>NZ_AMQH01000060.1 GCF_000300195.1 Clostridium tunisiense TJ | reverse complement strand
GTTGTATTAGCTACACTACCGCGTCCATCGTACAAGTAGAATAATGGATCAGTCTTAGCATCACTATTTGGCGATAGTTTATCTACTGATATTCTATCTAGACCATAAGTATAGGCATTAGTATAGTTTCCATTTGCATCTGATGTCATCAGTACTTCTGGATTTTCTAGTGATACATCATTGATATAATTTATTATCTCATAATTTTCTGGAGTG
>NZ_AMQH01000059.1 GCF_000300195.1 Clostridium tunisiense TJ | reverse complement strand
ATCGCCACTTGAAAGCGGGAGTCGGCCTGATCATAATTGGTACTGACTCCGTAGTATGTTGATGCGATCATACAGAACTTCTCTTGCCACTCCTCAGAGTCAGAAAGCTGAAGTATGTAATCAAATTGATCTGAGCTAAATACTGGCCTATCTTTTACAATCCACTCCTTCAGGTCGTCTCCGTGCTTGAAAATGTTCTCCTTTACAAACCAACCAGCAGTTT
>NZ_AMQH01000058.1 GCF_000300195.1 Clostridium tunisiense TJ | reverse complement strand
ATCTTCAAAGCTATTCACAAATAGCTCTGGTAAGATAAATTCTTCTGGCACTAAGTCGCCTTCCATAAAACTGAAATAGTCTTTTGCTGATAATCCAGACATTTCAATTGCATCTTCTGTTGTGTAGTATTCTTTATTCATATTGAATTCCTCATAGGTTTAGTGGTTGATTTGTTTTTGTTATCATCGTTAGCTGGTTTCTTGTAAGAGTTCTTAGTAGCCAAAGGGGCTGGCTCAACCTT
>NZ_AMQH01000057.1 GCF_000300195.1 Clostridium tunisiense TJ | reverse complement strand
AAGCTTTTTCATAAGGTCCTCTCAATATCAATCTTATTGGGAGTAACCTTATCAACTCACAGGCATCACCGGCATGACGGTAAACTTACAATTTTGAAAGGTGACATCAATATCCAGAATGAAAAGCCCACAACGTTGCTGTGGGCTTCTGTTATGGGCTATCAGCTACCCGCTTCATCACCATCATCATCTTTGCGGTGTGCCCATTGATACAGAGCAGGAAGCACCAACAGAGTAAGCACGGTAGACG
>NZ_AMQH01000056.1 GCF_000300195.1 Clostridium tunisiense TJ | reverse complement strand
CAGGCGCACATCGCACAGCACCGCCTGGATCTGCGCCTTGTCGATGATCTGCTTGAGTTCCTTGGCGCGCAGCAGCGGCATGGTCGGCACCGTCACCAGGCCGGCCTTGATCGCGGCCAGCCACGAGGCCGCCATCATCGGGTTGTTGGGGCCGCGCAGCAGCAGGCGGTTGCCCGGCACCAGCTTCATGTCCTCGACCAGCACGCGGGCGATGCGGTTGGTCAGCGCGGCCAGCTCGCGGTAGGTCATGGAGGCC
>NZ_AMQH01000055.1 GCF_000300195.1 Clostridium tunisiense TJ | reverse complement strand
GGCAAGTTGCCGAAGAACCGCATCATCTGCGCTCGCGAGAGCTTTTTGCGAAACACCTCGCGGCCCGATTTGTCTTGGCCCAGAAGGTGGAAATTATGTTTGCCGAGATCGATCCCGATCAGTGCTGACTCGCTCATGATGATGGCCTCCAAAAACAAAACACCCTGCGAAAGCGTAGCCCTCGCAGGGTGTGGGGGTGACCATCTCATTAGCCCGCGGGAGGGCGGGCAGAAGGGAGACTTCTAAAAATGAGCTTGGCCAGTATGGGTGGCACGGTCTTCCTTTACAG
>NZ_AMQH01000054.1 GCF_000300195.1 Clostridium tunisiense TJ | reverse complement strand
ACAAATGGATACGAAAGAATGTTTCCAAGTGAAACATTCACGGCCTCCTTTTCACACTGTGCACACTGGTCACCAAATGGGGCATCTTTGGCGTCGGCGAGCACCTTAGTCTTGGCTGGCATGCAAATCTTTACCCAGTCTTCGATGAAGTCAGTTGAGTATGCTCCATCATCGCTGTGCCCTATCACAATGATTTCTTTAACCTTGAGATGAAGAACGGCATATTCAACGGCTGAACCAGTTCCAGCGTATTTGGTCTG
>NZ_AMQH01000053.1 GCF_000300195.1 Clostridium tunisiense TJ | reverse complement strand
CGAGCCCCCGGCGATTGCGGCGGCCACACGTCCGACGCCCATGTTGGCCACGATCCGCCGTTTGGCGCAGAAGGAGGTGGGCCGCATTTCTCTAGTTGGTGGCACGGGGGAACGAACTGGTAGCCCTTTTTCTGCATGCAGCGTTTAAGCTCATCGCGCAATGCCATTGTCTCGCTACGATGTAGTAGCTTCCGTCTTTATCTCCACCGCATTCTTTCCAATCCACCCAGCGGTCTTCCTCTGTTTGGCCATTGAACGGCCAATACATC
>NZ_AMQH01000052.1 GCF_000300195.1 Clostridium tunisiense TJ | reverse complement strand
TGCCAAGTTCGAACTGACCTACGTAGCCCTGGAAGGTAACATCGGTTGCATGGTCAACGGTGCCGGCCTGGCCATGGGTACCATGGACATCGTCAACCTGCATGGCGGCAAACCAGCCAACTTCCTCGACGTAGGCGGTGGTGCTACCAAAGAACGCGTAACCGAAGCCTTCAAGATCATCCTGTCCGACTCCAACGTCGCTGCAGTACTGGTCAACATCTTCGGCGGCATCGTTCGTTGCGACATGATTGCCGAAGGCATCATCGGTGCAGTGAAAGAAGTCGGCGTTAAAATCCCGGTTGTTGTTCGCCTT
>NZ_AMQH01000051.1 GCF_000300195.1 Clostridium tunisiense TJ | reverse complement strand
CGTCCTTCTTCGGCTCCTAGTGCCAAGGCATTCACCATGCGCCCTTTGTAGCTTGACCTATACATCGCTTTTCATATAACCTTCGCATTACGTCGTCAGCTTCGTCGCTGTGGTGCTCACATATGCTATATATGCTCTGCTCCTCGCTTCTTGCTTCCTAGTACTGCTCGCTTCTATGAAAAGCTTAAAATTCGCCATAAACTTCGTATTACGTCGTCCACTGCGTCGCTGCGGTGCTCACATATATTATATATGCTCTGCTCCTCGCTCCTTGTGTCCTAGTACTACTCGTTTCTGCCGAAATTTCAAGTAATTCTTG
>NZ_AMQH01000050.1 GCF_000300195.1 Clostridium tunisiense TJ | reverse complement strand
ACCTTGCAGAGCTATTTCGATAGCAGTGGAATGTACGTCGACAGTTTTGCCATGAAGAAGTGGCTTGATGGTAATCCCTCTGTTTCCACTGAACAGTTTCGTACTTCCTACCCCAGTATCCAGGCAACACTTAGAACTATTGAAAATAAATCGGGCGAAAGCGAAGATATATATTTTATAACGCTAAACGAGCAAAGTGAGGGCATGATCGCGCAGATAGCTAAGGACGCGTTTGATCAATTTTGTCTGAATACTGAATTTGGGATCGAGTCCTATTTAGGGCGACGAATTCGCCATAACACATTAGATGGAGTTATGACTGAGTCTG
>NZ_AMQH01000049.1 GCF_000300195.1 Clostridium tunisiense TJ | reverse complement strand
GTCATAGACCCCGGTTTCTCCTTCCAGGCCATGCTCGTCATACGCCGATACACGAACGTGATAGAACGATGCCTTGAGCCCAGTGAAGCTCATTTTCGGCTCACTGGAAAAGTTTTCCTGCTGGATGTTCATAAAGGCTTTATCAGTCGCCACTTGGGCGCGATACCGCCGGGCACCGGGCAACGGTCGCAGGTACAAACGCCAGACCGGCGCATCACCTTTCTGCCCATCCTGGCCGATAAGCCTGGGCGCGGACAGTAACTCAACGGGGTGAAGATCACCTTGTTGCTTGAACAGCAGGCCTTGCCGGCCATCGACCTTGACCTCTGCTTCGGCAGG
>NZ_AMQH01000048.1 GCF_000300195.1 Clostridium tunisiense TJ | reverse complement strand
GCAACTCCTGAAGCAAATCGATTTCCTTCTACAGAACAAGTGGATCCCTTGCCTTGAGTTCACCCTCAAGAACCCGTACCCGTACCGCGAGAACAACAGGTCGCCCGGTTACTACGACGGGCGTTACTGGACCATGTGGAAGCTGCCCATGTTCGGCTGCACCGACTCGGTTCAGGTCGCCAACGAGCTGGACGAGGCCGTCAAGGCATACCCACAAGGCTTCGTCAGCATCATCGGATTCGACAACGTTCGCCAAGTCCAGTTAATCGCCTTCATCGCCTACAAGCCAGAAGGCTACTAAGAATTAAAGAAAGAATGAAATCAATCCTGCCTGCTGTTTAGGGTTTTCTTCTTCTTCTTCTTCTTC
>NZ_AMQH01000047.1 GCF_000300195.1 Clostridium tunisiense TJ | reverse complement strand
GTTTCGTGATGGTCCAGCAGGGTTTGCAATTCTGTACGTTGGCGGCTGATCAGGCCTTTGCTGTTGTCACGCACGCGCGACTCGTCGGTGGTTGCCAGGCGCAACGCTTCCAGACGGATGCTGGCCACGTAGGCCGCGCTGTCATGGATATTCTCGATGCTCGGCATCCACGACCCCTCGATCACCAGGGCGCTTTCACGCAGCTTGGCCATCTGACCCAGACCAAACAGGCCGACAATCACCAGCAGGCTGGCCAACACCCCAAAACTCAGACTGGCGCGCAGCCCGATCCTCATGTTCCTCAATGACATCTCAGTGCTCCTCGGGCGATTAAAACCAGTTCCCGGATCGGTCTTCTGACCTTGTTAGG
>NZ_AMQH01000046.1 GCF_000300195.1 Clostridium tunisiense TJ | reverse complement strand
TAGTCACTTAACCTCACAACCCGAAGATGTTTCCATCGTTCGCGCTGCAAACATTTGAGAGACTCTATGACAGGTTACTCTTTATCCCAATACATCTACGGAGGGATAAATTTCAGCCGTCATGTTTCAATTTTCAGCTTGTTCCAGATTGTTAAAGAGCAATATCTTAAACATGACTCGGAAGTCATCTTTAAGATATGGTGTATCGTCAGATACTTTGGACCGCCGCTTTCACCGGGTGGGTCGGAAGCTTGGCGTCCCCTAGGGGATTCGAACCCCTGTTACCGCCGTGAAAGGGCGGTGTCCTAGGCCACTAGACGAAGGGGACACAAACCTTCTGTACAACTGACCAGGCTGATCTTGAAACCAGACCTGATCG
>NZ_AMQH01000045.1 GCF_000300195.1 Clostridium tunisiense TJ | reverse complement strand
CCTCCTTTCTAGGGAGTCGACATGAAGGTAATACTTCATGACATCTGGTACTTTAACTCTGTTTAATTTTGAGAGACCAAAAGTTTCTCTATTGTAATTTTTACGTAGTAAAAATTACTTCCATTAGTTTGGAATATGACAACTTAATATTGGAGTGTGAGTATAACAAGCACTTGATTTTTAGATTTTTATTCTCGAAAGACTCGTTAAGAATACTTTTTGTTT
Organism: Clostridium tunisiense TJ; assembly: GCF_000300195.1. Classification (GTDB taxonomy): domain Bacteria; phylum Bacillota; class Clostridia; order Clostridiales; family Clostridiaceae; genus Clostridium_J; species Clostridium_J tunisiense. The sequence continues at coordinate 2,977 of NZ_AMQH01000045.1, read as the reverse complement.
GAGCAAAGCGAATTAAAGGATTTAGAGGATTGAGAAAAGAATAAAAGCTAGAAAATCACAGCAAAGTTATTCCGAAACACGAAATATTAATTGTCAAAAGTTGTTCTTTGAAAATTGCACAGTGAAATAAAGCTTTTTATAGAAGCTAACAGTACAAGGAAGTAAGAAACGAGGAGCAGAGCATATATAACATATGTGAGCGCCGCAGTGACGCAACTGACGAAGTAATGTGAAGTTTATGTGAAAAGCGAAAAGAAATTTGTTTAACCTTTAAAGATAAACAATTTCGTCAAGAATTCAAATGATAGTAGTTTATTATCGCTAATAAATTACTAGCTAATTTTGTAGAATGTATTAAGTAGAACTTAATACAAGAATTACTTGAAATTTCGGCAGAAACGAGTAGTACTAGGACACAAGGAGCGAGGAGCAGAGCATATATGATTAGTTGCTACCATTAAGTTGAGCACTCTAGTGAGACTGCCACGGTTAACGTGGAGGAAGGTGGGGATGACGTCAAATCATCATGCCCCTTATGTCTAGGGCTACACACGTGCTACAATGGTGAGTACAAAGAGATGCAATACCGCGAGGTGGAGCCAAACTCAAAAACTCATCCCAGTTCGGATTGTAGGCTGAAACTCGCCTACATGAAGCCGGAGTTGCTAGTAATCGCGAATCAGCATGTCGCGGTGAATACGTTCCCGGGCCTTGTACACACCGCCCGTCACACCATGAGAGCTGGTAACACCCGAAGTCCGTGAGGTAACCCGCAAGGGAGCCAGCGGCCGAAGGTGGGATTAGTGATTGGGGTGAAGTCGTAACAAGGTAGCCGTAGGAGAACCTGCGGCTGGATCACCTCCTTTCTAGGGAGTCGACATGAAGGTAATACTTCATGACATCTGGTACTTTAACTCTGTTTAATTTTGAGAGACCAAAAGTTTCTCAAGGGAAAATATAAACTTTGACTCTGACGAATTAAAGTGATAAAGTATTTTCTCAATTGTTCTTTGAAAATTGCACAGTGAAATAAAGCTTTTTATAGAAGCGAACAGTACAAGGAAGTAAGAAACGAGGAGCAGAGCATATATAACATATGTGAGCACCGCAGTGACGCAACTGACGAAGTAATGTGAAGCTTATGTGAAAAGCGAAAAGAAATTTGTTTAACCTTTAAAGATAAACAATTTCGTCAAGAATTCAAATGATAGTAGTTTATTATCGCTAATAAATTACTAGCTAATTTTGTAGAATGAAATAAGGTAAATCTTATTTCAAGAATTACTTGAAATTTCGGCAGAAACTAGTAGTACTAGGACATAAGGAACGAGGAGCAGAGCATATATAACATATGTGAGCACCACAGTGACGAAATGGACGACGTAATACGAAGTTTATGGTGAAATTTATTAGATAGGTCAAGCTACAAAGGGCGCATGGTGAATGCCTTGGCACTAGGAGCCGAAGAAGGACGTGATAAGCTGCGATAAGCTTTGGGTAGGCGCAAATAGCCAGTGATCCAAAGATTTCCGAATGGGGCAACCCCCATAGTTAACACTATGGACTATATACTGAATACATAGGTATATAGAGGTAAACCCGGGGAACTGAAACATCTAAGTACCCGGAGGAAGAGAAAGAAACATCGATTTCCTAAGTAGCGGCGAGCGAAAGGGAAAGAGCCCAAACCTAAGCCTTTGGCTTAGGGGAAGGGAGCCAGCGGCCGAAGGTGGGATTAGTGATTGGGGTGAAGTCGTAACAAGGTAGCCGTAGGAGAACCTGCGGCTGGATCACCTCCTTTCTAGGGAGTCGACATGAAGGTAATACTTCATGACATCTGGTACTTTAACTCTGTTTAATTTTGAGAGACCAAAAGTTTCTCAAGGGAAAATATAAACTTTGACTCTGACGAATTAAAGTGATAAAGTATTTTCTCAATTGTTCTTTGAAAATTGCACAGTGAAATAAAGCTTTTTATAGAAGCTAACAGTACAAGGAAGTAAGAAACGAGGAGCAGAGCATATATAACATATGTGAGCGCCGCAGTGACGCAACTGACGAAGTAATGTGAAGTTTATGTGAAAAGCGAAAAGAAATTTGTTTAACCTTTAAGATTAAACAATTTCGTCAAGAATTCAAATGATAGTAGTTTATTATCGCTAATAAATTACTAGCTAATTTTGTAGAATGTATTAAGTAGAACTTAATACAAGAATTACTTGAAATTTCGGCAGAAACGAGTAGTACTAGGACACAAGGAGCGAGGAGCAGAGCATATATAACATATGTGAGCATCGCAGCGACGCAGTGGACGACGTAATACGAAGTTTATGGGATTGTTCTTTGAAAATTGCACAGTGAAATAAAGCTTTTTATAGAAGCTAACAGTACAAGGAAGTAAGAAACGAGGAGCAGAGCATATATAACATATGTGAGCGCCGCAGTGACGCAACTGACGAAGTAATGTGAAGTTTATGTGAAAAGCGAAAAGAAATTTGTTTAACCTTTAAAGATAAACAATTTCGTCAAGAATTCAAATGATAGTAGTTTATTATCGCTAATAAATTACTAGCTAATTTTGTAGAATGTATTAAGTAGAACTTAATACAAGAATTACTTGAAATTTCATTAGAAACGAATAGTGCTAGGAGATGACGAGTGAGGAGCGGAGCATATATAACATATGTGAGCACCAGAGCGAGGAAATCGACAACGCAATGTGAAGTTTGTGGTGAATTTTAAGCTTTTCATAGAAGCGAGCAGTACTAGGAAGCAAGAAGCGAGGAGCAGAGCATATATAGCATATGTGAGCACCACAGCGACGATGCTGACGACGTAATGCGAAGGTTATATGAAAAGCGATGTATAGGTCAAGCTACAAAGGGCGCATGGTGAATGCCTTGGCACTAGGAGCCGAAGAAGGACGTGATAAGCTGCGATAAGCTTTGGGTAGGCGCAAATAGCCAGTGATCCAAAG
>NZ_AMQH01000044.1 GCF_000300195.1 Clostridium tunisiense TJ | reverse complement strand
TCCAGTTCCTTGATCTGTTCATCCAGGTAAACGAAGTGATCGTGCAGGCGTTGCAACAGCACTGTCAGCCGCACAGGCAGCTCATGCTCGGCCAAAACAGCTGCCAAACGCTTCATGATGGCTGAGCCTTTGGGCAGGCTGATGCCAAATTCCAGCAGGAAACCGTGCATCTGATTGGCTGTCTTGGTGCGGTCATGCACCAACGACTCGCGCATGCGATGCAGGACAGACAGGGTTTGCTGAGACTCGGTTTTAGGCGTAACGAAGCGCATGGACGGACGGGAAGCCGCCTCGCAAATGGCCTCTGCGTCGATAAAGTCATTTTTGTTGCCCTTGACGAAAGGGCGGACAAACTGCGGTGAAATCAACTTGGTCGTATGCCCCATCGCCGCAAGCTGACGGGCGATGAAGTGAGAGCCGGCACAGGCTTCCGTTACCACGACGCAGCTCGGCAAGTTGCCGAAGAACCGCATCA
>NZ_AMQH01000043.1 GCF_000300195.1 Clostridium tunisiense TJ | reverse complement strand
CCGGCGACATGGCTCAGCCATCATCTCCCGGTGTGGCTCAAGCATGGCATGAGTCCGGAGCAGATCGCCCAGCGGTTGAAGCAGGAGCAGCCAAGCCGGGCGGTCAGCCATGAGTGGATTTATCGGTTCATTGCCGCCGAACAGCGCGCCGGTGGTGAGCTTTATACCTATCTGCGACATCGCCGAAAGCGCTACCGGAAACGCTATGGAAGCCACGATCGGCGCGGGCAGCTGCGTAATCGCGTGTCAATCAGTGAACGCCCAGCCGAGGTCGAAAGCCGCGAGCGCCTGGGGGACTGGGAGGGCGATACGGTACATGGACTGGGCGGTAACCTGGTGACCCTGGTTGATCGCAAAAGCGGCTATCTGAGCGCCTATCCGGTCAAGCGCAGAACGCGCCGGCAGGTAACGCGGGCGATCAATCTGATGCTTCAGGGCCATGCCGCTCACACGCTGACGCTGGATAACGGAAGGGAGTTTGCCGGGCATGAACGCATCGCGCTACGGAGCCAGT
>NZ_AMQH01000042.1 GCF_000300195.1 Clostridium tunisiense TJ | reverse complement strand
TGATCGAGCCACATTATCCGAAAGGTGAAGGTGGCCGTCCGGCCTACCCGTTGATGGCGATGCTGCGTGTGCATCTGCTGCAGAACTGGTTCGGCTACAGCGATCCAGCGATGGAGGAAGCGCTGTACGAAACCACGATCCTGCGCCAGTTTGCCGGGCTGAACCTGGAGCGCATCCCCGACGAAACCACCATTCTCAACTTCCGCCGCTTGCTGGAGAAACACGAGCTG
>NZ_AMQH01000041.1 GCF_000300195.1 Clostridium tunisiense TJ | reverse complement strand
TCTGAGAAAAGGGAAAAATCCTGGGCTGCGACGGCAGCGTAGCATTCGCGTTCTGGGTTTGCTCTTCTAGGGATGGTCTGAAGTAGCCATGTATTTCCCCGGCATACCACCTAGCGCAACTTTTAAACTCGCCAAATGATCAAAAAACAATCAATTCGACGAGTATTTCTTACGTTTTCGCCACCCGGACCCCACTCCGGTGGCCATTTCCCGCATTACAGGCGCACCTCTCCTGCATTCGTCAGTAAATGTCGGCGCGCCATCCACAGG
>NZ_AMQH01000040.1 GCF_000300195.1 Clostridium tunisiense TJ | reverse complement strand
ATGAACAGATCAAGGAACTGGACAAACAACTGGCTTGCCAGCTGGCCGACGATGATCTGGGGAGCCGTTTGCTTAGCATGCCGTGTGTCGGTCCGATCACCGCCAGCCTTCTGGCTGTAGAAATGGGCGATGGCAAGCAATACCGATGCAGTCGCGATTTTGCGGCTTCAGTGGGCTTGGTGCCGCGACAGTACAGCACGGGCGGCAAAGCCAATT
>NZ_AMQH01000039.1 GCF_000300195.1 Clostridium tunisiense TJ | reverse complement strand
GCAGGGCCAGACGCCTTGAACGCCTGACCCTGCGGTTGTTGCAGTACCACAATTCACCCTTCAGGTTTTGCGATAGCTGAACAACGGATGACGTGAACGGCCTACCGGCCTGGCGAAGATCCTGACATAAAAATCGGCTTCAGAAGCCGACGGGCTTTTAAGGATCGTCAGGCGCGACTCTCATCGTGGCGCTGGGGCAAGCCCCAAACAGACGCCGGATAGATTTAAGCAAGCCAACCACATCGCCCGTTAATCAGTATTGCAAAAATGGGGGGGACCATAGATTTTTTATGCGAGTTCACTGACGCGGAGCTTGCAGCTGCGGTCGAGCCCTAAAAGTCCGC
>NZ_AMQH01000038.1 GCF_000300195.1 Clostridium tunisiense TJ | reverse complement strand
TATAGGGTTCCTTGACGAATGTTTAACTTATACCGAATAATTAAAACTTTTCTCCAAAAACTAAATGTACGGAGAAAGGAGTTTGAATTATGGGAAGAAAATCATTTGCTATAACATCATTACACGGATATACAATTAAGGAATTAATTGATCTTAAAAATAACACTAACTCTAATTATTCCAGACTTGTTCTAACTGTTGTTACTATGAGATACCAAGGTCATTGTAATAATGATATCATTGAAGCTACAAATTTGACTAAACCATCTATTGTTAAGCACGTTAAAGCGTGGAATGATTGTGGTATGAAGGCCGCAATAGATAACCGTGGAGGTTCTGAAAAAAAACTAGAACCTGAGATGATTGATCATCTTGTCGATGTAGCTAAAAACAACTCACCAATAGATTTTGGGTTTACTCGCCATACTTGGACTTGTGGGTTACTAGCTCTATATATTGAAATGACGTATGGAGTAAAAATCTCTGCTGAAGTCATTAGAGTATTACTAATTTCTAATGGTTTATCATATAAAAGAGCTCAAGCACAACCAACAAAAGCTGATAAAGCGGAGCAAGAAACCTTTAAAAAAAATGTTAGAAGTACTGGAAACTTTAGAATCTTCGTCTGATACAACAGTTTATGCACTAGATGAAACTGGAATTAGTGTTGAGTCTAGCAATTATTTGTCTTGGAGCCCTATCGGGCATCCCCCTATTCTTGAGAAGAATGCTTCTCATACAGGTGTAAATGTTGTAGGCTCAACAACTATTCTTAATAACTATCACTCCGTAAATGATGTTTATCATTCCCAACATTCAATAACATCAGAAGAAATAAAAACTCATATTGAACATCTGCTACAAATTAATGAAGGTAAAAAAGTAGTAATATTCATGGATAATGCAAAGACACATACAAGCAGAAAAATGGAGAAATTTTATCTAGATAATAGAGATAGACTAACCATTATTCTTCTACCTAGGTATTCACCGTATATGAATCCACAGGAGAATGTATGGAGTTTTCTGAAGTCCAAACTCTTTAAACCCTCTGCGAGAGGTTCAATATATGAGTTAATAAGTGATATCAAGATGATATTTGACGAACTTAATTCTGATGTAGAACAACTTCGTTCACTAGCATATGCTAGAAGTTTCCTGGTGTAAGTTAAGTTATGACCAAGGAACCCTATATA
>NZ_AMQH01000037.1 GCF_000300195.1 Clostridium tunisiense TJ | reverse complement strand
GCGCTAAATTGGTCTTTGAAAATTAAACAGAGAAAAAGGTAAAACCAGTTAATTCTGAATCAGAAATGATTCTTAGTGAACGATAAGTTCACAAAATGACTTTAACAAGTCAGCGATAAATAGAGCATAAAAGTGTTTTAGTAGAAACGAGTAGTACTAGGCAACAAGGAGTGAGGAACAAAGCGTATTTGTATACGTGAGTACCGGAGCGACGTAGTTAATGACGTAATGCGAAGTTTATAGTAAAATACGGCTCGAACATCAATTTTTAAATTGAGAGTTTGATCCTGGCTCAGGACGAACGCTGGCGGCGTGCCTAACACATGCAAGTCGAGCGATGAAACCCTTCGGGGTGGATTAGCGGCGGACGGGTGAGTAACACGTGGGTAACCTGCCTCATAGAGGGGGATAGCCTCCCGAAAGGGAGATTAATACCGCATAATGTATTTTGTTCGCATGAATAAAATATCAAAGGAGTAATCCACTATGAGATGGACCCGCGGCGCATTAGCTAGTTGGTGAGGTAACGGCTCACCAAGGCGACGATGCGTAGCCGACCTGAGAGGGTGATCGGCCACATTGGAACTGAGACACGGTCCAGACTCCTACGGGAGGCAGCAGTGGGGAATATTGCGCAATGGGGGAAACCCTGACGCAGCAACGCCGCGTGAATGATGAAGGCCTTAGGGTTGTAAAGTTCTGTCTTCTGGGACGATAATGACGGTACCAGAGGAGGAAGCCACGGCTAACTACGTGCCAGCAGCCGCGGTAATACGTAGGTGGCAAGCGTTGTCCGGATTTACTGGGCGTAAAGGATGCGTAGGCGGATATTTAAGTCAGATGTGAAATACCCGGGCTCAACTTGGGTGCTGCATTTGAAACTGGATATCTAGAGTGCGGGAGAGGTAAGTGGAATTCCTAGTGTAGCGGTGAAATGCGTAGAGATTAGGAAGAACACCAGTGGCGAAGGCGACTTACTGGACCGTAACTGACGCTGAGGCATGAAAGCGTGGGGAGCAAACAGGATTAGATACCCTGGTAGTCCACGCCGTAAACGATGAATACTAGGTGTAGGAGGTATCGACCCCTTCTGTGCCGCAGTTAACACAATAAGTATTCCGCCTGGGGAGTACGATCGCAAGATTAAAACTCAAAGGAATTGACGGGGGCCCGCACAAGCAGCGGAGCATGTGGTTTAATTCGAAGCAACGCGAAGAACCTTACCTAGACTTGACATCTCCTGAATTACCCTTAATCGGGGAAGCCCTTCGGGGCAGGAAGACAGGTGGTGCATGGTTGTCGTCAGCTCGTGTCGTGAGATGTTGGGTTAAGTCCCGCAACGAGCGCAACCCTTATCATTAGTTGCTACCATTAAGTTGAGCACTCTAGTGAGACTGCCACGGTTAACGTGGAGGAAGGTGGGGATGACGTCAAATCATCATGCCCCTTATGTCTAGGGCTACACACGTGCTACAATGGTGAGTACAAAGAGATGCAATACCGCGAGGTGGAGCCAAACTCAAAAACTCATCCCAGTTCGGATTGTAGGCTGAAACTCGCCTACATGAAGCCGGAGTTGCTAGTAATCGCGAATCAGCATGTCGCGGTGAATACGTTCCCGGGCCTTGTACACACCGCCCGTCACACCATGAGAGCTGGTAACACCCGAAGTCCGTGAGGTAACCCGCAAGGGAGCCAGCGGCCGAAGGTGGGATTAGTGATTGGGGTGAAGTCGTAACAAGGTAGCCGTAGGAGAACCTGCGGCTGGATCACCTCCTTTCTAGGGAGTCGACATGAAGGTAATACTTCATGACATCTGGTACTTTAACTCTGTTTAATTTTGAGAGAC
>NZ_AMQH01000036.1 GCF_000300195.1 Clostridium tunisiense TJ | reverse complement strand
GTGATGATGCGTTTAGAAGATACACCCGTTCCCATACCGAACACGAAGGTTAAGATCTAAACGGCCAAGAGTACTGCAAGGGAGACTTTGTGGGAGGGTAGGTGGTCGCCAGGTCATATGGCTCCTTGGTCAAGCGGTTAAGACACCACCCTTTCACGGTGGTAACAGGGGTTCGATTCCCCTAGGAGTCACCATTATGCAGATGTGGCGGAATTGGCAGACGCACTAGACTTAGGATCTAGCGCCTTCGGCGTGGGGGTTCGACTCCCTTCATCTGCACCATTTGCGGGTGTAACTCAATGGTAGAGTGCTAGCCTTCCAAGCTAGTTACGAGGGTTCGATTCCCTTCACCCGCTCCAAAAATGCGTCTTTAGCTCAGCTGGATAGAGCAACGCCCTTCTAAGGCGTGGGCCAGGGGTTCGAATCCCTTAAGACGCACCATAATGGGATATCGCCAAGCGGTAAGGCACCAGACTTTGACTCTGGCATTCGTAGGTTCAAATCCTGCTATCCCAGCCAATAAGTGGTTCACTAGCTCAGTCGGTAGAGCACATGACTTTTAATCATGGTGTCCGGGGTTCGATCCCCCGGTGAGCCACCATTATTCTGGCTCCTTGGTCAAGCGGTTAAGACACCACCCTTTCACGGTGGTAACAGGGGTTCGATTCCCCTAGGAGTCACCAAAAACTCTTACTTTAAAGTAAGAGTTTTTTTGCATAGAAAATTAATTATATGTGTTCAGGTATATAATTGGTAAGTCTCATATTGGATATAAAGTTATTTGTTTTTTTCTTCCAGTATGATATTATAGATTAGTAAGTACCTAAATAAAGGATAAAAAGGAGAGTAATTATGGAAAATAAAATATTGGCTTCAGTTAATGGCGCTCAAATTAGTGAACAAGATTTAGAAATGGCTATGGTTAGATTTCCACAAGAAAACCAACAATACTTTAGAACAGAGCAAGGTAAAAAGCAACTTTTAGATCAAATGATAAGCTTTGAACTAATTTATAACTATGCAAAAGAGTCAGAGTTAGAAGAAAGTGAAGAATATAAGCAACAATTAGAGTTAATGAAAAAGGATTTATTAATTCAAGCAGGAGTTAAAAAGATACTAGATACAGTAAGTGTAAATGATGATGATGTTAAGAGTTTCTATGATAACAATAGAGAAATGTTCAAGACAGAGGAAACAGTTAGTGCTAAACATATATTAGTTGATAGTGAAGAGCAAGCAAATGAAATTGTAGAAAAAATTAATAGTGGAACTAGTTTTGAAGACGCTGCAAAAGAATTTTCTAATTGCCCATCTTCTAGTCAAGGTGGAAACTTAGGACAATTTGGAAGAGGAAGAATGGTTCCTGAATTTGAAAATGCTGCATTCCAATTAGCTGTAGGCGAGATTAGTGGTCCAGTAAAGACTCAATTTGGTTATCATATCATAAAAGTAGAAGATAAGTTACAAGCTACTGATAGACCATATGATGAGGTAAAAGCAACGATAGCGTCTAACTTACTTCATGAAAAACAAAATAAAGCATATACTAACTTCGTAAATGATTTAAAAGAAGATTTTAAAGTTGAATTATATACAGAAGCATAATAGATAAATAAATATAAACTATAAAGCCACTATTATTTCTAAGTAATAATAGTGGCTTTTATAATTCAATAAATAATATAACATAAATATAATTTTTATTATAAGGATAAATAAGTATAGTATGTAAAATAAGTTATAAAGAATAGATAGGGCATTTAAAGTTAGTTGTTAGTCAGGGTGAATTATAATGAACTAGAAGATATACTAATCCTAGTGTATCAAACTATAAAACAAAGAGATATTTGTAGAATATTGTAGTATAATAGGAATAATTTTATATGGGTATAACTATAATAGAAAAACATCAGTAAGATTATGATAAGATATGTCTTGTCCTTAAGAACGGACAAAAAACACTTAAAACTTAAAACAACTTTTAAATTATTGGTAGAAGTATTAAAAATAAAAAAGTATTGACAAAGGTTTTAAGTGATGATAAGATATAAAAGTCGCCAGATGGTGACAACGCTACAGTGTAGCGC
>NZ_AMQH01000035.1 GCF_000300195.1 Clostridium tunisiense TJ | reverse complement strand
GTGATGATGCGTTTAGAAGATACACCCGTTCCCATACCGAACACGAAGGTTAAGATCTAAACGGCCAAGAGTACTGCAAGGGAGACTTTGTGGGAGGGTAGGTGGTCGCCAGGTACTATAGTACTAAATGAAAGACACTAAGTTATCACTTAGTGTCTTTTTTTATTTTGGTATAGCACAGTGATATTTTAATAAATTTAATTTCTATGTTATGATTACAAAAAAACAAGTAAGTTTATTCTCTAATAGGGTACTGGAGGATTCATTAATTTCTTATAAGGAATTAAATCTATATGAAGAGTAATGTATAATATAGAATGTGAAGGTAATTATTTAATGATTGAAGAATATTGCAATAAGACAAAGTAGTTTCAATGAGGTAGTAAAGGAAAAAAGTATTGATATCATAGTTCCATTTTCATATAGTTTATGTGAACAATAAATAGTAGAATGTCCAAAGGGTTAAATATAAAAGATAGTTTGGAACATAACAATGATATTTCTTATAATTGGTGACATAGCATAGGAAAGTGTAAATAAGGTCTTTTATTATAAGACTAAACTGGCTGAGATTACAGAAGAGTATATAAAATTTCTTTAGGATGTTTTTTTATTGTGTTTAAATCAGTTATGTTAATAGGTGCTGGTGGTATAATATTATTTATTGAAATACAACGATATATATAGAATAAAGGAAACATAAAATAAGATTATAACCGTGGAGACTTGTTTTATATTTAAGGAGGTGAAATTTTTGGCTCAGTTAAAATTGAAAAATATAAATAAGATTTTTGGTAGGAAACAAGTTTTAAAGAATATTACTATGGAAATAAATGAAGGTGAAATTCTATCTCTTTTAGGACCTTCTGGTTGTGGGAAAACTACCCTTCTTAGAATTATATCGGGATTACTTACCCCTGATGAAGGACAAGTTTTCTTTAATGGTGAAGATTATACCCTTGTAGATAGTAATAAGAGAAATGCAGTAATTGTTTTTCAAGATTATGGTCTCTTTCCTCATATGACTATATCAGAAAATATTGAATTTGGATTAAAAGTTAGAAAGATAAATAAGAGTGAAAGAGATAAAAAGATTAAAGAAATGCTTAAGTTAGTCCAATTAGAGGATAAAGGAAAAAATTATCCTTCAGAGCTTTCGGGGGGACAAAAACAAAGGGTGGCATTAGCAAGGGCTCTTATAATTAGCCCTAAAGTATTACTACTTGATGAACCTTTTTCCAATTTAGATGCAAATCTTAAAGAAGATATGAGAGAATTTGTACTGGAACTTCAAAAAAAGTTAGAAATTACTATGATTTTAGTAACTCATGATAAGGAAGAAGCCTTCATGGTGTCCGATAAAGTTGCAGTGATAATGGAAGGGCAATTGAAACAATTTGGAACTCCAGCAGAAATTTATAAGAAACCACTAACGAAAGAACTTTCAGATTTTATTGGTGAGGCTAACTATATAGAAGGAAAAGTTGAAAATGCAGTATTAAAAAGTATAGTGGGTGATTTTATCACAGAATCTAAAAATAACGATAAGGTAATTTTCAGGGTAAGGTACGATGAAATAGAATTAAGCAGGGAAAAATCTGAAGTTTATGGCACAATAGTTACTAAAAAATATGGAGGCAGGAATAATTTGTACAGTGTAGTTTTAGGTAAGGGAGTAGATGTTAAAGTAAGTTCTACTAATAGTTCTTTTGAGATTGGTGATACGGTATATCTTAGAATAAATATTAATTATATCAATATTTATTAAGTAAGTATTAATATTAATCTAGAGTATTATGTAGATATTTATTATAGTATTTTATTTTTGTTATAGTAAAATTTGCTAAGGCATAGAGTGATCCCAGATTAAATGGTAGCTTAGTTAAAAACTCTTAATTAAGGAGTTTATATTTTCAATTGATCATGTTTTAATGTTGTCAGCATATTTCTTGTATAAATTCAAAGTTTGTTAATGAAGGTTATATATAAATAATATTTTAAAATTAATTTAAATAAGCAAATTTTTAGGGGAGCTAAGAGTATGTTATAAGTTACTTGACTTCTAAAGTGGGTTTACTTTTGGTAAATACACTAGTTAAGTAAAAAATAAATATTATGATATAGTTTTGTGATATAAGACTAAACATCTTCATCAAATTGATAAGTTCTAATATAACTGCACCAAGTGTATCCTTAGTAGAAAAAATGAGGAAATAAGATAAAAATAAAGAATTAACCATAAAAATTCATTTAATAACATGTTATTTCTAGATTAGGTAATTTATTTATGATAAGATATGTCTTGTCCCTAATAAGTGGCAAAGTTAATCACTTGAAATTAGATCATCTTTTAATTTAGTTAATAGTAATATTGGGAAGAAGAAAAAAGTTGACAAAATTTCAAAAAAGTGATAAAATATAAAAGTCGTCAGATAGTGATGATAACAAATTGGTCTTTGAAAATTAAACAGAGAAAAAGGTAAAACCAGTTAATTCCGAATCAGAAATGATTCTTAGTGAACGATAAGTTCACAAAA
>NZ_AMQH01000034.1 GCF_000300195.1 Clostridium tunisiense TJ | reverse complement strand
ATAGGTCAAGCTACAAAGGGCGCATGGTGAATGCCTTGGCACTAGGAGCCGAAGAAGGACGTGATAAGCTGCGATAAGCTTTGGGTAGGCGCAAATAGCCAGTGATCCAAAGATTTCCGAATGGGGCAACCCCCATAGTTAACACTATGGACTATATACTGAATACATAGGTATATAGAGGTAAACCCGGGGAACTGAAACATCTAAGTACCCGGAGGAAGAGAAAGAAACATCGATTTCCTAAGTAGCGGCGAGCGAAAGGGAAAGAGCCCAAACCTAAGCCTTTGGCTTAGGGGTTGAGGACAGATCATAAAATTGCTGATTTCTTAGTTGAAGATAGCTGGAAAGCTACTCCGTAGAAGGTAATAGTCCTGTAAACGAAAAGAAATAGGCAAGAGATCTGATCCAGAGTACCACGAGACACGTGAAACCTTGTGGGAAGCAGGGAGGACCACCTCCCAAGGCTAAATACTACCTAGTGACCGATAGTGAAGAAGTACCGTGAGGGAAAGGTGAAAAGAACCCCGGGAGGGGAGTGAAATAGAACCTGAAACCGTGTGCCTACAACCGGTGGGAGCACTTTATATGTGTGACCACGTGCTTTTTGTAGAACGAGCCAACGAGTTACGATATGTAGCGAGGTTAAGTACTTAAGGTACGGAGCCGAAGGGAAACCGAGTCTGAATAGGGCGCAAAGTTGCATGTCGTAGACCCGAAACCGGGTGACCTATCCATGGCCAGGATGAAGCGAGAGTAAAATCTCGTGGAGGTCCGAACCACGTTGGTGTTGAAAAACCATGGGATGAGCTGTGGATAGCGGAGAAATTCCAATCGAACTCGGAGATAGCTGGTTCTCCTCGAAATAGCTTTAGGGCTAGCGTCGATTAACTGAGTAATGGAGGTAGAGCACTGAATAGGCTAGGGGGCATATCGCTTACCGAACCTTATCAAACTCCGAATGCCATATACTTTTATTTCGGCAGTCAGACTGCGAATGATAAGATCCGTAGTCAAAAGGGAAACAGCCCAGACCATCAGCTAAGGTCCCAAAGTGTAAGTTAAGTGGTAAAGGATGTGGGATTTCTAAGACAACTAGGATGTTGGCTTAGAAGCAGCCACTCATTTAAAGAGTGCGTAATAGCTCACTAGTCAAGAGATCCCGCGCCGAAGATGTCCGGGGCTAAAACTTACCACCGAAGCTATGGATGTACACTATGTGTACGTGGTAGAGGAGCTTTCTGCATTGGCTGAAGTCATACCGTAAGGAGTGGTGGACGATGCAGAAGTGAGAATGTTGGCATAAGTAGCGAGAGCTAGGTGAGAATCCTAGCGGTCGAAAACCTAAGGTTTCCTGAGGAAGGCTCGTCCTCTCAGGGTTAGTCGGGACCTAAGCCGAGGCCGAAAGGCGTAGGTGATGGACAACTGGTTGATATTCCAGTACTACCAACTGACGTTATCAGAAATGGGGTGACGCAGGAGGATAGGATGTGCACACTATTGGATGTGTGTCTAAGCGTTTAGGAGTAGCTGGCAGGCAAATCCGCCAGCCGAATCTGAGGCGTGATGGGGAGCTCGTATGAGCGAAGTATCTGATTCCACGCTGCCAAGAAAAGCCTCTATCGAGGAAGTTGGTACCCGTACCGCAAACCGACACAGGTAGGTGAGGAGAGAATCCTAAGACCATCGGAAGAATTGCTGTTAAGGAACTCGGCAAATTGACCCCGTAACTTCGGGAGAAGGGGTGCCACCGAAAGGTGGTCGCAGAGAATAGGCCCAAGCAACTGTTTAGCAAAAACACAGGTCTCTGCTAAAGCGAAAGCTGATGTATAGGGGCTGACGCCTGCCCGGTGCTGGAAGGTTAAGGGGATCACTTAGCGCAAGCGAAGGTGTGAACTTAAGCCCCAGTAAACGGCGGCCGTAACTATAACGGTCCTAAGGTAGCGAAATTCCTTGTCGGGTAAGTTCCGACCCGCACGAATGGCGTAATGATTTGGGCACTGTCTCAACAGCAAATCCGGCGAAATTGTAGTGCAAGTGAAGATGCTTGCTACCCGCGATTGGACGGAAAGACCCCGTAGAGCTTTACTGTAGCTTAGCATTGAATTTCGGTATTGTCTGTACAGGATAGGTGGGAGACTGAGAAACTGGGCCGTCAGGTTCAGTGGAGTCGTCCTTGGGATACCACCCTGACAGTACTGGGATTCTAACTGGAGGCCATGAATCTGGTCACAGGACATTGTTAGGTGGGCAGTTTGACTGGGGCGGTCGCCTCCAAAAAAGTAACGGAGGCGCCCAAAGGTTCCCTCAGCGCGGTTGGAAATCGCGCGAAGAGTGCAAAGGCAGAAGGGAGCCTGACTGCGACACAGACAAGTGGAGCAGGGACGAAAGTCGGGCTTAGTGATCCGGTGGTTCCTCGTGGGAGGGCCATCGCTCAACGGATAAAAGCTACCTCGGGGATAACAGGCTGATCTCCCCCAAGAGTCCACATCGACGGGGAGGTTTGGCACCTCGATGTCGGCTCGTCGCATCCTGGGGCTGAAGTAGGTCCCAAGGGTTGGGCTGTTCGCCCATTAAAGCGGCACGCGAGCTGGGTTCAGAACGTCGTGAGACAGTTCGGTCCCTATCCGTCGCGGGCGTAGGAAATTTGAAGGGAGCTGTCCTTAGTACGAGAGGACCGGGATGGACCAACCTCTGGTGCACCAGTTGTCACGCCAGTGGCATAGCTGGGTAGCTATGTTGGGAAATGATAAACGCTGAAAGCATCTAAGCGTGAAGCATACCCTAAGATGAGATTTCCCATGGCGTAAGCCAGTAAGACTCCTGAAAGAACATCAGGTTGATAGGTTAGGGGTGTAAGCATGGTAACATGTTTAGCTGACTAATACTAATAAGTCGAGGGCTTGACCTAA
>NZ_AMQH01000033.1 GCF_000300195.1 Clostridium tunisiense TJ | reverse complement strand
GTGATGATGCGTTTAGAAGATACACCCGTTCCCATACCGAACACGAAGGTTAAGATCTAAACGGCCAAGAGTACTGCAAGGGAGACTTTGTGGGAGGGTAGGTGGTCGCCAGGTCATATATGGATCTTTAGCTCAGTTGGTTAGAGCAACCGGCTCATAACCGGTTGGTCCGGGGTTCGAGTCCCTGAAGGTCCACCATATTTGGGGGTATAGCTCAGTTGGGAGAGCACCTGCCTTGCACGCAGGGGGTCAAGAGTTCGAATCTCTTTATCTCCACCAAAAAGCAATCCATTAGGATTGCTTTTTTATTTTTGTAAAACATTAGTTTAAATTGAAGAAATCAGAGTAAAGTTTCTAATACAGCAAAACCTGCAAATTAGGAACTTAAGTATAATAAGTTATGAAAAATATTACTAATTATAGGAAGCGTGTGTTTACACGCTTTTTTTATTATATAGGAAATGCAATCATTGAATTAAGAAAATGTATAAAAAGTACAGGTATTAAAGGAATTGGAGAAGCTGAAAAAATACGGATAAAATAATTACATTAAAAGGAGGTATAAGCACATGTTTTTCTTATAGTTTCTTTAAAATATGGATGAGAATTTTGAAACACCCTATACTATGACTAGTAAAATTAATGCACTATACAAGGTTATTAGAATACGATAAAATTTAATAAAGCAACTTTAAATACATACACTAATTTTTCTTTCATTAAAGAAAAATTAGTGTATATAATTAAACTTTTATTGAAGATAATAAATTCTATGTAGAAATTTATTAATAAGTATAACAAGCCTTTAGGGGTATCATATAAACTTGTAAGGTTTATAATGAACTCAAGTGAAGAATTTATAGGGAGTCATTAAAGGGTGTTAAAAATGACTAGGTTAAACTTTAATCTTCAACTACCTGTAACAAGTAGAGATAGAAAGGTCAAATTACAAATTATTATTTGAAGTGAAAATGCAGAAATATTGGAGGGTTTAAATGAGAATATTAATTACAAATGATGATGGAATAAATGCTAAAGGAATACAGGTTTTAGCTAAATCATTACAGGATAATCATGAAATAATATTAGTAGCACCGGATAGGCAAAGAAGCGCTAGTAGCCATTCTATAACTTTAACTATACCTTTAATAATAAAAGAGGTAAAAGTTAATGGATTGAAGTGTAAGTGCTATAGCGTTAGTGGGACACCGGCAGATTGCACTAAAGTCGGTATAGAAAAGTTAGTTAAAGGTAAAATTGATTTAGTTTTATCAGGAATCAATGACGGATTTAATTTAGGCACAGATGTGTTATATTCAGGAACAGTTTCAGCGGCTATTGAGGCTTCAATTATGAAGATTCCATCTATAGCTATATCTTGTGATGGTAGTGATAGTAGTTTTGATATTGGAGTGGATTACATTAGTAGGATAATTAATACTGTGGATATAGAAGAGCTTAAGGAAGATGTAGTATTAAATATGAATATTCCACCTGTATCTAAAGAAAGAGTAAAAGGTATTAAAGTTTGTAAAATAGGAGAAAGAAAATACAAAAATGTGTTTATTGAGGTTGAATCTACAAATGAACATACTAGTTACTCAGTAAAGGGCACACCAGAAGATTCTAATGAAGGAGATTCAGATGTAGCATGTATAAAAGAAGATTACATTACATTAACACCATTACATTATGATTTAACTAACTTTAACATACTAAGTAAAGTATCAAATTTGTTTGAATAAGTTTGTAGTATAATAAAAGTGATAGTTTGAGTATTTGTATTAAAGGAGCGATATGCTATGAGAAAACCTTATATTTTTACACCGGGTCCCACAGAAGTTAGAGAAAATGTTCGCTTGGCTAGGGCCATTGAGGTAACCAACCCTGATATAGATGAAAGTTTTTATGATTTTTATAAAGATACTTGTGAAAAGATTAGTAAAATAATTCATACAAACAATGATGTGTACATACTTAGTGGAGAAGGTATTCTTGGTTTGGAGGCAGCTTGTGCTTCACTAACGGAACCAAAGGATAGGGTTTTAATAATAGATAATGGAATATTTGGAGAAGGATTCGGAGATTTTGTGAAAATTTATGGTGGAGTACCTGTCTATTTTTCATCAGATAGAACCAAAGAAATATGTGTTGAAGAGTTAAGAGAGTTTTTACAAAAGGATAATCAATTTAAATATGCTACAGTTGTTCATTGCGACACGCCGTCAGGTGTGCTTAATGATATAAGCAAAATATGTCCACTATTAAAAGAATATGGAATTATAACTGTGGTGGATAGTGTTGCTGCTATGGTGGGGGAAACTCTTAAGGTAGATGAATGGAAAGTAGATATTGCATTAGGTGGGTCCCAGAAGGCTTTTTCAGCTCCACCGGGATTGACCATTTTATCCATAAGTGAAGATGCCTTTAAGGTTATGGATAATAGGAAAACACCCATTGTGGGATTTTATTGTAATCTTACTATCTGGAGAGAATACTATACTAAAAAATGGTTTCCATACACAATGCCTATAAGCGACATTATGGGATTAAATATAGCAGTAGATAATATTTTAGATGAAGGTGTTGAAAGGGTAATAGAGAGACATAGAAAAATAGCATATGCTACTAGAAAATCTTTGGAAGAGTATGGATTAAACCTGTATATCAAACAAGGATACTCTAATACAGTAACCGTAGTAGAACCTCCAGAACAAATAGAAGTTAGGAAGATAATTGGTCATTTACTAGAAAAATATAATGTTTTGTTGCCAGGATCCTTTGGGTATTTAAATAATAAGGTTATTAGAATTGGTCATATGGGTGAAAATGCTCATATAGAAAAAATAGTATATATATTAAATGTTTTAGATTTAGCATTAAAAGATTTGGGATATATTTCTAAACATTCACTAGTGCAACTGTTCAATAATTATTATAATTAGTAACTTAATATTAGTAGAATATCAATATTTAAATATATTAGGACTTATAATTTACTTATAAGTCCTAATATATTTTGAAAACCTATTGAGAAGACGAACAGGTTTCTATAGGAATATAGAATAATAATATGGTAAATAAGGCACATGTGGTATAATATGAATATAAACCCATCCTAGTGTATCTATATATGAATTAATTAGAAAAACAGTGTAATAAAAAGAAATTATAGGATAAATTACAAAATTTAAAACTATATAAATATACATACGTATATATCCATGTTATTATAAACAAGTCGTCAATACGAAACACTAAAATAAAGCAAAAATAAAAAATGCTTGACAAGTGATTTGATAGATGATAAGATGTAAAAGTCGCCAGATGGTGACAACGCTACAGTGTAGCGCTAAATTGGTCTTTGAAAATTAAACAGAGAAAAAGGTAAAACCAGTTAATTC
>NZ_AMQH01000032.1 GCF_000300195.1 Clostridium tunisiense TJ | reverse complement strand
ATATGGTTCACTAGCTCAGTCGGTAGAGCACATGACTTTTAATCATGGTGTCCGGGGTTCGATCCCCCGGTGAGCCACCAAAAGCACTTCATATTGAAGTGCTTTTTTGTTATAAAGTATTAAATTATTAATAATAATCCAAACCTTAAAATAAATTCATTAAGGGGCGAATAATATAAAATGTATTATACTATATTAACATAGAAGGGAGATGGGATAGTGTATTTAGCAAGTTTAGATATATTTTCTAACGAATTAGTCAAAGAAGTTATGAGTAGTAATGCATATAACATATGGAAAAATGTTGCCATAGGAACTGGAATATTTGTATTGTTATTATTCTTAAGAAATATATTTGCCAAGTATATTATAAAAATATTAGACAAGGTGTTCTCTAAACTTAATTTTAGAGCAACTCACAAAGTCATAATGGCATTTGAAGGTTCTTTCAAATCCTTTTTTATAGTGTTAGGAGGATATATATTTTTAAGGTCACTCTCTAATGCATTGCCAATAAGCATACTATTAATTAATAATTTACTGTCAACAGCTATAGTTTTGCTAATAGTTAATGGGTTGTTGAACCTAACAAAGGATTCTTCTATACTATTTGAAAAGGTAAATGAAACATATGATGTAAGGATAGATAAAATATTTTATCCACTAATATCTAAAGTTTTAAAAGCAGTAGTATTAGCTTTTGCTGTCATTCAGATAGCAGATATCTGGGGATTTGATATAAAAGCCTTCATTACTGGGTTAGGCCTTGGAGGATTAGCCTTTGCTTTAGCTGCTAAAGACTTTGCAGCTAATTTAATTGCAGGTGTAGTAATTATCTTTGATAAGCCATTTTCAATTGGTGACTGGATAAAGTGTAGAGATTTAGAGGGTGTTGTAGAAGATATATCCTTTAGAAGCACTAAGATAAGAACCTTTGAAAAAGTGTTAATTACCGTTCCTAATTCAATGCTTGCAAATGACCCAATACTTAACTTTAATAGAAGAGACACTAGAAGAGTTACCATGAACTTAGGCATAACATATAATACCACTATTGAGAAGATACAGATGTGTGTAGATCGAATTTATATAATGTTGTGTGACCATTATGGAGTGAATAAGGATACAGCTCATGTTAGTTTTGATAAATTTAATGAAAGTAGTTTAGATATTTTTGTACAGTTTTTTACAAATACAGTGCAATTTGAAGAGTTTATGAAAATAAAACAAGATATAAACTGTAATATTATGAAAATATTACAGGAAGAAGGTATATCGATTGCATTTCCAAGCAGGAGTATTTATATGGAGGATGTAAGCACAAATATAAATAATAACATATCTAAGATAGATAATTAGGTATATATCTTCACAGAATTGTAAAATAAACAAATAAGCTTTGTCATAAGACCAATAAGTTTTTATGGAAGTTGTTTAACAGCAATGAAACATATTAGTAAAGCGAGGTATGAATTATACCTCGCTTTACTAATATGCTTAAGAAATAGGATTTGTAAATCCTTTGCCTTGTACTTCAGATGTGTCAATAATGGAAAGAAAAGCATTTTCATCAATAGACCTAATAATATGCTTAATTTTAGGTAATTGAGAAAGTGACACTACACAATACAAAACATTTTTTTTCTCATGAGAGTATGCGCCTTCACCATATAGAACAGTTATACCTCTATGAAGTTCATCCATTATTGCTTCACTGACTTCTTTTTGTTTTTTAGTAATTATAAGTAGCATTCTTTGTGTATTAAAACCTTTAATTACTTTCTCCATTGAAATAGAAGTAATGTAGATTGATACCAGGGTATAGAGTCCTACTGTAAACTCAAATAGAATAGCACCTATAGATACAATAATAAAGTTAACTGCAAAGGACATAGACCCCAAGTTTATATCGTATTTTTTCTTCATATACATACTTATAATGTCTAAGCCCCCAGTAGAACCATAATTAGTGAACACAATTCCTAGACCAAGACCATTTAACACACCTCCATAGATGCAATATAAAAGTTTATTTGAATCTGTTACTGGAGCTAGGAGAGTGTTTAATGGAGTGGTTACTATTAAACCTAGGGAAAGTGAGATTAGCCCTAGAAATGTTAAGATAGTAAATTTTTTATTTATCTTCAATACACTAAGAATGAATAATGGGATATTTAGAATAAGAACAGTAACTCCTACCGATACCCCAGATAGGTATTTAATTATTAGCGCAATACCAGAAACACCACCACTAAGAAGATTTGAGGGTATTATAAATAAGTTTATAGCAATGGCACATATAACACTGCCTAAAACAATCATAATACAACACTTTATAAGTTCTTGTTTTTTCATACCTAAATACAAATCCATAAGATCCTCCTAAAAAATTGATTAAAAATATATTATATATTAGTTATAACACTATTTCTATACCTATATCATAATCACGTTTAACTTCGAGAAAAAATAAAAGTTAAGTTACTAGTAATTGTGATTTAAGCACTAAATTACATATAGTATTGCTTAATAGCAAAAAAAATATAAAAGGTCTTTAGAACCTTTTATATTTAAATAAAAATAAGTTTATAAGCTTGTGTTTAGAAAAATGTAGAGTAAGTTTTAAGTTGTTCATATATAGATCTAACACCATAATGCCAATCCTTATCCTCTGAATATTTTCTATTTATCCATACAAATAAATCTATGTTAGTAGGCTTATCTTTAGACAAGTTAATAACTGTTCTTGACACTATTCTTGAAGCATCAGATATATCTGTATTATATTTTTGCCAACTATTAAAAACATTATATGGATTATTAGCAATTTTTTCTGCATTCTTACTTTCTTTTGGAACAAAAGATTGTTCTTGGCCTGCAATAGCAAAAAGTAACAAAGGGTTGAGATTAAAATCCTTTGATGTACTTATTATAGAGGAAAAATACGGTTCCTCACCTAATAATGAACCTCTTAAACTTAGGTATTCTCTCAATGAGTTTTCATCTATTGAGTTGTACTTAAATTCATTAGGAAGATGCGCTGTCCTGCTTTTATTTTGGGCCTCAGACTTAGCTTTATATAAATTAGTTTGTTTTTTCTGAGACGTATTTAAGTAGTAACTATAATATCTGTCATCATCTAGTGAGAGGTCAGTAAATGAACTTTTGCTTTCCTTTTTATTAGATAATGATAAAAGATTTAGCTTAGAATTATTGTAAGATAGCTTATTACTAAATGTTGCAATAGTTAAATTACTATTTGACATACTAAATATGTAAGTAACGTTATAAGTCAAAAGTATTGTAAGTATTATTAAATATAAAGTTGAATTTTGAAAATCATTAAATCCATTGTTTTTATTACTCATAAATAATATCACCATACTAATTATTTTATTGATTTAAAGTATAAAGTTAATTTTGCCAAATAAATTTAATAATATTCATGGCAGAAAATTCACCACAATTTTCATACTAATTTTATAAGTATGATTGTTAATTAGCATTTCCCAATATTCAGTGATTATATACATATAATTTCAGAGATTATTAAGTTAAGTTTTAAAATACAGCTACAATGGATGGTTTAGTACTATATAATATGTAGACAGTTTAATATAAATAAAAATTAATTTTTAAAAATATGTTGACTTAAGAGTTTTATCATGATAGTATATATTTTGTCGAAATTAATAAAATTTGTTTATTAGATTTTAATATAGAAAATAAATAAATTAATAAAAATATTGACAAAGATTTTAAATGATGATAAGATATAAAAGTCGCCAGATGGTGACAACG
>NZ_AMQH01000031.1 GCF_000300195.1 Clostridium tunisiense TJ | reverse complement strand
GCGCTACACTGTAGCGTTGTCACCATCTGGCGACTTTTATATCTTATCATCACTTAAAACCTTTGTCAACACTTTTTTATTTTTAATATTTCTACCAATAATTTAAAAGTTGTTTTAAGTTTTAAGTGTTTTTTGTCCGTTCTTAAGGACAAGACATATCTTATCATATATATTCTACATCTATCTTGGTAATAAAGTCATTATTTATATTTAAGTGCAAAATGCTACAAAAAACTAGATTTTTCTCCTTATTTTATATATTGATACACTAGGAATAGTATATAGGTAAAATCTATTTAACATCATTTATTTATAGGTTTATTTAATAACTTTTTAACCTCTTCTCCTATTACTTTTATGCCTATTTCAATTTCTAACTTTGACAACCTTGAAAATCCTAATCGTAAAGTATTATATCCCTTTTGATCAACGAAAAAGGTATCTCCAGGAGTGAATGAAACTCCTCTTTTATAACATCGTTCTAATAGCTCCCTCGAATTAACTCCATCTAGTTCAAGGAATACATATAGAGCAACTTCTTTGCTAATCCATTTATAAGGGATATACCTTTTTATCATTTCAACTATAATTTTATACTTATCTTTATATATAGTTCTTATTCGTTTAACATACTTTTCAAATCCACCATTCTTTAAGTATTCTAATAATACAGCCTGGTCTATAACTGATGTATGAATATTTCTACTTCTTTTTACGCTTTCTAGGGTTTGTATCAAATTTTTATCTGCAAGAATCCATCCTACTCTTAATCCTGGAAATAAAATCTTAGATAAGCTACCAATATATATAACACCATTTTCTTCTCCTCCTACTGCGGCAATTGGTGACATATGATCACTAAGATGTTGTAATTCTTCATTAAACCCATCCTCGATAATAGGAACATTATATTTTTTTAAAGTATTGTACAGAATATTTCTATCTTCATATGACATAACTCTACCTGTGGGATTATGATATGATGGAATGAAATACGAAGCTTTAATTTTATTCTCACTCAATACTCGTTGTAACTCGTTAAAATTAATACCATCATCCCCAAAACTAATCCCTATTATATCCAGATTATTAAGTTTCATAAGTTTTAATGCAGTATTGTGAGTAGGGTTTTCACATATGATTTTGTCACCCTTCTCTGTAATTGATGACAAAACTATATCCATTCCTTCAGTAAATCCATTTGTTATCAGTATCTCCTTATTCCCTACGTCTACCCCTTTACTAAACATATAATCTAACAAGTATTTAATGAGCGGTTCATACCCCTTTGCATATCCGTAGCTAAGTAACTTATTTCCCTTTATCGAAACAATATTTAAAAATGCTCTTTTAAATTCATCCATATCAAATAAACTTTCATCAGGTGCTATGCTTTTAAATGAAATAAATCCTTGCTTATTTTTTAATTCTGTCTTAATTATATCTAACTTTGTAGCTTTACTAGCATAATCACTAATATGATTGTCCCAATTAATATTCCATTTATTATTTTTTATAACAGATACTTGAGATACGAAAGTACCCTTTCCTTCCTGTATATATACAAGCCCCTGCTCTGCCAACATGTCATATGCCGTAATAATAGTACTCCTGCTAACTTTCACGATTTTTGCAAGCTCTCTGGTTGAGATAAGCTTGCTTCCACTTGGAAGCAAGCCACTCTCTATCAATTCTTTTATTTTACTATACACTTGAATATATATGGGTTTAGACTTATCTATTTCTATATTGTATAACATATTTCACCTCTTACTAAATACCTACATAGCTAACTCCACGAATACTCAATGATTTTATCTAGTAAGCATTTAAACTCTATATCTGCTATAGCTGCACTTTTAGGTAATAAACTATTTTTTGTCATTCCCGGAAGAGTATTAATTTCTAATACATATATCCTTTCATCTTTTATAATCATGTCCACTCTTGCATAGGACTTTAACTTAAAAATTTTCCAAATCTTAATAGATATTTTTTCTACCTGTTCCATAAGATTTTTAGGAAGTATCGCTATTTCTTCTATGGTATCCTTATCACTGTATTTTGCTTCATAATTAAAAAATTCTGCCTTGGCCTTTATTGATATTATAGGCAAAATATTGCCACCCAAAATAGGACATGTTATTTCTTCACCCTTAATATACTCCTCAACAATAATCTCACTGGTGAAATTTAGACATTTGATAATTGCATTTTCGAGCTCTTCTCTCTTATACACTATATAAGTTCCTACACTAGAACCCCCATTATTAGGTTTTACTACTAAGGGATATTCTAAACTTTTAACTTTATTATAATCTAAATCCTGAACTTTTGTAATTATAGTCCACCTTGGAGTAGTTATATTTTCTGCTATAAATATTCTTTTAGCTATATCCTTATCCATACATAATGCGCTTGCTAAGACCCCACTCCCTGAATAAGGTATTGCCATGGTCTCTAAGGTTCCTTGTATAGTTCCATCCTCCCCAAAACTCCCATGCAAAGCTATAAAAGCAAAGTCAATTTCTTTCGCTTTTCTTATTAATTCACTTTTACAACTTATTTCTATAGGGATGACTTTATATTTATTTCCATCTAAATTGTTAATTATTTCTTGACCTGTTAATAATGAAATTTCTCTTTCATGAGAACTTCCTCCCATAATAACTCCTATTTTCATCTTTAAAACTCCTTTACAAAATTAAAATTTATACTACTATTTTATTCTCATCTATATAATTTTGTAAGAACCACACTAGGAGCAATTACATGGGTTAGTGGTATGGTACTTAATAAGTACATTAATTAATTGATAATTGATTAGTTATTGTAGTATAATAACTATTAACTAATAACTATTTTTAAAAGGAGTGTGGAAAATGGAAACACTGCAAGAAGGTATTAAAGCCCCAGATTTTAGTTTGCCTGGAAGTGATGGAAATACTCACATGTTAAGTAACTACATAGGAAAAAACATAGTTATATTCTTTTACCCTAAAGATAATACTCCTGGCTGAACTAAGGAAGCTATTTCTTTTAAGGACAGCTTAAAAACTCTGGAAGAGTTAAACACTATAGTTTTTGGAATTAGTAAGGACTCACTTAAGTCTCATGACAAATTTATAGAGAAACATGATTTAAACTACATACTATTATCGGATGAAGAAAAAGTTGTTTGTAGTCTATATGATGTGCTTAAAGAAAAAAACATGTATGGTAAAAAATCTATTGGCATTGAAAGAAGTACTTTTATAATTGATTCTAAAGGAAATTTAGTAAAAGAATTTAGAAAAGTAAAAGTAGACGGTCATGTAGATAGTGTAATAGCTTATATAAAAGAAAACTTAGTTTAATACTGAAAATATCTGCATGTTTCTAATTAGCTGCAGATATTTTTTAGTATAGTAGTTTTTCACAACATCATATCCATCTAGTTAGCATATATAATTAACTATAATGCTTTTTATTCTATTAAATTATAAGGGGGATATTTATGAATGAAGAGTTTCAAACAAAGGGTAATTTAAGTGATGAACAGTTATACAGGTTGGCTTATAAAAGAGTCAAAGAAAAGAGAGAATTTTACACTCATTTAGCAGTTTATATCTTAGTAAACATTGGCTTATGGGTAAGTTCCGGAGCATTTTTAACGGGCTTTATTATGGGTTACTATCCTACATGGGTCACTATAGGTTGGGGGATTGGTGTGGCCTGTCATGGAATATCTGTGTTTTTTTCAATGAATTCTAAAGCTGTAGATAAGGAATATGAAAAATTAAGAAACAGGCACAAGTAACTAATAGATAAACTAAAAAAACCTAGTACAAAAGTACTAGGTTTTGGTGGCTCGAGCAGGAATCGAACCAGCGACACGAGGATTTTCAGTCCTCTGCTCTACCGACTGAGCTATCGAGCCATATGACCTGGCGACCACCTACCCTCCCACAAAGTCTCCCTTGCAGTACTCTTG
>NZ_AMQH01000030.1 GCF_000300195.1 Clostridium tunisiense TJ | reverse complement strand
TTACCTAAATTCCCAACTACAGCAGTAGTTCAAAAGCAGATTTCTAATCCACAAAATGGTGGACAAACTATAAATTTACCTTTAAATCTTAAAAACTCTTGTGACAGTATAGCACCAATAGAAGTTCAATTACCAAATGAAAATTGTGTAGTTGCTGATGAGGACAATTCAGTAGTAGATACACCAGTAGCAAATGAAGATGCAGTAGTTGAAACACCAAAAGTAGAAGTACCTGAAGTTGAAGTTCCAGTAATAGAGAATCCTAAAACTGAAACTCCAGTTGTAGAAGAGCCTAAAGTTGAGGCACCAAAGGTAGAAACCCCTGTTAAGGAAGAACCAAAAACAGAAGCTCCAAAGGTTGAAACACCAGCTACAACACCAAGTACTACAGTACCAAGCGGTGTGCCAGCAAACCCAGACAATAAGAGCTTTAAATATATGGAAGCAGTAGAAAAAGAAATTCTAACTTATGTTAATGAAGAAAGAGCAAAAGCAGGTCTTAATCCATTAACTTGGGAAGAGCAAATGAGACCAATTGCTAGATATAAATCTAATAACATGCTTCAATACAACTACTTTGAGCATAATACACCATCACTAAATAATGCTAGCCCAATGGACTTAGCAATTAAATACTTCAAGTACAACACTAATAGTTATGGTGAAAACTTATTTTACAGCCAAGGCTATGCAGAGTCTACAACCACAGCTAAGTACCTTGTAGATCAATGGATGAACTCTCCAGGACACAGAGCTAACATTTTAAATGGTAGCTGGACAAAAATGTCTGCTGGAGTAGTGTTTAGCAGCCAAGGCAACTGGGTTTATGCTACACAACACTTCTCAACAAAATAATTCCTAGTTGTTTAAATAGGTTAGATTTAGTAATTAATAAAATTAGATGATTGATACCTTCTAATTTTGTTATAATAAATAAGAGACAACCAAGATTGGTTGTCTCTTTTGTTGTTAATATATAATAACTGGTGAAAAAATAATTAACATGAATTTTTATGAAATACTATCTATAATAATAAAAGATTCAATTGTAATCTAAATATAGCTTACCAAATTTGCAACTGTCATGTATCCAATTTTGCTTACATTTCCATTTATACTATTCTCTCAAATAGATACAACAATTTCATTATAATACTCTAAGGTTAGTAGCACCAAAGTTATTCTTTAAACTGTTTTAGAACCCAAGGTAATACCACATCCACATTGCTTATTAGTCCATAATGATCTAGATCATTAAATATTTCTAAATTTATGTTATGCTTATTTAGCTCTTCTTTTTGAAAATTTAGTTGTTCTAGCAATTCACGATTATCATTTGTCCCAGAATAAATAGCTAACTTAGCATCAATATCCACCGGCATAATGCATGGCCAATTTTCCCATGCTTTGTATTGAGCTATCAATATTTCCAAGTTTGTTTCCCTAATCCACAACTTATCCTCATAGGTTAAATCTAGTTCATCTAAGGAATTTGTTCTCTTGTAATAATTAAATTTTTCAAATTTATCTATCATCTTTGGTGCAACAAATTTAAAAAAATAATCTCCTAAACAACTACCTGCACATACAGCTTTCTTTATTTTACTGCTGTTTTTTAACACCTGAAAACCTATTGTTGCCCCATATGACCACCCAAAATAATAGTAGGAATCTATATTGCAATCTTTTAATATATTGTTGAAATCTTCCATTATATTTTCTATTGAATAAAAGCCATGGTCTTCTGATTTATCACTATCACCATATCCTCTTATATCTGGCATTATTAAGAAAAACTTTTCACTTAAATTTTTAACCCAATTAGTATCATTCCATAGCTCTCTATTATAACGGCCTGCACCTCCATGTGCCAATAACAATGCAGGCCCTTTACCAGCTACGCTATAAGCAATCTTTGCTCCGTCACTTGAAATAACATATCTTGTATCCACCATAGCTTCCCCCTTCATCTATGAAAAATAATCGCTATTTTCTTGATAGAACCATAAAGTGTGGACTCATTCCCATAATTTGATCCTTTTCATATCACCAACTTACTCCTTTTAACTCTTAATTTTACTTATATAGTTTACTGTACACCCTGCACATAATTAAATTGGTACTTCTTTATTTAATGCTAATAACTCCTGAATCCCCATTTTAAGCATTTCAGAATCATTGCGTTCATATCCTAAAAGAATCTGTTGTATAGGCCAATATGAGTCATTAATTTCTGCTTTCTTTTCCGCGAGCAGAGGCTGTTGATGTCCATAAAATTTTAAGACTTTTCTCCCAAACTCTTTGCCAAAATCATCTGTACTACTGTCAAGCAAACATAAAAAGTCATTGTCAGGGTCCCCTATTAAAAAGTCTCCAAAATCAATAACTCCAACTAATCTATTGTTATTGAAAACCATATTTCTAGAACTAAAATCATTGTGCACTAAGCAGGGCGAATAATTAAATAAGAAATCACAGCTAAATAATTTTGAATATATACTACTTATTAATTTTTTTACCTCGTCATTTAATAAATTCATTTCCCTTAATATATTAGTAAGTTTTTCTCTATCTTTTACATATTCTTGTTTTTTATCCTGAACTCTATCCTTAAATAATGGATTCCATAAATCAATGCTGATTGAATGCAATACTTTAAGAAAACTTGCCTCATCCATAGCTAATAAATCCTTTTCTTCTTCACTTAAGCATTGGTAATCATCATAAGATAAGTGCTGACCCTTAATGTATGTAATCACCTTGAAGTCCTCATCATTTAATATTGGTTTAGGTGTTTCAAAGGGTAAGTTAAAGCTTGATAAAAAATCATACAGCGCAACTTCTTTTTCTTGTGCCCTCTTAACCTCTTCCCGTTTAGGTACTTTTATAATATATTCGTCATTACATAAATAAACCTCACTATCATCACCAGCACCAATTCTATGTAGATTATTAACTTTTAAATTAGCTTCAGCCAAAAATTTTGGCAATGTTAATTCACAAATCATAAAGACTCCCATTTTAAAATCTTTTTATATTTCTTAAGCTATGTTATAATTCCGCAACCTCCTATAGAGGATTACCTTCTAACATCAATAATTCAGTTAATCCGTATTTAGCTAATTCCAACATTCCGTTGAACTATCTTTTATCATTTTCCTGTTCTCCCTACAAATAATAAATTATTCTCCTAATTTTATATTTCCATTGATAACATCATGAATCACTTCAATCAAAAAAGAATGTTCTCTCTCTAAAACTCTGGCAGCTAATTCTTCTGGTGTATCATTAGGCATTACTGGTACTTCTGCTTGTGCAACGATTTCTCCACTATCATACTTTTCATTTACTCTATGGATAGTTACGCCAGATATTTTCTCCCTTGCTTCTATTACAGCCTTATGTACATTCATACCATACATTCCCTTTCCTCCATACTTTGGAAGCAACGCAGGATGAATATTAAATATTCTATTAGAGTATTTTTGTAAAACTGAAGTTCCCAACATTTTTAAATAACCAGCTAAAAAAATCATATCAATTTCATTTTCAACTAAAATACTTAATATTTTCTTATCTAATTCACCATTATCAGAAATTACCTTTTGGCTAATATGGTATCCTAATATTCCTTCATTTTTAGCCCTTTGTAGTGCCATAGAATTTGAATTATTGCTAATTACTAGCTTAACCTGTGAATTTATCTTTCCTGATTTGCAAGCATCAATAATAGCTTGTAAATCAGAACCCCCATGAGATGCAAATACTGCTATATTCATAGCTAGTTCCCCCTTATTAGTAAAAATTATATGTAACGCCTTAAATCTAAAGCTTTAAAAATAAATACAGTTAGTTCCCAAACTCTCTTGCCTTTATAACTTGGTAAATATCATCCACTTCCATGCCATATCTGCCGGATGAGACATTCCTTCTTCGTAAAGTATTACATTTTTACCTTCTGATATTAACCTTTTCTTTATTCTTCTTGCTGTGGTAGTCTTACCTGCTCCTGGTATGCCTTCTACTAAAATGAGCTTATTGTCCATATTAACCTCCAATTCAACTATTTAAAATCTAAATGTTATATTTCTTTTTAGGAAAGCTACTAATACAAATCACATCCTGAATCCCATAATAATAAATATACTGCATACATTTATAGCTTTCTAAATACAATAACTTGAATGTGCCCTTCCCTCTTAAAATCCACTTTTTCAAAGCCATATTCTTCAAAATTACTTTGAATTTCTTCTGGAGAATAAAACTTTACATCACCGGCCTTTGACAATAGTACAAATGGATTAACAATTGCTCTAATAATTAATGGATAGTATATCTCCGATATATAAAGAACCCCTTTTGGTTTTAATATTCGGCTTACTTCTTTAGCAAAGGCTTTTGTATCTGGAAAGTGGTGATATGAAGCACAAACAGTCACCACATGAAACATTTGATTTTTAAAGGGTGTATCTTCACAACCACTTACTTCAAATGCCATATGGGGACACCTTTTTTTTGCATTTTCAATCATCTTTTCTGAAATATCAATGCCATACCCTTCAATATTATAATTATTTGCCAACATTTTAAGAAGTGTTCCGTTCCCACAACCAACATCTAAAACGCTGCTATTATTCTGCATTGTAATTTCCCTTAATAAAAGTTCTTTGAATTTTGCTGTAAACTTTCCATCGAAGGTTTTATCATAGTCATCAGCTTTTTCATTGTAACTTTCTCTTGATTTATCTTCAAAAGTTTTCACCGCTTACCTCCCCCATGGTATAAATCATTGTACAACAATCTATTCTTCACTTTTGTGATTAATAAATCTATCAATAATATTGCATTTTTAAAATTATAAGCTCTCAGCTTCTCTGTTTTGTAAAAAGATAAACTATATTTACCTCTCAAAACTATTGTGGCATCTTCGCAATTTACTATCTTAAAAACACCTATTTCAATAATTCTTTGCAATTATGGTTCTCTCAATCAAGACTATTTTACCATATAATTACTGTAATAATATACCTTAAATTCTAATTACTTATATCTCAAGTGAAAGTATTATGCAGTGTAGCTAAATATTCCAGCAAGAACTCACAGGTGTATGATCCCTCTTCCCAGCCCCTTTGATTTGAAGATTTTTTATAAGGCATCTTCTAAAAATAAGTAAGTCAGTATACTCGTCTATTTTGTGTTATACTGCGTCAACAGAACCCTTAGATAGTTCTGCTATCTGTGGAACCTGTGTCCTTATCTGCACAAGAAAGCTTGTGAACACAAGCTTTCTTGTGCACTCAAAATATCCTTCACCTCTTTGACTTATTATTTATTTTCAGATACCTAATTCATTTATGCAAGTATGTTATTTATTTTTAGCTTTTTATAGTTTATAAAGAAATATAAAAAGCTTAGTTGGATAATGGTGTATGATCCCTCTTCCCAGCCCCTTTGATTTGAAGATTTTTTATAAGGCATCTTCTAAAAATAAGTAAGTCAGTATACTCGTCTATTTTGTGTTATACTGCGTCAACAGAACCCTTAGATAGTTCTGCTATCTGTGGAACCTGTGTCCTTATCTGCACAAGAAAGCTTGTGAACACAAGCTTTCTTGTGCACTCAAAATATCCTTCACCTCTTTGACTTATTATTTATTTTCAGATACCTAATTCATTTATGCAAGTATGTTATTTATTTTTAGCTTTTTATAGTTTATAAAGAAATATAAAAAGCTTAGTTGGATAATCTTACCCTTATTATGAAACTCTTGGACAGGGGTTGTTTTAGCTTTTGTCCCATGTTAAGATATGTTCATCAGCAAGGTACTGAAGCAATAAAAGCTACTGATTGCCACAAGGAGTTACACATACCCCCAAGGAAATAAGCAGCAAAATAAAAAATAAGGAGTTGTTGATATATGATAACTAATAAAATATTAGC
>NZ_AMQH01000029.1 GCF_000300195.1 Clostridium tunisiense TJ | reverse complement strand
GTGATGATGCGTTTAGAAGATACACCCGTTCCCATACCGAACACGAAGGTTAAGATCTAAACGGCCAAGAGTACTGCAAGGGAGACTTTGTGGGAGGGTAGGTGGTCGCCAGGTACTATAGTACTAAATAAAAGACACTAAGTGATAGCTTAGTGTCTTTTGTGTTTTATAAAATAAATAACTAAAAATAAATTGATTATTAATATGTCGCCAAAACTAATTTAGGGAATTCGCCATTAATAAAATATATACTTACTAATAATTAAAATATGTAATATTCTAGTGAGGATTTTTATATATATTAATTTATAAATGGTAACATAATAGGGTAATTATGGTATTGGTTGTTATAGAATTTATCGTAATGCTAAATTACGAGTAAGCTAGTTTAATAGTAAATTATTACTTAATATATTTAGTTAGGGTGAGATTAATGAATGGATTTCTAATGGAGATACTAGATAATATTTCTGAAGGAGTTATAATAATTGATACAGAAGGAATCATTACTGCTTATAACAAAAGGGCCAGGGAAATATTTGGTATCCTAAAAAACGATGAAATTTTTCATGAAGGTGGACAAATTAGGCAGGGAGATTATGTTTTTATTGTAGATAACAAATTAGGGAAAGATGATGGAAATCTTAATAGAAAAGATTTAAGAAAAATTCAAATTTACGATGGGACTATTTGTGAAGGGGATTCAGTTTTATGCTTTGGAGTCTATGATACAAGGAAAACTTATGGACAGGGTTCCCAGAAGGTTGAAAAGAATCATAAATATAAAAAAGAAAAGGAATGTAACTATAAAGTAGTTAAGGAAGAGAATCAAAAGGGACAGGTAGTTTTAAATGGTATGTACAAAAGAATTTCCTATGAACTACAGATTAATTATATAGAAAAAACACTGAATATTAAGATAAATGGTACGAATTATAGAACTAAATATAAAAATGGAATGGGGCATATGGTAATAATAAGAAATGGAAGTTTATTATTTTATCAAAGTAGTGGATATACTGCAAGAAATGAGACTATTAAACATATTTTGGAGGAAAAGACCTTTAGGGAAAAGGGAAAAAGTGCCATAGTTTTTGAGCCTATAGGAAAACAAATTTTTGAAGTTCATGAGAAAAGTAAGGAGATATTAGAGTTTTACAAAGCCGCTACAGCAAATCATATTGTAGATGAAAATAAGTTTATGGAGATAAATGGCATTCCTACTATTTCATCTATTAGGACCCTCTATCATGAAGGGAGAAAGATAGGCGCAATGATAAGGGTAGAAGATATTAGTGAACTAAAGAAAATTACTGAAGAGAGGAATATTCTTGTTGAAAACCTTAAGAAAACAGAGTTGTTATTGGAGGATAAAAGAGTATTTGAAGATTTTAAGGAGTTTGTTGGAATAAGTAACCATTCTATAAATATTAAAAAATTAGCATATAAGGCCTCAAAAACAAATTCTTCTATATTAATTTTAGGGGAAAGTGGTACTGGAAAAACAACTCTAGCTAAGGAAATTCACAATCTTAGCAATAGAAAAGAACATGCAATGGTGCACTTGAATTGTGCTTCTTTACCAGAAGGACTTCTTGAAAGTGAACTTTTTGGTTATGAAGGAGGTGCTTTTACGAATTCAAAAAAACAAGGAAAAATGGGATTATTACAGTTAGCTCATAAGGGAACTTTATTTCTAGATGAGATTGGAGACATGACGTTACAAACTCAAGGCAAAATCTTAAACTTTCTTCAAAGTAAAAAGTTCTATAAAGTAGGTGGAACTGAAGAAATTTATGTAGATACAAGGATAATATGCGCTACAAATAAAAATCTAGAAAAGGCCATTGAAGAGGGGAATTTCAGAGAAGACTTATATTATAGAATAAATATTATTCCTATATATATTGAGGCTATAAGAAATAGAGTAGAGGATATTCCTGTACTAGTAAATGCTTTGCTTCCAAGAATTGTAGATAAACTTGGAAGAGAATTGGTTACGATTACAAGTGAAGCTATGAATAAATTAATGACCTACCCTTGGTATGGAAATATTAGAGAGCTTGAAAATATTCTGGAAAGAGCCATAACTTTAAGTGATTCTAATATTATTTACTCAAAAAACTTACTTTTTCAAATTGATCGAATGCTAAACAAGCCGATTTGTACAACATTAAAGGGTAGTTTAGAAGAGTATGAGAAGGAGATAATTATACGTACTTTAAGAAGTAAGAATGGAAATATAAGAGTTGTGCTTAATGAACTGGGTATTGGGAAAACAAGTTTTTATGAAAAGTTGAAGAAATATAATATAAAATTGCATGAATGAATTAAGATATGGCAAAGTAGAAGGTTACTTTATATTAGCATTGGAAAAATAAATAAAATATATTCTAACTAATGTGAGTAATTTATGCAATGAAATTATATATGTTTAATCATATGGAAAAGTTCGGCATAGAGGAAATAAGTTCGTTAAAGTGGAAATGCTTGATTTATAACTAAATGACAGTAATGAAATTCTAGTTATTAAATGGAGTTCACTTTTGCGGAAATCTTTATGATTGTCAACTTATTAATTGATGTGTAATAGGCAATAATCCTAATAATGGTAAGTAAGAATGTTGGCATAATATTTGCTTATATTATGTAGTATAAGTTACCAAGTTAATAATTAGGAGGAATAATATGTTTCAAGGGGAAAACAGAAATGGAAGTTTATATTTTGCTAACTGCGAGATTCAAAGTTTAGCAGAAAAGTATGGAACTCCTCTATATGTCATATCTGAGGATAGTATTAGATTAAGATGTAAGGAAGTAAAAAAAGCCTTTTTGAATAAGTATCCAAACTCTAAAGCTTTTTATGCTAGCAAAGCTTTTTTAACTATGGAAATGTGTAAAGTAGTTGCGGAAGAAGGGCTAGGTATAGATGTGGTTTCTGGTGGAGAACTATTTGTGGCACTTAAAGCAGGTATAAATCCTAAAAATATAATGTTTCATGGCAATAACAAGACTGTGGGAGAACTAATTATGGCTATAGATTCGGGTGTAGGGCGAATAGTTGTAGACAGTATTGATGAACTCATACTACTAAATGAATTGGCTCAACAGTATAATAAGGTAGTTGATATATTATTTAGAATAACACCAAATATAAACTGTAAGACCCATGCATATATTTCAACAGGTCAAAAGGATTCCAAATTCGGTATTCCACTAAATGATGATATCATCAAAGGAGCAATTATTAAGGCGACAAACTCTGAGCATTTGAAATTAAGAGGAATTCATTTTCATGTAGGGTCTCAGCTTTTTGATAATATAAATCATCTTAAAGCTGTAGAAAATACTACCATGCTAATTAAAGAATTAAAAGAAGAAATGGGTGTAGAAGTTGAAGAGCTCAATGTAGGTGGAGGTTTTGGGATTAAATATGTAGAGAGTGATGAAACTAAACCACTAAGTTATTTTGTTAATGCAATTATGGATAAAATTGCTGAAAAATGCTTAGAGTATAATTTAACTATACCAAAGGTGTATATAGAACCAGGGAGATGGATTGTAGGTGAAGCAGGGATGACACTTTATACTATAGGAACCATTAAAAACATACCAGATATAAGAACTTATGTTTCAGTAGATGGAGGACTACCGGATAATCCAAGAACAGCACTATATCATGCTAAATATGAAGCTTATATAGCCAACAAGTTAAACGAAGAAAGAAATAAAATAGTAACTATAGCAGGAAAGTGTTGTGAGTCTGGAGATGTTTTAATATGGGATCTTCTAGTACCAAATAGTATAAAAAGAGGAGATATCTTGGCTGTTATGAGTACTGGTGCTTATAATTATTCCATGGCTAGTAATTATAATAAAATACCAAGGCCTGCAGTGGTGATGATTACCCAGGGAAAAGATAGAATTATTGTAAAAAGAGAAAGTTATGAGGATTTAATAGCATTGGAAATAATATAAGTATAGACGAAAAATAATAGATAAATGTGGAGATATAGAGGAATTACAGGTTAAAAGCTTTTGCTTCTAACCTATTTTCATTTTTTACTTTAATATAAAAATATAATTATATAAAATATTCTTGTAAGGATAAGAAGATAAGTGCTACAATTAGAAGAAATTATAAGGAATGGTTGTGTTTTGATGAATATCAATTGCCTTAGTTTCATAATTATGAAATATGCAGAATCAATTCTATAAGTTGAAGGCTAAAATAAACTGATAATTTAATTTTTCTAGGTTACTTAAAGGGTTGGTATATGAACCAAATAGACTAAAGCTTATTTGATAATAGATATATGGGGGGAATATGGATACTAAAAAAAGAGATTTTATATTAAGAGGATCTTTATATAAGGTTATTTTAACATTGGGACTTCCAATTATGATTAACAATTTAATTCAAACATTGTATAATCTTGCCGATGGTGTTTGGGTTAGTAAAATTGGTTCTACCGAGTTTGCAGCAACTTCTTTTGTATGGCCGGTAAACTTTTTATTTATATCTTTAGGAATAGGAATTTCAATTGCAGGCACATCTATAATTTCGCAGTTAATTGGAGCTGAAAAATACGAGGAGGCCAATAAATATGCTAGTCAAATTATAGTTGCATCTTTAATATGCTCTGTATTTTTTTCAATAATAGGATACATTTCGAGTCCCTTTATAATAAGTGTCATGGGAGCTACGGGTAGTTTTGCGGAATATAGTAATATATATCTTAGAATAACTTTTTTAGACATGCCATTCATGTTTTTATTTTTTAATTTTAACTCCATAATGAACTCTCAGGGAAATACTATAATGCCAACAGTACTTAGTGGCATAAGTGCAGTACTTAATGTAATATTAGATCCCATATTCATATTTACGTTTAATATGGGGGTTGCAGGAGCAGCAATTGCCACTTTAATTGCTAAAGCATTACTTGCCTTTGCTGGAATATATATATTAATGAAGAAGTCCACTATGGTAAAACCATGCTTTAAAAATTTCAAATTTGATAAACTTATAATTAAAAAGATAATAAAAATTGGTATTCCATCATCAATAGGTCAATCTGGATCTGCACTCGGATTTATTGTTTTAAATAGTTTTATAGCCTCATATGGTACGGCAACTTTAGCAGCATTTGCAATGGTAAACAGAATTACTTCTCTTATAATGCAGCCAGCAATGGGGATAGGTGCGGCATTAACTTCTATTGTTGGGCAAAACTTAGGCTCAAATCAAGCTGAGAGAGTAAAAGAAGCCTTTATGAAGTCTTTAAAACTTACAATCTCATTTTCAATTATAGGGTGTGCATTTCTTATATTTTGGGACAATGAAGTAGTAGGATTCTTTATGCAATCAAAGGATGACATGGAAGTTATATCTCAAGGAATAACTTATTTACAATACATATCTATATCCATGCCATTGATGGGGATATTTAGCATATTTCAGGGAATATTCCAAGGATCAGGCCATACAAAGTATTCTATGGCTATGGAGATTGGACGGCTTTGGTTTGTAAGATTACCCATGATATTATTATTTAAGCATTTTACATCCACAGGTTCAATAGGGATATGGTTTTCTATGAGCTTTAGTAATTTAATAGTATGCATGTATGGATATTGGGTATATAGAAGAGGAAAATGGCAAAGAAAAGTCATAAAATAAGAAAAATACCCTAGTCTATCTATTTATATTAGGTAAACTAGGGTATTTTTATATATTAGAAAGCTAAGTTTCACAGTAGTTTGTTCATGAGTTGAAATTTAAGGTTTAGTGAATTCCTACGTAGCAAGGAAACATATTAGGTATACAAGATGGAAAAAGTGTTTAGTATATTCAGAAATTATTGTATAACTTATCCATGTGTGTCAGTTAATGAAAAAAAGACTTAATGAAAGGAAAGTCACTGGTTTATTATAATAATTTAACTTGATGAATGAGTGCTTATGAAATTATGAATTTATATGTGATAAGATATGTCTTGTCCTTAAGAACGGACTAAAACACTTAAAACTTAAAACAACTTTTAAATTATCAATACAAATATTGAAAATAAAAAAGTGTTGACAAAGTTTCTAAAAGGTGATAAGATGTAAAAGTTGCCTGATGGTGACAACGCTACAGTGTGGCGCTAAATTGGTCTTTGAAAATTAAACAGAGAAAAAGGTAAAACCAGTTAATTCCGAATCAGAAATGATTCTTAGTGAACGATAAGTTCACAAAA
>NZ_AMQH01000028.1 GCF_000300195.1 Clostridium tunisiense TJ | reverse complement strand
GTACACTTGGAAGTGGACGGAATTAAAATAGACGCAACTGAAACACATCCATTTTGGGTAGAAGGAAAAGGTTGGGTAGGAGCTGGTGAACTAAAGGTAGGAGACAAGGTTACATTAGAAACAGGGAAAAAAGCAAAAGTAGAAAGTGTAACTATTGAAAAGCTAGATAAACCAGTAAAAGTATATAACTTTGAAGTAGAAGATTGGCACACCTATTTTGTATCAGAGATTGGAGTACTTGTTCATAATAAGTGTACGGCGGATCCTAAAACTTATCAGACTTATACAAAAACAAATACAACCACCGGTGAAGTATATTCAGGAAGAACTAGCGGTAAGGGGACTCCAGCGGAAAATATTGCGAAAAGAGATGCTAATCACCATATGAATGATAAAGGATTTGGTCCAGCAGAAATTGATAAAACATCATCAAATAAAAATGCAATTAGAGGGGTAACTATTGAAAAGCTAGATAAACCAGTAAAAGTATATAACTTTGAAGTAGAAGATTGGCACACCTATTTTGTATCAGAGATTGGAGTACTTGTTCATAATAAGTGTACGGCGGATCCTAAAACTTATCAGACTTATACAAAAACAAATACAACCACCGGTGAAGTATATTCAGGAAGAACTAGCGGTAAGGGGACTCCAGCGGAAAATATTGCGAAAAGAGATGCTAATCACCATATGAATGATAAAGGATTTGGTCCAGCAGAAATTGATAAAACATCATCAAATAAAAATGCAATTAGAGGAAGAGAACAACAATTAATTGAAGCAAATGGTGGTGCAAAATCTGAAGGTGGAACATCAGGGAATGCTATAAATGGAATAGGACCTAATAACAAGAAAAAAGATATTTATATAAAGGCAGATGAGGAGGAATTTAAATAGTATGGTAAATAAAAAAAAGAAAAGAGTGAAATTAGGGGATATTTATGCTATACCATTGCCAAATGGAATGTATGCATTTGGTAGAGTAATGAGAGATGCAGGAATAGCGATATATAAGTATACTGGTAACAGTATTGAAGATATTCCCAAAATAGAAGAATATCAATTTGTAGTTGGTGTATACAAAGACCTGTTACAGGATGGAATATGGACAGTGATAGATAACAGACCATTTAATAATGAAGAAGAGTCTTGGCCACCAAAACAGTATATTATTGACAAGATAAATGGTAGTTACTCTATATATCACAAAGGTGAAATTACTCCTTCAACACAAGAGGAATGTGAAGGGCTAGAAAAAGCTGCTATATGGGATGCTCATCATATCATTGATAGGATAATGGGAGAAGATAAATGGCATAAAAGATAAATGTTAAGAATTATTTCTGGATATAAAACATAGAGATAGATTCACGATATACTTACAAAGTAATAAGTAATAATACAAGAACTTATTACTTCGTGTATCAGTTTAATAAAGGGAGTAGGGAAACCTCACCACATAATAATAATGTAGTGAGAAGATGAAATGAATCAGCTGAAATTTAAGTAGGCTGGTTCATTGTTTTTTGCACTTTTACAAACATAAGTGCCTGATAAACGACTTTCTAGGTAATTAAGTCTAGTGACTTTAGATGCCAGTAAAACGAGGATAGAAGATATGTGTAGGTTGATAAGCAAGGAAATCCTAGGTTCAATAATTCCACTTAAAAATTAATGGAATTAAGAATAATAACATATCTAAGATAAAAAATAGAAAAGCGCTAAAAATAAAAAGAAATTGATAGATAGAACATATAAATTGGAGAAAGTATAAAGGATGCAGTTAACTTAGGGAAAAGGGAAGGGCAAGGGTAGTAATGGAAAGCATTTAGGATGGTATAAGAGAGCAGAGCATCCAAAGAATCCAGGAAACCAAGACCCTCTAGACACTCCAGAAAATTATGAGATAATAAATTATATCAATGATGTATCACTAGAAAATCCAGAAGTACTGATGACATCAGATGCAAATGGAAACTATACTAATGCCTATACTTATGGTCTAGATAGAATATCAGTAGATAAACTATCGCCAAATAGTGATGCTAAGACTGATCCATTATTCTACTTGTACGATGGACGCGGTAGTGTAGCTAATACAACGAATTCTTTAGGACAAGTAAGAGATAAATACAGATACGACCCATATGGAGAAGTAAAGCACGGAGGGTTCTGGGGAAGTAATGGAACCCATTATGAAAACTTCTACGGATATAATGGAGAAGATTATAATAGGCTTAGTGGGTTAGAATACCTAAGAGCAAGATACTATGAACCAGAGAGTGGAAGATTCTTAACAAGAGACAGTTATCTAGGCCCTCTAGACACTCCAGAAAATTATGAGATAATAAATTATATCAATGATGTATCACTAGAAAATCCAGAAGTACTGATGACATCAGATGCAAATGGAAACTATACTAATGCCTATACTTATGGTCTAGATAGAATATCAGTAGATAAACTATCGCCAAATAGTGATGCTAAGACTGATCCATTATTCTACTTGTACGATGGACGCGGTAGTGTAGCTAATACAACGAATTCTTTAGGACAAGTAAGAGATAAATACAGATACGACCCATATGGAGAAGTAAAGCACGGAGGGTTCTGGGGAAGTAATGGAACCCATTATGAAAACTTCTACGGATATAATGGAGAAGATTATAATAGGCTTAGTGGGTTAGAATACCTAAGAGCAAGATACTATGAACCAGAGAGTGGAAGATTCTTAACAAGAGACAGTTATCTAGGAGATGTAATGCAGCCATTAACCCTAAACAGGTATGCCTATGCATTAAATAATCCTATGATGTATACAGATCCAAGTGGACATTGGCCAGGATGGCTTGATAAGGCTGCATCATCTGCAAAGAATTTTGTAAGCAATGCGGTGGATACTGTATCAAACTATGTATCAAAAGCAGTATCTTATGTGGAAGATGTTGTATCTACTGGTTGGGGTTATGTTAAGAAAGCCTATAACTATGTAGCTGACAATGTTAAAAGCTGGGTTAACTCAACAAAAGAAAAAGCGAAGTCTTTTGTCACAGAGGCAGAACAAAAGATTTCATCAGCTAAAGAAAATATAAAAAATACAGCAAATAAGATTGTACAATTAGCAAAGCCAGTAATTTCTACTATGAGTCACCCAAATGAAGTTGTAAGACTAGCAATGGATACTATAAAGAAGGGCTGTGAAGGAGATCAGTATGTAGCAAGCCAAGCTTATAAGTATAGTGATAATATAATAAAAGTAGCAACAGGAGTAGCAGCAGTTGTAGCAGGAGTAGCAGCTATAACTATAGCAGCACCGGTTATACTTCCAGCATTAGCAGCAGGATTCTTAGAAATGGGAATAGTTGCAATAGGTGCTGCAACTCTTGGAACTACAGCAACGGCAATGGGCGCGTCAGAAATATCTGATGGACTATTTGGGGTGAATCCGACAAGAGAGCTAGCAAGCAACGTAGGAATAAGCAATGAAGACTATGATTTAATGTTCGCAATGGTAACTGGCGGAGCTTCTATTGGAGCGAATTACTTAGCCACTATATCACAAACCAGCAAGCCTTTACCACAAAATACCACTAATAATACTGAGGTGGAGGGTAACCCTAAAATTCAGATTAAGAATCCTAAGGATGCAGGATTAAAACCTGTTACAAAGGGGGGGGTTAACACTACAAAGATAAATACACCAAGTGCCAATACAAAAGTAATAAATGCTCCAGAAGTAAAAGCACCAAATGTTATTAAATCAAGCGAAGTTACAGGCAATTGGGAGAATTATTTAGGGGGAAATACAACGAATATTAATCCTAGAACTGGTCAAGTTGACCCTAATAGAATTTTTTCCGCAGATGGAACTAAAAGCATCCGATTTGATAGTCATGAAATGAATAGTATGGGCACTACTAAATTCCACTATCATATGGAAACATGGACTTATGATGCTGTAAATGACACGATGACAGTTACAAATACACTACAAAGAATAAAATAGAAGAAAGGTGTGGAATTAGTGAAAGTCAAGGTAAACAAAGTAATTGATGAAGGTTCAAAGAATACTGTTATATTCGCAACAGAGTATGGTAATGCAAAAGGCACATGGAAAGGATGTTTACCAGAAACTGATAAGGACTATTATATAGAGTTTGAAATTCCTGATACCCTAGTTTGGCAAAAGGATGTTATTGCTTCTGAAAGATTAGAGGATACCATTGGAATGGAAAATGATATATTCTACCTGATAGGCTCTTTAGAATCTGCAGAAGGAGATGGATATACTGTAATTAGACTAGGCGAAAGTATTGTTTCTCTTGATATAGAGGGGAATCCACTTCAGGTAGGGACGTTCGTAAAAGTTAAGGCTGATAATTTATTTTTATATGATATGAATTATTAAAAAGCTATCTTCAATGTAGTGAGTTCTGAATGCAAAATTAGAGAAATAGTGACTGTAAAACAATAGGGATTGATGACAAGGGTATAAAAATCTATCATTATCAAATAAACCTGGGTTAATAGGTAGCATTAAGTTTGCTGCATAATTTCAATTCTGTAGTGAGCAGATGAACAAAGATTAAATCAATGTTAAAATGGTAGTAATAGTAAAAACTATTACTACCATTAACTTTTGTAACTACAGTTTCAGCCCCAAGGGGGTGGGTAACCCTCTATTAGAAGGTGAAGGAAAAGTAGGGACTTACAAGGAGTTAATAGATGCAGGAAAAAGAGGTGACAATTTAACACCACATCATATGCCATCAGCAGAGTATATGAAGAAACAAGGGGTTCTCAAAAACGATGGTATTTCTATGAATATGGAGCAACCAGCAACTGGAGGACGTCATAGATTGACAGATACTTATGGAAGGAATATGACTGACTTAGAGAAAGCAGAATACTATGGATTGAATCCTAGGGATGCATTAGCACATGATATAATGAATGCGAGAAAAATATATATGGAACAAGGTAAATATACACCTGAAATAAGGCAAGGGTTACAAGATGTTATTCAACGAAACAAAATTGATTTCCCAAGCTTATATACTAAGAGGAGGTAAATATGAATATAGTTGATGAAGTAAAAAAGTTACAGGAGAATAAGCTACTAAGAACTAACGAAGAGATAGAAAAATTTGAAGAGGCAATTGATAATATTTTAAGCTTTGAAAATCATGAGCATATAAAGCATCTATGCACAGGGTTTGACGATAATACTAAAGATGATGAAGTTATGTTTAGTCTAGTCCATGCAATCGAATCATATGACAATATAGTTGAAAGTAGATTATCATTAAAGGAATTTTTATATGCTATTCCTAATGTATATTCTTATGCAAAAGGATGGGTAATAATAATGAATAAACGCATATTAAATGATGATAATAGCTTAGAAAGCTATATTGATGTAGCTAAGAACTGTGATAACAGTTTAAAAATGATTTTGATAGAGTTGATGAATGAGATAAAAAAGGATAATTCAGAAAGATTTTCTCAAGTAGTTGATAAATTCTTGTTAGGAATAAAGTAGAAAACTATTATTCTCAATTCATAAAAATGGATAATCTAGCTGCAAAATAATAGTGTAATAATCTGTATATATGAGAGTTATTGCTATAAATTATTAGTCGGCAGTTGGGGAAGTAAATATTCACTGCATAATTGTAATAATGCAGTGAAAAGATGAAATGAACCAGCTGAATTTAAGTAAGCTGGTTCATTATTTTTTAGCAGTTAATATATGCTGTAAATGCATCATTAAAAGAACTATATTAAAAAGCGACGATAACACATCAGAAAACAGAGATTTTAAAGATTGTGGACAAGAGTGGTGTTAAAATTTAAAAGTGTTGAATAAAGGCTAAAGATACTGATTTAATAGAAATTGATAGGTGGTTAAAATCTTTTCAGCAGTTCCTCAAGCATAAGCATCTGATAAAAGATTTCCTTGCTAATCAACACTTGAATCTTTAGAAGCCAGTAAAACGAGCATAGGAGATATATGT
This sequence comes from Clostridium tunisiense TJ, assembly GCF_000300195.1. Classification (GTDB taxonomy): domain Bacteria; phylum Bacillota; class Clostridia; order Clostridiales; family Clostridiaceae; genus Clostridium_J; species Clostridium_J tunisiense. The sequence goes on along the minus strand of NZ_AMQH01000028.1, from coordinate 1,311 downwards.
ATCCTGATAAGGTAGGAAAACCTAGGTTCATTAGTTCCACTTGAAAGTTAATGCTATTCAGAAAAATAATATATACAGGATAAAATCTTTAATACTTGAACAGATAAAGGTATATGATACAGGATTTCCTGGATAACTGGAATAAGTATCTCTAGGAGCCAGTAAAACCAGTATAGAAGAGATATGTAACCTGATAGGCTAGGAAGACTTGGATTCGATAATTCCACTTGAAAGTTAATGCAATTCGGAACAATAATATATACACTATGATAATTGATGTTAGGGGTCAAGAGGTTTCTAATGAAATTTTGAGAAATATTAGAGATAGTATTGTTAAAAAATCAGATACTAACGTAACTATACAATTTAAGAGGTGATGAAATGGCTATTGGATTTAGAGTGGATTTTTTATGGTATCAAGTAGGTGCGTCAGATTTTCTACATGCATTCTTTTCTACTATTAGTTATAATTTAGAATCAAATAAATGGGGAAGTAAATACCCTTATTTAATGAATGAACTATATCAAGGAAAATTAAGTTGGAAGAATGCGAATAAGGCAATAGAGGAAATAAAAGATATTGAAAATGAATTTAAAAATTTTAAACCATCACAAGTAATTTGGGATATTGAAGATATCTCAAAACAACCTCCGTGGGGGGATAAGATAAGTCCTGAAATTACCGATTTATCTAATTATTTTGTAACGAGTGATGGTAGAGATTTAATAGAAGTTATACTAATGGCTTTAAATGATTCAATATCTGAAAAAACAGATATAGAAATAATAAATATCTAACTGTAATATAATAGTAATACTGAATGTATAAAATTGATTCATATAAGGGTGTATAAAAATCTTTATAATACAAAATAAAGTATACTGAATAATATTAATAATACATTGAGAAAAAGACCAAATGAACTAGCTGAAAAATAAGTAGGCTGGTTCATTGCTTTTTATAATGATAAAATGGTAGGTACTAAAACTAAAAATAATAGAATGCATTCTTCCCCAAAGGGGCAGCTAAAACTAAAACACTTTTAGAAGGCTGAGTATGTTTTGTAGCAGGAACGGCGATAGTGACAGAATTGTGAGATAAACCTATAGAAAATATCAAAGTAGGTGATAAGGTATATTCCCAAAATGCAGATACTGGCGAAAAAGGATACAAAGAAGTAAAGAATGTATTTGTAAAAGAAACAAGTACCTTAGTACACTTGGAAGTGGACGGAATTAAAATAGACGCAACTGAAACACATCCATTTTGGGTAGAAGGAAAAGGTTGGGTAGGAGCTGGTGAACTAAAGG
>NZ_AMQH01000027.1 GCF_000300195.1 Clostridium tunisiense TJ | reverse complement strand
TGCCATTTTTCAATTCCTCCTTGATAAAGAAATTATTTATTATTTATTATTTATTAAAATTTAGGATACTATTTTTTTATAATTTGTTCTTGAACACTCTTAGGTACTTCTTCATAAGCAGCAAACTCCATGCTTGATACTCCTCTACCTTGTGTTGCAGATCTTAATACAGTTGTATATCCGAACATTTCTGATAGTGGTACCATTGCTCTTATAACTTGAGCTCCAGCTTGTGGGTCCATACCTTCTATTCTTCCTCTTCTTGAGTTTACGTGTCCCATAACATCTCCCATATATTCTTCTGGAACTGTTATTTCAACTTTCATTATTGGCTCAAGAAGTACTGGATCTGCTTTTGCCATAGCATTCTTGAATGCCATAGATCCTGCAATTTTGAAGGCCATTTCTGATGAGTCAACATCATGGTATGATCCATCAACAAGTCTAACTTTAAAGTTAAGAACTGGGAACCCAGCAAGTATACCTGCTTGAGATGCTTCTTGAATTCCATTATCTATTGGCGCAACATATTCCTTTGGAACTGTTCCTCCAACAACAGCGTTTACGAATTCATATGGTCCTTGATGAGGTATTAATTCGATAACTGCATGACCGTACTGTCCACGTCCACCTGATTGTCTAACAAACTTACCTTCAGCTTTAACCGCTTTTCTGATAGTTTCTTTGTAAGATACTTGTGGCTTACCAACGTTACACTCAACTTTGAATTCTCTTTGTAATCTATCTACAATGATTTCTAAGTGAAGCTCACCCATACCAGCTATAATTGTTTGACCTGTATCTTGGTTTGTATAAGTTTTAAATGTTGGATCTTCCTCCGCAAGTTTTGCAAGAGCTACCCCCATTTTTTCTTGACTAGCTTTTGACTTAGGCTCAATAGCTACTTCTATAACTGGTTCTGGGAACTCCATGCTTTCAAGAACAACTGCATTGTCCTCATCACATAAAGTATCTCCTGTTGTTGTCATTTTTAAACCTATAACTGCACCTAAATCTCCAGCACGAAGCTCTTGAACCTCTTCTCTGCTGTTAGCATGCATTTTAACAAGTCTTCCAATTCTCTCTTTTTTACCTTTATTAGCATTTAGTACATAAGTACCACTTTCCATTACTCCAGAGTAAACTCTAGCAAATGCTAACTTTCCTACGAATGGGTCAGTTGCAATTTTAAATGCTAAGGCAGCTAGTGGTTCTTCATCACTTGTATGTCTTTCTATTTCTTCTCCATTGTCAGCGTCCACACCTTTAATTGCTGGAATGTCAACTGGTGATGGCATGTATTCAATAACAGCATCAATCATCATTTGAACACCTTTGTTTTTGTAAGATGATCCGCAGATTACTGGAACTATTTCATTATTGATTACACCTTTTCTTAATGCAGCTTTTAATTCTTCTATTGAAATTTCTTCTCCATCAAGATACTTCATCATTAACTCTTCATCTAACTCTGCTATTGCTTCAATCATAGAAGCTCTGTATTCTTCAGTTAGATCCTTCATTTCTTCTGGAACATCAACGATTTCAAATACTTTTCCTTCTTCATCTTTATAAATCTCAGCCTTATTTTCAAGTAAGTCTACGATTCCAATGAAGCTCTCTTCTTTACCTATTGGTAATTGTATTGGCACTGCATTTGCTTTTAATCTATCTCTCATCATGCCTACTACTCTAAAGAAGTCAGCACCCATGATATCCATTTTATTAACATATGCCATTCTTGGAACTTGGTATTTGTCCGCTTGTCTCCATACTGTTTCAGATTGAGGTTCAACCCCACCTTTAGCACAGAATACAGACACAGCTCCATCAAGAACTCTTAAAGATCTTTCAACCTCAACTGTGAAATCTACGTGTCCTGGTGTATCTATAATGTTGATTACGTGATCTTTCCAGAAACATGTTGTAGCAGCAGAAGTAATTGTTATACCTCTTTCTTGCTCTTGAACCATCCAGTCCATTGTAGCGCCGCCTTCATGAACTTCTCCAATTTTGTGAGTTCTACCTGTGTAGAATAATATACGCTCAGTAGTTGTTGTTTTTCCAGCATCTATATGAGCCATTATTCCGATATTACGAAACTTTTCTAAAGCGTATTGTCTTGCCACCTTTTGTTCCTCCTCTCAATGAGTAATTTAAATTCGAGAAAACTGTTTTGGCAGAAGCCAAAACAGTTTTTATATTAATATCTGTAATGAGCAAAAGCCTTGTTAGCTTCAGCCATTTTATGCATATCTTCTCTCTTTTTAACAGCTACTCCAGTATTGTTTGATGCATCGATTAACTCATTAGCTAATCTTTCTCTCATATACTTTTCGCCTCTTTTTTCACAAGCAAATAATATCCATCTGATACCAACAGTCTGTCTTCTTTCAGGTCTAACTTCGATAGGTACTTGGTAAGTTGCTCCACCAATTCTTCTAGCTTTAACCTCTAATAATGGCATTATGTTGTTCATTGCTGTTTCAAATACTTCTAATGCATCTTTACCAGTCTTTTCTGCAATGATTTCAAAAGCATCGTAGCATATTTTTTGAGCTACTCCTTTTTTACCATCTTCCATTATGTTGTTTATTAACTTTGTAACAACTTTAGAATTGTACATTGGGTCTGGTAATACATCTCTCTTTGCTATAAATCCTTTTCTTGGCACTTTTCTTCCCTCCTTAACATTTTAAATTAAATCACAGGTACTCGATATTTCTACCGCAAAGCGCTCTGCTCCAACAACTATGTATTAATGTATATATATAAATGCCGAAGGCATAGCACTCTTAATTATGACCTATTTTTTCTTTGGTCTCTTAGCACCGTACTTAGATCTTGATTGTAGTCTGTTAGCTACTCCAGCTGAGTCTAAAGCTCCTCTTACAATGTGGTATCTAACCCCTGGAAGGTCTTTAACTCTTCCACCTCTTATTAAAACAACACTGTGTTCTTGTAAGTTGTGGCCTTCACCTGGGATGTAAGCAGAAACTTCAAATCCGTTTGTAAGTCTAACTCTTGCAATTTTTCTTAACGCTGAGTTTGGCTTCTTAGGAGTTGTTGTTTTAACTACTGTACATACACCTCTTTTTTGTGGGCACTCTTTAAGTGCAGGTGCAGTTGATTTAGAAGTAACAGATTTTCTTCCTTTTCTTACTAATTGGCTAATAGTTGGCATTTTTTCACCTCCTCATAATATTTCATAGATTAAAGTTATATCTTTACTACGATATAAAGTAGTACTACTTTATATCGTAGTAGATATCTTTATATAAAATTACTTGCTAGCTTAAATAAACTAAAGTATGAGTGCAGTTGCCGCTGAAACATCTATAGCACATAAAGTGCCTAGCTCTTTCATTGTCTCAACATATACAATCTGCAGGGAGTTAGTTTTTGCTAACTCAATTATAGGCTCTACCAGTTTTAAGTCAGCATCTTCTGCAACATACAACTTCTTACCTTGTTTGCTTTTTAAGGCTTTTGTTGTTTGTTTGATACCTATAACTTTTTCACCTGAAAGTCTGCCTATCATATTCTTTCCCCCTCATAAGTGAAATTTCAAAGGCACTTTTAATTAAATAAAAGGTTTTTAAAATAACACACAAGCTGTATTTTATCACTTTAAATGAACCCTGTCAATATAATATATATTAAGCTTGAAGTTCATCCGTTAAATTATTATTATTTTCTTCTTCCTTCTCAGTTGATATCTTAATGGTTCTATAACGAGTCATACCAGTACCAGCTGGAATAAGCTTACCAATAATTACATTTTCCTTTAATCCTAGAAGTGGATCAATCTTACCCTTAATAGCTGCATCTGTAAGAACTCTTGTTGTTTCTTGGAATGAAGCAGCTGATAGGAATGAATCAGTTGCAAGAGCTGCTTTAGTTATACCTAAAAGAGAAATCTTTCCTTCTGCTGGTATACCACCTTGTGCTAACACTCTTTCATTTTCATCTTCAAAGTCAAAAATATCAATCATAGTTCCTGGAAGTAACTCACTATCCCCTGACTCTTCAACCTTAACTTTTCTTGTCATTTGTCTAACTACAACCTCAAGATGTTTATCGTTGATATCAACCCCTTGAAGTCTATAAACTTTTTGAACCTCTGATAGAAGATAATTTTTAACTCCATTAACACCTTTAATTCTTATAATATCATGAGGGTTAACAGATCCTTCAGTAATCTCATCTCCAGCACCTATAACATCACCATTTAAAACTTTTATTCTCGATCCGAATGGAATATCATAACTAAACTCTTCACCAAAGTCATTTGTAACAATTACCACTCTTTTCTTTTTAGTTTCCTCAATTCTTACTGTACCTGCTCCATCACTTACTATTGCAAGTCCTTTTGGCTTTCTAGCTTCAAATAACTCCTCAACCCTTGGAAGACCTTGAGTTATATCTGCTCCAGCAACTCCACCAGTGTGGAAAGTTCTCATTGTAAGCTGAGTTCCTGGTTCTCCTATAGATTGTGCTGCGATTATTCCTACTGCTTCTCCTATATTTATTTTCTGAGAAGTAGCCATGTTCATTCCATAACATTTAGCACAAACACCTATTTTAGATTTACAAGTAAATACAGATCTAATCTTAACCTTCTTAACTCCTACTTTTTCTACAGTTTCAGCCATTTTTATATCCATATATGTGTCTCTTGGCACTAAAACCTCTCCAGTAGTAGGATGGATTATATCTTCTGCACTATATCTTCCTGTTAATCTTTCTGTTAGTGGTTCAATAACTTCGCTTCCTTCTTTAATTTCAGATACTTCAAATCCTTCTGTAGCTCCGCAATCTTCACTTCTAACAATTACATCCTGGCTTACATCAACAAGTCTTCTTGTTAAGTAACCTGAGTCAGCTGTTTTTAACGCTGTATCAGCGTTACCTTTTCTCGCTCCGTGAGTAGATATAAAATACTCTAAAACGTCTAGTCCTTCTCTGAAGGAAGCTCTGATTGGAAGTTCTATGATCTTACCTGATGGGTTAGCCATAAGTCCTCTCATACCAGCTAGCTGTTTAATCTGACTCTTAGAACCTCTGGCCCCTGAGTCCGCCATCATGTTTATTGGATTAAATTTATCCAAACTACCCATAAGTGCATTAGCTATATCTTCAGTTGTTTTAGTCCATTTATCAATTACTCTTTCATATCTTTCATCTTCGGATATGAATCCTCTTCTATACATCTTTTCAATCTTGTCAACGGTAGCATCTGCTTCTGCAAGTAACTCTTTCTTTTCTGGAGGTACTTCCATATCTGCTATAGCAACTGTGATTGCACCTATAGATGAGAAATGATATCCTTTTGCTTTAATATTATCAAGCATTTTAGATGTTTCAGTTGCACCATATCTTAGATAACATTTATCTATTATATTACCAAGGTTTTTCTTACTTACTAAGAAATCAATTTCAAGTTTAAACTCATTCTCTGGATTGCTTCTATCAATAAACCCTAAATCCTGCGGAATTGACTCATTAAAAATAAGTTTACCAGGAGTTGTTTCAATAATTCCAGTAACAAGCTTACCCTCTTTAACTTTAGACATTTTAACCTTTATCTTAGCATGAATATCTATATCTTTCACACTATAAGCCATAAGTACTTCATCTGGAGAAGAGAACATTCTTCCTTCACCCTTAGCACCGTCTTTATCTAAAGTTAAGTAATATGATCCTAAAACCATATCCTGTGTTGGTACACATACTGGTTTTCCATCAGATGGTTTCATGATGTTATGCGCTGCAAGCATTAAGAATCTTGCTTCTGCTTGAGCCTCCACTGATAATGGTACGTGTACAGCCATCTGGTCTCCATCAAAGTCAGCATTGTAAGCTGTACAAACTAGTGGATGTAGTTTTATAGCTCTTCCTTCTACTAATATAGGTTGGAATGCTTGAATTCCAAGCCTATGTAGAGTAGGAGCACGGTTTAATAGTACTGGATGATCTTGAATTACTTCTTCTAAAACATCCCATACTTGAGCTTGCACTCTCTCAACCATCCTCTTTGCACTCTTAATATTATGTGCAACTCCACTTTCCACAAGCTTTTTCATTACAAAAGGTTTGAATAATTCAAGTGCCATTTCCTTTGGAAGTCCACATTGATACATTTTTAGTTCAGGTCCAACAACTATAACTGAACGTCCTGAGTAGTCAACACGCTTTCCAAGTAGGTTTTGTCTAAATCTTCCTTGCTTTCCTTTTAGCATATCTGAAAGAGACTTAAGCGGTCTATTTCCTGGACCAGTTACTGGTCTTCCTCTTCTGCCGTTATCAATGAGTGCATCTACTGCTTCTTGAAGCATTCTCTTTTCATTTCTTACAATAATATCAGGCGCTCCAAGATCCAATAATTTTTTCAATCTGTTATTTCTATTTATAACTCTTCTATAAAGATCATTTAAATCAGATGTTGCAAATCTACCTCCATCTAATTGAACCATAGGTCTTAAATCTGGTGGTATTACCGGAATTACATCTATAATCATCCATTCAGGTTTATTACTTGATTTCCTGAATGATTCAACTACATCAAGTCTTCTTATAGATCTAATTCTCTTTTGACCTGTACTTGTTTTTAAGTCTTCTTTTAGTTCTGTTGCTAATGAATCTAAGTCTATATCTTGTAATAATACTTTTACAGACTCAGCACCCATTCCAGCTACAAATCCATCATATCCAAACTTATCAACTGCTTCTCTATAGTCCTTTTCTGTTAAGATCTGTTTTTTATCCAGCCCAGTATCTTTAGGATCTAAAACTACATAAGAGGCAAAATAAAGTACTTTCTCCAAAGATCTTGGAGACATATCAAGGATTAATCCCATACGTGATGGAATTCCTTTGAAGTACCAAATGTGTGATACTGGAGCAGCTAATTCTATATGCCCCATTCTTTCACGTCTAACTTTGGCTTTTGTCACCTCAACACCACATCTGTCACATACAATTCCTTTGTATCTAACTCTCTTATATTTTCCACAGTGACATTCCCAATCTTTTTGAGGTCCAAATATTCTTTCACAGAAAAGACCATCTCTTTCAGGCTTTAAAGTCCTATAGTTTATTGTTTCTGGTTTTTTTACTTCTCCTTTAGACCATTCCCTGATCTGCTCTGGAGATGCTAATCCTATTTGTATTGCATCAAAATTATTTATTTCAACCAAGGGTAATCCTCCCTTCATTTTTAGTTTTCATCATTGAAATCATCTAAAACTAATTCTTCCTCAAAATCATCTAATGGTAAACTTGCATAGTCTATATCTAGGTCTTCTTCTTCTTCAGCTGCTTCTACCTCTTCTAGAGGTTCAAGTTCTTCCACCTCTACTACAGGCGGAATCACATCTTCTTTGCCTTCAATATTTACCTCTAAATCTTCCAATTCTTCATATACAGAATCTCTAAGCTTAATCTCTCCTAATGTTTCGTCTAATAACTTAACATCTAAGCATAATGCTTGTAGCTCTTTTATAAGAACCTTAAATGATTCTGGTATACCTGGTTGAGGTATGTTATCACCTTTAACTATAGCCTCATAAGTTTTAACTCTTCCTACAACGTCATCTGACTTAACAGTTAAAATCTCTTGTAGTGTGTGAGCTGAACCGTATGCCTCAAGCGCCCACACCTCCATCTCTCCAAATCTTTGGCCTCCAAATTGTGCTTTACCACCTAAAGGCTGCTGAGTAACTAGAGAGTATGGTCCAGTAGATCTAGCATGAATCTTATCATCAACCAAGTGGTGAAGTTTTAAGATGTACATGTATCCAACTGTTACTCTATTGTCAAAAGGTTCTCCTGTTCTACCATCATATAAAACAGTTTTACCATCTCTTGAGTATCCTGCCTTTTCTAAACATGCCTCAATTTCAACATCAAGCGCTCCATCAAATACTGGAGTAGCAATGTGCCAACCAAGTTCACTGGCTGCCCAACCTAAATGCACCTCTAGTACCTGACCTATATTCATACGAGAAGGAACTCCAAGCGGATTTAAACAAATATGAAGTGGTCTTCCATCTGGTAAGAACGGCATATCTTCCTCAGGTAACACTCTAGAAATAACCCCTTTATTACCATGTCTTCCAGCCATCTTATCTCCAACTGAAATCTTTCTCTTTTGAGCTATATAACATCTTACTAGTTGATTTACTCCTGGTGGAAGCTCATCTGCATTTTCTTTTGTAAACACTTTTACGTCTACAATTATACCCGCTTCTCCATGAGGTACTCTTAACGAAGTATCTCTTACTTCTCTTGCTTTTTCTCCGAATATAGCTCTTAATAGTCTCTCTTCAGCTGTAAGCTCTGTTTCACCTTTTGGAGTTACTTTTCCTACTAGAATGTCACCAGATCTTACTTCTGCTCCAATTCTTATAATTCCACGTTCATCAATATCCTTAAGGGCATCTTCACCTACGTTAGGAATATCTCTAGTTATTTCCTCTGGTCCTAGTTTAGTATCTCTTGCCTCTGCTTCATATTCTTCTATATGAACAGATGTAAATATATCATCTTTAACTAATTCCTCTGAAATAAGCATAGCATCCTCATAGTTATAACCTTCCCAAGTTATAAATCCTATTCTGATGTTTTTACCTAATGCAATTTCTCCTAAATCCGTTGATGGACCATCTGCTAAAACTGTATCCTTTTCAACTTTTTCACCTTTATCAACTATTGGTCTTTGGTTGATACAAGTTCCTTGGTTAGATCTCTTAAATTTTAATAACTTGTAAGTATCTATTCCACCATCTTCATCTCTTTTAACTCTAATTTCATTAGCACTTACATAAGTAACAGTACCAGCACTTTTAGCCTTAGGAAGTACCCCTGAATCTACAGCCGCTTTGTACTCTATTCCAGTTCCTACTACCGGCGCCTGAGCTTTAAGTAGTGGCACTGCCTGACGTTGCATGTTTGATCCCATCAGTGCACGTGATGCGTCGTCATTTTCAAGGAAAGGAATCATTGCTGTTGCTACAGAAACTATTTGTCTTGGAGAGATATCTATTAAATCAACATCTTCATGTGGTACTACAACAACTTCTTCTCTTACTCTAACAGTTACCTTTTTATCAACAAAGGATCCATCTTCATTTAATGGTTCGCTTGCCTGAGCAACTAGATAGTTATCTTCTTCATCCGCTGTCATATACACTATTTTATCTATAGCCTTACCTGTCTTCTTATCTACAACTCTATAAGGAGTTTCTATAAAACCATATTCATTAACCTTAGCATAAGTAGCTAAAGAGTTAATAAGACCTATGTTTGGACCCTCAGGTGTTTCTATCGGACACATTCTACCGTAATGAGAGTAGTGAACGTCTCTTACTTCGAAACCAGCTCTTTCTCTTGAAAGACCTCCTGGTCCAAGAGCTGATAATCTTCTCTTATGTGTTAATTCCGAAAGAGGATTTGTTTGATCCATAAATTGTGAAAGCTGAGAACTTCCAAAGAATTCTTTTATAGCAGCTACTACCGGTCTTATGTTTATTAGAGCTTGTGGAGTAATGACTTCTTGATCTTGAATTGTCATTCTTTCCTTAACTACTCTTTCCATTCTTGAAAGACCTATTCTGAATTGATTTTGTAGTAACTCTCCTACAGATCTTAATCTTCTATTTCCTAAATGGTCGATATCATCAATGTTTCCTATACCATAAGTTAATCCTATTTCATAACTTATAGTGGCATAGATATCATCTTTAACAATATGTTTAGGTATTAGTTTATTAATATTAAGTTTAATTTGCTCTTTTATTGTCTCTTCGTCACTATAAGCATCTAAAATCTCTTTTAGTGTTGGATAATGAACATATTCTCTTATATTTAAATCCGATACATCAAACCCAACTTGTTTACTTATATTAACAAAGTTATTCCCTATTACTCTTATAACTCTATCATCCACTTGAATATCAACTGAATTAATTCCTAAGTCTTGAATCTCAACAGCTGTTTCTCTATCAATTTTTTGACCCTTTTCAACTATGATTTCACCAGTAGCTGGATTCACAATGTTTTCCGCTGCTATTTGATTTGCAATTCTTAAATGAACTGAAAGTTTTTTATTAAACTTATATCTTCCAACTCTTGACAAATCATATCTTTTAGCATCAAAGAATAAAGAGTCAATCAGTGAAATAGCACTATCCACAGTTGGTGGTTCGCCTGGTCTTAATCTCTTATATATTTCTAATAGAGCATCATTTTTTTCTTTAGTATTATCTTTTTCTATGGTAGCTTTTAGTCTTTCTTCTTCACCAAAGAAGTCTAATATTTCTATATCGCTACCATTATTCATCATAACTCTTGCTAATACAGTTATTGGCAATTTTCTTGTCTTATCTATTCTTACATAAATAACATCGTTAGAATCTGTTTCATATTCTAACCAAGCACCTCTGTTAGGGATAACAGTAGATGAAAAAAGTTTTTTTCCTGTTTTGTCTACTGTATAATTGTAATATGAACCTGGTGATCTAACTAGCTGGCTTACTATTACCCTCTCAGCTCCATTTATTACAAATGTACCCTGTTCGGTCATTAATGGGAAATCTCCCATAAACACCTCTTGTTCCTTAATTTCTCCAGTTTCATTATTACGCAATCTAACCTTAACTTTTAATGGTGCTGCATAAGTAGTATCTCTTTCTTTACATTGCTCTACAGAATACTTTATATTATCCATATCAAGTTTGTATCCTACAAACTCTAAAGATAAATTACCTGTATAGTCCTGAATTGGATTAATATCCTCAAATACTTCTTGCAGACCTTCAGCTAAAAACCAATTGTAGGAATCTAATTGAACCTCAATTAAATTAGGCATCTCAGCTGTTTCTTTTACTTTAGAAAAACTCATTCTTGTTCTTTTACCAACTTTTACAGGATGTACCATTAATTTTTCACCCCTTGTATAAACTAAAATAACCCAAAAACCCACTATCCCCTAGGACCTTGTGTTTTCGGAATCACACATATTCATCATGCAATTATGCCCAACTTCTAGAGTAATATTCACTTTCCACCATTACAACATATAAAATTGTAATATTGTTGTATATTTTCTAAAAACTTGCGCCTATTGCATAATTCTATATTTGTTTGCATTAAAATATGTTATCATTATATTCTTTAATTGTCAACACTTAATAAAAAACATTATAAAAATGGAGCACTTTAAATAAAGTGCTCCATAATTTAAATTATTATTTTATTTCTATTACAGCACCAACTTCTTCAAGTTTAGCTTTCATATTTTCAGCGTCTTCTTTGCTTACGCCTTCTTTTAATGTTTTAGGAGCTCCATCAACTATATCTTTAGCTTCTTTTAATCCTAAACCAGTTAATTCTCTAACTACTTTTATAACTTTTATTTTTTGTGCTCCAGCGTTTGCTAAAACTAAATCAAATTCAGTTTTTTCTTCTGCTGGTGCAGCAGCTGCTGCTCCTGCAACTGCAACTGGTGCAGCTGCGCTTACTCCGAATTCCTCTTCGCAAGCTTTAACTAATTCATTTAAATCTAAAACGCTCATTTCTTTTATAGCTTGAATAATTTCTTCTCTTGTCATTTTAAAAAGCACCTCCGAATTTTCTTTTAATCTACTATTATCTTATTGATTTTGTATTACATAACTGATTAAGTATAAAATCTTATATCTTTATCTATTACGTATGGCTAACACTACTTTATGTACTGAATTTATCAATACTACTCAGTAACTTCACCTTGTTTTTTCTCAGCTATAGCATTTAATAAGTATGCTAAGTTTGAAAGTGGAGCTTTGAAGCTTCCAAGAAGTTTTGCGATAAGCACATCTCTTGGTGGGATTGCTGCAAGTTCATTAACTTGTGCAGTATCATATACAACACCTTGAACATATCCTGCTTTTAATTCTAACTTCTTATTTGTTTTAGCAAAATCAGCTAACACTCTAGCTGGAGCTGTTGGATCTTCATATCCAAATGCTATAGAAACTGGTCCTTGAAGATGATTTTCTAAACCTTCAATTCCTATTTCTTTAGCTGCTAATGTAACTAATGAGTTCTTATAAACTCTATATTCAACACCAGCTTCTCTTAGTCTTTTTCTTAATTCTGTATCTTGTTCAACAGTTAGTCCTTGATACTCACTAAGAATAATACCTTGAGCTTTTTCCATTTTCTCTCTTATTTCAGCAACTTTTGCTTCTTTTAATATTCTGTTTTTGCTTTGCACTGTGTGTCCACCTCCTCACAGTTTTCACTGTTTTTTAAAAAAATTAAGGTCTCTCCGCAAACACGAAGAGACCAATAAATTCTCATTTATTAGAATCCTCGGCAGGTATCATGTTACGCATTTAAGCACCTACTGTCTACGGAATAATAATCTATTCAACTTTTAGAATTCTAACACATTTTATGCAATAAGTCAATACTAATCAAGAACTTTTACTGGGTTAATTTTAACTCCAGGTCCCATAGTTGATGCTACAGTAACAGATTTAATGTATTGTCCTTTTGCAGCAGCTGGTTTAGCTTTAACTACAGCTTCCATTAAAGTGTGGAAGTTTTCCATTAACTTTTCTGTTCCGAAAGATTTTTTACCTACTCCAACGTGTACAATAGCAGTTTTATCTACTCTGTACTCAACTTTACCAGCTTTAATATCTGCTAAAGCTCTAGTAACATCAAATGTAACTGTTCCTGATTTTGGGTTTGGCATTAAACCTTTTGGTCCTAATACTCTTCCTAGTCTTCCTACTACACCCATCATATCTGGAGTAGCTACAACTACATCAAAATCAAACCAGTTTTCTTTTTGAATCTTATCAACTAATTCTTCTGCTCCAACGTAATCAGCTCCAGCAGCTTGTGCTTCTTTAGCTTTATCACCTTTAGCAAAAACTAACACTCTAACTGTTTTACCAGTTCCATTTGGAAGCACTACTGCTCCTCTTACTTGTTGATCTGCATGTCTTGGGTCAACTCCAAGTCTTACGTGAACTTCTATAGTTTCATCAAATTTAGCTTTTGATGTTTTAATTGCAAGTTCCATAGCTTCTGATGGTGTATATAGAGCACTTCTATCTACAAGTTTAGCACTCTCTATGTAATTCTTTCCCATTTTGCCCATTTTGCTATCCTCCTTTGTGGTAATAACGGCATTGCCTCCCACCGAATTAATTAAGATTACTCTTCAACTACTATACCCATGCTTCTAGCTGTTCCAGCTATCATGCTCATAGCCGCTTCTACAGATGCAGCATTTAAATCTGGCATCTTTAACTCAGCTATTTCTCTAACTTTAGCCATTGATACAGTAGCAACTTTTGTTCTGTTAGGAACTCCAGATCCACTCTCAATTCCAGCTGCTTTCTTTAATAGAACTGCTGCTGGTGGAGTTTTTAGTATGAAACTAAATGATCTATCTTGGTATACTGTGATTACAACTGGTATAATCATACCTGCTTGATCAGCAGTTTTTGCATTAAACTCCTTACAGAATCCCATAATATTTACACCGTGTTGACCAAGTGCAGGTCCAACTGGTGGTGCTGGAGTTGCTTTTCCTGCAGGAAGTTGAAGTTTTATCATTCCTGTTATTTTCTTAGCCATGAGTTTACACCTCCTATAATGTGGTAATACGGGCTTTTTAGCCCTCCCACTTACTAAGACTACATCTTATAGATTTCATCTTATTAAGTTTTAATCTAATTTTTCTATTTGATTAAAATCAAGTTCAACAGGAGTTTCCCTGCCAAACATATTAACTAAACCTTTAATTTTGTGCTTTTCAGCATTAATTTCTGTAATAAGCACTTCAAAGTTTTCAAATGGACCAGATGTAACTTTAACATGCTCTCCAACTTCATAATCTACAGATATGTATGTTTCCACAATACCCATATTTTTAACTTCATCTTCAGTTAGAGGAACAGGCTTTGATCCAGGTCCTACGAATCCAGTAACTCCTCTAGTATTTCTTACGATATACCAAGAGTCATCTGTCATTACCATTTTTACCATTACATATCCAGGAAATACTTTTTTATAAGTAATTTTCTTTTTACCATCTTTTATTTCCACTTGTTCTTCCATAGGAACCTGAATATCATGAACAAATTCTTCTAGGTTTCTATTTTCAATGGCTTTTTCAAGATTAGCTTTTACTTTATTTTCATATCCTGAGTATGTGTGAACTACATACCATTTAGCTTTTCCTGTCATAAGCTTTAGGGGTTAAAGATTCAATCCCCTTACCTCCTTTTAAAATTATTTAAAAATCAAATCAAAGAGGTTCTTAAAACCAGTATCTAACAAACCTACAAGAATTGCATAAAGAACACAAAAACTAATAACAGCATTTGCAGCTTTTTTTAGCTCTTCTTTTGAAGGCCATGTTACTCTTTTGAACTCTGCTTTTAAGTCGATAAAAAACTGCACTAAACCAGCGCGTTTCTGCTTTTCTTTTGCTTTAACATCAACTTTTTCAGCCATCTTTTTTCACATCCCCAAAATATTTGAAGTTCAAACGAACTATTTTGTTTCTTTATGAAGTGTATGTTTGTGGCAGAATTTACAATATTTCTGCATTTCAATTCTGTCTGGATCATTCTTCTTATTCTTCATAGTATTGTAGTTTCTTTGTTTACACTCAGTACATGCTAAAGTTATTTTAACTCTCACAATCTACACCTCCTAGTTGGTACCTTGTTTATAAAAGTTACATATCTATCAATTCTATTTCTAAATCAATCGTCGCAATTTTTGCTACCTAAACAATTTATCATAAGTTAATAGTTATGTCAATAAATTCATTGATGGACTTTTATGGTAAATACGTTACCATAAAACTTTTATTTTCACTTTTTAAAAGGACCAGGTGTAGAAACCTAGTCCTATACTTAGTTTTCTATTTACTATTTAACTATAGAAGTAACAACTCCTGATCCTACAGTTCTTCC
>NZ_AMQH01000026.1 GCF_000300195.1 Clostridium tunisiense TJ | reverse complement strand
TTTTGTGAACTTATCGTTCACTAAGAATCATTTCTGATTCGGAATTAACTGGTTTTACCTTTTTCTCTGTTTAATTTTCAAAGACCACTTTCGCTACACTGTAGCGCCGCCACATCTCAGCGACAAGTAGTATTCTATCAAATAAATCAACCTATATTTTTATATTTATAGCTATTATTTAACAATAACCCATCTATGCTCTTTATTCCTTTTAATTTCTTACTATTTTACACATTGACACACTAGGATATGTTTGTTAACTAAACTAAGTATTCTCTAAGATAAATAAGATGATTTCCTTATAAACAAACCTTTGGTAACCTTTCTGTTTATAATTTTTTCCTTAAAATTTATATGTGTGAGTTTGCCAAATAGTTATTAGATCTTTAATATATATTGCAATAAATAAAATACACTAATAATAACCCTACTTTTGCATTCTCTTTTATGCAAGTTGCTTTTAACTTATTACCTAATGTAGAAATACTGTTTCAACTTATATATTTCTAAATTCCTTATAAAAATATATCTATTTTATTATTTAATGCCATCTCCAAATTTTATACGCTTAGAAAGATTAACTTTATAAAGTGTAAAAAAACTATATCAACACTCACGCACAATTGATATAGTTTACTAAACCTTGCTCTACTCATTTACTTTATAAAAAATAACGTGGTCTCTCCACTTTCCATTTATATATAAATACCTTTCACTTATCCCTAGTTCTAAAAACCCACATCCTTTTAATACGCCCTGTGACTTTTTATTTTCTACAAGAGTGCTAGCTTCAATTCTATGAAGATTTAAATATTGAAAAGCATAATCTACAACTAAACTCACTGCTTCTTTCATATACCCTTTTCCTTGGTAAGCTTCATCTATTGAATATCCTATAAACCCATTTCTAAATACTCCATAAACTATATTATACAATCTTATTCTCCCAATAAATTTATCTCCTTTATATATACCAAAATGAGCACCTTCATCTTTAAAAAATTGCTTATAGTTCTCTGTTAGGGACTGAGTCTGAGTTTCTATTTTGTAGAAATCCTCATCCCTATGTGGCTCAAACTTAGAAAGATAATTTCTATTTTTTTTATAATAATTTAAAATTTCTTCCGCATCATTAGGAGTAAGTACCTTAATCCGTATATTTTTTCCTTCCAAAATAAAATCCTTAGTAATAAAATTCTTATTATATTCCTCTTCTGTTATCCCAAATAATAAAGTATTACTATAATTACCTGCTGTAATAACATTATCAGAAAGAAACCCCTCAAGAGTAAATCCTAAATTTGTGAAAGGGTTTAGTGTAATATTTTCATCACATATAATATTAATTTTATGAATATTGTTCTTCCTTATAAGAACCTCTAAAATTAATTTTAATGCATCTTCTATAAGTTTCCCTTGTTCTTTATTATCTTTATAAAATTTAAGCCTTAATATAATATTTCTATTGTCCTTATCTAAACTTATAATAAATACTCTTCCTACAGTAATACCTACAGAATCTCTTATTATATAATTAGCTTCTTTTTCTTCTATGTAGTCTATACTAACATGTCTTCCTTTATCCATTATGCTCTACCTACCTTAAAGTTAGTTTATTTTTGGTATTACTATAAATTAAATATACAAAAATCATAGACATAAATAAGCTTACAGGAACCATATAAAATGCTTTTGTAGTACCAATCATATCACTTAAACTTCCCATGATATAATTTAATACCATATTTATTGAACTAGAAAAGGTAATAATTACTCCTGTTATATAGGTTCCATTTTCTTCAAAAACCTTTCTTATAGTTATAGTAAGAGTTGGAAATGTTATAGCAAAAAATAGCCCTGAAATACATATTAGTACTAGTGCCAAGTCTCCAATTAAAAGGCCAGAAACAAATAAAATAAGTGCTACAGTTAATGATACTAATATTGATTTTAGATATCCCTTTTTTTCTACTATAAATCCCCCTACTAGTCTTCCTATTGTGAACAAGAAGAAAAATGCAGATAAATATAAGGAACTTTTGCTAAAGCTATAGTTATAGCTTTCTTGGAGAAAGTTAACAAGCCAACTAGCAGTTCCAACTTCCGCAAATACGTAAAATCCAAGGCCTAAGCCATAAAAATATAAGAGCTTTTCTTTAAACACCTTAGTAATATTTAGATTTTTGTTTTCATGTACTTTATGAGCATCAGAAACCTTAATAAAGCAAAATCCTATGCTTATAGCTATGTATAAAATAGCTATACCCACATATATACTTCTCCAAGTTACTCCGTTATCTACTAAATAACCAATGCTAAGTTGACCAACTGTTGAACCAAACCCATAACAAAAATGTGTTAGATTCATTATTATAGCCTGAAAAGATATGAATACTAATGGAATAAGAGTGTTAATTCCTATGCTAATCAAAGCATTTCCTACATTCATTATAAACATATATATTAACAGGGAGTTAAAAGTCTTCGCAGTGGATATAAGAAAAATTGATATAGTCATAAATATAAGGCCTAAAAGAAACACCTTTCTTTGACCAATCTTTTCGCACAAAATTCCTCCTATGTAAGTAAATATTATATAAGCAAATGTCCCTATGCTAAGCATTAACCCTATATCTGTATTACTAGCAGTAAAAACCTCTTTAAAAATTGGTATTAACACTCCCTTTGTATTGTCTACAATGGCATTAAAGCCCATTATTAAAAACATAAAAATAATAAGCCATAAATTATCTTTGCTTTGCCTCACTATATCCCCCCTATCTTATACCAGGCTATTATATCATATTTCCTGATTAATATTGAATAAGTTCATTCTGTTTAGTACTTATTTTAGGTACTACTTTTAATACGGCATATATGCTAATTTTATTGGAAATACTTTTAGTAATTATTTTCTTTTGATATACTAACCATATTATAACTTCCAGGTTTAGAAAGGTGATAAAGTAAAATGAATAAAAATAACATAAGTAAATTAAAGCTTTTTTTTATGGGTTTAGAAAATAGGTTCTCAGAAAACAATTCAATTTTCAATCATATAACAGTTAATTATGTTTCTGGACTTAAGAACTTTAAGGGTATTGCTCAACTAACTGAGGATAGCACCCTTCAATATAATTTTAAGGGTATAACTAAAACTCTCACCATTAATGAACTATTTGAGCACATTGTTGATGAAGCTGAGAGCTATGAATCTCTTTCACTAACCTATAGTGAGAGAGGTGAGGTTATTTTAATAACTGCTGACAATAAAAATGTGACAATGAAAAATGTTGATGTAGATAAGGTTGAAAATACAGACACTCCTGCTTCAACTAAGAAGGACTTTAGTTCTCATTCAAATACATCTACACTCCTTAATAGAGATTATTATATAAAGACTGGAAAAGCTGATTCCTTACTTAAGGAAATTGGCATTATGAGTAAAGATGGTAAAATTAAAAATGATAAGATAAGAAAGTACAATCAAATAGACCACTATGTAGAACTGCTAGAAGGAATTTTAGATGAACTTCCTAAAAACAAGACCATAAATATTTTAGATTGTGGCTGTGGAAAATCCTATTTATCCTTTGTGCTTAATTATTACTTAACTGAAGTTAAAAGAAGAAAGTGCCATTTTATCGGTTTAGATTATTCTGAGGGTGTTATTGAAAGCTCTAAAATTATGGCTTCCAATTTAGGATATAGGAATATGGAGTTTCATGCCATAGATATAAAAAATTATGTTCCTGATAAGAAGATCCATGTAGTTATTTCACTTCATGCTTGTGATACTGCTACAGATATGGCTTTAGCTCTTGGAATTAGAGTTGAATCTGATGTAATTATTGCTGTTCCTTGTTGTCATAGAGAATTATTAAATCAGTATTCTTATGAACCTTTTAAGACTATACTTAAGCATGGTGTATTTAAGACTAGGCTTGCTGATATATTAACAGATGGAATGAGAAGTTTAATGCTTGAAGCTAAAGGTTATGAGGTATCTGTAGTAGAATATATTTCTCCTCTGGAGACCCCTAAAAATTTAATGATTAGGGCAATTAAAAGAAAAGAAGAAAATTCTAAGGCAATGGATGAATATATGAGCTTAATGGCAAACCTCAATGTATATCCTGCCCTTTATAGCTTTTTAAATGAATGGTAAAAAACATGTAATAGATTTAATTAAAAACCTAGTAGAAGCAATACTTTTACTAGGTTTTTAGCTTATAATTATTAAAGTTTAACTTCAGTGGAAGCAAAATTTGCTTCCAAAGTCCTTATTCATCATTAACTATGAATTATATAATAATATTTATAATTTTATAACTTTCTTTTCTCTTTCCTTTTGGAAGCTTTCTTTTATTAAGTCTTTTATTACTTCTCCCCCAATTATCATTCCAGCTACTGGAGGAACAAAGGAATTACTTGCAGGTATTTGACGTTTTATAGCACATTTTTTTGAACCACCAGTACAAACACATCCTGTTTTGCAAGTTACTACTTCATCTTGTTTTGGTTTTGTTGGCATTTCTTCTGAATAAAGCACCTTGCACTCTTTAATTCCTCTTTTTCTTAGCTCATATCTCATTACTTTTGCTAGAGGACAAACTTTAGTATTATATATATCTTGAATTCTAAACATAGTTGGATCTAGCTTATTACCTGTACCCATACAGCTAATAATTTGAATATTTCTCTCTTTACAATATTCGATTAGAGCAATCTTTGAAGATACGGTATCTATTGCATCAACAACATAATCAGTATCCTCTGTTATAATATCTCCTATGTTGTCCTTTGTAACAAAGACTTCATGAGTTGTCACTTCACACTTTGGATTTATGCTTAGGACTCTTTCTTTCATTACTTCAACTTTACTTTTTCCTAAGGTCTTTACTGTTGCATGTATTTGTCTATTAATATTAGTTAAGCATATTGCATCATCATCTATTAAAACTAACTTTCCAACAGCTCCTCTTGCTAGTGCTTCTACTGTAAAACTTCCAACCCCACCTATTCCAAATACTACTACTTTACTATTCTTTAATACCTCTAGAGAATCTTTTCCTATTAAAAGTTCTGATCTTGAAAACGCATGTTGAGCCATTTTTCTGTTCACTCCTTTATACAATAAAGGGACATATAACTACATTTAATGTCCTTTTGATAAAATTAAATTAATTCTAAATTCATAACATGTATATTTAATACTAAAACTTGAATTTAATCAAGTGATATTTATAATAATATTATTATCAACTATAGTCCTAACTATTTATTAAGTATTTTTTAAATATTCTGTTGTAATCTAACAAATAAATAATTATAATTAAATTGCAAATACAAAAAATTGGCAGAGTAGATAATTGTGCGTTAAGTGTCAGTCGGACGGGAAGTTGCCGCTGAACGAAAAATCAAATTTGATTTGCGGTACAATTGTCGCATTCCGCTGCCACAGAAAAGAATTCTTTATCTTTATGTGGCGTATTTGACATAGATAAAGGAGGTATTTCATTTAAAATGAAAACAACACGTACTTTAGTAATCATGTCCCTATTTATCGCACTGGAGATAATCCTCACAAGGTTTTTATCAATCCAGACACCTATACTTAGAATTGGGTTTGCCTTTGTGGCAACATCACTATGTTCCATTACTTTAGGTCCAGTCCTAGGTAGTATAGCTGCAGGAGTGGCTGACATTCTTGGAATGATAATTTTCCCTCAAAGTGCATACTTTCCTGGGTTCACCGTTAGTGCCTTACTATCAGGTCTAATCTATGGATTTATGCTTCACAAAAAAAATAATTCAATCCTTCGTGTAGCTATTGCTGTGTTAATGATAACCGTATTTGTAGACTTAGGTCTTAACACCTTATGGCTTTCCATGATTACTGGCAAAGCAGTCTTTGCGCTTATAGGCCCTAGGTTTATAAAGAGCTTAATTATGTTTCCAATACAAGTTATTCTAATACATATAGTTTGGAAATATATCGCTTTTCATGTAAGAAATTTAATTCCAAACAATAATTAATAAACTTTAACAATAAAAATAAAGGTAATCTACAAACTAAATAGTTTATAGATTACCTTTTTATTTATAGTTAGCTTAATTCGTGAACGAATATTCCACTTCTTAATTTTGGCTCGAACCAAGTTGATTTTGGAGGCATAACTTCTCCTGCATCAGCAATGTTCATAAGCTCAACTATGCTTGTTGGATACATTGAGAAAGCGACTTTCATACCTTCTTTTACTCTTCTTTCAAGCTCTCCAAGTCCTCTAATTCCACCTATAAAGTCTATTCTATCAGAAGTTCTTGGATCTTCAATAGCAAGTATTGGTCTTAAAAGATTTTCTTGAAGTATAGAAACGTCTAAGCTCTTAACTGGATCTTTTGGATCATAAGTTCCTTCGTTAGCAGTAAGCTTATACCATTTTCCATCTAAGTACATACCAAAGTTTCCTTTAGCTTCTGGCTTGTATTGTCCTGCACCTTTGTACTCTTCTACAGTAAACTTATCAGCAATTTTATTCATAAACTCTTCTGAAGAGTTTCCATTTAAGTCTTGAACTACTCTGTTATAGTCCATTACATATAAATCATCAGCTGGGAAAATAACTGATAAGAAGAAGTTAAACTCTTCCTCGCCAGTGTATCCTGGGTTTTGCTCTCTTCTCATTTTACCAACTTTAACAGCTGAAGCTGCTCTGTGGTGACCATCAGCAATATAAAGATATTGAACTCCTTTAAATAACTCTTCTAGTCTCTCTACAGTTTCTTTACAATCTATTACCCAAACGATGTGAGATATTCCATCTTCAGATACGAAGTTGTATTCTGGCTCTTTTTCAGTCCATTTAGCAACTATTGTATCTATCTCTCCAACATTTTTGTAAGTTAAGAATATTGGACCTGTATTTGCATTACAGTAATCAACGTGGTTAATTCTGTCTTGCTCTTTTTCAGCTCTAGTATGCTCATGTTTTTTAATTATGTTGTTCATGTATTCATCTATTGAAGTACATCCAACTATACCTGTTTGTACTCTTCCATCCATAACTTGTCTGTAAACGTACATTTTTGGTTCGCTATCTTGTATGTATGTTCCTTCTTCTCTCATCTTATCAAGAGTTTTTCTACCTGTTTCATACACTAATTTATCATATTGGTTTATGCTTGGATCTAAATCAATTTGTGGTTTGTCAACATGTAAAAAAGAATATGGATTTCCTTTTACCATCTCTCTTGCTTCTTGAGTGTTCATAACATCATAAGGAAGAGCAGCAACTTTATCTACTAACTCTTTTGTTGGTCTTATGCCTTTAAATGGTCTTACTACTGCCATGGTTGTTCCTCCTAAAATTTATTTGTTTTATTTACATAATAATAAAAACTTATAAACCAAGTTTATTATTTATTTAAAACCATTAATATTAATAATTGTTAATATTAATGGTTTAATTTATTTCAATACAGTTTAATTCTACTTATTGAAAAAGTCTACAATGATACTAACTATCTCTTCACCTATTCTTGTTTGTGCTTCAACTGTAGCAGCTCCAATATGAGGTGTTACAGATACTTTTGGATGGTTAACAAGCTCAGTGTTTTTAGTTGGCTCTTCTACGAATACGTCAACTCCAGCTCCTGCTAATTTACCGCTGTTTAAAGCTTCTATTAAAGCAGCCTCATCAACAACTCCGCCTCTAGCACAGTTTATTAATATAGCTCCATCCTTCATCATTTCAAATTGAGCTTTACCAATAGTAGCACCTTGCTCTTTTATAAATGGAATGTGTAATGATACATAGTCAGCTTGTGGTAGTAATTCTTCTAAAGAGCAGAATTCATACTCATCTTGGCCTTCCATTTTACCCATTATATCAGTGTATATAACTTTCATTCCTAGCGCCTTACCTCTTTTTGCAAGTTCTCTAGAAATTCTTCCAAAGCCAACTAAACCAAGAGTTTTTCCTCCGATTTCAGTTCCTTCATATTTTTTCTTATCCCATTTTCCATCTCTCATTGATACATTAGAGATGTTTATAAATCTTGCTACTGCAAACATATGAGCTAATGCTAGTTCTGCAACTGATGCACTACTTGCATTTGGAGTATTCATAACTTTAATTCCATTTTCCATAGCATAAGCTACATCTATGTTATCTACTCCAACTCCACCACGGATAACTAACTTTAATCTTCCAGCTTCAGCTGCTTTATCTATTATTGGTTGTCTGATTTTTGTTGCACTTCTTACAACTACAACATCAAACTCTTGTAATGCTAATCCTAAATCTTCTGGCTCATAGAATTTTTCTACAACTTCAAATCCTTTTTCTTTAAGAGTTTGCACTCCACTAGCTTCCATTCCATCAGTAACTAATATTCTTATCATGGTAATCCTCCCACTTATACAATGTAATTGTTTTCCTATAAGGTTAACAAATCATAGATTCATTTTTGTTCTATAACTTTTATACTAAACTTTAAAATTTCTCATAAAAAGAAAAGTATTCAAATGATTATATTACAACAGGAATTATTAAAACTTAAGTTAAGAAGGGGTTTTCCCCTTCCTAACCTCATGTTACCAGTAATTATTCAAGTCCTAATATTTCATTGATTACTTTTAATAATTCTTCTATTTCTTCAACAGTTCTTTCAGCCATATGAGCTATTCTGAAAGTCTTGTCTTTTAACTTTCCATAACCATTAGAAATTTGATAGCCTCTTTCTCCTAAAGCTTTGTTAAGAGCAGCTACATCTATGTTTCTAGTATTTTTTATGTTAGTTAATGTATTTGACATATATTTTTCTTCTGGTAAAATTTCGAAGTATTTTCTAGCCCAAGCTCTAACTACTTCTCCACCAGCTATATGTCTAGCAAATCTGTTTTCTAATCCTTCTTTGTTTATGATCTTGTCTAGTTGATACTCTAGAGCAAACATATGAGCTAATGAAGGAGTTGAAGGATATTGGTAATCTTTCTTTTGGATGTACTCATATAATCCTAAAAGATCTAGGTATATTCCTCTGTATGGAACTTGTTTAGCTCTCTCTATTGCTTTTTTAGAGAAAGAACACATAGACATTCCAGCTGGAAGTCCTATAGCTTTTTGAGTTGAAGTTATACAAATGTCTACTCCCCACTCATCAACTTTAAGTTCAGTACCTGCTGCTGAACTTACTGTATCTAAACAGAATACTACATCAGGATACTTTTTAACCACTTGAGCAATTTCATCAAGTGGATTCATTAATCCAGATGAAGTTTCATTGTGAGTAACTGTTATTAAGTCGTATTTTCCAGTTGATAATACTTCTTCTACTTGCTCTGGAGTTGTTGGTAAACCCCATTCAACTTCAAATAAGTCTGCTGGCACATTGTTAGCAACAGCCATCTCGTACCATCTCTTACCAAAAGCTCCTACTGCAAATATTGCAGCTCTCTTAGCTGTACATGAACGAACAGCACCTTCCATTAATCCACTTCCAGAAGTAGTTGAAAGTAATATCTCTTCTTTAGTATTGAATATAACTCTCATGTAGTCACTTATTTGTCTTTGAATTCTAGAAGCTTCTTTACCTCTGTGTCCAATTTGTGGTGTAGCCATTTTTTCAAGAACGTCTGGAGCCACATCTACTGGTCCTGGTATAAATAATTTTTTATGCATAATTCACCCTCCAAGTTTCTTTGGATATTCCAATATTTTTATTTTTTAGTCTTGAAGTCCAAAACCATTATCATTTTAACATTTATGTATTAAATTCTCAAGTTAAACAACTCAAAAATTTGTAAATATTAACTAACCTTGAATAAATATTTTAATTGAATTTTATTAATTTAATCTTATTTTTCCAGATACTTCATCAAATAAGTCTTTTACGCACTTACCTCTAACATAATTCGTACAGGTATTACAACTTTCACTAGATTCCAACATACTCATCATTGAAAAGTAATTTCTATTATTATATCCCGGACAATTTTGTGCTACTCTCATCTTTATTTCGCTAGATACCATATAAATCCTCCTATAAACATCTTAAAGTTTTGTAAACCTTTAAGAAACCTTTAGATTAATCCTTACCTATGTTTATTTTCTTTTATAGTAGTAAGATTTATACTTAAACCTGAAATTATTTCTAAAACTCATAAATGTTATTTTATAACTTCTATCTTATATCTATTGTTTTATATAAACGAAAAAAATATTCAACTATTAGAAGAAGATTATTTTCAACAATTATTAAATATTTGTAAATACATAAACAAATACGTATTTTATACTAAAAGTCCAATACTGACTCTGTTTCTCTGCAGTATTTTATTATTAAGCATTGTCCTAAATTTCTAGGGCATCTTTTACACATACAATTTTCTGTTTTACCATCACATTTTCCAGAAGTACCTTCCGGGCACTTTTGGCAATTATATACTACTATAGCCATAATATCTCCTTTCTTAATTATTTTAACTACCATTAACTAATCAATGATTTTCATATTCTAAACATGAACTACTTTTTCAGTAAAGGAATTTAACTACTTTCCTTTGAAATAAACTAATTATTTTGCTCTGAAAACTATCATTTATCTGTGAACTGAACTAATCGTTTTGCTCCTCAAAACTATCATTTATCTGTGAACTGAACTAATCGTTTTGCTCCTCAAAACTGTCATTTATCTGTGCATATTTTTTTCTGTGACCTATCATTATTTCATTTAATATCTCGCCTGTGTTTTGAGGTGTATAGGTGATAGCATTGGCACCAGCTTCTACTGTAGCCCTTATTGTTTCCTCTGTAGGTCCCCCAGTTGCTAATATTGGAAACTCTGGATGTTTTTCACGAATCTTTCTTACTATTTCAGGAGTTCTTTTAGATCCCGAAACATTTAGTATTGTTGCCCCAGAGCTTATTCTAGCTTCAATATCCTCAAACTCAGAAACTACAGTGACTATTATAGGTATATCAATAGTTTCTCTCATCTGACTTATAACATCATTTGGAGTGGACGAATTTACAACTACACCCATGGCACCTTTAAACTCTGCATCTAGAGCTAAGTTAATAACTCTCTTCCCAGTAGTTATAGCTCCACCGACCCCACAAAATAAAGGTACATCAGAAGCTAATATAAGTGCCTCTGTAATGATTGGTTGAGGTGTAAAGGGATAAACTGCTATAACAGCATCCGCATTTGTGTTTCTTATAATAGCTACATCTGTTGTGAAAACAAAAGACTTTAATCTTTTTCCAAAAATCATAATCCCACTGGCATCTCTTATTGCTGTAGGAAGTTCTATCATATGGCTTCTTAGTAATCCTTTAAATTCAGGTATATGCTTTCTCATAAAAATTTCTCCCTTAAAATTAAAATAATTATAGTTTAATAACACATTTATTATTATAATATTATTATAAATTTATTAATAATTATATATTAGTACCTAGTATATAACAATATAAACACAGAACTTTTACGCGAGGAGGCTATTATGAACAAAATTTTAAAACTTCCCCTGCCATATCTTTTAATTACTTGTTATAGCATTTTACTAGTTATATTAGGTTTATCTATTGATACTGTACCTGATATACTCCACGGCTTAAAAACCATTGTATTAAACTCTGATATACTTATAACTGACTATATAAAACTTGGTGGTATTGGTGCAACACTTATTAATTCCGCTCTTGTCTTACTAGTTTACATCTTTATATTAACATTTTTAAAGGTCAATCCTTCGGGTCCTATTACAGCTGCTTTATTTACCGTAGCTGGATTTTCACTGTTTGGTAAAAACATTTTAAATATATGGCCTATAATCTTTGGTATATGGCTCTACTCTAAATATCAAAAGGAACCCTTTTCCAATTACATTATAATATCATTATTCGGAACTACCTTATCACCTACAGTAACTCAACTAATTGTAACTGATTCAATTCCCCTTTTTATTTCTGTAGTTGGTGGTCTACTTGTAACAGTATTTATAGGCTTTTTACTGGCTCCCATGGCATCTTACACATTAAAATTACATCAGGGTTATAATCTTTATAACATTGGTCTTGCCGCTGGTTTATTAGGAACTTTATTAATGTCCGTTCTTAGAGCCTTTGGAATTAATTTTGGTACAAGGTTAATTTGGTCTACAGGGAATAATACTTTTTTTTCAATATTATTTCTATCCCTATTTCTAATATTAATTATAATTGGTTATTTCTTAAATGACAAAAGTTTCAAAAATCTATTTAAGTTATACAACACATCCGGTAGATTAATTAGTGACTACTACATAATTTTTGGTAAAGGGATAACACTAATTAATATGGGCATATTAGGTATATTTTCTACACTAGTAGTGTTATTAGTCAATGGTGATTTAAATGGACCAACCCTAGGTGGCATACTCACTATAACTGGGTTTGGAGCTTTTGGCAAGCATTTTAAGAATGCAGCACCTATTATGGTAGGCGCCTTACTTTGCTCTTTCTTAAATATTTGGGCTGTTAATTCTCCTAATATGCTTTTAAGTATTCTATTTAGTACAACGGTGGCTCCAATAGCAGGAAGCTTTGGTTGGTACTTTGGTGTACTTGCAGGATTTCTTCACACTTGCCTAGTAATGAATATTGGATACCTACATGGTGGACTTATACTATATAATAATGGGTTTTCAGGTGGTATAATATGTATGATCCTAGTACCGCTAATAACGGCTTTTAGAAAGGAATCTTAGTGATGAGGCATTTACGTCAAAGAAATTTAAAAATTATAACTGAAATTATGAACTACTTACTTAAAATTGGTTGTGAAAAAATACATTTAGATTACTATGTTGAGCAGGATAATTTAAATATTAATTTTTCTTGCACAGTTGAGAACTTAGATGAGAAATCCCTGCTTAATATGAAAAACTTACTTAGTATTCCAAGAAGATCTGATATTGAAGAATACTACTGGGAACTCACGGGTAATGATGATTTAGATACTGAGCTATCCCTAGTAGGTATGATGACTGATAATGTAGATATATCTTATAACGACAACAATCTTAAAATTAACTTAAAGAGACTAATATAAGGGGCTGAAAGTTCAGCCCCTTATATTAACTAGTTTATATCACAAGAATATGCTTTACTTCCTTTATACTCTATACTCTCTAACACTTTTTTCACAATATTTTTCCCAATTTCATCCTCTGTCATTTCACATAGAGCATTTTCAATGTTTCCCCATTCTACCCACTCCACCTCAGAGGATTTTTCTATTTCTCCACCTACATATCTTGCCATAAATGCAATCATCAATAATTCCTTAGACTTTATGCACTGACTTCCTAAATATTTAATATCATCAATTAGTATTCCAGTTTCCTCTTTCACTTCTCTATATACTGTTTCTTCTAAAGTTTCTCCAACTGTAACATATCCTGATACCAAAACCTTTGAATTTTTAAAAATATAACTTTGTTTAAGAAGAAGTATTTCATTTTCCTTTAATACAGCCACTACTACACAAGGTTTTGGAGTATCAAAATACATTATATCGTCATATTCACAATAAGGAACTCCACCTTCATCCCAACTGTACCTTTCAACTAAATTTCTTCCACATAGCGGACAAAATTTAAACTTCAAAAAAATCTCCTCATTTCATTAGTAATATATCATTCAAATTTATTATATATTAAATATTACAATATAAACATGCAATATTTAGAAATATAATTTGTGTTTAAATACAAAACAAAGGCCCTACCTTATATGGTTGGACCTTTATTACAAGGAAATAATTTTTTAAGGAAATATTTTTACATGTTGTTACAATACTATGATACCATAAGTTTTAGCAATTATAATTTTTGTTTTTAAATAGGTATTTCATCAATTATAGTATTTATTAATACTCCCCCTTAACTAAAAGTGCTATTTTATTTAGCTTAAAACTATTTATTCTATAAATCTACATTTACTTTATTAGATAGAGTTATAAAGTTTTCTCCAACTTTACATTCATATGCAAATACATCTACACCATTATCCTTTGCAAATCTTAAGGCATCACCAAAATCTCTATCCATTTCATCATGTGGAGAAAAGCTTTCAACTTTATCCATTTGAATTAAGAATAAAACGCCTGCTCCTCTTCCACTATTTTTTACTTCTACAAGCTCTAAAAGGTGCTTTCTTCCTCTCTCTGTTGGGGCATCTGGAAACATAGTTTTTTTATTATTTTCTAAAGTAACTCCCTTCACTTCTAGGTAATACTCTTCCCCATCCTCATTTCCTAGCTTAAAGTCAAACCTACTATTTCCAAAGGTTTTTTCTCTCAAAACTATATTATATCTCTTTAATTCCGGTATGTTACCTAGAATTAAAGCTTCCTCTACAACTTTATTAGGAACTTGTGAATCTATATTAATTAGTTTTTTCCCCTTATATCCTGCAATTAGACTAAACCTAGTCTTTCTATGCTCTCCAAACTCTTCCCTGAGTATAACTTTACATCCAGGAATTAATATTTCTCTACATCTTCCTGTATTAGGTACATGCACAAGTTCTTCTTTTCCATCAACAATTACATAACCTTGAAACCTATTAGGTCTTCTAACAAACTCTACAACTCTTGTATTCTTATCAAAAATCACTTTATCAGCTCCAGACTTAAGTTATTATTTTTCAACATATAACAAACATTATCAAATTTTAATATATTCCTAAGTATATAAAATTGCTAGAATGCAAATTTCAACTACTTAATGTACTTTATAGTTTTTCTTTTTAAACAAAATCCTAGCAATTAAAAAATTCAAATTATTTGCTTTAATATAATATGTTTAAAACTTATCCACATATGGTTTATACTTATATAGTTTTATCCACTAATTATTAATAGATGTTAGTAATTTTTATTTTAAGATTTTAATTCTATTACATTACTATTTTCTCACATACTAATAAAAAATCAAACTTGGCATTTTTTAAAAACTTATCATAATAAAAATTTTTTATAATAAAAAAAGCACTTCATATTGAAGTGCTTTTGGTGGCTCACCGGGGGATCGAACCCCGGACACCATGATTAAAAGTCATGTGCTCTACCGACTGAGCTAGTGAACCATAT
>NZ_AMQH01000025.1 GCF_000300195.1 Clostridium tunisiense TJ | reverse complement strand
CTCCTGAAAGAACATCAGGTTGATAGGTTAGGGGTGTAAGCATGGTAACATGTTTAGCTGACTAATACTAATAAGTCGAGGGCTTGACCTAATTGATAAATTCTGAAATTTAATAGTAGCGAACAGAACAAGGAAGTGAAGGAATGAGGAGCAGAGTTTACATAGGCGTAAATGAGCACCGCAGTGACTGAAACTGACGTAGTAATGTGAAGCTAATATTAAATTTGAATCACTGTGCAATTTTGAAAGAACAGTATTCCGTGGTAGCTCAATGGTGGAGCACTCGGCTGTTAACCGATAGGTTGGAGGTTCGAATCCTCTCCACGGAGCCAAACTTTCATAAAATAATATAATGTTAAATGAAGCAATAAAGTTCTTAGTTTTCCTAAGGGCTTTTTTTATTTCCCTTTTATCCGCGTTTTTAAAATTATATGGTGCTACTTAAAAATTGTTTATAAGTGCAAATATATGATTAATTATGGGGTTTTATATAAAAAAATGGTAAAATATATATAAATATAAAATAAGGGTATATTTATAAATTTTTAAATTTGTAAACAAGGGGAGAAAAGTATGTTACTAAAAAAAAGAAAGCCAAATAGAGAGCAAGAGAGTAGTATTGCAATAAGAGAGAAGGAAATAACCAGTACTGAAAGTATTGTAGATGTCACTAAACTACTAAAAAATCAAAAATACCAAGGAATAATGTCTAAAAAAATTATAGTTCAGGCAGAAGAAGCACTACAAGTAACTGAAATGTTGCTAAACTCTGTTAAGGAAGTAAATAAAGAGATTGAAAAGCAAGATAACCATATTACAAAGACTGTAGATACATCTAATACAGTAGCAGCGTTTTCACAAGAAATAAATGCAGGAGTAATAGAAACCATAAAGGTTATAGATGAAACTTTACAACAGGCAGAAAAAGGACAAGCATCTTTACAAAATGTTGAAATAAGTATGAGTAATATTAAATCAATTGTAGAAAACATGGAAACAACTATGAGAGACCTTGTAGAGAAATCAAATAAAATAAAAGGAATAGTAGATACAATAAAGGGAATATCAAAAACTACCCATTTATTATCATTAAATGCTAATATTGAGGCAGCTAGGGCAGGCGAAAGTGGAAAGGGATTTGCAGTTGTAGCTGGTGAAGTGAAAAAATTGGCTGAAAATTCTTCAAAATCAGCAGATGAAATTGACAAGATAATATCTGAGATATCAAAGGTTACAGAAGCCACATCCAATATTATTCTTCAGAGTGTAGAAAAGGTTATTGAAGGTAGTAATGTTACACAAGAAGCAAGTAATGTTATAGATGAAATGATGAAACAAATTCATACTACTAGACAAACTTCTCATAAAATTGGTGAAGCAGTAGTTGAACAAGCTAACAAAAATCAAAATATGATAACTGTTATAGAAGATATGGTAAAAGCTATAGATTCTGTTAAAGCATTAAATGAAAATATTTCAGTTGATGTGTATAGGCAGAAGGTATCTCTAAATATGTTAGAAAAAACTATAGAAAATCTGAATGTGATTGCAAGTGAAGAGGAAAGTAATACACAAGTAGAGAGCAAGAGTTTTTCCATGGATATTCAAGCACCAAGTGATTTTGATCCAGCAGTAATTATAGAGTCTCAACTATCAAGCATTATACAACCATTAAATCTAGGGTTAGTGATGATAGGTCCAGGAATTGATCCTATCGGAGGAATAGCTCAAACTTGGCACTTAGATGATGATAATGTGACTTGGAATTTTACCCTTAGAAAGGGGCTAAAATTTCATAATGGAAGGATTATTACAGCAAAAGATGTAAAGTACTCCTTTGAAAGACTCTTAAGTAGAACGTTAGATTCACCTAATAGGTGGTTTCTAGCTATGATTAAAGGTGCAGATGAGTTTTACAATGGTAGCAATAAAGAAGTATCGGGAATAATTATTAATGGAGATTACAATTTAAAAATAGTTCTTCAGTATCCATATGGATCATTTATCAATAATTTATCTCATTTATCCTGCTCTATAATACCCAAGGAAGAAGAGTATAGATTGAGAGATAATCCAATTGGAGCAGGTCCATTTAAGTTTAAATCTGTTAGTAAAGAGGAAGGTATAGTAATCTACACTAAATTTAATGAATATTCTTTAGGAGAATCATTACTAGATAATTTAATACTACATACTACAACGGAAGAGTCTACAGAGAGATTTATAGATGGAAAAATAGATTATATAGAGGTGAATGCGCGAAACAAGGGTAAAGTGTTAGAAGCAGGATATAAGCTATATACTACAGAATGTATTGGATCAAGGTTTTTATTATTTAACTTTTTTAGAAATAATCCATTAATTCACAATGTTAATGTGAGAAAAGCTATTAATCATGTTGTTGATAAACAAAAGA
Organism: Clostridium tunisiense TJ; assembly: GCF_000300195.1. GTDB lineage: Bacteria > Bacillota > Clostridia > Clostridiales > Clostridiaceae > Clostridium_J > Clostridium_J tunisiense. The sequence continues at coordinate 23,194 of NZ_AMQH01000025.1, read as the reverse complement.
TACAAGATGAGGTATTTAGTGGAATGGAGCCAGTTGCAAAAAGTGTATTTCCTACTAGTATTCTTAAAAATCCATCTAGCAAAGGCTATCCTAAAGATATAAGAAAAGCTCGCGAATTTATGAAACTTAGTGGAATAAATGGTGGGAAAATTAATTTTGGAGTTTCTAAAAATGACTCTAAAGATACTGCTCATTATCGTCTAGCAAATATTTTGAAAGAAAGTTTAAGTGAGTTGGGTATTTCTTTAGAAATAGTAGAAATAGAACCTAGAGATTATTATAATTTTAAGGCTATACAAAATACAGACATGATACTTTATGGATGGTTAGGGGACTCAGGCACTGCAGATAATTTTATAGAGCCATTAATTGATATAAATAATACTTCTAACTTAAGCAAATATGATAATCCACGACTTTTGGAGCTACTGAATACAGCAAAGGCTACAAAAAATCCATATACGTATAACGAGCTACTATATAGTCTAGATAACATAATTACTGAGGATGCGCCATATGTATTTTTATCTCATATATCCTCATTATATGCTGTTGCAAAGGATGTAAAGGGCCTAGTAGTTCATCCTTTAAAATCAATTAGATTTGAAAATATATGGAGATAAGCAATCAATAATTATATTTAAATTATTTAAATATAATTGAAAGTACAATTTTAAGTTTTATTGTTAATTTAGATATATGATTATTAGAGATAATTTTATTGATTTATTTCTCAAAAGTATCAAGGCATCCAAGTTAGTTCATAAATAAACTAACTTATGCCATTATTTATCCACATGAAAGATAAATCAAAGATTTGTTATATAAACATGCTAGAATCTTAAAGAAATAGTATAAAATAATATATTATTCTTACCCATAATCAAAAGCTTCATATTTTAAAATAAAAAAATCACTAGAATATAAAAAATATTTCTAGTGATTTTTTATTTAATATTAGCTGTAAAGGAAGATAGGTTTTTACCGTCTGATGCAAAAATTATATCACCTTGCTTATCTGTCCTATAACCTTTAATTTTCAGCTCAGTAAGTGTATTTAATGTAACCTTATCAGGATGACCGTAGTCATTCCCTAAACCACAAGATATAACAGCATAGGTGGGATTTACCCTGCTAACAAAATTTTTAGAAGATGAGGTTTTACTTCCATGGTGACCTATTTTCAAAACTTGTGCAGCTAAATCTGCTTGACCTTTTATTAACTCATCTTCAATAAGTTTTTCACTATCACCAGTAAATAAAAAGGATATCTGTTTAAATTGCAACTTAATTACTGTAGAATAGTTATTTAAGTTATCATAATTATCCTCTTGGGGAGACAGAAATGTAAGTTTTGTATTTTCATTAATATTAAATTCTAGTCCTGATTTTGAGACATTAATTTTCTTATTTTTTTTACTGAGCTCTGTTACTAAGTTTAGGAAATCCGTGTTGTGGGAGGCAATCTTAGGTGCAAAGAAATTATCAACAGTAAAGTTACTAATAATATCATCCATGGCACCTATATGGTCCTCATGTGGATGAGTAGCAATAACATAATCTAGTTTTTTTATGTTCTGCTTATGAAGATATCTAATCACTTTTTTTGAACTTGTATTTGGACCACTATCTATAAGTAGATTTTTATCATAACTTTGAATTAAGATACAATCACCTTGACCAACATTTAAGAAATGAACTTTTAAGTCATAGTTTAAAGGTAAATAGTGTGAGCTATTAGAAGAATTAGTTAATAAGGCTATTGCTTTACCTATAAAGCTAAAGCAAATAATTAATATTACAACTGTAAAGGGTATTAAGTATAATCTTTTTTTCATATAATAACTCCAATAAGAAAATATTATTTATATATAGTAAGAAGGAATGGATAAATAGAATTTTTTTACATAAATATACAGTAATAAATTTTAATGAGGCAAATTCATTACAACTTATATATGATTATTGACATATTTATTTATTTTATAATTATAAAATAAGTTTTTAGAAGTTATTTATTATGTACATAGCGAAGGGCTAATTATTATTCTTTAATTCAGGAGGAATAATTGGTATAATAAATTGGATATAAATATAGGCATGAAAAGGAAGGAATAACATGAGAAAAGTTTTTTTTGCAGTTAGGTTTTTTGGATATATGATATATATTGCTTTGAGAAAACTAAAATTTAACCTTATCAAGTCAAAGTTAAATGAGGAAGAGAGAGAAAGTTATGTTTTCGATGTGGTAAATAATTGGTCAAAGGCAATAATAAAGTATTCAGGATTAAAAGTTGAAGTTTTCGGTAAGGAAAACTTACCGAAAACTACATGTCTTTATGTAGCCAATCATCAAAGTCAACTAGACATCCCATTAATTATGGCTAACATTAATGAAGTAGCTGGTGCAATAGCAAAAAAAGAAGTATCAAGTTGGCCGATAGTAGCTTCTTGGATGAAGGAGTTTGACTGTGTATTTATAGATAGGGAAAATACTAGAGAAGGACTAAAGTCAATATTGCAGGGGGTGGAGAATCTTAAAAGAGGAAGATCCATGCTAATATTCCCAGAAGGCACTAGAAGCAAATCACATAAGATAAATGAATTTAAAAAGGGGAGTATGAAATTAGCAACAAAAGCAAAAGTGCCTATTGTTCCTATAACTGTAGATGGTGCTTTTAAGGGGCTAGAAGAGCATAGTCCACAGGATTTAGTAGCGAAAATTATTTTTCATCCAGCTATTAATGTTGAGGATTTGACTAAGGAAGAAGAGAACAACTTAGCACAAATATGTGAAAATATCGTTTCTTCTCCATTGCAATAAGTAATAATTTATAATATTATTCTTTTCGCACTTTAAGTTTAATTTATTTAAGAAGTGTAAGTAATTTTAAATATTTTACGCGCTCCTACTTAACCTATAAGATATAAGTTCAAAACTTACTATGGAAGTAAAAGAAACATAAGAAGTTGGGTAGCCATAAATATTGTTTGAGGTTTTAATATAAATTTCTATAGTATAAAACGTGATTTTACTTTATTATAGTTAAATCACGTTTTTGTTTTAATAAGTCATATTCACTTTAGAGATTATCATAGTTAATCAACAGTAAGCACAATAGATTTAAGTCTACTCATTGCTTCAATACTGTATCGGATTCCTTGAGTTCCCATGCCAGAAGCTTTAACACCTGAAAATGGAAAGTGATCAGGACCTCTTTCCGACTTATTATTTATTTGAACAGCACCAACTTCAAGTTTATTAGCAACATAAAAGGCATGATTTATATTTTGAGTAAATACAGAAGATTGAAGGCCATACTGTGATTTATTTGCAATTTCTATAGCTTCCTCCATATCCTTTACTCGTATAATTGGAAGCACGGGGCCAAAAGGTTCTTCCCAAGCAAGTCTCATTTCTGTTGTTACATTGTCAAATAAGGTTGGATAGATGAGATTTTTTTCTCGCTTATTACCACAGAGAAGAGTAGCGCCTTTATCTAAGGCATTCTTGATTAAATCCTCCACAAAATCTGCTGACTCACTATTAATAAGTGGAGTTACTTCGCAGCCATCTTCTGGACTACCAACTTTCAAACATTTAATCTTTTCTAACATCTTTATTACTAATTCATCAGCTACATCTTCAGTTACAAGTACCCTTTTAATTGCTGTACATCTCTGACCAGAGTAGCTAAATGCTCCAGAGATAATCTCTTTCGCTGCATCCTCTAAATCTGCATCCTTTAAAACAATTGCAGCATCTTTACCGCCAAGTTCAAGCATCAGCGGTACCATACCAGCTATTTTAGCAATATGTTTACCGATTTCAGTAGAACCTGTAAAGTTTATAAAGTTTATTTCTTCTTTTGTAACTATATAATCTCCAATTTCAGAGGCTTTTCCTGTCACTGTATTTAATACTCCACCTGGCAGTCCAGCTTCTTGAAATACTCGAGCAAGGTGAAGGGCACTTATAGAACCCTGAGTTGGAGGTTTTAGAATAACACTATTACCAGCTATTAAAGCCGGTGCTATTTTAGATGCTGAGAGATTAATTGGGTAGTTGAAGGGGGATATAGCTAATACTACTCCAAGGGGAACTCTTTGAGCAAAACTCATCTTATTTTTTTTAAAGCCTGGGAAATTATCAGCACCAATGGCTTCCCCATCCATATGTTTTCCAGCATCAGCTGTGAACCTTATAAACTCAGCAGTTCTCTTTACTTCAGAAAGAGAGGAGTTGATATCTTTACCAATTTCATTCATTAAAATTTTAGAAATTTCCTCAGCTTTACCTTCAAGTATAGATGCAGCTTTATGTAAAATTTCAGCTCTTTCACTTATAGGTGTCTCACCCCAAAGAATTTGTGAAGTTTTTGAATTTGCAATTACTTTATCAATATCTTCTTTACTCATTGCTGGAACTGTACCTATAATCTTATCATCAATAGGAGAAAATATAGTTATAGTTTTTTCAGTTGAAATCCAGTTACCATTAAATAAATTGCAATAGTGATTTTCATTTTGTATACAATTAAACAAAGAATTCACCTCACTAGGAATTATTTTATTAATTGTAGTATGAACAATAAATAATTTATTTATGATAATTGTTAATAAGCTAGCTCAGCATATTTTTTTCGATGTACTCTATTTTTCTCTCTAAATTGTTCAGATTAGTTTTGACTGAAGCTAGATCTTTATCTAGAAGAACTTTTTTTGATTCTAATTCCTTTAACCTTTGTAATAGCAATTTATTATCCTGTTCTTTATTTGTAATTATTGGTTCATAGATTTTTTTAATAGTTTTTCTTTTTTTAAAAGCAAAGTCAATGTATTTATAAAAGTTATATAAAACATTCTTTGTGAATTTCGATAATTTAATTATAGATCCATTTATATTTTTTAATAATATTTTTAAGCTATCCATTAAAATCACCTCTTATAATATATATTTTAAGAGGCTTTAGAGGATAAGTCCAATGTTTTAGCGAATTAATGGATTTAAATGATAATGGAAAGCTAAATATCTTTTTATAGCATAGATATTACAAAATCACTAGATAATTATGATTTTTAATATTATTTAAGAAAGGCAAGGTGAGGCTATGGATGATAAGTTTAATAGAAGTTATGTATGTAAAATTAATGATTATATGAGAAAGATTGATGATAATAAAATTAAGTTGGAGAAGGAAGTGGAGAAACTTAATTCACAACTATTTTTAAAACTAGAAAAGTATAATGAGCTGGTTAAAAACAAAAAGGATTTGGAGCAAAAGTATGAGCAGTTTCTAAATTTTATCATAAATAGGGGAATGAGTTTTGAGGTGAACAATAGTTACCATAATTTAAAACAATGGGATAGTATTCAAATCACATTTGAAAAAAATAGAGTTATTTTTGGAGATAAAAAGGGACAAGTGATAAAAATAATAGAAGATCTTCAGTTTATTATTATAAAGGATATGTTAGACATGGGATATAGCGGAAGAGCTATTGTAATAAGGATACAGGAAAAAATTGCTCTTATTCAGCTAAGATTTAATAAAATATAGTTTAGCATCTTAATAATATAAAGGAAGGATATATTAGTTATTTAATATATCAGAACAACTTAAAAGCTTAAATTATATACTTAAGTCCTAAATGTGCAAAATAGGTAGTTAAACTAAAAGTTTAACTACCTATTTAAAAGAGTTTTGGTCTAATCCACGTTGTTATATCTATTTCTTCCTAAGAATGAAAGCGCATATAAACCACATAATCCTACTAGTCCGTATACTATTCTGCTTAAACCATTTATAGTACCAAATACTCCGGAACCTGCAAATAAAGCGGCTACTAAGTCAAAACCAAATAAACCTATTAGACCCCAGTTAACTGCTCCTATTATTACAAGAATTAGTGCTATTGTATCTAATGCTCTCATAAAAACATCTCCTTTTCAATATATTTACAATAGTTATTATTTACAGAAAAAAATATTTTATAACATTATTTTATAAAATTTTCACTTCATTAACATTTTCTTACATGAGTTTTACTATAGAGATAAATATAAAAATATTTCATATATTTTAGTAAAAATTATTAAATATACTTCAGGGATATAAGCTATATTTTTATCATAAATTAATATATAATTGTTAGTATAAATAATTTATGGAATGAGGGATTAATGTGCAAGCAATTTTATTTGTTCTTAGTATTGTTGTTTTTGCCTTTGGTGTACTACTTATATATCAACTACTTAAGCCTCTTGTTTTGGACAAGATAAGGATTAATAAGTGGATTATATTAGCAGCTGCATTAATAGAATTTATTGTACCGTCAATTATATGGCCGACAATGCCTAATATTTTTGTAAAATATATTGTTCCAGGAGTTTTTGTGATTTTATTTTTATGGTTCCTAGACTTATCAGGATATATAAAAAAGAATCAACAAAGAGTAGCTTCATATAAAAAAAATAAAAACAAGAGCAATGTAGTTATAAAGCCAAAAGCTAAACCTAATAGAGTGAAAAAATAAAGGTAGCAATTTAATTTGCTACCTTTTTTAAGCTAAATAAAATTAATATCCATATTAGAGAACTTGTAAAATAAAAAACAAATCATTATGCTACTTGAGCCCTTAGTATTTCTTAATACCACCTACGTAAGTTTCAAGTATAATAACCTCTTTAATTTTCTCCTTATCAATTGTAGTAATATTATCAGAAAGTATTATGAAATCTCCATAAAAATTTTCCTTTATTTTACCCTTTTTATTTTCCTCAAAGCTCATAAAGCTGGAGCCAATAGTATAGCATTTAATTGCATCCATCACATCCATAGACTCGTTAGGATAAAAACCTTGTGGTGGATTGCCACTCAAGTCTTTTCTGTTAACTGCTCCAAATATTCCCTCAATTACATTAAATTTTTCAATAGGAGCATCAGAACTGAAGGCTACTGGTATGCCCATTTTAACCATAGTATTAAAGGCATAGCTATCCTTAGCTCTTTCTTTCCCAACAGCTTTCTCAACTATAGGATGATCGGTCATTATAAAAGAGGGCTGTACATTTGCAATAACTCCCAAAGATTTGAATCTATTAAGCAGATTATCATTGGTGAATTGTGCATGAACAATTGTTGGTCTAAGATCATTTTTAGAACTATGTTTATTTAATTTTTCATATGAGTCTAATACACTTTCACAGGCTTTATCACCGATAGCATGGATAGTTAATTGAAATCCAAAATCATGTGCTTTCATAACTAACTCATCTAGTTCTTGTTGGTTGTATATTAGAACTCCATTATGAGGTTCATCTGAGTAATAATCCTTCATTGCTGCAGTTCTTCCACCTAATGAGCCATCCTGAAACAATTTAACTGGCCCAATTCTTAAGAAATCATTTCCAATATTGCTTCTTAAATTAAGTTCTTTTGCTTCATTGAATAACTTATCAGTGTTTAAGTTAAGTTGCAAAATAAATCGTATAGGAAGGGAGCCTTCTTCAGCTAATTCACTGTAAGCTTTAATTAAATTTTTTAAGCTTTTGCAATGACTTAAATCTTCCGTTTGAATAGTAGTAATACCACAACTTAATGCATCTATAAAGGCTGATTTTAAAGCTATTTTTATATTATTTACTGTAAGAGGTGGAAGATTATCTAAAGCTATATTTAGAGCATTTTCACGTAGTATACCTGTAGGTTCGCCACCTTCTTTATCAATGACTCCACCTGAAGGGTTAGGAGTATTACAATCAATATTAAGAAGTTGTAAAGCTTTAGAATTTACTACAGCTATATGCCCACAAATTCTTGAAAAGATGATTGGGTGATTTAGTGAGATTTTATCAAGGTCCCATCTATTAGGAAGCCTTTTCTCTTTAAATAAATTGTCATTCCACCCACGAGAAACAACCCAGCTTTCATTAGGTATATTTCTTTCATTAATATAGTCTATTGATCTACTGATTAAGTTTTCAATTGAGTCAATATTCACTAAATTAACGTTATTTTTTTGAATTGCATAGTTTAAAAAATGCATGTGTCCATCATTAAATCCGGGTAAAACAGTTTTCCCTTTTAAATCTATAATAGCTTCATTTTTGTAAGAACTTAAGATTTCAGAATTGCTACCAACTTTAACAAAGTTTCCATCTATAACGCAGAAACTTTCACACACCTTATTCTCATCAAGAGTTATTATGTTACCATTAATAAATACAGGCATAGTATAAGTACACGTCCTTTCGCAAAATATAAATATATTATAACTTATATTTTCTACAACTAATTAAAAGTTCCTTTAAGAAAAATTAAATTTACTTGAATAGTGGGATAAAATATTGTAAATTTTTAATAATGTGGTAAAATCAACATGTATACATAGAATCACAGCATAACTATTAGAGAAAAATACTATATAAAATTAGATTTCTTTATTGTTTAGAAATTTAAATTTATAAGAATATAAATAAAATAATGGTTATAGAAAATAAATACAAGAGGAGTGAAGTACATGGCTTTTTATTTATATAATACTCTTTCAAGAGAAAAAGATGAGTTTATTTCAGCAAAACCTGGAAAAGTGGGACTGTATACCTGTGGACCAACAGTTTATAACTATGCCCATATTGGAAACCTAAGAACTTATATATTTGAAGATGTGCTTAAGAAATCCTTAGAATATGTAGGATATAAAGTTAAACATGTAATGAATGTCACAGATGTAGGACATCTTCAATCAGACAGTGATGAAGGCGAAGATAAAATGGCTATTGGAGCTAGTCGTGAGAAGAAAACTGTATGGGAAATTGCAAAGTTTTACGAAGATGCTTTTTTTGAAGATTGCAAAAAATTAAATATTAAAAGGCCTACAGTTGTGTGCAGAGCTACTGAACACATCGATGACATGATAAGTTTTATAAAGGACCTTGAAGAAAAAGGCTATACTTATGAAGCTAATGGAAATGTGTATTTTGAAATTGATAAGTTTAAAGATTACACAAAACTCGCAAATTTAAGTATAGATGAACTAGAGGCTGGAAGCAGAATTGAAATAGATCCAAATAAGAAGAATCCCTTAGATTTTGTATTATGGTTCACAAATTCTAAATTTGCTAACCAAATTATGCAATGGGATTCTCCTTGGGGAAGAGGGTTTCCAGGTTGGCATTTAGAGTGCTCTACTATGTCAATTAAATATCTTGGAGAGAACATTGATATCCATTGTGGAGGAATAGATCATATTCCAGTGCATCACACAAATGAAATTGCTCAATCAGAGGCTTCTCTAGGGCACAAATGGGTTAACTATTGGGTTCATGGAGAGTTTCTGGTATTAGATGGAGGAAAGATGTCTAAATCTAGTGGAGACTTTTTAACAGTTTCAAGACTAGAAAAAGAAGGTTTTAGCCCACTTGATTATAGATATTTTTGTTTGCAATCTAGATATAGAAAACAATTGGTATTTAGCTTTGAAAGTTTAGATGATGCAAAAAAAGGTTACAAAGCATTAAAGAAGAAAATTTCTTCCATCATTGGGGAAGTAAATGATAACTTACCAGTAGATAACAGTAAGCTTGAGACTTACAAACAGAAATTTATTGAGCATATAAGTGATGATTTAAACATTGCTAACGCATTTACAGTTTTAAATGAAGTTATTAAAGATAACCAGCTTAATAATAAGGAAAAAGCTAATTTAATAGAGGAATTCGATAAAGTTTTATCTCTTGATTTAATGATTATGGAAAAAGAAGCTGTAAATGTAAATGAAGAGTTAGTAAATCAATTGATTGTCCAAAGAAATGAAGCAAGAAAAGCTAAAGACTATAGCAGAGCTGATGAAATAAGAAATGAGCTTTTAGCTATGAATATTGAAATTTTAGATACAAAAGAGGGAACAACTTGGAGAGCTAAGTAAATATTCTAATGAGAGAATAGTTCTAGACTCTATTGACTAAGTTGAATTTCAATACTAGACAATTTATTTTGAGTTTTAAAATCAAAATGGTAATAATTTCATTCAGAGACTATATAAATAGTGTATAACTATTAATATAGTCTCTGAAGTTTATTAAAATTAAATTATTAAATTTAATAGGGAAATGAGCGGGGAAAAAAATATGGACATGCTATTACATTTAGGTTTAGACGTGGGGTCTACAACAGTAAAACTTACAATTTTAAATGAAGATATGAATTTAGTTTATAGCAAATATGAAAGGCATTATTCTGATATAAGAAGCACAATTAAAACATTGATTTCTGAGGCTGCTGTATATTTTAAAAAGTATAATATTACTATTAATGTTACAGGGTCAGGAGGGCTTTCTGTATCTAAGTGGCTAAATATACCTTTTGTTCAAGAAGTGATTGCTTGCACAAAAACTATTGAGTCTACATTAGGCGATGTAGATGTAGCAATAGAACTTGGTGGAGAAGATGCAAAAATTACCTATTTTAAAAATGGATTAGAACAAAGAATGAATGGAACCTGTGCAGGTGGTACAGGTGCTTTTATTGATCAAATGGCAGCCTTACTTAAAACAGATGCTTTAGGGCTAAATGAGCTTGCAAAAAATTATTCTACAATACATCCAATCGCTGCTAGATGTGGAGTTTTTGCCAAGTCAGATATTCAACCTTTATTAAATGAAGGTGCAAAAAAAGAAGATATTGCAGTGTCAATATTTCAGTCTGTAGTCAATCAGACTATAAGTGGACTTGCATGTGGAAGACCTATAAATGGAAACGTGGCATTTCTAGGTGGACCATTATATTTCTTAAGTGAACTAAGAAATAGGTTTATAGAAACTTTAAAACTCAGTGAAAGTCAGGTTATATTTCCAAGAAATTCTCAACTGTTTGTCGCAATAGGCGCTAGCTTATGTTCAGTATCTAGTTACGTAATTCCATTTGAAGAAATATGTAATAGGATAAATCAAATGGAGGATAACAACAAAAAAGAGGTAAATAGATTAAATCCACTTTTTAGAAATGAGGAAGAGTTAAAGGTTTTTAATTATAGGCATAGCAAAAACTGCATTGAAAGAGGCGTTTTAGAAAGTTATGAGGGAAAATGCTTTTTAGGAATAGATGGAGGATCCACAACTACAAAGATAGCTCTTATAGATGATAAAGGTAGACTTCTTTATTCTTTTTACGGAAGTAATGAAGGCAATCCAGTTGAAGTAGTAAAAACAACATTAAGTAAACTTTATGATATCATGCCGAAAAGTGCCATTATAATGAATTCAGTAGTAACTGGATATGGTGAAGCTTTAATAAAAGCAGCTTTTAAAGTTGATCTAGGAGAAATAGAAACCGTGGCTCACTATAAGGCAGCTGAATTTTTCCTTCCAGGAGTAGAGTTTATTTTGGACATTGGTGGACAAGATATGAAGTGCATTACTGTTAAGAATGGTGTTATAAATTCTGTGATTTTAAATGAGGCTTGTTCAGCTGGATGTGGCTCATTTATACAAAACTTTGCAGAATCATTGAATATGTCTGTTGAAGAATTTTCAAAGGTAGCTTTAATGGCTGAAAATCCAGTAGACTTAGGGTCAAGGTGCACCGTATTTATGAATTCAAGAGTAAAGCAAGCACAAAAAGAAGGGGCATCTGTTGGAGATATATCTAGTGGATTATCTTATTCAGTAATTAAAAATGCACTATTTAAAGTAATAAAAATTAGAAATCCAAGGGACATGGGAAACAAAGTAATTGTTCAAGGGGGAACCTTTTATAATGATGCAATTTTAAGAGCTTTTGAAATAACCTCTGAAAAAGAGGTTGTTAGACCAGACATTGCAGGACTTATGGGAGCCTTTGGGTCTGCACTTATTGCTAGAGATAGGTATGTCGAAGGCAGCGCTTCATGTCTACTAAAAGAAGAGGAATTAAATAGATTTAACACTTATTCCTCTGTTAAGCGTTGTGAATTATGTGGTAATAACTGTATTTTAACTATTAATAAATTTTCGGATGGAAGAGACTTCATAACTGGAAACAGATGTGAAAGGGGAGCAGGTCTCAAGTTAAAGAAAAACCAGTTACCAAATCTTTTTGAATACAAATATCAAAGAATGTTTAATTACAAACCCTTAGATACAGATAAAGCATATAGAGGTACAGTAGGTATTCCTAGGGTGTTAAATGTTTATGAAAACTATGGTTTTTGGTTTACCTTTTTTACAACCCTGGGATTTAGAGTAGAGTTGTCACCTCGAAGCACAAAACAATTATATGAAAAGGGCATGGAAACAATACCATCTGAGTCTGCTTGCTATCCAGCAAAGTTAACTCACGGACATATAATGAGTCTTATAGATAAAAATGTAGATTTTATATTTTACCCCAGTGTGTTTTTTGAGCAAAAGGAGCAGGTAGAGGCAAATAACCAATATAACTGTCCAATTGTAATGTCTTATTCTGAGGTAATCAAGAATAACATGGATATTCTAAAAGAAAAAAATATAAAGTTTTTAAACCCATTTTTGTCCTTTCATAATAAAACAGCAATATCGAAAAAACTTTATCAGGTATTTTCAGAGTATGGTATTTCTAAAAATGAAATATTAACTGCTGTGGATTCAGCTTTTTTAGAAGATAAAAAAATTAAAGAGGATATAAAGAGGAAAGGTGAAGAAACACTAGAGTATATTAAGCAAAACAATATTAAAGGTATTGTATTGGCAGGTAGACCTTATCATGTTGATCCAGAAATAAATCATGGAATTGATAAGTTAATAACCTCATTTAATATGGCGGTGCTAACAGAAGATTCAATTGCTCATTTAGGAGAGGTAGAAAGACCCTTAAGAGTAGTTGACCAGTGGGTTTACCATTCTAGGCTTTATGCAGCAGCGCATTTTGTTGCAAAGGAGAAGTCTATTGAGCTTATTCAACTGAACTCTTTTGGCTGTGGGTTAGATGCTGTAACTACTGACCAAGTACAAGAGATACTTGAAAATAACAATAAAATATATACATTGTTAAAAATTGATGAAGTAAATAATTTAGGATCTGCAAGGATTAGAATAAGATCTCTAAAGGCAGCTATGGAGGAACGAGATAGATTAGGGGTAGGACCATGTAGACTAACAAGTGAAAAAGATAGAATTCTATTTACGAATGAGATGAAGGATACTCACACAATTTTGTCACCACAAATGTCTCCAATTCATTTTCAGTTTTTACAAACTGCTTTCAATGAAGAAGGATATAAATTAGTTGTATTAGAAACTACATCCTCTAAAACTATAGAGGAAGGATTAAAATATGTGAATAATGATGCTTGTTATCCATCAATATTAGTAGCAGGGCAGCTAATTGAGGCATTAAAAAGTGGAGCGTATGATTTAAATAACACATCCATAATTATATCTCAAACAGGTGGAGGATGTAGGGCAACAAATTATATTGCATTTATTAGAAAGGCACTTAAAGAAGCAGGTTTTGAATATATCCCTGTGATTTCTTTAAATTCCGTAGGTTTAGAGCCTAATCCAGGATTTAAGATAACTTTGTCCCTACTTAAAAAGGCCCTTATGGGGATAATATATGGCGATTTGTTGATGAGAATACTTTATAAAACTAGACCTTATGAGAAAATCAAGGGATCAGCTGTGGATTTATATAATAAGTGGGTTGAAATCTGTAAACAATCATTAATAGCTGGGAAATATAAAGAGTTTAAAAGTAATATTCAACAAATTGTAAAAGAATTTGATTCTTTACCATTGTTAGATGTTAAAAAACCTAAAGTGGGATTAGTAGGCGAAATACTAGTAAAGTTTCATCCTCATGCTAATAATAATATTGTAGATATTATTGAAGAAGAGGGCGGAGAAGCTGTTATGCCTGATCTAATGGATTTCGTATTATATACTTTGAAAGATTCAGAAGTTAAGGCTAATGAATTATATTTCGAGCCCCTTTCAAAGTACACGTCGCAGTTAGCTATATCTTTACTAGAAAAGTTTCGAAGTCCAATGGTTAAGGCATTAGAAAATAGCAGTAGGTTTCAAGGTCCAAGGAGTATTAATTTTATTGCAAAGGAAGCAAAAAATATTTTATCTCTTTGTAATCAAACCGGAGAAGGTTGGTTCTTAACTGGGGAAATGATTGAGCTCATACAAAGTGGTACAGAAAATATTGTATGTATGCAACCCTTCGCATGTTTACCAAATCATATAACAGGAAAAGGAATGATGAAAGAACTGAGAAGGAGATATCCTGGAGCAAATATAGTGGCAGTAGATTATGATCCTGGTGCAAGTGAAGTAAATCAATTAAATAGAATTAAACTTATGTTGTCAGTTGCTTTTAAAAATCTAGAAAACTGTACTCCTACTACTGAAGAGAAATTAGTAATTAATGATAAACTTATTGAGGAAGTTTTTGAAGAGGTGGCAGCAGCGACAGATAAACACTAAAATAATACAAATAGCCTTCATGAAATTTAACATGAAGGCTATTTACATTGGCATAATATTTTTATGAAATCATTAATTCTATGTTCAAGAATGTCGTATATGCACTGAATCTGATCCATAATTTCATAAGTAGTCTTTTCGTAACCTTTTATTTTATGAGTTTTACGCTTAGTAGTAGTAGAGAGAGATAAAGATTGTGCCGTATCCTTAAAAGAAGCAGCAGAAATGACAAGTTGATAAAGAACTGTAAGTGCCGGAGTGATACAATTTTCAACATAAACTTTTTCAAAGGTATTAAAGGGAAGTTCATTCAATTGATTTTTTAGTGCATTTATGGTGGTTACATGTTGTAATACACTATTCAAACTATCTAAAACTGAAGTGGGTGAACTATTACCATTATTATCATTATTGGTGCTAAGTAATTTATTAATGCTATCTAACTTATTATTTATATCGCTATAAAGGCTACTATCACCATTTAAAGAAGAAATATTTAACTTATTTAACGAATTAATTAAGTCTTGGAGTTGGTTTTCTCCCATAAGCTTAGGCAAGGCATTTGAAATTTTTTCCTCATTTATAATTGAGATTGGATCAATTATAGTTTCCCTGTCAGCAATAGGGCTTAAAGCAACATTTTTATCCTTATTTGATACTTTTCGCATATTATTAGTTTCATCCTTTTTCATAGCACAACTCCTATTAAAGATTACTATTTATATATACAATTAGCATGAAATTTAGAACTAATTGCATTTTTTGTTAGGTAATTGGCAAATAATAAGTAGAAGTAAGTAATTATCTATAAATATAAGTAGTAAGATGTCATAAAAAAAAATTTAGGATTTACATAATAACTGTAATTTTTTGGAATTCATGTGTTATTATAAGTTTATAAGTTTAAAGGAGGATATACCTATGAAAAAATTCATAAGCTTAACCTTATTAAGTATTTTAGCTTTTACCTTCACAGTATTTTTGAGTACTGATGATGAAATTAAGGATGTCCAGGCAATTACCCCTACAATAAAAGTTTATGCTGAAAATAGCCAAATAAAGCTTTTAAATAAGAATGTTAAAAAGATTAATGAGCAAATGGAAATAGACTTGCAAGAACCAAATATAAAAGGATTCTCAAATCAAGACTTTGAAAAGAAAATAAATGAAGATATAAATAACTACATAAATAATCTAAAAGATCAATTTGAAAATACACTTGAAAAAGACACTCTTTATGCTAAGGAAAAAAAATATTCACTGCCTAGATATGAGATGAAAAGTAATTATGTTGTAACATATAGTGATGAAAATTTCTTAAGCTTTACAATTACTACTAATAGTTTTACAGGGGGAGATTATAGCACAATAAATAAAAAAAGTTACAACATAGATTTAAAGGGAGAGAAAATAGTAAATTTACAAGACTTGTTTAGCGAAGGTGAAGATTTTCAACAAGTAATCAATAATAAAATAAGTGAAGACATAGCTAAAGTTAAGACATCTTATTATACAAATAAATTTAGTGGTATAGATTACGACCAGCAGTTTTATATGGAAAAAGATCATATAGTAATACACTTTCCTATGAATGAAATTGCACCTTATACATTAGGCGCACCTGAGTTTAAAATTTCATTTAATAATTTCCATAAGGGAATAGATTTAAAATCTATTCCAAATAATGGTATTCAAGGGATTACCACAGAGAAGATTCTACGACATAATAAAGAAGTAAACACAACTATTAAGCTGCCGAAAATACAGTTAGAGAACAGTAGGCTAACTGGTAAAGTAAATGATTACATCGAAAATCATATTTACTCTTTTGTAAAATCCATTGAAAATGAAAGTAAAAATAAAAAGAATATGAATAATGGAAATAGTATTTTTATACCCTATAATGTGAATGTGTCCTATAAAGTATTTAATAATAGCAAAGATAAAATTTTAATAGGAATAAGTAAAACTCATTTTGATGGAAATAACTCAAAAACCACGGATAGTATAATAACTATTGATATTAAAAGCGGAAAAGTTACATGCAAATAAAAAGTGTACACACTGTACACTTTTTATTTTATAAAAAAATAGAAGGACATTTAATAGTAATATAGAATTAAATAGTAATGGATTATGTAATAAGAATATTTGTAAATAAAAGTTATAAATATTACATAAATTAATTGAGAATATGTTGATTAAAGGAGGATTGTCTATGCAATATGAAAAATCCTGTGGCGCAGTTGTATTTATAAACAATGGTGGTAAATCAGAATTTTTAATTATTCAACAAAATATAAATATATATTGGGGATACCCAAAGGGACATATGATTGAAGGAGAAACTGAAGAGGAAACTGCTCTTAGGGAAGTAAAAGAAGAAACCGGGTTAGAAGTAGATATATTATCAGGATTTAAGCATAGAATCGAATATAAACCACGACCAGATATAGCTAAGGAAGTAATATTTTTCTTAGGAGAAGCTAAGGGTAAAAATGTTGTTATTGACAAATCTGAAATACAAAGCTATCAATGGGTAACTTTTGAAGCAGGACTAAGAAAGGTTACCCATGAAGTAAGTAAAGAACTTTTAAAAGAAGCCTATGAGTATATTAAAAAGTTATAAGATTAATTTTTAATTATTAAGAATGGGGAATCATTTAATAATGAGTTTTTATAGAATGCAAAACATAATTACATTAGTTAATTGTGTTTTGCATTTTTAGTGAAAGAAATTGCGTCAATTTAATATATTAGTTGATAAATTCATGTAACTTGTAAAAGTTCCGCACTAATTTTATAAATAGTTAAATTACCGATTTATAAGAACGAGACATGTAAGCTTCTCAAGTGTTATCTAACACCTAAATATACATTGAGCATATTGTGTATTATAGAAAAGGAAAAACACATGAGGAGATGAGAAAATGATAGAATTAACTGCATTACATTACATTTATTTAATTCTTATTTTATTGATTTTGGGTATAATGATTCGCAAAAGAGATTGTTCATTAATATGTATTGTTGGTATATTTATACTAGCTTTTATTAGTACAAAGTCTCTTTCATTCTCCATAATAGGCGTGTTTAATAGTTTTATATATGCTATAACAGAGTTACTACCAACCATTTTAATAATTTCAGTAATTGTTTCTCTAAGCAAACTTTTAGCTGTTACAGGAATTAATGAAGTAATGATAAAGCCGTTTACTAAATTGATAAAAAATGATGTTTTAGCTTTTTGGGTAACTGGTCTAACAATGATGGTAATATCCTGGTTTTTTTGGCCATCGCCAGCAGTAGCACTAATTGGGGCTATTATTGTACCGGTTGCAGTGAAAGCGGGGCTCCCGGCAATTGGTGCAGCAGTAGCTATGAATTTATTTGGTCATGGAATAGCACTTTCTAGTGATTTTGTTATTCAAGGAGCACCTAAACTCACTGCCGATGCAGCGGGTATACCAGTTAGTGCTGTAATATCTGCAACAATACCATTAATAATTGTTATGGGTTTGGTTACAACCATTACAGCATTTATTATTTTAAAAAGAGATATGAGAAGAGGTACTATTAATAATGAATTGCTTACAGATACTTCAATAGAAATAACAGAAGAGGAGGTAAAGGACAAAGTTAAGTTAAGTTATAAGTGGAAATTAATATTTTCAATATTAACTCCATTACTATTTATTATTGATGTAATGATAATGATATCACTTGATTTAAAGGGTGGGGATGCTACTGCACTAATCGGTGGAACTGCTATATTCCTACTAATTATAATCTCTTTAAAAACATTTAAGCTTGAATCATTGGAGAAGATTACTGGATATTTTATTGATGGATTCCAGTTTGGGTTTAAAGTTTTTGGTCCTGTAATACCAATAGCAGCCTTCTTTTATATAGGAGATATGGGATTTGTAAAAATTATTGGAGACTATTTGCCACAAAACTCTACAGGTATAGTGAATGATTTAGGATATGTACTTGCTCATTCAGTTCCTCTAAATAATGGGGTAAGTGTAGCTACTTTATCTACTGTAGGAATAATTTCGGGCCTTGATGGGTCGGGGTTCTCAGGTATATCCTTAGCTGGATCTGTTGCTCGTTTATTTGCTACAGCTACTGGGGCAAATACTGCCACTTTAACTGCATTAGGACAAATATGCGCCATATGGGTTGGAGGGGGGACTATCATTCCCTGGGCAATTATTCCAGTCGCGGCGGTTTGTAAGGTTTCACCCTTTGAACTTGCAAGACGTAATTTAGTTCCCGTAGCAATAGGAATTGTAGCAACTACAATATTTGCATTGTTTCTTTTATAACTACAATCCTGAATTGATACAATAACGTAAAGCTTAAAATTATAACACTTGTACTCGAAACAGATAATAAAAAGCTTTTAGAATAACTTAAAGTTACTCATATAGGTAGCAATATACAATTATAGGAGTGTGATTGGCCACATTCCTATTTTTATATTTGATGAGATATAAAAACAGCATATTGTTTTGTATATATTTATAGTTTTATAATTAATTCTTAATAACTTTATGAGAGAATATTTTTTATTTTAGTGGTTATAGTGAATTACTAAATAACATTTTAATGTTTTAGAAATAATCAAATGTGGTATATAAGGCTTTACCAAAAATCGGGAAGAGATTAAGCAAGTGAGATAAATTGGTTGCTTGACAATTTTAAGTAGGAGTGATATAATATGAAATGCTTAAATGAATAAGCAATACAAAAATCAAATTGTTTTAAGTAATATTAATTGTAATATTACTATGGGCGATGATATTAGAGAATTTATTGCAATATAAATTAAAATACTTGTATTGGTCAACACTTTAGGTTCACTTTTATTATCGTAATTTTAAGTTTATGTATCCGGTGATTATGTCTTGAAGGTAACACCCGTTCCCATGCCGAACACGAAGGTTAAGCTTCAAAGAGCCCATGGTACTTCAAAGGAGACTTTGCGGGAGAGTAGGTTGTCGCCAGGTAACGTTAAGCATATAAAGTATGCTTAACGATATGGTTCACTAGCTCAGTCGGTAGAGCACATGACTTTTAATCATGGTGTCCGGGGTTCGATCCCCCGGTGAGCCACCAAATAAAAAATCCACTCAAAAGTGAGTGGATTTTTTATTTTAATTTGATAATTCTAAAATGAGGAAGAATTATCTTTAGAGTTATCATTACTGTTTGGATGAGAACTTACTTTAACTCCATTTATAATGCCAACATCTGCACCATCTTTTGGATACATTTTTCTTAGCTCTGCCTGTGATTTCTTTCCTTCTTTAAATCTATTCTTATTATTATCAACCATATAGCTACCTCCAATCATTGTTTGTCTTATATTAATTTATCCCTAAGAGGAAATTTTATGTGCTTTTTTAAAGACAATTATTAAAAGTAAATTAACTATGAAAGAATTAAAATAGTGATAGTGTACAAACCTTAGAAGCGTCTACTGTGGTCATCAAAGGAATAATTGTAGGTATATATGGTTTATGATAATACTGGAAATATTATTATTTAAAGGATTGAATTTGATACATATTAGGCATTAGATTATTTGAACTTATATATTTAAATAGTGGTTCATTATGTAAACAAAACCACAGTTTTTTCATATTATATATTGTGTACAGAATTCGATGTACATAAGCTTTTGCTTGTGGACAACTTAGTGTGTTTGATGTTTCTTGCAAGCTTATAAAATTTATATAAAAGGAGAGTTTATTATATGACAACTCAAGAATTATTACAAAGTCTTATGAATGATCCTGAAGTTAAAGACTTATTAGCTAGATTGAATACTGGGGAAGATGTAAGTGCTTTAGTGAATAATAGCGGAATAAATAATGCATATTTACCAGAAAACTATGGGTGTTGTCCAAGACCACAACCTAGGCCAAACAACTTTAATTTTGGATTAGGCATACTTTTATTGCTTTTATTCTGTTGTTGTGGCTGTGGTGGAGGATTTTTACTCTGCTAAATATAGTCAATTGCTAGACATGATTAATCATGTCTAGTTTTAATTTTACAAAAAAATAAGGAATAGCAGCAAAGTTAAAGTTTGCAGTTACTCCTTAAGAAATTCAAATATGATAAAATTCGTTCCTAAAACTAAGTTTTACTGTTTATCTGTAGCTTTGGTAAGATCTCGTACATTGTCGCTAGTAAAAAACCCATCAAAATCTCCATACCTACATATATATTCGTTAACTACAAAAGTACTAGGAGAAGGGTGAGAAAAAGTTTGCTTTATTCCTTCTTCCTCTGAACCCACTAGATTAATCAAGAATTTCATATTACTATTTTTAAGCTCTTCAAAGGTTTTTTCAATGTTTTCAGTATAAAATGCAATATGATGAACTCTTGGTCCGTAATTGTATACAAACTTTTCAGTAGGTCCACTTTGTTCTAAGTCAGTAAATGGAGTTATACCTGAAGTGAATACCATAGCAAATTGCTGGCCCTTCATCCTCGCAACGTTGGTAATAGAATTTAAGTTCTTAACATAAATGGAAAAGTCAAAATTATAATCTGTTAATTCCATGAGCTCTAGTATTGCAGCATCTCTATGTTTGGCGATGATACGAGTTGCAGCATGATCAACGAAACCAATATTTTTTGTATACTCTGGCTTTGAAAAACTGGTTTTTCTGGACAACTCTATGTCAGAAGCATCTCTATAAATTCTCTTATTACCCTTCCATTGTATAAATCCATAAGATGTGCCCGTAAATGAGGAAGGGATAGTTTGCACAAAAAAGTAATTATCATGTTCAATAATCTCAGAAGATAAGAAATTTATTCCACGATTTTTTTGTATGGTAAAGTACTTTCTAATATTTGTAACTTCGAAAATGAAACACTCTATTCTTGTATTTGGACGAATTTCACTTTTAGGATTTAGATTATATTTTATAAAAGGATTATCCTTCTCTTTTCTTGTTGATACTATAATATCAGAAGAATTTTCAAGCTTTAGCACATTCATATTTAAAGAATTGTTTTCAAAGGCCTCATTAACGGTATAGCCAGTATACATTAAAAATTCATCTATCGTATTATTAAAATAATCTTCTTCAGCATTAATTAAAATGCATTGTAGACCTTTTACTAATTTATTCAACTCTAGTTTAGTTCTTTTAAAGATAATATCATTGGCTTCCTTTCTTAGGACGCTATCGTCGTTATTAAATTCATTAGAAGAAAAAACACTTTTCTTTAAATGAGGATGGATATCCCAAAAGTTTGAAACTATAAAATCATTCATAATTGCCCTCCAAAATAGTTATTTATTGAAAAAATCATCTTTAAATTTATATGTAAGTTAGGGGTTAAATATTATTAGTTAATAGAAATTACTAAATTTTTTATTAGTATAAAAGTATAAGTGAGAGATAAAACTAAGTAATAATTTAAGGCTGAGGCAATGGTGGAAGGTACTTATAAAGGAGAAAGGTTATGGAGAATATACTTATAAAATTTGATGAAAAGAACTTATCCAAAGAAGCTGTTAATTTATTAAGACGTATTCAAAGAAGGTATGGCAATTTTAAATTACGTACATATGTTAATTGGTGCATTATAAAAGGGATAGATGTAAA
Organism: Clostridium tunisiense TJ; assembly: GCF_000300195.1. GTDB lineage: Bacteria > Bacillota > Clostridia > Clostridiales > Clostridiaceae > Clostridium_J > Clostridium_J tunisiense. The sequence continues at coordinate 1,105 of NZ_AMQH01000025.1, read as the reverse complement.
AATTAGTAGCGAAATAATAATACAGTATATAAATATAATCCATAATGAAAATCGGGCTACTTGTAATATTACTAATGAATTATTAAATCATCTTAAAAGTATTATAAATAAAAAATATATAAATAAAAGGGAAGAAAACAAAGCATATGAAATTATGAGTGATATTGCATTTATCATCGAAAATAGTTACACTAATAATCAGGATAATATGAAGGTAGAGGGTGAAGGTTTTTTCTTTAACTTCTTTAAATGGATTAAAAATTTTTTAAAGATGATAAAATGATTTGTAGGGGGATTTCATATGGATAAAGCAGCAAAACTTCTCGAGTTAGCTAAAGATAATTTTGAAGAGGGGGAAGAGGTGTTAAGTTACGTTGATGGTGCATTTCAGGCTACTGTAAAAAATAGAAACACTATGAGGACAGGAGTGCTAATTGCTACAAATAAAAAGCTAAGATTCTGCGGGAAAAGGTTGTTTTTTATTTATGATGATGTAATAGAATATAGTGATATATATAAGGTTGAACTTACAAAAGAGAAATTTGGAGACACTATATTTATAGATGGAAAGAAACAATCGTATTTCATGAGATTTATTATTAGTAAAGAAGTAAGTAATTTTTTTAATATTATTAAAGAGTATAAGGGGAAAAGATTTTAGACATAAGTTGAATTATGGACAGAAGTTATAAACTAAATAAGAAACAATTCTATAAAATACTATTTTAATACTAATAGATTAAAATAGTAGTATAAAAATATACTTTTATGGGGAAGTTTATTTAATGTAAGAAGATAGTAATATTTGAGTTGTTAATTTTAAGTGGTAGTTTTAATGAATAATAGATAATGAACCTTTTTATTCTATATTTTTGTTGAATCTATCTATTTATTTAATTAAATGCAAAAAAAGTTATTGACGGAAAGAAATAACAATGATATTATAATAACAGACCGCAAGAAACGACATAATAAAACAATAAATTGGTCTTTGAAAATTAAACAGAGAAAAAGGTAAAACCAGTTAATTCTGAATCAGAAATGATTCTTAGTGAACGATAAGTTCACAAAATGACTTTAACAAGTCAGCGATAAATAGAGCATA
>NZ_AMQH01000024.1 GCF_000300195.1 Clostridium tunisiense TJ | reverse complement strand
GTGATGATGCGTTTAGAAGATACACCCGTTCCCATACCGAACACGAAGGTTAAGATCTAAACGGCCAAGAGTACTGCAAGGGAGACTTTGTGGGAGGGTAGGTGGTCGCCAGGTAAATGTTCCGTGGTAGCTCAATGGTGGAGCACTCGGCTGTTAACCGATAGGTTGGAGGTTCGAATCCTCTCCACGGAGCCATTTAATTAAATAAGATGTAAATCTAGTGATGATGCGTTTAGAAGATACACCCGTTCCCATACCGAACACGAAGGTTAAGATCTAAACGGCCAAGAGTACTGCAAGGGAGACTTTGTGGGAGGGTAGGTGGTCGCTAGGTAAATATTCCGTGGTAGCTCAATGGTGGAGCACTCGGCTGTTAACCGATAGGTTGGAGGTTCGAATCCTCTCCACGGAGCCATTTAATTAAATAAGATGTAAATCTAGTGATGATGCGTTTAGAAGATACACCCGTTCCCATACCGAACACGAAGGTTAAGATCTAAACGGCCAAGAGTACTGCAAGGGAGACTTTGTGGGAGGGTAGGTGGTCGCTAGGTAAATATTCCGTGGTAGCTCAATGGTGGAGCACTCGGCTGTTAACCGATAGGTTGGAGGTTCGAATCCTCTCCACGGAGCCATTTACATACTGAAGTTAAGGCAGTTCATTTGAACTGCTTTTTTTATTGAGTAAGATTCTAATTTTCTAAAAACTAGTAGAAGACTTAGAGGTTAAATCTAAGTCCAAATATGTTAAGTTTTAGAGTGACATAGAAGCTATAAACAAGTAATTATATATGAATTAAAGAGCGTGTAAATACACGCTTTTGTTTTTATATAGTATAAAACAATTTACAATAAATCTAACCTATAATGGTAGATATCCACAAATAATTGTAATAAGGTCTCAGGTTTGTAAATATAATTTTTATATGTGAATAGTTAATATAAACCCAAGATTGATAATAAAGCTATGTATTTATATTTATATGTAAAATTTCTTAATAGAACTCAATTGTTAATATATTTTAAATATTATAAATATTGAAAATATTTAAAGGAAATTTGTGCAAAATATAGAATATATAGTTGTGTTAGATATTATGCAATGAAAAATGGGAGGTATACCATATGAAAGAGTATAAAATTAACAATCTAAGAAATGTTGGGATAATAGGGCATAGTGGCTCAGGAAAGACGAGTCTTATGGAGTCAATGATGTATCAAACTGGACAGACAGATAGATTAGGCAGAATTGAAGATGGAACAACAATTAGTGATTATGATGTGGAGGAAAAGAAAAGAAAAGTGTCAATATCTACAGCTATAGCTAATTGCGAGTGGAAGGATATTAAGATTAACTTAATTGATATGCCTGGTTACTTTGATTTTGAGGGAGAAATGATTGAAGGTCTAAGAGCAGTTGATATGGCTATGATAACTGTTTGTGGTGTTTCAGGCATAGAGGTTGGAACTGAGAAAGCATGGGATTATGTAAATGAACATAAATTACCAAGAGCAGTCTTCGTTAATAAACTTGATAGAGAAAATAGTAACTTTGAGAAAGTTTTAAGTACCTTAAAAGAAAAGTTTGGTACATCTGTAGTTCCAATTCAATATCCAATAGGTTCAGAAAGTAACTTTAAAGGTGTCATAAATATTATTTCAAACAGAGCTAGATTGTTTAATCCCAAAACGCGTCAAATGGAAGAAAGTGATGTTCCTGAAGAACTAATAGATAAAGTTGAAGAATGCAAACAAATGCTTATGGAAGCGGTAGCTGAAACGGATGAAGTTTTACTAGATAAGTATTTCAGCGAAGGAGAATTAAGTAAAGAAGAAATTTATGAAGGCTTAATTAAAGGCGTCTCAACGGGAGATATAGCTCCTATAATCTGTGGTTCTGCCTTAACAGGAGTAGGAATTAATACATTACTTGAAGATATAGTTGAGTGTTTTCCATCACCTAAGGAAACAAATCTTTATATGGCTAAAGACCTAAAAACAAATGCATATACTAACATTAAAATAAATGAAAACCAACCATTTTCAGCTTTAGTATTTAAGACTATAGCCGATCCTTTTGTTGGAAAGCTCTCTATGTTTAGAGTGATTACAGGAGTAGCTAAATCTGATACTTTAGTTTATAACTCGTCAAAGGAAAAGGAAGAAAAGCTTGGAACAATGTATTTCTTAAAAGGAAAACAGCAGCTTCCAATAAGTGAAATAAAAGCTGGAGATATTGGTGCGGTAGCAAAGCTTCAGTACACTAATACAGGCGATACTCTATGCACGCAGAGTAATCCAGTTATTTTTGATAGAATGACTTTCCCATCACCAGTGTATTCAAGAGCTGTGGTGCCAAAAGCTAAAGGTGATGAAGACAAGATATCTAATGGACTAACTAAACTACTTGAAGAAGATCCAACTTTTTCAGTATCCAGGGATGTAGAAAATGCTGAAACTATAATTTCAGGTTTAGGATCATCTCACTTAGATGTTATTGTTAGTAAATTAAAAAATAAGTTTGGAGCAGATGTAACTCTTCAAGTTCCTAAGACACCATATAGAGAAACAATTAAGAAGTTCTCAGATGTTCAAGGAAAACATAAAAAGCAATCTGGAGGACATGGACAATATGGAGATGTTAAAATTAAGTTTGAGCCAAGGCAAGATGGAGCCGAAGAATTACAGTTTGTTGATGCAGTAGTAGGAGGGGTTGTACCAAGACAATATATACCAGCGGTTGAAAAAGGTCTAAAAGAATGCGTTCAACATGGAGTGCTAGCAGGATATCCAGTGATAAGGCTTAGAGCTACACTTCATGATGGATCGTTTCACCCTGTAGACTCTTCCGAAATGGCCTTCAAAATAGCTGCTTCACTGTCATATAAAAAAGGATTACAAGAAGCTCAGCCAGTACTTCTAGAGCCGATTATGTACATCGAAGTAGAGGTTCCTGATGATTACATGGGAGATGTTATTGCGGATATAAATAAAAAAAGAGGTAGAATTTTAGGTATGGAGCCTGCGGTAAAAGGCCAAAAAATAATGGGTGAAGTACCGCAATCAGAACTATATGACTACGCTACAGATTTAAGAAGCCTAACTGGAGCTAGAGGGACTTTTAGAACTAGATTTGAGAGATACGATGAAGTTCCAAGTGATATAGTAAATAAGATAATAGCTGAAATTAAAAAAGAAGCTTAATTAGTAAAAAGTGTTAAGATTTGATCTTAGCACTTTTTTTATGCATAAAATTCCTAAATATAGAAAAAATAATACTAAATCTATAAAGGGGGCCAAATATGTCGGATTATAGGATGGATATATCAGGAGAAATAAAGTTAAGTGATTATAGCAGCATTCATGACTATATGGGTATAGTAGGCCCAGAAGATAACTTTACTATAGTATTGAACGCGGTAAATGATGAAGATGCAAAGGTTTTATGTAGTATTTTAGAAAGTGATAAATTTACAATTGTATCAAGAGGAGGGAATTTAGATGGCAGATACTTCATACAAGCATACAGGAGGAAGTAGATTTGATTCAAATGATGAAAGACTTATTCAACAAGCTTACGGATCAGATTTATACCACTTTAAGAGAACAAATAATAAGTTACACTTATACACAGATTTTGCACCTGAATTTAGACCATTTTTAGCAGCATTAGAAATGGATGCTGTGGAGAAGGTAGAAAATCCTATAGAAGATAAATTAACTGAATAGCTAAAAGGAGCCAAATTTCAATGGCTCTTTTTATTTGTCATAAATTCTAAGTAGGTAAATAGTTTATGGATTTTAAGATTTTTTAAAAAGTTAATTTGCATATTAACAGCATCTATATTATAATTGTCCTTGAATTTTAAATGGGAATTTACTTATTGTTTAAGGATATTCTATGGGGAGAAATCCCGTATACTAAGAGGTTTAAAGTGGGAGTCTATGTTAGAAAATTAAATTTTGCGGGAAGCTAATTTATTTCTAAAGTCTCTGAACAAAGTGAATTTGTTCATAATTTAAAGGAGTGATAAGTTTGACAAGATTGTTTATTACAAGACATGGAGAAACCCTTTGGAACACAGAAGGAAGAATGCAAGGGTGGAATGATTCACCTCTAACTGAACTAGGGGTTAAACAGGCAGAGTGGTTAAGAGATAGGATTAAAGATACAAAGATTGATGCTATATACGCAAGTCCATCAAATAGAGCCTTTAGAACTGCTGAAATTGTAAAAGGAAATAGGAATATTAATATTATAAAACATGATGGATTAAGAGAAATTGGGCTTGGTGAATGGGAAGGACTAAACCAAGAAGAAATTAAAGCTTTAAGTGCTGAACAGCATTATAACTTTTGGAATGCACCTCATTTATATGCACCAACATCTAAGGGAGAAACTTTTGAAGATTTAACAGAAAGAGTTTCTCCTGTAATTAAAGAAATTGTAAGTAAGCATCCAGATGAAAATGTACTAGTAGTTACTCATACCATGACTTTGAAAGCCATGATGAATTCCTTACATAACAAGCCAGTATCAACTATATGGGAGCCGCCATTTATTAAACAAACAAGCCTCACGATAGTTGACTTTGAAGATGAAAAATTTAATGTGTTAATGCATGGAGATGCTTCACATCATGAGTATTCCTTTAAAGAATATAATGAATAACTTGTGGTAATTAGTATAGTTACTATAGATTATTGACAAGGCAACTTAGATATTAATTTACAGATGACAAAGATAGTAACTATTGGTGAAAACTGTTTGTTAATTTATAGGTTATTTTATATATCAATGGTATAATTTAGAATACACAGTTGTATATTAGGTACAAGGGTGTATTCTTTTATTATTTAGGGGGGAGTTTATGAACAGTTTTATACTGAAGGTTTTAGCTTGTATTTTTATGCTAATTGATCATGTTGGGGCAATATATTTTCCAAAGTTATGGGGATTAAGAGTTATAGGAAGGCTAGCCTTTCCAATTTTCTCATTTTTATTAGTTGAAGGTTATGTAAAAACTTCAAATTTGACAAAGTATGGTACTAGACTATTTTTGTTTGCATTAGTATCTCAGTATCCATTTATGTGGGCATTTAATATCAAATCCTTTAACATTTTCTTTACTTTATTTGCAGGTTTAATGGCTTTATATGTATTGGATTATAAATTTTATGAAGATGAAAGCAAAAATAGAGCTATAAAAATTTTAACTATCATAGCAATTTGTATTTTTGTTAAGCAAGTTCATACGGATTATGATTTTTATGGAGTACTTATGATAATCATATTTAGAGTATTCAAGGACAAAGGACTTCTAAAACTTTTTGGAGCATTAGTATTACTTAATTTTATTTATGTTATGCCAATGTTAAAATACTTAGCTTATCCAAATGGCTTTAGAATTTTTATGCAAAGCTCAAGCTTAATGGCGTTAGTTTTTATTGCCTTTTATAATGGGGAGAGAGGGAAAAAGCTAAAATATGCATTCTACGCCTTTTATCCTTTACACTTGACTATATTGTATTTAATTAAGGAGTTTGTTGTTAAATAAAGCTTCATTATCAAATAGAAATTTATTATACAGATAATCTATAAAGTTTTCCAAGAAAAATCATAATATTTATCTTAGAAAACTTTATTTTATTGAAATTATTATTTGAGAGTGTTATTGTATAATTATGAAAATTTTTACTATATAAGGGTGAGGTGTTATGTATGAATAAAGAATTTTTTATTAAAAATAGAGAAAGACTTGGAGAAACATTAGAGAATAACTCAATGGTAGTTCTTTTTGCAGGTGAAGCTCCTTATAAATCAGCTGATGAAACCTATAATTTTACGCCAAATAGAAATTTTTATTACATGACTGGCATAAATAGATCTAAAATGATATTAATGATGATAAAGAGAAATAATAAAGTTACTGAAACCTTGTATGTGGAGAAAAATGATCCAGTTATGGCTAAGTGGGTTGGGGAGAAAATGAGCGAAGATACAGCAAGAGAGATTTCAGGTGTGGATAATATTTCTTTTATAGAAGAATTTGAAGATTATGCAGGTCTTATGTTTAGTAGAACAGAAATAGACAAGTTATACTTAGACTTAGAAAGACAGGAATTTGATATACCAATGACTAAGTCTCAAAGGTTTGCAAAAGCTACTGTTGAAAGATATCCATATTTAACAATAAAAAATGTATATCATGAAATTTGCAAATTAAGATTAGTAAAAACTGAAGAAGAAATAGATCTTATTAAAAAAGCTATAGATATTACTTATGAGGGCATAAAGGCAATGTGGAAAAATGCCAAACCTGGTATGATGGAATATGAAATAGAAGCAAATTTTGACTATGCCTTAAAGAAAAATGGAGTAATAGATTTTGCATTCCATACAATTGCAGCAGCAGGAAAAAATGCTACAGTATTACATTATGGAGATAATAATTGTGAGACTACAGATGGGGATTTGATGCTTTTAGATTTAGGGGCACAATATAAATATTATAATGCAGACATTAGCCGTACTTTCCCCGTTAACGGAAAGTTTACTGAAAGACAAAAAGCTATATACAATGTAGTACTTAAAGCTAATGAAGAAGTTACTAAAAATATTAAACCAGGAGTTCCATTCTCAAGATTAAATGAAATAGCTAGAGAAGTTTTAGCTGAAGGATGTAAGGAATTAGGTTTAATAAAAGAAGATAAGGAGCTTTCAAAATATTATTATCATGGAGTTAGCCACTATTTAGGCTTAGATACTCATGATGTAGGAAGCCGCGATGTTGTTTTAGAGGAAGGCATGGTTTTAACTAATGAGCCAGGGCTTTATATTGAAGAAGAGAGCATAGGCATAAGAATTGAAGATGATATATTAGTAACAAAAGATGGATACGAAAATCTTTCAGCACATATCATAAAGTCAGTAGACGATATTGAAAAATTTATGGAAGAAAATAAATAGGTAATGGAACTAAAGCTATCATGAAGGCTTTCATGGTAGCTTTAGCTTTTAAGCTTTTATTAACTATTTACACTTTGGATATATTACTTTAAGATATTAATATAAATAAGTTTAAAGGTTCACTATAAAAAGAATACAGAGTAAAAATTTAGTATTATGAATATATAAAGAAGATAATCTAAAATAATAAGGGGTTAAGTTAAAGCCCTGTAAAAGTATTACTGATGAACCTTATAAGTAACTAAAAGAAAAGGGGGAGAATTATGATAAAGAGATTTATTTCGTATTATGGACCTCACAAGAAACTATTCTTTTTGGATATGTTTTGTGCATTTTTAGTAGCGGCACTGGATTTGGTATTTCCCATGTTTACTAATACACTATTAAAAAATGCTATACCAAATAAAGATTTGAGAACTATAGTTATCTTTGCAGTGGTATTAGCTCTTTTATATGTAGTAAAGCTTATTGCTAACTACATAGTGGATTACTGGGGCCACGTAATGGGGGTAAGATTGCAGTATGAGATGAGAAAAGACGTTTTTTCACATCTACAAACCTTACCTTTTAGATATTTTGATGACAATAAAACGGGGCATATAATGTCTAGAATTATTAATGATTTAATGGAAATATCTGAACTTGCCCACCATGGACCAGAGGATGTATTTATTTCTATAATAATGTTACTCGGTTCTTTCATACTATTATGTAATATAAACTTGAAGCTAACCTTAATAGTATTTGCATTCATTCCTGTTATTCTTTGGTTTACTGCAACTCGTAGAGTAAAGATGTCTAACGCCTTTGATGAAGTTAGAAAAAAGATTGCTGTAGTAAATGCAAAGCTTGAGAATAGTATTTCAGGAATAAGAGTTGCTAAATCTTTTACCAATGAAGAATACGAAATGGAAAAGTTCGATGAAGGCAACAACCAATTTAAAGTTGCAAGATCTTCAGCTTATAAATACATGGCCGAATTTATGGCAGGCATGAGATTTCTTGTAGATATGCTTAATGTAGTTGTATTAGGCTTTGGAGGATATTTTGTATACAAGGGATATATCGATATTATAGATTTAGTAACTTACTTCTTATATATTGCATACTTTATGCAGCCTATTAGAAGATTGACTTCCTTCGTTGAACAGTATCAAAGTGGTATGTCTGGTTTTAAGAGATTTATTGAAATTATGGATACAAAGTCAGATATAGCTGATAGTGCAGATGCTAAGGAGTTAAAAAATGTTAAAGGAAGTATAGAGTTTAAAAATGCCACCTTTAAATACAATGAAAATACAGAAATATTATCTAATATAAATCTACAAATAGAAGCAGGCAAAACGTTAGCTCTTGTAGGACCATCTGGTGGAGGAAAAACAACTATATGCCACTTAATACCTAGGTTCTATGAACTAAATGATGGTGAAATAAGTATTGATGGAGTAAATATTAAAGACGTAACCTTAAAGTCTCTTAGAAAAAATATTGGAATTGTTCAACAAGATGTATTCTTATTTACAGGTACTATAAAGGAAAATATACTTTATGGTAATCCAGAAGCTACAGATGAAGAAGTAGTAAAGGCAGCAAAAAATGCTAATATACATGATTTTATCGATTCTTTACCTGATGGCTATGATACTTATGTAGGGGAAAGAGGAGTAAAATTATCAGGTGGACAGAAACAAAGAATATCCATAGCAAGAGTTTTCCTGAAAAATCCTCCAATATTGATATTAGATGAGGCAACCTCTGCATTAGATAATACTTCAGAGCTTATAATTCAAAAGTCTTTAGAAGATTTATCTAAGGGAAGAACCACCTTAGTAGTAGCACATAGATTATCAACAGTTAAGAATGCAGATGATATAGTAGTGTTAACTGATAAGGGAATTTTGGAGAAAGGTCCTCATGAGGAGCTTATGGCTAAGGCAGGAATCTATTCAAAGCTTTATAATGCACAGTTCAAAGGATTTATTCCTGATGAAGTGAATATTTAGACCTTATAACTATAGGGATCTAAGTTGTAAATTAATTTTATTTATTTTCAAAAATCTTAGGGGAACAAGGTGAGCTTTTATCTTGTTCCCCTTAAACAGACTTACTATATCTAAAGAATAATTATATTTGAGGAAAGATGAAGATAATTACAATAGTTTGTTGATTATATCTTTAATTTGTTATAAAATTAGTGAGGGGTAGCCAAGGCTATCCCTATTATTTTTGACTTTAGGAAGATTTATGTTGAGAAGATAAAGTTAAGATACTCAAATCAACATTTTTTCCACAAAAAGGTTAACTAATATCTATATTACATATACACATGGAAAAGAAAAACTTCCTATTAAAAGATTTTATGTAAAAAAAAGGAAAAATAATATTTGTGTAGAATAAGTAATACATAAAGATTTTGGTATATGGAGGAGAAAAAAATGATAAAAAACAAAAGTGGTGTTATTGAACTATTAAATGATCTAAAAAACTTTAGCTATTCTAAGGAAAGTACTGTAGTTGATGTGGAGTTAATCACTGAAGAAGATGTCAATATTAGATACTATGATGAAAAGTGCATTATTATTAATTATCATCACTATGAGGATGCAGTTTCAACTTTATATAAGGATAGAAAATATATAAATAAAGTGCTTTTCCAATAATGAAAAGCACTTTATCCATTAAGAAGTTATATTGTAAATTGAATTAAACCAATTCATTAATACGGAATTAACATCATGAATCTTTATATGAAAATTGAAGTAAATTCAAGGAATATTAAGTAAAATACAACTAATTAAAGTAAATAAGCAAATACTGTGTGTTTTTATTGTTTTTAGGAATAATACAAGGTTGAAGAGAAGAATTAAAAGTATTATTATTTAATTAAGGTCAAAGAAAGTCAAAGTTAAGCAAACGTGATTATTTTGGGAGGAACTCTCTTGTAAATATTATGTTTCAACAGTTTTCTATAATCATTTTCTCATAATAGAACTCTTCCAAAATAAATTAGTAATGCTAAATTGGTAAGAGTAGATTTATTCAAATGAACCTTACGAAAGTCAAAAGGTTTATTACTAAATCAAGGATAAGAGGTAATATTTATGGCAAGATTATCTGATGTGATAGAAGAGTTTATTAAAGAACTTTTACAACAGGCAAAAGAACAGGAAATAGAAATACAGAGAAATGAATTAGCTAGCTATTTTAGCTGTGCACCTTCTCAGATAAACTACGTATTAACTACCAGATTTACTCAAGACAAGGGATATTATATTGAAAGCAGAAGAGGCGGAGGCGGATGTATAAGGATAATTAGAGTTCAATATAAGGAGCATACATCTTTAGCTGAAATTATTATTGATAAAATAGGAGATTACATTACTAGTGATAGTAGTAATAAAATAATTGATAGTTTAAAAGATAGTGGAATATTAACTGAAAGAGAAGCAAAGATAATAAAAGTAATGTTAAATGACAGAACTCTAACTTCAGCCTTAGATAATAAAAACAAAGTAAGAGCGGACATGTTAAAAACAGTAATATTAAATATTTTAAAATAGGGGTGATATTATGCTTTGTGAGATATGTCAAAAAAATGAGGCTAATTTTCATATCGCTAAAATTATAAATGGAGTTAAGGAAGAAAAACATGTATGTGAATACTGTGCTAAGAACTTAGAAGGAATTAATTTACTTCCGGACATGAACTTTAGTTCTAATTTTTCCTTTCAAAATCTATTAAGTGGATTTTTAGATTATATGAATACCTCTACTCAAACAAATCTACCTAGTCAAGTAGTATGCAGTAATTGTGGAACTACTTATAGAGAGTTTAAGGAAAGTGGCCTTTTAGGGTGCAGTAGTTGCTACAGTATTTTTAATAATACTGTAATACCAATCTTAAAGAGAGTTCAACCCAGCACAGAACACCATGGAAAAATACCTGTTAAAGGCGGAAAAGAAATAATGCTAAAAAAAGAGCTTCAAAAACTAAAGGAAGATCTTCAAAGGGCCATTGCTATGGAAGAGTACGAAAAGGCTGCTGAAGTTAGAGATAAAATTAGAAATATAGAGCAGCAAGGCTAGGAGGAACAGGGCTATGGAGAATTGGATTAAAGCAGAAACTTCTCGTGAAGATATAGTAATAAGCAGTAGAGTTAGGTTAGCTAGGAACTTAAAAAATTATTCTTTCCCTAATAAACTAGATAGAGACAAAGGGAGGGAAGTTGTTAAAAGGGTTGAAGAAGCCTTTAATAAGTCTGCATATATTGAGGAAAACTTTAAGTCTCTTTATATGTGGGATAGTGATGAAATAACTAGCAAGTCTTTTTTAGAAAGGCACCTTATAAGCGATAAATTAATTATAAATAAGGAGAAGGCTGCTTTCATAAAAGATAATAATGAAACAATAAGCATTATGATAAATGAGGAAGATCACTTAAGACTACAATGTATTGTAGGGGGATTAAATTTAAAGGAAGCTTATAATGAGATTAATAAGATTGATAACCTTTTAGAGGAATCACTAGATTTCGCATATGATAAGGATTTAGGATATTTAACAACCTGTCCAACAAATGTAGGCACAGGGCTTAGAGCTTCTGTTATGATTCATCTGCCTGCACTTACAAAGTCAGGAGCTATTGATGGAATGGTAAATATGTTAAGCAAAATGGGACTTACAATTAGAGGTTTATTTGGAGAGGGTTCAAAAGGTTATGGAAACATATATCAGATATCCAATCAAGTAACACTAGGACCAAGTGAAGAAGAAATAATAGATAATTTGTTAGCAGTTATAAATAATATAATTGTTGAAGAAAAGTTAGCAAGGGAAAAATATATTAAATCTTATGAGTATGAAACAAAAGATAGTATTATGAGATCTTTAGGTATCTTAAGATATGCGTTAGTCATAACTGCAAAAGAAGCGCTAAATTTGCTTTCATATGTAAGATTGGGTACAGAGATGGATATAATCAAAGATATTGATAAGAAAAAACTAAATTCACTTTTAGTAGAAATACTTTCAGCAACAATGCAGCTTAATTCAGGGGCAGTAATGAATGAAAGAGAAAGAGATATTAAAAGAGCAGAAATTATAAGAAATAGCTTTAAATAATGTATTTAAGAGGTGAAGATAAGATGTTTAATAGGTTCAATGAAAGAGCAAGAAAGGTTTTAATGTATGCTAATGAAGAAGCTCAAAATTATAAACACGGATATGTTGGAACAGAGCACATGCTTCTTGGAATTTTAAAGGAGCAAGATGGAATAGCTTTTAATGCACTTAACAATATGGGAATTAGCTATGATAAGGTAAAGGCTTTGGTAAATCAGTATATAGGTAATGGAGACGTAGAAATGCCAAAGGATGAAATATATTTAACTCCTAGAACTAAAAGACTTATAGAATTAAGCTTAGTTGAGGCAAGAGGGTTAAATCAAAATTATATTTCTCCTGAGCACATACTTTTAGCAATAATTAGGGAACCAGAAGGAGTAGCTTATACTATACTAGCTAACTTAGGATCAGACTTTAATAAACTTAGAAATGAGTTAAAGGCTGTGGCAGGAGAAGTTGAAGGAACAAATCAGCCAGTAGGAAGAGAAAAAGCTAAAAATTCTAAAACACCTACTTTAGAGAAGTATGGGAAGGATTTAACAGCTCTCGCTAAGGAAGGGAAATTAGATCCAGTTATAGGGCGCGATAATGAGACTCAAAGAGTGCTTGAAATACTTTGTAGAAGAATTAAAAACAATCCTTGTTTAATTGGAGACCCTGGAGTTGGTAAAACAGCAATAGCAGAAGGGCTTGCTGAAAAAATAGCATTAGGGAATATTCCTGAATTATTAAGGGATAAAAGAGTTGTAACTTTAGATTTATCTTCTATGGTAGCAGGTTCAAAGTATAGAGGGGAATTTGAAGAAAGACTTAAATCAGTAATGGAGGAAATATCAAAAGCTGGAGATGTAATACTATTTATAGATGAGATCCACACTATAGTAGGAGCAGGTGGGGCTGAAGGAGCCATTGATGCCTCAAATATTTTAAAACCAGCTCTTGCTCGTGGAGAAATTCAATGTATAGGTGCAACTACAATTGATGAGTATAGAAAGCATATTGAAAAAGATGCAGCTTTGGAAAGAAGGTTCCAACCAGTAACAGTAGAAGAGCCAAGCAAGGAAGAAACAGTACAAATTTTAAAAGGGTTAAGAGATAAATACGAAGCACATCATAGAGTTAAAATAACTGATGCTGCTATTGATGCCGCTGTAAATCTTTCAGATAGATATATAACAGACAGATATTTACCAGATAAGGCAATTGATTTAATTGATGAAGCTGGATCTAAGGTTAGAATTCAAAATCTTACAGCACCACCAGACTTAAAAGCGGTGGAAGCAGAACTTGAAAAGGTAACACAAGAAAAGTCTGATGCAATAACAGTTCAAGATTTTGAAAAAGCTGCAACGTTAAGAGATAAAGAAAAACAACTTAAAGATAAGCTTGAAAATACGAAGAATAATTGGGTGTCAAAAAGCAAAGATGCAGATTCAGTAGTAGATGAAAGTGATATAGCTAGGGTTATAGCAAGATGGACTAATATCCCTGTTGAAAAACTTACGGAAAAAGAATCTGAAAGGTTACTAAAGCTTGAAGAAATCCTTCATAAGAGAGTTATTGGGCAAGAGGAAGCAGTAGAATCAATAGCAAGAGCCGTAAGAAGAGCAAGGGTTGGGCTAAAAGATCCTAAGAGACCAATTGGTTCATTTATTTTCCTTGGACCAACAGGTGTAGGAAAAACTGAACTTTCAAAGGCTTTAGCTGAAGCTATGTTTGGTGATGAAAATGCCATGTTAAGAATTGATATGTCCGAGTATATGGAAAAGCATACAGTGGCTAAACTTATTGGAGCTCCTCCAGGATATGTAGGATATGATGAAGGTGGTCAGTTAACAGATAAGGTAAGAAGACACCCTTATTCAGTGGTGTTGTTTGATGAAATCGAAAAGGCTCATCCGGATGTATTCAATATACTACTACAAATCCTTGAAGATGGTAGACTTACTGATGGGAAAGGTAAAACTGTAGACTTTAAAAACACTATTGTAATCATGACTTCAAATGCAGGAGCATCCACTATTAAAAAACAAAAATCTATTGGATTCGCTCAAAGCAAAGATGTAGCTAGAGATGAATATGATAAGATGAAGGATAATGTTATGGAGGAAATAAAACATACCTTCAGACCAGAGTTCTTAAATAGAATCGATGATATTATAGTGTTCCATAAGCTTGAGGAAAAAGATTTAGTACAAATAGTTTCACTTATGCTTAACTCTGTAAGTGAAAGATTAAAGGATAAAAATATAAGTATTTCCTTCACTGATGAAGCAAAGAATTACCTAGCAAAAGAAGGCTATGATTTAAATTATGGTGCAAGACCATTAAGAAGAGCAATTACAAAAACTATTGAGGATAAGCTTTCAGAAGAAATATTAAAGGGAAATGTAAGTCATGGTGATAATGTAGAGGTTACTCTTGAAAATGGTGAGTTAAAGTTTAACGGAAAATAGTGAAAGATACCTTAAAAAACACCAATTGAAATATGTTGAGTATAATATTAGAAATTACAAAGGGCATTGAATTAATAGTCTTAAATTTGTTGTACTACACTCTTTATAGATATATAATTAATTATAACCTAATAATAAAAAACCACTTAAATAAAGTGGTTTTTTATTATTTATGGATAATATATATACCTTCAATAGATAAGGTAGTATATTATGGCGATAATTAGTTAAAATCTTAATAGTATAGTTTACGGAGGATATTATATGGCTAAAATAAAGAATACATATGTATGTAGTGAATGTGGTTATGAGTCACCTAAGTGGTGTGGAAAATGCCCAGGTTGTAATAATTGGAACACCATGACAGAGGAAACTAAAACTCCAGTTAATACAGGGTTTAAAAGGGCTGTAACCATGTCAGGAGGCAATAAACCTCAAAGCATTGTTAATATAAAGTCAAGTCAATATGAAAGATTAGATACTGGCATCACAGAACTAAATAGGGTGCTAGGAGGTGGATTAGTTCGGGGATCACTAACCTTAATATCAGGTGATCCAGGAATCGGAAAATCAACTATACTATTACAAAGTGCAAGAAATATATCACGAAAATACGGGAAGGTTCTTTATGTATCAGGAGAAGAATCAGAAGAACAAATTAAAATGAGAGGAGAAAGACTTGATTCCATATGTGATGACTTATTTATTGTATCAGAAACTAACATCGATATAATTGAGAATCATATAGTAGATCTTGAGCCCGCTTTTGTAATTATTGACTCTATTCAAACCCTATTCAAAAGTGATATTTCATCTGCCCCTGGCAGTGTATCACAGGTTAGAGAGTGTACAAATGAACTAATGAGGATAGGAAAAACAAAATCAATTCCTTTATTTATAGTAGCTCATGTTACTAAACAAGGGGAACTTGCAGGACCTAGAGTTCTTGAGCATATGGTAGACACTGTGCTTTACTTTGAAGGAGAGAGAACACAAGAGTTTAGAATACTAAGAACAATAAAAAATCGTTTTGGTACTACTAGTGAAATTGGTGTGTTTGAAATGAGACAAAGTGGGCTTGAGGAAATACTAGACGCATCTTCAGTTTTTTTGCAGGAAACATCTTTTAAGCAAGAAGGAGCTGTAGTTATAGGAATTATTGAAGGAACTAGACCTTTATTAATAGAAATACAGGCTCTTGTAAGTGAGACTAAAGCCGTAATGCCAAGAAGAACTGCAGTAGGTGTTGATAATCAAAGATTAAGTTTAATTCTTGCAGTGTTGGAAAAAAAGCTAAAAATTCATTTTTATAACTCAGATGTATATGTGAACGTAGTTGGAGGACTAAATCTAGAAGGAACTTATGGAGATTTAGGATTAGCAGTGGCTTTAATTTCTAGTGCTAAAGGAAGAGAGATTAAACTAGATAGAACCTTAGTAGTTGGAGAAGTTGGACTTACTGGGGAGGTTAGGCCTATTGCTCAAGTTGAAAAAATTATTAATGAGGCTGCTAAAATGGGATTTTCTAATATAATTATGCCTATGAAAAACACAGAAAAGGTTAAGAGTAAAAATATAAATATTATAGGGGTAGCCTCTGTGAAGGAAGTGCTTAGCATAATTTTTTAAACTGCGCTTAAAAGTTTTGTTGGTTAACTTTATATAACTTTCACCATAATTAATTTACCAGGGTATAGTTTTATCATACTGAGCTTAATAACTAGAATCACAACACAAAACAAAACTTGCAAAGTAATTACTACATGTTTTTAAAGTGCTACAAAGTTGTTTATGGAGGAAAAGATGAGAGAAGAAAAACAAAAAGAATTAATGAATATATTGAAAATGATGTCTCCAGGAACTCAACTTAGAGAGGGCTTAGATAATATTTTGAGAGCTAAAACAGGAGGTTTAGTAGTATTAAGCGATAGCGAACAAATATTGAATATTGTAGATGGGGGATTTTTCATAAATTCAGAATATACTCCAGCTTATATTTATGAGCTTGCTAAAATGGATGGAGCTATAATAGTCAGTAGTGACCTAAAAAAAATACTTTTTGCTAATACTCAACTTATTCCTAATTCGGCTATACCTACAGGAGAAACAGGAACTAGACATAGAACTGCTCAAAGAATTGCAAAACAAACAAGCTCTATAGTGGTTGCCATTTCCCAAAGAAGAAACGTAATCACAGTTTATAAAGATGATATAAAGTATGTGGTTAGAGATAGTAATGAGGTTTTAGCAAGGGCAAATCAGGCAATTCAGACTTTAGAAAAGTATGTGTTTGTGTTGGATAGGGTTACAAGTAATTTAAATTTATTAGAGCTTCAGGATTTAACTACCTTACTAGACGTTGTTACAGCAATACAAAGAACAGAAATGGTAATGAGGATTATATATGAAATTGAAACTTATATATGTGAGCTTGGAAATGAAGGAAGATTAATTTCTATGCAATTAGGAGAGCTTGTGAAGGGTATAGAACAGGAAGGTGTTTTTTTGATAAGAGATTATTGTTCTTCATCATCAAGTTATCAGCAGATATATAAAAACATTGAAAAACTTTCCTCAGAGGAACTCCTGGATTTGGATTTAATAGGAAAAGTTTTGGGTTATTCAGGAGTACCATTGGTAGATACATTAATTTCTCCCCGAGGATATAGAATTTTAAATAAAATTCCACGAATACCTTCAATTATTATAGAAAATCTAGCTAAACATTTCAAAGAGCTACAAGGAGTAATGGAAGCTTCTTTGGAAGAACTGGATTCAGTAGAAGGAATAGGTGAAGCTAGGGCTAAAGCTATTAAAAATGGATTAAGAAGACTAAAAGAGCAATTCATATTAGATAAAAACATATAGCACAAAATATTAGATATTTTGTGCTATATGTTTAAGTTAATTGTTCTATATAAGACAAATAAAAAACTAAATATTATTAGATAAGTATATTATCATAGCAATAAATACAGTTTGAAAATATCAAAGACATAATAATCTTATTGCAATATTGCAAATAGCTCTATCTAAAAGTAAATTTATCGAAGGTACTTATTTTATTATATTCTTTCAATAGTACATCATATAAGTTTATATCTAAAGTATTGCAAAGGGAGGTTATGTAGAATAGATTATTACCTAGTTCCCTTTCAATTACCTCTCTACAGCTGTCACAGATATTACCAACAAGGTGAGTATCAAGACATTCACTTAAATCTTCTAAATCTATATTTTCCTGAATACATTGTTTTTCAGCATTAATCTTTAAACAACCACAACTAGTTACTGACTTAATAACTGCTCTATTTACTCGAGCTTGAGATTCCTGAAGTTTTGTCATGATATCTAAAATACTTTTATGTCTTAGTAAACAACTATCAACTGCATTTTGAAACTCATCAAATATTAGGTCTTTCATCATGTTCAACTCCTTTAATTTATCTAGGTATTGCATACAATTGGTATGTTTATATAATATAACATAATTTATATTAATAACAGGGGGTTAATAAAATTTTAAGGAAATGAAGAAAGCATTGTAGATAAAGGTGATTGTATCCTTTTACTAGGTACATAAGAGGCGCAATTCAACTCATAATTCCTGAATAAGAGGTGGGGTTTAGAACTTTATTATTAGGATAAAGTTTCACTAATAGTGCAATAACTTGTTGAAATAACTTTCATCATAATATATAGTTATTATATAGGATACAAGAGTGTTTATTTGTCAATAATTATAATTGAATAAGCATAAATTTTTATTAGGAGGTGAAAATATGTTAAAAAGAATATTAAGAGGTCTTTTTACACTAGTTGGTGGTACTTTGGGGTACATATTAGGTGAATGGGCTATTACCCATAACTTTTTATCTGCATTAAATATTTCAACTATAGTATCATTGCAAGGGGTATTGTTTATCATATTTTCGGTAATTTTCTGTGGACTTATATTTTATTTTATTTCACCATTCTTGAGCACAGCTATTATAAATTCAATGGAGTACCTAGAAAAAAGAGTTCAAAAAGTACCAGTTAGTGATGTGATTTTTACAGTTTTAGGAGCAGTAGTTGGATTAGTAATCTCAGTACTGATTTCAAGCTTAATTAGAGTTGAATCAATAATAATCACAATTATCACAATAATCCTTACTATTATCATAATGGTGTTATTCGCTGATATTTCACTTAGAAAAAAAGAGGAAATACTCACTATGGTTGGTAATATGAAAAAGTTACCTTCAGGTAGAGAGGGAAAAAGTAAAAATAATGCAAAAGAAGGAGCAAAGGTTCTAGATACTTCAGTAATTATTGATGGAAGAATATTTGATCTTTGTCAAACAGGGTTTATTGAGGGTACTCTAATAATTCCAAACTTTGTTTTAGATGAACTAAGACATATTGCAGATTCAGGTGATGGATTAAAGAGGAATAGGGGAAGAAGAGGCCTTGATATTCTTAATAAAATTCAGAAGGAATTAAGCATAAAAGTGGAAATTTGGGAAGGTGACTTTAAAGATGTTAATGAGGTTGATAGCAAATTACTTAAGTTAGCTCAACTTCTAAACGGAAAAGTTATTACAAATGACTATAATCTAAATAAGGTTGCTGAGTTTCAGGGAGTTCCAGTGTTAAATATTAATGAGCTTGCAAATGCCATTAAGCCTGTAGTTTTGCCAGGAGAAGAAATGGAAGTTCAGGTTGTTAAAGATGGTAAGGAATCAGGACAAGGGGTTGCATATTTGGATGATGGAACTATGATAGTAGTAGAAGAAGGAAGAAGGTACATAGGTGCAACTATTACAGTGGTTGTAACTTCAGTACTTCAAACTGCTGCTGGAAGAATGATATTTGCAAAGCCTAAAGAAGCTTAAAACGTCTACGTCTATATATACATAGACAGCAATATAACTAATGAATTTAAGGTACTTAAGAACTCAATACTTAAGTGCCTTAATTTTTTATAAACTGTATATTGTCCATCTAGAGAGATCATTATAAAAAACAATATTATAAGAAACGTGTTGATGAAAAATCTGATATTAAAACTTGAGTTTACAGTGCTATTAAAATTTATAAGTGAATGAGTAAGTTGAATTTATACCTTTAAACCTTATAAACAATTATTTTATTTAAATAATATTAGCAGTAAGTATTGACAAACACTTAACTAAGTTGTATATTACTTTTGATGAAAATTTAATATAAGGCATCTTAAAGAATAGCTAGTTAGATTTTAATATATTAGCAACATATGTTGATAACAAATTGTTAGTATTGCTAGTTTATGGTCAACCTTCTTATAGGGGGAAATTTCAGTTGAAATTTTCATTGGTTATTTTATTTTAGATACCTAATGCAATGATGAAGAATAGTAAAAATTAACTTACAGAGAGAAAATTCAAGGCTGAGAGATTTTCAACAATTTTGAACCCACTTCTGAGCAGTAGTAAAACTACCGGTTATATACCGTTAAAACATTGAGTACAAATTTAGGTGGTACCGCGATAGAACTCGCCCTAAAAAAGGGTGGGTTTTCTTTTTTTGAAGTTTTTTAAATCTAAATACAAAAGGAGGACGAATATGAAACTTTCTAACATGTTAATTAGTACATTAAGAGAAGTTCCAGCAGAAGCAGAGATTCCAAGCCATCAATTAATGCTAAGAGCTGGAATGATGAGAAAAATGGCTTCAGGGGTATATAACTTTATGCCTACTGGTATTAGAGTGTTAAAGAAAATAGAGAACATTGTAAGAGAAGAAATGGATAAAACTGGAGCACAGGAATTTTTAGCGTCTGCATTACTTCCAGCTGAACTTTGGATGGAATCAGGTAGATGGGATGTCATGGGAGAGGAAATGTTTAGACTAAAGGATAGAAATGATAGAGATTTCTGTCTTGGGCCTACTCATGAAGAAGTTTTCACTGACATAGCAAGAAATGAAATAAAGTCTTACAAGCAACTTCCATTAAATCTTTATCAAATTCAAACAAAATATAGGGATGAGAGAAGACCTAGATTCGGAGTTATGAGATCTAGAGAGTTTATAATGAAGGATGCTTATAGCTTTGACAAGGATCAAAGTGGATTAGATACTTCTTATATGAAGATGTATGAAGCTTACACTAATATATTTAAAAGATGTAGTTTAGATTGCAGCGCTGTAGAGGCAGATTCAGGAGCTATGGGTGGATCTGGTTCAGCTGAGTTTATGGTTAAATCTGAGGTTGGAGAAGATGAAGTAGTTTTCTGTTCTTGTTGCAATTATGCGGCTAATATGGAAAAGGCTCCAGCTATTCCACAAGAACAAATTAAGGAAGAATATTTAACTTTAAATAAAATTGAGACACCAGAGATTAGAAGTATTGAAGAATTAGTAAGATTTTTTAACACTACAGAAGATAAATTTGCTAAAACACTAATATATAAAGCTGATGGAAAAACTATTGCTGTGATGGTAAGAGGCGATAGAGCGGTTAATGAAACAAAAGTAGTTAACGCTATTGGAGGTGCTATTGATTTTAATATGGCTGATGCTGAAACTGTAAAAGTAGTCACTTCAGCAGAGGTTGGCTTCGCAGGACCAATAGGTATAAATGCAGATATGTTACTAGTAGATGAAGAAGTTTCTAAAATGTATAACTTTGTTGTAGGATCTAATGAGACTGGATTCCATTATGAAAATGTGAATTATGGTAGAGATTTCAAAGGAAAAGTTGGAGACTTTAGAAATGTTATCGAAGGAGATAAATGTCCAAAGTGTGGTGGCAGCTTAACAATAGCAAGAGGTGTAGAAGTAGGTCACATTTTTAAATTAGGGACTAAGTATTCACAGTCAATGGGTGCAACCTTCATTGATGAAAATGGGGAAGATAAACCACTAGTTATGGGTTGCTATGGTATTGGTATTAATAGAACCATGGCAGCAATAATAGAACAACATCATGATGATAATGGAATTACTTGGCCATTAGCTATCGCACCATATCATGTAATTGTGGTACCAGTTGTTACTAAAGATGAAGAGCAAATGAGAATAGCAGAAAATTTATATTTAGAGCTTAAAAAGCTTGGAGTAGAAGTTTTAATGGATGATAGAAATGAGAGGGTAGGAGTTAAATTTAAAGACTCTGACTTAATAGGTATTCCAATGAGAATAACTGTTGGGAAAAAAATATCAGAGGGAAAAGTTGAGTTTAAGTTGAGAACTAACTCTGAAAATGAAGTAATATCTATAGAAGAAGTAATAGATAAGGTAAAAGAAGAGTTTATAAAAAATAATTTAAAGTTATAATAGCATTTGGGGTTTTATGTTTGGGTTTTAATGACTTTTTAATAAAGGTAACTTTGTAATATAGCAAAGTTAGTCTTAAAAGATATAAAAAATTAGTAGAGTTATTGTTTAATTTATGGCACTTGGGAATAATATATAAGATTAACTAGAGTTCTAGTGATTAAGGAGAGACACAGATGATAACTATTGAAGATATAAAAGCAGCACAAGAGAATTTAAAAGATGTAACAAGAAAAACACCATTATTTTATTCAAGTACTTTTTCAAGAGAATGTGGTTGTGAAGTATACCTAAAGTGTGAAAATAAGCAAAAGACAGGTGCTTTTAAATTAAGAGGTGCCTATAACAAAATTTGTTCTTTAAGTGAAGAAGAAAGAAGAAATGGAGTGGTGGCATCTTCCGCTGGAAACCATGCTCAAGGTGTAGCCTATGCAGCTACAGCTTTTGGAATTAAAGCTACCATTGTAATGCCTACCACGGCACCTTTAGCTAAAGTTCAAGCTACTAAAAATTATGGAGCACAAGTTATCCAACATGGAGAAGTGTATGATGAGTGCTATTCAAAAGCAGTTGAAGTACAAAAGGAAACAGGAGCAACTTTTGTTCATCCTTTTAATGATGATGAGGTAATAGCTGGGCAAGGAACTATATCTCTTGAAATATTAGAGGATCTTCCAGATACTGATATTATAGTTGTACCAATTGGTGGTGGAGGATTAATTTCAGGAATGGCCGTTGCGGCAAAAGCTATAAATCCTAATATAAAGGTAATTGGTGTTCAAGCTGAAATTATTGCTTCAAGTAAAATTTCTCTTATAAAAAATGAAATTGTTACACTTCCAGGGGTGAAATCTTTAGCAGATGGAATATCAGTTAAGACCCCAGGAGATAATACATTCAAATACATGAAAAAGTATGTGGATGAAATAGTAACGGTTACAGAAGATGAAATAGCTTATGGAATCTTCTCTCTAATGGAGAGGAATAAGCTAGTTGCTGAAGGGGCTGGAGCAGTATGTATAGCTGCGCTATTAGCAGGTAAAATAGATGTTGAAGGTAAAAAGGTTGTGGCACTAGTTAGTGGAGGAAATATCGACATTGCTATGGTATCTAAAATTATAGACAGAGAGCTAGTAATGCTAAAGAGAAGAATTACTATATCTGTTGAGCTGCAGGATAGAGTAGGACAGCTAGGGTCTATAATTACTGATATTGTTGCTTTAGGTGGAAATGTATATAAAGCAAGACAAGATAGAAACTGGAGTTCAAAAGGTCTTGAGTATACAAATGTTACTTTTGAAATAGAAACACAATCTAAAGAGCATGCAAAAAATATTATAAACAATTTAGAAGATAAGGGATATAACCTGCAAATTGTAGAAAAGTAAGGGAAATATAGAAAAAGAAAGTAAAGTAGTAAGAAGTAAGTTCTTACTACTTTATTTATAATAAATATATAGCAATTTTTAATGATATCTATAAAGGTTTAGCTATCGAAGGTATTTGAAGCAGTGTAATTTATGAAGAACGGTTTTAAAAATAAAGAAAACTTTACTAGAATGAAGTTTTAATATTAAAATTAACTATGAAATAATTGAATTATTGTATATAATCAAATCATCGACTTTTAAAAAGATTGGTTTCCATACTCAATGTTATAATTAATTTAGTATAGAACTATGTTATAGGACTTTGCTAGGATATTTTTATTAGTATTATAAAAAATACTGATAAGGGGTATAAACCTAATATTTGTACTGGTTAAGATTAAAGTTGGGACATAATCTGAATAGGTATGTTTTTGTAACAGTTTACTTGAGTTGAATATTATACATTAGTGTATAAATTAAGATATAACTTAAGATATATCTTAATTTTACAACTTAATGGGAGGTAACGTTACTAATAAATTATATATTAAAAAATCTTCTTAAGGAGAATTATTTATGGAATTTAATTTGCTTAAGGATAAGTTTACTGAGGAACAAGCTAAATTTATAAATCCATTAGTACTTGCACTCATTGGTGATGGAGTTTATGAAGTTTTTATAAGAACTTATCTAGTAGAACAAAACAGAGAATCCAATGTACAAAAAATACATTTAAAAGCTGTATCCTATGTAAAAGCAGAAGCGCAAAGTACATATATGAAACAGATAGTAGATGAACTTACAGAGGAAGAGCTTGGTGTGTTTAAAAGAGCTAGAAATACTAAATCCAATGCACCTAAAAATGCTGATGTTGCAAACTACAGATGGGCTACAGGTTTTGAAGCTCTCATTGGGTATTTATATATATTAAATAGGATGGATAGGCTTAACTACATCTTAAATAAAATTGTCGAAGTGGGGGATAATAATGAAGGTAAAAGTTAAATTGGTACAGTTTACACCAGAACCAGAAAAGACTATTGCTTCCGCAGCAAAGCTTTGTTACAGTGCTGTTGGGGTAGAGGATATAGCAGAAGGATTAACTGAAGAGAAGACATCAAGTTTTATTAATATGCTTGCAAGCTATGGTCATTATTCACCAATGGAACATGTTAGTTTTACTTTTGCAATTGAGGGGGTATCTAGAAGTTTAACCCATCAGTTAGTAAGACATAGAATTGCATCATACTCTCAGCAAAGTCAGAGATATGTAAAGTTAAAAGCATTTGAGTACATAATACCACCTGCTATAGAGCAAAATGAAGAAGCAAAAAAAATATTTGTTGAGGCGATGAAAAAGGATCAAGAGGATTATGATAAACTTGCAACGTTGCTTACGGAAGTAGCTTTTCAAGAATATATCGAACAACATAGAGAACATAGTGATTCAAAAGTTGATTTGGATGAGAAAACTCTGAAATCTTTAAAATCAAAAGCTGAGAAGAAAGCAATAGAAGATGCTAGATATGTATTCCCTAATGCTTGCGAAACTAAAATTATGGCAACTATGAATGCAAGAGAACTTATGAATTTCTTTAGTCACAGATGTTGTAATAGAGCACAGTGGGAAATAAGGGAGTTAGCAGATGAAATGCTAAGATTAGTTAAATCCGTAGCACCGAATTTATTTAAGTACTGTGGGCCTAATTGTGTTAGAGAAAAATGCCCAGAGGGAACTATGACTTGTGGACAAATATTACAGGTAAGAGAAAAATATTCAAACTTATAAAAATTGAGATTTCAATAAATAATTACAAAAAAGATAAGAGTGAGGTAAAGTATGAAGGAAAAAAGAGCACAGAGAGAAAATTTTAGAGGTAAGATAGAAAAGAAGGAAAGAAATTTTAACAATGCGAAAAAAGTCGAGCAAGCTCCTCAAGTTGAACAGGTAATAAGAGAAGATTTAATCGAAGGAAGAAATGCGGTTATTGAAGCTCTAAGGTCTGACAGAACTATAGAGCAGATTTTAGTAGCAAAAGGTGATACTAAAGGTTCAATTAATGTTGTATTAGGTCTTGCTAAAGATAAAGGAACTGTTGTTAAGTATGTTGAAAGAGCTAAATTAGATGAAATGTCACAAACAGGAGCTCATCAGGGAGTTATAGCTATTGTTACTCCATATAAATATTTTGCATTAAGTGATATTATAGATCATGCGAAGTCTAAAAATGAGGATCCATTCATTTTAATACTAGATGAGTTAGAAGATCCACATAATTTTGGTTCTATCATTAGAACAGCTGAAACATGTGGTGTTCATGGAATTATAATTCCAAAAAGAAAAAATGTGGGAATGACTCCTACAGTGTATAAAACTTCCGCTGGAGCAGTAGAGTATATGAAAATAGCAAAGGTGACTAATATTAATGCTGCAATTGATGAACTTAAAAAATCTAACATATGGGTATACGGTGCTGATATGGATGGAGAAAGTTATTGTTACGATGTAAATCTAAAAGGTGCTGTAGCTTTAGTTATAGGAAGCGAAGGCAAAGGGATTTCTAAACTTACTAAGGAAAAATGTGATGTACTTATGAAAATACCAATGGTAGGAAATATTAGTTCCTTAAATGCCTCAGTGGCTAGTGGTATGATTATGTATGAGATTTTAAAACAAAGATTAAAATAGGCATATGACTCAAGAGGAATATTTTGAAAAAAGTGTTTGTTGATGGCTATAATGTAATAAATAGTTGGCCACAGCTGAGGGATATAAAAGATTATAGTTATGAAGCTGCAAGAATAAAACTAATTGATATGCTTCAAAACTATGCTGCATTTAAGGGCTGGAATATAATTATTGTTTTCGATGCACACATGGTTAAGGGGAGTTTAGAAAAGAAAGAAAGAGAAGGAAATTTAATTATAGTTTTCACGAGAGAGGGGGAAACGGCAGATTCCTATATTGAAAGAGCGGTAAACAATATAGGAAGAAGCTTTGAAGTCCACGTAGTTACTTCGGATTCTATGGAACAACAAGTTACCTTTCAAAGAGGAGCAGTAAGAATTTCCAGTTTAGAGTTTTATCACTCAATTATAAATGATAATAAAAGGTTAGAGAAAAGGTACGAAACTAGATATTCTTCCAATAGAAATTTGCTAGAAGAAAATATTGACAAAGAAAGTGCAGAAAAACTTGAAAAAATAAGGCGAAGTAAGTAATTTGGCTTGACTGTTAAATTTTAATTAATGTATAATTTAAGTTGAATCCGTTTGCACTTTGGAGGGGATATTGTTGGATAAAAGGGTTGGCTATGAGAGTTTGGGTTCACAATTTGAAGGAAAGACTGACGATGAAATCGTATTAGAAGCTAGAAATGGTGATGAAAGAGCGTTAGAGTATCTACTTAGAAAGTACCAAAATTTTGTTAAATCAAAAGCAAAGTCCTATTTTTTGATTGGTGCAGATAAGGAAGATATATACCAAGAAGGAATGATAGGGTTATTTAAGGCTATAAGAGATTTTAAAGACGACAAACTTGCGTCTTTTAAAGTGTTTGCTGAGTTATGCATTACTAGACAAATAATAACTGCTGTCAAAACTGCGACTCGTCAAAAGCATATCCCACTTAATACATACATATCTCTTAACAAACCAATTTATGATGAAGAATCAGATAGAACCTTATTAGATATTATTTCTGGAATAAAGGTTTCTGATCCAGAAGAACTGATAATAGGGAAAGAAGAATTAAAAAGTATAGAGTTCCAAATAGAAGAAGTACTTTCTGACCTAGAGATGGAGGTGCTTATGTCCTATTTAGATGGAAAGTCTTATCAAGAAATAGCTTGTGATTTAGATAGACAGGCAAAATCTATTGATAATGCATTGCAAAGAGTGAAAAGAAAACTTGAAAAATGCTTAGAAAATAGAAAAGAATAGTGTTGACAAATAATTGGATATATACTATAATCAATAACTGATATATAGTGTTTTAACACTATAACAATGATTATAAAATGCCCATATAGCTCAGTAGGCAGAGCGTCACCTTGGTAAGGTGGAGGTCACCGGTTCAATCCCGGTTATGGGCTCCAAAATCGTTGGATAGTACAACACACGTGGATAAGTTTACTTTGACAATAAAGTAAGATAAATTTAAAATTATATAAGGAGGAATTGAAAAATGGCAAAAGCTAAATTCGAAAGAAACAAACCACACGTAAATATTGGAACAATAGGACACGTAGACCACGGTAAAACAACATTAACAGCTGCAATAACAACAGTATTATCAAAAAAAGGATTTGCAGAAGCATTTGATTATGCATCAATAGATAAAGCACCAGAAGAAAGAGAAAGAGGAATCACAATCAACACAGCACACGTAGAGTATCAAACAGAGACAAGACACTATGCACACGTTGATTGCCCAGGACACGCTGACTATGTTAAGAACATGATCACAGGAGCAGCACAAATGGATGGAGCGATCCTAGTAGTAAGTGCAGCAGACGGTCCAATGCCACAAACAAGAGAGCATATCCTATTGAGGTATACTTGCTGGGTTCCCAGTTCTTAACTTTAAAGTTAGACTTGTTGATGGATCATACCATGATGTTGACTCATCAGAAATGGCCTTCAAAATTGCAGGATCTATGGCATTCAAGAATGCTATGGCAAAAGCAGATCCAGTACTTCTTGAGCCAATAATGAAAGTTGAAATAACAGTTCCAGAAGAATATATGGGAGATGTTATGGGACACGTAAACTCAAGAAGAGGAAGAATAGAAGGTATGGACCCACAAGCTGGAGCTCAAGTTATAAGAGCAATGGTACCACTATCAGAAATGTTCGGATATACAACTGTATTAAGATCTGCAACACAAGGTAGAGGAGTATCAAGCATGGAGTTTGCTGCTTATGAAGAAGTACCTAAGAGTGTTCAAGAACAAATTATAAAAAAATAGTATCCTAAATTTTAATAAATAATAAATAATAAATAATTTCTTTATCAAGGAGGAATTGAAAAATGGCAAAAGCTAAATTCGAAAGAAACAAACCACACGTAAATATTGGAACAATAGGACACGTAGACCACGGTAAAACAACATTAACAGCTGCAATAACAACAGTATTATCAAAAAAAGGATTTGCAGAAGCATTTGATTATGCATCAATAGATAAAGCACCAGAAGAAAGAGAAAGAGGAATCACAATCAACACAGCACACGTAGAGTATCAAACAGAGACAAGACACTATGCACACGTTGATTGCCCAGGACACGCTGACTATGTTAAGAACATGATCACAGGAGCAGCACAAATGGATGGAGCGATCCTAGTAGTAAGTGCAGCAGACGGTCCAATGCCACAAACAAGAGAGCATATCCTATTAGCATCAAGAGTTGGAGTACAATACATAGTAGTATTCTTAAACAAAGCTGATATGGTAGACGATCCAGAATTATTAGAATTAGTTGAAATGGAAATCAGAGAGCTATTAAGCGAATATGACTTCCCAGGCGATGACATTCCAATAGTAACAGGATCAGCATTAAAAGCACTAGAGAACCCAACAGCAGAAGAGCCAACACAGTGCATAATGGACTTAATGGCAGCAGTAGATAGCTATATCCCAACTCCAGAGAGAGCAACAGATAAGCCATTCTTAATGCCAGTAGAGGACGTATTCACAATCACTGGAAGAGGGACAGTTGCAACAGGAAGAGTTGAAACTGGAATACTTAAAGTTGGAGACGAAGTAGAAGTTGTAGGATTACAAGAAGAGAAGAGAAAAACAGTTTGTACAGGAGTAGAGATGTTCAGAAAACTTCTAGACCAAGCACAAGCTGGAGATAACATTGGAGCATTATTAAGAGGAGTACAAAGAACAGACATCGAAAGAGGTCAAGTTTTAGCAAAACCAAACTCAGTACACCCTCATACAAGCTTCGTAGGTCAAGTATACGTTCTTAAAAAAGAAGAAGGTGGAAGACATACTCCATTCTTTGATGGATACAGACCACAGTTCTACTTCAGAACAACAGACGTAACAGGATCAATCAAATTACCAGAAGGAATGGAAATGGTAATGCCAGGAGACCACATCGACATGAATGTTGAATTAATAAACCCAATCGCAATGGATGAGGGATTAAGATTCGCAATCAGAGAAGGTGGAAGAACTGTAGGATCAGGAGTTGTTACTTCTATAGTTAAATAGTAAATAGAAAACTAAGTATAGGACTAGGTTTCTACACCTGGTCCTT
>NZ_AMQH01000023.1 GCF_000300195.1 Clostridium tunisiense TJ | reverse complement strand
ACGAACTTAATTCTGATGTAGAACAACTTCGTTCACTAGCATATGCTAGAAGTTTCCTGGTGTAAGTTAAGTTATGACCAAGGAACCCTATATAGGGTTCCATGATAGAATTTTAACTTATTCATCTTCATAAACCCTTAAGGGAACCAGGGTAGGACTAATGTATAAGTTAAGTTTTAACTCTGGTTCCCTATATTTTAAATACTGAAAACACACTTAACTTTTATGTTGAATCTTTTCATCTTATAATATAATTAAATAAAGGATAAAATATTTCTAGCCCTCGAAATAATAAAACTAGTAAGGTCTCAAACCCCTACTAGCTTTATGAAAATATAATATTACTCAACAATTAATTTATAGAACTTTTTCTTACCTCTTTTAACAAGTGCAGATCCATCTACTAAAAAGCTTTCATTAAACAATGCATTAACATCTAAAATCTTTTCTTCGTTAATTGTTAATCCACCTTGCTGAATTAATCTTCTTCCTTCAGCTTTAGATGGCACAATTTCAGTTTGCACTAAAATATCTAAGATGTTAGCATTTATCATTTCTTTAGAAATAGACACCGTAGGTACTGTACTCATATCTACACCCTTGCCAAACAAAGCTTCTGCTGCTTTCTTAGATTTTTCTGCTTCTTCTTCACCATGAACAAGTTTAGTTACTTCATAAGCTAGCACAGCCTTAGCTTCATTTATTGCTGCATCTCTTAAGGCTCCTAATCTTGTAACTTCCTCCATTGGTAAGAAAGTAAGCAGTGCTAAACATTTTTCCACATCTGCATCATCAATATTTCTCCAGTATTGGTAGAAATCATATGGAGTTGTTTTTTCTGCATCAAGCCAAACCGCTCCACTTGCTGTTTTCCCCATTTTCTTTCCCTCACTATTAGTTAATAGTGAACAAGTCATTCCATAAGCTGGTTTACTTTCTTTTCTTCTTATAAGCTCCATACCTGCTAGAATATTTGACCATTGGTCATCTCCTCCAAGTTCCATAGTACATCCATATTTTTGATTAAGAACTAAGAAGTCATAGCCTTGCATTAACATGTAGTTAAATTCTAAGAAGGATAGTCCTTTTTCCAATCTCTGTTTGAAGCATTCTGCTGTTAGCATTCTATTCACAGAAAAATGTATTCCGATATCTCTTATAAACTCAACATAGTTAAGATCTAACAGCCAATCTGCATTATTAGCTAAAATGGCTTTGTCATCACTGAAGTCTATTAATCTTGATAATTGCTTTTTTATGCAGGAGATATTATAATCTATTTCTTCTTTAGATAACATTTGTCTCATATCTGTTCTTCCAGAAGGATCTCCTATCATAGCAGTTCCCCCACCTACAAGGGCAATAGGTCTATGACCTGCTCTTTGCATGTGTGCCATAAACATCATGGCTATAAAATGTCCTACATGAAGGCTATCAGCAGTTGGATCAAATCCTATATAAAATGTAACCTTTTCCTTACCTAAAATTTCTTTCATTTCTTCTTCATGAGTTAATTGCTTTAAAAATCCACGTTCTTCTAGTACGTCATAAACATTAATATTACTCATACTTTTTCCTCCTCATATGATTTCATTTTCTTTTACATTATTAACTAAGTTATATATTTCTAAGTCCTATTAAGTAATGAACAAGATTTCAAACTACTTAGAAAAATCTTTAATCATCTCAAGTAAGAATGAACTAATTACACTTTGAAAATGTGCGTTATTATCCTTGCTCATAATGCAATAATTATTATAAATAATAACCTTTCAATAAAACTCTTATTTTAACTTTTATAAGTGTTTTTAAAGCTAAAGGGTTTACGGTTTCAATAATAATTAAAATATAAAAATCCCTAGTGCATAAAACACTAGGGACGAAATTTTCCGTGGTACCACCCAATTTGATATAACTATCATCTCTTTCCTTAATAACGTCAGGAACCCGTTTCAGCTTACTACTACTTCAGCCTAAAGTTCAGGAATGTATTTCATCATGTTCCTCAACTGATTTTCACCAACCATCAGCTCTCTGAATGATTTCCATAATTACTTCTTTCCTTCATAACCTTTAACTTATTTTTATTATATCTATAATACTATTAACTTAATTAAATTACAAGTAGAAAATAAATAATTTGGCGCTAAGCTACATATTTTTTTATTACCTCAGGAATTTCTCTTTCATTACAGTTTATATTTATATAAAAGTTTACGTTGAATTTTTTCACTAAATATTCCAATTTAGACAATAAAAGTACCATATCTTCATTGGATTTACATATATCATTAAGCACGCCATCTATAAATATAGCCTCAATATCGTAATCCTTTGAAATAATACCGCACATAAAACCATAAAAATCCTTATAATTATGAATATTAAAGTCCTTAGAGCAAATAAACCTTATATCTCTATTAACTTCCAACATTACCCTTGTATCATCATCAATATAAACTAAATTTCCTTTTGCTTCTTCTGTTTTTAAATTAGCCAAATTAACTAGAGCTTTTGTTTTTCCAGATCCTCTTTCTTTACAAAATACATGAATCATCTTAAACGCCCCCAAACTATTTTATTACTTATAATAATAATATTTGATAATACAGTTAAATATTATCATTTAGTTGATTTTCTATAAGTTTATTAATTACTTGGTAATTTCTTTTAGAAAATCAGTTTTAACAAATATAAAAATTTACCTCCTAGAATGCTTATAATTAAGCCATTTAAGAAAGTTTATACAAAACTTTCTGTAATGAATAATCTTAGGTTAATAGCCTACAATGTCATTTCAAAATTTTATAAAAATTAGTTATTATAATAATCCTCCTTTATATTAAATAAATGTGATTATGCTTTAATTATATAATATTCAGAATATTTTTACAACATTACAAGGAAATATTTTTAATTCCTGGAAAAATAACTTTGAATATATTTTCCTCTAAAGAATTAACAAACTTAATTCTTCCTATATTTTTAAAGCCCTTTTTCATAATTGAGAACCCTGGATAAGGCTTTAAGTATCTTTTCTTATGATCTAAAGCAATAAGTTTATCATAAATCCACATATTTCTCTTAATGTAGCTGTGGTTTTTATCATTATTATTTAATATCATTGCTCCTGGACTCGATACTATAACACTATTTTCACTAATTATAATTTCAATAACTTTTCCATGGAGACTATAATCCCTATATAGTATTGCATTGTTTATTGCTTCACAAATACTGTTTACAGGATACTTTGATGGAAGAATAGTTTCCAAAAGGTTTTCACTTAACTCTAATAAAGTTAGCAAACTCCCTTGAAGTACAGTTACACCACTCTTGCGTCCTTCTAATCTGTTGATAACTTTAATCATATTATGAGGCAAGTATATACTATTCACATCAGAAAAAATTAAAAGGCCACCAAGGGTTACCATTCTATTTCCGCTATCCTTATCTATATACGTAATAGCTGCAGCGTCCATAAATTCAATCCTATTTTCTTCACTTATTTCTATTCCTTTGGAAGCAAAATATCTGTCTATGGTACTGTAATTTAATGTATTTATACTGCTATTTACTATAGGTGACACTTCTATATTAAAACTTAAACTTTCAGAAAGATAACTTATTACTTCTTCTTTTTTCATGGTGTCAGTAGTAGATCCTCTTCTAATATAAAAAGCTCCGTTATCTCTTATTTGATAAGGCTTTTGAGCACCAGAGAAAATTGTTATGACTCCTAATCCTTTAGCTCCATATTTAACAAACTCAAAAGCTATAGGAATTGGTGGTACGCATCTAGAACTTATTACTTGTTGAATAGATTCTTCATTTAAATCCATGTCCTCTATGCCCACAATCTCCTTAGTTTTATCTTCTACTCCAATAATTATATATCCTCTTCCCCCTCGGGAATTAGCAATGGCACATACATCCTTTGCAAGCTCTTTTTTACCACTATCGGTGTAAATATCTATTTTTCGCTTAAAATCTAACTTTGTACTTTCTTCTTTTTTAAGCAGGTTTTTAACTTTTCGAAACTCCATAAATATTCTCCTCTAGCGCTTTATATTATTCTATGCTGTTATAATTTTATGTTTCCATATTACCACTAATTACAGTAATATTATACCATATTTTTAAAAAATCCTATTGTCTTAAAATTAAAATATGATATAATTAAATTAGAGTTAAAGCTCTAATAATTAAGATTAATTAACAGGCAATTATCCCCTCCTTTAGTCAAGAGGTAGTTTTTGTGTGATAGTGTTCCTAGTTTAATTAGTCCTTAGATTAAAAGGAGGTCATTATAATGGCAGATAGAAACATAACATGTAAAGATTGTGGAAAAGAATTTATATTCACTGAGGGCGAGCAAGCTTTCTACAAAGAAAAAGGATTTGAAAATGATCCAGTAAGATGCCCAGAGTGCAGAAAAGCTAGAAAAAACACTAGAAACAACGGATTTGACAGAAGATAATAACTAACAGTTAAAACAAAGCATTTCTATTAATTAGAAATGCTTTTTTATTTTTTTCAAACATATTAAACCCAAGTCTTATATTTCTTGTTAATATAAAATACCTGAATTCATATTTATTCATAAGTAAGGATTACTTCATTATTAACTTTGTTAAATATCACAACTTCATGTAGTAAATTCCATTATTCATTGCCTTTCATGTAGTAAGCCACTGATTCCATTATATTTTATTTAAACTATAGTTTTTTATAATAGTTTAATCGCCACTGAAACCTAGTAGAATAAAAAAAGAAGCTTTATAACCTAGATTATGCTTCACCTTAATCTAACATTCTAAAGCTTCTATTTTACTATAATTTCAATACTTTTTTTAGTGGTCCAGTCAAAGGCAATGCAATAGCTATTCCTGCCAAAACTTGAAGTCCATTAAAAGATATATCTTTTAATGCTAGTACAAATGCAGAAATTAAAGATGGAGCTCCATAAGCATAATAATTTAGTAATCCACCTGCAACAAAGTATCCAACTATCATAAATACTCCAGCAACAATAAATGCAAATAAGTTATTTATAAAGCTCTTACCTTCATATCCTTTTCTATATGCAATAGTTCCTGCTATATAAGCCATTACCCCTTTAATTACAAAGGTAAAAGGTGCCCAAATTATATAAGGTGATAAAACATCAAATAAAGTCATACCAATAGCTGCTGCTATAGCACCCTTCTTTTTTCCTAAAAGCACTGCTGCTAAGAAAACCACTGCATCTCCTAAATGAAGCACCGCACCATTTCCTACTGGTATAGCAATCATACTTGTGGCTACATAAGCTAATGCAGCCATCAATGCCACCTGAATTAAGTCTAAAGTATCAACAGAAGACTTATTCTTCATTGATAGCTTATTTTGTTTTTCCATAGTCCCCCTCCTTAAAGTTTGATATGTAATATTAACAGTGCACTTAATATAGTTATAAAATAACTTTCTCATATTTTGAAACTTATAAACTACTTTATCATTTAACTTCTACCATAGTATATAGTTTAATGCACCCATTAATTGTACTGATACAATTTGGTTTAACACCAACATTTACACCAGTATTATATAACAATTTTTCATAATTTCAACTAATTTAGTTAAGAATTATAAATTTTTTTCTCAAGCCGTTTTTTATCTAAAGTTTACCATAATTCATATATTAGGATAATACATTATAGTCATTTATATATTTTTAGAATTAACACCATATACCACTTCTAGCTTCTATTGTTTACTGGTCAATTACACTGAATTAAGCTTAGATTTTTTTAAAACTTTACTAATAAATGTGTTCACTAAAAAAAGGCTGAAGTCAATGACTTCAACCTTTTTAACTATTCATCACTTTTTCCAATATTCGATAGCACTAACCCTTTATTATGATCTAATGCCCAGCTAATTCCCCAATCACTTTGGAATATTAACAAATCTCTATCCTTTAAATCTTTAACAACCTTAGTATCACTTGTTAAATTCAAAGTATCTACTGGCTTATCATAATTTTCAATCCATCTAATATTCTTATATGCTAACATATCCATTTTTATATCTACATTATACTCATTTTTTAATCTAAATTCTAAAACCTCAAACTGAAGTACTCCAACAACCCCTACTATTATTTGCTCTGTTCCAATATGAAGTTCTTTAAAGACTTGAATTGCTCCCTCTTGAGCTATTTGAGTTACACCTTTTATAAACTGCTTTCTCTTCATAGTATCAACAGTTCTAACTCTAGCAAAATGTTCAGGTGCGAAGGTAGGTATCCCTTCAAACTTAAATTTTTTACTTGGAGAGCATAAAGTATCTCCTATGCTAAATATACCTGAATCAAAGACTCCTATAATGTCTCCTGCATATGCCTCTTCAATAATTTCCCTATCTTGAGCCAAGAACTGTTGTGGCTGTGCAAGCTTTATTTTCCCTCCACCTTGTGCATGGTAAACTTCCATACCTTTTTCAAAGGCTCCTGAGCAAATTCTCATAAATGCTATTCTATCTCTATGAGCTTTATTCATATTTGCTTGTATTTTGAATACAAAAGCTGAAAACTCTTTATCAAAAGGATTTATATGACCTGCATTAGAATTTCTACCAAGTGGTGATGTAGTTAACTTTAAGAAATGGGCAAGAAATGGCTCCACACCAAAATTTGTTAAAGCACTCCCAAAGAACACTGGAGTTAGCTCTCCATTTCTAACCTTTTCATCATTGAATTCATCACCAGCTATGTCTAACAGTTCGATATCATCAAGTAGCTTTTCATACAAACTATCAGTAATAGCCTCTCTTGCTGTTACCTCATCATCTATATTAATTATTGTTTCATGGACTTCTCTTTGGCCATGGTCACCTGAATCAAAAACTTGAATTTCCCTTGAATTTCTATCATAAACACCTTTAAAATGCATTCCAGTTCCAATAGGCCAATTCATTGGATAAGATTTGATTCCAAGTTCACTCTCGATTTCTTCCATTAACTCAAAAGGGTCCCTAGTTTCTCTATCCATCTTGTTTACAAAGGTAAATATGGGTATTTCCCTTATGCTACAAACATGGAACAATTTTCTTGTTTGATCCTCTACCCCTTTAGCTCCATCAATAACCATTACTGCACTATCAGCAGCCATTAAAGTTCTATAAGTATCTTCACTAAAGTCTTGGTGTCCTGGAGTATCTAGAATGTTTATACAATATCCACTATAGTTAAATTGCATTACAGAAGAAGTAACAGAAATACCTCTTTTCTTTTCTATCTCCATCCAGTCTGAAACTGCATGCTTAGATGCCTTTCTAGCCTTAACCGAACCAGCAAGTCTAATTGCTCCCCCATATAAAAGTAGCTTTTCAGTAAGTGTTGTCTTACCTGCGTCTGGGTGAGAAATTATAGCAAAGGTTCTTCTTTTCTCTATCTCTCTTATGTAATCGCTCAAAGCTATCGCTCCTTATCTTATATTAATTTATGTTACTTGTAATAAAAAGTATATTTTCACTATAACCTTTTATGTGATTAACAGTTTAACCTTACTTAATTTTTATCTTGTTTTTACATACATCCTATATAATAACATAATAACTAAGTTAAAACAATTTTTTTATACAATATCAAGCTAAAACTTACATTATATAAACCTCTATTCTCTCTAGAAAGCTGTATTTCCTACACTACTGAAATTACTACCCTCTTTAACATATGCCTTCCAATTATATTATGACGCATTTTTTGCTTTTTATTGGTATCCTGTTGAAAATTGTAATTATTATTGCTATAATTAAAAAGCTTATTAATTAATTTGGAGGTCATAAAATGACTACTAGAATAGCAATACTGGGCGGACCAAGATGTGGAAAGACCACTCTTATGCAACAGTTATATGTGGATATGAAAATTGCCGGATTAGATGTTGGATGTGCTTCAGAGTATAGTACAGATTATTTAAGAGAAAAGGGCATGATTGAAACTATTTCTGAACAATACGGAATATACTTAGGTCAGCTTAAGTTAGAAGAGGATCTATGCTCCTTTGATTATGCAATCACAGACTATGCTACTTTTGTACCATATATCTATGCTAGGTTTATGCTAGGAAACAGAAAACGTACAATTAAAGAAATTGAAATATTAAAAGACTTATACGGTCTTGCTATAAGAGACATTTCTAAATATGATTATATTTTTTATGTTGGAAGAGAGTTTGGATACTCTAAGGATGGAGTAAGATGGCAAGATGAAAAAGCTGCTACTGCAATTGATGATGCTATTTTACAATTTCTAGATACTGAGTCAGTTCCCTATTCAAAGTTAACCGGCAACACTAAGGAAAGAGCCAAGCAGATACTTGATGTTTTAGGCATTAAAGCAGAAGTACATAATTCTGATAATGAACTAGTATAAAAATACTTTTCATTTCTCTATTTAAAGATTAAACCTAGTTTCTTTTATTGAAACTAGGTTTCTTTTTATTTTACCAGTTGTTTTTTGCCAATTATTTAGATATAGGAGAAATTAGCCCAATTTTCTTTTGCATTTTTCTTAAAGTTTTCATAGAGACATAATTAGCTTTTTCTGCTCCTGCTTTATAAATACTTTCAAGGTATGACTTATTATTTAGCAATTCCTTAACCTTGGTTTGAATTGGCCCTAGCTCACTAACTATAGCTTCAGCAACATCTGTTTTAAACTGAGCATAGCCCATTCCCTCATATTTATTTTCAATTTCTTCAATAGTTTCACCAGTAATTGTACTCAATATTGTCATTAAATTTTTAACTCCAGGTTGATCATCACTGAACTTAACCACTCCTAGACTATCTGTAACCGCTCTAGAAACTTTTTTTCTAATAACTTCTGGTGGATCCATAACTTGAATTGAACCATTTGGATTTTCTTCTGACTTAGCCATCTTTTTTGTAGGGTCTTGTAAGTCCATTATTTTCGCCCCAGTCTTTGCTACATATGGTTCTGGAACTACAAAAGTAGGACTATAAAGTCTATTAAATCTTTCTGCTAAATCCCTTGCGAGCTCTAAATGTTGAACTTGATCCTTTCCTACAGGAACTAAATCTGTTCCATAAAGGAGCACATCTGCAGCCATAAGAATTGGATAATTAAACAGTCCAGCTCCTATACTTTCTCCACCCTTTTGAGCTTTATCCTTGTACTGAGTCATTCTGCTCATTTCTCCCATATATGCAATACAGGTTAAAAGCCAAGAAGCTTCCGAGTGGGCTGGTACATGAGATTGAATAAATAAGGTATTTTTCTCTGGATCAATACCAGCTGCAATATAAATTGCAAGTATCTCTAAAGTTCTTCTTCTTACATCAGCAGGAAGCTGCTGTACTGTAATAGCATGTAAATCAACTACGCAGAAATAGCAATCATACTCTTCTTGTAACTTTACCCAATTTTTTATAGCTCCTAGGTAATTCCCTAAGGTTAAATCACCTGAAGGCTTTACTCCGCTAAAAATTACTTTTTTCTTATCTTCCATATCTAACACTCCTTTTTAATACTTAATTTAACTACCATACAAAGATTTCACTATGTTTTTATTATTAACCTTGATAATTATCAACTGAAATTAAAAACGCCCTATGGATATTATTAATCCATAGGGCGTAAAATACGCGGTACCACCTAAATTTAAAACTAAAATGTATAGTTTCCTCTTTCAGATACAAAATATATCCTATCTCTGTAACGTGAGAATCACGTGAAAGACTACTCTAGTTCATCTTCCCACTCCACGACCCATTCAGTTTAATCATAATTATGGTAATCCCACCATCTACCACTCTCTGTGAATTTGTTTTTAAACTTACTTACTTCGCTTCAATGATTTTAATAAGTGTTAATTTATTATATATTATGCAACTATTCTTAGTTAGTGTCAAGAGTTTTTTCAACAAATATAAATTAAAAACTAGATTAAAATCTAAGTTATTGTATATACTTTTGGGATTTTCTATGATCTCCAAAGTCCGTGTAAATTACAATATTCTCTAGCATAAATTAATTCTTCGTTAATTTGGAACTCAGCCACTGGTTGCTCGTCAAGTGATAAGAATTTTCTATAAACTCTATCCTTTGTATGAACCTCTATCCACTCAATATGATGTTCTACAGTCATTGGGTGTAATACAGAACCTACAGTTACTCTATATCCACCTTCTATCTTTTCTACTACTGGTACATGCTTTTCAACTGCTGCCTCTTGGGTATTTTCTTTTTTAAGAGTCATAGGCTTTCCGCAACATACTAATGTACCTGCTGCTTCA
Organism: Clostridium tunisiense TJ; assembly: GCF_000300195.1. GTDB lineage: Bacteria > Bacillota > Clostridia > Clostridiales > Clostridiaceae > Clostridium_J > Clostridium_J tunisiense. The sequence continues at coordinate 25,275 of NZ_AMQH01000023.1, read as the reverse complement.
TGGATTACTTCAATTATGTGTCCACATACCTCACATTTGTATACTTGTCTTAATTCACTCATTTCTTTTACCTCCAAACTTTTATTGTCATCAATACTATAATACCATAATTTAGTAAATATTACACATCATTATTATAATATCCACAATTTAAATTTTTATTAATTATATATCTTTAGAAAATTATTGATTTTTATTATGTTAGGTATTTAATTATAGTTTTTACACAAGCTACTCATAAGAAACTTCTTTCTATAGATTTTTCTTATAAATTATTTTTAATAAAAGGAGGAGTATTTATGGAAACAAAAAATAAAAGCAATGAACCTAAAAAGCCATATGGCCCAAATCAAAGGGACTTTTTAGAAGTTGATCCTAAAGAAGTTAAAGCTTACTCATTAGAAGACTACACTCTCCTACCTGACAACGTACAAGATCCCATAGTTTCGAACAATATATCTTATATGGAGTTTGACTATACTTATAATGGCGGTGAAGATCTTCTTGGCTTTTCAAATGAGATTCCAGAAACACCCAAGAATCCTAGAAATATAAACAATTAAATTGGCATTAAAACAATATAGCTTACATGTTTATATATATCATTAAATTCTAGAAACATTAACAAAATTTATGTAGGTTTCCATGCAATTAAACAGTAATTTCTGTTCTCTATGTAGAAGTATAATTTTTAGTTCCTTTATTACTCAAAAATTAATTTTGCCTTAACAAAGGTCTACATAATAGTATGTAACCTTTGTATTTTTTTGTAAATATTTTATGAACTTTTCCACCATAATATGGCATTATTTTAACATATTTTCCGTTATAATTAGATTAATATAATTATGGAGGTTAATATGAGAAATTTTAAATTTGTACTTACAATTATCTTCATACTGTGTTTTTCACTCACAGCATATGGCTCTAAAATGAAACCTACAGCGGAGGAAGTATTTTTAGAATCCTTCTTAGCTGAACTTTATACATTCAATAATAATGACTTGCAAAATTTATATTTTTATAAATTTATGTATCCCTTTGATAAGTTCAGCTTAAGTCTTAGAAATTATATGACTGAAAAAAAGTTTGAAGATTTTAGTAACCAAAATTTATATTATGACTTTATAACCTCTTCTTACTATAATGGATTTAACAGTTCTATATACTACATTAATATAAAACCATTGAGAAAAAACATAACAGCCAATTCTTACGCCTATGAGGCTACTGTTGAATTGTTATACCCTCATAAAAATAAAAAGGAAGTATATACTGTAACTGGTGAAATAAGTATTTCAAAAATTAATGATGTCTATAAAATAACAAATTTAAATAAAATAATTTTTCCCTATGCTGGTTTTTCCAATGTAGTTTCTAAGCTAGTATAAAACCCATGCTTTCCAGACTACTTAAGACCTTATAGTTTTTTACTTTATGTTAATAGTCCTTAATATGAAATTATATATTAACTAAAAAAGATTCCAGCATTTTCTGGAATCTTTTTAATAATGGCTTATATTATAATTTGTAGAATTCTAAAAATGACTTCATAACGTAGGTATGATCCATAACCCCTGCTAACTCTCTGATTGAGTGCATAGCTAAGGTTGGATTTCCAATATCTATTGAGCGAATATTTAAATGAGTTGAAGATATTGGTCCAATAGTTGAACCACCTCTTACATCTGAACGGTTTACAAATTTTTGATAAGGTATTTGTGCTGACTTGCAAAGTTCCTCATAAACAGCTGATGATTCACTATCAGTTGTGTAAGCAAAGTTTGCATTTATCTTTATAACAGGACCTTTATTTATAACTGGTCTGCTAGTTGGATCATGCTTATCAGGGTTATTTGGATGTACTGCGTGAGCATTATCTCCAGAAATTATAAAGGATTTAGCTAAAGCTCTGAAGAAATCTTCTCTTTCTTTTCCAAAAGCTAACACTATTCTCTCTAAAATATTGGCTAACATGTCTGAGTCTGCACCTTGTTTTGTAGAACTTCCTATTTCTTCATTATCGAAGCAAACCATTACATTGGTAGCTTGAGCAACTGAAGCTTCTTTAATAGCTGCTATTCCTGCATGTACCATTTGTAAATCATCTAATCTTCCTGATGAGATAAACTCATCATTTAGCCCAATGATGCTTCCTCTCTCAAATTCATATAAGAATAAATCAAAGTCGATTATTTCCTTAGCATCTATATTTAACTCTTTAGCAATAGCATTTAATAAATAATTTCCTTTTTCTAATTCATTATTAACTAATGAAAGTAAAGGTAAAGTATCTCTTTGAGCATTTAACTCCACACCTTTATTTACTTCCCTATTCATGTGTATTGCTACATTTGGAATTATTAGAATAGGTTTTTTAATATTTACTAAAGCAGTTTTTGGACATAATATACTTTCACCCTTTAAAACTACTCTTCCAGCCACTGATAGTGGTCTATCTAGCCAAGTGTTTAATATTGGTCCTCCGTATACTTCTGTGTTTAATCTAACATAGGTATTTTCTACTACCATTTCACAAGCAGGCTTAACTCTAAAAGTTGGTGAATCTGTATGAGCGCCAACAATTTTAAATCCATGGTTTTCAATCTCACCATTGCCAACTACGAAAGCAACTAGTGCTGATTGATTTTTAGTAGTATAATATTTCCCACCTTTTTCAAGATTCCACTTATCTTCTTCTTTTAACTCTTGAAACCCAGAGTTATCTAAATCTTTTTTGAGATTTTCAACAGCATGAAATGCTGTAGGGCTATCGTATAGAAAATCTATAAGTTCTTGAGCAAATTTTAATTCATTTGTCATTTTATATACCTCCCTATAATTGAACTTCTATAAAGTAGTATATCAAACTTTCACTTTCCTTTTCTACAAATATTTAAAATAAGTAGAAATTTTTTTATTGTTTGAATTACCTTTCCTAATTTGTAATTATTTATATTGGACTATTCTGGCGTACTTCCTTTGATTAAATCTTGGAATCCAATAAAATAAAAGTATAAACATTGTAATTATGACTTATGATATAATTAGAAAATAGGTTTTAACTTACTTATTTTAAAAAAGATTATATACATAATTTTATAGATGAGGTGCAAAAAATGATTTCTAATTTCTTGATTAAAAAGTTTATAGCAAATTATTCCGATGTGAAAAATAAAAAAGTCCGAGAAAAATATGGATACCTTGGTGGTATTGTAGGTATAGTTGTAAACTTATTATTATTTGGAGTTAAATTTACTGTAGGACTAATTGTAAATAGTATTGCAGTTACTGCTGATGCTTTTAATAATCTTTCTGATGTAGGTTCCTCACTTGTAACAATTTTTGGATTTAAGCTCTCCAGCAAACCCGCAGATAGGGAGCATCCTTTCGGGCATGGTAGAATTGAATACATATCAGGACTTATTGTTGCATTCTTAGTATTAATGGTAGGCTTTGAATTTGTAAAAAGTTCTTTTGATAGAATCAAAAATCCAACACCAGTAGAATTCTCCTTTGTTCCTTTTATTCTGCTTTTAATTTCTATTTTATTTAAAGTATGGCTTAGTAAGTTTTATAAAAATATCGGTGGTAAAATTAACTCTTCTGCACTACAAGCTTCTGGAGTAGATGCACTTAGTGATGTAGTTTCTTCCTCAACTGTGGCATTTTCTCTCTTAATTTCAAGATTTACTTCCTTTCCTATAGACGGATATATTGGTATGGCTGTTTCTGCTGTTATACTTTATGCAGGTTATAACTTAATAAAAGACACCTTAAACCCCTTACTTGGTACAGCACCAGATAAGGAATTAGTTGAAAGTATTCAGCAACTTCTCTTAAATTATGAACACATAGATGGTACTCATGATTTATTAGTTCATAATTATGGTCCTGGAAGAATTATAGCTTCTATTCATGCTGAAGTTCCATTAAATATATCAGTTGTAAAAATTCATGAAGTTATAGATAGAGCTGAAAAGGAAATTTCTGCTGAGCTTGATATTTATTTAGTTATCCATATGGATCCAATAACTACAGATGATCAAGAGATTTTAGAGGCTAAAGAAGAACTTGCTGAAGCTTTAAAAGCATTTCCTCTTATAAAGTCCTTTCATGATTTTAGGGTTGTTGGTGAGGGGAAAAATAAAAATCTAATTTTTGATGTGGTGATTGACGCTGACCATGAACTCACCGCTGAAGAAGAATTAAAAATCCAAAAGGACATAAATGCGGAACTTAAAAAAAGCCATCCAAATCATAATGCTATTGTTACAGTGGATAAGGATTATTTAGGTGTGTAAAGTTTCAATGTAATGACTTATAAGTCTCCTTTAGAATTCTTTGTTCCTAAAATCACATTACTATACCTTTACTCACTAACCCTTGGAATAATTTCATCGTTAAAAAACTAATACTAGCTAAAATTGCTAATATTAGTTTTTTTATATTCAACATTAATGAATTTAAATTGCTATTAATACACATTACCAGTAATATTCCTTTGAAGATCTATTGACTATGCTAATTAACATAAACTTAACACCAATAACTTAAAATTAGCAATAGCATTTTAATGGACTCCAGAATAGTATATATTACTATGAAAGTATGGAGTGTGATTTTTATGTCCGGTAAACAAAGACATTTTTTCCCTGGTGGTAATACTTCTAAAGGTTTTTACTCTTTTTATAGGTATATCCTTTCTCAAGATGAAGCAAAGCGTATAATTTGTATTAAAGGTGGTCCTGGTACTGGCAAATCCTCACTTATGAAAAAAGTTGCAAGTATATTTTTTGAAAAAGGCTATGAAGTAGAATATCACCACTGCTCTTCAGATAATAATTCTCTTGATGGAGTTGTAATCAAAGGCTTAAATGTTGCCCTATTAGATGGAACTTCTCCTCATGTAGTGGACCCTATAAATCCTGGGGCAGTGGATGAAATTTTAAACTTAGGTCAATGTTGGAATGAAGAAGGTTTCAAGTCCTTTAAACCCTTTATTATGGATACTAATAAAAAAGTTGGAAAAATCTTCAGAAGAGCTTACAGATTCTTTGGAGCTTCTAAAGATATTTATGAAGACTGGTCTACTTTTAATAGCGAAGCGCTAAACCTAAATAAACTTAGCTTATTAAAGGAAGAACTTAAAAATGATATTTTACCTAACAGTGTAAGCAAACTTGGTTTTGATCGCCATCTTTTCGCTACTGCTTTTACTCCTAATGGAATTGTAACTTATATAGAAAATTTAATAGAAGGATTTCCAAAGGTTTATGTTCTTAAAGGTGGTCCTGGAACAGGTAAAACCAATATTCTACAATACCTCTATGAGGAGGCAGTAAGGCGTGGCTATTATGTAGAAGTATTCCATACTCCACTTACTCCTGATAAAATTGAGCATGTACTGATTCCAGCTCTTGGGGTGGCTGTTGTAACCTCCAATGAAATTAATAACCTGAACATTAATGGTAAAATCTACGACATGAATAATTTACTAAATAAAAACCTTTTAGAAAGAAATAAAGATGATATTGATGAAGTTAAAGAAACCTTCTACTTGCTTCTTAATAAAGGACTTGCTTGTATTAAAAGAGCAAAGAGTCTTCACGATGATCTTGAAACTGGATATATTCCAAACATGAACTTTAATAAAATAAATGAAATTTCCGAGGAAACTATTCAAAGATTATTGAAATATGAAGAGGAGTACTTGAGAGGTAAATAATCAAAGACCTCTTTCTTTATCATAAATTACCACTAAGGTTATAAATGTAATAACGATAGCCAAAAAATTAGTGTGGTGAATTCACCACACTTTTTATATTAGTATAATATTCTAATTAAGCTTATCTCTTATAATCCAAGCTTAGTAATAAATTTTCCATTACTTATCTTGTTTTATTAAATATTTAATCTATTGAAATAAGTATTCATTAGCAATGCCCCATAACACTAATAAACTTATCTAAAACAAATATTAGCTGTGGGCTTTAAAATAACAAAACCATTCTACTGATCAACTAATTCACTAGTTTTAATCACAAACAGATTATGAAGAGCTCTAGTACACATAACATACATTAATTTATCCTCTGTGATAAGTTCTTGTTTTCCTGTATTAACAACAACTACTCCATCAAATTCTAAACCTTTTGCGAAGTAAGATGGAATTATTATTAATGAGTCTCTATGAACTACATTTTCCCTATCTATAACCTTTGCACTAACATTATTGCTGATAATACTTTTTATCTTGTATGCATCTTCTAAGTCTCTAGTAATGATAGCTACATTTTCTAACTCTTTATTTTTCATAGTATCTACATAGGTCTCTATAAGCTTTGAAAGCTCTTCATTGTTTTGAGCCTCCACCTCCACTACAGAGTCACCACTTCTTACAAGTGGTACTATGCTTTGGGCTTTAAGGAACTTATTACTATATTCCATAATTTCTCTTGTTGATCTATAACTTTTATTAAGCGTAAACTCTTTAGTGTTAAAGTTGCTGATGAATTCATCTACTGCAAGCATCGGCGGTTTATTATCCTTCATAGGAAGTATTCTTTGATTACTATCACCCACAATAGTCATGGACACAGCCCTTGTATACTCTTTAATAGCTATAAACTGCATTAGTGAGTAATCCTGAGCTTCATCTATTACTATGTGTTTTACTTCCCTTGGTGATTTAATTCCTTCTAATTTAACCTTTAGATATAATAAAGCCCCTAAATCTATTTCTGTAAGCTCTTTGCTAATAAAACCACTATTTATTTCTTCATATAAACTTATTACATCTGGTGGATTTAAAAACTCTAAAGTTTTCTTAATTTCTATTAGTTCCTGAATTAATTCTCTTATTTTAAGTTTTCTATTAAAGTCTAAGTTATTTATATGAAAAATTAATTCATCCTTTGAATAGGAGGCTTTTTCCTCATCATACTCCTTTTGAATTCTTCTAAATTCCTCATCTCTTACATCTTTCAATCTAGAAAATATAATTCTCTTTACCTTTTTACATCTTCTAAAAAGGGGTAACATATAAAACTCATGGCTAAACATTTTTTCCATTTCTTCTGAGGAAATTACTTTACGTTTTCTAAATTCGATATTCTTGGATGAAAAATAAGCTTTATTTAATTTATCTACATATTCATCTAAAAAGTGCTTATATTCAATAGATGTTTTGTAGCTAATTTCTTCTTCATAATTTTTATCTCCAGTTAAAAACCTCTCCATTATATCCTTCAATGAAATAACATTATCTATATCTAAAATATCTAAAACAAAATCCTTAAATGTAGTTTGTAATACTCCACTTTCCCCTAAACTCGGCAGCACTGTTGATATATATTCCATAAAAATATTATTTGGTCCTAGTATAAGAACTTTATCTTCTAGTATTTTTCTGTAATTATATAAAAGGTATGCAACTCTATGAAGAGCAATAGTAGTTTTTCCACTACCAGCAACCCCATCAACTACTACAGTTTCAGTTCTTGACTGTCTTATTATATCATCCTGTTCCTTTTGGATAGTCATTATAATATCTTTTAATTTATCTGAAGAATTTTTACTCAGCATCATTTGCAAAATATCATCTTTTACATCTACAGCAGAATCAAATAATCCTTCTAGCTTTCCCTTTTTTATGATAAACTGTCTTTTTTGGAGAACAGATACTTCCACCTTTCCCTTTGGAGCTTCATAATAACCCTCACCTATACCACCATTATAAAAAATCGAAGATATAGGTGCTCTCCAGTCAACTATTAAAGGTTCAAAAGACTCCTCTGGAGTAACTCCAAATCTTCCAATGTATATTTGTTCAACTCCAAAATCACCTTCTCTAAAATCAACTCTACCGAAGTATGGTGACACTTTTAATATATTTAGCTCTTTTAACCTTCTATCTATAGTTTTAAAAGCCTCTTCTTTTACATATCTTTCATGATCAAAGTATTCAATTACTTTATCTTCATCATCTCTATATTCTTCTATAAACTTTTTTCTATAATCAAGTATATATTCACTTATTCCTTTTCGCTTTTCTATGTATTTTAATATCTCTTCATTAATAATCCTAATTGTATCTGATAATTTACCCTCTTCTATTGAAATTTCTAGCTGTTTTTTTATTTCTTCATTAATCTCATTACTCACAGTTATACTTTCCTTCCTTCATACTCTTAAATTTTGTCTAATATATAAGTTCCAATAAGGTTACCTCATAATGATAATTTTATCTATTGACTAGAAAACTAAAATTTTGAAGTTACATTACTGGAACATATATTATTAAAATCAATTTTAAATTGTAATTTTTACAAAAGTTATGCTATCTAAATTGCAATTTCTTCCCATCCTATTATATCTGTTATTCCTAAACCTGGCTCCTCGGATAGCACGATTCTATTACCCTCAATAGTAGCTCCACCTACAATTGGATCCTCTGAAAAATACAACATTGTATCTAAGTCTGAAATTATCATATTACTTTTAGCTGCAGCAAAACTTGCAGCTGCTGTTATTCCTACCTTGCTTTCAAGCATGCATCCCATCATACACTTAATACCCATAGTATCTGCCATGTTATATATCTTCATGGCATTATGAATTCCACCGCTTTTCATAAGCTTTATATTAATTAAGTCACAAGCTCTATTTTGTATGATTTTAAAAGCTTCTGGAGTAGCAAATACTGATTCATCTGCTAAAATTAAAGTATCAACATTTTCCTTAACAAACTTTAACCCTTCAATGTCCCAAGCCTTCACTGGTTGCTCAACAAACTCTATATCTAGATCTAATTCTTCAATTTTTCTGATGATTTTTACCGCTTCCTTTGGAGACCACCCTTGATTCCCGTCCACTCTTACCTTTATTCCTTTTCTAATAGCCTTTCTTAACAGCTTAACTCTTTCTAAATCATGTTCTGGATCTTTGCCAAGCTTTATTTTGATATTGCTATAGCCATCTCTTACAGCATCATAAGCTGCACTTACCATATTTTCTACAGTATCATACTGTATTGTCATGTCAGTAAGTATCTCTGAGTTATATCCTCCCAACAATTTAAAAAGTGGTATGTTTGCTCTCTTAGCAGCTAAATCATACAAAGCCATATCGAAAGCAGCCTTAGCACTATTATTGCCTTTAATGCATTCATCTATAGTTTTTGTTATACACTCAAGACAACTAATATCCATTCCTTTAATATGCTGTGATATATGTTTAATTGCCCCAACAATGGAATCTTCTGTTTCTCCTGTGACTCTTGGAGCTGGAGCAGCGCTACCAAATCCTATTTCCCCTCCATCAGTAATTATTTTTAAAATAACTTCTTTTGAATAATTATATGGCCTATCTCCAATAAGAAATGGTTTTTTCAATGGCACAGTAATTTTACCAACTTTTACATCATTTATTATCATTTTAATTATACCTCTCACCTTAAATTTTAATTAAATTATTTATTTCTCTACATAATTTAATTATATGCAACATTAAATTGGATTTTCTTATATTTATCTATTATTATACCCAATTAAAATACTTTTTCAATGGAAATAAGATTTTCAATTTAATTTAAACTGAAAAACATAGAGAAGAGCATGCTCTTCTCTATGTTTAAATTAAGCTGTAATTAATCATATTTATTTAACTCACTTACAATTAAAAAAGGTCAATTTATCTATTTTGCTAGTTCATATAATGCATGAGTATATATTTTTGTCATTTGAATTAAATCTTCTATTACAACATATTCATTTGGCTTGTGGATTACATCTGGATCCCCTGGGAAAGTTGGTCCAAAAGCTAAAGTATTTGGCATCTCTTTAGCATAAGTTCCTCCACCAATTGATATTAAAGTACCCTCTTTACCAGTTTGCTCACTATAAACCTTTTGAAGAGTCTTAACTAGAGGATGATCTGGTGAAAAATACAATGGTTCTTGATGAGTGAAGTTCTCAATAGCAAATCCAGTATTTTCAAGAGTTCTATTAAATGGTGTCATCATATCCTCTAAAGTTTTTGTTACAGGATATCTTAAATTTAAAGTTACCACAACTTTATTCTCATCTATACTTATTTTTCCTAGGTTGAAAGAAAGTTTTCCTGAATCCTTATCTTCTAATAGTACGCCAAAGGTTTCTCCATGAATTTCCATTCCTACGTACTCAGCTAAGAACTTTATTGAACTTGATATGCAATCCTCACCAAGTGGTAACACATTTAAGAAAGTTATAATTTGCATTATAGCATTTTTACCAAGTTCAGGCGTACTACCATGTGCAGAATCTCCTACAGATTTAATAGTAACTCTATTTCCATTAGCTTCTGCTTTCATGTCATAACCATTTACTTTAGCAAAACCATTTAACTTATCTATTAAATCACTTGTATTAGTCGTTACTACTAGTGCCTCTGCATAATCAGGAACCATATTTGGAGCTACTCCACCTTTTATATATTCAACAACGTAATCACCTTGTGGTTTATTTTTTACGTCCTTAACTATATTGAAAGTAGTTATGCCTTTTTCGCCATTAATAATTGGGAAATTAGCATCTGGAGTAAACGCAGCAACTGGTGGCTTTTCTTTTTGTAAATAATAATGTAATTCATTACTACCTGTTTCTTCATTTGTTCCAAATATTACTCTTATTCTTTTTGTAATTGGTAAATTAGCATCTTTTATAGCTTTTAATCCATAAAGACAAGCTACAATTGGTCCTTTATCATCTAAAGTACCTCTTCCAAAGATCTTATCATCATGAATTTCTGCGCCATAAGGAGGATGTATCCATCCATCACCTTCAGGTACAATGTCTAAGTGACCTAATGCAGCTACATAATCTTCACCTTCACCAATTTCAGCATACCCAACATAGCCATCAACATTAACAGTTTTTAATCCTAATTTCTCGGCATTATCTAAAGCACATTGTAGAGCCTTAGCAACTTCTTCTCCAAAAGGCATTCCTGGCTTTGCTTCACCTTCTAAACTTCTAATTTTAACCAACTCTTGGGTAGTTCTTATTATGTCTTCACGCATTTCATCAATTCTTACATTTAAATCCATTTAATTCATCTCCTTATTTTCTTCATCTTTGGGCTCTAAGGTTTTTACCTCTTTGAAATGAATCCAACCCTTTCTTGATAAGTAAGTTGAATAGGTAATTAATTTTTCAATTGCAGTTTCCTTTGTTTCTCCAAAAATTTTGGACATTTCCATTGCAATTTCATAAATATTCTTTTCTCCATCCATTAATAGCCATGCAGTAGAGCCTTGCTGATCTAAAGTTAAATCACTAACATTATTCTTTCTAACAAGCCAACTAGCAAATTTTTCTATTGGTTTATCATGTTTAAAGTATAAAGTAACAAGACCATCCTTTTCAGTAAAATTAGTATGCTTAATTATTGGTACATAGAGAAGAAAATTATACTTATCGTTTTTTGTCTCAGTAGAACTTTTTTTCATAAAATCACCTACAAAGTAGTTAAGAGCCCAACTAAGGGCTCTTAACATTATTATTTGTCTCAAAATTATAAGTAAAACCCTTAATAATTTTGATTATATCATTATTTATATTATTTGCAATAAATAGTAATTTATTCTACTTAGATTTAACTGAGAAATTGTAAACCCATAATCCTAGTAAGAAGTACATTGCAGTTGCAAATATTGCGTTTCCAGTTAAAGCCGGAATGAAGTTTGCGCCAAAACCAATATTTAATCCTAATGTAGCTGCACCTGCTACAACGATACCCATTAAGGCATCTCCAGCAACAAGTCCAGATGCAAGTAGTATACCTGTTTCAACTTTATCTTTCTTAACAGTTTCATCATTCTTGAATTTTCTTTCAACTAAAACTCTTACGATACCACCAACTAATATACCAGCATTTAAGTGGATTGGTAGGTATAGACCTAGAGCTACTGGAAGTATTGGAAGTCCAGCAAATTGACAGAATACAGCTATTGATGCTCCAACGAATACTAGTGGCCATGGTAGCTCTCCTGTCATAATTCCTTTGATAACCATTGACATTAATGTAGCTTGTGGAGCAGCAACTTCTTTTGTTCCTATTCCATAAGTAGTGTTAAGCATGTTTATAACTAATGCTGCAAACACAGATGCTACAACTAAACCAATAAACATACCAACTTGAACTTTTCTAGGAGATCCTCCTATGATGTAAGTTGTTTTTAAACTTTGTGCAGTACCACCTGAAACAGCTATAGCCACACAAACTATACCACCAATTAATACAGCTACGATCATAGCCTCTTGGTTTGTTTTTCCTAATGCTTTTAAAGTACCAGCAACGAAAAGTAATGTTGCAATTGTCATACCTGATACTGGGTTGTTAGAAGCTCCAATTATACCACACATTCTTGCTGAAACTACAGCAAAGAAGAATGAGAATACAACTGCTAGTATAGCTCCAAAAATACCTGCTTCTCTAAACATTGGTAATAACCAAGCTAATGCAAATACAATTACTGCTGCTCCAATTACCCAAGTAATAGGTGCATCTTCTTCTGTTCTTTTAACTGAACCAGCACCTTTAGCACCAATTCCAGCCATTGCAGATTTGAAAGATTTAATGATAGTTGGTGCTGATTTACCTAGAGATATAAATCCTCCAGTAGCAACAGCTCCAGCTCCTATATATCTAACATATTTACTCCAGATGTCCCATGCTCCCATTTCTGATATTAATTGTGTAGATGGGAATAATGGTGCTGATAATCCTGCTCCGATAAATTTAATTAACGGAATTAGACCAAGCCAAGCGATTAAAGAACCACCAAACATGAATGCTGATGCTTCTGTACCAACGATAAATCCAACTCCTAGTAATGAAGCTAATGTATCAAATCCAAATATTGAACCTTGATATTTAGTTATAACCCATTCTGGTTCTTCAAGCCATAGCTTAAATCCACCAGATAATAATTTATAACCTGCTCCTACTCCTAAACCAGTCATAACTGTTTTAAATCCAGCTCCGCCTTCGCTTCCGTTTACTAAAACTTCTGCTGCAGCCATAGACTCAGGATAAACTAAATTTCCATGTTCTTCAACAATTAAGAATCTTCTTAATGGAGTAACAAAGAATACTCCTAGAAGTCCTCCTAGTGTAGTTACAATAACTACTGTCCAAATACTTAAGTCAAATCCCCATAATATAATTGCTGGAAGTATGAATATAATACCACCGGCTATAGATTCTCCCATAGCTGCAACTGATGCAACTAAGTTAGCCTCTAATATATTATTTCTTCTAAATATACCTTTTAAAATTCCTGTTGCAAGTATTGCTCCTGGGATACCAGCAGAAATAGTTAATCCTACTTTCAATCCAAGATAAGTATTTGCAGCTGCAAATATGATTGCGAATATGATTCCTAGAAAAATAGAATATCCAGTTGATTCTGGCATTGCTACTGTTGTAGGAACAAATGGAAGATAGTCATCACCATGAACACCGCCATAAGCGTTATGGGATAATTTTTTTGTATTTTCCATCACTTTACCTCCTCTTAAATTATTAAATATGTGCTATTAAAGAATATCACATTTCGACAAAAATATTAACTCCAATTTTGGCTGTTTTACCAAATTATCCAGCTAATAGTTCATTTTTCATTGGATTGCTACATTTTTCACATATTTTATGAATAATTTTAAAATATATCATTAACAAAATGTAAACAAGTTTACCGGTACTTCAATATGTTTAATTTAATTTAATTTTTTTACAAAACTATCTAAGTTACTATGTCTATTATTATCCAAAATCAGTAGAGTTATTACTATTTTTCATAAATAAACAAAATCTTTGCAAAAGCTACAAAGATTTTTTCCCATTTTCCTAGCAATACTAGTTATTTTAGACCACCAAATCTATCAAAAGGTTTTATAATAAATTTAGCTTCTCCCATTATTTCATCATAAGGTATGTATGGATTGCTCCAGTACCTAGAATCTACCGAATTTGCTCTGTTATCACCTAAAAATAAATAACATCCTTCAGGAACCATAAAAGTACCTACTTTGTCGCTCTTGTATTTAACATAGGATTCCTCTAGCTGTATATCATTTATAAAAACAGTTCCATCAGATTTTATCTCAACCTTTTCATTTGGAAGACCAACTAACCTTTTAATCAAATCTTCATTAGCTTCTTTTGAATGAAAAACTAAAATATCTCCCCTTTTCAAAGATGAAGGTCTGTAGTTTCTTAGCACAAATATTTTATCTCCTGGCTTAATAGTAGGATACATAGATTCTGTTGGTACACTAACATTGAAAAATATAAATTTATTGATGATAAAGGCTAGGATTATAGCACATATAATTGGTATTGCCCATTCCTTTACAAACTTCTTGACTATGTCCATATACATCACCTCATAATAATTCATAAAATTTATTTTATCACACTTGGAAATCTTTATCAAATTCTCTTTACTTTTCATAGACTTATTTAATAACTTTATACTTCTAAACTAATATTAATATGTTAATTAATATTTAAAAATTTATATTTACTTATACCTATTTTAAAATTTAAAAATATATTTGTAATTTTAAAACTAAAATAAATCTAACATCCCTAATTTTAAACTGTTTAGTAAACTTAAAGATTGCTATAAAACTAATATAATCTTACCTTGCCAAATAAAAAGGTTATTAAAGTAGAATTGTGAAAAACATACCACCTATTATTATTTTAAAAATACTAATAATAATACTAGCAGTAAAAATAATTTCATAGAAGGAGGGGAAAATATGATAACTAAAAAACCTTTAAGTAATATGGCTGAAAGTAATATTGGTTGGATTAAAAGTACTCATCATTATTCATCTAGTAAACATTCAACTTCCAAATATGAGAGTTTTGGTGTTCTACAATTATTAAATGATGAAGTAGTCTTACCAAGAAGTGGTTTTCATAATCATCCTCACTATGATATGGAGATTTTGTCTTATGTGGTTGATGGTGAATTAACTCATGGAGATAGTTTAGGAAATGAAAGTATATTAAAAAAAGGTGGAGTTCAATATATAAGTGCTGGTTCAGGTGTAACTTACGAGGAGCATAATTTTGGAATTAACCCCTTAAGATTTATTCAACTGTGGATTTTGTCAGATAAAAAAACATCTAATCCAAACTATATGAGTTACGATTTTTCTTTAAAGGATAATAAAAATCATTGGATTTATATGGTTAGCAGTAAAAATGGACTAGCTCCTGTCAAAGTTAACCAAGATATAAATATTTACAGTGCAATGGTAGAAAAAGAAAATAGTATGGAATTTAGTATACGTGAAAACAGGCAAGCTTATCTTGTTCAAATTTATGGTAAGTCATTTATAACAAGTTTAGAGGAAAAAAACCACAAAGTTCTACTGGAGGAAAAGGACGCATTAGAAATATATGAAGATGAAATAAAAATTAATACTGTTGATAATTCTCATTTTCTGTTGGTAGAAATGAATGAGTATGTTAATTAAAAGTAAAACATGAGTTAACTTAACTTTTTAAGTATAGGCAGTTATAAACTAATGAACAAAGTTTATAACTGCTGTTTTTTACATTTTAAACCTCTATACATCCTCTTGCAAAATTATAAAGTTCATAAATAATATAATTATTAGTTTCTTTTATCAATTTTTCCTCATCTATTACAACTACAGGTAATTTTGTATCTTTAGAAAGCTTATCTGCAATTACATCAAACTGAAGTTTACTATATTTCGTCTTCACTCCTAAAATGATATTAAAAGAATTTTTAACTTCCATCAATCTATTTATAAACTTATCAAATTCCCCAAGTTCACTTAAATTATAAAGAAAAACATTAAGGTCTCCTTTATTATGCTCTTCTAGCATATACTCATCTAACTCAGAAAGTAAAAAACTATTTAAATATTTTATTTTCCTATCATTATTAGATTCTTTACATGATTTTGCAAAATTTAAATTATCCTTATTCCACCTATCATTACACTTGCAGTATTCTATGAAGTATTTTCCTAATTGTCCCACTCCAACAATATTTGTAAAATGCTTACTCTCTTTAACTATATTTAAATTAATATCCTTATATTTTTGTAACAAATGTTCTAACTTTATATAATCTATGTAGTTAACGTGGTTTTTTAACATATTAGTCCCCCCTACACCTTAAATTAAATATAATACTATTATGACACAATTTTGTAAATATTCAAATAATTTTTCTTAAACATATTTATTTATTTTATTACATTTTGTTTTATTTCATATTGCAACTTATAAAAAAAACAAAAGAAATTGTATCTAAAATGTAATAATGATATTGCAGAAATATATCTAATTCTACTTTGTACTCACTCTAGTATAGGTTACTTAAAATTTATAGAATAATATAGAAATAACATTTCAACTTATATAAAAGAAACACTATAACCTTTAAATATGTTGTCAAACACAGTAAAGAGTTAATTTCTAATCCGCTTTACTATACAGTATGTCATATAAAGGCTATAGTGTTTTTTATTAACTTATTAATAGATATAGAAAATGTGCAAAAATCCCAGCTGCAATTCCCCCAAAGGTATGGCTAATTATAGCTTTACCAGTTAACTCTCTGCAATTTAAGCTATCCATCATAGCAACATGTGTACTTAAATATCCACTCCAACACATTCCCATGGCAGTAAATACTGCAATTTCATTTCCTCCTATTAATCCTTGTTCTAGCATCTTAGGAACTAATCCCATGGCAGCTCCTACAGCTCCTAAAGAAGTAATTGGAAAAGCGATAGCTTCAGAACTTTGGAATCCAAATAAAGGACTAATTATAAAGCTTAATTTGCTCCCTACCCAAGGAAGCAACTTTACTCCTTCGTAAGCTGCCCCAGTATATTCCCCTGTGGCTGATGGACCATTTGTAAGCATTAATACTATGGTGCAAATTATTAATACTCCAGGTATTATGGCTAACCCCATTTCTACTCCTGACTTCCCCCCCTCTAAAAGAGCATCCATAATCCTTCCACCTACACTACCTTGTCGAATTTCTCTATAATTTATCATATCAAAGCTTTCACCATCTTCAACTACACAATAATCTTTTTTACCATATATTTTCGATGTAAACCTTAACATTATCCTCGTACTAACAATACTACCTACTACCGCACCAATATTACCAATGATTCCAGCTAGTATAAAACTTTCCCCCACTGGAGACTTTTGACTAATCATAAAGGTTGTAACTATAAGTCCCATCCCAAAGGCAGTCCCTAAGTTTGTAAGCGCAGGTATTTGGTATTTCTTGAAATATCTCCTAAATCCCTTATCATCTGCTAGTGTTAAAACCGCTGGATTATCTGATAGGTAGGTTGCTAAAACTGCTATAGTTGCTGCTCCAGGCAAATCATAAAGCGGCTTCATTAATGGCGATAGTATTTTATTGATTATAGAAACTACCCCAAACTCAGAAAGTAGTGCAGCTATTGCTCCAGCTAAAACTGCTATGGCTAGTATGTAAAAAACTGTATCCATCAACAATCTATAAGCTGTATTCATTAGAGTGTTAAACATATTAATCGTACCCATAACACTACCTATTCCCAAGAAAACTCCTAGAAAAATTACTAAAAATATAAATGCTTCTGTACTGATGGCCTTTTTTAATGGCTTATTTTGTGACACTGATTTCTCCCCCTCTATTAATGCACATAATATAATGACTAAAATTTCCTTCTTAATTATGTGATATTTAGTAAAGCTTGTCAATTATTTAACTAAGGGAGTAAACCATGTTTGTTTTTCATTCTAGTGAATATATTCAAGAATTATTCACTATACATCTTTTATGATTGATTTTTATTTATTTTTGCACAATTGTGTATTTTCACAACAATCTGTTCAAAAAATGTTTACAACATTTACTTTTAATAATCACCTCCATATTACCATATCAACTTTATATAACTATGTTCAAGGTATTCCTACTAACATATGCTTTATTAAGTTTCTTTTTATTCATACATTATTTAACACCATTTCAGAACGATAATTCACTGATTCATCTTCAGATTTCAAAGGAACTTAAATTTTAAAATTAGTTAAGCCAATAGTCTTTTTCTTAAAATAAAATTTTGGCGTAGTAAAATATTTTTGTACCCAATGGTGTTTTTTTAAGTTAAATCTCCTTCCAAAGATCTTCTTAAAATGAACCTGTTAATTAATTAAGAAGTTTTTGTGGAATAAATAATTTGAAATTGCATCATGCCGTAATTAAAATTTCATTTTTATCGTTTTTTTTATTCCAAATCTCGATAAAATGTATTATACTTATAGTAGTTCCTGCATATTTCACGCAAAATCATATTATGGAATATACTATTTTAAAAACTAATATTATAAAAAACTATCTTTAAACCTAATAAATTATAAGTTAAATCACTTAAGTTGGAGGCGAATATATGAAAAAGGAATTTTCAATAAGTAATGACAAGGTAATGATAAACTTTTCTGCGAAATATTGTAATACCATCGAAAACCTACTAAAAAGTGAAGGCTTTAGAAGAGTACTTTTATCTTATTATAATAGAGTTAAAAGTAGAAATTCTAATGTTTACAAATTTCTATGTGAGAATATAGAAAAGACTGATAGCGAAGAAATTACTGATGAACTGGTTGACCTTTTCAGATTACTAACTGTTCTTAAAGCTAATGAAATTGTACGACTTAATACTAGGTATGAGAAAATTCTTAAGGATAAGTATGAATTCTTTGAACTTGTAGAGGATTTCTATGGTTTTTGGAGGAGATTGGAAAGATACTCTATAATACAAAACAACAAAGTCACTGACGGTCTAGCTTCTGTAAGTTTTATAGAAGCAAATAATAAATTCACAAAACTGATTTTAGACTTTTATAGAAAAATTCAAGAAAGCATCCTTTCTGCTGAACCAACTGTTTATCGTCAACTTGCTTCTGGAGCTAATGCGGGGTTGATATTAAATAATACTGTTTGGCCATGTCCTTATGAATATGAGATTTTAGAAGATATTCCCTTTATTAATACCATAATGCTAGAAGCTCCTTTTATAACTTATCCAAAGAAAAACACTAGAGATGGGTTCTTTACTGAGACTTTCAAAAACCCGCTAAATGATTGCTATATCAATAACGATCACTGGTTTTGCTACCCTGCTCTAGTAGGTGAAGTTTTAGCATTCATTTATTTTCATAGAGATTTAATGGCTCACGGTGTTACACTTTGTAATCTATTTGAAATGGCAAAAGAAGATGATTACAGAGGTAAAAAACCAGATATAATTTATGTATTTGGAGCCAAGGATGACTATGACAAGATAAGAACTATTTTTTATGATGATGTGAAAAATGGTATTATGCTTGGTTATGTTAACTATGATGAAGCCATAGATTATTTTGGCTACATGAAAAAGATGACTCTTACACTTCATAATCTAATCATGATAAAAAAAGGTTATCTTCCTATCCATGGCGCCATGGTCAACATAATTATGAAAAACGGAAAATCTGCCAATGTGCTTATAATGGGTGATAGTGGAGCTGGAAAATCTGAAAGTTTAGAAGCTTTTAGAAGTCTTAGTGAAGATTATATAAGCGATATGACCATTATATTTGATGATATGGGTTCCATAAAACTTAGAAGAAATGGCCAAAAACCTAAGGCTTATGGCACAGAAATAGGAGCCTTTGTAAGACTTGACGATTTAGATCAAGGTTACGCTTTTAAAGAAATTGATAGAAGTATATTTATGAACCCTGATAAAACTAACGCAAGACTGGTAATGCCTGTAGCTACCTATAAAGATATACTGAAGGGTTATCCTATTGACTTATTTCTTTACGCAAACAATTATGATGATGTGGCTGAAAATACAAAAGCTATTGAATACTTTAATTCTGCTGAAGAAGCCATACCTATTTTTAGAGATGGAGCTAGAATGGCTAAAGGCACCACTTCTGAAAAAGGACTAGTAAAATCATATTTTGCTAATCCCTTTGGTCCCTACCAAAAAATGTCCGAGACAGATAAATTAATTGACTTATATTTTAATGAATTTTTTAAAACCGGCGTAAAGGTTGGTCAAATAAAAACTTGTCTTGGCATCCAAGGTAAAGAGAAGGATGGACCAAAACAAGCTGCTATCGAATTGTTTGAAATTATTAAGGAGTTGTAAGGAAGTATTCCTTACTTTCTTCTTATCACAATATATTCTTTTCCTTAAACTAAAGGATATTGTACAAATTAAGCTTTATAATTGCTCTTCTATAAATGTAACTTTACACTGAAAGAGCTGAGTCTTAGTCTCTTTCTCTAGGCCTTCAATATAATATGTATTGAAGGCTTCTTTGTCTACATATTTATTTAAAATTACTTCATCCCCATATTTAGCTTCCTTCATAAAATTTAGCTGAAGAGAAGCTATTCTCTTATTTTTATAATCTTCAAGATTAAAAACATCTTCTACCCAACTAATATACTTAGCATTATTTACATGCATATTTAAATCAATATCACTATAGGTTACTACTCTTTCTACATTTCCTACTAAGTCATTAGGCATTTTAATCTTATCTAATTTTTTCTCTACTCCAAATCTATTCTCTATGCTATTAACCCCTAAAGAGATTCTAGTAGGTCTTTGTGGAAATTTAGAATTTACATCCAATAAAAGATAATATGCTATTATATTTCCTAGCTCATTTTCATTTGCATCTAAAATTCTAAAATTACGCTTAAAGAACAGTTTGTCTATACCACTTGGCCAAGTCTCCATTATTATTTCATCCATATTTTTAGGATATTTAATCATATTTACTTCAAGTCTTGAAACTACCCAAAATAGCCCTTCACTAATCAAATGGTTATACCCAATTCCTATGCTGTTTGAATGCTGCTCTGAAGTTTCTTGCATATAGTTTATTAAGGAAAAGAGTTTAACCTTACTGGTAAAATCCGTATCATAAAATTTAACTTTAAAAAACTCTCTATGTATGTTTTCCATAAAATCAACTCCATTTTCAATTAAAATTCTTTTTAATAGTAACTGCATAATGCATTAGGGTTTTTGTATTAAAATATATTCATAGAACTTTTTATGATTATAAATACTTCACAGTTAATCGTAAATTTAAGATTTAACTTTAATATGGTTATTATATCATAGGTAACTACTAAAAAAATTAACCTATTATGAATTTTTCATAATAGGTTAATTTTTATTTGTTAACTTGTTTATCTAATTTCTTTTCATGTTTATTAATAAGAGCCCTTTCCTCAAGAATTTTTAACTCTTTTTCGTCTATGTCATTAAAATTCTTAAAAACATACCCATCCTGTTTTAAAGCTTTTATTATTTCCTTTAACGCTGGTACAGTGGTCTTATTATAATAAGAATCATGCATAAGAACTATAATCCTATCCTTTTTATTATTTTTAAACTCTCGATGAAACTTATTTATCAATGTACCTGCTGGCTTATTTCTAGCTAAAGAATCGTCAATTGTAATATTCCAATCCACATAGTATAATCCTTTATCAACAACCTCTCCCCTTATCTCTTTTAGCACAGGCTTTCTTGCCATAGTAGTACTTGATCCTCCTGGAAATCTCATGAACTTTAACACTTCACTACCAGTAAGTTCTTTTACAGCAGTAGAGCACTTATGGTAATCCTCCATGAAGGCCTCAGTATTTTTGTATATTTTATCTTCATGAGTATAAGTGTGAACACATATGGCATTACCTGCATCCTTTACTGCTTCAGCAATACCTTTGTTTTGTTCAACTAATTGGCCAATAACAAAAAATGTTCCTGTAACTTCTTCTTCTTTTAATACTTCTAGAATTTTTTTAGTAACTACGGTAGGCCCATCATCAAAAGTAAGGTACACTATTTTTTCTTGTTGCACCAATGAATCCGGCTCCTTTTCTAGCGCACTTGCTTTTTCATCCTGAATACTAAAACTAAGCAAAAATAAAAACACAGTAAAAAAAGTAAATAATGAGAAAGTTGAAATAAATCTCCTTCTTTTTTCAATCATAAAATCACCTTCTTAAAATACTTTTCAACTCACACTTTAGTATTTGAAAAAGGTGAAGTTTTAATTCTAAAATTATATTTATTTAATTGCCATGTTTTAGAAAATAATTACTTCTTATTATTTTTTCTGACAGAATTAAGTAGCTTTCATACTTCTCATTCTCAGCATTAGTAATATTACCTCTTACTTCAAAATTAGATAAGATAACAAAATCTTTGTTTGTATTTAATAAATTTCTTCCCATTGCAGTTTTATATTTTTTTTCATCTGCACCCATTAAATAACCTAAAGTTGGAACTAAATCTACTGGTCCTCCATAGGTACTGATTACTTTAGCCGAAGCACTCTTATTATAAATTAAAAGCGGTATTTTATTATTGTTATCATTCCACCAATTTTCCTTATTTTTCATCCCATTAATTTTGTCTTGAAAATATTTATGAACCCCTGTATGGTCACCATAAAGTACTACCACTGTATTATCTAAAATACCCTCCATTTCAAGACTTTCTATAAAACTGCCTATCTGTTTGTCAGTGTAATGAATTGCCTGAAAGTACCTTCCCATTTCTGTTTCTTCTAAATTTTCATCAAGATTTAGAGCTTTATCTTCCTTTGGAAGGTTAAAGGGTGTATGACTAGTTATTGTCACTGTCATGCCATAAAAGGGTTGCTCTTGTTTTTTAATGATATCTGTTGCCTTTTTAAAGTATTCTTTATCACTAATTCCAAGTCCAATTTTTTCTTCTACTCCTAAGTCTTCTGCAAAATAAAGTTTATCAAATCCCATAGAGGAAAGTGCAGGCTTATAATTCCAATACATAGAGGTGTCAGGATGTATTACATAGGTATTATAGTCTAAAGTTTTCATTACATTAGGAAGAGAATGTGGATAATAGTTATTTGGATATCTATAGAAAGTGGTACCTTCTCTTACTGGATAAACAGATCCATTTACTAACAGATCACAATCTGAACTATTTCCATTCCATACCTGTTCATGAAAATTATCAAAATACAAAGAGTTATTCAATAGCTTATTTATATTGGGTGTAATTTCTTGTCCTTGTACTTCTCTATTTATAACAAAGTTTTCAAGAGACTCTACCTGTATTAAAAGCAGATTTTTACCTTTAAAATACCCTTTATATGCATTATCCTTTAAGTTCTCTTCTTTATCTTTATAGAATTCTTCTATATCCTTTAACTCCTTTTGAGAAAGGCTATAAGGCTTCTTATTTGAATAATAGCTATATCCATCATATATATGATATCCAATGGGTCCTAAAAGAACCATTTTTTCATTTGGCATGTGAACTTTGTCTAATGTGGATTTCACAAAGTACCTAGTAGTCTTTTCTTCATTATTAAAATCAGTACAATATATCACAAGAAGAAAAGAACTTAAGGCTATTAATAAAAAGAAAATTTTAGGTTTTCTCATAGTACTTCTATAATGAGTACCTTTTCTTTTTATTATAAAAGGAAAAAGTAAAAAATCTAATATAAATAAAATATCAATACTTCTAAATAGGGCAATAATAGAACCCCCTAAATCTTCTGTCATGGAAAGTTGGTCTAATAAATAAAAATTAACATAGCTAGAAAATCCCCTATAGTAAAAAAGATCAGAGATAATAATTAAGGTAAGAACTATATCTAAAACTATCACTATCTTCCATTGAAGCTTTCCTTTAATTAAAAAAATTATAGCTAGTATTATGGTTGAAAAAAGTATATAAGGAACAACATTCAACGCTGAAATTTTCAAATTAGAGCTTTGAAGCATAGACGCACCTGAAGATTGAATTAGAGCTGTAAATAAAATATTTTTCATTGTAAAAATAGCTAAAATAAAAAAGAATACCCTATATTCTTTTAATAGGCTCACTCCTATATTTTTAATTTTGTTACTATTTTTATTTTTAGAATTAAAACTCAGCATGTCCTCATTCCTCCTCGAAAGTAAAACTGTTATGAATATAATTCTCCTCAAGCTCCAAATCTCCTCTAATTTTCGAATTATTCTTAAAAGCCAACTTAGTTTTAATATTCTTAATTATGAGGAGGCATTCTATAGTGTTAGAAGTTATCTTTAAGAATACCTTAATTTCAAAAATTAAGTCCCCTTAGAACGGATTTATTCTAAGGGGACTTAATACTGTATAAACTAGATTTTTAGTATTACCTAATAACCAACTCTAATACCATAATTATTAAATTTGTATTTATTCTGTATGCATAAACACTTTATTAACTGGATTTCAAAGATCAAAAACAAGAAATCCTATATAAGTAATCACTTACAAAACCAGGAACATACAATAAGAACTGAAGGTTCCTACAAAAACTCCCGCTGCAACATCAGAGGGATAGTGAACTCCTAAGTATACTCGAGAAACCCCCACAAGCATGGATAAAGATATAGCTATAATTGCGATGCTTGTATAACTTAAAGCTATGCTTACTCCTATTGAAAATGCTGCAGTGGTATGTCCTGATGGAAACGAGTAATCGTCTACTCCAATTTTTTTGATATTTAAATGAGGAAAGTTTATATAAGGTCTGATTCTATTAATAAATCTTTTTATAAAATGTGTTATAAATGTAGAGGTTAAAATAGAAAGAGACGTTAGAATTCCTAAGTGTTTAATATCCTTATTTTCTGATAACAAAGTAACTAAACAAAATATTGCACTAAATGTAACTGAACCTAAGTAAGTAACTATTGGCATAACTAAATCCAAAATCTTGCATTTAATTGAATCATTTAGCCAATGTAATAAAAATACATCTCCATGTTTTAATTTTTCAATCATTAAGGTTCCTCCTAGGATAAGATATGTTAATATTATATAAGACTTTTTTCAAAATTTAAAGGTTCTTTGCAGGATTTTTAATTTATAATTTTTTACAGGTACTTCTTTTACTATAGGGTTCCATGATAGAATTTTAACTTATTCATCTTCATAAACCCTTAAGGGAAGCAGGGTAGGACTAATGTATTAGTTAATTTTTAACTCTGGTTCCCTATAATACTCACCTATATGAACCTTCAGTGTTGTTACTTTTGAACGTAATATAATTTACTTAGTATAGGCTTCCCTAGTCAATTATTAATTCATTCATGATTAATTTTTCGTTCATCTTTAA
>NZ_AMQH01000022.1 GCF_000300195.1 Clostridium tunisiense TJ | reverse complement strand
TTTTACTATAGGGTTCCATGATAGAATTTTAACTTATTCATCTTCATAAACCCTTAAGGGAAGCAGGGTAGGACTAATGTATTAGTTAATTTTTAACTCTGGTTCCCTATAATACTCACCTATATGAACCTTCAGTGTTGTTACTTTTGAACGTAATATAATTTACTTAGTATAGGCTTCCCTAGTCAATTATTAATTCATTCATGATTAATTTTTCGTTCATCTTTAAAAATCCTTTAGGAAACCAATATATGTTCCACATATAAGTTTAGTCTTGAATTTGGTTCCATATAATTCTATATTAAAACACAATAAAAAAGCTAGAAGTTCTGCAAAGTCTATGATTTAAAGTAGACACACCCCTGCACCTTCTAGCTTTTTATACAAAATATAATTTTAACTTGGAAACCAAGAATATATAATTTTCAAATTAATCTTGGTTTCCTCAGAGCTTTTATTGCTTTAAATTTAAAATTTAATTATAAAAGCCTGTATTATATTGTATCAATCTTTAATTTTAGTAAACTCTTTTCTTATTTAAAAAATTGTCCTGAACATCAACTAAAGCTTCTCCAAATCTTTGGAAGTGTACAACTTCTCTTTCTCTCAAAAATCTTAGTACATCTTTAACATCGCAGTCATCGGTTAATTTTATTAGGTGCTCGTATACAGTTCTTGCCTTTTGTTCAGCAGCCATATCTTCAGTTAAATCTGTTACAGGATCTGCAGTTGCTTGAACATAAGCGGCTGTCCAAGGTACTCCATTTGCATCTGCTGGGTAAATTGCCTTCCCATGTTCTGTATATGCTGCTCCGAGTCCAGCTTCTCTTAATTCTTCAGGAGTTGCGTCCTTAGTAAGCTGGTAAATCATAGAAGCAATAATTTCTACGTGTGCCAATTCTTCAGTGCCTATGTCTGTCAACAACGCCTTAGATTTTCCTGTTGGCATTGTATATCTTTGACTTAAATATCTAATGGAAGCACTCAATTCCCCGTCAGGGCCACCGTATTGAGCAAACAAGTATTTTGCCATGTTAATATCTTTACTTTTTATTACCACTGGGTATTCTAATTTCTTTTCATATATCCACATAATCCGCTACCTCCTAACATTTGCCTTCCCATGGCCATGGGTCGTTAACATAGTTCCAATCTCCACAAACCTCACCATAAGCAAAGTTAGCTAGGGTACCATATTGCATTTCATATTCTTTTTTTAGGTTTTGATAAATTTCAGTAACCTTTTGGTAGTCTCTCAATGCTTTTCTATTATCAGGAAAATTATCCAAGTATAAATTTATTTCAACTGCATAAAACCCATATTGTTGTAACAACAACATTAATTCACTTTTGCTTTTTGCCATGATTTATTCCTCCCTTTTGTGTTTGTAATCAGTTATATCACTGTAGTAAGGTAGCTTCAAATCTTCAAATATAGTCCCTTTCCAAAGTGCCTTATCCACTGGATATAAATTTTCATAATCTTGGGGAAGAACATAAGCTCTA
The DNA here is from genome assembly GCF_000300195.1 of Clostridium tunisiense TJ. Lineage (GTDB taxonomy): Bacteria > Bacillota > Clostridia > Clostridiales > Clostridiaceae > Clostridium_J > Clostridium_J tunisiense. The sequence goes on along the minus strand of NZ_AMQH01000022.1, from coordinate 42,743 downwards.
GCATATCCTAATTGTCCTAAACATTTCTTTAGTTCATAACATGTTTCCACTTAAATCACCTCATAATAATTTGTTTTTTGTAGATGCAAGGCCAGACCTTTAAACTGACCTTCTTATCAAATTCTGACAATACTTTATATCTGATAGTTACTAGCCCAATATTTTGTGCCTAATAACATATTATTCAACAACATAATTGTGGTGATAGGGAAATCAAATTTTTTATTATTTTTCATTTGAAGTTTAAAAAAATTTTAAATTCTCCTTTAGAATCTATTTTTTGTGCAACTACTTTCATAACTTTTATTGTCTCAATTATTATATGACTTTCTGTATCAAAGACTTTTATCACTGTCTTTAATAAAAGCTTTACTCACCCAAACTTTTCATAACTATCATGTTCACATTTACTCTTTACTACTTTTTATTACAAATTTAGTATGGTTTTACTGGATCTCATGCTAATCACTACTATAATTAATCCTGTACCCACCAATTGTATAAGGTACTTTTCCCATAGGTTTCTTAGCTTTCATATAACACTACGAACTAACCTAAGAATAGAATGAAATGACACATATTTTTCGTTTATTATCGTGACATATATGGAATAATTGTTTTAATCTATGAATATATTGTAACGTCAACAAATTATTTAGGAGATGTGTTATGAAAAAAATTATTGCTCTTGTCACCTCTGCGGTGATTATTTCTTCTTTTTTTGCTACTTCTTCAGCTACAGCTAAAGTAAATGGCCATGATTTCAAGGTTGAGAAGTTTGGTAAATATTCCACTGATCTTAAAGGTGTAAACCAATTATTTAAGGACAATAATGACAAATTTAAAATCAAAAATGCTGAGGATGAATTTACTACTAAAAGTTCCAAAAAGGATTCCTTAGGTTATACCCACTTAAAATTGCAGCAAACAGTAAAAGGTGTACCAGTTTTTGGCCATGAGTATATAGTACATTTTAATGATAATGGTGAAGTTTATTCTGTAAACGGAAATTACAATCCTAAGGCAAAAGAATTCAAAAAATCTAAAGAATACATCACTCCAGGTGAAGCTGAAAATAAAGCTTTTGGAATTATTGATTACGACCCCAGTAGTCTAGATGCTGACTTCCCTAACAATGGAAAAGCTAAGCTATATTTATATAATTTGAATAATGAATATATCCCAGTATATTTAGTACAAATTAACTACTTACTTCCTAAGCCAGGCAACTGGAGTATCTTCGTCAATGCTTATACAGGTGAAATAGTAAATAAATATAACAAATTTGCAAATGTTGCCGCAACTGGTACTGGAACTGGTGTGCTAGGAGACACAAAAACACTTAATCTAGATAAAGTTTCAATTAGAAAGGGAACCTCCTATAATCTAACTGATTTAACTAGAGGTGCTACAATCTCTACCTACACAAGTAGCTATGGAAGCCGAACTCCAGGAACTTTAATATCTTCTACAACAACTACTATCAATGATCCTGCTGCAGTTGACGCTCACTATTATGCTGGAGTAGTTTACGATTATTATAAAAACAAATTTAATCGAAACAGTATAAATGGGTCTGGCATGGCTATAAAATCTAGTGTCCATTATTTAAGAAATTATGTTAATGCTGGTTGGACTGGAACTCAAATGGTTTATGGAGATGGTGATGGTGTTAATTCATTAGCCTTATCTGGAGGTCTAGATGTCATCGCTCATGAAATTACTCACGGAGTAGACCAATATGAAGCTGATTTAATATACCAAAATCAATCAGGTGCCCTAAATGAGTCAATGTCAGATGCTTTTGGTGTTTTTGTAGAGTACTACGCTCAAAATAGTAAGTTTGACTGGCTAATGGGTGAAGATATTTGGACTCCTAAAGTTGCAAATGATGCCTTAAGAGATATTTCTGATCCTACTAAATACGGTGACCCTGCTCATATGAATAACTATGTTAATACAACTCAAGATAATGGTGGTGTTCATACCAATAGTGGAATACCTAATAAAGCTTGTTATCTAATAACAAGTAATCTTGGTGTTAATAAAGCAGAACAAATCTACTATAGAGCATTAACTCAGTATATGACTGCCTCCACAGACTTCTCAGCTGCAAGAGCTTGTCTTGCTCAAGCTGCAGCTGACCTTTATGGTTCAGGTAGTGCTGAAGTTACAGCAGTTCATAATGCCTTTAGTTCAGTAGGAGTAAATTAGCTAAAACAAAAAAAATTAGCAGGGACTTCCTTGCTAATTTTTTACAGTTATAGTCTAATTATTTTAATCATCCTCACAAGTTATAATACAACCTCTTCAACAAATAATGTTAAGTTATCCTTATTGTTTAAGTCAATATATTCTCTTTCACCATTACTTTCCACCATTACAACTGGTCTAATAGGAAAATTTCTATTTTGGAGAATTACCATTCCAATCTTACCATTATTTAACTTTACTTCTACACCAACGGGGTATAAATATATGGATTTGTTAAAAGATTTATAAACTTCTTCATCATACTTTCTTAAGGTTTCTGCCTGAACCTTCTCCATAGCTTGGTGAAGTAACATTCTCTCATTATTTATTGCATTTAAATATCCATCACATATACTTACAATCTTAGCAAACTCATGAATTTTGCTTCCCTTTAACCCCTCAGGGTATCCAGTTCCATCAACATTTTCATGGTGAAGTAGAACAGAAATATATGTTGAGGTGTCAAAAATGTAATTCTTTTTCAATAAATTATAGCCTTCTAAGGAATGTTCTGTTCCCTGTACTAAGAGCTTTCCTATATCATGAAGCAACGCCCCTACTGCTAAATTAAATAGCTTTTTATAATTATATCCATAGTTGACCCCTACCATAATAGAAAGTATTGCTACATCAATTCCATGAATGCACATCCCAGTCATTTCGTCAGTATGCCCAAAGGTATTGATAAACAATGCATTTTCTGACATATCAATTTGCGCAATAATTTCTTCAACCATTTCTTTTATGATTTTATCATTTATTTTTTTTGTTGCTTTAATGGAATAAAACTCTGCTTTTAAAGTTCTTATCATTTTTAGCTTTGTTTCCGAATCTAACACTTCCTTAAGCACAATGTCACTTATGCCATCATCTGTATATACTAAATTAATTTTCATATTTTGAATTGATTTAATATATTTTTCATTTAATTTTATTCCCCTATTTAAATACATTACCCCATTATCCATGTAAATTGGAAAAGCTAGTTCTTTGCCTATTATTTTATTGCTTACTATAGATAATTTCATTTCTTCCTCCAATAATTTTCCTTTGTTATCTTAATATCTTCTTAATATTTTTAAATATAATCCTATTATTTTCACGGCTAAATTTCTATATATAAATAAAGATTTTATATTGTTAAATTCATTAACATTATTAATTATTATAACATGAAACAGTAAATAAATTTATAATTAATTCATATTTTTTCAATATGTTTTACTTTTTATTTTATAAAATTTAATCTGAGTAATATACATAATTTCATAAATACCTATCAGAAACTTATTTGGAAAACTCCAACTTTTTTCTTATATCAATGGATAATACTTACATAATAAATTATAATTAATAATATGAGACCTTTTGTTTTAGCCATTAAGGATACCCTAACCCTTCAATTAAAGGTATCCATGGCATCTGTTGATCAAATTTTTATAAGATTGGCAGCCTTGTTTTAACAAATATCACTCTGCATAGTTATAGTGTATAACCTTTTTTTATTATTTAGTAGATTGGAGAGATGATTTTATGTTTAATATTCCTGAAAAATTAAATATAGCAAATTTACCTACTAAAATTCAAAAACTAGAAAGACTCACTAAGGAACTTCAAGGTCCTAATATTTTTATTAAAAGAGATGATGAAACTGGTTCAGAAGTCTCCGGTAATAAAATAAGAAAACTAGAGTTTTCTGTAAAAGAAGCTTTAAATCAAGGATGTAACCTATTAATAACCTGTGGTGGTATTCAGTCTAATCACTGTAGGGCTACTGCTGCTATTGCTGCAAAACTTGGATTAAAATCTTCCCTGGTTTTAAGAGGATCAGAAGCAAAGGATATTGATGGGAATTTATTTTTAAACAAACTTCTAGGTGCAGATATAAAGTTTATAACAGCTGAAGATTATAAGCACAATAGAATGTTGATAATGGAAAACCTTAAAACTGAATATGAAAAACAAGGATTTAAACCATACATTATCCCCGAAGGTGCCTCAAATGGCATAGGAACTTTTGGTTATTTTAATGCTATGGAGGAAATTCTTAATCAGGAAAAGGATATGAATATACATTTTGATAAAATAATAGTTGCTGTAGGTTCAGGTGGTACCCATGCTGGTCTTTTACTTAGTAAAAAAATCTTAGGCTTTCATGGTGAAATCTACGGTATAAATGTTTGTGACAATGAGGATTACTTTAAAAATAGAATTCATAATATTTTAGATGAAAGCATTAATTATTTGAACATAGACTTAAATTTTAATCTTGATGAAATTCATATAATTGATGGTTATGTTGGAAGAGGATATGCCCTAAGCACTCCTGAAACTTTAGAATTTATACTTCATATTGCTCAACTTGAAGGCCTAATATTAGATCCTGTTTATACCGGTAAAGCTATGTATGGATTATCTAAGGAAATAAAAAAAGGAACTTTTAAAAAGGACGAGAACATTTTATTTATCCATACAGGAGGTCTTTTCGGTCTATATCCTCAGAGAGACTTATTTAACTTTTAAATTAATAAACAGATTAACACATGATTTGACACTTAAATTATATAAGATTTTTATAATAAGTTATAAATCCTAATAACTTATATAAGCTGAAAGCACTATGGATACAACCTAATCCATAGTGCTTTCAGTGTGTTAAACTATTCATAATCCACTCTTACTTATACTGAGTTTAAATTTGTAAAAAATCCCTAAGCAAACTTTTAATTCACTAATATATATCGAGAGACTTATTTAACATAGTGTTGTATTTATGTTTAAATTGAGACTTACTTTGTTCAATATACGTTAATTCAAAATCTTAGTTCTTTTAATCTATTATAGAAAACCTAGATTTTTCAAAAACTTCAGAGACTCAGCTAGCTGATTTATATCAAAAACTTCTATAGCCCAGTTAGCTTCAGGGCAATAATTCTTCAACATTTCCAAGGTTTTCACCATATTAATTTTCCCGTTTCTAAGCCCATTATGATTATCCAAAACCCCTTCATTGTTATGTAAATGCACATGCTTCACCCTTTTATTAAGACCTTTAATCCAATGTTCAATTGACTTAGATGAACAGGTGTTAACATGACCTATATCTAAACAGGCAGAAAAGTTAGGGTTGTTCACTTCATCAATTATTTCAGCCATAAGTATATAATCATCATCATATACATTTTCAATATGTATTTCCATTTCCTCAAGTTTCCCCTGTGTAAACTCTTTCCAAAAACACTTGGAATTTTCAAGCCATTGTTTTTCCCAATAAGTATGAGGAATACATCCTGTATGGTATACTATACGCTTAGATTTAAATTGTTTTGCCACCTGAAATCCTTGTGTAAATCTCATATTGGCAACCCTTCTGATCTCAGGATCATTGCTTCCAGGAATTAAATCTGAAAAAGGCCCATGAAAAGATACCTGCTCTACTTTATGAATATATTCCTTAAGTTCTGCCACATACCTTTCCTTATCATCTAGAACCATAGCATTAGCAAACATAACAACTTCTAGTCCTACACCGTATTCTGATACTAAATGTTCTAGCTTGCTAAATTCATCTAATTGTGAAATATATACTTTCATTTTATTCTCCATTTTCCTATGTATTTTTTATAATGTTTAGTAAAGAAACTCCTAAATTCATAGTTTACCATATAATTTTGAACAGCATCTTATAGAACTATATTAGTATATCACTTGCACTAAAACTTCCCTATAAAACAGATTTAAGTTTATGATATTTATAATTTCATTTTAATACTATAAATTTATTTACACATAATTTTTTATAACCTTGTATGGTCTTATATATTAAATTTATTTTAAAATACCATTTTTATATAAATTCTACAATATTATTTATTATAGTTTCAAAATATTTAATAGATATACACTTTATAGTCTTGCTAAATATGTATATAATGGAATAAGAAAATAGATGAATTTATGTTTATGCTAATGTATTGTAAAGTCTGTAACTAATCTTGCAACTTATACTTAAAAAGCATATAGAATAAAGTTGGAGGGAATTATGCTAAGAACAATTGGATGGTATATAAGTTTTGCTGGTAGCTTAGTAGCTAAATTGCCACAAATGTATATTGTAAAGTCATTTGAGAAAAAAGGGGAACTAGCTCAGCGAGATGAGTATGTACATAAGACTACTTCAAAATGGGCACTCAATAGAGTTAAATTCAGCGGTGCAAAGGTTCAAATTTTCGGTGAGGAAAACATTCCTAAAGATAAGCCTGTAGTGTTTATAAGCAATCATCAAGGCAATTTTGATATAGCTTTATTTATGAGTTATATAGACAAGCCTAAAGGATATGTTGCTAAAATTGAAATGAAAAAAATCCCTATACTTCGTGATTGGATGACTTATATGAACTGTGTTTTTATGGATAGAAGTAGTATAAGAAAATCTGCTGAAGCCATAGTTGAAGGAGTAAATATAATTAAAAAGGGATACTCTCTTGTAATTTTTCCAGAAGGAACAAGAAGTAAGGGAGATAAAATTGGAGAATTTAAAGCAGGCAGTTTTAAACTTGCAACAAAGTCAAAAGTTCCTATAGTTCCTGTAACCATAAAAGGTTCTTATAAACTCATGGAAGCCAATGGAAATAAGATTGTGCCGTCTCAAGTAGAAATGTACATTCACCCACCTGTGGACACTGCAAGTCTTTCTAAAGAAGATTTAGAAGCACTTCCAGCCAAGGTAAAGTCTATTATTGAAAGTAAACTTTGCTAAAATTACTAGGTGCCTTTAATATATCTGTGCTTATACTTTACAGATTTTTATGAAATTTGCTATATAGATTTCTATAAGATGTCTCTAGCATCTACACTTGTTCAAATGTATACTATAAAGTTTTTAGGAGGATTTATTATGTTTGAATGGAAAGATGAATATGAAACCGGTGTAACTCATGTAGATGAACAACATGTGAAGCTATTTGAAATTGGAAACAATGCTTATGATTTACTAACAAACAACTTATCTATTGATAAGTATGACAAAATACTTGCTATTATTGAAGAGTTAAGGGATTATGCTATATTCCATTTTAAATCTGAAGAAGATTATATGTTAAGTATTGGTTATAAAAAATTCTTATCACACAAAGTGCAACATGATGACTTTATAAAAAAGGTAAATAGTATTGACTATAGTCGCATAGATTATGGTCAAAATGAATATATACTAGAATTATTACAGTTTGTACACAAGTGGATATGTGAGCATATTTTAATAAGCGATCAAGGATATACACAGTAAAAAAGTATGGCTATAAAAGCCATACTTTTTTGATTTAAGAAAAATAGGTTGTCATACATAGTTTGGGTTACTTGTATGATTATTTAACTATTTATATTATTATCTATCCAATTCATAAATATACTTAGAATTATAGTTTAATTTACTAAAACAACCTTTCAATAAAAACTAATCCCATTAAATAGTTTTATAGATCAAACTTGAATTAATGAAATCATATTTAACCAAATCATAATTTATATAATAAAAGGATGTCTTTAATAAAAAACATCCTCTATAATGTAATAATTACCATCTTTAATCAATCCATGTTCTTCTATGAACTTTACAAATAAAGGAACCAACTCTTTATCAAATTGCTTTTCTACATTATCCATAAGTTCTTGAACCGCTTCTTTTATAGTCATACTTTTTTTATAAGTTCTTTCACTAACCATAGCATCAAAAGAATCACATATACTTAGTATCTTACATAGTTTATTAATATTATTATCATTTAATTTATGGGGATAACCCATTCCGTCAACTCTCTCATGGTGATGAAGTATTAATTCTAATTCCTCGTTGAAAATCCCTGTATACTTAACAATGTCATAACCATAGTAGGAATGTTTTTTTATTATTTCATATTCTTCTTTTGTCAATTCTTCACTTTTATTAAGTATATCATTTGGAATTCTAATTTTTCCTATATCGTGTAATAATGCTGCGTAATGAAGTTTAGTAATATCCTCTTTTTCACACTGAATATATCTAGCAAAACTTGTAGCGTAATTAACTACATTATAACAATGCGTTAACGTATCTTTGCTTTTTCCTTCTAATTCTCTCAGTAGATTTTTCAAAATACTAGCTTTTGTTTCTTCTAAACAATCACTACACATAAATTTCATCATTCCCCCATTTTAATTTATTTATTTTCATTAAAGTAAATTTATTTTCAATAATAATATAACATGTGATTTTCCAATATTCAACATTTTTCTGCATATTTACTTACATTTCACAAATTTATAACATTTTTACCAATTAATTCGACATATTTCTACCAACCTCTTAGTCTTCACACTAAAAATAAGCCCTTTCTCCCTATAAGTTTAATTCCAAACTATAAATTTATATAGAAACCTTTAAATACTTAAGCTCTCTTGTAAACTTTCTTTAAGAAACCCTGCATAGATGAGACTTGTAAAACATCTCAATATGAATACTTAATTCATATTTTCTCATCAAATGTTCCTGGTTAACGAAGGAGCAATCTATATTTAAACCTTAAAATTCTTCTCATCAACTGCTATTTATATCTCTTTGTATTACTTTATAAAATTTTAATGTATGGACTGCGTATTCCTAGTAAATAATAGAATAGGTAAGATTTAATGTAAGGTACCTACTCACTCATAATTCTTGTAGGTGCTTAAATCATTATAGAGGAGGATTTTATTAATGGCAAAAATCATGAAAACTATGGATGGAAACCAAGCTGCTGCAGAAGCCTCTTATGCTTTTACAGAAGTTGCTGCTATCTATCCTATAACCCCGTCTACACCTATGGCTGAACTTACAGATGATTGGTCTGCCCACGGTAGAAAAAATATGTTTGGTCAACCAGTAAAAGTTGTTGAAATGCAATCAGAAGCTGGTGCTTCTGGCTCTGTACACGGTTCTCTAGTTGGAGGAGCACTTACAACAACCTATACTGCATCTCAAGGATTATTGCTGATGATCCCTAACCTTTATAGAATGGCAGGAGAACTTTTACCAGGAGTATTACACGTAAGCGCACGTGCTGTTGCTGCGCATGCCCTTTCTATTTTTGGAGACCATCAAGACGTAATGGCTACTAGACAAACTGGAGTAGCCCTTTTAGCTGCTTCAAATGTTCAAGAAGTAATGGATTTAGCTAATGTTGCTCACCTTTCTTCTATAAAATCTAGAGTTCCTTTTATACATTTCTTTGATGGATTTAGAACCTCACATGAATATCAAAAAATAGAAATAGTAAATCCTGAGGATGTTATTAAGCTAGTAGATCACAATGCTATTAAAGCCTTTAGACAAAGAGCTCTAAATCCTGAACATCCAACGCTAAGAGGTACAGCTCAAAACCCTGATATCTACTTCCAACAAAGGGAGTCTTCTAATAGATATTTTGAAGCAGTACCTGATATCGTAGAAAATTATATGAGAGAACTAGAAAAAATTACAGGAAGAGCATACCATCCCTTCGACTATTATGGTGACCCAAATGCTGAAAATATAATTATAGCTATGGGTTCTGTATGTGACACAATCGAAGAAACCATAGACTATTTAACTAACCAAGGTGAAAAGGTAGGACTTATCAAAGTTCATCTTTATCGTCCATTCTGTAGTACATATCTATTTAATGTTCTTCCAAAGACTGTAAAGAAAATAGCTGTACTAGATCGTACAAAGGAACCTGGCTCTCTCGGTGAACCATTGTATCTAGACATTTGCAATGCCTTCTACAATCATTCTGAAAAGCCATTAATAGTGGGTGGTAGATATGGCCTTGGCTCAAAAGATACTAGACCATCTCAAATTTTAGCAGTTTATAATAATTTGAAAGCTCCAAGACCTAAAAACGGCTTCACCATTGGAATTGTAGATGATGTTACTAATACTTCACTACCTGAAGAAGAAATCATCGAAACTGCTGCTGAAGGAACTATTAGTTGTAAGTTTTGGGGACTAGGTTCAGATGGAACTGTTGGAGCAAATAAATCTGCAATTAAAATTATAGGAGATAATACAGATCTTTATGCTCAAGCTTACTTTTCTTATGATAGTAAAAAATCTGGTGGAAGTACAATTTCACACTTAAGATTTGGTAAAAAACCAATTAGGTCACCATATTTAGTATATAAAGCTGATTATATAGCTTGCCATAATCCTTCCTATGTTTACAATTTTGACTTAGTAAAAGGATTAAAGAAAAATGGCGTATTTGTTCTTAACTGCCGATGGAGTGATGAGGAATTAGAAACAAGATTGCCTGCTTCTTTAAGAAGATATATTGCAAAAAACAATATTAATTTCTATACCATAGATGCAATTTCTATAGCTGGGAAAATTGGTCTAGGTGGTAGAATTAATATGATAATGCAGTCTGCCTTCTTTAAACTAGCTAATGTTATTCCAGTAGAACAAGCCATAGATTTACTAAAATCTTCTGTAGAAAAGACCTATGGTAAAAAGGGTGAAAAGATTGTTAATATGAATAAAGAAGCCATTGACCAGGGTGTAAATGCATTACACAAGGTTAATGTACCTGAATCTTGGGCTAACGCAGAAGATGAAAATCTGCCAATTAAGGAAGAACCCGATTTTGTTAAAAATATTCAAAGACCTATGGAAAGACATGAGGGAGACGAACTCCCTGTTAGCGCTTTCAACGGTATGGAAGATGGTATTTTCCCAACGGGAACAACATCCTATGAAAAACGCGGTATAGCGGTTACCGTTCCTGAGTGGCAAATTGATAAGTGTATTCAATGTAACCAATGTGCTTATATATGTCCTCATGCAGTAATACGTCCATTATTACTTGATGATAATGAGAAAGAAAAAGCACCTGATACCTTTAAAACTAAAAAGCCTACTGGAAAAGGCTTTGAAGACTTACATTACCGTATACAAATCAGTCCACTAGATTGCACTGGTTGTGGAAACTGTGCTGATATTTGTCCTGCTCCAGGAAAAGCATTAATCATGAAACCAGCAGAACATGAAATTGAAATGGAATCTGAAAACTGGGAGTTTGGTACAACAGTTACTTCTAAAGATCATATTATGGATAAGAAAACACTAAAAGGAAGCCAGTTTGTAAGACCACTTATGGAATTCAGTGGTGCTTGCCCAGGTTGTGGAGAAACTCCATATGTTAAACTACTTACCCAATTATTTGGTGATAGAATGATGATAGCCAACGCTACAGGTTGTTCATCAATTTGGGGTGGTAGTGCACCTTCTGTTCCATATACTACTAATGCATGCGGTAAAGGTCCAGCTTGGGGTAACTCTCTCTTTGAAGATAATGCAGAATACGGCTATGGTATGTACTTAGCGGTAAAACAACTAAGGGAAAAACTTGCTCAGTTAATGAAGGAAGCGTTAAACTCAACTTTAAGTGCACCTGTTAAAGACGCATTTGAACAGTGGCTAGCTGGTATTGATGATGGAGAAGCTTCTAAAGCTGCTACCTCTAAAATTCTTGAAGCTATGAAGACTATAGACTATGAAAAAGATCCAATTCTTAAAGAAATTATGGAGAATAAGGATCATTTAGTTAAAAAATCTCATTGGATGATTGGTGGAGATGGTTGGGCTTATGATATAGGTTTCTCTGGATTAGATCAAGTTCTATCAACAGGCGATGATGTTAATATCTTTGTTATGGATACAGAGGTTTATTCTAATACTGGTGGCCAGTCTTCTAAAGCTACGCCTACAGCTGCAGTAGCTAAATTTGCAGCTGCTGGTAAGAAAATTAGAAAGAAAGATTTAGGCTTAATGGCTATGAGTTATGGCTATGTATATGTAACTCAAATTTCTATGGGTGCTAATATGAACCATACAATAAAAGCTATTGCAGAAGCTGAAGCATATAAAGGACCTTCCTTAATTATTGCTTATGCACCTTGCGTTAACCATGGTATTAAAACAGGAATGGGCACAAGTATTGCCCAAGAGAAAAAGGCTGTGGAGTCTGGATATTGGCATCTTTATAGATATAATCCAATGCTTAAGGAAGAAGGAAAGAATCCATTTGTATTAGATTCTAAGGAACCAACAAAATCCTTTAAAGAGTTTATCTTAAGTGAAATTCGTTACACTTCTCTTGCAACCGTATTCCCTGAAATTGCTGATCAAATGTATGATGTAGCAGAAAAGCATGCCCGTGAAAGATACGACACATACAGAAGATTGGCTGAAATACAATACTAATTATAAAATTTAAAAATTTTCTCATAAAAAGAAGCTTGATTTCAAATCAAGCTTCTTTTTATGAAACTGTTGCTTTTTCACTTTTAGATACTATTTTTGATTTGCATCTACCCAATCTTTTGCATTTCTAATCTCGTTATTATTAGGAATATTTACTCTTGTTCGTGGTTGTAAATGATCCCTATTAGCCAATGGTGCTGTTGCAAAATTTTCAATTGGCATTGCCATATGTTTTTCTTTATACTTGTTTTCTGCCATAATAATCCCTCCAATATTGTTTTTTATTGCTTTTACCTAAAACATAATAATTTTAAATTTATATCCTTCTCTATATTAGTTTCTACAATTAAACTAATTCTATAAGAGGTAATTTATTTGAAAACTTCAAATGTTTATCATTTGTAATATTTTATATGTTTATATTACCCCAGTTTCTCTTAAAACTTTTAATAAATATTAATTATATGTCAAGTAATATTTTATTTATTTCTTCACTTACCCTAGCTCTTTCGTCCTGTACCCAATGCTCATCATATTCTAATTTGAAAATTTTCGAAAAGCTATAGTACAAGTTCACCTTTTGATAGTAAATTTCAAGTTCATATAATTCTTGTAATGAATAGGATGGTTTTGATATACTATCCATTTTTCCAATGAATAATTGATCAACATAAATTAAAAAAGCTTCCATTAACTTAGGATTTGTTACATCAAAAGGAATTCTTATAAGTTTCCATTGATCCTGTTCATGAAGTTTATAGCTTTTAAGATGATCAAGAATTATTAAATATTCATTAATATCCATTTTTCTATAAAAAGGTACTTGTTCTTCTCTAGTACTCCACAGAGCAAGCTTTTCCCTTAAAGAAAGGCTTTTTACTTTTAAAATTGCTTCGCTAGGCCCCACTACTGCTTCTTTTATTTCTCTATCTTCTGAACTTAGCATTTCATCTAGGAAATCTTGATTTCCACCAATGGATGCCACATAACCAACTTCATATATCCCCTTTCTCCCTGCTCTACCTGCTATTTGCTTTACTTCATGGGAGTTTAAAAATCTAAATTCATTTCCATCGTATTTTTTTATGTCCATAAATATTATTCTTTTAATGGGAAGATTAACTCCCATGCCAATAGCATCAGTACAAATTAATATCTTTGTCTCTTTATTAATGAATTGTTCATATTGTTTTCTTCTAACTTCAGGTGGTAAATCTCCATAAATTAAGCTGGCCTTAATGCCAAGGTCTGCAAATTCATATGCTAGCTCTAATACTCTTTTTTTCGAAAAAACAACTAATGCATCTCCTTCTTCTATATTTCTATAGGAAAAGTTCTGCTGTTGAAGTTGAAGAGGTATTTGCCGTTGATACAGCTTTAAAGTATAATTTTCTTCACAGTCTTCTAGGATTTTTATTATAATATTTTTAGCATTCAAAGACCCACAAAGATGAACTTCCTTGCTTTTCACCCCAAGCAAAGCTCTGGTCCATGCCGCACCACGTTGATCATCATCTATCATTTGAACCTCGTCAATAATGGCAACCTGATACTCTTCTTCAATATCCAATTTCTCAATAGTACAAGATATATGAGTAGCTCCTTCTACTATAATTTCTTCTTCACCTGTGAAAAGACTGCATTTAACTCCCTCATTATTTAATCTTTCATAATTCTCTAAAGCCAAGATTCTCAATGGGGATAAATAGATACCTCTGCTACTGCCCTTTAACCTTTGCATAGCATTGTAGGTTTTTCCTGTATTTGTTTCTCCTAAGTGAAGATAAAACTCCCTTTTCACTCTTCTTGTTTCTCTATATTCATTCTTAGGATTCATTGGAAACACTCTATCAAATTCACTAGAAATTAATCTAGGCATATGATTAGAAATTAATACACTAATTATTCCTGATTTTAAATATCCTTCGTAATTATCTTCTATAATGTCTCTGAAATTAAACTTTGTATCGTTTTTATTGTTATAATCCTTAACAAGTCTCTCAGAAATATACTCTAAAATTTCTAAATAACTTTGGTAAACTTCTTCATAATCTCGAAGGCCCGCACCTTCAAATTCCTTTAGTTGCTTAAGCTTTTTTCTAACAGAAGCCTCATGCTCCCATAAGGAATTAGTTTTTGAATTTTTTACTATCTCATTTATCTGATGAATTTGGTTTTTAATCTTGCGAAAATTTCTTTCAATAACTCCTCTTTTCATCTCAGTCTCCTTTACGAAGCACTTGAATTTTTCAAATACTCCTCTTCTTTGATGACCATATATTATTTATTAAATATAATATTTGCATATTTGAGAAACTTTATAACTGTATATAAGTTATAAATATACTTTATTAGAGCATACTTCTTCACTTATTGGTTGCTAACTTTAGTATAGAAAAATACTTTGTTTTATTATATTATTGTAATATAATGATAATCAAACTTTAAAGGAGTGAGTTTATGAAGGGTAAAATACTTATTGTTGAAGATGAAACTAAACTTTTAGAAGTAATGACCTTATATTTAGAAAAAGAGAATTATGAAGTTACTTGCATTTCAGATGGTAAATTAGCTGAAGATGCTATTTTTACCGAAACTTTTGATTTGATTATCTTAGATGTAATGCTCCCTAATAAAGATGGTTGGGCTCTTTTAAGAAAAATTAAAACCTTAGGAAACACCCCAGTAATTATGACTACTGCTAGAGGTGAGGAAGATGATAGGATTTTTGGTCTAGAATTAGGGGCTGATGATTATATGGTGAAACCTATTAGCATGAGAGAATTAATATTAAGAGTAAACTTGAGAATGAATAGCAAGGTAGATAATAGTACAACACTTGTTTTCAATAAATTAACTATTTCAGAAAACAAGAGAGAAGTAATAGAAGAGGATAAAAATATAGTACTAACTCCAAAAGAGTTCGATCTTCTAGTGTTTTTCTGTAAGAATCCTAGTCAAGTTTTTAATAGAGAACAATTACTTAGTACAGTTTGGGGATATGATTACGCTGGAGATTCTCGAACTGTTGATACTCACGTGAAAAAGTTAAGAGAAAAAATTAGCTTTTGTGAAAATCATTTGGCAACGGTCTGGGGTGTAGGCTATAAGATGGACTTTAAAAATTAGTATATAATAATCTTTTCACTAAATCTTAATGAAATTTATTTTGAAATATATAGAATGCAATAAAAATACTGAATAATTATATCTAATCCTGTTTTGTATTCTCTTTTGTATAAGTTGCTTAAAATTTTCTTTCAATGTAAAAATAATATTGCACCTTATATAATGATTAAATATACTGAAAATCTCATTAGTCAATTAATGTTCTGCTTAAAATATAATGCCGTAATTTTCTTATTTATAATTAATAAATTTATGGAGAGTAAATATGAATAAAATAACAGTAAAACTTTCAAAATATTTCTTAGGCATAATTACTTTTGTAGTGATTTTATGTTTTATTGGTAGCAGTATCTTTTTATCTAAATTTTATATGTTTCAGCAATACACTTATCTAGAAAGCTCATCCAAGGAAATTTATGAGTATCTGAGTACATCTAATCCCCTTCCAAGTCTTGAAGTTAGTGCTATCCTAATTAAAGATGGAACTATTACACCATTAACTCAAGGAAAAATGGGAATGATGTCTTTTCTACAAAATGTTAAAGAAAAAGATTTTGTGAAAAAGGGAAAATTTAAAAATATGATGGGATCAGAATTTCTTTATTACAAGTTTCAAACCTCATTAGGTGATATTGTGGTTTTTCAAAATAATAAATACTCTGAGGACTATTTGAAAGGTATTTATATAATATTATTTTTAGTTTTTGTGGTAGGAGTATTATTATCACTCCCACTCATTTCTTATATTGGGAGAAAGTTTACTAATCCTATACTACAAATAGAAAATGCTGCTGATGAAATATCAAAAGGAAACTTTGATTTAAAGTTAGATATAAATACAAAAGATGAAATTGAAGCACTATCTTATAGTATTAAAAAAATGGCTCTTGAACTTAAAAAGAAAAATCACCTTCAGCGGGAATTTGTGGCTAACGTTTCCCATGACTTTAAAACCCCACTTAGTGTAATAAGAAGCTATAGTGAAGCTATTTATGATGGTTTAGTAACTGAAGAAGATAAAGATAAATATTCCCTTGAAATAATTAAAGAAGTAGATAGATTAAATAACTTGGTTGTAGATTTGCTTCAACTTTCTAAATTTCAACAAGGAGCATTTACACTAAATAAGAGTTCTATCAACCTTTCACTGCTACTAGAGGATGTGATTAATAAGCTTCATCCTATGATTGTTAAAAAAAATCTTTCCATTCATTGCAGTTTCCTACCCATAAATATAGAAGCTGATAAAAAACATCTAGAAAGAGTTCTTTATAATTTTCTAGATAATGCAATTAAATTTAGTAGGGAAAATAGTGAAATCAAAGTCTTAGCTAGTGAAGAAAATACACATATTAAAGTATCTATTATAGATTATGGAGTGGGAATACCTCCAAATTTACTAGAAGATATCTGGCATAGGTATTACAAAACTTCTCAAAGTGGTGGTATGGGTCTTGGTCTCCCAATTTCTAGCGAAATTTTAAAACTACATGGCTTTGAATATGGTGCTAATAGTTCCCTAGGAAAAGAAACAGAATTCTATTTTATAATTCCCAATAAATTTATAAGAAAGTGTGATAAGCCTATGGAGGAAGTACCAGAGTAATAAATAACTTAGTATAGTAAGTAACTTAGTATACTAAGTTATTTCTAAAGACATAAGGTAAAATTTAAAATATAGAAATTCTTTAACTTGATATTTCACAAATTTATCACAATTACCCCATAGTATTATCAAAGTTTGTATGTATTATTTTAATATAAGCTACTGAGATATAAAACATATTAACTTTCAACTATTAAATTTGTTTTTGGAACACCATAGTATTCCTTAGTTGAACAGAGATCTAACTTGTTCTCTTATAGATTTCCAAGATAAATATACTTAAATTTCCTGTTGGAGGCCTGTGTTGTAACTCAGTAAAAATACAAATAAATTTATGGAGGTAATGACAATGAAAAAGAAAAATCTTATGATGGTATTAGCACTAACATTAGCACTTGGTGTTGGAGCAACTGCTTATGCAGACTCAGCAACTACTACAGCTAACACTAATAACCCTACTTCTCTTTGCCAAGGTTCTGGACTTAGAGGAATTACTGGTAAAAAAGGCTATGATTTTATGACAAGCTTATTAAAAGAAAAGTTTGGTATAGAGGAAACTGAAATAATTGAAGGCAGAGCTGCTGGTAAAACAATGTATGATTTGGTGAGTGAAAAAGGAATTACTGCTGAGGAGTTTAAGTCAACTATGGTTGAAGAAAAAATAAAATCTATTGACGAAGCTATAAATAATGGTTCAGTAACAAAAGAACAAGGTGAAGCCATAAAAGCTAAAATAGAAGAAAACTCAGCCGCTTGCACTACTCCAGGTGAAGGGCAAAAAGGAAAAGGTAATGGGAACATGGTGGGAGAAAATGGACAAAGAAGAGGTGCCGGCAAAGGTATGGGTAATGGAGCTGGTATGAAATCTGGTGCAAGAGGAACTTGCCAAAACTTAGGTAGCGGAAATTAACAAATTATTTAGCCTCACAGGTATTTTCCCTGTGAGGCTAAACTTTGAGCTTATTTCCTACATACCAAGAGCTGCTGCTCCAATAATTCCTGCTTCATTTCCAAGGGTTGCAAGAACTATCTTTCCTATAGGAATCATTTTCATATATCTTACTCTTTCAACTTCTTCTTGAACTTTTACCAAAAGAAAATCTCCTGCTCCAGAAAGTCCTCCACCTAATGCTATTATCTCTGGATCAATAATGTTTATGATATTGGTAATTCCAATAGCTAGGTATTTTACTAACCTATCTACAGCTTTATTAGCTACATAATCTCCTTCTTTTGCAGCTTCAAAAATAATTCTTCCATTAATTTCTTCTAAACTGCCCTTTGTTTTTTTAACTATGGAGGTCTCATTCCCCTCACTAATTAATTTTCTCGTATAGTTAATTAAGGCCGTTGAGGAAGTAAAGGTTTCTAAACACCCATTGCGACCACAATTACAAGGATAAAAGTTTTCTCCTACTATCATGTGCCCAATTTCAGATCCTATACCATTAAAACCTGACCTAACCTTACCATTGATAACAATACCTCCACCAACTCCAGTACCTAAAGTTATGAACACACCACTTTCACAATTCCTCATAGTGCCTATCTTATACTCTGCAAGTCCAGCAACGGTGGCATCGTTGTCTACAAATACTGGAATATTTAGCTCTTTTTCAAGGTCTTGCTTTAAAGGTACATTATTCCACCCTAAGTTGACACAGTAAATTACCTCTCCAGAATTAGGCTCTGCAATTCCTGGCACACCTATACCAATGGCTTTAACTGTCTCTTTATTTATGCCATAGTCTCTTATTGTTTCATTGATTAGCTTAATAATATCTTTAATTACTTCCTTTGAACCTCTTTCTGCCCTAGTTGGTGTAGACTTGTGATATTTTAAAATACTATTTTCATCTACTAGGCCAACTGCAATATTAGTCCCGCCTAAATCTACTCCTACATACATGGTGCTCCTCCTTGCTTTGCTCTTTGTACAAATACTCTAAACCTCTTACATAAGTTGTAATATTACTTATAATTTTAGGCACTTATGTTAAAGAGAATGGAAAATAGACTTATCTATATTTATACAGTACGTTTATTGCATTCTATATATTATAATTATAATTCATTTAATTCATCCATTCTACAAAAATTTAGGCACACAAGACTAAAATAATTAGAACTCTTGTGTACCTAAAATATAATGGGTTTTATCTGGCTTTTTATATTTTTTTTGGCTCAATATACCAAATTTCTCTTGCATACTCTTCAATGGTTCTATCACTACTAAACTTACCAGCGTTAGCTATATTCTTTAGACACTTTTTAGCCCATAAAAGTCTATGTCTATAGGCCTTATCTACCTTTTCTTGTGCTTCTACATAACCCATAAAATCTTTAAATATAAAGTAATGATCTGGCTTATGCCAAGCTGCACCTTCAAGAAGAGAGGTATAGATTTCTTCAAACATTCCTGTATTTCCATCAGAGAAGGTTCCATCTATTAAGGTGTCTACTACCTTCTTTAATCTTGGATTATTTTCATAGTAATCTTTTGGGTTATAAGTATCCTTAATTTTCTCTATTTCTTCAACCCTAGCACCAAAAATAAAATTATTTTCTTCTCCTGCTTCTTGTACTATCTCCACATTGGCACCATCAAAAGTTCCTAAAGTTGGAGTTCCATTTAGCATAAACTTCATATTTCCAGTACCTGAAGCCTCTTTACCTGCTGTAGAAATTTGCTCAGAAATATCTGCTGCTGGAAATAGCCTTTCCCCATAGGATACTCTATAGTTTTGAACAAAAACTACTTT
Organism: Clostridium tunisiense TJ; assembly: GCF_000300195.1. Taxonomy (GTDB): domain Bacteria; phylum Bacillota; class Clostridia; order Clostridiales; family Clostridiaceae; genus Clostridium_J; species Clostridium_J tunisiense. The sequence continues at coordinate 22,735 of NZ_AMQH01000022.1, read as the reverse complement.
AATTTTTCCCATAACCAGAGGGTCATTGTTAATTAGTTTTCCTATTTCATTTATAAACTTTATTATACCCTTAGCTCTTATATATCCTGGAGCAGCTTTTGCTCCAAAAATAAAGGTTCTAGGTACTATATCTATTTCTGGATTTTCCTTTAGTTTAAAATATAAATCCAAAATTCCAAAGGCATTTAAAAGCTGTCTTTTGTACTCATGTAATCTTTTTATTTGGATATCAAATAAAGAATTTGGATTTATTTCCACCCCTTCATGAACTTTTATATATTCAGCTAACTGGTGCTTTTTCTCTTCCTTTATTTCTAAAATCTTATTTAGCACCATTTCGTCCTCTAAATATTTTTCAAGATCTTTAAGTAAAGTAAGTTCATTTATCCATTTATCAGTTCCAAGGAGCTTTGTAATCATTTGTGCTAATTCCCTATTGCAAAGTGCAAGCCATCTTCTTGGTGTAATTCCATTAGTTTTATTTTGAAACCTATTTGGATAAAGCTCATACCAATCTCTAAGCTCTTGAAATTTCAATATATCTGTATGAAGCTGAGCTACTCCATTGGTAGTATGAGTTCCATGAATAGCAAGAAAAGCCATACGAATCATGTCCCTATTAATAATAGCCATAGAATTTATCTTTTCTGGTTCATAGCCCTTTTGTGAAAGCTCAATAACAAATCTCCTATCAATCTCTTCAATAATTTCATATACTCTTGGAAGCACCTTTTTATAAAGGCCATTCCACCATTGCTCTAGAGCCTCTGCTAAGATAGTGTGATTAGTATAAGAGAAGGTTTTTACAGTAATATCCCAAGCTATTTCCCAATCTATATTTTCTTCATCCACTAATAACCTCATTAACTCTGGTATTGCAACTACAGGGTGAGTGTCATTAAGCTGAATTGCGTGAAACTCTGGAAAGTCCTTGAAATCTCCCCTATGATCTTTCTTATATTGTTTTATTAAATCTTTTAAGGAAGCTGATACAAAAAAGTATTGCTGCTTTAGTCTAAGTATTTTTCCCTCTTCTGTGGAATCGTTAGGATATAGCACTCTTGATATATCCTCTGCCTTATTTTTTTCCTCTACTGCCTCATTATACTTTTGGTCATTAAATAGATGAAAATCAAAATCCTTAAAGCTTTCTGCCTTCCATAATCTAAGAGTATTTATATTCTTTGTGCCATAGCCAATGATTGGTGTGTCATAAGGTACTGCCTTAACCTTTTCATCAGCAAATTCAACAATTACAGATTCCTCTTCTTTTCTTATTGACCAAGGATCTCCATATTTAAGCCAATTGTCACCTTGTTCCCTTTGAAAACCATCTTCAAAACTTTGCTTAAATAAGCCATGACTATATCTTATACCATAGCCTCTTACAGGAAGATTCAAAGTTCCACAGGATTCCATAAAACAAGCTGCAAGTCTCCCAAGACCACCATTTCCAAGACCAGCATCTTCTTCCATTTCTTCAATATCATTGATATTTATATTCATGTCCTTTAATACTACTTTTACATCTTCATAAATTCCTAAGTTCAATAGGTTGTTACCTAAGGCTCTTCCCATTAAAAACTCGGCGGAAAGATAATAAGCTGCTTTTCCAGTGGAGTAAGTCTTCTCTGTTTCATCCCAGTTATTAATAATTGTTCCCATTATGGCTTTAGAAAGGGCATTATACTTCTCATGAGTTTGAGCTTTAGCTAAAGTTTTGCCGTAATCTGTTTTAAGAATTCTTTCTATGTTTTCTCTTAATTCTTTAGTATCAAACATATTTATCTACCTTTCCTTTTTTATCTTCCATAAAGTTTTGTTATTTTATTTATTTTTTCTGCCAACTCTTCTGTAAGAGCTTCTTTCTTCACTCTCCACTGCCAGTTACCTCCTAGGGTTGATGGAATATTCATCCTTCCCTCATCTCCAAGGCCTAGATAATCCTGCATCTGTGCAATTGCTAAACTACCTACAGAACTTAATGCCCCTCTAATAAATCCCCAATTATAGCCTTCCTTTTCACTCAAATTTAAGTACCTAACTGCATAATCTACATCTGCTTTATTAGTGTTTTTAAACCATCCATTTACCGTATAATTATCATGAGTTCCTGTATAAACCACACAGTTCTTTTCATAATTATGTGGTAAGTAGTCACTTTCTTCCCTAGAATCGAAGGCAAATTGAAGCACTTTCATTCCTGGGTACCCAGATTCTATTCTGAAATTTATAACTTCTTCAGTTAGAAACCCTAAGTCTTCAGCAATAATTTCTACATCCCCTAATACTTTCTTAATGGCGTTGGAAAGCTTTATCCCAGGTCCTTTTACCCAAGTTCCATTTATAGCCGTTTCTTCTCCATAAGGAATTTGCCAATAGGATTCGAAGCCTCTAAAATGATCTATTCTAATTACATCATATAGTTTTTTACTTCCAGCAATTCTTTCAATCCACCATAAGTAATTCTGTTTTTCTAAAGCCTTCCAATCATAAATAGGATTTCCCCAAAGCTGTCCAGTTTCTGAAAAAGCATCTGGTGGGCATCCAGCCACTACAGTTGGAATCTTATTTTCATCAAGGAGAAATATATTGCTATTTGCCCAGGTATCAGCACTATCTTCTGCCACATATATAGGAATATCACCAATAATTTTAACACCCTTGGAATTTGCATAAGCTTTTAATTCCCCATACTGTTTATAAAATAAGTACTGCAAAAATACCCAATACTCTATTTCTTCTTTTAATTCTTTCTTATAAGTTTTTATAGCACTTTCTTTTCTTAGTTTAATATCCTCATCCCAAAGCTTCCAAGGCTTTAATTGAAACTTTTCTTTTATTGCCATATAAAGGGCATAATCTTCTAGCCACTGGGTATTGTCCTCTTTAAACTCCTTTATATCCTCTAAATATTTGTTCTTTGCATTGTTAAAAGCAACTTTTAGCACCTTCATCTTATTTTTAAATATCTTCTCATAGTCTACACTTTCAATGCTATGACCAAAATCTAATGTCTCATAGTCCTTTTTGGAGAGAATACCTTCTTTATTTAAAAGGTCCAAATCTATAAAGTAAGGATTCCCTGCGAAGGCTGAGAAAGATTGATAGGGAGAATCTCCAAAACTTGTAGATCCTAGTGGCAGTATTTGCCAATATTTTTGCCCTGCTTTAACTAAAAAGTCTACAAATTCATAGGCCTCCTTTCCAAAGGTTCCTATTCCATAAGGGCTAGGTAAGGAGGTTATGTGCATTAAAATACCGCTGCTTCTCTTCATCTTTATCCTTCTCCTTCTTAGGTTTCAACTGATAGGATTTTCTTATGAACCCTTCCATTTGTATCAATTATTTCAAGGTTTAGAACCCTCACCTTTGTATTTCCTTTGTTTTTTATCTCAATAGCAAAGTCATCTTCACCACATTTTTTTATATTAATAATTACTTCTTCATGGGTTCCTGTCTTATAGTCTTTAGTAGTGCCATCATCATCATAGTAAACATAAGTTGTTTCATTCTCTACAAAGGCTATGACTTTAAGCTCTTCATTATTTAAACTATCCACATTTTTACTGTGTTTTCCTAAAATAAAAGCCTTATCTTTTCTCAAAAATATTGGTACTTCATTTAACCCAACATCAATATAATGATGACCACCTTTTAGAATTTCATAGATTCTTTCCTGGTAATTCTTCACCTTCCAAAGTACCATATCCTCTGGTAAGTAAACATATCTACCTAAGGAATTTTCTTCATATATCGGAGTTATCATTAATGAAGCTCCTAAAAGCAATTGGTTTTCCACCCTTTTGCTAAAATCATCCGTGTATTCAAAACTTAAAGGCTTGAAGTACATATCCTTGTTCTTTAAGGATTTCATGTATTCAGAATAAATATATGGTATTAATGCATATCGGAGTTCAAGAGTATTTCTAAGATTTTTTATTGTTTCTTCTTCAAAGGAGAAAGGTTCTTGTTTTCTTGTTCCCATAGCTGCATGATTTCTAAAAAGAGGAGTAAATATACTAAACTGCGTCCATCTTGTTATTAGCTCATGGTTTGTATCTCCTCCAAAACCTCCTGTATCTGCACCAATATAAAGAAATCCGCACATATTTAAGGAAGGCATCATCTTTATATTCAAAAGTAAGTGTTCCCACCAGGAATGATTATCGCCAGTCCAAATACCTCCATACCTATGCATTCCAATATAAGAGGCTCTAGACAATAGCAAAAATCTTTTACTTGAATCTATAAGGTTTAAGCCTTCACCTGCAGCTCTAGTCATATTGTAACCATATAAGTTATGGACTTTATAATGATTTATTTTATCCCCATTTATATTGTGATAAAAGCTCTTGTAATCCTCTAAACTATTAGACATATTGTTAAAGGAGTCTTTTAACTTAAAGAAGGAATAAATATCTAAGTTTTCATTTTCAGATACCTTAGCCAAGCTAACTGCTTCCTTTAATCCCCTCTCTGTGTAAAATAAGGCTGGTTCATTCATATCATTCCAAAAGCCTTCAATACCTAAATCTGTTAATACCTTGTACTTTAATCCAAACCAGGTTCTAACCTGAGGATTTAAAAAATCTGGAAAGTGACAACGCCCTGGCCAAACTGCTGCCATGAAAGCCTTTCCTTCCTCATCCTGGCAGAAGTAATTATTTTCTAAGCCTTCTTCATATATGTCATAGTCCTTTTCTATTTTCACCCCTGCATCAATAATTGGAATTAGCCTAAAACCTTTATCCTTCATCTCTTTAGCAAAAGTTTTAAATTCTGGAAAAGCTTTTTGATCTATTGTAAAATCTTTAAATCTTTCCATATAATCTATATCTAAATAAATGGCATCACAAGGGATATTATTTTCTATAAATTTTTTTGCAACTTCTCTCACCGATTCTTCATTAGGGTAGCTCCACCTTGATTGTTGATATCCAAAAGCCCACTTAGGCGGAGCATAACCTTCCCCAATTATACTTAAAAACTCTCTTACAATTTCTAAAGGTTTTTCTCCAGTTATTATATAAACCTCTACATCCTTTTCTTCAATGGCTATTATGAGAGAGCTTTCTTCTGAGAATCCAATATCAAAAATAACCTTACCTGGATAGTCAATAAACACTCCAAAGGTTTCCTTACCATCTACAACTAAAAAGTTATGAGCTCCATATAAGGATTTTTTGTCTGGAGTATGCCTTGGGTCATCACTGCAAAAGGAATCATAAATTCCTCCTCTTTTATTCATACCTTTTAGATTTTCTCCTAGACCCCAAACTACTTGTTCCTTAGTCATTTTATAGGTAAATCTCATTCCTTCAGTATCATCTATATTAAAATATCTTAAAGCTTCATTTTTTACTTTTTCGCCTTTAGTTACTACAGCCTCAGTGTTAATGGGATTTCCAAAGGAATATTTAAACACCTTATCTGATAATTCATAAAAGTTCATATACTTACTCCCCCTCTTATACTGTTTTATAGACTTTTTCAGTCTATATAATTTCATTTATTACCCTAAATCTACTCCCATATTTTATTACTTTATAGACCCTTGAGTAACACCTTTAACAATATGCTTTTGAGCAAAGAAGTAGAATATAATAATAGGAATCATACCAATTACAAGCCCTGCAAGAGCTAAATCCCATCTCTTTGAGTACTGTCCAAAGAAATAGAACATTTTTAATGGTATAGTGTGCCACTCTGGTTTATTTATAACTAATTGAGGGAGTAAAAAGTCATTCCAAATCCACATTGCATTTAAAATAGAAACCGTAACGGTTATTGGCTTCAATAGTGGAAATACAATAAGCCAGAATACCTGAAATTTATTACAGCCGTCAATTAAAGCTGCTTCCTCAAGTTCCACAGGTATTCCTTTAATAAATCCATGATATAAAATTATGGATAAACTTGAACCAAAGCCTAAATATGCAAATATTAATCCAACAGGATTTAACATCTTAAGCTTTCCTAATAAATTTATTAATGGCAGCATAACTGATTGGAAGGGTATTAGCATGGCCGCCGCAAACAAGAAGAATAAAAAAGTACTGAACTTCGATTTGCTTCTCACTAACATCCAAGCTGCCATTGAAGCGAAAATCACTATTAGCACCGTACTTGTAATTGTAATAAATAAAGAGTTAGCTAAAGAGTGAATAAAGTTTAAGTCCTTAAAGGCCTGAATATAGTTATTTACAGTAAAGGTATCCTTTACTGGTAGACTAAGTACATTTGTAAAAATTCCCTTAGCTGTTTTAAAGGAGTTAGTAAACACAATGTATAGAGGTGCTAAAAATATTAAAGCCACTGAGATACCTAAAAGGTTCCAACCTAGCTTTTTAAAAAACTTTTCTTTCATTACATTTCTACCTCCTTTTTCTTACTAAAATAAAGCTGTGTAAGTGATATAACTGCTATAGTTATTAAAAATATAACTGCCTTTGCTTGAGCTAAACCAAATTGGTTAAAGGTAAAGGCTGAATTATATATGTTAAGTGCTAACATTTGTGTGGAGTTAAAAGGTCCTCCTCCTGTTAAAGATAAGTTCTGATCAAATAACTTAAAAGAGTTTGATAAAGTTAAGAACAATCCTACAGTAAAAGCTGGTGCCACTAAGGGAAGGGTGATATGTCTTAATCTTTGGAACCCATTAGCTCCATCAATTTTTGCAGCTTCGTTTAAGGATTCAGGAATTCCTTGAAGAGCCGCAATGTATATAATCATCATATAACCTGACATTTGCCAAGACATTAATATCACTAAGGCCCAAAAACCTGTGGTACTGGTTGCGAGCCAGCCCTTCAAAAACTCTATTCCTAATTTAGTACCAACCCAAGAAAAAGCCTTGGTAAAAATAAATTGCCATATAAAACCTAAAATCAAACCTCCAACCATATTAGGCATGAAAAATATACTTCTTAAAAGGTTGCTTATTCTCATCCCTCTAGTAACTAATAAGGCAAGAGAAAATCCAAATAAGTTTATTGCAATTACTGATGCTATTGCAAATTTCGCTGTAAATATAAATGCTGGTATGAAACCACTTTCTTTATTAAACACTTGTTTATAATTTGTAAGTCCAACCCAAGTAGCATTATTTTCTATACCATTCCAATTAGTGAAGGAAAAATATACTCCTGAAATCATAGGAATTATTACTACCATTAAAAATGCTAAAAGTATAGGACCAACAAATAAACTAAACCATAACTTTGAATTCTTCATAGTAACCTCCTTTTTAAATTTAGTCTTGAATTTTTTCCCAAGTTCTTAAGAAAAAAAGTGAATAGGGTATCTTAACACAAAAAACAAATCAAAGATGTGAAGGATATTTTGAGTTCACAAGCAAGCTTGTAACCACAAACAAACAGGGTTCTTCGATAGTAGTACTATCTAAGGGTTCTGTTGAAGCAGTATAACAAAAAATAAACAGGCATACTGACTTATTTATTTTTTGAAGATGTCTAAAGCTATAAATTAAGGAGGGAAAAACCCCTCCCCAATTTCAATGTTTCTTACTAAACAAATACAAACTATAAGATTATTTTTCTATAAATTGTTGTGTACGCCTGTAATACTATTTTCTCATTTCTTCCCATTTAGCTTGAGAATTTTTCATTACTGCATTCCAATCTTCTTGTCCAGCTAAATATTTTTGAATTTCTTGTCCAAGAACTTCCATTCCCCACCCTGTTGGATATCCCATAAATACCCAAGGTGTAGTCTTTCCAGCTTCAGCATATCTCTTAACCGCAGCACCTAGTGGGTCTTTGGGTTGTAAACTTTCATAACCTTTAAATGGAGGAATAAAGAAGAATTTATTAACTATATAGTCCTTACCTTTTTCTGAAGTGTAAAGCCAATTTAAGAAATCTTTAGCTGCTGTTTGCTCAGCTGCAGTACCTTTGTTGTTAACTGCCCAATACATTGGAACTCCCATTGGGATTGTGTCTTCTTTTCCACCCTTAACTGACATTGGTAATATATCAAGTTTATCCGCTACTTTTGGATCTATTTTTTGAACTCCGCCATAAATCCAGTTACCTTGTTGAACCATAGCCACACGTTCAATAGCAAGTCCTTGGTCTACTTGAGTTGCATAATCTACTGTGCTTAACTTCTCTTTTGATTTTGCACTTGGAGAGTAATTAGCTTGTAAATCTATTAATGCTTTTAGAGCTTCCCCGTTTTTGAAATCGATCTTTTTAGCTGCAAAGGCATCTAATGAACTATTAAATTCTTGTGAAATAGCTGCATTTGAAGTATGAAGTCCAGTTACCCAAGTTTCTTTTGCTGGTAACTCAAAAGCTGCTTCTAAGTTTGGATATTTGCTTTTTAATTCACCAGCTTTTATTTTAGTATCTAAATCTTTTACTGCTTTTTCTAAAGAAGCATAGTCTTTAACTCCTTTAGTATCAATTCCTGCAGTTTGGAATATTTCTTTGTTATAAACAAAGCCATAACCTTCTACTGCAAAAGGCATTGCATAAACTTTATTATTTACTGTAACGCCTGATAAAACTCCATCAAGAGCTTGTTTTGTCCAGGGCTCATTAGTTAAATCAACTAATCTAGATTCCCAATCCTTAACATCTTGTGGTCCCCCAATATTGAATATAGAAGGTTCTGTTCCACCTTGAATTTTTGCTCTTAGAGCTGCACCGTAGTCAGCACCACCACCTACAGTTTCTACATTAATTTTTACATTTGGATGTTCTGCGGTATAAGCTTGTGCTGCCTCTTTAAACTCCTTATCAATCTCTACCTTAAACTGAAATATGTTTAAAGTAACATTTTCTTTTTTCTCCTCTGCCGCTGGTTTCGTTCCCTCTTCTGATTTTTTATCCCCATTTGCTGCACAACCAGTTAAAGCTGAAGTTACCATCAAGGATGAAATTGCTAAAGCTAAGATTTTTTTAACTTTTTTCATGTTAATAATCCTCCCCTGTAATGTTATGAATATATTAAAATTAAATTGATAACACTTTTAAATAATCACCAAGTTCATTTTGAAGAGCCACAATGGAATGAGATTAAATTTCCAACAAGGTTTGTTTCTAGCTAAAGATTCTTCCCAAAATAAAATCATAGAATCCTTGTTGAAATATTTTTAAGGACCTAGTAATTATAGACTTATATTCTCTTCACTTTCATAATCAAAAATATGACAGTTTTCCAAATGAAATATAAAGTTTTCTGCTTTTCCTGTTTCTAAACATCTTGATTCCATAGAATCAATTTTTGCTGTTAGCTGTAATTCCCCTTTACTAAAATAAACAAAAGACTCATTTCCCATATGTTCAATTACATCTATACTTCCATTTACTTTTGATGAGTTCTCTTGATCTTTTAAATTAATGTGTTCAGGTCTAAGTCCAAACCAAACTTTTTTCCCTACATGACTTTTAACCTTACTTCCCTTATTTTCTGGAAGTACTAATACTTCTCCACCTATTTTCACAGCAACTTTTTCCTCTTTGCTTACTAACTCTCCCTCAGCAATATTCATAGCAGGAGAACCAATAAAACCAGCAGTAAACTTATTCTTAGGATAATGATAAAGATTTAGTGGTGAATCTACCTGCATTATCTTTCCAAAGTTCATTACACAAATTCTATCTCCCATAGTCATAGCTTCAACTTGGTCATGGGTTACATAAATCATAGTAGACTTAAGCTTCTTATGAAGCTGTGAAAGTTGTACCCTCATATGAACTCTTAGTTTTGCATCTAAGTTTGAAAGTGGTTCATCAAATAGGAAAACCTCTGGATCACGAACAATGGCACGTCCTACGGCTACCCTTTGTCTTTGCCCTCCAGATAACTCTTTTGGGCGTCTTTTTAATACTTCTTCTAAATCTAATATTTTCGCTGCTTCCCTTACCTTCTTATCTATTTCATCCTTTGGAAGCTTTTTTAGCTTTAACGAAAATGCCATATTTTCGTAAACTGTCATATGAGGATAAAGTGCATAGTTTTGAAATACCATGGCAATTCCTCTATCCTTTGGTGGAATATTATTTACCACCTTATCTCCTATAAAAATTGTTCCATTAGTGATTTCCTCAAGTCCAGCTACCATTCTTAAAGTTGTAGATTTAGCACAGCCTGAAGGTCCTACTAAAACCATGAATTCGCCATCGTTAACTTCTAAGTCAATACCATGCACTGCTTTAAATCCATTAGGATAAACCTTTTCAATGCCCTTTATAACAACATTAGCCATGTGAAGCCTCCTTCAAAAATTTTTTACATGATTCTCTTTCCTCTAGTTGTGTTTCTAAGACTATATGCTGATGCTCTCTTTTATTTTTTAGTATTTCAAAGAGTAAATCTATGCTTTTTTTCCCCATTTCCTCTACCGGCTGTACTACTGTAGTAATGGATGGATGGAAATATAGTGAATAATCAATACCATCAAAGCCTACAATGGAAATGTCTTCTGGAATTTTAAGTCCTCTAGTCAAAATCGCCTTGGAAGCACCTATGGCCATAATATCTGTTGTAACAAATACTGCTGTTAAATCTAAGTTCTTATCCAAAAGCTTATTCATTGCCTCAAAACCAGACTCAAAGGTATACTCACCTATCTCTACAAAGTTCTCATTAAACTCTATAGAATTTTTTTCTAAAGCTTTCTTATAACCCTCAAATCTTAGCTTTCCAATAGTTCTATCTTCTTCTCCTGTAGTAATAATTCCAATTTTTTCATGTCCAAGGCTTGCTATGTAATCTACTGCTTTAAAAGCTGCCTTTTCATTTTCTATAATTACACTGGAAAATAAAGTCTTGTTTGCTTTTTCTATAACATAAGTTGACGCTAATACAATAGGAGTCTTTAAATTAATAAGCTCTTGCTTGTCTAGATTTTCAAAATCTCCTCCAAGACAAATTAAGCCTTTTAACTTTTTCTCCTTGATAAGTTCAATTGCTGCTTCTATATCATTATTATTACTTTCATTATAGTGAAGGATCATAGAGTATCCTTCTTTATCTATCTCTTCTTCAATGGATTTAATCATTTTTGAAAAGAAAGGGTTATGAATTCCTTTAACTAATACTCCAATATTATTAGAAGTGTTTCTTTTTAAGTTTCTTGCACTGTTATTTGGCACGTAATTAAAATTATTCATAACTTCTAAGATTTTCTGCCTTGTTTCATCTTTAACATCAGGATGGTTATTTAAAACTCTTGAAACAGTAGTAACACCAACACCTGCTATGCGAGCAATATCTTTTATATTTAGATTTTTCATAAAAAACCTCTTTTCTGAAAAATATATGTAACGTTTTCGGAAACGTTTCCAATTCTTAAATTAATTATGGAGAATAGAGCTTATTACTTTAATTAACCTACTCTATTCTCCTATAGTAAAATCATTTTATGTTTACTTATGTATAATTTTTAAAATCGTTTTCGGTAACGTTTCCAATCTTAAAAATATTATATCATAACTTTTTAAGTTTTCAAACACTTTAAAAAACTTTTATTAAATAATAAATAAGTTCATTTTATGGAGCTACTTTGGAAGCCGCTTAAAATTAAACAAAGGTACTTTGTTGCACCAAAGCAATTTACTAGGCTAAGCAACTGCCACTTAAAGAAGATGTCAGTCTTGAAGCTTCCGAAATGTTGTTAAAATTAGTTTTACACTTTAAATATATGAGTTTATTTTCTTGGTTATTCAAAAATTCCTATTATAATTTTCAATAATGTAAGATCAATACTGCATTTATTATTTATCTGATTTACACTTAGGAACAAATGGTATTTGTCCCGCTTGATTAAAAACTTAATTTTATACTAGCTATATATGTAAAAAAAAACCTCATCTCATAAAAGATGAAGTCTTAAAAACCATGCTAGGCTATTAGGCGTTTTCTCTTAATTAAAAAATATACTAGGTTAATAATTAAAGTGATTATCTCAGCAAAGGTAGCAGTAAGCCAAATCCCATTTACTGAAAATATCTTGGGTAATATAAATAATCCAACTAGTATAAAGATTATTCCCCTACTTAAGGATGAAAAAATAGAAATCTTGGATTTTTCCATAGATTGAAAATAAGAAACTAGAGTAATATTTACTCCCATAAATAAGAAAGCAGTAAAATATATTCTTATTCCAGTAACTGTAATATTCATTAACTCCTGATTATCACTATTAAAAATCAGTACAATGGGTTTTGGTAGCACTAGACCTACAATATAAAAAACTACTCCTAAACTTATGGAAGTAATTAGAGCATAAATCAATGCTTTGTTAATTCTTTCTGTCTTTTTAGCTCCAAAGTTTACACTTATAATTGGTTGAATAGCTTGGGCAACTCCAGTGAATACTGCAGCACATATTAAATTTATATTTGCAATAATACTATAGGCAGATAATCCTATATCTCCTATTAAATTAAACACAGCCTTATTAAAAGCAAATATAACAATGGCTCCTGAAATTTCAAGTATAAAGCTTGCAATTCCATTTTTAAGAATTCTAGTTATTAAAGTTATATCCTTTTTAAATCTCACTAATTTTATAGTGTTCATTTTTCTGATGAAGTGAAAACTTAAGATGGTCAAAGTAATAATTGGTGAAATAACTGTTGCAACTATAGCTCCCGTCATCCCCATGTTGAATCCAATAATAAATAACCAGTCTAAGAAAATGTTGGAAATGCACCCTGAAAGCATAGCCCACATGGCAAGCTTTGGATTTTTGTCATTTCTAACCATTGCTACCATTGTTCCCGATAAAATGAAGGCCCAAGTGAATTTAGCCATTACTTCTAGATATTCTTTAACTAGTGGAAATAGAGTTCCTTTCCCCCCTAAAAAATAGCATAGCTCATCGATATATACAACTTGAACTATAGTAAAAACTATTCCTAAAACAATTGCAATAATAAAAGAAATGGTAAAGGCCTCATTAGCTTTATCATAGTTTTCTTCTCCATGATAGATTGAAAGTACTGTAGCTCCACCTACCCCAAGGAGCAACCCTATAGCATTGTATACATTATACATAGGTATTGCTATACTAAGGGCTGCAAGTCCATCACTTCCCACTCCTTGTCCAACAAACATAGTATCAAAAAAGATATATAATGATAGTCCAACCATTCCACCTATGCTTGGAAGCAAGTAATGAAAAAATATACTCCTAATATTATGCTCTAATAAATTTAATCTTTTGCTCATAACGACTCTCCTTTTGCTATTAACCTTATTATTAATACTAATTATTACCTTAAACTAGTCACAAATTAACTTTTATTATACATATCCTATTTGTGAAATTAACCAATTTACACTAGTTACCATTAGTGCAATAAAATAAGCCTAGAAGATATCTCTTTTGATATCTCCCAGGCTTTTATCCCTCCGTGTACACAATTTCATGTGCGTTTTCTCTTGGACCAGACCAGTATTTGCTACTGCGGAACCCTAGAAAACCTTTTATCTATATCAATTTAATGAAGCAATTTAATACTCTTAAAAATTATACATGATTTTAACATACTTTGCAATTGTAATTATTTTTAACTAATAACAAAGCAGCAAACTATATTCCTATAGCTCACTGCTTTATAAAAGGTATATTTGTTTATAGGAGGTAAGTTCATTATGCTAAATTACAACATTGAGCATAATGAACTATTAAACTAACTTTTGATTTTATTCACTTATAAAAATTTTAAGGGAACCAATGTATATTTTCGTATACATTAGAAGTTTCACCTTAAATTACTTATATTATTATAACTTAACCTTTATTTATCTTTATCCTTTTTAGGTTGATTTTTATTCTTATTTATTTGAGATTTATTATTCTTATCTTCTTTCTCTTTTTTATTTACTTTACTATTTTTCTGTTCATTATTAGAATTGTTATTTTTATTTTCCTTCATGCTATTGCCATTATTCTCATTGCTATTATCATTAGTGCTTTTTTCTTCCTTTGTGCCATCTTTGTTTTCTAGGTTATTTGCTGGTTCTTCCTGTTTCTCTTCATTACTTTCCAACTTTTCTTCTACAGAACCTTCTTTTTTACTACTCTTAATAGCTTTCATAATATCTTTTACAGATGTATTTACATAATCCTCTTGATTTATTTCTGGCATAACATCTTGAAGCTTATCTATCAAATTAAGTTTCCCTGGAGAAATTCCTAGTGCTTCAGCTTCTTTATGTCTATTTAAAGTGGCAACAGCTGTGGTGATTGGAACTTTCACTAAATTATCTTCTTCAAGCTGTTCCTTTACTAATTCACCTAACTGACTCTCCATATCTTTTGCTGCACTTTCATCTTTTGCTGAAACTGTAACTAAAACTTGATTTTCTAACTCTTCCTTTAAATACCCTTCTTCTTCTACTTCAGCAATAACTAATTTTATAGCTTCATCTACAGGCTTATTATTTAAAGACAGTTCTTCTAAAACCCTCAAACCATCCTCATTTAAGCCTACTGCCTTAACAACTCTATTAAATCTATTAAATCTTAATTCCACACTGGGATTTATATCTATATTCACATAATTTGAAGGTATCATATAGGCATAAGCTGCTGTAGACATACCAAAAATTAAAAATATAGAGGCAAAAGCAGTAGCTATTCTTTTGTTAAATCTTGTGCGATTTACATTGTCACCAGTACTTATAACATTGGAGAACAGTTCACTTAATCTTAACAATCCGATTTTTCCTTCATATTCATCTCCAATAGAATAACCATTTTCACCTCTTACCTTAATAAATCTTCCATCTTTCGTTATAATAATAAAACGCCCTTTTTCCTGCTGAACAATTATACCCTTCATATTTCTTCCTCCAAATTAATATAGTCATTTAAATACTCATAGTCACCTAGAATTATTAATACTACTGATATTATATATTTTCGTGCTCTCTCTATCTTTTTCCGAGGTACTAAAGTATTTTTTTCAATATCTGAAATAGGGATGGTTTTTTTGCTCAGAACATAGTTTAGTGACTTTTCATCATTTAAAATATATTTAATTATGACATTGTATATTTTTCTTGTAGAAGCTCTTTTAGGTGAAGCCTTTACTAAATCCTTAAAGGTAATATCCCACTTTGCTAATTCCTCAGTTAGTTGTCTAATTTCGATTTTTCTATACTCATTAAGGTTTTGTTTCTGATACTCTTCAATAGCTTGTTTTTCTGATAAATCTATTTCTTCCTCATCTTCCAACACTTTGTTTATGTACAACAAATTTTTATGCTTTGATTCTTTTCTATAATAATCAATTAATCTAGCTTTAATTACCATTTTTGAAAAAGCTAAAAAACTTCCTTTTTGTATTTCATAATTCTGTATAGCTTCATTAAAAGCAAGTAGTGCTACACTCCACTCTTCATCATTTTTACAATCTATATATCTATTTAAAGTTTTTTCTGCTGTAGAAATAACAAAGGGCTTGAACTCTTCCATAAATCCATTTAATTCCTCTGGATTTACTCTTATTTCTAAAACTCTTTGGTTTATATCCTTATTCATAAAACTCACGTCCTAACGTTTACCTACAGTACATATTTAAATTATATCTATATATATTCGAAATTACAGTGTACTTTTTTGGGGTAGGTCTAAAAAAGTATTTTCAAGCAACCTTGATTTATTTAAAAGTTTTACTTACCAATATATTTTGTATGTAATAGAAGTTTTATATGTAAAAAATAAAAGGAGCTCCTCACTTCACATATTTATGCGTTGCAAGATAACCCCTCTTTATATAGTGATTTCATCTGTATTTTTACGATGATATATAATGATTTATGATAAAATCCTTTAACTCATTTTGTGTAAGAGGTTTGCTATAATAATATCCTTGAGCTTCATCACAACCATTTTCCCTTAAATATTGCATTTGTTCCTTTGTTTCTACTCCCTCTGCTATAACCTTGAAACCTAAGTTTTTACCCATATGAATTATGGTTTTAGTTATTATAGATTCCTCAAAATCTGTTTCTAAATCCATTATAAAGGATCGATCAATTTTCAATTTATTTATAGGTATCTTCCTTAGATAACTTAAAGAGGAATATCCAGTTCCAAAATCATCTACTGCAATCTTTAATCCCATTTCCTTTAAGGTATTAAAGATATCAATAGACCTTCCTATATCTTCCATCATAGTAGTTTCAGTTAGCTCAATTTCAATACTTTCTGGACTCAGTCCCACCTGTTGTAATATATCTTTAATAAGCATACAAATATTATCATGTTTTAACTGCACTGAGCTAAGGTTTACTGCAACTTTACTAACGGGTAATCCATCTAACTCCCACTGCTTAGCTTGAATTGCTGCAGTTTTTATAACCCATTGCCCAATAGATAAAATTGCTCCTGTTTCCTCTGCAATAGGTATAAATTCATCTGGTGATATCATTCCTAAGGTAGGATGCTTCCATCTTAGTAAAGCCTCCACCCCTACAAGTTTTTCATTGAGTAACTCTACTTGAGGCTGATAAACTAAGAACAGCTCATTATTGTAGATAGCAGTTTTTAAATCATTTTCAATCTGAGCTCTTCTAGTGAGCTTTCTGTCCATTTCTAAGGTATATACTTGCATACAATTTCCACCTTGGTTTTTTGCTTTTAGGATAGCTTTCTCAGCATGACTTATTAAGTCCTCACTGCCCTTACTTTCTCTTCTGTAAAAACTTACTCCCATACTACAAGTAATGTAAATATAATTTTTATCGAAAACAAAAGGTCTACCGATTGCACTCTTAATTTTCTGGGTTATGGTACATACGTTGTTCATTCCTGTGATTTGATCTAACAGTATGCCAAAATGGTCTTCACCAAGATATGCTACGGTAGATACGCCTTTTAAAATGTTTTTTATTCTATAGGCTACAGCTCTTAAAAGTTTATTTCCCATTGAAAACCCATAGCTATCATTTATATTTTTGAATCTATCTAAGTCCACCATAATCATTGCAACTTTACCCTGAGGATCTTTATGCGCCTTTATTACCTGACTTACAGCGCTTTCATAAAATTGACGATTAGGTAAATTTGTTATGCTACTATAAGTGGCTAAATAGTGTATTTTCTTTTCTACTCTTTTCTTTTCTGTTATTTCATTTAAATTTGCTATATAATTAGTTACTTGTCCATCTGAATTCATGATTTTATTTAATGCCAGCTCAGCAACATACTCTTCCTTGCTCTTTTTTACTCCTCTAATTTCTCCTTGCCAAAAGCCATGATTTTCTACTTGGTGCCACATATCCTCATAGAATTTACTATCTTCTGGACCACTTTTTAAAAAGCCTTTTTGTTCTTTTACAAGTTCTTCTTTGCTAAAACCAGTTATCCTCATCATTGCTTCATTTACATATAAGATATCGCTTGGATCAGTAGATGTAAAAATCACACCATCATTAGCAGTAGAAAGGGCATAGGATACTAAATTTAGTTTATTATAGGCTTCCTTGAACTCCGTCACATCTGTAATCGTTGTAACCCTGCATTTTTCCCCATCCTCTTGCTCTAATAATGTGGAGGTTACGTAGACACTTAATAATCTTCCATCCTTAGTAATTACTGACCACTCATTACTAACTTCTACTTCTCCTGAAATAAAAGCTTCATGTGCTCTTATAGCATTGTCATGATTTTCTTCTGGAATCACTATAGTAAAGTGCTTGCCTATTAACTCTTCTCTATTATATCCATATAGCTTACAGTAAACTTCATTTACCATTTGAAAAAATCCCTTTTCATCTGTAACACATACACCAATATTCGCAACTTGAAAAATTGCATTTATCAACTTCTCTTTATTTTTTAGCTCTCTTTTTAAGTTGGTGTCACACTCACATGCTTCTATTGGATATTCCTTGTGTTTTTGCAGTATATCTAATTCTCTCATTTCTTCACCTACAAATTCTTTTATTAAATTTTATAAACTCTTTGTACATTTTATAAAATTTGAATCCAAAATCTATGTCATTTTGATTTTTTGAATTGTACTACCAAATTCACTTTGACAATAAGAATTGTAATATCAATAATATCGAATCAAAAGCTTGAAAGTTAACAGGCTTTCAAGCTTTTTATATTTTTACTTTCTAAAGAATTCTGGAATCCTATCCACCTCAACTGGTTTACTAAAATAGTATCCTTGTATCCTGTCACAGCCTAGTATTTTTAAATACTCATACTGTTCTTTGTTTTCCACACCTTCAGCTATTACAGTGATATCTAAGCTATGCCCAATTTCTATCATTGCCTTTATAATACTCCGATCACTTCTATTTTTTAAAATTCCGTCCACAAAGGATTTATCAATTTTTAGAGTATTAATAGGTAACAGTTTAAGATAATTCAATGATGAGTATTCTATTCCAAAATCATCCACAATTATACTTATACTTTCATCCCTTAATAAACGTAATCTTTCAATACTCTCCTCTAAATTTTTCATAATGGAACTTTCTGTTACTTCCAGTTCCAAATTTTTCGCTTCAAAATTGGTTTTTACTAAAATATCTTCTAAACTATTTACCAGTTTGTTTTGCTGGATTTGTCTTGCAGAAAGATTTACAGCCAACTTGATGTCCTTGTGTTGTGGTTTTATCCACTCATTATACTTCAAACAAGCATTTTTAAGAACCCATTCCCCTATGGGCACTATGAGCCCCGTTTCTTCTGCTAAAGGTATAAAAACCCCTGGGGGTATTATCCCCTTAGTAGGATGCTTCCATCTAATAAGCACTTCAAAAGAGCTAACTGTTTGTTGTTTTATATCTATAATTGGCTGAAAGTTAAGAAAAAACTGTTCCTCACTTATTGCCTTTCGAAGATCATTTTCTAACTCTAATAAACCTAATTTGTTATGGTTTACACTTTTTGTATATATCCAAAATCTATTCTTACCCTGCTCCTTAGCCATATACATAGCTGAATCCGCATTCCCTGTAAGTGTGTCTACATCATTTCCTGCCTCAGGATATCTTGCAATACCAATACTAGCAGTTGTATAAATTTCTTTATTATCTATCCTCAATGGCTTTTCAAAGGACTTAATAATGGTTTCTGATAAGAATATATCTTCCTTGGATTTCATATTAATTATTGTAAATTCATCTCCACCTAATCTGTATATTATTCTATCCTTATTCGCCAATGCTCTTAGCATTTCAGCTACTCTTATTAGTACTAAATCCCCCACACTATGGCCAAAAGTGTCATTAACATATTTAAACCTGTCTAAATCTAAAAATAAAACAGATAAGCTTTGTTCTTCCATATTGCAAGTTTCTAAAGTTTCATGCAAATCTTTAACAAAGGCTGTTCTATTTCTTAGCCCTGTAAGGTTATCCGTAACAGCTTGTCTAAGAAATTCTCGAGAAAGCTTCTTCTCATTTTCCAATCTTATCTTTACTGTGCTATAAATATAGGCAAAGAAGTAAAGCCAATACATAGCTAGAGAAATGTTTGTCATACCTATAATAGTTATTATATTTTCTATTGGGACAAAATCATCCACATTGAAATAGTTAATAACTAATGCTAACCAGGAAATTATTATAATATACCAACTTGTAGCTACCATCCTTATCTTTACTTTTTTACTTTCACATTCCTTTAAAAAATCATAGCTATAAATTGAACACATATTTATAAAACTCATTGAAATTACTCTCAGCATTATTACCTCATTATTAGGTTTTCCTCCCCAGGGTAACCCTAAAAACTCACTAGTTCTAGCCAATTCTAAGAGCTGAACTATACATAAAACTACCAAAGTGCTAGTTATTAAAGCTATGGTCAATCTTATAAATAGACTTTGTCTTTTCCATAATAATAACAAATACTTCACTTAAATCACCCTTCAATATGAAGCAAATAAAAATTTAAGAGATAAAGTTTAATGATTTTTCATCACAAATCTCTACTCTCCCCAGATGCAGCTACTTAACATGATTTTAATTTAAAAAATATAAAGCTGCTCCTTAATATTATAATATTACTTGCTACTCTCCACTGTTACATTGAACTTAAATAATTACAGATGTATATATAATAAATTCAACATTTAACCTATACATGGAAACTACATTGGTTCCCTTAAGGCTTTTTGAAGATGAATTTCATTCATTATGAATAAAATTCATTATGAATAAATTAATCTTTAACTAAGGAAACCTATGCTTTAAAATTGTTCAATAATTTATTTTCACTAACCAGTTTAAATCTTCATATACTGATATATAGTCACCATTGCTTTATGAGAAAAGAGGTGTTTAAATTGATGGCTATTATGAATAACTCCACCACTTCTAGAGTCAACACTAAATCAGAAAAAGATTTCGTCACTGGCATTTACAATAGATGGTATATTGATACTTTACTCACTAATAAATTCCCATACATGTGGCTCTGTACTCTTATGCTCCTGGACATTGATAATTTTAAAGATATTAATGAAAAGTATGGTAAAACTGAGGGGGATAAGATTTTAAAAGAAGTATCAGAAATAATTTCATCCACTGTAGGTGAATCTGGAACTGTAGCACGTTCCCATAACCATGAGTTTATAGTAGTAATACCCTTACTAAGTAAGAGGGCTAGTTTTATTCTTGCAGAAAGGATAGCAACCTCAGTAGCAAAAACTCCTATTTTTTTGAAAAGTGAAAAACAAAACTTAACTATTTCCATTGGTACTTGTACTTTTTTAAAGGAGGAAAATAAAATCTCCACCTTAGACCAATGGGTTAAGGCAACAGAAAATGCATTGCTAAAGGCTAAGGCTCATGGAAAAGGCATGGTAATTCAGCTTTAATATTAATATATGTTGAATACAATAAAGAAACTACGCAAATAATAAGTCTGTTTTTGCATTTTATTTCATATAAGTTGTTTTTAATTTATTGAACTATGTAGAAGTACTATTACAACTTATATTTTATGAAGTTTTCATGTTCTAAATATTATTTTCAGCTCAAATCAAAACAAAAAAATCTCAGGTTAGTATCTTGGTTTCCGTTACCAAAATTTTAACCTGAGATTTTAATATATTTTGAAAAGCAAAGCATCTCACCCTCTGAAAGTGGGGGCACTATCCAGAAAGTAACACTTTGGTGAGAACCTAATCCCCCTCTAAAGGGACCAAACAAAATGAACCTATTCATTATTTAATTAAAAGCCTTTGATAAAAATGTACATGTTAAGGCATAAACCTCTTTTTGGCTTTCATTCTTTATAGTTGCTATAGGATTTTAAGGTAGTAATTTTATACAAGTGGCTTCACCTATACTAATTACTTGTTTATTTATCTTTATCTTACATTTTGCATAGTGAATAAGCTGGATACTTTTTTAAAGTATTAGTTTTTGTTTCCTTTTCCTTGTCCATTATTTCCTTTGCTATTACCATTGTTACCATTTCCCTGATTTCCATTGTTTGTTTTCTCTTCTTTAACTTTTTCCTCTTTTACTTTCTCTTCTTTAACTTTTTCTTTTTTAGCTTTCTCTTTTACTTCTGAACTTTCAACTGCTTTATTTGCGTCTTCAGTTGTCACTTCAGTTTCAGTTCCAGTTGTTTCTACCTTTTCTGATTCTTCAACAGTATTAGTAGTTTCTACATTACCTTTTCTAATTTCTTTAATTTCTTTCATAATATCTTTTACTGGTTTTTTCGCATACTCTTCATAGTTTATGCCTGGGTTAACTGCTTCAAGCTTCTGAATTAAATTCATTTTTCCTGGGGATATTCCAAGTCTTTCAGCTTCTTTATGACGTTCCATATTAATATTCTCAGTTGTCACTGGCACTTCTTCTAGTTTTTCTTCAGTAAGTTCTTCTTTAATTACTTCTTCTAAATCTGTTTGAGTTTTTGTAGCTTCTTCCTCATCATTTGTAGCTACAGTAACTAATATTTCATTTTGAAGTTCTTCTTTTAAATATCCATTATCAATAGCAGCTTGTGTTAATAAATCTACAGCTTCTTTAATATCTTTATTTTCTAAATCAACACTTTCAAGAATCTTTATACCATCTTCATTTAATGCGCTTGCTTTAATAACTTTATCAAAAGTATTAGTTACTAACTCCACACTTGGATTAATATCAAAACTTACATATTTGGTAGGTGCTGTATAGCTATAAGCCATACCTGACACTCCTAGCGCTAAAGCTACCCCAGCGATAATAGTTGCAATTTTCTTATTTTTCAACATAATATTTCCTCCATACTTCAATTCTTTTTCTAAGTTTAATTGATAACATCCTGTTTTCAATATTTTGTTACACTTTTAAACACAAGTACTTATGCATTTATTTTTACATCCATGGATTTGTTTTGCACATGTTATAAAGTACGAAGGACTTATTAAGGTTTTTAGGGTATATTTCAAAAAAATTATTTTATATATAAAGGTCATCCCAAAATTCGTGGAATGACCTTTATATATATAGAAACCACTTCAACCTGAAAACATTGCTTCAAAGAAGTTATTCTTCCTATGTTGGTTCCCCTAAATCCTTTTGAAGATGAATAAAATTCATCATGAATAAAATTAATCTTTAATAAGTTAATCTTTGAATAAGGAACCCTATATAGGGTTCCTTGACGAATGTTTAACTTATACCGAATAATTAAAACTTTTCTCCAAAAACTAAATGTACGGAGAAAGGAGTTTGAATTATGGGAAGAAAATCATTTGCTATAACATCATTACACGGATATACA
>NZ_AMQH01000021.1 GCF_000300195.1 Clostridium tunisiense TJ | reverse complement strand
TTTTGTGAACTTATCGTTCACTAAGAATCATTTCTGATTCGGAATTAACTGGTTTTACCTTTTTCTCTGTTTAATTTTCAAAGACCACTTCATCACTGCATTGTATTGAATCAAGTGACGACTTCTATAAGTTTATCATCTATCCTCTTGTTTGTCAACATGTTTTTAAATTTTATTTAGAAACTATTTTCAAACCTGAAGCTTTATCGCTCTGCTGTGCATCAGCGACAAGGAATATAATATCATGAATTCACAAGTTCTCTTTATATATTTCCTCCATTTCAAAAAATTATTCCATCATTTCTAATAAATCCTTTAAATACCTTCCGAATGCCTTTGCAGATACACTTGGAACTGTGTTCATTCAGTTATAAAGTTAATGGCAAAATTATGCACTATATTATCTTTTAGTTTAATTATTGTGCTAATATTTGTAAAAATATGTGTCATTCATTTCATATAATCATATTATGTAACTATAATTAGTATCTTATATTGTATAGTACCAAATTATATACTACAGCTTTGAGGTGATTTAATGAATGTACAACTTAAAAAGGGTGTTCTAGAGCTGTGTGTTCTATCTTTAGTTACTAGAAAAGATTACTATGGATATGAATTAGTAAATGAAATATCCAAAAACATTCAAATATCCGACGGAACTATTTATCCAATTCTAAGGCGTTTAACTCAGGACGGGTATTTTGTTACCTATCTTCAGGAATCCCAAGAGGGTCCCCCTAGAAAGTATTATAAAATCACGGATATTGGAATTAAAACAAAAGAAATTTTAGAAAAAGAATGGCTTATATTTATTGATAGTGTAAACAACATTATTGGGGAGGATTAAAAAGATGGATAGGTATGAATTTTTAAAAGTTTTATCCCAAGGTCTAGAAACTTTTCCTGAGAAAGAACGTAAGGATATCTTATACGATTATGAAGAACATTTTAGGGTTGGTAAATCAAGCGGAAAGTCAGACTCAGAAATAATAATGGAATTGGGTGACCCTTATATGATAGTTGCTCAGTACAAATATAATTATAGTAATAACTACACTGAATCACAAAATACAGATACCTCTAATAGCTCTTACTATAGCTCCACTCCTAACTATAACCAAGATAATGACTACTATTGCAATAGAAAGAGTCCGCTACCTCAACCACTAAAGATAATTATATTAGTAGCCCTTATATTAACTTGTTTCCCTGTTATAGGATCTATTTGTTCTTTTTTAATTGGTATGTATGGGACCTCTATTGGTTTAGTTATAGGTGGTATTGGAATGATGATAGGTGGCATCACTGGTAGTATTGCAAGTTCCTTTATTTATATACCTGCTTCCATCCCTTTATCAGCTCTTATATTAATCGGTATAGGCACAGTATGCCTTGGCATATTACTTTTCATAACATCACTATGGATTACAAAATTTATTTATGGACTGATATTAAAATTAATAAAATGGATAAAAACCGATATATTAATTTAGGAGGATTCGTATATGTTTAGAACTAGTAAAATTAAAAGTGTTATTATAATCCTACTTGCAATAATGTTCCTAACTTATGGAATAGGATATTATATGTTATATAAATCCTCAAATGAAACTGAGCTTTCAGATATGTTTAAAGGGTTAAATAACGTAAATATTAATCTTGATAACACCTTCAATCTAGGAAACGCTAAAGCTTATGATATAGATGAAACTAAATCACAAGCAATTGATGAAACTGAACTTATTGATATTAATTTAGTCAGTGGAAATATATCTTTAATTCCTTATGATGGCAAAGATATTAAGGCAACCTTAAAGGGTTCCTTCAAAATTGCATCTAACGATTTACCCCATCTTCAAGTTCAATCTTCAGGAAAAACTGTTACTATAAGGTTTCTAAAAGATAATGGTTCATTGAACTCAATAAGTGTTAGTGATGACTTCAAATTAGATGTATATATTCCTAAGATTTATAATAAAAATCTTTCAGTTAAATCTGTATCAGCTAATATTACTGGTGACAATTTAAATGTGAATAAGGTTACAGCATCCTCTGTTTCTGGTAAGGTAAATCTTTCTAATATATCTTCAACAGATTCTAAGTTTAATTCTGTATCTGGGAATATAACTATTGATAGTCTAACAAATACCTCAGCTTCTATAAGTTCTATCTCTGGTGATATTAAAGTTGCAGACTTTATGGGTAATTTAGAGGGGAAAACTGTTTCAGGTAACTTAAATATTTCTTATAAAAATTTTCAAGAAAATACCATTGAATTCAAGTCCACCTCTGGAAAATTAATTATAAGTCTTCCAAATAGCCCTAGCTTTTATGTAAGTTCTACCTCTACTTCTGGAGATATGGATATAGTTTTTCCTGTAACAGTTAATAATTCCTCTAAAAAAAACATTACTGGATTTGTAGGAAACTCTAATACTAAAGGTAAAATTAACCTATCTACTGTGTCTGGTGATATAGACATCTATAAAAAATAAAATCATAAAAAAACTATATAAAAAAGGTTATAGGAATTCGTATTATTTTCCTATAACCTTCTAACTTTATTTTATGCAATCATATTAAATATTATTAAGAATATAACCCCTGGTATTCCTAATAAGCCTGCTATTAGTGCTGTAACTGCATTAATAGCTATAGTTATACCAAATGGCCCTCCAACAAAATTTATAAGTAACAATAGTATTCCACCTGCAATAGCATTAATCACTAATTTCATTAACATTTTAAGTGGCCATGCAAGTACCTTACCTATTATTAATAAAAACAGTACTGCAATTATAAAATATATTGCTGTATGCACTGTAATACCCCCCTTTCACAAAATCCAACTATTAAAAATTGAATTTATAGTAATATATATTATCCCCTATAACCAATTATGATGCATTTTACAATTAAAAGAAAGTGTCTTTTATAAAACTACCATCTACTTCCACCACTTAGTTCCTCAATCATATAGGATGCATCCAAGGTTACTCCTTTAGACTTAGCTTGGGATAAAAAGTACACATACTTAGCTTTAGCCTGATCTTCCCTATATATAGCAAAGTCTATAAGCTTATCCTCATTTACTTGTTGAAAACAAGCTTTAGCTGCTTCCCATTCAATCATAGATTCTTCTAATTGTTTAATTATTTCCTTTTGTTCTTCATTATACTTATTTTGAGAAAGTATAATTTCAATAATTCTTTTTCTATTCATGCTCATACCTCCCATTATATACTTCATTTATGATTATTTACATATATTGGGATATGTATACAAGCTTTTTACATAAAAAAACACCCCAACAAATGGGATGTTTTTATATTTCTTTTCTTCCTTCTAGAGCCTTAGATAAAGTTACTTCATCTGCATATTCTAAATCTCCACCTACTGGTACTCCATGAGCAATTCTTGTAACTTTGATTCCAAAAGGTTTTAAAATCTTAGATATATACATTGCTGTTGCCTCCCCCTCAATATTAGGGTTAGTTGCAACTATAATTTCCTTTGGCTCACCATTTATACGAGTTATTAACTCTTTTAACTTTATGTCCTCTGGTCCTCTGCCACTCATAGGTGATATAGTACCATGAAGTACATGATATAGGCCATTAAACTCTCTAACCTTTTCCATGGTCATAATGTCTTTTGGCTGTTCCACAACACAAATGGTGCTTCTATCCCTATTTGGGTTAGAGCATATGGAGCAAGGATCTTTGTCTGTAAAGTTTCCACATATGGAGCAATACTTAATAGTTCCCCTTGCTTTAATAAGTGCATTTGCAAACTCTTCTACTTCTTCCCTAGGAAGATTTAATACATGAAGGGTCAGCCTTTGAGCCGTCTTCCCCCCTATACCTGGAAGCTTTGCAAATTCTTCAATTAGTTTTTCTATGGCTATAGGATAAAAATCCAAAGTATTCACCTCTAAAAGGTCCTCTTTTGTTTAGAAGACTAATTATTAAATAATGAACTAGTTCATTTTGTAGAGCTGCTTTGGAAGCAGATTTAAACTGCTACTAAAGCAATTTTTCTAAACTAAGCAACTACCAATTATAGAAGCTTATTGACTTGAAGCCTCCAAAATGTTGTTAAAATAATCCTGGCATGTTCATTCCACCAGTTAATTTACCCATTGCATTGTTTGTATCTTCTTCAGCTTTCTTTAAAGCCTCATTTACAGCTGCTA
The DNA here is from genome assembly GCF_000300195.1 of Clostridium tunisiense TJ. GTDB lineage: Bacteria > Bacillota > Clostridia > Clostridiales > Clostridiaceae > Clostridium_J > Clostridium_J tunisiense. The sequence goes on along the minus strand of NZ_AMQH01000021.1, from coordinate 44,768 downwards.
AAACTAAGTCTTGAAGCATCTCAACATCATCAGCATCTACAACTTCTGGTTTTATAGTTATATCTGTTAATTGTTTTTTTCCGTTAACAACTACAGTAACTGCTCCTCCACCAACTGAAGCTTCAAAAGCCTTAGTCTCAAGATTCTTTTGCATTTCTTCCATTTCTTTTTGGAATTTTTGTGCTTGCTTTATTAAATTATTCATATTTCCGCCCATTCCTGGGAATCCGCCTTTTGCCATAATAGTGCCTCCTTAAAAATATAATCTCATTATATTAGTATATATAATAATATCAAATAATGTAACCAGTTTTATAATTTTATCTATAAATTTTATTCATCAAGAACTTCTATTAATTCTGATGGGAAGGTTTCGAGTAAAATTTCTTCCTTTGATTTCTCTACAACCTTATACTCCCCCTCCATTGTATATATTACCTTAACTCTCTGCTTTAATACCTCCGAGAAGATATTATCCATTACCTTTCTACTTTCATCCTTTTCTAATCTATTCTTGTGAAAGCTATAGTCTTTTTCAAAGCCGATAGTTATAACTCCATTATCACAGGATACCACTTCTCCCATCATAAGAGCTGTTGCTAATACCATATTTTTTCTAGCCTTTAAAAGACCTTGTATGTCCTTAAAAGATTTTCTTACTTCTTCAGTAGTCAAGCTACACTCACTATTTTCTTGAAATTCACGAACTTCAGAAGAGCTTTCCTCAACTTTTCTTTCTGGAACAGCGTAGACCTTTTTTACCTCTTTTATGGAGTTTTTAATTTCTGATGCTTCACTTACAGTAACTGCAATTGCTCCACTTCTTATACTTTCCTCTAGTTTATTTATTCTACCTAAAATGGTCTCAATAGAAGTATCATATTCTATCTTACACATTTTAATTATAGCAAGTTCTAAGTATATCCTGCCTTGTTTCGTGAACTTAGCATTCTCCTCAGCCTCTTGAAGAATATTGATATACCTCATTAACTCTTCAACTCTAACTTGCTTAGCTTGTTCCTTTAGAAGTTCTATATTTTCACTAGACATATCTAAAACTTCCTCTGGATTATCACTAACTTTCGCCATAAGAAGATTTCTCATGTGAGCTGTTAAATCCTTAATAAAAATATTAATATCTTTTCCACTATAAACTATATCATTTATATTTCTTATAGCTCTTTCTGTATCCTTAGCTATGATTGAATCCATAACCTTGATTAATCCTTCATTGGTCATAAGCCCTAGCATTTGAATTAAGTTGTCATATTCAACTTTCCCATCACTCATAGAGATTACCTGATCTAGTACAGAAAGCGCATCTCTCATTGCTCCATCACAAATTCTTGAAATTAGTTTTAAGCTTTTATCATCAGCATATACCCCTAAATCGCTTACTATAGTTCTAAGTCTACCAAAGATATCTTCACCCTTTATTCTTTTAAAATCAAATCTCTGACATCTTGATAATATGGTGATTGGAAGTTTTTGAGGGTCCGTAGTTGCTAAAATAAAAATAACTTTACTTGGTGGTTCTTCTAAGGTTTTTAAAAATGCATTTACTGCTCCTACAGATAACATATGGACCTCATCTATGATAAAAACCTTAAATTTTGCTTCCTGTGGAGGATACTGTACATCTTCAATTATATCTCTTATATTATCTACGCTGTTATGGGAAGCAGCATCAAGTTCAGTAACATCTATAGCTGTTCCACTATTAATTTTCTTACACATCTCACACTGATTACAAGGTTCTCCATCCTGTAAATCAAGGCAATTTACTGCCTTTGAAAGAATTTTAGCCGTAGAGGTCTTACCAGTTCCCCTAGTACCACATAATAAGTATGCATGAGCTATTCTATCAGTTTTTATTGCATTTTTTAGGGTTGTAGTAATGTGTTCTTGCCCTACTACGTCATTGAAGTCTTTAGGTCTCCACTCTCTATATAAAGCTGTATATGCCACAGTGCCTCACCTCTTTTTCTATGTTAACTCTATTATATATCCTTTGTTAATATCTGTGAATTATATTATTTATCTTTAATATTTATAAACTTCATATAGACTTCTCAAAAATCTAATAGAATGAAGAAAAATGTACATAGATAAATTTTAAAATTTAATTCCTATGTAGCTAATTATACCCTTAATTTATTTCAATATAAAACAAAAAAGATGCCACAAAAGCATCTTGAATATCTTATTAAAGTCGTACACCTCGCTTCGATAATTAGCCTATGTGCGTTACCCATACAGTTAGCTCAAACCAGGTTAATCCACGGCACATGGAAGTGTTCACTTATCGCTGCTTCCTTCCGGACCTGACGAGGTTCATGAATTTCCATTGCGTGGGACCCAGTTCTCAACACCACTTATATGGGTCAGACCACACAAGTTAAAACCTAGGCGAGGGATTCAACCCTGCTGTAGCGGATTGCAGGTTACAGGGCACCGCTAACTCCCCATCTAGTACGACATGGCGGAGAAAGAGGGATTCGAACCCTCGGTAGAGTTACCCCTACACACGCGTTCCAGGCGTGCTCCTTAAACCACTCGGACATCTCTCCATGTTATATTAAGTTCCATCAGTGATTGTTTAACTCACCACTGTGTAACATGATTATACTATTGTTATTCATATGTTGCAAGTAAAAAACTTTAAATCCTGTATATTAATTTTTTCTAATATTGTAATAAATGTTCCACATTTGAGATAATTTTATTATATGTTAATAATATAGAAGTTATAACAAAAATCACAGAAACCAACTTTAAAATAGTTATTATTCTATTGTTAATTAAGATGGTTTCAATGTCAGTAGCTCTTTGTTACATATAATAGTAATGAAAAATTAGCGGCAGAATCAGATATGCTGAATCACTGAAAACATACTAATAGATTTTACTATTACTGTTAGACTTTTAAAGAACATTTAATAACTCTTCAGGTATTCTATTAATTTTGTGTTTTACTTTATGTCGAACAAATAAATAAGGAGTACTGAAAATAAATATTTTCCAGTACTCCTTTAAATTAGATTCATTTCTTATAAAGATTCTTTTCTACCTTTATAAATCATAAATAATCCTGCTATACATATTACTATTCCTAAAATACTAATCAACTGAGCCGTTCTAATTGGTCCTATCATAAGACTATCAGTTCTAAGTCCTTCTATAAAAAACCTTCCTAAGGAATATAATCCTAAGTAAGATAAAGCTACAACTCCTCTTTTTCTCACTTTATGAATTAAGTAAAATAGCACTAAAAATACTGCTAAGTTCCAGATGGATTCATATAAGAAGGTAGGGTGATAATAGGTACCGTCTATAAACATTCCTTTTTGAATAAATTCTGGAAACATACTTATAAATTCTTTAGATACTGGTCCACCGTGAGCTTCTTGGTTAAAGAAGTTACCCCAACGGCCTAGAGATTGAGCAATTATTAAAGATGGAGCTGCTACATCCAGTAAAGCTAAAAAGTTCATTCCTTTCTTTTTAGCATACAAATACACAACTAATACCGTAGTAATTATTGCTCCATGTATTGCAAGTCCTCCCTGCCTTATATTAAATATATCTCCTAGGTTGTCTTTATAGTAATTATTAAACTCAAATATTACATAGTAAAGCCTAGCACCTATAACAGCAAGTGGAAATGTAATTAAAAAAATTGTTAATACATCATCATACTTTATATCTCTCAACTTACAGGTATATTCTGTTAATAATAATGCAATTATTATCCCTGTAGATATTATTACTCCATACCACATAATATCTATTCCAAATAATCTTATTGCCACTGGATCCATATTGCTCATCCCCCTTTGTATTTTTTTATTATATTTTACCATATAGGAAATGAAAATAAAATTTTTACTTTCATTATTTCAATTAGATTCCTCTAAAGTTTATTAATGTTATATAAAAATCAGCTTTACTAAACTATAAAAACAATTTGAACTTTAAGTTTATTCTATTGCATTTTCTTCATTATATTGTTTTATAAGTTCTGCTATTTTTACTGAGCATCTTCTGCCCTTGCATCCACCACTACCACTACCTGTAGCCTTATTAACTTCCTCTACAGTTTTAGCTCCATTTGCTATTGCTTTCTTAATAGTTGATCTAGGAATTCCCTTGCATATGCATACCTTTGTAAGTTTATCTAGTATTTCTTCATTTAAATTATTCTCCATTTACTTTCTCCTTTCAATAAAAAACTCTTGTAATAAGTTGCTACATTCCTCATCATATAACCACTTTACATTAACCCAATGATTTAATCTATGGTCTTGAGTTATGTTAAACACAGACCCACAAGCCCCTGCCCTTGGATCAAAAGTTCCAATATAAAGGGTTTTTATTCTACTTTGTATAATTGCTCCTGCACACATGGCGCAGGGTTCTAAGGTTACATACATACTACAATCATTGAGCCTCCATCTGCCTAACACTTCACTAGCCTTTCTTATTGCTATAATTTCAGCATGGTTAGTAGGATCCTTAGTCCCTTCCTTTAAGTTATGTGCTACGGATATTACCTTATCATCCTTTACTATTACCGCTCCAACTGGAACCTCAGCTCTTTCTAAGGCCTTTTTCGCTTCCTCAATAGCCATTTTCATATGTGAATTTTCCATAAAAACTCCTTAATAAATTTTATTATACCTGTTTATAGTAAAATTAAACCACAAATAACCTATCCATCTATATATACTTGAAGTTTAGATGAAATATTTCCCCAAGGTTATTCTATATAATAAAAAAACTTAGCAAAGCAAAGCCTTACTAAGTTTGGTGCGCACGAGAGGAGTCGAACCTCCGGCCTTCCCCTTAGGAGGGGGACGCTCTATCCTACTGAGCTACGGGCGCATGAATTATAATTATATTATAATAACAACTGGTTTAAAATGTCAACATATCTTTATATTAAAATTTTATAATTTAAATTAAAATAATTCATGAATTTTAAGCTATTTTTTAGGATAACCTAATATGGAATGGATAATTTTTCAGAAAAATAAATGATTTGTTGCAGATTTTTATAAAGCTTTATGTTAAAATATTAATGATTAACTAAAATATTACACTATGTACATTTTATTTAGAGGTGATTTTAATGAAAAAAATTCATATAACTGAGACGGTTCTAAGAGATGCTAATCAATCTCTTATTGCAACTAGGCTTCCTTATGAGGAGTTTGCTCCTATACTTAAGGAATTAGATGATGCAGGATATTATTCATTGGAATGTTGGGGCGGCGCAACTTTCGACTCTTGCCTAAGATACTTAAATGAGGATCCATGGAATAGATTAAAAAACATTAAAAATGTAGTAAAGAAAACTCCTCTTCAAATGCTATTGAGAGGTCAGAACATATTAGGTTACAAACATTATCCTGATGACGTAGTAAGAGAGTTCATAAAAATGACTGTATACTACGGAATGGATATAATTAGAATATTCGATGCCTTAAATGACTTTCAAAATATTGAAGTTGCCATGGATGAAACAATAAAACAAGGTGCACATGCTCAAGGAACTATAGTTTATACCGTGAGTCCTATTCATGATGTAAATAACTATACTCATTTAGCTAAGCAACTTGAAAATATGGGCGCTCACTCAATATGTATCAAAGACATGGCAGGTCTTATAATGCCAAATATAGCACATGACTTAGTTAAGAGCATAAAAGAAACTGTTAAAGTTCCTGTGTTCTTACATTCACATAGTACAAATGGTCTTGCTGAAATGTCTTACTTTAAAGCTGCTGAAGCTGGTGTTGATGGTATAGATTGTGCAATATCTTCATTTTCTAGTGGTACTTCTCAGCCACCAACAGAAACTCTTCACCAAGCATTAACTTCTGCAGGATATGATACGAACTTAAATATTCAGAAATTAACTTATATAAATGATTTCTTTAAACCTATAAGGAATGATGTTTTAGCTTCGGGTCTTCTGGATCCTAAAGTTTTAACTCCTCAACCTGAAGGTTTAACTAACCAAATTCCTGGTGGTATGTTATCTAACATGATTTCTCAACTTAAAGCTCAAAATTCTATAGATAAGCTTGATGCAGTGCTTGCTGAAGTTCCAAAAGTTAGAGAAGATTTAGGATATCCACCACTTGTAACTCCAATGAGTCAAATGGTAGGAACTCAAGCAACTGTTAATATTTTAACTGGTGAAAGATATAAAATGGTACTAAAAGAGGTTAAAGCTTACTGCAAGGGTGAATATGGAACTGCTCCTGGTAAAATCAATGAAGATGTGCTTAAAAAAGCCCTTGGAAATGAAGAACCTATTACAGGAAGATTTGCCGATACTTTGGAACCAGCCTTTGAAAAAACAAAAGAAATGCTAAAAGATGTGACTACAAGAGAAGAAGATGTACTTTCTTATCTTGCGTTCCCACAAATTGCTGAAGAATTTTTCAAGAAAAGAAGCGAAAATCCATCTAATGATGATATGAGAAAAATTACAAATAGTGAAGTAATATAATAATCTTAATAAAAAGTTAGTGAGTTAATACTTGCTAACTTTTTTATATTTATTCATAATAAACAGCCATAATAATGTCATCTTATGAAACTTCCTGTATATTTAGTGAATTTTTTATCAAACTTGTTTAAATTTTCGCAATTGTGTGTTAAACTAGTTTTGAGAACAAGTTTAATCAATAAGGGGGATTTATCATGGACTCATTATTACCAATTGTTGAAAACATTAACTCAGTGCTTTGGAGTTCAGTTCTACTATTCTTACTTTGTGGAACTGGTATTTACTTTACTTTCAAAACTAGATTTATACAAGTTAGAAAGTTTGGAGAAAGCTTCAAAAGCGTTTTTGGCGGTATTACTCTAAAGGGAAAAAAAGCAGATGAAGATGGAATGTCATCCTTCCAGTCACTTACAACTGCTATTGCCGCACAAGTTGGAACTGGTAACTTAGCTGGAGCAGCTACTGCTATTGCTCTTGGTGGACCTGGTGCAATTTTTTGGATGTGGATTAGTGCATTCTTTGGAATGGCTACTGTCTATTCCGAAGCTGTATTATCTCAAAAGTTTAAAACTAAAGTAGATGGAGAAGTTACTGGGGGACCCGCCTACTACATTAGTAATGGACTTGAAAATAAATCACTTGGTAAATTTTTAGCTGGATTTTTTTCTATTTCTTGTGTATTAGCTCTTGGCTTCATGGGCAACATGGTGCAAGCAAACTCTATTGCCGATGCCTTTAACACTGCTTTCGGGATTAACCCTATAGTAGTTGGAATTATTGTTGCTGTTCTTGCAGGTTTTATATTTATCGGTGGAATGGGCAGAATTGCATCAGTTACTGAAAAATTAGTTCCTATAATGGCTGGATTTTATATTGTGTTTTCTTTAGGAATTTTAGTTATGAACATAGGAGAATTTATTCCTGCTTTAACTTCTATAGTAGTTGGTGCCTTCAATCCAAGTGCTGTAGTTGGTGGTGTTGTAGGAGTTACAATAAAACAAGCTGTACGATATGGGGTTGCAAGAGGATTATTCTCTAACGAAGCTGGTATGGGTTCAACGCCTCATGCTCATGCAGTAGCTAAGGTTAAACACCCTGGTGAGCAAGGTGTCGTAGCTATAATAAGCGTATTTATTGATACTTTTGTAATTTTAAACCTAACTGCTTTCGTTATAATAACTACAGGAGCATTAAGTGCTACTGATGGTTCAGGTAAAGCATTACAAGGTATCCAACTAACTCAAGAAGCCTTTGCTAGAGGGCTTGGGGGCTTTGGTCATACCTTCATAGCAATTTGTCTATTATTCTTTGCCTTCTCTACAATTGTTGGATGGTACTTCTTTGGAGAGCTAAATATAAAATATATGTTTGGTAAAAAAGGCTTAACTCCATATAGATTATTAGTATTATTATTTATAGTTGTAGGTTCTACCTTAAAAGTTAACTTAGTATGGGAACTTGCTGATATGTTCAATGGTTTTATGGTATTCCCTAACTTAGTAGCACTTCTGGCTCTTAGCCCAGTGGTAATATCCTTAATGAATGAATATGAAGTCTTTAAGACTTCAAAGAAAGATAAAATATAAGTTTATAATTATACCCAATCAAAAACAACCGAGTATTTACTAGGTTGTTTTTTTTGTTGGCTATAATTGAATCTTCTATAAGAAATTCAATAAATAATGACTTAATAGGTGTGTTTAATTATTGATTTGTCTATAATATAAATATTGATATTATATTTTTAAACAAGTAGAATATAAATACTACTATGTTGGAGTTGGTAAAATGATTAAATTTTATAATAGAAAAGAAAAGCGTTATGAAATAGAAAAAGTAGCTGCGGGAAAGTTTATTAACTATCTTTATACTAATGCCTTAGGAAAGTCCTTTTTAGAAATTATATTTAAGCGTAAATTTCTAACTCTTCTTTATGGTAAGTACTGCGATAGCTTCTTAAGTAAAAAAAGAATTAAACCTTTTATTGAAGAATTTGGCATGGATATGAGCGAGTATGAAAGACATGCTGATGAGTATAATAACTTTAATGATTTTTTTCACAGAAAGCTAAAACCTAACTTTAGAGAAATACCAATGGATGCTAATATCTTAATTTCTCCCTGTGATGGTAAACTCACAGCTATAGATAAAATTAATGAAGATACTACCTTTAAAGTAAAAGGATTTACCTATAATGTAAAAGATCTATTAAAAGATGAAAAACTTGCTAAGGAATATAAGAATGGATATTGCTTAATCTTTAGGTTATGTCCAACAGATTATCATAGATTTCACTTTATAGATAATGGAACTTGTTCCTCAGGTAAATCTATTTCAGGCCATTATTACTCTGTTAATCCTGTAGCCCTAGAAAATGTAAATAGAGTGTTTTCAGAAAATAAAAGAGAATATAGCATATTTCATAGTGAGAACTTTGATGATGTAATTTACTTAGAAGTTGGTGCTACCTTTGTAGGATCTATTATTCAAACCTATAATCCTAATGCGCATATACAGAAAGGTGAAGAAAAGGGATACTTTAAATTCGGTGGCTCCACTGTAATACTTTTTCTTAAAGAAAATGTGGTTAAACTGGATAAAGACTTACTTTCAAATAGTCGAAATGGTATGGAATCTCTAGTAAGATTTGGTGAAAAAATAGGAGTGAAGGCTTAGCTTCACTCCTATTTTTATAATTTAAACTTAGATGTGATATTGTTAATCTTTTCTGCACTGTTTTTATTTTCTACAGCAGTAATCTTAATTTCATCAATCTTTTTAACTATGTCATTAGTTTTATTAGATACATTAGAAACTCCTAAAGCACCCTCACTTACAGTTGTTGAAACTTCCTCTATAGCCCTTACAATATCACTAATATTTGAAGTTAGAGCTCTTGCCTCTTCATTAAATTCAGTCATAAACTTATTGAATTCTCCCGCATCATTAGAGTATTGCTCACCAACTTTAATATTTCTTTCATAATCGTTTCCAACATTAATCTCCATAAACTTAATCATCTTTTCTGAACCAGCAGCTAAATTTTCCACTGAATTGTGGACTACTCTAACTACGTGTTGGATATCTGAGGCTGTTTTTCCTGACTGCTCTGCTAGCTTTCTTACCTCATCAGCAACCACAGCAAAACCCCTTCCAGCATCCCCAGCCCTTGCTGCTTCTATGGCTGCATTTAAGGCTAAAAGATTGGTTTGCTCTGTGATTTCCAAAATTGAATTAGCAAGTTTATGAATTTGGTTAACTTCTTTGGAACCGTTAATTGCATTTTCTAGTTCAGTTTTAACTTGACTATATACTTCTTCTGTTTTTTCCTTTGATACTAATGATGTTTCTTTAATATCTTGGGCTTTACTTAGAATTTCTTCAGTAATATCATAACCAGAGGATGCTCCTTCAGAAATTTTATTAACCCTATTTAACATATCATCAGAAGATGCTGAAATCTCTTCGGCAGTAGCTGCTGTTTGCTGTATTCCTGAAGATATGTTTTCAGTTTCTAAAAGAGTCTCATCTGCTTCATACTTTAAAATCTCTGCAGATTCTTCAACTAAATTAGCATTCTTAGTTAAGGTTTCACCAGCATCCGTTAACTCATTAACTACCTCTCTTAGAGCTGTTCTCATATTTATAATTGATTTCCATATTAATCCTATCTCATCCTTTGACTTCACTGTGTTTTTTAGGTCGTCATTACTTAAGTCAAGTTCTGAAGTTTTATTAACAAGATATGTTACCCCTATAATTGGTTTAACGATAATATTTGCCATAACTAGAGTTATTAATACAGCTCCTATTATTACTAAAATTGCTACAATAAAAATCACTTTAGTCATAGCTTGTACAGGTTTTCTTATTTCGTCTCTATCTGCATTAACAACCAGTAACCAGTTTGTTTTAGGGGTTACCCCATAGGCCGATAAAATCTTTTTGTTCTCATATTTATATTCTATAGCAGAGGTTTCCACCTTACTGCCCTTCATTACTTTCCCTATGACTCCCTCAATTTCCTTTGAATCCACCTTTTGACCTATCTTTTCACTAGATGGATGATAAATAACGCTTCCTGCTTCATCTACTAAGTATGCAAAGCTAGATTCTGTATTATTTACCTTAACTTTATTTAAGTACTTTGAAAAACTATTTGAATAAACATGAAGTGCTACATAGCCAACACATTTTCCATGAGCTTCCTTATTAAGTACAGGGTATGTAAATACCACTACACTTTTTTTCCCATCTACAGATTTAAGAGTGTCACTTATACTATTTCCTCCACTAGAGCTAGTAGCATGATATTCAGTGTCATTTACACTGCTTCCAATTAAAGATTCCTCACTATCAGAAATTATCTTACCGGTTATATCAATTAAAGATATTCTATCGACATGAGCGTTAGCAGCTAAATATTCCTTAAAAAACTTATTATTTATGTTTATAAGACCTATATTACTACTAAGTACATTAGCATCCTTACTTTCATTATTCTTTAATATCTCACTACTCTCTTTTGTGTTAGCTATAGCATAAGCTTCACTAACTTCTTTTTCTATCATAACTGATATAGTTTCTATGGATCTAGTAATTAGTGATTTCATCTCTTCTTTACTCTGATTGAAGATTGTAACTGATGAGCTTATGTACATTATAGTGCTTGTTATTAACATAGCACAAATAAGCAACGCTGTTATATTGAAAAGTAATTTATATTTTATTGAAATCCCTTCAATTTGTAGCTTATTGCTCTTAAATATTTTACCGTAGCTTTTTTTCTCTCTCTTTTTCTTCTCAGGTTTTGCCCCACTTCTTTTAGAAAAAAAGATTTTTAGTTTTGAAAGCATTTCTTTAGGTTTCCACTTAAACTTCATCCCCATCACATGTCCCCCTTAAAGCATATAGTATATATTAATTTGTCTTACCTAATATAATAATACCATATTTTGCAGAAATATATAATAAATTAACGAAAATATGTGAATATGCTTAATATTTTATCTATTTTAATAATTATATTGAATTTTATTTTAATACTGGCTTTTTTAACTCTTTTATTTTTTCTATAAATACTCTTACTGCTTTTGAAGGAGTAGTATTAATAGGTAGTATATAAGAAAAATGTCTTGTATATTTTTCCCCTAAAGGTACTACTGAAATTTCTCCATTTTTAACATCTTTCTTTGTTACATGAGAAGAAATAACTGTTATTCCCAATTCATTTTCTACAGCCTCTTTTACCGCATAATTACTTCCAAACACTACAATATTTTTAGGAATAATATTATTTCCAGATAAGAATACCATTAAGTACTCCTGTGTACCTGAACCAGCTTCTCTACTAATCCAAGTCTGGTTTTGAAGACTTTCTATGGTTAAAGATTTTCCTACTAAGGGATGCCTATTATACACAGCAAGAACCATTTCATCCTTTAAAAAATCCTCATACTGAAATTTAGATGAAGGTACCACACCTTCAATAAGACCTATATCTAATTCCTTATTATTAATCATGTCACAAACTGAGGCGGTATTTGCAATTTTAACTTCTAAATTCAAATATGGAAACTCCTTAGAAAACTTACCAAGGAAGGCTGGAAGTATATATTCCCCTATAGTAAAGCTTGCCCCTATACGTAAAGTTCCACTAACAGTTTCCTCATAGTTTGTGAGTTCATTTTTAGTTTCCTCTAAAATATGAATTATTTCTCCAGCCCTCTTATAAAGTAAATATCCTCCACTGGTTATTTCTATTTTTTTTTGCTTAATTGATCTTTCAATAAGTCTAATTCCAAAATATTCTTCAAGATGTTTAATATGTAAACTTACACTAGGCTGAGATAGTTTTATGGCTTCTGCTGCCTTAGTAAAATTTTTATACTCAACTACTGCTATAAAGGTTTTGAGTTCCTCAATCATTTTCTAGCTCCTTTCTATTCTGTAAAAACTATAAACTTTATTACTATTTTTATCATCCTTTTTATTTTAAAATTATAATAAGAGTTCTCTATTAAATCACTTACTAATTATTTCAGGCAAACCACATCTAATTAGTAACTTTAGAGCTTTAAGGGCTTTTTTATAGCTTAAATTCATCCTTAACTTTAATTTAACCTCTTTAACCATTAATTATTTTAATTATAACAATTAAAATAATATATTTTTAATATATTACTTTAATTGTTATAATTCTATATGGATATACTGTCACTAAGATTTAATCACTTGAATAAAATCTTACTGCTAAAGTTTATAGGAGGAATAGACATATGACACTATCAAAATTAAAACATGATTTTATTGAAATATTCCCTGGGTTAATTGTGTGCATTATAATTGCTTATGCAAGTAAATTTATAGGAAGTTACATCCCTATGATAGGTGGTGCAACTCTTTCAATACTAATTGGTATACTTATTGGAAACACTATTGGGAAAAACAAGGTTTATGGGAAAGGTACGAAATTTTGTGAAAGCACCTTACTTTCTTATTCTATTGTTCTTCTTGGAGGGACCTTAAGCATAAAAACAATTTTAAACTTAGGCGTTTCAGGTTTAAGCTATATTGTAATTCAAATGGCAATAACAATATTTGTAGCTATATATCTTGGCAGAAAATTTGGCTTTTCCCAGGACTTTGGACTTTTAATGGCTAGTGGTAATGCAGTATGTGGTTCTTCTGCCATAGCATCTACTGCCCCAGCTATAGGTGCTAGTGACAAAGATAAGGGAATTGCTATTACTATAGTAAACTTAGTAGGTACAATTTTAATGCTACTTTTACCACTTATAGGTTATGCTTTGTTCTCCTTAGAAACCTTAAAAACTTCTGCTTTAATTGGTGGAGTGCTTCAGTCAGTAGGACAAGTTGTAGCTAGTGGAGCTTTAGTTAATGAGGGAGTTAAAGACTTAGCTACTATATTTAAGATAGTTAGAGTTATATTTTTAGTATTTGTAGTTTTAGGTCTTTCAGCTTTTAAAAATCACTCTGTAGAAAGCGCTAATAACTCCGAAGCGAAAAATAGGAAAATTAAAGTTAAAATTCCTTGGTATGTTACAGGATTTTTTATAATGTGTTTTTTATTTAGCTTAAGTATTATTCCAGTGGAAATATCAAAAATTTTCAAGGTAATTAGTAATAACTTTGAAGTAATAGCTCTTGCAGGCATTGGAATGAGAGTTAACTTTTCAGATCTTATGAAGGAAGGTTTAAAAACATCCCTTTATGGATTGTCCATTTCCACCTTTCAAGTTATATCAGCACTAATATTAATCACAGTATTAATTTAACTTTTATATTAGATATAAATATAATTTAAAAATCCCTTGCTTAGAGCATAGGGATTTTTTTAATTAGCTTTATAACTAAGCTTCACTTTCATAATTATTGCCAAGGAAATGTAAATTAATGAAACTCTAAACTTGCCAATTTTGAACAGATTATTAAAATCTTATTAACTTGTTTAGTTATACTCCCTGGTTTTTTGAATATAAATTACTATACCAATTTAAAGGGGGAAATTATATGAGTTTAAACTTAGTTCCATTAATTATTGTAATTGTTTATCTAGCTCTTATGCTTTTTGTAGGTTTTTACACAAACAAGTTCTTAATTAATGATAGTACAGATTATATGCTAGCTGGGAGAGCTTTACCTGCTATTATGGTAGCTTGTAGCTTAGCAGCAAACAACATCGGTGGGGGAAGTACTGTTGGTCTTGCAAGTAAAGCCTATGGTAACTGGGGAATGTCTGCTGTTTGGTATGTGCTTGCAGCTGCAATTGGTATTATTCCAATGGCCTTCTTTGCTCCAAAACTTAGAAAAATAATGGCTTACACCATTCCAGAAGTAGTTGGTAGACGCTTTGGAAAATCAAGTCATATAATAACATCTATATTAAATATTATTTCTCTTTTTTGTTTAACAGCCTCTCAAATTCTCGCTTCAGGAATAATCATATCTGCTCTTGTTGGAATAAATGTTAAGGTTGCTATTTTAATAGCTGGATTATTTACAGTAATCTATACCGTTATGGGTGGCCTTTGGGCGGATGCCTTTACTGACTTATTTCAATGGGCAATTATATTCTTTGGACTTTTAATTGCAATTCCCTTCGTAATTAAAGGTGCTGGTGGTTGGTCAACTATAGTAGCTAAGGTTCCTCCAACAAAAATGTCCCTAAACGGAATGGGCATTGCTACAATAGTTAGCTTAATTGGTCAGTACTTCATTACCTTTATGTCTGGTCCAGAAATGGTGTCTAGAGTTTTTGCAGCAAAGGATGAAAAGGCTGGAAAGAAAGCCACCTTAATGTCAGCATTATTTATGGGATTATTTGCTTTTGTACCTGCTATTATTGGTATAGCAGCCTTTGTTGCTTTCCCATCAATAGATCCAAGCAAGGCACTTTCAACTGCTGTATTTAGTTTAGCACCTCAATGGGTTTCTGGCCTTGTTTGCGCAGCAATTATTGCTTCTACCATGTCTAGCGCAGATTCAGATATGCTATGTGCTTCAACTATAATAACAAAAGATTTATATCAAAAATATATGAATCCAGATGTTAGTGACAATTCTATGATTAAAATGACTAGAATAAGCAATGTTATAATTGGACTTCTTGCAATGTGTATAGCTCTATTCCAAATTAATATAATAACCCTTAATATATTCTCCTTTATGCTTAGAGCTGCTGGTCCTTTTGCAGCCTTTATACTTGCAATATCCATGAAGAAATGTTCAAAACATGCAGGTATTGTTTCTATATTAGTAGGTAGTGCTGTAGGAATCTACTGGCAAATAATGAAAGAGCCTTATGGAATTCTAGCAATAATTGCTGGTTCTGTAGCTTCAATTATTGCCTTTATGATTACTTCCTTTATTGAAACAAGAGTTACTAATAAAATTGCACCACCACTAGAAGAAATTTAATTATTCCATCTTAATTTTACTTGTTTCCCTTTAACTAGGGTAAAACAAAGTACTAGGAGCTTTCTCCTAGTACTTTCTTATTTATAAATCTACTTTATTATCTATTAAGCATGCCATTCCAAAGAAGTATGCAACTGAAATCAAACCTAGCATTATTATTCCCGTAATGTTTATATTTGTAAAAACAAACCCTTGGTCTAAAAACATAGAAATACTTTCTTGCGATAAGTTAAACTTTCCATCTACTGCATTATAATAAAGTGGCATAGCTATCGCTGTCTTGATTGTTATATTTAAAAGCACAATAAATTGAGTTAACCATAAAGTTCCCGCAATAACAAACTGAGTAAACTTAGATTTTCCTCTATAAGCTATTTTACTAATAGTTTCTGAGAAATAACCGCTAAGCATGAAGTAAATATATAAAACTAAAATCGTGAAAAATCCAAAGACCATTAAATTTATAAAGCTTTTAATATCTCCCTGTAGCAGGCTAATATCAAAATGAAAATCATCTATTTTTAAAGAATCTAACCTAAAGGCTAGTATAATAGCACTAATAGCCTGTGTCACAACAATTAGTATTATCCAAATAGTAGTATTGAACAACTTTGCTAAAATAAACTTTTTACCACTTATAGGCAAGGTAAAGGTTAAAAATCCTCTATCCTCATTAAACTCCTTAATAAATGAAGTTGTTAAATGGTAAAGAATTACTACCACAATAACTATATTTGTAAGAACTAAAAACACCGGTACTAAATCACTTGTTATAATTTGAGTTAAATCATAAAAAAATATATTTAATAAAGACATTATCAAAAGACAAGGTCCTAATATCCTTGTACTTTCCTTAAAATTATACTTTAATAACTTAAGCATTTAAACCCCTCCTAAACCCCAAATATTTCCCTATATATATCTTCAATAGTTTTTCCATGAGATGCCCTTAAATCTTCTGCATTCCCTTTAAGGAATATCTCGCCCTCTCTAAGATAAATGACTTCATCAAATAATCTTTCCATATCCCTAACTAAATGGGTAGTTATTATCATAGAGCTTTCTCCATCTAAGTTATCTACTATCATGTCTAAAATCTCTTCTCTTGCCACGGGATCTACTCCTCCTAGAGGCTCATCTAAAATAAATAGTTTAGCTTTTCTTGAAAGAACAAGAGATATATTTAACTTTTCAAGCATTCCCTTCGAAAGAGCTGTAACCTTTTCCTCCATTGGTATATTCATTTTATTTAATAAGCTCACACATTTACTTTCATCAAAATCAGTATAAAAATCTTTAAACAGTTCTATGGTTTCTTTAACCTTCATCCACTTATAAAAGTAGTTTCTGTCAGGCATGTAAGATACTATGCTCTTTGACTGAACTCCTATATCTTTATCATCAATCTTTACTACTCCAGAGGAAGCTTTAGTTAACCCAGCAAGGGTTTTAATTAATGTAGTCTTTCCACTACCATTTGGCCCTAAAATACCTAAAACCTTTCCCTTTTCTAAAGTTAAACTTACTCCATTTAAAGCTCTTTTAGAAATAAATTTTTTTGTTAAATTTTGTACTTGAACTATACTACTCATACTTACTCCCCATCCCCATCAATTTCTTCTTTTAATAAAGCTAGTATCTCATCCTTGCTAAAGTGAAGTTCCTTAATTTGATAAATAAATTTACTAACTATATCTCTTGCCATAGTTTTCTTTAGGCTATATAAAATATCCTTATCCTCTGTAATAAAAGTTCCCATTCCTCTTTGAGTATAGGTAAGCCCTTCTCTTTCTAGCTCCTGATAAACTCTTGAAACAGTGTTTGGATTTACTTTTAAATCACTAGATAATTCTCTCACTGAAGGCAATTTGTCTCCCTCCTTAATTTCTCCTATAACAGTCTTTTTCTTTATATAATCCATTATCTGAATGTAAATAGGAAGGTTCTCATCAAACTTTAAACTCATATCACACCTCCTAAAGTATTAGTGTACTATATTGATAGTACACTAATACTATATTCTAGTCAATAGTCTTTAATACCTAAAATTATATTTTTTTGTGTTCTGTCCTTAAAGCCTTTTATCTCAACAAAAACTCATAAACCAAAATAGAAGAACCCAGAAGCTTTAAAACTCCTAGGTTTCTTATAAACTAATTAAGTATTTTTATTTTTCTATTAGATATATTAGATTTAGAAAACCATAACCTTAGTAAATTAATTATGAGATACACGAAGAAATCTCTATAACATATAAAGTTGTCCCTAATGATATTAATAGGTATAATAAACATATATATCTTTTTATCTATGTGAAACTAAATGAGTTATTACAACTACTTATTTATTAACAAGGATAATAAATTCCCAGAAAATTAATTGGAATAAAGATTTGGAGGAATAATCATGGATATAGGTGCATTATCAATAGCTATGAGCCAATCAAGAGTACAAGAGGCAGCTGGACTAGCAGTAATGAAGCTCGCTATGAATAGGGGCAAAGAAACTTCTACCCAATTAGCAGAAATGCTTAAAAGTGCTGCTGTAGATCCCAATTTAGGAAATCGCTTAGATACACGAGCATAAATTGTAGAAAAGTATCTTCCTTTAAAGATATCCTTAAGGAATTCTTTAAAGGAAGTTCTTTTTTTGAAGAATTCCTTAGATAGTTTATGTCATATGTAATTACATAGCTTATCTTTTAAAATTGAAAAAAGGGATATTTAAACAATAACCCTAGTTCAAATTACCCCCAATTAAATTTAAAGATTAAGTTACCTATTAATAAAATTCACACTGATTTTACATTTAAAAGCTCTATGTTAATTTTACATTTAATTCTCTATTTTATAAATCCCATAAGTCTTTTAATATTATTACAGTTTTCCTTATTTATTAATACTTCAAAAAGCTTAAAAGCAACATCAAAAGAAGTAGATGGATTAAATGAGGTTATAATATTTTTATCTACAACTATTGGCTCATCAGCTATAACATTAGCTTTATAAGTAGCAAGCTGTTTTTGTCTATGTCCATTAGACAAATTATAGGTTGTTGCTTTGTAAACTCTTCTTTCCTCTTAATTTTATTTTAAGTTCCTCGGATTTCTGTGTCTGCAATATTATACTAACATTATTCCCCTTTGGTCCTTTTTATATAACCGTTGCTTCCACAGCTTCAGTTTTTCAATTGACTTTCGTTGCATCAAAAAACCTTCCTTTTTACTTTATTCAAGTATATCAAAGAAAGGTTATTGTTACACTATGGTTGGTATCTCCCCCCTTACTTTACGTGTTTGTAGAGTTTTTGGGGTTTATACCTTTACTCAATATGTTCTATTGTTTCAGGTGTTTCTAACATATAATCTCTTGCGGTAAAAAATCTACCAAGTATCATGTAATACTTAATATATCTGATGCCGAGATTCAAACTCGCACATCACAATAACCACAATCTTCAAATTATTATATTGTTAATTTTATACCACATTCCATTCCTAGTAGATATTTTTGTTTACCCTTTAATTTAAAATGTGTTGAAATTCTATCAAAATTTAGATTACCTATTATACAAGTACTTAAACCCAATGTTTCTGCATGAATTGCTAATGTTTGGCACATAATACCAACATCAATTATTGCATAGTAATACCCTCTGTCCAAATATTTTGGCATTGATATATCTGAGTCAAAAACAAAGAATATTGATATAGCTGATTCATCATAAGTATGTTTATTTCCCTCATAATGAGCGTCTCTTATATTGCATTTTTCATCTATCATTAAGATTTTATGCGAAAATGGATGGTAATAATATAGTCCCTCATTAAGTCCTTCTACCCGTTTCTCTTTTACATAAATATATGAATCTATAGGATACAACGCTCCTGCCGAAGGGTAATAACTAGTTGCATACTCAACTCTCGATCTATATGACAACACTTCAAATAAAGAAGAAAACACTTCCATTGAAATAGGTTCCCTTTTATTAAAAAGTCTATTGGTTTTTCGCTCTTTTATAGCATTTAGTATATTATTAGGATTTTTTAATAAATTAATGCCTAATAAAGAGTCCTCACCAACTGGATTCCTCATTACCCCCTTATTCATATGTTCCAAAACAGTCTTTATATTTCCTACATTCAACCGACTAAACTCAGAATTACCCGCCCAAACCTTATATTGATAATTAAATAGATTGTCCACTTCCTGAATTTGATTGATAAGAATATTATTTTGAATCAAAAACGACCAAAATTTTCTCATGATATCTTTTTTTATATATGAGAATTCTCTTAACGCACCATGTAAAGACAATCCCCTACATGCCTTGTAGTAAAAATCCGGAAATATTGTAACTACATTTCCTGTAATTCTTAGTTTTCCAACAACTAGTGTAGTATCATCATCCAAATACCATATTGTGGAAGGAGACCAATAATAATTATTATTACCACCCATAGAATTATACTTTTCTTCTAATCCTAATTGGTTGATATAATGGGTGAGCTGAATATACTACTCCACCTAATTTTGTGAAATCGCCATATAAGTTTTTTACTTGTTCAGCATATTCAATAACAGAATCGAGTAGACTGCTCTCATCAATGAATTGATCCTTAATTTTTTCCATGGCTTATCTCCTCCGTACATATACTCTTAAATAGTAGTTTAAGATCTCTTTGGTCAATTTTAAATCGTTTTTGCTCTTTTCTTAATTTTCTTGTTATATCTTTTCTTATCATTTGGTCCTTCATTTTTTTCTCATTTAATTTATTAAAAGAATATTGTCTAACAATTACTTTTGTTACATCTTCAAACAATAAATCTATTTCTTTACATAACTTTTCATTATAAAACTTAGAGATATATCTGATTACTTCTTTATGATCATTAATCTTTGTTCTACCTGACAAATACATAGTAATTGCCTTTAATTTTGATACTTCTTCTTTTTCTAGAATACTCATATCAACATTTTTAAGCATATAATTTAATTTTTGAAAAGATAAATCAAATTCTTCTCTTATTACATTACACATAGCTGATAAATAAATACAATCACAATAAATATTTTCATAGGGAATACTTTCAATATATTGATTATCATAATATTTTCGAACACGATTTTCCAATATACTTTTTGAAAAATAATTAAGTGACGTAATAATATGTTTACAATTATCCTTATTAATTTGGTTTGGATCGTGTAGTAAATTTCTTACATACTTAAATGTATTGTCTGCTTTTAATGCCTGTTCTTCCCATTCAAAAACTTCAGATACTCCTGGTACAATAATATGGTATGACGGTAATCCCAAATATGACACATCTCGTATTAACACATCATAACCATTTTTCGTAAGACATTTAATGCAATACTTAAGAATCTCTTTATTATCCATGTCTCCACAATCAAAATCAAAAAATGAATAACTATTAGAATTAGAAAAAAGTTCATAGCCATATTGTGCTTGGCCATTAATAATACTGTTTTCAAAGTTCCAATGTGTAGTAACTTCATTATTTTGAAAGTCAAATATGCTCCTATTAGTATATTCATAAACAGAATGGCCTTGAGTGGCTTCGGTAAATGCTCTTTCAATCGCAATGCCCATACTTGGATGACTTCCAAATTTTATTCCATATCTCCCAGTATCCTTTTCAATTATAATTAATGCCGCCACAGGATACATACCACCTAAAGAACAATCCTTAATTTCTATATGATATCCTTCAGTACTTCTTATTTTTTCAAACATATCATAAACTTGAGGATACCTTTTCAATACGTCCATAGGTATATCAGGTAACGAAAGGTTTTCCATAATCACTTTCTTCTGAACAACTCTTTCCATTATTTCTGACAACCCCTGAATTATTGCCTCTTCGGGAGTATTTCCCGCAGCCATACCATTACTACCATAAAATTTCATATAAAAGCTCTGGGGTAAATAATAAACCTGATTATCCAATACACTATAAAAAGGCAAAGATAAATATTTACCTTCATTTTCAGGTTTACTAATTTTCAATAAAAAAGCAACCTTTTCAATATCATTCATATGAACCATATTAAATTTATCTTCAATAAATTTGGTAAAAGAATTTCCTTGATTTAATATTTCCTCAATTGTAAGGTTTTTCTCATCAGGGGCTAACTCAAATCCAAATTCACTTTTGTTTTGCTTTCTCATCTCCATTGTTTTATCACATAACATGTTATTTTGATATCTTTCAAATAATTCCCCATAAGCACTTGCTCTTGCAAAATTCCTATCGACACCCTTACCGTTACACCCAATTGCTGAACCTGTAAAGTTTAAACGAAGACTTTCTGTTTTTATTTCTTCATCTCTATACCATCTTTCACTAACTTTAATATCCATCTCATACAATTTAGATATAATTCTTTCTACAGTTACATCAGGACTTATATCTTTATAATGCCTACTTTTCAATTGTGACAATATGCTCAAATCCTTTCAATAATAATTATGATGTTTTCTGTGCTTTAACCAATTCATAGAAGAAACCTTTTTTCATATATAACTCATCGAAATGTCCTTGTTCACAAATCTGGCCATTATGAAACACGAAAATTTTGTCGTATTTACCTAATATGCTTTTATCTATCCGATGTGTAACAGACACTAATGTCGTATTTGGTTTATTCATCAAGCATTTTTCGATTCTTAGGTAATTTTCATAATCTAGTGCTGAAGTTGCTTCATCAAGAAAATAAAAACTACTGTTTTTTAACATTGCTCTAGCAATAGATATTCTCTGTTTTTCTCCTCCTGAGAAATTTACTCCCGATTCAGAAATCCATGTATCTAAACCATCATTCATTTCCTTGATTTTATTATCCAAAGCCGCAAATTCAATAACAGATGAAATATCAGATTTCTCATAATTTGGTTCAAACATGGTAATATTATCTTTAACCGTACCTTCTAATAATAAATTGTTTTGTGAAATATACGTTATCTGTTTGTAGAGTGAATCTTCTGATACATTCTGAAGCAAATGATTGTTAATCTTTATTTCTCCCTGATAATCATTATAATAACCTAATATTAGTTTAAGCAAAGTGCTTTTCCCAGAACCACTGGTCCCGACAAATGCATATTTTTTATTCTTTTCGAGATCCAAAGTTATTTGATTAAGTATCTGTTTATTATCAATCTCCAATGAGACCTGATCTAATGTTATTGTTTCAATTATATCCTCAACATTTTCTTTTTCTTTATAAGTGTAATTAAGTATTTTATTTAATTTATTGACGATTTCTTTACATCCCATAATCTTTGGAAGGTTCTGTGAAATTTTACTTAAAGGACCAGCAATACTTCCAGAGATAAAAGTAATTGCAAATATCTCTCCTACCGTTAACAATCCATTTAGTGCCAATATCATTCCAAATACTAGAATGCCTAAGATTACCATATTAGAAACTACTGCTATAACACTGATTAGAATGTCCATATATTGGTAAGCCCTGCGTTTAACAGTTCCTAATTCCTTATTACTCTTGTCAAACTGGCTATCAACAACGCTAACTGCATTATAATTCTTAAACACTTCAACGCCTTCCATATAACTAGAAGTGCTCTTTAAGAATTCTTCATTCTCCTGGGAATAACTCATCATCATACTCTGTAATTTACCAACGAATAATTTGGGAATAACAAGAGGTATAACGCTTACAAACAAAACAAAAAGGCTACACATCCAATTCATAGTTATAATTGCTACTATTGCCACTAATAGTGTTATAATCTCTTCAATTATGCATAAATAAGGTGTAATATAATTTGTTTCAATCATTGTAGTATCATTTACAAGTATAGATGTATAGCTATCACAATCTTTTTTCATATACTCATCTATTGGAAGCTTATTTATGCTCTCATATAGTTTTGTCCTTAGGTTATTGTTTATTACTTTTCTACTTTGAACCTTAATCATCGAATAAATAGTGTATAACACCATCATTAGAATTGTTATTATACATAATTCTTTAGCATATTGCCAATAATCACGCTTGGTTCCTCTAGCAACATCAAAAGCTAATCCTAGCATTTTAGAAAACTTCACAGTTACAATTGCATAAGCAAAAAACACAAGCATATAACTCCATATTCTAACTGATGAATGAAACATTATCTTTCGCAGATAATTCTTCATGCCTTATACCTCCTTGTCCTTCTACCAATTTGCTAAACTTATCATTTTTTTTCATCAATTCATTATAATTACCTGATTCAATAACTTTGCCATTTTCAAGATATAAAATGCAATCATATAATTCAATAGATTCATTGATTCTATGTATAACCGAAATTAGCATTTGTTTTTCATCTTTCAATAGTACTTTTTCTACTTCCATAGCTGTTATATTATCAAGAGCTGATACACCTTCATCCATAAGTAATACTTCAGCCTTAGAAAGCATAGCCCTTGCAATTGCAATTCTCTGTCTCTCACCACCAGAAACATTAACATTCCCACCTGAAACAATTTCGTCAAGTCCATTTTTAAATCCACTATATAAATCATCAAGAGCAGCGTCATTAATAACTCTTTCGATTTCTGAGTCCAGATAATTGTCTCTGAACAATGTAATATTCTCTTTAAACGTTCCATCCAACAATACTGAATTCTGTGTAAGATAAACTATTTTATTTCTTATACACTTTTTTGACAAATCCTTTGTCTCTACCCCATTCATAGAGTAACTACCTGTAAAGTTTTCATAGTATCCCATTATAAGTTTAAGAATTGTACTTTTACCACTACCACTTTCACCTACTAATGCATATTTTTTACCTTTTTCAAATTTCACATTAAGGTTATCTAGAATTTTATTCTCATTATCATAACTAAAAGTAACGTCTTTTAAGCAAATATTTTTTATATTTTCATTTAATTCACTACCTTCTAATCTTTCTAAAGTAGTGTTATCATTTATAAATTTATTGACCTTTTTTTGTATTTCTTTAGTTGAATTTATATGTTGAAGATAAGTTAGTATTGAAGTAATCGGATTACCTACATTATTTGCCAATCCAAACAACAATGTTACCGTTGCAACAGTTATTAATCCATTTATTGCGCTGTTGGCGAAGTATAACTGAGTACCTATTTTTAAAGAATATACAGCTACTAGCATTAACCCTGTGTTAAAAGTTTTTATTAATTCTAAATTATATTTGGATTTTTCTAGCTCAAAAGTAGTGATTCTAAATATTTGATTGAATATTGAAACTCTCCTAAAAGCATGTATTACTTCATATGATAAAAAGAATTCTTTCGTCTTATTGGTATAGTTTTTCATTTCATCTGATACCTTTTCGCCTTTTTTTCCAAGTTTCTTTTTTAGAATCAGTGGCTGAATAGCTGAAGGGATTGCTGCAATAATAACTATTAATAAGTACGGCAACCCTACTACCGCAATTGCAAATATCATAATTAATAATTGGATTATATCACTCACTAATTCAAATACGTTTGAAAAATAATTCTCTTCCAACATATTTACATCATTAACCAGCATAGATGTATAATAAGATGAATTTTTAGTATAGTATGATTTTATATCCATTTTATACACTTTTCTCATTATATCTTTTCTAATCTCATAGGATATATTTTGCAATATATTTCGTTTTAAAATTGAACTTAAAATCAGCGTGATGAGCAGAATTGCAAGTACTCCTGCACAATAAATAATCACCTCAAGAACTCTACTTGAATCCATGGTGTTAACAATATCAGTTATTATTGAATAAAGCCCATAAATACGTGTTACAGAAATATAAACCACAACAGAAATCATTAAATACATAAAAATTAATTTTTTATTACTAAATATATATTTTTTCATTTTCTAACTCCCATCCATCTGATTCAAATACCTCAATTTCATTTTCTCTAAAATAATTCTGATTCTCATTTATTTTCATGACTTTAAGTCTTGTTTTTTCCCTAACAAACATAACAAAAGTATCTTTAACTATCAATTTTCCTTCTTTTATCATCGCAAATATATCTATTGAAAACTTATAAGTTTGATACGGTTTCTCTATCTGCTTAAATTTTTTAATATATCTAAGCTCATAAAACTTATACTCAAACATAAATATCTGTTTAAATATCGTTTCATCAAGCTCTTTGCATTCAGTTTTCATAACGTTCAAAAAACTTTTTATGAGTTGGTTTCTGAAAAAACTACCAGATATAATTTCCTCCAATACTAAATCACAATATTTATCCAAGTATTGGCAGAATAAAACTTCATACTTTATATAAAGTTGCTCATAACCATACCTTTTTACCAGTAATTTGACACTACTTCTAAACCCCTGATTCATGGCAATATTTAACATGACAATAAATAAATCAAATCTTGAATATCTTTTTCTCACTTCATTGTCAAATGTATAATATTGCATAAACATCTCTTTAGAGCTTTTCGCTAAGTTAGATAATTCATCACATTTAAATAATTCTCTGTATAGAATTGAAACCTCACCTGCATATTCAGGATCGAAGTATAAATCATCATAAACTATATTACTATCTTTTGTTCCAGGTAAAGCCATATATTTATGTAGTTGAATTGAGTCTATATCAAACTCCAAACACTTTTCCATTAATTTTAGCGTCTCCCGAAAATCTTCAATATTTTCTTCATAAAAACCATAAATAAAAGAGACCGTAACATTAAACTCTAATTGCTTTAAAATCTTTAATATTTTAGGTGCATTTTCTAGATTAAGATTCTTATTCTCTATTTTCTGCATACGTGCCGATCCAGTTTCTATACCCAAGTATATTCCTGTACAATTAGCCCTTCGCATTTCTTTCAAGATATCTTCATCTAAACAATCTATTCTAGCTGAACAAGTCCATGTATAATCCATCTTCATAATTGATATGTGTTCACACAATTCTTTAATATATTTCTTATTAGCTGTTAGCATATCATGTTCAAGTTTAAACTTAGTTACTTTATGGGTTTTGTTATAATATTCCATATCATCAACAATTTTTTCTGCTAATTTAACTCTGTACTTCCTTTTCCAAAACACGCTAGTAGAACAAAATGAGCATTTAAAAGGGCAACCTCTTCCCGCTTCAAGCATAAGTGAATCATTTTTTTTAAAATTATACTCTCCAAAATCCAACTTGTCGTTCGCATTTAATTCATCAATTGATATAAGCTCATTACAGGGATTTACAATAATTTTTCCACTCTCACAGTAACAAATTCCTTTAACATCACTTAGAGAGAAGTCATTGATTAACCTATCAATTAATGGAACTATTAGCTTTTCTCCTTCGCCAATAGCTACAGCATCAACAAATGAAAATTGTTCAATGCATTTCTCTGCAATTAAAGATGCATGAGGACCGCCAAATATTATCTTAATCTGTGGTGCCAACTTTTTTAACATTTCAGCAACTTTTACAGTTGTAATAAAAGAATCACTAATGGTATAGAAACCAACAACTTTTGGATCCAATTCTATTATATATTCTGCAATTTGTTTAAAATTTTCAATTAATGAATTAACATATTTTATTTTTCCGATTTTATGCAAGTAATCAAAGTTAAGATAATCTGTGTCATACTTTTTACTTAGTATTTTTTTTAATATCAATTGACCTATTTGAGGATGATCATTTCCTTCGACAAACTCAATACTATTTACGAATAATACATCCATAAAACTCCCCCTAAAAGTTTCATAAAAGACGTGTACTAGTGCACGTCTTTTACATCAACAAACCTATATGCTTATAGAACTAACTTTTAACTAGACATGCTATAGTAATAGCATCATCACCCTCTGTAGTATCTACATCAAATCCTTCTTCAACTGTCACTACTTGGTCTTCCTTTTCAATAATCATTTCATTTTTAATTTTTTCATCCTTAACTTTTTCATCTTTAATTTTTTTATCTTCCATTTTTGTTTCCCCCTTAATAAATTTTATTTTTTACTCTTGATTAGTCTATTATAATATCAACAGTAAAAGAGTTATCACCTTCATCGCTTGAAACATCAAAGGTTGCTTCTTCAATTATTTCTGTTTCATCACATAAATCCTTTGGCTTCAATTGAGATGTACCTTTTAATTGCGTTTTCTTATTCATAGGTGTACTAGCACACGTCTTTTACAGCAACAAATTTATATGCTTATAGAACTAATCTTTAACTAGACATGCTATAGTAATAGCATCATCACCCTCTGTAGTATCTACATCAAATCCTTCTTCAACTGTCACTACTTGGTCTTCCTTTTCAATAATCATTTCATTCTTAATTTTTTCATCCTTAACTTTTTCATCTTTAATTTTTTTATCTTCCATTTTTGTTTCCCCCTTAATAAATTTTATTTTTTACTCTTGATTAGTCTATTATAATATCAACAGTAAAAGAGTTATCACCTTCATCGCTTGAAACATCAAAGGTTGCTTCTTCAATTATTTCTGTTTCATCACATAAATCCTTTGGCTTCAAATCAGATGTATCTTTAACTTGAGACGTATCCTTCAATTGAGATGCACCCTTAACTTGCATTTTCTTATTCATAAAATCTCACCTCCTTTATTAGTAATAGCTTCCCATAATCCCCAATTGATGTCACATATTTCCTTTAGATTAATTTTTTAAAAAAGCACTTACTAGTTACATATAAAAATGCAACGCTGTGCGCCCCTAAATTAAAAAGTAACTTTTGAAATTGTGGTCAGTTTTCATGTTACTTATTAATTCTGGAGGTTATACCACTTATCCAGGTCTCCTTGTTGCTCTGTTCTATTTTTTTATACTTAGCTTAGCAACGCGCACATTATTATCTCCTTCATTCAAAATCCTTGCCAATGTTTTACGACGAATAAAGTTGAAATTATTCCTTGCTTCAAAAACATCATAATCAAACTCATAGATTTCTGAATTTGAATTGATATTTATTTTAGATTTCATTATCAGTTTTTCAAACAAATAAACCTGCTTATATTCAGAATTTATTTCATTCTCAAACTCTCTATCCAATATGTTTTCAATGAATTCATACTGCTTTTTAATTAAAACCCATTTATCTTCTTGAAACATTTTATCCTGAATAATATAATCTAACCTTATAATATCGTCTTGATACTTTTCATATAACTTAACTAATCCCATTTTTTTGATTAAATAAATAATACATGCTGTAAACACGTTAAATGAATTTCTTAAAACAGATAACAATAGAGGAAATTTAGAATACTTCTCTCTTATTTCACTTTTGAAACTAAAGAATTGTAAAAATACTTCTTTGTGCTCTTTTATGTAATCAAAATCACCTTTTGTATAAAGACCTTTTATAAAAATTGATGGTTCTATACATTTTTCATCAAAATATAAATGGTCAACAATCTTTTTAGTTTCATTAGTTTTTGGTAATGGCATAAACATATGAAGAGATATATTGTTAATTCTATTTATGAACAATTGCTCTATTAAATCAATAGTCATTTTAAAGTCTTCTATTTTTTCATCAGGAAAACCATAAATAAATGACAAAGTGGATTTAATTCCTACCTGTTCAATGAATCTAACTTTGTCGAGAACATTATTTAAATCTAAATTTTTATTTAAGCTTTTCTGCATTTTTGGCGACCCTGATTCAATACCAAGAAATAAATTTTTACACTTTGCATCAGCCATCAATTGAATTAACGATTTGTCTAAAACATCAATTCTTGATGAACATCCCCAGAAATAGCCATTACCATCTTCCAACATAAAATTGCAAAAATTTACAATATGTTCCTTATTTGCAGTAAACATATCATGTTGAATTGTAAAATAACGAAAACCGTACTTTTCATTTAATAACTTCATTTCTTTCATAAGTACCTCAACAGGTTTTATTCTATATCTTCGCCCCCAAAACTTGCTTGTACTACAAAAAGAGCAATTAAAAGGACAACCACGCCCACCTTCAATGCTTATTACTTTCATTTTTTCTACTAAATAAGGCTTGTAATCATATGGTGTATAATTTCCCAATTCTTCATTATCAATAAAATTTTTCTGTTTGTTAATAATAACCTTATTATATTTACGAAATGCGATTCCTTCCAATTTTTCAAATCCATAATTTTTCTCAATTGCATTCATTAACGGAAGAACAGTTTTTTCTCCTTCCCCTAAACCAATATAGTCAATAAACCAAAACTCATTCAAACACTCCTCAGCTAATAATGTCGCATGAGGTCCTGCAAAGATAATAATTATATTTGATTGTAACTTTTTAATCCTCTCAGCAATTCGTAACGAGTAATAAAAAGAATCACACATAGTATAGAACGTGACTACATCTGGTCTTTTTTGAATTATTTCCTTTGAAAATTCTATAATATTATCATTAATCGATTTCTTTAATTCTAATTGATTGTTAGCTATTTTAGTTGTAAAACTGATAAGTTCAACATCATGTTCTTCCTTTAATAAATCCCTAATGATCAATGGTCCTAGCTGAGGCTCAAGCCTAACCTTTACAATGCTTATGCTATCAATTAGTATTATTTTCACAACTAACTTCTTCCTCCTTATCAGATTCAAACTTGTAAGGAGCAAATGTAGACATGAGGATATAACGACTAGATTTTGTTTTTGCTTCATTTGATTTTGATTCAAGACTATTCATTAGATCATCCATCTTCTTCTTAGCCATCATAATTTCTTCCACATCTTCATCAGATAACATTGATATAGTGTAAGAAATACTCTTTTTATCTTCCTTACTCAATGAAACAATAATATCTTTTGTTTTTTCTCCCATTTCGTTAGCAATTTGAATTAGTGCATTTTCACCTCGAACTCTTGTCTGTACTTTGACATCTTCACTTTCTTTTTCAATAAAGAAATATCGTTCGACACCAAAGGAACTTTCTTCTTCTATACATGAAACCATACCTTCTCTTACCAGATAATCCAAATAGAGGGTTGTCCTAATAAGATGCATATTTAACTTCCTTGAAATCTGTTTAACAGTTTTTCTATCACTATATATATACGACATAATATTTGAAACTATTTTCGCATCTATTTCTTCATCAAACTTGTCCCCAATGCGACTACCAAATGTTACAGTTGTTATAAGTTGACTCATTATCTTCTCCTTCCTTCTCTAAAAAGAAAACTCTTTAATTGCTTGATCAATATTACAGTTGCCTATACATGCTAGTCCAAAATTGTCTGGATTCAACAAGTCATACACACACCTATTTACATCATCCCTTGATAACTTCTCAATGATCCTAATCTCATTCTCAGGAGAATAAATCATAGGCTTCATAGACATATTCAGCAATAAATCAGCTTGTGTAGACATATCATTTCTTGCAGCAAGCTTTTGGTAAATTATATTTTTTTTAACTCTAAGCAACTCATCATCTGAAAATCCTGTTTCCCGAATTTCATTTAGATTTTGTATCATAATCTTAACAACCTCTGGAATATCTATATTTTTTGCAACAGCAGTTATTCCAGATGCATAAAATTCATTAAGAGTTTTTATAAAACCTCCTACTTTATACGATAAACCAGTATCCATCCTTAATCTATAGGCTATTCTATTAGATAATGTAGGATCACAAAGAGAACATAATAATAATGCGAGTACATTTTCCATTAGAGCTGAATTTTCATTAGTAATCTTTCTATAACAGACCGAAACGATAGAATGTTCACCTTTATAATTAGGGTTAAAATAAATGCTCGGTGACTGTTGAACATTTTCATGATGTTGGATAGTTTTAATATCATCTAATTCACCAAACAGATCTTCAATAAGCTTCTGCATTTCGTAATAATCAATATCACCAAAAACAACAAGAGCCGAATTTTCAGGCGTATATGTATTTTTTACTTTTTCGTTAATTTGATCAAGAGTAAAATTTTTAATATTCTCTTTTTTCCCAACAATAATCCTCCCAATGCCTCTTTCCCCAAACAATGCTTGTAAACTCCTATCCGATATTTGATTAAAAGATGAGTAAAAAGATACTAATTCTCTCTCAACTACACTTTTTTCGCGATTCAAAGTTGTGATCTCAAAAGGTTTTGGCTTAAACACCAAGTCTTTTAATATTCGCAAATAAGTTTCCACACCATCAGACAGCCCACTAATATAATACATCGTATTAGCCTTATAGGTTGTAGCATTATATTTAGCTCCAAATGAGTACAAATCATTTACATAGCTTTGTATATCTAAATTATTCTCATATTGAGCAAATATCATATGTTCTATAAAATGTGAAATACCATTTGATTTATCCTCCTCGTGCATGCTTCCCTGATTTACAATAACTCCAGTCTTTACTACTCTAGTGCCTTTTTCCCTGTGTAACATAATTCTCATTCCATTGCTCAAATAATAAGTTACTACATCAAACATATATATCTCCTAATCTACAAAAGTTTACTTATTAACTACTAATACCCTATAGTCAACAACCAATAATAATATTCTAATTTACATTTTTATACTCAAATGTATAAAATATAATATATTTCATAATATATACTATTGCGAATATTATGTCAAAATATTTTTACAACATATTTTGACATAGTATATGTATATTTATTTTCCTTATAATGATATAAATAACTCAGACACACAAATATGCTACCTCAGGTTGCACTATTATTCTGAAAGCGAGAAAAAGTTTCAAATCTGGGTGAAAAGTTAAAATTGTACTTGAAGTTTTACAGGAGGATAAAACCGTAAATGAAATTGGTGCTCATTGTGAAATCTATGTATAATCAATTAAGTAAATGAAAAACTTAATTGATTAGTAACTCATCAAAATCATTTAGTAAGAAAAATGATGAGTTATAGAACATAATCGGTTATATGAGGATTAAAAGGATAAACTATTTAAAATTTTTATGAGTGCTTGTATAATCTATACTTCTAAGATATGAATTTACAAGAATTGTGTTATTGGAGAGTCTGTAAAATATTTTGTGTAAATAAAAAAGTGCTCTTTCTTGACAATAATTCAGGTGAAAATATTTACAATAATTGTAATAAAGCGTTTTTTATGTCTTAAATTTCTAAAGAACTTTTAAGAGAATTTATAAAATAACAAGACTTCTAAAGTCCAGATGATGTCCTTATATTAGCATTTGTATTTGTTAGGAATTTTAAAAAGAGTCAAGACCACCCGTAAACGGGTCAATAAATTCTTTTAAACTTATTTGATCATCAGTAATACCTTCTTGTAGTTGGTTTATTTATATACTTTTCAATTGCGTTTTTATTTCTCCCTACTGTATCTATATAATATCCTTTACACCAAGACTGTCTCTTCTCGTACTTATACTTTAACTTTGCATGTCTATCAAATATCATTAGCGAACTTTTTCCCTTTAGGTATCTCATAAATTGAATTACGCTAATTTTAGGTGGAATGCTAACTATAATATGTATGTAATCTAAACATGCATTTGCCTCTATAATCTTCATACATTTATGCTCACATAACTTTCTAAGTATTTTACCTATATAAACTTTAATTCTTCCGTATATCACTTGCCTACGGTATTTGGTATAAAAACTATATGATACTTGTAGTTCTATGTTGTATAGGATAAAATATTTGTGTCTTTCATTAGATGACCTCCTATGTTTTAATATTTGCGACTAGCTAGACCTGCTTTTATTTTAGCATAGGAGTTTTTTTACTTAACGGCATAAGACTTTGTCTTCCACTTGCTTAGCAAGTGGTTTACTTTGTTACACAAAAAAATCAAGACTTGAATTACTTCAAGTCTTGATTTTCATGGTGCGGCGGAGAAGATTCGAACTCCCGACCAACTGGTTCGTAGCCAGCTACTCTATCCAACTGAGCTACCGCCGCATATTAGGTTTTGGTGGCGGAGAAAGAGGGATTTGAACCCTCGCGCCGGTTACCCGACCTACGCCCTTAGCAGGGGCGCCTCTTCGGCCTCTTGAGTATTTCTCCATGCCTAAGTTATTAAAAATATTTATAAAGTAAAATTTCTTTATATAAAAGAAAAAAATACTAAGTTTAAGCCTTAAGTATTTTACAGTAAAAAAATGGCGGAGAGACAGGGATTCGAACCCTGGGTACGCTCACACGTACGCCGGTTTTCAAGACCGGTGCCTTAAACCAACTCGACCATCTCTCCGTATCATTTGACATAGTTATTTTATCAAAATCTCAATACCATGTCAATGTTTTTATTTAATTTATTTTAACATCACTAATCAAGTGATGATGAATAGGGTGTTAAAACAAAATCAAAGATGCTCTAGCTTAGAGCATCCCTGGCGGAGAAAGAGGGATTTGAACCCTCGCGCCGGTTACCCGACCTACGCCCTTAGCAGGGGCGCCTCTTCGGCCACTTGAGTATTTCTCCGAATATTGGCGGAGAGAGTGGGATTCGAACCCACGGTACGCTCACACGTACGCCGGTTTTCAAGACCGGTGCCTTAAACCAACTCGACCATCTCTCCATGTCTGCTGACAAAGACTATTATAACAACTTTAATGACTTTAGTCAACAGATTTTTTTATGAAATTTAAAGTAATTTTACCTACATTTAGTTTTTACTTTTTAATTATTTTATTATAGTTCTTCCAGCCATATATGGTCTTAAAACTTCTGGTATTGTTATTGTTCCATCTTCATTTTGGTAATTTTCAAGAATTGCAGCTACTGTTCTTCCTACCGCAACCCCTGATCCATTTAGTGTATGAGCAAAGTTTGGTTTATCCTTTGGAGTTTCCTTGTATTTTATATTAGCACGTCTTGCTTGGAAATCTTCAAAGTTGCTACAGCTTGATATTTCTACATATTTATTGTAGCTTGGCATCCAAACTTCTATATCGTAAGTTGTAGCTGAAGAGAAGCCTAAATCACCTTTACAAAGCTTAACTACTCTATATGGAAGTCCTAAACCTTGAAGTACCTTTTCTGCATCTCTAGTTAATTTTTCAAGCTCCTCATAGGATTGTTCTGGCTTTGTAACCTTAACTAATTCAACTTTATTAAATTGATGCTGTCTTATAAGACCTCTAGTATCTCTTCCTGCTGATCCAGCTTCTGCTCTAAAGCAAGCACTGTAAGCAGCGTGCTTTATTGGAAGCTCTGCACCATTTAATATTTCATCTCTATAAAGGTTAGTTACTGGCACTTCTGCTGTAGGAATTAAGAAGTAATCTGTATCTGTAACCTTAAAAGCATCTTCCTCAAATTTTGGAAGCTGTCCTGTTCCCATCATACTATCCCTATTTA
Organism: Clostridium tunisiense TJ; assembly: GCF_000300195.1. GTDB lineage: Bacteria > Bacillota > Clostridia > Clostridiales > Clostridiaceae > Clostridium_J > Clostridium_J tunisiense. The sequence continues at coordinate 9,972 of NZ_AMQH01000021.1, read as the reverse complement.
CCATAAATGGAGGTAATATTTCTGTGTATCCACTTTCCTCTGTATGAGTGTCTAAGAAGTAGCTTATTATAGCCCTTTCAAGTTTTGCACCTAGTCCCTTGTATACAGTAAACCTTGAACCAGTTATTTTACCTGCTCTTTCCCAATCGAATACATTTAAGTTCGTTCCTAGATCCCAATGGGCTTGTGGTTCAAAGCCAAAGCTTGTTGGTTCTCCCCACTTTCTAACCTCTACATTATCTGCATCAGAAGCTCCTTCTGGTACATCCCCATTTGGAATGTTTGGAAAGCTTAATAATATATTCTTAATTTTTTCATCTATTTCAGCTACCTCAGTATCAAAAGCTTTAACATCTTCTCCTAACTTCTTCATTTCTGCCATTATAGGAGCTACATCTTCCCCTGCTTTTTTACGCTTTGGTATTTCTGAAGATACTTGGTTTCTTCTGCTCTTTAAGTTTTCTACTTCTACTAGAATTCCTCTTCTTTTTTCATCTAACCCTATTACTTCATCTACTAAGGAAACATTAAAATCCTTACTTCTTCCAAGTAGTCCTGCTTTAATTTCATCTGGGTTATTTCTTATTCTTTTTAAATCTAACATATCTATTCCTCCTATGCTTTATATACTTATTTAAAGTTTATTTTACAAGATTTTTTATAAAAATAGTTTATTACAGAACAAGTCACTTTTAAGATGGACTTTGAAGGAAATTAAATTTCCCCAAAAGCTTATTCTTTTGCCAAAGCCTTCCCTGTAAAATATACAGGGTTATCCTTATAAAGTGTCCTTAAATAAAACAAAAAGAGCCTCTCGTCCCCAAAGGGACGAAAGACTCCGCGTTACCACCCTAATTGAATAAGTAAAATACTTATTCCTCTTAATAATTTAACGACATTGCCGTACTGCTCATCACAGTCCCTCAGAGGCGGATTCACAACATAAAGTGTATCAGCTTCCACCAAATACTGACTCTCTTTAACACTATATTACTGTTACTATTCTCTTCTATGGTTTAACTATTTTATTATTAGTATAAATTTTATGCCAAAATCTATACAAATACTTATATTTTATATAAATTTTATTATCTTACCTAGGATTTGTCAATGACTTATTATAAAATCATTTCTTATCTCTTGGTATATTTTTAGTACATATAATATCTATTCCAGTATTTAAGATATTCTTGCACACTATGTCTCCAATATTCATAGGAGGACCTACATGAATTCTACTTAAAGCTTTAGAACATTCTATCCAAAGTTCCTTATCTATAGGTTTAGAACTCTTTACTGGCATCACATCATGTATTGAAGAACCCTTTACTCTAACTATACTAGTTAATATATCTTTATCGCTCATCAAACTAATCATTCCTTACATAGTATCAAATTCTTTTATTCTTCCTAGAATAATCCTAGAGTTTTTAGAGTGCTTAACAATCTCTGTTATTTTCTTTCCTGTTTCTCTTGCTAGTATGGAAATTATCTGCTCATTACAGTAACAACCTCTACAGCTTCCAAAACCTGCTCCAGTCCTTCTCTTGATGCCTTCTAAGGTTCTAGCTCCTAAGGGTCTTCTTATAGCATCTACAATCTCACCCTCAGTAATGCTTTCACAGGCACATATTACTTTTCCATACTTTTTATCTACCCTAATTATTTCATTTCTTTCATCATTGGAAAGCTCTTTAAATTTATAGTATTCTCTTCTTTTGTCAATGAAGTCCTTCTTTAACTTACAATTTAAATTTCCAACTACTAAATTACAAATATTAAGGGCTAAAGCTGGGGTCATGGTAACTTGACCATAGTGTCTAATCTCTACATTGATATAACCATTTTCATCCACATTATTATCAATTCTCACTGGTTCATCAAATAGGTGCCAATCTAGCACCATCTTTATTCTATTGCTATCTATTGATTTTAGCACAGGGGATAATCTTTTTATAACCTTATCATAGCTTACATTTTTATCATTACTGTATGCACCAATAATTTCACCAGCTATGGTAGGCCTAATATAAATTCTTTCTTTCCCCTTTATATCAAAGATTATATTAGAATATAGCTTTTCATACTTTTTATCCAGCATAATATATTTTAAGTAATTCTTATTGTATGTTCTTTCTGGCTTATTATCATAACCTCTAGTTAGCTTCTCATCTAGTGTAGTGTTTATTACAATCTTACAAGTAAACTTATTCTTATTTGTTTCTACTTTAAAGCCTTTAGTAAGTTTTTCTATGCTTTCTACTTCTTCTTCAAGCTTAAACTTTACCCCATTATCAAAAGCAATTTCCCCATAGGCTAATGCAAGGTCATAGGAACGAAGTACTCCTGTATTAGGAATATAAAGTATCTTTTTTATATCTTTATCTAAACTTGGCTCTAATTTAAAGATATCCTCGCCCTCTAAAAGTTTTACATCTTCTATTTTTTTCTTTTGAGCTCTTTTATACATGCTATCAATAAACTCTTCTTGCTCTTTATCCTTAGCAATATAAATAGAACCACATCTTTTATAAGGCACATTAAATTTACTTGCATATTCCTCTATCATTAAATTGCCTTTTCTTATAAGTTTTGAAGATAGTTCATCTTCACTCTCTAATCCATCATAAATAGTTGCTGTATTTATTAAAGCAGTGTCACTTCCTATATCATAATCCTTCTCTAATACTGCAATATTTAAGTTGTATTTTGAAAGTTCATAGGCAAGGGCACAACCTATGATGCCCCCACCTAGTATTAATATATCATAATCCATAGTATCCTCCAATAAGGTCAGTTATTGTGATAAACTGTTGATTAAGTTTCCAAGTTCAGTTATATATTCACCATATTTTGCCCAATCACCACTTTTTTGAGCTTCTATGGCCTTACTATAGATTTCCTTAATCTTGTTCATATCTCCTGTTACTACAGGTTGCCCTGGAGTATTTGGTTTGCTACCACTCTCATCTTTAATATTAAAAATATTCTTTAGAGCAGTTTCTATATTAGGAGCTAATACTAGCTTATCCCCATAACCAACTATAACATTTTTCATCTCTGGTATACTCTTATCACCTGAAGCTCTAAGATAAAGTGGCTCTACATATAATAGCGAATTTTCTATTGGTACTATTAATATATCTCCAAATTGAACTTCGGAGCCTTTTGTATCCCAAAGAGATAACTCTTTAGAAATAACTGGGTCCTGATTTATCTTTTGCTTAAATAGCATTGGGCTATATATTGTTCCTCCTGTTGGAAACTTATATAGGAACATCTTTCCATAGTTTTCTCCATCCATTCTAGCCCCATACATAGCAACCATGTTATCTCTACCCTTAGTATTAAAGTACTCTAAAATTACCATCTCTTGTTTACTTTCATTTGGTAACTTCATAGTAACATAATCTGCTTCATTAAACTTCTGTTCAGCTTCCACTTTTTCTTTATCCTCAGCCATAGACCATACATCATCACCATTATAAAACACTCCTGGATCTGATACATGATATTTAGATAATACATTAGATTGAATTGTAAATAAATCCTCTGGATATCTAAAGTGAGCTTTTAAATCCTCAGAAAGTTCGCTGCTCTTCTTGAAAAGCTCTGGAAATATTTTTGAATAAGTCATTGCAATAGGATCACTTTCATCAACTACATAAAAATTAGTGTCCCCATTATAAGCATCAATAACTACTTTAACTGAGTTTCTTATATAGTTAATGCCATCCATAGGTTGAGAGAATGGAAACTTATCTGAAGTAGTATACCCATCTACTATCCAGTAAAGTCTATTATCACTTATAACAACATAAGGATCTTTGTCATATCTTAAGAATGGAGCTATTTTATTAACTCTTTCCATAACATTTTTATGAAGAATTATTTTACTGTCACTAGTTATATCATTAGATAATATAAACTTAGGATTTTGTTCTTTTAATGCAAAAATAAGCTTATTTAGGAAAGTCATTTTTATTCCTGCATTGCCATCATAGTTATTAGTAGCATTTTCACCACCAACTGGATAATCAAGTTCTCCAAGTTTAGTGTTTACAATGCTATAGTCGTTAGAACCCTCACCAAAATAAATTCTTGGGTTTTCAATTGGTATATTGGTTTCATTTGAAATTGGTATATTACTCATTATAAAGTCTGGCTGTCCTTCGCTAGTAACAGAATTAACCTTACTCATTACAACTCCATAGCCATGAGTATAAGCTAAATGTTTGTTTTGCCAAGTGATTGAGTTATCATCTAACTTTTCAAAATCTAACTCTCTTGCTGCCACAAATACTTGATTATATTTACCATTAATATTATATCTATCAATATCAATATCATTAAACTTATAATAATATCTTATATACTGAAACTGATTATAAAACTCTAGAGCTGGTCTATAGGAGTTAACTTTAATGTTATCTATTATTTCTTCATTTTCCTTTAAATTTTCACTACTTAACTCATTCTTAATCTCAAAGTTCTCTTCTTTTATTTCATCAATATTGAAAGCCTTTTTAGTGTAGTTTATATTATGTTCAATATAAGGTTTTTCTAGAGACTTTTCATTAGATTGAACTATAAACTTCTGAACCACTCCAGCTGCTAAATTTTCTCCAATCATTAAAATTACAATTAAAACTACAGAAATTATAATAGGTTTAGCCTTCTTAGCCATAATACTAAAGAACACTACGAAAGCTCCAACTAAAGCTACTATAGTTATAACCTTAAAGAATTTTAAAGATACTGCTACATCTGTATAACTTGCTCCAAACACAATTCCCCTTGGAGAGTAAGCCAAGTTCCATCCACTTATCATGTATCCAAGGGATATAAGAAGCATTATAAATGCAGCAACTACAGCTAATTGTTTTCCTGCAAAGGAAGTTATTCCGCTAGTAAGATTTTTAATATTTCTTCCATCTACTTGTACATTTTTACTAAACATTTTATCCTTTGCTGTAAGTATCATGTAAATAACAAAGGTACCCACCACTAAAAGTATCATAAAGGATATTGAACTATTATATAGCGACTGAATTAATGGCAGTTTAAAAACAAAGAAAGAAATATCCTTGTTAAAAATTGGGTCCGTTAAAGAAAATTCTGTAGAGCTTGTATACTCTAATATCTTATACCAATACTCACTAGAAAAAGCTATGGAGAATACCATAGAAATTATAAAATTTATAACAAGAAAAATCTTAAAGCTTCTTCTTTCTTTTACCTTATCTATCTCAATTACCTTTTTAATTTTTCTTATATTAGGTATTAAACTCCTATAATAAATGGTTATTCCTATAAATACAACTAAAAATACTGGAACAGTAAGTTTTAATACTGCCATAATTTTTGTAAAGTATACAGAAAGATATCCTAATTCCTTAAACCATTGATAATCAATGATTATATTTATACTAGATGCAAGGATAGCTATAATTACTAAAATTCCTAATATTATGGACGTTGCTATTTTTTTAGTTTTCACTCATATCACCTCTTACCCTTATTAATTAATTTTCCTAAAGAACTTTGTTTTGTTTCAATTGCTCCCACTGGGCATAACTCTTGACAACAAAAGCATCTTATACATTTTTTCATATCCCACTCCGGATACTTTTTACCATTTTTCTCTGTCATTTCTATTGCCTTTGGATTTTCTGGACATACTTTTTTGCATCTACTGCAAGAAATACACTTCTCTGGTATTAAGTGCGGACTAGGAGCAATAAGCTCTCTTAAAAAGTTTGTAACCTTAGGACTTATAAAATAAAAATCTCCACCCTTCCTACAAAGTTCAAAATCCTTAGCTTTTAAGCTTTCTAATTTTTCTCCTAGTACTTCTATATCCTCTGGTAAAACTGGTCCATATCCAGAATCATAAGCCTCCTTTAATACTGGTGTATCTAAAGGATTATCATAGCCTATAAGCCTTACAGCTGTTGAATCCACTGCAGTAATACTTCTTCCCATAATTAATGTATTAAGCTTATAGGGACTTCCTGATTTAGGTCCATTTCCCTCCATTGCAACTATACCATCCATAATAGCAAAACTAGTTTTAACTACAGAATTTAGGTCTAAAAGCATTTTGCAAAAGTTTTCTGCTTTAGGCATCCTAGTATGCCAAGTGGCTTTTCCTGTGCCTGGTATGCAACCAAACTGGTTTTTTATTGCGCCAGTGAAGTAAGCCATGGCATGAGTTTTAAGTTTAGGTAATGTTATAACCACATCTGCTTCATAAGGTGCCTTGGCCACAGTCCAAGTTTTACATAGAAGTGAATTTTCTAGCTTTGCATTTACACTTTCATTGAAGTCTACATAGCTTACATTATACTTTTCAGCAACAGCTATAAGTCCACATTTTTCTGCTGCTTTTCTTCCATCGCCAAACCCTGGAGAATCACCAAAGACTATATTGTCACTATACTCCCTAATAACCCTAATAACTGCTTCAAAAACAGCATAATGAGTTACTACAGGAGATTCCTTATGCTCTACACTAAGTAAGTTAGGTTTTAGTAGTACCTTACTATTTAGAGGAATTAGTTCTCTTAAAAACTTTTCTCCCCCAAGAAGTTTAAAGCCTTCTCTAATCTTACTTTCTATTAAATCTACATCATAGCTTTCACATTTTAATAATGCAACCTTTTCCAAAGCCTTTCCCCCTAAAATTATTTATGTCTACATTAAAGTAATTTATTACACTTTTAAATTAAAAGTATTTTATTTATACTTAGTTAATTATAGTTACTTCATAGGAAATTTTTCTTTAATCTTTATCTTTAGCATCAGCTAAATATCCCTTTGTGCTCAGTTCATTGATAATTTTATTTAAAATATCTTCATTATCACAACTTATTGTATGCAAGTGCACACCATTTGTTATAGCTGATAATGGTTCTGCAGCATAATCCTGAAACTTTTCTACAAAGCTTTCCAAATCAAATAAGTTTTTTATCATAAGCATTGCCTTTATTTCCCCATAAAGAGGATGTTCAACTATAACATCTTCAATAGTTGCACCATACTTTATAATAGTTTTTAATTCATCTTCCATATGGTTTTTAGAGTGACTTACTGCTATAACTCTCTTTAGGGCGTTAGAATTATCTATTAGCGTGATATAACCTTCTGGGGTAGCAATAATATTTAGCCCTTCTGCCCTTATGATAGCTATATCTTTTACAATTACTTGCCTTGTTACATTAAACATTTCAGCTAAAACTTGCCCCTTTAAAGGCTCTTTATTATTTATGAACAATTCTCTTATTTTATCTCTACGGCTTTTAGAACTCATATTTTCCTCCATATAATAATTCTTGTACTATTTGGTGCTACAAACTTGTATTTTTGCCTATAAATATATTTTATCATTTAATGGTAAATAATATAATGAATTTCTCCTGCTATATAAAATTATTATAAGTTTAGCCCTTATAGTTTTAAACTAGAAGGGCATATAGTAGAATTCTATTTATTATTTTTCATTAATTATATTACTTATTGGAAAAATAATCAAATATCTTCATTATTATATAGAGAATAGGAATTATTATATATATGTTTATATTTAATAAAACTATTCCCTCAAAATTAAATAACTTAAAATATTTAATTCCTATTTGTATAGATATAAAAATTAAGCTTGCTAAATATAAAATAGCACCTTCTTTCAATTTAGCTTTTGTACTTTTTTTAGTTACACCACTGCTTCTTACATACTTAAAAAATGCATATATTACTAAAACTGCTATAAAAACTTGTAATATAGTATCTAAGCTTACTGAATAATTAAAGATTATAGTTCTGTCTTTCACAAAATCTTCTATAGAATATAAAATATAGTCAGTAGCAATAAGAACTATAGAAATTAGAAATAACATAGATATATTAGACAATATAATTCTTTTCCTATCCTTTGGTGTGCTCTTTAGTTCTTCTATTATATTTTCACAAAAGTCTTTATAGCTCCCCCCTATAACTTCATCTACAGTTTTTCCTGCTTCTTGAGCTTCTAAGAAGCTACTCAAAATATCCTGTATGGTAACTTCTATTTCCTTCTCTGGTAAAGCTGAAGTTCTAAAGTATACCATAATCTCATCAAATATAACTCTATACTCCTTATCTAACTTCTCCTTATGAATATTGGTATCCTTTATATAATTTTTTACTATCCCCATAACTAATCCTCCATAATATTACTTACAACCTTACTTAGGTAATTCCATGCATCTTTAAAGCTTTCTAACTCTGCTTCACCTTTTACTGATAAGCTATAATATTTTCTTTTAGGTCCAAAAGGAGAGTCTTTCATTGTAGAATTTAAAAACTCATTTTTCTCCAGTCTTATAAGAAGTGGATATATACTTCCTTCACTTATATCTTCTAATCCGTAATTTTTTAACTTCTCAACAATTTCATATCCATAGGTTTCTTTTTCATTTATTATCTTAAGAATACATCCTTCTAGAATGCCTTTAAGAAGTTGCGTTTTATTAGCCACAATATCACCTACCTTGCAATACAAGTTACCTTATAACTACATTGTATTGCATAGTAGTTATAAAGTCAACCACCTTTGGTAGATTTATGAAATATGTAATGTAATTTTTCAATGAATTGCTCTACTTAAGTTTGAAGAGGTTTTTCCATTATATAAAAGTACAAAATAAAAACCTCTAGGATAGATCCACCTTATTGGTAAGATTATATCCTAGAGGTTATATCATTAATTTTTATCATCATATTCCTTAATAATTTTAGTGTAATCACAACTTATATCTCTTTTATGGTGATCTCTTATGACACCTAAAAACTTATCACTATAATTTTTATGTTTTAAAAGCTTGTAGCCCTCTTCTCCATGATTATAATAAACATGAATCTTTTTAAAATTGCTATAGTTCTTTAATTTTCCCTTAGTAAATTTATTTAATAGTACTAATACAGATTTATCTATTGGATTAAGCTTTTTATAGGACTTTCCTATATCATGAAGTAATGCAGCTTTTATTAAAGTCTCATAGTTGAAATCTTTATTGTTTTTATTAAAGCTTTCTTTATTTACTTCCCTCATAATATCCTTAGCTACATTAATGGAGTGTTTTCTGTCATATATGGGTAACTTATTGAAAAGCTCTATTTCACTATGATTTAAATACTTATTAATTAAAGCTAAATCTTCTTCTGTTATTTTTGCAGTGATAGCTTTAACAAATTGTTGTATTCTATATACTGCCATACATTTCTCTCCTTAGAAATAAATTAGTTTAGTACTTCTAAAATTCTTTACTCATTGTTATTTTGCTCTTATTATTAGCATTCTTACTACTAGCTATTTATTAATTATTAAAAAGCTATAGATTATTATGGCTAATAGTTATTTTTTTATAAAGTAAAAAAGCAATCCAAATGGATTGCTTTTGGTGGAGATAAAGAGATTCGAACTCTTGACCCCCTGCGTGCAAGGCAGGTGCTCTCCCAACTGAGCTATACCCCCAAGTATGGTGGACCTTCAGGGACTCGAACCCCGGACCAACCGGTTATGAGCCGGTTGCTCTAACCAACTGAGCTAAAGATCCATATATTACCTGGCGACCACCTACCCTCCCACAAAGTCTCCCTTGCAGTACTCTTGGCCGTTTAGATCTTAACCTTCGTGTTCGGTATGGGAACGGGTGTATCTTCTAAACGCATCATCACCAGATTTAAGATGTTTGACACCTTACATTTAACATTATACTAAGCTGTTTTTATTTTGTCAACAGCTTTTTAATGTTCTAAGAACAGTTTATTGTTCTTTCAAAATTGCACAGTGAAATTATGTCTTAGGTCAAGCCCTCGACTTATTAGTATTAGTCAGCTAAACATGTTACCATGCTTACACCCCTAACCTATCAACCTGATGTTCTTTCAGGAGTCTTACTGGCTTACGCCATGGGAAATCTCATCTTAGGG
>NZ_AMQH01000020.1 GCF_000300195.1 Clostridium tunisiense TJ | reverse complement strand
CAATAAAATAATAGCAATTACATATGTTATACTATTGACGGAGTTTATGAAAACTTCTAAAACTTTTATTATAGGGGGAAGGCTTTAATGGGTCAAGTTTTGAAAAAATGCCCAGTTCCAATAGTGGGACTAATGCTAGGATTGGCAGCTACAGGCAATCTTGTACAATCCTATGGAGAAGTATATCGTAATATATTCGGACTAGTATCAGCAATACTACTTATTTTAATGATTGCAAAGATGATAAAGTATCCAAAGGGGGTAGCAGAAGCCATAGATAATCCAGTGGTAGGAAGTGTGTTTCCGACTTTTTCAATGGCTATCATGATATTATCAACTTATGTTAAACCTTATGCTCCACAATTTGCTTTTGTTGTATGGATTATAGGATTAGCAATACATGTTATATTAATTTTATGGTTTACAAAGAAATTTGTACTAAATTTTAAAGTTAAACAAGTATTTCCATCTTGGTTCATAGTTTATGTGGGTATAGTGGTAGCTAGTGTGACAGGACCTGCATATGGCATGTCGACTGTAGGCAAGTTATCCTTTTGGTTTGGATTTATAACTTATATAATACTTTTACCAATAGTTACTTATAGAGTTTTAAAGGTTAAGGAAATGCCAGAACCAACTTTACCTACCCTTGCTATATTTGCAGCACCAGCAAGTTTATTATTAGCTGGGTATATGAATTCTTTTCAAACTAAAACTATGGCAATAGTTTGGGTTTTAATGGTATTATCAATTTTCATGTATGTAGTAGTTATTATTAAAATGTTTAATCTTTTAAAATTAAAATTCTATCCAAGTTATTCTGGGTTTACATTTCCACTTATAATAAGTGGTATTGCAATGAAGTTAACTAATGGGTTTTTAAATAAGTCTGGCCAAGGCATTGGCTTTTTACAATATCTAATAAAGTTTCAAGAGGTAGTGGGAGTTATCATAGTATTGTATGTTTTACTTAGATACGTTCAATTTCTTCTACCAGAGAAAGCTGTTGTATCAGATTCAGCAAAAATTTCAAAGTAATTTCTATTTATAAATGTTCTAATAAAGTTTGTACATTTATAGTTAAGATTTTATTTAGATTAACTCCTATCAAGCTGAATATTAAATAATAAAACATAGATACATTAAAAGACTAAAATGAAGAGAAGGAAGTTTCTTTCTCAGTTATTTTATGAAAATAGTAAGTTAAAAAAGTCGTGGTTAATGATCTGCGGCTTTTTTATTTACATATTTTTAGGAGATTTATACAGAATTTTGTTGTAAAAGGAGGAAATTAATACATTTTGTGGAATATAATAACCATAAATTAAAGATTAACATTCTATGAGGAGGTGAAAGCATAGTTTTTGGGAAAAATCAAAAATTAGTATGTTTTGCACTAGTGAAGTAGTGCAATCCATAGAAAATGAAAATACAAAATTAAATAATGCATAAATAAAGAGGTGTAATCTAGCACAGGAATCTAATAGTTCTGTTAATATATTTGTAAAAAGTGGGGGAAAGAGAATATGGGAGATGTTATAAGTTTTTACGATAGGTATGATGAGGATAATAGACTAGTTTTGGATAGTTCAAGGAAAATTGAGTTTCATGTTACAACAACTGTTTTAAATCAGTATATTTCTAAAGGCCATAAGATTCTTGAACTAGGTGCAGGGACGGGTGCTTATTCCTTTTATTATGGGGAGAGAGGAAATACAGTAGTTGCCACAGACTTAACACCAAAACATGTAGATATTATTGAGGAAAAAATTAAAGCAAGGAATTCTAAACTGGACATATTAACTGCTGTAGTGGATGCTACTGATTTAAGCAGATATGAATCGGAAACTTTTGATGTAGTAACTTGTCTTGGACCAATGTATCATCTTACAAATGAAGAGCAAAGAATAAAATGTATTGAGGAATCTTTAAGAGCATTAAAACCAGGTGGAACTTTAGCAGTTGCATATATTAATAAGCACTATATAGTTCATGTGGTAATGGCTCACCAAAGAGAATATTTTAGTTCTACTTTTGTGGAAGAAATATTAAGTAAGGGATATTGTAAAGAAGGTGGGGACCAATGCTTTTACACAGTAGGCTTTTTTACAACTCCTACAGAAATGGAGGAGTTTATGAGTAGGTTTAATGTTGATATTATAGATCATGTAGCAACTGACGGCATAAGTTCCTTATTAAGAAATTCTATTAATGAGTTAAATGATGAAAATTATAAATTATGGAATGACTATAGTGTAGCTATGAGCAGAGAAAAAAGCCTGTTAGGAATTAGTAATCATGGATTGTTGATTTGTAGAAAAAAGTAAAAAATCCTTATCTAATGCCTATATTGCTTAGCAAAACTGAAGAAGTAGTACTTAATGAAGTATCATCGATTTTTTCAGGAGTTCGTATTCCTAGGGATTTGGAGATATTTGAAGTTAAATAATATTATTTACTGAAAAAATTTTTCTCTTTCTCAATATATAATTTAAACTTTAGAAATGTAAGTCATACATAATTTAAATCAATACATTATATGTAAAAATAGTAAAATTATATTTATAATGTATATAGATTATGTTACAATTATAATATGGTATCAATTAAAGTTTCTAAGGGTATTAAGAGAATATTAAAAGAGAAGAGGTGAACAAGTACTATGGATATAGGACTAATGGTTATCCTAATTGTTTTAATTTTGTACAATGGGTATCAATATTCAAAAGATAGGAAACAAGTATATTTAATCAACATGCTATTTTTTAGTGCATGTGCTATCTACGGAACTAAGTACCCAATCTATAACTACTTACAGAAACCTGAGCAAAGAATTGTAGATATAAGTTTTGGAATATTTATAATAACTTTACTTTCCATAGGTTTTGCAAATAGATTCAGGAAAAAGAATAAAGTAAAATTATAAAACTATTTGTGTTAAAAAGACTCAAGGATAGAACCTTGAGTTTTTAATTTTTGCATATTTTAAGTGATTTTATTATAAAACTATCAACTAAATTATATTATAAGTTTTTAATGATAAGTTAAGATTTAATCCATTAATGTTATATATTGGATAAATAACCAGTATTTCATACAAAAATTTTGCATATAATAGAAAAATTAGACAAAATATGATAATATATTACTTAGTGTTATGGGAGGTGAGAGGTTTATGGGTAATAGAATAGAGGGCAGCAAAAAAGCAGAAATAAATATGAGGTTTTCAGAATTTGAAATGCCGCCAATGCAGGATGTACTACTAGTTGGCAATAGAGCACCTATAGGACCAGAAGCAGTAAGAAGGATGGTAGATGTACTTTCACCAGAGCAATATGAAATAATTAAAGTTGAGCATGAATTTATTGAAGCCATTGTTGTAAGAAAATCTTTACTAAATATGTTATCACAAGATAAACTTATTCCTATAATTATGGAAGAAGGAGGCATTATTGCTAACGAGTCAATGATTATAAGAGCTCAAGTAAATATAACTCTTAATGTTAGCAAATCAATCGACTTATGATAAAAAAGGTTTTTGATATAATAGAAAAAAAGATAATGAAGATTGATGTGTTGAATGGAACTAAAAAAATTCAGGACATTTTTCATCAAGAATCTATAGAGTGTTTTACTGTTTATGATGAATATATAATAGTAGGTGTAATTACAAAAGATGAATTAGTTGGAGCCCACCCAAATAGAATAGCAGAAGATGTAATGTCTCATAAATATATAGTAGTTAATTATGATATGTGCATATGGGAAGTAAAGCAAATCTTCGATTACAACAAAAAAGGTAGTATTGTACTAGTAGAAAAAGAAGGTCAGGTTATAGGGTATGTAACAAGATCAATTTTAGAGATTGAATTAGGAAAACATTTAGATTCGCTTACTGGGCTGTATAAGAAAGAATATATGTTTTACCATGCCTTTAATTTTATAAGACATGGAAAGAATGCTACAATAACTTTTTTAGACCTAAACAATTTCGGATGTATTGATAAAAAGTATGGACATATAGCTGGCGACATGATATTAAAAGGCGTAGCAGATATACTAAAGAATTGTCTAGAAGATGGTAGTTATTTATGTAGATATGCTGGAGATGAGTTTGCCATAGTATCATCTAACTCTTCAAATGATTGTAAACTATTAGCTGAGAATATAGTAAAAACTATAGAGGAATATCCATTTTTCAATAATATTCCTGTTTCAGCTGCAGTGGGAATTACAGGAGGTAGAGTGAAGTTTAAAGAAGATGAAGAAATATTTGTATTTCTAAATGACTTAGTGAATGTTGCAAGTTTAGCATCTACAAAGGCTAAAAAGGACATTACTACTCCCGTTATTATTAAAAACATAGATGAGATTGCATAGTTACAAGAATTAAGCTCATGTGTGAATATTTACTAGCTACTGAGTTGAAACAATGAAAATTATTATAGTCTATTATGATAGAAAGACTCAAGGATAAAACCTTGAGTCTTTTTTACTAATTATCATTACTCTTCAATTAAGTATGGTATTGTTACCATAGCTATATTACGTTTTTTTAGTAGCCTAGCTTTTATAAATAAAGATGTTTGATTATGAAGTAGTTGATGCCACCATTTATCTACTACAAACTGGGGCAGTACTACAGTAATCATAGTATTTTTTCCTAGGTGTTTTTCTAGGGCACAAATATGCTTAAATAGTGTACTAGTCAAAACTCTGTAAGGAGATTTTTCTATAACAAGTAGACTATTTAAATTAGCCGTTTTAAATTTATCTTGTAGTTTTTCGGTTTTTTCATCATCAATGGAGATATGATAAGCTTCTATATGATCACTAATAGTTTTTCCATAGTTTAATGACTTTATAAAAGCTTTATTAAAGGTATCCACTGGCACTACTACATAGTTTTCTATTGGTTTATTGTTTAAACAAAGTGGCAAGCTATCAATACGTAATTGCTCTGCTACGCTATTATAATGGAGTTTTACTCTGTACATTATAAGGACAAATAAAGGTATTAGGATAAAAACTATCCATGCTCCATGAAAAAACTTAGTTGAACCAATTATTGTAGCTGTTATAGCTGTAATTAAAGCACCAGTTCCATTGATTACTGCCTTGTGCTTCCAACCTTCAGATTTGGAGGTTGTCCATCTTCTAAACATTCCAAACTGAGATAGAGTGAAGGAGATAAACACTCCAATAGCATATAAAGGCATTAGTAAATGTGTATTTCCGTGAAAACCTATAACTAGAAAAGAAGAAGCCAAGGCTAAAAGAATTATTCCGTTAGAAAAGCTAAGTCTGCTTCCGCGCTTTGATAGCTGTCTTGGTAAGAAGCCATCTCTAGCTATAAAGGAAAGTAGTAGTGGAAAGTCTGCAAAAGCCGTATTTGCTGCCATAATTAGAATTAAAGCAGTGGTAAATTGAATTACCATAAACATAATTGAGCCCTTACCAAAAACTTGCATAGCAATTTGAGCAATTACAGTAACTTCATGATTTGGAACGGCTTTATATAAAGTAGCTAAATAAGATAAACCACCAAAAATCATAAGAACTATAAAAGAAAGTAGAATTAAAACTGTTTTTGCTCTCTTTTGTGCTGGTGCCTTAAAGTTAGGAATTCCATCGCTAACGGCTTCAACCCCTGTTAAAGCTGTACATCCAGAGGCAAAAGCTCTTAAGAATAATAAAAGAGTTATATTTCCAGTAGCTTGTGGAATATCAATGATGCTTGAAGGTGTTACCCCAAACACAAGAGTTTTTATAACACCAGTTACTATCATTATTAAAATAGAAAAAATAAATAAATAAGTTGGAACACCAAAGAGTTTAGAAGAATCTTTAATTCCTCTTAAGTTACCAATAGTTAAAATAACAATAAAAAATAAGGTTATTATAACTTTATGCGGCAACAGTACCGGGAAAGCTGAAGTTATAGCTGATGATCCAGCACTAGTACTTACTGCAACTGTAAGGATATAATCAATAGTTAAAGCTGATGCTGCAACTAAAGAAGGAATAGTGCCTAGATTGTCCTTTGAAACTATATAAGAACCACCACCATTTGGGTAGCTGTTTATTGTTTGCATGTAAGAAAATACTAGTATAAATAATAGAAGTACAATTGCGAGTGCTGCATAGAACATATTCTTATAAGCTGCTAGCCCTAATATTGGCACTAACACCCACAATATTTCCTCTCCAGCATAAGCTACAGAAGATATAGCATCGCTTGAGAGTACAGGGAGTCCCCATAGTACATTAAACTTTTCATGACTTAATTCTTCAGTTTTTAATGCTTTACCAATCAGCAAAGCCTTTAATGCCTTAAACATTTTAATCACCTCAATTTATATAAAAACTTCAAAGTTAAATTACATAGATGCTATTATATACAGTTATTATGCTATATTCAATTTCAATTTTAAGCCTAAAAAGGCTGTTTAAAGTGGCAATTTGCAGTGGCACAATTATAGCTTTGGTTATGTAAGGTTTTCTCTTGTTTTCTCGAGAAAGATGCAAGAATTGCAAAAATGAATTTCATATGAAGTTATTATTACCTTTTAATCCTATATGGAAAACTTATTTAATTTGTTAGAATATTTAGCTTTAGAGAAGCTGGTTTGTAAAAAGTGGATTTTTAAAATGAAATTAAATGAAATATTTAAAGTTTTGAATTGCAAAAGTAGAAAAAAGGAAATTAACTATTTTAGCAATATTATCACATGAAAGTGTTGAATAAAAAATACTAACTACATATATGTTTAGATTAGTTAATATATACAACATTTTTTTATAAGTAAAATCACAAATAATAGTTCAAATTATGTGATACTATATAGTAAGACAGTGAATATTTAGCAGAGATTACCTCTGTTTATTCAAGTATAATTTAAATAAATTAAGTAGGATTAAAGAAACAAAGAATAAAGATAGTTTTAATAGTAGTTATTAATATAATTTAACGAGGAGAAAGAGCAATGAATATTGATTCAATTATTTTTGATTTAGACGGAACACTATGGGATTCCACAGAAGTAATCATGAAGGCTTGGAACAAGGTAGTTTCAACTAATGGACAATTTAGAGAACCAATAACCTTAAAGGAACTACAAGGAACCATGGGTCTTTTAATTAAGGATATTGGAAGGAAACTACTTCCACATGTAGATGAAGTCACTACAGAAGGTATTATGGAACTTTGCTGTAAGGAAGAGAAGAAATTACTTCTTAAGGAAGGTGGGACACTTTATCCTAATCTTGAGGATACTTTAAAAATCTTATCAGAAAAGTATTCTTTATTTATAGTAAGCAATTGTCAGTGTGGATACATAGAAACTTTTTTAGAATACCACAATATGGGCAAGTATTTTAAAGATATTGAGTGTGCTGGTAACACTGGACTTGTAAAAGGAGAAAATATAAAAAAGATTATAGAGAGAAATAACCTTAAAGTTTCAGTGTATGTAGGAGATACTCAGGGAGATTGTGATGGAGCATCACTGGCAAATATTCCTTTTGTGTACGCTAGTTATGGGTTTGGGAAAGTTACAAATTATGATTATATCCTTGAAGAAGTAGCTGACTTAATTAGTATATTTTAATTTTCATAAAAACATTATTTATAGCTTTAATTGGAATTTAATCGAAAGCTGTATTAAATTAATTCCTCTTTACACAGGGATAGTTGAATAACTAGTGTGAGGAGGAATTTTTTTAATTGTTATGTTTAAATATTAGAAAAATTTTAATTTAAGTAAATTTTTCTAATAATTACCCCACAAACTGAAGCTATATATCCGTATATTTATATCAACAAAGTACAATAAAAAATTAATATGTGGGAGGATTTGAAATGAAAAAGAAAATAGTCGCATTATTGCTAGCAACTTACGTAACGAGTATAGGGGGTAAGGTGTATGCAAGTGAAGCTACAAATATAAATACTAATGAGCAATCTAGTAATGAAGTAGTTACACAAACAGAAACTACTGAAGCTGCAAATGTAGTTGTTACGGAAACAACTACACCGGAAACTGAAGTAGCTACAGAAGAGCAAGAGTCTACACCTACAAATGGACAATCTACAGAAACGCCTGCCCCAGTAAATGAAGAAGAAATTGAAGATTCAGCAGGAGTATTGCCAACTTCTATATTTTATAAATTAGAAGTTGCCATAGAAAACCTTCAAATTGCAATTACTCAAAGCGAAGAAAAGTTAGCAGCTCTTCAAGCAAAATTAGCTACAGAAAGAGCGGCAGAAGCAGCAGTAATGATTAGTGAAGGTGAAGATGAGCTTGCAAATGAAGCAGCAACTGATTATATGGAGATGTTAGCTTCAGCAGCACAGCATATAAATAATGCAATTGAAGCTAAAGATGAAGCTGTGAAGACACTTGAAGATCTTAATGAAGCCTATAGTAAAAGTGAAGAAATACTAAAAACAATTCTTGAGAAAGCTCCAGAAGAGTCCAAACAAGCTATAGAAAATGCACTGAATGATCAAGATAAAACAATTACCGCTATTAATGGATTTTATGCAGCAAAAACAGCTTTCTTTGATGCAAAAGAGCAATTTAAACTAGCTCAGGAAGAACTACAAGCAGCAAGAAAAAGTGGAGATGCTGAAGCAATTAGATTAGCAGAAGAAAAGGTAAAGGCTGCAGAAGCTTTAAAAAATGAGCTTGAAGAGTTAAAGGATCTTGCTGAGGCTGCAAAAGAAGAAGTGAAGCAGTTAGTTGAGCAAGCAGAAAACTACATTAAGTCAGGTATGAAGCAGGTTGAACAGGCAAATGAAAAAATAGAAAAAGTAGAAGAAAAAGCTATACAAAGTGGAGAGCCTACAAAGACAGAGGAGACAAAAGTAGAAGAGAAGGCTAAGGACGAAACTAAAATTAAAGATGAAGTTAAAAATATAGAAAAGGAAGCAAAAGAAGAATATAAGGCATCTCAAGAGAAGGAGAGAGAAGAAGCAAAAAAAGCAGCCGAAGAAGCTAGAGAAGCAGGAAAGAAAGCTAAAGAAGAAGCTAAGAAGGCTGAAGAAAAGGCAAAAGAAGAGGCTAAAAAAGCTCAAGAGAAAGACAAGGAAGATTCTAAAAAGTCAGAAGAAAAGAATAAAGATAAGGATAAAACAAGACCTTAAACATATAGCAAAGAACAGCAATAAGTTATATAAATTAACTGTATTGCTGTTTTTTATGAGATTTTTTAGCTGATGAGTTTAGTATAATGATAAATCAAGTAAAGAGGCTGAATATTTAAAAAAGTAAGTTTAATTATATTGACTTGTGGTAATATAATCAATATAATTAAATTATTGGAAGTGAAAGAGAGGGAAAGTAATGATTATGATGTTATTATTCTAGTAGTTTTAAAATCACATAAAATTTATAGCAGTATACTTTTAACCTTAATTTTTAATTAGGCTTATTTGCTATGGATTTAAGATTTTAATTATAAGGATGAACAACATCAATTACATTTCCTTGCTTTTCAGTATATTAAAGTGAATTATAGTTTTAACAATAAATACTATAGGTTTTTATTTTCAAATATCATTTAAAGGTATAAGGGGTAACCCTTTCAATGATATAACCTAAATTTATTGCTATTTTACTATAGTTACTTGAAAATAATTGAAATTGGAGCTGTGTTGGTTTGCATCACGGCTTTTTATTATATATTTTTAATGCAATGAATTCTAAACTTATCATGTAAACTGAGGTATAGTTTATGTAAAACTATGGACTTTAAGGGCTAAAAAGACTAAGGTGTAGACTTTAAATTATAAAACATGCTATACTCTTAGGCTATCCATAGATTTTATTAAAGTATATTTCACATGGAATTTATAATATGAGTTTATGGAATAAGTTTATTTACCATGCATTAAGTTTGTATAAATAAAAAAAGGATGTAGATGAAGAGTTGTTCATCTGCATCCTTAATTTTTTTGTGAAAGTATTAGTGTATGGCTATAGAGGATGAAGCTGTACCTTTATATCATAGCTTAGGGGTCTTAAAGGGACTTAAGTTAACTGATATGAATTTAGGGAAAGAATTTTTTAAAATACGGGGGAATTAAAATGAATACTAGAAAAATAGAAAGTCCAAGACTAAGAAAATTATATGAAGATATAAAAGTTAACAAAGAAGAATCACTTAAGTTATTTTGGGAGGAAGTTAAAGAAAAGGGTGCACCTCTTATAGAAGAAATAGAGGGGGATAATGAAAATTGCCTTGTTACTTTACTTTGGAGAGAAATAAAGCCTATAGATAACATTAGAGTTATTGGGGAGATCTTTGGCATGGATCCTGATTTTACAAAATTATATAGGATGATGGGCACTGACTTGCATTTTAGGTCATGGATAGTAAATAAAGAGGCACATGCAGTATATATTTTTGTACTCAATGGTGAAGATAACCAAGATTGGAGTGAGTTCAATTTTGTCATAGATCCTCTAAACCCGCAAAAATATGTGTGCGTAGAGTATGACAAGGATCCTGAACCTTATTTAATATGTAAAGAGGAGTCTTATATAGCCTTACCAGATTACAAAGAAAATAGCTGGACAATTGAAGAACCACAGGTAGCCAAGGGGAAAGTAGAAGTTATTGAGGAATTTGAAAGTAGCGTTTTAAACAATAAAAGAAGAATATGGATGTACACACCAGCAGGTTACGATAAAAATTCTAAGCCGTATTCATTAGCTATTTTTACTGATGGTTGGCATTATGTTCATGTAACAAAATTTATAACAATTCTTAATAACTTAATTTCCAAAGAGGAAATTCCACCAGTATGTGTTGCTTTTATTGAAGCAGTAGATAGGGATATAGAGCTTACCTGCTGTGAGAAGTTTTCAGACCTTGTAGCGAAAGAGTTATTACCATTCATATATGAAAATTACAATGTAACTAGGAAGTCTGAAAACACAATTATTGGTGGGTTTAGTTATGGTGGTCTTAATTCTGCATTTATAGGTTTTAGACATCCAGAGATATTCGGCAAGGTATTTTGCCAATCAGGATCAATGTATTGGACTTCTGGGGAAGGCGAAAACCAAAAGGGCAAAATCATAGAAATGTACCAAGAGGCTCACAAGCTACCGCTAGATTTTTATATGACTTTTGGAGAGTATGAAAAAGATGCAATAGTTCACTATAATGCAAATAAAGAATTCGCAAAGTTGATAGAAGATAAAGGATATACCTATGAGTATCAGGAGTTTTTAGGTTCACATACTTATATGGACCTTGATATGGAATTAGCAAATGGATTCAAATTTCTTCTAGGGAATAATCATAGTATTTAAATAAATTTTGGAAGTATCAGTCTGCAAACCTTTATAAGGCACAGTTGTTCAGTTTAGAAAAATCGCTTTGGTGTCAGCCTAAATCTGTTTCCAAAGTCTCTCAACAGAATGAAGTTGTTCATTATAAGAGCTGTGGAAAAGTAAGATATAAAAATAGAATATAAAAATAAAACAAGTAAATAGGGGGGGGATTATCATGGAAGTTAAAAACAAAATTATTGGAAACTTAGATAAGGTTATAAAGGAGTTTATGGACAATGAGACAATCCCGGGGTTAGCAGTAGGGGTAGTTTACAACAATGAAGTGATTTACAGAAAAGGCTTTGGTGTTAAAAATGTTGAAACAAAGGATCCTGTTACAGAAAGGTCTCTTTTTCACATGGCATCAGTATCAAAGACCTTTGTAGCCACTGGAATAATGCAGTTAGTTCAAAAGAGAAAAATAAAGCTAGATGCATCTTTGGTGGAGTATTTACCATATTTTCAGCTTCAAGATGAAAGATATAAGGAAATTACCATAAGGCAGTTATTAAATCACATATCAGGAATGCCAGATGAACCAGATTATGAGTGGGATAAGCCTCAATATGATGAAGAGGCCTTAGAGAGATATGTAAGAGCACAAAAGGATAAAGCCCTTATGTGGAATCCAGGAGAAAAGTTTGCTTATAGTAACATTGCTTTTGAAATACTGGGGGATGTTATTGCAAAGGTTTCAGGAGTATCTTTTGAAGAATATATGAAAAAGAATATTTTAGATGTTTTAGATATGAAGGACAGTGATTTTAATAAGCCACTAGTTTCAAAGGAATTAATAACAACTCCTCATGTTTTGGGAATTGAAGGAGGCTTTGGGCCTAAAGTTAGTGAAATCTATCCTTATAACCGCTGCCACGGTCCAAGTTCTACTCTTTGTTCAAATGTAGTGGAAATGTGTAATTATGCCATTGCAAACATGAACTATGGTGAGCTTCATGGGAAAAGAATTTTAGAAAAGGAAAGCTACTTAGAACTTTGGAGAGAACAAGCAGTTACTGGTTGGGAAGGTCATACTATAAAAGTTGGACTTGCATGGTTTTTAGGAGAGCATAAAGGGCATAAAGTTAAATCCCATAGTGGTGGGGATACTGGATATTTGAGTAACTTAATACTTTTTCCTGATAGTAATTCAGCTTTAGTAGTCATGTCAAATTCGGATTATATGTCAATGAATAGCTTAACTACTACACTTATGGATGTGGTTATAGGCCTTGAACCTGAAAGGGTAAAAACTTCTCTTCCGCAGCATATAGCAAAAATAATTGTTGAAAAGGGCTATGAGGCTACATTAAAAGAGTATTGCAAAATAAAGGAGCAATCTATTGATAAATACTATGTTAATGAAAGAGGCTTTAATTCTATAGCTTATGGTCTTTTGGCTGCAAAGGCAATTAAAGAAGCAATAGAAATATTAGAAATAGGTATTATAGAGTTTCCAGAGGCCTCAAATCTTTATGATAGTTTAGGAGAAATGTATTTAGCTCATGGAGATAAGAAAAAAGCCTTAGAAAATTATAAAAAATCAGTAGAATTAAATCCTAATAACTTAAGTGGAAAGAAAGTAATGGAAGAATTAGAAGGTAAATAAAATGTTAAGTTATTTAAAGTGGCTTAGACATTTGTAGTTGGGCAAAAATTCAAACACCAGATTATTACTGGGAAGGATTTAAGATATTAAAAAAGTATATAAGGGGATAAAAATATGGGGATTGTAGAATTAACAAGTAAAAATCATGAAGAGGTTGTGGGTCTCTTTGGGGTAGAAATCACAAATTATTATTTCATTGTTGAAGATTTAGTAAGGAATAATTATAGAAGAGAAGGCTTTCGCGTATTTGGAGAGTATGAGGAAGGTGTATTGAAATCTATATTATTAAATAACTTTAACAACGTAACTTACTACTGTCCAGAAGATAGAAGTATTAGCATTTATGAAGATATATTGTGGAAATTGACTTTTTCGAAACTATCAGGTCCAAGTGGCCTTATGGAAAAGTTTTTACCTTATGTGAAGGTTGAAGAAGATACTATATCTTATATGGGGGTTATAAAAAATATTAAAGCTAAAAGAAGATATGAAGATTTACCAATAGGTATTATTAAAACAGAAAAGGAAATTGCAATGCAATATGATTTACTCATGTCAACAGAAGAATACAGAGATGTACTTCCAAGTGATAAAAGGGAATATATTCAAGAGGAAATGAAAAGGCTTAAAGACACCACTGACCGTACTGCTTATTTTAGTATTCATGGGGAAATGGTTTCTTCTTGTTCCACAGTTAGAGAAGGAGAGAAAGGTGCTATAGTCATAGGGGTTGTTACTAATCCTAAACATAGAAATAAAGGCTATGGTAGCGAAGCTTTAATAGGACTCTTTGAAATGCTATTAAAAGAAGGAAAGTATCCATACTTATTTTATAATAATCCAATAGCTCGTGAGGTTTACAAGAATATAGGTATTACAGAGGTATGTCCCTGGAGAGTCATCTATGTTAAGTAGGGAAAGTGGCTAAAACCCACATAAACACTATATCTTCTTAACAATATAAGAAGAAAAGAATATATATTTTAATATTTTTTTCTTGTTATCTTCCACGTAAAATGTAACTTGTAAATAGTTTTTTAAAATTCACTGGTGATTAATTTAGGCATATAAGGGGGGACAAGTATGGTAAAAGATATGAGACTGGAAACAGAGAGACTAATTATTAGGCCATATAAAGAAGATGACCTACAACAATGCTTTCAGCTAATGCAGGATAAGGAACTATTTAAGTATTTAGATATGGATGTTATGAGTTTTCAGGAATATAAAGGATTATTTAATTGGTTAATTAAATCATATGATAAGGGGTTTGGTGAAGACTTCAAGTATTCTTTTAATATTACTCTAAAAGATAGCGGAAAACACATTGGATGGTGTGGAATAGGAATATTAAATTATGATATTAGCAAGAAAGAAATTTACTATTTAATAGGGAAAGAATATTGGGGAAAAGGTTATGCTAAGGAAGCAAGTACAGCTTTGCTCCAATATAGCTTTAGTGTTATAGAACTAAATGAAATAGTAGCTCTTTGTAAACCGGATAACCTTGGATCTAAGAACGTTATTGAAAATATGGGTTTTAAATTCAAGTATATAGTAGCTGGGCTTTCAGAGGAATTTGAATTTTATAATGGAGAGCCATTCTATGCACTTACAAGAGAAGAGTACTTTGATAATCTAAAGGATGAGGATTAGCACGCTTCTAAGAATAGAAAATATTTTATAAAAGGAACCTTGAAGAAAAGTTTGAAATGAATGTTTACTTCAAATATAGATAATATGGGGGATATATAATGAAAATTGAAGAAAGAATTAAAGAAATAGTTGAAAGGTATGCAGCTGAGAAAGATTTTTCAGGAGCAATACTAGTTAAAAAAGCCAATGATATATTATTTAGTGGTGCATATGGATACGCTCATAAGGGGTGGAAAGTAAAAAATACTGTTGATACAAAGTTTGATACTGCATCTGTAACTAAGTTATTTACCACTATAGGAGTATTACTATTAATTGAAAAAGGTGATTTAAACTTTCAAGATAAAGTTTTAGAAATACTAGATATAAAAGACACAACAATTTCAAAGGAAGTTACTATTTATCATCTTTTAACTCACACCTCAGGAATTGGTGATGATGCAGAGGAAGAAGCAGGTGAAAGCTATGAGGAAATTTGGAAGACTAAACCAAACTATTCCATAAGAGAGCTAGTTGATTTTTTACCTCAATTTATTCACAAAGCACCTAATTTTGCCCCAGGGGAAGGCTGTAGATATAATAATGTGGCATTTATACTTCTTGGCTTAGTTATAGAAAAAATTACAGGAAAGAAATATAGGGATTATATAAAAGAGGAAGTCTTCGAAAAAATAGGAATGACAAATTCAGGGTTTTATAGTATGGATGGAGTAAATGCAAATGTAGCAGAAGGCTATGCTATGGTTTGTAATGAAAAGGATGAATTTATTGAATGGAGAAAAAATATATATTCCTATCCACCCATAGGCTCTCCAGATGGAGGAGCTTTTACAACAGTTGAGGATTTAGATATCTTCATCCATAAGCTTTATAATGAGGAAGTTTTATCAAGGGAATTAACAAGGGATTTATTTACACCAAAGGTGGTTTATCGAGAATATGAAAAAGCTACTGTTAAAATGGGTTATGGTTTTGAATTCATCTTTAGAAAAGATGAAGAGTATATACTACTAATTACAAAAGATGGGGTAAATCCGGGAGTAGCTTGTAAATTTAATTACTATCCATCTGTGGATGCAACAGTTATAGTACTTGCTAACCAAGATTGTAATGTTTGGGCAATGGCAATGGAAATTCAAGAATTACTAGTAGGTAAATTATAAGAGTAATGATTGTAAAGAAAAAAACCTATAGGTTAGACTTTTTTAATTGTCTACCCTATAGGGTACATTTTATTTTGGTCTGTGAACGTTTTTTCAATAGAAAAGTTTCAGTTTAGGTGAAAATTTATTTTAGTAACTATAAACTCAACAAGTTGTAAGCAATTTTCATAAGATATGTGGATAGGTGCTTACTATTATAACTTTAAAAAGTTATAAAATCCTTCTCTGTAATAACCCCATCAATCTTAACATCAAACTCATCCGTTGGCACTTTTTCATAAAGTTGAAAATCATATGCCAGTGCAATTTTAGGAACCTGCCTTTTAAGCTCTGAAAGAAATCTATCATAAAATCCAGCGCCATAGCCAATTCTATTCCCTTGTTTATCAAAAGCAACTCCTGGCATTAATATAAAATCAATTTCCTCTGCAGAGGCTTTAATACAGCCTTCCAAAGGTTCGAGAATATCAAAATACCCCTTTTTTAAATCCTCAAAGCTATTTATAAAATAAACTTCCATGCCCTGCTTTTTCGAAGGAACTTTAGGTACACAAATTTTCTTACCATCCTTTAAGGCATATTCAATAAACCTGTGGGTATCCACTTCATCCTTAAAGGATACAAAGGTAAAAATCACAGAGGACTTTTTATAGTAATCACTACTGATTAATTTATTAAAAATAATTTCATTCCATTGTTCTCTAATTTCATTGGAAGTATCTGAACGCCTAGTTAGAACTTCTTCTCTATATTCTTTTTTTGAAGTAAAGATCATTGGTTTCACTCCTCATTGATATTTATAATATGATTATATAATATTTTTAATTGGGTTCCTATAAAAAAATAACTTAGACATTTTAATTACTAACTATTGGAAAGTTGTTTAACCCTATGTCTAGACAATTTATTTTCAGTGTAGTAAAATCAAATTACAAGTTAAAAGGTGATGGAGTTCACCAAAACCGCATTGTATCTGAAGATAAATAATAAGTTACCATACTAACTTATTTATTTTTTGAAGATGCCTTATGCTAATGACTCCTACAGGTGATATTTTACGGTGTACCTGTAGGATTTTTTGCGTTTAATGAAGAAGGAACTTTACAAAAAGGAATTTTTAATCAATTAATATTAAAGACAAGAGGGGAGATAAAACATGGCAACGAGTTTAGGAATTATAATAATGTTAGGACTTTTAGCTAATTTAATTTTTACAAAAATAAAACTTCCAGGGCTTTTAGGAATGCTAATTTTAGGGGTTATATTAGGGCCTTATGGACTTAATTTATTGGAACCATCACTTTTAAATGCATCTGCTGATTTTCGTAAAATTGCACTTATAATCATTTTATTAAGGGCAGGTATTGGAATTAGTAGAGAGGATTTAAATAAAGTAGGGAAAACTGCTATTAAGATGAGTTGTATTCCTGGAATTATAGAAGGATTTTTTATTGCTTTTGCTTCTGTAAAGTTTTTAGGATTTACTTTTATTCAAGGGGGTATACTAGGATTTATTCTAGCAGCAGTATCTCCTGCAGTAGTAGTTCCTCAGATGTTAAACTTTATGGATAGAAAAATTGGAACTAATAAAGGAATTCCAACTTTAATTTTAGCAGGAGCTTCTATTGATGATGTGTTTGCAATTACAATATTTAGTACCTTTTTAGGGTTATATAGTGGAAGTCAGGTGAATATTGGGATAAGGTTATTAGGTATTCCGTTGTCAATAATTTTAGGTATTGGAGCAGGAGTTATTATTGGCTTCATAATGGTGAGAATGTTTGAAAAGCACCATATTAGAGATACTAAAAAAGTACTGCTTATAATTGGAGCTTCAATTTTACTTACCGCTATTGAAAACTTGTTAAAAAATAAAATTGAAATTGCAGGACTTTTAGGAGTTATGACTATAGGTTTTATTATTCTTGAAAAGCTACCTGAGGTTGGTAAAAGATTATCTTTAAAGTTAAATAAAATATGGATTTTTGCTGAGATACTTTTGTTTGTATTAGTAGGAGCTCAAGTTAATATTGGTGTTGCCCTTAATGCTGGGGCTATGGGGATAGTAGTTATTTTAATTGGTCTTATTGGAAGGAGCCTTGGAGTTTTGATTTCTGTCATGGGAACCAATCTAAACTGGAAGGAAAGATTGTTTTGCATTATTGCATATGTACCAAAAGCTACAGTACAAGCAGCTATAGGAGCAATTCCTTTATCTTTAGGGGTAGCTTCAGCAGATATTATTTTAGCTATAGCAGTGTTGTCAATTTTAATTACAGCACCTCTTGGGGCAGTTGCCATTAGCTCATCTTCCACTAAATTGCTGCAAATAGATAAGTAAGGCATTTGCAAAAAATAAATAAGCCAGTATGTTTGTCTATTTTCAGTTATACTGCGTCAACAGAACCCTTAGATAGCGCTACTATCTGCGGAACCTGCTTCCTTGTCTAACTTAAAATATCTGTTACATATTTGACTTGTTATTTATTTTTAAATGCTTAAGTTTAAATTTATAGATAATTAAAAAAAATTATACTAGGTAGTATTAAAAGAAAAACTGTGTTATTATAATATAGGATTTTATGTCTATAAGGTTTCAAAGATGAATTTTATAATAACAATTACTAAAATTTTCAGGGAATTAAGAGTAGCTTTTGTAAATTAGGATTTAA
This sequence comes from Clostridium tunisiense TJ, assembly GCF_000300195.1. GTDB lineage: Bacteria > Bacillota > Clostridia > Clostridiales > Clostridiaceae > Clostridium_J > Clostridium_J tunisiense. The sequence goes on along the minus strand of NZ_AMQH01000020.1, from coordinate 31,561 downwards.
CTTTGGTTTCTTATATTATAATTTGGAGTGATAAAAATGAATAAAACAAAAAAGGTTATATTTGAAGCTGCTATAAAAACTTTTTCTAACTTTGGCTATAATGGTACTACCATGGACCAAGTTGCAGAGGCTGCAGGGGTAGCAAAGGGAACTTTATATTACCATTATAAGAGTAAGGAAGAAATTTTTAATTTCATAATAGAAGAAGGGCTTGGTTTAATGGTAGAGGAGCTAAAGGAGCATATTAAAACAGTGACGAATCCTTTAGAAAAACTTAGAATAATATGCAAGGCACAACTTTCTATACTTTACAGAAATAAAGATTTTTTCAAAGTGTTAATGAGCCAGTTATGGGGGCAGGAGATTAGGCAGGTAGAACTTAGAAATAGGCTAGGAACTTACATAGAAGAAATTAAAGACTTTTTTGAGGAAGCTATGGAAGCTGGAATTATAAGAAAAGGCAATGCTTCCTTTATGGCTTATGCATTTTTCGGAACTCTATGTTCAGCAGCAGTTTATGAGGTTATTAACATAGATAGTATAAATTTGGATGATGTAGTGGATGAATTAATTGAATATAGCTTAAGGGGTCTAAAAGCATAATAAAAACTCTTTATAAATTGTAATTCTACGGGATTATAGTCTATAAAGAGTTTTTTTATAGGTAATTATATAAAGTTATTTTTAATCATATTTTTCTAGGGGTTATTGCTTAAAGTTGTTAAGTGGGGACACTTTTATTGAAAGCACAGCTTTAATGTAATAATAGGATATTTTTCCAGTTAGATTAATTCCCGAAGTTTTCAGAATAAATGAATTTATTTATTCTAAAATAGCTAAAGAATATGAGACTTCAAGGTATTCCTAAAAACTAAAAAATTTACAATTAAAAAGTAGCAAAAAATATATTGACTTCACTTTAAAAAAGGAGTATAACTAAACTGACCAGTCAGTACAAAAATAAATGAGGTGAGGATCATGAAATTTGCAAAGATTGCCTGGAAAGATATTTCAAGTATCTTTAGGAACAGGTTTATCAGAGTCTCAGTTGTAGCAATAATAATTGTACCGCTGCTGTACAGCTTACTTTATTTAGCTGCTTTCTGGGATCCTTACTCAAGACTTAATCAGCTACCTGTAGCTTTTGTAAATCTTGATAAGGGCGGAACAAAGGATGGAGAAGCAGTTAACTATGGACAGGATATAGTAAAAAACCTGAAGGAAAACACAGAAGTGAAGTGGCAATTTGTTAGTCTTGAAGAAGCAAATCAGGGATTAGATAAGGATGGATATTATTCCATGTTTGTAATTCCAGAAGATTTTTCACAGAAGGTTATGAGTGCCAAGGATGGAAAACCACAACAGCCTTCTATAACTTATTCTTCTAATGACAAGAAAAACTTTCTTGCAGCACAAATAGGGGGAAGAGTTGAGGATAAGCTAAAAGCAGAGATAATAGAAAACATCAGTGAAGAATATACTAAAGTAACCTTTGACAGTTTGTATGAAGTTAAAGATGGTATGAGAAAAGCAGCTGACGGAAGTAAGGAACTTTCAGAGGGAATAAGCACTTTAAATGATAAAGTACCACAGATGGCAGATGGAGTAAACAAGCTTTATGATGGATCTACTAAACTATCTGAGGGACTTGGAAAACTAAAGGGTAGTTCTCCACAAATGGCAGATGGAGTAAATAAACTTTATGATGGTTCTTTGCAGCTTAAGGATGGATTAAGTTCTTTAAATCAAAATACTCCAGCTTTGACTTCAGGAGTGAATTCTCTTTATGATGGAGCTAGTTCTATAGCTAATGGAATTAACTCTAAAGAGGTAGATGCTAATGGTAATCCAAAAGGATTAAAGGAAGCCGTGAACCGTATAAATGGAGGAATGACCCAAATTACTGAAAAGGTTCCTGAGTTATCAAAAGGAGCAACAGCTCTTTATGAGGGTGCAGATAAGTTAGAACAGGGTATAAATACTACAGCAGTAGATGCTAATGGAAAGCCTTTAGGATTACAATATGGATTAAAAGGCTTATTACAAGGTATTAAACAAACTAAGGGTGGGGTAGACCAATTAGGCGCTTCACTAGAAGGTTTAAACAATGCAGTTAATGTAGGCACTAGTACTACACCAAGCTTAGTACAAGGTGTAGGAGGCATAAATAAAGGAGTTTCTTCTTTATCAACAGCATTAAGCACTTTTAATAATGTAGTAAATGGTGGAGTAGTACCTTCAGGAAATGGTATGACTCCAGAACAAGTAGTTGCAGCTTTAACTCAGCAGTATAATGCAGCAACTAATGATACACAAAGAGCTCAAATATTAGCTCAAATGGTTGGAGTTTTAAATGCTTCTGTTAACGTAGATAAGAGCGCCACCCAGCCATCACTTAAAACAGCAGTGTCTGCTTTAAATAACAGTGTTTCTGTAGATACTAAGGATAAGCCAAGCTTAAAGACAGCTGTGGCTGGATTAAATGCAGCAGTTAATACTGGTTATGATGGAAAACCAAGTTTAAAATCTGGTATGGATGCACTAGTTTCAGGAACTGAGGGATTAGTAAATGGAGCTGATAAATTAGGTCAAGGAGCTAATGAGCTAAAAGCAGGACTTGGATCACTAAATTCCAATATACCAACTTTAGCTAATGGAATATCAGCTCTTGAGCAAGGAACAGGCAAGGTTTATAAAGGTATAGATGCCTTAGGAACAGGTTCTATGCAGCTAAGAGTAGGCTTAGAACAACTAAGAGAAAAAGTGCCACAACTAGCTGAAGGAACTAATAAACTTGCTGTAGGTTCAAATGCCTTAAATGGTGGGTTAGGAGAACTTAAAGGAAAGATGCCAGAACTTGTTTCAGGAGTTAATCAGTTAGCAGATGGTTCAGTTGCCTTAAATGATGGACTAAAAGAATTAAATGGAAAAATTCCAGAATTAACAGATGGAACTCAAAAGTTAAATGATGGTTCTAAGGAATTAGCAGAAAAGTTAAATGAAGGTGCAGATAAGTTAGATAAGAATCTTATAAATACTAGTGAAGATATGGCTAGCTTTGTATCTAAACCTGTAGTTATGAATGATGCAGCAGTAAATGCAGTTAAGGATTACGGAACAGGATTTACACCTTATTTTATCCCATTATCTTTATGGGTTGGAGCAATAATGATGTTCTTTGTAATATCTTCAAAGGTTGAAGATAGCATGGATGCAGGTCCAGTTTCAACGGTTTTTGGTAAATACTTATCCTATGGATTTATAGGAACCCTACAAGCACTTCTTGTTAGTGCAGTAGTTCTAACTTTAGGTTTAAAACCACAAAACCTTCCACTATATTTTTTATTTAATGTATTAATGTCACTATCTTTCATAGCAATAATTCAATGTTTAATCTTTATTCTAGGTGATGCAGGAAGATTACTTGCTATAGTTTTATTAATTCTACAGCTAACTTCTTGTGCAGGAACTTTCCCACTAGAAGTTGTACCAGATTTATTTAAGGTATTAAATCCTTATATGCCATTCACTTATTGCGTATCAGCTTTAAGAGAAATCATATCTGGAAGCAACCTAGGACTAATAGGACATGATATGTTTGTTTTAACTTCAATTTTAGTAGTATTCCTTGCAATATCAATGATATTAAAAGAAAGAGGAGATTTACTACAAGCTAAAATGGAAGAAAGAAAAGAAATAGGAGCATAATAAAAGAGGCAAGAAAACTTAAGTTTTCTTGCCTTTGTTTTTTACTCATCATTATTAATGGGCTTTATTCATCTAATTCTTCATCAGCAAGACAAGGAAGGAAAATGGTAAAGGTAGTACCTTCGTCCACTTGGCTTTCTACAAGAATTCTTCCTTTATGACTTTTAATGATTTGATAAGAAATATTTAATCCTAGGCCTGTACCAGTTTCCTTTGTGGTATAAAACATGGTTCCTATTTTCTCTAGCTGTTCCTTAGTCATCCCTTTTCCATTATCAATAATTTTCATATACATTTCATTATTTTCTTCCACGTAGCCAGTTTTTATCTTAAGTGTCCGTTGAGGAACTCCATTCATAGCTTCTACTGCATTCTTGCAGATATTTAATACCACTTGCTTTATTTGGAGTTCATCACAAAGTAAATATCTTTCATGGTTAGAAATGTCTAGTTCCAAATTTATACCTTTAGTTATTGATGTGTTTTCAATTGTGTTTATAATTGACTCAAATAGGTCTATCATAGATATTTCTTCTAGTAGTACTTCTCTAGGTTTGGATAGAAATAAAAATTCACCTATTATTCTATTTACTTCATCAACATCCTTATTGATTTTTAATGCGTGATCTTTAATTTTTTCATCAACTGCATTTACTTCAATTAATTGGCAACGGCCTTTTATGGTAGTAAGAAAATTTCTAGTTTCGTGAACTATACCAGCCCCCATCTGACCTAATAATGCTAATTTTTCTTGCTGTTGTATAGCTTGTTGATGTTTTTTAATTTCTGTTACATCTGTATCTACACTTATTCCACCAATTATTTCACCATCAATATTCTTAATAGGGGCAGAGTAAATAATTAACTCAATATTATTTCCTTTATTAGTTTTAAGGGAAGCTTCGCATACATCAAAATCTTTTTCACCAGATAAAATTGCATAAGGATTTTCTTTTTTCTGGAAGGTGAGTAAATCATTTAACTTATCTATATCCATGCCTATAAGTTCTGCTTTATCTATTTCGAAGATTCTTTCAGCAGCCGTATTACAAAGCACTATTTTTTTATCCTTATCTATCATGATTATTGCATTATTAACAGCATTTAAGATGGTTTCTGTTTGAAGATGAAGGTTCTTAATTTCCTGTTCTTCTTTTGCATCTCTTAGTAAGGATATAACCCCATTGTTAATTCTACTATTTTTCACTGATAGTTTTTTATATTCTCCATTTCCAACTCTATATGTACGAACAACATTTAAAACTGATTTATCTCCCGATAAAACCATGTCTGAAAGGAGCCTTTCATCCTCTTCAAGTCTTGGAAATTTATGAAGAAACTCTTTTGTAGAAAGCCCTAGTACTTCACTTCTATCACAGATAAAGATTTCTTCAAATTTTTTATTTATATAGTTTATCTTGCTATTTTCATCATACATAAAAACACCAAGTGGAAGAGCGTCTAGTACATCGCTTAAAGTTTTAGAAAGACCGGTTATTTCTTCATTTGCTTTTGTTAGGTTTTCATAGGCATGTTCTAATTGTTTATGCTTATTTTCTAAGCTATCATAAGGATAAACAACTGCACTAGAGAAGACCCCCTTATAAATAAAGTAATAGGATACGGCTTTTAGAATATGGGCGAAAAGCCAAAGAATACTTTTTAAATCACCTGTAGTTAATAAAATTACCTCAGTAGTTATAATAGCTAACAAGGATAAAAAGATATATTGGTAGTTTAGCTCATCTTTTTTCTCAAACATATATGTTAGGTTTAGTGAAGTAAGGATTGCAAGATTAATTACGGCTACTTTAATTGCTGTAAGTATGTATGCAGAGCCAATATAGGGTAAGGTTAAGGTAAGAAGCTGGGGGATTAACACGGATATTCCTCCAAGCACTAATATGGTGATTCCTAACATAAAGGAATTAGCTATTTTAGTAATCTTAATTTTAAAGTTAAAAGTACCTATTAATATAACGGAAACTTGCATAAGCAATCCAATTTGATCTAAAAAGGTAGAAAGATTTAAGTGAACTGAATTTAAGAGGTTTGGACTGAAAAGATAATAGGTATGAACTAAATTATAGATACCAATTAGTAGAAATCCAAAACCTAGTACAGAAAAGCTCATAGAATAATGGGTATAATTATGCCAATATAGAGAAAATATACCCAAGGCAAAAAAAATGCAAAAACCTTCAAATATTATATGGTAAGTAACTAAATTATTTTCCCAATAGTTTTGGGTTAAATATAAAAACATTACAGATGGTAGAAGAAATAATAGGTATTTAATTAGAATCTTTACAATTAAGGATTTGGATAATTTTTTATTTTCTATAGCTACTTCCATGGTTAGCCTCCTTAAAGTTAATTCAAGTTTAATATAACATATATTTACAAAATATTGTATAATTTCATATAACAATTTAATAGAAGTATGAGTATTTAATAATACAAAATATCAGGTGCTATGTATTGTTGGATAATAATACCTTTTGATTATATTATACCTTATAAATAGAAAGAAAGTATAGAGCTGTCTTTCTTTTATATTATTGACTTAATCTAAAGTTAAAGCTATAATCATAATGAAAACTAAATATCTAATTTAGGTGCTTTTGAAGATAATTCAAAGGTGAAAAGGGAATGTGGTTAGATTCCACAGCAGCCCCCGCTACTGTAAATGAGGACGAACCTTGTAAACCACTCATAAGAGGAAGGTAAGGTGTAGAGAGATTCATGAGCCAGGAGACCTGCCTAAGTTTCAAACAAGCTTTCGGAGGGAAAGAACTATTGTTATGGAAAATATAAATATTTTTGTATTTGTAATAGTAGGGTAAGTCCTTGGGACTTACCCTTTTTTATTTTTACAAGCCTAGCAAAGTTAGGTAATATTGTTAAGTGAAATTTTTCAAGTCACTTCAGAGAACTTCTAAAAATTAAGCTACAATAGGATACAAGATGAGTTTCCTATAAAATAATATTGAAAGAGGGTTTACATAATGGCAAAGATTATGGTACAAGGTACTGCATCTTCAGTGGGAAAGAGTATTTTAGTTACAGCACTTTGTAGAATTTTTAAACAGGATGGATATTCAGTTTGTCCTTATAAATCACAAAACATGTCACTTAATTCATATATAACACTAGATGGAAAGGAAATGGGGAGAGCCCAGGTTCTTCAAGCCTATGCAGCAGGACTTGAACCACAGGTGTTTATGAATCCAATACTTTTAAAACCTACTTCTGATAAGAAGTGTCAAATTGTTTTTAATGGAGAAGTATATGGAAATAGCGATGCAAAAGAATATCACAATTTAAAGGTTGAATTTAAGGATGAACTGAAAAATCAATTTCAGGACCTTGAAAATAACTTTGATATTATTGTTATGGAAGGGGCAGGAAGCCCAGCAGAAATCAATTTAAGAGAAAATGACATTGTAAACATGGGAATGGCTGAACTAGTAGATGCTCCAGTAATTCTTGTTGGAGACATAGATAAAGGAGGAGTATTTGCTTCTCTAGTTGGAACTTTGATGCTTTTAAGTGATGCTGAAAGAGAAAGAGTAAAAGGTACAATAATAAACAAATTTAGAGGAGATATAGGTCTTTTAGAACCGGGAATTAAAATGCTTGAAGATATCTCTAAAAAGCAGTGTTTAGGAGTAGTACCACATTTCACTTTAGCTTTAGAAGATGAAGACGGGGCAGTGGAACTTAATAAACAGGTGACAAATAAAATTGATATTGCAGTAATAAAACTTCCTCATATATCAAATTTTACTGATTTTGATGCCTTAAGTTGTGAAGAAGATATTTCACTTAGATACATAACAAATGTAAAGGAATTTAAAGATCCAGATTTACTTATTATACCAGGAACTAAGAATACACTTGGAGATTTACAAGCTTTAAAATCCTCAGGGCTTTCTGAGAAAATTTTAGAATATAGCAAAGATGGGGAGATCATAGGAATTTGTGGAGGGTATCAAATTCTAGGAAAAACCCTTGAAGATCCAATGGGAGTGGAAACAAACTTAAAGGTTATGGAAGGTCTAGGACTTTTAGATACTAAAACAGTATTTGAAGAAAAGAAGGTTACTACTAGAGTTGAAGGAACTATAGGTAATGAAGTACTTCCAGAAGCAGAGAGAAATATAGAGCTTTATGGCTATGAAATTCATATGGGAAAAACAACCTTAGGTGAAGGCGCAACCCCTTTAGTTAAGATAAGTAAGAAAAATAATGATTTTGAAGATTATTTTGATGGAGCAATAAATAAAAAAGGAAATATCCTGGGAACTTATATTCATGGAATTTTCGATGGAGTTAATTTTAGACAATATATAGTAAATAAGCTTAGAACTAAGAAGGGTATAGAGGCTAAAAAATCTATGGAGTACGAAAGTCTAAGGGATAAAGAATTAGATAGACTTGCAGATATTGTTAGAAAGTCTTTAGATATGGATAAAATTTATGAAGCAATGGGGTTTAGAAAATAGCAAGTTTTGTTACTAAAGTATAAGGAGTATAGCATGTTTAACTTTAATATTAAACTCAATATAATTTATATGTTTTTTGCTGCCATTATAGATTTTATAGTTGGTGACCCTTTATGGTTACCACACCCTATAATTTATATTGGAAAGCTGATTAGCAAATTAGAAAAGATTTTTAGAGGAAAATGCAAGTCAGAAAAAGGGCTTAAGCTTTGTGGGGGATTTATTGTGATTATAGTGGCAGTGAGTACCTACCTAATTCCTTACATGCTTCTTTATGTAGCTAGAATTAATATCTATGTTTTTCATGGATTAAATATATTACTGCTTTGGACAACACTTGCAGCTAAGTCCTTGTATAATGCAGGGGTTGATGTATATCGCCCTTTAATAAAGGGTGATATTGAAGAGGCTAGAGTTAAATTATCTTATATTGTAGGAAGAGATACAAAGGAGCTTAGTGAACATGAAATCATAAGAGCTACTGTTGAAACCATTAGCGAAAATACCTCCGATGGGATAATAGCACCTATTATCTATGGAATTGTTGGGGGAGCTCCTTTGGCTATGATGTATAAGGGTATAAATACCATGGACTCAATGCTAGGTTATATGAATGAAAAGTTCAGATACATTGGCTTCTTTCCAGCAAAGACTGACGATGTATTTAACTTTATACCTGCTAGAATTACAGGAGTTTTAATGTGTATAGTGGCACCTTTATTAGGTGGAAATATAATAGGGACCTTTAAAATAATGATAAGGGATAGAAAAAATCATAAAAGTCCAAATTGTGCTTATCCTGAAGCAGCTACAGCAGGTGCTTTAAAAATACAACTTGGAGGAACTAACTCTTACTTCGGTGAAGTTATGTATAAACCAACCATAGGAGAACCTATTAAGGAACTAGCAGTGGAACATATTTTTCAGACAGGAAAACTAATGTATTTAACGGAAGTACTACTATTAATACTGGCAATGTTATGGGTAGTATAATTTTAGATTCCAAAATTAATTTATTTCTTTAATAACATTTTTAAAGCTTAATGATTAACGACTTCTATAGGTGATAGATATCTTCCTAAAGAATTGCTTTGGTAGTAGTCCAAATTCGCTTCCAAAGTTGTTAAACAAAATGAACTTGTTTATTATTTAATAAACTATAAGGGAACTAAGATAAACTTATATAAATTTATCTTAGTTCCCTATCAATATTACGATATTATTAATATGATTGTCGTAGGAGATAAAAGATTAGATTAACAAGTAGCTCCACCAACTAAGTGATATTCGCTGTTTATTATTTCATCTTTTCTATCTAAAAGATCATTAGCTAGTAATTGAGCTTCAATATTTTCAAACCCAATTCTTTCAATGGTTTGTGATAAACGTTCTCCAGTTTTCCCTTGTTCTCTATATAAAAGTATAACCTTTTCAATTAGATTAATAGCATCTTCCCTATTAGTGAATACCTTGCTAAGAGGAATACCATGAGCTACACGCTTTCCCCATCTGCCCCCAATGTAGATTTTGTAACCTACTATGCCATTTTCAATAGCATCAAAATGACACTTCCCAATGCAACGACCACAGTTGTTACATTCCTCTTTATTAATCTCTAATAATCCATCTACAACTTTAGCAGCATTTACTGGACAGACCTCTTCAATAGAGCACTTCTTACAGCCATTACAATAATCTTCATCGAAGTTAGGAATTAACTGACCAATAATTCCTAAATCGTTTAAATCAGGTTTAACGCAGTTGTTTGGGCATCCGCCTACGGCAATTTTAAATTTATGAGGTAATTTAACACTAGCATATTCTTCATAGAATTTGTGATGAATTTCTTCAGATAGATCAAAAGTATCAATTAGACCATACTGACAGGTTGTACCTTTGCAAGAAACTATTGGTCGCACTTTAGAACCAGTTCCACCAGTAACAAGACCTTCTTTAGCAATATATGTTCTAAAATCTTCAATCTTATCGTAGGGAATACCTTGACATTCTATTGTTAGTCTTGTAGTTAAGGTTACAATACCATTTCCATAAAGTTCAGCAGCCTCTGCAATACATTTAAATTGAGCTGCTGTAATTTTACCATTAACAGTGATAACTCTTCCTGAAAAATTATCAGTTCCCTTATTGCTAAGAAAACCTAGAGCTTTTACTCTTTTTTCATTATTAGAATTAATAGTTAAAGTTGCCATAATTTTAGACCTCCTATTAAGCATTTTTAAAAGAAAATTTCTAGCATAATTGAACTATTTTTAAAAGTTTAAAAGGTAAATTGACTTTTTAAAGTATAATTTCATTAAAAGTACTACCGCCTTCGAGAACTAAGGTATTAGTGTAACCAAAGTATTTCAAGCGATTTTGTAACATATATGCACGCTTACCTTTTGCGCATATTAAAAGCAATTTTTCATGTCTCATTAAATCAGGTAACTCTCCATTTACTTTTGTAAGATCTATATAAAAAGCACCCTCTATACTTGGGTTAATAGATGCATCAACAATTTTATATCCTGTAGCTCCACCCTCTAGGTACTCCTTAGGAGTAATGCTATTAAGCTCTCCATGAATCTTATTTAGTAGAATATTCACAGTGTGAGTGAAAGGATGAATTGCAGTAGAAAATGGAGGTGCATATGCTAAGTCCATATTCTCAATATCTTCTAAAGTAGCATTCATAGATAGCGCAGTTACAGCAATATCTACTATTTTATCTACTGCTCCTTTTCCAAGAACATGAAGACCTAGCAATTTTTTAGTTAGCTTATCAGCTATGATTTTTATTATAAAAATTGAGGCATCAGGATAATAGTGAGCCTTATCATCTACTACTGTTACAACAGTTTCTACATTAAAACCTAAGGCCTTAGCAGCACTTTCTGTTAAACCAGTTCTTCCTACGTTAAGTTCAGGAAGTTTTGCCACTGCTGTCCCTAAAACTCCCTTGTAACTTGTTTTTTTACCGTTGATGTTTTGGGCTAAAATACGCCCTTCAATATTAGCGGAAGAGCCCATGGGAGACCAGGTAGGTGTTTGTGTAATTCTATTGGTTATGCAAGCACAATCTCCAACAGCATAAATATCAACTAGGTTAGTTTCTAAGAACTCATTTACCTTAATGGTTCCATTAGGTATTAACTCAATGTCAGTATCATTCAGAAAAGCTGTATTAGCACGAATACCTAGAGAAAGGATAACAGCATCTGCTTTTATAGTACGCTTATCAGTTATAACTTTTTCAACTTTTTCTTCTCCAAGAATAGCTTGAAGTTTTGTTCCTGTTAATGTAATTATGCCATGATTAGCTAAGTGATTTTCAGTATAATGCGCAAATTCACTATCAAAGCCAGGCAATATATGATCTGCCATGTCAATTACAGAAACTTTAATACCCTGAGCAAGCAGGTTTTCTGCAACTTCAAGGCCAATAAAGCCACCACCAACTACAACAGCCCGTTTAATTTCACCAGCTTCAATTGAGGAACGTAAGGAAATAGCGTCATCAGGAGTTCTCATAAAGAAAACACCTTTTAAATTTGTTCCTTCAATAAGTGGCTTTATTGGATCAGCACCAGACGCAATAACTAACTTATCATACTCATGTGTATAAGTATCCTTTGTTTTTAAATTTAGTGCTTCAACAGTCTTATTCTTAGGGTTAACCCTTAATACTTCCACCTCTGTTAACACTTCAACTCCAGTTAAATTGGAAAAGCTCTCTGGTGTATTAACTATTAGCTTATTCTTTTCCTGAATTACATTGCCCACATAATAAGGTAGTCCACACCCCGCATAGGAAATATCCTTACTTTTTGTGAGTATAGTAACCTGACAGTTACGATTTTCGCGTTTTAGCTTTGCTGCTACCTTTGTACCAGCAGCTACACCACCAATAATAAGAACTTTCATGATTTCACACCCTTTGTACTTTTTTTAACATTGTCATAATATTAGCATAACACTTGTTTAATTAATAAGAAAGTGATAATATCTTATGAAAGTCATAGGTAAAACCTATCAATAATTTCTAGTAAGTTTAGATTTTTATAAAAAGGATGTGAAAGAAAATATGACAATAAGGCATCTAAGAATATTTGTTGAAGTAGCAGAAAGTGGGAAAATGAGTATAACTGCATCAAAGTTTTTCATTTCTCAGCCTACAGTAAGTCAAGCGGTAAGGGAGTTGGAAGAACATTATGGAGTCCTTTTATTTGAACGTCTTTCTAAGAAACTTTATATAACAGAACAAGGTAAGAAACTGCTTTCTTATGCTAGGCAGGTCATAAACCAATTTGATGATTTAGAGGAAAGGATGTTTGAGGCAAAGCATAAAGAGAAAATTAGGCTTGGAGCAACAATTACAGTGGGAAATTGTATTCTTACTGATGTTATTAGCGACTTTAAAGCTAGTAACCCTGAAGTTGAAACCTATGCCTATGTAAATAACACGCAGATAATAGAAGATAAACTACTAAAATCTGAACTTGATATTGGAATTGTAGAAGGAAATATAAAAAGTTCTGAACTTGTATGCATTCCTGCAGTAGATGATTATCTAGTTCTTGTTTGCAGTACTAAGCACCCTTTTGCTAAAAAGGCTAAAGTCACATTGAAAGAACTTCTTAATGTGAACTTTGTAATGAGGGAACAGGGAAGTGGGACTAGGGAGCTATTTGAAAATTATATGGCAGAGCACGGGTTAACAGTAAAAACTGTATGGGAAAGCAATTGCCCAGGAGCCATTAAGCATGCAGTAATAGAAAATCAATGTTTAGCTGTTATATCAATTCGCTTAGTTGAGGATGAAATAAAAAATGGAGAAATTCATGTTATCCAAAATTCTCAGCGGGCATGGAATAGACATTTTAATATTGTATATCATAAAAATAAATTTATAAGTGATTCCATGGAAAGCCTTATAGAAGTAGTGAAGAATCATAAACATACAGATATTTTAATAGGAGCTAATCCAAGTCAATTAATCAATCATTGATGTAAGTCTACAATAATATCTGAGAAGAAATACTTTTAGCATATATAAGTTTTTTCCGTACCTACAAATTATAAAGGTGAAGTATGAAAATACTTAGGTCATATAAGTATTAACCTATAAATTCCAAAACTAAAATTGTTGACTAAATTTTGCTTTAGGGCTATAATTACCTTGAAAACTAAATATAGTATTTTTAGGTGCTTTTAAATAAGTGAAAAGGGAATGTGGTTAAATTCCACAGCAGCCCCCGCTACTGTAAATGAGGACGAACCTTAATAGCCACTCGTAAGAGGAAGGTAAGGTGTAGAGAGATTCATAAGCCAGGAGACCTGCCTAAATTATAAACAATCTTTCGGAGGGAAAGAACTATTGTTATATAAAAATTTAGTTTTTGGAATTTGTAATAGTAGGTGGACCTTTCAGGTTCACCTTTTTTATTTTTTACTAACATCATATTATTAGTAGAGTAATTTGTGATGTTAAGTAAAGAGTGACTTACAAAACAAAAGGTCATAATAAATATAATTATAACTATTGTAATTATGCTTATTGTAGTTATAGGGGGACCTGAGATTCTGGCACATATAGTAAGGTAAGGAAGTGAAGCTATGAAACATGGTGGAGATGTATATAGTGATGGCTTATTAAAGGGAACAAAATTGTTAGACTATAGTTCAAATATAAATCCGCTGCCTATATCTAAAGAGTTTTCATCTCATATAGATGAAGCTTTAAATAATGTTATGTTATATCCAGATGTAAAATATAGAACTTTAAAGGATAACATAATTACATATCTTCAAGCTAGTGAAGAATATTTCTCTAAAGAAAATAAGGGAAACCATGAAAAGAATTATTTAGCTAGTATAAGCAGAAGTAATATTCTTGTAGGAAATGGCGCCTCAGAAGTTTTAGATTTAATAATAAGTAGTTTAAAATCTATAACTATTGTAGTTCCTTCCTTTGTGGAGTATGAGGATTTTAGTAAAAAACATGGAGTGAAAATTAACTATGCCTATGTTAATGAAAATATGGAGTATAATTACAAGGAAATTCTTTTAGCTGTAGAAAATACTGAGGCATTGATTATAGGTAATCCCAATAATCCCAATGGATGCGTTATTAATTTTGAAAACTTTGAAGCTATCCTGAAGAAGTGTGAAGAGCAGCATAAGCTTGTTATTATAGATGAAGCTTTCATAGAGTTTGTATTAGATTATGATAAAAGTCTTATTAAATATATAGACAAATATAGCTCTTTAGTAATTATAAGAGCAATTACTAAGTTTTATGGTATGCCAGGAATAAGATTTGGATACGGTATAACTAGGAATAAAAATATACTTGAGTATTTTGAAAATAATCAAAATCCTTGGTCAGTAAATTGTTTTGCAGAGTTAGCTGTTAAGTATGCTCTAAAGGATAAAGGGTTTATAGAAGAATCTAAGCTATGGATAGAAGACGAAAGAAATTTTATGCACAATGCCCTTTCCACCATAGAATTTATTGAGAAAGTGTACATAAGTTACGGAAACTATTTTCTTTGTAAGTTAAAATATATTAGCAGTAGTGAATTTTATGAAAATATGCTAAGAAGAGGAATACTAATAAGAAACTGTAATAACTACGTAGGTTTAGATAATTCATATGTAAGGCTTGCAATAAAGGATAGAAAAGCTAATGAAATTTTAATTGAGGAATTAAAAGATATTGAAAGATCACTATAGTTTTAATTCATAAAAATCTGTAACAAGAAAGAAGTATTAGTAGTGAGGAAGTACTATGAATAAAGAGAATAATTCTGAAGATTTTACTTTTCTTTGTTTAAATGCTAAGAAGGTAAAGGTACTATTAGTAGGTGGTGGAATATCAGCCTTAGTTAAAGCTAAATCCTTTTTAAAAAAGGGGTTTACAGTACACTGTATTGCACCAAGCTTTAAGGAAGAACTTTTCAGCTTAAAGTCTGAAAAGCTAAAGATCACAATAGGGAATTTTGAGGATTATCTTATTAACACTTGCCACTTAGTTGTGATTTGCACTAGTGACAACAGGATAAATAAGCACATTAGAGAATTATGTGATAGCAATTGCAAAGTTTATATTGATACCACAATACCAGAAGAATCAATGGCAACCCTATGTGCAACGACCTCAAGTAAGGAAACTAGTGTAGGAGTAAGGCTTAAAGGTAAGAGCCCTAAAACCTCACAATTTTTAGCTAATAAAATAAAGAATTACATAGCTACCTATGATGATTATATTTCTTTTGTAACTGAGCTGAGAAGGCGTATGAAGGATTTTCCTAAAAGGTTAGAAGTTTTAGATTTTGTTTCTTCCGAAGACTTTTTATTTTTCTTTCAAAGGAGTTACGGTGAGAAAGTATTAGATTTATTTTACGGGGGTGAGAGTATTGAATTTGAAAATAGCTACAAGAAAGAGTAAGTTAGCCTTAGTGCAAACCGATTATGTTATAGAGATTGTTAAGAAGTTTCATAATATTACTTGTGAAAAAGTCTTAACAGATACTTTAGGAGATCAAAGATTAGATGTGACTCTTGATAAAATAGGTGGTAAGGGCTTATTTATTAAGGAACTAGAAAAAGCAATATTAGAGGGGCATGCTGATGCAGGAGTTCATAGCATGAAGGATGTGCCCTATGAAATGCCAGAGGGATTTGAAATTGCAGCCATGCCTGTAAGGGAAGATGTGAGAGATGCCTTTGTTTCTATGAAGGGTGTAAAATTTAAGGATTTAAAACAAGGAGCAAGAGTAGGAACTAGTAGTAAAAGAAGAGCATCGCAACTTCAACTACTAAGACCAGATATTGAAATTGTTCCAATTAGAGGAAATGTGCAAACTAGGATTGATAAGATAGAACGTGAGAATCTAGATGGAATTATTCTAGCAGCTGCAGGACTAAAAAGACTTGGTATGGAGAGCATCATTACAGATTATTTTGAGCCAAATGAAATGGTGCCAGCCATTGGTCAAGGAGCTCTTGGAATAGAAATTCATGAGAATTGCAAAAATAGTGAAGCTTTCAAGACTTTAGATAATCCAATAGTAAGGCTTTGTGTTGAAGCTGAAAGAAGCTTTATGAGAGAACTTAAGGGAGATTGCAATTGCACTATTGGAGCTTATGCAACTCTTCACGGGAATACACTAAATGTAGTGGGTATCTATGAGGTAGAAGGAAAGCTTATTAAGGATAGTGTAAGTGGGAATAAAGAAGACTATATAAATCTAGGTAAGGAACTTGCTGATAAAATACTTACCAGTGGGAGGAACTAATGGGTAAAGTATATTTAATTGGAGGTGGCCCTGGTAATGAAGACCTCATTACCTTAAAGGCAATAAAAGTGCTGAAAAAATGTACAGCCATAATGTATGATAGGCTTTCAGGGGAAGGCATTCTTAAGTATGTAAATAAAGATGCAGTGATTTATTATTGTGGTAAGGAACCAGGAAGCCACTATAAAACTCAAGATGAAATTAACGAAATGCTTGTAACTTTAGCAAAACAAGGTCATACAGTAGGCAGGGTAAAAGGTGGAGATCCTTACATTTTTGGTCGTGGAGGAGAAGAAGCCTTAGCTCTTATAGAAGAAAATATAGAGTTTGAAGTAGTTCCAGGCATAACCTCACCAATTTCAGTTTTAAACTATGGTGGTATTCCTGTGACCCACAGAAAAATAGCTCAAGGTTTTCATGTGTTTACTGGAAAGAGTGTAGACAAACTGAATTTGGATTTTTCTATAATAGCTAAGCTTAAAGGTACTTTAATATTTATGATGAGCTTTGAAAGCTTAGAAAGAATAACCTCAGAGCTAATTAGCAATGGAATGGATGGAAGTACCCCAGCTGCTGTAGTAATGAGAGGAACTACCTCGAAGCAAAAAAAGGCTACAGGAACTATAAAGGATATAGGAACTTTAGCTAAAGCTAAGGGACTAGCAAATCCAGCTATTATTGTTATTGGGGAAGTAGTGAAATTTCATGATAAGCTTAACTGGTTTGAAAAGAAAGCTCTCTTTGGAAGAAATATTTGTATTACTAGAACAAAGGAACAAAGTGAGGAAATCAGTGAAAAGTTAAAGGAGTTAGGTGCTGAAGTTACTGAGATAAACTCAATTAAAATCAGTGAAACTAAAGCTAATATAGAACCTTTTCTACATAAATTAGAGGAGTATCATTATATAGTTATAACCAGTGTTAATGCTGCCAATATATTTTTCGATGCATTAATGGAAAAAAATATAGATACAAGAACTATAAGGGCAAAGTTTGTAACCATAGGACCTTCTAGTGATAAGGCGGTAAGAATAAGAGGAATAGTACCTTATTTAACAGCTAATGAATATGTAAGTGAAAAGTTGTTTGAAGTTATGGAACCAATTTTAAAACCTGGAGATAAAGTGTTATTACCACGGTCTAAAAATGGAAGACCTTACATGGTAGAAGCATTAACTAAAGTAGGTTGTGAAGTTGATGATTGTCACATATATGAAACTGTTCTTGGAGAGAATAATAATCTTGGTCAGTTTAAAGAAGTTGATACCGTAATTTTCACTAGCCCTAGCACTGTAAAAAATATGATAACTTTAGTTGGCATAGAAGCCATAAAAGAAAAAAAGGTTATATCCATTGGACCTATAACCTCTAAAGAGTTAGACAGACAGGGAATACACTATGGGCAGTGTAAGGAAAGTAGTCATGAAGGAGTTATAAAACACCTTTTAAATAATGAATAAGTTCAGTTTGTTTATAGACTTCTAAATAAAATTAAACCTTCAATGAAGTTTAATTTTAATGAAGAGTACCATCTCTAGCTGAAAAGAAATTTAACAATCTAAAATGCTATTAAAGGGTGACAGTTATTATAAAAATTAAAAAAATTATATTAATATGAAATTAAATTATTGAAATAAAGGTAAAAACCAGATAAAGCAACTTATTTAGAAAAAATATTATTTTGAAAAATAGTTATTCTAGGAGGAAATATTATGTACAAAAGACATAGAAGATTAAGAGAGAATGCAGCAATAAGAAGTTTAGTGAGAGAAACTATACTAAACCCAAATGATTTTATACTACCGATTTTTGTGGTGGAAGGAGAAAATATTAAAGAAGAAATATCTTCTCTTAAAGGACAGTATCATTGGTCAGTGGATAGATTAGGAGAATTAGTAGAGGAAGTTAAAAGAGCTAAGGTTAAAGGAATAATGGTTTTTGGACTACCAGATCATAAGGATGAAGTTGGAACTTCTGCTTTTGAAGAAATGGGTATAGTTCAAAGAGCAGTTAGAAAGATAAAAGAGCTAGACAAAGATATGTATGTAGTTACTGATGTTTGTTTGTGTCAATATACAAGCCATGGACATTGTGGAATTATAGTTGATGGAAAAGTTCACAATGATGAAAGCTTAAAATATATTGCAAAAGTTGCACTATCCCATGTAAAAGCTGGAGCAGATATGGTAGCACCTTCTGATATGATGGATGGAAGAGTAAGTGTTATAAGAGAAGTATTAGATGAAAATGGCTTTGAAAGTATACCTATTATGAGTTACAGTGCTAAATATAGCTCTGCAATGTATGGTCCATTTAGAGCAGCAGCGGATTCTGCACCACAATTTGGTGATAGAAAAACTTATCAAATGGATCCAGCAAACTATATGGAAGCTTTAAGAGAAGTTGAGTCAGATATAGAAGAAGGTGCAGATATTGTTATGGTAAAACCTGCAATATTCTACTTAGATATTATAAGAGCAGTTAAGGATAGATTCAATATGCCAATTGCAGCTTATAACGTAAGTGGAGAATATGCAATGCTTAAAGCCGCTGTAGAAAATGGGCTTTTAGATGAGAGAAATGCAACTCTTGAAATGCTTACCTCAATTAAGAGAGCAGGAGCAGACATTATAATAACTTATTGTGCCATTGATGCATGTAAATGGCTTAATGAAATGTAAGGAATAGCAATATGAGAAGTATTATTGTTGCTTCTAACAGCAGTGGTGGTGGAAAAACCACCATAGCTGTTGGATTAATGAGAGCCCTTATAAAAATGGGCTATGAGGTACAAGGTTTTAAGGTTGGTCCAGACTATATTGACCCGGCTTTTCATGGGGTTATAACTAAAAAACCTTCACGAAATTTGGATTTGTTTCTAATGGGAAAACAGGGAGTTTTAGAAGCCTATTCCAGAGGACAAGGCACCTTAGGGGTAGTTGAAGGAGTAATGGGACTATATGATGGTAAGGGAATTGACTCTCAGTACTCTACAGCTCATGTAGCAAAGGTCTTGAACTTACCAGTGATTTTAGTTCTAAGCCCAAAAGCACAAAGTGCAACTTTAGCTGCTGAGCTTCAAGGAATGATAAATTACTGTGATGAACATGTGAAAGATTCTCAGATTAAAGGGGTAATACTAAATAATATTTCAGGTGCTTATTATAAGCTTTTGAAAACTATTATTGAAAAATCTACTTCCTTAAAGGTTTATGGATATATTCCAAAGGATGAAGCTTTAGCTCTTGAATCAAGGCATTTAGGGTTAGTACAAGCTTCTGAAATTCAGGATTTAGAGAAGAAGATAGAGCTTTGTAGTGAATATATTAGGGAAAATGTAGATATGGAAGCTCTTATAAAAGACTTTTCTAAAGAATCCAATGTAAGTAAAAGTAACATAGAGCAACACAGTGAACAAAGTTTTATAAACTCCTCAAGTAATTTCTTTAACAAAGAACGCTCACAAGAATGCAAGGTTAATGATAATAATGAAAAGTTTACTATGGATAACCATAACCTTAAGATTGGTGTGGCAAGGGATAAAGCCTTTAGTTTTTATTATAAGGAAAATTTAGAGTTACTGGCTCAAACAGGAGAAATAGTTTACTTTAGCCCTCTAAAGGATAAGGAAATTCCAGAAGATTTGGACTTTTTATATGTTGGAGGGGGATATCCAGAGGTTTTTGTAGAGGACCTTAGTAAAAACAAGTCAATGATTAACTCAATAAAGAAAGCATTAGAGGAAGGATTACCTTGTTATGCAGAGTGTGGAGGACTTATGTATCTAACAGAAGGAATAATACCTTTTGATAAAGATAGCAAGTATGACACTGTAGGATTTTTTAAAGGTCACTCCTATTTGACAAAAACCCTGCAAAACTTTGGATATGCAAAGATAAAGGTTGAAAAAGAAAATCCATTAATAAAGCTTGGTACTAGTATTCATTGCCATGAATTTCATAAATCTAAAGTAGAGGTAGAAGAAAAGGAAGTTTATACACTAGAAAAAACTACTTATGCTAATGAAGTTAAGCAGTGGAATTGTGGTTATGTTAAGAAAAACACCCTAGGGGCTTATGGACATGTGCATTTTTTTAGTAATATAGATTTTTTAAAACAGCTGATTAATAAGGCTATTGAATATAAGAAAAAGAAATAATTTAGTTATAAGGATTGATGATTATGGAATATATTAAAAACCCTATGGACATAGAAAGAGGAAGTTTTGAAATCATTGGGAAAGAAATGGCTCCACACAATTTCAGTGAGGAAGAACTTTTAATTGTTAAAAGAACTATACATACAACAGGAGATTTTGATTATCAAAACATAGTCCATATAAGTGAGGATGCCATTGAAAGTGCAAAAACTTTACTTAAGGGTGGAACAACAATTTATACAGATACCAATATGGCTCTTTCTGGCATTAACAAAGCTGCACTAAAGAAGCTAGGCTGTGAGGTAAAGTGCTATGTTGCCCATGAAGAAGTTGCAAAAATAGCAAAGGAAAGAGGAATTACCCGTTCTATGGCTGGCGTTGAAAAAGCCGTGGAAGAGGGAGTAGAGTTCTTTGTGTTTGGAAATGCACCAACAGCTATATTCAAGCTATTAGACTTAGTAAGAGAAGGAAAAGTAACTCCTAAATTTGTAGTTGGAGCTCCAGTTGGTTTTGTTGGAGCAAAGGAAAGTAAGGAAGAACTTTTAAAATATAATATACCAAACATAACTATAAGAGGTCGTAAGGGTGGAAGTAATGTGGCAGCAGCCATTGTGAACGCTATTATGTATATGCTAGTTCAAAGAGACTAAAACTTGTTAAAGGAAGAGTAGGGCTAGTATAGGGGTACCTGGTAGAACTTTGGATTTAAAATAGAGATTTTTAAGTAAAATCTAAGGAAAGCAATGTAAAAAGTTGGTGAGAAAAATGCTAGATTTATATGTTGAAGCAAATGGAAAAAAATTAAGGTGTGGATTTACTACTGGGTCAGCAGCTACTGGTGCTGCAAAAGCAGCTACCATGATGCTTTATACAAATTTATTAGGAAAAAAAATAACGGACAAATACAATGGAGAACAGGTTTACAGCTTAAGAGATAGTAAACAGGTAATTACGAGTATAACCTTTAATACTCCAAAGAATATAGTATTAACCCTTTCAATAATTAATGTGGTATTTGGTGAGGATTATGTAGAATGCTCAATAATTAAAGATGGGGGCGATGACCCAGATAGCACTCATGGATTAGAAATTAAAGCAAGAGCTACCCTTGGTAAAGAAGGATATGTACTAAAAGGGGGAACAGGAGTAGGAGTAGTTTGTGGAGAAGGCCTTTATATTAAAAAAGGAGAACCAGCTATAAATCCTGTTCCTAGAATAATGATAGAAAAAGGTGTTAGAGAAGTATTACCAAAGGGATATGGGGTAGAGATTACAATTATGGTACCTAAAGGAGAAGAGGTTGCAAAAAAGACTTTTAACCCAAGATTAAATATTTTAGGTGGAATTTCTATTTTAGGTACTACAGGAATTGTAATGCCCATGTCTGAGGAGTCTTTAACAGAATCTATTAAGCTAGAGATAAGTCAAAAACTTGCTAGTGGACACAAGGAGTTAACCTTACTTTTTGGAAACATGGGAGAGAATATGGCTAAGGAGCTAAGCCTAAAGGAAGAAAACATGGTAATCATATCAAATTACGTAGGTTTTGCCTTAGATACTTTAATGGCTAGAAAAGTTAAGAAAATTACTCTGGTAGGTCATATTGGTAAAGTTTGTAAAATCGCTAGTGGAGCCTTTAACACCCATAGCAGAGTTTGTGATGTAAGACTAGAAACCTTAGCTTTAGAGTTAGCACTTCTTGGATATCCAAATGATTTAGTTAGAAGAGTCTATGAAGAAAAAACCACAGAGGGTGCAGTTAACTTTCTTGGGGAGGGCTATGAAGGTTTATATGAATCCATTGGAAAAAAAGTAAAAAGGAAAATGGAACAATATTCTTATGAAAGCATTCAGGTTGAAGTCATAATGTACTCTATGAAAAAGGGAGTTTTATATGACTCAAGAAAGTGAGGAGTTTCATGGTATACATAGTAGGTCTTGGGCCAGGGCATAGAGATTACATTTTGCCAAAAGCTATAGAGATAATGGAAAACTGTGATTTAATCCTTGGCTTTAGAAGAGCATTGGAAAGCTTAGAGTTTATAGATAATAAAAAAGAAGCTAAAGCCACACTTAAGGATATCATGGAGACCTTAGAAAAAAATTCTAATAAGACCATAGCTCTTGTGGCCTCAGGGGACCCTAATTTTTACGGAATTACAGATTACATCAATAGAGATTATTCAGGAGAAGTTCAAGTTATTCCTGGAATTAGCTCTTACCAATATTTAATGAGTAAGATAAACAAAAGTTGGCAAAATGCTTACTTATCCAGTGTTCATGGTCGTGAAGAAGATTTTGTCACCAAGGTAAGAGAATATAAAAAATCTATTTGGCTTACGGATAAAGAGAGAAATCCAAAAGCACTATGCAAGCTTTTGATAGAAAATCAAGTAAGCTGTGAAGTAGTGGTGGGAGAAAATCTTTCTTACGAAAATGAAAAAATAACAGCGGGATGTCCTAAGGATATTATTGAGGGTGATTATAGTAATTTATCTGTAATCTATATTGAAAGACACTAGAAAGTTATTTTATTAATATATAAGCTCTAATTAACTTTCTACATCCAAGCAGTTGTCAAATATAGATGACTCTAAAGGTTATAATGTAGGTTATTTATTAGAACATATATATAAAGATTTAGTATAAAAGTGGAGTGATATTGTGAAGTTTATAAAAGATGAAGAATTCATTAGGGGCAATTGCCCTATGACTAAAGAAGAGGTTAGAATTTTAACCATTACAAAATTAGAGCTAGAAGAGAATTTTAACCTTCTTGATATAGGTGCTGGTACAGGTAGTGTTTCTATTCAAATGGCAAAGTGCTGCCCAGAGGGACTAGTTACTGCTATTGAAATGGATAGTGAAGCACTAGAGGTTATAAAGGTTAATAAGGAAAAGTTCAAGGCACAAAATGTAGAAATAATTCAAGGGGAAGCCTTAGAGGTATTACCCAAAATTAAAGGTGAGTTTCATGGAATATTCATAGGGGGTAGCGGTGGAAATATTGAAGCTATTATCAAGGAATATGGACGTATGTTAATGCCAGGAAGAAAAATGGTTCTCAACTTTATAACTATTGATAATTTACACAAGGCTATGAAAACCTTAAAAACATTGGGATATTTAGTAGAATGTATGCAAGTTGCAGTATCAAAAACCGTTGGAAGCAGCTATATGCTGAAGGCACAAAACCCTATTTTTATAGTTACGGCTACGAAGGCAAATTAAGGCATCTTCTTTGATTTATTATTTATTTTCAGATGCTTAGATATTGGAGGAAGAATATGAGTAAATTAGGAACATTATATGGAATTGGAGTTGGACCAGGGGGAGAGGATTTACTTACCCTTAAAGCAATAAAAGTAATAGAAAACTGTGAAATAATCATAGCACCAAGTGCCATGGGTGGGGGAGCTAGTATTGCCTATGAAACAGCAAAAAACTTTATAAAGCCACATCAAAAGGTGATAATAAGTCATTTCCCAATGGGAAAGCCTGATAAAGAGGAAAAGGTTTATGAAGCTTTTAAAACCATTGAAGAATATTTGCAGCAAGGAAAAAATGTAGGATTCTTAACAATAGGAGATCCATTTATTTATAGTACCTATATTTATCTTTTAAAATACATAAGAGAACAAAATTATACTACAGAAACAGTGCCAGGAATCACCTCTTTCTGTGCAAGTGCTAGCCTTGCAGGAGAGATTCTTGTAATTGGAGATGAACCACTTCTTATTGTACCAGGAAGCCAAATAGAGAGAGTAAAAGATGAGAAGTATATAGTAGTTATGAAGTTTTATAACCAAGAAGAAAAAGTTTTAAACTACTTAGATAAAGAAGGTTTTAAATACTTTGCAGTAAAAAGAGCTTATAGAGAAGGGCAGGAAATCTTCCATACTAGAGAAGAAATACTAAACAATAAAGACTATATGACTTTAATAATAGCTCATAGGAATGAGGAAATATAAGAAGTAGCAACATAAGAATATAACAATATAAAAATATAAGAATACAGCAATGCAACAAGATAACATGATCACAATATAAGAAGATAAGAATATAAAAATAGCACGTATATAGGAAAGAGGTACAGAGATGGATAGTGGTAAGGTATATTTTATTGGTGCAGGACCTGGGGATCCAGATTTAATAACCGTAAAGGGAAGAAAACTTCTTGAAGAGGCGGAAGTAATTATTTATGCAGGATCTTTGGTAAGTAGAGAGCATTTTCAGGGTTGTAGGGAAGATGTAAAGCTTCATGATTCTGCTGCAATGACCTTGAATCAGGTTATAGAAACTATAGTTGAAGCAAAAGGGAAAAATAAAAAAATTGTAAGGCTACATACTGGAGATCCAGCTATATATGGGGCAATTAAAGAGCAAATGGATGAATTAGATAAACTAAATATTAACTATGAAGTAGTTCCTGGAGTAAGTTCCTTTACTGCAGCAGCAGCCTCTATTAATAGAGAGTTTACTCTTCCAAGTGTATCTCAAACTGTAATTTTAACTAGAATGGAAGGAAGAACTCCAGTACCAGAAAAAGAGGACTTAGAAAGATTAGCTTCAATAGGAGCATCCATGGCACTTTTCCTATCAGTTGGAATGATAGAAAAGGTAGTGGGGAAGTTAAGAAAGGGTTATGGAAGAAATGTACCTGTAGCTGTTATTCAAAGAGCTACTTGGAAAGATGAAAAGGTAGTAATAGGAACTTTAGATGATATAGCTGAAAAAGTTAAAGAAGCAAATATCACAAAGCAAGCTCAAATATTAGTTGGTGATTTTATAGACTGCAACTATGAAAAAAGCTTATTATACGATGAAAACTTCACCCATATGTTTAGGACGGGTAAAAATGAAAATAGCCATAATTAGTGTAACAGCCCTAGGGGATAAAATAATAAACAAACTTTCTTTGCACTTTGCAAATAAGTTTAAGAGTCTAAGTCTTACGGTATTTAATAGTAAGGATAAGGATTTTAATTTTAAACAGTGTTGTAAAGTTGCCTTTGAAAACAATGATGCAGTGATTTTCATTAGTTCTACAGGGATTGCAGTAAGGGGAATAGCCCCTCATGTGGTGAGTAAGAAAAGTGATCCTGCAGTAATAGTAATTGATAGCTGTTCTAAATATGCAATTTCGTTACTCAGTGGTCACCTTGGTGGAGCTAATAACCTTACAAAAGTAATTAGTGAAATATTAGGTTGTGAGGCAATTATAACTACAGCTACAGATAATTTAGAGGTAGTAGCACCAGATATGATAGCGGTGAATAATAACCTTTATATTGAGAACATGGATAAGGCGAAAGAAATTGCAGCACTGCTGGTAGAAGGTAAGGCAGTCGGATTTATAGATGAAGAAGAAGCAATAGGTTGCCCGAAAGGCTACCTAAGTATTCCTAAGAATATTTTAGCACAGGAAAATACTTTGCAAGGGAATAAAGAAGTAAGACAGGTAGAATTAGAGACACAAGGGGAGATTAGCAAAGGCAGTATTGAGGAGATACAAGGACTTGTAATTGTAACTTCAAAAAAAATATTGCCCCTTGAAAAAGAAGTAAGAAATATGCCAGTTTTAAAACTTATAAGAAAACACATTATTCTAGGTATAGGGTGTAAGAAAAATTTTTCACCTGAAGAAATGAAGTTGGCAGTTAAAACTTCCCTTGATGAAAAAAATATAAGTGAGAAAGCAGTAGCAAGTATTGCCACGGTTTCTATTAAAAAAGAAGAGGTTGCAATTTTAAACCTTAGCAAAAGTTTAGGGGTAGAAATAAGCACTTTTACTCCAGAAGAAATTAAACCCATAGAGCATAAATATAAAACTAGCGATTTTGTAAGAAAAACCCTTGGAGTTGGAGCGGTTTGTGAGCCAGTTATTGAACTAGCACAAGGTAAGGTTATTC
Source organism: Clostridium tunisiense TJ (assembly GCF_000300195.1). GTDB lineage: Bacteria > Bacillota > Clostridia > Clostridiales > Clostridiaceae > Clostridium_J > Clostridium_J tunisiense. The sequence goes on along the minus strand of NZ_AMQH01000020.1, from coordinate 4,974 downwards.
ATGAAAAAGAAAGCTTTAATGGTATGACCTTAGCAATTGGTAAAATAGATTAGGTTAGATATAAGCTAAGGCACTTTGCGTGATTCTTCAGGTTGGAACATGTTGGTAAGAAGAAAAGTGCTAAGTAAAAACTATTACTTATAATCATAATAGATGATAGATGTTATAAAGAAAATCGAATTAAAATCAATATAAAAAGGAGCAAGTTATGGGAAAGCTTTATGTAATTGGAATTGGTCCAGGTGGACAAGAACATATGACTTTAAGAGCTGTAGAAGCTATAAAAGAGAGCAATATTATTGTCGGATATAGCAAATACATTGCTTATATCGAACATTTAATTGAAGGAAAAGAAGTTGTTTCTACTGGAATGAAGGGTGAAGAAGAAAGATGCAGACAAGCACTTCAGTTATGCAAAGATAACACTGTAGCAATTATCAGCACTGGTGAAGCAGGAATATATGGTATGGCAGGGTTAATTCTTGAAATGGCTAAGGGAGAGGATGTAGAAGTAGTACCAGGAGTAACGGCATCTTCAGCAGCTGCATCAGTTCTCGGAGCACCATTAATGCACGATAATTGCAACATAAGTCTTAGTGATTTATTAACTCCTTATGAATTAATAAAAAAACGTGTAAGGATGGCAGCAGATGGGGATTTTGTAATTTCTCTTTATAATCCGAAGAGTATTGGAAGACCTCATTACTTAATGGAATGTATAAATATCATAAAAGAATATAGAAATGAAAATACACCAGTTTCAGTAGTGAAAAATGCCTTAAGACCTGGACAAGAAGTACATAACTTTACATTGGAAACCTTTGATGATTCAGTGGTTGATATGATGTCCATAGTTATTATAGGAAATAGCAGCAGTTATTATAAAGAGGATAAATTTGTTACTCCAAGGGGTTACAAACTGTGATTGGATTAATCCTAGGAACTAGTGAGGGAAAATTAATACTAAATATGCTAAACAAATATACAGAAGATATTTTGGTATCCACTTCTAGTTCCTATGGGGGAAGCTTATTAAAGGATTATAAATTTAAATATCTTAATGATAAGCCTCTTACAAAAGAAGAATTAAGGGCTTTGCTAAAAGAAAAGGGAGTACATACTCTTATTGATGGTTCTCATCCTTATGCAAAGGAAATAACTAAAAATGCATTGGAAGTTTGCAAAGAACTTTCTATTAAGTATATAAGATATGAAAGACCTTCTGTAGTAGAGGAGTTTTTACAACATGAAAACCTCCATTATATAGAGGATTACTGTGACCTTCCTAAAGTTCTTTCCTTTAAGGGAAATTTGTTAAACACTACAGGCAGTAGAAATATTAAAACTCTAATAAATTTAAACCTAGAAAACAGAATTATTCATAGGATACTGCCTACAGCCCAAGTGCTAAAGGAATGTGAAGAGTTAGCAGTTCCAGTTGAGGATATTATTGCAATGAAGGGCCCTTTTTCAAAGGAATTAAACAAAGCAATTATATTAGATTATGATATTGAAGGGATTTTACTCAAGGATAGCGGAGTTGAAGGTGGAACTTTAGAAAAGCTTCAAGGAGCTATTGAATGTAATATAAAAATAATTCTCATTGGAAGACCAAAGGTAGAGTATCCTGTAATATTTAAAGATTTGAGTTTACTAGAACAGTATATTTTATCAACTTTGGCTTAAACAAACCTTGAAATGTTAATGTAGTGTGGATATCTACATCCTAAAAAAATAATGTGTTAATAAAAAATTATTAGGAGGAAAAAAATGAAATCTAATTTTAATATAAAAAAACTTGTGCTTTTAGCACTTTTTGTTGCGTTAAGCTTTGTAGGTGCTAACATAAAAATTTTTGGAAGCATAGCTTTTGATGCAATGCCAGCATATTTTGCAACAATACTTATGGGACCTGTAAGTGGAGCTATTGTAGCAGTAATAGGACATTTGTTTACTGCACTTTTAAGTGGTTTTCCTTTATCCTTACCAGTACACTTAATTATTTCAGTAAATATGGCAATAACCATGGCAGCAACTTTTTACGCTTACAAATTCCTAAGAAAAAATGGGTTCTTCATTGCTGCCTTTGTAGCTATCATTGTAGGAACATTATTTAATGGACCAATATCGACTTTAGTATTATTACCAATCTTAGGAGATATGGTTTACGGATTAATTCCAATTTTAACAGTGGTTTCAGCAATAAATGTATTGTTAGCATTTATGGTTTATTATTTTATGCCAACAGCAATAAAGGAAAAATATAACGCCAATCTATAAGTAAAAAGAACTAAGACTAGCATTTAATTAATACCCAGTCTACCTTGGACACCTTAAGGTTTTGGTAAGGGATAAGATAAAAAATTCTATTTGAAGCTCAGATAAGAATTCAAGGTAATACTTTAAAGCTGGATTCAAGGAATATTTTTTGTAGCAATAAAAGCTAAGTTTTAAGTTATTAATTAAAATAAGTTTATCCATGATTTGAAAAATACAATGTTGAGGAGAAAAACCTATGAATAAGAAAGCTATATTAGTAGTAAGTTTTGGAACATCCTATGAGGATGCTTTGAAAAACTCTATCGAAGCAACAGAAAATGCAATTAAAGAAACCTTTATGGAATTTGAGGTAAGAAGGGCCTTCACTTCAAATATGATTATAAAAAAGCTTAAAAATAGAGACGATTATCATGTTGATAATGTTACAGAAGCACTTGAAAGATTGCATAAGGATGGCTATGAAGAGGTTTATGTTCAGCCATTACACATTATATTTGGAGAAGAATATGATAAAATTCAACATGCAGTAAATGCTATGAAGGAGCTAAATTACTTTAAAGTTCTAGAACTTTCAACTCCACTACTTTACAAAAATGAGGATTATATTAATGCCTTTGAAGCTCTAAGAAAAGAAATAGCTCACTATAGTCAAGAAGAGGGAGTCATATTAATGGCTCATGGTACAACTCATCAGGCTAATGCTTGCTATTTCCAACTACAAACTGTAGCACAGAATATGGGAGCTACCAATGTCCACATAGCTACAGTTGAAGGATATCCTACGATTGAAGAGATAATACCACTATTAAAGAGAAATAATTATACAGTTTTAAACCTAATACCTTTTATGTTAGTTTGTGGTGATCACGGAAGAAATGATATGGCTTCAGATGAAGAAGATTCTTGGAAATCTATCCTAGAAGGAGAAGGCTTTAAGGTAAATTGTATTCTTAAAGGGCTTGGAGAGGTAAAAAGTTTCCAACAGCTTTACGTTAAATTATTAGAGAAGATTATTAGTAATTAATTCATTAAACTCATAAGGTATCTTTGACTTGTTATTTATTTTCAGATGCCTAAAGGAAAGTAATATGAAGTTTTTACATAGAATAGAATCAATTTAAATTTTAGTATTTATATATCATTACTTGGATATGTTATAAAGTATTAATAATCCTTATTAAAAGGGTTTTTAATTTAAAAGTTATTACTTTGGAGGGGATAAAATGGAGAGATATTCAACAGTTATTAGAGAGATAAAAGAGTTGGACAAAGGTGCTATGGAGGCGGCTGCAACAAGACTAGATAACCTTATTAAACCTATAGGAAGTCTTGGTAGGTTAGAGGATATTGCAATTCAGCTTTCAGGAATTACAGGAAATCTACATAATGAAGTTTCAAAGGGCTGTAATGTTATAATGTGCGCAGATAATGGGATTTGGGATGAAGGAATAAGTACTTGTCCTCAAGACTTAACACAAAGCCAAACTTTGAATTTCACTAGAGGTCTATGCGGAATAAATGCTGTGTGTAGCACTTCCAATATGGATATAAGAGTTGTGGATATTGGAATAAAGGGAGACATTAACCATCCACAAGTGATAAATAAAAAGATAAGATACGGTACTTGGAATATGTGCAAGGGCAGAGCCATGACTGAAGAAGAAGCTATAAAGGCCATTGAAGCAGGAATAGAAGTTGTGGGTGATTTAGTAAAAGAGGGTTATCAAATCATTGGTACAGGAGAAATGGGAATCTGCAACACAAGTACAAGTAGTGCTATAATAATGGCATTAACTGGTTGTTCTTCAGAAGAGGCTGTAGGAATGGGAGCAGGATTAACTGAAGAAGGCTTTGAGAAAAAGAAAAGAGCTATAGAGAAAGCTCTTGAATTAAATAAGCCAAGTAAAGAAAATCCTATTGATGTATTAGCGAAGGTAGGGGGCTTTGATATTGCTGGGTTAGTAGGGTGCTTCCTTGGAGCTGCATACTATAGAGTTCCAATTATTGTAGATGGAATAATTTCATCAGCTGCAGCTCTTGTTGCGTGGAAGATAAACCCACTAGTTAAAGATTACATGATACCATCTCACAGTGCTGTAGAGGTAGGGCAGAAGATAGTAATGAAAAACCTTGGCTTAGAGCCAATATTAAATTTAAATATGAGACTAGGAGAAGGAACGGGCTGCCCTTTAGTACACAATATAGTAATTGCAGCTACAAGGGTAATGAATAACATGGCAACCTTCCAAGAAGCTGCTATAGCTAGTGAACACTTTGTGGATATAAGAAAGAAATAATTAAAAAATGTAGTGAAACTAACATAGTAGGTTTTGCTCTACTATAAAGATTCTTTAATGATGTAACCTTTGAAATACTATTCGCTATGGTGGCAGGAATCATGGTTCATATATCTTTAGATGAACTATTGCTAGCTTCAGAAAAGTATGGTGAATACCATTTATCAATTTACGGTATTATTGCTGGTATAGGGTTCCATGATAGAATTTTAGCTTATTCAGCTTCATAAACCCTTAAGGGAACCAGGGTAGGACTCGTGTATAAGTTAAGCTTAAACTCTGGTTCCCTATATAGGGTTCCTTGACGAATGTTTAACTTATACCGAATAATTAAAACTTTTCTCCAAAAACTAAATGTACGGAGAAAGGAGTTTGAATTATGGGAAGAAAATCATTT
>NZ_AMQH01000019.1 GCF_000300195.1 Clostridium tunisiense TJ | reverse complement strand
CATATATGTATAGGCTGCAACTGTTATGGGCCCTATGTATTTACTATTAAAAAAGTTTGCTACAAAGATTGATGTAGGTCCATCTGCTGCTCCTATTATTCCAATTGATGCTGCATCCTTTAAATCAAAACCCATTAAAGCTGCTGCACTGATAGTGAAAAATATTCCAAATTGTGCTGCTGCCCCGAATAATAACATCTTTGGGTTAGTTAAAAGGGGTCCAAAATCGATCATTGCTCCAATACCAATAAATAAAATTAGTGGAAATAATTCGTTTGCAATTCCCATACTGAATAAATTATCTATTATTCCTATTTCCTCATGTCCTCCAATAATCTGTGTTATTGCTCCTGAGAAAGGAATATTCACAAGAATTGCACCAAAGCCTATTGGTAATAATAGTGCTGGTTCGAAATCCTTTTTAACTGCAAGATAAATAAGTACTGCTCCAATAACCCACATTATAACTTGCTGAATTGTTATGGAGGTTACTCGGGTCCAAAATCGATCATTGCTCCAATACCAATAAATAAAATTAGTGGAAATAATTCGTTTGCAATTCCCATACTGAATAAATTATCTATTATTCCTATTTCCTCATGTCCTCCAATAATCTGTGTTATTGCTCCTGAGAAAGGAATATTCACAAGAATTGCACCAAAGCCTATTGGTAATAATAGTGCTGGTTCGAAATCCTTTTTAACTGCAAGATAAATAAGTACTGCTCCAATAACCCACATTATAACTTGCTGAATTGTTATGGAGGTTACTCCTCTTAGTAGAAAATCCATAAAAACTTGCCTCCTATTTTAAATTTATATGTAATGCTTTATTTGATAATAATACTTTAATAACAACCTATTTCAAATAAAAGCTTTAAAACTATGCTGTACTTTGGTTTTGCTCTAAGTATTTTAACTAATTTTAACTAGAGCATCTCCTGCATTTACGCTTTGTCCTTTTGAAACTGCTACTGAAGTTATTATTCCATCTTTTGGTGAAACTATTTCATTCTCCATCTTCATTGCTTCTAATACAATTATCAACTGACCTTTTTTAACTGTATCTCCAACTTTTACTGCAACATTAATAATATTTCCTGGCATAGGGGCGTCTAGAATTTCACCTTCTGCATTTTGCGATCCACTACTTTGTGTAGCATTATTTTCAGGTGCATTACTTTGTTGAACACTATTTTGTTGTATGCTATTTTGAGATGCAGTGCTTATTTTTTCGTAGGCAGCACTTGTTTCTCCTGTAACTTCTTCCATTTCTACTTCATAAACCTTGCCATTTAATTTTATAACATATTTTTTCATATTACTTTAATCCCTTCCTTTTATCTACATTTAGTAAATTATTTTTATCATCTATAGTTTTTATTTAATAGTAATTGATAATTTAAGTTCCTCTAATAGTCTCTGAAAACCTCAAGCCAAGAAAATACGGACTCACATGACCTTTTTATAACTCAATTATAAGAAAATCTTAAACTACTCTAGTTATTTTTGATATATGAAAATGGGAGTTTGGTTTGTCCATCCCCGCCATTATAGATGAGGCTAAAGCCACTACTAATTTATCTTCTTCCTCTATTTCATAATTACTCTCCTGAAATGAAGTTCCTAAATAATTTGGACTAACTTTAGTTATTCTCGATATATGAAAATAAGAGTTTGGCTTGTCTTTTCCTGCCATGACAGACGCGGCTAAGGCTACTACTAATTTATCTTCTTCAGCTATTTCATAATTACCCTTTTGAAATGAAGTTCCTAAATAATTAGGGTTGACTTTAGTTATTCTCGATATATGAAAGTGTGAATTAGGCTTGTCCTTCCCTGCCATAATAGATGCTGCCATAGCTACCACTAATTTATCTTCTTCTTCAATTTCATCATTGAAATAATTAACTTTCTTAGCTGTTTTTTCTATGTTATTTTCTTTATTTTCCTTTTCTAACTTTCTATTTTTACTAAATAAAAAGTCAAAGAACTTTGAAATTATAGAACTTCTCATGGTATTCCACCACCTTTAATTAATGAATAATTACATGGTTACAGTAATATAGTGAACCTCCTCTTGGCTACGTTCTGACTTTTCTTCAGCTTTCTTCTCTACATCAACTGCTACTACTTTACCTTGTAATCTTTCTTCAAAAAACTTTTTTGCCACTTGTGGAAATAATGCGTAGGATAATACATCTTCCAAAGATGTAGCTAATTCTCCAACTTCTTTCTTATACTTTTCCATCTCTGGATCCAGTAAGTCTGCTGGCCTTTTTGTTACGACTTCATCATTGCCAATAATTTTCTCTTTTATTTCTTTACTAATTGGTGCAGGTGAAGCTCCATACAACCCTTTAACATACTCTTTAATTTCTTTTGGAACCATCTTGTATCTTTCTCCTGCTAGAATGTTGAACACTGCTTGGGTTCCAACCATTTGACTTAGTGGTGTAACTAGTGGTGGAAATCCTAAGTCTTCTCTTACTCTTGGAATTTCTTTCAATACTTCTTCATATTTATCACTAGCACCTTGAGTTTTTAATTGAGAAAGAAGGTTTGATAACATTCCACCTGGTACCTGATAAGTTAATGTATTTGGTTCAACATCCATAACCTTTGGGTTTAATATTCCATTTTCCCTATACTTTTCTCTAATTGGCTTAAAGTAATCCGCTATTTCGCTTAATAAGTTTATATCTAATTCTGGTGCTCTATGACCTTCTTTTAAAGTAACCACCATTGATTCTGTTGCTGGCTGTGAAGTCCCCTCCGAAAAAGGTGAAATAGCTGTGTCTATAATATCTACTCCAGCATCTACAGCCCTTAAATATGTCATTGAGGCAATTCCACTAGTACAATGAGTATGAAGTTCTATTGGTATGTTTAATACTTCTTTTAATCTTGTTACTAATTCATAAGCCGAATTTGGAGTTAAGATTCCTGCCATATCCTTTATGCAAATAGAATCTGCTCCTAAGCTTTCCATATCTTTAGTTAGTTTTACATAATAATCTAAATTATGAACTTTGCTAGTAGTGTAACTTATTGCACATTGACAATGTGCCCCTGTTTTTTTTATAACCCTTATGGAAGTCTCTAAATTTCTTAAATCGTTTAAAGCATCAAATACTCTAATAATATCTATTCCATTTTCCACAGATTTTTTAATAAAAGCCTCTACTACATCATCTGCATAATGCTTATATCCTAAAAGATTTTGTCCTCTTAACAACATTTGAAGTTTAGTATTTTTCACTACTTTCCTAATTTCTCTTAACCTTTCCCATGGATCTTCATTTAAAAAACGAAGGCAAGCATCAAAGGTTGCTCCTCCCCAAACTTCTAACGCATAGTAACCAGCCTTATCCATCTTCTCTAAAATGGGTAATATTTCATCAGTTGTTAATCTAGTTGCAATAAGTGATTGATGTCCATCTCTTAGTGCTGTCTCTGTAATTTTTATTGGGTTCACTTTTTCTCACTCCCTAATATAAAATATCCTTATGAAATTAAAACTTATATTTCATAGCTTTTCTTATAACTACACTATAATTCCATATTTAAGGTTGTGATCCATTAAGTATGCCAAAATATTAAAGTATGAACCTTTATAAAAAGCTTTTTAAAGATTATATGCACATATAATTATTGGAGGCCTTTGAATTAACTTTTAGTCCTTCCTTAAATATCTGCCTATAATGGATACACTAACCTTATGTTCACCTATAGTTAGGTTATTTTAATTTTCTTACAACATCTATAATTGTTCCATCTCTATATTCAACTATTGCAACTACTTCATCTTCATATTGAATTTTATCTGGAGTACCTACAATGGATTCTGCCTTATTTTTTAATTCCTCAATTGTATATACTGGTATATCGCTGTTTTTAAATTGATCTATTAAATCTGTTCTCTTAGGATTAATTGCCATACCAAGCTCTGTAACAACTAAGTCAATGCTATCCCCTGGAGTTATCACTGTATTTACTGAATCAACTACAGTTGGTATTCTTCCTCTGATAAGAGGTCCAACAATCATGGTTAATTTTGCACTTGCCGCAGTGTCACAATGTCCACCAGAAGCTCCCCTTAAAACTCCATCTGAGCCTGTAAGAACATTTACATTAAAATCTGTATCAATTTCTAGTGCAGATAAAACCACCACATCCAACTTGTTAGCAATACATCCTTTATTGTGTGGGTTTGCATAAAAAGATGCATCTATTTCATGATGCATAGGATTTTTACTTATGGAATCCACAGCACTTAAATCAAAACCTTGCACATCAAAGATATTTTTAATTAGTCCTTCTTCATGCATTTCAACCATTGGTTTTGTTATTCCACCAAGTGAAAAGCTTGCAGTTATATTTTGTTTTAGCATTTCATTTCTAAGAAATCTGCTTACTGCTAGTGTAGATCCTCCTGTTCCTGTTTGGAAGGAGAATCCATCTTTAAAATATCCTGATTCAATTATTGCTTTGCTAGCATATTCAGCAATGAGTAACTCTTTAGGATTTTTGGTGAATCTAGTGGCACCTGATGCTATACCAGATGGATTACCTATTTCATCTACCTTTACAACATAATCCACATCTCTTTGATCAATACTTGCAGGCATGTTTGGAAATTCCACTAAACAGTCCGTAATTATAACTACCTTATCAGCATACTTTGCATCTACCTTAGCATATCCTAAAGATCCACAGTTAGCTTTACCTCTTGACCCACTAGCGTTTCCGTACTCGTCAGAAGAAGGTGCTCCTAAAAATGCAACATCTATTTTTATATCTCCTGCTTCTATAGCTCTTGCTCTTCCACCATGAGATCTAATTACTACTGGTTCCTTCATTAATCCTCTAGAGATTTCTTCAGCAAGTTGTCCTCTTAGACCGCTAGTAGTTATCTTAGAGATTACACCATTTTTGATATGCTCAATTATTGGTGCATGAACACTACCCAAAGAACTTGAGGCTAGGGTTAAATTTTTTACTCCAAGCTTTGCTATGGTATCTACCACCATATTTAATATATAATCACCTTCACGAAAATGATGGTGGAAGGATATGGTCATACCATCTTTAAGTCCTGATTTCAGGATTGCTTCTTCTATACTATCTAATAATTTTGTGTCTTCTGGTTTTACAGGTTTAACACGTCTTCCAATGGTTACAATTTCCTCGTTCTTTTCAAACTCCCCTAAATAAACTTCTCTCTTCCTAGAGTTATTATTAATCATTAATATTTCATCTGGAATTTCTCTGCCTATACTATTTTTCATCTTCAACTTCCTCCTTGTACAAACCTACAGCGGTCGCTAATTGAAGTACTCTCTCTGCCCTATCAACAATAGGCTTATCGATCATTTTTCCATTAAGGGAAATAACTCCTAAGCCTCTTTCTTCTGCTTCTTTTGCAGCTCGAATTACGTTAACAGATTTCTTAATTTCCTCAGGCGAAGGTGTATAAACTTGATTTACTAATGGTATTTGCCTTGGATTAATTACTGACTTTCCATCAAACCCTAGTTGTTTTATAAGTTCTACTTCATTCTTAAAGCCTTCTTCGTTGTCAACCTCTGTATAAACCGTATCTATGGCATAAATACCCGCAGCTCTTGCAGCAATTATTATTTGAGTTCTTGCACCTAATAATTCTAATCCATTTGCATATCTCTTTGTTTTCATATTTGTAACATAATCTTCTGCACCAAGAGCAATAGCTATAAGACGCTTACTCGAAGATGCAATTTCATAAGCATTAATAACTCCAATAGGGCTTTCTATTGCAGCCATCATCTTTGTTGAGCCTATTTCTCTACCAATTTTTCTTTCAACTGCTTCAATAACTTCCTCAACTGCTAAAATATCTTCTTTTCTTTCAGTTTTAGGAAGTCTGATTACATCTACTCCTGCTCTAACTGCAGCTTCTATATCGTCTTTTCCAAATGGTGTGTCTAATCCGTTGATTCTTACAACTAACTCCGTACTTCCATAGTCTACAGTCTTCAAGGCATTATAAACTAAAAATCTTGCGGAATCCTTTTCGGTTATTGCAACTGCATCTTCAAGGTCAAACATTATAGAATCCGCCCCATATATATAAGCTTCTTTTATCATACTTGGGTTGCTTCCAGGAACAAACATCATAGTTCTTCTTAAACGTTCCATTAGTCAATTACCTCCCAATCAAAGTTTTCTTTAATTCCGGCAGCTCTAAAAACAGCACTTTGTACTCTTGCCCTTATTGTGCAATCTAAAGCTCCCTTGTCTGTTGCTGTAATCTTTACATTTTGTACCTCTAACTTCTCTAAAGTATCACTTATTACTTTTCTTATTTGCCTACCAAATTGTTTCTCCACTGAACTTTTCAGTTGAATTTCTATTCCACTTTCCTCTTTTGGTTCAAGCATTATAAGAATATCACTAGATTCTACAGTTCCAGCCATTGAACTTTTAATAATTTCCATATAATTCACCTCTGTTATTTAATGTCTTCCTAAATTTATTTTAATTTTATTTATTATTGGTTTTGCTTCTTCAGATATAAAATACTCATAAGTGGACTTTGGAACTATGTCCTTAATTCCTTCTATGTTATTATTTCTTATTAATTCTCTAACTCTTGATGCACTAATTGGCTTATTATAAGATTTTAATCTTGGTACAATGTTACACTGTATCCCCTCTGCTTCAAGACAATTCTTCATTATATTATTATAGGTTTTCGTAACTTCACAATAAGGCTCTTCTCCTACGTACCTATTTTTAATTCCTAAGGCAGGAACTATATATGTTTTAAAAACTTCCAAATCTAGCCTAGCGTGAACTTCCACCGCAGCGATGTCATCTTTTACAAAATAGGATGGAAAAGTAGCACTTGAAATAATGTAGGGTCCTGCTTTGTGAATAATTACATTAGTTAAATGTTCTGTCCCTTTTTTAATTAGTTCATATCTAACTTCAAAAGGAATTACTGAAACCTCTTCTGATACTACAAATACATGAACAATATTATTTTCTTTAGCAGCCTTTTCAATAAGATGTAAATGACCTAAGGTAAAAGGATTTGCGTTCATAACTATACTAGCTATAGCATCTCCTTCTACCTTAAACTTTGATAAATTCTCAGAATAACTTTTCACACCATGGTATTTGTTTTCCATGAAAACTGCTAATCCATCAATTTTAACTATTTCTTGAAAACCTAAGTAGCTAAAAAATTCTGCTGTATTGCATTTGGTATAAAGGAAAATATGATCATATCCTCTTGTGTATTGTTCGTTCAATAAATTAGATACCACTTTGTTCAGTATGCCTAAACCTTGGTACTTTGAATTTACAGCTAAGCACCTTAGAGTGTTTTTATAAAAGGAACCTGTAGCTATGAGTTTATGATTATCGTAAATTCCTACTGTATACTCTAAATTTTTATCTAGTTTTATTCCCTCACCCTTTAAGAATTCTTCTAAAACTCTTTTTTCTTGGATATCTTGCAAGAAAATCCTTTGTTCCACTATCTCATAATTCATATACTTTCCCGCTTCCTTTCTCCAATTGATGCATAGCTAAAATTTCACTCTTTACCACATTTATTAATAAAAGTTTACGCGATTTATAAGTTAATTATAAGTGAGGTTCATTGCATTCCCAAGTTTTTTAAGTGTTTTTCGTGTATTTTTAATGTTCTTTTTTACAGTATCTCCCTAACCCTCTCCTGTTTTAAACAAAATGAGGAATTAACCATTATTGATTAATTCCTCATTTTAATATTTCACTTTATAATTTTCTTATTAAATAATTAACAGTTCAATTTTGTACAACAATTTTAGCAGTATGGTTTACACATGGCGAAGTTTTACAGCCTAATGTTGATTCCCCTTGATGAGCTTTGGAAAATCCACCCCTTCATAACCTAGTTAAATTAGTCCTGACAGCATACCTAAGAAAATACTCACAGCCAGCAAATCTGCTGAGCCCCCTGGACTTATGTTCTTTTGAATAAATAAATTATTCATTTGTTCAAGTTTTTCTTTTGCATTTTCCTGATACATTCCTCCTGATTGTAAAAATGAATTTGAACTGTCCATTACATATTTGAGGCTCTCCAAACCGCCTCTAGTAACTATATTGGTATCTTCACTTCTAGTCATTATGCTTATAAGCATTTGTAAAAACAAATCATTCATATTAAGATCTTTGTTAGTGCTCCACTTAGACAAAACCGCCATAGAGGTGTGCTCGATTGTTGAAAATCCACTCTCTACCTCTCCCCTTATCCCTTTAAAGCCATATTCTTTATATAAAAACTCTCCGTGAGTTAGGTTATTCTTTTTTGAAATATGCTGAAAGTCTTTATTGGAGAGCCCCCTACAAACCTCCTTAACCTCATTGGAAATTTCAGCAATTTGGAATTCAAGTTTGCTAGATTTTCCATATAAACAACCTGCTACTGCACATATAATTCCAAGGGAAAAAATAATCCCTTTATGTGTATTTACTCCTTTAGTTGCTTTAAACATAGCTTCTTCGCACTGAATTCCTGGACGTCTTATAATATCTAGAAGCTTTGTCTTGTCCCTTTCTTGAAAGTACATTCCCTCTAGTGCACATTCATACATACCTTTATACAATGCTGAACTGCTAGCCATAAATGTAAAAAAATTCATGTCCTTATGGGAACCTGAGTTATTACAATCCACCAGTCCTGGTTTAGGAGTAGTACTAACTTCATATAGTATAGCTCTTTGTGCTAGCGTTGCAATATAATGTGCAATTGATTCTTTAGTTTCCATAATTTCGACCTACTCTCTAATTTCTAAAGCCACTACTTCAAGTGATTTCTCTAGATGATTTTTGATAATACTTTCAATTCCATTCTTATCTTTCACTACAATTGCCCTCAATATTTCCCTATGATCTTCTAATGCTGATTCTCTTCTAAGATTATCCGATATGGAAATGTTTCTGAATCGTTGTAGATATTCATTGAGTTTACTAATCATACTTGTGAGTCTTTTCATTCTACTAGCTTCATAAATTTTTTGGTTGAACACCCCAAAAAGCCTAATGACCTCATTTATATCTCCTTCGGCATTCTTTTCTTCTGTGATAGTAAGCAACTCTTCTATTTCATTAATTTCCTCATCAGTAATGTTATCCATAGCACTAATTGCAGCTAATACTTCTAAGTGTTGCCTAATTTTATATATTTCAAATACATCTTCCATTGTAATCCTTTTTACTACAACTCCTACTCGTGGTATATATTCTACAAGTTCTTCAACTTCTAATGCTCTTAGGGCTTCCCTCACCGGAGTTCTACTTATATTCAATCTTTCAGCATACTCCTTTTCCACAATTCTTTCCCCAACAGGAATTTTACCGCTTATAATTGTATTTCTTAAACTTTCATATACTATTTCCCTAATCGGCTTATTCTGATGAAAATTTGTACTTCTAACAAATTCATCCATATAATTTATCATATAAATCTTCCTCTCCACATTGCTAAATGTTAAGATAACTCATTATAAATTTTACCCAACCTTATTGAAAATATCTATAGCTTTTAATCTTCATTATTAATAAAAAGTAAATATAATTTTGACTTATCAATAGAGTTTACAATGTATTATATTGAACACTATATAAGTGAGATACTATTTATATTTAAACATATTTATTTTAAAATATACAATAAAAAAAGTTCCCTGAGGAACTTTTTTTATTAAAAACTTAGTTGTTTGTAGTTGACTATTATTCTATAATGGCATAGCTCCTGTAATTGCTGCAGCTAATACAAAAATTACAAATGTACCAATTGACCATATAGCTGCATGTTTTTGCCATTCTCCCATATCCACTTCCGTCAATTGAAGTAACAAGTATATGAAAGCTACTAGTGGGCTTAACAAATGGAATGCTTGTCCCATCGTAGAAGCTATACCTATCTGTAATGGTGTAAATCCATAAGCTACTCCTGTTTCTGCTAGTACAGGTAATACACCAAAATAAAAGGCATCGTTTGATAATAAGAATGTTCCTGGTATACTAATTATTGCTGTAACTAGTGACCAGTGAGAGCCAAAGGCTTTAGGTACTATTGATGCTAAGTTTAGAGCAATTGCTTCTGCCATTTTTGTTTCTGTTAGTATTCCCATAAATACTCCAGCCGCAAGTACCATAACAACAACTTGTATAGCGTTTCCAGCATGAATTTCTATAAGCTGTCTTTGTGTCTTTAAGTGAGGATAGTTGATAATAAGTGCTAAGGCTACTCCAACTTCAAAGATTACTGCCGCAGGTACCTTTCCAGAAATTAAAGTATACATAACTAGAATAGTCAAAATAAAGTTGACCCATATTAACTTTGGTCTCTTTAACTCTTTTTCTTCATCACTTAGTGTAGCAGACATTTCAGCTAAAGTGTCATTAGTAATTTGTACAATACCAAGTCTTTTACGTTCTTTTAATCCAAGGTAATAAGCAACTCCTATAACATAAATTATTGCAATTATCATTCCTGGAACAAGAGGTCTTAGTATATCTGATCCTTCAATTTTTAAAGCAGACATTATACGAGCAGTTGGGCCTCCCCATGGTAGAAGATTCATTATCGAGTTTTGCATTATTATTATTGTAGCTAAGTAAAGAGGTTTAATTTTAAGCTTTTTATAAACTGGTAGTAAAGCTGAACATACTATCATTGTAGTCGTCGAGCCATCACCATCTACTGACACCACTGCAGCTAATATTGCAGTTCCAACAAGGACTTTTACTGGATCACCCTTAACAAACTTTACAATTGCATTAACAAGTGGATCAAATAAGCCAACGTTAATCATAATTCCAAAGAAAAGAATTGCAAATAAAAGCATTGTAGCCGTGGGCGCAACACCTTTTATTCCTGTAAGTGCAAACTTTCCAATATTCACACCAAACCCACCAAATATAGCAAATATAACTGGAACGACTATAAGAGAAGTAAATGCTGTCATTCTTTTTGTCATAATTAAAATCATAAAAGTAAGTACTATTCCATAACCTAATATAGCTAACATAATATACACCTCCGTAAATTTGTAAAC
Organism: Clostridium tunisiense TJ; assembly: GCF_000300195.1. Classification (GTDB taxonomy): domain Bacteria; phylum Bacillota; class Clostridia; order Clostridiales; family Clostridiaceae; genus Clostridium_J; species Clostridium_J tunisiense. The sequence continues at coordinate 151,295 of NZ_AMQH01000019.1, read as the reverse complement.
GTTTTTAAATTATACTTAAATTCTCTAGCTAGATTAAGTTCATTATATATACTTATTTTTTTAAATTCAACAAGTTTTTTGTTATTTTCCTTCAATTTTTGTAATTTTTTTTCAATTCTTAAAGTAATATTAAAGTAATCTTAAAATAATCTTAAAATAATTTTTGCCATTTTTTTCCGAGACCAATCTTCTTCAACTCATAAGCTTAAAAGTATTCTTAATAATAAATTTAAATGTTCTTAAAATTATTTTTTCCAATGGAAAAATATGAGATTTGATACTTTTCATCATATCAAATCTCTCAGAAACTTTTAATTCTTTGTAAGCTATAATAATACTGTTTATTGGTTAACCAATAGTTTTTTTATTATCTTTGATAGTTTACTAATTTCTATAGGTTTAGACATATAAGCATCTACTTTTACATCTTTACCTATATCCATTTGATTTTCATCCATATATCCGCTGACAAGTACTATAGGGATATTTTTTTCTATCTCCTTAATTTTATATGCCAACTCACTTCCATTAATGTTTGGCATCATGTAATCAGTGATAACTAAATCTATATTTTTATAATTATATTTGATTATTTCTAAAGCTTTTGTAGAGTCTGTTTCTGAAACTACACAGTATCCAAGATGTTCTAAACCTTTTTTCAACACCTTAATTACCTTCTCATTATCATCAACAATTAAAATCTTTTTTCCTACATAAGACTCCTCTTCTTTGAGCTCCTGATATTCTTGCCCTGCATAAGTTAGAGGTAGATATACTTTGAATAAACTTCCTTTTCCTAATTCACTTTCAACTGTTATTATGCCTCCGTATTTATCTATAATATTTTTCACAACGAATAATCCCAACCCCGTACCTTCACCAACAGATTTTGTTGTGAAAAAAGGTTCAAATATTCGTTGTTGAGTCTCTTCGTCCATTCCACAGCCGTTATCTTTAATTACTAACTCTGCATAAAACGAATCCTTTCTTACCTCTTTTATACTTGTACCCTCCACTCTTCTCAATGATATTTCCAATATTCCATCCATGTGTTTTATTGCTTGATATGCATTAGTGCATAAATTAAATATAACTTGATGTATATGAGTGAAATTTGCATCTACGTAACCACAATTTTCTTGTATATTCTCTTTAATTATTATATTCTTAGGGATAACTGTTTTAATAAGCTTTACAGTTTCTTTAGTAACCTGGTTTATATTAATTTGTTCTACTTTAGTTATATTTTTATCATTTCTGCTAAACACTAAAATCTGTTCAATTAAATCTTTACCCTTCTCAGAAGCCTTTAATATTTCTTCCACATCCTCATAATATTCGCTATCCTTAGGTAACCTCATGAGTAAAAGTTCTGAATAACCTAATATTGGTGTCAATAAATTATTGATATCATGTGCTATTCCTCCTGCAAAGGTTCCTACCATTTTAAGCTTATTTGAATGATATATTTCTGCCTCCTTCTCCCTAAGTCTTTCTGAAGCTTCATTTAGCATCTTTAGATACTTTGTTTCCTTTTCTAGTTCTTCTTTATTTTTTTTCATTTTAATGAGAATAGTTATAAATATTGATATGATAATAGTTATTAAAATAGCAATTATTATAATCTGACCTAAAAATCTATTAATAGGTTCTTGTACTTCATCATAGGACATAGTTAATGCTACCACCCAAAAATAATCACCTAATCTCACAGGGGTATATGCGTTAAGTTTCTTCACTTTTTTTAATGAACTTTCTGCCCACCAATAGGAATGATAAATATCTGTCCCTTCTTCTCCAGCAAGTTGCGCATCAATGAGTTCTTCTAATTCTTTAAAATCTAATTCTGGATGTAAATGTTTTCTTGTTTCTATAACATCCATACCAACTTGTTCTTTTACATTATGCATTATTATTATTCCATATTGATCCTTAACCAATGCGTAACCCTTTTCTCCAATTTTTACAGGTCGAATCAATTTATTATAAATAGCATCTAGGCTTATGCTCACAGATAATACCCCTTTAAAGTGATTTTCACTGAAAATCGGCTCATAAATATACAGCATAAACTCATTTTTTTCTTCGTCTAAATAAGGATTAGCAATGTAGGCTTTCTTACTAGAAATAACATAATCAACATTTGCTTGAACATGATTTTTTATAGTCTTTGGATCCTCTGGGTATTTATTAACCATTTTTCCATCTTTATCAAAAATATAAACTCCATCAATAGATTCTTTCTGCGCTTCATAAAAGGCCTTCAGTTTTACACTATAACTTTCCTTTTCTATAAGAGAGGCTTTCCCAATAATTTCAGTATCTAAGGTAATAATTTTCATACTATCTTTAATGTCATTGATAAATAACTCTATACTACGTGATATAGACCTGGAAATCCCAAGCATATTTTGTTGTTGTTGGAATACAATTGTCTTCTCGTATTGCCTATATGTAAAATAAGTCAGTGCACTTAGAATAATTACTAGTATAATTCCAACCAATAGTTTTATTTTCTTTTTTCTTGTTAAATGTTTTCCTTTTAGCATTTTAATCACAAATAGTACCTCCAAAGAATTAGTCATTTATATTATGCATTGCTTATATACATTTTAATTATAAGGATAATTAATTGTATTAATAATTTATACTCAAGTATTAAATGCAACCTAGAGTAAATAATAAGTTTAAAACCAATATATCAAACTGCAATTTAATTCACAACTATGCTTTAGGATTAATAATCTCTTGTCTATAAAATAATATTGATTTTCTTACATAGTATTTATTATAATTATGTTAAATTCTTTATATAATTTTAAATCTAAAAACTTTAAATACTTACCTTGTGTGAGTTATTAGCATTATGGAGGAAATATGGGAAAAGCAAAAATTCTTATTGTAGAAGATGAAGAAGCTATTAGAAAACTAATCTATAGAACTCTTACTCTGGAGGGTATGTTAGTTTATCAAGCAGAAAGCGGCGAGGAAGGGCTTGAAATGGTAGCTAATACTGACTTTGACTTAATTATATTAGATATATTGATGGATGGAATTTCCGGTTATGAAGTTGCTCAAACTATTAGAAATTCCAACTTACAATTACCAATCATATTTCTCAGTGGAAAAAGAGAAGATGAAGATATTATTCGAGGATTAAACATTGGAGCGGATAGTTATATCACAAAACCTTTCAGCCCCTCTGTACTTGGTGCTCAAGTAAAATCCCAACTGAAAAGACGTGAAGAAATCTTAAACAAAAATACTTTCGCTATGAGTTTAGTTCATGGACCTTTTAGATTTGATTTAAATGGTTATAAATTTTATAAAAATGATTTAGAAATAAAATTATCTTCAAAAGAAATTAAGCTTATAAAATTCTTTATGGAAAATCCCAATCAAGTATTTACCAAAGAAGAACTTTATGAGAATATATGGAATAATAATGATGTAGACTATAATAGCATTATGGTTTACATGAAATATTTAAGAAATAAAATCGAAGATAATCCCAGCAAACCTAAGTATATTAAAACTATTTGGGGAATTGGATATCAATTTTCAATTTAGAGCTACTGCTTACTTTCTCAAAGTAAGCAGTAGCTTCTTATAATTTTATTTCACTTATTGTAAATATATTTCTCAAACAACTCCTTACTGTTTTTAGAATGAAGCAAGTATGCTTCAAGCATTAAATATCAATTATAAATCTAAATAAAAACATTTCTTTAATCTCATGTTCAATACACTGTGTTTTATTGATTTTAGAATAAAAAATGTTCTTTTAAAAACTTTATTATTATTGGGAAAATAGTTATTACTGTGGTAAGACGTATTAGATGCATCAATGCTACTATATGTGTCTGAGCTCCATATGCTTCAGACAATAGTGACATATCAGTAAGTCCTCCTGGGGAACTACTAAATAATGCAGTTACTAAATCTAAACCCGTAATTTTATGTATTAAAATTCCTAATAATAAACTAAATATAGTTAATCCAATTACTAATACAATGGAGGGCAATATTAATTTTTTCAATGCTAATATTGCTTCCATATTAAAGTTTAATCCTAGCATTCCCCCAACAACAATCTGTGCTACTAACTTAAAGTCTCTTGGTATATAGCCTTGTGAGGTTTTTATATTGTAGACAGCTACAAATACCATTGCTCCAATCAATGCTCCTGCAGGTATCTTTAGCTTAATTCCCATATAACCACCAACAGCTGCAATAACTAACGTATATACTATCTTTTCCATAACTAAACTCCTTTTCTAATAAATAAAATCATTACTGTTCTTCAATTCTGACCTATATACCAAAAATAGATAAATTCATTTTAGTCCCTTATCTAGAATGAAGTAATCACCTAATATAATAGTGGCTTATTAATGTCTTATGAATATCATACAACACTTCAATCCTAATTTTTAGCATAATAAGTTTATAAAAAAATCCTATGCTACTGATGAACTAAATAACCTTAGTTCTTGACCACTTTATATTAAGTTTAGTATATTATTAGAAATAAATAAAATAATATTTTATTATAAATAACCATAAAAAAATATTATATCTAAATTGGAGGAAGGAAATGGACAATAGAGACTGGCTTATTCTTAAAGTTTTATATGACAAAAAAAATATAACTAAAGCCGCTGAAACTTTATATATCTCTCAACCAGCACTGACCAATAGGTTAAAGCAAATGGAAAAAGAGTTTGGTGTAAATATTGTAACAAGAGGAAGAAGAGGTGTATGCTTTACCCCTCAAGGAGAATACTTATATCAATGTGCTAACGAGATATTGCAAAAAATAGAAAAAGCAAAAGAAACCCTTTGGAATATGGATAATGATGTGGTAGGAACACTGAAACTAGGAGTATCTCGTTTTATGATGAAACACAAGCTTCCCGCTTTATTAAAGCTTTTTAAAACTAAATATCCTAAAGTTGAGTTTAAAATAATTACAGATTGGAGTAGCGATATAGTAAATATGTTGGCTAATAAAGATATTCATCTTGGGTTTGTTCGAGGAGATTATAGATGGAAATGCGAGAAACACCTATTGTTCGAGGAAAATATATGTGTTGTTTCAAAAAATAACATTGAGTTAGAAAATCTTCCTAACCTTCCTAGAATAGATTATCAAACGGATCATTTATTAAAGTCATTAATTGACAATTGGTGGACTGACAACTTTACTATCGGTCCACTAGTAAGTATGAATGTTGATCAACTTGAAACTTGTAAGGAAATGGTCATCAATGACCTAGGTTATGGAATTATGCCTAGGCTTGTGGTAAATAATTTAAATGATCTACACATAATTAATTTATTTAATAAAAACGGAACTCCTATAATAAGAAAAACTTGGTTGTTTTACGAAAAAGAGGTTTTAAATTTAAATGTAGTTAACGCATTTGTTGATTTCATTAAAAATTTTGATTTGCAAGACATATGATGGTTATTTTCACCAATAACTTTAAGATTTTATGTGATTCCATTATTATTTTATATAAAAAATAATATTTATAATAAATAACTATAGCACTTTAACCTTAAAGCACTATAGTTATCTATATTTTAGGCATAAAAAAATTAATCTTAGTTTTTTTCAATGCCTATAATCTAATATACCAGCTTTCACACTTACTAAAATCATATCTACTCTACTAACTAAGATACCTTTTTTAAATTTCCATGATAATTGGAAGTATAGTTGGCCTTCTCTTAGTTTTCTCAAATAAATACTTTTCAATAGCTGACTTCATATTAGCTTTTAATACATACCATTCAATAATCTTTCTATCTAAGCAGCTTTCAAGCTCTATTCTTGCTATTTCTTTTATTTCATTAATTAGTTCTTCTGACTCCTTAGCGTATACAAAACCTCTTGTGATTATATCCGGCCCAGCAATAAGACTAAAGGATTCTTTTTCTATAGTTGCAACCACTGTAACCATTCCATCTTGAGCTAAGTGTTTTCTATCTCTTAGAACTACAGTGCCTACATCTCCAACTCCAATGCCATCTACAAATACAGATCCGGTTTTTACCTTTCCAGTTACCTTTGCTTCATTTTCTGATACTTCTAATACATCCCCGGTCTCTAAAGCAAAGATATTTTCTCTATTCATTCCCAATTTTACTGCAAGCTCGGTATGATGTTTCAAATGTCTGTACTCTCCATGAACAGGCATAAAGAACTTCGGATGCACTAAAGTGTGAATTAGTTTTAACTCTTCTTGATAAGCATGCCCTGAAACGTGAACTTCTTCTAAATCTTCATAAATTACATCTGCACCTTTTCTAAATAACTCGTTAATTACTCTTGAAATGAGTTTTTCATTTCCTGGAATTGGTGATGCTGAAATAATAAATAGGTCATTTGGTTCTAACTTAATCTTTCTATGGGTAGAAAAAGCTATTCTCGCTAGTGCAGCCATAGGCTCTCCCTGACTTCCAGTTGTAATTATAGTAACTTTTTCATTGGGATAATCATATATCTCCTCAGCTTTTATAACTTGACCTTCAGGTATATGGAGATATCCAAGTTCCATAGCTACTTGGGATATATTCTCCATACTTCTACCACTAAAAGCTACTTTCCTACCATATTGCATTGAAGCATTTATTATTTGCTGCATTCTATGGATATTTGAAGCAAAGGTAGCCACTATAACTCTTCCTCTTGCTCCAGAAATAACTCTATTTAAAGTTTCTCCTATGGACCTTTCAGATATTGTGTGTCCTTGACGTTGTACGTTAGTACTATCAGCCATTAGAAGAAGTACGCCTTTTCTTCCAAGAGCTGATATTCGCTCTAAATCCATAACTTTTCCATCAATTGGTGTATAATCTATCTTAAAATCTCCAGTATGTAATATGATTCCTACTGGTGTATGAATTGCAATAGAGCAAGAATCTGCTATACTATGAGTATTTCTTATAAATTCCACATTCAAATTTTGTAATTTAACTATCTGTCCTGCTTCTACTCCATTAAGCTTACATTCTTGTAGTATATTATGTTCCTTAAGCTTGTTTTCAATTATTCCTAATGTTAATCTAGTGCCATACACTGGAACATTAAGTTGTTTCAAAATATAAGGCAAAGAACCAATATGATCCTCATGACCATGGGTGATAAAAATAGCTTTAACCTTATCTTTATTATTTAGCAAATAAGTGATGTCCGGAATAACTAAATCAACTCCATACATCTCTTCTTCTGGAAAGGATATGCCACAGTCAATGACGATGATTTCATCTTTATACTCAAAGGCTGTTATATTCTTTCCTATTTCTCCAAGCCCTCCTAAGGGAATAATTTTCACACTACTATTTTCTTCCACTTTATTTCACCTCTTTAGTATTTTATTAAATAATTTTTTATTTCATTTTTCACGAAATACTATTTAAAGTAATTCAAATTTAAAATCAACCTATAACTTTCACTGCTTTTATTTTATGTTATTGTTGCAATTTTAATTCTTTTACTATTAATAATGTTTATTTTTATTTGAACTTTTCTTCCAAGAAACCTTCTGCCTTAGATAATAACCTAATTAAAGTTTACAAATTAATTTTTCTTATAGCTAATAGAAATAGCTTTACATTTTATGGATACATGCTATAATTAAATTGTGGCCAAGCTACCGTTAACTTAATCACAACAATTCATGCAGGTGTAGTATAATGGTAGTACATTAGCTTCCCAAGCTAATGGCGAGGGTTCGATTCCCTTCACCTGCTCCAATAATTTTAAAAAATCAAAAGCCTTCATTAGTGATGGCTTTTAATTTTTTGTATTTTTACACATTTTTTAATTTCTTCTCTAAATCTGACTACAGCATTAAAGTTTACACCTTTATTATTAAACTATTTAGTAGAAAACTTTATTTACTTGTATCCCCCTTTACTATATAACTTCCTTAAAGCTATTTCCTTCAATCATGCTTTTATAGTGCCCCTTGCCTTTTATTAATTCATTATGATTTCCTATTTCTACAATTTCACCATGACTTAAAACTATAATTTTATCTGCATTCCTAATAGTAGAAAGTCTATGTGCAATGATTAAAGTAGTTCTGTGTTTTGATACCTTTTCAATAACTTGCTGAATTAACTTTTCCGTATGGGTATCAATATTTGCTGTAGCTTCATCTAAAATAAATATAGAGGGTTTATGAGCTAAAGCTCTAGCAAAGGATAGTAATTGCTTTTCCCCAGCTGAAAAAGTGCTACCTCTCTCCATAACTGGAGAATATATACCTTGTGGTAGATTGTTTACAAATTCTAAAGCACAGGTTATTTCTAGAGATTCATTTATAACCTCAATATCAATATTATCATTTAATGATATATTCTTTGCTATGTCACCTGAAAATAAAAATACATCTTGCAGCACTACTGAAACATTCCTTCTCAAGTCCTTCTTTTTTATTTCATTTATATTTATCCCATCTATTAATATTTCCCCTCTTTGAATAGGATAAAATCCACTTATGAGACTTATTATAGTAGTTTTTCCTGCTCCTGTTTCACCTACAAAGGCAACGGTTTCACCCCTTTTTATAGTAAAACTAACATCTTTTAATATCCAATCCGTCTCATTGTAAGAAAACCAAACATTTCTAAACTCTATATCTCCATTTATATATTCCATGGGCCTCCCTAGATCTAAATTTTCAAGGGTATCTTCCTCATCTAGTAATTCAAAAATTCTATCTGCAGATACCAATGCTGATTGTATAGTGGTGTAGTTATCTGCTAAATCTGATATTGGATTAAAAAATTGTTTAATATAGGTTGTAAAAGCGTAAAGCACTCCAATTTCCAAGGTTTGATTATATATTTTTCCCATAGCATACCAAATTAAAATTGCCACAGAAATACTTTGAAACACATCTGAAGCAGGTCTTAATATACTATTCATTCTTACTTGAAATAAAGTACTCTTAAAATACTCACCATTTAACTTTAAAAATTCCTGTTTTTTTTCTTTTTCCCCTCTAAATATTTGAATAATTTTCATTCCTGATATATTTTCAGCCATAAAGCCATTTATTCTTCCAATTAAACTTTTCATCTTAGAAAAATTATTTTTAATTTTATTTTTTAGTAGGAAAACAAACAAAAACATTATAGGTACCAAAGAAATTGAAATTAAAGCTAATTTAATATCTAGCATTACCATTGCATATACAATACCAATTAATAAAAACACATCTTTAAACAAATTAATAATTACATCAGTATACATTTCACTTAAAGCCGCAACATCATTTGTTGCTCTTGTAATCAGTCTTCCTGATGAGGTTTTGTCAAGATATGATAATGGTAGTAGCTGAATTGTATTAAATACTCTAGTTCTTAGGTCTTTCATAATTTCCTGGGCTGCACTATTTATAAAGTTTACTTGGGAAAATGAAAACATTCCCCCTAAAGCAACGATAAGAAAATACAAAATTCCCATGGAAGTAATTGAGTAAAACATAGATTGAGGCGCCTTATTTATTAAAAAATCATCAATAACCAACTTTAATATATAAGGTTTTATAAGTTCAGCTGCATTTACAAGCAGTACACATAAAGCTGCTAATCCTATTTTTTTAAAGTGAGGGATAGTCAATGTCAAAAGCCTTTTCAAGCTATGGATTTTGTAAATTTTACTATTCGAATTATGATCTAGAGTCTTTATATTGTTCCATATAGGTTTCATAATATATTCCTCCCCTCTTTATAAGTTCATTATGATGTCCTTGTTCATATATTTTTCCATTTTTAAGAACTATAATAAAATCCGCATCTTTTATTGCTGATATTCTATGCGCGATTATTAGGGTAGTCTTATCTTTCCTAAATTTTTTTAAATTTTTTAGTATTCTTGACTCAGTTACTGTATCTACAGCAGAAAGAGAGTCATCGAGAATCAGTATGGATGGATTTTTTATTACAGCTCTAGCAATGGAAATCCTTTGCTTTTGCCCACCAGATAGATTTACTCCTCGCTCTCCTAATATGGTATCAAAGCCCTTTGGAAAAGTTACAATACTCTCATATATGGAACTAATCTTTGCTGCTTCCTCAACTTCGATATCTTTATAGGTATCTTTGAAAAATTTTATATTATCTTTTATAGATGCTGAAAATAGAAAATTATCTTGAGGCACATACCCAACGCCTTCTCTTAGTGCCTTAAGAGAATACTCGTTTATATCTATGCCGTCAATAAATAATTTTTTATCCTCTACATTGTAAAGTTTTAATAGTAAATTTACCAATGTGGTTTTTCCAGAACCAGTCTTACCTAAAATCCCCACGGTGCTTCCTTGAGGAATTTTGAGTCCTATTTTTTCAATGGAATTTTCCTTTGAATTTGGGTAGGAAAAACTTAAGTCCCTGAATTCTATCTCACCTTTAAGCGGTTTATCTATACCAGGTTTCCCATCTTTTATTTCCGGTTCCACATCGAAGACCTCATTAAGTCTTTTAAGCGAAGCCACACCTCTTTGAAATATGGTTATAACTCGTCCAATAGAATTAATCGGCTTCATAATCATAGTTAAGTATCCATTAAATGCAATAAAGTCCCCAAGAGACATACTTCCTGCTAGTACCATGTTTCCACCGACAATTAAGTTAGTAGCAAAGCTGATACTAAAGGCAATTTCGATGAAAGGTGAAAGCAACGCAGAAACTCTAATCATTTTTAGATTAGAATCCATCATCTCAATATTTAACTTTTCAAAATTTTTGCTTTCATATTCTTCTTGAACATAGGCCTTTATTATTCTAATTCCATTTATATTTTCTTGTACCCTATCAGAAATAGCTGCAAAGTTTTCTTGTACTATTTTAAATCTTTTCTGAACAAGCTTCCCAATGTTCATCATAAAAATCACTATGAAGGGTATGGGTAACAAGGTAATTAAAGTAAGCCTCCAATTTATAGTAATACACATCAAGTAAATAGAAATAGCGCATATAACTATACCATTTATAGTCATGGCTGTTGCAGGGCCAAATGTCATTCTTACTGCGGAAATATCATTAATGGCATAGGCAATTAAATCTCCAGTTTTTCTTTTATTGTAAAACTCTTGTGATAATATTTGGAGATGATCATACAACTTTTCTCTCAGATGACATTCAAGACTCCTTGCATTTGCTACTATAAAATTTCTCCAAGCATAGGTTGTTAGAAAAGCACCAATCGCAATGAATAGCATGTACATTACCTTTAGCTTTACTTCATTAAAGCTAAAGCCATTATTTTTTAATACATCAATAGCCTCACCTAGTACTGTTGGGAATAGAGATTGAATATATGCAGTTAGAAACATAAATCCAATACCAATAACATAAGAAATCTTATGATTTTTAATAAAGTCAATTATAATTTTTTTCCCCATCTGCTGCCCCCTAACCTGTTGTAAATCAATGTCTAGTATAGTGAAATTTCTACTCTTATCTTTCACTATATTACATTAAAATAAGAAATAAATTTATACTATATTAATAGTATAATTAATATGAAGGTAAAATATCAATGTTGAAAATCATATTTTTCAAAATATTTCTTTTTTTATCTTAAGTTATATTATTCAAACTAACTCTCCTAGTATTGACTTGTAACAAGTTTAAATTATTATTAAACTGTGGTTATCACAATCTTTATGTAATAAATTCTCCATTGTACAGGATCACTTTAACTCCTTTCAACCTTAAATTTATTGCTAATAAAAAAAAGCTATCACAACATAACTTTCATCATATTGCAATAACCTTTATTAAACGGGTGATAATATATACCTACTTTTTCACTTCTGTGACACCAATAACAGAACCATTGCTTTCTAGCTTAAAAGTAGCTTTTAACTCTTCACTAGCAAAGTACACATTCCCTTGCACTTTAGCATCTACTATAGAAAAGCCCTTACTTTCTACATAAACATCGCCTACAAAAGTTCCCCCCTGTATTCTTGCATCCTCACTTCTAACAATTAACTTAGGTGCTGTTAAAGTATAAGAAGCAGTTTTGTTTCTATTTTGATCTTGATCGTATAATGCTATCTTACGTCCTGCCGGAACTTGTTTAGAAGGATCCTTGGTGTCCTTTTTTGTAAATTCTCCTTCCAAAACTATTTCCCTTTTTGCCTCAAAGTCTCTTTTTAATATAATAATCCAGCTTCCATCTTTACTAGTTGCTCTATGCAAAGAATCCTCATCACTTACTATGGAAGGTGATGCAACCACATCTGGTTGTGCATTTTGTTGCTCAGAATTTTGCTGCTGTTGAGTATTTTTCTCTTGTTGTGTTAAATTTTCCTCACCCGGCTTAGTTCCACATCCCACAAGCAAGGTTCCTACAAGAATAGACGATAAAACCACTGACTTTAACCTCATGAAAATACCTCCTTGCATAAATTTTTTTCTAATAATCGTGCAAATAGAATTATAACTTATTCTCTAAAAATAAAAATTTTGCTTCCCTTTATCTATAGCATAACCCTAATTACAGCTTATTATTTTATATTTTTCGCAAATTTCTGCTATAAAATACACGCCAAATAAAAAACCTTTCCGTAAGTTTATTTAATTTGTAAATTGACACATAGGAAAATCATTTGTTTTATTTAGATTAAAAATTTAAAGCTACATTTTAAACAAAAATAAAAAAACATACTCTTCAGGTAATTCATTCCAATTTCCTGAAGAGTATGTTTTTATGTGAATAAACTTATATAGTGTTTTTCATACTTTTTACTATAAACAGTATCATTCCTATAGCTGCTATAACGTCTCCAATACTAACAATAAATCTTCCAATAAAATCTATTGGAATAATATCCCCCAAAAAACTTAAATTTGTATTAGAATTAATCAAGTTATATAAACCCTCTGTATGGACATTAGTTGAAAATCCAATAGTTTCTATGGCACTACTACTAACCGGCATTACACCGCCATTGGCAAATATAGCTATAGCATTTAGCATAAATCCTACTCCCATTATTACTATATATTTGTTTTTTTTGTTTACAAAAATAAATGCTAGTATAAGAATATACATAATCACATTCATTATATATGTAATTACTCCAGCAGTAATTACTTTTTTTTGGATTAGCATAATAATAACAAATTCTATAATAAACCCAATTATAATTAGGTAAGTTCCCTTCAAATTAATATTTGCTAGGTTTCGCAAGGTTCCCTTTGATATATAACCTAATATAATTCCAGCAATTAGAGCTAAAATGAACATAGTAATTCCCCCTAGATTATTCTATTAAATAGTAAAAATATAAGTAGAGTTATCAGGCTCTACTTTTTAATATATTTAAATAAACTTCAGCTACCTTGGGATGAAACTGAGTTCCCGAATTGTTTTCTAATTCACTTATAATTTGTTCTTTTGAAAGTCCTCTCCTATAAGGCCTGTCTGTTCCCATAGCATCAACAGCATCTGCAAGTTGAACAATATAAGTATCTAAACTTATTTTTTTCCCATTCTTGCCCTTTGGATACCCTTTACCATCATATCTTTCATGATGGTATCTTACAATAGGACATATGTAATTTAAATTTTTAACTTTGTATAAAATATTATAGCCTATTTCAGGATGTTCTTTAATTTTATCAAACTCCTCATCAGTGAGTTTTCCTGGCTTATTTAAGATGTTATCGCTTATACCAATTTTACCCACATCATGAAGCATTGCAGCAACAACTAACTTTTCTAATTTCCACTGATTATATTTTAACGCTTTTGCAATCTCTGTAGCTATCTCAGCAACCCTACGGGAGTGCCCCTGTGTATACTCATCCCTTGCCTCAATTGCATTCATTAACGCTTCAACAGTTTGAATATATTGGGACTTAGAATTTATGTACATTGAGAATGTATATCTAACTAATATGATAGGACATATAATAATAATTACTCCTTTATATTTATAATACTCAAATGCTAAAGCTAAAATAATTCCAAAAGGAATCATTGCAATATAATTAAGAATTCCTAATTTTATATTGCTAATATAACAATATAAAATATTTTTGTTTACATAAAAAGATAACATGAATGACATTATAAAATTGCTAAATAAAAAACATATAATACTAAATAATATTAGTGGAAAGATATTCTGAGAAATTCTTACAACATCAAAACTTCCTCCAACCGCAACATAAAAGTAATTCCCAATAAAAATTGGCAATGTGTGCACACAACAATTAAATAGGGTTCCATATAATGGAGTGTTAAAGTAATGATTGTAGGTGCCATCCTCTAATTTTAATATACGGCATAAAAAACCTATAATTACAATTATCATTGCTTTAAATGGACCAAACAACACGTATGATGCTAAAGTAATTGCAAATGTTGTACTAAAGGATATTTCTAAATAAATTATAGTAAAAGATTCAGTTAATATTGTTAATACCGCAAAGAATAAAATGTCTTTGTAGTTATTGAAATCAATTGGAATATATCCTAAAAATAGCGAACAAGCAAAAAAAACTAATGTGATTATGTAAATGCAAATAAAAAAACGTCTTTGTTCTATTGGTAAATCTCTCATACCTTGCCCCCAAATTTAAAATCTAAATTTCAAATTATTACCCTATAGTGAATAATACAACGATTTTAAAATCATTTAGGTTTATAGTTTAATTAGAAAAAAACTTCTCTATAAACCTAAAGATTTATAAACACCAACTACTTTAACATATTACTTTCTGAATACCCAAGTCATTTGAGATCCACCAGCTATTGCAAGTGCAAGTAATGTCATTAATGCTGGTACAATCCTTTTTATTAACTTCTTCATTTAAAATTCCCCCTTTTAGCTTATTAACAGGGCTTCGCTAAAACCTGCCATATTTGACTCCGCTAAGGGAAAAAGAAAAAAGTAATTGGTGTGAATTAGCTTTTTAACTGATTCTACCTTGTATTCTTCTATTTACTGCATCAAGAGAAGCTTTCGCAATAGCCTCGTTTATATCATTTTTAATAATTGCAGCTCCTACCATAGTTTCCTCACCTTCACCGATAACCATGTTCACAATTACAGATACATAATTTACATCTCTACTTGTGGAAACAATTACATCTTGAACATCAAATACAAAAGGTTGTCCAATTATTTCCTCCACTGCTGCCACTGTTGCATCTGCTACCACTTTACGCCTATTTAAGATAGTTTTGATTGCAGTTTTACTTCCACAAAAATCCTCACCCTCATAACTTAAGGTCACCTTACACTGAATATTATGGTCGCTAGTTTCTACAACAAGTCCCTCGTATTTAATTCTATTTATTACTTTGTAATCTTCTGTATCAATTTGTGCAATACTAATAATCTTTCTGTCAATTCTATAATCGCATACTGCCAATAATGCAGTTTCTATATCTCTAACAATTTGCTTTGGAGCTCTATTTGTATTTGCAAGAATATGTATTTCTTGTAAAAGTTCATCATCATGTATTACTTTTACATGGCTAACTCCATTTATTTTACTTATTATTTCATAAAAGGATGAAAAATTCATAGTTAATACCCCTCGTTAATTCTCAACTTCAGTTAAATTATACATTAAATTCCTGAATTCAACAAGATTTTAGTTTGAATAATGAGTAAATTTGTAATATTTTTTTTATTCTTGTATTAATGAGTAATGTTAATTGTATTAATAATTTTATTATTTCTAGTTATACTAAGCTATGTAAACTAAAAATAAATTTTATCCGTATAATAGTTATACCAGTAATTAAAATAAATTAATTAAAATTATAAATTTATGCTCTGCTATTAAAACTTTTAACATTATTAGCATTTAATTTTATTAAGGAGGATTGCCATGAATAAGAAATCTTTACGATTTTTATGTCTTATTTCTACTATTTCTACTTCTATTTCTCTCTTTGGCTGTAGTTTTAATAAAAATAGTGAAGTTCATAAAAAACCATCTATAAGCGAAACTGAAGAATTAGTATCTACCCCCACTTATAGTTTCTCGCAGAATAATGAATTCACCACCAGTTTACCCACTAAGGAAAACAAGAATACTGATACTAACAAAGATGTTGAGAACTTTAAAAACAAATCAAATGAGAGCACTGAAAACACTAAAGTAGATCACTCTAAAAATAATGACGTAAAAAATGATTCTTCAAAGAACAGTAACCCTGAGAAAGACATTAAGGAGCCTAACAAGGATAAGGATACAGCCGCAAATAAAATAGACTATAATAGTTTAAATAACAGCAAAATTAGTTGGTGGTTCAAACCTAATAAGCTTCATGTGACTCCAGAAGTTAATAATAAGCTAAATTTCGAACTAGGCAAATATGATGCTTGTTATGTAGGTGATACTGATAGAAAGGTGCTTTATTTAACTTTTGATGAGGGTTATGAAAATGGGTATACTGGTAAGATTTTAGATACTTTAAAGGAAAATGATGTTAAAGCTATATTTTTCGTTACCTTGCCGTACCTTAAAGGTAATAATGATTTAATTAAAAGAATGGTAGATGAAGGGCATATAGTAGCTAATCATACAAATCACCATCCTTCTATGCCAACAGTAACTGGTAGTGAAGAGAAGTTTAATAAAGAACTAAAGGATGTAGAAGAAGAGTATAAAAGAATTACCGGAAAAGATATGCCTAAATTCTTTAGACCACCTATGGGTGAATACTCTGAAAAAAGTTTAGCAATGACCAAAAACCTAGGATATAAAACTGTATTTTGGAGCTTTGCATATCATGATTGGGATATAAATAAGCAACCTAACCCAGACAAAGCAAAGGCAACCATCTTAGGCGGTCTGCATAACGGTTCTATAATGCTAATTCACGCCGTTTCAAAAACTAACACAGAAATTTTGGATGACATTCTAAAAGAAGCTAAGGCTGAAGGTTATGTTTTTGAACTATTGAACGAAGAATAATGGTCAAATTAATTAATATAAAATGAAGTATTTCATATTAATTATAAATAATACAAAACCCTTAAATTTGAAAAAGTAAAGATACTTCTTTCAAATCTAAGGGTTTATTAAACTTTATAGCAAATCAATGTTTTTTCTACTTATAAAATTTCCATAACCTTTAGGTCCAATAAATTCATTATTCTTTGCAACAATTGTACCTCTAATCATAGTAAGTTCTGGATACCCAATTAGCTCTATGCCTTCATAAGGAGTGTAATCCACATTTTCATGAAGCATAGTCTTAGTTATAGTAAGTTTCTTATGTGGATCTAAAATAACTAAATCTCCATCACAACCTACTGCAATAGTTCCCTTTCTAGGATATAATCCAAATAACTTTGCTGGGTTTGTACTAGTTATTTCTACAAACTTATTTATTGAAATTCTTTTTTTGGATACTCCCTCAGAATATATAAGCCCCATTCTCGGCTCTACTCCTGGTGCTCCATTAGGGCACTTTATAAAGTTCCCCTTCCCCATTTGCTTTTCTTTATTAAAGTTAAAAGGACAATGATCAGTTGCAATAACTTGTATATGACCTTCTTGTATTCCTTTCCATAAAGCTAACTTATTATGCTTTTTCCTAAGTGGAGGACTCATTACATATTTTAACCCTTCCTCATTCGGTAGATTGTACTTGTCTTCATCTAAAACTAGATATTGAGGGCAGGTTTCGGAATATATATTCTTCTGTCCTCTTTCCTTTGCACTTTTAATGTACTGAAGCCCTAAAGCTGTAGATAGATGCACAATATATAAAGGAGCATCTTCAGCCAATGCAGCAATATTAATCATTCTATTTACTGCTTCACCTTCAGTCTCTTCAGGCCTGCTTTTTCCGTGGTAAACTGGTGTTAATAATCCCCTGTTTTCATAATATCCCCTTAAATAATTAACAATATCATTGTTCTCGCAGTGGACTGTAGTTATGCCTCCTATTTTTTTTAATTTACTCAACACTCTTAATGCCTCATCATCATTAATTTTAAATCCATAAGTAAGATAAATTTTAAAGCTTGGTATTCCGTTTATTACAATTTCCTCTAATTCCTTTAAAATTTCTTCATCTACATGTTGAATAACCCCGTGAAAACTATAATCTATAACTGACTTACCTCTGGCAAGTTTGTGGTAAACATCTACTTGGTGCTTAAGATTACACCCTTTTGGTCCAAAAGCCATATGATCAATGA
The DNA here is from genome assembly GCF_000300195.1 of Clostridium tunisiense TJ. Classification (GTDB taxonomy): domain Bacteria; phylum Bacillota; class Clostridia; order Clostridiales; family Clostridiaceae; genus Clostridium_J; species Clostridium_J tunisiense. Next base: position 133,089 of record NZ_AMQH01000019.1, on the reverse strand, counting down.
CAGTGGTAGTTCCTCCACAAGCAGCAGCAATTGAACCAGTGTAAAAATCATCCACAGCTCTACTTATTCCTACATCTAAGTCAAAATGGGTATGTACATCGATTCCTCCCGGTATTATATACTTTCCCTTAGCATTTATAATCTCTGCACTATTGTTCTCTATATCTATTCCTATCTCTTTAACAATTCCCTGTTCAACGAGTAAATCTCCCTTAAAAGTATCACTTGCAGTAACAATTGTACCATTCTTAATTATATAACTTTTCATTCCTACACCTACTTTCACTAAAATATATGCAGTAGGTTTTAGAAATATTTTTATCTAATGATTATTAATCTTCTTCAAAGCTTACTTCCTTAAAATATAAAATAACCTCTTTATACCTAAAGAAAGTTTCTAACATCAATAGGCAAAGAGGTTATAGTACTTATGATTTTATTTTTCACAGCTTTCAATTTAAGTAATACTACTTCTCAATAGCATCAGCTAAACATTCGTCTATGATATCTTCTGTAATTATATCAATTACTATAATGTTTTGTTTTTTCATGTTCTTACCTCCTATTTATCCCTTATAAAATTGTCACAACAAAACAGTATGCTTTTGTCTCTACTCAAGCATATAGGAAGAACAAAATTATTAATTAGTAAGGGATTAGAAGGATATATTCATAATTTATGAATCATTTCATAAAAAGGATTCTATTTTAAAATTCTAATATCTAATATAACTTTGACTTAATAGTTTATATCTTGTAACTATTCTATAAGATTTCTATATTTCTTACAACTTATTAAGTATATCTTATAACAAGTTAAAAAGCAAGTTATTTTTACTACCAACTCTGGAAAAAGTTTCATAATAAAGCATAGTATATCTTTTCGTAAATATCCACCCTAGTTCTTATAGTTTTTAAGTATTAAAATCTTTAAGTTAAAATTCTATATTTTACTTTCATATTAAATATATTTCTTATATTTAATGGCATAAAAAAAGTAGCAAGAGCTTCTCTAACTACATAATAATTTTTAACTATTGATTTGTACTGCTTTTAAAAAATTAAGTAAAATATGGGGTGAACGATGGGATTCGAACCCACGACAACCAGAGCCACAATCTGGTGCTCTACCAACTGAACTACGTCCACCACATGGTCGGGGTGACAGGGATTGAACCTGCGACCTCATGGTCCCAAACCACGCGCGCTCCCATCTGCGCTACACCCCGTTAATAATTTAAACTTATTATCTTTGGAACATTTACTATTTTACATTTTTATCTCTCATTGGTCAATAGCTTTAGTAAATGTTTCACTAGAAAAAATATTTTAAATATTTCAATTTAGCATAAAAATACCCTATAAATCATTTATTGAGTTTGTGATTTATAGGGTCACTTTTCTACACTTCTTACATTACACTTTTTTACTTACTTTGCTAACTTCATAAGAATTTCATTACTTCTTTTTATAAAGCTAGCCATAGCATCAGCCTCAAGTTGCTTATGACTTATCATAGCCAAATCATAAACATGGTTACAAATCAAGCCGACTAACCCCTTCTTTTCTTCATTTTCTTTTAATTCTATAAGCTTACTAATTAAATCATTATTTTTATTAATAACTAAAGTTTCTTCCTGAGGGAACATAGCCCCCATATCCATGCCACCAAACATAGCACTCATTTCAGCCATTCTTCTAGATTGCTCTGAAAGTAATACTATTGCCGGCACATCCTTTGTCTTAAGACTTTCAACAGAGTATTTTAGCTTATCATTATTTAAACATTCTTTAAATATTTTCTCTATTTCTTTAGTTAATTCCTCATTTACTTCTTCCACATCTGATTTTAGTGTATCGCTTAGGTCTGCATCTATACGATTAAACTGAACTCCCTCTTCATGAGCCTCAAGGAAGCTTATAAAATGGTTGTCTATATTAGAGCATTGAATTATAGCATCTAACCCTTGTTCTTTAAATAACTTTATATACTGAGCTTGTTGTTTCTCATCACTTACGTAAATAACTTTATTTTCGTGTTTTTCCTTATTAGCTTCAAGGTATTGCTTTAATGTAACATATTCGCTCTTAATTGTTTTAAAGATTATAACGTCTTTTACCTTTTCATAGAATTTTTCATCTCTCAAGCAACCATACTTAATAAATATGTTAATATCCTTCCAAAACTCATTATATTTTTCTCTTTCATTCTTAAATAACCCAGTTAATTTGTCTGCAACTTTATTTACAATATGCCTTGAAATCTTTGTAACATTGCTATCCTTTTGTAAAAAGCTTCTTGATACATTTAATGGAATATCTTCACAATCTATTACCCCCTTTAAAAGCAGTAAAAATTCTGGTATAACCTCTTTAATATTATCCGCAACAAATACTTGATTATTGTATAACTTAACTTCCCCTTCTACTGCTTCAAATTCATGCTTCAGTTTTGGAAAATATAGTATACCTTTAAGATTGAAAGGATAGTCTACATTTAAATGGATCCAAAATAAAGGTTCGTTAAAATCCATAAAAACTTTTCTATAAAACCCTTTATATTCCTCATCTGTGCAATCCTTAGGTGATTTTAACCACAAAGGACTTACATCATTAAGTGGAGTTTTTTCCTTATGTTCCTTGTCCTCTTCTATCTCATTGTCATTTTCCAAGAAAATTTCTACAGGTAAAAAAGCACAATGTTTATTTATAATTTCTCTTAATTTATATTCCTCTAAAAACTCCTTACTATCTTCACTTATAAACAAAGTGATAGTAGTTCCTCTTTCCTTTCTTTCAGAAGAAGTTATCTGATAATCAGTACCACCTTCACAAACCCACTTAACTGGCTCTGCTCCCTCTACGAAAGATAAAGTATCTATTTCAACCTTATCAGATACCATGAAAGCAGAGTAAAATCCAAGTCCAAAATGTCCAATAATATTATTTGCCTCATCCATCTTGTCTTTATATTTAGAAATAAATTCTTCTGCTCCAGAAAAAGCTACTTGATTTATATATTTTTTCACTTCCTCTGCAGTCATTCCTATTCCATTATCACTAAATTTAATGGTGTTATTTTCTTTATTTAAGGATACAGTAATTTGGAACTTAGGTTCAGACTCTATTTTAGCCTCACCAATGGAACTTAGTCTTTTAAGTTTACTTATTGCATCTGATCCATTGCTGATAAGCTCCCTAACAAATATATCCTTATCTGAATACAACCATTTTTTAATAATCGGCATAATGTTTTCTGTATGAATTGAAATGTTTCCATTCTCTCTAAGCATATATACACACCTCCAAATGTTTTTCCTAGAATATTTTATAACATTTTTACTTACAAATAAAGTATATTTACAAATTTTGTTTAATTATTCCTAATATCTACATTTAGTTTTTGGCTATGCTTAGCAATTTCTATTCTAATTTTATCTTTTATATACTCATTATGATATACATTATCTAAATCGATTTTACATCTATTAATTATAGCTAGAAAAGTTACTGCTTTATTAGATTTAAGTAAACTAGCAACAGCCTTATCAATCTTTTTGTTTATTGAATATATTTCTTTAAGAGTTTTCATTTTCTCTAATATATAACTTCTAAGTTCTGGATATTGATTTATTATAAAGGGAGTTATCCCAGCTTTTTTAACCACATTAGCAAATACTAATGTTTCAGCTTTTTCAAGGATGTCTAATATAATTGAATCAATATGAGCTTTATATTCTTCTCCAGTTTTTGTGTGTAATTCCTCACGCCTTAGACAATTATCCATGTTTTCACTCCTCATTCGACATTGTTTATACTATAATAATATAGTATAATAGATCAAATGTAAATTATTTCATGGATAAGAAATTTATCTAATTAACTCCATTTTTATGCACTATTTAATATCTACTTCCTAGCTATTAAAGGTGCAATATTAAATCCCGAATTTAATATAACTTCACTGTCTAGACCATCATCCAAGTGCATACAATAAACTCTCTCCCTTAAGGAGCCCTCAATAACTTCACATAGCTTTTTAAAGGATAGATGTCCTGTATCTGCATAATCAATAGAGGTTATATCTTGATAAACATTTTGAATTTCACCCTTCTTTAGCTTTTCAATAACTTCTTTTGAGATTCTGTTACTATCTCCACTATAATAAATAGTAGTTTTATTTAAGGTTAAATAGAAACTATAAGCCGGAATAGATTTTGTATGGCTTCCTTGTAGGTACTCAATAGTAAATTCTCCTAACTCCTTATCCATTTCTCCATTTTTCATCGCAGTTTTTATAATATACATATTTTCCTTTACTCCTACAACAGAAAATAATCTTTGAATCAAGGTATTTTCTGGGAAATATATTACAGGCTTAATCTTCAATTTATAATGGCAATAAAATATTAAATCTCCAAGGCTTCCGATATGGTCAGGGTGAGTATGGGTAATAATTATATATATTTTAGAAATGTCTTTTAGCAACTCAAACTTTCTTAACCTCTCAAAAACTGTTCCTCCACAATCTATTAATATCATAGCACCTTCCTTTTTTATAAATCCACTATTGTTCCCCAATTCTGTATTAAATGCACTTCCTATTCCAATAAACTTAATCATACAATCTCCTCTTTCAATAAGTATTAATCTTATAATTATTTACCTTATAAAGTCTTTTAACTAGTAATTAGGTGTAGTTTTTTACAAATTATTTTAAAGGTTTTTCTTATAACTACTAAATGTAATTACTCCTCTTAAATTTCCCCAACTCAGTTTGAAACTAAGTTAAACACCATTTTGGAAACTTCAAGTCTGCCCTTCTCTTTAAATGGTAGTTTCTCAGCCTATGTAAGTTCCTTTGTTGCAGTTTAAATTCCCTTCCGAAGTTGTTGAATAATGTGAATTTGTTTATTATTTAATAAGTTTATATCTAAATACTTATTAAATTTTGATTATTCTCTCCAATTAAAACGAGCATAAAAATAACGGGAAATCCCGTTATTTAGAAATGTGGTGTTATTTCTTCCCTTTGTATTCTTTTTAAATCCTTTAACCTTAAATGAGTTTCATCCATAATCTTGTTCCAATCTTCTCCAGCTATCATCATTTCTTTAGCCTTACTATGCAATTCAGCTTCTCTTTCTTTTTCCATTAAAATTCCTCCTTTGTTAGCTGTAATAGAATTATTTTATGATTCTTTTAAGGCTATTATTCATGTTCAAAAATATAAAATTTTAAAAAAATCCAAAATAAAAGTCTAAAAGCAATACTTCTGTAGTATTCTTCTAGACTCTTATCTTATTCCGCTTTCGCCCCAGTAGCACCATTACTTTTCATTATCTTTTTCATACCGTCTGTTACTTGTATAGTTCCATCAGGCATTACCCACATAGCTTCAACACCCTCAAGACTATCCACAAGCTTACGACTTTCTTCATAAGGAAGTAAAAAGGTTGTAGTAGATAAAAAGTCTGCTAACCCTGAATCTTCTGTTACAACCGTAACAGCTCTATAGTATTTCCCTGGCATCAATGTTTTAGGATCAATAAGATGATGCATCACTTCACCATTAACAATATAATATCTTTGATAATCTCCACTAGTTACCACTGAAGCGTTGTTAAGGAATATTGTATCAAGAGTATCTTCTCCTTCAGATGCTATAGATTTATCTGGATCTTGAACTCCTATTCCCCAACGTTCTCTAACTCCATCTAATGGTTTCCCAAGAACTCTCACATTTCCTCCAGCACTAATGATTCCAGAAGTTAATCCCTCACTTAGAGCTTTCTTTGCTACAACTTCAGTTGCATACCCCTTAGCTACTGCTCCCACATCTAAGCTCATTCTTTTATCTTGTAAATATACTGTGCTTTTTTCTAAATCCACAATAACCTTATCCAAATCAGTATACTTTGTTGCTTCTTTAAGGTCTTCCATAGGTGGAATCTTAGCCTCATCCGGGTTATTACGCCCCTCTTCTCTATAATCATGCCATATACTCAGAACTGAACCCATAGCAATATTAGTTTCTTTACCTGTACGATTATACCATTCCTTTGAAAACATAATTAAATCTATAATATCTTTATCTACTTGTACAGCCTTCACACCAGCATTATCATTTATTGTTTTTATATTATTTATTCCTTCATAATCATTGTATATATCATATAATTTGTGAAGTCTTTCAAATTCACTATGTATTTTCCACATATATGTTTTGAATTCTTCTTCTGTTTTAGTATAAGCCACAACAGTGGTCATAGTATTAAAAGTATCAAAAAAACTCTCAGTATATTTTGTGTACTCACTTACTGTTTCCTTCTTACATCCAGTAAAAACAAACATGAATAAAAGTATCATCATCAATCCTTTAGCAATTTTCTTCATGTATATTCTGTGCCTCCTTATTAATAACGGTAAAATACACGCTTAGTCAATTATAAACAAAGTTATGTCACTAATCTACTGTTTTTAGTTTTATTTTATAATTACTTTTTAGATGATAATTTTTCACTTAATCTCAAATCCACTATATAAGTTACCTTTATAGATTAATTATTAAAAACTCCCCCACTTATGTGAGGGAGTTTTTAATAAATATTTTATTTTAATTATTAGTCTCTATTTAAAACAAAGTTCATACTACTTAGCTTTTTGAGATCCTTCTTCTACAACCCCAATATAATCTTGAACAGATACTGTTACAGAAGATTTAAGCTCAGCTACATCTGGTACTGCTGGGTGAGCATCGTCTTTCTTTACTACTTTCATGCCTTTTATTTCATCAACTTTCTTTCCAGCCATCCATTTTTGTAATTCAGCTATTTGTTGATACCACTCTTTTTTGATTGAAGAAGCTTTTGCCATTCCATAACCATCACCAAGTTCAACCTTAGTTTTTGGAGCAGCCTTCTTATCTGAAGTTACTTTTCCATCTTTATCATAGTTAACTTTAGTTTGAGCATTATCTATTATAGTTGCTACAACTTTTCCATCCTTATCAAATGCAGTAGTTGCCATTACAGTGTCAACTTGTGCAGTTGGAAGAACTTCTTTTCCATCTTTATCTTTGCCCAATGCTTTTGAGCTAGAAGTAGACACTTTGTGTCCAAGACCAATCTTTTCAGCGCCTTTAACTTCTATAGAATTTTTATACGCTTCCTCAACACCAGCTATATATCCCTCTACAGATACTGTAACAGAAGACTTAAGTTCAGCTACATCTGGTACTGATGGATGAGAATCGTCTTTCTTAACTACTTTCATAGCCTTTATTTCTTCTACAGTTTTACCAACCATCCACTTTTCTAATTCAGCAATCTGTTGGTACCATTCTTTTTTAATTGAAGAAGCTTTTACCATGCCATAAGCATCGCCAAGCTCAACTTTAGTTTTTCCTTCAGCTTTAACATCAGATTTAAGAGAAAGATCCTTATTGTAATCTACTTTAGTTTGAGCATTATCAATAGTTACCTTTACAACCTTTCCATCCTTATCAAAAGCAGCTGCTACAATAATTGTATCAACTTGTCCAGTTGGAAGAACTTCTTTTCCATCCTTGTCAACACCAAGATCTTTAGATTTTTCAACTGATGTTATGTGTCCCATTCCCATTTTTGCAATTTTTGATCCACTTGCTCCTGATGAACAACCAGTGAATACAGAAAGAGACATAGTAAGTATTAATGCACTTAATGCTAATTTTTTCATTTTTTACCCTCCACCCCTAAAATAAATGAATTAACATAATTTTCATTCTGCTTAAATTTTAACATATTGTTTATTTATTGACAATATGTTAATTTAAAATTTTCCATTATTATTGGAATTTTTTTAGTATTAAACTTGAATTTTTAGGAATATAATAGTATTTTAGTATTTTTTTAACTTAATTTTCTTCATATAATTATAATTTATAACAATTAATCTCAGTATGCATGCATATTGTTTGTAATATATTCATGATTTCTTGTTAATTTTATAGTAATGTTTTTAAATTATTATTTTTTACAAGAAAGTTTTTGTATTTTAATATTGTAAACAATATTAATTAGTTAAATATTGCTCACCCTTACAAGTAAATCTATTTAATAATCATCTCACTTATGGATACTTCAGGATTTTTGTATCTACCTTTTTTCTCCGTTCCCTTTCCATATTGAATTGCTCCCGTTGGACAAAGGTGTATGCACGCCAAACACTGAGTACACTTATTCCCCCAACTAGGTTTACCCTGAACTTTAATGTTAGTACAATTACACACTTTCTCACAAATTCCGCAGCTAGTACATTTGTCAGAGGCCCAAAACTTTTCTGTGTGAGTTGCTCCCTTATTAAATAACGGATTTATTATATTCGTTAATAAGCTAGGCATAAATCCTTTTTCCACTTGGAAAACACCTTTATCTCTATTCTCTATTATTTTGTTTATTGTATTAATTGTATTTTCTGCTTCTAATAGCTTTTTTCTTTCAACTTCTTTACTATCAACATTCCCCATTATAATGTAGTTATTTGGCATTTTCATAGAAAATCCGCTATTTAAAAGTAGTTGTTTTTTACTTAAAGCTCCACTTAATACTTTCATAGCATTACCAATATTTTCTCCACAAGTAGCTATAGAAAATATATAATTATTCTTATAATTGCTTAACTTAAGTTTTTCCACAAACTTTAAAACTTGCTTAGGTGGTGCCCATGCGTATATAGGGTATACAAATCCAATTACCTCATTTTCCTTTAATTGATATTCGTATTTGTCCTTTTCACTTGTTAATAAGGATGCAATGGAAACTAACTCTTCATTATTTGTTTTTGCAATTCTCTTGGCTACATACAACGAGTTTCCTGTTCCTGAAAAATAAAATATCATATAATCCCCATCTTTCATTAAAAATTTAAACTTTAGAAATAGAATACCATAATTATCATCATAAAATAATATGTTTGCTTATGTTATAAATAACTTTTTCCACCTTGGAAATAATAATTTAAGAAATATATATAGAAAGGATGATAAAAGTGAGTCATAGAAGCCACATTGATAAAGAAAAACTAAGCAAAGTTCCATCTGGATGTCCATTTGAATATAAGGATGTAGTTAAGGAAAACTTCCCTGTTGATGATCACACTGAAGATGGAAAAGTTTTTAAAGCTGAAGTTGAACAAGGAATTTATGACAATGTAGAAATACGCAAAGATACAGGAAGTCATATCCTTTATAAAAAGTTATAGTTCAATTATCCACAAAAGAAGCATAACAACCTCTTGTATGCTTCTTTATTTTATAAGTATATACCCTTAAAACACCCCTAAAAACCCTGTTATTAAAACTATCACAGCAAATATCATTCTATATACTGCAAATTTTTTCATTGGGTTTCTTTGTAGGTACGAAATAAACATATCAATAACAATTAGTGCTATTAAAAAAGATACTATAAATCCAACTCCTAGGGAAAGTAACTCTAAAGAAGTAAGAGAAAACAAACCACCAATTTTAATAATTTTTAAGATACTCATTCCAATCATTACTGGTATCGCTAAAAAGAAAGAGAATTCCGCTGCTGCTACTGTAGAAAGCCCTGAAATCCACCCACCAATAATAGTTGATGCTGAACGAGACATACCAGGTATGATAGCCAAACATTGAAACAACCCAACCACAATAGCTTGCTTTGTTGTAATTATCCCTTCTCTTTCAAAAACACTTCTTACCTTTCCTATGTTTTTATTTCTAAACTTGTTTTCAGCATATATCATCCATATAGCTCCTAGAAATAACGCAACAGCTACCGGTACAGGAGAAAATAAATATTTATCAGCTAAATCATTTAATATTACCCCAAATATACCACCAGGTACACAAGCTATAAATATCATAAACCAAAATCTAAAACCCGATTTTTCATAACCAACCTTTTTAGGAAAAAAATTTATAAGTGTTTCTCTTATTTTTCTCCAATATAGTACGATCACCGCTAAAATGGCCCCTAGTTGTATAACATAGGTATACATCTCGAGGTACTTATTAGTTATCCCTTTAAAACCTATTAAGTTTTGAACTATTACTAAATGTCCTGTTGACGATACAGGTAAAAACTCTGTTATACCTTCAACAATTCCTAAAACCACTGATTTTAATATGAAAATTATGTTTTCCAAAAAATTATCCCCCTCTAACTTTTATTCTACTCCCATAATTAATAAATCTTCTCTAAAATATATTCATTGTATTATATTGCAATTACTACTATTTGCTTTGTAAATCTCACAACATTATTAATAGAAAACTTTTCTATTTTCAAGTATAATAGTTTTTAAGGAATTACTATAGATTTATCATAAGCAAAGGAGAACTTACGATGAAATTAATATCATGGAATGTAAATGGTTTAAGAGCTTGTGTTCAAAAGGGCTTTTTAGATTTTTTTAAAGATGTAGATGCAGATATATTTTGTATTCAAGAGAGCAAATTGCAAGAAGGACAAATCAATCTTGACCTTGAAGGATATCAGCAATATTGGAATTATGCAGAAAAAAAAGGGTATTCAGGCACGGCTATATTTACAAAAATTCAGCCATTAAGTGTTAACTATGGAATCAACATAGAAGAACATGATAAAGAGGGTAGAGTTATAACTTTAGAATTTAATGATTTCTATATGGTGACTGTTTACACTCCAAACTCTCAAGAAAAATTAGCGAGATTGGATTATAGAATGAAATGGGAAAATGATTTTAGGGAATACCTAAAAAAATTAGATGAAGTTAAACCAGTGGTTATGTGTGGAGACTTAAATGTAGCTCATGAGGAAATTGACCTGAAAAACCCTAAAAGCAACAGAAAAAATGCTGGCTTTAGTGATGAAGAGAGAGAGAAATTCACCGAATTTTTAGCTAATGGCTTCATAGACACCTTTAGGTATTTCAACCCTGATAAAGAAGGAGCCTATAGTTGGTGGTCCTACAGATTTAATGCTAGGGCTAACAACGCAGGCTGGCGTATAGATTACTTTTGTGTTTCAGAAAAACTTAAGAGTAACTTAGTTAGCGCTGCCATACACTCAGATGTTTTAGGCTCTGACCACTGTCCTGTGGAACTTATATTAAAGTAATCAAATTTCTTACAGAAGTTGAATATGCTTTCAACTTCTGTAATCCACTTCTTCTTCTTGCTTCTGTTCATATGGCTCTAACAAAATTATTAAGACCCTTACATATGACTAGCCTAGTTAACTAGGTTAATTTGCAAATAATATTTACAATTTGTCTTTGCTATTCTACTTGAGTCAATAATCTTTTCATTATATCCTTTAGCTTTAACTCCCCAAACTCTTCATCTGCCACAGCTACAACTAATTTTATTGTATCATCAGCATCCCACTTGTAAGCTTTAGATTGGAGCATAGCTTCTTCAGGTATAAACTCTTCTATGTCAATTACCATCTCTTCTGCGAGGCTTAAATATTCTTCAAATAATTCATCTTCTTCTATTTCTTCTAAATTATAGTCTTCTTCTATTATTTCCTTTAAAACAGATACATCAACACTTAGATTAAAAGCCAAAACATCTTCTCTTTTAGTTCCTTTACTCATATCCTTAACAACTTTAAAATCTGTATTTGTTTCAATAATCTCCTTTATTTCTTTGCTATCAACAACTGCATCTCCTAATGCTATGTACATAAACTCAACTCCTAAATTAAGATTTATTATAAATTATAACACAAATTGATAAAACATATTAACTTCAACTTCCTTCTAAGTTCTGAAATTAATTTTACAAGAAATCCCGTCTTTATTTGTTTTACAAGGAAATTTCTTTATGATATATAAGATATCTCAATTTAAATATAACAATATATGTTAAAACTTTATACGCAAAAATAAAAGCAGAGTAAAATTACTCTGCTTTGTATATTACCTATTCTGTTGTGAATGGTAGTAATGCTATGTTTCTAGCTCTCTTAATAGCTACAGTAAGCATTCTTTGATGCTTAGCACAAGTTCCAGAAATTCTTCTTGGTAATATTTTACCCTTTTCTGTAACATATTTTTTTAATTTAAAAATATCTTTGTAGTCTATTGCAGTAGCTTTATCGATACAGAATGAACAAACTTTTCTTTTTGGTCTTCTTCTGTTACCGCCTCTATTTCTATCAAAAGCCATAGTTTTCTCCTCCTTACCTATTTTTAGAATGGTATGTCCTCTCCATCATCCATAGGAGTTATGTCAGAGTTTCCTCCAAAATAATCATCTGGTATCGATGGTGATCCATAACCGTTAGAATTCGTATCATTTCCTGATGTTTTATTTCCACCCCACTCAAGGAAGTGTACTTCATCAGCAACTACTTCAGTAACATATCTTTTCGTACCATCTTTAGCATCATAAGAACGAGTTTCAATTCTGCCACTTACACTAAGCTGTTTACCTTTGCTCATGTAATTTGCAGTGCTTTCAGCTTGCTTTCCCCATACAACTACAGGAATGAAGTCAGCTTCAGGCTGCCCCTCTTTCTTAAATCTTCTATTAACAGCAAGTGTAAAAGTGGTTACAGCTGTTCCTGTACCTGGTGTAAATTTCAACTCAGGATCCTTGGTTAATCTTCCAATTAAAACAACTTTATTCATGTCTCCACCTACCTACTAGTTTTCTGGATTGATTATGATATGTCTTATAACACTGTCAGTAATTCTGAATACTCTGTCTAACTCTTTAGGTAATTCAGCATTAGCTTTGAAGTTGATTAATGTGTAGAAACCTTCGTTAACTTTAGCTATTTCATAGGCTAATTTTCTTCTGCCCCATAGGTCAACGCTTTCGATTTCTCCGCCATTATTCTCTATTACACCTTTAAATTTTTCGATGTTAGCTTTAACAGCCTCCTCGTCTAATGATGGGTGTAATATGAAAATAGTTTCATATGCTCTCATTAGTTTCACCTCCTCCCCTTGGACTAACGGCTGTGCATTACACAGCAGGGATTCCATTTATATACTCTATCACTTATTTGAAAGAAAATCAAGTACTTTTTTTATTTTTTACAGAATTTATAAGTTGTTTTAAGTGAATCTCAAAATTTAACTTCTTTACCCACCAATTCAAATATCTAAAGTTTCAGATATAAATAAAAGGTATTTTCATCTTACGAACCTATAAGTTACCCAATTGGAATTTACCATCATTCATGTTTATTTTGCAGTTACCACCCTTGCTTAGACTTCCAAATAATATTTCATCAACTAAAATAGACTTTAACTCAGAATTTATTACTCTTATAATTTCCCTAGCACCGAACTCTTTTGAACTCCCTTTTTGTGCTATATTTTGAACTACTTCCTGGTGAAATTCTACATTTACATTCTTCTTCAATAACAACTGTTTGAAATTCTCTAATTCTTTTATTGTTATATTAATTGCCATGGTTTTATCTATATGATTAAATACTACTACTTTATCTAATCTATTTCTAAATTCAGGAGAAAACACCTTATTAACTTCTTCCATTATAGCTTCTCCCTTAATTTCTCTATCTCCAAAGCCTATAATACTCTTACCAATGTTTTTCGCTCCTGCATTAGAAGTCATTATTATGATAACATTTCTAAAGTCTGCCTTCCTACCTTGATTATCCGTAAGAGTTGCATAATCCATAACCTGTAAAAGTATATTGAGTATATCACCGTGAGCCTTTTCAACCTCATCAAGAAGAAGCACACAGTTAGGTTTTTTTCTTATGGTATCAGTAAGAAGTCCCCCTTCTTCATAACCTACATACCCTGGTGGAGAACCTATTAGCTTAGATGCTGCATGTTTTTCCATGTACTCACTCATATCAAATCTCACTAAATCAATTCCTAAGTTTTTAGCTAAAGTTCTTGCAATTTCTGTTTTCCCTACTCCAGTAGGACCTACAAATAACATAGAAGCAACGGGCTTGTTATCATCTTTTAACCCTGCCCTAGACATTTTTATGCATCTTACTGCCTGCTCAATTGCCCTATCTTGACCAAATATACTTTTCTTTAGTTCATTTTCCATATTCTTAAGAGCTTCTATTTCATTTCCTTCTACTGTCTCTTGCGGAATATTACACACTTTAGCTATGGTTTTTTCTATTATATTTTCATCTATAATTGGAGTTTCCTCTTTCCTTTTCATAGCTGTTAAAGCTCCAGCTTCATCTATAATGTCCAGAGCTTTATCTGGTAGAAATCTATCATTAATATACTTATGACTTAAATTTACTGCGGCTATAATCCCCTCCTCTGTGAATTTTACCCCGTGATAGACCTCATAATGTTCCTTAAGCCCCTTTAAAATTTCAATTGTTTCCTCCACTGTAGGTTCATTTACTTGTATTGTTTGGAATCTTCTTATTAAGGCCTTGTCTTTTTCAAAATACTTTTTATATTCATCAAAGGTTGTAGCCCCAATAAATTTAATCCTTCCTTCTAGTAAATAAGGTTTTAATAGATTTGAAGCATCTAAAGAGCCATTGCCAAGAGAGCCAGCACCTACTATATTATGTATTTCATCAATATATACTATTGGGTTTTCATGATTTTTAATCTGGTGTAAAACCTTCTTTATTCTTTCTTCAAAATCTCCTCTATATTTTGTGCCAGCCAACATTGAACCTATATCTAAAGAAAAAATTTCTGCACCTTTCAGCTTACTTGGTACTTCACCTTCATTAATAAGCTTTGCAAGCCCTAAAATTATAGCAGTTTTTCCAACTCCAGGTTCCCCAACATGAATAGGATTATTTTTTGTTTTTCTACAAAGAATCTGAATTGTCCTATCTAAGATATCCTTTCTTCCAATAAGAGGCTCCTCTTCTTTTTCTCTTGCAAGGTCTGTTAAGTTTAAAGTATATTTTTCTATAAAAGATGTATTTTTTAACTTTCTTCCATTTACCTGCTCATAGCTTTCTTCAAAATCATCTTTCTCTAGATAACTCTCTTCTTCCCATGAGTTGTCATCACTAATTTCTTCTTCACTTAAATCTACTAGTTCTTCACTATTTCCGTGACATAGATTAAATAATAAAGTGCTTTTTTCAAGCCCTTGCTCTTTTAAATAATAAGCTGCGTAACTTTCTTCCAAATCATAAATTGCAGCCATGATATGTTCTATGCTTATATATTCATGACCACTGGCCATAGCTTGATTTGCAGATCTTATTATTACCTGCTGCATAGCAAAACTTTGTTGCGGTTCTACCCCCTCATTTTTTGATATATATTCATCAATATACCATTTAAGATTTTCCTTAAGCTTCTCTATACTACAGCCACAGTTCTCCAGTATCTGTGCAAACTCTTCATAGTCTAGAGCCTTGTATAAAGCATGCTCCGGTGTTAAGAATTCATCTCCACTGGCCTTTGCCATATCATAAGCATCTAATATTATGTCATTTACTAGCTTTTTTAATTTCATATCTTACTCCTCTTCCACAGAAAGCTTAAAAGGAAATCCCTGTTCCTTTGCAATAGTCATAGCTGTAGATGCCTTAGACACCGCAATGTCATAAGGATAAATTCCAGCTATTCCATTTCCTTTTTTGTGGACATCTATCATTATTTTATTTGCTTCTTCAATTTTTCTATTAAAAATATTAACTAATACGTCCACCACAAATTCCATAGTAGTAAAATCATCGTTATGCATTACTACCTTATATAGTTTAGGCTTCTTTATTTTAATTTTATTTTTTTCTTTAATATCTATATTACTCTCCACAAAATTCCCTCCTAAAACCTATTTAACATATTATATCAATTCTACCCTATTACTTACCAGTATGCTTTTACATTCTACAGTAAAAACTATTCTTATGATTACATTGAAATTAATTATAGCAAAACTTTTAAATCTAGGTTCTAAAATAAACTTTTTATTAACTATTTAAAAATATCATAAAAGCTTATATAGCCAAAATGCAACACTTTATCAGCTAATTCAACAATATAATTTCAAGTAATTATAATATCTATAAAAGGGGGCAATTAAAAATGACAAAATCCAGTTGTAATGAACGAAAAAAGAAATTAGCTAAACCAGACCCAACAAGTGATGGTTATAGCCGTTCTATGCTTAACAAAGCCAATGCTCACAGCCCTTATGGCAAAGATGAACCATCAACTCGCACAGAATTTAAGTAAGAACAAATATAAGGCATCTACCTAATTAGATGCCTTATAGCTTAATATTTATTCCTCTTTAATAATCTCTAAAAGCTTACTGTAGTATTCATCCTTATGAGTATACTTTCTATAGTTTTCATAATAGAAGGTATCTATATCTCCTCTTAATAGTGAAACATACAATTCCTTACTTTATTATCTGAAAAATTAAAATCCGTTATACAAGAGACTTCCAAAAATAACATAACCCCTATAAATACTAGCAGTACATAAAACTTAATCCTTTTATCTTAATAAAAATATACTCTCTTAATAATAACAGTTTTATTATTTTAACTGTCCACCATAAAGGGGGCATATCAGCCCTCTCCTAGTTAATTATTTTATTTTTTAGAAATTACTTTCCAATTTTGTAATTGCTTTGTATGTATTTTCTAAAAAGTAAAATTACCATAGAACAATTATTATAATTATCTTTGGATTATAAGCTGTAAAGATAGTTCCAAAGACACCTTTTCAATTATTAATAATGAGAATTTTAACCACTTGTATTTGGCAGTTTATATATATCTTATTTATAAATAGTTATTTATGTAATATAATGTAATTATATCATATTATGAGGGGGATAATATATATGAACAATAATAAATTTAAGTTAATCATATTATGCAGCATGTTTGGCGTAATGCTACTCCTAGGAGTTTTATCCTTTGGAGATTTTAAGTTTTCTCCTAAAGAAGGACTTTCTTATGAGGATAAGAAGAGAGATGCTAAATATTTGATAGACTTCTTAGAAAATACCTATCCATATTTTGAGGAAGTAAAAAAAGAAACTGGACAAGATATTCTTTCTAATAAAACTAAAATTATAAATTCTATAAGTAAAACCCCTTCGGATGAAGCCTTTTATGAAAGCATATCAAACCTACTATTAAAGTTTTCTTATGGAAATACTCAACTATCTTATAACTTAGATAGCTTTGGTGATAGCTTTACTTATATGAATGAGGATATAAATTATAAGAAAACCACGTCCTTAGCAACTTCAGAAAAGTGGAAACCTATTAATGAGAACTACTGGAAAAAGGTCGTCTTCCCTACTAATATAAATTTTCTTTATATTAATGGTGAATATTATGTAAGTGCTACCCAAAATCCAGAAGTACATGTGGGGGATAAATTAATTAAAGCTGAGGGAATACCCATAGATAAGTATGTAGAAAAGATGCCTTCTCACAAGTTTCTTAAAGCCTATGACCCTACTTACGAAAAATATGTTTCTCACTACAATCTAAACTCTATTAAAAATAAGGAATCAAATATTAAAGTTACATTACTAAATGCTTCTAATGAAGAAAAGGTAGTTGATATGCTTCCGTTTGATGAGAACAAGCCTTTTTCAGAAGATGGATTTAGCTCTTTAAGAAATTCTAATAGCTATAGTGAAATAGTAGATGAAAAAGAGTTAGAAAAGATAAAACTTGTTAACAGTTTTGAAGATGGTAAACTTCTTGCATTAAACCTATCTGCATATGTAGATATTAATAAAAACTATAGAAACAACAAAAAAAATAAAGAAGAATTATTTTCTCTCATTAATTCTAGCGACACTTTAGTTTTAGATTTTCGTGGTGGCACTGATTTAGATTTTTCAATTGAAATTTTAGATTATATATTACCAAAGGATATAGAGCATTATAACTATAAGATTTTTAAAAAAGGTAAAGTAAATGATAAATATATTGAAGCCTTAAGAAGTAAATTAAATCCTTATATCCAAGAAGTTACTTCTCCTATTGACAGTTTAGAAAAAGCTTATCCTTTATCTAAGTACTATATTTTTAAAGAGCAAATCTTGAAAATCAATGGTGAAAATAAGTATAATGGGAAAGTTTTTGCACTTCATGATGGCTCAGTATACTCGGATAAAATTATCGAATTACTTAGTGAAGTTACTGAAAATAGTCTAGCTACTGTTATTTCCAATGTTAAACTTTACTCAAGGGACTTAAACTACGACTCTATGATATCTTTTACCCTTCCAAACTCCAACTTAACAATACAAACTAATAGTGGCAAAAGAGTTGATATCAATGGTGATTTTATTGGTAATAAAGTTGTTACGCCCCAAGTTTTAATTACCAAAGATATAAAACCTATTTTAGATGATTTAAGAAATGGAAAAGGTGTCAACTGGGATTTAGCGTTTAAGGATAGATATGGTAGTAAAGATGAATATTTTAATGAGGTTCTAAAACAGTATAAAAAATAAGACCCGCTTTCTCAGCGAGTCTTATTTGTATTTCAAGTTATTATATGATTCATATTATAAATCTTTAAGTGTAAGTATCTATATTGATGTATCTAATAATGTATTGATTAATATTCAATACAAATCTCACAATTATAAAACTTGCTAAACTACATCATTTCTATAAATGCTTCAATTCTTGTTTTAATTTGTCCTACATCAGATGGTGAATAGTTTGTTTCTATATTTAAATAAGGTTTTCCCTTTTCTTTGTTTACAAATTCTTTTACACTAAAGCTTTCTACTGCATAAGTATGACAAGCTTGTAGGGTTATATCAACTACTCCATCCACACTGTATTCGTCAATTAATTGGTCTAAGAAGTCTAATCTTCCAGTATTTGGTGACATAACTGAGCATGGAACACTCAAATATTTTTCTGCAAGAGCATCTATTGGATCAATATCCTCTCTAACAAGTTTATGTTTTTCTTTTATTCCAGTGCAGTTTTCTAAACAAACAACTACTCCACCACATTCTTCAATGGTTTTAATTACTTTATCTAAAACCCCACCACTTGGACATCCAGTAATTAATATTCTCTTAGCATCTTTATTTACTGGACTTTCTCCTCTTGCATATTTTTCTTTAAGATCTTTAATCATTTCTGTGAATTGCTCAGCTTGAAGCTTCTTATCCATACTAAAGTTTGAACCATCTATAACCTTGTGTAAATCATAACCCCAAAGTGCAGGTGGATTTAACTTAGATAAAGAATAAAACTCTTTTAATAATTCTCTCTCATTATTTCTAATTCTTATTGCTTCCTTAATTTTCTCCTCTGTTATTTCCACATCAAAATCTTTTTCTAATCTTTCTTTAAGCTTTATAATTTCAGCTTTCCATAATTCTAAAGAAGTTTTGTCCTGTGAATTTTGAGGAAGCTGCATAACATGCATATTCTTTTTTTGTCCTAAAAGTTCGTACATTTTTTTCTTTCCATCACAAGTAGTTTCCCCTACTAGCATGTCTGAAAAATAAATATATGGACATTTATCTGTGATTGCAAAGCCATAAGAAGATTTAATTAAAGGACATAAATTTTTAGGAAGATGTTGTTCTGCCTCTTCTGTAGTTTCATCACTCATTCCGCAAACAGATATTGGAATTGCTCCAGCTGCATAAATTACTTCCCATGGTGTGAAAGTACAAAAGGTTCCTACTATTTTCTTTCCTTCATCCTTAGCATTTTTCACTTTAATAAAACCATTTCTTCTTGCTTCTGCAAAGGTTTCAAAGTTTTTTGGCATATTCATTATTAATCCACCCCATCTAATATAATTTAAACTATGTTTAGAAATATATTGTTAATCTAGCGTACTACTTAAATTTTTAAGAAAGATTAGCACACCACTATTACCTTAAAAATAAATTAGCATATTTATTGAATACAAAACTGAAATTTCTATTTTATATTACTTGCAATTAAAGCTGCTCCTATAGCACCAGCATATCTTCCTAGTGGAGAGGATATAACCTCAGCATTAAGTTTTTCACTTAAAAATCCTAAGATAACTTGATTTTCACATAATCCACCAGTTAAAAAGTATTTCTTATCTTTGCTGTGCCTTTGGCATAGGGAAACGACTTTACTACATACTGAGTTTAATACAGCATAGGCAATGTTTTCTCTTGGCACTCCTTGTCCTATTAAACTTATAACTTCTGACTCTGCAAATACAGTGCACATGGAGCTTATAGTGACATCTCCCCCATTTTTAGCTAAATCTGATAGTTCCTCTATAGTTACACCCATTCTATTAGCCATAACCTCAATAAATTTTCCAGTACCAGCAGAGCACTTATCATTCATGATAAAGTCCTTAACCATACCTTCCTCTATTGATATTACTTTTGTATCTTGTCCTCCAACATCTATGATTGTGCCCCCAGCTTTGAAGATATAGGCAGCACCCTTTCCATGACAGGTAATTTCCGTAACAGATTTATTAGCATAAGGAACGGAAACCCTTCCATAGCCTGTGGCTACAATTTTGCTATTGGTCTCATTAACCCCAAGTTTTTTCAAACTTTCTAAAATTCCTTTGGCTGTTTCTAAGCTACTCCATCCTGTAGGACAAAGCATTTTTTCTATTAGTTTTTCATTTTTAAAAACTGCCACCTTACAGCTAGTTGATCCTATATCAATTCCTACAGAATACATTGCCATTCCTCCTATAGCCAACTCTATTATGTAAATACTAGGTTTTATTTATCTATTGGAAATAAAAATAACAGATAATATTTTATTTCTGTTTTTTTATCTGTGTAAATATATTAGAATTTTTATAAAACATACTCTTTTTCCATTGTTTCAAATTTAAATTATTTTTTCCATAAATATTAAAAACTTATATAAGTGTTACGACTTGTATTTGAAAAAGTAATACTAAAATATAAAAGATTATTTTTTTATTTGTAGCACAAGTGATTTTTAAAATTATAAGTAAAAGTACTTTATCTGAATTAAATTGATTCCTTAAGGCTTTTTAAACAATAGTTTTCCCCTTGACTTTCTGTTAGTTTTATTAAATTTACTTGCCAATTTAACAGAATTAGTGTTAAAATAGATTGAATTGAATATAGTTGTTTATGGTACACATTTGTTTAATAGGGAAAGTGGTAATTCCACTGCAGCCCCCGCTACTGTAACGAGGACAAATCTTAGACCACTGAATTTATTTTGGGAAGGTAAGATAAGGATGATTCGCAAGCCAGGAGACCTGCCATAAATTTGCTAACTCTTCGGTGGGAAGAAAACTGGCAGGAAACACTTTATTATTTTTCTGTTGAATATATTTGTGCCTTTTTACTCACTTTAAGAAGTGAGTTTTTATTTTTTGCAAATTTTATTAACTATTTTGCAAACTATATTATAAACACAGTGATTAAATTAATAGCTTAAAAGTATGGCGTTGTAAATAGATTATTCACCAAAACAGGTGTTACCTAGGCACGTATGTAGAAGCCTTATTTAAGATATTAATTTCATCTGTATAGAATGCAATTAATAAAACAAATAATTTTTTTAGTTTGCATTCTCATTAAAAACAAATTGCTTACAATTAGAGAACCTGTACATACCTTGTACTGCAGCTTGTATTTTAAATAATATTTTTAGGAGTTAATTTATATGATTCATTTAATTGGAATTGGAAAAGACGTGGATTTAACCATAAGAAGTGCTCTCTCTATAGATACTTTCAGCTTGAGAGATAAATTATTACTTTTAGGAGAGTTTTCTGAAGAGGTTGTAATTATAAGTACGTGCAATAGAACAGAAGTATATTTAAATTCTTCACTCAGTGAAGATAACCTGTTAAATAAAGTTTTCACTACGCTAAATTGGCCAACAGAATATAAATCTTTTATTTTTTATTGTAATGAGAAAACTGCTGCATCACACCTTTTTGAAGTTAGTTGTGGTTTTCACTCAAAAATTCTTGGAGAAGACCAGATTTTAGGTCAAATAAGATCAGCCTATGAAGATAGTTGCTCACTGCAATTAGTTAAGGGTGATCTAATGAAACTTTTTCAACTAGCTATTGCTTGTGGTAAAGAGTTTAAAACCACTACTATGCTCTATAAAATGCCAGTATCCTACTCATCAATAGCTGTTAAAAAAGCTCTATCTGAAAATAAAAAGAATTTTTTAATTGTAGGTTTTGGAAATATGGCTAGTTTATGCCTAAACTATCTACTTTCCAATTTGAAATCTGTTGATAATATTTATATCGCTGTAAGAAATTTAACCAAAACCCTAGAAACTGACTTTGTTAAGAGTAATATAGAACACTTAGAAAGTGGAAAAATAAAAATAGTTTCCCTAGATTTAATGAGAAATTATTACGATGAAGTAGATACTATTATTTGTTGCACGGCATCACCTACTCCTGTGGTTTTGGAGAAAGATCTTCCAAAGAAAGATTTGTTAATCTTTGACTTATCCTTGCCTATAAATGTTGAAGCAAGTGTAAAAAACATAGAGGCTATAACTTTATATAATATTGATGTTCTGCATTTAATGGATGAGGAAAATAAAGCTTTGCGAAAAGAAGTTATGGAAAACCATAGAACTGTTATTTATAAATATCTAAATAAATTTTATGAATACCAAAAGTTCAAGAAAATAAATAGCAAAATAATTAGTTTGAAGGTAATTGGAAATCAAGTGTCAGAAAAGCGGTATAAAGTTTATGAAAACAAAAAACATACTAAGGATAACAATGCTTTGGTAAAAACTCTTTTGCAAAGCACTAGTAACTCTTATATTAATAAAGCTATTGAGGTACTTAAGGAAGAAACTTATAAAGGAAATGAAGAAATCGCATTATCCATTATAGAAAAAATTTTTGGAAGCTGTGAATAATCATAAAGAAAACTAACTATTGCAAGGAGGATTATAATGAACAACTACTCAATTTTTGAAGAAAGCAAAAAATACATTCCTGGCGGAGTAAATAGTCCAGTGAGAGCTTATAAAGATATGGGGATTACACCTCCAGTTATTTCAAGTGGCTCAGGTGCTTTAATATTTGATGAGGATGGAAATCAGTACATAGATTTTGTTGGAGCATGGGGCCCAATGATTTTGGGACATTGTGACAAGGATGTAGTAGAAGCTATTACCTCAACTGCTTCCAAAGCGCTAGCCTTTGGCGCTCCTACTAAACTTGAATTGGAACTTGCTAAATTAATTTGTACAACTACAGACATTGATCTTATTCGAATGGTGAATTCTGGGACTGAAGCTACGATGAGTGCTGTAAAGTTAGCAAGAGGATATACAGGTAAAAACAAAATTGTGAAATTTGCTGGCTGTTATCATGGACACTACGAAGGTTTTCTTGTAAGTGCTGGATCTGGTGTTATGACAGAAGGCATACCAGGAAGTGCTGGAATTCCTCAAGATCATGTAAAAAACACAATCATTGCACAGTACAACGATTGCCAAAGTATAGAAGAAATATTTAAAGTTCATGGTGACGATATTGCTTGTGTAATCATCGAACCAGTAGCTGGAAATATGGGAGTAATAAAAGCAAAGGATGAATTCATGGATAAACTTCACAGTCTTTGTGTAAAGCATAATTCCTTAATAATTTTTGATGAAGTAATGTGTGGCTTTAGAGTTGCTTATAAAGGCGCACAAACCCTGTTTAAATTCAAGCCTGACCTTGTAACCTATGGTAAAATTATTGGTGGTGGGCTTCCTTGCGGTGCTTATGGTGGAAGAAAAGAAATAATGGAGATGCTCTCTCCAATGGGGCCAGTTTATCAAGCTGGAACAATGTCTGGTAACCCACTAGTAATGGCTGCTGGAATAGCAACACTTAAGAAACTTCATCTGGACTCTAAAAACTATGATAAATTAAACGATTTAGGAAAACTTTTAGAGGATGGAATAATTAAAATTGCTGAGAGTAATAAACTTCCTGTGAAGGTTAATAGAGTTGGTGCTATGCTAACTATTTTCTTCACAGATTTATCAGAGGTTAGCAATTATGATGACGCACAAAAATGCAATGTAGACATGTTTAAAAAATACTTTAAACATATGCTTTCAAGTGGGTTTAATCTGCCACCATCCCAGTTCGAGGCTTTATTTTTATCTTTAGCTCATACTGAAGAGCATATCCACAAATTTTTGGAGGCTTTTCAAGGTTTTTGCTCTAAATTCTCACTATAAAACTTAAATATCTAAAGTTTTAAATAAAAAGCTATAGGAATTCCAGCAATACAAAAGTATTATTGCTGAATTCCTATAGCTTTTATTTACATTTCCAACTTATCAAAATATTGGTTTTCATCTACCGCCTACTAGAAGGCTTAAGTGCTTTCCTAAAAAAGTATTGACTGTATCCATTAATGCACTTTTCTAAAGTTCCAAATAATTCATAGTTCATTCTCTTATAAAATTCTGGACCTTGAAACTCAAAAGTGTTAAGCCAAATAACCACACATCCACTTCTTTCTGCAACATCTTCTAGATGATTTACTAATACTCTTCCCAAGCCCTTTCCTCTTTTATCTTCATCAACCCATAAAAAATCTATAGTCATACACTCATTATCCTTTGATGCTATAATTCCACCAATAATTTTCCCTTTATGGTCTTTTAAGCAAAATTTAAATTCCTGAAAATGTGTTATAAACTTAATATTATGTTCTATCAACTTTTCATGTATATAAGTTGCTTCTTCTTCATTACAATCTAAAACTAAATCTAATCTATCACTATCCAATAATATCTCCCCCTAAGTCAAACATATTGATTAAATCAGTTAAGTTTAGTTATTGCTTTCTTTATTTTCATCATTATAAGTAATCCAAATTTCAATGGCTTCATCTAATTTATTTTTCAATTCACTCTTTTTAATAAACAACTTATTTAATTCAGTGTAATCTTCTGCAGCTAAGTTCATTTTATCATCCATATCTTTAATTTCTGCCTCTAAATCCGCTATTGTGTCTTCTAATTTCCATATTTCCTTTTCTCGTTTTTTTGTTTCGTCTATTACCCTTACTTTTTGTGGTTTTTCCTTAACTATTTTTTGCTGCTCAGTTACCTGAACTCTTAATTTATTCTTTTCATTTTTGTAATATTCATAGTTTCCAATGTAGTTTTTAAACTGCTTATTCTCTACTGCAATTATTCTGTTAGCCATTTTATTTATAAAATACCTATCATGGGATATAAATAATATGGTTCCTTTAAAATCTTCTAATGCTGCTTCCAGAGCTTCTATAGATTCAATATCCAGATGATTTGTGGGCTCATCTAGGATTAGGAAATTTATGTCTTCATACAAAAGTTTACTTAACTTTAGTCTAACTTTTTCACCTCCAGATAAATGCTTTACCTTTTTGAAGACACTGGAGCCATAGAACATAAACTTTGATAAATATTCCCTAGCCTTCCCCTCAAGGATCATAACATCTTCTCTGAAACATTCGACAACTGTTAATTCTTCATTGCTAAACTGGATATTTTGTGGTAAATATGCTAATTTTACACTTTCTCCAATTTTCACTGAACCCTCATCGCTAACCTCCTCACCAAGAACTATCTTTAAAAATGTAGTTTTACCGCTTCCATTTGCCCCAATAAGTGCAGTTCTTTCTCCATAGCTAACTAGTAAGTCTAGATTTGTGAAAAGTTCTTTGTCTTTGTATCTTTTTGACATGGCCTTAGCTACAATAACCTCATTTCCTGATCTACCTGTTTCTTTAAAATTCAGTTTCATTGTCTCATTTTCAAGCCTAGGCTTTTGAATTTTTTGCATTTTATCTAATCTAATTTGTATACTAGCAGCCCTTTTGAAGAATTTATTATTATCAGCTCTTATAGCCCAATCTCTTAATTCTTTTATGGCCTTTTCCATTGCTTTAATTTGTTTTTGCTGTTCTTTAAATTGTTGGAATTGTAAAAGCATATTTTCTTCCTTTTGTTTTACAAACTCCGAATAATTTCCTTTATAAGTTTCACACTCCATATCTTCTATCTCAATAATTTTTGTTGTTACATTATCTAAAAAGTATCTATCATGAGATACTATAATAACTATTCCTCTATAGGTTTTTAGGAAGCTTTCTAGCCATTCAATTGACTCCATATCAAGATGGTTTGTAGGTTCATCTAAAAGCAATATATCAGGATTTTCTAATAGGATTTTTCCCAGCATTACAATAGTTTTTTCTCCTCCGCTGAGTATATCAAAATCTTTACTAAGAAAGCTTGGGCTAAAATTTAACCCACTACATACCTTGCTAAGCTTCTCATTCTTTTCATATCCTCCTTTAATTTCATATTGTTGTTGTATTTCTCCATACCTCTTTAAGGCCTTTTCCAAGTCTATCTCTTCTAAATCCTTCATTTGTTCTTCCATCAATTTCATCTGTGCCTCAAGTCCTTCAATTTCTTTGAAAGCCAAATTTAAAACTTCTTCTACTTTAACATTTTCAAGAAATATTGGAACCTGCTGAAGATATCCTACGGTCTTTCCTCTAGGCATAGAAATACAGCCCTTATCATCTCTTGTCATAGGCTCAACACCAGCAATTATCTTTAAAATTGTGGTTTTCCCGCTACCATTTACCCCAACTATTCCTACTCTTTCATTATCATATATATTAAAAGATATATCTTTAAGTACTAAAGTAGCATCTAGATACTTCATTACATTATTAAATGATAATTCCATCATAACAAAATCCCTCATTTCAACATTTTCATAAAATATAATCGCTAACTAATTCTTTACTTTTTAACTAATTAATAAGTAAAAAGACTATAAGAAGACAAATCTCCTTATAGTCTAAAACAATTCATAAAACTCTTATAATAAGATAAATCCAATGAATATTCCTAGGTATTTCTAAGAATTTTTAGGAACATTCTTTATCGAAATTATAATTTAATTTTAATAGTTTAGTAGTATAAGTTATCCTCCAAATTGCCAACATCTTAAAAGAGCACTATAAATAATCCTAACCATATGTTATGACATAAGGCCCTCTTAAAAATAATCATTAACTTTTGAAAAAATTAATTTTAATTAGCAATTTGCTGGTATCATAACATATACCCCTTTCAGTAATATTCTCTTACAATTATACCACATTATTACATTAGTGCAATATTCTATTTTTTCTAATACATTATAACACTGATAATTTATAGTTATACTAGAATATTGTCTATAGGGTTTAAAGATGATATTTTTAAATTGGTTTTCATAGTTACATCTCATCATATTATTTACTCATTGTATTTACTAAATATATTCATTACAATTAGTGTATGAATTTTTCTGTAAAATTTATTTTATTTCGATAAGGAGAATTTGATAAATTATGTTAAATTTAGACTGGAAACCTAATAAAGCCTCTTCAAAAGCACTTTACTTACAAATAGCCGATTACATCAAATTTAAAATTAGTACCGCCGAATGGCCTGTGGGGTTTGTTATTCCTCCTCAACGTGAGTTATCAAAGCTTTTTAATGTAAATAGAAGCACTTTAGTTTCAGCTTTAGATGAATTAAAGGCTGAAGGTCTGCTAGAGGGAAATGGTAAAGGTGGTACAAAAATAATAAATAATATATCTCAACTTTTAAATAATATACAGCCCAATTGGCAATCTTACATAGAGGAAGGCATTCATATGCCTAATTTTAAGACTATTAAGCAAATTAACGACTTAGAATTCAAAAGTGACTATATTAGATTAAGTACAGGAGAAGCTTCTCCTGAAATGTTTCCACAAGAGAAAATGTCTGTAGTTTTAAATGAAGTTACTAAATCAATGAAAAACTTAGGTTATGAAGGCCCTAAAGGCATGTTATATCTTAGAGAACAAATTAGTAAGTATTTGAATACTTTTGGCATTAAAGCGCCTGCATCTTCTATATTAATCGTTTCTGGTGCTCTTCAAGCAATTCAACTAATTACTATAGGGTTGTTACAGCAAGGAGCCACAGTATTTTTAGAGGACCCTTCCTACATGTATTCTCTCCAAACATTTCAATCCTTAGGTATGAGGAGGAGTGGCATTCCAATTGATGAGGAAGGAATTAAAGCTTCACTAATTCCAGAGTATAAAAAGAAAAATAATTCTTCCATTTTATATACCATACCAAACTTCCAAAACCCAACTGGAACTGTTATGTCACAAAACAGAAGACAGGAGTTAATGAAAGTATGTCAAAAAGAAAAGCTCCCAATTATTGAAGATGATGTGTATAGAGAATTATGGATTGACACCCCACCACCTAAACCAATAAAAAGTATAGACAAAACAGGGCTTGTTCTATATGTGGGAAGTGTTTCAAAAACCTTAAGCCCTGGATTAAGAATTGGATGGATTGTTGGTCCTGAACCAGTTATTGAAAGATTAAGTGATATTAAAATGCAAACGGACTATGGTTCTAGCTCCCTATCCCAACTCACTGTAGCTAAATGGATAGAAACAGGTCTATATTTTGACCATATAGAAACCTTAAGAAAACAGCTTTCTCTGAGAAGGCAAGTAACCCTTGAGGTTTTACAAAAGTACTTTTCTGAAATAGCTACTTGGAATATTCCTTCAGGAGGATATTATGTGTGGGTTACACTAAAATACAAAATAGGAATGTATAAACTTTTTAATGAGGCTTGCAGAATAGGAATTTTGTTATATCCAGGTTATATATATGACTCCAATTTTAATTATTCTCTAAGAATTTCTTATTCCTATGCTCCCATAGAGGAATTGCAGCAAGGATTGTATAAGCTATCAAAGTTAATAAAAAAATTAATAAACTCTAAAGATACCTAATAATTATGAGTTTATTTTATTAATGCCTAAAAAGGCATATTAAACTTTATAGCCTTCACACTTGATTCAAGGATTTTTCTAAATTATAACTTTCCTCAACCATAAACTTATTTTCAAGTTTATGGTTTTTTATTTTTATAATTTGAAGCCTTCAGAGTCCAAACACGTTGACCTCTTGATAATAAAAGCTTCTGTTATAGTTACATTTCTTTAGACTTAAATAACCAGAACTCTAATATATTCCTCATAGATACCTTAGTCCAACTTTTGGTTGGTATTATTTTATTTAATATGGATGGAGATGTAGTGTTTGAATTTTCTTATAATATACTCATCAGAGGGGATTAAGTATGTTAACTCAAGGGGGATTAAGTATGTTTCAAGTAGCTTCAAAAGAATTGTTAAAAGAAAAAGAAATCGAGTCTAGTACAAGTTATCCACTATTAGAAGTAAATCTTACAAAAGTTTATGAGAATGCAAAATATACTGTGGATTTATGTAATTCTGTAGGTATTAATGTTGCTGGTGTTGTTAAAGGCTTTAATGCACTACCACCAGTGGTAGAAGAATTTATAAAAGCTGGGTGCCAGTATATAGCTCACTCAAGAATGGATCAAATAATCAAATTAAGGCAGCAAGGTTATAACATTCCTATGATGCTTATTCGTGTTCCTATGCTAAGTGAAATAGAAAATTTGGTTAAATATGTGGACATAAGCTTAAATTCTGAATTAGAAACTCTCAATAAAATTCAAAGGCAATGTGAATTGCAGAATAAAACTCACAAGGTAATACTTATGGTAGATTTAGGCGATTTAAGAGAAGGTTTATTTAATGAAGATGAAATAGTTCAGCTAGCACTTTATGTAGAAAATCACCTTAAAGACGTTAAGCTTTATGGTATTGGTACAAACTTAGGTTGTTACGGGTCGATTAAGCCAACAGAAATAAATCTAGGAAAACTATGTAGTATTGCTGAAACTATTGAATCAAAAATAAATAGAAAACTAGACATAATCTCTGGTGGTGCCACTTCTTCTTTAACAGTTATAATGGATGGTAAAATGCCCAAAAGAGTAAATAACTTACGACTTGGGGAAGGAATTTTAAATGCCAGAGATTTAGATGATTTTTGGCAATATGACATGAGTAAATTCCATAAAGATGCCTTCCTATTAAAAGCAGAAATAGTGGAGATAAAGCAAAAACCCTCACATCCAGTAGGTGAAATTTTTATAGATGCTTTTGGTAATAAACCAACCTATGAAGATAGAGGTATTCGTAAAAGAGCATTATTAGCTGTTGGTAAGCAGGATTTTGCTTTTCAACACAGCTTACTTCCACGAACTAAAGGTATAGAGGTAATAGGCAGTAGTAGCGACCATCTTATTATTGATATTGAAAATTGCAGTGAAAATTTAAAGGTTGGAGATATTCTTACCTTCGACATATATTATCCTAATATGCTTTATTTAAGCGGTTCTACTGGCATAAATAAAGTTTTCGTAAAATAATTTTAATTTAGTAAGATTTAATTTATCCATTTTCGGTTTAAACAAAAACTTAATAAAAAGATTTTTAAGATTTTAAAGGGTCTGTCTCATAATGCATAAAAATGCAATGTGAGAAGACCCTTATTTGTACTATAATAAAGCTTGTCTAAATTTATCAAAAACAACTTCTAATTATCTTCTCGTAACCTTTCTTCCTTCAATATGCTTACTTGGTCTATTGCTTTTTTTCCCTAAGCCTTCTTTAATGAAACTTTTTTCTTTTTTATTTCCTGCTTTTGTTTTATTATTTGTGGTTTTATCTTTAGATCCTTTTAATTTACCCTTCTCTTTGCCATATTCACTTTTACATGAGGTTTGATTTTTTTCACAGTTTCTTATATTTCTTAAACTATCTTTATTACCCTCTCTTTTAACTCCATCTTTCTTTGCTCTTGGCTTAATTAAACAATTAGGCCCAAATCCGATTAGATCTTCTCTTCCTGCTTCAACTAACGCAGAATACACTAAATCATATTTCATTGGGTCCTTATACTGAAGCAGGGCTCTTTGCATTGCCTTCTCATGCCTAGTCTTAGGGATATGAACCTCCTCCAAAGTCAAAGGATCTAACCCCGTATAAAACATTGTGGTAGAAAGTGTTCCTGGTGTTGGATAAAAATCCTGAACTTGCTCCGGCTGATATTTAATATCTCTCAAATACTCTGCTAGCTCTACAGCATCTTTTACAGTGCATCCTGGATGACTAGACATTAAATAAGGGACAATATACTGCTTCTTACCCATTTCGCAATTTATTTTATAAAACTTATCCATAAACTTATCATAAGTTTTTCCTGCTGGCTTACCCATAAATTTTAGAACCACAGGAGAAACGTGTTCTGGTGCAACCTTTAATTTTCCACTTACATGATATTTAATAAGCTCTTTAAAAAATGTATCTTTATTATCTGCCATCATATAATCATATCTTAACCCTGATCTTACAAATACCTTTTTAATTCCCGGTAATTCTCTTACATTCTTAAGGATTTCAAGATACTCAATATGATCCACATCTAAATTCTTACAGGGGCTTGGATACAAACATTGTTTATCCTTGCAAGCACCAACCTTTAATTGCTTTTTACATGCAGGATATCTAAAGTTTGCTGTGGGACCTCCCACATCATGAATATATCCTTTAAACTCTTTAAACTTTGTAATTTCTTTCGCTTCTTCTACAATTGAATCTTGGCTTCTACTTTGCACAATTCTCCCCTGATGGAAGGTTATAGCACAAAAGGCACAACTTCCAAAACATCCTCTCGAACTAACTATACTAAATTTCACTTCTTCAATAGCTGGTATTCCACCTAACTCCTCATATTCAGGATGATAGTTTTTTTCATAGGGCAAAGCATATACCTTATCCAGTTCTTCTCTGGTAAGCGGTAATTCAGGTTTGTTTTGAACTAAATATCCACTAGTATGTTTTTGAACAACGGTCTTGCCCCTAACTGGGTCTTGCTCATCATACTGTATTTTAAAAGCCTGTGCATATTTTATTTTTTCTTTACAAACTTCTTTATAAGAAGGTATTTCCATATAGTTTTCAACTTCATCCAAGTTTTCTGCTATATAGCAAGTACCTGGTATATTAGTAATTTGCTTTATAGGTTCACCTTCACTTAACCTTTTAGCTACCTCTACAACTTGTTTTTCACTCATTCCATAGATCAATAGATCTGCTCCACTATCAACTAGCATAGATTTTCGAACCTTGTCACTCCAAAAATCATAGTGAGCAAAACGTCTTAAACTGGCTTCTATTCCCCCTATTATAAGGGGAACACCTTTAAAGGCTTCTCGAATTTTATTACAATATACAATAGTTGCTCTATCTGGCCTTAAACCCATCTGTCCACCAGGTGAATACATATCTTTATCTCTTAACTTCTTGCTAACAGTATAATGATTTACCATAGAATCCATGTTACCCGAGTTAACTAGAAATCCTAATCTTGGTGCTCCTAACTTTTTAAAATCTTCTGTGTCCTTCCAGCTAGGTTGAGCAATTATACCAACCTTATATCCTTCATTCTCTAAAACTCTCGAAATTATTGCAGCTCCAAAACTGTGATGATCCACGTAGGCATCACCAGTTACTAAGATAAAGTCCAGTTGCTCCCAACCTCTTTCCAATATATCTTCCTTACTCATTGGTAAAAATCTATTACTCACCATAGTTCCCCCATTTTTCTTATATATTTAACTTTGATAATATTCTACAGAGATTTTTTTGAATCAGGTTTATATTATATCATTTTTCGACATAAATTTCTTTATAAATGTTTTTATTATTTTATATAAGAAAATTCAAATTGCGAATTTTAATAACTTTCATCAATGTACATTATGATTTAAAATCTTCCAAATTATAACTGGTGATGGTGGTGAAAAGCTTTAAAATAAATATAAGGATAAAAAAGGAGTCATAGTTAAACCTAAGGCAGTAAATCACTTTCTGATAGTTGATGTAAATAATACATCCTTAAGCATTAAAGTTATATCTGTTGATGGAAAAACAATTGATTGCTTTGCAATAAATAATTAGCTTATAAACTCTTTAAAACTTAGAAGCATTTCAATTTATTAATTATTCCTGGAATATTCCTTTCAGCCATAGTAAATCCTTTAAATATATATTAAGAGTACTTATTTTATATTGTTTTCTTGGATTTAAAGTGTTATTGTTTATTCAATTAATAGTAATTAAACATCGAAAGGAATGACCTTAAATGAAATATAATATGAAAATATTCTCAGACTTTATTTGACCCTTTTGTTATATAGCAACAGGTATAGTTGCGGAGTTAAAAAACTACTATAATATTGAAGATACCTGGTATAGTTTTGAACTACATCCTGAGGTTCCTCCTTTTGGAGAAGATTTATCTGAGGTATTCCCTAATATGGATCTTCAAAGAATGTATAAAATGCTAAATGCTAATGGAAATCCATATGAAATTGAATTTGGTAATTTTACTAAACTGTCAAATTCTAACCTTGCAATACAAGCTAGTGAGTATGCAAGAGATATGGGAACTTACCATAAGTTTCATGAACTAATGTTTAAAGCTTATTTTTCAGAATGCAAAGATATTGGTAATATGGAAGTTATAGATGAGGTGGCTTTAAAGTGCAATCTAGACTTAGATGCGCTTCATAAGAGTATAGCGGAAAAACATTACAAACAACGGCTTAAAAACATTAAGTTAGAAGCTGAGAAATACGGTATAAATAGTATGCCTACTTTTATAATTAATGGTGAAAAAAAAGTGGTAGGCGCTGTAAGTATTGATGAATTCAAAAGAGTATTAAAGGATGTGTTCTAATGAATGTAAGAGCAGAATTTCACTGTCATACTACCGCCTCTGATGGTCGTCTCTCTCCTTCTCAAGTAGTAGAACTTGCAAAGGAAAAATCAGTAAAACTTCTAGCCATAACTGATCATGATACTACTGAAGGCATTGAAGAAGCTTTAAATAGAGGTAAAGAACTAGGTGTAACTATTATTCCTGGTATTGAGCTAAGTTGTCTACACAATGGAGAAAGTGTCCACATTTTAGGATATTTTAAAGGTGAAGGATATAAAGATTCAGAACTATTAACCTATCTTTCCTCTTTAAAAAAATCTCGTCTAGAAAGAGCAACTTTAATGGTTCAAAACTTAGAAAAATACTTTGATTTAAAGGTTGATTTAAATAGGGTTTTAGAACTTGGTGAAGGTGTAGTTGCAAGACCTCATTTAGCTCAAGCAATAATAGAAGCTGGTTATAACTATGAATGGAATTATATTTTTGATAAGTTTATTAGTAAAAATAGTCCTGCTTACGTAGAAAATAAGAAGATTTCTATACCTGAAGGCATTGCTTTTCTTAAAAGATATGATTGTATTGTTATTTTGGCCCATCCAAAACTAATTAAAAAAAGTCCTATTAAAGAATTTTTAAACTTTGGTTTTGATGGATTAGAAGCTGTTTACTTTCAAAATTTCAAAAGAGAAACTGATGAACTCGTAAGTCTATGCAGATATAATAATTTACTCATTACCTGCGGTTCAGATTTTCACGGAATTTTTTCTGGAGATACAAAGCATGGTGTCCTAGGAGATATGAATATAGACGAAGAATACTTTAATAAATTTCTTTACAGATATAACAGTTAGTTTACTTAAACCATTTCTTATACTTGAAATCGTATAGTTTATATGTAATTTCTTAACACTTATTATAGTTTAAAAAGCTTCTCTATTTAGGCTTTAGAGAAGCTTTTATTTGTTCATTTTAAAATATTAATCATTAATTATTTTGTCTTTTAATCTTCTGCAAAGTTCTTTTGGTATGGAAATAAATAAGCCTTTCAAACTCCCCTTAACCTTTTTACTTGCTACTTCCCTCTTTCTTCTCTCTTCACTAGATACCTGGTTTAAAATTTCAAATAACCTCTTTATATTAAGAACTCCAAATCCTGTTTCAATATTTGGATAAACTTGCCCTTCCTCTCTCTCTGCTGCTGAGATGAGATAACTTTTTATCTTAGAATAGTATATATTTATATCATTACCAAGAATTATTCCCCATTGATACATAAGGGTTACTATTCCAGTAAGAATAGCTCCTGCTACTGCCGTGCCACTTACCACCATAGATTTATTGTTTACTCCTATAGTTCTGATGGTTTTTCCTGGTATTGCAATTGTAGGTACGATTCTTCCATCTCTAGTAAATCC
Source organism: Clostridium tunisiense TJ (assembly GCF_000300195.1). Taxonomy (GTDB): domain Bacteria; phylum Bacillota; class Clostridia; order Clostridiales; family Clostridiaceae; genus Clostridium_J; species Clostridium_J tunisiense. The sequence goes on along the minus strand of NZ_AMQH01000019.1, from coordinate 98,009 downwards.
TTTACCTGACTCAGGAAACACTTTCCCCTCTAACTGATTATATGATGCACAAACAATTATATTTTGGGAAGTAGCCGGTGTCATTAAGGTTGTATTTGGTATTGCACCTATGAACCCAGTACCTTCTTTTAAAAATTGCTTTTGTTCTAACCACAAATCATATTCTCCATTAAAAAGATATTCTCCAAAAATAATAATTGTCCAAATTCCTCCTACAGCATTTCTTATAAAAAAATCTAATCTTTGATCTAATCTATTGACCCCAGGTCCTTTCCTTTCTGTAAAATACTGTATAGTAATTCTGCTCTCTCCTAGTGAAAGGCTTATTTCTTGACCATTTATAGGCTGAATATTAACCTTCTCTACCTTTTCTCCAGTTGGTGAAATAATTCCTATAGATACCTGATCGGGCGCTATAACATACAAGAAAAAATTTAAATTTTTTTGTTCTTCACCAACTTGAAGTTGAACTTCCTTTCTAGTATCACTTTCTGAAAAGGAACCTCTTAAATGTATTGGTCTATCCCCTTGATTTCCTGTACTTGTAACAAAAGTGAAATTCCTATTGTTTGTGATGCTATCTATATACCTCTCTGCTATTGCACCACCATCATGACCACCTAAGTTGGTTCCTGTTGCTGAATATACCACTAATGGTCTTCTAAGCCTTTGCTGTATTTCATCAAGATACCTAAAAGCTGCTACTATATCATTGCTATCATAAATACTGTTTTCATAGTCCTCTATTCCCCAAAGTTCAGCATTGCTCTTTTTTATTGGTTTAAGTTTTACAATAATAAATTCACAGTTTGGTGCAAAGCTAGTTATAATATCCATGTCCCTTAAATTTCTTCCCCCAACTATACCTGCTATCGCAGTTCCATATCCAGTCTCATCTTTATGACTTACAACTTCATAAGGATTTTGGCCACTCTCACTAGCTTTGATGGCTTCATTTATGTTTTCTCTAGTAAATTGAGTCCCAAACACAAGACCTGGTGGAGTATTTCCTTCATTAATGGATTGATCCCAGATTGTAATTATTCGTGTAGTATTATCAGAATTCATGAATCTTGGGTTTAGGTAATCTATTCCAGTACCCACTATGGCTACAATAACACCAGTACCATCTAAAGTAGTATCACCTCTATTAATCACTACATCAGCAACATTACCATCTTCATATAAATCAAATAGTGTAAAAGGAGCACTTCTTTCCAGATTTATAATTTGAGGAAACCTCTTAAGAACTTCGCTTATCATTCCTTTTTTAACAAATAGAATCGCAAAAAACCGGTTTGTACTAAAAAGATGAGCGAAATCCACATTGTTAATTTCACTTGGCAAATCTCCTACGTACTCTACAAAATAAGTTTGATAGTTTTCGTCAAAATAATACTTCTCAGCTTCTTCTGGAGTAATCCCAATTTGTTCCTCTGATTCTCTTGTGTTTTTCAGACACAGCCCAAAGGGTTTTTCACCTATGTTAAACATTACACTATCACCTACCTCTAATAAACCTTCAGAATGATATATAAAATATATTAATGAATCCATAAATGACCAAATAATATAAGTCCTAGCCAAATCAAAGGTTTTATATATTTTATGATAAGTTATATTGTTTTGTTCAACAAAAATATAATCCTTGCCTCTAATTTTTATTAATTACCTGAAAACTTTTTCTACCCCTCTAATGTTTTTGTTTTTTTTACTCGTTCTTTATAAAAATCTGATAACTTTATAAAAATAAACTTTCTTTTATACAAAAAAGAAGCTTTATTCTAATAAAGCTTCCTTCTAAAGTACATCCTTAAAATACTTAAATATCTTTTCCTTATTGTTTCCTAAATCAATATACTCTCCATTAATTCTTATTTTAACCTCGTCTTCCAACTCAATGTTTACATCCCAAAATAGTTTCCTTTTTTCATACTCTCTGCTTAAATATGATTCAAAATATTTCTCAATATGTTTTATGTTGTTTAACTCATTTTTACATTTGCTTAACCTAATTTCCTCTTTTAATTCATCCTTAACTTCTCCTAAAATTTTGAATAAATTCATAGTCTTCCATCGGAGTGTTTTAATTCTTAAATCTCTAAAGGTATTCTTTAAGTCTCCCCTAATAATAGGAACTCCATGAAGAAGTTTCTCCACTTTGTTAACTGTAGTATTTTTAGTGCTACTATTGTTAAATTTATCTAAAATGAATAAAGCACCATAATCATATTCTGTTCTTATTAATCTTCCATAAATTTGTTTTAAGTCAATGGACACAATTGGAAAATTAATATTTTCATAGGCTTGCCAATAAGTTTTGCCTTTGTTTATCTCACTTTCTATCAGTGCTTGAAAAAAGGGTTCATTACTATTTATATTGGGCAACTTATCTAATATCACATTAGTCATCACATCTCCTGGAATATCTACACCTTCAAAAAAACCTTTTGATCCAAGAAAAATATATCTATGATCTCTAGCTTTAAGTTTCTCAATTTCCCTTTTATTTTGTAATATCCTTATGCCCAAATTATTAAGTTCAATGCCTGCTTCCCGTTTAAATGCGTTCAGTCTTTTTTTGCTTGTAAAAAGTATTAATATATTTCCTTGTGTATTCTTTAATAGTTGTAAAACAAATTCCTTCATCTTAGGGATAAAAGCTTCCATTTCCTCTCCGCATAAAATATCTGGTGCATAAATAGCACTTCTTTTACTGTAGTTAAACACAGGTTTCACAGGCTCAACTTCTATTATTTTTTTATTTTGAGATTTTGCTATATCAATACCTAGGGTTGCCCTAAATCTACCATATCCTCTGTCAGTAGCTAATGTTGCTGAGATAAAAGAGCAACTTCTCACTTCACTTAAAACCTTATCATAAAAAATCCTAGATACATCCAAAGGAATACTTGATATTTTCCACCACTTTATATTCCGTTCTACTTCAAAGTAGTAGCAGTAATCTTTCTTTTTTTGATCTATCATATCTTCTACTAGAGAAATGTATCCATTAATTCCTTCTACTTTTTCCACTAAAATCTTTAATCTTTTATCTCGTTCAAGATTGGAAATCTCTTTCAAAAGTCCTATTGCTTTATCTAAATATATATTTAAAGTAATTAAATTTTCTTTAAGCTGTCCCAAACAACTATTTATCTCTCTGTATTTATAATCATTAACTTCCAATTGTTCTTTTAGGTTATATTCCATATAAATATTGAACTGGGCTATGTGTCTTTCAAAACTCTCCTTTACCATGTATATGCTTTTATAGCAAACTTTAAGGTTTCTCTCTATGTCCTCCATAGGCAAACTTTTAACATTACCTTTTTTAATAAGATAAAACAAATATCCCGTTTTATTTTCTTTATCATAGACCTCTTCTAAATACCTTACCAATTCATCTGACACTAAAGTATTTTCAAAAGCATCAAAAGCCTCCTTTGAAAGATTGTGTGCTTCATCTACTACTATATTTTTTATTGGAAGAATCCCTTTATAAGGCCATTTTAATAAAAGAGAATGATTTACCACCACCAGTTGGGCTTCTTTAAGTTCCTTGACTTTCCCTGCATAATAGCATTCTTCTTTAAACCTACAAGTATTCACATCACAAAATTCTCCATCACAATTGCACTGCAGAATTAAGGATTCCAAGTTAAAAGCTTTTCTTATTGCAAAGTTTATTAGTTCAATATCCCCTAATCCCTTTTCTCTTATATATCTTTTAATATAAATATATCCAAGTAGAGTATTAATGTCTTTAGGGTATTCTATTTCTAAAAATCTCTCTAGGCAAAAATAATTTCCCTTTCCTTTTATCAAAGTATGTTTAACCTCTTGACTTAAATTTAAAGCTTCTAGAAGATTTGGGATATCCTTTTCAACTAACTGAGCTTGCAAACCCTTGGTATTAGTTGAAATTACCACTTTCTCTTCATCTTTATCTCTATTTAAATAAGTATATATTGCTGAGGGCAATATATACGCCAAGCTTTTACCTAAGCCCGTTGGAGCCTCCATTATGGTGATATTGCCTTCCTGAAGTCCTCTCCTCATATGCTTTGATCCTTGTATTTGCTCAGGTCTCTCAGTATAAGCTTTACCACTTCTCCTCCATATATCCAAATTTGCAAAGAGCTTTTCATAGTCCTTTAAAGCAAAATTTATATATTGTTTTGAAATTACCTTGGAGCTGACCTTTGGTTTACTCTTAACAAAACGATCAACATATTCAGCTTTTAAGTTAGTTAAGTATTTATACCACTTCCAGTTCTCCAATTCTAAAATGCTCATTGGAAGTGCATAACCATTCTCTATATAAAGCTTGCTTAATACACAGTTTAAAACCTCCATGGTTTCTTCTGCGTCACTTAATGCCCTGTGATTTTCTTCTTTAGGATAAGGCAAAAACTTCTTCATCAGATATTGAAGACTGAATTCTGGTAGTTCAGGATAAAGAATCGCTACAAGTTCCATAGAGTCCAAAAACTCATTTTCAACCTTTAAAAAACTCTTTTCAAAGGTTGCATTGTGACACACTAATGGGAAATCTTCAATGAATCCTAGTAACTTTTTCATTGCCACATCTATGGTACAAGAGTTCTCAAGATCCTCTATTCTTATTCCTTTACATAAATCAAATATATTTAAGGGCACTTCTCTTTCTGGATTCACTAAAATATTAAATTTAATTACTTCATTATCTTTAACCTTTACTGCACCTATTTCTATTATTCTATCCTTATAAGGATCTATTCCCGTAGTTTCTATATCTAAAAATATTACATTTTGAAGTAACGAATGGGGGTTCATAAATACCACACCTTTGTCTATTATTAGAATTCATAGTTCTTTGTTATAAACTTATTATTTACAAATTTCATATATAGTTTAATAAATTTTTCTTCTTTGGTAAAGTTATATTTATATTGCACTTTGTAATTGGTAAATTATGTAGTATAATTATGTACCATGAATAAATACACTTATAAGGAGGACTTCTATGAAAATTACTATAAAAGAAACTGAGGACAAGGTTTTAAACTATCTTTATGAAAGCAGAGACTCATCACCACAAAGTCTAACTAAAATTAGATTAGCTCTTAATCTTTCTGATAACAAAGAACACATTAGAACTTTAAAACTATGTCTTGAAGATTTAATTAAAAAAGGGTTTATAAAAAAACAATCGGATAGAGGCAATTACAAAATTGACACTAAAGGCATAGAACATGCTGAAATAAAATAATTATCTACATTTGTCAAGTTTACTTTAATTATTAATTAAAACCTGGTTAAAAAGGTAACTTTAAGGTAAAATTATCCTTGTATTTAATTTACTATTAACACATAAGAAGGAGGCTTAACTATGAGAATTGTTATAATAGGTGGAGTTGCTGCTGGAATGAGTGCAGCTGCAAAAGCAAAACGAATTAATAAGAATGCTGATATAATAGTTTATGAAAGAACTGAAGTGGTTTCATGGGGCGCATGTGGTCTTCCATACTTTCTAGGGGATTTTTTCACAGATCCTGAAGTGATGATAGCTAGAACCAAGGAAGAATTCAAGGAAAATGGCATAGAAGTTAATATAAAACATGAAGTGTTAAATATTGATGTGAATAATAAAACTTTAAAAGTTGTAGACCTGAACACTGGTAAGGAATTTCAAGATAATTTTGATAGATTAATGATTGCCACTGGAGCTAGTCCTGTTATCCCCCCAATTGAAAATGTTAACCTTGAAAACGTGTTTACTTTGAAAGAGTTTGAGGATGGCATAGCTATAAAAGAACAACTTAAAAAGGAAGAAGTTAAAAATGTAGTAATAATTGGTGCTGGATATATTGGAATAGAAGCTGCAGAAGCTATGAAAAAATTAGGAAAGAACTGCCGCTTAATTCAACTAGATGCTAGGGTACTTCCTGATTCCTTCGATAAGGAAATTACAGATATTATGGAAGAAGCACTAATTAATCACGGTGTAGACTTACACCTTAAAGAAATGGTAAAGCAATTAGAAGGTGAGGGTAAGGTACGTGAAGTTGTAACTGATAAAGGAAGTTATTCCGCTGATTTGGTAATAATTTGCACTGGAGTTAGACCAAACACTGCTTTTCTTAAGGATGTAGGCTTTGAAATGCTTAGAAATGGTGCTTTAATTATAGATAATTATGGTGAAACTAACATAAAAGATATTTATGCTGCTGGAGATTGTGCTAGTGTATATCACTTAGTTAGGAAGGATAACATTTACATTCCTCTTGCAACTACTGCTAACAAGATTGGAAGAATTGTAGGTGAAAACCTAGCTGGCAAAAAAAACTATTTTCAAGGAACTTTAGGCTCTGGAGCTATTAAGGTTATGGATTTAGAAGCTGCACGGACAGGTATATCTGAAAATGAAGCTATTAAAAATAATATTCCCTATAAAACTATTTTCATCGAAGAAAAAAATCAAACTAGCTATTATCCTGGTCAATGTGACCTCTATATAAAACTAATTTATGATCCGAATACCAAAGTAATTCTAGGTGGACAGATTATAGGTAAAGATGATGCCGTATTAAGAGTAGATGTAATAGCAACAGCCATATTTAATAACATGACTACTGAACAACTTGGAATGTTAGATTTATGCTATGCTCCTCCCTTTGCTAGAACTTGGGATGCAGTAAATGTTGCTGGAAATGTAGCTAAATAAATAGTTTAAAATAAAAGCATAGCCCTTTTAGTGGCTATGCTTCTTATTTGCTTTGTACCTGGAACAGCTCTAAAATCTCTCCTTCACTTAAAGCAGAAAACCCTTCTCCACTTGAAAACTCATCTCCCATAAGTTCAGATATTAATTTTTTCTTCTCCTCCTGAAGCTGAAGAATTTTTTCCTCAATAGTACCTTTTGCTATGATTTTTATCACCTCTACCACATTCTCTTGCCCTATTCTATGTGCTCTATCCGTAGCTTGGTCTTCTACAGCAGGATTCCACCAAGGATCAAAATGAATTACTATATCTGCTGAAGTTAAATTTAGCCCTGTACCTCCAGCCTTTAAACTTATAAGGAATACAGAATTTTCTCCCTCATTAAAGTTTTTTACCATATCCATTCTTTTTTCTAAGGGTACTGCCCCATCTAAATAGCTATAAGTTATACCTTCGCTAGATATCCTTGACCCAATATTTTTTAATACAGAGGTGAATTGCGAAAACACCAGTACTCTATGTCCTCCTCCTATACTCTTGTGAAGTAATTCAACCAAGGCCTCTACCTTTCCACTTTCTCCCGTATAATCACTCATCAGTACCTTGGGATCAAGACAGATTTGTCTTAGCTTAGTAATGTACGAAAGTATTTCAATTTTACTAGTTTCAAATTCTTCATTTCTTACTTTCTTTTCAATTAATTCCATGGCATACCCAGCATAAACTTTATAAATTTTTTTTTGCTCTTCATTTAAACTAACCCTAATGGTTTTCTCTATCTTTTCAGGCAACTCCTTAATAACATCACTTTTTCTTCGTCTTAGTATGAAGGGGTTAACTAGTTTTCTTAGTTCTTCTAAAATCTCAGGTCCTTCTTTAAGTTTTTTATGATATCTCACACTAAATCGCTTTTCATCATATAAGTATCCTGGCATAACAAAATCGAATATAGACCATAATTCCATAAGGGAATTTTCAATAGGTGTCCCTGTCAGCGCAAATCTATTCTTCCCTTTGATTTCCTTAACAGCCCTGGCATTTTGAGAATTGGCATTTTTTATATTTTGAGCTTCATCTAGTATTACATTATAAAATTCTATTTTATTGTAGGACTGCAAATCTCTCTTTAAAAGATTATAGCTAGTTATAGCAACATCAAACTGCTCTAAGTTTTCAATTATCAGCTCTCTTTCACCTTTTGTTCCACTTATAGCAACAACTTTGCAGTTCGGAGCGAATTTTTCAAACTCCTCCACCCAATTGTACACCAAGGATGTTGGTGTAATAATTAAAGCTTTAGTTTTTTTACAAGAGGCCACGTATGCAATGGTTTGGAAAGTTTTCCCTAGCCCCATTTCATCTCCTAAAATTCCCCCAAAACCTAAGTATTCTAAAGTCTTGAGCCAATTATATCCTACCTTTTGATACTCTCTTAAGGTTCCCTTTAAGTCTGTAACTTCCTTAAACTCTAATTTATCAATTTTTTTTATTTTCTCTGTTATTTCCTTTAATTTTGATTTTCCTTTTATATATCTAATAGAATTTTCTTCTAAATAAGTTTCCAAATAAAGTGCTTTATTTTTAGTAATCTCTAATTTATTGTTCTCTATATTATCTTCTGATAAGCTATCTAACAATTTTAAAAACTTATTCATTTCTAATTCTTCTAAGTCTAAGTATTCTCCAGTTTTTAATTTGTAGTATTTAAGGTTATCTCTAAAAGCTCTAAGAATTTTAGTAGTTTCTTTTGAATCCACATTTCCAATTTGAAAGTCCATCTCAAAGTAGTTATGCTTTCCTGAGCTTATAACTGCGTTTATTCCTTTTGTTCCAATTGATTTTATACCTTTGAAATTTTCAGAATAGTAAACCTCTCCTATTTCTTGAAGCTTGTGCACCTCACTTTTAAAAAAGTTGAATATGTAATCTTCACCTCTTCTAAAATAAAACTTTCCTCTTATCTCCTCAAATCCTAGCCTTTTAATAGTTCCAATAACTTGTGCTTCGCTTTTATGATCTCTATATATTACTTTTTCCGTAAAATCTTCTAATATATTAAACTCATAAGTTTCATATTTAACCTTCAAAGTTACGGTGATATCTTTTCGCCTCTGATCAAAGTAAAATTTAAAACAACAACTTCCCATGACAATTTTATCTCTTACAGACTTTGCTAAAGTAACTTTAGGTGATAGCATATTAAGATTTGGAATTAATTTTCTTAAGATGGTATCCTCCTCTGCCATATCAATAGATATTACCTTATCATCACTAAATACTTGAAGGTAAGGTTTAATTTTATAACAAAACTCATAATTAGGAAGATATATTGTAGTTCCATATAGAAAAACATCATCATTTATGCCTAAGACCTTAGGCATACCTCCTGGAGATTTAAGAACATAGTTAGTCTTGATTGTTTTTATATCAAAATCTATAAAAGGAGCTTCTAATAGAATTTCAGTTTCTGTAGTTCTACTGAAAAAACCTTCATTTAAATAAACCCTGTGCATTCTTATTGTGTTGAAAAATTCTCTTACTAGATAGTTAGGAATATTAATGTACTTCCCCTCCACTACAGGTTTTCTATCTCTATTTCCATATTTACCGTTTCCTTCAATGGTTTTTAGCATTTTAATAAAATCTATAAGCTTCTTATCCTTTGGGCTAAGTTTATGGTTATCCCTATAAAAGTTAAAATTTTTACTATATGTCACTGGAAAACTATTATCGCAAGCTAATAAAAACTGATTAATATCTCTCATTACATATAACTCGCTAGAACCCATAGATCTGAAGCCCACTTTAAACTCAGCTGTTAGTTCATCATCCCACTGACTTTTATTTATGTAAACTTCTATTTTAATCTCTTCTTTGTCTTCCTCATCCCCTAAAAGCATAGACAATATATTTCCTTTATGCTTATAAGCAAGGTTCTTTGTCTCCTCTTCATGGCTCAATAAAGGATGCTTAACTAAATTGTCTATAGAACTAAAGAAGGTGGCAACTAAATGTTTACAACAATAATTGCTACTTTTATATCCATTTTTCTCAAAATCAGCACAAGTACAACCTGTTGATATGAAATTCTTACTTCTTCCATTCATCTCAATTTTTGTGCTATACTCATTAAAAAGATTTTCTGAAATCACATTACCAGTTATACAAATTAAATCTTCATCTGCAATAATATCTACTGATGAAACCAGCTCATTATTAAGGATTCTTTGACCTTTTATATGATTTTTACCACTAGTTTCTTCAGTAAATATTTGTAATAACATATCTTCTGTTACCATACATTCTCCTTAATAAACCACATGAATTTTTACATATCATTTTATCTATTGTGTGAAAAGCCTCATTATCATTTTTATTAAATCTTTATAAAAACCCAACATTTATTGTCAAAGTTTTATTTAGTTCTGTTTTAATAATACTATATAAAATTATTTTGAATTTATAAATGTAGCTCAATTTAAACCAATAAGTCACAATAGATTATTCATCATTTTTCTGTTTTCTAATTCCTTTATTATACCATACTGAAACAACTGTTAATCAAGGAAAAACTTTAATTCTATATATCTATAACCAAATTTACACTTTATTAATTTTACAGAATTTATGACAATTTATCTATGGTTTATACATATATATAATTTACAAATTTTACATAAACCTCTTTTATGTAAAATTCTTTAATTTTGTTATTGTTTTTTGTGAAATTTATGCTATACTAAGCTTGTGAAATAAAATACATATTTTTAGGGGGACTTAAAACATGAAAGCAAAAGCTATTTTATTATCTATAGTAATGGCTACTACAGTACTTGTTGGATGTGGAGCTAAAGAAGAAGCTAAAACACCAGCACCAGCTACTCAACAAACTCAACCTGCAGCTACTGATAAGAAAGCTGACGTAGTAACAACAGCTTCAATAGTAAAGGAAACTGAAGCATTTGAAAAAGCTTTAGGAAAAGAAGGAACTTGGATTATCGCTTCATTAAACGATATCACTTCAACTAAAGATCTAGTATTAGATGGCGAATTCAAGAATGGTAAAAAAGATAAAGATGGTAAAGATGTTATTCAAAGAAAAATAGCTCTTTACACTCAAGATGCTGACAAAAAAGTAACAGATAGATTTACTTTAACAGCTCCAAAATTAACTATAAAGAGCCCAAATGCTAGAATTCAAAGCGGAACTTTCAAGGGTGATCTTTATGTTGAAACTAAAGATTTCCAATTAGTAGATGCTAAAATTGAAGGAAATGTTTACTTTGCAAATGAAGAAGCAAAAGCTGGCTTCAAAATGGATGCTACTTCTTCAATAAGCGGAAAACAAGAAATAAAAAAATAATATAGCTTATTAAGACAAGCTATAAAGATAAAAAAGCAGCTAAATTATTTAATTAATAACTTAGCTGCTTTTTATTTGTTAATTTTCTTATTATGATGCAACAATAACTAAAGCATATGAATCATCTTTGTTGAATTTGTTCTCCTTAAAATCTCCATATAGGCTAACTTCTTTAAACCCAACAGAATTTAAAATCTTTATCAGGTCTTCAGATAACAATGGATATAGTGGAATTTCATTTTCTAGTTTCTGTCCTTCTACTTGTAGAATAGTTTTAAATAAAACTTTATTTAAATTTTCATCATATTTATAGATACGTTGAAAGGTTAATCCCACTTCCTGATTTTCTATGGTAGGAAGTGACGTAATATTTTGAGATAACACTCTGTCATAATTAATTATTTGAATTACAAGTTTTCCGCGTTTCCTTAACAGAACTTTCATATCTTTTAAAAAGCTTTGAATTTCCTTTTCTCTATCTAAATGAACCAAAGAATTCCCTATACAGAAAGCTAAATCATATTGAGACTTTATGTTATCACTTAATTCTAGCATATTTTCGCAGAATGCATTTATTTGCAAGTTTCCTTCAACGGCTTTATTTTTTAGCTCTTCTATCATCTTTTCATCTAAATCCACTGCTGTTAGCTTGTGACCTAGTTTTGCTAATTCTATAGAATATCCCCCAGTTCCACAAGCAATGTCCAATACATCTTTCGATGGTTCCCCAATAAATTTACTTAAAAACTTAATTTGTGCCTTCCCAGTAGGGAAAATATAATCATAATACTTTGATATTTCTTCATAAAATTTCATTATACCTTCTCCTTTTATGCTTCATTTCGCATATAAAAACTAATAAACTATCTAATATTAACAACAGTTAGAATTTTTCCCACTACCAGTGAGAATGCCTTTAACAACCGCCATAACTCATCCTACACCTTGAGAAACAGTAATAGCTTTAGGCTCACAATTATTCATACACCCACCACACTCTATACAATTATCTTTGTTTACTATTATTGCTTTTTTGTTTTCTATAGCAAATACATTGTGGGGACATACCGTAACACAGAGTCCACAGCCTACACACTTTTCGATATCAAGTTTAAGGGTTACTACATTTTTAATATATTTTTGCTTCATCACACCACTCTCCCTTGCACTAAGCTTATAATCATAAGAATTGCACCTATTATGGCAAAAGCTATGCATGCTGGAAGTGCCCATAAAGTTTCCTTTACCACACCTGAGAAAGAAGTATAGGTTGTACTCCCTGTGAAATTTAAGCATATATTAGTAACTAACGCTACAGTAATCAGACTATACCCAAGGAAGTACATATTATTCTGTATCATAAAATTATAGCTCATACTACTGAGTATACCTAAAAAAACCAAAGACAACACAAAACCTTTTAATGCAAAAGATTTAAAAGGAATAACTGGTAGTACAATAGGAAAAATCATTGCAGCAACTACTGTAGCTAGAAGCATTGGAATGCTCTGAATTATAGTAATTTTTATTAGTTCTCCAATTCCAAAAGATACAGCGCCTCTAATAGCATTCATTAGTAGAATTATTACTAAAGCTACAAAGTAATACTTAATATTCTGTACAAAACTTAAAGGTGTAAGCTTCGCCCTATCACTAATAGTAAATTTCACATTTCTCATTTCCTTCGATGCTTTGAACTTATTCTTAATATAATCCTCAATATCCTCGCTTCTTATTGGCCCAAACATCCCTCTAAAACCCGTTTCCTTTTTTAGTTTTGAAACATCTACTCCAGATGCTCCTAACTGAGGAAGTATTAATACCCTGTGGTTAACTAGGGACTCTAACTTTACTTTTCTTATTCTTCTGATAAGTTCCTCCGTACCAAAGGTTCCCTTCCCCGAGGCACACCATACATTAACTCCATTAGTTTCAAGAATTAAAAGCCAACAATCTACGTTTTTTAAATCTTTTCTTAATATATCAAAGGTAAGTTTATAATTACAGGATACTATTACAGGGGAGCTAGGTTTTGGGTTTCCTATAGCATATATCCCTGGTTTTATCATATAATTGTTCCTTTTATATCCCCACATAACCCCAAAATGTTCCAACTTATCTTTATATAGAAGTTCACTACTTATAGAACTTATGCTTCCTATTGGAGTATCTAAATACTCAGCAGTAATTGGTGTTATATCTCTATAGAATTCTTCATTAACATCTTGACCGCTTTTAATCATTAAGTCCATCCTGGACGTTATTTCCTTAGGTGTTCAGCAAGCCTTATCCATTAATTTATCCTTTTCCATAGTCTTTCTCCTTTTATTCAATTTTAATAAATTTAAAAACTTAGTTCATATTACAACTTTATAAAAATATTAATATCTAACCTCTTTTAAACATAGACCCTTTCCTTGTGCAATTGGACCATTTTCTGGTCTTTTCTTATTATTTAATACTCTTTCCACATCCTTTATTTTTAGTTCTCCTATTCCAACTTGTAAAAGATATCCAATAATATTATTTGCCATATTCCATAGGAAATCATTTGCGTTTGTTTCTATCTCTACTATACCATGATTTTCACGTATATCTATGTAATTAATAGTTTTAACAGTAGATTTTGAGTTAGGTTTTAATGTTGTGAAGCTTTGAAAATCATTTGTTCCCACTAAAAACTCTGATGCATTTCTCATTGCTTCTAAATCAAGCTTTTCATCAATATGATAACAATATTTTCTATTAAACACACTTCTAAATCTTTTATTATTTATTGTATATGTATAAGTTAAAGATTTTCTATTATATCTAGCATGAAATCTTTCATCTACCTCTTCAATATCTTTTACTACAATGTCTTCTGGCAAAAATTCATATAAATAATCTAGCATAGCATTTACACTGTATCTGCAATTAGTATGAAAATTAGCTATATAGTTTTCTGCATGCACACCTATTTCAGTTTTTCCGCAACCTATTAATTCAATTTTCTCTTCTGCCATTTTTGACAAAACATTTTCTAATTTGCTTTGTATTGTTAAGTCATTATCCTTTAGTTTTTGCCACCCTTTATATTTACTTCCATCAAATTCAATTACCATTCTTAAGTTTCTCATATTAACCACCTTTAATTTATTGTATTCTTTACCACTTAATTTTACTATTAATACTTCAATCATACCCATGGTACTTAATATAAGCAATAGAAAATATTTTAATTTAATCGGAAAGTTAAATAAAGACTGCCCACAATATAATTGTGAACAGTCTTACATACTTAAATAGAAATTCTCACTATAACTTTGCTATTACTTCTGTTTCAAAAAACTTTCTAGCACTAAGTCCTGAAACACTATGAACTTCGCCATCATCTATTTTTACAGATACACCATTAGTACAGTTTCCTAAGCAAAATACTGCCTCAACCTTAACTTTTTCTGAAAGTTTATGCTCTTCAATGGCTTGTTGAAAAGTGTTAATAACATTGTAAGAGCCTTTAATATGGCAGGATGTTCCCACGCAAATACGTAGAGTTACCATAAAATCTACTCCCTTCCTTTATAGTGTACGTGTAATAAATCATGAACTCTTCCCTTTAATAATCCTGAGTATAAAGAAATCATCACTGGGTTTTCCTCAGAACGTTTTATACTGCTCATTCTATCAGCTTCATATAATCCCGCACCACGTTTAGCTTTTCCTTCATTCATGGTAAACGGTTGTCCTGCACCAGAAACGCATCCACCAGGACATGCCATAACTTCTACGAAATCATAATGTACCTCTCCAGCTTTAATCCTTTGTACTAAATCATCTGCATTTTTAAGTCCACTTACCACTGCAATTTTTAGTTCACGGCCTTCAACAGTAATACTTGCTTCCTTAAGTCCTTCCATACCTCTTACACCATTGAATGCAATGCTGCGTAAAGTAGGAGTAGATTTGTCGTCCATTACTCTACGAATAACAGCCTCTGTAACCCCTCCAGTTACTCCAAAGATAACTCCAGCTCCACTGCTAACTCCAAATGGCATATCAACAGCTTCTGGCTCCACCTCTGAGAACACAATTCCTGATTCTTTAATCATTTGGATAAGTTCTTGTGTAGTTATTACATAATCTACATAAGGAATTCCATCTTCCTTAAATTCATCTCTTTGAGCTTCAAACTTTTTAGCTGTACATGGCATAATTGCTACCACTACAACTTTCTTACTTGAATGTTTATAGTGCTCTTTTAAAACAGACGAGAACATTTGCATTGGTGAGCGGCAGGTTGAAATATTAGTTAATAAATCTGGGTGAGTATTTTCTGCATAGCTTACCCAAGCTGGACAGCAAGATGTGAATAATGGTAACTTTTCATTTTTCTCAAGTCTTGCTAGGAATTCTCCTGTTTCTTCTAACACTGTAAGATCAGCACCTGTAGATGTGTCAAACACTGCATTAAAGCCCATTTTCCTAAGTGCTCCAACGATTTTACCCATTACATTTTCTCCATCTTTGCAGCCTAGTTCCTTGCTTATTCCAACTCTTACTGCTGGAGCAATTTGTACAACTACCTTTGTATCTTTATCACTTAGCTCTTTCCATAATTTTGAAGTGTCATTTTTAATTACAAGAGCACCTGTTGGACATACTGCAGCACATTGACCACAACCAACACAATTTGATTCTGCTAATGGCTCATCATATGCTGTGCTTACAGTCATTTCTGAACCCCTTCCAACAAAATCGATAGCTCCAACATTTTGAACTTCATCACACATTCTTACACAGTCACCACATAGTATGCACTTACTTTTATCTCTTACTATGCTTACTGAAGATTTGTCTAATGCTGGTTCTTCAGAAGTATTGTTGAATCTTATTTCTTTAATTCCAAAACGTTGTGCTAGATCTTGAAGCTTACAATAACCATTCTTTTCACAAGTTGTACAATCTCTACAATGGTGTGAAAGAAGTAGCTCAAGAATCATTTTTCTATATTTTCTTAGTCTTGGAGTGTTTGTATATACTTCCATACCAGCTTTAGGTGGTGTAGAACAAGCAGCTTCAATTTCTCCCCACTTGTTTTCTACCATACACATACGGCATGCTCCATAAACTGAAAGCTCTGAGTAATAGCAGAAGGTAGGTAAATCTATACCTGCTTTTCTTACTAATTCAAGTACATTTTTTTCTCCATTTATCTCAACAGGCATGTTATCTATAAGCATAAACTGTCCGTTCATTCTGTTAATCCTCCTTTATAGCTTTGAAGGCACAAGATTCAATACAAGCACCACATTTAATACACTTATCTTTATCTATCACAAATGGTTCTTTAACTTTACCTGAAATTGCACCTACAGGACATAGTCTTGAACACTTAGTACATCCTTTACAAGCATCTTTTTCAATATAAATAGTTTTAAGCTTTTGACAAGTTTTTGATGGACATTTCTTATCCACAATATGAGTTATATACTCCTCACGGAAGTTTTTAATAGTACTTACTACTGGGAATGCAGCTGTTTTTCCAAGTCCGCATAGTGCTGTTGAAGAAATTGTATCTGCAAGTTCTAAAAGCATATCTATATCTTCTAATACCCCTTGTCCTGCTACAATTCTCTCTAGAATTTCAAGCATTCTCTTTGTACCTTCACGGCAAGGAACACATTTTCCACAAGATTCATTTTGTGTAAAGTTCATAAAGAATCTTGCTACTTCTACCATGCAAGTATGCTCATCCATAACAACAAGACCACCTGAACCTATCATAGCTCCAGCTTTTTTAAGGGAGTCAAAATCTAGTGGTAAATCTAAATGCTCTTTTGTAAGACATCCACCTGATGGACCTCCTATTTGCACAGCCTTAAATTCTGTACCTCCACGCATTCCTCCACCAATATCAAAAATTATCTCTCTTAATGTTGTACCCATTGGTACTTCAATAAGCCCCGTATTTTCAATGTTTCCAGTTAATGCAAATGCCTTTGTTCCTGGGCTCTTTTCTGGTCCAATTCCTCTATACCACTCTGCTCCATTTATAATTACTGATGGAACGTTAGCAAAGGTTTCTACATTGTTAAGTACTGTTGGTTTTCCAAATAAACCTTGTTCAACAGTTCTTGGCGGCTTAACCCTTGGCATACCTCTTTTTCCTTCGATAGAAGCTGTAAGAGCACTTCCCTCACCACACACAAAGGCACCAGCACCTCTATTAATCTTTAAATCAAAACTGAAGTTAGTTCCAAGTATATTTTCTCCAAGTATTCCATATTCTCTTGCTTGCTTAATTGCATTATTAAGTCTGCTAACTGCAAGTGGATACTCAGCACGAACGTAAATATAACCTTCTTGTGCACCACAGGCTATACCTGCAATCATCATTCCTTCAATTACTCTATGTGGGTCACCTTCCATGATACTTCTATCCATGAAAGCACCTGGGTCACCTTCGTCTCCATTACAAACTACATACTTAGTCTTTTCTTGTTGACGTTTAACTTGAGACCACTTACGCCCTGCTAAGAAGCCACCGCCTCCACGTCCTCTTAAGTTTGACTCTTCTATTTGTTTAACAATTTCATCTGATTCCATTTCAAATAAAGCTTTTTCAAGTGCTTTATATCCGCCTACTGCTAAATATTCTTCTATAGAAGTAGCATCAATATGTCCACAATGCTCTAAAGCAAGTCTA
Source organism: Clostridium tunisiense TJ (assembly GCF_000300195.1). Lineage (GTDB taxonomy): Bacteria > Bacillota > Clostridia > Clostridiales > Clostridiaceae > Clostridium_J > Clostridium_J tunisiense. The sequence goes on along the minus strand of NZ_AMQH01000019.1, from coordinate 80,250 downwards.
GTTTGCTTTTTATAGAAAGGAATTTCCTCTTGTTTCCTATGTATTTCACCATCTTTTTTGTAAGCAAGTCTTTCAACACACTGATCATTCATTATGGTTTTTTCTATAATTTCTTCACAGTCTTCTGGTTTAACTTTTATATATAAATATCCCCAAGGTTCAATTCTTACCAATGGTCCCATTTCACAAAATCCGTGACATCCACTCTTTTTCATTCCTACAGATTCATCATGTGGCTCTTTTTCAAGACTTACGTCACATTTTATACCTTTTTCATTCATTATTCTTAAAAATTCATCATATATGTCTAAAGCACCACCAGCTACACAACCTGTACCTGCACATATAAGAATTTTCTTAGTTTGCATTTTTAAACTGTTACTATATAAATTTGAAAGTTCAATTAATTCTTGTTTGTTGCGAAGCATTTATTTTACCTCCTTTAAAGTTTTTAGAAGTTCTGCAACTTTTTCTGGAGTCATAGCAGGATGAACTTTTTCATTAACTGTTATAACTGGAGCAAGTCCACAGGCGCCAAGGCAAGAAACCGTTTCCACAGTAAACATTAAGTCGTCAGTAGTTGTTTTTACGTCTGAAAGACCAAGCTCTTTTCTTAACTTATCTAATATTGGAATAGACTTTCTTACGTGACATGCCGTTCCATCACACACTTTTATTACATATTCCCCTCTTGGTTCAAGTGAAAAGTTTTCATAAAATGTAGCAACACTGTAAATTTTGGCTCTACTAATGTGAAGCTTTTCTGAAAGATATGCGAATACTTCCTTTGGTAAATATCTATATGCTTCTTGAGTATCTTGTAATATTGCAATTATACTGCTTGCTTTATAATCATGATTTTCTAATATTCTGTCTAAGGCACTATAATCAAATGTCTTATTCATTATTTTCCCCCCTGAAATATTGTTAAATTATTATCACAAATTTATATTATAATATACTCCACAACATTGCAATAGTGAAAATATTCACAAGTTTACAAAAACAAGTTTATATTTTTACAATTTTATCATTTTTGATTTTTAATTATTTTATTCCTTCAACAACTAAAATTAAATGATTTTTTTATAATTGACAATTCAATCTAAATAAATTATGGGGCCTTCTAAGGATTTAAAAATTAATAATTATCCCATTTTTACTAGAGTTTATATATATAAATATACCTTTTATTGTATTTAAGCAAATAAAATCAGAAATACTATTAGGGAATATTTATTATTTTCCTTAAAGAATATTGAAATAATTGCAAGTAATCCACCAATACCTTGCTAAAAATTTAACTATTTGTTCATTTATATTTCTATGGTAATTCCATTAATTTTGTCTTATGTTTTTATGAACTTATCATCAATCTTAATGTACTTTTCATTCCAACCCTTGATAACGAGTCAAACACTAATCCACTCAGCATCTTTATGGCCAAATTATTACTAACAAAAACTCCCATCTTAAAGATGGGAGTTTTAATCCACAATAATTTATAATATATTTTATATACTAAATACTCTCCTTATTCAAAATAATAGTTTATTTAGAATATATATCTGAAAACTCTATATACAATCGTTCCTCGTATTTTGATCTAGCTACTTCTTTGCTAATTATATTATGTTTTTCTTCCTCCTGGCTTAATACCCTTACTGGAAGTGAAATAGTGAATTCACTTCCTTTATTAATTTCACTATTTACAGAAATTTTTCCTCCGTGCATTTCCACTAAAGATTTTACAAGAGCAAGGCCTATACCGCTTCCTTCATTTTGCCTTGTAGTTGATTTATCTATTTGAGCAAATCGTTGAAAAATAAACTCTAATTTATCTTTAGGAATACCTATGCCTGTATCTTTTATAGATATTTCTATAAAGTCACCCTTATCATAAATATTAACAAAAATCGTTCCATTTTTAGGTGTAAATTTTATTGAATTTGACAAGATATTTAAGATAATTCTCTCTATCTTCTCTTCATCAAAAGCTATGATTTTTTCTTCCACTTCTGTATCAAAAATAAGTGTTATTTCATGGGTTTTTATGTATTCTGCTACAGATTGTGATATTTCTTCTATTATATAAACTATATCACCATTGCATAAATTCAGATTAATATATCCACCTTCTACTTTTGTTGTATCTATAAGGTTATTTATTAATCTTAATAACCTAAGAGAATTTTGGTTCATTATAGAAAAATAATACTGAATTTTTTCATCCCTTAGACTTCTTGACTTATCTAATGAGGATAATAATTGTATGGTGCTTGAAATTACATTTAATGGTGTCCTAAGTTCATGAGATATATTGGCAAAGAATTCCGTTCTCAAATTTTCATACTCAATAAGTTCCTCTACTCTTTTAGTTGTTCTTTCATTATTAAGACTTAAATTTTCCACCTGTTCATTCGCAATTGTTATCTCCTCAGTTAAACTTAAGGCTTTTCCTACAGAGTCCTTTAAGGTTAATAAGGTATTAACTCTGGAATTTAGTTCATATTTATTAAAAGGTTTCTTTAAATAATCATTAGCTCCACATTGGAAGGATAACACTAAGTTTTCTAGACTATTATCAGCAGTCATTATTAAAACAGGCAGTTGGAAAAGTGAGTAACTTTTCCTAATAACCTCACAAACTTCATAGCCTAAAAAGTCTGGCATCATCATATCAAGGATTACTAAATCTAAATCCTTATGTTCTTCTATTAATAAAAGTGCCTCTTTTCCGTTAAAAGCTTCTAGTATTATGTACTTATCCATTGAAAAATGATTTCTTAATACTTTTATATTTACATACTCATCATCAACTATTAGTATTTTATGTTTCCTTAATGTATCAGTATTTAAGTTATATTTTTCTTTATAGTTTATATAATCATTAATATTTTTACCTTCTTCTAAGCCCTTTAGGTAACTTGGATATAACATTTGATTATACTCATTATTATCATTCTTTGATACCTTATACATATGTGTTTTTTGTATTTTATCATTTTTTTTCACTTCTATATCTTCTAGTGCTCTACAGTCTACACATTCCTCCATACTTTCCTGTGTATATAAGGGAAGTGTAAAAACAAATTTGGTTCCCTTTTCAATCTTTGATGCTACAGTGATGGTACCACCATGAAGTTCTACTATCTTTTTAGTTATATATAACCCCAGTCCTGTCCCACCATACTTTTCTGAAATCCCTTCTACTTGCTCATAAAGGTCAAAAATTTTATGAATTTTCTCTTCAGCAATTCCAATTCCTGTATCTTCAACATAGACTTGCAAAAATTCATCCTGTATATTATATCCAATAGTAATTTCCCCTTCATGGGTAAACTTCACTGCATTGCCTATTAAGTTATGAAAAATCTGTTGAATCCTATTTTCATCACCAAATACATTCGGTGTATTGATATCCATCAAATTCCATATCGAGACATTTTTGTTATTGCTATAAGCCTCTGAAAACTTAATGACCATATCTACAATTTTTCTAACATTTACTGGTTTTCTTTGTAGCTTTATTTCATTATTTTTAAGGCTAGAAAATATTAGCATGTCGTTGACCAAATTCGATAACCTCTTTGCACTAGAATTAATCAAATTCAAGTCAGATATTCCATTGTAATCCAGCCCAGTACTATCATTACTTACAAGTGTTTCTGAAAGACCTATAATTCCATTTAAAGGTGTTTTTAATTCATGAGAAGTTACTGCTAAAAATTCATCTTTTAATTTATTTAATGTTTTAAGATTTTCACTTGTATCTTCAACTTTTGAAAATGCCATACCTTGACTTTCCGCTAAAACAAAATAATTTGCTAGTATAAAAGCCAAAATTCCTAATGCTGCAAATGATCCTGTTATTATAATGCTATACTCATATAAAATATCATTAATTCTTACTATAAACAAAGCAAAAAGCCCTGCTACAGCTATGTATTCACTTTGTTCATTTTTAAAATATAATTTAGAAATTTTAATGATCATATGACCAAGCATAAATAATGCAAATATTTCGAAAGGAATTATATAATCCAAGTACACACCATAGGGAAAAAATATTACTATAGCCGTATATATTACAATGGACCAATTAGATAATTTCATAAGCTTTTCTGACAAGATACCTCCATAACAGTAGTTTATAAATAAAACTATGAATGGAATATATAAATAAAAGGTTAGTACCTTTATTTTTCCTGAAATCACATATCCAAAACTAGGAAATAAGGATAATAAAAAGCCCTCACCTACAAAAATAGTTCTAATAGCAACTATTATACATACTATTGCGAAATATAGGGAAGCTTTATCTTTTCTTCTAATATGAAATATTCCCAGACTATAAATTGCAGCTATCACGGAGCACCCAAAAAGGAATAAATCAAAGGCTAATTTTTTATCTCCATAAGCTTTTATTTGATTTGAAGTTCCTAATAGTATAGTATCTATAAAACCATAATTATTATAAAAATTACTTACCTGTAAGGTAAGATATGCCTCACCCTTTTCAGTATGAAAAAAACCTAACTTTGGAGCTAGTTCCGGCACCATTTCTTCTTTATCTTTTCCTACTTTTCCGGCCAACATTACTTCATGATTATTAGCCCAAAGTTTATATGCACTTTGAATAAAGTCTATTTTGATAGAAAAGAGCTCTTCCTCATCACTAAAAAGCAATTTCACCCTATATGTACCATACCCTTGATTAGGAAATACCCCTGGAATATTAGCATACTTAAAATTCCTTAGCCCATTGTTTTCAAAATCCTTTGGCCAAAGAATTTGATTTTCATAGAACTCCCACTGACCATCCACTCTCAACATTCCATCTTCTTTAAAGCTCCATTGCCGTAAATCTAGAACCCCATTTTCAGCTGTAGGTACATCTTTGCTTGTACTATTAACATTTGCACTATTTTTAATTATTAATAACAAGATTGTAAGTGTTGCTATCAACAATACAGCAAATTTTACTTTTGTAACTTTTCTACATACCATAATATACTCCTTATCCCCCCTGTACTTTTATACTCACTACATAAATAGTTTTTTATTAGATAAATCTCCGCTTAATTATTATAACATCACATTAGTTATTATAATATATTAATTATTGCCTGACGCTTATATATTATAGGATTATTTTATTAAACTTATGCCACTGGCTACAATAATCTGAAAATTAATAAAAGAGCTATTGAAGCCAATAGCTCTTTTGTAAAATTTTTAGTAGCTTTACTTTTAAGGGACTAAACTCTCCCAATTATGAGTTTTTGGGCCATTTCAGCTGCAATATTAGTGCATGCCTGATAATTTTCCTCCTTAGGAGATGATTTTGCCTCCACAGAAATCCCTACTTGTTGCCATTTTATTCTTTGAGCAAACAAATTCAAATTAGAGACACCACCTCCACTCCAGGTAGAGGTTCCAAAAATGCCTAGATATCTATTTTTAAGTTGAGAACTTTCAATCTTATGTATTACAGTTTCCATAGCAGGAAATAACCCTGTATTGTAAGCACAACTTCCTAATATTACACCTTTAAACCTCCAAATATCACTAATTATATATGAGACATGAGTTTTAGAAGCATCATATATACGGATATTCTTAATCCCAAGCTTCGAAAGTTCCCTTGCCATAAAATCCGCCATTTTTTGAGTGTTGCCATACATAGAACCATATACGATAACAACCCCCTCTTCAGCTTCTCCCTTTGACCATAAATCATAATATTCTATAATAGTAGCTGGGGTGTTCCTCCATACAGGACCATGAGTAGGTGCAACAACTTTAATATCAACATCTGCATCTCTTAACTTTTTTAAAGCTTTTTGAACCATAGCTCCATACTTTCCAACAATATTAGAATAATAACGTCTAATCTCATCTGTGTAAAACTCTAGATTTATTTCATCATCGAAAATCCCACCATCTAAGGTTCCGAATCCACCAAAAGCATCCCCAGAAAAAACAATATTATCTTTCATGTCATATGTCATCATAGTTTCTGGCCAGTGAATCATAGGTGTTAAATAAAACTTTAGCACATGAGTCCCTAGGCTTAAGGTATCCCCATCTTCTACTATAAGGTAATTTTCCATTGCACCATAAAAGCTCTCTAAAATTTCAAAGGTTTTCTTATTACCAACTATAGTAATGTCTGGATATTTTTCAGTTACTTCTTTTATAGCTCCAGAGTGATCTGGCTCCATATGATTAATGATTAGATAATCAATAGATTTACCATTAATAAGACCTTCTATCTTCTCAATAAAAGTATCAATTTTTGTATTCTTAACAGTATCTATTATTGCTATTTTTTCATCACTAATTAAATAAGAGTTATATGAAACTCCTTTATCTAAGGGCCATAAGTTTTCAAACAGATAGGTTTCTCTGTCATTTACTCCTATGTAATACACTTCATTACTTATATTTACTGTATTTATCATGTCTTTCCCCCTATAAATTTTATTGTTATTTTTGCTTTTATTTAAACTACATTGATTGTTAATAATATAAAATTATATCTAATAACATAAATTTTTCCCAACTACTATTATGTTTATGTTTGTTATTGGCGTGCTTTTGTGTAAAATAAAAGTTATTCCTCTTAACTCCTCTACAATTTCTAATAATGTACAGGTACTATAAGTACTATTATTAATTTTAAATACTGAAGTGGTTATTTTCTTTGATATCAATAAAAATTATAACATATTTTTTCTATATTATTCCACAACTAGCGCAAAACTAACTTTCTAGTTAATATATTAATTCACTTGAAAAATTAAAAACTCTACATAATCTTATTACTAAGGATTACATAGAGCTTTTATCTAATGAAATTTTTCTTTTACTTTTATCAGTATGAATTTTTACTCCAATTCTATTTGGAGTTAATTCAAAATCAAATTTCTTTGCTTAACCTTTGCAATTGCCTCTTCAACTTTGAATAAATCGCTAATTAGAACATTAGCTGGAGATAATACATTTACCTTACCGTTATATTTCATGAAAATACATATAGCCTTTTGTTCATTACCATCTTTGTTCCAATCCACAGTACCATAAAATACGTGATAAAATATATCGCTTTGCCCACTATGACTGCTTAATACTTCCTCAAAATCAATCTCCTTATAAACTTTTCCATTCATAAGCTTTCTTTCCACAATATCCTCCAGATAAAATTAGTTATCTATTATATATTATGCGTTAGAACTAAACAATAGTCGTTATTTAATTGTTTTTTTCCATATACTTCTATATTTTAATTAAAATATTTATTACAATCCTTTCTCTCACAGCAACAAACTTTTTTCCAACTATAGGAATCGCATCTACAGATTTCATATTAGCACCAGTTTTATTATTGCATTTACTATATATTATAAAAAGAAAAAAGGTTGTAAATATAGTCTTCCAGGAAAAATACTATTAAAAACTCCACAGTTAAGAGCATTTACTCTCTTTTCTGTGGAGTTTCTTTATTAATAATTAATATCTAAGTAGCATGTACATTTCTAGTTTAAACTATTATACTGCCTCACTCTTAGATTCTTCTTTATTAGAATTTCTAGCTATTAACGGAAGTATTAATCCTAATCCTAATAGTACTACTGGAGTTAACACATTAAGTGTCATTTGGAACTTCCACTGGCTAGAGAACATTTCTACCCCTTTAGGGAACATTCCCATGATGCAAGCAAAAGCTGTAAATCCAAAGCACCATAATCCCACTATGAAACCAACTGTTTTATTTTTAGTAAATTTGTAAGTTGATTCGAATCTTCCTTCTGCAGCCTTCTTTAATGCCATATAAGCAAAGAATACCCATAAGTATCTTAATGGCATAACTACCGCATTAAGTCTTAATAACCAGTTAAACAATGATGTCATGTCGCCTATTCCAAAGGCTGGAACTATTATAAGAATTCCAACAAGAACAGCTGTCATTTTATAACCATTTACTGGTGTTCCATTTTCATTAACTTTTGTTAATGCTTTTGGTATAAATCTACTATCAACGTCAGCTAATAAAACTTTTATTGGCGCATCAATTGAGAAAGCTAATGCAGAAATTTGTGCCATCATATTAGCAAGGGCATATATTACTAAGAATAGATTGCCTACTCCATAGTATTGTCCTAATTTTTGGAATGAGTAATAAGCACCATTCATCATTAAGTCTTTTGGAATGTTGTTTGGATCAAACATCATTCCCATTGCAAAAGTTCCAAGTAAAGCTGTAACAGCTACCATCACTGCAAGTGCTATCATTCCTTTTGGGAAATCTTTTGATGGATTTTTCATATTGTTAACATATGGTGATATCTTTTCACATCCACCAACTGCAAATACCAATATAGCTAAGCTTGTTAAATACTCAAAATTAAAATCTGGCATAAGGTTTTTCATGCTAAAATCAATGCTAAATGTTTGAGCATCTGTTATTGCAGGTGCTGCTATTGCTAATACTACATAAAGAAGGGACATAACAAACATTGATGTTCCTGCTATAGTACCAATTCTTTTTATTGAGCTTACTCCTTTAGATGATATCCATAAGAATGCTAGGAATATAACTAAGCATATTAATTGTAATACCATTGGATTCATACTCTTTACTAAACTACCATCTTGTTTAACAGCCCATCCTAGAGCAATTAATACTCCTTGTGGTTTTTGAGCTAAGTAAGGAACGTGAACTACCCAGTATGTCCATCCAGCTAAAAAAGCTAATTTAGCTCCAGAAGTTGTTCTAATCCAAGAACTAACTCCACCTTTGCCCTCTTTAAAAGTTGATCCCATTTCCCCTACCATAAGAGCATATGGTACAAAGTACAATGCGAACATTAGTATCCATGAAATAACTACTTTCATACCTTGGGTTGCAAAACCGTTTACTACGTTTCCAAATCCCCAAACACTTACAAAAGCCATTAATGCAAGGTTATTCCAACTTAATTTTTTGCTGTTGTCTGACATGGAACTCTCCTCCTCAAAAAAATATTTTTTAAAAATACCGAATAATTATACCAATCATTTCGTTGTTTTATATGATAGCATGGTTTTTTTTACTTTACAATGACAATTTTGAACACGTTTTTTTATTTTTTAGTATTATTCTATATTTTTTGACAGAACAAAATTATCAAACTTCAATTGATAGGTATTCCTATGTATTTATTAATAAATAATAATTTAAATTAAAACAAATTTAATATTATTGCTATTTTTATACATAATATATAATTTCAATTCCAAATTCACTATAGAATAAGAAACTGAAGTTATTACTATAATTTTGAAATTCTTGAATATATTTAATTTGATTTAAAATATTCAAATAAACAACTTTTCAAATGTTTAAAATTTTATTTTTTTTAATATTGCGTATTTTAAAATTATACTGATTTGACTCATTTTTTAACATATTACCTATCTAATTATTCTATTATCAAATGTTACCTGTGTTTTTAGATCCTTATTATATTTTTACCAAGGTTGCTATACTAACCTATCGATGTTATAATGTTTACAAGTGTATATACACTTGTAAACTAAACTATGGAAGTGATATGTATGTCATTATTAGAAAACATAATTAAACTGAAGAAAGAAAAAAAAGCCCTAATTTTAGCCCATTATTATCAACGGCCAGAAGTCCAAGATATTGCAGATTACGTGGGTGATTCTTACTACTTAAGTAAAATTGCTAAAGATTCGCCAGAACAAATAATAGTATTTTGTGGTGTGAGATTTATGGCCGAGAGCGCTAAAATTCTGTCTCCTGAAAAAACTATTCTTCTGCCCGCTTTAGATGCTGGCTGTCCTATGGCTGACATGGCTGATGGAGAAGCTCTTTTAGAATTGAAAAAGGAGCATCCTAATGCTGCTGTTGTTTGCTATATAAATTCTACTGCAGAAGTAAAAGCACACTGTGATGTTTCTGTCACTTCTTCAAATGCAGTTAAAATTCTAAGAAAATTGGACAAGGATGAAATTATATTTCTACCAGATAAAAACCTTGGTTCTTATTTAGCAGAACAAATGCCTGATAAAAAATTCATACTCTGGCCTGGCTTTTGCATAACTCATAGAAAGGTAAATCCTTCTCATATTCTGGACATAAAAAGAATAAAGCCTGAAGCATTGGCACTTGCGCATCCTGAATGTGAAAAAGAGGTGAGAGATATATCTGACTTTATTGGAAGCACCTCCGAAATCATTGAATATGCAACTAATAATAGCTCAAGGGATTTTATCATTGTAACAGAACAAGGTGTCCTCCACGAACTAAAAAAGAGAAATCCTAGTAAGAACTTTTATACCCCTGGTAGCACTATGACCTGTGTAAACATGAAAAAAACAACCCTAGAGGATGTATATGAATGTCTTCTAGATTTATCTAATTCTATTGAAGTAGATGAGGAAACTAGAGTTGGAGCTCTAAACTCCTTAGTTAATATGCACAATTATGCGAGGTAATAAAATGGACATTTGTACTGATGTATTAATTATTGGAACAGGTGCTGCTGGACTTTACTCTGCTCTAAATCTAGATGAAAAACTAAATATCCTTATGGTTAGCAAAGGACTTCCTACTGAATGTAACTCTTATTTAGCTCAGGGTGGAATTTCTGTGGCTGTTGACCAAGAAGATGTCACTCCCTTCATTGAAGATACGCTGAAAGCAGGTAATTTCAAAAATCAGCGTGAAAGTGTAGAAATACTTTGTAGAGAATCTATAGAAACCTTGGAAAACTTAACTAACTTTGGTACGCCCTTTAATAAAGAGGAGAACCAAATATGCTATACACGAGAGGGTGCTCATAGTAGGCCAAGAATAGTTTATTGCAAAGATAACACAGGAAAGCATTTAGTTGATACCCTGCTAAACAAGGTAAAAAAGAAAAAAAACATATCTTTAATGGAGCATTGTCAGGTAGTAGATCTAATCACTGAAGGTAATTTATGCTTAGGTGCTGTTCTTATTCAGGGTACAAAGCAATTAAATATTTTTTGCAAGTCAGTTATTTTAGCAACTGGCGGCATTGGAGGTCTATTTAAAAACTCTACTAATGAAAGATCTATTACTGGTGATGGGTTATTTTTAGCACTAAAGCACCATATTGAGCTAAAAGATATTTCCTATATTCAATTTCACCCTACTGCTCTATATAGCAATGCTCATAATGGAAGAAGATTTTTAATTTCTGAATCCTTAAGGGGTGAAGGGGGCAAACTTTATAACTTTAATAAAGAATATTTTGTTAATGAACTTTTGCCTCGAGATGTTGTAAGTAAGGCCATTGAAAAAGAAATTCATACTCTAGGTGTTCCCTATGTCTATTTGGACATATCTCATTTACCCTCAGAATATGTGAAAAGCAGATTTCCTTCTATCTATAAAGAATGTCTACTTCAAGGAATTGATATAACTAAAGCTCCAATTCCAGTATCTCCAGCACAACATTACTTTATGGGTGGAATTAAAGTAAATATGTTGTCTGAAACATCAATGACAAATCTTTACGCCGTTGGAGAAACTGCATGCACCGGAGTACATGGAAGTAACAGGTTAGCTAGCAACTCCTTACTCGAAGCTTTAGTTTTTTCTAAAAGAGCTGCAATAAAAATTAATACTCAGGCTTCTAGTATTACTGTTAAAGTAAAAAAGGTACCAAAGATAGTATCAAAAATTGATACCATCGAAACTTATTCTAGAAAAGTTGTTATAGAAGAATTGAAAAGGAGGGCACCACATTTAAATGATGAATTATTCAGTTATAGACAAGATAATATTAAATGCACTAGAGGAGGATATGCCTTGGTATGATATATCCACCTCAGCTATTTTAAAAGAAGATACTCAATGTAGTGTTCAATTAATCTCTAAAGATACAGGTATTATAGCTGGACTTGTGATATTCAAAAGAGTGTTTGAATTACTAGGAAAAGTTGAGATAAAGTTCTATAAAGAAGATGGGGATAAGGTTAATAATGGAGAACTTATTGCTGAGCTTTCAGGCTGCACTTCAAATATACTATCAGGTGAACGTACAGCTCTTAACTTTTTACAGCGAATGAGTGGTATTGCTACCTTAACTTCAAAATTTGTCTCCCAATTAGAAGGTACAAGTTCAAAGCTTTTAGACACCAGAAAAACTACTCCTGGTCTTAGAATACTCGAAAAATATGCAGTTAAAATTGGTGGAGGCTATAATCACAGATTTAACTTATCTGATGGAGTTATGCTAAAAGATAACCACATTGCAGCAGCAGGTGGAATCAAAAAGGCTGTGGACTTAGTTAGATCAAAGGGATGCTATGGAAAACAAATTGAAGTGGAAGTAGAAAACTTAGATATGGTAGAAGAAGCTTTAGATGCAAAGGCTGATATTATAATGCTAGATAACATGAATATTGAAACAATGAAAGAAGCTATAAGAATAATAGCTAAGAGAGCAATCAGCGAATGTTCTGGTAACGTTAACTTAAAAACTATTAAAGACATGGCATTAACGGGAGTAGACTACATTTCCGTAGGTGAGCTTACTCACTCCGCAGATATTTTAGATTTCTCAATGAAAAATTTAGTTATTAAAAATAAGTAGCTCACATTTAATCTTTTTATATTTATATATCATATGTTTTATTTACAATACTCATAATTATACATTATATGTTTGTTAAATATAAGCAATTCTATTTGATAACTTTATTGAAACTTATATATTATTATAATATTTCCTATAAAAGGATCAAAATATTTGAGATTTAATAATTAAAAGGCTAGGACTATAAAACAAATAAAACGTCCTAGCCTTTTAATATTATATTTATTAAACCATTCTATTATTGTTCTCTACTTAGAAAAACATTATTAGCCACGTATTTGTGAAAAAACCATTCTCCTGCTCCTACCACTACTGCGGCTATCAATGAATCTGTTAGTGATATTCTACTAATATTCCAAGCATAATTAAAAGCATAAATAGTAACTAAAGTTAGCCCAACATCTGCTATTGTTGCTATAGTGTTATTTGTCATAGAGAGTACAAAAATATCTCCTACAATATAAGCCAAAATTGTTACAGTTGCAGCTATATATAAGATGTCAGTGAAAGTTAGGGTTGTTAACATACTAAGAACCACTTCTAAAGCAATAGCAATCATTGCAAACTTTATAAGCAAAGCAATAATATGCCTCATTCTTTTCACCTCCCTCCAAAACTTTCAAGTAAAACTATTATTCCTCTGTTAAGAAAAAGTATCCCCTAGAAAACTGTAGGCAAACCTAGTAAAACCTCTATACAACGGATTGTATAGAGGTTTTTATTTGAAAAACTTTTATTTATAACTTAAATTAATGGACTTTTCCTCTTATTATATGCACACTCATAAGCATAAGCATAAGATAGCAACTTATCTTCCGTAAATCCAGTAGCTGTAAAGGTTAAGCCTATAGGTCTATTATCTTTTGTATATCCAGCTGGGACTGTAACTGACGGATATCCAACCTTTGCCGCAATACCAACCCCACTTGTATTTAAAAAAACTAACGCATCTAACTTATATTCTTTTACTATATAATCTATTTCTCTTCCGTAGCTTATACTACTTCTTAGAGTATCTTGGTACTTTTCATCATAGTCCTTTTGCATTTCCAAACATCTTTCAAATATTCTTTGATCATAAGGAACTCTCTCTAGAAGATTTTCCGCATTAAATTTAACTATCTCCTCTAAAGTTTTCACAGGAGCCAAGTCTCCTAAAGTTTTAAAGTATTCCTCTAAAGCCTTTGGAAACTCATAGAATAAAACATCCCCATTTATTAAGTGATTTTCCTTAGGAATATGCACTTCCGTTATTCTTGCCCCAAGTTTTTCTAATTCCTTTACAGCAGTTTTAAATATCTGCTTTGTTTCCTCATCTTCATAATCATCAAAATTACACTCTGGAACTCCTATCACTGCTCCATTAAGTGAGTTTTTATCCAATATTTCTAAATAGTTAGGTACAGTTCTTTTCTCCAAGTCATAAGTCGTCTTATCATTAATATCTTTACCACTAATAATACTCAAGGTGATTGCCGCATCCACCACATTTCTTGTTATTGGTCCTGCAATATCTTGTGTCCACGATATTGGAATTATACCGTATCTACTTACAAGCCCTACCGTTGGTTTTACTCCTACCACTGAGTTACTAGAGGCTGGACTTATAATTGAACCTGCAGTTTCTGTTCCTATGGCAATCTGACACAAATCTAAAGCAGCAGCTACTGCAGATCCAGAGCTTGAACCACCTACATCAAAGTTACCATAAGGGTTTTTAACTTTGCCTCCTAATGCGCTAAATCCATTTGGGGAATCTTCTGAAATGAAGTTTGCAAACTCAGAGAGATTTACTTTCCCAAGAATTACAGCTCCTGCTTCTCTTAGCTTGTCTACAATAAAAGCATTATAACTTGCATATAAATCCTTTAAAACAATAGACCCAGCTGTAGTATGAAGATTGTAACAGTTAGTATTTATATTGTCTTTTAAAAGTATAGGAATTCCATGAAGTAAACTTCTTTTTCCCCTTATCTTTTTATGATTATCCAGCTCTTCAGCAATCACCAGTGCCTCCTCATTGATTTCTAAAACGGCATTATAATTTGCATTGTACTTTTTAATTCTTTGCAAATAATACTTCGTAAGTTCTACTGAAGTTAACTTCCCACTATCCATTAGCTCTTGAATTTCAATAATATTTAAGTTTTCCATTTTTCCCCCCATAATAAACATTTTTTCTTATCCTATAAGAATTTATTCTTATAAAGTTATTAATATATTAATAAGCTTTTTATTCTCATGTTAAAACACTCTACACATCAATAATAAATTCCTTAGAATAAGTTCTTCCCCTATATACATTATATAGGAAAACAACGATGCTCTATATAGTTAAATTCATATAAGAAAAAGATGTTATCTATCTTCAGATAACATCTTTTTTAACAATCATATATTACATTATATTAAAATTTTAGTTTAATATAAATTTCTATGCCCTTTAAGTAGTTTTTTGCTTCATCACTTAACTCACTAGAATGATTATTTAATAAATTTATACTTTGAATTCTTGTACCAATTCATTTAATTTTTCTGCTAACTGTGCCTGACTTTGTGCAGCTTTTGCAATTTCCTCAATAGCTACAGTACTTTCACTTACTCCGCCCATTATTCCTTCTGAGCTTGAAGCTGCTTCTTCAGTAGTTGCCGACACATTTTGAATAGCCAAATTAATTTGTTCAATTGTGTTAGACATTTCATCTGTTGCTACTGCAATTTCTTGAGCCATTATGTACAGAAACTTTGCATCCTCTTCATACCGCTCACCAGTTTCCACCATAGTTTCATAATCCTTCATTACATTTTTATCTATATAAATCAAAGTTTCTTCAGCACTGTTAGAAAGTTTTTCAAAGGCAATTCTAACTTGATTTACTACCTTTTGAATACTAGCCACAGTACTAGAAGATTGTTCCGCTAACCTTCGTACTTCCTCAGCAACAACAGCAAAGCCCCTGCCTTGTTCTCCTGCCCTTGCTGCTTCAATAGCCGCATTTAATGCAAGTAGATTAGTTTGTTCTGCTATTGCTCCAATAGATTCTGTCATCACTGTAATTTCTTCAACTACTTTTCCATCCTCAATTGCTTCTTTTACCTTATTAAATTTCTCTCTGTAAATTAACTTAGAGCTTTCCATAGAATCCACGCCATTATTCTTAACATTAATTGCGCGGTTTTGTATTTCCTTAGAAGATTTATATCCCTCTTGTGCTCTATTAGCTAGCTCTTGCGTTGTAGCACCAATTTCTTGCATAGAAGCACTAATCTCCTCCGTTGATGAGCTTACTTCTTCAGTACCCCTCACAATTTCTGATGTTGCCTCATTTACAAACTCCATTTTTGCCGAAACTTCTTCTAGGGTTGCTGATAATTCTTCACTTGTAGAACTAACGTCCTGAGCTCCTACATTAATTTCCTTAATTAGACTTCTAACATTCTCCATGGCCTTGTTTATTGATACTTCTACCATACCTATCTCATCATGAGATTTAATTTCTATGTTTTGGGTTAGGTTTCCGTCACCGAACTCTTTAACAAATCCAACTACTCTTTTTAATCTTTTATCTATACTTGTTGCTAAGTAAGCTCCAGTAGTTATTGCAACAATAACACCAACTGCTATTGCTACTATCATAAAGTAAAAAGATTTTAAATAAATGGAGTTATTTACGGTTTTTAATCTTTCACTCTCCTTTAAGTTAGCTGATATCATTTTTGTTAAAGCATTTTCCAATAATGTACTTTGACCCAACAACTCAAAATCATATAATCTTCTAGCTTCTGCATAATTATTTGATTTAACTGCTTCAATAACTTTCTCTCTTGTTTCACCATATTTCGTTAACTCTGGTAAAATTCGTTCCTTATAGATTTCTTCTTCCTCTTTTGTCTTGTTTGGTATAGCCTCTAGTTCTTTAAAAAGCTTATCATTTAAAGCTACAGTACCTGAAATATCTCCTAAGTAATCTTGGATTTTATTTTTTTGACTTTCATCTAAAATACTAACCATATTAACTCTTATAGCTAAAATATTATGCCTTATGTATGTACCTTTCTCAACAGAAGCTAATTTACTATCTGATATTACCTTTCCATTGTTGTTAACCCGCCTCATTGCTAAAGTTCCTAAGGTACCTATTGCTCCTATAAGCAAAGACATAAGAAGAAATCCAATTACTAACTTCATCTTAATAGTTAATTTACTTTGCAATCCAATATTACTCCTCTTTTGTTTTAACCTTTTCATTAGTTCATCCCTTTCTAGTAGTATTTAATAACAAGTACGCTAAAAGTTTCTTGTTAATTTTAAAATCACTTTACTTTCTTAATCGTCTGATTTTAGTAATGCTTTATATATCCTAGTATTTTTTTCTGTTTTAATTTTGGAATTATTCAAAATTCTTATATTTAATAAAGTAATAACCCTCCAACTATCTTAACTTTTGTTTAAACAAAAAACATGCTAGATTTCTCCAGCATGTTTTTTGCTTAAAAATAGCGTAATAATTTAAACACTATTCTTCTTTTATAAAGCTATAGTTCTTAATCTATCTATACCTTCATAGAGTATATTTAAAATTTCTACTTTAGCTTCATCATAATACTTAAAGGTTTTTAAAGCATTCTCTTTATTATGATAGACTTTCCAATATCCGCATAACAAACATTCCTTATAAGGATTTGTTATAAATTCCTTAACATCCTCAAGAGGAAAACCTAAGAATATCCCTAATTCATGAGGGCAGACCAACTTGCTATATCTCGCTTTTAAGTTTTTTAAACTCTCTTCTAAACTTTCATCTGGCCTATACCCTAGCTCAATTAAAAACTTTGCATTATACTCCTCTTGAATTTTTTCTAGCAAAAACTTCTCATCATAGAACAGCACTACAATTGCCTTCTCCGTCTCTTTTAAATCAAAGGCACATATATTTAGTTTTTTTGTAACTTCCGTCCTATAAACCTTCCAAAGGTGTGCCATATTTCTGTGATTATCACATAAGGTTACAGTGGTAGCAGCTTTTAGCTTTTTTAAGGTTGGTGCAATATTATAAGCAATAATACTTACCATATAATCGATATCATTTAATAAGTTCAAATTCTCTCTAAAGTCTTTTGCTGCTAATTTCACTATAACCACTCCTTATTGATTGTTATCTCACTTATATTCTTAAACTGAAGTTAAAAACTATTGATTGACCTAACCTGACTTTTCAAGCGTATGATTATGTTAATGATCTATTTTATTAATGCTTAATCACATAATTTTTACTGAGCTATTTTTTTGCCTAGTTCTACACACTCTTCTTTTTTGTCTTCATCTGGCTCATAGTTTGCAATAATGCAATCTAATTGAATTACTGCTCCATAACTAAGCATTCTTTCTTCCCAATCTCTCATCCACTGTCCATCTCCCCATCCGTAAGAGCCAAATAACACTATTTTCTTGTTTTTAACATAATTTTTTATTTCTTCAATAAAAGGTTCCATTTCGGATTCCTCTAAAATTTCATCTCCCATCGATGGGCAACCAAGAGCAACAACATCTGCTTGCTCTATATCTTGGATAGTTGCCTCTCCTACCTCTTTTAATACAACCTCTGAACCCTTACTTTTTGCTCCGGCTTCAATAAATTCTGCCATAGTTTTTGTATTTCCTGTACCACTCCAATAGATTATAGTAACTTTACTCATATTAAACACCTCTTCGTAATTAATTGATATTGATTATCATTTTCGTTAACTAAATTATATTCTTGTATTTTCCAAATGTCAATAATCTTCTGCAAGTTTTTATTAAAATATGAAATTAAATTACATAGCTACCAATTAAATGACTGATTAATAAAATTAACCCCCTATGAGATTTCTTCATAAGGGGTTAATTATGATTTTGAATTAAATTTTTAGTTATATATTTTATTTAAAAGCCATTACATATTAAGTAGTTGTTATTATTAGTAATTTTATTTACAACTGAAGCATCTCTGCTTTTTCTCCAACTGAGTAAATATAAAGCCTGTGGAGTGGTCTTGTCATTGCTACATAAAGAAGTTTTACGTCTAGTGGATCTTTAGTAAAAGTTTTTTTACTTGCATTAGCAATAATTACAACATCAAATTCTAGACCTTTTACTAAATAACTTGGTATTAACACCACACCACCTGAGTATTGACTCTCACTTCCTGTAATTACTTCAACATTTAACTCATACTTTCTTA
Organism: Clostridium tunisiense TJ; assembly: GCF_000300195.1. Classification (GTDB taxonomy): domain Bacteria; phylum Bacillota; class Clostridia; order Clostridiales; family Clostridiaceae; genus Clostridium_J; species Clostridium_J tunisiense. The sequence continues at coordinate 61,385 of NZ_AMQH01000019.1, read as the reverse complement.
ATTCTGTTTTCAAATTTTTACACTCATCTAAAGTCTTGCAAATTATTGCTACTGATTTAAACCCTTCTTCTAGCACAGCGTTAACCTTGCTTACAATTCCTTTTGATACCTCACTTAGATCGTGTTTTTCGAATATTGTAACAGGCTCTCCGTGTCTGATTACTGGTTTAGGATTAGGAAGGTTTGAATCTTTTAAAGAGTTTATAACTTTACTGGCGGCATCCATGATTTCAATGGTAGTTCTATAACTTTGCTCTAAAGTAAGCATTTGAAAGTTATCTTCTCCAAAAACTCTTTTTGATACCTGTTCCCAATTGTTTATTCCTCTATAGGAGTATATACCCTGACATAAATCTCCCAGAACTGTGAAAGAATTTCCTCCAATTAATTTTTTTAATATAAATAGCTGGAATTCACTAAAGTCTTGAGCCTCATCTATTACTACATGTCTTACTGAAATTTTGTCATCCAGTCCTTGAATTTGCTCCTTTATATACATCAATGGAGCTAAATCCTCCATTTCAATTGTATTACTTTCTATGCTTTTCAGTGTTTCAACTCTTAAATCCTTAGCTACTTCTTCCTTAATATAGTTCATAGTAAATTTATTAAATATAATCTCATCCATAAGGAACCTTTTATAATATTCTATTGGACTTAGTATTTTAAATTTATTTAAATATTCCCTTACTATGGTTTTAGATTTTTTTCTTATTTTCTCCACAAGAGCATCTCTGGTGTCTGCAATTTTTATAATAGATTTTCTCCTTTTATCGCAATCCCCCATTTCATCCTTTATAGCTTCTATCCTCCCATCATACTGTCTTATTACTTCTTCTATAATAGATTCTTTGTTTTGTCTTAAGGTATTTACTAAGGTTTTTTTGATTTCATTAATCCTTTTTACCATTGGTAGATGTTTATATTCTACTAAAAACATTTCCCTTATTCTTTCATATTTAATTAAAGTGAAAGTTTCTATAGTAAAATCTCCATTTGGTATTAGGTTATCCTCTATAAGCTTAATGTATCTATTTATAGAGTCTTTAAAATCCAAGGAAGACTTAAAGGTAGAATTTAACTTTATTAAATTGTTTTTCTGTTGGAAATCTTTATGATTATTATTTATTAAAAAAGAAAGTTTTTCATTTGAACTTTTTAATTTGAGCTTCTTTCCAAGTATACCAAGAGCAAAATCCTCAAAGGTAGTTTGTAATACATTTTCTACACCTAAGTCAGGAAGCACTTCTGAAATATAGCTTAAAAAGAATCTATTAGGTGCGATTATCATGAAGTTTTTTGGATTTAAAGTACTTTCGTAGTTATATAGAAGATATGCTATTCTATGGAGAGCTATGGTGGTTTTTCCTCCACCTGCAGCACCTTGGACAACTAAAGGTTTCCACATATCTGCTCTGATTACTTTATTTTGTTCTGCTTGAATGGTTGAAACTATATCCTTTAACCTATTATCTTTACTTGACCCTAACGCAGCTTGAAGAAAATCATCATTAGTAGTTATATCTATGTCATATATTTCTTGTAGTTCAGCTTTTTCAATGGCATATTGCCTTTTTAGTTTTATTTCACCTTTTATTTCCCCATCAGCACTTTGGTAAGATGCCTCACCCAGCCTTCCTTCATAGTAAAGAGTTGCAACAGGAGCTCTCCAATCAATTATAATCAGTTCCTGATCACTGTCTCTCATTAAGGATACTTTGCCAATATATAAATCTTGTTTTATTTTTGCCCCTTCTTCCACAAAATCCACTCTTGCAAAATAAGGTTTTGAAAGACTCTTATCAAGATTTTTCAATTTCTGTGATAAGGATTCATTGATGTTCTTATTTATCACTAGTTCATTGAATTGCTCAGCATTATCTGAGTTGTAGTGACTTAAACCGTACTCAACTTCCCTATCTATTCTTAGTTTTTCTTTTAGCACACTACTATTATAATTCTTTAAATATTCAAGTGTATAGGCTAATCTTTCAACCTCGCTTTTATATTCCGGATGACTATGTGCAGACATTCTAACACCTCACATTCTTTTAAGTAAATTGAAACTTATTTAAATTATTTTTCTCTCCAACTACCAAATTTTTCTGCCAACTATTATATTTTACAGTATTAAACAAAAAACATAAAACTCTCAATAAAGCCAATTCTCTTGAGCTCCTACTAAGTTACAAGAGAAATAGATAAAAAGTCCATTTTTCATTTATTTACTAGTTTTTCCTTGACAATGTGATGATTTTGTTATATGATATTAATATAAGTTATTAGTAAAGTTAAAATAATGAATCTATATAAAAAAACGACTATTTTTAGTTGTTTTATTTTTTTACATTAATTTATTAACTGTAGTGTAAATTGATTTTCTATATTCATGGTTGTGAAGCTAATGTATTATAAAACATGTAGAAAATTTATAAAAATAAAAACTATGTAAGAAATCTTACATAGTTTTTCCTTTTATAAGTAACTGTTTCTTCTATCCCATGTTTTTTCTCTACTCTAATATATTGTAAAAGATTACACAGTAGTATTTAATAGTTATAACTTTACACTTATTATCTCACTTAACATTTAATTCACTTTCATAATTGCACATTCTTTCATAATAACCTTCCCCCCATTGACACATCATCCTTAAGATAGGCATTAAGCTTTCACCTAAATCTGATAAAGAATATTCTACCTTTGGAGGTACTTGAGGATATACTTTTCTTTCAACTAAACAATCACTTTCTAGTTCCCTTAATTGTTGTGTCAGCATTTTTTGAGTTATTTGGGGTAGAAGTTTTTTTAACTCATTAAATCTTTTTGTTCCCTTAGTTCCGAGATGCCATATTATAATAGGTTTCCACTTGCCTCCTATTAAATCCATTGCTATCTCAAAGGTACATGCATACTCTTTATTCTTAATATTTAAAACACATCTATCCATGATTGCATTTTCCTCCTTTTTTAAGTATCTTTTTAGGAACTATACCACAAAAAAGTACGTACTTGTATGTATAACACTTATATTCTAGAATATTATCATAGATTAATAAAAGTATCAAATTTAATAACAACTTTTATCAAAAGCGAGGTATGATAAAATGAAAGTATTACTTATTAACGGAAGTCCTAGATTAAAAGGATGTACTTATACTGCCTTATGTGAAATAGCAAAGGAACTAGAAAAAGAAAATATTGAAACTGAAATTTTCCACATAGGAAACAAACCTATTCGTGGCTGTATGGCTTGCGGTGGCTGTTATAAAAATGATAGTAATAAATGTGTTTTTAATGATGATGTAGTAAATATTGCTTTGGAAAAAGCAAAGGAAGCTGATGGATTTATTTTTGGTTCCCCAGTTCATTATGCTGGAGCCTCTGGTGAAATAACTTCTTTCTTAGATAGATTCTTCTATGCTGGAAGTGGCTTTGAATATAAACCTGGTGCTGCAATTGTAAGTTGCCGTCGTGGAGGTTCAACAGCAGCTCTTGACCAACTAAACAAATACTTTACTATTTCCCAAATGCCTATAGTATCCTCTCAATACTGGAATATGGTTCATGGAAATACTCCAGAAGAAGTAAAACAAGATTTAGAAGGAATGCAGGTTATGAGAACTTTAGGTAAAAATATGGCCTGGCTTTTAAAGTGTATTCAAGCGGGTAAAGAGTACGGTATTGCACTCCCAGAAAAAGAAGAAAGAGCTAGAACTAATTTTATACGTTAACATAATGTCCTGAAGCTTTCGATTCAAATGCTTTTCAAAAATTAAAATGCAGCCTTTTTAAATATGTTACTATTTAAAAAGGCTGCATTTTTTATAGACAATTTATATTAAATATTTTCTATTTTAACCACTTCATAGCCCGCATCCTCAATTGCAGCCTTTATAGCCTCATCTGATGCCTCACCTTCAGCTGTTGCTGTTTTTGTAGCTAACTCAACCTTCACATCTGTAAGTCCTATTTCCTTTAATGCATTTGTTGCGTGCATAACGCAATGTCCACAACTCATTCCTTCGATTAATATTTTTTTTGCCATTTTAAATCTCCTCCAATTAAATATTTTTATTTTTGAAACATGGAAGCTTTAACTAAAGTTTTTCCTCCATATTATCATACTTTTTAAATTAAATAGTTATTATTTTCATTTAGTGATTATCTTAGGAAGGGTATCTTATTCCAGTGAAAATTGATACACCTAGAATTCTAGCTTTAAGAACCTTTGATTTCCCTCCTTTAAAGCTTACTTAATTAAGTGGTTTGAAACCTTTAAGTCTTAATGCATTTAAAAGAACTGAAACTGAGCTAAAGCTCATTGCAGCACCTGCTATCATTGGGTCAAGAAGCTTGCCTCCAAAGATATACCATATTCCCATAGCTATTGGAATACCAAGAGTATTATAACCAAAAGCCCAGAACAAATTCTCCTTAATATTTTTTATTGTCTTTTTACTTAGATCAATTGCTGTTGGAACATCCATAAGGTCACTTCTCATTAAAACTATATCAGCTGATTCTATAGCTACATCTGTACCAGAACCTATAGCAATTCCAACATCTGCTTGTGCAAGGGCTGGTGCATCATTAATACCATCTCCAACCATTGCAACTTTCTTGCCCATTCCTTGAAGTTTTTTTACTTCACTTGCCTTATCTTGGGGTAATACTTCTGCAAGTATCACATCTATTCCAACCTGCTTAGCTATTGCTTCTGCAGTTCTCTTATTGTCTCCTGTAATCATGGCTACTTCTATACCCATTTTATGAAGTTTTTCTATAGCCTTTTTACTGCTTGCCTTTACAGTATCAGCAACTGCAACTATTCCATTAATCTTACCATTTACTGAAGCATACATTGGTGTCTTTCCTTCATTTGCTAGTCTATTTGAGGTTTCTTCTAGATTATCTAAGGATATATTACTCTCCTCCATAAGTTTTCTATTTCCGAGTAATATTTGCTTTCCATCAATTACAACCTGTATTCCCTGTCCAGGGATTGCCTTAAATCCTTCTACTTTTTTTATTTCTAAATTCTTTTCTTCTGCCGCTTTAACTATAGCTTCCCCAAGAGGGTGTTCAGATCCTTTTTCTGAACTTGCAGCAAGTTGTAAAAGATAGTTCTCATCTATACCTTGTACTGTAACAATATCAGTTACCTTTGGTTTACCTTCAGTAATTGTACCAGTTTTATCAAATACTATAGTTTTAATTTTATGTGCTGTTTCAAGAGCCTCACCACTTTTTATTAAAACTCCATATTCCGCACCCTTGCCAGTACCCACCATTATAGCAGTAGGGGTTGCAAGTCCTAGAGAACATGGACACGCAATTACAAGAACTGATATAAATATTGTTAGTGCAAAAGTTCCTGTTTGCCCTGAAAAATACCAAGCAAGGGCCGAAATAATTGCAAGTACAATTACTACTGGTACGAAATACCCAGAAATAACATCCGCCATTTTTGCAATAGGTGCCTTTGACCCTTGAGCTTCCTCAACCAACTTTACTATTTGAGCTAAAGCCGTATCTTTGCCAACTTTTGTAGCTTTATACTTAATGAAACCAGCCTTATTTATACTTGCACCTATAACCTTGGACCCAACATTCTTTTCTACAGGTATACTTTCTCCTGTAAGCATAGATTCATCAATAGATGTACTTCCTTCAACAACTTCTCCATCAACAGGTAGCTTTTCTCCTGGCTTTACAATAATTACATCGCCAACTTCCACGTCATCTATAGGAACTATTTCCTCTATATGATTTTTTATTATAGTAGCAGTTTTAGGTGCCAATCCCATGAGCTTTTTTATAGCCTCAGAAGTCTTTCCTTTTGTAACTGATTCAAGATATTTTCCAAGAGTAATTAATGTTAGTATAACCCCTGCCGATTCAAAGTATAGATTGTGAGTGTAGTGATGATTTCCAATTAAAATCTTATATACTCCAAATACGCTATACAAATAGGATGCTGAGGTTCCTATGGCAATTAATGAATCCATATTAGGGCTACCCTTGACTAAGGTTTTAAACCCTACTTTAAAAAACTTATTTCCAACCATAACAACTGGTGTAGCAAGAATAATCTGTAAAATAGCAAAGTTTACAGCATTAGTTTTAGGATCTATTATTTCTGGTAGCTTCAACCCAATCATAGGTCCCATTGCTACAATTAATAAGGGGATAGTAAACACTGCTGAAATCACAAATCTTTTCCATAGCGCTCTCATCTCTTCTTCTTTTTTTACTTTGTCTGTATCCACGGTAACTTCTTCATCTATAATTTTATAGCCCGCTCTTTCTACACTTTTCTTTATATCTGATATTCTAACCTTTGAAGAATCAAAAGCTACATTCAATTTTTCAGTTGCAAAGTTAACACTAGCCTCATTAACTCCATCAATCTTTTCTACTGCTCGCTCCACTGCCTTTGCACAAGATGCACAAGTCATACCCTCTATTTTAAAGTATTTACTGCTTTCTTCATTAACTGCGTTATAACCAGCTTTTTCAATAGCATTTTCTAACTCTATCAAAGATATCTTTGATCCATCAAACTTTACAGTAAGCTTTTCTGTTGCGAAATTTACTGATGCTTCACTTACACCATCTAACTTCTTAGCTGCTCTTTCAACAGCTTTAGCGCAAGAAGCGCAAGTCATACCTTCAATCTTTATAGTTTTTTCAATCATTTTGCCCCTCCCTCTTAATTCAAAATCTCTTAGTTATTAAATAGCTAACTTCTTATCTATTTGTTAGCTTAGCAATAATACTCATTATTTCTTCTACTTTCTCACTGCCATCGTTATTTATAATGGCATCTTTTACACAGTGATTTATATGTTGCTCTAGAATTAACAAGTTTGCTTTCTTTAAAAGTCCTTGAGCAGCAATTATTTGATTTGATATATCAACGCAATATCTTTCATCTTCTAACATCTTTATAATTCCTTCAATTTGTCCTCTAGATGTTTTCAATGCTTGAAGTGCTTTCTTTTTTTCGTTGTTCATTTTATCACCTTCATTCATTATCACTACCCCCTTGGGGGGTGTCTATAAATTAATAATACTCTCCATGTTCTAATAAGTCAATATATGAAAATTCTTATAGAAAGAAGTTTTCCCCTAATTATCTTTGTTTTTTCCATTATATCTACGAATTCCACTCATTTACACCCCCTAGGGGTGTATTTCAGCAACCGTATAACTTATTCATTCAACTAAAAAGGGCAAGGAAGTAGTACTTTCTCGCCTCTTTCAATGTTTTTAATTATCACTTATAAGTTAGCTAAACTACATTATTTTATTCTAAACTTCTTAAGATATTCCCCTGCTGATCTATTCATTTCTAAGGAAAAATCAGACATATATTTACGATTACAAAGAGCTTTGATCCCCTCGCTAACATTTTTATTTGCTACCCCTGCCTTTTCATTTCTTCCTTCATGCATCTGTATGTGTTCTTCTCTTGATAGTCTACGATACTTATTTTCATAGACTATATACTGTTTTTCAAAACGCACAGGTTTTTTTCTGTTTTTTTGTCCTTCAGTTGGATATCCATAAACCAACATAGCCGCAGGTAAAACGTACTCTGGAAGGTTTAGCAACTCTCTAATAGTTTCACAATTCTCGATAATATCTCCAATATAGCATGAACCAATTCCTAAAGATTCAGCAGCGACCACAGTATTTTGAGCCGCAATTATAGCATCAGCACATGCAAGAAGGATATCTCCCTCCCCCGGTGTTCTTGGATTACAATTTTCTAATTCAAAAGCATCGTACCATCTTTGGTAGTCTGCAAGAAATATAAGCACTAACGGAGAGTCAGCAATAAAAGGTTGATTGTCGCATTCTATGGATAATTTTTTCTTTAATGTTTCATCGGTAATGTCTAGTATACTATAGAGCATCATTGCACCAGCCGTTGGAGCTTCAAAGGCAGCATTTAGAATTTCTTTTTTTAACATAGCTTCAATAGGCCTATCTTCAAATACTCTCATAGATTTTCTGCTTTTTATTTGTTGTAAAACTTCATTCATAACATAATCCCCCATATAATAATTTAATTTCTGGTAGTTAGCCCCTGTTTAAAAAACATATTCATACCATCTTTAATTATAATTATATACCATAATATCCAAATAAAAAATTAAAATTGCATTAGTGTTATAACTTATTAGATCCTAAATATATCTTTATTAGTGTAACCCACCAATAATAACACAAATAAAAAGTCTAACATATAAAATTAACTTTAAATGTTAGACTTCTGAATTATTTTACTTTAATTTAACTATAAATTTTTTCACACATACGCCTACTTCACAATTCAAAATTGTCATAGAAAAAACTCTTGTAAGATTATATAGTTTACTATCTTAACTAGTTCACTTCAAAGCCTCTAATTATCTTGACGCTTTCCTATAAAGGTCACTGCTAACATTCCAGCACCAGTATGAGTTCCAATAATCGGTCCAATATTACTTATTAAAACTTCCTTCGCTAAGCCTTCGTTTAAAATCAAACCCTTTAAACAAATAGCATCTTCCTCACAATCAGCATGTCCCACTATAATATTTTGGCAATTTGTATCTATACCATCATCCTTTAATTTTTGTATTAAGTATTGATAACTTTTCTTTTTACCCCTAACCTTGGCTATAGTAACCAATTTTCCTTCTCTATTTACACTTAATATAGGTTTTAAGTTTAAAATACTTCCAACAGAAGCTTGTACAGCATTAATTCTTCCTCCACGTTTTAAGTGCTCTAGGTCATCAACCGCAAACCAATGACACACTTGGAAACGCATATCTTCTACCCACTGAATCAATTCTTCTAGAGTAGATTCCTGCTGTTTTTTTAATGCAGCTAGATAAACTAGAAGACCCTCCCCTATGGAAGCACTTAAAGAATCTACGCTTAGGATTTTCCTATCCGGGAACTCCTCTTCTAATTCATTTATCACTAATCTAGAGGCATTATAGGTTCCACTCAACCCAGATGAAAATGAAATATATAGAATATCTTTTCCCTGATTTAAAATACCACTAAAAACAGATCTATAGGTATTATAGTTAATCTGTGAAGTGGTAGACATCTTACCAACTCTTAAGTAATTATAAAAATCATGAAAACTCATATTTCTTTCATCAGGATGATGACTATAGCTCTTATCATCTATAATAAACTCCATAGGTAAAACAATGACACCTAAGCTTTTTATAATATCTACTGGTAAATCACATGTTGCATCTGTAACAATTATATAATCCTGCACTATAATTCCCTCCTAAATATAAGGAAATTATATCATCTATTTGCTTTAATCGTATATACACAAATTATTGATTTTGTGAAAATCTCTCTAATGCGCCTCTCATTGTTCCTTGAATAGTAAGACTTGTCATATTTGTTATTTCTGTAGGTCTTGGTGTGAAATCTGCTTGAATCCAATGTGTCATCACACCTAACAAAGACACCGTATAATAATGTGCTATAAAATCCTTTTCTTTCTCCTTAACTTCTAAATCTATTGCCATTCCATAAACTATGTTTTTAACTACACGAAAAACACTTTTATACATAAAATCTTCAAGATATTGTCGCCCTAAAGACTTGAACACGCACAAAGTCATCTTTTTATTTGATTCAATATAGTGAAATAAATATAATAACTCATTAGTCCATGTTTCATATGTACTATTTATTTCTAACTGCTTCATGGTTTCTTCATGATAAAACCAATCCAACAATTCAAAAATATCCTTAAAATGATAATAAAATGTGCGTCTATTCATTTGACATAAATCTGCAATTTCTTGAATTTTAATCTTCTCAAAGGGCTTTTCGCTCATAAGTTGTTTTAACGCTTCTGCCAACTTCTTTTTTGTACTATTGTTCTCCTTATTCATTCACTCACCTTTTGGATATAATCTTTATCCCCTTACTTTCTAAATAAATTAATATTCTAATTATTATTCAACATAATGAAATTCATATAACTTATATATTATCATTAGACTTTAAAAATTTGAATACTATTTAATTGCCCTTATTAAATAATTAAATACCTTTTCGTCATATCCTTAAGGCAAGAAAATTTTGTAAAACATAAATAAAAAAATATAATCATATTCCACTAAGTTACATCTAAAATAAAAAAATTGAGGATACCTATGTAATAGGTATCCTCAATTTTATCTTCAAGCATTATGTTCTATTTTATTAATTCTACTACTGCTCCATTTTTAAGTCCTGCAGCATTACCTTCTTCTATGTCCACGTGCATTTCAAGAGCATAATCCTTATTAACTCTTACTAATACATTCTCAAATATTAATCCTCTTTTACCTTCAACTCTAACACTAACCTCTTCTTTATCTACAACTCCGAAGTTTTCAGCGTCAGAAGTATGCATGTGTATATGTCTTGCAGCTGCAATAATACCTTTTTCTATTACAACTTCACCCTTTGGTCCAACAATTTTTGCTCCTGGACTATCTATTAGATCACCGGAATCTCTAACTGGTGGAATTACTCCTAATACAAAACCATCTGCTAAAGAAACCTCAACTTGTGTCTCTTTTCTAACTGGTCCTAGTATTCTTACGCCTTTTAAAGTTCCTTTTACACCCACAACATCTACTTTTTCTTCTGCAGCATATTGACCTGGTTGAGATAAGTCTTTGAATTTCTTTAATTCATAACCCTCTCCAAATAAAATATCTAAATGCTCTTGACTTAAGTGAATGTGTTTGTTTGATAACCCTACTGGTACCATTTTCTTTTCCATTATAGATTTCCTCCCTTGGTTTAATTTCACATATATTATAATCCCTTTATCAAAGTAAATCAAATCCCTAAGTTTATTATTATAAATATTTTATATATTATGTGCAAAAAAACAATGAATTCTAATCAAAAATAGATATCTGAAAACTCTACTGCAGTAACATCTGTCACCCGATTATCTAATAATTCACTTCTTTCTATTTCCTCTTTCTCTTCTAATTTTTTTTCATGGGGAATTGTTATAGTAAAGGTAGTACCTTTCCCTATACTGCTCTTAACCTTTATAGTTCCATCTAGTGCTATTACAAAGTTTTTCACTAGAGATAACCCTATCCCAATACCTTCTGCCTTACGTGATAGTGAGCTATCAACTTGACCGAATCTCTCAAAAATTAGATCTATTTTATCTTTTGGTATACCAATTCCAGTGTCCTTAACTTCAATTTTTATATTTTTTTTAACAAATTTAAGACAAACATCTATAGTTTTTCCTTTTGGAGTAAACTTAATGGCATTTGAAAGTAAATTTAATAATATTCTCTCATATTTTTCAGCATCTAATGCTGTTACCTTGCTTGCCAAGGAATAATTAAAGAATAATTTAATTTCCTTTTGTTTAGCATACAACTGTACAGACTCCACTATAGATCCAGTAAGAGCAACTATATCTAAATTTCTTTTATAAACCTTTATAGTTCCAGCGTTAACACGAGTAATATCTAAAAGGTTGTTTACTAGTCTTAGCTGCCTTAAATTATTCTGTTTTATAATATCTACGTATCTAGTCGCCTTCTCTGAAAGCTCATTTGAGCAAATATAAGTCATAGCTTGTATTGCTGCACTTATCACATTTAAAGGTGTCCTAAATTCGTGAGAAATTATTGAAAGAAACTCATCTTTCATTTCTAAAGCCTTTTCTAAAGCTCTCTTTTGCTCTTCTATAACCCTTGACTGTTCTTCTATCTTCTTCCTATGCAAAACTTGCTCAGTTATATCTGTAGTCATTTCAATACAGTATTTTAGCTTACCGTCTTCATGTATTGGTGTTAGGGTGCTTTTCCAATAGGTTACACCCCTATTAAATCTATCATACATATATTCATCAATATTATAAGTTTCCCCAGTATCAATAATTTTTTGCCATATCTTTTCTGATGCACTTCCTGTAAACCCAGTAACAAACTCACTAACAGGTTTTCCAAGGCAGTTTTCTCTTTTATTATAAGGTTCATCAAAAAAGTTTAAAAACTTCTCATTAGCCTTAAGCAAAATTACATCTGGTAAAGTAAAAATACCAATACCAAAATGATTATCCTCAGCCAATTTATCAGCAAAGATAAACTTATCATCTAGACTAGAATTACATTTTTCTCTTATAATATAAGTCTTTTTATCCCTAACTTCTAATAGTTGTATCTTAATAAACTTAACTTCAGAAGATTTATTGAAAAAAAAATAATTCACATTTTTCTCTAATTGTTCTAAATTACTCTTTGGACCAACTCTTAATTTTCTAATTAGTTCTTCAAAACTATTTCCTAAAAACTCTTTAATTGAATATTGTGTAGCTTCTATAAAACTTTCACTTATCTCCACAACTTTTCCGTTATACACTTCAATATACCATTGTGATTTTAGATCACCTAAAAAGGCTACTTCATTCATAAGGATATCCCCCACCCGCAGTATAATTCGAATTTACATTTTACCCCATACCATTTTATCACATTTTTCTACATTTTTCCTATACAGTAACTATAATAATTTAACATAACCACTGAAAATACATAAAAACTGTTCACATAATTAAAATAGTTTATTTATTAAACATAATATGAAAGCAAGTTATTTATAATAAAAGCTAATTAAACTACACTTTTTTAACTTTAATTTAAATAAATAACCTTAAGCCCTAATTATATTTGGTAAATAGAACTTTAAACACTCTCTATTGATTTATGATAGTTCTATAAAATATATGTAAGTTTAATTAACTTTTTACTATTTCTAAAAGTTACGTGATTAAAACTTATTATTTCAGTTATTATTTATATTAGAACTGTTATATAATTTTATATATAAAATATCTTCCGGGTGGTGTCGATAAATGAATGTAGAAACATTAAAAAAATATTGTGATTCAAAAAAATCCTCAACCAATGATTTTCCTTTTGATAATGAAACTCTTGTTTATAGAATTGGTTCTAAAATCTTTGCCTTAATTAGATTAAACAGTAACCCCTTACAAGTAAACTTAAAGTGTGACCCCTATATGGCTCAATGTTTAAGGTTTGATTATCCTTCAATTACTCCTGGCTATCATATGAATAAAAAGTATTGGAATACACTAAACATTGATGGCTCTTTATCAGATGAATTCATTGAACACCTTATAGATATCTCCTATGATGTTGTATTTAATAGCTTAGCAAAAAGGCTACAAAAGGAAATACTTGAGACATAAAATTTAGATTTCTCTTATCCCTGAAGAAACTGCACTCTTGTTTAATTTATTCTAAAAACTTTATTTAAAATTATTTTACTCCTCCTAAATATACTCTAAAATTACTAATATCCAGGTATGTTAGTCTACTAAGCAAAAAAAATCAAGTAGGCACAAATTTAATATTTATGCCTTCTTGATCCTATGATTCTTGTATTTCATTAAGTCTTTGCTCTCTTCTAAGTTTAAGACTATCTCCAAGTATAACCAAACTAGTACGCAAAAACACTACAATAAACTATAGCTTTTCAGTTTCCTTTAAGAGCCACTTTTTGCATGTTTCATCCAAATATGGAGAAAGGGTTTTAAATACTTTTTCATGATAATTATTTAACCATTCTTTCTCAAACTCGGTAAGCATTTCAGGAAGTATTGCACTTCTATCGATTGGTACATAACATAACTCTTCAAAGCGCATGAATTGGCCAAACTCCGTTTTTTCATCCTCTACAACTACCACAGTATTCTCTGTTCTGACACCGTGTCTTCCTTCCTTATAAACCCCTGGTTCTATGGTTATCATCATCCCTTTTTCCAACTTAATGTTGTTGGGAACCTGGCTAAAACGTTGAGGTTGTTCATGGACATTAGAAAAAAATCCTATGCCATGACCTGTGCCACATTTATAATCAATACCATATTCCCACAGTGGTCTTCTAGCTAGTATATCTAAATTTGATCCTGTAGCACCATATAGGAACTTTATTGTGGAAAGGGCTATAACTGATTTCAGTACTAATGTAAAGTCTCTTCTTTCTTCATCAGTTAGCTTTCCTAAGGATACGGTTCTCGTAATATCAGTAGTTCCATTAAAGTATTGTCCACCAGAATCTAAGAGGAAGAACCCTTCTTCTTTTAAATATCTAGGTATTTCTTCATTGTAAGGATTATAGTGCATCATTGCTGCATTTTCTTTATAGGCTGCTATACTATCAAAGCTTGGTCCCATAGATAGTGGCTGATTTCTTCTAAACTCTTCAGCTTTTTTTACTACATCAATTTCGGTTATATTTTCGACATTATCTCTAATCCACCTGAAAAGTTGAACTAATGCAACTCCATCCTTTATATATGCATCTTTAATATTTTGCACTTCCACATCATTCTTTATAGCTTTCATCATAGTTGTTAAGTTAGGGTGATGAATCTTTTTAACGTTTTTGTTTATACTCTCAACCAAGCTATAATTAACCATATCATAATCTAGTATAACTACTGAAGTATCCTCTAATTCCTTGAGAGAACTATAAATCTCATCATAATCTTTAACAAAAACATTACTCTGCATTAATTCTCTTTCCACACTGCTGTTTACTTTGTTTTTATTGATAAATAGAAAAGTTTCTCTTTCCCCAACAAGACAGTATGCTGTTGCAAAAGGATTGTTTGGCACATCATTCCCTCTAATATTTAAAAGCCAACAAATGTCATCTAATGAAGAAACCAAATAATAATTTGCTCCACTTTTACTCATTTTTTCTCTTACTTGAGAAACCTTTTCATTTCTACTTTTACCGCAATATTTTGTGTGGTGAAGGAATATTTCATCAGCTGGGATCTCTGGTCTATCTGTCCATATTGGACTTATTAAATCTAAATCACTATTTATTCTTATTCCTTTACTCCATAAATCCTTCTCCATCTTCTCAGCAAAAGATGTTGAAAATACCATTCCATCAAATCCTACAATATTATTTTCTTTTAGCTCACTTTGTAACCACTGTGTATAGCTAGGAACTCCAATTTCTGCTGCTCTAAACAACTCTATGCCAGTACCTTTAAGTTGCTTTTCTGCTTGAATATAATATCTTCCATCTGTCCATAATCCTGCTTTTTCTTTTGTAAATACTGCAGTCCCAGCTGACCCAGTAAACCCACTTATCCATGCTCTGCATTTAAAATGTTCACCAACGTATTCACTTAAATGAGGGTCTTGACTTGGTACAATATAAGCATCCACATTATTCTGCACCATTAATTCTCTTAGCTTTGATATCCTTTCCTTAATCTCCATATCCCATGTCCTCCTTAAAACTAATTGATTTTATTTTAGTTGTGTAGTTATACTTTCTAAGCTAAAACAGTAACTTCTATTACCTTACGTTTTGCTTTTCATAACTATATTGTATTTTTTCTTCTTCATGAATATCATATCACAAATTACCTTATAATTCATATGCGAAAAATATTTTTCACCAAAACCACATTTGATTTATAATGATTGTTACTACATAGAATGAAATAAAGAAACTACACAAACAATAAGTCTGCTTTTTCATTCTCTCTCATATAAGCTGCTTTTAATTTATTGATTATTGTAGAAATACTGTTGCAACTTATATATTTTAAAATTATTTATTTTCCTCTAAGGTGTATTTATTTTCATTAGATAGTTTCTTTAAACTTTTAGAAATGTAAGCTTAAACTGTAATAAATATAATTTCCGAATCATATCATTACATAAACAAATCCTTTTTACCAAATGTAATGATAGTTTAAATTATTTTCACTTTTAGGGGTGTATGAGATATGGTGGATAAATTAGCTACACAACTGACCTCCTTTATTTGTACCGAAACCTACAATAATGCAAAAGACCGTGGAAGAATACAATATGGCCTAAGTATACTTCTAGGCGAGGGATTTAAAATTATTTTTTTAGTGCTATTTTTTAATATAATCCATAGGGAAAAGTTATTCTTTTTTTCCTTGCTAGTATTAATGTCTACAAGAGTATTTGCTGGAGGAATCCATCTAAAAGGTGCCTTAAATTGTTTACTTTTAACTACTGCAATGTTTATTTTCACCAGCATGATAGCTCCTTTAATACCACAACTCCCAAGGACATACTACCTTTTTGCTGGTATAGCTAGCTTTTTAATAGTTTCATTGAAAGCTCCAATGTGTAGTGTACGAAGACCAATAAAAGATAAGAAAAAAAAGCTGCAATATAAGATTATAGCAGCTTCATCTATAGCTATATGGACCATTATCCTATTGTCTTTAAAAAACACTGCTTATGTTAACTGCGGCTTCAGTACTATATTGCTGCAAAGCGTTCAACTTGTACTGATAAAAAAGCCGAAGCTATAACCAAATAATTAATTTATTCTATAAGGAGGGTATTATGAAAAATTTATTTAACAGTTTTAAAGGGAAAAATATGTTGTGTACACTTTGTCTTACAGTAACTGCCTTGGTGTTTCCTTGGTATGGATCTTTTCTTTTCCTTGGAGAGCCTGAAATTCCAGAATGTTTAAAGGATGAATTTTAGGTAGCCTCTGATAACTTTATGCTGAAAATTGTATAGTTATTTTCAAAGGATAGTTGAACTCTACCACCATAGGACTCAACTATTCTTTTCACATTATAAAGACCATATCCTCGATTTTCTCCTATTTTTGTAGTATATCCTGCATCAAAAATTTTTGAAATATCATTAAACTCTATCCTTTCCCCAGTATTACCCATTTCTATAATGCAGTTTTCCTCAAGATATCCAATATTTAAAAATATTTTTCTTTTATCACTTTTCGAATTTGTAACAGCATCAAAAGCATTATCTAAAAGATTATTAAGAATCTCTGAAAGCTCATAATCTCTATAAGGAAACTTTAAATTCTTTTGAATACTATATCTAAACTCAATATTATTCTTCGAAGCTTCATTTATTTTATTATAGATTACAGCTGTTACTACTGTATTATCTATCTGCAACACCTTTTCAATATTTTCTAAGGAAATATTGAGACAATCTATATACTGGGTAATAGTACTCTTTAAATTCTTTTCATCTGAAACTAAAACAAGGCTATAAACTGTATTTAAATGATTCTTAAAATCATGTTGTCTTACTCTTACATCTTCTAAAAGCTTAGCTATTACAGGAGAATATTTTTCATAATCTTCTAATGACTTTTTTAATTCATTATTTTTCATTTGATATTCAAGAAAGAATAAATTTGCCAGAATAAATACTATAGGAATTACAAGGTATATTGAAATATCATCTAAAAACTCATACCTTTTAAAATTCCATATCCACTTTGCAGTAATTATATACATAAGTAGATTTATAGAGAAAAAGTATATTTTAAAACTTCCCTGTCTAAATAATATAATTAGCTTTCCGTAAGTCATATACCTGGAAATAAAAAAGCTTAAAATCATACATATTATGTTTGCTACAAGTAAATATATAAAATCATCCTTCACCATAAATGCTGGAATACATATCCTAAGAAGTATTATTACAGTAAGTTGCATTATTCCAAAAATCGCTAAAACCAATCCAAACTCAAGCAATAAGTACTTCATTATTTTTTTAAACACCAAATTAATCGCTAGAAATAAGAATAAGTAATTAACTAAAAATTGCATAGGAGGATAAATATAATTTGTAATTAAAACTACTAATGAAGTGCAAAAAACAATGGCGATACTCTTTAACACCGTCTTTTCATAGTCTCTATTAAACATATTCCAAAGTAACATAAAACTACCTACTTCTAAAAGTACTACAATGAATATCTTATAATTGCTCATTTATCTCCCCACCTACAGGATCACTAAATCTATCCAATATATTTTTTTTAAAGCTGTACCCCAATAATGCAGTCTTATCAGTGTTATTAAAGTAAATTATATAAGAAGTTTTATCATTAGTCTTTTCAATTTTGCTGATATATCTTATATTAACTAAATAAGATCTGTGACTCTGAAGTATATCCTCACAGTCTATCATAGCGTTTAATTTTTTAAGAGATAAATAATCTATGGTAAATGAACCATTAATAGTGTGAATTATGGAAGTTCTAATAAAAACCTCCACAAAAATAACTTCATTAACAAATATTTTCACTTGTATGTTTTTTATAGGTACAATAATAAATTTTTTCTTAATTTCTGTAACAGCAATTTGCTGCCTATTGTCTGACAACAGTCGCTTTGTTAAGTTTTGAATATTTTCCTTATTGTAAGGCTTTAAAATATAATCATAGCAGTGAACTTTCTTAAAGGCCGAAAGCATATATTCTTTATAAATTGTTACAAAAACTATCCAAGTTAGCCCATAGCTATCCATTCTTCTTATTTCATAGGCAAAATTAAGACCAGATTCATTTTTTAAGTTAATATCTATAAAAAAAAGATTAATCTTTACTTGCTTGGATATTTTAATTGCCTCAGCAATATCATTGGCTTCATATACTTGGTAACTTCTATCACATTGTTTTATAATACCTGATAGGGTTTTCAACTGAATACAATCGTCTTCTAAAATTAATATATTGTACATAAAGTTATCATGCCCCTTTACCAAAATTTGTATTTAATTACTTATTCTATATTTATTTCAAAACACCTCCTTTAAATTAAATAATTTGATTAATCAAATTAAATAATTGCATAAAATTAATGACATATTTTAGGTGTTTTATGCTCCATTAAATATATTTTCAAAATTATATGCTACAATTAAACTATAGACCTATATAATTTTTAAGTTTTTATAAAAGTGGGCAGATTGCACCTATAAATATAAAAAGGAGTGTGGTCTTGTGAATTTGAATTTTATTATTGTTATTCTATGTATTACAATGTTAGGAATTGTTGCTATGCTACTGGGCTTTTGCTATAAGCAGGAACTAATGAAAGGCTTGTTTCAATCAAAAACAACTTTAAAAGGTGATGAGGTTTCTTCTGAAATTACATTAAACCTTGATAAAAAAAAATACAATAGATAACTCTGCCAAGTTATCCATTGCATTAAAACACAATATTTCTAATATCATAAGCAAATTACTCAATCTGCAATCTGCCCACTTCTTTATTATAACACAAAATATGGAAATGAATCAATAGATTTTTAATTATTTTTACAATATATAACAAGTAACCAAATTTAAAGAACTACCTAAGAAATTACTTAAGTAGTTCTTTTTAATATTCACTTCCTTAGTAAAAGGTTATTTTATTCATCTTCAAAACTTATACAGGAAACCTATATTGGTTTCCTGTATAAGTTTAATCCTTAATTTGACTCCCTATAGAGAAATCTTAGTGCTATTCCCATGCCTTCCAAAGCTCTGGCTCATAGCCCACAGTAGCTTGTTTTCCATTTCTCACTACTGGGGTGTTTAAAAGAAGTGGATTATTAAGTAATATTTCTCCTTTGATCTCTAAACTTCTAATATAGCTTAAGTTTAATTTTTCATATAACTTTGATTTGCTATTAATTAATTTTTCTAGTCCAACTGAAGTTATAACGCTTTGCAGTTCTCCCTTACTTAATCCCTTTATATTCAAATCAATCAATTGATATTTTATTTTTCTTTCTTTAAAATATCGCTCTGCTTTTTTTGTGTCAAAACACTTTTTTGTTCCGAAAATTTGAATATTCACTAATTGCACCTCCTTTCACCTGAAATGTTTATTTTTTATTATATTTTTATATTATACCTGAGTATTCATAATTGAAAAAGTCTATACAACCCTTCTACATATCTTTCTTTAATTGAATCTCCATTTAAACCTCATTTTATATAACTAAAACCTATGGGAAGTTATAAACTAATTATCCTATTAATTAAATATTTTTAGGATTACTTTATACAAATTGACAATGATAATTAAATAATTTTAACAATAAAAAAGGGCCTAAGCCCTTTTTATCACTGTGATTTAAAATTGTTCATTAACTTTTTTTCTTTTATATTTTGTTTTTATTAATTAAGTACCGCAAAAGGTTCTATAAGGGCGCTTTGAAATCTCAGGCAATGTGCAATACTCTATTTGTTTTGTTGAATGATCATAAGGCTTAGAAATAACCTTTAGGAGTCTTTCCATCACAGTATAATCTCCCTTTATCACTGCTGCCTCCAGAGCTTCTTCTACCCTATGATTACGGGGAATCACTGCTGGATTGCTATTTCTCATTAACTCATAGAAAGATTCTTCTGAGTGTTCTTGTCTTGTAAGTCTTGCCTTCCACAATTCATGCCACTTAGAAAACTCCGAAGTACCAAACAATGTAACATCTTGAAAATTGCCTAATGTTAATCCCCTGAAAGTATTTGTATAATCTGCACCATACTTTTTCATTATGTTTAGTAGGTCCTCAATTAAAGCTTTATCTTGCAATTCCTCATTAAAGATTCCCAGTTTTGCTCTCATTCCAGTAATCCAGTGTGAATGGTATAATTCAGCAAATTCTGAAACTGCATCTTGAGCTATTTTCAGTGCTTCTTCTTGATTATGATGTAATAGTGGTAATAAGGTTTCAGCAAACCTAGCAAGATTCCATCCCGCCATTGCTGGTTGATTTCCATATGCATAACGTCCTTGAGCATCGATGGAACTAAAAACAGTTGCTGGATCATAGGTATCCATAAAAGCACAAGGTCCATAGTCAATAGTCTCACCACTTATTGCCATATTGTCAGTATTCATTACCCCATGAATAAATCCTACTAGTTGCCATTTTGCAATAAGCTTAGCTTGCCCTTTGACAACCTTCTTCAATAAAGAAACATATGGATTTTCACTAGATTTAGCCTCAGGAAAATGTCTATCCAAAGTGTAATCAGCAAGCGCTTTAAGTTCTTCAACAGTACACCACCTTGAAGCATACTGGAAAGTACCAACTCTAAGATGACTAGCAGCTACCCTTGTCATTATTGCACCAGGTAGCTCTGTTTCACGTATTATAGTTTCTCCTGTTGTCACCACTGCCAAACTACGAGTAGTTGGAATTCCAAGAGCATCCATAGCTTCACTGATTATATACTCTCTTAGCATAGGCCCAAGAGCAGCCTTACCATCACCACCCCTGGAGTAAGGAGTTCTACCTGATCCCTTCAACTGAATATCAAACCTTTGATTTTCGGGTGTAATTTGCTCTCCAAGTAGCATTGCTCTTCCATCACCCAACATAGTAAAATACCCAAATTGATGACCAGCATAAGCTTGTGCTAGTGGTAGCGCCCCTTCTGGCATCTGGTTTCCAGAAAGCATAGCTATACCGTCACTACTTCGCAGCATATCTACACTTAATCCTAAAGATGCCGCTAAGGAGTCATTAATTATTACCATTTTTGGTGATGGAACGGGGTTTGGATCAACAATAGTAAAAAATTTCTCAGGTAATCGAGCATAACTATTATCTAGGTTCCACCCTATTTCTTTTATACCTTTTCCTTCTACCATAATATCTCCCTTCTTGACCTTATATTTTTTATTTACTCACTTTTTTCTCTTACATGTAAATTAAAGTTCTGCCTTAATAAATAATTTTTATTAATACATATTATCTATTTGTTTAATTACAGTTATTTAACTATTTAAAACCTAAACTTATCCAGTTAATTGTAATACTTTTTTCTAACGAAATATATCTATTTTAGTGTCTGCTGAGATATTTTTATTATACCTTTCTAAAAAGTTATTGTTACTTTAATATTTCATTTTAATTGGCGTAAACCTCTACTTCTTGAAAATAGATTATAATATTTAACCATTATTTTATAATTACTTAACCCAATCAAAACTTGTATCAGTAAATCAAAGTGATTTATGAATATAATGTAAACTTTCATTTTTTTATATTTTCTACTTGATATTAATAATCATTACTGTATAATAATAAATATAGACCCCTTGATGATAAAGTCTTTAACAACATTACCCCCTTTTGATTTTTAGAGTAGATACTTTTTAGTTTCTACTCTTTTTTCATTGAAAAATCCTCCCCGACAATGTCAAGGAGGACTAAGTATCTAAGTTATTCATCATATAGGGAATCAGAGTTAAAACTTAACTTATACATTATTCATCCCCTGGTTTCCTTAAGAGTCTCAGGATATGAATAAGTAAAAATTCCATCAAGGAACCTTATAACAGTAAAGTTTATTTTCTATAAGTATCTATAATTCTGCCATCTTTAAGTTCTATTATAGGCTTGTTTGGATAATTAATAAAGTTTGTAAATCCTAATATTTCTCCCCTTGTATTAATTGATATTCTTATAGGTTTTCCTATTTTATACAAATTTGATCTATACATAAATACCTTTAAAATATTATTATCAAAAAAACCTTCCTTATTATCTAAAAGCATACTAATAGTTTCATAGGATATTTTCCCACTATTAGCAAAGTATCCCCCAACAGAGTCATCATACTCAACAGCAATTTTAAGTATTTTACCAAATAAACTTATCTGGTCACCCTGCTTTCCATTGGGAACTCCTCCACCACAATAATGTTCATGGTGATCATAAATACCATAAAAAATTGATTTTTGTTTACAATAATCTGATTCTCCTAAAATATCTAAAGAAGCCTTGATATGTTCAATTTGCAGTTGTGCTTCTTCACCATTATTTATATAATTTTGAAATACTTTATTATCATACTTTAAAAATCCTATATTGCAAAACAAAGCAGCAATGCCTAGTTGAACAAGTTCCTCTTCTGTTAGTTCTAAGGTGGCCCCTATTAGAAAAGAAATACCTAAGGTATTTATACTGTGCATCAAAAGTAAATCATCATACTCTTTAATTCTATTTATAAATGAAAGTAAAACCTTATCACTGTGTATCTTTTCTAATAATTTTTCCTTAGCACTTTCTACCCTAATCTTAAGTGTATTTCCCTCTAAGTAAGATTCCATGTTATTCCACAAAGGCATAGATATTAATAATGTAGTTAAAATTGACTCTTTATTATCAAATTTAATATCTTTACTCATATATTCTTCTAGACTTATAGATGAATAAAAAGATTTATTTGACTCAATAACAATTTCCTTCAATTTATTCAGAAAGTCTTTACTTATGAATGTTTTACTATTAATAAAATCAGTAAATTTTTCTCTTGTATCTGTTGTTAATACCCTTAAGTTATTATTCATATGTAATCTCATCTTACTAATCAATAAAGGTGTTAACATAGTATATCTATTTACTAAAAGCAATCCATCTTCTCTGTAAATAGGATGTAAAACAATATCTCCACTAACTAATTCATTAACGTGCTTAATCTCATAATTAGCTATATTTTCTTGCATCTCTTTATATTCCTCCATAACTACACCCCACTTTTTCATTATAAATTTCCTTTAGATAGCTTGTCATAACTAACTTATCCCATATTATGTTTGACCTTAATATGATGGACCTATTACTAACACTGTTAGTTTTAAGCTTCTTACATAAATTATCGTTAATGTAGCTTACTACTTAAATTTCTTTTATGTTTTAAAACACAGCATATTTTGAAGCATACGCTATTTCTACTTAGACCTCTTCAAAAATAAGTAAACCAGTATGCTTGTCTATTTTGTATTCTACTGCGCTAACTGGCCCCTTAGATATCTCTGGTATCTAAGGAACCTGTTCCTTTGTCAGCACAAGCTTGCTTGTGAACTCAAAATATTATTCACATCTTTGACTTATTATTTATTTTCAGATGCCTTATATAGGTATTTTATTAGGCTTAGTTGTATTTAAATAATAAACCTTTTATCTTCATCCAAATCCATGTTTTATTTCCTTTTACTAACTAAGATAATCTCAGATGCCCATGGTGATTTAATCTTTTTTCTATAGTAAAACAGAAAATTCTTGTTTTTTGCTTAAATACAGTAACTCTTTCAAATAAAACTTAATATTATAAATTGTAAATATTATGAAAGGATACTTAAAATGTATAATAACCCAATAGAAAAACAACATTATCAATATTACCGTTCTGATAATATGAATAACAATAACACTATTAATGGCATGAATAATAATAACAATAATAACAACGGTACTTCCATCGAAGGTACTATGTCCTATGTAAAAATCTTACACGCTTCACCTGATGCTCCTGCAGTTGATATCTATGTCGATGATAACCTAGTAGCTGAAAATCTTACTTTTACAGAGGCAACTGGTTATTTGCCTCTTCAAGCTGGAACTTATAATGTGAAGATCTATGGTACTGGCACTACTGCTTCTCCAGTTATAGACACTGATGTTGAAGTCCCCAGTGGAACAAGACTTACTATTGCAGCAATTGGCAGCATGGATGATCTCAGATTACTACCTATACCAGAAGATATAACTCCTTCAACAGGTCAAGGTGCCTTTGTAAGAGTAGTTCACTTATCTCCAGACGCACCCGCTGTAGATGTAACACTCCAAAATGGTGCTGTGCTCTTCCAAGACGTAGAATTTGGTGAAGTTACGAATTACGCTAATATCCCAAGAGGAGTTTATACATTACAAATAAGACCTACAGGAAGTACCTCTGTGGTAATGACTATCTCCAATGTTGAAATTATGCCTAACTTTTACTATACAGTTTATGTCCTTGGCAATTTAGAAGGTGATCCTTCTTTACAAGTTTATGCAACAGTAAACAGAACTCCTGGAATTCTAACTACTAACTTTGATGAAGAGTATTATCCACTAGAATATGAAATCACCACTCCTACCACTACTGCAATGTATAGATCTCCTAAGAATATAGATGAAGTTATGGATGATTTTCGCGACAAACATGAAGCGATTTATTCCGACCTTGAAAAATTTGGTCTTCATAGAAGAGTAGCTGAATATCTAGTTCGAGTAATTCTTGATTATGTGCAAAAAAATCATAATAGGTACAAAGGTACTCTTAGAAAACGTGCTAATATGGCTGGAAGAGATCTTAGTCTTCTTTATCCTTGGATATTTGAAATTATGTCTTCCTTACAAATTCCAAACAAAAAAATTGTTGATACAACTATTGTAATAGTATCCTTTGGTTTTAATAATGAATAAATAAAAAAAGGAGTTACGCCTAACGCACAAGTACGCATTGGGAGTAATTCCTTTTTTGTTGTTATGGTATTTTATAAACACTGAGATAAACTAATTTAAACCACAAAGTCTTTTCCCTTACTCAGTAATATACTTTGAAATATCTAAACCATATTCCTCTGATAAATTAAGAAGTTTATCCTCATCCGCATTTTCAATTATTATAACTAGAAGTGTAATTCCTGATGCTTTTGCCTTATTTAACAAGTCTTTTCTTAGTTTCTTATAATCCACCCTTCTCATTATACCCCTCCTATTAACTATTTTCACAAAATCCTAACATACTTATCCCTAGGTTGAACATAAGTTATCTCATAAAATAATATTGTGGAAAAATATTATTAACTATTTAAAAAGATATTTCTATCTCCTTCGTAAGCAAATAGGTGTTATATAAGTATGAGGCTAAAAGTGAAATTATACTAATTAACTTACAATGCAATTTAAAGTAATTTCGGCAAAATTCTTATTGCTGATTATGAGCTATATTTTAGTCCTTCTTATGGTATGCTTACTGATAGATTATGAGTCACTTCTTAAATTTATATAGATAGAAAATAATTAATATGAGTTTTTAGATTTTAGTTAGGGTCTCATAAAGAAACTAAAAGCTTCTTTAGTAAAACCATTTGCTTCACCTACATTCTTGATATTACTAATATGATAAATTTTGTTATCATAGTCCTTTGCTTGGTTGTCAACTATATAAGCGAAGTCATAATTTCCTTTTTCCACCCATCCCATAAAAATATAAGTATGAGTTGGAATACCCTCTTTATTTCCATCGGCATCTGTAGTAAAACCAATATCACCTGGTTGTAAATTCTTATAATCAGTATCTTTCTTCCAGCCCATTTGATTTAGCTTTTTTAAAATTTGGGATGTATTAGCTGTATCCTTGGATATTTGGACATCATTTCTTCTTAAAACCTCTGATAAAAAATATACACAGGTATTTGCTGACTTACCTCCATTTAGGTCAATAGCTGCCTCATATACCTCTATTCGATTTTGCTTATCCATCATATAGGAATAAATTTTCCCCCTTAGATCCCCTTGTTGTGACTTATTATTTAACATTGTCTCATAGATAGTTACAATGGCAACTAACATAATCAACACAGTAATTATTGCAAGATTTACCTTCTTCATTAAAACCCACCCTTGTTAAATTATTTTATATATATAATTATAAAAGAGTGGTTTTAAGAATTAGTTATCATATTTCTTAAATATTTCTTAAGAAATCAAAATAAGATTTTTAAAAACCTAATTTCATATTCCTGCTATTTTTGAAAACACATAATATATTCAGGTCTCTTAGTTTCTTCATTTATGGTTTCACTTTCAACTATGAATCCAGCCTTTTTATAAAACTCTACAGATTTATAGTTTTCCTTATAAACTGCCAAATTAATCTTTGAATAAATGGATTTTACATAATCAATTAACTTAGTTCCTATCCCTTTACCTTGACAATTTACATGAACAAACACCGCTCCAATAAAATCTCCGCCTATGACACTTATGAAACCCTGTATTTGTCCCTGCTCTAAATAAACATAGGTTTCAGCCATGGGAATGTATTTTTCTTTTACAACATTATAACTATTTAACCAATAATCCTCTGAAATAAAATTATGAGCCTTAATGGTAGCCTCTTTCCAAATATCCATTATCTTATTGATTTCATCGTCATTTATAGCTAATTTTTTAATCATAATAATATTCCTCTCAACTAACTTTTTATATCAACTGCTCCAAACAGCTTATTACCAATACAAAACCTTTAAATTATTGTACTAAGCATTTCTACTTCTTTAAGATTAACCTCATCTATACTTTACGTTTTACTCCATTGAATATTCAATGAAATATAAATCTCCCTTAGTAGACAAATAAACTTAATTTTTAAGATTTTCTATTGTTTCTCATTTCCTTTTGAATAAGCTTAAGAGCTTTCTTAGAACCTCTTTCTATATCCCTTTCAAGCTTTCTTTCTTTATAACTTACAAACAAGGTATTCAGATCGTATCCCTCTGGATATAGTTCTTCGGCCTTTAAGTCTAGCTTAAGTCTCTTTATATTAACTTCAACAAAGCTATCTTTGTATAACACCTTAATATTATTAAATCTATCCACTGATTCATAAACAATGCCATAATCGCTATGATCTATAAGAAAAACTTTATCTCCAGTTTTAAACTCATAGCCTTCCTTGTTACTTATTACTTCCTCTTCCTTTTTCTTTTTAACTTTGCTGTCCTTTATTAAATCTAAGTTGTAACTTTTATTTTCAATATATTGCCTTGCTCTTTCAAGAATAGACTCTTTTATACCCATTTTCTTAGATATCCAAAGAGCATTACTTTCTCCTGATTTTCCTATAATTAATTTATATAAGGGTTCTAAGGTATCACTTTTAAACTGCATAGCAGCATTTTCAAAATCATTATGACTCTCAGAGAAATTTTTAATCTCACCATAATGGGTAGTTGCCATGATTATACACCCTTTATGATAAAATTCTTCCAAAATAGCAATAGCTAGACCTGCCCCTTCATTTGGTTCAGTTCCACTTCCTATTTCATCACAAAGGATTAAAGTAGACCTATTACTGCAATTAATAATATCTGCCAAGTTCTTAATATGAGAAGAAAAGGTACTAAGGGAGTTCTCTATACTTTGATCATCTCCAATATCCACAAAAACCTTCTCAAAAACAGACATCTCTGTTCCATCTTTAGCTGAAATATGAAACCCTGACTGCACAGCTAAAGTTAAAAGTCCAACGGTTTTTAAGGCAACAGTTTTTCCCCCAGCATTAGGTCCTGTTATTATTAAAGCCCTGTAATCTACTCCAATTCTAAAATCTAAAGGCACTATATCTCCTTTTAATAGAGGATGCTTTCCTTTAACAAGATCTATATATCCGTAGTCATTAAGCTTAGGCTTTATTCCCTGAATCTCTCTACTATATTTAGCTTTAGCAAAAATCATATCATATTCTGCCATTACCTCAATATTAATTTTTATTGCCCTTATATTATCAAAAATCAAGCCTGTTAAATAAGATAATATCTTATACTCTTCTAGCGCTTCCTCGGATTTTAGTTCTACTAATTCCAAAGTATTTTTTGATATAATACTTGGCTCAATAAACACTGTAGACCCCTTAGAGGAGGTTTCTACAATTGTTCCTGTTACATAATTTTTATAAGCGGACTTTATAGGAATTGTATATCTGTCTTTTCTCTTGCTAATGAAAAAATCTTGTATATAAGTTTTATTGTTGCTACTTTTCAAAAAGTTCTCTAGCTTTTCTTGTATCTTCCCTTCAGTTACTTCTATATGCCTACGAATTTTTTTCAGTTCTTTACTGGCATTAGAATCTACTACACTACCTCTTATTGCAAACTCAATTTCTTCTTCTACAGACTTAAATTCCGTAATAGAATCTCCATATGCACTTAAGGTAGGAGCATAAAATTCTTTTCCCTTCATAAATTCCTTAATTTTTCTACAGCCTCTTAGGAAATTACAAAGAGTGGTCAATGCTTCAGGCTCTAAAATTGCTCCTTTTTCCATACTATCTATAATATTTGTTATATTAAATACTCCCTCTAATGGAATATGACTAACAGTATCTAGAATCACCCGCCCTTCAGTTGTTTCATTAAGTCTTTGATCCACAACCTTCAAACTTGTGCTTGGTTCAAGCTTATCTATTAAGTCTTTTCCTAACCCACTTACACAATAGGACTTTACTACTTCCTTCAATTCCATATATTGTAACTTATTAAATGTATTTGTATTCATTTTCTTATCTCCTCATGTAAAATTTTCTTTTCTTTTTACTTCATGAAGATACTATCCCTATAGATAGATTTCATCTATTAATATTCCCAAAAAACAAAAAAGCTGTGGATACCACCACAGCTAAAAATACGTAACTTCATAAAAGGTAGAATAAACTACCCTTTCTTAATATACAGCACTTCGTGGATTGTATCTTCATAGATTTTACTAAATAACCCCATGACAAACAAAGGTATAAAATACCCCTTTTTGAAAGACTTATTTAGTTATAAAATTTTATCTATTTAGATACTAACACGCTCATAAAGCACCTCATTTATTTTTAATGAAACCTATCATTATCATCTTATTACATAGGACTATAAATTGTCAACTACTCTATAGAATTTAACAGCTAGGAGTGTATCTGGAAATTAATGCAACTTTCTTCTTATCAAATTCTTCTTGAGTTATTGCTCTCATGTCTAAAAGCTGCTTAAACTTTAATATTTCATCAGCCACACTGAATGTAATTTTACTCAAAGTAAATTTTGGTAAATATTATAATCCATTGAAGTTAATTTTATGTAATGCTACTATAATTACAGGTGTAGATGCTACCCATAATCTTGTTTATGCTTTATCTTTAATTTTATTATTTTGTTAAAATTCTATGTATATAGAAAGGATATTTTTATGACGCTAAAGGAAAAGGTTAAAAATCTTCCCAGTTGCCCTGGAGTATATCTAATGAAGGATTCCTTGGGCACTATAATTTATGTGGGAAAATCTAAAAATTTAAAAAACAGAGTTAGATCATACTTTTACAAATCAAAGCATTCCTCTTCAAAACTAGAAAAACTTGTGCAAAATCTAAAAGACCTTGATTATATAGTTACAGATACAGAATTTGAAGCCTTTATGTTGGAATGCCAATTAATCAAAAAGTTGAAACCTGCCTATAATAAGCTGATGAAAAATCCTTTAGCTTATACATATATAAAAATAACTATGGACGAGAGTTATCCAAAGATAGAAGTAACGAATAATAATGATGAAAATCCTAGAAATCTTTACTTTGGACCCTATGCAACAAAAGGTATTATAGAAAACGCTTTAGAATGTATAAAGGAGTTTTATAAAATAAATTGTAGTAATCCTACTAAAAAAAATTCTACCTGCCTTAATCACTCCCTAGGACTTTGCCTTGGTATGTGTACGGGTAGTAGAGCTAAAGCTCAGTATAACAACATAATTAAAAAAATCATTGGATTCCTAAATGGCCTTGATAATACTTTGATCTTAGAACTTGATGAAGCAATGAATAAAGCATCAGAGGAGTTCAACTTCGAAGCTGCTGCAAAATACAGGGATTGTATAGAAGCAATAAAATCTCTCATGAACAAAGAAAAGGTTATAGATTTTACAAAGGCAAATAATAATATCCTGATGCTTGAGTCACTTAAAGAAAACTGTATTAAGGCTTTCTATATTAAAGGAAATAAAGTTATCTTCAGTAAGAAATATACTTTTTATAGCCTTAGCAAAGAATTAATTCAAGTATTAAAAAATGATATTCTTATTAACTTTAATACTGATGTTCTTAGTTCTTCTATTAAAGTAACTAGAGATGATATTGATGAGGCTCAAATTATTTATAGCTATTTAAGGACTAGCAATTGCAAGTATATAATAATTCCTGATGAACATCTTAAATCCATCAATAGTACAAAAATAGATGAAGCTATTGAATTACATCTACAAAAATCCATGTCATAAATATGTAAATAAATATTGTTCTATTGTTATAAATATATATTTATAACAATAGAACAATATATAGTATTTATGCGGGTTTCAGCCCTTAACCTTACTATTATTCTTCTAAAAACTTATTGAATCTACTTCTAACTTTAGCTTCACCCATTATTTGCATCACTGTGTAAAGATCTGGAGCATTAACTCTGTGGGTTAATGCTGTTCTTATAGTTGCTGCCACCTCTGCTATCATACCCTTAAAGTTTTCAGGATTAGCTTTAAATTCTTTTCTATTGGCAGTATAACCAAGGGTTCTACCTATGGCCTTCAACTCCTCAAACCATTCCTCTTTATTTGAATTGAAATTATAAATCTTTGAATAAGTCGCTACAATTCTCTTGGCTTCTTCAAAACTCATCTTGGTTGGAATTTCTATAGCTTCTTTCTCTTCTCTATTAAACAATTCATCAAAGAAATAAAATATCTTTTCTCTAACCTCAGACCACTTCGCATAGTCCTTCCTTGGATTTAATCCCTCTTTGTCAATGTTAAATATAGCTTTACTTAGAGCCTCATTGGAAGTAACAAGACTATACATCTCATTATCATAGTCTTTAGCCCAACATATATATTTATTATATACAACCTCTGCCTTCATTCTAGCTATAACCTCTTTAGAAACATCATTAAGCTTAATTAAATCAAATAAGGCTCCACTTTTACTCATCTTCTCCAGTTCCACCTTAAACCTAGAGCTATCCTCATGAGGATTATCAACTCTCCATTGTTCAAAATCAGAATTAATTATGTTTAACAAGTATTCAGTAACTGACTCCACTGGATATCCCATTTCGTGATAATATGAAACAGCAGCCTCTAAATCCTTCCTCTTAGACAACTTCCTTTTAGAATCTCCGTCTATTTTCATAATAGTTGGAGTGTGGGCATACTTTGGAATCTGAAACCCTAAAACCTTAAAAAGTTGAACATGAATTGGGGCTGAGGATAGCCATTCTTCTCCTCTAATAACATGAGTAGTGCCCATTAAGTGATCATCCACAGCATGTGCTAAATGATAAGTTGGTAGTCCATCTCCTTTTATTAGAACTATATCTTGAATATTTTCTGGAAAGGTAACAATCCCTTTTATCAAATCATGAATTTCTACTTTTCCTTCTGGATGTCCTGGTGATTTTAATCTAATTATGTACTCCTCACCACTTTCAATTCTTTTAATTGCTTCTTCAGTTGATATGTTTCTACACTTTGCATACTGTCCATAGTATCCTGGAGTTATCTTTTCTTTAATCTGTCTTTCCCTAAGTTCTCCTAGCTCTTCAGCAGTACAAAAGCAAGGATATGCTAAACCCTTGTTGATTAAATCATATACAAAAGTCTTATATATTTCTTCTCTCTCACTTTGTCTATAAGGTCCATAAGCACCTTTTGATTCATGCCTTGACACCATTCCCTCATGAAAGTTTAGTCCAAACTTATGCATGGTTTCTATAGTATCCTCAACAGCCCCTTCTATTTCTCTTTTCTGGTCTGTATCCTCAACTCTAATGTAAAAAACCCCATCACTTTGACTCGCTAATCTTTCATCAATTATTGCAGAAAACACACTGCCAATGTGCTGAAACCCTGTTGGACTTGGTGCATATCGAGTAACCCTAGCCCCTTCTGGCAAATTCCTCTTAGGGTACTTCTCAAAATAATACTCTGGATTCTTATCCATGTTTGGGTATATTAGCTTTGCTAATTTATCATAACTCATAACTTTCCTTCCCTTCTTTTTTATGATTTAAAACTAAAGTTCTAGCTTACACTATTTTTTCTCTTCATTATCTTAAGGTAATTAATAGAATAGCTAAAAAAACTGTTCCAAAATTACCTGCAAAGAAAATAGCCCTTCATCCAAATATCTTAGGACGAAAGGCTATTTTCCGCGTTACCACCTAAATTGGTTAAGTTTCCTTAACCCAACTTAATTATCTTTAAGGGAATTACCCCATAAATATACTACATCAAATTTGACTTTCTATTTATTGCTCCAAAGCTTCCTTCCACAGAGTTAAATTCTAAGTTCTCACCCTCCTTAGATCTCTATACCGTATCTTTTACTTGTTATTTATTTTCAGATACCTAAATTAACTTTCCATGTACTCTTCTTCTTCAACGCATATACAGTATTGTCTCAGTTTTAGAAATATGTGTAATATTATATATCTAATATCTATTATTGTAAAGGTGTTTTTATCAATATTCCTCATTAAGAGGCTCTGTTGCTTGAGAGTCTTTAATTACCACTACATACTGATAATAGTCTGTTGTAACTCCATCTGTGGGATTACCATCAGGAGTTAACTATATTAACTCCTCTTCTTTATAAATTTATACTATTCTTACTTATCTCTGGTATAAATTACATACTGGTAATTATCTGTTGTGTTTCCATTCATACCGCCAATTATATTTTTGGTAACTATGGTATCTTGAGACTTTCTATAAGGCGACCCTTTGCTATTTAGTTTAAATATTGAGAAATTACCATTTGCTAAATTATCAGCTTCGCTCATTAAGTCTGCACTATCAGAATAAATTATAGGTATGGATAATACTTTTAAATTACCTTTGTTTTCCATTATTTTTGCAAATGTAAAGAATGTTTTACCACTATCTAAGAAATCTTGTCTATAGATATGAAGTCTTCCAAACTGGCCATAGTATTTTCCCTTGGGATTTTCTTTATATATTCTCATAAAATTATCATAAATTAACTCATCTCTATTAACATCTTGAGTTTTTGCGTACTCAGCAGTATTAACCATGCTACTTATATTATTTTTAAACTCATTAAAATTTTCTCCAAAGAAAACTTTATAGAACTTATCATTATTGTTAAGATCTTCTTGCAAAGCTAACATGATATTAGGTACTTCATCCTCACTTGAAACTTCACCACTAAATAATGATTTAAGCTTTCTTAAATTCTCTTCTATTTCAGCTGGTGGTTCCTTAGTTGGAATTAAACTATTTAATACCTTTAAAGTGTAATCTGGTAAAAAATCCATATCAATACCAAAGGCTTGTATCTTTTTTTCCTCTGGTAAGGTCTTGTTATACTCATAAATTCCTTGCCAGAATTTATAATAATTCTCACCAGCATAGTCTGAATTCTTCTTCCTGACTACATTCACAGCTTCATTTAGAAGTTTTTCATCACCAGTTTCAAGGTATTTATTAAATTTAAAAACCACACTATATTGCAATTCACAAATTAAGTAGTTTACCCCTGAGGTTTTATTCAAATACTTTAACATCTCAAGACTTATTTTTTCATTTCCTAACTCGCCATGATATTCTCCTGTAAAAAATACATCATATTTTTTGCTGTCATCTATTAAGCTAAGTGTTGATGCTATTCCTTCTTCATTAAATTCTGCAGTTTTATAATTATCACTTAAATAATCTCCTGCAGTTTTGGTATTATTAGGATAAAGAAATATAAAATAACTCCCCCCCAAAATAAGCACTATACTTATGACAACAATTAACCACTTGTTTCTAGTATTAGTCTTATTAATAAGACTTACTTTTTGTTCCCCCATAAAAATCACTAATCCCTTCTTTAAATGTGAAATTATTCCACCATATTATTAATATTATATGGTAGTTTTTGAATAATATCAATCAATTTTGAGAATATTTAGTTTCTTGCGTTGAATTCATAATTAGTACATAATGATGAAACTATAATGTTTCAATTTAAATACTTTCACTCTTACCAGCTAATCTTTTTATTTTCTTTAATTGATATAAAAAGAGTGGCTAAATATTCTCTATTCTGCCACTCTTTTTACATTTATATGATTATACCCGTCTTAGCACGCTATGATTTCCTTTATCATAAATTCTTTGCCGCCTAACAGTTCAAAGCTACTACTTTGACACTTTGGGCATTCACTGTTGTTTTCAATAAGATTAAAAACTTTACTACACTCCTTGCAAATCCCATTGCCTGGTAGTATTTCAATTTTAAGTTTAGTATCTTGTAATAAGGTGCCATCAACCGCTGCAGGATAACAGGCTTCAACATATCTAGGAATCATGGATGATAATTCCCCAATTTGAAGAACTATAGTATCTATTTTACTTAACTCATTATTTCTTGCAAAATTTTCAACGGTTTTGATAACCTCAATAACCACTCCCAATTCATGCATGAAAACCATCCTCTCTTACTAAGTATTCTAATCCTTATTAAACATAGATTTTAAGAGTTTTACTGGTTTTTTTACTGCAATTCTAACCTTACGTTTTAAGGCATGCTTTACTACATTAGCCTTCATATCACTAAACTCAGGATTTTCTTTGTCATATCTTCTCACTAGTCTAATTGCATCATACTTACATCTGGTAGTACAAGCACCACAACCTACACAAAGGAATTCATCTACAATTGTTGCTCCACAACCAAGACAGCGTTCTGTTTCCTTCTTTACTTGCTCCTCTGTAAAGGTCTCTCTCAAATCATTGAAGGTTTCTTTAGATTTATCACCCTCAACATGGCTTACTTTTTCTCTTGAAATTCTATCATATCCTCCAAGATCAAGATTTTCTTTATCAAAGGCTCTATAATCTCTTTTGATACGTCCAATGGTTAAGCTTTGTCCTGGATGAACATAACGATGTATTGAAATCGCACCCTCTTTACCTAAAGCAATGGCGTCAATTGCAAATTTAGGTCCTGTCAATACATCTCCACCAGCAAACACATCTGGTTCTTCTGTTTGAAGAGTTAGAAGGTCTGCTTTAATTGTTTTATTTGGATTTAACTGTACTTTTGAGTTCTCAAGTAATCTGCCCCATTCAATACCTTGACCAACTGAAATAAGCACATGCTTTGCCTTAACTACCTTAGTGATTTTTTCATCATACTTAGGATTAAATCTTCTGTTTTCATCAAACACAGAAATACATTTTTGGAATTCTACTCCAACCACATGTCCATTTTCTATAATAATTCCTTTTGGTCCCCAAGAATTATTTATTATAATATCCTCAGCTAAAGCTTCATGAACTTCTTCTCCAAGAGCTGGCATTTCTTCTCTATTTTCTAAACAGTACATTTCCACCTTAGAAGATCCAATTCTAACTGCTGTTCTAGCAACGTCAATGGCAACATTGCCTCCTCCAATTACTATAGTTTCTCCTTCTACGTTTACTTCTTCTCCTAAATTTACCTTGCGTAAAAACTCTACACCGGTTATTACACCTTCTGCCTCTTCACCTTCAATACCAAGGTTTCTCCCCCCTTGAGCACCTATTGCTATATAAAAAGCCTCATAACCTTCTCTTCTCAAGTCACCTAGGCTTATATCTTTTCCAACTTCAATGCCTGTTTTAAATTCAACACCTAATTCTCTCAGAATCTGAATTTCCGCATTAACTACATCTTTTTCTAATCTAAAAGAAGGAATTCCTAGGGTAAGCATTCCACCAAGTGCCTTTTGTTTTTCAAAAACAGTTACCTTATAGCCGTCAATTGCAAGATAGAAAGCACATGAAAGTCCGGAAGGTCCAGCACCAACCACTGCAATTTTATTTCCATACTGATGTTTAAGTTTAGGTATATATCTTGTTTCTTTATTCAAATCCTGCTGTGCAATGAATTTCTTAATCTCATCGATAGCAATTGGATCATCAATATCTCCTCTAGTGCAAGCTGATTCGCATTTTCTTGGGCAAATACGTCCACAAACTGCTGGGAATGGATTTTCATGCTTAATTAATTCAAGAGCTTCAGTATACCTTCCTTGAGCTGCTAACTTAATGTACCCTTGGATACCAATGTGTGCAGGACACTCCGCTTTACATGGACTTGAACCAGTATCTACAACCACTTTTCTATTAGTACGATAATTTGGATTCCATTTGTCTTCACCCCACTCTGTATCATAAGGAAGTTCTCTTTTCCTTTCTATAATAGGTGTTTTAGTGCAAACCTTTTGTCCAAGCTTTAAGGCACCAGTTGGGCAATTTTCAACACATTCTCCGCAAGCAACACATTTCTCTTTATCTACTTGCGAAATATAATTTGAACGTACCATATCAGGATTAACAAACATGTTAGCAATTCTTAAAGCAAAACATGAACATCCACAGCAGTTACAAATAGCGTGAGTTTTTCCCGGACCATCTGTATTTGGAATACTATGCATTAGCCCATTTTCTTCTGCCTTTTTAATGATTTCAAAAGCCTCTTCACGAGTAATCTCTCTTCCTCTTCCCGTACGGATATAGTATTCAGCCGCATGACCTAACTGAATACACATGTCTTCCTTTAAATGCCCACAGCCTTCACCCATAACTTCTCTTGAGGTACGACAAGAACAATCAGAAACTGAGAAAATAGTATTTTCATTCAGGTATTTAGAAACTTCCTCATAGGAGGCTCTTCTAGTTTCTCCTGAAATAGATTGTTCTATAGGAATAACCCTCATAGGCCCTCCACCTACTGGAACATTCCCACTTGCCTTGGGACCTCTTAACTTTCCATAATCATCAAAAGCTTTACCTATTTGAGGATATTTCTTAACATTTTCTTTATTATTAACCATCATTTCCATATGACCTGGCACCCAAATCTCATGCCAATATTTATCAACACCATCTATTTTATTAACAAAAGCTGCTCCTGCCATAGCTAGTTCCCACAGTAACTTTTCAGTTTTATCTACTGGTTTACCACAAAGATCTGAAATCTCCTTTGCACTTAGTGGTTTACGTAACTCAAGATAAAGTGCTACATCTGCCATCTCTTCTGTTACAACGGGTTCTAAAATTTTATACTCTGGATCCTCTGGTTTTATTTCCGATTTTGACCCCATTTTTGTCCTGCTAATTTTATTAGCAAATTCTAATACTTTTTGATTTACCATTTATGATTTCCCCCCAAATAATATCTATTATAGCCTTAGTTTTCATTCCATTTCTTAACTTCCGTTCTTATCCATTCTATCCATTCTTCAAGGCCTTCACCTTTTTTCGCTGTAATTGGAATAACCTTAATATTAGGATTTAGTTTTTTCACTCTTTCCTTTACAGCTTCTAAATCAAAGTCAAAAACACTTAAGGTATCCATTTTATTAATTAATAAAACATCAACAATGGAAAACATTAAAGGATATTTTAGAGGTTTATCATCACCCTCTGGAACACTTAGGATCATGGCATTTTTTGATGCACCAGTGTCAAATTCTGCTGGACACACTAAATTACCTACATTTTCCAAAATTACAAAATCAACCTCATCTGTTCCTAGACCTTCTAATCCTTGTTTAGTCATATCTGCGTCTAGGTGACACATTCCCCCTGTATGTAATTGAATTACCTTAGCTCCAGTCTTAGATACTGTCTTAGCATCTACTTCAGAATCAATGTCCGCTTCTAAAACCCCAATATTCATTTCTCCCTTCAGTGCTTCAATTGTTCTTAAAACTGTTGTAGTTTTTCCTGATCCTGGTGAGGACATTAAGTTTAATAAAAAGGTTTTCTCCTTCTTAAGCTCTCCCCTAAGTAAGTCAGCTTGTTTATTATTATCTTCAAAAACACTTTGCTTAATTTCCAAAACCTTGTAATTGTCCATGTTATTTATACCCCATTCCATTTTAAATTCTTAATTCTATGTTTAGTTTCAAGTCTCCTTACACCTTAAAGCTTCTTAAGAAAACATTTCTGGCTTCCTTAAGAAACTTGAAGCTAATAAACCTTCCTCTTAGATTCATGATGCCAATAAAAAAGCACAATTGCTTTAGCGGATTGTTATTTTTTTATCATTCCTCATTATATATTTAGGGAACCAAAGTCAAGGTTTACTTATATATGAGTCAACTTTAGTTCCCTTAAAGGTTGTTATAATTATAGTGAATTATTTACTTGCATCTCTATTGAGTTGCTCTTTTCTGCAAGTGCTTTTACTTCTTTATATTTGTTTAAATCCGTATACAATTCCCCCATATATGGATTTCTCTTTGTCTTAACTGCTTTGTAAATCATATAAGCAACCACGGCTATATTAGATATTAAAGATAAAAGACTAAAAATAAAAAGTGCTGTAGTATTATAAGTTGATGCTACTACAAAAGCTCCTTTGTCAATAAAGGCTGGGAATGTCTGCGCAAACATACACCAAATCGCTAAAGTTTGCGCACGATGCTGTAGCCATGCTCCTTTTCCCACAGTAAAAGCACAAAGAGTTGGTGCTAAAAGTAGTGCAAAGCCACAGTACCAAGCATGTCCAGGAAGACAATTATAAGTATAAGCAAAATTCCAAAGGTCATAAGCTATAATCCAGAACCAGAGCATATCAGGCCAAATCATGTCTCTGCTGCCATCTTTAGCTGTTTTCTTACGTATACATATTCCAAGCCATCCAGTAATAGCAATTATATTTAAAATTCCAGCAATACCATTCATGAAGTTCCATGAGCCACCAAGTACATACATAGCATCGTCAGCTAATATTCCTCCACCAGCATATTGCAAGCCAACCTGAAAATCACGAGCAACAGCTTCTAATATGTTAATAGCAAGAATTAATGGTGGAAAGCATAATGCCCACTTCATTTCAGACACTCTCCACTCCTTACCAGTTAATTTATTTCTTCCCTTAACATGTCTAATACACCAAAATCCTATACATCCAGCTGTAGAAGAATAAACTTTTGCTAAATGAAACCAATCAGTATAAGTAGTGTCTTTTAATGCTGTAAACCATATCACTGAAAGTATTATTGGTAAAATAACAAAACAGAAAAACCCCACTTTCTTAGACCTTCTAGTTACTTCATTTAACCCAAAGAGTAATGCAAAAACCAGTATCCAGACACCCCAAACGCTTAATACTGTTGCTCCCTCTGCATAATTAAAAACAAACATATTTTTACCTCCCTAAATGAAATCTAAATTTGTTTTTAATTTAATTATACAGTTATTGTAAAAACCCCTTCAATAGACACATAACCTAAAGTGTCTGATTTGAAGGGGTTTAAATCAACCTTTGAATTCATATTTTATAAAAGCATCTACAGAACGTGAAATGCTTCCAGTTATCATTAAAAGAAGCTTGTCTAAAATAACTTTTGGCTCTTCTTTCATACCATCACATACCCAATCCATCATAAGTCCATTAAATACATGTCTATAGAAATTAACAATGAAATCTCTATCTTTCTCTTGTAATTTTACGCCCATATTACTCTCACATTCTTTGACTACGTAATGAAGTAATTCATTTGAGAAGTCTATAAAATAAACCTTTACTTCTGACCAGTAGGAAGACTTACATATATGAAAAATCATTGTTGAGTTTTTCTTCAAATAATTCATTGTTGCCAGAAAGCCACCCTCCCAAGTTTCAAAGGTTCTATTTTGCGCAATCTCTGCATATAACTCTTCCACTATTGTGAAATTAAGTATGTCTATAATATCCTTAAAATAATAATAAAAAGTCTGCCTATTTACTCCACAATGAATACAAACATCTTTTACGGTAACCTTATCTATGGATTTCTTGTTTAATAAGTCCTTGAATGAATTAATCATTGCAGGTTTAGCACACTGCTTCATGAACATCTCCCCCAAAATGTAATTACTCTACAATTTCTTGTGTTTTGCTTTATTCCAAATTTTACATTTATACGGCTATTATACCATTTATAAAATATATTATCATTCTATATTCTTGCAGATTTTAGCAATACTTAGTATTATAAAAAATGAGCTGTAAACTCTAATTCAAAGTTATAGCTCATTTCTGCCCTTTATATATTTAAATTACAATTACCCTTAATAATACTCCAAAATTTACATTTATATATTCTTCTTAAGGTAATATCTCATATGGCTAGCTGGACAGTTCTCCAATACCCCAAAAATTTCATACCCATGTTTAAGATAAAAATCCTTTGCTTGAAAATCAAAAGTATCTAAGTGAATTAATGAACAGCCCTTTTCCTTTGCGATTTTTTCCACATCCCTTAAAAGTATTGAGCCGTACCCCTTTTCCCTAAAACCTTCCTTTACCCATAGTACGTCTATGTACATACAATTCCAACAGTATAATAGAGCATTTACTCCAGCTACAATCTCTTCATTATCTTCTTTAATAATTCTGCTTATTGGTATAAAGGTTGGTTCTTGAGTAAAGGGTACTTTTGAATTATTATATTCAACTATTCCATCGTCAACTATCCTGAGACTTTCCCTAGTTCCTTCTTCTATTACGTAAGTTTTCATATTTAAAATCTCCCCCATTTTACATGTACTCACTAAAAAAAGTTTATACTATTAATATTATTTACTTCATTATAGATATAGCTTGAAATTTACATATAAAGCTTAAGGCCCTGTATAGAAAATACAGAGCCTAAACTAGTAATTACTATTTATTTCTATATGCAATCATCTCAATTTCAACTCTAGCCCCTAAAGGAAGTTCCCTAACCCCTATAGTTGTGCGAGCTGGTGGCGGTGAATTAAATTGCTTTGAGTAAACTTCATTCATCTCTTCAAAGTCTTTCATATCAATTAAATACACATTTAACTTCATAACATCATCAGACGTCAATCCTGCAGATTCTAAGATTGAAAATAAGTTTTTAAAACACTGCTGAGTTTGTACCCTAATATCTCCATCTACTAAAATTCCTGTAGCTGGGTCAATTGGTGTTTGCCCAGAAAAATAAACTAAGTTCCCCATTTCTACAGCTCTTGAATATGGCCCAATTGGCGCTGGACCTTCTGAATTAAAAGCTTTTCTCCCCATAACATAGCCTCCTAAAATTCATTTAAATTTGTTAATCCTATTTTAAATCATTCTCTAATTATTTGGCATATATTTGTATTATAACCCAAATAATTACATTTTTCCAGAAAAATAAGCATCTTTTAGAAAATATATTATTATCTTCTAAAAGATGCTTATTATTATTTATAAATCTAAATATGTTAGCACATGTAACTTTAAGTATTTGAATCTATATAATACTTGTTATTATCTTATTAATCTCCTACACCAAAATCCGTATTGTTATACAAAACTTCTATATTAGGATAATTATTTAAATAACTATATTTCTCTTTAAACCAAGTGATTAATTTCTCATCCCTCTGAAGTTTAGAGGTGTTCGGAGTAAATATATTAATAGTTCCATGAGAAAAATGCTTTAAAGTTATTTCTATGTCTTTTTCTATCATATCTTTTGTTTGTCCTTTTATTCCTACCATTAAGCAAGGAGAATCAAAGAACTCTTTTACTTCTTCTGGAGAATTAAATTTAGCATTTTTATTTAGAACTTCATTTCTAAAATGGTAATCAAAGGTCTCTACTCCTATTTTAAAGGTTATAGGTATTTTAAAGAAATCCCTCATTTCCTGTAATCTATTTCGGTAGCACCAATGGCTTTCAAGAAATAATTTCTCAATGCTCTTTTCCTGAATAACTTCTTTAATTTTAAGTAAGGTTTCTTCAGGAATCTCAAAGCAGCTACCTGAATTTATTACCTCTAAGGTTTTATACTTTCCAGAAACATTTTTTAAAACCTGAAAATTAAGTTCATTTATCTCCTGTCTTGATTTAGAGTTATCAGAAATGTAATCACAAAAGGAACACTTCCCCCAACCACAAGGAAACGCTTTTAAAAGTACTATTTCTCTTTTATTTTTATTCTCAATCACACTATATCTATCCATTTTTAGCTCCTTACTAATCTTTGTTTCAAGCCTCCTGGAATTCCTACCAACACTGTGGTTGCTAAGGAAACTGCTACAAACTTGTCTGCATAATCAGTTATGAATTGCACTATAAATACACTTACAACCTTATTAACTCCAAAGCCAGATAACAATTGAACAATATAGGTAGAACCTGAAGAAGTAATTCCTCCAAATAAGTAAGCGGCTATGACAGCTCCTATAAAGGAAGAAAATATTGATACAGTTAACACTCCTAAAGGCATCTTAAACTTATTCATAAAACCCTTTTTATACATAATACCACCAATAAGACCAGTAAATATTTGCACCGGTGCAAAGTATAATGAATATATATCAAAGGTTATTCCACTGACAATACTACCCAAAAGTCCAGTAACAACTCCATATATTGGCCCTAATATAAAGGAAACCATAATTGTTCCGATGGAGTCTAAGTATATGGGTAATTTAAGATTTAGAGCTATAAACGCTCCTACAATATTTAAGGCT
This sequence comes from Clostridium tunisiense TJ, assembly GCF_000300195.1. GTDB lineage: Bacteria > Bacillota > Clostridia > Clostridiales > Clostridiaceae > Clostridium_J > Clostridium_J tunisiense. Next base: position 18,399 of record NZ_AMQH01000019.1, on the reverse strand, counting down.
ATACCAAAGCCTACTATAGTTAACTTTAATGTTGAATTTCTGTTCATTTATATAACCCCCTTAACATTAGCTATTACTTCTGCACTCTCTGGAAACAACCTTTGAAGAAACATATACATAAATTTAGAAGCATCCACTTCCTGTAAAACTACTGAATTATGCTGTTTTTTCCAAAAGTCCTCCACATCCACTATAGTCTGTCCCATTGCAATTCCATCCTTAACCACTTCTGTGTATGAACTGAAACCACTACATAAGGACCTGTCTATAAAATAAGCTACAGCTAAAGGGTCATTAATTACACAACCAATTATACCTTCCTGCTTCCAGTGAAAGTCCACATAAAACTTTGTTATATCAATTATATATTTTGCCACTTCCCCACCTAATCTATTAATTAAATCAAGAATGTTAGGTGTTAAAACTATTCTTCTTGTCACATCTAAGCCTATCATGTGAACTTTCTTTTTTAGATTCTTATAAACATAATCAGCACCATGAGGATCTACCCAATAATTAAACTCTGCTACAGGCGAACAATTACCATGGCTTCTAAAGCTCCCTCCCATGGATACAAGTTCATCTAAGTTATTAAAAACTTCTTTATCTCTCAATAATGCCTTTGCAAGGTTAGTTAGTGGTCCTAAGGCTATAATTGATAGTTTATCTTCAGTTCTAAGACTTTCAATAATAAAATCAACAGCCTCATTTCTTACTATGCCACCTTCCACCTTGGGAAAGAAACACTGTCCTACACCATCTTCTCCATGGGTATCCTGAGCAGTTACTAGTTCCCTTACCAGTGGATTTTCTTCTCCAAAATATACAGGTATGTGAAGAGACTTAGTTATTTCTAATACCTTTAAAGTGTTTTCCACCCCTTGCTTTGTTGGAACATTACCGCATACCACAGTGATCCCTTTAACCTCTAACTCAGGGGATTTAAGAGCTAAAAGCAGTGCCAAAGAATCATCAATTCCCGGGTCACAATCAATAATTACCTTTCTCTTTCCTTCCATTTTCCTTCTCCTTTTCTCATTTAAATTTTAGGCATTTTCAGATGCCTTACCTGAGAACGGAACATACAACTTTTTTAGCTTTAAATTACTATAGCATCTTTATAAAAGAAACCTTTAATTTCATTTCATCCTTATATTGATGTGTTACTTTTTAACATATAACCACTACTTATAATTCCAAAATCTTCATATTTATTATAGTTTTATAAAGAAGGTCTATAATTTTTCAAAAAACAAAAAAAGCTATACCTAAGGATACAGCTATACCGTATTAAATCCTTAGTTTTTTATACTGGGAGTTCTCGAACCAGTCCCACTAAAATTAGCGGATTTATGGATTTATATTTAATTTCCATTAGGTATTATATCATAGATTTAACCGCAATTATATAGGGTTTTTTATACATAATTGGAACTGTACTTAAAGAAACTCTTACAAACTAAAATAATCTATAAACAAATCCTTTTATAGATTTGCTTATAGATTATTATTTTACTTCTAGCTAAGTTTTGAAATAACTTTTTCAATAAAAACTTCTTGCTAACTTGAAATCTTGATCTCTAATCTTAGTAGCTTTAATGCTTTGTGTAGTTTGTTTTTCACTTGTGATGTGCTAATATCAAGTAATTCCCCAACTTCCTCTATGGTATATCCTTGAAAATACTTAAGTATAATTATTGACCTAAGTTCAGGAGAAAGCATGTCTACCGCCTCATAAAGGTCTTCATAGTTTCTATCCCTATGGATACCTCCTGTAATTTCAACATCATCAATATAAATTACCTTAGAATTTCTTTTTATATAATCAATAGAACAATTTACAATAATCCTTTTCAACCATCTATCCAATAATGAGTCATCCTTCACTGTATTTAGTTTTTTATATGCTTTCAAAGTACTTTCTTGTAAAATATCCATTGCGTCATTACTATTTTTAACATGCATATATGCTAATTTATATAAACTATTTTTTTCCTTTATAATTAATTCTTCAAAAATTTCTTCTAACTTTTTTTGTTCCTTGTTTTTAAAAAACAAATAAAATCTCCCCCCTTTCAAAATTGCAGAAGTAACTTAACGTGTACTTATTCCACTAACTTCATCTTAAACCCTTCTGTTATACAACCTTCTACCTTTTCTACCTTAAGAATAACTTTGTCACCTTTCAATTTTACAAACTCTAATTCCTGATTTTTGCTAACTTCATTTATATGCATCTCTTTAATCTCAATCTTCTCTCCTTTTTCATTTTGAAACTGAAGACTGAATTCCACTTTCTTTTCCGAATTATTTAATATTATTTTGTTCCCCTTAATGTTCACAAGCTCAATACCTAAGCTATTTTTTTCTACTTTTCTATTCTTTAAGTCTATTGTTATATATCTATCTTTCTTATCCACATATTCAATTCCGTCACATTTGAAAGTTAATCCATTAGTATTGTTTATACCACCTACAAAATCCATAACAAGTTTATTTTCAACTGATAAATTTTCATAACCAATTGGGTATGAATACTCCTTACCACTTTCATCAATAAGTTTTGGATTGACAACCTTTATCATATCGAAATCCTCACTTATAAGACTTGAGAATACTCTGCTTCTTGTTTCCGATAGTTGAAGTTTTTCTATTCTTTTTGTTCCAATTTTAGTTTTAACTTCCTTGCCCTTTAACACTAAAGTATTTAAATCATTATTGAATATTTTCTCATCTAGTATTATTGGAATAGTTAATGTTGCTACTTTACTCTTTTCAAACCTTTCTTTTATATCTTGTTGTGCTTTCTCATCTAACTCATAAAAACTTGCCGATGTTATATCAAATGCAGGGTCATGTTTATAAACTTGGAACTCAATATTAAACTCTTTAACTAACTTATCAGTTGAAACTTCTATTAATTTTTCATCCTCCCTTAGTATCTGACAATCCCAAGGTAGCTCAGTATCTTTACCACTGGCTTTAAACTTTATTTCTCCAATCATCAGGTTATCTCCTTTAAGGTCGTAATCTATCCATAACTTTAAGTTATCGCCAGCAATAGAATTAACAATTACTTTTGCTCCATTATCTTCTGCTGTAACATTAATCTTCTGAATTTCACCCTTGCTTACAACATTTTTAAGGCCTTTATCTAAGGTTACAAACTTCACTAGTTTATTTATTACAGGAACTCCTTCTAATGCATAGGCAATATTAGGAGATAGATTAATAATCATAATAAAAGCAATTATAGCTACTGCTATTCCACCAACACCTTTATTAAGCTGCATAATCTTTTTGACTTTATGATTTCTTCTTAAAGTGTTTCTTAAGTTTTTTTCAAGTTCTTCTGGAACTTTGATATCTTCATATTTGTTTATGCCATTTTTTAAAAACTCATTATCCACAAAATAACCTCCAAAAATATTATTTTAAATTTGCTTCTTACTAGTATAGACTTTTCATATTAGGTTTTTGTTTAAGTAGTTACAAAAATTTGTATATTAACTTGGTTATTTATGTATATTACAAATAGTTTTATACTGTTCTATTCAAATTTAGTATAAGTATTAACATAGCTCTGTAACATATGTTAGCATTTATATGAAAATAGCCTGAAGTGTAAGGTGGTGATAAATTGTATAATTTTAATGAGATTATCAACAGAAAGAATACTTATTCTTTAAAATATGATGGTATCCAGGATAGATTTGGATTTTCCTATGATGACTTGCTTCCTCTTTGGGTTGCAGATATGGACTTCAAAACGCCACAACCTATAAGAGATGCTTTAAAGGAAAAACTAGATCAGGGAATTTTAGGTTACAGTGGTGGCTATGAAGATGTCTATGAATCTGTTATTAACTGGTACAAAAAAAGACATGATTTTAACTTAGATAGATCTTGGTTAAATTTTAGTGGTACTTTAGTTAATGTTCTTAACAGATTAGTGAAAACATTTACAAATGAGGGTGATAGTATTATTGTCCAACCTCCAGTTTTTCCTGCTTTTTTTGATGCTATTACAAACCACAATAGGGTAGTAGTTGAAAATCCTCTTGTTTTTAAAAACGGAAGATATGAAATGGACTTGGAGGATCTTAAAAGAAAGATTAATCCACAGGTTAAAATGATTATACTATGTAGTCCTCATAATCCTGTTGGAAGGGTTTGGTCAAAAGATGAATTAAAAGCTGTTACTGACATCTTATTAGAAAACAATATTCTTATTGTATCAGATGAAGCTCATAGTGAATTAGTTCTTAATGGGTACAAGCATCATTTCATTAGTACCATAAGTCCCAAAGTAGCTGATAATAGCATCCTATGCGTTACTACTCATAAAACCTTTAATATGGCAGGACTTGAAATATCTAATTTGATAATTCCTAATAAGGAATTAAAAAAAGCCTATGAAGGGTCATTACTTAAAGATGGTATAAACAAACCCAACCTATTGGGCTTAACTGCAGTAAAGGCAGGATTTGATCATTGTGAACAGTGGCTTGATGAACTTTTATTGTATATTGAAAATAATTTAGACTTTGTTCATGAGTACTTAAAAAAGTATTTACCTAATATTAAGCTTATTAAATCTGAAGGAACCTTTCTAGCTTGGCTTGACTTAACCGCCTTAGGACTGCCTCCAAAGACAATGGAAAAGCTACTGCTAGAGAAAGGGAAACTTTTAGTTAATCAAGGATATACCTTTGGTACTGGGGGAGAGGGTTTTATTAGAATTAATGTTGCCTGTCCCAGAAGTACTTTAGAAGAGGCAATGAAAAGATTATATTTCGCATTTAAGGAGGAACTATAAATGAGATTAAATAGTAAAAGATTAATAACCCTTGTTAGTGCTCTTATGATTGGAGCATCATTGTTTAGTGGATGTAGCGCTAAGGAAACTGCTGATACCAATGCAAAGGTAACAGAAAAATCTTTAAAAGTTGGAGTATCTGTGGAATACTATCCCTGGTGTTTTAAACAGGATGACAAGCTCCAAGGCTTTGAAGTTGATGTATGGAATGAGATAGGAAAAAGAGCTGGTTACAAAGTAGAGTTTCAAGCTTCTAAATTCAGTGGCCTATTTGGAATGTTAGACGCCGGTCAAATTGATACGGTGGCTCACCAAATCTCAACTAATGAAGAAAGGCGAAAAAAGTATGATTTTACTGAAACTTATGCATATAGCAATTATCAATTCGTTTTGCCTAAGGATAGTAATTTAACTAAAATCGAAGATCTTAAAGGAAAAAAAGTGGGTTGCGTTTTAGGTGGAAATGGTGAAAAAACTATTAGACAATTAAACGAAGAGAAAAGTTTAGGTTTAGATATAGTAACCTATGACGGAACACCTATGGAAAAAGACATAGAAATTGGAAGATTAGATGCTGGTTGGCTTAGTGAGGTAAAAGCTAAAACAACTATAGAAAAAGGCAATTTACAGCTTAAACTTGCAAACACCACAACTGGTGTTTACGAAATAAATCAGTATCCATTTAGAAAAGAAGAACAAAGCAAACCAAAAATTGAAGATGTAAATAGAGCAATAAAATCAATGCATGAAGATGGTACTTTTACAAAACTATCACAACAATGGTTTGGATTAGATACCACTAAAGAAAAAAAGTAATTGGTACTTGAAATGGCAACTTTTGATTATAGCTTCTTATTAAAACTACTTCAAATTATGCTTAAGTACGTAAAGATTACCATTGCTCTTTCCCTTATTTCATTGCTTTTTGGATTACTTTTAGCCTTTGTAATTACACTGATTATAAATGCTAAAGTTCCAGTTCTTAGCTCCATGGCTAAAGTTTATGTATCCTTTTTTAGAGGTACTCCTCTAGTTGCACAGTTATTTTTCCTATACTTTGGATTAATACAAGTTATTCCAGCTCTTAAGGGCTTGAATGGTTTTACTGCGGTGATTATTGGATTAAGCTTGAACTCAGCCGCCTACTGCTCCGAAACTTTAAGAGGTGCAATATCTTCTGTAGATAAAGGCCAAATGGAGGCAGCTCTTTCCTTTGGAATGACATATTTTCAAGCTATGAAAAGAATTGTTTTACCTCAAGCAGCAAGAGTTGCGATTCCTGCACTAACAAGCAACTTTGCAGATATTGTTAAAGGTTCTGCTTTGGCTTTTACCTTAGGAGTTACAGAAATAATGGCAGCGGCTCAATCAGAAGCAGCTTCTAATTATAAGTTTTTAGAAGCCTATACCTGTGTCATTTTAGTTTATTGGGCATTGATTTCAACTATAGGATTTATTCAAAAAAAATTAGAAGTCATTCTAAATAGAGCTTATTAAGGTGATATATATGTTAAAAATAGATAACTTAAAAAAAAGTTTCGGTACTAATAAGATTCTAGATGGTATAAACTTAACTGTAGTAAAGGGTGAAGTTATTGCCATAATAGGTTCCTCGGGAACTGGGAAATCCACATTGTTAAGATGTATTAATTTCTTAGAACATGGAGATGAAGGTATTATTACCCTAGGAAATACCATAATAGATGTTAAAACTAAAAATAAAAATAATATCCTCACTATTAGAAAGAAAACTGCTATGGTTTTTCAAAACTATAACTTATTTAAAAATAAGACAGCTTTGAATAATATTATTGAACCATTGAGAACAGTAAAAAAAATATCTAAAAATGAAGCTGAATCAATAGCACTTAAATATCTAAAGCAAGTTGGATTAGAAGAAAAAAAAGATGTTTTTCCTTCTAAGTTATCTGGTGGTCAACAACAAAGAATAGCCATTGCTCGAGCATTAGCTATGGAACCAGAAATAATTCTAATGGATGAGCCCACGTCAGCTTTAGACCCAGAGCTAGTTGGTGAAGTTCTTGAAGTTATTAGGTCTCTCGCAAAAGAACATATGACCATGCTTATTGTAACCCATGAAATGAACTTTGCAAAAGAAGTCGCGGATCGTATAATTTTAATGGAACATGGGAAAATTGTGGAGGATGGTAAACCCTCAGAGCTATTTGATCCTTCAAAAAATACAAGAACTATCAAATTTGCAAGCAGAGTTAAGAGTTTATAATATAACTAGCTTAGAGTAAAACCGTGAAAATACTAGTTTAAATAAAAAAATCTCTCAAAATTACCCATTGAGAGACTTTTTTATTTTTACATTGTATTAATAATGCAAAATATCTATATCATTGTATTGTAAAACAAAATCTACTACTTAATTATTCTAATATTTATCTATATATTAGTTAATTAATTAGAGGCTAATTTTCAACTCTTAAAGTAATAAATTTACTACTTACTCATTCCAACTATTGCACCTGAAATAAATGGGATTAGCCAAATTAACCAAACAATTATACTAAATTTATGGAAGCTCATTTTAGCCTTATCGTCATTTTTCTTTAAAACAACTGTGGCCCATCCGGCATGGAATAACATTAAAACTATGGCAAAGAAACCCGTAATACTATGAAAGTTTATACCAAACCCTACCCCAGCAATTTTACTCATAATGGTTGTACCTAATGTATCAAAAACTAGTCCACACCAAAATACAACTAAATGCCACTTTTTTAAGCTACCTTGTTTTTTTTCACTCCATACTCCAATAGTATAAAATAGAAATGCTAAATTAATAGATATTACTGCGTAAATTAACATAAATATTCCTCCTTTTTTAATGTTGTTTACTTAATATGAAAATAAAATTTATCCTTCAAATAACCAAAGATACTTCATTTCCCATCAGTGAACAATGTTCATTTATATTTATATTAAAAATCATACCTATAGATATGATTTTTATTAGCATAATAGTAAATTTATAGTTTTTACCTACTTTAGGGTTCCATGATGAATTTTTAACTTATTCATATTCATAATCTCCTAAGAGAACAATGGCAGGATTACTGTATAAGTTAAGTTTTAACTCTAGTTCCCTGTAACTTGATTCTACAAATTTATTTAAGCAAGACTTTTAAAATATTTTCAAAATTTTTATATTTGTATGTAGGTGTTTGAATTATTGATATAAAGTTCATTAAAATAAACTTAGCTAGATCATAAGTACTTAAATTTATTAATATACTTTTCCCTTTAACTTCTTCAAGTAAGATTTTTTCTATATCAAGAATTAATCTATGAATAAAAATGTTTTGTCTTTGCAATCCACCTTCTACATAATCCTTGTTATCATACAAATCTGGCTTTAGCCAAACTTGCTTGAAACTAGTAATAAACTCTTTAAGTATTTCATGAATTTTAAATAGTTTAATGTAGAAATCTTCTTGAGACTCCATAATTATGTTAAGTCTTTCAAAACATTGATTCCAATGTTGTTCCATCATTTCAATAATAAGGTCTTTTTTTGTAGGATAATAATTGTAAAAAGTACCTATTGCTATATCACAAGACTTAGCTAAAGCTCTCATACTTAGCTTAGAGTATCCTTCTGTAAATAAAATTTCTTTAGCTTTTTTCATAATAAGTTCTTTTGGATTTTCAATTGTCCTAGCCAACTTTTACACCTCTATTCTTCTTCTGAACACTGTTCATTATATTGGCTTTTATTCATGTTGTCAAGTGTTATTCTTTTAATAATAACTATTTTATTTTTATAGTTTTAAAATTACGCTATTAATATTTTAAAGCTTATAAGATAATTAGGCTATATTAAAATTAATGCTACAATATAAAAAAAAAGATGCAGCTTATTGAATAACCTACATCTTTCTACTAAGGATATACTCATATTAATAAAGTAGTTCCAAAAGATACTTTCTATATTAAGTACTTTTCCCTTTAAGTTTCTTATATAAATAGGTTACATATCCTATTTATATAAACACAAATATGCAGTTTCTTCACTAACCTTTACCTGAAACTTCTCATTTGCTTCTACTATAAAAGTTTCATTTTCCTTGAACTCTTCCCAGCAATGGCAATTTGGTAGCTTTACTAACATCTTTCCACTAGTTATTGTCATAAACTCCTTACTAGAGGTTCCAAATTCATATTCTCCTACAGCCATCACTCCAATTGTAGCTGCTCCATTATCCTTTGTAAAACTTATAGATTTTACTTTTCCATCAAAATATTCATTTGTTTTAAACATTTTTTTCCTCCCATATATTCCTACTTTAAATTAGAAATTTCTATAGACTTTTTAGTGCAATTTCTCATTGCTGATATTACTGCTGTTCTTAACCCCTTCTCTTCAAGAGTTGCTACTGCTTCTATAGTTGTGCCACCTGGAGAACAAACCATATCCTTAAGAGCTCCTGGATGGATTCCTGTTTCTAACACCATTTTTGAAGCTCCAAGGACAGCTTGTGCTGCAAATTTATATGCCTGATTTCTTGGCATGCCGTCAAGTACAGCAGCATCTGCCATAGCTTCTATAAACATGTATACATAAGCTGGTGAAGAACCACTTACTGCTGTTACTACATCCATAAGCTTTTCACTTACTATTTCTGCCTTACCAAAACTTTCAAAAATGTTTACTATTTCCACTAGTTCTTCCTTTGTTATTACTTCATTTCCACATATTGCTGACATTCCTTCTCCAACAAGTGCAGGTGTGTTTGGCATTACTCTAACCACCTTTACTTTTCTTCCAAACATGTCTTCAGTACCCTTTATATCCTTACCAGCAGCAATAGTTACTATTATTGCATTTTCTTTAATATGATCTTTTATCTCATTAATTACTATTGGATATAAATTTGGTTTTACTGATAAAATCAAAATATCTGCATTTTTAGCTACTTCCCTATTTGCAGTAGTTATGTTTATTCCATATTTTAACTTTGTTTCCTTAAGACTCTTCTCATTTAGATCTGCAACAGTAATTTTATCTGAAGTCACTATATTAGCTTTTATAATTCCTCCTATCATTGCAGTACCCATGTTTCCACAGCCAATAAATCCTATTGTTTTGTTCATTACATACCTCCATAATGTTACTAACAAGCATTACTTCCTTCAAAAGCTTGTTCAGTTCTATCTATAATTTCATTTTGTAATACTCTATCCAAGTTATTAAAGTAATCACTATATCCAGCAACACGAACAATAAGATCTTTATATTCCTCTGGATTTTTTTGTGCTTCTATAAGCAATTCCTTGCTAACAACATTGAACTGAATATGATGACCATCTAGTTTGAAATAAGTCCTTACTAAATTAGCCATATTATTTAACCCTTCTTCACCTTCAACTACTGATGGAGTAAACTTTTGATTTAATAAGGTTCCGCCAGTTTTTAAATGGTCCATTTTTGCTGCAGATTTAACTACTGCTGTAGGCCCATTTGTATCTGCACCCTTTTCTGGTGAAATACCTTCTGAAAGAGGCACATGAGCCTTTCTTCCATTTGGAGTTGCACCAATTACTGAACCAAAATAAACATGACAGGTTGTGGGTAGCATATTTATTTTAAACTCTCCACCCTTACCATTCTTTCTTCCATCAACCTCTTCGTAAAAGGCTTGGAATATTTCTTGCATTATACTATCTGAATAATCATCGTCATTACCATACTTTGGTGTTCTACTTTTTACTAATTTTAAAATGTCCTCATGACCTTCAAAATTACTTCTTAATGCCTCCATGATTTCACCCATAGTTATATTTTTTTTATCAAAAACTTGATATTTCAAAGCAGTAAAAGCATCAGTAATAGTTCCAATTCCAACACCTTGAACATAGCTTATGTTATACCTAGCTCCCCCAGCATTGTAATCTTTTCCTTTGGAAATACAATCATTTGTCACAACAGAAAGAAATGGTACTGGCATTCTAGTAGCATATATTTTCTCGATTATTCTATTTCCTTTGATTTTTATATCTATAAAGTGGTTCAGTTGTTTTTTATAGGCCTTAAATAGTTCTTCATAAGTTTCAAAGTTAGTAACCTGACCAGTTTCAATACCTATTTTCTTGCCCGTAAGTGGATCTACACCGTTGTTTAAGGTGATTTCTAACACCTTTGGTAAATTAAAATATCCTGTAAGAATATAGGCTTCTTTTCCAAAAGCCCCAGTTTCAACACATCCACTATTACCTCCACAGCGAGCATCTTCTAAAGATTTTCCTGCATTAATCATCTCTTGAATTACAGCATCTGTATTAAACATGGATGGTTGTCCCCATCCTTTTCTTGAAATTTCACAGGCTCTTTTAACAAACTTCTGTGGACTCTTCTTGCTTATTTGAACATTTGAGCTAGGTTGTAATAATCTCATCTCATCTATTACGTCGAGTATTATATAACTTACCTCATTAACTCCATCAGAACCATCTAATCGCAATCCTCCAACGTTGATATTTGAGAAATCTGTATAGGTGGCACTTTCCTTTAGTGTTATTCCAACCTTTGGTGGCGCTGGCTGATTGTTAAACTTAACCCAGAAACACTGCAGTAGTTCTTCAGCCTCTTCAGCTGTTAAAGTTCCGGCTTCAACTTCTTTTTCATAGAATGGATATAGGTGTTGGTCCAATCTTCCAGGACAGTATGCATCCCATGGGTTTAATTCTGAAATAACGCATAAATGTACGAACCAATACATTTGAAGAGCTTCTCTGAAGTTTCTGGGTGCCTTTGCAGGTACATGACTGCATACTTCGGCAATATAAAGAAGTTCTCCTTTCTTAGTTAAATCTTCTTCTTTTTCAGCAAGTTCTTTTGCGTACTGAGAATAACGAGCACCTAATATCATTATTGCATCACAAGCAATACTCATTGCTTCAAGTTGATCTTTCTTAGCTAAAGCTTCATCATCTTTAAAAAAATCTAGATTTCTAATAGCACCCTGGATATCTTTCTTAAAATCTAAGAAACCTTTTTTATAAATTTTATCATCACAAACTGTATGTCCTGGACCTCTTTGTTCCATAAATTCTGTAAACATTCCTGCTGCATAGCATTCTTTCCATTCCTCATCCATACTTTCTAGAATTTTATTTCTAATTGATCTTTGTTCCCAGTAAGGAATTATAACTTCTTTTTGCATTTTTATATCTTCTTTTGTTGATTTAAAAGAAATATTTTCACGTTTATTCATAATTTCCATATCTTCAATTGTATGACAACATAATTCCGGATAAGTAGGAGTTGCTGCAGGCTCTTCACCTCTCTCACCAACTATTAATTCACCATCATTAATACAAAGTTTCTTTTTTGTCATTAATTCCTTTAAAACTAAAGCTCTTAATACTGGTGTAGAAACCTTCCCCTCATATTTTTTATAAACTTCATCCACAATTTGAGCTCTCTCCATTGAAATACGAGGAATTGCATTTAAGCTTTGCTCTCTTAACTTTTTTACTCTCTCATTAATCATACTTAACTACCCCCCTATTTTTACTTTCATTCCTGCTTTTCTAAACTTCTCTGCTATTTCAGTCATTCTATCCTCTGATGGTTTTTCTATGCCCAATAACTTATATTCCATGTTTAATCTTTTATATTTGTCCATACCCATCTTATGATATGGTAATAAATTAACCTGTATTATATTTAAGTTTGACAGGTAACAAATAGCTTCAGTTATATGGGCATCATCATCATTAATACCAGCAATTATAGGCATTCTAATAAAAATATTGCAGCTCCTGGCTGAAAGCCTTTTTAAATTTTCTAATATAAGTTTATTTTCTACTCCTACATATTTTTTATGTTTTTCATTATTCATGATTTTAAGATCATATAAAAATAAATCTACTTTGCCTAATATCTTTTCAAAGCTTTCCCAAGCAGCATATCCACAAGTATCTACAACTGTATGAATTCCTCTAATTTTACACCCTTCTAATACCTTTTTTAGAAAATCTACATGAATTAGTGGTTCCCCCCCTGAAAAGGTTACTCCACCATTAGATTCCTCATAAAAAGCCTCATCTTTTATAATTTCCTTCATCAACTCTTTTACTGTAAAATTCCTTCCTACGTATTCCCTTGCATTATTAGGACAAAAATCAGCGCACTTTTCACAAAGATTACACTTGCCTTTATTCATTGTTAAATAATTATCCTTAAATTCCAAGGCTTTTCCTTCACACCTCTTTATGCATTTACCACACTTTGTGCATCTTTCTTCAAAATAAAAAATTTCAGGATTTAGGTTTTGACTTTCAGGATTATGGCACCACCAACATTCTAAAGGGCAACCCTTTAAGAATACCGTAGTACGTATCCCTGGCCCATCATGAACTGAAAACTTTTGAATATTTACCGTAGTCGCAGAAATCAAGTAAGTCCCCCCCTTATTATTGTTATTTTTTTAACAATTACATATATGTTTGATTTTTATTTTCAGTAAAAACCCCAAAATAAAAATCTATTAACTACAAAGTGTTCCTAAATAATTTAAAAGAAGTTTATAATTTCATAGGGAACCAAATTTAACAGCATAATTTTTATATTATGTTCACTTGATTCCCCTAAAAGCTCTTTTCACTGACTAAACTTAATTACAGCTAAATAGTGTACTAACCCTATATTTATCAAGTATTATTAAGTTAAAGAGTTTATCTATTTAACACATCTATTTTTGCAAGAAATTCGGCGTGTGTACAGTAATCATTTTTACTGTCATACTAGTTCTATTGTACCAATTATGTATTATACTTGAATCATAATGCGCACTATCTCCTGGATATAATTCATAGGTTTCGTTGTTAAAAACTAATGTGAGTATCCCTTCCATAACATATACAAATTCTTGACCTTCATGTTGATATTGAGTAACTGGTTCATCACTATTTCTTGGAAGAATCTCAATATATCTAGGTAAAAACACCTTATCCTCGCTGGAGTTTGTTAGATTATAATATATAAATTGATTGCTATTTATTTGGATTAACTCCTTTTCATAACTTCGAAGCACAATTTTTTTATTTTCTTTTGGACTTACTAAGAAATAAGACAGGTCTACCCCTAATGATTTAGCCAAGTTATAAAGGGTATCCACTGCTATAGTTGTTAATCCTCTTTCTAACTGAGATAAAAAACCTATGGACAGGTTAGTTTTTTCGCTTAATTCTTTTAGAGTTAAGTTCTGACTATTTCTCAATTCTTTAATTTTGCGTCCTATATCTTCTATCATGTTATATTCCCTCTTTTCTCTTTTATAGTTAATTATATCATAACTATAAAAATTTCCGTAAGAAGGCATTTATATTCACTTTTCACATTCTTGAAATAAATTTTCACATTTACCTTAATACTACAGTATATTATTGGATCCTCAGTTTATAAATTTATATAAACTGCCCACTTATTTTCATGTTTCAGACTGCTTTATCATTAAATAATTGTTTTTACTATACTTATATATTAGTATAGTATTTCCAATTTGTCTATATCTTTTTTATTTATAATGAAATTATATTTCATATATATGAAATATAACTCTAATAACACTTAGATTTTGTAACAGCAATCCTTTCAACAGTTATGAAAACAAAAAAGATGTAGGGTACATTTTTCAATACCTACATCTTTTTTATTAATTATTAAATATTATTTTTTTTAGGAAAACTTATATTTAGCGGTTAATTATTCGTTATAATACAAGCTATCTGAAGCGTATTCTGGGTCTGAAGTCACATCTATCCCAAGTTTTCTAAAGGTTTGCTCATCAGTTGTACTTAGTATAGTTGTTGAGTGAGCCTGACAACTTTTAAGCACCGATAATTTTTCTATAGCTAATTGAGCCATAGGATTAGTTGCAGCACTGATACTTAGTGCAATTAAGATTTCTTCACAATCTAAGGCAGTAACCTTGCTACCAAAGTTTTTTGATTTAAGATTAATTATTGGCTCAAGAATTACTGGTGAAATTAAATGAATCTCGTCTGGTATATTAGCAACATGCTTAATAGCATTCAGCACTACTGCAGCAGTAGCATCCATAGTCTCTGAGTTCTTTCCAGTTATTATTGTACCATCTTCAAGTTCAAGAGCTACAGCAAGACAAGGTTCATTTTTACAAGTAATTTCCTTAAGCTTTGCAGCCTTTTCTCTTGCTGGTACAACTACTTTTCTGTCTTCTCCCTTAAGATTAAGTTCTTCCATAATAAGTTTTGCTCTATGGTAAGTATCTAAATCTACATATCCCTTTTTATACTCACAACCAGTTTTAAAATATCTTCTAATTATTTCCTGTTTCGAAGCTTCTTTTATTACTTCATCATCAATAATCCCAAAACCAACACGGTTAACTCCCATGTCTGTTGGCGATTTATAAACAGATTCTTCTTTTGTAATTTTTTCTATAATTCTTCTTAATACTGGGAAAGTTTCCACATCACGATTATAATTTACTGCCACTTCATTATAAGCATCAAAGTGGAATGGATCGATCATATTGGCATCCTTTAAATCAACTGTGGCTGATTCATAAGCAATATTTAGTGGATGTTTTAAAGGCACGTTCCACACTGGGAAGGTTTCAAATTTCGAATACCCTGCAACTTTGCCACGTCTATGCTCATGATATAACTGACTTAGGCAAGTGGCAAGTTTTCCACTTCCAGGGCCAGGAGCAGTTACTACAACTATTGGTTTTGTAGTTTCTATGTATGGATTTTTACCATAGCCTTCATCACTAACAATTATATCTACATCTGTAGGGTATCCCTTTGTAGCGCTATGAGTATAAACCTTGATTCCTCTACGTTCTAGTTTATTCATAAATTGTGTAGCTGCAGGTTGGTTATCATACCTAGTTACTACTACACTATTTACATCTAGCTCGTAGGATCTAAGATCGTCAATCAATCTTAACACATCCATGTCATAAGTTATGCCGAAGTCTCCACGAATTTTATTTCTTTCGATATCACCAGCATAAACACAGATAATAACTTCAACTTTTTCTTTTAACTTGTGTAGCAATTTAATTTTTGCATTCTCATCAAAGCCTGGAAGTACTCTTTTAGCATGTAAATCGAATAAAAGTTTTCCTCCGAACTCTAAATAAAGTTTGTCATAATCATTAACTCTTTCAAGAATAAACTTTGATTGTTCTTCTAAATATTTTTTGGAATCAAATCCTTTTTTCATAATCTACCTCACTCATATAAAATGTCCTTTGATTATTTTATCATAAATCTACATAAAATTAAGAGTTTATAATAATATTTTTTGTAAAATATTATTTTGGTTAAGAAATCGCTAAAAACATTGAATTTTTCTTGTTACTAAAATTGAATTTTCCCACTTTTATGAAAATGTCTTTTCTAAGCTTTAGTAAGTATTTGTACATAGGTGTAAGTATCTCTTCTCTATATTATAAAATTGTAATGCTACTCATTGAAAGAAATTTGCTTTCTAAGTTTACCTTCACCAATGCTTTTAAGTGACCTTTTGAATTTAGTTCCTATAGATATTATCTTGTATTAAAAAAAAATTTTAATACTCTAATTTAGTTTTAAAAAGCTTGTAATTCAGTACTACCTTTTTAATTTATAAATACAGCTACAACCTCTAGTTATATCGTAACAATATAATTTTTCTATATACCTACATATTTCAATTGCAGTTGATGAAAAGAGGCTAACCAAATTTTTCATAAATTAATCAAATTACTCACATACTACTACTATATTTTCATAAAGGAGTTGTGTATATGAGTTTAGTTCAGGTTGGAGCTGTAGCTCCAGAATTTTCAGTTAAAGACAATAATGATACGCCCTTACATTTATCAGATTTCAAAGGAAAAAGAGTCCTACTTTCTTGGCATCCAGTTGCTTGGACACCAGTTTGTACAGACCAAATGCGAGCCTTAGAAAATAATTGGGAAAAGTTTCAGGAATTAAATACAATTCCTCTTGGTTTCAGTGTTGACCCTACCCCTTGTAAAAAGGTATGGGCTGTTGCACTTGGACTTAAAAATCTAAGAATTCCTTCTGATTTTTGGCCCCACGGAAAAGTAGCAAGAGATTACGGTATTTTCATGGAAGATGAAGGTATGTCTGAAAGAGTTAATATTATAATAGATGAGAATGGTGTAGTTCAATGGGTTAAAGTATACCCCCTAAATGAACTTCCCAATATTAATGAGGTTATTGAAGTATTATCTAATATGTAGCAAAAAAAACTGCTAATTTTCTAATATAGTTATTAGGTTTAGCAGTTTTAAATTTGTATTTTTCCATCTAATGAAGCACATTATACTTTAGTTAACTAGCATCATGTATAGAAATTCAACTAATAAATCCACATATAAAACCTTTATGATTTTAAACAATAAATTTTAAAGTGGATAATTTTACCCTTATTATGAAAACCTTGGACAGGGGTTGTTTTAGTTTTTATCCCATGTTAAGATATGTTCATCAGCAAGGCACCTAAGAAATAAAAGCTACTGATTGCACGATGGAGTTACACATACCCCCAAGAAAGCAAGGAGCAAAATAAAAAATAAGGAGTTGTTGATATATGATAACAAATAAATTATTAGCTTTAGTTTTATCTCTATTTACTGCAGGAGGTTCTGCTTCAGGAGTAGCTGCTGGAACAGCTACAAATAAAGTTGAAATGCCAAAGTTTCCTACGCAGCAAATAGTTCAAAGCCAGATTTCAAATTCACAAAATAGTGGACAAACTATAAATCTACCTTTAAACTTAAGAAATTCTTGTGATGGTATTGCACCAGTACAAGTTCAATTACCTAGTGATAATTGTGTAGTTGCTGATGAAGACAATTCAGTGGTAGAAACACCAGTAACAAATGAAGATAATAACGTAGAAGTTCCAGTAGTAGAAAATCCTAAAACTGAAACTCCAGTTGTAGAAGAACCAAAGACTCAGGTTCCAGTAATTGAAGAGCCAAAAGTAGAGGCTCCAAAGGTTGAAGTACCTTCAAAAGAAGTTCCAAAAACAGAAGCTCCAAGAGTTGAAGAACCAGCTACAACGCCAAGTACAACAGTACCAAGTGGTGTACCTGCTAATCCAAATAATAAGAGCTTTAAATATCTAGATGCAGTGGAAAAGGAAATCCTAACTTATGTTAATCAAGAAAGAACTAAGGCTGGACTTAAGCCATTAGCTTGGGAAGAAAACATGAGGCCAATTGCTAGATATAAATCTAATAACATGCTTCAATATAACTACTTTGAGCACAATACACCATCTCTAAACAACGCTAGCCCAATGGACTTAGCAACTAAATACTTCAAGTATAACACTAATGGATATGGTGAAAATATATTCTATAGCCAAGGTTACCCAGAAGCTACAACTACAGCTAAATACTTAGTTGATCAGTGGATGAACTCTCCAGGACACAGAGCAAACATTTTAAGTGCTAACTGGACTAAAATGGGGGCAGGAGTAGTATTCAGCAGCCAAGGAAACTATGTTTACGCAACTCAACATTTCTCAACTAACTAAT
>NZ_AMQH01000018.1 GCF_000300195.1 Clostridium tunisiense TJ | reverse complement strand
GGAACCAGAGTTAAAACTTAACTTATACATTAGTCCTACCCTGGTTCCCTTAAGGGTTTATGAAGATGAATAAGTTAAAATTCTATCATGGAACCCTATACTAACAACTAATTGAAAATTATATTGGTTACTATTAAATTTAAGTATTAAACATAGAATTACGATAAAGAAAGAGATAGTACTTTGAAGTTTTAAACTAATATATTATACTAAAGTGGGGAAGAGGTGATTTTATGTCTGGAATTTGGAAAATAAATATGGTACAGAATCAAAGTACCAAACAAGATTTAAATAAGCTTACTTTTAAAAAAGGAGACAGTTTTGTAGCTAGAGTGCTAAAACTTGATGGAAATACTTCAGAAGTAATATTAAGACTATTAGATGGAAGAACCTTCCCAGCAAAGATAGAAGGTGCTCTGAACGGACCTTTAGACAATTATTTGTTAAAGTTTGCAGTAGATAGTTTTCAGGATGGAAAACTTAATATAAAAATTTTAGAGAGAAAACCTGAACACCAAGAATTTACTAAAGAGCAAAATGAAGATAACATATTGAAGGATTTAATAGGAAGAATAAAGTTTTCTTTTCAAAAAGAAGATATGGGAATTATAAAAGCCATGATAAAGTTTAATATTCCTATTAGTGAGGAAAGCTTTAAAGAAATCAAGGCACTTTCAGATTTTATTAGCAAAATAAAGTCTTCATCGGAAGAAGAGAATTTATTTATTGACAAATATTTAAATTCTAAAGGGGTTCAATCAGATAGTTTAAAAGGGCAGACCATTAAGGAAACTTTAAAGGGGTTCTTTAACGAAGCAAAAAAATTAGATTTAAACAGCATTTTAACTTTGAAGGAAAGTAAGATTCCCTTGACTGAAGATAATCTAAGGGGTTTTAATAAAATCATATCCCCTAGTATGAATATATTTAAAGATTTAGAGGAAATTAAAGCTTTAGTAGGACAAACTGGTAATCACAATGGGAAAAATAGTTCTATAGCAAATATAAATGGAGAAATAACAGATAATAATAGTATTGGAAAAAGAGATGAGATAGAAACTAAGGTAGTTGGGTTTAAAGATAACTCAGCAGCTTTAAATGATAAGGAAACAAGTGGAACAAAAGTAATTACTTTTAATGCTAGTAATACTGAAGAAGTAAACTCTTACAAGGGGATTTTAAGCAGTGATGAATTATTTTTAGCTGAAAAAGGCAGTAATAGTGAATCTAAAGTCTTAGGAAATGATGCAAAAGGTATAGAAAATGAAGAGAAAGTTTTATTGGGAGAAACAAAAGAAAATAAGGAAACTAAAACTAATACCTCTAAAATTAAGGATTCAGATAATCACATTGGGGAGCAGTTAAAAAGCACTTCCTTGAATAATAAGGATATAGAAGTTTCAAAACCCTCAGTTTCTGATAAGACTCAAGAGGAGCAACTTTTACCACTTAAATTGAAAGGTAAAGCTATGGAGGAAAAGACTTTCTTAGCTACAGAAGTCATGGTGAAAGAGGAAATTAAGGATAAATTAGGAATATTGAAAAACAATCTTTTAGATTTATTAAAGTTTACCGAAGAAAATAATAATACTGTAAATAAAGTATTTCAAAATTTAGAAGGTAAATTTCAAGAGTTTAAGATGTTTAATACTCTAAATAATGATTATTATTATTTAAACATTCCTATGAATGTTAAGGAGAATCAATATGATTGCAAATTAGTAATCAAGGATGAAAGAACAAGTGGTAAAAAATTAGATTCAAAAAATATTAAAATCGCTACTAGCATTAGCACAATTAATATGAATACCGTTGATGCGTATATTTCAGTTATTAACAATAGTGTAACAATTCGAATAGAGGCAGATAAGACTTTTGTGAAAGCTTTAGACGTGTACAAGGAAAAGCTCTTAATGGATTTAGGAGATGAAAATCATGTTTTCAATGTTTCAGTAAATCAGCGTAAAGTTGAGTTTTCCTTGAGTAATTGTAGAGAGTTTTTTTCTGATGAAGATATTACGGCCATTAATATTGTGGTATAAAAAAGGTCAATTTAAGTTTTTATATTTATCTTTAATAAAGAGTTGCTACTGGGAATTAAAGAAAATATTATATTGTCATGTAGCAATAAATATGTTAATAAATAATTGTTATTAAAAGGGTGGTTTCATTAAATAAATAAAATGCTCATGAGTATTTTATTGTTTATAGGAGTGGTTTAATGAATGAAAGAAAAAAAGCAGCTGCGCTGAAGTATGATTTGAATAGTTCAGCTCCAAGAGTTACTGCTGCCGGCGTGGGTAGAATTGCTGACAAAATAATAGAAAGTGCAGAAGAAAATAAAGTTCCTATAGTTTATAATAAGGAATTAACAGATATGCTTACTAAGGTTGATATTGGAGATGAGATACCTTATGAACTCTATGATATTGTAGCTAAGGTAATAGCATATGTAATGGATATAGACAACAACATGAAAAAGTAGGTGATAGGATAATGGCACTTTATGCAATATCAGATCTTCATTTAGCATTGACTGGTGATAAGCCAATGGACGTGTTTGGAGACAAGTGGTTTAAGCATCACGAAAAAATTCAGGAAAATTGGATCAATATAGTAAAAGAAGAAGATACAGTTTTGGTTGCCGGTGATATATCTTGGTCCATGAGAATGGAAGATGGAAGAGAAGACTTAGAATTTATACACAAGCTACCAGGTAAAAAAATATTTGTTAAGGGAAACCATGATTATTGGTGGACCAGTATAACAAAGTTAAATTCTATGTATGAGGATATGAATTTTATTCAAAATAACTTTTTTACCTATGAGGATTATGCTATTTGTGGTACTAGGGGATGGATAACACCAAGTTCATCTAAGTTTACTGCACATGATAAAAAGGTATATGAAAGAGAACTCATAAGATTAACCTTATCTTTAGATATGGCAAAAAAAGATGGGTATAGCAAAATTATAGTTATGCTACATTACCCTCCTACTAATGAAGGTTGTGAAGATACAGGGTTTATTGATATACTTAGAGATTATGAAGTAGAAAAAGTTATTTATGGTCATCTGCATGGATATGGATTAAATAATGTATTTGAAGGGGTAAAGGAGGATGTAGAATACATTCTCACTTCCTGTGACTATATTAATTTTACACCAAAAAAGATAATTTAACTAAAAGGACTAAATTACTGGTCCTTCTTTAGTTAAATTATCTTTTTTATTAATGTTAATTGGAAAATCATGAAGATATTAAGCCTTCTGACTATTTAAATAGTTTAAAAAAGGACTTTTTTGGAGTACTCATTTTAATGTTATCTTCAGAACCTTCTAATTTATCTTCATGATGTAAGTCAAAACTTTCATCATTCAATAATTCCCCATTTAACTCAAGCTTTTTCATAAGCAAAAGTTCCTCTTTAACCAGATCCTTTTGGGTTCTTGCTAATTCCTTTAAGTTAGGCTTTACACCTTTAGAGGTAATTAAGTTACTAAACCAAGTTAATGCTACAGAATGATTTCCAAGTCTTCTATGGATTTCAGCAATAAGATACATGGTTGTAAGGTTATCCATTCCGTAGAGAGGAAAAGATTCCTTCATATATGCCTCCTCTAGTCCTTTTACTGCTTCTTTTAAAAACACTCGCTCCATCTCTTTACCGTTTTCAGAATTCATAAGTCTGTACATCCATGCAAGCTTTAAGCAGATTATGGCTTTTTTACTCCACTTAGATTCCATATATACTGCATTGATTAAAGCCATCTTATATCGTTCTATAGCAATATCTAAATCATAAAACTCAGGATATATTTTAGGTTTGAATTTTGGAGTTATTTTCTCCGAAATCAATTCAATTTCGCCTTCTCTTATTTTAGGAAAGTCTACCTTTAAAGCTGAGTAACCGCACTTATTACAGATCCAAACTTCATAAAAATAGGGATTTATAATATCATATCTTATAAATAAATCTGTATCTTTAGATGCGATTCTAGAACTGGAAGATTTAACAGCCTTTTCTTTATAGTTATTACCACATACTGGGCAACAAACAGTAGTAAGATATAAAGGGTTTTTTTCGGAGATGTGCTTTTGTGCCACTTTAATTTTTTCTTTGTCTTTTCCATAAATATCGTCTATATCTATTTTCTTGAAGCCTAGTTCTTCTAGACCATTAAAAATTTCACTCATAGAACCCTCCTGTAATGCTATTATCAAATTTATATATATAAATGTCATTATTAATTTCTATGTGAGAAAATTAATGAATTAAAATAATTGGTAGTTAATATACTTATAATTATTATACTATTAATTATCGTATAAATTAATAAGAAGTTAATATTATAATGAAAGTTAGTATATATTTTAGTACAATTTATAATATTATAATTATTGGAATTAAAACAAAAATATTCAATTATATTTTTTATTGTCAATCTTGTGATATAATATTTTATGTATTTAGTTTTAAAGTGTTTGTAGAATTTTTAATATAGTAATTTTCAAAGTCCCATGGTAATCAAAAGAGTATGTAAACAATTTTAAATATGATTACCTGTAGTACTTAGTTGGCAAAGGAATGAAAAGTTATGGCTATAATTGAATGGAAAAAGTTTTTAATCCCATATGAACAAGCAGTAGAGGAGTTAAAAGTTAAGTTCAGAAGTATAAGAAGAGAGTTAAGAAGAAAGAATGAATATTCACCTATAGAATTTGTTACTGGAAGGGTGAAAGAGGTTTCTAGTATCCTAGAAAAAGCTAATAAGTTTAATATACCCATTGATAGAATTCATTTTGAGATGGAGGATATTGCAGGATTAAGAGTCATGTGTCAATTTGTAGACGATATAGATAAGGTAGTAGACCTTATAAGGCAAAGGAAAGACATGCAAATAATATATGAAAAGGATTATGTGACAAATGTTAAACCTAGTGGGTACAGAAGTTATCACATGATTATTAAATATCCTGTTAATATGGCAGATGGTATGACAGAGGTTTTAGCAGAGTTTCAAATAAGAACTCTAGCCATGAACTTTTGGGCTACAGTAGAACACTCATTGAATTACAAGTATAAGCATAATATTCCAACGGATGTTAGAGGAAAACTTAAAAATGCAGCTGATGCAGCTTTTCAATTGGATCAGCAGATGCTTACCATTAAGGATGAAATAAAGGATGCTCAAAAGTTATTTGAAGTAAAGTCTTCTTTAGTTACTAATATAATGGAGAATATTTTAACTTTGTCTTCACTGGGGAAAATTGCAGAAGCATCTAGATTTACAGAACAGCTAAATAAACTGTTGGAAGTGGGAGAGGTATTTGAATTGACAAGCTTACTAGAAGCTACAAAGAGAGTTTTGGAGAGATACAAACTATAGCCTAATAATTATTGTAGATTATAGGGATAGATTAGATAGGCTATGAAAAATTCATTGGATAAATCTTAAGAAATATATAATTACAATAGAGGGTTTACTGTGGACAATTTTACCAATACAGTAGGTGTGGAAAATAATTAATAAATAGAGAAGGTGAGATTATAAAACTTTATAATCTCACCTTTTTACATTAGTTAGCAACTATATTAACTAGTCTTCCTTTTATTACAATGACTTTTCTTACAGTCTTTCCTTCTAGAGCAGCTTTAATTATGTCATTTTCTAAAGATGCTGCCTTTATGCCTTCCTCATCTAAAGTGGTTGAGACATCTATTTTAGCTTTGATTTTTCCATTAACCTGAATAGCAATTTCAACTTCATCTTTAATCAAGGCAGAAGGGTTAAAGATAGGCCATTTCTCATTAAATACTGAGAAATTCATTTTAAGAGCTTCCCATTGCTCTTCACTGAAGTGAGGCGCAAACGGAGCAAGAAGTTTTATATAATCTACTAATACTTCTTTTAAGAAACTAGAATTTTTAACTTCCTCATTAAGATACTTTGAAAGGGCATTGGTAAGTTCCATAAGTCTAGCAATAGCAGTGTTAAACTGAAGCTTTTCAGCATCTTCTGAAACTCCTTTAATAGCAAAATGTCTCCAGTAGTTTAATTCTTTTTCTGGTGCTTCAATTGAAGTTTTATTATTTTCCTGATTTGAAGCTTCTGCTATACCATTTTCAACTGTTCTTTCAATCCTATCTACAAACCTAGCAATAGCTCTTAAGCCATCATCACTCCAAGCACCACCATCAGTGTAGCCAAAGCCAAACATTAGATACATTCTAAACACATCAGAACCAAATTCTTTGATGTAATCGTCAGGAGAAATTGTATTTCCCTTTGATTTACTCATTTTTAGTCCATCAGGTCCTAAAATTAAACCTTGATGTGTTAGAGATAGGAAAGGCTCATCAAAGTTTAAATAACCCATATCTCTTAGAGCTTTAGTAATAAATCTTGCATAAAGTAAATGCATACAAGCATGCTCAGGGCCACCTACATATTTATCCACAGGAAGCATTTTGTTAATAAGCTCCGTATCGAAAGCTTTTTCCGTATTTTTGTTGTCTGCATATCTTAAGAAGTAGAAAGATGAGCAAACAAAGGTATCTAAAGTATCAGCATCTCTGTGAGCTGGACCACCACAAGTTGGGCAAGTAGTATGAATAAATTCCTCACATTTTGTAAGCGGGGACTTTCCATCTGGTGCAAATTCAACATCATAAGGTAGCTCTACAGGAAGCTGAGACTCAGGTACAGCTACAATACCGCATTTTTCACAATGAACCACAGGGATAGGAGCACCCCAATATCTTTGTCTAGAAACTAACCAGTCACGTAATCTATAGTTAACTTTTTTAGCACCCAACCCAAGAGATTCTAACTTGGAAACTACAGCTTCTTTAGCCTTTTCGTTTTCAAGACCATTAAATTCGCTACTATTAACCATTGGACCATACTCTGTGTAAGGAAGCTCTTCACCGCCTTCGATAACTCTTTCTATTGGTAAGTTATATTTTTTAGCAAAAGTAAAGTCTCTTTCATCATGAGCTGGCACAGCCATAACAGCACCAGTTCCATAGGTGTTTAAAACGTAATCTCCAATCCAAACAGGAACTTGTCTTCCGTTGATAGGATTTATAGCATAAGAACCCGTGAATACACCAGTTTTTTCTCTGGTAATGGACTGCCTTTCAATTTCTGATTGTTTTTTAGCAGCTTCTCTGTATTCTTCTACTGCAGCTTTATTTTCTTCAGTAGTTAACATATCAACTAACTCGTTTTCAGGAGCAAGAACCACATAGGTAACTCCAAATAGAGTATCAACTCTTGTAGTAAATACATTGAAAGATAAATCGGAATCCTGAACTTTAAAAGTTACCTCTGAGCCAGTAGATCTTCCAATCCAATGTTTTTGCATTGCTTTAGTTTTTTCTGGCCAATCAAGAGTATCAATCATATCAAGTAATTCATCTGCGTAATCTGTGATTTTTAAGAACCATTGAGTTAAATTTTTCTTTGTAACTTCGCTGCTACATCTTTCGCAAGCACCGTCTACCACTTGCTCATTTGCTAAAACTGTATTGCAACTAGGGCACCAGTTTACAGGAGCATTTTTCCTATAAGCAAGCCCTTTTTCGAATAATTTTACAAATAACCATTGAGTCCATTTATAATAATCAGGTCTGCAAGTTACAACTTCATGATCCCAGTCAAACATAGCACCCATAGCTTTTAATTGTTTTTCCATGGTTTCAATATTTTTTTCTGTGGAGTCTTTTGGATGAATTCCTGTTTTAATTGCGTAGTTTTCTGCAGGTAATCCAAAAGCATCAAATCCCATAGGCTGGAACACATTATATCCTTGCATTCTCTTCATTCTTGCCCAAGAATCCACTGGTCCATAGTTAAACCAATGTCCAGCATGAAGCTGGCTTCCAGATGGATAAGAGAACATCTCTAACACATAAAGCTTTTTATCAATATTATTTTCATCAAATTTATAAAGGTTGGTTTCTTCCCATTTTTGCTGCCACTTTTTATCAACAGCTGTTCCGTATTTTGCCATAATCTTTTCCTCCTATATAAAAAAATAAAGGCTTTCGTCTCAATGAAGAGACGAAAGCCATAGTTCCGCGGTACCACTCTAATTAGATTCATAGAATCTCTCTTAAAAATATAACGGTTTAAACCGTACCTGCTTTTCACAGGTAAGCTCATAGACAAGTTCATATCCCTCTACTACTACATCACACCAAACTGCAGCTCTCTGAAAATAAATAAGATATTACTACTTCTAATCAATGCAATAATTTGTTAAATTGTTATTAAAATTATAGATTAAAACTTACACATTGTCAATGGTATCTAAAGGTTATTTATTGGTGAATAAACTTTACAGTTTGTATTTTCTCATTGCATTAATAAAAACTGTAAGGGCATAATCAAATAAGTAAAAGACAAATTGAACACCAATTAGTATTAATACTATATTATAATTTAAAGTGAAATTTGGTACAAATAATCTTTTGTAAAGATAAAAATTTAAAAAGGTTAATAAGTTAAAATAAAGCAGTTTTAAAAGAATTTCTAAGGTTGTATTTCTTAGTCTTTCCAAAAGAAACTTAACTATTCCGTAAGGACCAAAGAGAAGAGTATATAGCATCCATACAGACTTTACAGGAACTAAAAAGTAGCACAATATAGAGGATGCAATGAATACTAAGATAGAATTATTTAAACTCGTAGTTATTAGGGCTAGAGGTATAATAGCAGAGGCTACCCCTAACATGAATAAGGTGTTAAATTTTAAGATGGTGGTTAAATAAAGTACTATTAGAGTCAAGGTAACGAAAAGACCACCTTTAGCAATATAAGATGACTTATTATTCAATGTATTACCATCCCTTCCAAAATAAAAAACTTAGGCATCGTGAAATTAGTATAGCCTAAAGCTAACTAAATTTAATAGAAAGCTAGCAGAGAGATAAAAAACCTTAAAGTTCGTAAAAGGTTCTTAGCTATTCTAAGTGTGCTAGCTTACTTCAGATGCCAAAGCTTAAATACCTAATAATTTAAGTTATATATTCATTAATTTAACAAGGTTGAAAATCCTATATACAGTCTCCACCCATACATTCACAACAGGTGTCCAACATCCAAATTTTAAAGCACATATTACACATGTCATCATTTCCACCTTTTCTGCCATAGTAATTCTGTCTGTAGGAAGTTTGTCTTTGACTAAGCTCATTTAACATTTGTCTATATTCAAAGTTGTTTGGATCCATACTACAAGCAGTATTAAAAAATCTATGGGCACTATCAAACCAGCCTTTTCTAAAGTGGATCATGCCCATTAAGAAATGCCATTCTCCAGTACGGTTTGAAATAGCATTTAATTTTGCTTCAGCTCCATTTAAATTTCCTCTGTTAATTTCCATTCTAATTTCTTGGAAGGAACTATCTCCACCATAATTTCCGCCATAGCCTGAATTTGAACCTTGAAAATTCTTCATTAATGCATCATAAGCTTCATTAATTTCTCTAAGCTTTTCTTCTGCAAGGTCTTGAAGTGGATTATCAGAAAATTTATCAGGATGATACTTTTTCACTAACTCTCTATAAGCTCTTTTTATTTCTTCCTCAGAGGCACCTTGTGTTACACCCAATACTTCATAGGGATTTCTCATTTTTTACTTCACTCCTCATCTTAATTCTTTCCATTTTTTCCATTAAACCTAATTGTAAAATATTATATAATAATTCTTTGTTTTTTTCCAATGGTAATTTTTCTAGACATCGAAAACAACTATCTGCACTGAGAATTAAATTGAATTCAACTCTTTCACTGATGCAACTAATAAATTCCTCATAACCTTTGTTTTCTGTATTAAAAACTTTATGTATAGCATTAAATTTACCTTTTTTCATATCCTCTTCTAAATCATCATAGGCATCTATTATATAAATCCAACGACCTAAATTATAACCTAAATCATATAGAGCATCTTTAAACTCCTCATCTTTATAGTAGTAAGAAATTAAAAAACCAGTTAAATCAGCAAATTTGTCGCTAATTTCGTCTATACTAAAGATTTCCACAGATTTTTCTAAAGAATAAAGTTCATTTAACTTACTTTCCATATACTTTATTAGTGGATTTAATGCATTATCACTAGTATTAACATATTTTTTAATTAGCAGAGATAACATTTTACTATGAAGAGAGTTATTATCTTCATAGTCATCAAGAAGTTTAAAATACATTAAAGAAGTATTGCAAAAAGCAGCGTAATTTAATGCATGGTTATTAATAACTTTCAGTCTCTTACCTATAGGATGAGCAATACAACCGTTATTTATATAAGAATTTTTGCTTTTATCTAAAGAATCAAGTAAAATTCCTAAAAAGGTCATATCATAATTAAGAGCAAATCTAGAGATGTTACCAAAATTATTTTTTAGGGAAAGGCACAAACCACAATAATAAGCCTTAAATTTTTCATAATCTTTTATTTTCAACTCCATTTTACATGGCATTACATATCCAAACATTATAGTCCCTTTATTATTCCTTCCATATTTAAAATTTCAAAAATAGTTTTTGAAGTAGTATCATTCATAGTATAGCCAAGAAGAACCACTATTTCTTCAATTTCAGCTTCAGAGGAAGATTCAATTTCAATGTAAGGAAAAGGACAAAAACTTTTATCGTTGATATCAATTTCAATTAAAGAATCTTTATATCTATAACTTTCCCTATACTTTTTTATAGATTGAACTAGCTCTAATCCTAAAGCCTGAAAGATTAAAGCGCCTTCTTCAGCACTTTCAATTTTACTTTCTCTTTCTTCCATGACCTTATATTTTTCTTGGCTCAAAAGCTTTTTAGTTGTCATATAGTTGATGTTGTTATTGCTTAACATATCTTCAACAACTCTAATTCGTGCGTAGCCTTTATTATTTAAAAGCCTTCTATCTGGAAAATCATAAATATTATTTATTTGATTTTCTTCCTTTACTTTAACTGCATTAATTTCATTAAGTTTCTTTCTAATGCCATCTACATCAATTTTGATTATTCTTAATTCCATTTCTTTCAAGGAAAACACTCCTTTAATTTTATTATATATTCAATGTTTAAAATATGAACCAAACACTACCTTAGATTTATAATTAATTGTATCAGTTATAAGGATTCATAAGGTGTATAAGTATTGTTTTAGTGTTTTATAATAATCCAAGGATAGCCCAATAAAAATTTTAAATTAGTCACATTATACCATATATAATTTAAACATAGCTATAATACTATAGAATATCAGTGCAAAAAAATGTATAATTAAGTTTGGTATTGATTAGTTTGAAAGCCTTAAAGGAATCAAAGTATCTTTGACATTATAAAGATACTCTAATTCCCTATAATTACTAAGGAGGGGTACTTTTGGAGTACATTAAAGAGGTTAATCTTAGAGAAGCAGTTATTCATATTTTGGATAATAATGCTGATGAACCAATTTTAAATGAATTTGCATTAGATTTAAATGAAGAAACCTATGATTTTCTATTAAAACATATTCAAAGATGTTTAAAGGATGAAGAGTTGAAATATGCATTTTTTAATAAAGAAAGAAATATAGTAAAGGATTTATCACAAGAATATTTAAATGGAGAAAACAATATTTTAGACGTTTCCAAGGAACTTGCACGTCAGATGTTTATTTTAATGAGGTCAAAGGGAAATGTCCCTTCTTGTGATCTTGTAACTGTATCTTTTTCCACAGAGTTTGGGATGTTTTTAGGTATCTTTAAAATGGATTATATAAAGAATTATTTGCACAATATAGAATATGTAGATGATAGAATAGGAATTAATATTATTCCTCAGTTTACAGGATTACCAGCAAGTAGTTCAAGAATCCAAAAATGTGCTTTTATAAAAGCTATGAACCAAGATAATGAGTATGATTTAATGGTAATTGATAAGCAGAAAAAAAGTAAAAACAATGAAGACTATGGTTCAAACTATTTTATAGATAGTTATTTAGGTTGTACAGTTATAGATAATGAAAGAGATCAAACTAAAAACTTTGTAAAAGTAGCTGAAAAGTGGACTCAAAGTGCTTTAAATGAAAATGCAGATAAACAGGAGAAGGTTAGAAGAGAGATAAAGAAGAAACTAAAAGAAGAAGATATTATAGATGTGCAAAAGTTCTCAGAAGAGGTTTTTAAGGAGCCAGAAATAAAAGAAAGTTTTGTTAATTTTGCAACAGAAGCAGGCTTAGGGGATAGTATACCTGTAGACAAAGAATGGGTAGAAAAAAAGTTGAAAAGAATAAGACTAAAAATAGATAAAGATATTGACATATATATATCAGAAGAGGCATATCACGATATAAACAGATTTGAAATTCAAAGAAATGGTGATGGTAGCATTAATATGATATTAAAACATATTTCTAATTATGTTGAGAAGTAGGTGAGATAATGCTAAGAAATAGTAAAAAAGAATTTATTTATGCACTTAAGGTTACTGCAAGGTTAAGAGAAGAAGAAAATTGGAGAGAGAATCATAGAAAAACTCTGGAAAATCATTTTAAGTACCTTAAAAACTTGTTAAGTGAGGGTAAGCTTATTATGGCTGGTGATACCTGTGTAACTGAAAAAAGTGATGTTGAATTAGTAATTATTAAGGCCTATACAGAAGAGGAGGCCAAAAATTTAATGAATAACGATCCAGGGATTAAAGAGGGAATAATGGAAGGTAGCATTTACAATTTCAAAATATCTCTTAAATCTTAATGATAATAGGTTAAAATTATAAAATTCACTAAAAGTATAGAGACTTCCGAAGTAGCTTGCTTTAGTCATATGCAAAAATTTTAAAGCATTAATTTTTGAAGTATGTATAAGTTGATATATAGTTTTAAGTCATAGTGAAAAACCTTAGTAAGAACACTTACTAAGGTTTTTTTATTATTTCATTGAATCAACAGAACCTAAAACGTTTTTGATTTTATCTTCAACTAATGATTGAAGATTTTTTCTTGCTTCACCAAGATACTTTCTTGGGTCAAATTCAGATGGTTTTTCAGCAAAAACTTTTCTTACAGTACCAGTAACAGCAAGTCTTAAGTCAGTATCCATATTTATTTTACAAACTGACATTGAAGCTGCTTTTCTTAACATTTCAGTAGGTACACCTTTTGCACCTTTTATTTCTCCACCGTTATTATTACACATTTCAACATAAACTGGGTCTACAGCAGATGCTCCATGTAGAACGATTGGATAGTTATAAATACCAGCTTCTTCTAGTTTTCTAGTTATAGTTTCTAATCTATCAAAGTCAAGCTTTGCTTCACCTTTAAATTTGTATGCACCATGACTAGTACCTATAGCTATAGCTAAAGAGTCTACTCCAGTTCTTTTTACAAAATCTACAGCTTGGTCTGGGTCAGTGTAAGTAGCTTCGTGAGCTGCAACCTTAACCTCATCCTCTACTCCAGCAAGTTTTCCAAGTTCAGCTTCAACTACTACTCCTTTTGAATGAGCGTAATCAACAACTTCCTTTGTTAATCTTATATTTTCCTCGTAATCATAATGAGAACCATCGAACATTACGGAAGTAAAACCAATATCTATGCATTTTTTGCAAAGTTCAAAGGAATCACCATGGTCTAAATGTAATGCTACATCCACACCACTTTCTTCTACAGCAGCAAGTACCATATGTCTTAAATATTCTGGTCTCATATATTTAATAGCTCCTGAAGAACACTGAAGAATTACTGCAGAATTTTGAGCTTTTGCGCCATCAATAATTCCTTGAATTATCTCCATGTTGTTGATGTTAAAAGCTCCAATAGCATATTTACCTTCAAAGGCCTTTTGGAACATTTCTTTAGTAGTTACTAATGCCATAATTACTCCACCCTTCATTTATTTATGTAATGTTTACCACTACTATATCCTTATTATAAATCATGTTTATTACAATTTCTACTAATATAGATATAATTTATAAAAGTTTAAAGTTATTTTATTAATAAAACACTGTTAAGTATATTGCATTACTATATAATTTTAGGAATGCATTTAATAAAGAAAATATTGTTAATGGTTACCTTTTCCATTTGCCTTACTTCTTGAAGTAGTGTTTTAATTAAATGAAGAGTAGCAAGAGCTTCAGCCTTATCCTCTTCTTTGCAATACTGGGTAAGTTTAATTACTTCACTGTAAATAACATCTACGTTTGCATGGTTTACAAATACCGTCATATGTCTAACATGGCCTTCATAAATATCTAGTAGTTCAAAGGAGTGAATGTAAGCATCATCCCATTTTTCATCTACGATGTTATTTTCCATTTTGTTTGCTACATCTAATAATTTATCGCTTGTTAATATTATATATTGACTAGCAAAAAAAAGACAGAAGCACATAATCAAGAAAACAACCACAGTTACAACTATATTTCTCATGTCAAATATCTCCTTTAGGTAGCTTCATTAAGTTTTCCCTTTCTTATATTCCTCGGAAGAATTATCTTTATGCTGAAAATATAATTTTTCTGAATTGGAATATAAAATTGCTATAAAAATGTTCTTTGGATCCTTAATATTATTTTCTTTTAGTTTCTTATTTAACCAGTTTATATCCTTATTCATTAACTGTAGGTTTCTAGAATTTATATTTCCATCTAATATTACAGGAATTGGAAGAGGTTCATCTTGAATTTCCAGACTTATATCCTCTCTGTTTGGTGGCGACGCAGAGTTTTTTGGTATTATAGATATATCACCATTAGTT
The DNA here is from genome assembly GCF_000300195.1 of Clostridium tunisiense TJ. GTDB lineage: Bacteria > Bacillota > Clostridia > Clostridiales > Clostridiaceae > Clostridium_J > Clostridium_J tunisiense. The sequence continues at coordinate 122,477 of NZ_AMQH01000018.1, read as the reverse complement.
TCCATCATCGCATAATGGATATCTTTTAAATTAAAATATCCTTTCAATCTAAGCTCTTCTAGTAAATCATCTAAATTATAGCGAAGATGTTTTAACTCTTTCATATCAACTATACCGTCTTTAACTAGTATGCTTGGTTCACCATTTAATAAAGTTCTTAAAGTTTCACTTTTAAGCTCGATTACTGAAGTTGCAATTTGCAGAACCACCAAGGTGGTTATAGGAACAATTGCGTAAATTAAAGGAATTCTATTGTCTTCCATAGGGAGAGTCGCCAATTCAGAAATCATTAGTGCAATTACTAAATCTACAGGTTGTAGCTGCCCTAATTGTCTTTTTCCCATGAGTCGCATTATACAAACTAAATATATATATAAAATTGTAGTTCGGATTATTAAATTAAACATGTCATCACCTCTTATGTTAATATGTATATTTTCTTCCAAAATAATTAAAATTATTAATAAATAATAGATACATTTTTTATAAATTCAAATATAATGATAGTAATCAATTTATCGAGGTGAAAGTATGGGCAAAATAAACATAACCGTTGGTTCTATTACATTTGAAGTAAATCGAGGGCTAAATGCTTATGAAATAATGAAAAGATATAATTTTGAATCCAATATACCAGTGGTGCTAGTAAGAGTTAATGGGAAGCTTAGTGGACTCTCAAGAGGCATTGAAGAAGACTCTACTTTGGAATTTATAGATATTTCAACAAAACTTGGTATGATGTGTTATATGAGAACCCTTCAATTTGTGCTAATAAAAGCTGTTAAGGATTTATTTCCCAGTGGGAAAGTTACTATAGAACATTCACTTAGTAAGGGCTTATTTGGCGAAATTCACAAGGAACCGAAACTAGGCATAGATGATATTTATACTATAAAGGAAAAAATGAAGGATATAATAGAACAGGATATTAGAATAACAAAATCTGTTTATGATAGAAAAGAAGCTATTGAGATTTTTAATATGAATGGGATGAATGATAAAGTTAAGCTTCTAGAATTTGTAAGTGGAGAGAGTGCGAAAATTTACGAATTAGATGGAACTATTGACTATTTTTATGGACCCATGGCATATTCAACAGGGGTATTGAAGTACTTTGATTTAATATACTATGAGCCAGGATTTATTTTAAGATTTCCAACCATAGAAAAACCTACGGAAATTCCAAGGTTTGAAGAACATAAGAAATTAGCTAAAATATTCTATGAAGCAGAACAATGGGGAAACATCTTAGGAGTAGGGGATGTAGGATCTTTAAATCAAGTTATTAAAAGTGGGGATATTGTAACTTTAATTAGGGTTGCAGAGGCTCTTCATGAAAAGAAAATTGCTTATATTGCAGATCAGATACACGAAAAAAGCACGGTGAAATTGGTGTTAATTGCAGGTCCATCGTCCTCAGGAAAGACTACTTTTTCCAAGAGATTAGGGATACAATTAAGAGTTAATGGCCTTATTCCAGTGCCTATTTCTTTAGATGACTATTTTGTCAATAGAGATGCAACTCCAAAGGATGAGTTTGGAGAATATGATTTCGAATCAATATATGCACTAGATTTACCTTTATTTAATGAGCATTTAAAAATTTTATTATCTGGCGGTGAAACAGAGTTACCAACTTACAACTTTAGGACTGGAGAGAGAGAATGGAATGGCAATAGAATGAAGCTACCTGAAAATGGAGTTCTTATTGTTGAAGGTATTCATGGACTAAATGAAATTTTAACTTCTTCAATTTCTCATGACCAGAAATTTAAGATTTATATTAGTCCTTTGACTCAAATAAATTTAGATGATCATAGTAGAATTGCAACTACTGATGTAAGAATGATAAGAAGAATAGTTAGAGATTATTTATCAAGAGGATATGGTGTAGAAGATACTCTTAAAATGTGGCCATCTATAAGAAGAGGTGAAGATAAAAATATTTTTATTTTCCAAGAAGATGCGGATGCTATGTTTAACTCCGCCTTAATTTATGAATTAGCTGTGCTTAAAAAATACGCTCTTGCTGAATTATATAAAATTCAATGGAATAGTCCAGTTTATGATGAAGCTAGAAGGTTAATAAACTTCTTACATTTCTTCAAGGAAGTAGATAAGGATTTTGTTCCAACTAACTCACTAGTTAGAGAGTTTATTGGTGGAAGTTGTTTTTATCAATATTAATACAAAAGTGCTAGGAGATAATTCTAGCACTTTTATACTAAGGTTTATGTTTTAAAATTATAAAAATGAAAGGATTAGAGTAATAATGAATTGAGGAAATGTAAACCTTTAATAGGGTTTTAAATTAATAATCTAGGGCAACTTACTAATAGGGTTAGAACAGAAAAAATGATATGATTATAAGTATATAGTAGCTTACAATAAGCAACTATATATATATGAAAATAACTGGGTTTTGAGAAAATATACTTAATATACAGGAGGATTTTATGAAAACTTATAGTGCATTTGATATTTTGGGCCCCATAATGATTGGTCCCTCCAGTTCCCATACAGCTGGGGCAGCGAGATTAGGTAAAATTGCTGCAACTATAGCAGAGTATGATATTAAAGAAGTAAGATTTTTACTTCATGGTTCCTTTGCTAAAACTTATAAAGGCCATGGTAGTGATAGAGCTTTGGTAGCGGGTATTCTTGGTATGGACCCTTGGGATGAAAATCTAAGAGATTCCCTTCAAATTGCAGAAGAAAAGGGGATAACTTTCACTTTTGAGGAAGCAGACCTTGGAGAAGTGCATCCTAACACAGTAAAGTTTATTATAAAATCACATAGTGGAATAGAAACTGAAATTACAGGTTCTTCTGTTGGTGGAGGAAATATTTTAATTTTCGATGTGGATGGGCAAAGAGTAGAGTTTACTGGAGAGTATCCAACTCTTATAATTACTCATCTAGATGTACCAGGTATGATTCATAAGGTAAGTACTTTATTGTTTAATGAGGATATAAACATTGCCTTTATGAATGTTTATAGAAAATCAAGAGGTTCAGAGGCTTCCATGGTAGTTGAAACTGATAGCAAAGTAGATGACGACATCATCGAGAAAATTAAAGCACTAGGAAATATAAAAAATATAGAAGAAATTGTACCACCGATGAAAGGGGAATAGTAAATGTTTGTAAATAAAGCGACAGAATTAATACATATCTGCGAAAGTAATAATATGACAATTGCAGAATATACAATTAGAGAAGAAATGGAAAACACAGGTTCTACTAGAGAAGAAATTATAGAGAAAATGAGAAAAAATCTTCAAGTTATGGTAAATGCCTCAAGAGAGGCTATGGAAAAAGAAGTACACTCCATAAGCGGGTTAATTGGTGGAGATGCAGTGAAGATTAAAAAATATTATGAAGGAAATAACACTTTATGTGGTGATTTTATAGTTAAAGCTATGGCTAGGGCTCTATCTTGTTCGGAGGTAAATGCAGCAATGGGGAAAATTGTTGCAGCACCAACAGCAGGGAGCTGTGGCATAATCCCTGCTGCAATTATAACAGCAGGGGAAAAACTAAATAAAAATGAAGAAGAGTTGATAATGGCCTTACTTTCAGCTTCAGGAGTAGGTATTTTAATTGCAAAAAATGCTACTTTAGCTGGAGCTGAAGGTGGTTGTCAAGCAGAGTGTGGAAGTGCAGCAGCAATGGCTGCCGCAGCAGTGGTGGAAATGATGGGTGGATCGCCCTCAATGGCCTTTGACGCAGCTGCAATGGTAATTAAAAATATTGAGGGGTTGGTTTGTGACCCAATTGCTGGATTGGTTGAAATACCTTGCGCAAAAAGAAATGTAGCTGGAGCTGTAAGCGCACTAACTATGGCAGATGTAGCCATGGCTGGGGTGAAAAGTAAAATTCCTTTCGATGATACTATTATTTCTATGTATAAAATAGGAAGGGCACTTCCAAGTGAACTTAGAGAAACCGCTATGGGTGGTCTTGCAACAACTCCAGCAGGGTTAAGACTTAAGGATAAAATATTAAAGTAATAGTTCGTCACTATTTCATATAATTTGAATAATTTATTATAGATTAAATTATATGGAGGAAAAAAGTGAAGGCAACACATAAGAATTTTATAGGATCTTTAAAGAATAAAAATAAAAAAGTAGTTATATCTAAATTAACCATAGTTGTTTCAATAGCAATATTATTTGTTAATACAAAAGTACCTTTAATAAATAGCATTTTATATTCAGTTTCAATTATTCCTTTAGCTATTATATTAGGCAAGGAAACCTCTAAAATTTCTGATTACATTGGTGAGAAAAAGGGTGGGTTACTTTCCGCCACAGTTGGAAATGTACCAGAATTGATGATGGGACTATGGGCTATAAGGTATGGAATGTTAGGTATGGCTAAAGCTGGTCTTTTAGGTGCTGTAATAACTAATATGCTATTAGGACTCGGTATAGCTATTTTTTGCGGAGGAATAAAATTTAAAGAGCAGAAGTTTAACAAGATGATTGCAAGAACTAATTTTAACATGTTGTTACTAGCAATTTCCGCAATAATAATAATTGCTGCACTTAATAAATATAGTTTCATTAGAGAGCAACAAATGGTTAATATTAGTGCAATTGTTTCCATACTTCTTATATCTATCTATATATTAGGACTAATTTTTTCTCTATATACTCATAGCAACTTTTTTGTTGTATCACAAGAAAAACTTGAATTAAATAACAACGACAAAAAAGAAACTATTAGAATTTTTATTACCTTAGCATTTATTACACTTTTATTATATTTTACTAGCGAAAAGCTTATAGAAAATATTAATAATATAGTAAATCAGTATAATGTTTCTCAAGAATTTATTGGAATAATTTTAATTCCTCTTCTAGGAGCCTTTGGAGAAAATGCATCTAGCATAGTGTGTGCACTAAACAACAAAATTGATGTAAGCTTAGAAACCGCAATAGGATCAAGCATACAAATTACAATGTTCGTAATACCAATCCTTATCATATCATCACTTTTTATGAAACTTGGTATGACATTGTTATTTTCAACCTTTCAAATTATAATGTTAGTTTTATCTATGGCTATGTCATATTTTGTATTTCAGGATGGAAAGACCTATTGGTTAGAAGGTGGTATACTAGTTACTACTTATGTTTTGATAACTATAGCCTATTATTATATAGTTTAATCAATAAAAATATAGACGCAGAATAATAGCTGAAATTTGAGTATTAGGTATAAATAAGAAAATATACTAATATATTTATTGTGAAATAATGTGTAGGGTGGGCAGTTATGGCACATAGAAGAGTTATGGAAACCTATTATAAAGATGTTAATAACTTAGCAGATTTATTAAATAAGCTTGTAAATTCATATAGATTACTAATTGGTGGAGCTAACGAATTAAATGGGATTGCACTAGCTAGTAAGGGTGATATAAAAGATGCCTTAAAAAGAGCAAGTGAACTTGGAGACATAATTGATGGCGTCATTGATGCATTAGAAGTATGTACAGAAAATTGTAATTGTTATTGCAAGTTAAAGTCAGAGATTATAAACACTAAAATTCATATGACCTATATAGAAACAGAAATAAGTGAGGATTTAAAATTGCAAAATTAAAAGGTGAGAAGTTCTCACCTTTTTTTTATTTGATATTTACTAACCATTAGATATGATAGCAATACAACAATTACAATTGGAAGTAATTGAGGTACATTTTTAGTTTCAGTTAAAAGCATAATAATTGCAAATAAGCTTCCCGCGATTGTTATGGGAACTCCAGTAAATACATTATTAAAGTCTGAACAATTGTATCTCGCAAGTCTAAAAGCTCCAGATACAGGAAACAAAATTAATAAAATAAAACCAATGATTCCTAATTTATGAAAGTTATAAAGAGAAAATGCCAATAGTGAAGGAGCCACTCCAAAAGATACTAAGTCAGCTAAAGAGTCCAATTCCTTTCCAAGCTCGCTAGAAACTTTTAAAAACCTAGCTACAGTACCATCATATCTATCCAGAACACCTGCTAGTAGTATTAACACTCCAGCAACCTTAAAGTTACCAAGCATTGTATATTGAATTGATAATATACCACACACTAAATTTCCAAAGGTCATTATATTTGGTATTGAGGATTTGTTCATTTAATCACCCCACAAAGAAATATATTATTCTACTATATTATAAAAACCTATATATTAGAATAAAAAAATATATAAGATCACATTTTTATAATAGTAATTTTACCATAAAAAAATGATTATAGATATAGATTACATGAAATAATTAGTTGAAATTTTATTTGAATAAATATTAGGGTTATTTCAAAGAATAACGGTGAGGTGATAATATGAAAATAAATGATATAATGACTAAGGGTGTAATTAAAGTCAATGCTGAATCAAGTATTCAAGACGTAGCAAAAGTTCTAAAGGATCATAATATTGGATCTGTACCAGTTTGCAGAGAAGATAAGGTAGTTGGAATTATTACTGATAGAGATATTGTTATAAGGGCAATTGCTGAGGGAAATACCAGTTTGAATGCGGCAGACGTTATGACATCAAATCCAGTGACCTGCTCATCTAATAGCGATGTAGAAGAGGTTTCAAGAATTATGAGTGAAAGACAGATTAGAAGGATACCAATAGTAGATAATAGCAATTTAGTAGGAATGGTGGCTTTAGGAGATTTAGCTGTTGAGAATATTTCCGATAGTGAAGTAGGAGAAGCATTAAAAGAAATATCTACACCTTGCTGTCCAGACTAACCTATTAAGCCCCTTAAATATTATAATTTAAGGGGCATTATTTATGGATAGCATATGCTAACAGATTTAATAAACTGTATTTTGTTTATTATGAAAAAAAGTTTTAACTAACTTTATATATGAAGGCTATATTGGTTCTCTTAATACTTCCATAGGCTCCATGATGGATTTTTAACTTATTCATATCCCCAAACCCTTAAAAGAACTAGTGTAGCAATAATGTATAAGTTAAGTTTTAACTTTGGTTCCCTATAGATTTACCACTTGAAACGTTAAAGTACTTTGCTATCGAAGCATTGAAAAAACTTAATTTTATTTAAAGCTATGACGTGGTTTATCAATATATAATAATGAATAAAATAAATTATCACCATGAAAACTTATACTTTTAAGGATTACAATGCATTATTATAAAAGATATGGTATATTTAGTTTGAATTTATATATATAATTAAGTTAAGTAAAGAAGTTTATAAACTTCTTTAACTAAATCTAGGAGGTGAATTTCGTTAGATAATTAATCTTATGAAAGAAGAGTACATTCTGTAGTATTATCATAAAAGTTTTATAAGATTTTACTAACGTAATAAAGCATGAAAAGAGTTAAGTTTATTTATAATCCGTATTCTGGTGACAATTTAATTGTTAATAATTTAGATAAAGTGATAAAAATCCATCAAGAATATAATCATGTTATTGAACCTTTTAGAATCAGTAACAGTGTAGATATTAAGGATGCATTTAAAGATATGGATGACAGTTATAAATATATATTAATAGCTGGTGGAGATGGAACCATCGATTCTGTAATTAACAAAATGAAGGAAAGTAAAGTGGACCTTCCTGTAGCATTTTTACCTGTGGGTACTGCAAATGACTTTGCAAAATATTTAGGAGTACCTAGTGACGTGGTCTCTGCGTGTAAGCAAATTTTAGAAAGCAAGCCTAAGAGGTTTGATTTAGGAAAAATAAATGATAAGTATTTTGTAAATGTAGCAAGCTCAGGGATTTTCACAGATATATCGCAGAAAACCGATCCTCATCTTAAGAATACTATGGGAAAGCTAGCTTATTATTTAAAGGGCCTAGAAGAAGTAACTAATTTGAGGAAAATATATATGAAAGTCAAATCTCCAACTGTGTCCTTTGAAGGCAAAATGTATACACTTCTTGTTTTTAATGGCCAGACTGCTGGCAATATTAAATTTACAGATCTATCTGAGGCCGATGATGGACTTTTAGATGTAGTAATTATTAAGGAAGATGTAGTAAAAAGTGCTTTGAATAACATTCTTATAATGGCTAAGAAGGGAATGGTAGCTGATATGGATGGCGTGTTATATTTTAAAACTGATAGATTGACAGTAGAGTGCGAAGATGATATTGCCACAGATATAGATGGTGAAAGAGGTCCAGACTTTCCCCTAACAATAACTTGTGAGAGAAGAGCCATAAAAATATTAGGTTACAAAGAAAACTAATTTAGTTCATAAAAGTTATTCAATGAAAATATATATAAGTAAGATTGATTTTTGGAGAGTGAGTTTTTGTTTACTTATATATATTTAATAGCAATTTTGATTATGTTCATGTTGGTTTATGAAGGAATAACTACATCCTTTACTTATGCACCAACAAAGATAAAAGCTATAACAATAATTGCCATGGTCCTAGTGTTGTTAAGATTTTCAACGCTATTACTATTGTTTTTGTATGATAAAATGCAATATGTTTACTTACTAAAACCCTTAATTTTTCTAGAACTATTCTATATGCCAATAATTATATTTATTTGCATTTATATTTACTCTAGAAATGATAAAATAAAATTAAGTTTTTTTTATTTACTGTGTGGGATATTTGTTGTTGTATATTTCTTTTTGATTATAAAAGCTCCATTAGTAACTAACATTTCTACTATATATGGATACTCAATTACACTAAAAAATGGGTTAAATAGTTATCTAGTTCTATTATTTATTAACACATTTGTGTTTATTTTAGGTTTTAGAATTTATAGCTTTAAATATTCTAATAAATCAGGGGTAACAATAACCATGGTGGCAGCATTTGTAACTATAATAGCAACCATAACTTCCGTGTTACATGCTGATTTTGTAGGAGCTATTATTGCTGGTGAAATATGTTGGATGGCAACTTTAGATTATGGTTTAAGAAAATTCATTAGATAATATAATTTGTAGGTATTTAGGGAATAGCTTCACTATGTATAATCCTTAGAACAATTTATTTTTTATAATCATAAAAAAACCAAACAAAATAATGAATATTCTTGGCTATAATAATTTTAATAGGATTTCAATAACTAAGAGAAAATTAAGCACTATAAACTTATATACTTATAAGATATCAAAAAGCATTAAGATTAAATTCGAAAATTGCTATTGTAAGTTATTTCAATAAATGGTATTATAAATATATAAGTGAAACTGAAAGGAGTGGTGTAATATGAAAAAGTTAAGTGTTATTTTTGTTGAGACTAATTTTAATAATTACTACTCCAAGAATGGTATTGCTGATTTAACATAGTTTAAAAGTTAGACAGAAGTTTACTGCATTGTTAACATGTTTATTCAAAGCCTTGGAGTAGTTATAGACTAATCCAGGGTATTTTTATGCCCAAAATTAAGGGAGGAAATAAACATTGATTAATAATTTTACAGAACTATATAATTATGGATTAAAGGATAAAGTAATTGAGGAGTTTGATAATAATTATAAAAATTATTATTTGGGCAGAGTAATAGTTGAACAAAAAGCATTATATAAGGTTGCTACAGAAAAAGGAGAGATTAATAGCAGAATCTCAGGAAAATTAAACTTTGAAGGACATCAAAGAAGTAATTATCCTGCAGTGGGAGATTGGGTAGTTTTAGATAGAGAAGACTATGGATCTGGAGAAGCTATCATCCATGGAATTATTTCAAGGAGTAGCAAATTAGCTAGAAAAGCTGCTGGTGTGAAAAGCGATGAGCAGATTATAGCGGCTAATATAGATAAGGTATTTATATGTATGGCGCTAAATGGGGATTTTAACCTTAGAAGATTAGAAAGATATACAACAATTGTGTGGGATAGTGGTGCTACTCCAGTGATTGTGTTAACTAAGTCTGATTTATGTGAGGATTTAGAAATGAGAGTTACAGAAGTGAAAAATATTTCTGTTGGCATAGAAGTATTTACTATAAGTTCTCTAACAGGCAATGGGATTAATAATATTATAAATTATATAAAACCAGGAGAAACTGTAGCATTTATTGGTTCTTCTGGAGTAGGTAAATCTACGTTAGTAAACTCGCTTTTAGGGTATAATAGACAAGATACCAAAGAGGTTAGGGAAGGTGATAGTAAGGGGAGGCACACCACAACTTACCGAGAACTAATCCTAATACCATCAGGAGGAGTTATCATTGATACACCAGGTATGAGAGAGCTTCAACTTCTGAATAATATAGAAGGGGTAGAGGATTCCTTTAAAGATATAAGTAATATTGCTATGGGATGCAAGTTTTATGATTGTAGTCATAAATCTGAACCGGGATGTGCGATTAAAAAGGCTATAGAAGACGGTGTGATTACAGAAGATAGATTAGAAAGTTATTTTAAATTAAAGAAGGAAGCGGAGTTTATGGAGAGGAAAGTAAATAAAGTATTGGCAAGGGAATATAAAAAGCACTTGGGTAAAATTCATAAAGAGGCAAAAAGAAAAGGAAACAAATAAGTAAAGTAATTATTAATATTTTAAACTTAAATCAGGCTACTATGAAAATAATAGCTTGATTTTTATTTTTGCAAAAATATGTTTAATTGTGCATATAAATTTTAAAAGAGAGTATATTTATGTATTAATAAAATTCAAAAGGAGGATAGAGAAGTATGACTGCTAGTAAAAAAATAAAAACAATAATATTTGGCACATTTATTATGGTATTAATTATATTAGGAGTATTAATCTTAAAGGATAATAGGTTTTCGCCAATTGGACAACTTACCTATGAAGAAAAATTACAGGATAGTAAATATCTTATAGAAGTATTAACCAGCATCTATCCTTACTTTGAAGAGGATAAAGAAATAACTCATAAGGATTTTTATAAGAGTAAAAATAACCTGATTTGTAAGATAAGCAAAACAAAGAGTGATGAAGAGTTTTTAAGGAATATAGATGAAATTCTAGGCGATTTATATACTGGACATGGTGAAGTGGCAGCTTTAAACAATATTATGGGAGAGAACTACTATAAAGATGCCAAATTTGTGCCAATTACTACAATGGAATACGAAGATTTATATAGAAAATTAGATTATTGGAAGAAACTTTATAAAGATAATTATGGATTTAAAGAAGTAATAAAATTGAATTCAATGAACGAAACCAATATGGAGCTTATAAGTAAAAATAGTAATTGCTTTATAAATCCAGTTGAGGGGAAAAGCGCTGTATTATTAAATTTTGGTGCTGTGAATCCCAGTGAAGAAAAGTGGAGATATGAGTTTAGAGAAAATATGGACATGCTTAAGGAATATGATTCTATGATTTTAGATTTCAGAGGGAATAATTCTGTACATGGGCTGGAAGAGATACTGAATTTTATTGTTAGAAGGGAGGTGAAATATACTTCTTATAAGGTGTTTGCAAAAAATAACTATAATGAAAACTACTTATCCTTTAAAAGTGGTGATGAGCTTGAAAATTATAAAAATATATTTCAAAAGTACCCGGAAGACATAAAAAATAAATATACAGAAGATAAGTTTAATGTTTATGAATGGTGGAAAAAACAAGAGTATACTAAAGAGAAATACAATGGTAAAGTTATAGTTTTAATTGATAGTGAGGAAGTTTCTACGGAAACTATGATGTTCCTTGATATTATGAAAGAAAATAACCTGGGGAAGATAATAGGAGTTAAGAATATAACTTGTAAAATCAGCACTTACGATGATTTGTTCCTATTTATTTTACCTAAGAGTAAATTGCCTATTTTAGTAAGTAATAGTAAATTAGTGGATGGTTCAGGACAGTCCTTTGCCGTGAAAAGTATAAAACCAGATATAGTAATAAACTTTAGTAAGAACAAAGAGTTTAAAAACCAAGAGAGTATAGCTAAAGATATAGGTAAATATACTAGCAGGGATATACTTTTCAATAAATATATAGATTATATAGAAAAAAATTAATATTTACTTTGGGAAAACAATTTTAGGTCTTATTAAAACTTATGTAACAATATATAAATATTATAGTCCCAAGAACAAATTTAGTTAAGTATTTTGTGAATATATTTTAACAAGTAATAATCATAAAATATGAAAATAGCAGGGGTTACCTGCTATTTTTTTTACCATGGGTAGTTTTTTTATTTGATGAAGCTGTAGACTTTTTTGAAAATTGGCTACTAGAAGTGGTTTTACTAAACTTCTTTTCTTTATTTTTTATGTTACCACTAGATTTTGACGGAACAGGTGGTATTAAAGCACGTTTGTCATAACCAATTAAGTCTTCTCTATGAGCTTTTATCAGGGCATCCTTAACTAAGCTATGATTGTCAGGATTTTTAAACTGCATTAAAGCCCTCTGCATATTTTTTTCTCGTTGATTTGTTGGAACATAAACCTTTTCCTTTGTAAGTGGGTTTATTCCAGTATAATAAATAGCAGTAGAAAGGCTTCCAGGAGTAGGATAAAAATCCTGAACTTGTTCTGGCATATAGCCCATTGTATTTATATACTCAGCTAATTCCACCGCTGCCTTCATATCACTACCAGGATGGCTTGACATAAGGTAAGGCACAACAAATTGATTTTTACTTAAATTTTTATTTATATCGGAGTATTTTTTCTTAAATTTTTCATAAACCTCTTTAGAAGGTTTACCCATTTGAGTTAAAACTTTATCGCTTATATGCTCAGGAGCAACTTTTAGTTGTCCGCTAATATGATGTTCACAAAGTTCTTCAAAAAACTTTGTATTTTTATCATGAATTAAATAATCATATCTAATACCTGAGCGAATAAAAACTTTTTTTACTTTAGGTAAAGTACGAACCTTCCTAAGAAGGGATAAGTATTCAGTGTGGTCTACTATTAAATTCTTACATGGAGTAGGGAACATGCATTGTCTGTCTTTGCACACACCATGTTTTTCTTGCTTCTTGCAAGCCTTATGTCTGAAGTTTGCAGTGGGACCACCTATATCATGAATATAACCTTTGAAATCTTTATCATCAGTAAGCAATTTAGCCTCACCTATGATAGAATTTTGACTTCTATTTTGTATTACCCTACCTTGATGATAAGTAAGAGCACAGAAGGAACAGCTTCCAAAACACCCTCTATGACTAGTAATTGAAAACTTCACTTCATTTAATGCAGGGATACCTCCCATTGGTTCATAGGAAGGGTGATAAGTTCTGGTATAAGATAAATTATATACTTTATCCATTTCCTCAGTGGTAAGTGGGAGTTGAGGAGGATTTTGGACAACGAATCTATTATCATAAGGCTCTATTAAAGTTTTTCCCCTTATAGCATCCTGCTCCTGAGATGCAAGCTTATAGCTTTCAGCGTAAGCCGTTTTATCAGAAATTATAGAATCAAAGCTAGGCAGAGTTATATAATCCTTTAGAGTAGATATATCCTTTGTGACATAGGAAGTACCCCTAACTGAGGTTATTCTTGAAACATCCATGCCATAGCTTAAGAGATTAGCAACTTCTAAAATTGGTCTTTCACCCATGCCATATATTAGTAGATCAGCTTTAGAATCTAAAAGTATACTTTTTCTGATTTTATCATCCCAATAATCATAATGAGCAAAGCGCCTTAAGCTAGCCTCAATTCCACCAAGGATAATTGGAACATCCTTATAAGCTTCTTTGGCTCTGTTAGAATAAACAGTTACAGCTCTATTGGGTCTAAAGCCTGATTTCCCACCAGGAGAATACAAGTCATCTCTTCTTTTTTTCTTAGCTGCAGTATAATGATTTACCATAGAATCTATATTTCCAGAACTTATTAAAAAACCATATTTAGGTTTGCCTAGTTTTCTAAAGTCCTCTGTATTTTCCCATTTTGGTTGGGCGATAATGCCTACAGAAAAACCTTCACTTTCTAGTAATCTTCCAATAATAGATGTACCAAAGGAGGGATGATCTATATAAGCATCTCCAGTTATAAGAATAAAATCAAGCTGATTAATTCCAAGTTTATTCATATCTTCTTTGCTTGTTGGTAAAAAGTTATTATTTAAATTCATTTAAACACCTCCTGTAGGAGAAAAAATATTTATTTTAAAATCAAAACACATGATGAGTTTTTAAAAAAACTACTACAACTTATTCCGAAGTAAATTAACTTTATTGCTTTTGGGCAATATAACTATCTTAACATAATACTGATAAAATATGAACATGAATATAATAGAAAATCAAATATATCAAAGTAAAAGCGAAATTTAAAGGATTTATTAGATAAACTTCATAGTTCTGTGAAAATTCAATATAATGCGGCCTGTTGAATAAATTTGAACTTTTTTTAAATAATATAGTTACAAAATAGGTTTTTTCTAATATAATGATTATATAAATATAATGGACATTATGTGTCTAATAAGAAGTTCTAAGTATACAAAAATGATTTAAAGTTTAGGTGGTGAGTTTTAATGGATGGTGGCCCTCCAATGAGAGAGTCGGAAAAGTTTTTAAAATTTAATATAGGTGGAGGAAAGCTACTACACATTAAAGCTTATATATATTAGTTTTGTAGTTCTTCCTTCACATAAGAGGAGGAAGAACAATGGAGAGACTAAGAGAATTTCACTTAAGTAACCTTTTGAACAAATATGTTTATGATGAGTTTGAGGACTGCATCGGAAAGCTTCAAGACATATATGTAACTACAGAGGGGGGATATCCAAGGGCCATTGGATATCAAATAAGAAAAGGAAGAGATATATATAATTTTGAGTTTCGTGATATTGATGTATATAAACATAATGGAAATCATTTGATTAAAGTTAGACAAGTAAAAGATATAATTCCTAGAAAATATTCTTATCTCTTATCAAAAAACCTATTGAATAAACAAATTGTAGATATTAACGGTAAAAAAATTGTTAAGGTAACAGATTTAAAACTAGTAAAATGCAATGATGAAATCAAAGTTGTTGAGGTGGAGTCAGGGGTCCTAGCTACTGCAAGAAAGTTAGGTTTTGAGAATGGAGTAAAAAGATTATACGACTTGTTTGGTAAAGATCCAAAGGAAAATGTTGTTACTTGGGAAAGCGTACAGTCCCTTGAAATGACAGAGCATAGTTTACAGCTCACAACTCCATATAATAAATTGAGCCAGCTTCATCCAGCAGATATAGCGGAAATTATTGCTGATCTTTCCCCAGAGGATAGGGTGAAAGTAATTGAAGGCCTTGATAATGATTTAGCTGCAGACACATTAGAGGAATTGGATAAGGAGATACAACAAGAAATTTTAACCTTATTAAGTGAAAGCAAAGCCAGAGAAATTTTAGATCTTGTACCGAATGATGAAATAGCTGATATTTTAGATGAATTAGATGAGGAAATAGCAAATAAAGTACTAATAAATATTAATGATGAAGATGAAAATGAAATTAGAGACTTAATGAAATATGAGGATGAAGTAGTAGGTAGTATTATGAATCCCGACTTTATTTCCTTTAATATTGATATAACCGTGGCTGAAACAATGAATATTTTGAGGGAACTAAAGCCAGAAGATGAGGTTTCCCATTATATTTATATTATAGATAAGGATGAAAGATTACAAGGATTTGTGTCTCTAAGGGATTTGATTTTATCTGAACCTGATAACAAACTAAAATCAATTATGAATACTAAGGTATTCAAAGTTAGGGATACTGATGAAATTGAGAAAGCTATTGGATTAGCTGTAAAATATGACCTTTATTCTTTGCCAGTGGTAGATGAAGAAGAGAAGGTTTGTGGAGTAGCAGTAATGAATGATATTATAGATGAGTTGTTATCACCTAGTTGGAAGAGGAAAATTAGAAGGTCAAGTTAAAAAAGGATTATCCGTAAATTTTATAATTCATATAAAAAGCGTAGTGCTTAGCACTACGCTTTTAAATTATTCTTCAGTTACGTATTTAAGTATTAAATCAACAGTAGCTAAAACTGAATCCATATGAGTTCTTTCATATCCATGGGATGCAAATATTCCAGCTCCTATTAGAGCAGTTTTAATATCATAACCAGCTCTTAATGCAGCAGAAGCATCTGAACCATAGAAAGGATAGATATCTACTCTAAAATCAATGTTATGTTTTTTACAAAGGTTTGTTAATCTAACTCTTAAGTCCAAATCATAAGGGCCAGAAGAATCTTTTGCTGCTATACAACAAGCATATTCAGTAGAATTTTGATCAAGGCCTGGGCAACCCATATCTACTGCTATAAATTCTTTTGTTTTTTCTGGGATGGATGCACAAGCACCATGTCCAACTTCCTCATAGTTGCTAATGAACACATTAATTGTATTAGGAAGTTCTATTTTATTCTCTACAATGTACTTTAATGTGTAAAGTAATATTCCAACACTTGCTTTATCATCTAAGTGTCTAGATTTTATATATCCGCTTTCGGTGAATCTTGTTCTTGTATCGAAGCAAATGAAATCTCCAACGTTAATTCCTAAATTAGTTACATCTTCTTTTGAAAATACTTTTTCATCAAGAACAACTTCGTAGTTCTCAGGTACTCTTTTAAGGTCTCTAGCATCTCCACCACTAATATGAACTGATGGTTTTACTGTTTGAATTGTTCCTTCAAAAGTTTTTCCTTCTGCAGTTTCAATAGTAATATTTTCACCTTCCACAGAAGTCATCATAAATCCACCAAGTTGAGTTAAGGATAATCTACCGTTACCTTTAATTCCTGTAACCATAGCTCCTAGGGTATCAACATGAGCTGAAAGAGTTTTTTGATAATCCTCATTTTTACCTTTAATTGTAGCAATTACTGCTCCCTTGTTTGTAGTAATATAGGAAATGTTTAATTTATCAAGCTCTTTTCTTATATAATCCATTATTCTAACAGTATAACCTGTTGGACTTGGGATGGTTAGTATATTTTGTAGGTACTCTTTAATTTGATTGGAATTATAGTTCATAAAAACACCTCTTTTGATTATTTTAAAATAAAAAATATTTTAAATATTATATATTGATATTATGTTATCACAATTTTACTAAAAGGAGTAGAGTAATTTTATAATTTAATAGAATTCGTTTTCATATACATATTACTATGGAGGGGATTGGCTTGAAGAAAAAATGGTTATTAAGGGGCGTAATAGTACTAATTATATTTATAATTTATTCACTCACTATAATGTACTTAAGAGTTAAAAAATATGAAAATTTAATATACCCAGGAGTGTATGTAAATAATATTAGTATCGGTGGATTAAATAAAATAGAAGCAAAGAAAAAGCTGTTGGAGAATTCAACTAAAAATATAGAAAATAATAAAGTTGTTATTAAGGTTGAAGAGTTAATATATGAAACAAATTATAAGGAGTTTAATATCAATTATGATATTGAAAGTGAAATAAATAGTGCCTTTAGTTATGGCAAAAACCTGAATTTTTTCCAAAAACATAAGCTAATCAAATGGCCCAAAAGTATTACACAACAGATTATGCTGAAGGTTGATGAAGTTGCATTTAACAACGCAATAGAAAAACTGAGGAAGAAAGTAGAGAAAAAATCAGTAGATGCAAAAGTGCAAAAAATAGAGGGAGGGTTTAATATAACTCCAGAAGTCATAGGAAGAAAATTGAATACCTACGGAATAATGAAGGAGCTAATTTTGCAAATAAATAAGAATACACAAGAAACAATTATGGTTGAAGGGGTTATAGAGGAGGACATTCCTAAAATAAGAGAGAAAGAATTGAAAGCTATAGATACTAAAATTAGTTCCTTTAGCACTTCTTTTTATAATTCCTCAAAATCAAGAGTTAATAACATAAAGATAGCAACAGAAACAATAAATGGCACTCTCCTAATGCCTGGAGATACCTTTAGCTTTAATAAAATTGTAGGTAAAACTACTGTTGATAAGGGGTATGAAAGCGCAAAAGTCATTCTTGGAAATGATTTTGCAGAGGACATAGGAGGTGGGATTTGTCAGGTATCAACGACTTTGTATAACACTGTTATAAGAAGTGAACTTACTGTAGTTGAAAGAAAAAATCACAGTCTGCCTATTGCTTATGTACCTTTAGGTCAAGATGCAATGATATATTATGGATATTCAGACTTGAGATTTATGAATGATACAGATTTTCCCGTTTATATTGAAGGTATTGTAAATAACTCAGTGGTGAGTTTTAATTTTTATTCCAATGTGGATTTAACAGGGAATTTGTATAACATAGAAAGCAAAATTATCAAAACTACAGAGCCTAAAATAAATATAACACATGATGAAAGTTTGACTAATGGTGAAATGATTGTAGAAAAAGAAGGTAAAGCGTCCTATGTAGTAGAGGTATATAGAACTACTTATGTTGGAGGTAAGATGTTAAAAAAAGAGCTCGTATCAACTAGTAAGTATAAGGGAAGAGATAAACTCGTGAGAATGGGGAATTAAGAAAATAGTTTTAAGCTTAAAAACAAACTTCTGACAAAATTGCTTGTCGGCAGTTTGTTTTTTATGCTAATTGGGAGAATTAGCATGTGAAAATTTTAGAAAAATTAAAAGGATTATAAGGAAATAATTACAATTGTTAGAAATTATGGTATGATTATTTCAGGGGAAATGTGATAATGCTAATATATGTTTTTACTAATATTAAGTTAATTGTATACATTTCAAGTTTTTTAAAATTATGAATCAAAAGTTAAAGATTTAGATTTATAAGAGAGAATATTGAAGGGATGGGGTTTCAATGAATAATAACTTAGAACTAGTAGAGAGAATAGTTAACAATGTGGAAAAGGTTATTATAGGAAAAAGAAGTGAAATTTATAATATTATGAAGGGGTTAATAGCTGATGGTCATATTTTAATTGAAGATGTGCCGGGGGTTGGTAAAACTACTTTAATTAAAGCTATAACTAAAAGTTTAAATCTCACCTTTAGTAGGGTACAGTTTACGCCAGATTTGCTCCCATCGGACATTATTGGGGTATCTATATATAATGCTAAAAGTGGTGAGTTTGAGTTCAGAAAAGGACCTATTTTTGCTAATATAATATTAGCAGATGAAATTAACAGAACTTCACCTAAAACACAATCAGCCCTTTTAGAGGTTATGGAGGAAAAACAAGTTTCAGAAGGCGTAAATACTTATGTTCTCAATAGACCTTTTATTGTAATGGCTACACAAAATCCTATAGAGTATGAGGGAACATTTCCTCTACCAGAAGCACAACTAGATAGATTTATGATAAAAGTGAAAATTGGTTACCCAAGTGAAACTGATGAAGTATCAATTTTGAATATTTATAAAGAAGAAGAACCATTAGACACACTTACAGCGGTGGCTTCAAGTGAGGATATAATAGAGTTACAGAAAGCAGTAAGAAAAGTTCACATTAACAATGAGTTAAATAAGTATATTATTAGTATAATTAATGCAACGAGACACAATAAGAGTTTAGCTCTTGGAGGAAGTACTAGAGCATCTCTAGCATTACAAAGAATCTCTCAAGCTACAGCACTTATAAAAGGGAGAGATTATGTTATTCCTGAAGACATTAAAGAAAATGTAAAACTAGTTTTAAGTCATAGAATTATACCAACATCTAGTGCAAGAGCTAATAGGAATGATAGTGATGCTATTATTTCAGAAGTTCTTCGTACAATACCTGTTCCAAAGGTGATGAAACATGATTAAGATTAAAAAAACCTTTGTCCTAACAACGGTGATAGCCTTAGGTTTTGCTAAAATATCAGGAGGAAACTTACCTTATGCTGTATTTTATTCTTTGTTTCTTGTGTTATTTTTAGGGGTACTATATGTTTACTTTACAAGTAAACATATAAATTCAGAAATAAAATGTAAGGGACATGAATTTAGTGTAGGGGATACTCAAGATATAAGTCTCAAGATAAGTAATGATTCAATAATTCCAGTAGCATACATAGAAGTAGTTAATGATACCTTTGAGGATTTGTTGAGGAAATATCATGGGGATGCTTTTTTCCTTAATCTTAATAGTAGTAAGTTCTTAAAAAAGGATGTAGTATTCAGAAAAAGAGGAATATATGATTTTGGAATTACTACTATAAAAACAAGTGATATTTTTGGAGTTTTTAATCATACGAAAAAATATAAGAATAATGCAGGAATTAAAGTTTATCCAAGAATATATCAGCTAAAGTCTTTGTTTTTAGGAGGAAGTGAAAAGCTAGAAAATAGGCTTAGTAATGAGAGTAAAGTTGAAGACTTAACCTTGATAAAAGATATTAGAGAGTATAGAATCGGGGATAGTTTAAAAAGAGTTCACTGGAAACTTAGTGCGAAACATGGGGATTTATATGTGAAAAATTACGATTACGTTTCAGGAATCCAATGTAATTTGTTTTTAGATATGAGAAGAGATAGCTTCTACTTTGATAAGGATGGCACTAAAGAAGAACTATTAGTAGATTTTTCCGTATCATTATTAAATAAAATGATATCTGAAGGTGTTAGATCCAAGGTATTTATTTGTGGAAATGACTATAAAAAATTTGATATTGACACTAAAGAACAATTTAGTGGATTGATGGAATTCCTACTAACTCACAAAAGTGAAGGTCAAGGAAGTTTTATCGATTTTATCCATGGAAACTTGAACAATGTGAATAGGAGAAGTTATATTGCTATAGTTACTCCAGACATAACGGATGAAAATAAAAATGAGTTTATTGATTTGAAAAGCAAAGGATATGATATTAATCTTTTTTACTATAGCCAAGCTTTAGGCATAATTGAGGATATTAATGTGTTAGTTGCAGCAGGTGTTAAGTGCTATAGTATCTTAGAGTTAATAAATGGTAATAGCTCTCAATAATCGTAAAAGAAATTAGGTGAGATTATGGATAGACTTAAGGAAAAAATGATTTCCGTATTTATTGTATTAATAAACTTCATAGTATTTTTAAAATTACTTAAAGAAAGCTTCAGAATTGAAGATTTCGATTATGTTATTGTTACATTGCTTGTAATGTTCGGTATACTAATTTATTTATTCTATACCTTTATTTTGGATGAAAAGATTTACAAATTAGTTTTTACAGTTGTGGTACTAGCTATAATTTCAATTTTATTGTACAAATACAGAGATTTTATATCGGTATATGTTATAAAAGATTTTATTAATAATATTTTAGATATTAATGCTGCCTTGCTAAGGGATAAGCCTACTTATTTTTATCAGTATAAGAAAATATTTTTTGTTTTAATTCCAGCACTTGTTTCTCTATTAATAGTTTTGAATAACTTTTGGAGAAATAGTATTATTGTGTTCAATTTGTTAGTTATGGTTTCATTTTGGTACACAATTTTATACACAGCAGTTATAAAAAATATTTATTACTTTCTAGGAGTATCTTTAGCTACCTTCGCTTTGACTTCCTTCCTAAGAAAATTAAAGGAGTTTGAGAGTAAGGAAATTAAAGTTAGTCTGAGTATGAGGCACATTTTTGCTTATTCTATTGTTATTACGCTAGTTATTGTTAGAATAACTTCAATTCTTCCTCAGGACTATAGTGGTAGAAACATTAAAGAACTTACTGATTCATTTCAAAATAAGTTTGCGCCGAAACGAGGAATAGGTAACTTGAAAAATGCGCTTTTAGGTGAATTTGATTTGAATCAATCTGGTTACAATGATACAGAGGTAAAGTTAGGTGGGCCAATAACATTGGACAGAAAAGAAGTATTTAAAGTGAAAAGTGATAAACCTTATTACCTTAAAGGTACAGTTAAGGATTACTATTCTAAAAATTATTGGTTAAACACTGGAGAAGCACCTTTACCTAAGTATGAGGATTATGACTTTGAAAGGTCTGCTCTCAAAGCTATTGGAGAAGGTGAATCAAATGGGGTTATTAGTGCTTCAGCTAAAGAAATAGAAATATTTCCTACAAGTAACTTAAACTCAACTTCTTTCTTTATTCCTAATAACGGATTTGATGTAACAAGTGATTACAAAGGTGTTTTTTATACTAAAGTACCTACTTTTATCAATGATGTGGACATTAGAAATCCATATATGGTTAAGTTTTTTAGCTACAAGGAATATGAAAATTATGTTGAGGGTATTCAAAATCGACCTTCATCAGTTTCTATAAAGGAAGAAAATTATAAGTTACCAATTAGAGAAGAAAGCGAACCTTACCTAAATTATGAAAAAAGAATTGATTCCATAGAATTAAATAATTATGACAAAAGTCAGTTAAGTAATATTTTAGATAACTATGAAAGTTATCTGCAACTAGATACAGGAATTTCTTCGCAAGTGTATGATTTATTAAATAAGATTTTAACTGGTACTGGAAAGGATATAAACAAATTAACTAATTATGAAAAAGCGTTAGCTATAAGAAACTATCTCACAAAAAATTATCCATATACTCTACAGGTATCAGAAATGCCAGAAGATAAAGATTTTGTTTCATACTTCTTGCTTGAAGAGAAAAAAGGATATTGTACTTATTTTG
Organism: Clostridium tunisiense TJ; assembly: GCF_000300195.1. GTDB lineage: Bacteria > Bacillota > Clostridia > Clostridiales > Clostridiaceae > Clostridium_J > Clostridium_J tunisiense. Next base: position 99,971 of record NZ_AMQH01000018.1, on the reverse strand, counting down.
CTTCAGCAACTACCATATTGTGTAGAATTGCAGGAATTCCAGCGAGATACGTTCAGGGATTTAAAACTCCAGATAAGATGGACAGTGAAGGTAAATATATTGTAACAAATGCAGAGGCACATGCCTGGTGTGAGATTTTAATAAATCCAGAGAAGGATTTATGGATTGTGGTAGACCCATCTCCAACACCAACCGAATTCGAGGCTTTGAATAACACAAACAATAATGAGGATGAAAAGACACCTTCAAATAATAATAACAATAATGGTAACAAAGAAAAACCAAATAAGAGAAATCCCATGGAAGAAGAATTTGGAGATGATACCTCAGTTAGTTTATTATATAATCTTGATTACAAATTATTTTCTGGAGTAGCCATACCTACAACAATCTTATTATATGTATTGTATAGGATATTAAGGTTTAGGAAAGGGATAAAAAATATATTGGCATCCTCAAGTATAATTCCACTTTACGAATACTACATGGATAGATTGGAAACTGCTGGGGTTGTAAAACCAGATAGTTTAGGGGACTTGGAGTTTATTAACAGCCTTAAAGAATCAGAGCTTAAAGAAAGGGTGTCAACTCTAGTAAAGCTATCCTATGAAGAGTTCTATGGAGGTATTGTTAGAAATACAGTAGAAAAAAACAGCCATATTGAATTTATTGAGGATTATTTAAAAGCTAAAGATAAAAGGATAGTATATTATATGAAGAAATATTTTGGTTTTAACTAAGGAGGAAAATATGAGTTATAAATTAGTTTGTATAGATATGGATGGGACTTTACTTGACTCTAAGAAGAATGTAAGCCAAAGAAACCTTGAAGCTATTGAAAAAAGTCATAAGTTAGGAGTTAAGATTGCAATTTGTACTGGGAGAATCTTTACTTCTGCTAAATATTATGGAGAGATAATAGGGGTTAAAGCTCCTATTATTGCTGCTAATGGTGCTTACATTCGTGAAAAAGATAGAGATGAAGTTATATATAAGTCTGTTTTAGGTTATGAAAATTGTAAGATAATATTTTCGGTATTTAAGAAATATGGCATCGTGCCTCATTTCTTTACCTCTGATAGTATATATACAGAAAAGCTAATATACTTTTCTGCATATTACAATGAGGAAAACAAAAAGTTAGAAAAGGAAAATCAGGTTGCTATAAAAATTACAGACCAATGGGAAAAGGTGTTCCAACATAATGAATTAGAAATTATAAAAGCTGTAGCAGTTGACGATGATTTGCATAAAGTAGCTCAAGCTAAGCGGGAGTTAACAAAAATTAGCTCAGTAGAAGTAGTGAGCTCTCACAACAATAATTTTGAAGTTATGTGTAGGGATACATCTAAGGGGAGAGGTGTGGAGATATTATCAGAGTTTTATGGTTTTTCTCCAGAGGAAATTATATGTATTGGTGATAATGAAAATGATTTATCAATGATAAAGTTTGCAGGATTAGGAGTAGCTATGGGAAATAGCAATGATGAAATAAAAAAGGCTGCAGATTATGTAACAAGTACAAATGATGAAGATGGAGTAGCTGAGGTTCTTGAGAATTACATAATAAATTATCATAGTATTTAAGTTTTTGTAATACTTATATAAAGAATTATCTAATTTATAGTAGGCTCAATAGGGGTATGAAATTAATACTAACTTTACTAAATACACTAATTAGAGTATTATAATCCTAAACGATAATTCTTTAGGAGGTAGCACTATGAATTTAAATATAGTATTATTTCAACCGGAAATTCCACAGAATACTGGAAACATTGGTAGAACATGCGTACTAACAGATTGCAAATTACATTTAATTAAACCCTTAGGATTTAGTTTAGATGAAAAGGAAATAAAACGTGCAGGATTAGATTATTGGCCTCATCTTCAATTGGAAATTCATGAATCTTATGAGGATTTAAGAGAAAAATATAAAAATAGTACTTTTTATTTTTGTAGCACCAAGGGAGAAAAGTACTATCATGAAGCAGATTTCAAGGAAGGAGATTTCTTAGTTTTTGGAAGAGAGTCTAAGGGGTTGCCTGATTATATTAGAAATGAAAATATTGAAACTCTAATAAAAGTTCCTATGATTAATACTACTTCAAGATCCTTAAATCTTTCTAATACAGTAGCTCTAATAGCATATGAAGCCCTTAGGCAGATAGATTTTCCAAATATGAAGTAAAGGTGGAGGATTAATGAAAAAAATTAAAATTATTACTGATAGTACCTGTGATTTGCCTAGACAGTTAGTTGAAGAAAAAAATATTGAGGTAATTCCCCTATCGGTTACAATAGATAATTCCACTTATCTAGATGGTGTTGATATAACTCTGGAAGAATTTTTAGAGAAAATGGAAAAGTCTAGTGAACCACCAAAAACAAGTCAAATAACTCCAGGAAAATTTTTAGAAATCTATAATAAATACATTGAAGAAGGATACACTATAATTTCTATACACTTATCCTCCAAAATGAGTGGAACTTTTCAGTCAGCTCTTATTGCAAAAGGGATGCTAGCTAGTGAAAAAATTCATGTTATAGATTCACAAAACGTAACTTGTGGTCTTGGTATGTTAGTCTTAAAAGGCTGTAAGTTAATGGAAGAAAACTATAGCCCGGAAGAGATATGTAAAGAATTAGAAAATACGATCCCTAGAATTAAAAGCACTCTAAACTTTGAATCATTAGATAACTTAGTTAAGGGGGGGAGGCTTTCTAAAGCTCAAGGAGTTATAGGTGGGTTATTAGGTATTAAACTTAATTTAGCTGTAGAACATGGTGAAATGACCGTAAAAGATAAGGTTAGAGGAAGTAAGAAGGCTTTAAGATGTATACTTGAATATTTGGAAGATACAGGAATTTCAGAGGAAATAAGCCCATTAGTTTTGAATGCTGCAGCAGATAAAGAAAATATGGAAGTGTTGCAAGGAATTAAAAACTATTTAAGTGAAAAAGGAATTAAATATGTGGAAGCAGAAGTGGGGTGCGTAGTAGGTACACATTCAGGAAGAAATGCTTGTGGAATATTTTTCCTTAAAAACCCATAAGAATTGGTGCTGTGAAATTATTATATATTATTATGTGTAAGTATATTAAACTAAAAAGCTTCTTAGTATAAGAGAACCTCTTTTATACTAAGAAGCTAAATTATTTTTTGCAAATAAGGAATAAAAAGTATATAACAATTTAAAACTATTAAAGTATAAAATTTAATAGATAAATGCCCTAGGTTCTATATAATTGTATTTAAATTGTTTAGAAATATTTAAAATTATGTTATTATTTTTCAAATAATATTAAAGGATTGATATTTTTATAACAACTATAGAGAAATCAAATAGAAAAAATTAAAAATTATGTAGAAATTTAAATTAGAATACTGTATACTTACGTTGTAAGTTAATTGAATATTCTAATGGATGATATTTTCGGGAGATAATCTGTTGCCAAATATGCAAAAGATAGCCGAAGAAGCAAGTGATTATTTAGCCAAATAATTACGAAACTCTCAGGCAAAAGGACCGCAAATGGACATAACTCTGGAAAGCGAAAGCACCGAAGGAGCAAAACTCTCAGGTTCAAATACAGGGCATATGGCAAAGGCAACTTTGGTCATATGTTTTTTTGTGCGTAAAAGGAGGTGTTTTTATGATAGAACCCTTATTCATAGTAACAAACAATCCAATGTCAGTAGAAAAATTTCATAATAAGTATGAAGTTATTTACTTGGATGGACCAGCTATGGAAATATTAAAAAAAGTTAGAGATTTTATACATATGGGACATAAGCTGTTAACACATCCTCTAATGGGTAGTGTAAAACCTAATGAAACACCTTACAGAACTGTTTGCGTTTCTAAAGAAAAGTTACAACATTTAGACTTACAATCCCTGGAGTTCATAGAGAATTCCATAGTAACTACAGAAAAATTTTTAAAGGATTTTAGAACTCCTAATTGGAGTGAAAAAATATTATTAGATTTTCAACTAATAGATTCAGATCTAATAGACCATGCTATAAATTAAGGAGGTAATACACATGTCACAAATTTTTGATACTATAATAATTGGTGGAGGTCCTGCAGGATTATCAGCTGGATTATATGCTGCAAGATCAAGAATGAAAACGTTAATAATTGAAAGAGCAAAATACGGTGGTCAAGCAACTACTACTGATGAACTAGAAAACTATCCAGGTTCAATTGAAGATTGTACTGGAACTTCATTAAGCCAAAGAATGAGAAAACAAGCAGAAGAATTCGGAACTGAATTTGTTAAAGACGAAGTTGTAGAAGTTCAACTTGAAGGCGATGTAAAAGTTATAAAATGTAGAAAAGGTGAGTACCAAGCTAAAACTATCATTATTGCAACTGGTGCTACTCCAAGACTTGGTGGATTCAAGAATGAAATTGAGTTAAGAGGAAAAGGAGTATCATACTGTGCAACATGTGATGCTGACTTCTTTACAGACTTAGACATAGCTGTTATTGGTGGAGGAGACTCTGCAATAACTGAAGCTATATATCTTGCGAAATTTGGTGAGACTGTAACAGTAATTCATAGAAGAGATTCTTTAAGAGCTGCTAAATCTCTTCAAGAAAAAGCTTTCAACAATCCAAAAATTAAATTCATCTGGGATTCAGTTCCTCTAGAAGCTAAGGGAGAAGAAATACTAGAATCTTTAGTTATTAAAAATGTTAAGACAGGTGAAGAAAGCGAATTACCAGTGAATGGATGTTTTGTATTCGTTGGATACTTACCTATTTCAGAATTATTTAAAGGCAAAATTACAATGACTGAAAGAGGAGACATCATTACTGATGAAGAAATGAGAACTAATATACCAGGGGTTTTTGCAGCTGGAGATGTTAGAGAAAAATCATTAAGACAAGTTATAACTGCTGCTGCTGATGGAGCTATTGCTGCTACAAATGCAGAGCATTATATAGAAGGAAACTTACACTAAAATTTAAAGTTACTGATTAAACAGTAATAATTATGGAAAATATAAGCATTAGGTAAACTATGCTATTATGTAATGAAAGGTAGGTAATTATAATGTTAGAATTAAACAAAGACAATTTTGAAGCTGAAGTTCTTCAAAGTGATAAACCAGTATTCGTAGATTTTTGGGGAGACAAATGTGAAATTTGCATCGAATTAATGCCAGGAGTTCACGGATTAGAACCAAAATATGGTGATAAAATTAAATTCGCTAGCTTAAATATCGGTGGCTCAAGAAGAGTAGCTATAGCACAAAAAGTTTTAGGACTTCCAACAATGAAAATTTACAATGGTGGAGAGTGTGTTGCTACAATCACTCCTGACAAAATTGCTACACTAGATGATATCGAAAACTTCATTAAATCATACTACGAAACAGTATAATTAAATGCTTATAAGGCGAGGAGGATATACCTCCCGTCTTCTAATAAACTTAAATAAACCCATATATTCTAGGAGGTGAATGTTTTGCGTCTAGAGATTGGAAACATTATAATAAAAGATCTTCAATTCGGACCAGAAACAAAAGTTGAGAATGGAGTTCTTTATGTAAACAAAGAGGAATTACTAAAAGAAGTATCTGGAGATGAAAGAGTTGCTAGCATAGATTTTGACATAGCAAAACCAGGTGAGGAAGTTAGAATAATTCCTGTTAAGGACGTAATTGAACCAAGAGTAAAAGTTGAAGGAAATGGTGGGATATTCCCAGGTTTCATCAACAAAGTTGATACAGTAGGATCAGGTAGAACTCATGTATTAAAGGGAGCTGCAGTAGTTACTACTGGAAAAATCGTTGGATTCCAAGAAGGTATCGTTGACATGTGCGGAGAAGGTGCTAAATACACACCATTCTCAAAAACAAATAACTTAGTAATTATTTGTGAGCCAAAAGAAGGAATACACCAACATGATCATGAAGAAGCTGTAAGAATGGTAGGCTTTAAAGCTGCTACTTACCTTGGAAAAGCTGGTAAAAATGTTGAACCTGATGAAGTTAAAACTTTCGAAACATTACCACTTTTAGAGCAAGTAAAACAATACCCAGAATTACCAAAAGTAGTTTATGTTTACATGCTTCAAACTCAAGGCTTACTACATGATACATATGTTTATGGTGTAGATGCTAAGAAAATAATACCAACAATTATTTACCCAACAGAAGTATTTGATGGTGCTGTTGTAAGTGGAAACTGTGTATCTGCTTGTGACAAGAACCCAACTTATGTTCATATGAATCATCCAATAATTACAGATTTATATGAGAGACATGGAAAAGATTACAACTTCTTAGGTGTGGTAATCACAAATGAAAACGTGTATCTTGCAGATAAAGAAAGATCTTCAAACATGGTTGCTAAACTAGTTGAATTCATGGGAGCAGATGCTGTTATAATTTCTGAGGAAGGTTTTGGAAATCCAGATGCCGACCTAGTTATGAACTGTAACAAAGTAACTGCTAAAGGAATAAAAACTGTTCTAGTTACTGATGAGTATGCAGGACAAGACGGAATGTCTCAATCTTTAGCTGACTCGACTCCAAAAGGAGATGCTGTAGTAACTGGTGGAAATGCTAACGAAGTTGTTATTTTACCAGCTATGAAGAAAATCATAGGACACATTGAAGCAGCAGATATTATTGCTGGAGGACACGTAGGAAGTTTAAGAGAAGATGGAAGCATAGAAGCAGAAATCCAAGTTATTACTGGAGCTACAAGTGAAGTAGGATTTAACTACTTAACAGCAAAAGGATACTAAAATAGAATTATTATACAGGGAAATATAAATTTTTTATAAAAAGGAGATAGAATTATGTTACAAGGAAAAAAAGCCATTTGTATAGGCGATAGAGACGGAATACCAGGACCAGCTATTGAAGCTTGTTTAAAATCAGCAGGAGCAGAAGTAGTTTTCGCATCAACAGAATGCTTCGTGTGAACAGCTGCAGGTGCAATGGATCTGGAGATCCAACAAAGAGTTAAAGATTTAACAGAAAAACATGGTGCTGAGAACATGGTAATTGTTATCGGTGGAGCAGAGCCAGAAGCTTCTGGATTATCAGCTGAAACAGTTGCTGCAGGAGACCCAACATTTGCTGGTCCTTTAGCAGGAGTTGCTTTAGGATTATCAGTTTTCCACGTAGTTGAGCCAGAAATTAAAGATGAGTGTGATGAAACAGTTTACGATGAGCAATGCGGAATGATGGAAATGGTTCTTGACGTTGAAGAAATAATTAAAGAAGTTAAGACTGTAAGAGATCAACATTGTAAATATCTTTAATTTTGAAATAGATAAATTATAAATTGAAATAATAATTGATCTGAAGGAATCTAACCTTTCTATAGGTCAATTCCCATGAAAGGGGGAAAAACGCATGTTAAAAATTGTTCATTATATAAACCAATTCTACGCTGGAATAGGCGGAGAAGAACAAGCACATATTAAACCAGAAGTTCGTGAAGGTTTCGTAGGACCAGGAATGGGATTAAACGGTTTACTACAAAAAGAGGGTGCAGAAATAGTTGCAACTGTTATATGCGGGGACTCTTATTATGCTGAAAACACAGAAGAAGCTCAAAAAGAAGTATTAGAAATGGTTAAAAAGTACAGCCCAGACTTATTTATAGCTGGACCTGCTTTTAACGCTGGAAGATACGGTGTAGCTTGCGGAGATATATGCAAAACTGTTAAAGAAGAATTAAACATTCCAGTTTTAACAGCTATGTATATAGAAAACCCAGGTGCTGATATGTACAAGAAAGAAGTACATATAGTATCAACTAGAAACAGTGCAGTTGGTATGAGAGATGCTCTACCAAAGATTGCTGCATTAGCAACTAAATTAATGAGAAATGAAGAAATAGGTTCTCCTGCAGAAGAAGGATACATCGAAAGAGGTATCAGAAAGAACTATTTTGCTACAGAAAGAGGATCTAAGAGAGCTGTTGACATGCTTGTTAAGAAGTTAAAAGGTGAAGAGTTTGTAACAGAATTTAAAATGCCTGACTTCGATAGAGTAGAGCCAGTTGCTCCAATAGTAGACATAACTAAAGCAAAAATTGCTATAGTTACATCTGGTGGTATTGTTCCAAAAGGAAATCCAGACCACATAGAATCTTCTTCAGCTTCTAAAATTGGTAAATACGACATCGAAGGAATAGATGATTTAACATCTGAAAACTTTGAAACAGCACACGGTGGTCACGACCCTGTTTATGCTAACGAAGATCCAGATAGAGTTATTCCAGTTGACGTATTAAGAAATATGGAAAAAGAAGGTAAAATTGGCAAACTACACAGATACTTCTATTCAACTGTAGGAAACGGAACAGCTGTTGCTTCTTCTAAGAAGTACGGTGCTTTCGCTGCTCAAGAGTTAATAGCAGATGGCGTAGATGCTGTTATACTAACTTCTACATGAGGAACTTGTACACGTTGCGGTGCAACGCTAGTTAAAGAAATAGAAAGAGCTGGATTACCTGTAGTACACATGTGTACTATTACTCCAGTTTCACTAACAGTTGGAGCAAATAGAATACTTCCAACAATAGCAATTCCTCATCCACTAGGAAACCCTGCATTAAGCAAGGAAGATGAATATGCATTAAGAAGAAAGCTAGTTGAAAGAGCTCTTAAAGCATTAGAAACTCCAGTAGATGGACAAAAGATTTTTGAATAGTTTATAACTATAAAATCTTAATTTTAAATATAAAAATAATTAGGGAACCATAAGTTCCCTAATTATTTATTAAAGTTATTAGGTGCACACTGCATAATGTATAATTCTCTTAATAAAAAATATTTAAGAATTATATATTCTGAATTGTGCATGATATATAATTTATTGCACATTAAAAAGGGAGGTTGAAATATAATGAATTTTCCAGTACTTAAAAAAGCATCATACATTTTAGTTAATACTCCAGATATGGTAATACATAATGGAACAACTCAAACTTTAGAGAGAGAGACAAATCCAAACTCTGAGTATTTACAAAATTTAAAAAATCATTTAAGACCATTTGAAGAGGTTGTTGCATATGCGCCAAACCAAACTTATATAGGTAACTTAACTCCAGAGCAATTAAGTGAAATGCCAAGACCATGGTATGGAAAAAATGCTGACAATGCAGATAGATTTGGTAAATTTGGCGAAGTTATGCCACAAGACGAATTCTACGGATTAATGAAAATATCAGATGTATTTGATCTTGTAATTCTTGAAGCTGCGTTTGCAGATGCTGTAAGAGAAAAATTAGTTAAACATCCACTTATAGCTGCAAAAGCAGAAAAAGTTGTAGGAGATAGCATTGAAAAAGTTCAAGAGTTAGTTAATAACTCTGGTGCAGAAGGTTTATATCAAGATGGTAACCTAATTGGATGTGTAAGAAGAGCACATGAATTTGATCCAAACCTTTCAGCTCACTATATGTTAGAAAACTTAGCTGTAAAAGCTTCAGGTGTTTTAGCAGGAATGCACTTAATAAGCAACTTAGATATACCAGTAAATGAAATAGAGTATATCATTGAGTGCTCTGAAGAAGCAATTGGAGATATGAATCAAAGAGGTGGCGGGAATATAGCTAAAGCTATTGGTGAAGTAGTTGGATTAACAGGAGCAACAGGAGCAGACATGAGAGGTTTCTGTGCAGGACCAACACACTCGTTAATAACTGCTGCTTCATTAGTTCAAAGCGGAATCTATAAAAATGTTGTAGTAATTGCAGGTGGAGCTACTGCTAAACTTGGAATGAATGGAAGAGATCACGTTAAGAAGAACATGCCTGTTCTTGAGGATTGTTTAGGTGGATTTGCTGTACTTGTTTCTCAAAATGATGGTGTAAGTCCAGTTTTAAGAACAGACGTAATCGGAAGACATACCATAGGTCATGGAGCTTCTCCACAAGCAGTTTTAGAGGCATTAGTTCTTGATCCACTAGTAGCTAATGGATTAAAGGTTACAGATGTAGAGAAATATGCACCAGAAATGCAAACTCCAGATATAACTGAACCAGCAGGAGCTGGAGATGTACCAACTCAGAACTATAAAATGATAGGTGCTTTAGCAGTTAAAAAAGGACAGCTAGATAAAAAGGAACTTCCTAACTTCATTAAAAAACATGGATATCCTGGATATGCTCCAACACAAGGACACATACCATCAGGAGCGCCAATTATTGGACACGGAATTGAACACATAAAGAATGGTGTATTAAATAACTTTATGATAGTTGGAAAAGGAAGCTTATTCTTAGGAAGAATGACTAACCTTTTCGATGGAGTATCAATACTAGTAGAAAAAAACACTGGAAAAATTGAAAATAATAGCGGAATAAGCAAAGAAGAAGTTAAATCAATGGTTGCAGATGCAATGAAAGATTTTGCTACTTTCTTAACTAATGCAAATCAATAATTAATTATTTTAACTTATTAATGAACATAAAATAATTCGTTAATAATAAAAGAGAAGAATTAATTATTTAAAAGCTGATATTTTTATAATTATATCGTACTCCCTTTTAAACAAAAGGGAGTATGGTAAAGAAAAGGGGTGTACACATGAGCCAAGATTCTACTAAAGCAATGATTGCTGAAGTATTTAATGATATAGCTAATGGAATAAAAAGCGGACAGTTTAAGAAAAAAGTTAGAATAGGATTAACAATATTAGGTTCTGAACACGGCATCGAAGAGATGGTGAGTGCTGCTGAACTTGCTAAAGCTAAGTATGGTGATTTTGATATAGTTTTAATCGGACCAAAGGTTGATGGAGATTTTGAAGTTGTAGAAGTGCAAACTGCAGAGGAAGGTCATAAAAAAATGACTGCAATGCTTGAAAATGGAGAGTTAGATGGTTGTGTTACTCAGCACTTTGATTTTCCAATTGGAGTTTCAACTGTAGGTAAGGTTGCTACTCCAGGCAAAGGTAGAGATATGATTATAGCTACTACTACTGGAACTACTTCAACAAATAGAGTTGAAGGAATGGTTATGAATGCAATATCAGGAATTTCAGTGGCTAAAGCTAATGGGATAAAAAATCCAAGAGTTGGAATTTTAAATCTTGATGGCGCTAGACAAGTTGAAAGAATATTAAAAGAAGTTCAAGACAATGGATACAACTTTGAATTTACTCAGTCTTTAAGAGCTGATGGTGGAGCTGTTATGAGAGGTAATGACCTTTTAGCTGGAACACCTGACGTTATGGTTTGTGACTCTTTAACTGGTAACCTACTTGTTAAAGTGTTCTCATCTTTTACTACCGGTGGAAATTATGAAACTGTGGGAGCTGGTTATGGCCCAGGAATTGGGGAGAACTATGATAAACTAGTTAACATAGTATCAAGAGCCTCAGGAGCACCACTTATTGCAGAAGCTTTAAGATATTGTGCTACTTGTGCTGAAAACAAAGTTTTGGATATAGCTAGAGATGAGTTTAAAAAAGCTAACAAAGCTGGATTAAAAGAAGTTATTGAAAAAACAATTAAGAAAGCTGCTAAGACAGAAGTAACAGAAGAAGTAAAAATGCCTGCTAAAAAAGTTGTTACATACTCAATAGCTGGAATAGATATACTTGAACTTGAAAATGCTTGCAAAGCACTTTGGAAAGAAGATATTTATTCTGAAAGTGGTATGGGGTGTACAGGACCAATAGTTCTTGTTGCAGAGGAAGATTCAGAAAAAGCAGTGGAAATATTAAAAAAAGCCGAATATATGGCATAATAAATTAGCTGGGCATAATTTTGTCCAGCTAATTTGTTTTATTGAACTACAGTTGTAAAGTGCTAAAAGTAATTATATATTTAATCATATTATGATAAAATATAGCATATTAATAAGGGTAGTAGTTATTAAAGTAAAATTAAATGGTATTATGTATAAATTCTAAGGTTTTTACTAAAAATATTAGAGAAAAAAATTAAAAAATTACCTTATTAAGAAGGAATTTTACACATTGTGTAGAATAATACATCGTTGGGACTTAAAGGTTTCTAAATTATAGGAGGTAAGAATTATGAAAATGAAAAAAATAGTTGCAATGTTAACTACAGTTGCAATGACAGCTTCACTATTAGTAGGCTGTGGATCAGCAGATAAAGGCGGAGACACTAACAAACCAGCTACTGGTGGAGACACAAAACAAGTAATAGTAGGACTATCAACAGATGAAGGTGGTCTAAACGACAAATCATTCAACCAATCTGCAGATACAGGAGTTAAAAAAGCAGTACAAGATTTTAAAGTAAAATATACTCCTATTGAGTCACAAAAGAAAGAGGATTATCAACCAAACCTACAATCACTTATAGATGATGGTTCAAATCTTGTAATTGCTGTTGGATTCCAAATGGCTGATGCAACAAAAGCTGTTGCAGAAAATAACAAAGATGCTAAAATTGCAATTATAGACTCTGTAGTTGAACAGCCAAATGTTGCTTCAATTACTTTCAAAGAGCATGAAGGTTCGTTCTTAATGGGAGTTATTGCAGGAAAAACTACAAAAACTAACAAAATTGGTTTTATAGGTGGAAAAGATTTTGATACAATAAATAAATTCGAAGCTGGTTTCGCGGCTGGAGTTAAAGCAGTTAACCCAAAAGCTGCTGAAGGTTTATTAAGTCCAGATGGAAAAACACCTGGAACAACTGTAAAATATGCTGATTCTTTTGCTGATACAAACAAAGGTTATGAGTTAGCAAAATCACTATATGAGGGTGGATGTGACGTAATATATCATGCTGCTGGTGGTGTTGGTATCGGAATGTTCAAAGCTGCTAAAGAATTAAAGGATTCTGGAAAACAAGTTTGGGCAATCGGAGTAGATATGGACCAAGCGGTTTCAGTTCCAGAGTATGCTGATGTTATTCTTTCTTCAATGATTAAGAGAGTTGACGTTGCTACTTATAATGTATCTAAATCAGTAGTTGAAAATTCATTCAAACCTGGTCATCAAGACCTTGGAATTAAAGAAGGCGGAGTAGGCATGGCTGAAACAACTTCAAAAAATACTGCTGAAGATGTATTAAAGGCTGCAAAAGACTTTGAAAAACAAATTTTAGATGGTAAAGTAGTAGTTCCAGCTACTAGACAAGGTGCTAAAGATTATAAATAAATCTTTACGACATAATTCGAACATAGTATAATTGAAGCTAGATGTTTAATCATCTAGCTTTTTTTGAAGAATAGGAAGGCAATATTCCTTAAAAATAAAAAAAGTTCTTCCTATTGTTCAAAAAAAATGTATAATAAATACATAACTGCAATTATCGAATCTTCTACTATCATAGTTTAATCTTTAGGTAATTTGTTTAAGGAGGAAGGGAAATGGAAAAGGTAATCGAAATGAAGGGAATAACCAAAGTTTTCCCTGGCACTGTAGCTAATGATAACGTTAACTTTGAATTACTATCAAGTGAAACTCACGTTTTGCTTGGCGAAAATGGTGCGGGAAAAACTACCTTAATGAATATCCTTTATGGTCTTTATCAACAGGAAAAAGGGGATATTTATGTAAAGGGTCAGTTGGTTAGAATCACTAATCCTAATGAAGCAATAAAATTAGGAATAGGTATGGTTCATCAGCATTTTATGTTAGTGCATAATTTCACTGTAGCAGAAAATATTGTACTAGGAACTGAACCTAAAAAAGGTATTTCAATTGATATGAAAACTGCTATTGAAAATGTTAAAAAGTTATCTGAAAAGTATGGCTTTGCTATCGATCCAAATGCCGTAATTGAGGATATATCTGTTGGTCAACAGCAAAAAGTAGAAATTTTAAAAGCCTTATATAGAGGCGCAGAAATTTTAATTCTTGATGAGCCAACAGCAGTTTTAACACCACAAGAAATTGAAGAACTTGGGAAAATAATTCATAACCTAAAGAAAGAAGGAAAATCTGTAATATTAATTACTCATAAACTAAAAGAAGTAATGAGCATGAGTGATAGAGTTACTATTATTAGAAGAGGTAAGGTAACTGGTACAGTAAAAACTAAGGAAACTAATATTGATGAATTAGCTGAATTAATGGTAGGAAGAAAAGTAAACCTTGTAGTAGATAAAAAAGAGGCTAGTATAAAAGGCGATATACTAACCATTGAGAACTTATATACTAACGACCACAGAGGAATTGAAGCAGTTAAAGACTTAAGTTTAACTGTAAGAGGTGGCGAAATATTAGGAATTGCAGGAGTGGATGGTAATGGACAGTCGGAATTCTTAGAGGTTTTAACCGGACTAAGAAAGCCGACAAAGGGTAAAATACTGTTAAATGGAAAAGATATATATGGTAAGTCACCGAGAGAAATAATTGATTCTGGTATTGGACACATTCCAGAAGATAGACATAAAAGAGGTCTTATACTTAAATATTCACTTTTTGAAAACTCAGTATTAGGAATCCATAGAAATAAGCCTTTTAGTAAAGGTATAGTAATGGATTATAAAGCTATTAAAGAGCATTGCGATAAATTGATAAAAGAGTTTGATGTTAGAACTCCTAACAATGAAGTTTTTGCTTCAGCGTTATCTGGCGGTAACCAACAAAAACTAATTGCTGCTAGAGAAATATCAAAAGACCCAGAGTTACTTATTGCTGCGCAACCAACAAGAGGCCTTGATGTTGGAGCTATAGAATATATTCATGGTAGGCTTGTTGAAGAAAGAGATAAAGGGAAAGCGGTTTTATTAGTTTCACTAGAACTAGATGAGGTTTTATCACTTTCAGATAGAATAGCAGTAATGTATGATGGCAAAATAGTTGCCGTATTAGATAGAAAAGATGCAGATGAACAAAAGCTTGGAGTGTTAATGGCGGGCGGAACTTTGCATGATGTTAAGGAAGGAGTTGTAAGTAATGAACAATAAAGGAAAGCAGATTTTAAGTTCTTTACTCTTTCCCTTATTAGCTATTGTGGTATCTTTTTTCGTGTCCGTATTTTTTGTAATGTGGGCGAAAGGCTATCCAATAACTCAGTATTTTTCAGCATTAAGTGATTTGATAGGTACTATATGGAAGGGAAGTTTTGGTACAACTAGAAACTCTATGACTACCCTTGCTGAAATCACACCTCTAATATTTACAGGGGTTGCCAATGCAGTTGCGTTTAGATGCGGTTTATTTAATATAGGTGTAGGTGGACAATTTGTTTTAGGTATGCTTGCAGCAGCTTTAGTAGGTACAATACCAGGATTAACTCCAATAGTTCATATACCACTAATGGTTATCAGTGGAATTATAGCTGGGGGTCTTTGGGGAGCAGTTCCAGGTTTCCTTAAGGCAAAGTTTGGAACCAGTGAAGTAATTAATACAATAATGATGAACTATATCTCTCTTGCTTTTGCTAACTATATTATTTTAAGAACACGTTTTGGGGTTCCAGGAAAAGCAAGTACTGCCACTATTGAAAAAAGTGCAGAATTTGCAAGGTTTATGACTACGTCCCAAGCCAACACTAGTATATTTCTTGCTATAGTGGTTGCTTTATTTATGGCTTGGTTCCTTTGGAGAACAACTACTGGTTACGAAATCAGAGCTGTTGGTATCAATCCTCTTGGAGCAGAGTATGGCGGTGTGAATGTTTCTAAAAATGCAGTGTTAGCTTTAGTTTTATCAGGAGCTATAGCAGGGCTAGGAGGAGCAACTCACGTAGCTGGAGTTACTCATTTAGCTCAAGACTTTATGGTATTACCTTCTTATGGGTTCGATGGAATAGCTGTTGCATTGCTTGCTAAAAACAATCCAGTAGCTTGTATTGCATCAGCAGTGCTCTTTGGAGCTCTTAATAGTAGTTCAAGAGCACTACAAATAAGCGGAATTCCTAAACAAATAGTATTTTTAATTCAATCAATAATAATAATTTTCGTAGCTACAGATTATATTGTAAAATATTTCAGCGATAAGAAAAAGAAAGGGGCGATAATGAATGAGTGATTTTAATTTAATTTCATTATTAACTGCTACCTTAAGAATAGCTACGCCTCTGATTTTTGCAGCACTTGGAGGTGTGTTTTCTGAAAGGTCTGGTGTTGTTAACATAGGACTTGAGGGAATGATGACAATAGGTGCATTCTTTGCAGTCTATGGAAGTTTTATTACTGGAAACCCAGTGATTGGTATAGTATTTGCTATGGTTGCAGGAGGCTTACTAGCTCTTGTGCATGCAGCGTTAAGTATAAATCTTAAATCAGATCAAGTTATTTCTGGTACAGCAATAAACTTATTTGCAACGGCTTTAGCCAGTTTCTTAATATTTATATTATTTAATGGTAAAGGTGGTCAAACAGATATAGTTAAGGAACTACCATATAATTTACCAGAAGGAATTTTAAATATACCAGTTATTGGTGAGTTCTTAGGTGGATTAAACTGGTTCGTAATACTAGCTATACTGCTTGTATTTGTTTCCCATTATGTTCTATACAAAACCCCAATTGGGCTAAGAATTAGAGCCGTAGGAGAACACCCTAAGGCGGCAGATACTCTTGGTATAAATGTATATAAGGTTAGATATTTATGTGTAATTTTATCAGGAGTTTTAGCTGGACTTGGTGGCGCTGCTTTATCTTTAGGAATCACACCATTATATAGAGAGGGTATGGTTGCTGGTCGTGGATTTATTGCTTTGGCAGCAATGATATTTGGTAACTGGAAGCCTTTTGGGGCACTTGGAGCATGTTTACTATTTGCTCTAGGGGAATCTTTCCAAATAATAGCTCAAGGTTTTTCATGGTCAGTACCAACTGAGTTCTACTCAATGATTCCTTATATTTTAACTATGCTTGCTCTTGCGGGATTTGTAGGAAAGACAAATGGTCCAGCAGCAAATGGGTCACCTTACGAAAAGAATAGTAGATAATAAAAAGTGTATAAAAATAGAGCTAGAAGTAAGGATCTAGCTCTATTATTTTATTTAATCCATCAATATTAACTCTTTTAACTAAGCTCTTAACTAACTTCCTTTTAGTCTCAACATCAACACTTCTTTCAAATAAATCTTTAAAATTTTTCAAGTTATCCAAAAAGGCTTCTCGATTGTAACTATCAACATCATTCATTAAATTTTGTCTTTCTATATCATCCATACTTTTTTCAATTTCAGTAACTTCATTTTTAAGTTCTTTAATTTGCTCAAGGAAAATATCTTCTAGCTCTTCATCCAAGGATATTTTCATTACTAAATTCTTTATTTGCCTTTTTTTCTTATCTAAATCAGCTTTAAGGATAGAAGTATCAGCTAGGTCATTTTCAACCTGTACAGAGCCAACTTTGTAATGATATAGCTTATCTAAAACAGTTTCCTCTACATCACTAATCTTAACCATTATATTTTTACAGTCATTTCGACCGCTATCTCTATTTCCACATGCGAAGTACCTATATATACTTCCATTAGGATTTTTCTTTTGCTTAGTTCTCATATAGCCTTTACAATAAGCACACCTACATAAACCATTAAGATATGTTACTTCTCCAGTTCCTCTACGGCCGCTATTAGTTTTCTTTTCCAAAGTCTTTTGGATATGAATATACTCAGCACCGGTAATAACTCCTTTATGTTTTGCTACTGATACAATCCATTCAGATTCCTCACGGAACTCCATACCTTCCTCTTTAGTATTATTAGTTTTTCCATAAGATAAAAGTCCATTATTATTAAGTTCCCCATGAAGAACAATACCTTTGTTCTGTAAATATCGATATATATCATTATCAGCTTGAACATAAACTAGATTTTGAAGGATTCTTTTAATGCTAGTAGGTTGTTTATTGATTGCATAGTTAGCTTTAAGCCACTTTGAAACAGTATAAAGACTTTCTTCCTCTAAATACTTTTTAAATAGTTTAGAGGCTATTTTGATGTTATTTTCATCCTCTATAAGATACTTCTTACCTTCAATGGAATTAACTTTAAATCCAAAGGGGACTGTACCACCAGTCCAACGCCCTTGTTTAGCCATTTCATTCATATTGGTGGCTACTCTTTGAGATATGTTCTTTCTTTCCATTTCC
The DNA here is from genome assembly GCF_000300195.1 of Clostridium tunisiense TJ. GTDB lineage: Bacteria > Bacillota > Clostridia > Clostridiales > Clostridiaceae > Clostridium_J > Clostridium_J tunisiense. The sequence continues at coordinate 81,946 of NZ_AMQH01000018.1, read as the reverse complement.
GCTACTGCAGCAAGCATTGTCATCATTAACTTTCCAGCAGGGGTACTAGGGTCAAAACCTTCAGTAACAGATACAAGATTAACACCTATTTTTTCTAACTCTTTATGGAGAGCTAGGAAGTCCAGGGCATTTCTAGCAACCCTATCCAGTTTCCAGAAAATAATTGATTGATAATAACCTTTTTTAACTAACTTCATCAGTTTAGAAAACTCAGGACGATTCATATTTCTTCCTGAATAGTCATCATCAAAATATTCATCTATAGAAGCATCTTTATAATAATTTTCAGCATATCGCTTACAAATATTTAACTGGTTTTGTATACTCTCACCAGTTTCTTTTTCTTCAGATCTTCGAGCATATACAGCAACTTTTTTCATATTAAAACTCCTTCACGAATAAATGTTCGGTTGAAAAGCTAAAAAATAAAAAAGACTATATTCTTATAAAAGTATCACAATTTTTACATTCAATTACACCATGCAGAGAATCACCATACATGATTAGTGATGCTTGTACTTCATGTCCACATATTGGGCAATCAAAATTTATAAGTTTATTATCTTCTTCGTAAAGGTTAAATGCAGTAGAAATTAGTAATAATGAATTATCAATGTTTATATCAGTAGTTTTAGTTTCCATAAGTAAATCTCCTTTTCATCTAAAATAGTTTAACTACTCCTAGGGGGGCAAAATAAACTATATAATTATCAATAACATAATATAGTCCGTACTTTTCTTTATAATGATTAATTGAGTTTTCTAAAAACTCTTCAGTGACATTTAAATACTCTATTAATTCGTACTTATCAGTACAGTTGGCATTGTAAGCATTTATAATATTTACAATACCAACTAACTTTTCATATCCCCAATTTCTGGCACGCTTTTCTTGTTTAATATTTCTTATATCCTCAATGTCTAAGATATTCCCATTGCTAGTATAATGGTGACCCAATTCCTCAGCTAAAACGCATACTCTTTCTGAATCCAATGTAAGATTACAGTCTATAGCAATATTTCCGTTTTTATATAAACCTTTAAAGCCTCTAAGAAAGTCATGTTTTGAAAAATCATCTTCTCTGACTTTAACTATACCATCATAAGCAATCATTAAATTCTCATAAGTCAACCCAATCACCTCAATATGTAATACTATTCTTCGTCATCTTGAAATAAAGCATCTATGTATTGCTCTATTAATTTCATTTTTTTAGGAGTTATATTTTTACCCTCAAAGTGAGCTGCTAGTGTATCTATTACAGGGTTTAAATTTTTATTTGGCTGTTCTAGATTTGGTTTAAGAGGAACTGTGATATTTTTTTCAGCCATTTCTTCAAGTTCTTCAATAGTTATTCCTAATGTCTTACATATTTTCAAAACATTATTAACTGATGCATTTCCTATTCCTCTTTCAAGCATAGATCTTAATGTGGAATATGGTAAATCTGATTTTTGAGCAAATGCTTTTAGGTTAAGCCCAGTATTTTCGATTAAAATCTTTATTAACTCTGTTCTGTCCATTTTATACCCCTTCACATACGATATATCGTTCTTTTAAGTATAGAATACTATAGAAACATCTATAAGTAAATATAAAAGTGTGAAATTTCGTGACAAAGTGCAAAAAAACTATTGACATAACACGCAATTGAACGTATTATTGAGTTAATAAAACGCAATTGAGTGTTAGGTGGTGATTAAATGTATAAAAACTTAGCAGCAGAAATGGTTAGACACGGAATATCTAAAACTCAAATTTCAGATGTACTTGGAGTTAGACGTGCTACCTTATCTGATAAGATTCGAGGAAAGCATCCATTTAAACTGAATGAGGCAATAAAAATTAAGAATCAATTTTTCCCTAATCTAAGCTTTGAATACTTGTTTCAAGAACAGGAAAACAAAGAGAGTGAAAAAAGATTAAATTAGTAGAGAGTAGATAGAAGAAGCAGAAGGGAAGTAAGGTGAGAAGGATGGATAACGTAAAAAAAATAGATGGTCATTTAATTGAGGTTGAAGTCTTTCCAGTAGAAAATGAAGAAACTGTTCCTGAAGTACCAGTTCAAGAGCAGTGCACCATTAATATAAATCAACTTAGGATTAAAAATGGGTTAAAGCCTAGTTATGGTGGAGATATAGAAATAGTCATCTTAGTAAAATTTGATAAGGAATATCTAATTAATCAAATAATCAATGGCATTAATGATTTACAAAGAAAACAGGCAAAGGAAATGATTATTCTGTAAAGGTGTCAATAATACCTAATTTTTGAAGAATCTTTAGATTTGTTAAACAGCTTAGTTGAACAGCCAATTCGATAGTTTTATCGAGTTGACCTTCAAGCATTGGTGAGTTTTTCGATAAAACTTCATCAGTAGTTTCTTGAATTATTTTTGCAATAGTGCTTTTATCCAATTATTTCACCCCCTTTCAAAAAAAATTTTAACATAGTTGCCGTTGGGGGACAAGAAAGAAGAAAAACCAGAGGAGGTATAGAAATGTTATTAGAGTGTGTAGTAAAAGGAAAACAAGACCCAGAGGAAGCAAAAAGGATTTTAGGTAAAGTTGCTAGTGAATTAATTAAAGCAGGAAAAATCAGATTAGATTTTATAGATAAAAATGAAGATATTAAAAAAAGTTAAACTTACTAAGCTTCTAGGGGTGAAAGGTAATTAGCTTAGAGGCTTAGTAAAAAATAAATAGGAGGTAGTTCCATGGAATCATTAAGACAAAAACTTTATTTATATATAGAGCAATATGGAGCATTAGATCCTAGAACAGTAGCTCTAAGCCAGGAGCTAGACAAGCACATTATTAAGGCTATGAGGGAGATAAATAGTGAGTATTGTTAGTGGACAAGCTTGTGTAGTATGCGGCAAGAAAGCTAATGAAGTTAATTCCAAAGTGTTATGCCCCAAATATGAGAAGCTTGTATGCATGAAGCATTGTTTTGATGGATGTAAGTATTTGGAGGATAGTACAAGCAGGATATGTTGTACTTATAGGTTTAAAAGAAATGAAGAAAAAAAGAACATGAAAAAACACATTACTGTACGGTCGAATGTAAAGGTAATGTGCTTAACAACCCAAGGCCTTAGTGTATGCCTTTATACATATTTTAACATAAAGGTGGCACTAAGGCAATAAAAATAACATTTTTAGAAGCTTTTAAGAGCTTGTAATAGGTATTATCTTATCAAACATTCTATAAAATAATATCTATTATTAATAAATAATATTACTTAGATAATAGTAAATAAACTATAAATATTACTTAGGTATGTAAATAGAGATAGAAGAAAGATAAGAGAGATTTAATATCACTAGAAGATTACTTACTGGAGGGATTAAAAGTGCCATATAGAGAGAAAAGATTTTATACAGGGAATACGTTAGAGGTTGATATATTTCCAATAAGCTTTAAAGAGAAAAGAAAGAGCAGAAAAGAGAAAAAGAAGTTATCTTCATTAAAGCAAAAAAATCTGAATGATAAAAATGCTATAAGAAATCTTATTAGATTAATTAATACTAATTTTACTGATGCGGATTTAGCAGTTCATTTAACCTTTGATGATAAACATTTACCAGCCACAGAAGAAGAAGCAAAAAAAGTAAGGGATAATTACATTCTCAGAATAAGACGCTATAGGAAGAAAAATGGACTTCCTCCAATAAAATACATAATAGTGTATGAGTATTCAGAGGAAGAGGAAAACAGTAAAGGGGTTAGGAAGCACTTCCACATAATAATGAGTGGTATGGATAGAGATACAGTAGAGAAGTTATGGGGAAAGGGATGGGCAAATGCGGATAGACTTCAAGCAAATGAGTTTGGCTATGAAGCACTAGCTAGATATGTGGCTAAGAAGCCACGTGGAGAAAAACGTTGGCAACCATCAAGAAATCTTGAAAAGCCAAAAGTAGAGGTAAATGATACAGATTTTAACAGAAGAAAAGTAGAAAAGATTGCAAAATGCCCAGAAGATAGAGAGTTTTTTGAAAAACGTTATAAAGGTTATGTATTTACTCAATGTGAAGTTGCATGGAATCAAGAGACTAGCAGATATTATTTATACATCAAAATGAGGAAGATTAGAAATTAAAAACTATCAACAAAGTTATTAACAGTTTATCAACATGGCATGTTAATAAAAAAGGGAAATATAAAAGGAGTTAACAAATGAATAGAATAAGGAAAAAGGTAGTAGGCAATTTGATTTAATCTTTGCAAATAATAGAGCTAAACGTAAAGTTAACTAGATATTGAGGAGGGAAATTATGAAAACTATTTCTGTAATTAATTTAAAAGGTGGAGTAGCTAAAACTATTTCAAGTGCGAATATTGCACATATATTGTCAGAAGTACATGGATTTAGAGTACTTATTATAGACAATGATAAGCAAGGAAATGTGTCCAAGCTATTTAGTAGACATAGTTATGAGCATAAGGGCACAGAAACTATAATGACTCAAAGAAATATTGATGTAGCTGAAGTTATTCAAACAACCCAATATGAGAAGCTAGACATTATAGCAGCCAATATGAACTTATTAAAAGCTAATTTAGAGGTGCTACTAGACCAATCAAGACAACAACAAACACGATTTAAAAAGGTTTTAGAGAGCCTAGAGAGTGATTATGACTTTTGCATAATTGATAATGCACCAGATATTAATATTTCTACCATAAATGCTTTAGTTGCTTCTACAGATGTACTTATACCAATTAAAGTTGATGATTTTGCATTTGATGGGTTATCAGAACTTAAGGAGCAGATAGAAAATACTAAAGAAGATTTAAACCCTAACTTAACATTTAAAGGATGTTTTGTAACTCAGTATGTGAAGAATGATGTAAATCTACAAGGGGAAGAGTGGCTAAATAGTCAAAATGAATATCCTATGTTTAAAACTCATATAAGGCGGACTGATAAGGTAGACGAAAGTACCTTTGCCAAAATGCCAATATTAGAGTACTCGAAACGTTGTGGAGCTGCTAAAGATTACTTGGAGTTGGTAGAAGAATATTTAAAAATGTGACCAATTCGGACACATTTTGAAGGGGGTAAATTATGGCCAAAGAGAAGTTTAATTTAAAGAGTTTATTGAATGAACGGTCAAAAGTTGGAGTAAATGAAGAAACTCATGAGGAAGGGCAAGAAGATTTTGAAGTAAAACTTCTAGACGTTTTTGACTTAGAACCATCAAGAGAAAACTTCTATAACATAAGCGAAATTGAGGACATGAAGCAATCTATTGAATTGCTAGGAATTGAACAGAATTTAATTGTTAAAAAAATAAGTGAGGGTAAATATAAGTTATTGGCAGGACATAGAAGAAGATTGGCTTCAATAAAGCTTGTTGAAGAAGGTAAGCAGAAGTACAGACTAGTTCCATGCCGTATTAAAAATACAACTAATGAGATCCTTAATAAATTAACAATGATTATGACCAATTCTACGCAAAGAGAATTAAAAGATTGGGAGAAAATGAGACAAGTACTAGAGATAGAAGAACTTGTAATAGAGCTAAAGAAAGAAGCTAAAATACCAGGAAGAACGAGGGACTTATTAGCAGAGATATTAAATACTTCACCTTCACAACTAGGAAGATATAAAGCTATACAAAATAATCTTTCTGAGGAGCTAATGGAAGAGTTTAAAAATGATAATATCGGATTTTCTGTAGCATATGAGGTAGCAGGGCTTTCAGAGAATGGGCAACAAAAGGCATTAGAGCTATTAATCGAAAATAGCGATTTAATCCTAAATGATGTAAAGCAGATAAAAAAAGCAGAGGAAGAAGCTAAACCAATATCAGGTCAAGTAGAGTTATTTCATAAAAATAATGAAGTAAGTGAGGATTATGAAGTGGAGAATGAACCAGAGAAAACAAATAACTCCATAGAGCCAGAGCAAAATAAGCTAGAAGTTAATAAAAAAATAGATGAGATAGAGAATGAAGAGCTTGAAAGTCAAGAAGAACCTTTAGAGGAACATAAGGAAGAAAAGAAAAGTGAATGCAATTTTTGTAGTGGTGAAGAGAGTATTTCAACTCATAACGGAACTTTTGTGATGAATCTTGAACCAACTACAAACCAAGTAAGAATAATAGGGAGAGATACAGGGGAAATAGATATAGTTCCATTTGTATGGTGTCCTATATGTGGGAAGTTAATAGGGAAAAGTGAAAAAGAATCTACTTAAGTGGGGGTTGAGAAAATGTTACTTAAAATAATAGCGGATTTAGCACTACAGGAGATTGAAACTAGTGGTAAAGATATTGGACAGGCTGTTGTAAGAGCTATCAATACAATTAAGATTAATAGAAATATGTCCCAAGAGGAGATTGTAAATAGAGTCAAGGAGGAATGTCAATATGAATAAGGTTGTTTTAATCGGAAGGTTAACAAGAGATCCTATTTTAAATTTCACACCAGGGACAGGAACTGCAGTTACTAAATTCACTTTAGCAGTTAATAGAATATATAAAAAAGAGGGACAACCAGAAGCTGATTTTATTCCAGTAGTAGTGTGGGGTAAACAAGCAGAAAGTACAGCCAATCACAAGAGAAAAGGTGAACAGATAGCAGTATCGGGGAGAATAGAAGTAAGAAGCTACGACAAAGATGGTGAACGTAGATATACAACTGAAATAGTAGCAGATGAAGTATATTTTATTGGTTCAACAAAGAATCAACAAGACAATAGTAATTCGGTTCCTGATGATTATTTTGGCAGTGGATTTAAGCAAGATGATTCAGGAGAGGATATACCTTTTTAAGAATCAATTAAAGCTAAGTGAGGAGCTTAAGAGCTTCATACCCTTAGTGGATTGATACTATAACATAAATTAGTTTGGGGTGATTTAGAAATGGAATATTGCGAAGTGTGTGGCAGAAATCAAGTAGAACATCACCACATAGTTTCCAGGGGACAAGCTGTATACATGATTAATATAAAGCTCAATATTAAACCCGTATGTATAGAACATCATAAAGGTAGCAAAGGAGCACATGGAAATAGAGAGGTGGATTTAAAGTATAAATTAGAATTTCAAGAAAAGTTGTTTTTACTGTTTGATAAAGACTTTTACTCAGAAAAAGAAATTAAGGAAAAATTAGAAACTAACATAAATGAAGTTAGAAAAATTACTAAGAAAATGATGTTTTACAAAGAAGGATATAAAAAAGAGGAGCTTATACGCAGACTTATGGGAGGTAGAATTTATGGGGAACAAGATTGACTTCATGAATTATGCCACTTCTAGATTAAATAAAAAGAAAATAGAAACTGAAAAAGGTAGAAAAGCAGCAATATATCATCTATTAGAAAATAGTAGGAGAATACAGAGCAAATTAAGAGGTGAAAGAAAATTAGTACACAAGGAGTGGTAAGTATGGATGAATACAAAGAGGATGCAGAGAATTATATAAAGCTTGTAAATGAGTTCCATGGGTTACATGATACAGAATACGATAAAGCTTATGCAATGCATAAAATGGCACTAGCACAGTATGAGAGATGGAGCTTTATCTTACTTGAAGTAAGGAAACATGAAATAGAAACAAAGACAAAGAGGCCAGCCTTAAAAGATAGAATAGATCATGTCATGAGAACCTTAAACAATATTTATACAAGCTCTAGGATGGTATGGAGTAAAGCCAAAAATGATTTAAACCAGGGCAAATGTTAGCTATAAATAAAGAAGATAAAAGGTGTGAAATTATGACTTGGATAAGAGGTGTAAAAATAATTGCAATACCCTATAAAACATTCAAGCAGAAGATAAGAATTACTAAGGAGTATTCAAGAAGATATAAAATTGAAGATTTAGGTGGAATGTTATATATGGAGAGAAAATGAGGAGGATTATAGAATGAGTAGCTTAGAGCAAAAAGTAGAGGAAAAGTTAAATTATCTTCATGAAATGCAGAAAAAGTATCATAAGTTAAATGAAATAACTATGAATGAATATGATTGGAGAGAAAGAGCTATAAATGAACAAATAGGAGTTCTAGAAGAATTAAAAAATGAATCCATATGCAAAGAGTGGGATGAATGCTATAAAGAAGATTTAAAAGAAGCAGGGTTTTAGTTCACACACTGAAAATATTGAGTCATAACATCGGGGGGGGGATAATTTGAAATTTATAGATTTTTTCTGTGGTATTGGAACTATAAGAATGGGCATGGAAAAAGCAGGGTATGAATGTGTATATAGCGTAGAATGGGATAAGCATAAAAGGGGGATTTACAATGTTATATTCGGTAGCGAGCCAGAAGGCAAAGACATTCGGCAAGTACGAGGTTTTGAGCTTCCTAGAGCCGATTGTTGGTGTTTCGGAGCACCATGTCAAGACTTCTCAATTGCAGGCAAAAGAGAAGGACTTGAAGGAGATAGAAGCAGCTTGGTTAGAGAAATATTTAGACTCCTCAGGGAGGTTGAAGAAGAATATAGACCCAAATACTTGTTCTATGAAAATGTTAAGGGAATGCTTTCATCAAATAAAGGGTTTGACTTCCTCGAAATACTCTCTGAAATGGCCTCAGTCGGCTACGATAGAATTGAATATAGTTTACTTAATTCCAAAAACTATGGAGTTCCCCACAATAGGGAAAGAGTGTATACTGCAGGACATCTTAGAGGAGCAAGTACCAGAAAAATATTTCCTATCGGAGAAACTACAACAGGTAATCTTGAGCAATTAAATAATCCTTCACATAGTACTAATAGGCTATATAGTAGTAATGGTATTGCAAGGTGTTTAAGGGCAGAAGCTGGAGGAAAGGGTGCTAAAACCGGTTTGTATCTTGTAGGGAATACTCATCCCAGCGGAAAAGGAATGAACGGAAATGTATGGGATAGCAAAGGATTTTGTCCTGCACTAACAACAAATAAAGGCGAAGGTATGAAAGTATTAGTTAGAGAAGCTACGAAGAAAGGTTATGCGGAAGTTCACGAAGGTGACAGCATAAATCTTGCAGTGCCTGGAAGTAAAACTAGACGTGGAAGAGTAGGAAAATGTGTTGCAAATACACTTGATACATCATGTAATCAAGGCACTTTAATAAAAGGCAGAATAAGAAGATTAACTCCCAAAGAATGTTGGAGACTTCAAGGAATATCAGATGAAATAACTGATAAAGTAAGAGCAGCAGGCATATCAGATAGTCAAATGTATAGAGGTGCTGGAGATGCCTGTACAGTAAATGTAATTTATGAGATAGCAAGACGGATGAGTTAAATCGGTAAAAGAATTAAAGAAAATTGATCTTTGAGAATTGAATAATATGGTGTTTGCAAAATAAGAGTATATATTTTTGTACACAGGAATATAACATGTATGGTATAGTTTTATTATCATGAGACGTTACTTTTTATTAAAATATATGCTTATTTATATTGAGAAGCATTAATATGCATGAAAGGGGAAATAAATGGAATTTAAGGACTATGATACATTTGAAGAGTGGTTAACCTTAGTAGAAGCAAATGAAGAGGTGCTTCCGCGATTCAGCATCCCTTATCAAGAGTGGGTGGATGAATACATCGGATGTATTGAGAATAAAAGCGAGGACGAGGTTAAAGCTTTGGTTAGATGCTTATTGTTTCCGTTCACTAGAAATTTAGATGTTTTGAACTATAAAACTCATTGTAGTATAGCTAATAATGTGAAGGCTAAAACAAAAGGTTATGAGCAACTTAAAGAGCTCGTAGATAACTCAGGTATTATAGAGTATTATAGGAGAATAAAAAATGTTCAGGAAGCTTGGGAAGGATTAACTTGGGTGATACAGTTACTACCATTTCATCCATATAAGGCAATTAATGCACTTAAATTATATTTGGATGCAGAAATTATGTATATGCCAGATGATAGGATTATTGGAATAAGTCAGTGCATTGAAATAATTGAAGCAAAATTTATACACACAAACAAGGGCTTTGAAAATTCCATATTAAATCTACAACCAAGAGAATTTGAAATGCTAATAGCAAGTTTATACAGACATATTGGGTATGAGGTAGTAGTAACTTCTGCAACAAGAGATGGAGGAAAAGATATTATTGCAAGAATTCAAAGAGAAGATGGTAAAGAAACAGTTTATGTAGAATGTAAACTTTATAAAACGACTCAATTAACTAACGATAACGTTAAATCCTTCGCATATAATGTAATAAAGGATAACATAAATAGAGGAGTTATGTTTTGTACAGGCTATGTTAGCGATAAATTAAGGGAATTGGATTCGCGCATTCAAATATGGTCGTTAGAAGAAATTATTATTTTACTTAATGCGCATCTCGGGAGCGATTGGAATAAAAGACTAGATAGGTTCATTAGATTGTAGAGATGAAAGTATTTAAACTAGCTATCAATATATAAATAGTTTTCAATATACTTACTAGAGTAGATACCGTATTATTCAGAGATGAATTGTACGGTATTTTTTCGTCTTGATTCCAAAAAGAACGAAATAAATTAAAGGGGGAATTTTTAAATAGGAAAAGTTAAAATTTCAACATTGACAAAGGACACTATAGTTTATGTGGAAGGTAAATCTAATATTGTTACTGTAGCCGAGGTTTTAGAGGATATAAACTACTATAAAGAAAAAGAAATATATACAACAACACCACATCATGCTTGTTTTGATGCTGAAAGTATTATAGATATCATAATCGAAGATGAATATTGCAATGGTATTTATGATGATTGGGATAACAACATAAGAACTGATATAACTAATGTGGATATAGCAGAACTCCAAGTTATTATTGACAGGATATTAGCAAGAAGCCCAGAGCAAAATATTGCTTAGGATTCAGATAGATTAATTGAAATAGATGCTTAGTGAGAAATTTGTCAATTAAACGATCTTTGAAAATTGAATAATGCGGTATAAAAGCACACATCTTTTTATTTGTTCAGCTGTCTTATTAGCACTAATACTGATAAAATATAAGTATTAATAGAGTTGAGGTGATTTTATGAATTGGATTTCAGTAGGAACTTTACTAATATCAGCTTTAACGTTGATAATGGTTGTAGTACAGCTACTTGTAAATACTAAACAAAGAAAAATAGACAGAGAAATAGAAGTTACCATCGGGGAACGTAGACGAATGCAACAGGAGTTGTTTAAAAATGTACTTGGAATTCTTGAAATTGATAGAGAATTGGAATATGAAAAATTCTTAAAAGAAAAAAACATTCTTTTTCATCAAGTATTAAATTATAAAATAGGAGTTTGGATAAATTTAAATCGTGAAAATAGTTTTTATGTAGATTTAAGGAGAAACTGCAACTCATTAGCCACTTGGATTGCAAGTGCCTTAGAAACAGCAAATGATGATAATGAAGAACAGTCATATTTTGAGGCTAGAGACCGTAATAGACAGCATATATGGATATTAATAGATAAATATATTGAAGAAGAAGAAAGATTAGTTAAATTAATCGTAGCTGGGAAAAAATTAAAAAGACAACATCAATTTAAGCTGAATGAGAGTAAAAAGATTCATGCTAAGGATTAAAAAATAAATAACAGGTTTAAATACCGCATTATTCATGTTGAATAATTCGGTATTTTTTATGCAATAATTCAAAAATTAGGTGAAGGATGTGGGGACAATGAATGAGAAGATATTAGAACTACTTAGATATATAAAGTTATTTAGTGAAGCTGAAGTGTTAGAAGAGTAGTTTGAAGCCTTCAGTCAATATGATGAAGAGATAGAGACTATAGATGATTTAATAGAAGCTTGTGAAACGGAAGTAAGTTATTGGCAAGCTAATTGAAAGGTGTGGGATTAACATGAAGGATTACTTAAGAGATTATGCTACTGCTGCATTTAGATTTTATGCAAAGAATGGAATGTCAGCCGAGAAGTTTAAACAGAAGATATATTTTGAAACATTAGATGAAATAAAGAGGAAAGAAACTTATGCTAAGAGTGGGGTATCAAAACCAACTGAAGAAGCTCTTATTAAGGCAGAAAAAGCAGTTAACGAGAGAATATCAGAAATATTAGATATGGAAGCTGTGGACAAGGTGTTAGCCGAACTAGAAGCTAGGCACAAAATAGAAGTGCTTAAAGCTATTAAGATAGTTTACTTTAAAGATTCAGATAAGGAGCTGCAACTTGGTGATATTAAAGATAGAGTTATTAAGGCTAGTGTTGAAATAGGAGCTTCAGATAGAAATATTTATCGTTGGTTAAAACAGTCAAGAGAATTGTTTTCATATCAAAGAGGGTTAAGAATTAGTAGTTTAAATGATAATAGACATTAATGATTTGGATAGTTCATGAAATGAGCATTGATAGAAATATCAGTGCTTATTTTAAATTTATGCTATAAAAGAAAGGGTTTTAATTGGAAGTATATAATATATATACTATGGGGGTGGAAGAAGTGAGCGATTATAGGACTAAAGATTGTTGTAAAGAGTGTAAAAGGTATTATGAAGAAAATGATTGGAAAAGAGATTATATTTATAATAAATTTCCAATAGATGATGAACAAACTGATAAAATAAAAGACATATCACAAGGTATTAGCAGAATGCCTAAAAGTTTATATAAGTATAAGTCTGCTGCCTTTTGCAAGGATAACTTAAAAGATGATACAATGTGGATAAGTTATTCAAATGAATTAAATGACCCGTTTGAGTGTCAAATATCAATGGGGAATGATAAAGAAAAGTTAGAGAAAATGTATAACAATGACTTAGGATTAGAACCAGAGCTATTTAAACAAGCTAGAAAATATAATTACAAAAACAATCTTGAAAAGGATTTAAGACCAATTTATGATGAATTTAGAAAATGTGTTGCTGTTGGCTCGTTTAGTGAAGAGTTCAACTTAGTACATATGTGGAGTTACTATGGAGGAAGTCATAATGGTATATGTTTACGGTACGATTTCCAAAAGGTTAAACATCTTCATTCTGACATATATCCAGTAGTATATCAAAAATGCTTACCAGATATAACTGCGACTAATAATGATAAAAATTGTGATAATTATTTTTATAGAGCACTGCTTACTAAGTCATTAAGTTGGAAACATGAAAAAGAATGGAGGATAATCAAATTTAATAATCAAGATACAAATGGATATGATATTGAAATGCCTAAACCTAAAAGTGTGTTTTTAGGATGCAGATTAAGCAATGCAGATAAAGAAGAAATAAAACATATTTGCAAAGAAAAGAAAATAGATGTATGGGAAATGGAATTAAGTAAAGATGAATATGCTATGTTATTTAAAAAGTGTACCAACGAATAAATGTATATTTTGTTAAAACAATAAAGTAGGAATTAGTTTTCATCTGCAATACTTATCTCATAAAAGAATGATAGGCAATTATAATATAAAAAGTTGTCAGTAATGAGGGTATATTATATGTTATTATGTATATAGTTGATATAGTAAGCACTGGCGAGAAGCTGGTGCTTTTCTTCTTAAAGTAAAGCTCCCATATTTCTTAGATGGTATTGCTTTTTTGAAGTGATAATATCTGTTGTGAAATATTAAGTAATATTGTAAAGTATTGCATAGAGGGGGAGATAAAATGAATAAAAAAATTAAGAAGACAACAGTAATTTTATATTTATTGTTATTATTATTATCATTATTATTGGGTTTAGTATGGTTTCTATCACCATTGAGTGGGTTTATGTATGATAAGCAAGTAGAAATAACAATTACTTTTATAGGGTCCTTAATAGGTGGAATTACTACACTTATAGCATTATGGATAAGTACCAATGAAACAAGAAAGATACAAGAAGAAAATAGAAAAGATCAAAATAATTTAATAATACTAAAAGAAAAAAAAGAATTCAGAACTAATGCATTTATAATAGAAAATGATTTAAAAATATGCTTTAAAGATTTGTTTAATATACTTGTGCAATATTCTCTTGATAATGCAAAGCCAGATATGAAAAAAGAAGAAAGAATAAGAGCGATTTTATCTTGGAAAGAAATTTTAAGAGGAATTAATTATTCTTCAAGTTGGAGAGCAGAAATCAGGACATTATCAAGTATAATGAAAATGGATGATTTAAATTATATCTACGAAATGTATACATTATTAGAAAAAAGCAAACAGTTTTTAAATTTATCAGAAAACAATAAACATAGTTATGTGGAGGTACATAGAAATATCGAGTTAATTCCTAAGGAGTTTGTATTTAATGAGAAATTTCTAGAAGATTATAGTAACTTGAAATACTGTGTTGAAGAACATGACTATTATGTAAAGATATATGAGTTTGATCATAATAAGCCAAGTACTCCTGGTATGGAACCGCCACCAAAGGTTAGTTTAGAAGAAAAGGAAGATTTAAAAGTTAACATAGAAAATTTAAAATATATCATATATAGTTCTAAAAAAGTATTTGAGGATATAAGAGAAGAACAGGAGAATAATCATTTGAAATACTATGATTTTTTAAATGATAAATGGAAAAGCATATTTAAAGAGTTACATGAAATTAGCAACGATAATAATTAAAATAATTTTCATGATTTATAGAACTACCTTCATTGGTAGTTCTTATCGTTTTAGGAGGATATACATGCATAAAGATTTAGTTAAAGTGAGTGATTTGCGTAGGTCAGCAGCAAATATATTAGGTAAGTTTTTAGAATTGTAAAGAAAAGAAGCTCAAGGAGAAAACGTTGAAAAAGAACATAAATCTATAATGGGAAGATTTATGCTTAAGATAGTGGAGCGTCAGGCTTTAGGAGAAAAGGTTTAATGGCAATACTAAGACTATGTGGTTGGACAGGATGTACTAAGGTTATAAAAAATGAAGCTAAGTACTGCAGTAAGCATCAAGCTATTCATGCTGAAGCAGAGAAGGCTAGACATACTGAGTATAGATTAAAGAGACCAGATAAAAAAGAGCAAGACTTTTATAATACCTTAGAATGGAAGAGAATTCGTGATGTAGCTAGAGCAATGCAGAATGGTGTAGATGTATTTAGTTATTATATCTTAGACAAAGTAGAAGAAGCTGAAACATATCACCATATTATTGAGATAAAGGAAGACTGGACAAGAAGATTAGATATAGATAATCTAATAGGATTAACGGAAAGTAATCATCGAAGGATACACAAACTTTATAATAAGTCCATAAGAGATAAGAAACAAATACAAAAACTATTATTTAATTTAGTTCAAAGATACTATAAAGAGTTTGGATAATAGGGTGGGGGTATCAAAAGTTTTTCTTTTTATTAAAATGTCGCGGGTCCTAACCTTCTGTGAATTTTTTGGCTACTTTTTGCTATGGGGGGAGTCCTAGCCTAATGAAAGGAGGTAAATGTATGAAAGATAAAATCACATGCCCTTCCTGGATGGATAGTGAAGCTAAGAAAGAATGGAAAAGAATAATAAAAATTGTGGAAACTGAAAACAAGGAAATTACTGCTAAGGATTTGAAAACTTTGGAAGCTTATTGCATGAACTATTCCAAGTGGAAGGAGTGTGAAAATATACTTAGAAAAAAAGGGTATACATTTACTACTCCTAATGGATATGAGCAGCAACGACCAGAAGTATCAATAAGTAATAAGGCCCAAGAGCGGATGGTTACCTGTGCTAAGGAGCTAGGATTGACACCAGCAGCGAGGGCTAGAGCAAATAAAAGTATTACTTCAGGTGGTGAACCAAAGACAGAAGAAGAAAAACAAATGGAAGGGTTAATTTCATAATGGTTAGCACACGCCTAGAAAAACTTTTAGAAGAAAATAGGCTCAAGCAAAAACTTGACTTAGAATCTTTCCTAGCAGAAATGAAAATTAAGTGGGATAGCAATAAATATTATTATGATGAAGAAGAAGCTAGAAAAATATTTAAGTTTATTAGTTTGTTGAAAAATGACAAAGGTACTTCAAGGAAATTCACAGTATTAAAGTTTCAGTTTGAAATAATTACAGAAATATTATGTGTTAAGCATAAAAAGAATAACCTGAGAAGATTTAGAGAAGCACACATAAACATTGCAAGAAAAAACTCTAAGTCTTTTTTAATTGGAATAATTTTAAGTTATCTATTCTTCTGTCAGCCTAAGATATTTGGAGCTTTATTTATAATTACAGGTAATACTACAAAGCAGGCTGCAGAGCTATACAATACCTTTAAGGCATTTGTCAGAAGTAATAAAGCATTATTAAAGAGATGTAAAATATTAGATAGTACTAAGACAATAATAAGAAAAGACAATGGTAATAAGTTAATTGTATTATCTAATGATGGTGGAGGAGCTGACTCATATGCAGTTTATTCATGTGCTTTAGATGAAATTCACGAGTATGCAAGTGATGAAATCTACGGCAAATTAAAAACTGGTCAAGGTATATGGGATGAACCATTAACCTTCACAATTACTACTGCTTCCAGCGGAGAAGATGAAACCAATCTTGAAATGCAGTTATATAAAATGGCAAAAGCTATGGAGGAAGGCAAAGGAGAAGATGAAACATTCTACTATAAAATCTATGAAGCTGAGAAGGATTGTAAAATTGATGATTATATGCAGTGGTTTAATGCTAATCCAGCCTTAGGAGAGTTTAGAAAGCCTGATGATATAGTTAACTTTGCAAATAGGGTTAAACTAATGCCGCTTCAGGAGAATATGTTCAGAAGAATGTTTTTAAATCAACATGTAGCTACAGATCATATTAAGAGTGCCATTAATATGGAATTGTGGGACAAGTGCACAGCTAAAATTGACATTGGGGATTTAAAAGGGTGGAAATGTTGGTGTGGACTAGACTTATCATCAAAGAATGACGTTACAGCTTTTGTTCTTGTATTTTATAATGAGGAAATAGATAAGTTTATAATATATCCTTATTTATATACTCCAAAAGCCACAATGGTGGAAAGGCAGGAAAAAGACAATAACCCATATGTTAAGTGGGAAAAACAAGGAGATTTAACTGCATTAGAAGGTAAATATATTAACTTTGAGAGACTTCTTGATAACCTTTATGACTTAGACAGTGAGTTTATTATAGAGCAGATTGGTTTTGATAGGTGGGGTAGTGCAACTATTATTAATAGACTAGAAGAAAAGTGGGACGTAATACCTATAGGTCAAGGTAGTAAGACAATGACTCAGGTAATAAATGATTTTGAGAATCTTCTAATTGATGAAAGATTAATTATTGCAAATAATGAGGTTTTCAGGTTCATGGCAAAGAATTGTGTAGCTAAAATAGACGAAAATAATGGAGTTATGTTCTCTAAAAAGAGGTCAGAATTCAAAATAGATGGAATTATTGCCATGCTGATGGGTCTATTGCTAGCTATAGAAGAAAATGAGATAAACCATTATGACCCAATAGATGCTTTAGATAAGATGGGAGAGAGCTGGGATGATTAAAAATTTAAAAGAAAAAATTAAAAAGAGGTTCAAACTTAATATTACTATCAGGAAAAAGAAGATATTAGTTGCTGATGTGCTCCTAATTACTTCTTTTTTTATTATGGTTAGTACTACATTTATACTCAATAAGTACATAGCAATGTATTTACTAAGCACAATTTTAATTATCCTGAGTTATTTTATTGCGAGGGAGGTGAAATAAGTGAATGTTTGCTAACAAATTATTTGAAAGAAGATCAATAGAGCTATCAAGGCAGGAAATTAGCTTGCTAGATTTGATTGGCATAGATGGAGGAAACTTTGGAAGCAGTGATGCTCTTAAAGAGGCAACATACTTTACCTGCATCAAAGTTTTAGCAGAGAACATAGGGAAAATGCCTTGCCATTTAATGCAAAGGACAGAAGATGGAAAAAGAATTGCTAGAGAGCATCCTCTATATGAGATGGTGAACTTAAGACCTAATGAATTCATGACAGCTATTGATTATCAAAAGGCTATAGAAACCATTAGACAGCATGAGGGGCATTCATATGCGCTAATTGTTAAAAAGGGTAACTATGTAAAAAGTTTATATCCTTTTAGGCCATCTAGAATAGTAATTGATGATAAAGGAATTGTTAATAGTACTAAATTAAATAAAATTCTAATTTATTATAAGGATGAAACAGGCAAAGAACAATCAACATTATATGGCAATGTGCTACATTTCAAAGGATTTTCTAAAGATGGTTACAGGTTTTCTAGTATAAGAAGTAGTCTAAAAGATACAATTGAAACTAATATAGAAAGTCAATCTTATCTAAAACGTCTATTTACTAATGGATTAACTTCTAAATTGTTATTACAACTTACATCAGATATTAAAGATGATAAGGAGTTAAAGAAAATACAGACTAGATTTGAAAAGTTAGCTAATGGTACTACAAATACAGGGAAAATATTACCCGTACCAGCAGGATACAATGTGACTCCAATAAATTTAAGTTTGGCAGATGCACAGTTTGAACAAATAAAGAAAATGTCTATTAAACAAATAGCTGCAGCATTTGGAATTAAAATGCACCAACTGAATGATTTGCAAGACACAAATAATAATTCTCTAGAACAACAAAATTTAAGTTTTTATGTTGACACCTTACTTCCATTACTTACATCAATAGAACAGGAGATGGATTGGAAGCTACTAACTGAGGATGAAAGAAAGCAGGGGTACTATTTTAGGTTCAATGAAAATGTAATTCTAAGAACAGATAGTAAGACTCAAGCGGAAATATTAACTAAATATGTAGCTGGATCCATAAAAGCACCTAATGAAGCAAGGTGGGATTTAGGGTACATGAAAAAAGAAGGGGGAGACGACCTTATTGTTAACAGTGGGGTGTTTAAACTTAAGGATATTAATGAAGTAGTACGATTGAAAGGAGGTGATAGCAATGGAGGAAAAAGAGAAGGATAAACTTGAGTTTAGGAGCCTGGAAAATATAGAGGTTAGAGAAAGCGAGGATGAGGCAAAAGAATTAGTCTTAGAGGGGTATATTGCTAAGTTTGATTCAGCAACAGAACTCTGGACAGGGTATTTTGAGAAAATAGATAGAAGTGCTTTTGATGATACTTTGAAAGATGGACATAATATTTTCTTGCTTTATAGTCATGATTATTCAAAGCCTTTAGCAAGTACCAGGAATGAAACCTTAAAGTTATCCGTAGACAAAGCAGGTTTAAAGTTTGAAGCTAAAGTTAACTCGAAACTTAGTTATGCTAGTGATGTTCACGAACTTGTTAAATCAGGAGAAGTAAGAGGGTGTTCCTTTGGCTTTAGAGTGCTTCAACATAGTGTTGAGTACGATAGAGAGAATGACACTGTAATGAGAACTTTAAAGAAAATAGATTTAAGAGAGGGTACAATTACAGCTATTCCAGCCTATGAGGATACTGTAGTTCAGGCAAGAGCAAAGCAGTTTAGGGAAGAATTTAATAATAAAGATGAAGAAGTAAGAGCTTTAACTCAGGATTTAGATGAGTTAGAGCTTTTATATTTAGAAAAAGAATTTGGAGGGAATATTAATGGATAAAATTTTAGAATTAAAATCAAAAATAGGTAACTTATTAGGGGAAACAAGAAGCTTAAAGGACCAAGGTAAAATTGAAGAAGCTCAGGCAAAACTTACTGAAATCAGAACACTTCAAAAGCAATTAGAAGTAGAGGAAGCTTTAGCAGCAGAGGAGAAAAGAGATCTTGAAGCTCAAGGAAATCATCAAAAGAGGGACACTAATACAGATGATGATGAGCATTTAGAGTATAGAGACATATTTGTTAAGGCTTTTAGAGGCAGGAAACTTTCTGAAGATGAAGAAAGAATGCTTGATGAACACAGAGCATTATCTTCAACAACAGGTGAAGATGGTGGATATTTAATTCCAATAGACCAAGATACTAAGATAAATGAACTTAAAAGGGACTTTACAGCATTAGAAAACTTTGTAACTGTGCAACCTGTTACTACGCTTACTGGTTCAAGAGTACTAGAGAAGAATGCTGATACTGTTCCAATGCAAGAGTTTACTGAGGATGGAGATGTTCCAGATGCAGATACACCAAAATTTGTGCCTTTAGAATATAACATAAAGGATAGAGGGGCATTTTTACCTATACCAGGTAATTTAATGGCTGATTCTGATCAAAACATTCTAGCATATATTGAAAACTGGGTTAGAAAAAAGGACAAAGCTACTAAGAATGCTCTTATATTAGAAGAATTAGGGAATTTGTCTAAGAAGGCAGTAGCTAATGTAGACGATATAAAAGACATAATGAACGTTAATTTAGATCCTGCGATTGAAGCGGGAGCAATAGCGCTAACAAACCAAGATGGTTACAATTATCTTGATAAGTTAAAAGATGCAGATGGAAAGTATATTCTTCAACCAGATCCTACACAACCAGGAAAAAAGCTTATAAATGGTAAGCCTCTTCATAAAATATCAAATAAGGTTTTAAAAACAGTTACTGATGGAGTTACAAAGAAAGCTCCACTTATTATCGGTGATTTGAAAGAAGCTATTGTTCTATGGGATAGACAGCAATTATCAATAAAAACTACAGATGTTGGAGGAACTGCATTTAAAAAGAATAGAACAGAAATGAGAGCAATTACAAGGGTGGATGTGTCAAAGTTTGATACTGAAGCAGCTGTATATGGCGAAATTACATTGCCATAGTAATAAAAGGAAGGGTTCATCCCTTATTTTCTAATTCTAGGAGGGATGGGAAATGACTTTAGAAGAGGTAAAAAGCTATCTTAGGGTAGATTATGATGAAGATAATAACTATATTACAGACTTAATAGAAATAAGCGAAATTTATATTGACGAGTGTTGTGGTACTAACTACAAGGTTATCCCAAATGGAGCTAAGTTGGCATCCCTGGTACAAAGAAAGTTAATTTATGATATGTATGAAAATAGGGCTACAACAATAAGTGAAAATATAAAAAGAGACAAAATTGTTGAAACCATATTTAATAAGCTATCATTAATGGAAGTGGTTATATGAATATAAAACTAGATAAGAGAATTACAGTTCAAAAATGTGGACCTGTAGAAACTAACGATAATGGATTTCCTACAAAAGCTGATGGATATTCAGATTATAAGACTATTTGGGGTTCAATTAATAATTTATTTGGGAAGGAATTTTGGGCAGCAAAAACAATAAACTCTGAAAATACGGTAGAAGTTATCATAAGATATTCAAAGGAGTTTGAAGAACTTAACTCTAAAACTTATAGAATTAAGTGGAAGGATAGAGTTTTCAATATAACTTTTGTAGATAACATACGATATGAAAATAAATGGATAAAAATAAAGGCTATAGAGGTGATATAGTGAATAATGGTATTCATATAGAAGGATTTAAAGAAATAGAAAACTTATTGCAGGATATGACTATTACTGAAGCTGATGAGAAAAAAGCTATGAATAAGGCATTAACACCAATCCTTTCTGAAGTAAAGAAAAATACACCTCATAGAACTGGTAAACTTAGAGGCTCTGTTGTTAAAAATGTTAAAAAAGAGGGATTTGCTACAATAGGAACAGTTAGAATGAGAAAATTTTACGATATATTTCAAGAGTTTGGTACATCACAACAAAAGGCTAATGTAGGATTCTTTGAAAGAAGTGTTAATAAAACTCAAAATGAAGCTATTGCAATTTTAAGTCAAGAATTGCTAAGGTAGGTGCTTATATGTTTAATATTAAACAATATATAAAACAAGTGTTAAGTAATGATGAAATATTAAATCTAACTAGTGATAAAAAAGTTCATTTTCTTCATGCTTTAGATCCTATTCCACCTTACGTTGAATATGAAATATTTGATGAGGATGGAGCTGCATGGTCAGAGGGAAAGGAAGTAGCAACTAATTACTATGTTCAGATTGATATTTTTTCTAAAGAAGACTATACAGAACTTGAAAATAAAATAAAAGAAAAAATGATAAACGCAGGCTTTGAGAGAACTGGTGGCGCTGACTTATATGAGGAAGATACCCAATTATATCATAAACCCATGCGTTTTATTTATACTACTAAAATTGAAGGAGGAATTTAAATGGCTAGAGTAAACATAGATAGATTATTTCTTGCAACTATTACAGAAGACGATATAGGTACTGGAAAGTTACTTTTTGCAAAACCTGAGTATATACCAGGTATAAGAGAATTTAATGCTAAGGTAAAAGCTAACACAGAGAAACTTTATGCAGAAGGTAAAGTATGGGAGCAAGATACATCACTAGAGGATATAGAGATAGATTTTGATTTAGCAGACTTTACTAATGCGCAGCATGCAAAATATTTAGGTCATGCTATTGCAGCTGAGGGTGGAATAATTGCTAAGTCAAATGATATTGCACCATATGTAGCGGTTTTATATGAGGCTACAAAAAGCAATGGTAAAAAGGCATATAGAGTTTATTATAAAGGCAAGCTTGTAGAGCCAGATGATTCTACAAAACAAAGAGAAGGCAAAACAGATTTTCAGACTAACAAGGTTACAGCAACTTTCCAACCGTTAAAAAATAATGGAATGTGGAAATATGCAGTAGATGAAGATGATCCAGATGCACCAATAGATTTAGGAACAACATTCTTTAATACTGTTATTATACCAACAGCAAAACAAGCAACACCTTAGCATTTCAGGATAGAGGAAACTCTATCCTAGTTTTTTGTAGAGAGGAAGATTTATATGAACGTAGGAGACATAAAGGAATATAAAATAGAGATAGGTGAGAAAGTCTATACTTTTAGGCTAGATTTCAAGGCTCTAATTAAATTTAATAATAAATATGAAAATGCATTAGAGATTTTTAATAATTATTTATCACAAAAGAATGAATATGAATGCTTAATAAAAATATTAAGTTGCTCATGTGTTGAGAAAGATTTTTCAGAAGAAGAACTTTTAAAAAGTTTTAGTTTTGATTTACCAACTATGAAGCTATTAGATCTAATAGGAATCAACATGATTACAGGAAGTATTTTACTAGATAGTAATGGTGGAAATAACGAAAAAAACTAAAAAGCCAGTCAGAATCTAAGGATTTACTTGATTTTGACTGGTATCTTTATGTATCAAAAGTGCACCTCAATTTTACTAGAGAAGAATTTTTAAGGAGCTATCCTAAAGAAATAATTACTTTATGGAATATACACGTTGAATTTAATGACTGGAAAGTTAAATCAGATGGTAGTGAAGATAATAGAGTATATTCCATAGATGAACTTTCATGGCTTTAAGGAGGTGGGATAGTGGCAAATGATGTTGAAAAACGAATAACAGCCAAGATGGTGCTAGATTCTTCAGGTTTTAATAATTCTCTTAAAGGAGTAAACTCACAATTGGCTATGGTTCAAAGTGAGTTTAAAGCTGGTACTGAACGATTAGTTGGCTTTGGCAAAGAAACAGAAAAACTTAAATATACTTCTGAAAGTCTTAGCAAACAAATAGATATTCAAAGACAAAAGGTAGATATTTGGAGCCAAAGCATGCAAAAAACTACAGAGAAAATGAATGGCAATATAAAGGCTAGAGATGAACTTAAAGATAAACTTAAAGACTTAGGAATGGCCCACCAAGAAATAATTAAGCAGTATGGAAAAGAGAGCGAAGAGGCTGGAAAATCTAGGGCAGAGCTTAAAGCATTAGGACAGGAATATAAGAATAAGGGCAATCAAATTGAGAGCAATGCAAAACAAATAAACTATTATACAACTCAAATGAACAAAGCTGATGAAGGTCTTGTCAAAATGGAAAATCAACTTAAGCAAACTAATGCTGAACTTGCTAAAAGTGAAAATAAATGGCTTGGAGCTAGTGCTGCTTTAAAGGAGAGTGGAGAGCACTTTCAAAAGGTAGGAAGTACTGCTAGTGCTGCAGGAGATAAAATTTTAAGACTATCAGCACCACTCATAGGGGTTGGAATAGCAGCTGCAAAAGTAGGAATGGACTTTGATTCTCAAATGTCCAGAGTTAAGGCAATTTCAGAGGCAACAGGAGATGAGTTTGAAAAACTAAAGAAACAAGCATTAGAATTAGGAGCTAGTACCTCATTTAGTGCCAAACAATCTGCACAAGGCATGGAGAACTTAGCTAGTGCTGGTTTTAATGTCACTGAAATAATGCAAGCTATGCCTGGTATGTTAGATTTAGCAGCTAGTAGCGGTGAAGACTTAGCAAATAGTGCTGATATAGCCGCTAGTACATTACGAGGGTTTGGATTGGCAGCTGATAAGGCTGGTCATGTAGCCGATGTGTTAGCAAAGAATGCTAGTGCTACAAATGCAGCTGTTTCAGATACTGGAGAAGCTATGAAGTATGTGGCTCCACTCGCTAGTTCAATGGGAAGAAGTTTAGAAGAAGTTACAGCAGCTATAGGAATCATGGCAAATGCAGGAATTAAAGGTTCACAGGCTGGAACTACTTTAAGAGGAGCTTTAAGTAGACTAGCAGATCCTTCAAAGGAAGCAGCAGGAGCAATGAAGGAAATTGGATTTAATGCTTTTGACAGTGAAGGTAAGTTAGTTTCATTAAAAGACTTAATAGAAAGACTAGGAAAATCAACTGAAAGTTTAACTGATAAACAGAAACAACAGGCTATAAGTACTATCTTTGGACAAGAAGCAATGTCGGGTATGTTAACTCTTATTAAGGCTGGTCCTCAGGAGCTAGACAAACTTACTCAAAGCCTTTTAAGTAGTGATGGTGCTGCTAAGAATATGGCGAACACCATGCAAGATAATGCTAAGGCTAGTGTTGAACAGATGATGGGAAGTCTTGAAACAGCAGGAATTAAATTAGGTCAATCCCTTGCCCCAACAATAATTAAGGTAGCTGATTCGATTGGGAAGTTAGCTGATAAATTTGCAGCTTTACCACCTGAAACACAAGAAACTATTTTAAAAACTGCAGCATTAACTGTAGGTTTAGGCGGAGTTCTTAAAGTTGGTGGAGGAGTAATATCAACTGTAGGAAGTATAGCAGGAGGATTAAGCAAACTAACTGGCGCAATGGGAATAGCAAGCACTGCAACAGGTGCAGTAGGAGCTGCAGGAGCTGTAGCTGGTGGAACAACAGGAATGGGAGCATTAGCTGGTGGGCTTGGAGCCGCAACATTAGCAGTTGCCCCATGGTTACTAGCTGGAGCTGCAGTTGTGGGAGTAGGTTATGGTATTCATAAAGCAATGTCCCAAGAAGTAGTTCCTTCAGTAGATTTATTTGCTGACTCAGTAGAACATAGCGCACAAGCTATGGAAAACTTTGAAGGTAAAGCAAACACATCTATGACTTCTACAGTAATATCTATTAGCGAAGGAACTAAACAAGCTGTAGGAGCATACATGGAGCTTGACAATGGTGTTAAGGCGGAGTTAGATAGTTTGTATATTAACTCTACTACAATAACTGATGAAATAAAAAACACTACTACAGCTAAATTTAATGAAATGAGTAATATGGTCATTGAAGGATATAGAAAGCAGAAAGATACAGCTATACAAGAAACTACAGAACTATTTAATCAGACTAAAAGTATCACTGATACAGAGCAGCAAGAAATATTAACTAGTATGAATCAGTATTATATTGATCAAGAGACTACAGTTAATAATGCAGAAACTCAGATTAAAAGTATTTTAGATAGGGCTTCAGCTGAGCACAGAGAGTTAACTCAAAGCGAATATGAAACAGTTACTATGTGGAGAGGAAAAATGAAAGAAAAATCAATTTCTGCTTTATCCGAAAATGAAGTTGAAGCTAAAATAATTCTTCAAAGAATGAAAGATTATGATGGAAGGGTGACTGCTGAACAGGCAGCACAACATATATCTAAACTAAATGAAAGTAGAGATAAGGCAGTTGCTACAGCTAACAGTGAATATGAAAAAAGAATTGCCTTAATTGAGAAGATGAAGTCAGAAGGTGTCATAAAATCACAAGAGCAGGCAGATAAAATGATTGCAGAAGCTAAAAGACAAAAGGATGGTATCATTGAAAATGCTGAAAGAACTAGAATGGATGCAATTGAAAAAATGAGGGGAATGAATTCAGATTTAGAAAAACAAGTAGATACATCTACAGGTAAGATATTAAATTGGTGGGATAAACTTAAAAGATGGTGGAATGGATGGAAACCAGAAAATAAAAATTTCTCATATGAAGTTAATCCAACTGCTCGTAGAGGGCAATCATCCTCAGCAATAGATGGGAACTGGACAGGAAATAGGAGCTTTCAAGGTGGTCTTACAACATTGCATGAAAAAGGTTATGAAGTATATGATTTACCAAGGAGTACACGAATTTATAATCATGAGGCAAGTGAAGATTTAGTAATGAAAACAGCTGAAAGTGTAGCTAGTAAAGTTGCGTCAAGTGTTCTAGATAATATGAGTTTTTCAGGAAATGGAGAACAAACAATAATAATTCCTGTAAATATTGATGGTCGAGAGATTTCAAGATTAGTTGCTCCCTATGTGAATGAAGAATTGGGTTTTATAGGAAATAAAATCTCCCTGTCATATGGAAGGAGGCCATAGTAATGCTTACTTTAGATTTTAATAATACTAATTCATATAATAAGTTTAATTTAATAATGGAAAAAAAGCCAAACATTCCAATGCCAGAAGAGGATATTGAGTTTATTAAAATTGAGGGTAGACATGGATCATTAACAGTAAACAGGAAAGGATATAAAGATATATCTATACCAGTTGAATTTGGTCTTATAGATAATACTGGAGATATATTTACAAGAAGTAGCTATATACGTAGCTGGCTAACAGGCTCAGGAATATTATTCTTTTCTCATATACCAAATATAATCTTTAAAGTTAAGGCTATAAAGTCAAGTAATATAGAAATGTCATTAAAAAAATTTGGAAGATTTTCAGTGAATTTTATATGTGAACCTTTTAAATATGGCAATGAAATTATTAGAACAATAACAACTAGTAATAATTCTTTTAATTATAGCGGTACTGCAGAGGTTAAACCATTGATTAATGTTTATGGTCAAGGAGATATAACTTTAACCGTTAATAATGAAAATATTATTCTTGAACAAATAGCAGATTATATAACCATTGATGGTTTATTAGAGGATGCATATAAGGATATAATGCTTCAAAATAATAAAATGCATGGTGAATTTCCTATTTTAAAGCCAGGAGAAAACATCATTGACTTCATAGGAAATGTAACCAAGATAGAAATAACTTATAGAGAAGCTTTCCTATAGGAGGGGATAACTTGATCTGTGTATATGACAGCAAAACAACGAATTTTAATAATAATGGTATTACTCCTCTTATACCTACATTGTGTGAGGTAGCAGAAGAAAGAAATGGAATGTTTGAACTAGAATTAGAGCATCCTTTTGATTTAAATGGAAAATGGAAGAACCTTATAGATGAAAATATAATTAAGGCTCCAACTCCAACAGGTGAACAATTATTTAGAATATATGGGAAATATAAAAATATGTTTGGCATAAGAATATTTGCTAGACATATTTTTTATGACTTAATTGATAATTTCATTGAGGATTGCAGACCTACAAACACTGATGGTGCTGGAGCTTTAAATAGAATATTATCTTCAACACAATACCCACATAGCTTTAATTCTATTAGTGATGTACCCGTACCCAAAACAGCCTATTTTGTTAGAAGGAATCCTGTAGAGGTTATATTCTCTGAGGATGGAGTCCTTGGTAGATGGGGAGGGGAATTAGAAAGGGATAACTTTTTAATTAAACTTCTTCAAAACAGAGGGCAAGACAGAGGAGTAGCTATTAGGTATGGTAAAAACCTTTTAGCAATTGAAGAAGATCTTAAATTAGATTCTGTTATAACTCGCATAATGCCCCAGGGATATGATGGATTATTTCTTCCTGAGAAGTATGTAGATAGTCCTTATATAAATAATTACCCTCATCCTAAAATAAGAAAAATAGAGTATTCAGATATAAAAATTGATGTAGAAAATGGAATAACTGAAGCTATAGCTATAGATCAACTTAGAGCAAGGGCACAGCAGGAATTTAGTGTTAATAAAGTAGATATTCCTGTAGCTAATTACAAAGTTGACTTTATAGAACTGAGTAAAACAGAAGAATATAAGGACTATGCAGTTTTAGAAAGAATATACCTTTGCGACACTGTGACTGTAAAGCATCTTAAATATGGATTTGATTTAAAGGCTAAGGTAATTAAGTATAAGTATGATTGCTTGCTTAAAAGATATAAAGAAATTGAGTTAGGCAGCTTTAAAGAAAGTATTGTAAATACCTTAAGCAGTTTATCTTCTTTAAAAAGTACTGTTGATGAATTACTTCAAAATGCTGTAACAGGTACCAAGATGCAAAGTGCCATAGACCATGCCACAGAGCTATTAACAGGTGCATTGGGTGGTCATGTTGTTTTTAGACCAAAAGATAAACCAGTAGAGATATTGATTATGGATACTGACAATATTATGACAGCACAAAAAGTTTGGAGATGGGGACTTAATGGCCTAGGATATAGCAATATAGGTGTTAATGGTCCTTATGAAACTGCTATGACCATGGATGGCTATTTATTAGGAAAATTTATTGCTGCTCATTCCATTACAGCTAATCAAGTGTCTAGTGATTTTGGTCAAAACCTTGATTTAAGTTCCAATACAAGCATTAGTTTAACTGTAAGTTCAAAAGTAATGGAAAAAATTGAGGAAATAAAACCTTATACTGTAGATATAATTTCAACTAATGGCATTGTTTTTAAAAATGGAGTTATAAATACAAAACTAATTGCAAGGGTTTACAAAGGGAGAGAAGATATAACTGACACTATAGATGCTAATAAGTTTAGATGGACAAGAGTATCTAATGATATTGAAGCAGATAAGCTGTGGAATGCTTCACATTTTGGTGGAACAAAAGAAATAACAATAACAAAAAATGATGTGTATACAAGAGCGACATTTAACTGTGAAATTTTAGAATAATGAGGTGTTTAAATTATGGATAAACTTTTAGAAAAAATTGAAATGCTTGAAAAAAGGGTGGCTGAACTAGAAAAACAAGTTCAGCCTAGAGTTACAATTGAAAAAACAAAGTATGGAGCAGAAGAGCTAGTATTCCATTATGACTAATTTAATCTTCAGTAACATCTATACCTTTACATTGAAGTGTAAGAAGTCCACACTCACGACAACCATAAAGTGTTATAGGTGTAGCCGTAGATTGTCTTCCTGTAATGACGTCAAATTGTACTAATGAATAAATCTTATTTTCGTCAGTTTTTAGTTCATCAAATTTCTGTGATTTACAGTATGGGCACACTTTAATTTTAGAAAACATAATATCACCCCCTCTAAATAACAATTTTATCATGTCAATACAAAATAAGTAAATAAAAAGGAGATGTTAATATGGCAATTGCTACTGGTCAATTTACTATTATCGATTATAATGACGCATTAACTTTAACAGGATATATAGGGTCTAATAAAGCAAAAACTCAAATGTTTAACCCCGATAACAATAGTTACAATCCTGATTGGTCAACAGGAAATTTAGTATTAACTCCATCACTTTTTAAACTTGGAACTGCAAGCGACATTATTACAGATGCAGCAGTGCAATCCATAGATTGGTATGATGTTACGAATGGTACCGAAACTATTATTACAGCTAATGCAAGTTATGCTATAGGAGCATCAAAGCCTAAGTCTCTTACTGTTAAAACTAACGTGTTGGCTGGACTTCCAGGTAAAGATTTCATGTGCAAAATAGTCTACAGAGATCCTTCTACTAACCTAGACTTAATATATAAAATGTCTATATCATTTTCTAGGGTAGTAAATGGTGGAGGTATAGCTGATGCAGTTGCATGGTGTCCAGATGGTAATGTATTTAAAAATGGTACAGTTGCTTCACTGAAGGCTCAATGCGACCTATGGAGAGGTTCTGTTATTGATTCTACCTTAGTTAGCTATCAATGGTATCAGCAGGATTCTTCAGTAACTACAGACCAAGGCGGTGGAGTAGGCTGGAGAAAATTAGTAGATGCAGCTAATGTGGTTACTGGAACAACTTCAAACATATTAGTAATTTACCCTTCAGCAGTAAATGTATATGGTGTATTTAAGTGCATTGCTAAAGATACAGACTCAGGAAGTAATACCTATAATCAATTTTTTGTGGATACAGTAACTATTGCTGACCAATCAGATCCATTACAAGTAACTATAATAAGCACTGGAGGAGATGTTTTTAAAAATGGGGTAGGAAGTACTACTTTAACTGCTAAAGTGTATCAAGCTGGAAATGAGATAGATACTGCAGGAGCAAAATACACTTACAAATGGTTCAAATATGATAAAGATGGTACCTTAGTAGCTAACTTTGGTGGTACAGGAATTAACTTTAAAGCAGGAAAAACTTTGGCAGTAGGAGATGCAGATGTTGATGTAAAGGCAACATTCTCTGTTGAAGTAAACTAAGGAGAGGATCACATGCCTAAAGGTATAGCACAATTTACTATAACAGATTTTAACGATGTTAATATAAGCACGACAGCGCCATTAAATCCAGTAAAAGACCAGTTATGGTTAGATAGTTCTTTAACACCGAATTTATTAAAAAGATATAATGGTTCCGCATGGGTAAATGCTTCAGTAACACCAAGTGACATAGACAATGCAGTTAATAATGCTAGAACTATGGCTAAATTAAATGGTATTGAGTTACTAAATTTAGAGTACATGAGAAATGCAGCAACAGTAAATAAACCTTTTTTACTAGGTTCTTATACTATAGTTCCAGCGACAGAAATTGGTGGAAATGCAAATGAACAAAATTACATTAAAATTGTAAATGGTACCTCGCTTTATACACCTTATATAGCTTGTAATCCAAACACAGCTCAATATTTTAAGGTATCTCTTCATAATAAGGATACTAATATTGGTACTTTATATGTCCAATGTTGTTATTATGATAAAGATAAAGTTCAAATTGCTACAAATGAAGCAGCGGTAGGTTTTAGTAACTTGTCTAATGTAGGCAATACTGCAGCGAACGTATGGAATACTTTTGAAGGATATATAGATGCACTATCAAGTACTGACATAAGGCAAAGAGCTGTATATATGAGAGTTAGAGTACTACCTAGATATAGTGGTCAAGTTGGTACAAGTTATATTAGAGATTTATCATGGAAGCAGACATCACCTCAAACAGTTTCGAATCAAGAAACAAGATTAAGTACACTTGAACAAACAGCCACAAATCTTGATATTAAATTTTCTAAGAGCGGGATAAACTTAATCAGGAATAGTAGAGGGTATGAAGGGACTAGATATTTTTATTTATCCGATTGGGGGAATATAACTGTATATGATTCCAAACATGCGACATTCAAGGCTCGCTCCCCATTTAAAACGGGTTGGGGGTTAGATCGTCCTGTGAATCAGAGCATCGAAAATCTTTGGTATTCTGATACTTTTGAAGTTAAAACCAATACTAAATATAAGCTAGTTGTTAAGATGTTATTAGAACCTAACGTTACAAGTGCAGGAGTGACATTTTTAGGCATGTTATTTGATGGGGGTACAGTAACTTACACGCCTAATTCGACGACATCAACGAAGGGAATCATCACTGAGGTTATAGTAGATATAGATACCCCAATAGATTGCTCTTATGCACAAGTATCTATATGGCATAATGGTACTGGAGCTAGTGGCAATTCAGTGTTATGGGTAGCAGAGATGCGACTATTTGAGGGTACAGTTGACTTTGGATGGCGTCCATATGTAGGTGAAATCTATTCTGGAGTAACAAGTATAGATGAATGTGGAATAGCAGTCTCACATACTATAAATGAGACTAAGACTAATATGACATCAGAAGGATTCTATTTAAAAGATAATCTTAATAACACTATTGCTTCATTGGGTATGATTAATGGTGTAGCCTCCTTACTCGTATCTGATATTACGAGTCCGTCTATTCTAAAAGTGGCGTCATGGTTAGGCACAAAGAGTATATATGTAGCTCCAACAAAGACCGGTGATGGTAGTGGTAGAGATGTTAATAATAAATGTACTAGTATTAGAGCAGCAATACTTAACGCCCTTAATGGATGTATGGTATTAAATGATGGACAGAATTTAGTTGTGGAGGTTGCAGGTGGAAGTTATAGTGAATACTGTGCTATATGGGATGTTAGAGGAGCTGGAACTATACGGATAAACCTAGCACCTACAGTTGTTTGGAATGGAATGTTCAATTTTACAAATGATGAAATAACCGTATTCATAGAAGGTAATAGAACTGGAATAAACTCAAATGATGGTGCAATGATAAATCCAAGTAATGTACCAGATGGGGTTGGGGTATGGGTAAATAAGTGTAAGCTTGTTTGGGTAAATGGTATTAGAAGTGTAGTAACTAGAAAGCCATCTACATGGCCTAACTTTTTGGGAATTACAGGAGGAAGTACTGCAATACTTGCGAACTCAGATATATCAAACTATCAATCTCCAATTTCCGTTGATATGGTATCAAGGGCTTACATGGATAATTGTAGAGGAAGTAATAATGACTTAGCAGGAATAGCATATAGCGGATCTTATTTAGGTGTTAATGGACAAATACCAGCAAACGGAAGTTTCGCAGAAAATTATGGAGGCCTAGTAGTAAAAACAAATACAGTGCAAACAACAAGTTGTAATCCAGCACTAGCACCTACCTTTGTAGATGTAACACAAAATCATACATTTAGCACTATTAGTTATCGTTCTATAAGAAGCGACTGGGATAACCCTGGTCTATTTGCTCAATCTGGATGGTCACCATATGCACCTTGGACTGGCTATGCTTATTTTAGTAACATTAAAAGTTGGACAGATGGAAGAAAAACTGGAGCAACCCTAAAAGGGCAAATATATCTGCAAAGAAAATCAACCTCACATGGTGTTAATGGTCCAGTAGCAATAAATCTTTATGGAATAAGAAATTCAGATGGAGCCTTAATTTCTTATGGCAGCCCTTGCTCTTTAAGTAGAGGAGGCATTGGTGGTAGTGGTTGGTTTCCAGTGGATTCACTTGTAACTGACATAGCAAGTGGTTATATTAAGGAAACAGTTGTAATCAAGGGTAGCGGAAATAGTCAATATGCTATATTAGAAAACAACTGTCAACTATATATTTCAACCACATTTAGTGTAAGAGCTTAAATAATTTTGAAAGGTGGAGTATAAATGTTAAATGTATTAGATGAAAGTGTAATTAGTTTAGATAAAGCCATTACAACTAAAGATCCAGATGGCAATGATGTTGTAGTTCTTCAGATGTCTTGTAAACTTGAAAAGAGTAAGGGGATTCAGTACAGAATTGATGTTCAAAAACCATCAGTGTTTGAACAGAATAAAGAGCAGGTACAATCAATGGTAAATGAGTTCAGGGCTGAGTGTGAAGTATTGGCAATTCAATATGGAGTACCTGTTATATAATCTAGAATAACCATTTAAGGCAAGATAGAGCACCAAAAGAAGGTGTTTTTATTTTGCCTATTTTTATAAAAAGGAAGGTGTGAAATGGAGACAATTACAATAGGTTTAATTTGTACTATCATTGGAGCATTTGGGACATTTATTACACAGAAGAGGAATTTTAAACAAGACACTAAAGAGGAAACTAAGGGCTTTACTCAAGTAGAAACTAAAATAGACTATATAAGCAAAGGTGTAGATGATATAAGAATTGATATAAAGGCCCAGGATAGAAAAATTAATGATATTAGTGAGAGATTAGTTAGAGTAGAGGAATCTGCTAAATCAGCTCATAAAAGATTAGATGGCGTAGAAAAGGAAGGTGTATAGTAATGGATAAAGAAAATAAAAATATTAATAAGTTTATGAACCTTATTGAAATTAAAAAGATTATAGCACTAACATTGACTTTAGTATTTTGTTACTTATCAATTACAAAAAGTTTAGCAGCAGAGCAATTCTTAACTGTATTTAGTTTAGTAATTGCTTTTTATTTTGGTCAAAGTACTGCTAGACAAGCAAATAGGGAGGGAAAATAGTTATGAGTATAATAAAAATAAAGATATTCTTAGATTTTGGCCATGGTGGAAGTGATTCAGGAGCCGTAAGTGGAGCATTAATTGAAAAGGCTATGAATTTAATTACTGGACTAGAGTGTAAAAACATTCTTGAACAGTATGATATTGAAGTAATGACTTCTAGGGATATTGACAAAACTGTATCTTTAGCTGAAAGAGTTAGAATGGCTAATGAGTGGGGAGCTGATTATTTTATTTCTATCCATTACAATGCTGGAGGGGGCGACAGAGGGGAAGTTATTCACTCTATCTATAGAAATAAAGGATTAGCACTTGCAAATAGTATAGCTGCAGCAATGAAATCATTAGGGCAAAATACAATAAAGATATACGAAAAACGAGGTCAAGATAATAAAGATTACTACTATGTAATTAAAAACACAAGAATGGATGCTGTAATTGTAGAAGGGGGATTTATAGATAATGCAGTAGATAGGCAGTTATTCGATACTGTAGATGAACAAAAGGCTATGGGTAGAACAATAGCTTATGGAATCTTAAATCACTTAGGAATAGCAATTAGGCAATCTAATCTACAACAAAATATCCAATACGGAACTGTTACCGCAACAGAGTTAAATGTTCGTGCTGGAAGAGGCACTAACTATGATATTTGGGACACTTTAAAAAGTGGTGCTAAAGTAGAACTTGGAGAACTAAGAGATGGCTGGTATTTAGTGTATTACAACAATGGCAAAGCAAGTGGATATGCATCTGCAAAATATATAAAAAAAGATTAGTTTAAAAAAAAGAAGGTAGACTCTATTTTTAGAGTCTACCTTCTTTTTTTATGCTTAAATATACGGAATACACGCAAATAAATTATAATATTTCATTGAATTTATGGGAATTATTTTAATAAAATATGTTGACACGTGTTATAAACACGTGTTATACTATAATTGTAGGGAGGGTGATGGATGAAGCCAAAAGAAATAATAAAAATCTTAGAAAAAAATGGTTGGTTTGAAGTAGCACAAAGAGGTTCACACAAACAGTTTAAACATCAAATCAACAAAGGTAAGGTCACAGTTCCTTATCATAACACAGACTTAGATATAAAAACATTAAACACAATCTTGAAACAAGCAGGGCTCAAATAGCCCTCCTTGTTAGAGGTTAATATATAGATAAAATTTAATTAGGAGGTTTTAAGTTGGATAAATATATGTTTCCAGCAGTATTTGAACAAGGAGAAAAAGAAGGTTATTGCATAACATTCCCCGACCTACCAGGGTGCATCACTGAAGGGAAAACACTTGAAGAAGGTATAGTAATGGCAAAAGAAGTTTTAGAGCTTTGGATTTGGAGCATGGAGGAAGATAATGAAAGTATTCCTGAAGCAACTAAGCCTGAGAATATTCAAATTGAAAAAGGTAGTTTTGTAGTTCCAGTGTTAGTTAATATGGTTCCAGTAAGAGAAGAAATGAATAATAAATCAGTCAACAAAACTGTTACTTTGCCATATTGGATGAAAAAAATAGCAGAAGAGAATAAGGTTAACTTCTCTCAAATTCTGCAAAGAGGTATAATTGAACATTTAAACTTATCAAGAAAAATATAATAGGTTAAAAAAGTTTAAAGTTAAAGGAAGTCTCTAGTTTCATAGAGACTTCTTTTTTATTTTTTTGTCCATCTATGTAAAATATAGTAAAGTATGTTAAAATATATACGAGTTTGAATTTATGGAGGGATAACAATGAAATTAAAAAAACAAATAGTAATACCTGTAGTTGTAGGTTTAGTTGCTTTTGTAGCTGGATTTTTTATTGGAGATGCTTCAGCTATAAGTAGGGTTAAGAAAGAAATTGGGTCAGCTATTTCTACAAATGTAAAAGTAGATAAAGAAGAAGCAAAAAAAGATGAACAAGCTAAGCAAGAACCTAAAAAAGAAGAAATTAAAGTTCTAAAGGTAGGAGAAAAATATAACTATAAGGATAAATATGAAATAACAATAAACAAAGTTATTTTAACAGATAAAAGAAATCAATTTACAGAGAAGAAAGCTAATAAAGTTGCTGTTATTGAATTTACCTATAAAAACTTAACATTAGATGAGGATTTGTTTATATCGGAATCTAATTTTAAAACATATGATGAAGTTGGTAACGTATTAGAGAGCTATCCAGCAGGAGCTGAAAAAATGCCTCAGAATATAGCGCAAGGGAAACAATGCACTGCTGAAATGAGCTATGGATTTAATGAGGGTAGTAAACTAGAACTAGATTATTATGATAATATGTTTAATGATAAAGCAGATGTAAAATTTATGGTTGAAATGCAGTAAAAATTTAGAGGTAGTATCTATGTAATTAGAGACTACCTCTTATTATTTAAAAAATACGTAATGTTTTGTCGAAAACTGTACAAGTTGTAAAAAATAGTATATATTAGAAATAAATAAACCACCCTGACCGCAAATCACAGGTGGCTTAAAGAAAGAATGCATTTATATCTTTATTATCTCTATTATATAGTAATAAAGAAACAAGTGCAATAATATAATTAATGGAGGAAAAATGATAGAGTATAATTCAATTAGGTGGGAAAGAATAAAAGAACTTGAGGTTGAATTTTCATATATTAAGGCAATTGTTATAAAAATTTTTGATTATCAAATAAGAGAGAGTAATCTAGATGACTTCATTAAAAATATAGATAAGTATAGAGATATAAATGAATGCAAATTATTGGACGAATTAGAAGGAGAAACATATAAAAAAATGGTTATACTCTCTATTCGTAGGTATAAAAAAAATAAACATATGCCAATAATAGAAGATATAACGAACTCCGTATATTCTATGATATTTAAGACAAGCAATGGAGTGAAAATGGCTAATGGTGAGCATTATGATGGACAATTAGATGAATGCTTTAAAGTAACCTATCTCAAAAAAGATGATAAATTTGCTACTATAAAACTATCACGTGTTATAACTAATAAATTAGAGGAAAATTTAGAAGATGGCACAACAAATTTAGTGGATAAGACAATATATGATTGTTGTAAATTTATAATTGACATAAACAATAAATTAGTAGCAATGTTTTTTAATGATATAAAGAATAGCAATAAGAATATTACAAAAGAGATTACACTAAAAAAATGTGCATTTAGATCGTTATTTGCTGAAGTAACTAATAAAAATATAATAAAATATTATCTAAATACATATTTAGAGAAGTATTTTAAAAGTTATATGGAAGATAAGAGAAATGGAAATGAACGCAAATTAATAAGTATAATAGAAGCATCATGTATTGATGGAATTTGTGAAGAAAGAAGTTTAATAAGAAGTATAAATAATAACTATATACATAGTGATCAACGATTAATGGCTATAGAAGATGATGTGAATAAAAAAGGTCTTACAATATCAGAATTAGAATGTTGCATTAATGATTCAATAGTTGATTTAAAAATGGATGGAGAAATTACTTGTGTAAATAGCTTTTTTTATGAGGAGGTTATAACAAATGTATGTAAAGAATTCTTTGGAGGGTATAAATTATCTTAAGTTTATAGAAGATTACAAAGAGTTAATTGATGTGTTTGCTTCAGCAGATAATGCTGGGTTAACAGAAGTATCAATACCATACCTATTAAAGAATTCTAAAATTTCACAAAAAGAGCTATACAACCAATTACACACATTATTAGAGTTAGATTTCTTAGAAGGAAATGAATTTTCAATATGTCCATATTGTGCACATGTTGATAAACTTATAGAAAATAATAAAAGAAAATGTACTAGGTGCAAAAGGCTATATATAGCTAACAATACCATAGAAAAATTTAGGTTTGTTAACATTAATGGAGAGTATAATGAGCAGCAAAAAAAATAATACAAAACTATATTTAAGATATGCAATGTTATTGATTTTGATAATAATATTTATAGGATAT
This sequence comes from Clostridium tunisiense TJ, assembly GCF_000300195.1. Classification (GTDB taxonomy): domain Bacteria; phylum Bacillota; class Clostridia; order Clostridiales; family Clostridiaceae; genus Clostridium_J; species Clostridium_J tunisiense. Next base: position 43,934 of record NZ_AMQH01000018.1, on the reverse strand, counting down.
ACTAAATATTATTATGGAACAGTAAATTTTAAAATATTAGGAACTAATCTTATTATATGTTTCAATATTATTTTTCAATTTATTTATGAAATAATTATAAAACTAATTAATTCTTTACTAACAGAAAATAATATTAAAATTATAATAATATCAATTGTGCTTTTATATGTTATTCGTGAACTACAATTAAAGGAAATATTGTTTAGTATAACCAATTTTGAGTTTGGGAATTTTAAAGTGATGAAAAAAGTTGAAATGATAAATGAACTAAATAAAAAAGAGGAAGAAAAGATTGAAAAACTTGAGAAATCAAATGGTAAAAAAAATAAAAATGAAGAAGAAATAAAAATTATTGAAAAGAAAATACAGTTGCTACAAATAATGGCTAATGATCCTTACACTATAATCATTTTGGAACGTTTTTTTAAACAGAAAATTGGTTCGCTAGTTATACCTATGAATGTATTTAGTATGAAGACTTCAATAGAGAATATAAAAGAAATATTTGATTATAGTATTGGCGCTAATTCAGTAAAGATACTAGGAATTAAAGAGTCGATTAGAGAATTAGTTTATGAAATATATTTAAGTCTTGAGCAAGAAAAACACAATTAAGGTGGGGACAAGCCTCTATAAATAAAGTGGATTTTGATACAAAATAGTTAAAGTTATTAAGCAACATATATAATTCAAGGTAGCACACAAAGCTACCTTATTTCTTTATGAATAGTAAGCTTATCTTAGTTCGTATTAAATAGTTGAAGGCTGGAAAATTTTAGACAGAGTATTGAAATAAATTTTATTAAATCATAGATGTAATGGGGGATTATATGAATATACTTAGTGAAATTACAAAGTTAATTCTGAATGGTGATTATACATCATTAATTTGGTTAATACTACTGGCTTTATTTATTTTTCTTTTTAAAGAATTTAAAAAAAGTAACTCCGAGATAGATGAACTAACCCAAAAAAGAGCTGATAGTGCTCTAGAAGTATATAGCAAAGCCTTAGCAGCATTAGTAAAGTGTCGAAATAACGCCATTGATAAAAGCCAACTTATTGATAGCTTGTATGCGGTATATCCATTCACTGCAAAGGATGTAATAATTAAAATTAATGATTTAATTAAGAGTGAGGATACTAAAGGAATTATTGAAGTAATACAAGAAGAAATTTTAAGGGTGAAATCTTTACAACGTGATAATGTGTCTTATCAGTATTCTAATAAGGCAGTAGATTTACTTTCAAATATAATAAGAAAATATAATATTTCATCATTAGTAACTCCGCTGATCCTTGCTATTTCTAGTGTTCTTATTTTACTAATCTCATTTGGATTACTTACCATATTAGCTGAACAAGGTAATTTTATGAAAAAAGTAATATTGATAATTTTAATTATAGGCATTACAATTAATTTTTTAATGTATTTAGTTACGATAGATGTATTATCAGAAAAAAATTTCAAACTTAACCTTTTTACTGGTTTTATGATTCTTTTATTTGCAGTAAATAATTTTCTACCAGTTATAACTACAGAAACATTCTTTTCCTTCGCATATATAATTAATACATTCATATATGCAGCATTTATGATATATAAAATATTTAATACTCATAAGAACAGACTAAAAGAGATAAGAAAAGAAGTAACTTAAGGTTGATAAATGTTATAGTAAACTAGTTAAAAAAATGGTATATAATTAAGAAGGGATTTTTTGAGATTAGAAATTCATAGTAAATATAGTATTCTTTTTATTACACAAGGTTCACCTTACGAAAAAGGTTCGAGATAAAAAAAATGGCTTCGGCCATTTTTTTATTTTCATTTTTATTTTAAAAGTAAGTTTTGTACATAAAATAACAAATGCATCATATTAATTTATAAAATAATATTTTAAAAATTTTCAAATAACTTGAATACAAATCTACTAAACCAGTATATAATATGATATATAGTAATTTATTATGAGGTATTATATAACACATTTTATTGGGGTGATAAAATGAATGTAATTGGTATTAATGTCTGTAATGGAGGCTGGCTTGGAGTAAAACTTTCAAATAGCTGTTGGAGTATAAGAATTTTTAAAACCATTGATGAGCTTGTAGATGTATGGAAAGATAGCGATTTATTTTTTGTTAGTATTCCTATGGGTTTTTTAGAGGGGTCGGTGGAAGAGAGAAAGTGTGATATAGAAGCTAGAAAACTTCTTGATTCTAGTCATTTAGATCTGCCAGCTGTTCCTTGTAGAGAAGCTATTTACTGTAATAGTTTCGGAGTTGCTAATATTGTTAATAAGAGGCTTACAGGTAGAAGTGTTTCAACTAGATTATGGGATGTTATAGAAAAGATAAGAGAATTAGATAAATTTTTATTTAATCATATTGAGTACAGAGATAAGTTTAAGGAAAGTAATTGCGAGATTGGTTTTTTTGTTCTTAGCGGGAGATTTATGAGGAATAGCAAAACTGTTTTAGCGGGTTATAAAGAAAGAAGAGATATATTACGAAAGGTTTACCCCAATGTTGATGAGATTTTAGACTACAGCATAAAAACTTTTAGAAGAAAAGATGTTAGAACTGAAAACGTTTTAGATGCTGTATGCTTAGCTATAAATGGATTTATAGGCCTTAAAAATGGATTTATATCTATGCCTGAGGAGCCAGAATATGATATAAATAATATTAAAATGCAGATTGAAATACCAAAATCTATTGAATATAGTTATGGTAAAGATGTTATATAATAATATTAAGAAGTATAGTTAAATAAATCGAAAGGTCACCATAATCTTAAAAATGGTGGCTTTTTTTATAACCTTTAATAAATGTAATTTGTTAAAGGTCCTCTTTTAGTTGAAAATTACTGCATAAGAAAACTATAGGCATGAACTAACATAAATATAGTACATAAATTAAATACTTGGCTTATTAAAGTAGATTATAAGATAAGGGGGTAATTACTTTATCCTAGTATAATAAATGTCAAATCTATAACTTTTGATAATTTTCAACCTTTATGAAAAAAAGATAAAATTATTTATAAATATGGTATAATATATTAGGTTGTGGAGGTGGGAAAATGCACTTAGATTTTGGATTGAGATTAACTCAAGAACAAAAATTAATTATGACTACAGAAATGCAATTGTCAATTAAACTTTTGCAAATGTCTTCTTATGAACTTTTACAACATATTAATAATGAGGTGCAAGAGAATATAGTTTTAGAATATGCTAATAGCAGTGAGGCTGCCTCTAATGATAACAATACTAAAAAAGATTTATTTGATTATAAAGAAATGATAAAATACTTAGAGTTTGATAATTATGGGGGCAAAAACTACATAACAAATAATTATGTAGAAGAAATATCGCCTTTCACCTTTATTGGAAATAAATCTACTTTAAGTGATTATTTAAAAGAACAGTTAGCAGAAAGTAATATAGATTATAAAAAAAACATGATTTGTAGTTATTTAGTGGACAATCTAGACTGCAAAGGTTATTTAACCTTGGATCTTAATGTTGTTTGTAAAGAATTATCAATTTCCATGGAATTATGTGAGTTATGCTTAAGTATTATTCACCAATTAGATCCTTGTGGTATTGGTGCAAGGAATCTAAGTGAATGTCTTCTGATTCAAATAAAACGAAAAGGACTATACAACGAAGACCTTGAAGAGATAATTTCTAGTCATTTACAATTGCTGTCGGAAAATAAATATACTTTAATAGCTAAAAAGTTAAAAATATCACCTATGCAGGTTCAAAAGTATGGAGATTTAATCAAAGGGTTAGAACCCAAACCATCTAGAGGTTTCTACACAGGGGATGAGATAAGTTATATATTGCCAGATGCTTATATTAAGAAGGTTAATGATGAGTATTTAGTCTTAATGAATGAGGAAATAGTACCGAAACTAAATATCAATAGTATATATAAAGAAATAATAAATAGTTCTGATGATAAGGTTGCAGTAGAGTATGTTAAAGAAAAGATTAATAATGCTATGTTTTTAATAAAAAGTGTTGATAACAGAAAAAGAACATTATATAGAGTTATCAGTGAAATAATTAATTATCAAAGAGATTATTTCGATTATGGAGAAGAATATATTAAGCCAATGACTATAAAAAATATATCTGGCAAGCTAAATTTACATGAATCTACAGTGAGCAGAGCGATAAGAGATAAATATATTTCACTAAATAGTGGTAGAATAATAAAGATAAAGGATTTATTTACTACTGCTATAAATATTAGTAGTGAGCAGTTGTCTAACCAAAACATAAAAAGAATAATAAAAGAAATAATACAAGAAGAGGATGAGAAAAAGCCATTATCAGATTCTAGTATTCGAAGTGTTCTTTTAAGCAGAGGTTTGGATATATCTAGAAGAACTATTGCTAAGTACAGAGATGAAATGGGAATAAAACCATCTTCTCAAAGAAAAAGATTTTAAGTTATGTAACTATAGAGAATGAGTATAGTGAGGTTTTACAACATTTTTGAAGCTTTAAGTCTGCCATCCTATTTAAGTGGCAGTTACTCAGCCTAGATAAGTTGCTTTGGTGTAACAAATGCAGTTTGTTCACAAAGACACCGTTGCTTAGTAAAAACCTGATTCCTAAGCTGCTCCACAATATGAACTTATTCATTATTTAATTATATTAAGCTGTGTTAGATCTAAGATGTTAGCAATTTAAAATTTTTATATAAAAATGTTATTTTAGCTCTTCACAAATTGTGGTAAATATTGTACAATTTATATAGGGATAAAAATTAACCGCAGGGACAAAATTTGTCCAAAGAGGTGAGATATGGAAAACATATTAAAATTACAACAGAAACTTATTCCTGAGCTATTAGAGGTTCTAAAAATAAGATACAAAATCTTAAGGAATATAAAATACTATCAACCAATTGGCAGAAGACTATTAGCTACTAATATAAATTTAAGTGAAAGAGTAGTTAGAAGTGAAACAAACTTTTTAAAGGAACAAAATCTTATAGAAGTTAATACTATAGGTATGTCAATTACTACAGAGGGTGAAGAAGTTTTAAGTGGATTAAAGCTGTTTATTCGCGAAATTAATGGTATTCAAGGTTTAGAAAAAGAAATCAAAGAAGAACTAAAGATAAAAGATGTTATCATTATTTCTGGAGATGTGAGAAATGATGAAACTTTACTTAATGAGATAGGTAAGGCTGCAAGTAGCTACATAAAAGATATATTAAAAGATGATATTGTAATATCTCTAACTGGGGGCAATACTGTAAAAAAAGTAATAGATGAGCTAGATAGAATAAATAAGTTTAATAACATTAAAGTTTTACCTGGAAGAGGTGGAATGGCAAAGGATATTGAAACACAATCTAATACTTTAGTACAAAGGTTTGCTGATAAGCTTAGTGCGGCTTATGAACTTTTACACATGCCTGACAATTTAAGCCACAGTGCTTTTCAGATGTTACTTCAAGAAAATGATATAAAAGAAATTTTTCAACAAATAAGTCATTCTTATATTTTAATTCATGGTATTGGAATTGCAGAAACTGCATGCAAGAAAAGGAATTTACCAGAAGAAATTAAAATTAAAGTAGAAGATAATGGTGGCGTAGGGGAAGCTTATGGACATTATTTTAATATAGATGGAGAAATTGTATATTCTATGCCTTTTGTTGGGATTTCAAAGGATCAGGTATCTGATGTGGAAAACATAATTGCAGTGGCAGCGGGTGTAGAAAAATCAAAGGCTATTATAGCAGTAGAAAAAAATAGAACCAACAGTATTTTAATTACTGATGAAGCAACAGCAAGAGAAATAGTTAATATTTTAAAGGGATAAATACTACTTGCATAAATCAAGTTATATAAGTAGAATAATTATAAATTTTAGGAGGTAGCTCAAATGATAAGAGTTGGAATCAATGGATTTGGTAGAATTGGAAGAAATGTTTTTAAGGCCTTAGTTGAAAAGTATAGCAATGAGTTAGAAGTTGTTGCAATAAATGATTTAACTAATCCCAAAACACTAGCACATTTACTTAAGTATGACACATTATATGGAAGATTTAATGGTACAGTAGAAGCAACTGAGAATTCTGTAATAGTTAATGGAAAAGAAATAAGAATTTTCGCTGAAAAAGATCCTAAGAATATTCCATGGGGGTTACAAGGCGCAGAAATAGTGATTGAATCAACAGGATTCTTCACTGATGCAACAAAAGCAAAAGCTCACATTGAAGCAGGTGCTAAGAAGGTTTTAATTTCTGCTCCAGCTAAAAATGAGGATATAACAATTGTTCTAGGAGTTAATGAAGAAAAATATGATGCTAGCAAACATCACGTTATTTCAAATGCATCTTGTACTACAAACTGTTTAGCTCCATTTGCAAAGATATTAGATAGAGAGTTTGGGATTGTTAAAGGATTAATGACAACAGTTCATTCTTATACTAATGATCAAAAAATATTGGATGCGCCACATAGTGACTTAAGAAGAGCTAGAGCAGCTGCTGAAGCAATGGTACCTACAACTACTGGAGCAGCTAAGGCAGTATCTCTTGTTTTACCACAATTAAAAGGTAAATTAAATGGTATGGCAGTAAGAGTTCCAACACCAACAGTATCTATGACAGATTTAGTTTGTGAACTAGAAAAAGCTGCAACAGCTGAGGAAATAAATGAGGCTTTCAAAAAGGCTTCTGAAGGTGAATTAAAAGGAATTCTTGGATATACTGATGAGCCTCTAGTATCAATGGATTTTAAAGGAGATGAAAGATCTTCTATAGTAGATGGTTTATCAACTATGGTTATGGATGGAAACCTAGTTAAAGTTGTTTCATGGTATGATAATGAATGGGGTTATTCAAATAGACTAGCAGACTTAACAAAATATGTTGCTGACAGACTATAGTATATAATTAGATGAATCTATATAAATAACTAATAAAAATCTAGTTCTGTAGCACATTCTACATAACTAGATTTTTAATTTAGCTAATAATTATATTTTTATGACTTTATATTGGATAATAGTGTATTATTATATTAAAGGTTTAAGGAAACCAGTTTAGTTTTATTATCAAGAAAATTTTAAATAGGTTTCTTAATTAATGAAATAGGAGTGGAATAAAAATGGTATTTAATAAAAAAACTATAGAAGATGTAGCCGTAAAAGGAAAAAAAGTTTTATTAAGATGTGATTTTAATGTACCAATAGTAGATGGAGTTATAACTGATGAAAATAGATTAGTGGGAGCGCTACCTACTATAGAATACTTATTAGAAAATGGAGCTAAGGTAATACTTTGTTCTCATCTTGGAAAACCAAAGGGGGAAGCAAAAAAAGAGCTATCTTTGGAACCAGTAGGAGCTAGATTGTCAGAACTATTAGGAAAACAGGTTGTCTTTGCAGATGATGACAATGTAGTTGGAGAAAATGCAGTTAATGCTGTTAACAATATGACAGAAGGACAGTGTGTGCTTCTTCAAAATACTAGATTTAGGAAAGAAGAGACAAAAAATGAAGAGAACTTTTCTAAGGAATTGGCATCACTATGTGATATATTTGTAAATGATGCTTTTGGAACTGCTCACAGAGCACATTGTTCTACTGTAGGTGTAACTAAATTTGTAGACACTTCAGTGTGCGGATATTTAATACAAAAGGAGTTAAAGTTCTTGGGAGAAGCAGTGGAAAATCCTGAAAGACCTTTTACTGCCATTTTAGGAGGATCTAAAGTATCAGATAAGATAAATGTAATAAATAACTTGCTGGAAAAAGTTGATACCTTAGTTATTGGAGGAGCAATGGCTTACACATTCTTAAAGGCTAAGGGATTCCAAATTGGAAACTCTAGAGTTGAAGAAGATAAGTTGGATTATGCTATTGAAATGATGAAAAAAGCTGAGAATAAAGATGTAAAGTTACTTCTTCCTCTTGATCATGTTATAGCTAATGAGTTTTCAAAGGATGCTACACCTTTAGAGACAGTAAGTGAAAATATTGAAGATGGATACATGGGATTAGATATTGGACCTAAGACTAGAGAAAATTATAGTAAATGGATTTCTCAGTCAAAGACAGTTATTTGGAATGGACCAATGGGAGTTTTTGAATTTGAAAACTTTAGTAAGGGTACAAAAGCAATTGGAGAAGCCATGGCAAAGTGTGGTGGTACTACAATTATAGGTGGTGGAGACAGCGCTGCTGCAGTTAATATTTTTGGAATGGGAGACAAAATGACTCATATTTCTACTGGTGGTGGTGCATCACTTGAGTTCCTTGAAGGAATTGAGTTACCAGGTATAGTTGCTTTAAATGATAGATAATATTGAAGGTGGAGGTAATGTTATGAGAAAGCCAATAATAGCAGGAAATTGGAAAATGCATAAAACTGTAAGTGAAGCGGTATCTTTGGTTCAGGAGTTAAAGCCATTAGTTAAGGATGCTAAGTGTGATGTGGTGGTTTGTCCTACATTTTTAAGTTTGCCAGCAGTGATCGAAGCTTGTAGAGATACAAATATTATGATAGGTGCTCAGAATATGCACTTTGAAACAGAAGGAGCATTTACAGGAGAGGTATCTCCAAAAATGCTTAAGGAGTTAGGAGTAGATTTTGTTATAATAGGACATAGTGAAAGAAGACAGTATTTTAATGAAACTGATAATACAGTAAATAAGAAATTAAAGGCTGCAATTCAGTATGGGTTAAAACCTATTCTTTGTGTGGGAGAATTGTTAGAAGAAAGAGAAACAGGAATTACACAGGAAGTTTTAGCTACTCAAGTTAAGTTAGATTTAGCTGGAATCTTAAGTGATGATGTGAAAAACATGGTAATAGCATATGAGCCAATTTGGGCTATAGGAACTGGAAAAACTGCAACAGCTGAGGATGCTAACGAAACTATAGGATTTATTAGAATGGTAATTGAAAAAATCTATGGAAAAGATATAGCAGATAGTGTTAGAATACAATATGGTGGCTCTGTAAAACCATCAACTATAAGAGAGCAAATGGAAAAAGAACATATAGATGGTGGTCTTATTGGAGGTGCTAGTCTAAAAGCACAAGATTTTAGTGCTATTGTAAACTACTAATTTATAAGGGTGGGATAATTTAGGATGCCAAAAAAACCAGTAATGCTTATGATACTAGATGGATTTGGTTTAAGTGATAAAGTAGATGGAAATGCAGTTAGAGCATCTAAAAAACCAAATTATGATAATTTAATAAACAGTTATCCAAGTACTGCAATTTCTGCAAGTGGATTAGATGTAGGTTTACCAGAAGGACAAATGGGAAATTCGGAAGTTGGTCATTTGAATATAGGTGCTGGAAGAATAATTTATCAAGAATTAACCAGAATATCTAAAGAGATAAAAGAAGGAAGATTTTTTGAGAACCCAGCTTTAAACTATGGTATCGAGAAAGCTATAGAAAATAACTCTTCTTTGCATTTAATGGGTCTTTTATCTGATGGAGGAGTGCATTCTCATATAGAACATGTTAAAGCGCTGATAACTCTTTGTAAAAATAAGGGGTTAAAAAAGGTGTATGTACATGGATTTCTTGACGGAAGAGATGTAGCACCATCATCAGCTCTACAATTTATTAATGAGTTAGAAAATCATATGATAAAAGAAGAAACAGGTAAATTTGCTACTATTTCTGGTAGATATTATGCTATGGATAGAGATAATCGTTGGGAGAGAGTTCAACTTGCATATAATGCTATGGTCAAAGGTGAGGGAAGTTATGCCGATACACCTCAAAGTGCAGTAGAACTTGCTTATCATGATAATAAGACAGATGAGTTTGTTATTCCAACAGTAATTCTCACTGAAGGAAAGCCTACAGCTACAGTTACTGATAAGGATTCAGTAATTTTCTTTAACTTTAGACCTGATAGAGCTAGGGAACTTACAAGAGCTTTAAACGACAAAGTATTCAATGGGTTTGAAAGAAAAAGTTTAGATTTAAATTATGTTTGCATGACTCAGTATGACAAAACAATAGAAAATGTTAAAGTTGCGTATAGAGCTGAGAGTTATGTCAATACTTTAGGTGAGTATGTAAGTAATAAGGGTTTAAATCAATTAAGAATAGCAGAAACTGAAAAATATGCTCATGTAACCTTCTTCTTTAATGGTGGCATTGAAGTGGCAAATAAAGGTGAGGATCGAACTCTAGTACCTTCTCCAAAGGTAGCAACCTATGATTTAAAACCTGAAATGAGTGCTTATGAGGTAACAGATAAAGTGCTAGAAGCTTTAGAAGAAGATAAATATCATATGATTATTTTAAACTTTGCTAACCCAGATATGGTTGGTCATACAGGAATAGTTGAAGCTGCAATAAAAGCAGTGGAAACTGTAGATTATTGCTTAGGTAAAATTGTGAGCAAAGTATTAGACAAAGATGGAACAGTGTTTATTACTGCTGATCATGGAAATGCTGAAACTATGATTGATTACTCTACAGGTAAACCAATGACAGCACATACTAATAACCTAGTACCATTTGTATATGTATCAGAGAATGCAGCACCATTAAGAGATGATGGTATATTAGCTGATATAGCACCAACTATGCTTCAAGTTATGGGATTACCACAACCAGAAGAAATGACAGGTAAATCTTTAATAATATAAAGATCTTAACCCTTGTGTTAAGGCCATGTTTAACTTTAAAGTATAATTAGTTTAGGATTAATGCACAATAGGTAAAGCTTTTAAAATTAAGTTAAACTCTATTGTGCATTAAATTATAAATATAAGTTCAGAATATTTTTAAAGCTAGTACAATTTGAAAATTGTCAGGAGGAATAATTATGAAACAGTATGTAGAAATTATTGACGTTTACGCTAGGCAGATATTGGACTCAAGAGCCTTTCCAACTGTAGAGGTAGAAGTAGTTCTTGAAGATGGAACTGTGGGAAGAGCAGCAGTACCTTCAGGTGCATCTACTGGGCAATTTGAAGCAGTAGAGCTAAGAGATGGAGACAAGGATATTTACAACGGTAAAGGTGTTATGAATGCTGTAGACAACGTAAATAACATCATTGCTGAAGAATTAATAGGAATGAATGTATTGGATCAAGTTGCTATAGATAAAACTATGATTGAGCTTGATGGTACAGATAATAAAGGAAAACTTGGTGCTAATGCGATGTTAGGCGTTTCACTTGCTTGTGCAAGAGCAGCTGCAAGCTATTTAGGTCTTGGACTATATCAATATATTGGTGGAGTTAATGCTAAGGTTCTCCCAGTTCCAATGATGAATATATTAAACGGTGGTAAACACGCAGATAATAACGTAGATTTACAAGAATTTATGGTTATGCCATGTGGTGCATCTTCCTTTAGCGAAGCCCTTAGAATGAGTGCTGAAGTATATCATGCCTTAAAAGGTATATTAAAATCAAAAGGGTTAGCAACTGCAGTTGGTGATGAGGGTGGTTTTGCTCCAGACTTAGCATCTAACGAAGATGCAATCAAAGTAATCATGGAAGCTATAGAAAAAGCTGGTTATAAGGCTGGAGAAGAAATTTTTATAGCCCTTGACCCAGCATCTTCTGAGTTCTTTGAAGATGGAAAGTACAATTTAGCTGGTGAAGGAAGGGTTTTAACACCAGAAGAAATGGCTAATTACTATGTAGAACTTTGTGACAAATATCCAATTATATCAATTGAAGACGGTATGGCAGAAGAAGATTGGGAAGGCTGGAAGCATATTACTGAAAAGTTAGGCAATAAAATACAATTAGTTGGAGACGACTTATTTGTTACAAATACTAAGAGATTAGAAATGGGTATAGATAGAGGCGTTGCCAATTCTATATTAATTAAACTTAATCAAATAGGAACACTAACTGAGACAATCAATGCAATAGAAATGGCAGCAAGAGCTGGCTATACAGCAGTTGTTTCTCATAGATCAGGAGAGACTGAGGATACTACCGTAGCAGATTTAGTTGTGGCAATGAATGCAGGTCAAATTAAAACTGGTGCACCAGCAAGAAGTGAAAGAGTAGCAAAATATAATCAGCTATTAAGAATAGAAGAAGAACTTGGTGAAATGGCTGAATATAGAGGGTTAAAATCTTTCTATAATATAAAAAGAAAATAATTGATTTGGAGCAGAGGGATCTAAATCTCTCTGCTTAATTTATTGTAAAAAGATTATTACTATGTTAGAATAAAGTATATTCTTGTAAAATGGCAATAATGTTGCAAGGGGGTGTACATATGATGTTAAAGGTGCTTATGGCAGTACTTGTTATATCAGCATTGGTCGTTATTGGCTCCATAGCTTTACAACCAAGTAAAACCAATGGGTTAAATAGCTTAATGACTGGAAGTTCTGAAACTTTTTTCTCAAAAAATAAAACTAAAACTCGTGAAGCTTTTTTAGCTAGGGTAACAGTTATTTCATCAATTATATTTGCGTTATCTGTTATTTTAATAAACATACAAATAGGCTAGAGTAGTTATTACTACTTTAGCTTTTTATTTTCAATTATGATATTTTATAGCTAATGTATAACTATAAATTTAGTTTTTTATTAAAACAGCTGAGTTTATTCTGTTTGTAAGTGCTGTTGAGAAAAAGTATTTGAATAAAATAAATATTCTGTATTTACACTTTAAAACATTAAACTTATAATAAAGGTATAAATTGAACAAAAGCATGAGTTTTAGGGGGATTAACTATGGGAGAATTTAAATCTAAGTTTGAAAGTAAAGAAATGGATTTTTTGTTTGAAGGTATAGCTAGTTTAAAAACTAAAGAAGAGTTTTATAAGTTTTTTGAAGACATATGTACAATAAATGAAATAAAAGCTATAGAACAGAGATTACAAGTTGCTAGAATGTTAATGGAGAAAAGAACCTATCTAGATATAGCAAGTACTACAGGAGCAAGCACAGCAACAATCAGTAGGGTGAATCGATCTTTAAATTATGGTAACGATGGTTATAAAATTGTCTTTAATAGAATTAAGTGGACAGAGGACTAATTTAAAGTGCATTTTAATATATTGTACTAATTTAAGTATTGAAACCAAATTTTAAAAGCGACTCTGTCGCTTTTTTGTTTAATCTAAATAAAATATGATATAATTAAGGATAGTGCAAATTTAAACTAAATATAGTTTAAGTTAGGAGTGATTTAAATGGATTTAAAAAAATTATTAAATAAAGAGCAGTATGAGGCAGCCATTAATGTAAATGGACCATTATTGATATTGGCGGGTGCAGGATCAGGAAAAACAAGGGTTTTAACCTATAGAATTGCACATATGGTAAAAAACTTGGGAATATTTCCATCCCAAATACTGGCAATAACTTTTACCAATAAGGCTGCAGGTGAAATGAAGGATAGGGTGAGGACTCTTGTAGGTGACGTGGCAGATAATATGTGGGTATCTACCTTCCACTCTAGCTGTGTAAGAATACTAAGAAGAGAGATAGATAAATTAGGATATAATAAAAACTTTACAATTTATGATACCTATGATGCAAAAACATTGGTTAAGCAATGTATGAAAGAATTAAACATTAATGAAAAGGATATTACAGACTCTGAAATTATGGGGAAAATATCTTCATCAAAAAATAATATGATTTCTACAGAAACTTTTAAAAAAGAGAATGAAGGAGACTTTAGAAAGAATAAAATTGCAGATGTGTACACTCTTTATCAAAAAAGGCTTAAAGCTAATAATTCTCTGGATTTCGATGACCTTATTTTCTTAACTGTTAGACTTTTAAAAGAACAAACAGATGTAAGAGAATTTTATCAAAGAAAATTTAGATACATAATGGTTGATGAATACCAAGATACAAATAAGTCTCAGTATGAACTTGTAAAACTTTTAATCAATGAAGAAGAGAATATTTGCGTGGTTGGTGACGATGATCAATGCATTTATGCTTGGAGAGGGGCTGACATTACTAATATTTTAGATTTTGAAAAGGACTTTCCTAATGCAAAAGTAGTAAAACTTGAACAAAATTACCGTTCAAAATCTAATATTCTTCAGGCTGCAAATATGGTTATTAAGAATAATGCTCAAAGAAAAGAAAAAGAACTTAGAACTGAAAGTGAAGCGGGAGAAAAACTAAAGGTATATAGAGGGTTTAGTGATATCGATGAAGGAAGTTTCGTTGCTAGTGAAATTAAAAGATTAATAAAAGAAGAGGGAAGAACATTAAATGACTTTGCTATTCTTTATAGAATGAATTCACAGTCGCGTATATTTGAGGAAACCTTTAGAAGAGGTGAAATTCCCTATAAAATCGTGGGAGGACTTAAGTTCTATGATAGAAAAGAAATTAAAGACATTATGGCTTATTTAAAGCTAGTAAATAATCCCCTTGATGATATTAGTCTAAGAAGAATAATCAATGAGCCAAAGCGAAATATAGGTGATACAACTGTAGAGAAAGTTCAAACCTTTGCCAATGAGACAGGAGATTGTATGTACAATACTTTGTTGGATGCTGAATTCATACCAGGCATTTCTTCAAGAGCGATTGCATCAATTAATAAATTTACAGGATTAATAAATAGTTTTATTGCTAAGGCTGATGAAACACCTATATCTGAGTTGATTATGGATATTTTAGATGAAAGTGGCTACATGAATATGCTAAAGGGTTCAAAGACTCCTGAAGATGAGAGTAGGATTGAAAACCTTAAAGAACTAGTTTCAGATGCAGTTGCTTTTGAGAAAGATTCAGAAGATAAGTCATTAGCTGCATTTTTAGAAAAAGTTGTTTTAGTTTCTGATTTGGACAATTTAGGGGAAGAAGAAAATTCGGTGGTAATGATGACTGTTCATAGTGCTAAGGGGTTAGAGTTTCCTGTAGTATTCTTAGTTGGTATGGAAAACGGAATATTCCCTGGAATGTCTTCTCTCAACAGCTTTACGGAGATGGAAGAATCAAGAAGACTTTGTTATGTTGCAATAACAAGAGCAAAAGAAGTGCTTTATATAACTTCTGCTGAACAAAGAATGGTATTTGGTAGAACCGTTGCTTATTCGGTATCTGATTTTGTAAGTGAAATTCCACCAAGCTTAAAAGAGTTGGTTGGTGGGAAGTCCCGAGCTGTAAATGTACTAAAGAATACAGGAAATAAACCATCCTATAATAATCCCCACACTTTGAAAAATATGCAATCAAATTATGCTAAGGAAGTAGCTACTTCTATAATAAATAGTGGTGACAAAAAAGATACTATAATGGTGGATGAAGTTACTATAGGGAGAAAGGTTAAACACAGTAAATTTGGAGTTGGGACAGTGGTTTCTGTATCAGGAGATAATGCAGACGTTATTGTAACTATTGCTTTTAACAGTATGGGAATCAAAAAACTTATGCTATCATCAGCACCATTAGAACTTTTGTAGCATTATAAGGAGGAAGCAGTATGAAAAAAAGAGCTAGAATGATAGAGCTTGTGGAGGAACTTAATAAGAATTCTTATGAGTATTATGTTTTAGATAGTCCTTCTATATCTGACATTGAATATGATAGAAAATACGATGAATTGAAAAGTTTAGAGAAAGAGTTAGATGAAGTACTACCATACTCACCAACTCAGAGGGTAGGAGATGTTGTTTTACCAGAATTTAAAAAACATTATCATAGATCACCACTTTGGAGTTTAGATAAAGCACAAAGTCTGGAAGAGTTAATGAATTGGCATAATAGAAACTTAAAGACAATTGAGGAATATAATAAAAATCATGATCAGCAGCTACCACCATTGGCCTATGTTTTAACAAAAAAGTTTGACGGATTATCAATAAACTTAACCTATAATGAAGACGGGGTGCTTGTTACTGGGGTATCAAGGGGAAATGGAGAAGTAGGAGAAGATATAACAGCTCAAATTAAAACTATAAAGTCTATTCCACTTAAAATCTTAAATAATGCTGTAGTAGAAATACATGGTGAAGCTATTATGACAAAGGCGGCTTTTGAAGAATATAATAGCAAGGCAGTAGTGCCTTTAAAAAACTTACGAAATGGTGCGGCTGGTGCTTTAAGAAATTTAAATGTTAAAGAAACTGCAAAACGAAATTTATCAGCATTTTTTTACGATGTGGGATATACAGAGGGGGAAGGATTTAATACTTATGAGGAAATGATGGAGTTTATACGTAATATGGGACTTCCTGTTGACTCCTATTTTCAAAAGTGCCATAAGTTCCAAGAGGTAATAGATGGTGTGAAATATATAGAATCCTTAAGAGCTAGTTTAGATTATGATATTGATGGAGTTGTAATTGCTATAGATGATATTAATACTAGAAATTACTTAGGATACACAGTTAAATTTCCAAAGTGGGCTATTGCCTATAAATTTGAGGCAGAAGAGACAACAACAACTCTTTTAGATGTAGAATGGAATGTGGGAAGAAGTGGTAGGGTAAGTCCTACAGCTTTGCTGGAGCCAGTTGAATTAGGGGGAGTTACTGTAAAGAGAGCTACTTTGAATAATATGGATGATGTTAATAGAAAGGGAGTAAAGATAGGATGTGAAGTTTACATTAGACGTTCCAATGATGTTATTCCTGAAATAATAGGAGTAGTAGGCACATCCCTAGAAACTGCAAAAAACATTGAAATACCAGAGGTATGTCCTAGTTGTGGAGCAAAACTTCTTAGACAGGGAGTACATATATTCTGTGAGAATACTTTATCTTGTAAGCCGCAAATGGTTAAAAGTATGGTTCATTTTGCGAGTCGAGATGCTATGAATATCGAAGGCTTCAGTGAAAAAACAGCTGAACAACTTTTCGAAAAATTACAGGTTAAATCAATTCCAGATTTATATAAGATAAAAAAGGATGATCTTTTAGGCTTGGAAAAGTTCGGAGATAAAAAGGCAGATAATCTTATAAATGCTTTGGAAAAAAGCAAAAGTTGTGAATTAGCATCTTTTATTTATGCTCTTGGCATTCCAAATGTAGGAAAGAAAACAGCAAAGGATTTAGTTAAAAACTTAAAAAACTTAAAGACTATTGAAGGAGCAACTTTTGAACAACTTATAGTAATAGAGGATATCGGGGAAGTTGTAGCCAATAGTATAATTGAGTTTTTTCAATCTTCAGAGGTGAAAAATAGCATCAAGGAACTTTTAGGTTTAGGGATTACGCCTTACTATGAGAGTATACAAATTGAAGAAAGCATATTTAAAGGGAAAACAGTAGTAGTTACTGGAACCTTAAAAAATTACTCAAGAAATGAGATAAAGGAAAAACTAGAAGGGTTAGGAGCTAAAATTTCCAGTAGCGTAAGCAAAAAAACAAATTATGTGCTTGCAGGAAAAGAGCCTGGATCGAAGTATGATAAAGCTTTAGAACTTGGAGTAACTGTGGTTACAGAAGATGAGTTTTTAACCATGGTTGGAGGGAACTAAGTGAAAAGAAGTATAAAATTAATTTTATGGGCTTCTATGTTTATTACAACAGTAATAATAATATTAACAATTTTATCTATGTATAGTATTCACTACAACAAGTTTTTCGATAATTATCATCCATTTCAAATATCACTGTTTTTTACCCTTATAATTTGGAGTTTGGAGATAATTGTAAATAAAAAAGGTAAAAACTACATTTTTTATGGAGTAACTTTTATTATTTTAGCCAATATGATTTTTCTGTTTATGTTATGGGGAGTTAAATAAATAAAAAGATAGCCGGTTTGAAACACCAGCTATCTTTTTATTTTTATAAGATATTGATTTAAGCAAGTTATAATTTCATAAGGGTATATCTTTAATAAAGATGAAGCTTTTTCTAATAAGCTGAGTTAATAGGATATACACATTAATTTATAACATAAAAATTCTAATCATTTGGAGAAGAACTTTCTTTAAATTCGGTAGGAGAAGGTGACGGGTTAACGTCTTCCTTATCATATATCTTTTTAAAGTTGTTAGATAAGGTATGAATATTGTGAGAAACCTTTTCTAATAGATAATTCCTATATCTAATTTGATTGTAGAGATAATTAAAGAGTATAAAACTCCAAACACCAATAAAGGTAAAGGTTATTATGGATATAATAACTAATATTTTTAAAACTATATCTAACATAGGTTACCTCCAAGTAAACATTAGTATGTAAAGTAGCAAAAGGATAAATTTAATCAATTACACACATTATAGCATAAAATCAAATTGATGTAATAATAAATTAATAAAAAATCATTGAAATTTTGGATTAATTAATGTGAAACTGTAAATAATTTTAAAAGTACAATAATTGGGGTGTAGGAGAAATGAGGTGCTACTGTGAAAAAGTTATTTTATATAATTTTCTTAATAGGAATATTAATTTGCTCGGTTTCTATTGAAAATGAAAATAGAGCTATTAATACCACCGATTATATTTCGTACAATTTAGGGCAGAGGCCAAATAATCTAGTTATGACTGATAACCTTGATGTTAGAAAAAAAGACATTTTGTTAGCCTTATTTCAAGGATTAGTTACTGAGGATGCTAATGGTGAAATCATCAATGGAATAGCAGAAGAATATACTGTTTCAGAAGATGGATTAGAATATACTTTCAAAATTAGAGAGTCTGCAAAATATAGCAATGGAGATAAAATAGTTGCACAAGACTTTACGAATTTTTTTAAAAGTTTCATAGAGGATAAAAATAATATTTATGCAGAGCAACTAAATTGTATTTTTGGGGTACAAGATTTTAAAAATAGAAAAGTGGGATTTGAGGAGGTGGCAATTAAAGCAAAAGATGAGAGGCTACTGTCTATTAGGCTCAATTATAGGTGTCCATATTTCATAAAAATCCTTAGCCAACCAGTTTATTCATTAAGAGATTACAATGTTTTAATGAATGGATTTGATGAGAGTTATAAAAAAATAAGATATACAGGTCCTTTTATAGTTGATAAGATAAATGAAAAAAAACATATAATTATAGCTAAGAATCTAAATTATTATGGCAGTAATGAAGTTACTAATGAAGTAATTAAATTTACATTTGTTGAAGATAAGGAAAAAGCATTGGCGAATTTTGAGCTAAATGGGGAGGGGGAAGAAAATATCCACATTGTGGCTGACACCCCAGTAAATGAATATTTCAGGTTAGAGAACGAAGGGAAATTAAAGAGCTTTCCTAGTAATAGTGTGTATTATTTAAACTTTAATATAAAAGGCAATAAACTCGCTGGTGATATTAATTTTCGAAATGCACTAAACTCAATACTTTCAAAAGAATATTACTCTCAACAAATTGCCAAAAATTTTGCAATACCAGCATCACTTTATGTACCAAAAGGAAATGCTGATAAAAAGCTTTTTGACACTTTTGCAAATAAAAATCAAAGTGAAGAGTACTTAAAGAAAACTAACATAAAAGGAAATGAAACTATAACTTTAGTTTATGAAGAGGATGGTTTAAATAAAAGAATTGCAGAAGATTTGGCTAAAAATATCCTTCAAGATTTAGGTATACATATATCAATTAAAGGATACCGCCAGGATGAATTAGAGCAGGTAATACAGAAAAATCAGTATGATATGCATCTTAGCAAATTTAAACCTATATTCGATGATATGTATTTATACTATGATATTTGGAGTAGTAAGTCTAAAGAAAATCTTATAAGGTATAGCAATCCTAAGTATGACGAAATTGTCAAAGCCGCAAAATATGAATGGAATGAAGAACAAAGGAGTGTTTTTTATAGGCAGTGTGAAGACATATTAAGAGAAGATTTGCCATCAGTACCTATATACTATATAAATACTATACTATGCATTAAGCCAAATATTACTGGGGTATATGCTACTCCTTCAGGAAACATAAAGTTGGAATATTTAAAAGTAAATTAACCATATATGTAAGATTAAATACTAATAATACATGAAAATTAAAACTAATTATCATGTACATTTTGAATTAGGAGTTTTATAAATTGCAACTCATAAACTTTCAATTATTTTAATGCTTTTACACTGGGAAATAAAAACATTAAAATAATTTACTCAATGTTGGGAAGTCTAAACGTAGATTATGTGTCGTGACTTAGAAAATTGGGAATAATGGTTAGTCTTTCGTAGCTACTTAGCAGAACAATAGTTAAATTAAGTTGCTAAAATAGAAATTATAGTATTAAATACAAAACAACTGTGAAATTAACTTGTATCACAGTTGTTTTTATTAAATATTATGAGATAAGCACACAAGTATCTTAGAGAAAACTACAAATACTAACGATTTTAGAATTGTATCAGCATTTTCTCTGATGAGATTAAGAAACATTCATTATACAGAGATGTTGAGAATTCATTATCAATATTTACAATCACTCTAACGTTGTGTAAGGTGAAAGTTGTTTTTACTTGAGATGGAAAATCTTTAATTAAGAAATAGTATTAGGAAAAAGATAAACATATTTTTCGAAGCATCAAAGCTATGTTTATACTGCTTATATCTTTCCTTTCTTTTATTTAAGGTAACGTATTTTATAAAAATCGGTGCTAACTCATTACTTTCAGGGCTTGGCATTGATGGCATTCTAAAATACTCATCTTTTAAAAGATCCTCTGCTTTAGAGGTGAAATTTCTATATCTTTCTACATTGTCTAAGTCAGGAACTTCAGGCCAACTTAAAACTATGCCAGAGTTAACCAACTGGTTTTTGTAAATATTATGGACTTTAGAATAATCCACTTCTTTATCTTTACTACTTTCATATTCGTTATGAAGCATCATCATATATAAATAAAGAATTATTTCATCGCAATTAAATTTATTTTCTTTTTCATCTAGATCTTTTACAAATATACCCTTATCAGTTTGATAGAGTTTTTCTAAATTTAAATAAATTTTATTAGCAGTTTCCTTAAACTTAGAAATATGAGAAATGTCGTAGGCCATCATACAGTTAATATAAGCAAGACAAGACACATCAATTTTATCTTTAATTACTGATGAAGGAATGTGTTTTAGATTTTCAGCCATTAAATCAGAAAAATCTAAAAGTAGTGCCTTGGCATCTTCTAAGTCAGAATATTTATAAAAAATATTAAAAGCAAAACAAACTTTTACAAGTTCATCATGAGGGATGTTATAGATTTCATTTTTAAATTGCTTGAACATATTTAATATATCTAAAGAGAAGTTTTTAAATTGATTTTCATCCAAATCTTTATAAAGTGAATATTTGTAATACGCAGCCATTAAAAGTCCTTGAGTTGAAAAACTAAATTTTAAGTCTTTATCAGTTAAATTATATTCCTGTGCCATTGGATCAGTTGAATCATACTTATCAATAAATACACCTTCGTTATTTCTACAATAAACAGCATAGAACTCAAGTTGTTCGCCAACCAAATTAAGTAGATAATTTTTAAAAGCATATTTCTTATCATCTACATCTATGAATTTACTGTAGTATTCTACCAACTGAAGAAGTGATAAAGTCATATAAGCATTTGAGGAAATATTTATTTCCTTCTTAAATTTACGGTGATTCCAGTGTAATTTACTGTTTTCATTCACTAGTTTTCCATCAGCTTTTCTGTAAACACATAATAGTGGAGAAATAGTACTATTTATGATATCATCATTTTTAGGTAAAGGTTTAGATTTTAGCTCTTCATTCTTAGATACTATTCCACAACCTGAGTGCAGAGATATGTGTCTTACTGATTCTTTAGATAAGTAAAATAATTGACTTTTTATGTTTGTATTGTCTAATACATTGATTCTTAAAAAAGGTCCTATATATTTCAACGTAACACCACCAAAATATTAATTATATTTAATAATATGATGTGAAACTTGAAAATGTGCCAAAATCACAAAAACTTTAAAAAAATATAAGGAGAATTCAAATGAGAGTGGGAAAACTTAATTGGGATGATTTAAAATATGTTATAGATAATCATAAGGGGGGGAGAAGAGACGACATTAGAATAAGTAATGGTATTGGGGAAGATTGTGCTGTAGTTAATTATGGAGATTATGAGTGTGTTGTATCAACTGATCCAGTAACAGGAGCAACAGAAAATATAGGCAGGATTGCAGTACATATAAATTGTAATGATATAGCATCCTGTGGGGTAGAGCCAGTAGGATTATTAGTAACAATACTTGCACCACCTAGTGCAAGTATAGAAGAATTACATAAAGTTATGGAAGAAATACATGAGGAAGCTTTAAAATTAAATGTTCAAGTAATTGGTGGGCATACAGAAATAACAGAAGCTGTGAACAAGATAATTGTTTCTTGCACAGCTATAGGAAAGGGTTTAAAGAATTCAGCTATATCAACTGCAGGGGCAAAGGTGGAGGATGATATAGTTGTTACAAAGCATCTTTGTATTGAAGGAACTACAATATTGGTGAATGATTTCGCAGATAAGTGTAAGGAAATATTATCTGATGATGAGTACATTGAAGCACAGCAATATGTTAATAGCATAAGTGTGGTAAAAGAAGGCGTTGTAGCAGGACAAGTAGGGGTAAACTCTATGCATGATATTACAGAGGGTGGACTTTTAGGAGCTTTATGGGAATTGGCAAAGGCAAGTAATGTTGGTTTTAAGGTTTATGAAGAGAAAATGCCTATAACAAAAATTACAGAAAAGCTTTGCAATGTGTTTAGCATCGATCCACTAAAATTTATATCTTCAGGAAGCATGATAATAACATGTAAGAATGGAGATGAACTAATTAAAGAACTTAAAAAGGGTGGAATCAAGGGAACTATTATTGGGAAAATTACTAAATCTAGAGGAATGTTAGTAAAGAATAACATAGAGATTGAAGTAGAACCTCCAGAAGCAGACGAATTATTTAATATGTAATTTTAAACTAGCAATAATTATAATTGATCAAGTTGAAATAACAGTATTTATATAGTATTAATGGATAACTAAGTATTAAATACAAAAAATTCTAAAAAAATATAATACATAAGGAGGAACAATATGAAAAAATTAATTGTTGCAAGCAATAATAATCATAAAATAGATGAAATAAAGGAAATGCTAAAAGGGTTTAATTTAGAGGTGATTGGATTAAAAGAGGCAGGTATAGACATAGATGTAGATGAAACGGGTAAGACTTTTATGGAAAATGCTGAAATTAAGGCGAGAGAAATATTTTCAGTAGCTAATGGAAATATGGTTTTGGCTGATGATTCTGGATTGTCAGTAGAAGCTTTAGGAGGCCTTCCAGGAATATATTCAGCGAGATACAGTGGTGGACACGGCAATGATAAGGAAAATAATAAGAAGCTTATAAAAGAACTTCAAGGAGTACCATTTAATGAAAGAAAAGCAAAGTTTATTTGCGCTATGGTACTGATAGTAAATGATATTACAGTTGTTAAGGTTCAGGGAGAAGTTCAAGGCTACATAGTTGAAGAATATAGAGAGAAAGAGGCTTTTGGATATGATCCACTATTTTACGTACCTGAACTAAAAGAAACCTTTGCAGATGTACCAGCTGAGGTAAAGAATTCTATGAGTCATAGAGGGCGTGCTCTTGACCTGCTAAAAGATGAATTGAGTAAGTATATTTAATAAGTTGGTGGAATAGATGAAAATAGGAGTTTTAAGTGATTCACATGGAAATAAATTTTCATTGGGAAGAGCCATAAAAGCTCTAGGTCAATGTGATATTATATATCATTTAGGGGATTATGCAAGTGATTGTAAAATAATAAAAGAAAATTTAGATATACCTGTGATTACAATTAGAGGAAATTGTGATAATAAGGACGAAGGTATATTAGAAATAGTACAAAAAATAGAAGGTGTAAATATATTTCTAACCCATGGACATAACTATGGAGTTAATTTTAATATATTTAAGCTTAGATTTAAGGCACTTGAAACAGATAGCAAAATAGTTTTATATGGACATACCCATGTTGGTAGGATAGATTTGGAAGAAGATATATACTTCATAAACCCAGGAAGTATAAGTGAGCCTAGAGATGGTTCTAAACCATCTGTGGCAATTATTGAAATAAATAATAGAATTATAATTCCAAAATTAATTCATATATAAATTTAAAAGGACGAATACAAAACATTAAAGGCATTAAATGCTTTTATGCTTTGTATTTGTTTTATTATGGATATAAAATATCAAAGATGAGGATTTTAGAGGGAGTTTAATTCTAATATTTATGGTGGTTTATAGTTGTTGATAATTCGAAAGAAGAAGTTAGTACCTTAGAGTTGTTAGTGGTTTTGGGGAAAAATAAATAACTTTATCTTTAAAATTCATGAAGAAAATCATATAAAAATAATATAAAAAATACTATTTATAATCAGGAGACAAAAATAAAAATCTATATACAAGTGATATGAAGATGGTATAAGTTTTTTAATTCACAATATGAAGAGATTAAAATGAAAAAAATACATAAAAAACTATGTAGTGGAAAGCTAGGAAAATCAAGGGCTAATGACCTGTGATGATTTCAAAAGAAAATTTTATGAAAAAAAGTTACTAAAAAGTGTTGACTAATGAAATATATTGTTGTAGAATAACTATTGTCGCTGGGGTTACTAATTAAGAAACAACGACGATGAGGAAAGTGAATTTCGGGGTGTAGCGCAGATGGGAGCGCGCGTGGTTTGGGACCATGAGGTCGCAGGTTCAATCCCTGTCACCCCGACCACAAAATATATTATGCGGGTGTAACTCAATGGTAGAGTGCTAGCCTTCCAAGCTAGTTACGAGGGTTCGATTCCCTTCACCCGCTCCAAAAAAAATGCGTCTTTAGCTCAGCTGGATAGAGCAACGCCCTTCTAAGGCGTGGGCCAGGGGTTCGAATCCCTTAAGACGCACCAAATGGTGGACGTAGTTCAGTTGGTAGAGCACCAGATTGTGGCTCTGGTTGTCGTGGGTTCGAATCCCATCGTTCACCCCAAATAATGGGATATCGCCAAGCGGTAAGGCACCAGACTTTGACTCTGGCATTCGTAGGTTCAAATCCTGCTATCCCAGCCAATATGGTTCACTAGCTCAGTCGGTAGAGCACATGACTTTTAATCATGGTGTCCGGGGGCAAAATATATTATGCGGGTGTAACTCAATGGTAGAGTGCTAGCCTTCCAAGCTAGTTACGAGGGTTCGATTCCCTTCACCCGCTCCAAAAAAATGCGTCTTTAGCTCAGCTGGATAGAGCAACGCCCTTCTAAGGCGTGGGCCAGGGGTTCGAATCCCTTAAGACGCACCAAATGGTGGACGTAGTTCAGTTGGTAGAGCACCAGATTGTGGCTCTGGTTGTCGTGGGTTCGAATCCCATCGTTCACCCCAAATAATGGGATATCGCCAAGCGGTAAGGCACCAGACTTTGACTCTGGCATTCGTAGGTTCAAATCCTGCTATCCCAGCCAATATGGTTCACTAGCTCAGTCGGTAGAGCACATGACTTTTAATCATGGTGTCCGGGGTTCGATCCCCCGGTGAGCCACCAGTAATATGCAGATGTGGCGGAATTGGCAGACGCACTAGACTTAGGATCTAGCGCCTACGGCGTGGGGGTTCGACTCCCTTCATCTGCACCATATTACTTTAAAATTTGCCATTAAAATATGCGGGAGTGGCTCAGTGGTAGAGCGTCACCTTGCCAAGGTGAACGTCGCGAGTTCGAATCTCGTCTTCCGCTCCATATGCGGGTGTAACTCAATGGTAGAGTGCTAGCCTTCCAAGCTAGTTACGAGGGTTCGATTCCCTTCACCCGCTCCAAAAAAATGCGTCTTTAGCTCAGCTGGATAGAGCAACGCCCTTCTAAGGCGTGGGCCAGGGGTTCGAATCCCTTAAGACGCACCAAATGGTGGACGTAGTTCAGTTGGTAGAGCACCAGATTGTGGCTCTGGTTGTCGTGGGTTCGAATCCCATCGTTCACCCCAAATAATGGGATATCGCCAAGCGGTAAGGCACCAGACTTTGACTCTGGCATTCGTAGGTTCAAATCCTGCTGACTAGACTTAGGATCTAGCGCCTACGGCGTGGGGGTTCGACTCCCTTCATCTGCACCATATTACTTTAAAATTTGCCATTAAAATATGCGGGAGTGGCTCAGTGGTAGAGCGTCACCTTGCCAAGGTGAACGTCGCGAGTTCGAATCTCGTCTTCCGCTCCATATGCGGGTGTAACTCAATGGTAGAGTGCTAGCCTTCCAAGCTAGTTACGAGGGTTCGATTCCCTTCACCCGCTCCAAAAAAATGCGTCTTTAGCTCAGCTGGATAGAGCAACGCCCTTCTAAGGCGTGGGCCAGGGGTTCGAATCCCTTAAGACGCACCAAATGTATCGGGGTGTAGCGCAGATGGGAGCGCGCGTGGTTTGGGACCATGAGGTCGCAGGTTCAATCCCTGTCACCCCGACCACAAATTTATATTATGCGGGTGTAACTCAATGGTAGAGTGCTAGCCTTCCAAGCTAGTTACGAGGGTTCGATTCCCTTCACCCGCTCCATTTAACTTTTTTGTGGTTTATATTATAAATTCAGTTTGAAATAATTAAGATAAGTTTTAATATGAAAAGAAATATCATGTTGCTACGGCAATTTTTTTTATAGCTATGCACCCATAGCTCATTTGGATAGAGCGCTGGACTTCGAATCCAAAGGTGACAGGTTCGATCCCTGTTGGGTGCACCACCAAGAAAAAATGTTAAAGTTTATGAGTTATTTATATAATACTATAAACTTTAAATTGCATATGAGTAAAAAGCTTATAATTATATGTGAAAATATAATTATAAGCTTTTTTATTTGGTTTATTAAGCATTGTATTAGTGAGGTTAAAGTCTCTTGTAAGTCCTAGAAGAAAATTAACTAGTTCATTATTTAGGCAAAAATAAAACTAAGGATTATCATAAAATCCTTAGTTTTATTAGCTATTTAGCTTGAATATCAATGGTAGAATTATTCTTACTAGAATAATAATCATATATATTTTTAATAATAATTTTTATAATATTATATATAGGAACAGCGAGGAAGGCAGCTAAGAATCCACCAAAATAGACACTAACAGTAACTACTAAGATCGTTGTAAGTGGATGCATATGAAGTTGGTTACCGGTTATATTTGGAGTTATAACATTACCTTCAAGTTGTTGAACGATTACAGTTAGAATAAGGATTTTAAATATCATACCAAAGCCCATACTGAAGGCTATAAGCAAGGCAGGTAGAATTCCTAGTATTACTCCTAAAAAAGGAATAAAAGCTGTTATCAAGGAAAATAACGCTAATACAAGAGCGTTAGGCATTCTAATAATCATATATCCTATAAACATTAAGATCCCTATAACAGAAGCTACCATCACCTGAGATGTAATATACTGTTTCAAAACTGTATCAACTTCATGTAGTATTTTAAGGGTAAAAGATTTTATTTTAGAAGGAAGCATAGAAGAAAAAGTATCATAAATTCTTCTATCATCCTTTAATATATAGAACATTATAATAGGAATTAATATAGCTTGTGTGAAAAAGTTACCTATAGAACTTGCTACAGCAAATACATTTTTACTTATGTCAGCAAAAGAGTTGGAAATGAAATTTATAGCTCTTTGTATAGCATCATTAATATTAAAATACTCGTTTAATTGAGGGTAGATGTAGCTATATTTATTGTTAATACTTTGTACAGAGCTTGTTAAGGTATTAACTAAACTTTGTCCCTCAGATGCTATGATTGAAGATGAATAGGTAATTATATAAATCAGCAATCCTATAATTAAAAGGATAGATATGGCAGTAGACCATACACTAGATATTTTGAATTTTTCAAGTTGTCTTTTGACTGGTCTTACCATATAGTAAAGAAAGATAGCTAACACCATTGGAATAAACATTGCACTTATAATAGTTCGAAAGGGTGTAAAGATAAAGGGCATTTTACTAATTAAGAAAATAATTAGTAAACATAAATTTATAATAATTAATCCGGGAATTAATTTATCATTCTTAAACAATTAAATACCTCCTTGTACAATAAAGTTTATAATACTATAAGTATAACCTATAATCATATACTAAATCAAAGTAAAAGTGAAGAAAATAGTAAATATAACCAAAAGTAAAAAGCTCATATACAAATATGAGCTAAAAATTACTTTATACGTGCCATAATTCTTGGATATTCTTGTTCTGCAGCTTGAAAAATTACTGCTAGCATCTCAAAAACTAATTCTGCATCAAAGTTATTATTAAACGGTATACATATTTTTGAACTAACAACATTTTGATCTTCATAAAAACTGATATATTTGTAAGTTGAATTCAATTCGTTGAATAGCTTATATAATAAAGTTTTTTTGCTTTCATCATTTGGAACAGTAGCGATGTGAAAACAGAATATATCTGCTAAAGTGTCATCATCTCTTAGGGCTATTACAGCTCTTCTTTCAGCACCACCGCCTAATACGGGTCTCTCTACACCGTCAATAACTACTTTTTCAGGAAAAGTAAAAATAGTAAAATCTTCTACATTCATACCTTTGTTCATATGAATTTCATGTTCACCTATGTATTTTTCAAAAGCTAAAGCGTTGTTTCTCATTATTACAAAGTCCCCCTTAGAAAGTATAAAGTTATTAAATATTTTCAAAATATTTAAATATTATTTATTCATATTATCTCACAAAAAAAAATATAAGTAAACAAAAAAATAGTAACACCAAGAATAAATGTCATAGTGGACTAGTATATTATATATAAGGAAAGTTATTACCAAAATGTGGATAAAATTGTGGATAATGTGGAAAAAAATGGTTAAAGCCATGAATCTCTTTGAGTCATGGCTTTATTATTTAGAGTATATTATTGTTAAGATATTTTAGAGTTTGTTTTAGAATCTGAGTTAACTAGAGATACTAAATAATCTTGAAGTTGTTTTACCTTTTCTTTATTCATTGGTTCAACTCCGTCTAATCTGTAGCTAATTCCTAGCTTTTCATATTTATTTACGCCTAACACATGATAGGGAAGGAGCTCAATTTTATCTACATTTGGAACTTCATTTGTAATTATTTCTGCAATCTTTTTCATATGATCTTCTGTATCTGTATACCCAGGTACCACTACATGTCTAACCCAAACTCTAGTTTTAGAGCGGCGTAGGGCTTCAAGAAATGTATTTACATCCTTTGTGTCTCTTCCAGTTAGAACTACATAGCCATCGCTATTTATATGCTTAATATCAAGTAGTACTAGGTCGGTATATTTTAATATCTCATCATAGTTGCCATCACCATATCCAGCAGTATCAATTGCTGTGTGAATTCCATTTGCCTTGCATAATTTAAGCATTTCTAATAGAAACTCTGGCTGAACTAAAGGATCTCCACCAGAAAAGGTAACTCCGCCACCAGAACGCGAGAAATATGGTTTAAATCTGAGAATTTTTTTTATTACTTCCTCAGGAGTAACTTCAATACCACTATTCAAATTCCAAGTATCAGGATTATGGCAATATGCACATCTTAATTTGCAACCTTGAATAAATACTACAGTTCTAATACCAGGACCATCTACAAGTCCCATGCTTTCTATTGAATGTATTCTGCCTTTAATCATAATTTATTCCTCCTTAATTTATAGGAATACTTGAGTCCATGGTTCATTTCATACTGAAATAAAAACTATGTTTTTACTTTAGTATGAAATGAAATTTTTAATACAGCAGAAGCACCTGTATTAAAACAGGTACTTCGCACTGTATACTTAGGACAATTCATCCTAAATCTATATATTATATTTACAATAATTTATTTAAACTACATAGTTTCATGGAAAGTTCTGCTTATAACTTCCATTTGTTGAGCTTTAGTTAATCTGTTGAAGTTAACAGCATAACCTGAAACTCTTATAGTTAAAGTTGGATAATTTTCTGGGTGCTCTACAGCATCTAAAAGCATTGCTCTGTTAAGTACGTTAACATTTAAGTGGAAAGCACTTTGTCCAAAATATCCATCCATTATTGATACTAAATTGTTTATTCTTGTATCTTCATCTTTTCCAAGAGCATCTGGAACAATTGTGAATGTATTAGAAACTCCATCTTGGCAGTAGTTTCTGTATGGAATTTTAGCAACTGAGTTAAGTGATGCTAATGCTCCGTTTTCATCTCTTCCATGCATTGGGTTAGCACCTGGTGCAAATGGTTCTCCATCTTTTCTTCCATCTGGAGTAGAACCAGTTTTCTTACCGTATACAACGTTAGAAGTGATTGTTAATATTGATAGTGAATGCTCAGCATCTCTGTATAATGGATGTTTCTTAAGCTCATCAGAGAATTTCTTAACAACCTCAACAGCAATATCATCTACTTTATCATCATCATTACCGTATTTAGGGAATTCACCTTCAATTTTGAAGTCTATAGCAATTCCTTGTTCATTTCTAATTGGAGTAACTTTTGCATATTTAATAGCACTTAAAGAGTCAGCTACAACTGATAAACCAGCAGCTCCGAATGCCATAAATCTCTTAATCTTTGTATCATGTAATGCCATTTGACCAGCTTCATAAGCATATTTATCATGCATATAGTGGATTGTGTTCATTGTATTAGCGTATAATTCAGCTACATATTCAAGTACTTTCCAATAGTTAGCTTTAACTGTTTTATAATCAAGAACTTCATCTGTTATTGGAGACACTACGTTACAAACTTTTTTGAAAGTTTTTTCGTCTACGCCACCATTGATAGCATAAAGTAATGATTTAGCAAGGTTAGCTCTAGCTCCGAAGAACTGCATTCTCTTACCAAGTTCCATAGCAGATACACAACAAGCTATACCATAATCATCCCCGTAAACAGGTCTCATAACATCATCATTCTCATATTGAATTGAGTCAGTTAAAATAGACATTTTAGCACAGTACTTCTTGAAGTTTTCTGGTAATTTTTCTGACCAAAGAACTGTCATATTTGGTTCTGGTGCTGGATTTAAGTTAATTAGAGTGTGTAAGAATCTGAATGAAGTCTTAGTTACAAGTGGTTTACCATTTACACTAACTCCACCTAAGCACTCAGTAATCCAGTTAGGATCTCCAGCAAATAAATCATTGTATTCTGGAGTTCTTAAATGTCTTGCAAGTCTTAATTTAATTACAAATTGATCAACCATTTCTTGAGCTTCTTCTTCAGTAATAACACCATTTTGAAGATCTCTTTCAATGAATATATCTAAGAAAGTAGTAACTCTTCCAAGTGACATTGCAGCACCATTATTTTCTTTTATAGCTGCTAAGTAACCGAAATATAAGAATTGAACTGCTTCTCTAGCAGTAGTTGCAGGATTAGAAATATCAACGCCATAAGAGGCAGCCATAGCTTTAATTTCTTGTAATGCTCTTATTTGCTCAGATAATTCTTCTCTTAATCTTATCATTTCATCAGTTGTATGACCTGTTAGGTTTTTAGCATCTTGCTTTTTCATTTCTACTAAGAAATCAATACCATATAGAGCTAACCTTCTATAGTCACCTATGATTCTTCCTCTTCCATAAGCATCTGGAAGGCCAGTGATTAATCCTGCGCTTCTTGCAGCTTTCATATCAGCTGTATAAGCATCGAATACTCCTTGGTTGTGAGTTTTTCTATATTTACTGAAATACTTATCTATTTCAGGATTTATTTGATATCCATAAGCTTCAAGTGAGTTTTGAACCATTCTATATCCACCAAATGGATTAACGATTCTTTTTAATGGAGCATCTGTTTGAAGTCCAACAATTACCTCGTTGTCTTTGTCAATATATCCAGCTGCATAATTGTTAATGCCTGAAACTTCATTAACCTCAACATCTATAATTCCTTTTTTTATTTCTTCTAATATTAGAGCATGAGCTTTATCCCATACTTTAGCAGTTTTCTCAGACTTACCAACAAGGAAACTATCATCTCCCTCATATAAGCTGTAGTTCTTTTGAATGAATTCTCTTACGTCAATTTGTTCTTGCCAAAGTTCGCCTTTGAAGCCTTCCCATTGTTTAAACATTTGTGTTCCTCCTATGCAATGTGATTTAATAATAATTACTTGTTAATAATTATTATTATAACCTATTTATGTAAACAAGTAAAGAGTTTTATATAACAGTTTACTTGTTAAATATAACAGTTAATATAGTATAAAATACTAAATAAAGTATTTTAGCTTAATAATTATCTGTCTGTTATAATTGTATAACTGAAACAGATTTCTTTCAAGTATTTTTTACAAGAATAATATATTCAGAAAATTTAAAAATAAATACCGATTTTAAATGGAGGGGGAAATAAATATAAATTTAAATAAAGCTAGAAACATCAGTCTGTTTAGAAATAAAATGTGAAGATGTTTTTTAAAAATATACGTATGAAAATATTAGTAAAAAATATTGAATTGAATTTAGTTCATAATAGAACAGCATAACTAAATTTTGATACAGCAATATAAAAAACATAAAATTGTATAATTAAAATTAATATAAGGTAAATTAAAGGTGAAACAGTAGGTAAAGCTTATTTTTGAAAGTAATTTATCAAAAAAATACTAATATTACTAAATTTGAGGTATAATAAATTTGATTACATATATTATAAATGTTACTATATTAAGGGTATGTTGATGAGTTAAAACTCTTAAAGTCATAATGAAAAGTATAATATGAATTTAATGGAGGGATTTCTTGTGGGTAGAAAACCTAGTATGTTTAGCAGTAATTATCGTAACCAATTAAGAAAGAGAAGGATTAGATATGCAACAGCAATATCTGTTATAATAATAATATTCTTAGTTGTAATTTTTAGTAGTAGTTTTAAGGGGATTACCTCAAATATCAAAACTTCTATTATATCTGTGTTTTCGAAAAAAAATAAGGATACAACAGAAAATCCAAACAAGTCAAATGAACAGGGAAAAGAAAGTGAAGTAACGCCAAGTACTGAAACTGAAACAAAACCAATTTTAGCTGAGGAACAATTCGTCTTGACTTTAAAATCAAATGAAAGTGTAAATATAGTATATAAAGTAGAAGGAGATAAGAAAGAGATAAAAGCAGTTACTGGTAATGGAAAAATTAGTTACAATATATCTCCTTCAAAAGAAAAGGTAGTAATTTCAGATAGTAAGACACAGGACTTATATATTGCAGACTTAAATAAAAATATATCTAATATTACCAAAGAGGAATATGTTTCAACTAAAAAAGAAGTTTTTAAAAAGGAAACAGTGCTAACAAAATTCCCAAGCTATATTTGGTTAGAAAATCCTACATTTATAGATGATACACATATTGCATATGTTAGCAACTTGCCTTGGATTAATAATAGTGGAACAAAGTATTTGTGGATTATTGATACAACTACAACACAGCATAAGAGTTATTCCAAGATTAAAGGTAGCAATATTCAGTTTGGTGACATAACACCTAAAGGACTTACATTAAATATTGATAGTAAAACTATGTACGTTGATATACAAGGTAATACAACCATGTAATTATAAACTATGAAAAAAACTTGTAAATATGGATAAACTTATTGTATAATTTATTAAGTATATTTCTATACGAATATAAATTTCAAAATTATCTAGTATTATATCTAATAATTTAATTATGTAGAACCAATACTATGTAATTTATGTAATTTATGTTATAATGTTAAAATGAATATATAGTCAGTTATTAGGAGGAAGAAACAATGAACGTTAAAATGGAGAAATTAGAGAAAAACGTTGTAAAATTTGAAGTAACAGTAGAAGCAGAAAAATTTAATGAGGCTTTAAAGAAATCTTATGCTAAAAATGCTAATAGATTTAACATACCAGGCTTTAGAAAAGGAAAAGCTCCAATGCACATAGTTAAAAAGTTTTATGGAGAAGGAGCATTATATGAAGATGCAATAAACTTTATATATGAGACTACATATCCTCAGATTTTAGTAGAAAATAATATAAATCCAGTGGATTATCCTTCAATAGATATTGTTGAAATTGGAGAAGGAAAAGACTTTGTTTATACAGCTACTGTACCAGTTATGCCAGAAGTAGAACTAGGTGAATATAAAGGTATAGAAGTGAAGAAAGAAACATATACAGTATCAGAAGAGGATATTGAAAACAGATTAAAAGAGTTACAAACTCAAAATGCTAGAGTAGAAGCAAAAGAAGATGGTAAAGTTGAGCAAGGTGATATAGCTGTAATAGATTTTAAGGGCTTCGTTGATGATGTTGCTTTTGAAGGTGGAGAAGGACAGGATTATGAATTAGAAATAGGTTCTGGTACTTTTATAGATAACTTCGAAGAGCAATTAGTTGGCTTAAAAGCTGGGGAGACTAAAGATGTAAATGTAAAATTCCCAGAGCAATATGGAAGAGAAGAATTAAATGGTAAACCAGCAAAATTTGAAGTTGCTATAAAAGCAATCAAGAAAAAAGAATTACCAGCTATAGATGATGCATTTGCAAGTGAAGTTTCAGAATTCGAAACTTTAGAAGAGTTAAGAAATGACATTAGAGAAAAAATGGAATCTGCTAATGAATTAAAAGCAAAATCAGAATTTGAAAATGCTGTTATAGAAAAAGTTGTTGCTGATGCAAAGGTAGATATTCCACAAGCAATGATTAATAAAGAACTTGATGGAATGGTTCAAGATTTAGAGATGAGATTAAAATATCAAGGATTAGATCTTGAAACATACTATAAATTTACAAACACAACAGAAGAAAAATTCAGAGATCAAATGCAAGAAGTAGCTGCTAATAAAGTGAAAACTGATTTAGTAATTGGAAAGATTGCACAAGCTGAAAATATTGCTGTTTCTCAAGAAGAAATCAATAATAAAGCAAAAGAAATTGCTGCAGCATATTATGCTGGAGAAGAGATGGAAAAAACAGCTGAACGTTTAGCTCAAGTTCAAAAAGATTACTTAGAAGTTGAAATAATTAATGAAAAAGTAAAAGGACTAATATTAGAAAACAGTAAATCCTTATAATATTTCTTAAAGATATAAATAACTAATTAATTGCCAGTATATGCTGGCAATTAATTTTAAATAAATAAGGTTAAAAATATGTAATAAGGATAAAATTTAAGTGTAACTTAAATTTTATTGCAATAAGGAGGGTATTTTATGAGTTTAGTTCCAATGGTAGTAGAGCAAACTGGAAAAGGTGAAAGATCTTATGATATTTATTCTAGACTTTTAAAGGAGAGAATAATTTTTTTAGGAGATGAAGTTAATGATACAACAGCTAGTTTAGTAGTAGCACAACTTCTATTCTTAGAGTCTGAAGATCCAGATAAAGATATTTACTTGTATATAAATAGCCCTGGTGGCTCAATAACTTCAGGAATGGCTATATATGACACAATGAACTACATCAAACCAGATGTATCAACTATTTGTATAGGTATGGCAGCATCTATGGGAGCTTTTTTATTAACTGCAGGTGCAAAGGGGAAAAGATTTGCATTACCTAACAGCGAAATAATGATTCATCAACCATTAGGGGGATTTAAAGGCCAGGCAACTGATATAGACATACATGCAAAAAGAATTTTAAAAACAAAAGAAACACTTAATAGAATTTTAAGTGAAAAAACAGGTCAACCAATCGAAAAAATTAGTAATGATGTAGAAAGAGATTATTTTATGTCAGCAGAAGAAGCTAAGGAATATGGGTTAATTGACGAGGTAATTGATAAGAAGAAATAGCTTTAAAGGGGTGTCGGCATGCCAAGAAATGATGAAAAGAAAAAGTTTAAATGTTCCTTTTGTGGTAAGAGTGAGGAACAAGTAAGAAGACTTATTGCAGGACCTGGAGTATACATTTGTGACGAATGTATAGAACTTTGCTCTGAAATTATAATTGATGAGCGTGAAGGTGATGTACAAATTGACATGGATGCACTACCAAAGCCAGAGGAAATTAAAAAATATCTGGATCAATATGTAGTAGGTCAGAATGATGCGAAAAAGTCCCTAGCAGTTGCAGTTTACAATCATTATAAAAGGATTAACTCACCTATAAATGATGGAGATGTTGAATTGCAAAAAAGTAATATCTTATTATTAGGACCAACAGGTTCAGGTAAAACACTTCTAGCACAAACTTTAGCAAAAATGCTTAATGTACCATTTGCTATAGCAGATGCCACTACATTAACAGAAGCGGGATACGTGGGAGAAGATGTGGAAAATATACTTTTAAAATTAATTCAAAACTCTGACTATGATGTAGAAAGAGCTGAGAAGGGTATAATATATATTGATGAGATTGATAAGATTGCGAGAAAATCAGAAAATCCATCAATAACAAGAGATGTATCAGGCGAAGGTGTTCAACAAGCGCTATTAAAAATTCTAGAAGGAACAGTGGCTTCTGTGCCACCGCAGGGTGGAAGAAAACATCCTCATCAAGAATTTATTCAAATTAACACATCTAATATATTGTTTGTTTGTGGAGGCGCTTTTGATGGCCTAGAAAAAATAATTACAAGAAGAACCCAGAAATCTTCAATTGGTTTTGGTGCAGAAGTGCAGTCCAAAGAAAACAAGGATGTTGGAGCACTATTAAAACAAATAATGCCTGGAGATTTATTAAAGTTTGGATTAATTCCAGAGTTTGTTGGTAGACTTCCAATAATTGTTACACTAGAAGCACTTGATGAAGAAGCTTTAGTTAGTATATTAAAAGAACCTAAAAACGCATTGATTAAGCAATATATGAAACTTCTGGAAATGGATGATGTTCAACTTGACTTTGATGATAATTCTTTGAAAGCTATCGCTAAAGAGGCTATGAAAAGAAACACTGGAGCAAGAGGATTGAGGGCTATAATAGAAGAAATGATGAAGGATATTATGTTTGAAGTGCCTTCAAGAGAAGAGATTGAAAAAATCATAATTCATGAAGATACTTTATTAAGTAAGAAGCCAGAATACGTTTTAGCAGAAAGCGGAAAAAGGCAACCTCTTAAAATCGAGAGTAAAAGTAGAACTAAAAGAGGATCAGAGCCAGCATAATATGTAGTTAAAATACCCTTATGTACTTAACATAGGGGTTTTATTTTTTAGAAAAGATTAGCAGTAAAACCTAGCTAATCTTTTCTTTTTATATAATGGAATAGATATGAATTGTAGCAAAATTTTCTATAATTTAGAATATAAATACACTTATATGTTAAGAATAATGTTATAATCAATAATTTAAATAACATATAGGGAGGGAAGTTAGTTTAATAAGGTATTAAACTAAAAAAATTATGGGATCAGCAACAGTGATAATTATGTTAATTCAGCTGTTTTTTACAGTGGTAATAGGCTTGTACTTTTTTAATGCCTTAAAAGGACAACAAAGTTCCAAAGTAGTTATTAATAAGGAAAATGCCAAAGAAGTAGAAAATTTAAGAAGATTAAAGAGTATAGCCCTTTCAGAACCCTTAACTGAAAAAAGCAGGCCTTCAAAGTTTGAAGATATAATAGGGCAAGAAAAAGGGATAAAGGCATTACAAGCAGCAATTTGTGGACCAAATCCGCAACATGTAATCATTTATGGGCCTCCAGGGGTTGGAAAAACTGCGGCTGCAAGACTAGTATTAGAAGATGCAAAAAAAAGACTTACATCACCATTTGGACCACATGCAAAGTTTGTAGAAATAGATGCTACTACTATTAGATTTGATGAACGTGGAATAGCAGATCCTCTTATAGGATCAGTACATGACCCTATATATCAAGGTGCGGGACCTTTAGGAGTAGCTGGAGTACCACAGCCAAAACCAGGTGCTGTTACGAAAGCTCATGGAGGTGTGTTGTTCATTGATGAAATAGGAGAACTACATCCTATTGAAATGAATAAACTATTAAAAGTATTAGAGGATAGAAAAGTTTTTTTAGATAGTGCATATTATAATGCCGAGGATCCCAATATGCCCTCATATATAAAGGAAATATTTGATGAGGGATTGCCAGCAGACTTTAGACTTGTTGGTGCAACCACAAGGAGTCCTGAAGAAATTATACCAGCAATTAGATCAAGGTGCGTAGAAATATTTTTTAGAGGTTTGCAACCAGAAGAGATAGAAATAATTGCTCGAAGAGCAATGAATAAGATTGGATTATCCCTAGATGATAAAGCTGCAAAACTTGTTGGTAGATATGCTACCAATGGAAGAGATGCAGTAAATTTGATACAACTTGCTTCTGGCATTGCAATTAATGAAGAGAGAAATGTAGTAAGTGTAAGTGATGTTGAATGGGTAATTGAAAATGGCCAATATTCTCCACGTCCTGATAAGAAAATTAATGAAAGACCACAAGTTGGGTATGTAAATGGATTGGCAGTTTATGGTGCAAATATGGGAGCAATGATGGAAATTGAAGCAAGTGCAATAAAATGCAAAACTAAGGAAGGAATAGTTAAAATAACAGGGATTGTTGAAGAGGAAGAGATAAGTGGAAATAACAGAAAAATGAAAAGAAAGAGTACTGCAAAGTGTTCAACTGAAAATGTGATTACTGTTCTAGAGAAATTTTACAATATAGACACTAAAAGTTTTGATATACACATAAACTTTCCTGGTGGAACACCTGTAGATGGACCTTCAGCAGGAATAGCTATCACTACAGCAGTATACAGTGCTATAACAGGTAAAAATGTAGATAATAAGATTGCTATGACAGGGGAAATATCTATTCATGGTCTTGTTAAGGCAGTTGGAGGTGTAAATGCTAAAGTTCAAGCCGCAAAAAAAGCCGGAGCTACTAAAGTTCTTATTCCTAAGGATAACTGGCAAGAAAGTTTTTTAGAAATAGAAGGAATCAAGGTAATTCCTGTGTCCTCAATTAAAGAAGTTATTGAAGAAGCAATTATCACAGAACAGGTTTTCCATATAACTGTCGAAAATATAGAGAAGAAATTAGATATATTATCTGCGACTTCTCTTGATGCTTAAAAAGAATATGTAACAATAAATATTATAGAAGAAATAAATAAAAACCTATAGAATATCTTATAGTGTTTATTAATAAGAGAATCAATAAGAAATAGGGTTTAGTAAATAATGAAGCTAATTTACTAAACCTTTTTTGTGTTAATTAATGTTTTAAATAAATTTTAAAACTGAAAATCTTAAGTAAAACCAATAAAAAAGGAAAGTAATGTATTTTATTTGAAAGAAATAGTAGATTAATGATTAAAATAACTATTGGTTGTTGTATTAGAGATAATACAATATGAGTTTATACTAGTACAACTTTCACTCATATATAAGTTTATATACCTAATAAAAACTAACATTTGGTTTAGTGGTAAAACAAATTAATCCAATATTAATTGAAAAAAATTACTTTTATAGGTATAATATATAAGTCTTATAGCAATGCATAATTAGGATATAATACAATTAAAGAAGAAAGCATGTATATTTATCAATACTATATATAATATGTTGTTTAACTGTGATATAATTAGATATTTATAGCAAGATTTTGAGTTATCATAAGAATTATATGATATAAGCTTAAAATTTGATGATTCAATCGCTTAGAGATTTAAAAAAACAAATATTTTAATATGGTTTTCAAATGTATCAAGAAGAATTGCTTATTTTAATAATATTTATTTTAGTATGTATTATTTACATGAATGTAGAAGAGAGGGAAGAACAATGGAGAATAACTTTTTAAAACTTCCTGTAATTCCATTACGAGGTGTTAACATTTTTCCTTATATGGTATTACATTTCGATGTAGGAAGAGAAAAATCAGTAGCAGCAGTTGAAGAAGCAATGTCTACGGATCAAAAGATTTTTTTAGTTGCTCAAAGGGATGCAAAGGTTGAAGAACCTTCTGCTGATGAAATATATAATATTGGAACTATATGTCACATTAAGCAATTTGTGAAACTTCCAGGGGATCAGCTTAGAGTTTTAGTGGAAGGGGAGCAAAGAGGAAAATTAAGTAATTTTGCTGATGAGAAGGGAATGTTCTATGGAGACATTGAAATACTAGAGGACATATCGTGCCAAGAGGAGAATGAATGCGAAGCATATAAAAAACTAATTGATAAAGCTTTTGATGAATACCTAGAATTAAGTGGTGAAAGCTTAAATGAAATATTCACTGAGCTTGAAGAAGAAAGTGGACTAGGCAGATATTGTGACATTATTGGTGCATTTCTAATGTTAAAGACTGAAACAAAACAAGAGCTTATAGAAATAGTAGACGTTAAAGAAAGGTTAGAAAAGCTATTACTAATTATTAAGAATGAGATAGAAGTTCTTAAAATAGAAAAAGCTATTGGAAGTAAAATAAAAAATAAAGTTAATAAGGTTCAAAAGGAATTTTACCTCAGAGAACAGCTAAAGGTGATTCAAGAAGAATTAGGTGAAGATGATGAGGAAAGTAAGGAATTAAAGCAGTATGAAGAAAGGATTTATAAGGCTAAGCTTTCAAAAGAAGCAAAAGATAAGGTTTTGTATGAATTTAATAGGTTAAAAAGTACAGGAGTAGGAAGTCAAGAAAGTGCAGTAATTAAAACCTAT
Source organism: Clostridium tunisiense TJ (assembly GCF_000300195.1). Classification (GTDB taxonomy): domain Bacteria; phylum Bacillota; class Clostridia; order Clostridiales; family Clostridiaceae; genus Clostridium_J; species Clostridium_J tunisiense. The sequence continues at coordinate 3,346 of NZ_AMQH01000018.1, read as the reverse complement.
TTAGATTGGGTTTTAGATTTGCCTTGGAATAAGTTCACAAAAGATAATTTAGATATTAAAAATGCCAGAGAAGTATTAGACAAGGAGCATTATGGACTTGAGGATGTTAAGGAAAGAATAATTGAATACTTAGCAGTAAGAAAAATAAGTAAAACTCTAAAGGGACCAATTCTTTGCCTAGTAGGTCCTCCAGGGGTGGGAAAAACATCCATAGCAAAATCGGTTGCCAACTCCTTAGGTAGAAAATTTGTAAGGATGAGTCTTGGTGGAGTTAAAGATGAAGCAGAAATAAGAGGGCATAGAAAAACCTACGTTGGTGCAATACCAGGAAGAATAATTTATAGTATGAAACAGGCTGGATATAGAAACCCACTATTCTTACTTGATGAAATAGATAAAATGGGTGCAGACTTTAAGGGAAGTCTTGCTGATGCATTGCTTGAAGTCCTTGATAGCGAGCAGAATTCTACTTTTAGAGATCATTACTTAGAGCTAGATTTTGATTTATCAAAAGTACTTTTTATTACAACAGCAAACTCTTTAGAAGGCATATCAAGACCGTTATTAGATAGAATGGAAATTATTGAAGTATCTGGATATACTACTGAAGAGAAATTTCAAATAGCAAAAGCACACCTTCTTCCTAAATTATTAAAAGAGCATAATGTGGAAGATGGCAAATTATTAATTCAAGATAATGCAATAAGTACACTAGTTGAAAATTATACTAGGGAGACTGGGGTTAGAACTCTAGAGAGAAAAATTGCTTCAGTTATTAGAAAAGGTATTACAGAATTAGTAGAGAAAGATAAGAATAAAATAATTATCAATTCTAACTTAGTAAAAAAATATCTAGGGCCAGTAATATATACCTATGATGATCTAGATAAAGAAGACAAGATAGGAGTAGTAACAGGTTTAGCTTGGACAGGATACGGTGGAGATACCTTACCAGTAGAAGTTACTGTAATGGAAGGCGACGGTAAGTTACAACTTACAGGTCAACTTGGGGATGTTATGAAGGAATCTGCCAAGGCAGGATTTAGTTATGTAAGAGCAAATGCAGATAAGTATGAAATAGATAAAGACTTCCATAAGAAAAAAGATATTCATATCCATATTCCGGAAGGTGCTATTCCTAAAGATGGTCCTTCAGCAGGTGTAACAATGGTAACTGCTATGATTTCTGCCTTAAGTGGAAGAAAAGTAAACCACAAAGTAGCAATGACTGGAGAAATAACATTAACAGGTAGAGTTCTACCAATAGGTGGATTAAAGGAAAAAAGTTTAGCAGCCTATAGAATGGGCATAAAAACAGTAATTATTCCAAAAGATAATAAGAAAGATTTAGAAAATGTGCCAAAAGCAGTTAAGTCAAAAATTAAATTTATAATTGCAGATAAAGTAGACGATGTACTACAAAATGCACTAATTGGAGAGATAGAACATGGAAATTAAACAATCAGAATTTATTACGTCGGCTGTAAAGCCAGATCAATACCCTACGGATAACAGAATAGAAATTGCTTTCGTTGGCAGATCTAATGTTGGGAAATCATCCTTGATTAATACACTTACTAACAGAAGAAAGCTTGTAAAAGTAAGTGGAACCCCAGGAAAGACAAGACTAATTAATTTCTTCTTAATTAACAATGAATTTTATTTCGTTGATTTACCTGGGTATGGTTATGCTAAAGTCTCAAAAAGTGAAAAAGCTACCTGGGGAAGTATGATGGAAAAATATCTTATAAGTCGCCCCCAATTAAAGAAGGTATTGCTTTTAGTAGATTCAAGACATAAGCCAACAGGTGATGATATACTTATGTATGAATGGATTAAACATTACGGCTATGAAGTTGTTGTAGTAGCTACAAAGAAGGATAAGCTTACAAAAAATGAGCTTCAAAGAAGTGTAAAAGTAATTCGAGAAGCATTAAAACTTAACAAGGATGAAAAAATTCTATTTTTCTCATCTTTAAAAAAGGAAGGAAAAGAAGAATTACTCAGAGAAGTTTTCGGAGATATATACCCAGAAGAGAATACTGAAGTTTAGAATAAAGAGTACCTAACAGCGAATAGGTACTCTTTGTTTTATAGCAGTATGATATAATAATTATATCAGTATAATGAATTTATTACATTATGGAAACTTAAACTTACTAAGGGGAAAATCTGTTGTATGAACTTTTATAATATTCGCAAGAGGTTATTGTGAGAAAACAATAATAACATATAAGATTCATGGCATTCTTTAGGAATGGAAAGTAGTTGAATTGAATAATATTAGAAGTGTAAAAAATAAATTGGAGGTTTTTATGGAGATATTAATAAATATTCTTATAGTAATATTATTGTACGTAGTTCCGTTAATTGTGTTTGTAAAAACAGTTAAATGGAGAAAATACTCAAAGAGTATAAATATTATTATTATAATTGTTTACTTAGGCTTAATTTTTATAGTACCTAGTATGCAATCAAATGTGCTACCTTTTGCTATTGTGTTGATTATTATGTATAGAATGAAAGGTAATTTCCGTGGAGATAATGATTACTTCACATATGGTTTTTCTATAAGAGAATTTAAGCTTTCTAGTGGATTTAGGTATGCCTTGGTTGGATATGGAATGGTGTTTTTAGTTTCACTAATTACACAAGTCCTACTTATGGCTCTAGGTATTGAATTTAAAACACAAGAAGTTATAGATAGTTTGGCTAGTTATGATATTGTAAAATTTTTAATTGCTACACCTTCAGTAATAATTTTCGCTCCGATTGTAGAGGAGTATGTTTTTAGATATATTTTATTTGAAAAGATATTTAGAAAAGTCCTTAAGGGAAATATTGGATTTATATTAAGTGCCCTTCTAGTAAGCTTAATATTTGCAACGGTTCACAATAACTTGGCTGCTTTGGGAATGTTGTTTGTTATTAGCTTCTATAACTGTTACTTAATTGAGAAAAAGGGCTACTGGTATGCCGTTTTTAATCACTTCTTTGTTAATATGCTTACTACCACATTTTTATTTGTTTCAAAGTTAATTTAGAGTGGAATAATTTTATATAGTATACTGGACTAAGACTATCTAAAAGGAAGTAAGGTTACTTATGATATAAGGAGATTAAGAATCAAAAAAATAGTGAAATCTATTAGCACATTAGTGTAGCTAATGATAAAGCACTTTCCACTATAAAATAGTGAATCATTAAGTAGTTTCTTGATGTTAAGAATCAGTAAAAAAAGAAAAACAACTTTAAGCTTAAAAAAGCTTTTAAAGTTGTTTTTCTTTTTTTATTATTTAGTAACAAAAAAAGTACTTAATAATAATATATTATTAAGCAAAGGAAT
>NZ_AMQH01000017.1 GCF_000300195.1 Clostridium tunisiense TJ | reverse complement strand
GACTGCTGCTGTAAGAAACACAAAAAACACAAATGTAAAGATTGCTGCTGTATAGAAATAGACCCATGTTGCTTAGGCAACACAGGCTATGGAAACCGTGGATATGGCGGAGGTCTACTTGGTGGATGCGGCTGTGGAATAAATATCTGCACAATTGCCATACTAGCTGCAATTTTTTTAATTAGAAAAGGATGCTAAAGATATTAACTATAAAACAACTAAAGAGTTAGAGTATCAAAAGAATATCAAGTAAAAAAACAATAAATGAATATGTATAATTTCAGAAGACAAAGAATAAATCAACCTAAATTTAAAATGTAAAAAGATCAAAGGTTAAGAAAAAAATAAATTATAAATGGGAGGATTTAACCATGTGTGGATGCGGAAATCAAAGATTTAACTTTCAACCTTGTACAATTTTATTAGTAATTGCTATATTAGGAAATCAAGGATTACTAAATGACTCACCAACAGCTAAAAATGCATTAACTTTATTACTTCTTTACTGGCTATGTGGATGCAATAACAATAATGCTAGCAATGTAGCTCCATATAGAGAGAATCGTTGCAAATGCAGAAGAAGAAAAGTAAAAGTTTGCTGCTGCTAATTAACGAAGGAATATAATAAATCAAAAGCTACGAAATACTGAATGCTTATAAAGGAGAGATAAACTATGTGTGGAAGCGGAAATCAAAGATTTAATTTTGAACCATGTACAATTTTATTAGTAATTGCTATATTGAATAACCTTAACCTTTTAGACACTCATAACAATCCAGTTGCTAAGAATGCATTAACATTATTATTCTTATACTGGTTATGTGGATGCAATGGATTTGGAAATTCACCATTTAACAATGTGAAAGGTAATCACAATAATAACGGTGGCTGCTGCTGCTAGTCAGAAGCTTAAGAACTAAATAAAGATACAACAAAAGATAAGTGAGATGTGTAAACCATGGCCCATGGTGGGGGGTTTCTAGAAAGATAAGAGTTTTAGCAGTCCATGTGAAAACATGGATTGCTTTTTAAAATTATAAATATTTAAAATAGTAGGAGGGTAAGGTTGCCCTCCTATATTAAAAAGAGGTGAGTTTATGGGAAAACATAAGCATAGAAGAAGAAATAGTGATTCAAGCAATAATCAACAGCTACCTGCACCAATGTCTGGTTTTGGAGGACTAGGTGATATTTTAGGTGGAGGCACGGGTGGAGGCATGGGCGGAGGCATGAATGGAATAGCAGGGTTGCTTTCATCCTTAGGAGGACTTGGTGGAAGTGGAGGAAATGGAATGGGTTCCCTTCTATCAGGTTTAATGGGGGGCAATGGAGGAAGCCAAGGGAATCAAGGAGGCTCTGATCCTCTTTCAGCACTTGGTGGAATCGGTGGAATAATGAATGCACTTCAAGGATTAACAGGAAATCAGAGTCAACAACCACAGCAAAAACAACCTGAACCACAGGCAACTAGCTTGAAGGATATACTATCAAACATAAGTGAAGCAGACAAGGATGCTTTAAGGGATGTGTTTAGTGGTTTACTTAATAATGACAATAAGAAAACAGAGCAAAAAATGGAGTCAGTAATTAGTAATCATCAGAAACAAGAACAATCAATAGAACAAATACTATCTAACTTGGATTTTAACTCAATTTTAAATAGTGTTAATAGTATAGATTTCAGTAATATAGATCTTGAAAATATTGACTTTAATAATATAGATTTTGATAATATCACTATTAATGATGAGGAAAATGATGAAGATGAAGACAATGGAGAAGCAGTACAGGATGGAGAAATTATACAAGAAAATGTTTTTAAACCAAGTACAAAGTTAAACGAGAATGAACTTTATGAATTGGTAAATATTTTAATTAGATTAATTGACCCTAATAAATTGAAAACTTTAGAAAAACTGCTAAAAAGTTAAAATAAATTACAAATGCCCATAAATTATATAATTTTTGGGCATTTTACAATTAAGGGAATACAAGACCATATTTTGATTAAGTACGACATAGGTAAAAGTGACTTTAAAATGAAAGTTTTCAATGAATATTTTAAAATCATATGAGGATAAAATCATTTTAACTAATAATACTAATTTTAAATAGGTTCATAAGCATTTTAAAAGTTCTTACTTACAAATAAAAATTTAACTTTAAATGAATAAAACTTCAGAATTGGGTAACAATAATAAATGTAATAGGAGTTGAAATCTCCATAATCTCTAAGATTTATATTTTAGAGAACCCCCCCATCCCCCTTGGGACCTTAAAAGGTCCCTTTTTTTTATCTTAAATTTAAAGATGTAATCTTGTAAGTGAAGGTTCCATCACTGTTAGTAAACTTTGTAAGGAGTAAATCAAAAGTAATAGCTTTAACAGCCTTAGAATCAGATAAAGATGTGCTTTTAAAGTTAAGTGACCACTTGACCTCGTGAGGAACTCCGTTTGAATCCCAACTTAAGTCCTTAAATAGCCCATCTTCAAAAGAATAGGACATACTATTGTTAGCTGTTCCATATAGTAAGTTTAAGTCGCTTCCACTGATGTTGTGGTAAAAGTATGATGGTAATGTCAAAGATTCATTAGGAAAACTTTGAACTAAAGAAATGAAGTTGGAGATTATATCCATACCCATATAATTTGCAGGATAATTATAATTAAATTGTTTAAGCTTATCTTTTACAAAAATATAGCTATTATATGATATCTCACCATTATAAATATTTGCTGAAATGATTCTTGGAGTTTTATTATTTTTACTATCCACGAAACCCAAGATATTATTATTAGAACAAAAAATATCATCATATTTTTTTTCATTCCAAAGAAATATATGTTGAATAGGTTTTCCATGAAAAGAAGACTGCAAAAAAATTTCTTTTATTTTATTTCTTGATGCATCTAAAGTAGCAACTTTCATAGGCCAATAATCAATGGAATCTCCTAGGGTTGGGAATTTAGAACTAGGATCCAATGCATAGCTAGTACCATCATGAAGATTAATTTGAATATAATAATTTTTATCATCTTTTTTGACATATAAAATATCCTTCTTACCATCTCCATTCAAATCATCCTGTATAGTTTTGCTATCTTCAACTGAGGTATAAAAAGCTGTTGATGATGAGTTAGAGTATTTAAAAAGCACAATTGAAGCACATAACAATGAAGCAAATATAATAAAACTGAAACAGTAGTTCCTATTAAATGATATTTTTTTAGAATTCATATAAACACCCCCATAATTAATGTATATGTTATTTGTGGAAAATAAATTAATTATAATTGCAAATTTAAATAAAAAAAAGGACTAGCAGATGCTAATCCCTAAAAATTATTTTGCATTATTGCAGCATTGGCATAGTCCATAAAAATATACCTGATTAGTAAGAATATTATAATTCGTATGATTCTTTACTTCATCGTTTAAGAAGGAGAAAGATATTCCTTCTATATCATCTACTCTAAGACAATTAATACAATGAACATGAGGATGAGGAGCTATATTACCGTCATAACGGAAAGTTCCTTCACCAACATTTATTTCTTGAATTAACCCTACTTCTACTAAAACCTTAAGAGCCTTATATACAGTAGCAAGACTCATAGTTGGGTATTCTTCTTGCAGTGCATTGTATATAGTTTCAGCAGAAGGATGTTCTTTGGTAGACATCAAGTATTTATAAACAGCTATACGTTGAGGAGTAAGTTTTAACTTTTTCTCTTTAAAAATCTGTGTAAAATTATCCATGTGCATTTACCTCACTGTTTGATTATACCTATTATATAATAAATATTATCCATTGTCAAAGGAATTATATTATTACAGCATGGAATTATGTATTTTTTTGATAAAAAAAGTTTTTTAAATTATTCATGTTTTTATTCAATTATAAAAAGTTTTACATATATTAGTAATATAGGAGAGGAGGAGAAGTAGCTTGAAGAAAACTTATGTATTAGATACGAATGTTATTCTTTATTCATCAGGGGCATTATTATCCTTTGGAGATAATGATGTAGTAATACCAGAAGTAGTTCTTGAAGAATTAGATAATTTTAAAAAAGATAAAACTGATTTAGGAGCTAATGCAAGGCATGCAGCAAGAACTATTGATAGATTACGAAAAGAGGGGAATTTATGTAAAGGGGTTCTTCTTCCCAATGGTGGTATCTTAAGGGTAGAAATGAACCATTATGATACTAAAATGCCACCGGCATGGGAAAAAGAAAAACCCGATAATAGAATACTACAGGTATGCAAGGCCTTAAAAGACTTAGGTGAAGATGTAATTCTTATTACTAAGGATATATTTGAAAGAATTAAGGCGGACACGGTAAATATAAAAAGTGAAGATTACTATGAAAAGGTAGTCCCAGAAAACGACAACCAATATACTGGAAGATTAGAAGTATATGTTCCCTCTTATAAACTTGAAGAGTATTATGCGAAAAAATCCTTAAGTCCAGATGACGCTTTATGCTATTCCGTTGAGAAAGAGGAGTACTATAAACCGGCAATATACACTAACCAATTCGTTCTCATGCATTCAATGGAAAATACAAAACAAACTGCCTTGGGAAGATTTGATGGAAAAAAAATAGTTCCATTATATTATAAGGATATAAAACCTCTAGGACTGAACCCAAGAAATATAGGTCAAAAATTTATGCTTGAAGCTTTGTATACAGATCCAATTAAAGCTCCATTAGTTATTATAAAGGGGCCAGCGGGTACAGCCAAAACATTATTTTCTCTAGCAACAGGATTACAAAAGATTATAGAGGAAAATACAGGACAGTTTAGAAGAATATTAGTTTGTAGACCAAATGTAACTATGGATGAGGAAATTGGATTTCTACCAGGTTCAGAGGAAGAAAAAATAGCACCTTTCATGAGGCCAATCTTTGATAATTTAGAGATATTAGTTGATTCTGATGAAAAAGAAAGGTACAAGAATGAAAAGGAATTGCAGGATAAAATAAAAGAGTTGTTTGATAGAAGAATTATAACCACAGAAGCAGTTGCATATTTAAGGGGTAGATCCATAGTTAAAAACTGGGTTATTATTGATGAGGCCCAAAATCTTTCTCCAAAGCAAGTTAAAGCAATAACAACCAGGGTTGGAGAAGGAACTAAGTTAATACTTATTGGTGATCCAGATCAAATTGATCATCCATTTATGGACTCTAGGTCTAATGGACTATGTTATGCATCTGAAAAAATGAAAGGTAGCGAACTTTGCTACCAAGTTACACTTAAGTTTGATGAGTGTGAAAGATCTCCTTTAGCATATGAAGCTGCACAAAAATTATAAAAAGGCCTAAGGCCTTTTTTTATGTAACTTTTTAAAATAACAATACTGACTATAAATAATTAACTAACTTGATTTTAATTAATAAATAACTATAATAATATTATGAGTTAATATGGTATAATGGATTTAATTATCCCTTCAAGGAGGACGTTTTATATGGATGTTAATAGTTATTTATTAGACAAAATATTAATAATCCCAGCTATTTTATTAGCTTTTACATTTCATGAATATGCACATGCAATTGTAGCTGTTAAGCTTGGAGATGATACTCCTAAATATCAAGGTAGACTAACTTTAAATCCTTTTGCACATGTAGATATTGTAGGGTTTATTATGATTTTACTTGTTGGCTTTGGTTGGGCAAAGCCTGTAGAAACAAATCCACAGGTGTTTAAAAACTATTTTAAGGATGATTTAAAAGTATCTATAGCAGGACCACTAGCTAACTTAGTAGTTGCTTTTTTTGCAGTAATAGCCTTAGTATTATTTAGCAAGCTTAGTTTAGCTAATGAAAACCTATATAATATTATATCAACAATAATTTACCTAACTGCTTGGTTAAATTGTCTATGGTTTTTTCTGAACTTAATACCAGTACCAGGATTTGATGGATTCAGAATAATAAATGATTTGTTTCCAAAAGGTTTATATAAGTTTTCAACTATGCTTTACAGATATCAAATGGTAATTTTTATTATTTTAATACTTCCATTAATAGGTGGATACTCTATTTTAGACCTTTTAGTTGGAGTACCTGGAAACGCTTTATTTGGATTTTTAGTTAAAATAATTACATCAATAATATAAACAAGAGGAGTAGAAACTTTATGCGTTTAAGAAAAAAACATTGGGCAAGACCAGAAATGGAAGCAAGCCATATTGTTATAACTGACCAATATAATCATATGGGGAAGTGGAATGAAAACTTTGAAAACAATAACGAGATACACTTAGAGTTAGGTTGTGGCATGGGAGGACATATAGCGCAGCGCTCAAGGCAAAATCCTAATATCAATTATGTAGGTATAGATTTAAAGGATGAAGTTCTAGTTAATGCTTTAAGAAAAGTTAAAAAGCTTAGAGCAGAGGAGAAACTTCAAGATAAGGATATTAATGTAAGACTAATGCCACTAAATATAATGCTTATTGATAATGTTTTTGCAAAGGATGAAATCTCTAAAATATATATTAATTTCTGTAATCCTTGGCCCAAGGAAAGACATAACAAAAGAAGATTAACTCACACAAAGTTTTTAGAACAATATAAAAAGTTTTTAAAACTAGGTGGTGAAGTTTGGTTTAAAACTGATGATACCGGTTTATTTGAGGATTCTATTAATTACTTTAAAGAAAGTGGTTTTGAAATAAACTTTTTAACCTATAACCTTCACTATAGTGGCTTTGAGAATAATGTGGTTACTGAATATGAAGCTAAATTTACTTCTATGGGAATGAAAACTATGTTCTTAGTTGCAAAGCTAGTTGTGTCAGATTAGAATTATTTAAAATTAAAGCATTTTAAAATACCTATTAGAGAGTGTGCAGTCTAATGGGTATTTTTATTTTCAACAATAGACCTGTGGGAAAATAAATAATAATCAACTCACATGACACAATATAAAAAAATCTAGATAATTATGAAGTTTTATTTATGGGAAAATAAAGGTACTATTTGATTTGTATATGACTACTTTGGTTACTTTAAAATTTTCAGCAGGGAATAAAGTAAATACTCATCTTAAAAAACATAGTATGTCATTATGAAATTAAGAATAACTTAGAGGTTAATGTAACAGGTATATTTCTATTATATTGTATAGAATTCTCTCTTTAGGCAAAAAATAATTTTCATGAAAGGAGAGATGAAAATGACGGAAACAAATAAGCAACATAAAGAAAATCAAGGAATGCAAAAGGGTGAGAGAAGGCAAAGGCTTCATAAAAATCAGAATAATAGAGGAGACGAGAAAATAAAACCACATTATGATGAATTAGATGGAAACCCTAATAAATAGGTCTTCAGAATTAAAAAAATTAAGATATGATTTATCTTGATATAACAATTAAATAGTTATATAAAAGAAAAATCCCCTTAAAGTTTATATCCTTTAAGGGGAGCTTTTATTTAATTATGACTTTTTTAAAAGCAATAACAAAAACAAGAACAAATACAGAAACTAGTGCAATGGTTCCACCAGGAGCACAGTTAATATAATAAGATAAAATTAAGCCAGTGATGATGTCAATAAATCCAAATAGTAATGATAGTAATAAAGTGTCTTTAAAACCTCTATTAAGCTGTAAAGCAGCTGCAACTGGAAGTGCTATCATAGAAGACATTACTAAAATCCCCATAATACGTATAGAAACAGAAATAGTTGCTCCAACTAATAGAGCAAAAATATAATTAATTAGCTTAACATTTATTCCTGCCACCTTGGCACCTTCTTCATCAAAAGTTATATAAATAAGCTTGTGATATAGGGTTGAGAGTAATATTATTGAAAGTATGCTAAGAATAAGCATAGTAACTAAATCATTTTTAGTTACAGTAAGAATACTTCCAAATAAAAAAGTATTAACATTTCCACCAGTTTTTCCAGTACTGATAAGTGTAATGCCAACACCGATACTGAAGGTCAAGATTATTGAAAGAATAAGTTCTGCATACTTTTTATAATAATCTCTTAAGTATTCTATTAACACACCACATATACTTGTAAAAATAAAAGAAGATACTATTGGATTAAACCCAAAAACTAAGCCGATAGCAACTCCTGCAAAAGATGAATGAGCTAAAGTGTCACCCATCATGGAATAGCGTTTAAGAACTAAAAAAACTCCAACTAAGGGGCAAAGTATAGATATAAAAACTCCTGCTAAAAAAGCATTTTGCATAAATTCATATTGAAACATTTACAACCTCCAACTTAAATTATATGATGGTTATTTAAATACTCATCTAAGGGATAGAGCGTACCACTACCATTTTCCATACTTAAAATATGAGAAGAATTTTTAATAGCAGTATCTAAGTTATGCTCTATGGAAACCACAGTAATGCCATGATTCTTATTCAAATGTGTGATGATATTATAAATTTCCTTCATACTTTTATTATCTACACCTGTAGAGGGTTCATCTAGTATAAGTATATCCCTATCACCAATCAATGCTTTAGCAATAAAAACCTTTTGTTGTTGGCCACCAGATAAGTTTCCAATAAGACTATTAGTATAATCTAACATCCCCACAGATTTTAATGCATCTGTAATACAGGTTTTATCTTTAATTTTTAAAATTTTTCTGTGAGTATTTAAAACTTCATAGACTGTTATAGGAAATTGTGAATTAAAATTATCTAATTTTTGCGGAACATATCCAATACTAGATGACTTTATATTAATAGAGCCCTTAATAGGCTTTAATATCCCAACCATAAGTTTAATTAATGTGGTTTTAGCACTACCGTTCTCACCAATAACGGATACATAACTACCTGTTGGAAGAGTAAAGTATAGATTATCAATAAGGTAGGGCCTTGTATTATTATAAGAAAAAGAAATGTTATTCACTTCAATCATACACGTACTCCTTTCATGTATATTACAATAATGTCCAAATAAAACAAATTTATTAAGTAAGTTATCTAGATAATGAATAAATTATACATTATTTGATAATAGTTACTTAATGATTATATAATAAAAATATAAGATATTGCAAATGATTTGCATTAATTTTTAAAAAAATATTTACATTATAAGTAAAAGAAACTATAATAGTACTAGATGCAAATTAATTGCAATAAAGGAGTGTATTTATGAAAAAAAGGACATTAATATCTATATTAGTTATAATGGTTATGACAACCTTTATAGGTTGTAGCAATAATAAAGTGGTGAAAACTAGTAATGATTCAGGGAAAGTAAAGGTAGTAACCTCATTCTATGGAATGAAGTCCCTAGTAGATGAAATAGGAAAAGATAAAGTAGAAATTTATAATGTGGTGCCAGAAGGTGCAGAGCCACATGATTTTGAGCCAAAAGCTAAAGATATGGTAAATATAGAACAAGGAGATATTTTTGTTATAAACGGAGCTGGAATGGAGAGCTGGAGTGATAAGGTTCTTAAGTCTATAAAAAATTCTAATCTTCAGCTTGTAGATGCATCAAAGGGTGTGGAACTATTAAAAGCTGAAGAACATGGAGAAGAAAAAGAAGAAGGAAATGACGAGGAACATGGGGAATATGACCCACATACATGGCTAGGTATAGAATCCTCTAAAATCCAAGGAAAGAACATAATGGAGGCCTTAGTAAAGGTGGATCCAGATAATAAAAGCTACTATGAAGAAAATTATAAAGCTTTTGAAGCTTCGATGAATGATATATTGAATACTTATAAACAAAAGTTTGAGAAACTTTCTAATAAAAGTTTTGTTACAGGGCATGCAACTTTTGGTTATCTTTGTAAAGATTTAGGTTTAGAACAAAATAGTATAGAAGATGTTTTTGCAGAAGGGGAACCATCTCCTAAGAAACTGGAGGAACTTGTAAGTTATGTAAAGAAGAATAATGTTAAAGTTATTTTTACAGAGACTCTAGTAAGTCCTGAAATTTCTGAAACTTTGGCAAGAGAAGTAAAGGGCAAAACTGAGAAAATATATACTCTTCATAGCAATGAGGAAAGTAAAACTTTTGTAGAAGCTATGAAATACAATGTAGAAACTATATACAATAGTTTAAAATAAACTTACAAAATAAAAAATTATATTAACCTAGTATGTAGAGAAAGTTTTTATTGCAAAATAAAGACTTTCTTTTATTTTTCATAAGACTTTATTGGCATTTGAGATAAGAATATAACAAAGTTCAATGGAAATGTCCTTTGAATTTTCAGTTTAAAAATTTATTATTGAGTTTTAATAAAAATAAAAGTAATATAGGATATGAGATAATAGGGTGGTGATAATTAATGGATATTTATTTATTAAGACATGGAAAGTCTCAGCAAAATGAAAAAAACACTTATTATGGATCAATAGACTGTAGTTTAAATGAGGAAGGAATATTTCAAGCATATAAGATGAAGGAGAACTTGAAGAGTATAGTCTTTGATTGTGTTTATGTAAGTCCTGCAAAAAGAACTAAAGAAACTTTGGATATAATAAGTCCTTTAAGGGATTTAAAGATTCAAGAGGATAAGAGGCTTATGGAAGTTGATTTTGGGGACTTTGAAGGGAAAAGTTACAGTGAGCTTTTAAGACTGTACCCAACAGAATGTGAAATGTGGAAAGACAACTGGAAAGAATTTGCTCCTCCAAATGGGGAGAGTTACATTCAGTTATATAAAAGGATTAGTAGCTTTATGGGTGATCTTTTAGAAAAAAAGTATGATAATGTTTTAATAGTTTCACACAGTGGAGCAATGAGAGCTATATATAGTTATGTTCTTGGAGGTAACTTAGATTTGTTTTGGGGCTTTGGGTGCAAAAACTGTGATCTTGCAATAATTAAATATGAGTATGGAAATTTATATATTGATTCTATTACTCATTGTTAAAATATAGGAGGATTTATAATGAACAAAATTACTTTAGTAACAGGCGGAAGTAGAAGTGGTAAAAGTACCTTTGCTGAAAATCTTTTTAAAGATACGGATGATGTACTATATATTGCGACAGCAATAATTACAGACGAGGAAATGAGAGATAGAATAAATAAACATATAAATTCAAGAAATAATAAATGGACAACTTATGAAGGGTTTAAAGACTTGGAAAAAGTTATAAAGGATACAAAGCATAATAATGTGCTTTTAGATTGTGTTACTATAATGGTAACTAATCTAATGTTTGAAAAAAATATGGATTTTGATAATATGATCATGGAAGAAGCAGATGAACTTCAGAACAAAATAAAGCTTCAATTTACAAATTTAATTAAAGCTGCAAGAGAAGAAAAAAAGAATTTAGTCATGGTTACTAATGAGGTTGGAAGTGGGATAGTTCCAGAATACAAATTAGGGAGAATTTACAGAGATATTGCAGGATTTACAAATCAACATATAGCAAAGTTGTGTGATGAAGTGTATTTTACTGCCTGTGGATTACCATTAAAGTTAAAATAGAAAAATGAGGAATAGATTATGAAAAATATAGTTAACAACTTTTTACTGTACATACAATTTTTTACCCGTATACCAATAAACAAAAGCTTAAATTGTGAAGATAAGAACTTCATTGAAGGAACTCCATTTTTTCCTATCATAGGACTAATTATTGGGGGATTTCAGTATGCAGTATACTATGGATTATCAACTAAATTAAATTCTTTAACCCTTGCAATAATTGCAGTGCTTATTTCCATTATCATCACAGGAGCTCTTCACTTAGATGGATTTGGAGACTGCGCTGACGGTTTTTTTGCCTTTAAGGGAGGCAAGGAGAAAATCATTGAAATAATGAAGGATAGCAGAGTGGGAGCCTTTGGTTGTATTGCTATTGTGTTTAATATACTTTTAAAGGTATCCTTGATAAGCAGTACAATTAATACTACTCCACTACTTATAATAACAGCTCCTATCATTGGCAGATTCTCTATTGTATTCTTATCCTACATAGGGAAAAGCGCAAAACCTCAAGGTACTGGTAATTTATTTATTGGTAAGGTTAAAGGTATAAACTTTATATTTACTCTACTCATATCTGTAGCATTAACCTATCTATTTATAGGTGAAATAGCTATATTACTAATAATAACATCAATCATAGTTACTTATTTATTTAATAAATTTTGTGAAAAAAAGATTGAAGGTTTAAGTGGAGACACCTTAGGTGCAAATAATGAGATAGTGGAAATCTTTACGCTTATTATGTATTTTGTTATTACCAATTAGAAAAAATTAAATAACGTATAACCTAGACTTTCTTTTACATTTTAGATACTAACATGGTATTATTTCTATGATTAAAGAGAGAAAGGTTAATATGATAAACATCCCAATGTGCTAACCAGAGGAGGAAATAAATGAGTAAAAAAGTTAGTTTTTGTATGTGTAACGAAGGTTATGAAAAATTAATGGAGAAAGTTAAAGAATTTCATGGAGATTTTGTTATTACAGAAAACAAGTGTATTGGTGTATGCAATTTATGTGGGTATAAATACATTGTTAGAGTTGATGGAAAGTTAATTGAAAGTGAAGATATAGAGGAAGCTTATGATTTAGTGAAAGCTGAGATAGTTAGCTAGTCTTAAATGTCTTAAATTTATTTAGTGAAAAGCTACATTTGGTGGCTTTTTTCTTTGTTAAGATTTATTATTAAGATCTGTAATAATGTATGAAGGAAAGATTGTTTGACTCCTTAGAATAAATTAATAAAATTTTAATCATAATAAAAATAAGAAAATGTTATCAAAATTGATATATCACTATTGATAATGTACTCACTAGTGATATATAATAAAGTCATAGTTAAACTAGGAGGGATTATTTTGCAAAAAATAGCTTTGGTAACAGATAGTGCAAGTGATATTACAAAGGAATTAAAAGAAAGATATAATGTAAGGGTACTACCTTTTAGAATTATATATAAAGATAGAGAATATAGTGATGGAGTAGATATAACGCCAAAGTATGTGTATGATACTTTAGAGACTGAAGCACCTACTTCTTCTCTTCCAGCAATGAAAGATATAGAGAATATGTACGAGGAACTTAAAAGTGAAGGTTATACTCATGCTATAATTGTTACTCTATCCTCAGGATTATCAGGAGTTCACAACGCAATTTCCTTAGCTAGCGAAAATCATCCTGAAATTAAGTCCTTCGTTTATGATAGTAAGGCAATTTCTTATGCAGAAGCCTTGCCAATAGTTGAAGCAGCTAAGATGATTGAAAAAGGTATGAATTTTGAAGAAATAGTTAAGGAAATTCCAAGAGTTACTGAAAAAACAGAATTATTCTTTGTAGTTGGTACTTTAGAATATTTAAAAAGAGGTGGAAGAATAGGTAGGGTATCAGGTACAATTGCTGAACTTTTAAATATTAAGCCTATTATTTCTGTTGATAAAAATGGAGTATATTATACTTACGACAAAGTTAGAGGAAGAAAACAATCTATTAACAGAATGTTAGAAATAGCAAAAGAAAAATTATCTAAGAAAAAGTATGATATTCATATAATTCATGGAGAAGCAGAGGAAGAATCCCAAAAAGTAGCTGAACAACTTAAAACTCTGACAAATGTTAATAGCGTAACTTTTCATGGGTACTTGAGTCCGGTTTCAGGAGTGCATTCAGGACCAGGACTTATAGGAGTAATTTTCTACGAGGTAGAATAATAAGATGGGTCATCATCATATTAAAGATATAAAAGAAGAAGAACGCCAATTATATGAGGAATATAAGAAAAAACTCAATGAGCTCAGAAAAGTTGAAAAAGAAAATGAGGCTGTGGGGCAAGTTTTTACAAAAGGGTTACTTCCTATTTATGTTTTGTATATTTTAAGTTTAGGACCTACAAATGGAAACGATATATCACATAAGGTTGGAGATAGAACACATGGATATTGGCTTCCAAGTACTGGAGGAATTTATCCTCTACTAAAAAAGCTGGAAAAACAAGGTCATGTAGAAGGTAGTTGGGATGATTCAAAGAAAAAAGCCCAAAAAATTTATAGGTTAACTGAATCAGGACTAGAAGAGCTTACACAAAAGAAAGTTTTGCTTAGAAGTAAGATAGAAGAGGCCTTAGAAGTGTTTAAAATAATTTATAAAGACTTATATGAAGAATAGTAAAGATGATTTTTGAGTTACTTAAAAATAATTCAAGAATCATCTTTTTCATTATAAATATACATATAAGGAATTTATAGAATATAGATGAAGATATAACTATAAATTTGCTGAATTTATTAATGTTTTTCTAATATTTAAATCTGTGAAAATATTTTTCGAGACACGAAATATTTTTCCAGGTGGAAGAATAAAATATTAAAGTGTATAATTATTTATAAAATATTACAGTTTTTTCATGGAATAAAAGGGGGGGAATCTATGGGAAAATTAAATTCACTTCTTAAGTATGCTAAGAAATATAAAAAAAGGTACTTTGTTGGCATTGTATTTCTTATAATTGTTGACTTTATACAATTAGCACCACCAAAGATTTTAGGGTATCTTACAGATAGCTTAGCACAAGGCACCGCAACAAAGGGAAAAATAACAGTAGCTGTGATTAGTATTTTATTGATAGCAGCCATAATGGCAACCTGCAGGTTTATGTGGAGAATTTATATTAATGGTACTGCCAGATATGTAGAATATGACATAAGAAGTAAGTTTTTTAAACATCTTCAATCTCTTTCTACGAACTACTACAATAAAAATAAAACTGGGGATTTAATGGCTCTTGCAACCAATGATTTAAACGCAGTTAGAATGGCTTTAGGGCAAGGTGTTATTATGTTTTGTGATGCTGTTGTACTGACAATTGCAACCTTAATAATAATGCTTAGTATTAACACTAAGCTCACTTTAATTTCTTTAATACCACTACCTTTTGTTGCAATTATTTCAAGGAGATTTGGTAGGAGTATTCATAAGAAGTTCACAAGAGTGCAAAGTTGCTTCTCAAAGCTTACCGATGTAGTTCAAGAGAATTTTTCTGGAATTAGAATTGTAAAATCTTTTGTGCAAGAAGAAAAAGAGTATGAAAAGTTTCTAGAGGAAAATAAAAATAACCTTAATGCTAATATGGACTTTATAAGAGTCTGGGGAATCTTTTCACCCTTAATTGAGTTAATTGCTTCTTTAAGCTTCGTGATTTTGATAGCAATAGGAGGAAGGTTTGTTATTCTAGGTAATATTTCTTTAGGTGAATTTATTACTTTCAATATGTACTTAGGAAATCTTGTATGGCCAATGATGGCAATGGGGTGGGTAATAAATAATTTACAAAGAGGATATGCATCTTTAGAAAGAATTGAAGAAGTATTAAACACTCAGCCAGAAATCGTGGATAAATATGTAGAAAAAATTGAATCACTTAATGGAGATATTGTTGTAAAAGATTTAACTTTTGCTTATCCTGATACAGACTTAGCAGCATTAAAGAATATAAATATCACTATAAAAAAAGGGGAAACTTTAGGTATTGTAGGCCGTACAGGAAGTAGTAAGACTACATTAATAAATTTATTACTAAGGCTTTATAATGTAGAAAATGGCAAAATATTCATTAATGGAAAAGATATAAACAAGATACCATTAGATACTCTAAGACATAATATAGGATTTGTATCACAAGATCCATTTCTTTTCTCCACAACCTTAGCTGAAAATATAAACCTTGCATACAATGAGCTTAATTTGGATAAGGTTATTGAGGCAACTAGAAATGCTGATGTTTACGACAATATAATGGATTTTCCAGAGGGTTTTGATACCATGGTTGGTGAAAGAGGTGTAACACTCTCAGGAGGACAAAAACAAAGAGCATCAATAGCAAGGGCGCTAATAAAAAACCCAGATATTTTAATACTAGATGATTGTCTATCAGCTGTAGATGCTAAGACAGAAGTTAAAATTTTAGATAATTTAAAGAAAATCATGAAGGATAAAACTTCCATAATAATTTCTCATAGAATTTCAGCTGTAAAGGAAGCAAATCAAATTATTGTTTTAGAACAAGGAAAAATAGCCCAAAAAGGTACCCATGAAGAATTAAAAAATGAAGAGGGGATCTATAGAGAAATTTATGAAAAACAGCAAATTGAACAAGCAATTATGGCTGAAGGGGAGGTGTAAATTATGGAGAACTTAAACTATGAAGAAGAAAGTTTAGGAAAACAATATGATTCCAAGCTTATGAAGAGACTTTTAAAGTTCGCAAATCCATATAAAGGACTAATCTTTATTGTTGCTGCATTAATGCTAGTGGTAATATGCCTTGATTTGCTAATGCCTTATATAATAAAAAATGTTATAGACAATAACATTAATTGGAGTAAAGCAACCTATACAATTACTGAAACAGAAAAGGATAACTCTGTAAAGTTAGGTGAAAAGTTTGTTGTTAGAGGAGAACTATTAGAAGGTAAAAAAGGAACTATAGTTTATAATTCTAATAATGAGCCTTATGTTGTAGAAGGAACTCTAAAAGAAAACACGCCACTAACTATTGAAAATAATAAAGTAACTCAAGAGGGAAATGAATATACAGCATATAAGATAACTAAGGATGATTTAGTTATTCTAAGAGGTGAAGATTTAAAATCAATAAACAGAAGTGCCATCTATGTTTTAGCAATTTGTATTGCTATGTTTATTTTTAATTATACTCAAATTTTTATCCTCCAATATACTGGACAAAAAATTGTTTACAACATTAGAGCCACTATATTCAAACATGTGGAAAGTCTTTCATTATCATTCTTTGATAAAAATCCCGTAGGAAGATTAGTTACAAGAGTTACTAATGATGTAGAAACTTTAAATGAAATGTATACTTCAGTTTTAGTATATTTATTTAAGGATATATTCTTGTTAGTGGGGATAGTAATTGCTATGTTCATATTAGATGTAAAATTAGCAATAGTATCTATAATTACATTACCAGTAGTAATAGGATTGACCATGGTGTTTAGAAAATATGATAGAGAAGCTTATCGAAAAGTTAGAAGTAGGCTCTCAAAAATCAATTCATCTCTTTCAGAGAATATCACTGGAATGAAAACTGTTCAAATTTATGGAGTAGAAGATAAAAAGTTTAGGGAGTTTGATAATATAAACGATTCCTACTCGCAAGCTGCTATGGAGCAAATTAAAGTTTTTGCAATTTTTAGACCTTTAATGGATATGGTTTATCAACTAGCACTTGCTATTTTAATTTGGGTAGGAGGTAGAGAGGTTTTAGGTATGGATATAAATCTTGGAGTACTATATGCGTTTATAAGCTATATACAAAAGTTTTTTCAACCTATTTTTGACCTTTCAGAAAAGTTTGATATTCTTCAATCTTCAATGGCTTCCTCAGAGAGGATCTTTATGTTATTAGATAATGATACCATGATTAAGGATACTAAAAACCCGATGGAACTAAGCAGATTAAATGGGAATATTGAATTTAAAAATGTATGGTTTGCTTATAATAGCGATGAATGGGTTCTTAGAGATGTAAGCTTTAAGATAAATTCAGGAGAAACAATAGCCTTTGTAGGAGCTACAGGAGCAGGAAAAACTTCAATTATTAGTTTAATCAGTAGGTTATACGATATTCAAAGGGGAGAAATATTAATAGATGGTATAAATATAAAGCACATGAAACAAGAAGATTTGAGAAGAAATCTTGCCACAGTATTGCAGGATGTATTTCTTTTTACTGGAGACATAAAAGGAAATGTGAGATTAAATAATGAAAACATTACAGATGCTGATGTAGTAAAAGCTTGTGAACATGTAAATGCGAATGTATTTATAGAGAAACTTCCTGAAAAATATGATTCACCAGTTAATGAAAGAGGGTCAACTTTCTCTCAAGGAGAAAGACAACTTATAGCTTTTGCTAGAGCATTGGCTTTCAACCCGCCAATCCTTGTTCTAGACGAGGCTACTGCTAATATTGACACAGAAACAGAAAGCTTAATTCAAGATGCCTTGAATAAGTTAACCAATGGGAGAACCACCATAATAGTGGCCCACAGACTATCAACCATAAGAAATGCTGATAAGATAATTGTTCTTCATAAGGGTAAAATAAGAGAAATGGGCAATCATGAAGAACTACTTCATAAAAATGGACTTTACAGTAATCTTTATAAGTTGCAATATGAAGGTCAATAAAAAATGCGGTTGTGAATTTTTCACAACTGCTTTTTATTTTAGTGTATAAACTTACTTTTATAGATTCACTTATATGCTTTAAATTTCTTGAGGCTTTTAATCTTTTATTAAGGCTAATAAACTAGCATTATAAAGAGCTTTATTAATGCGGTAGGTTTTGGACACAATAAAAAATGCTAGCATAATAATGCTAGCAAACTAAGTTATTTATGGGGGAAACACTCAAACTATAATTAGATTGAATGTGTAATCGCAATAATTTATTAAACCTTTAGATAACTAATACCATCAAGTGGAATTAGTACCTGAGGAGAAGGTTCGTCACCTACTAATCCTATAGCATATACAGTATAATATTTATCTGATCTTAATCTAATATTAGGAATATATAAAATAGCAATTTCAGTGCCTGCTAGCCTTACTTCTAAAGTGTATCTTCCAATTGGAACTTCAATGTAATTTTCTAAATCCTTAAACTGCACGTCCTTATATAAAATAGTTCCATTAGGAAGAGCTATATCTACTGACGGCGCATTAGAAATTAAATGAGCAACTCTAACCTTAGCTTTACCTGCAGTGTTGTTGGTAATCGGTTTTTCTACTGCTGGGAACAAGGAAAGGTCATTGTTTGTCTCTCTTATAGCAGCAACTGTAATTACATTTTGAGGAGGTACAAACAAGTCAGTTTCAAATAAGGGTTCTGATATATCACCAGTAGTATATATTTTAACATTATATGTTCCGCTTGGAAGTTTAACATAATCTGTGAATTCTCTATAATTAAACTTTCTAACTAATAAATTATCGTTAACATAAACATCTACTGTAGGAGCTTTTGCAGCTGCATGTAACAACCTAATATAAGAGATCATATTTTCATTTTGAATATTGCTGATAGTTTCTGTGTTGTTATTTTGCATCATACTATTATTAGCTATGGCACCGTTGTCTTGAACTATATCATCACTTCTAAAATAACCATTAGGTGGATAATACATTTTTTACCTCACAATTGAATGTTTCTAAAATTAATATATGGAAAAGATAAAAAATGGTGATACATAAAACAAGTAATTTATAAATTTATTTTATAATAAAATTCGACACAATAAAAGCATTTGAGTATATGCTTTTATTGTGTCGAAACTTTCTTTAACCTGTGATTTAAAAGCAGTTAAGTAAGAACTCTAATGCTTTGGAAAAATTAGTAATTGGTTTTAGGGAACAGTAAAAACTATCCATAGTTATATGGATTAGAACATATCTTTTCTTCTCAAATATATTATGACAATTATTGTTATAAATAGCACTATAGAGGTTACAGTACCAAAACCGATTAGTGAATTAGAAAAAGGAACACCACCAACATTCATACCGAAAAGTCCAGAAACAAGAGTTGGTATAGCTAGGACAATGGTTACTGAAGTTAAATTTTTCATAACTAAGTTTTGGTTATTTGATATTATAGAAGCAAATGCATCCATAGTACCACTTAATACGTCTGCGTAAATATTACACATCTCTATAGATTGTCTATTTTCAATTATTACATCTTCTAAGATATCTTTATCTTCATCATATTTTTGGAGAACCTCAAGCTTGAGAAGTTTTTCTAGGGTTATTTCGTTAGATTTTAAGGATGTAGAAAAATAAACCAAAGACTTTTGCAGAGCTAAAAGTTGAATAATTTCTCTGTTTTTCAATGACTTATAAACAGTTTTTTCTATTAATAAGCTTTTTTTATTTATTTGTCTTAAGTACAATAAATAGTAGTTTGAAATTCTAGACAAAATTTGAAGCATAAATCTTATTTTCTTAAAAGTAAAAAAAGATGAAATTTTATTATTTATAAAATCAGTTAATATTTTGCTGTTTTTTAAGCAGACAGTAATTATCACATTTTTAGCATTAATTATTGCTAATGGATATGTATCATAGGTCAGAGAATTTGCATCTATATCAGTAAAAGGTACGTCTAAAATAACTAATGTACAATCATCTTCTATCTCTATACGGGAGCCTTCTTCTTCGTCTAAAGCAGCACGTAAAAAATCATTAGGTATATTTAACTTCTGAGATAAAAGCAAGGTTTCTTCATCAGATGGCGAAACCAAGTTTATCCATGAACCTGGCTCTATGTCATCAATATTACACAAATTTCCTAATACATCACTTTTATAAATGGAAATCATTTTATCACCTCCATATCTTAGGCTAATAAATATTAAGCATATTGTCAATAATATTTGACAATATGCAATTAATTAATCATAATAGTAGTGTTAAGTTATTAAATTTATACATAAGTTATTATTATTACATAGTTTATAAAAATATGTAAGTACATTATCACTGGAGGTTTTTATGGGGTTAGGTGATCTTTTATTAGTTGCACTTGCAGTATCTTTAGATGCTTTTGGAGTAGCTCTTTGTATTGGACTAAATGACAAGGCCACTAAAGTGCAAAAATTGTTATTTGGAATATCTTTTGGATTTTTTCAATTTTTGTTTTCGTTATTAGGAGGGTTTGGGGGAAAATTCTTCACGGAAAAAGTTGCATCAGTACCATCAGTAATAGGAGGCATTATTATTGCCATTGTCGGCATCATGATGATAAAGGAGGGACTTGAAAATAAAGGTGAATGTCCTATACTCCACCCTAAAATGTATCTTGTTTTAGGGATATCTGTAAGTATAGATGCAATTGTTGTTGGTTTTATAACTTTATCTAATATAACAGCAGTTTATACTTTAATTTCATACACTTTACTCATAGGAGCGATTACTCTTGTAATGTGTATAATTGCTTTCATAATTTCTAGATATTTAAGCAAAATAGAAGTGGTAGGTAAATATGCTGACTACATTGGAGGAGTTATTTTAATATTATTTGGACTAAAGATGATATTTTTTTAAGAAAGGATGAAAAAAATGATTAACAAATTAAGAGAACTAAAATCTTACGAAGCTTTCAATTTTTTTAGAGAAATGAATGAAATACCAAGAGGTTCAGGCAATGAAAAAGCTATTAGTGATTGGCTAGTTAAATTTGCTAAAGACCGTAATTTAGAGGTAATACAAGACAATGCCCTAAATGTTATAATTAAAAAACCAGGAACAGCAGGATATGAAAATGCACCAACCGTAATTCTTCAAGGACATATGGATATGGTATGTGAAAAAAATCAAGGAACTGTTCATGACTTTGAAAAAGATCCAATTGCTTTTATAGTTGAAGGCGACACACTAAAAGCTAATGGTACAACATTAGGTGCTGATAATGGTATAGCTGTAGCCTTCGGTCTTGCTATTCTTGATTCAAAAGAAATTGCACATCCTCCAATTGAGTTACTTGTAACTACAGAAGAGGAAACAGGAATGGGTGGGGCTATGAATCTAGACCCTTCAAACTTAAATGGTAGAATGTTAATAAACATAGATTCTGAGGAAGAAGGAACTTTACTTGTTAGCTGTTCAGGCGGAATTAGATCTAAAATGTCTGTTCCAGTTCAATATGAGGACGTATCAGAGCAATATAGTACTTTAGCTATAAGAATTAGAGGACTTAAAGGTGGTCACTCTGGTATGGAAATCAATAAAGAAAGAGGAAACTCTAACAAACTAATGGGACGATTCTTAATGGATCTAAACTCTGTAGTTGACTTTAAATTAGCTTCAATAAATGGTGGAGCAAAGATGAATGCTATACCTAGAGAAGCTGATGGAATAATCTTAGTAAGAGAAGAAGAAGTTAATAGAGTTCAAGATAAAATATCAGAGTGGAGCAAGATATTTGCAAATGAATTACAAGGAATAGATCCAGACTTATGCCTAAAGGCTGAGAAGTTAGATGAGAACATTACAAGAGTTTTCAGCGATGATAGCAAAATAAAGGTTTTAAGAATGCTATTCTTAATGCCAAATGGAATTAAATCTATGAGTATGGCAATTAAAGATCTAGTTCAAAGCTCAACAAACCTAGGTGTAGTTACAACTACAAATGATTCAGTGGTATTTGACAGTGCTGTTAGAAGTTCTGTTAAAAGCTTAAAGAAATCAATTTGTGATGAAATGATAGTTCTTACTGAAATTTTAGATGGAAGTATTGAGTTTGAATCCGACTATCCAGAGTGGCAGTATAATCCTCAATCAGAAATCAGAAACGTATTTGAAAAAGTATATGAAGATACATTTGGAAATAAACCTCATATTTCTGCTATCCATGCAGGACTTGAGTGTGGTTTAATAAGTGATAAGTTTAATGGAAATATAGATCAAATTTCCTTTGGACCTAATATATACGATGTTCATACTCCAAATGAACATATAAGCATATCTTCAGTAGAAAGAATGTATGACTATTTAGTAGCAGTATTAAAAGAAATTAAGTAATTTAATAGAAATTTAAAAATAAAGGCTTCCTAAACACAGGAAGTCTTTTAATATATATCTGAAAACCTTAGTTTTATTTTCGTTTAAATATAATAAAAAGTTATTGAAGTCATGTTATTGAGAAATGTATGCATTTAGTGTATACTAGTACTAATGAATTTAAATGTAGGGTGATATTATGGATGTAATACAATGCCTAAAACAAAATAATTTAAAAGCCACAAAATCAAGAATTAAAATTATGAGTATAATTTATCAGTCAGAACAGTGCTTAAGTGCTATGGATATTTATAATAAATTAGATATAGAAAGTATTGATATAGACCTTTCTACTGTATACAGAACACTAGAAACTTTATACAATCATGAAATTGTAGATAAATTTGATTTAGGTGAGGGAAAATATAACTATAAATTAAAGGAAAAGGGTCATAAACATTTAATTGAATGTGATATATGCCACAAACATGTAGAAATAGATTGTCCAATGCAACAAGTCCAAGAATATGTAAAAGCAAAAACTGGGTTAACATTATTAGATAGTTGTGTTAACTTAAATAGAGGAATATGTAAGGATTGCAGTTCAGAGAATAAAAAACAATAGGAACGTGGATAGTATTCCTTTACTTTCCACGTTCCTTTATTGTTTTTCTGAATATGAAGTTTGTAAGTTATAACTTTATAAGGCGATTTGTTTTCTATGCCTTTCACATCAACAATTGCAAAGTTTCCATCAGAAAATTTGATTTCATAGTTTTCAAGGGAATAAAGCTTATATTTGTTAAATAATCCAGTGGTTGTATAATTTTTTATTGCATAATCTAGATCTTTACATTTATAGGCAGTATATTTGCTACATATTATTGAAAATACTATTGTTATAAAAAATATTAATAAAAATGAAAATTTTAGTTTTTTAAATTTTTTTAGCCCTAACTTTTTCTTTTTAACTTTTTGATGTTTTGGTTTTACTATTATTTTTGTACTCAAGGTGTACACCTCCAGGAAATAAATAAGGTGATAAAACTATAATATTATAATATACATAAAATGGTAAAATGTCAATAAATTACAATTAGGAGATGAGATTATGGATTTTTCTTCTTTAGTTCTTATGGAAAAGGACAAAGATACAAACTACTTAACAAAGGAAATTGGGAGTTACGAAGTTGGTGAGGGTGCTAAATATATTACCAAGTTATTTTATGATGGTGAAAATATAAATCTTTATTTTGATACAAATAAAGATGTTGAGGAGTGGGAGTTCACAGCCATATTCGATTTATTTGATGAAGAGGTTTTTAAAGCATGTGGATTTGATCTGCAACCTTATGATGAAGAATATAATCCAACTTGGGTTATAAAATTTGCATATGACGAAGACTATAATGAAGTTAAAAATAAAATTAATGAAATTTGCAGCTTAATTAACAATGCCATGGATAAAGTTTTTAAAGATATTTCCGACAAAAAGCAACAATATTTATAAAAACAGTGATATTATAAATTTATCTATAATTAAAGTAAATATCATTCTTTGTAAATAGTGAAATATAAATAAAGTAAATAGTTGGATTATATTCATGTTTTAAGCAGAAGTTGCGATTTACAGTGCAATTAAAATAAATGCAATTATAATAGTAATTTACTAAGATTATTTAATGCAAAGAATAGGCTATTTTAAGCAGCAAATTTTAGGGGGAACTATGCGATTAGAATACATTAATAGAGTAAATGAAAACGAAGTCTTAGGAAAGAATGTTTACACTAATGATGGAAGAGTTTTGTTAAGATCTGGGGTGAAATTAACTAATCAGTATATAAGGAAACTTCATCAGTTAGGCGTATATTATGTATACGTGGAAGACGATAGATTAGATGATATAGAAATTGAAGATGACAAGTTGAATTTGCTAAAACAGGAAACTATGAAAAGTCTATCCGTAATAATTAAAAATACAGGAATGTTAGATAAAAGTTATATAAAACAATGTTTATCAATTTTGGATGAACTTGTAGAATACATTATGGAGCTTGGAGATGTAAATAAAAGCTTATATGATATAAAAACTCATGATAACTATACATATTTGCATAGCATTGACACTGGTATAATGTGTACTTTTCTTGGGTTATCCCTAAATATGACAAAACAGAGCATAAAAGATTTAACAATTGGCGGAGTTTTACATGATATAGGAAAAGTTAGGGTCCCTTATAGTATTATAAATAAAGAAGGACCGTTAACAGAAGAAGAATTCGAAGAAATGAAAAAACATCCCATTTACGGTAAAGAAATGTTGAAGGAAAATATAAGTATACCTTACTCATCTATTGTAGGAATTGAACAACATCATGAAAAGATAAATGGAAAGGGTTACCCCTATGGATTAAATGGAAATGAAATTTCTAAATTCGGAAAAGTAATTTGTATATGTGATGTTTATGATGCTGTAAGTAGTGATAGAAGTTATAGAAATAAATTTAGCCCAAGTGACGCTTATGAACTTATCCTAGCAGGATGTGGAACAAGCTTTGATCCTGAAATAGTTAAAACCTTTAAAGAAACCTTTTCGGTATACCCTTTAGGGTGTTGTGTCAAACTTTCAAATGGGGTAGAAGGATATGTAATAAGACAGAATAAGAATTTCCCTGATAGACCAGTGTTAAGGGTGCTTTATGATAGTATGACGAAAAAACCTATAAAGTTTTATGAGGTTAATCTGCTAGAGACACCAAATCTAATTGTAGATAGTGTAATATAATTAATAATAAGTACATAACTGATTTTCAAAGGCTAAACTAGCAAGAAGTAAGGTGACTTGCTAGTTTAAAATTTCATATAGATGTAAAATTAAAGTAATATTTATTAGTTTTTAATAAATATTATCTAATAGTTTATATAAGTTCTGATATATGATGAAGTTACATAATATAAGCTATAAAATAAGGGGGATTATGGTGAAAGTTTCAAATATAAAAGCAATAATTACAGAAAAGGATTTAGAAAATATTTTTAATGACTTACTAATAAACTATGCTAAAGTTAAAGAGGTAAAAATTAATAAGGTATTAATAAATGATGAAATAACTATTACTGGGGCGTATTCCATGAAAATTAATATTCCCTTTGAAGTGAGAATTTCAATTATTGAAGTAGTTGACAATAAGATAACACTTCTTTTACAAAGTGTTAGTATAAAGAAAATAAGTATCAACAGAAGCATAAAGAAATTTATACTAAAACGAGTAATTAGTGAGTTCCAACAAATTGGTATTGTTGTAATCAATGACATAGTAAGAGTGGACTTAGATAGGGTATGTAAGGTTATTCAATTAGTACACTTTAACTTATTAAGTGTGAATTTAATTCCAGGTGGCATAGAGGCAGAACTTAAAAACTTTAATTTCCGCAGTGATGAGTTAGACACTAAATCAGATAAAGTTAAAGATGGGAAGAGCGCAGATTGTTTGTTAGATAACACTGCATATGCGTTGAAAAATAACCCAGAAAAAGCATGCTTAGAAAATGAAAAAAACTTTTGGAGTTATTCTACTGCTAGAGAAAAAATAAGTAAAAGATTTCCTCAAAAATATAATAAGTTGCAGGAATTTATACTTTTAATGCCAGATATTTTAGCTTTACTTCTTAGATTGTATAAAGATAAAAGAGTTAATAGTGAAATTAAGTTAACAATTTCTATAGCAATAACCTATTTACTGTGTCCTCTAGATATTTTACCTGATTGGATACCATTACTAGGAACTTTTGATGATATTACAGTAATGTTATTTATATTAAATAAAATATTTTGTAACATCTCTGAAGAGGTTATATTGGACAACTGGGAAGGTGAAAAGAATATTGTTGAAGTAGTTAAAAAATATGTAGAAATATTATCTAGTGTTTTAGGTATTAAAAAAATTAATAGTTTAATTAATTTTTGTAGTAGGATTTTGGAAAAAGGTTATAAATTTTTCATAAATTAGACAATAGGAAGTGATTACATGGCTAAAAAGTATTATGGAATTAAAAAGGGCCTTGATCCCTCTAACAAACAAGAAGTAAATAATATTATTGTTGAAAGTTGGGATGAATGTTTAAAGTACGTAAAAGGCGTTAAGGGTGCAATTTATAAGAGCTTTCAATCATTAGAGGAAGTAAAAAGTTATTTAAGTGAAGATACTAAAATATTGAAAAAAGGAATGGATAATTATCCTATGGAAATACCACATGCTTATGTGGATGGAAGCTTTAACAGTTCAACTGGAAAGTATGGTTATGGAGTGGTAGTAATACAAAACGGAGTAATTATTCATATTGAAAGTGGTACTGCAAAGGATCAATCGGAAAAATCACTAAGACAGATTGCTGGAGAACTTAAAGCAGCTATAAGAGCTACTGAATTCGCAGTTACCCATAATTTTAGAGAGTTGGTAATATTTCATGATTATGAAGGAATTTGCCACCATGCTACTGGAAGTTGGGATAGAAAAGATAAATCTTCGCAATTATATTTTGAGGAAATCAATCGCATGAAGAATGAGAATAATTTAAATATTATTTTTGTAAAGGTAGATAGCCATACCAATGACTTTTTTAATGAACTAGCAGACGAGGAAGCAAAAAAAGGTGCTGAACTTAGTGTTAGTGGATCTGTTGACAAACTTATTAAAAATTTAAAAATTAAAGTATTAAATGATAAGATTAAAGATGAAATAAGTGAATTAATATCTTCCTCATATATTGAAAATGTTAAGATTGAAAATATAAACATTAATAAAAAGTTAGTTTGTGATGAGAGAGAAAAGACAGTGAGGGATGAGACAGAAAGGATATTAAGTTTTTTAGAAAAGGAAAGCTTACTAGAATACATTAATACACTAGACAATAATAGAAAGATAGAAATAATAGAAAGTCTATGGGCTTTCATCAAAGGTAAAGGGTATTAACAATTTCATTAGTGAATATCCTATTATTTATACAAACAGTAAATTTTATGGATTATTTTTTTTAAAAATGCACATTATATTATTATAAATTGAGAAAGGATGTGCATTTTTATGAAGATGTTAATGAAATTAGCTATGGTAGGAACAGCAGTTGGATTAGCTGCTAATTATGGAATGCCAATGATGAATAGAAGAACTAAAAAGAAAGTTAGAAGACAAGCAAGGATGCTTCAAGGAATGATGGGGAGTATGTTTAACAATTTAGTTGGAGTATTAAGATAATAAAACAAGTAAAGGTTATCTATTCGTAGATAACCTTTCTTTAATTAATAATAATCCTAGAGAGTTAAATAATTCTTTAGAATTATTATTGTTTTATATTATTTCATTCAATTTACAGAGCATATTACTAAGTGGTATTCTTTATAAAACAATTTATACTTAGTGTTGGGCACTTATATTATTACGGAAAAGCACATAGAACATTGAAGTAAATTGAACAAGAATAAGTTTTTATAGGATATCAGTTCATTTTTCAAGTTATGTTACGATAATCTAGATATTGTTAAAGAAACAAATTGTAAAAATTTTATATAAAAACCTTGTGCTTTCATAAAAAAAATAAAAAAAATCATGATTTGAATAAAAGTAAATCCATAAAATGTAGAAATTTTTGCAATTTTGTATGTTTTTATGGTATAATAAGTGATAGTACAATGGTGAAAACTTATTTAGAAATTATTATAGTTAAAACTATTTTAGAGAAAAGGACGATAATTTTATGAAGATTTTATCTTTGGGGGAAAAAATTAAATTAAGAAGAAAAGAGCTTAATTTAACTCTTAAAAATCTTGCTGGTGATAGAATTACAGCTGGTCAAATAAGCCTTGTTGAATCCAGTAAATCTAATCCAAGTATGGATTTGCTGGAGTACTTAGCTGCAACTCTTAATGTTAGTGTGGAATATCTAATGGAAACTGAAGAGACACAAGCAGATAAGATATGTAGATATTACGAAAATATAGCAGAATCAAATATTTTAAATGAAGAATTAGTACAAGCTGAAAAAAACATTGAAACTTCTCTATTTTATGCAGAGAAATATGAACTTGAAGTTAGAAAGGCTAAAAATCTTTATTTAAAGGCTACAATTTACGTAAAAAAAGGGGATAGTGCACTAGCTCAACAATTTTTGTTAACAGCAAATAGTATTTTTATAAAGAATAACTTAAGTGAGGATGTTATAAATACATTTATTCTACTTGGAAGCATTACTATGAATTTAAAAGCATATCATTCAGCTTATAGTTATTTTCAGCAAGCAGAAAAGGTTTTTCAAGATAGTAATTTAGGCGACGATTTTTTAATTGGCCAAATTTACTATTACATAGGTTGCACTTTTTTTAAGTTGGGTATGATTGACAAGTCTATTAAATATTCATATTTAGCGCAAGAAAAATTCAAAAAGATAGACAATAAAAAGGCTTATGCAGCTTCTTTGATGGAATTATCTAAGGGATTTTCAGAAAAAGGTGATATGCAAAGTGCGATTTTATACTCAGAAAAAAGCATCAAAATATACAGAGAAATAAATAACAATAGCTATGTTGCAGAGATTGAAAATGAAATTGGTAAGCTATTTTCCGAATTTGATAATTTGGAAGAATCTTTTATACACTTATTTAAGGCTAAAGAAATTAGAGAGAAATCTAATGATAGTAAAATAGTAGAAACCTTATGCAATATTTGTGAGAATTATATTAAACTTAAAGATGAAAAAGGTTCTAAAGAGATGTTAGGGGAAATATTAGGTTACTTAGAAAGTGGAAATGATAAAAACGAAAGAACCCTTTGTGATTATTATCTATTGAAATATAGGGTTGAACTTTTAGAAGGTAAACTGAATGAAGCGGAAAATACATTAATTCAAACTCTTAACTTTGTAACTAAAATGGGTTATAAGAAGGAATGTGCAGAAATTTCTATAATACTTGGTAAATTCTATATTGATAACGGAAGAGATAGTGAAGCGGCAAAATATCTGAGCGATGGAGTGAAAGCTTTAAGTGATTTAAATATATTAAAGGACTTTTGATAGTGGGTGATAAGTTTGGAAATATTATCAACAGGGGAAAAAATAAAAAGGGCTAGAATTTATAAAGGATTAACTTTAAAGGATATATGTGAAAATAAGGTTTCTGTTTCAAAGATGAGTTGTATAGAAAATAATAAAGTTGCTGCTGAAGATTGGATTTTAGAGTATATTAGCGAAAAACTCCATTTAGATTTGAATTATTTAAAGCATGATGTTAAGGAACAAATTGAAGAAAATATAAAAGTATTTCAAACAAATTCTGATATAGCTGAAAACATTGAGGAGTTAATATATAATCTAGAATATGCTGAGAGGTATGAATATTACGACCTTGCATGTAAACTTCTACACATACTTTTTAAAATTTATTTGAGTAAGGAAAAATACGAAGACCTAAGTGTAATTATTCCTAGGTACTATGACATGTGCCAAAAATCAAAAAATGAGATGCTTATGGTAGATTTTTATATGGCCATAGCAAGTTACTTATATAATAATAGAGAGTTTGGACAAGCTTGTAGCTATTATACTACTGTAAGAAAAACATTGAAGGAAATGAATCTTAAGAAGTCTATTCAATATGCTAAAGCTACCTATAATGAATGTGCATCATATATAATGTTGAGTGAAAATGAAACCGCATATAATATGTCTAAGGAGCTAGAGGAAGTAATAAGTTTAACTGAAGATAATGTACTAAAGGGTGAAACTTATCAGATTTTAGCTTTGTTATGCATTTCATTAGGAATAGATAAATTTTATGATTATAAGGAAAAATCTCTTGCCTGTTATGGGGATAATAGCGATAAGAAATGTAGATCATTACATAACTTTGCTGTATCCATGTTTGAAAACAATTTAAGAGAAAAAGCCTTAGAATACATTAATATAGCAGTTGAGGAATTTCCTAAGGAAGATAAGAGAAAATTATGTGATTTCTTAGTATTAATAATTGATACATTGATAGAAAGCAAAGAATTAGATTTAGCACAGGAGCATTGTGATAACATGCTTAATCTAGCCATTACCTTAGATAATTTAGTTTATATAGAAAGAGCATATTACTTTAAAGCATCAATTTTGCAAAGTCAAAATAATTTTATTATGGCAGAAACCTATATGAATCTGTCTCTGGATACCCTTGTAAAGATTGGAACTAAAACTCAAATATATAAGAGGTATTTAGAAATGGGAAGTATGTATCACAAACTTGGGGAAGTAAAGGATGCAATTAAATTTTTAAATTTAGCTTTACAGTTAGAAAAGAAAATATAACCACGATAAAAGCTACATAGTTTTGCTATGTAGCTTTTATCGTGGTTTAAAGGTTTCTTTTTAATATAGCTTCCTTTGCTTTAATTTCTAAAGTGTCATCAAGCGTTGTTAAGGAGATTTCGTTATATTTATTTTCTAAAGCGATTTTAATTAACCTATCAGCAAGCTCGGGGTTTTTAGATAAAAGGCTGCCATGGAAATATGTGCAAAATGAGTTTTTATAGATACAACCTTCTTTTTTATCTTCACCATTATTACCGTAGCCAAGTTTTACAACACCTAAAGGTTTTAAATCTCCTATATAAGTTCTACCAGAGTGGTTCTCAAAACCAACATAAGTTTCCTGAAATTCTTCATTGAAAATTATGGTATTACCAATAAATCTTTTATCCCCTGCTTCAGTATAGATATCTAGTATCCCTAAACCTTCTAACCTTTCACCTTCAAATGTTGTATAGTACTTTCCAAGTAATTGATAACCTCCACAAATACTTAAAAATACTCTGCTACTTTCTATATAATTTCTTATGGCATCTTTTTTATTTTTGATTAAATCCTCTGAAACAATTGATTGTTCGTAGTCTTGCCCACCACCAAAAAATACTATATCATAATTGTTTTCATCAAAACTGTCATTGACAGAAATATTAAAAATATTTACTTTAATACCTCTTTCTTCAGCTCTATGCTTAAGAACAAGGATGTTTCCCATATCTCCATAAACATTTAATAAGTCTGGATATAAGTGACATATATTAAGTTCCATTAATTCATCATTCCTTACCATAGTTTTTGTATATACCCTTCGTTATGAAGTAATTTTCTAAGATGAAGCATTGCAGTGTAAGTTGCTAAAATATAAGTAGTATTATTGCTACAATTTTTTAGAGCGCTTATGAGTGACTCATCATTTTCACAAAGAAGAAACTTATCCTTAGGAAGACCTGCAACCTTTAGTCTTACAGCCATATCATAAAGTCGCGTGCCAGAAATGATAATATCCTCAGTATGGAGAGTGCTAAGTTTTTCAAAGTTTACATCCCAAATCCAGGATACATCTGTTCCATCCGCATAATTATCATTTAGCATTACAGAAAGATTTATAGGTTTATTATCTAATAATATTGTATTTAATGCCTGGTCATACCCTGCAGGATTTTTTACTAGTATAATTTTAACTTCTTTTCCATCAATAAGTATAGTTTCCTGCCTTCCAAAACTAGTGCTTTGTTTTTGCAGAGAAGCTTTAATTACTTCATTATCGATATCTAATTCCTTACCAACTGAATATGCACAAAGGCCATTGTATATGTTATATTCTCCAGCTTGATTAATAAAATATGTATCATCGTTAAGAACTACAGTAGAACCTTCAGGGTTAAGTTCTAAGACGCTGTTTACAGTATATTTTAGTTCAGGTCTTTTATAGCCGCATTTACCACAGTAATAACTACCAAGATGATTATATGTTACAAAGTCATATTCATAAGGGTTTTTGCAAACTTTACAGAATTTGCTATCTGCATTTACAGCAACTTTTGTGTTTTCTTTTATTGCTTTGCTAAAACCATAATAAACCACAGGGTTAGAAACTTCTAATTTACCAAGCAAAGATTCATCACCATTTAAAATTAGTTTGGTAGTAGGGGTTTTAGCTATTCCCTGTAGAATTTTTGAATAGGTGGTATATACTTCGCCGTATCTATCCATTTGATCTCTAAATAAGTTGGTAACAGTTATAATGCTAGGGCTTAAATCTTCTGTAATAGTTTGAAGATAAGCTTCATCTACTTCTATAACGGCATACTTTTTTTTGTTTTCTTTAAAGAGTTTATAATTAGAAATAAAACAAGTAATAATACCAGTATTCATATTTGCCCCTGTATCATTAGTTATTACTTCTTTTCCACTTTCTCTTATAATGCTGTATATCATACTAGTTGTTGTTGTTTTACCATTTGTTCCTGTAACTAGAATAGTTATATAATTTTTAGATACAGTATTTAAAATATGCTTATCAAAAAGTAGGGCTATTTTGCCAGGAAAGTTAGAGCCACCTTTAAATAAGAGTCTTGAAGTCTTAAGAATTAATTTTGAAGTAATTATACCTAATAAAGAATTAATTTTGATTTTAGACACTTCCTTTGTAGTATATTTCATAGATTTTAAAATAAATAATATATTTGCTTAAAAATAAAAATCCATTAGTTTTAATTGATACGCTATCAGTATAACTGCTGATTATGTTTTATCCTAAGTTGTAAATCTACAGTAGTATATTATAGCATAATATAGTACAATAATCCTACTATAATTGATAGATTTAAAACTTATTTATGAAAGTTTGGTAATGTCATTGGGCTAAAAAACATGAATTTCAATTATTAATCTATGAGTAAGGAATAAATCCTTATAGTAATTGTTGCTATAATACATAATAGTTTTAGTAGAAGGTGGTTAAATGAAGAAATTAGGATATATTTATGCCTTAGTATCAGCAGTTCTTTTTGGAAGTGCTGGTTTGTTTGTAAAGCTTGGACAGAGTGAGCTAGACTCAGTAAGTCTTCTTACACTTCAATATATTATTGCAGTAACAATAATGTTTGGAGTGTTATTTGTAACAGATAAGAAATCATTAAAAGTTACCCCAAACCAGTTAAAGGATTTAGCCATATTAGGTGTAGTGGGAAACACTTTTATGACGGTTTTTTATTACTTATCCTTCGATCATTTACCTGTAGCAATGACTACGGTATTACTAATGACATACCCTATAATGGTATTTTTCTACTCGATAATTAAGGGTCAGGAAAAAGTGCACAGCAAAAAAGTTATTATAGTAATAATGGCGTTTATAGGATGCATATTAACTTTAAATATTACAACAGAAGGGGTTTCGTACTCTGTGCAGGGTATACTGTATGGATTACTTGCTGCCTTATTTTATGCATTTATGAATATCTTTTCTGAGACTAAGTTTTCAAAAGTGTCACCTTTAGCAACGAATGCATATTCAACTTTATTTTCATTAGTAGCATTATTGATTTATAAGTTTCCTTTTTTTGTTCTCGCAGATGGTATTAGTTTTAAAACCTATGGGTATATAATAATATTA
Organism: Clostridium tunisiense TJ; assembly: GCF_000300195.1. Classification (GTDB taxonomy): domain Bacteria; phylum Bacillota; class Clostridia; order Clostridiales; family Clostridiaceae; genus Clostridium_J; species Clostridium_J tunisiense. The sequence goes on along the minus strand of NZ_AMQH01000017.1, from coordinate 5,103 downwards.
GCTGTTTTTTGTGAAATAATCCCTTTAACTTTGCTTTATGCAGGAATTAAACATATTGGAGCGGTAAAAGTAGCTGTTATTTCTAACCTGGAAATACCAACATCTATACTTATTTCATACTTTATGCTGAAAGAGGGGATTTCTGCTACTCAATTGCTTGGTGTATTTATAGTTATTTATTCTATATATTTAATAAAAAATAAAGAATAGAAGATATTGTGCTACATTATTGAAGAAAGTGAACATTTTTAGGTGGAACATTGACGGTTTTAATTCAAAAACCCTTAATTTGCTATTAAATATTAAATTTTTTCTTGCAATTTATTTTAAAAGTAGTAATATATAATTATAGAGTGCTTTTTAGTACAAGCATGAAATATATGTAAACGTTAAACATTGAAATTCGGGGGTAAGGATTATGAATTCAAACAGTTTAGAAGGGTTACAAATCAACACTTCTAAAAATATTTTCAAAAATTTAAGTGCAGCTTGTTTAGTAGAACATGCAGTTAAAAGAGGAGAAGGAACTCTTGCAGAAAGTGGAGCATTAGTTGTAAATACTGGGAAGTATACTGGGAGATCACCTAAAGATAGATTCATAGTTAAGCAAGAGAGTATAAATGGTTTAATAAACTGGGGAGAAGTAAATCTTCCTATAGAAGAAAATGTTTTTAATAAGTTATATGAAAAAGTTACAAAGTATTTAAGTGATAAGGACTTATTTGTTTTTAATGGATATGTAGGAGCTATGGAAGAATATAAAATGAATATTAGAGTTGTAAATGAGTATGCCTCAGAAGCATTAATGTCAACTCAATTATTTAGAAGACCAAGTGAAGAGGAACTGAAAAGTCATTCTCCACAGTTTAATGTGATAGTAGCTCCAGGATTTAAAGCTAATGGCAAGGAAGATGGAGTGAATTCAGAAGCCTTTATAATAATAAACTTTGATAAAAAAATCATATTAATTGGTGGAACACAGTATTCGGGAGAAATAAAAAAATCAATATTTTCAGTAATGAATTTCTTATTACCTTTAAAAGGGGTATTCCCAATGCATTGCTCTGCTAATATTGGAGAGGATGGGGACACAGCAGTATTCTTCGGACTTTCAGGAACAGGAAAAACAACTTTATCAGCAGATCCAGATAGAAAACTGATTGGAGATGATGAGCATGGTTGGTGCGATAAGGGAATTTTCAACTTTGAAGGTGGATGCTATGCAAAAACTATAAAGCTTGATAAAGAAAAAGAAGCTCAAATATACAATGCACTAAAGTTTGGTGCATTATTAGAGAATGTTGTTTTAGATGAGAATAATAGACCTGTTTTCGATGATGATTCATTAACAGAAAACACTAGAGGAGCTTATCCAGTAGAGTATATAGATAATGCAGATTTAAGCGGAGTTGGTCAGCACCCAAATACAGTTGTTTTTTTAACAGCGGATGCTTTTGGCGTTATACCACCAATATCTAAGTTAACAAAAGAAGGCGCTATGTACCACTTTATGTCAGGCTATACAAGTAAGTTAGCGGGAACTGAAAGGGGAATAACAGAACCAAAAGCTACTTTTTCAGCATGCTTTGGTGAACCGTTTATGCTTATGAAACCTTCTGTTTATGCAAAACTGCTTGGAGAAAAAATAGTGAACTATAATACTGAAGTTTACCTTGTTAATACGGGATGGACTGGCGGAGAGTACGGCACTGGGAAAAGAATGAACTTAAATTACACTAGAGCCATGGTTAAAGCAGCATTAGAAGGAAATTTAAAAGACGTTGAATATGAAGTAGATGAGATTTTCAATTTATATGTTCCAAAATCAGTACCAAATGTACCACAGGAAATATTAAATCCTAAGAATACTTGGACTGATAAAGAGAAATATGATTTTAAGGCAAGAGAGCTTGCAAAACAATTCCACAAAAACTTCCAAAAATTTGGTGAAGTTAGCGAAGATATTAAAAAAGCTGCTCCAAAAACCTTTTAATTTTAATAAAACTTAATTAGTTAAGAAGGCTATGATTAAAATCATAGCCTTTAATTATATTTAATATAAAGTTTATACTAAATACGTATTTTAATATAAAGTCTTATTCTATTTATAAAAAATATAAATGGGAAAATGTAAGTTAGCACCAAAACTGCTCGTTAGTTCCAGAGACTTCTGATAGTTGGAAAGTGAATTTTTGGGGGGAATAATTTAATATACAAAATAAAAGCTATTAGACTCATGAGGACTATTGCTATAAAGATAAGAAAAAGTTTATAATTGTATATATTTATAAAATAAAACTGGTGAGGAGCGGAAAAATGAAAACTTCAAGAATATTAACCTTTTTTATAGGGAGCATTATAGTATTATCGGGTATAGTGTTACTAATTTTTAGAAATAACTTAAAGGGAAATTCTTATGATTACAATGTTAAAGTAACAAATTGGGACAACTTATATGAAGGTAATAATATTCATTTTTATTATTTAAATAAAGATGACCCAAAGTTAATAGACCTTAAAAACAAATATGATTTTGACCAAGTAGTAAATGGGGGATCAAATGAAATTGAAAAGACAATTGCATTAATTAAATGGCTTAATACAAGAGCAGAAGTTAGGCCTTCAGCAATGGAGGCAAAGAAAAGTGTGGATGAAATGCTAATGGGACTGCAAAGTAATAAGGTGATATCTCTTCAGGATTATAATATTATACTTGAGGAAGCATTATCATCTGTGGGGATAATTGCAAGAACAGGAGAATTAAGAGCAAGTAATAATTTGAAAATTAAGAACAACAGCAGTTACAGTGTCTTAGAAGTGTGGAGTAAAGTACATGGAAAATGGGTAATGGTAGATGGAACTATAGAAAGCTTTATGAGTAGAGAGGGAATTCCGCTATCTGCTGTAGAATTAGTGAAATCCAATACAGATGGAATAATTGTAGAGAATGGTAAAGAAGCTTCGAAGTATTTAAAGGGAATTTCTCAGTATCTATATACTTATACTATTAAAATTGATAATAGTAAAGGTGAACAGTATAAAAGTAATTCTAGTATATCTTTTGTAAAAGATAAACAATATATTCAATTAGAAACCTTAGAGGGATATATTCAACCAACTATTTTTGTTGTGAAGGATAATGTGTTTAACATTAATCCTGAAATTGTATACAGAAATGATGATAGTGACAAAATACCAAACATTATATTTGCAAAACGAAATATCAAAGATGATACAGAAGACTATGTTAAATTTACTGTAGGCGCATTTATAAATAGTTATATGGTTGAGGATTATTATATAAGTATAAATGGAAAAGATTATGTTCCAGTAAAAAATTACTATGATTTGTCTTTGCCAGTGGGAAAAACAAGTATTTCAATATCTTTAGATGGAAAAGCACCAATTAGAACTGTAGAACTAGAAAAGTATAAAAAATAAAAAAATATATTAAAGTTCAAGTAATATTTAAGCTACTGATTTAAGCATGAATATCACTGGAGAACTATGTCAATAATTTGGGTAGAACTGAATTACATTAGAAATAACGGTTTTATTGCACTAAATTAGTAACCTAGAAAGTTCTGGGTTATTTTTTTGATAATTTAGTTAATTAAAAGAGGAATTTAAGAATTAATGAAGAATAATTTAAAAGGATTATAGAAAAGAAGTAAACAATGTTTAGTTGACATTATATTTAAAGAAAATTATAATTATTTTAGTTTAACTAGGTTAGAGGTTGGAGGCTGTTTATGAAAGAGATTAAGCGCTATTTAGAATCAAGAGAAGGGAATTATAGTTTTTATTTTGAGGATTTAAAAAGTGGATTTATTTATGGGTTTAACGAAAATGTGAAAATGCCTGCTGCAGGATGTATAAAGTTACCCATTGCTATGGCATTATTGAAAGAAGTTGAAAATGGGAAAGTATCCTTAAATGATTTGATTAGTATTGGTGATGAAGATAAAGTTTCTGGATTTTTCGGAATTATTCATGAATTTTCAGAAAAACAATATACATTAAAGGAACTGTTAGTAGCTATGCTTATTCAAAGTGATAATACCGCAGCTTGTAAAATTATTAATATACTAGGCATGGATAAAGTTAATAGCCTTATAAATGATATGGGACTAAAGTCCACAAAAGTTAACAAGTATCCATCAGAGGTTAAATTGAGTGATAATGAAGAAAATATTACAACAAGCTATGATTTATCCCAATGTTTTAAATTACTTCACAATAACACTGCTTTAAGTAAAGAGCATAGTAGATTAATAATAGAAACTCTAAAAAGACATCAATTAAATACAAGAATACCATTTTACTTTCAAAGAGAGATTCAAGCTAATACTGCTAATAAGATTGGAACACTTGAAACAGTTGAAAACGATACAGCACTGCTAAATTTCTCTAAAGGTGATTTTGTATATACAGTAATGTCTAATAATTTACCAACTAATGTATACGGAATTACCACTATAGCACGTAGCGGTAAAATGATGTTTGATATGGTTGATAAGGATTGGAATTAAGGTGTGAAGTTTATAGCTTCATACTTTTTTTTCTGAACTTTATATAAAAACTAATTTTAGGTTATAAATACTGGCACTTTCCTTGAGTGACTTAGAAAATAATAGCTTGATTATGAGACCCTCATAATCAAGCTATTATTTAACCCTAAAACTTTAATTTAGAATAAAGATTACTATTTATACACTTATAATAAACATCAATGCATCCAAGTGTATCTTTAATAGATAAAATAAGTAATTTTTAGTATTTTAAAGAATACAAAAGATAACTTAGTGTTGTAAATTAAAGAAGAGGGCTACAGTTTTGATTTTTTGATAAAATAAACTTCGTCGTCAGGAAGCCAAGTTAGTTTAAATGAATGATTTCATTAGAAACCTTGATAGACTAGGTGATGGATGATAACTTTATATAAGTCATCGATATTTAGTTAAAGGCGATGAATTGGGAAATTGGTCTTTGAAAATTAAACAGAGAAAAAGGTAAAACCAGTTAATTCTGAATCAGAAATGATTCTTAGTGAACGATAAGTTCACAAAATGACTTTAACAAGTCAGCGATAAATAGAGCATA
>NZ_AMQH01000016.1 GCF_000300195.1 Clostridium tunisiense TJ | reverse complement strand
ATCCGTGTAATGATGTTATAGCAAATGATTTTCTTCCCATAATTCAAACTCCTTTCTCCGTACATTTAGTTTTTGGAGAAAAGTTTTAATTATTCGGTATAAGTTAAACATTCGTCAAGGAACCCTATAGATTTACTACTTGAAACCTTAAAGTATTTTGCTATCCAAGTATTGAAAAACTTAATTTTATTTAAAGCTATGACATAGTATATCTATATAATAAGAGAATAGAATCATTGTATACAGTATTTAACAAAAGTGTTATATTATATATAAAACAATTGATTTACATTTGTATTTATATTTTAAGAATAGCATAGGGAATTATTTATGGGGGAGAGTTTAATTATGAAAGAGTTATATACAGAGCGTTTAATAATACGCAGATTTTCAGAAAATGATGGGGAAGATTTATATGAATACTTTTCAAATCCAAAAGTACTGGAATTTGAGCCATATAAACCTTTTACGAAAGAAGAAGCTTATGAAGAAGCTAAAATACGAGAAAGTGACGAGAGATTTTTTGCTGTATGCTTAAAAGATGGAAAGCTTATAGGAAACCTATACTTTGCAGAAGGAGACTTTGGAGCTTGGGAAATTGGCTATGTTTTTAATGATAAGTACTGGGGAAAAGGATATGCAACAGAAAGCGTCCTTGAGCTAATGAAATATGCATTTACCATCCTAGGGATAAGAAGAATACTTGCACATTGTGATCCTAAGAATCCTAATTCGTGGAAGTTACTTGAAAGGGTTGGTATGAGAAGAGAGGCAATGCAGCTTGAAAATGTATATTTCTTTAAAGATGAAGAAGGTAATCCTATATGGAAGGATACTTACCAATATGCGATTCTTAAAGCTGAATTTATAAAGTGATAAAATAGAACTTATATAGTCGAAGCTATGTTATTTAAATCTGCTGCAGAGATGTGGTGGATTTATTAATTTTAGGGGGAATAGAGTTGGGCCTTGAGTAGATAAAATCATTCCTAACTAGATAAACAAGGTACTTGGAAAGAGCCAGTAAAACTAAATTAAGTTTTACTAGCTATACAGATAAAGAAGCTCAATACTCAAGCAGTGAAAGAATATTTTCAAAGAATTACCTCCTTAGACTCTCTAAAATAACCTTTGCACAATCTCTAGCTCCATTTTCAGTAGCTATGTCTGCTGCTAGCTTCTTTGCATTTTCAATAATTTCATCCTGAAGCGCATATTCAATTGCTTCTGCAAGCTTATCAGAAGTTAGCTTCTTTATAGTAATAGGCTTTGAGCCAACTTTAAGGTCATAAGCTCTATGAGCCCAAGCATGTTGGTCATTGGCAAAAGGTATAATAACACTTGGAACACCAGCTGCAAATCCAGCAGAAGTGGTGCCAGCTCCACCATGATGACATACTGCAGCTACTCTATTAAAAAGCCATCTATGAGGTATGCTATCAATAGCTATTATATTGCTTGGTAGATTATCAAGCTTACCCATTCCACAGATTATTCCACGTTTATTAGCTTTCTTAAGAGCATCAATAATCAGCTTAGATAAGGTTTCCTTCTGATCTTTATGAAATACGCTTCCAAACCCAATATAAACAGGCTTCTCACCAGAGTTTAAAAAGTCACATAGTTCCTTTGAAGGGACATATTCAGTTGGCTCCTTTACAAACCAGTATCCATATTGGTGTATATTCTCATTCCAATCCTTTGGTCTTTTGAAAACAAAGTTACTACAGGATATTACCGCAGGATGTTTTTTATCTTTGTGACGCTCATAAGGTTTACCAAAGTTTTTTGGAAGTCCACCGAACTCTTTCTTCCAAAGGTACTTTACTGAATTATTTGATGCTAGCCACAACATGCCTTGAAGCATTTCATAGCTGATTATATTTCTTAATGGAGTGGATTTTACTCTTCCATATTGAATTACTGAGGTCTGTTCTTTAGTTTTGTGCATTGGAAAAGGAGATGCTAAAATAGCTGGTATACCAAGTCTTTCAGCTGCAAAATAACCAATGGTACAGCCAGGATGATAAATAACTAATTCGCTTCCTTCACAAGCAGCATAGAATTCATTTGCTATGCTTAATCCATATTTTTTCATTTTGTTGAAAGTTAAAAGCATCTTTAATGGATTATCAGCGGACTGGGCTTCTTTAAGCATATTTTCATCCACATTAAGGGATTTGAAATCTGCTTGTATTGGATAAAAATCTATACCATAACTTTTAACAAAGGTTTCAAATTCCCTCATACCAGTAATACGCACAGCTTTTCCTAATTTTTTTAGCTCTTGAGCAAGAGCAATGTAGGGCTGAAAATCTCCTCTTGAACCTGAACATAGTATTGTAATCATATATTAATCCTCCTTGTATTATCCGACAACTTGTTGTATGTTTAAAGTATAATTTGGTTTTAATAACCTATCAACCAACAATACTATGACTAATGTCGGATTTTCATATAGATAGGGAATAGAGAGTAGGAGTGTTAAAAATGAGAAAACAACCAGAAGTAACTGCACAGACCAGGCAGAATTTGGTTGATGCATTTTGGGCCTTATACTGCGAAAAAAGAATTGAGAAAATAACTGTAAAGGAAATAACACAGAAAGCAGGCTATAACAGGGGAACTTTCTACGAATATTTTACAGATGTTTATGATGTATTGGAGAAGCTTGAGGAATCCCTTATACCAGCAGTTCATGAATTACCTCCAATTTCTATTGCAAATGAAAATGCGGGAATGCATCTTGATATGTTTATGGCTCTCTACGAGGAAAACAGTAAGTACTATTCCGTCCTACTTGGGGATAATGGAGACCCTGCATTTGCAACCAAACTGAAAAACTCAACAAAGCCTGTGATCAAGGAAGCCTTCCTTGGAAAATACAACATAGACCCTATAGAATTTGATTTTATCTTGGAATTTGTTCTTTCAGCCATGATAGGCATAATGAGTTATTGGTTCAGGGAGGATAAAATATTGCCTGCAGAAGATTTAGTTTCGCTAATGTATGACCTTATGGAAAATGGGGTTATGAAGCGCATTGAGAACAGTATAATATAAAATACATTTGAAGCTGCAGATGAAGACAGCGAAGATATATTCATAACAGAACAAGGTTTAGATAAACTAAGAGAGTATAGAAGCAGTGAAATCATGGGGAATACCATCGATATAGTGAAAGTCAATTCTAAATTACTAAATGAGGAAATAAAAGGTCTATTAAAGAGGAAAATCAGAAAAATCATTATAGACTAAGGTTAAATTAGTAGTTATATGGAAAAATTAATAATAAGATAGGAGGCTATTATGTTAGATTTTCAAATAAATTATCCTTCATCAAACTATAGAAACTATATTGAGGCTGTTTTCGAATTCTGTAAAAGCAATAAATTTTCAATGATTTTAAAAGGGTCTTTAGCAAAAGGCACAGCAACAAAATTTTCTGATATTGACTTAATAATTTTAGGTAACCTTGATGATTCTAAAGTTGATGAGATTATTTCGCTTTATGGAAGCCCAGTAATGACAAACTTTACTGAAAACCCTAAAGGTATATTAATCTTAGTTTATCAGGATAGCACTTCGGTAGATTTGGAAATAAGAGAAACAATTTCTCAGCAAGATTTGGAAAACAGTATAGTTCTTTTAAGATATGATGAAAACTTTATTATAGATAATAAAAATGTTATAAGAAAACATGTAGAATCTAACTATATGCCCAATAGACCAGAATGGTATAAGGTATTAAGGTTACTTCATAGAGGTACTATAAAATATCTATCAAATAAAACTCACAGTGCATATGAGCTTTTAGATGAAATTAAAGAGGGTCTTATTTCAGTGGGAATTACAGATTTAAATTTTAGTAATAACTTTGAAGAGGATATCACAGTAATATTTAATAGATTTTGTAGAGAACTTGAAGTAGATTCACAAATAAAAGGCTTGTTTCACAATCTTTTTAAAGAGTTCTCTCTTAAGGTTATTAATAATGAATAAAATTAATTTCCATCTTTAAAGCATTAATTATCATATTTTAACAATATTTTGGAAGATTCAAGTCTGCCATCTTCTAAGGTGTCTGCTTAGCATACTTGCGGTTGCTCAACAGATATAAGTTGCTTTGGCGTAACAAAGGTATCTTTATTCGGTCTAAATCTGCTTCCAAAGTGCTTCATTAAAATGAAGATTAACAAAATGAACTTGCTCATTATTTAACTTTACATAGATGTATAAAATCAAACTATTGATAAACGCAATGGATATTGAAATGTTGAAAAAAGCCTCTATTTAGTTTAGTATAACCTACAACTAAATAAAGGTTTAGTTTTTATTTACGTAAAAATAAGCTATAAAATCTTAAGATATCCAGTGAAATTAAAGAGCTCTCCTCCAAAAACCACCTTTATCATAACACTTAAAGCCGGTAGAACTGTAGAAAGCCATTCTCTCTTCACCGTGGCATATTACATAGGCGGCTGTTCCACCAAGAGCTTTTAGTCTATTCAAAGCCTCAAGGATTACAACCTTTCCAAGGCCCTTCTTTCTATGGTCGGGATGTGTGCCCACTGGTTCAAGTACCCCTGTTTTAGTTTCTTCATCGAACCATAAAATACAGCAGGAGGCTAAAGTACCATCCTTGTACTTTGTAACAATATCCAAATCCTTTCTATACATAGGTGCCTTTAGTCTTGCATAAAAATATTCTGGAATCTTTGGCTCATAGCTTTCAACAGAGTTGAATATTTTATAGCCTAATTCATAGCGCTTTATTAATTCAATATCCTCACTCATTGAATGAAGGGTATAATCCTTTGGTAATTGTGGTTTTTCAATTTCCCCCTCTAAGGAGTGTTCATTAACAAAAATAGGCACTGGTGGTTTCTTATAGCCTCTTGCTTCTAAAATTTCATTTCTATATTTATTAGCCTCAGTTGACCAAATATATACCATGTTTTCACCATTAGGGCCAGTTACTAACTCATTTTCTCCCCAGTCCAGTGATTCTGCCCAATCTATCATTTCACTTGTTAATTCATAGTAATCTGGATGTATATCTAAGTACTCGCCGAAATCATAGGCTGTGCTACTTACAGCAACTATTTTGCCAGCATCCTCCCAAATTCTAATTCTGCTGTGCCATATCTCTGTCTCTTTAGGATCATAGTTCTCATTGTCATCCCAGAACTGCGGCATTATCCAATACCTATTATTATTTAGTTTGTACAAATCCCTTAAAAAGTTGATTATCTTCTCATAATCTCCCTTTTCATAATTCCTTGAAGTTATCACAAAAATCCCCCCTATAAATCCATAGCATTTATCATTTGCAACAAACACAAATTAATATAAAAATGCTAAGTTCCCCAATTTATATTTTATTATAGCTTAAAAAGATTAGGTGGGGTAGATAAAGAACATTTCTGTAGAGTTCTTAGCACAAAGCGAATTTATTTATCTCCACAGTTAGGCTGATTTCTATGAAAAGATAGATGAATTGAAAGTTTTTAGGGAACAAGAAAATAAACAACAGGTTTGTAAAAAGCTAAGTCTTAAAAATAAGATTTGGCTTTTTATTTTTACTAATAATTAACCTTTATTATTAATATAAAGGTTAGCTGTTATTTTATAGTAAAGCTATAGGAATATTTTATAAAATATATACATAAAAATAAAACATACCTTGACAGGTGAGGTATGTAAGAATATAATATATGTATAAGTAAAAAATGGAAAATAACATGGAGGAGAGGAGTGACGGCATGTCAATAACCTCAGATATCATAAGAGGACATACAGAAACCATTATTTTATCCTACTTGGCAGAAAAGGATAGTTATGGGTATGAGATTAATAAATCAATTCAACAAAAGACAGACAATAAATATGAGCTTAAAGAAGCAACTCTTTATTCAGCTTTTAGGAGACTAGAGGAAGCTACTTTAATTACTTCATATTGGGGAGATCAAACCACAGGAGCGCGAAGACGATATTACGCAATAACGCCACTTGGGAGAGCTGCATTGGAGCAATATAAAACAGATTGGGAAGATGCAAAAAAATTAATTGATACATTAATTTATGGGGGGAGTAAAAATGATTGAGAAGTTTCGTGTTAAGTTAAACGAATTATTTGAAAATGCGCCACAAACAAGTCGGGCAAGGGAACTTAAAGAGGAGCTACTAGCAAATCTTATGGATAGGTATAATGACTTGTTAGCTAGTGGAAAAAATGAAGAAGAGGCTTTTAATATTGCCATAGCAGGTATAGGTGATATTGATGAAATAATAATAGGCCTAAAGGATAGTTATGAATTTAACCCAGAGCAGATGAGAAAAGATCGTGAAAAAAGAGCATTTATCTTATCCATTTCTATAGGAATGTATATTATGAGTGTTGTTATTTTAATAATGCTTACTAGCGTGTTTAGAGTAAGTGGAGACGTTGCAATATGCATAATGTTAACAATAGATGCTTTGGCAACTAGTCTATTAATATATAATGCAGTTTCTCGTCCTAAATATATTAAAGCTGATGATACAATTGTTGAGGAATTTAAGGAATGGAAGTCAGCTAATAATACAGAAAAAGAAGTAATAAATTCAATAAAATCAATAATGTGGCTAGTTATAATAACTCTATATTTCCTTTTAAGCTTTACATTACGCATATGGTCATTTTCTTGGGTTTTATTTATAATTGGTGCTGCAATTGAGAGGGTTATTACATTAATTTTTCAATTAAGGAAGGGTAAAAATGAATAGAATCTTAAAAATTATAAGAATTGCAATGTGGAGCCTTGTTGCACTGGGATTAACAGCAATTTTGATCCTGGGTATTACTAATTCAAATGGAATCAATGGGGTTTTTCATTTCACTAATATAATAGACCCTAATATTGCAGTTCAAAAGGATGAAAGTCTAGAGATAAAAGGCGTGAATAAAATAATTGTTGATTTTTCAAGTAGTGATATAATAGTTAAGGCTACAGATGAAGAGAATATGAGAATAATTCAAAAATCAAATAAGACTTTAAAAGATGATGAAAAATTTCAAGTAATACAGGGAAATAACCAGATTACCATAGAAAAAAGAAAGTTTGGAAATTTATCTAACACTTGGAGCTTTGGAAACTTTAAAGAAGTAATTGAAATATACCTTCCTAAAAATTATAATTCTGATTTAGATATTGAAACATCTTCAGGAGATATTAACTTTGATTCTGATATGATATTAAGTAATGCAAACTTGTCAGCTAGCTCTGGAGATATTGTATCAAAGTATAATTTAGATATTAAAGGTATTAATATAGTAACTAGCTCTGGAGACATTAGTATAGAAACTTTAACAACTTCTACTTACAAAATAAAAGCTACTTCTGGAGATATTAAGATTAACTCACTAAGTGGATCAGGTCAGGTTGACACATCTTCAGGGGATATAAAAGTACAATACAAGGACATTGAAGAGTATTCAGAGGTAACTGCTACTTCTGGAGACGTTAAGATTACAATACAAAAGGGCATGAGCTTAGAATTTAAAGGAAAATGTAGTTCTGGTGATATAAATTCTAACCTGGATTTGAATTACAAAGATGAAGATCATCATGAAGCAACTGCAAATATTGGAAATGGGCCTTATAAGAAAATTAATGTCAATACAAGTTCTGGAGACATCAGTATTTCTGATTAAATAAATAGAATATGATTAAATCACAATAAGTATTGAGCATAAATTTCTATACCTGGTATAGTAGAAATAAATATGACAATACAACTATATATTGTGTTTTAGATTGTAGCTTATTAATAATGAGTAGTTTTTGTGGGATAATCACAATATAATACTATGATTATCTTATTATTGACGGTGCGACAACTAAAGCATCAAAGGAGTACTATAAGCATATATGTATTGGGAAGGGAAATTTTAAGTCTCTTAATTCCAGTTGAGGACCTTTTAGTGACGGAAGCTATAGAGAAGGAAGATTCAATATTGAGATGAGTCCACATCTCATGGTTATAACATGAGAATAAATTTGGAATAAAGAAGACTTGCAAATAAAATTAAATTATCAGGATTCAATTAACTTCCATATACTGGGTTTATGGACGTAATAAATTTTAAAATTATATAGGTTTATTTTCTACTAAAATTTGATATAATATAAGTAAGAAATACAAATAATAAAAAAAGTAGAGTGCGTCAACACTCTACTAATATACAATTCTAGTTGCTTAGGCAACTGGCATCACTAAATTTTTAGTTTATAAAAATAGTAGCTTCCAATTGCGAGTCGGGGCTACTATTTTTTTGATATTTTATCCATAAGTAACACTATAAAGGTTAATAGTGCCAATAAAAATAATCCACCAGTAAATAGTAACGTTAAAACATCATTACTCATTAAGTACCACCTCCCTTCAAAAAAGAGGTAAGTGATACCAATAGCCCACGATTAACTATTGAATTGTACTTTACAATTATACCATAATTATGTAGGACTTATACAGAGAAATAAAATGAAAAAAGCTTATGATATTCTTAGGGATGAAATACGTAAACAAGTAAGTGAGAATAGTAAAAGTCTTCAAGCTGGGCTTCAGCAGGGTGACAGCTGTTGAGCTTTTTAATTATAGAAGGTTTATGGAAAGGTTAATGGAAAGTAAGCAACCAGAACAACAGAAGAAGCTTAAGGTAGAAAAGATTAATGAACACATATTAGTAATAATAAAAAATACTCTTGAAGCTATAAGTGAGGCCTACAAATGTGGTAAAATTACCTTAGAAGATTATAATGAAATGCTAGCAGTAATACAGAATCTAAATGATTATTTTATAGATAACTATAATTACTATAAAGGATTAAGTAAGGAGGTTGAAACCATGTTTAAAAGTTTTTATGATCCAGAAGTTGAAAGAAGGGGCGCACAGAAGGAAAAAGAAAATATAGCAAGGAACTTTCTTAGGGATGGAATAAGTTGTGAACTTATTGCTAAAAATACAGGATTACCTCTAGAAAAAGTAAAGGAGCTTGCTAAAGAAGTGTTAAATTAGAATCTTAAATTATAAAGGTCTAGGTAAGGAGATTGAAACTATGTTTAAAAGTTTTTATGACCCAGAGGTTGAAAAAAGAGGGATGAAAATAGGCGCAGAGAAAGAAAAAGAAAATATTGCTAGAAATTTACTTCATAAAGGAATGAGCTATGAATTTGTAGTTGAAATTACAGGATTAAGCTTAGAAAAAGTAAAGGAGATTGCTAAAGAAGTAGTGAATTAAAATGTGAAACCATGTGGGTAATACTGCATGGTTTTTGTTATCTTAAACTTCTTTTATCTCAAAATATAAGCAAGTCTCTGGATATCGTTAATGAATCAGTTTCACCATTTATTATTGAAAGCAAGAAGTTACTTTTTCATTTTACAATTATTGAAAGCAAAAAACTTGACATTGACGCTACGTAAAGCATTAAGCTTTATATAAGGAGGCGATAGTATGGAAAATTTAAGAGTCAACTTAATCAATAGCTTAGAGTTCTATGAGAAGTGTTTACTTGAAAAAGGTAATGAGAATTCTTTCAGATATGAATTAATGAAGCCATTAAAAACAATGTGGGACTATTTAAATGTACCCTTAAAAGCATCAACACCTAATGGATATGATGTTATTATGGCATCAGAGATGTTAGGAATTTGGACGCCAAGAAAATCAATTCTGCAAGTAAGCGATAATTTATCAAAACTTATTGAAACTAGAATCTTTGAAGAATATGAAGAAGCAATAAAAAAGGGAGTTCGTGAATTTGAGAACATAGGTTATTCTATTCCACTAGATGAAATTAATCTAAGTATTCTTTTAGGTGATGAAGATAGTAAAGAGATGGAAGCCAATAAAGGATACTCAGGATTTGGGGGAATACCTGGATATATTATGCTAATGGTTGTTCCTAATGAATTTAATAAAAATAGGTTAAAATCCGCTTTAGCTCATGAGTTTAACCATAATGTTCGTTTTACTTTTGAACCATTTAATCATGGTGATGTGACAGTAGAAGAATATTTGGTAATAGAAGGTTTAGCTGAATGCTTTGCAGAAGAAATCTATGGAAGAGAATTCATAGGGCCTTGGGTTGAAGATTTTAATGAAGAAGAAATGAAATACTCAAGGGAAGTAATTAAAGAGGGCAGAAAAACTAAAGGCTTTGCAGAAGTATCAGCTTATATGTTTGGAGATGAAGTTGCTAAAAAACAAGGATATAATCCAGTAGGGTTATCAGCTAATGCAGGCTACACAATTGGTTACCACTTAGTTAAGGAATATTTGTCTAAGAGTAAAAAGAGTATTGCAGAAGCAACCATTACGACCTCAGATGAAATAATTAGAGTTTCGGAGTTTTTTTGTTAAGTATTTTAAAGCTTTTACAAATAGTAAACAACTTAATTAGCTTAAATAAAATGTCTAAACAATTAAATTTATAATTGTTTGGACATTTTATTTAAACACCATTTTAATCTTTTTAATATAAGACTGTGGACCTATGAAGGTATTAATAACCTCTTCTGATAAAAGTCCTATAAAGTATATTGAAGAAATTTAACAGAAGCTCATATCCGAAATTTCAACAACATTTTGAAAGCTTCAAGGCTGCCATCTTCTATAAATGGCAGTTGCTCTGCTTAAGTAAATTGCTTTGGTAGTAGTCAAAATCTGCTTCCAAAGTTGTTAAACAAAATGAACTTGTTCATTATTTAATAAAATCTTTAAAAGATATGTTATGACAAACTTTAGTTACTTTGATGTCTCAGGGAAAAATCATAAATTTGAAAAAGGAGAGTATTAATATATATGAGAACAACACAAGAATTGATGTTATAATAAAAATATAGATAGTAAAGGTTTCGAGAAATTCTTTAAATTAGAAAAGATATATTAGGAGAGATTTATGAGATTTGATGTTGAAACATTAGTTATTACAAAGAGTATAATTAATTTGTTTTGTTTAGTAATAATTTGGGTTAGTGTAAAATTAAATGAAAATATTCATGGATCTAAATTGTGGGTCATGGGTAATGCGTGTAATTGTAGCGGCATATTATTGCTACTTATGAGGAAAGTTATTTCAGATCAGTCTATTGGTCTTATTATTGGAAGCCAACTCACTGTACTTGGGAGCTTATTTATATATATTGGTATAATGAGATTTCTTGAGAGAAAAATAAATTATAAGATAATTGCTTCATCATATGTTGCCTTTACCATATTAAATATTTATTTTACTTATATCAAGGATAATAGTGTTTTTAGGGCAAGTATTTTTTCATTTTATTTAGCAGTTTATTTGATAATAGCTTCAGTAATCCTTTTGAAAAATAAGGATTACTCTATTAAAAAAGCTACAAATTTTTTAGGGGTAGTGATTTTATCAGAAGGTTTTATATTTTTAGTTATAGGAATTACAAAAATCATTTCAACTTTTTCAAGCAAATCATTTGAACCATCAAGTTTGAGAGTAATTATACACTTTATGTTTTTTATGTGGAGTTTGTTTATAACATTTGGATTAATTCTAATGGTAAATCTTAAATTGAATTCAGAAATAAAAATAGCAAATAAAACATTACAATTAATCTTTGATACTACTCCAGATGCTTTCTTTATAACTAGCTTACAAAGTGGAACCATAGAAAAAGCTAATGATATATTTTATATGCTTACAGGTTTTCCAAAAGAAGAAGTAATTGGAAAAACTGCAATGAGTTTGGGCTTATGGGAAAATCCTAAAGAAAGACAAAGATTCATTAAAGAATTGAAGGAAAACTCACAATTGGACAATTTTGAAATGGATATAAGAAAAAAAGGGAACAGTATAATTACTGTTTTGATTTCAGCAAAGGTAATGAATATAAATGGGGAAGCCTATGTAATAAATGTTGCTAGGGATATATCTGAACGAAAGAAAGCTGAAGAATTATTAAAAAGTAGTGAAAAGCGGTATCGAGATTTAGCTGAGGATATTAAATATTTAAGTTATCATGATCAATTAACAGGTCTTTATAATAGAAGATTTTATGAAGAAGAACTTAAAAGACTTGATACAGAAAGAAACTTACCACTAACCCTTATTATGGCGGACGTCAATGGACTTAAACTAACAAATGATGCGTTTGGTCATTTAGCAGGAGATAAATTAATAAAGGAAATTGCAGAGATTTTCAAAAAAAATTTTAGACAAGATGAAATTATAGCAAGAATTGGTGGAGATGAATTCATTATTTTACTTCCCAAAATTGATACTAAGGAAGCACAAGAAATAATGAGTCGTGTAAATGAATCAATTAGAAATAAACAATTAGATAATATGATTTTATCTGTTTCCTTTGGACTAGCAACAAAATATGAAGTTAATAAGGAAATTACTGAAATTTATATTGAAGCAGAAGATCAAATGTATAGAACTAAACTAATTGAAAGTAATAATATGAAAAATAAAACAATAGAACTAATCACCAGAACATTTAATGAAAAGAATGAAGTAGAAAGACATCACGCTGAAAGAGTAAGTGAACTTTGCAAAAATATTGCAACTACACTAGGACTCAGCAAAGATGAAGTAGAGAAAATTAAAACAGCTGGACTTCTTCATGATATAGGTAAGACAGGAATTGATGAAAAAGTACTGAGTAAACAAGGAAAACTTGATGTTAATGAATGGCTACAAATTAAACGTAATCCGGAAATTGGCTATCAATTATTAAAATCTTCAACTGAATTCTCACACATATCCGAATTAATTTTAGCACACCATGAAAGATGGGACGGGAAGGGATATCCTAAAGGATTAAAAGGAGAGGAGATACCTTTTGAATCAAGAGTTATAGCTATAGCTGATGCCTATGATGCAATGACAAACGCGAGAAGTTATCGTAGTCCATTAACTTCAAAGGTTGCAATAGAGGAATTACAAAAAAATGCCGGTACTCAATTTGATGCTGAATTGGTAAATATATTTGTTAATAAAGTAATAAAAGATAACTTCTAATTAAATTTAGAATCAACACCTTGGGCTATTGAATATACTAAAAGAAAGCAAAAGAAAATGAGAATGAAGATTCAAAAATAGGAATGAGTACACATTTCATGGTTATATCATGAAAATAAATTTGGAATAAAAAAGACTTATAAATAAACTTAAATTATCAGGATTCAATAAACTTCTATATATTAGGTTTATAGACATAATAAATTTTAAAATTATATAGGTTTATTTTCTACTAAAATTTGATATAATATAAGTAAGAAATACAAATAATAAAAAAAGTAGAGTGCGTCAACACTCTACTAATATACAATTCTAGTTGCTTAGGCAACTGGTATCACTAAATTTTTAGTTTATAAAAATAGTAGCTTCCAATTGCGAGTCGGGGCTACTATTTTTTTGATATTTTATCCATAAGTAACACTATAAAGCAAAGATGAAGATCATCATGAAGCAACTGCAAATATTGGAAATGGGCCTTATAAGAAAATTAATGTCAATACAAGTTCTGGAGACATCAGTATTTCTGATTAAATAAATAGAATATGATTAAATCACAATAAGTATTGAGCATAAATTTCTATACCTGGTATAGTAGAAATAAATATGACAATACAACTATATATTGTGTTTTAGATTGTAGCTTATTAATAATGAGTAGTTTTTGTGGGATAATCACAATATAATACTATGATTATCTTATTATTGACGGTGCGACAACTAAAGCATCAAAGGAGTACTATAAGCATATATGTATTGGGAAGGGAAATTTTAAGTCTCTTAATTCCAGTTGAGGACCTTTTAGTGACGGAAGCTATAGAGAAGGAAGATTCAATATTGAGATGAGTCCACATCTCATGGTTATAACATGAGAATAAATTTGGAATAAAGAAGACTTGCAAATAAAATTAAATTATCAGGATTCAATTAACTTCCATATACTGGGTTTATGGACGTAATAAATTTTAAAATTATATAGGTTTATTTTCTACTAAAATTTGATATAATATAAGTAAGAAATACAAATAATAAAAAAAGTAGAGTGCGTCAACACTCTACTAATATACAATTCTAGTTGCTTAGGCAACTGGTATCACTAAATTTTTAGTTTATAAAAATAGTAGCTTCCAATTGCGAGTCGGGGCTACTATTTTTTTGATATTTTATCCATAAGTAACACTATAAATGTTAATAGTGCCAATAAAAATAATCCACCAGTAAATAGTAACGTTAAAACATCATTACTCATAAGTATCACCTCCCTTCATAAAAGAGGTAAGTGATACCAGTAGCCCACGATTAACTATTGAATTGTACTTTACAATTATACCATAATTATGAAGGACTTATACAGAGGAATAAATCAGTTCAGATAAAATGTCCAAACAATTAAATTTCTAATTGTTTGGACATTTTGACATTATTCAACAAATCTTTCAGTATATAGATGTTATAATATGAATTATAATGTAAAAAATGGAAATCAAAAGTTGAAGAATTTTAAATGTCATTACTAGGGCTTTTATTTGGTAAAGGCAAAAAGATTGATAAGCCAATATTTGTTAAGGAATTTAGCAAACAAAACAAACAACTTAATGATTTAGAAGAGTTATGTGAGAAGCTATCTAATAGTGATAAGAAGGAACTTATTGAATAAGAAAAGATATTAAAAGGGGGAATTTGATGATACAAGTAGAGAAAGTAACATCATCAGAAGAAAGATTTATTTTGAATAAAGAGTATATTAAGACTTTAGCATCGCCAATAGATGGTTACTGGGAAAATGTAATTATAGGGAATGCCCAGTGCTATACAATTATTTATAATGGAAAGAAAGCAGGTCATTTTTTCGTCGATTCCAAAAAAACTTTAGTACAATTCTATACTTTTACAGAGAATTTTATACATGCACCAGAGATTCTTGAATATATCATTGCGAATAATATTGCCGAAAATGCTACTGTTTCTACTAAAGAGGCAGAGTTTCTATCTTTGTGTCTTGATTATCAGAAGAGTATATCTATAGATTGTTATCTTTTTACTGATAACAAAAATATAAAATATGAATTGGATAATTTTAAAGATGTGTCCTTCCAGTTAGCTAAAAGCAATGATATAGGCGCTATAAAAACAAAATGTGACCCTGCATTTGAAGGTTATTATGAAGATTTAATAGAAAACAATCAACTATTCGTACTATATAGTGATGACATTTTACTAGGAATAGGTGAATTTAGAATATTCAAATCAAATGAACAATATGGTGATATAGGAATTATTGTAGCAGATGAATATCGTAAAAAAGGTGTCGGAACATATATTATAACTCTGCTTAAGGAACATTGTTATAGGAATAATTTAAGGCCGATGGCTTGCTGCAACCCTAAAAATATAGCATCAAGAAAAACATTGGAAAAGTCGGGATTCATCTGCAATCATAGAATTATATATGTAACTTTAAAGTGATGCTGCCATGAATTATCAACTTAAGATGGTAGCCATCATATGAGTAATGATTTTTTATAAGTAATATTTAAAAATCATAAGTAAAAAAGTCTACGTTATAACCGTTACGGGGAACTCTATCATAACTAATAGCAATAAAATAAATACCCTCACCAGTATATAATTAAGGCAATTGTAAGGAAGTCCTGAACAGGGAATAAGTATTTTAATAATCATGCTACAATTTACAATTGAAGATATTCAAAACTCCAGCTCAATATGTTAAACTATTGCCGGGGTGTTTCAAATGAAAAAACTAGTTAAAGTTGTAGGTGCAATTATTGAAAATAAAAACTCAGAGGTTTTATGTGCTCTTAGATCCACAAAGATGTCTATCCCAAATCTGTGGGAATTTCCAGGTGGCAAGGTTGAGCAAGGCGAGGAAATCAGTGACACTATAGTTAGAGAAATTAGAGAAGAACTAGGCTGTCACATTGAATTTAAGGAAGTTTTTCATGATAATACTCATGAATACGATAACTTTATTGTTAATTTAATTACGGTTAAGTGCCGTATTGTTGAAGGTGAGCCTATAGCATCGGAGCACGATAAGCTTATATGGCTTAAAAAGGAAAACTTAAAGTCCCTTAACTGGGCTCCAGCAGATATTCCAGCTGTTGAACTTTTAGTTAAGGAAATACTATAAAAAAGTTATAGTTACAATAATTTAGAGCTCCCTTTGTGGTATACAGTTTAAGCAATAATACTGTGCACCATAAAGGGAGTTTTTTGAAGCTATCAGTGAGGCTTATAAATGTGATAAAATTACCTTAGAAGATTATAATGAAATGCTAGCAGTAATAAAGAATTTAAATGATTATTTTATAGATAACTATAATTACTATAAAGGATTAAGTAAGGAGGTTGAAACTATGTTTAAAAGCTTTTATGACCCAGAGGTTGAAAAAAGGGGTGAGGAGAAGGCAAAGGAAAATATAGCTAAAAATTTGCTAAATGATGGCTTAAGCTGTGAACGTGTTGCAAAAAACACTGGGTTAAGTATAGAGAAGGTTAAAGAATTAGCAAAAGAAATACTGAATTAGAATCTCAAATTACAAAGGTCTATGTAAGGTGATTGAAACTATGTTTAAAAGTTTTTATGATCCAGAGGTTGAAAAAAGAGGAGCAGAAAAAAATGCTGAGCGTATAGCAAAAAATCTACTACTTAAGGGTTTTAATATTGAAATTGTGGCAGAAATAACAGAATTAAATTTAGAAAGAGTTAAAGAAATTGCTAAAGAAGCAGTGAATTAGAAGACGAAACCATTTTGTAAGTATCGATACGCTCCCTTTACGGTACATAGTTAAGCAATAATACTGTGCACCATTAAGGGAGCTTTTTAAGACTTGACCTAGGCTAATATAAAAGGAAGTTAAAATGCATGTCTTTACTATATGCTCTCTTTGAAAAGTTTGGAGATAGGGAAAGTAAGAAAAAGTTTATGGAGGTGTTTACAATGACTGAAATTGGTAGGATGATAAGAGAAAATGGTAAAGAGGAAGGGAAGCTAGAAGGGAAAATATAAGGAAAACAAGAAGGAAAAGCAGAGATGCTTATTAAATTATTAATCAAAAAATTTAAATCCTTACCTGAAGAGTATAAAAATAAAATTAAAGGTCTCCCTGAGGAAACTATAGAAGTTATTGCAACAGAGATTTTTGATATAACGAGTTTGGATGAATTAAAACAGTATTTTGCTTAATAATAGTTAGAAAGATTTACAAAAAAGATATATAGGTTTGGATGAATTAACTAAGAGCCAGGCGGAAATATTCTACCTGGCATTACTTATCTGTAATTTCAATAAAATTGAATTTTTTATATAAATTATAGGCAGGTGTATTATCCATATGAACGTCTATAATAAGGCC
Source organism: Clostridium tunisiense TJ (assembly GCF_000300195.1). Classification (GTDB taxonomy): domain Bacteria; phylum Bacillota; class Clostridia; order Clostridiales; family Clostridiaceae; genus Clostridium_J; species Clostridium_J tunisiense. The sequence continues at coordinate 169,355 of NZ_AMQH01000016.1, read as the reverse complement.
TGTTACATTGCTTGCACACATATCATTTATACATTGAGATAATAGTGTAGAGCCAACACCTTTATAACGATATTCTGGTGAAATATGTAGTGAGTAAATATGTAATAGTTGCTCTTTTTGGGGCAATCCTATTAAAATACCAATAGTTTCATTATTATCATGTGCAGTGATAATATATCTATTAGAAAAATCACCCAAAATACCCTTTTGAAGATTACTAATAAATTTATCTGGCTTTAGTCCTGCAGTATCTGGGTCTAATATTCCTACTATAAATTTTGATAGGTAACACTTTAGCTTTTCTTCTAATTCAATGCCTTCTAAAAGTAATTTCTTTACTTGAAATTGAGATGAAATTTCTATGGGTTTAAGTGAAGTTTTTTTCAGTTGAATTCTCATTGAGTTATTCTCCTATTCTCACAATAATATTTAATAATTTCAAACAATCTACAAGTAAATTATACCATATAATACTAAATGTGGATAATATTCAAAGCCATTAATTATATGTAAGGATCAAATAATTCATCATCTACAAATGTTATAAAAATGGTGAGGGAATATTCCTATAATGTTTGAAGGTAATTTATGGGAGGTAGAATATTTTATTGGATTCACAAAAAAAATAAGCATAATTTTCATTAAAATGAATTATTTTTGTGATATAATAGAGAAAATTGTTTAATAAAATTATTTAAGTGAGGTTTTTTTATGGCTAAACATAATGTATATACAATGAGTATTGCAAGAGTTTATCCTCTTTTGGTTGCAAAGGCAGAGAAAAAGGGACGAAGGAAAGCAGAAGTGGATGAAATTATCTGTTGGCTTACGGGATATAGCCAGGAAGAGTTAGAAGCACAACTGGAAAAAGAGACAGACTATGAAACCTTTTTTGCTGAAGCTCCAAAGCTTAATCCTTCAAGGAATTTAATCAAAGGTGTGGTTTGTGGGGTGCGAGTGGAAGATATGGAAGATTCAACTATGAAAGAAATTCGCTATTTAGATAAACTCATCGATGAGTTAGCAAAAGGAAAAGCCATGGACAAGATTTTAAGAAAATAATAACTAAAAAGAATAAGCACTGATTTCATGTAAATATGTTCTATTAAAGTTTATACTTTTGTAATTAGGGTTGTGATTATTGAATAATTACTAAAATGTATTTTCCTTACTAGAACATATATACAATACAAAGAAACAGTGTTTTTTTGAATCCACAATATTGGCATTAATTATAGAGAAACCACTTCAATGTTTGAAATATTACTTCCAAGAAGTGATTTATACCAAAAGATGAGAAGAAAAAATATTAATTCCTTTCAAGCTCAAATTACTGTAAAAATATAAGATGTTTAAAATATCAATAGATTTTCAGATTTAAAAATATTGCACTTATTGAGCTTGCATATCTATAAATATAAGGGGATGTACTGAATGAAGTCAGAAGAAGGCAAAAAAGTTATGCAATATAGGAGAGATAAAAAGGGTAACAAAATATCTATCCTTGGTTATGGGTGCATGAGATTTACAAAAAAAGGTACTAGCATTGATTTGGACAGAGCTGAAAAAGAAGTGATGGAAGCCATTGAAAGTGGTGTGAATTATTTTGATACTGCTTATGTTTATTCAGGAAGTGAAGCAACCCTTGGTGAGATACTTAAAAGAAACTCCTGCAGAGAAAAAGTGTATATAGCAACCAAGCTTCCACACTATATGGTTAAATCCAAAAACAGCCTGGAAAAGTATTTTGGGGAACAGCTTAGGAGGCTACAGACAGATTATGTGGATTATTATTTAATGCATATGCTCACAGATGTGGATACTTGGCAGCGTTTAAAAGCTTTAGGAGTAGAAGAGTGGATAAAGGAAAAAATGGATAGTGGTCAAATCCGAAATATAGGGTTTTCCTATCATGGAAATACTGATATGTTTATAAAATTAGTAGATGCCTATGATTGGGATTTTTGCCAGATTCAATACAACTATATTGATGAGCACAGTCAAGCGGGTAGAAGAGGTCTTGATTACGCAAGTAAAAAGGGGATACCAGTTATTATAATGGAGCCACTTAGAGGTGGAAGACTTGTGAACCTGCTTCCAGAAAAGGCAAAGGATATTTTTCAGCAGGATTTAAGAAACCGAACTCCTGCTGAATGGGCCTTTAGATGGTTATGGAACCAAGAGTCGGTTACCTCAGTTTTATCTGGTATGAATTCTCTTGAAATGATAAGAGAAAATATAAGAGTTGCCTCAAAAGTTAAAGTTGGTGAGTTTTCAGAAGAAGATTTTGCTTTAATAGACCGGGTTAAAAGTGAGATAAATAAGAATATAAAGGTTGGATGTACAGGATGTGGCTACTGCATGCCTTGTCATAAGGGTGTTGATATCCCTGGGGCCTTCCACAGCTACAATATGATATATTCAGAGAATAGAAAATCAGGTTGGCGTGATTATATAATGTGTACTGTAATGAGGAAGACTCCAAGCAGTGCATCTCAGTGTGTGGATTGTGGAAAATGTGAAAAGCACTGTCCTCAGAATATTGAAATTCGTAAGGAATTAAAAAATGTGAAAAAAGAACTTGAAACCCCTGTTTATAAAATTGCGAAAGCAGCAGTGGGATTATTTAAATTATGGTAATAGGCTTTATAAAATACTAAGTTTAGACATAGACATAGACATAGACATAGATGTGGATATAGATATAGATATAGATATAGATATAAAGCCTTTACTTTATGGGTAAAGCCTATATAGAAACCAAGGTAGGAGTAGGTTGCAAGGTAAGTGGTGACTTTGAGCACCTACATTTATGAAAGTAGTACTTTTGAATTAGTATATTAAAATTAAGGAGTGGATATATATGACAAACCAAGTTATGAACATAATCAAAGCTCGTAGCAGCATCAGAGCATACAAAGGAGAACCTTTAACTGAGGAACAAAAAACGGTTCTTCAAGAGGCAGCACTTGCTTCACCAAGTGCTATGAACCTTCAACCATATAAGTTCATATTTATTAACAACAAGTCTATTATAGAGGAAATGGAACAGGATGTTGTTAATTTCTTTGTGGCAATTGGCAATAAGGAAGTAGTGGAGCGCATAAAATCCAGAGATAATAAAGTGCTTTATAATGCCCCTTGTGTCATTGTTATTGCAATTGAAGAGAAGAATTCCTATGCAAAAGTTGATGCAGGAATAGCAGTTGAAAACCTTGCTTTAGCTGCAAAATCAATAGGGTTGGATAGTGTTATTGTTGGTATGCCTGGAGTAGTTTTTAGCGGTGAAAAAGCTGAGTACTGGAGAAACCGTATTAGTATTCCAGAGGGCTATGGTTATGGCATTGGTATAGCTGTTGGCCAGGCTGACATGGAAAAAGCACCTCATGAACCTGATCCATCAAAAATAATTACAATTGATTAGTATATCCTAGGACATTAATACTAGAAACTTAGAAACCCTCAGACCTATAATTTAGGACTGAGGGTATTATTTTAGAAGGAACACCATAACAGCAAGAATGAGGACGAAATGAACATGAGTTACTTGCTAAAATGAACTCAGATAATATTATAAGAAAAGAAAAATGCACAACCTAAGGTGAAAGGAAGTGGTTAAATGGTGAGGAAAATCAATCTTTCCTTTGAAGAGATGTGGGAGAGAATTATGGCTTGTGATAGTAAATATGATGGACTATTTTTTACAGCAGTAAAGACAACGAAAATATATTGTCGTCCTTCTTGTAGATCAAGAAAGCCCAAAAAGGTAAATGTGGAATTTTATCAGGATATAAAGGCAGTTGAAGAAGCGGGTTACCGTCCTTGTAAAAGGTGTCAGCCTGAAATTGAGCTATCACCCCATATTGAAGTTGTGAGAAATATCATTACCTTCCTAGTTAATAACTACAAACAAAACTTAAAATTGAAAGATATATCGGAAAGTGTTGGGTTAAGCCCTTATTATTTAGAGCGTTTATTTAAACAAGAAACCTCTGAAACTCCACGGACCTATCTAGAAAAAATACGCATTGATAAAGCTGGTCACCTTCTTAAAAGTACTACTTTGACAAACCTTGAGATTTGCTATGAGGTGGGATTCCAGAGCCCTTCAAACTTTTATAAAGCTTTCAGAAACTTGAAAGATTGTTCACCCAGCGAATATAGAAAGGGGCTTGAAAATGAATTGGATTGATCATAAAACTTATATTGAGGTATTTCCACCAAAGGAGTTTAATTTTCAGGAGTGCTTAATTTTTTTAGGAAGGTCTCATCAAGAAATACTTCATAAAATTAAAGAGGGAACTTTATACAAACTATTAAAGGTAGAGGATGCCATAATCTTTTGTAAAATTAGTTATACTAGCGATTCCATAAGAGTTAAGTTTCCAATAAGCAAACCATCTAGTTACCACCGTGAAAAAGTAGGAGAGTATATTTGGGAATGGTTTGACTTAGAGCAGGATTTACAGGGTTTTTACCAAATGGCTGAGAGCGATAAAGTTTTAAATTTAATTGTAGATAAATACTATGGCTTACGGATTATGTGCATTCCAGATTTATTTGAAGCCTTAGTATGGGCAATTATTGGACAGCAAATTAACTTAACCTTTGCTTACACCTTAAAGGAAAGATTTGTTGAAGAGTTTGGTGAATTTATAACCTTTCAAGGAGAAAATTATTGGGTGTTCCCTTCCTTTGAAGTTATTTCAACCTTAAATGTTGAGGATTTAAAGAAACTTCAATTTACAACCAGGAAGGCTGAATATGTTATTGGCATTGCAAAAGATATGAAAAGTAGAATTTTAACAAAGAAAATGCTGCTGGAGAAACAAGATTATCATGAGGTAAAAAAGGCACTAATGAATATAAGAGGTATTGGACCGTGGACAGCAGATTACGTAATGATGAAATCTTTGCATGAAACCTCGTCTTTTCCTATTGCAGATGTGGGCTTACATAATGCCTTAAAGACTATATTAGGACTTAAGGAGAAGCCTACTATAGAAGAAATAAAAGAGTATGCAGCAAATTGGGAAGGTTGGCAGGCCTATGCTACCTTTTATCTTTGGAGGTTATTATATGATAAAGAAATATAAATTACACTATGAATCACCCATTGGAATAATAGAAATAGAGGGGAGTAGTGATGCCATCAGCTCAATAATGTTTGTAGAAGAAAATGAGAAAATGAATTTAATACAAGTTGAAACCCCTACAGTTTTAGTAGAATGTTATAACCAGTTGGAGGAATATTTTAAGGGGAGTCGCTTTGATTTTACATTTCCCTATGAGTTTGGAGGCACTGAGTTTCAAAAAACAGTTTGGCAGGCTCTAACCCAAATACCTTACGGCGAAACTGTAGCTTACCAGCATATAGCTCGTTTAATTGAAAATGAAAAAGCTGTTAGAGCTGTAGGCAGTGCAAATGGAAAAAATAAGTTAAGTATTGTGATTCCTTGTCATAGAATTATCGGGTCTAACGGGAAATTAACTGGTTATGCAGGTGGTTTATGGAGAAAGGAATGGCTCCTTAATCATGAAAGAGAATTTAAAAAGGTCAGGGCTTAAAGCCTTATTAACCCTTAGTTTTTGATTAACTGGCAGAAACTAAGGGTTATTTTAATGGAAATAAAAAATCTATTAACCTTACTTATAGGTATATTGATGAAAGGCATCATAATATAATTAAAAGTACAACATTATCATAAGTATTGGTCATTTTAAGCAATGGGTATATAAAGAAATATTAATTAGAGCTGTGAAAAATCATCAAATATAGGTCAGACATGCTTTCACTGGCTGAATTACTGTAAAGATAATCTACAAATTGCAGAAGTTATTTACTTGTAACTATTGGGGTAAGCTGATAAGGGATTATAGGGAAAAGTTACCTCAGAGAATACCTTGACAAAAGGATAATGGTTGAATACAATTAAATTTAGAACAATTGAAATTTAACCATGTGAAATACCATAAACATATATACAATACTAAAGGAAAAACTAGAAAAAATTTAACTTAGGTACAACATAAGCTATAAAAATCTAAATTAAGGGTTTCAAGAAGGAATTTTAACTTATTCAGTATGAATGAATCTATATCCAATAACCTATTAAGGGAACCAGGTTAGGACTCACGCGTAAGTTAAGTTTTAAATCTGGTTTCTCAAAAAAGATAGGGACAAAAAAATAGCAGTTCTTTTTACAAAAAAATATTAATTGTTGTCAAGCTCAACTAATGTAATTATCTAAGTTTCTATTAATATCAAGGAATAATAATATTCAAAGATATATATAGTTTTAAGCTTGTTTATCTATACAAATAAGAAATTAAGAGGAGTTATTATTTATGAATAATGTAATGAAAACCATAGAGTCAAGATACTCTGTAAGAAATTATATAGACAAACCAATTGAAAAGGAAAAATTAAATATTATTAAAGCTTTTATGGAAGAAAATAAAAAAGGTCCCATGGGCAATGAAGTTGCCTTTCATCTTATTGATGCTTCAGAACACGATAAAGCAGAGCTAAAGTCACTAATTACCTATGGAATGATAAGTGGGGCAACAAGTTATATTGTAGGGGTTGTTAAACCAGGGGAGTATGCTATGGAGGACTTTGGCTACTGCATGGAAAAATTAATTCTTAAGGTTTCGGAGTTAGGGCTCGGAACTTGCTGGCTAGGTGGAACTTTTAATAGAGGTGGTTTTGCAAAACAAGTAAACCTATCTGGTGAAGAGTTATTACCTTGCATCACTCCTATAGGTTATACTGCTGATAAAAGAACTTTAAAAGAAAATTTCATCAGGACCTTAGTAGGGGCTAAAAAGAGGAAAAACCCTGAAGTGTTATTTTTTGAAAATAACTTTAACGCTTCATTAAATTTAGACACCATAGGATCATACAGTAAGGTATTAGAAGCCTTGAGATTAGCTCCTTCTGCATCCAATAAACAGCCTTGGAGAATTATTAAAGACTCTCAGGGGTTATATCATATTTTCTTAGAGGAAGATGAAAAGTACAACAATACCTTTAGTGGAATTAAAATTCAAAACATAGACATGGGTATTGCAATGTGCCATTTTGAACTAGCAGCAAGGGAACTTGGAATAACAGGTCAATGGATAAAGTCAAAGCCAGAGGTTCAGGCTGCCAAGCTTAAATATATAGTTACCTGGAAAGAGAACTAAACTCCATCCATTAATGGGCAAATAGAATAGCTACTGACAGAATGTGTAAAAAAGCGTAAAGGAACTCATAAGGATAAAAAAGGGGAAGAAGACTTAATAAGATAAGTGTTCTTTACGTGGAATAGGTTAAAACCCCTAAGATTTATAGAAATTCTAGGGGTTTTAATCTATAATAATAAGAAAAGATATATTTGAAAAGAAATTTATCTATAATAACAATTATAATATTAGTAAATTAGTCTTAAAGTTAAAAAACATACAAGTTATATGTTAAGTAAAATAAATATCAGAAAACTCTATGGTTACTTTTTCTGCATTAGAAGGCTGGCTTATATGCTTATCATTTAAAGTTTCAGCTTTATTAGCGCAGAAATTCATGTTAGAAGGAAGGTTAACTATAAATTCACTACCTTCTCCATAGCTACTATTAACCTTAATAGAACCATTATGAAGTTCTACAAGAGCTTTTACAAGAGATAATCCAATACCGCTACCTTCCTGTTCCCTTGTAAAAGATTTATTTACCTGTTTAAAACGTTCGAATATGATATTAAGCTGATCTTCTTTAATTCCTATACCAGTGTCTTTCACAGAAAAGGAAATAAAATTTCCCATGTCTTTTAAATATATATAAATTATTCCAGGTGCACTGCTAAATTTAATTGCATTTGAAAGTAAATTTAATACAATTCTTTCTATTTTATCAGGATCACAATACATAATTTTTTCTTCAATATCTGTATCAAAAACCAACTCTAATCCTTTGTTTTGAATGTATGGTATTACAGAAAGCGAAATATCCTCTAGTAAATTAACAATATTACACTTTTCCATACTCAGTTCTAAAAAGCCTGCGTCGTGTTTAGTAATATCAATTAGATTATTTACTAATCTCAGTAATCTATAACAATTTTGCTTTATACTTTTTTTGCAATTTAAAAATTGAAGGTTATTATCATTAGGTGAATTATTATTATATAAATCAGTTAATTGTATTGAGCAAAATATTATATTCAATGGGGTTTTCAGCTCATGAGAGATATTTGCAAAAAATTCTGTTAAGATTTTCTCTTCATTTTTTCTTTTTGTTATATCTAAGCCAATACCAATAACATTTTTAATAGTGCCTTCTTCATCTTTTATGATTTGAGTATTCCAAAGTATAGTAACTAGCGAGCCATGGTTATTAACAAAAGATTTTTCTATTTGTGTTGAGATTATCTCTGGACTTAGTGAACGAATGTAGTTTAATATTTCATTGCCATCTTCTTCTTCAAAAATAGTATTTCTCCAGTTATAACCTAAAACTTCTTTAGCAGAATACCCTGAAAGCTTTTCTCCATATTTATTAAATTGAACTAGAAAACCATCTTGGTTCCAAACACAAATTATAACATTTGCATTATCTATTATGGTTTTAGAAAAAGTTTGTACTTTCTTTAATTGTTCTTCAGCATTTTTTCGACAAGATAGATCTGTTAAAGAACCAGCCATTCTTAAAGGAACATTTTCATCATTACATATAGCAGCCCCACGAATTAAAACCCACTTATAGTTATTGAAATTAGCTTTAATTCGAACCTCTTGTATAAAGTGTCTATTATGCCCTTGGAAGTGGTAGGATAATTCTTTTACGAAATCATCTCTATCTTCAGGGTGAATAAATTCCTTATAATTGGGGAAGTAAAGGTTAAATTCAGATTTTGTATAACCTAAGATCTGAAGAAATCTATCTGAAGCATAAAAAGTACCATCTTTGATTTTGTAATCCCACATTCCATCATTAGAACCCTTTAGCGCAAGTTCATATCGCTCATCAGAAAGCATAAGTTGTTTTTGTGATTCTAGAATTTTTAATTGGCGCAAACCTAATTCCCCAACCATTTCTGAGAGGTGTTTAAGGAAAATAAGGATTTTTTCGTGTTCTTCTTTATTAACAATTGGGATTTCATCTAAAGCTTTTAGGTAAGCTTCTTCATCAAAACCAAATTTTTTTGCTTGCATTCGAAAAAATTCTTTATCTGGTTTTTCAAAAAAAATTTGACCACTAAAGATAGTGGCGAGAAAAATTCCATCTACTACAATAGGTGTTCCGATATCTATCAACCCATTTTTGCATTTATAATCCACAATAATGTCTTTATTTTTCAGCTTTTCTAGGATGAATACATCACTTTCAATACATAGGAGTTTAGAGTTAGGATTTACTCTATGAAATTTTGTGCACATATCTCTCCAACCTGTTGAGGTGAGAATGGTACCATCTCTTGAAACGATTCCAGAAGCAATATTAGTTGCTTGATAAAAGCTATCTAACAACTTTCTGAGCTGATTAATATCTACAAGATCTGTTAGTTCGTATTTCATGATATCCCCCCAAAAATTCAAATGAAGTTAATATATAATCTCTGTTATTAATACAAAATAACCCCTTATTCTAATAAATTTCTTAATATATTCTATATGTTGTATAAAAACCCTTTTTCTAAAAAGAAAATGTGTTATTTTATCTGAATAATCATGCAATTTCACAATCAACTATTTTATCAAAGTAAAATAAAGATACTACCCTATAAAGTTGATGTGAGCTTTGGTATATCAGAATATGATAATAATTTATGGAAAACAGCTACAGAACTAATAAATCTAGCTGATAAGGAAATGTACAAAAGCTATTGTAAATATATTCAAAAAGATGTAAGATATTAATATGATATCAATTTGATATCATATTAATATTTTTAGGGGAGTGAATGGTTATGGAGGATAAGAAAATCCTTTATGAAGAAAAAGAAATGCAAGCAAGAAGTGGTATGGGAATGCTCATTGGAAATATGGCACTAATTATATTAGCTATAGCTGGCATTATATTAAGTGCTAGCCTTGTGGTAGAAACTAATACAGCCATTGGTGTAAGTATTATATTAGTATCAGTTGCAGTTATTATTATTGCACCTATAATGCTTATAGGACTTAAAGTAATAAACCCAAATGAAGCTTTAGTTTTAACCTTGTTTGGAGAATACAAAGGAGCATTAAAAAAAGAGGGATTTTATTGGGTAAACCCTTTTTGTACAGGTATAAATCCAACTGCTAAACATGTAGTCACTACAGCAAGTCAAATTGCTGCTAATAAAGATCATGAAAATATGACTCATGATACTGTTGGTAAAAAAATTTCTTTAAAAGCAATAACACTTGAGAATAGAAAACAAAAGGTTAATGATGAACTTGGTAACCCAATTGAAATAGGAGCTGTTGTAATATGGAAGGTAAGAAATGCTTCTATGGCAGTATTCAATGTAGATAACTATAAAAATTACATTTCTACTCAGTGTGATTCTGTAATTCGTAATGTAGCAAGATGCTATCCTTATGATACTAATGAAGCTGGACAAGAGAATGAAAATAACAATGAAAAATCTTTACGTGGTAGCAGTCAAGAAGTTGCTTCTATTATGCAAAGAGAATTACAAGAAAAGGTTGACATAGCAGGACTTGAAGTTTTAGAGGTTCGTATCACTCATCTATCATACGCACCTGAAATAGCTTCAGCTATGTTACAACGTCAACAAGCAGTTGCTATCATTGCAGCAAGACAAAAAATTGTAGAAGGTGCAGTAGGCATGGTTCAAATGGCTTTGAATCAGCTTAGTGAAAATGATATAGTTGAATTGGATGATGAAAGAAAAGCTGCTATGGTAAGCAACCTACTAGTAGTCCTTTGCGGAAATAAGGATGCACAGCCAATAGTAAATAGTGGTTCAATTTATTAAAAAATAATTAGGAAGAGGGCTTGAGAGATAGTGGATAAGAAGTCAAAGGAAAAAGATAAGAAACAGGTTTTATTAAGACTATCACCAAGTCTTTGGAATGAGCTAGCAGCTTGGGCTGAGGATGACTTTCGATCCATCAATGGACAAATAGAATATTTACTGACAGAATGCGTAAAAAAGCGTAAAGGAACTGATAAGGATAGAAAAGGTGAAGAAGACTTAATGGAATAAGTGTTCTTTTCGTAGAATAGTTAAAACCCCTAGGATTTTTAGAAATTCTAGGGGTTTAATCTGCTTATCTTAATTTTTAGATACATAGATTTTATTAAATATAGGAGTCAATAGGTAAAATTACTTATTAAACCACGCATCCTTAAGAAGAGCTATCCCCTGAAGGATGGATTCTTCACTCATGCCGCTAAAGCCAATGCAAACCATATTATTTTTATAGCTCTTTGGATTTATAAAATAGGGTGCTAAAGGGTATACCTTAACCCCAACCTCTTTAGCTCTTTCTATTGCTTCTACTTCTGTTAACCCATCTTTAAACTCCAGGAGAATATGAAGTCCTGCATTTTTACCATGAATAACTACTTTGTTTTCCATTTGAGTATTAATACATTGAATTAGAGTGTCATGCTTCTTTTTATAAGAATGGGTTATTTTTCTTAAATGGCTATCCCAATGACCTAAGGACATAAATTCTTCAAGGACCTTTTGTTGCATCCAAGGCACCTGGCAGCTGTATCTTCCAAAGACCTTATCATATTTCTCAATCCATTTCTTTGGGAGCACCATGTAACTCATCCTGAGACTTGGAGCAAGAGACTTTGAAAAGGTTCCAATATATATTACTTGTCCATTAGAGTCTATGCTTTGTATGGAGGGAATAGGCTTTGAATTATATCTAAATTCACTATCATAATCATCTTCGATTATTATTCCATCCTTTCTTTTTGCCCAATCTAGAAGCTTTAACCTCTTTTGAATAGGCATTAAAGCACCTGTTGGGTATTGATGAGAGGGAGTTACATAGACTATTTTTCCATCACTAGCTTCCAATTTCTCAAGATCAAGTCCATCTTCCTCCACTGGAATAGGAATTATTTCATAGGAATTATTAATAAACACATCTCTTGACCCAATATACCCAGGTTCTTCAAAGGCCACTTTTTTTGAGTGTTCTCTAAATAGCACGGATAATTGCTCCACGCAGTTTTGCACTCCTGCACATAGGATAATTTCATTAGGAGTGCAGTGTACCCCTCTAGATTTACTTAAATATCTCATTATTTCAATTCTTAATTCAACCTCACCTTTAAGGTCATTGTAATGTAGCATTTTCTCAGCACTAACTGAGGAAAGGCATTGATTTGTAAGCCTACGCCAAGTATTTAAAGGAAAATTCCCAGAACTTAGAGCTCCATATTTAAAATCATATAAATAAGGTTCCTCATTATCATTGTTAAAGCTTGCCTCTGTCAGGTAATCCACGTTAGGTTTAATACTTTTTACTTCGGAAGCAGTAATTTCTAAGCTATGAATTTCTTCAACAATATATCCACTACAAGGTTTGCTTTTAATATACCCTTCAGAAGAAAGCTGTTGATAAGCTGCTTCTACAGTGTTTCTGCTTACATTTAAGGACTTTGCAAGAGTACGAGTAGAGGGAAGCTTGCTACCCACAGATAGATTTCCAGATAGAATTTCTTCCTTTATCTTATTATATATTTGAACACATAAAGTTTCTGATGAATTTTCATTTAGCACCATCATAGTATTACTCTCCTTATAAACTGGCACTCTTAAATTATTATAAATTGGCACTTATAATGAGTACAGTTTCATTGTAATATTATGTTAAACAGCAGTCAATTTGAAAATGAGGAAAGTTCATATTTTCTGTTTTTGGGGAATTGTTGTTAAAGATTATGGTTAATTATATAGAATCACAAAACATAGGAAACCCTTAAAGTTAAACATGCTTATGTGATTCTCTCAAACACAATGATTTATAAATAGGGAGGAATAAAAATGAGAAGAAGTGAAAAGGAAATTAAGGATTTAGAAGTCATAGAATCTATAATGAAAGAAGCTTTAGAATGTAGAATTGGGTTATGTGAGGATAATAAACCTTACATTGTACCCATGAATTTTGGATGTAAGGATAACTATCTATATATTCACTCTGCCTTAGAAGGTAAAAAGATTGAAATATTAAAGAAAAATAGCAATGTTTGCTTTGAAGTGGATGTAAAGACTGAAGTAGTTAAAGCTAATAATCCTTGTGGTTGGTCTATGAAATATTTAAGTGTAATAGGCTTTGGTAAAGCATACTTTGTGGAGGATCTAGTAGAAAAAGCGGAAGCTTTAAATGCAATAATGGAAAAATATTCAGGAAAAGCTGATTTTAAGTTTCCTGAAGCCGCACTAAAAAAAGTGGCAGTTATTAAGATTGAAATTGAAGAGATTACAGGGAAGAAATCTAAAGATTAAACTAGAAATAAGTATAAAAAGGAAGTGCAATATTATTGATGGTTATAAAAGGTATGCATATAGATATACCACGTAATAGCTTTAAATAAAATTAAGTTTTTTCAATGCTTCCATAGCAAAATGCTTTAGCGTTTTAAGTGGTAAATCTATAGATAAACAAGCCCAAAACTTTATATATCTTTTAAAATGACAATTCCTTAATAATATAAACTTAGATAATTACATTAATTGAGCTAGAAAAGAATTAACTTTTTTTGAAAAGAACTGATATTTTTTTGCACCTATCCTTTTGGAGAAAACACTTTTAGAACATATAAATTAAATGTGGAAGTGGTTTCTCCAAGCTGCAAAAGAATAAAGTGAAAATTAATTTAAAGGTCTTCAATCTAAGTATAAAAAAGAGAATGTTTCAAGGATAACTACAAAGAGTAACTCCACCATGGACATGATCCTATAGTAAAATTTCTTACATAATTAATTGAATTAATGAAATTATAATAGATGTAAGTCAAATTATCTTAGGAGGTCATATTCTTATGAAAAAGGCTAATAAAGTTATTAAATCAGAAACAGAAGCTGCTACTCGAAACCAGAGAGGTGGCAGTACTAAAGGGTCAAGCAATAGAGGAGAAATAGATAGCGAAGGTCTTAAGAAGTTAACTGAAGGAGTTACAACTGGTAAGTAAAAAAATTAGTTTTATTATAAGAATTTTAAAGGAATCACAGTAAGCTTATGATAAAATTAGTGTTTCCTATTCTTTTAGCTTCAAGGAAAAGCAGAGAAGTTAAGCATAAAAGCTGTTTCAAAAGTAATCCTATACCTTTGAAACAGCTTTTAAAAATCTTAAATATAATTTACTTTTTAAAACATTACAATAGCTCTAAAATCTCAACTTCATAGGTTTCATCTGGAGCATTAACCTCTACTACATCTCCAGCTTTTTTACCAGCCAAGGCCTTTCCAAGATCTGACTCTATGCTTATAAACATTTTTTCTGGATCTGCATCCAAAGTAGTTGTTAAGGTAATATCAGTTTCAAAATCATCCTCTACAAACTTAACTTTAGCTTTTCTATTAACCCCTAAAACCGAGCTATCTAAAGAAGTATCATCTATTACTGTGGAGGTTGAAATCATAGTTAATAAATATTGAATCCTATTATCATTTTCTCTATAGTTTGCACAGGCTTCCTTATATTCTGCATTTTCAGACCTATCACCATGGGCAGCAGCTTCCATCTTTTCCTTGGCAATTTCAGCTCTTTTCACCGTAAGCCTATAATCTAATTCTTCTTTTAATTTTTCTAAGTTTTCCTTAGTCAATTTGTTATTCATATACAAAATACCTCACAAGAATTTTTATAATATATGAAATGCAATAAAGATACTCTATAAATATATCTAATTATGTTTTGCATTCTCTTTAATATTATAATACATATTATCATAGATTTGCATATTCAACTACCATCACTTAAAAAGAAAATTCCATATTAAAAAAATTTGTTTAGAGATTGTTAGCAAAGTGTGCATGTAATTTATTTTCATTAGGATTAATAAATATAAATTTTTATTTTAGCGAATAATATAGGCATCCATGATATAAAAGCATCTTATTCATCATGAATGAAATTTATAATGAATTAAATTTTTGCAAATAATTCATTATGAAAAAGTCCAAAGGGAACCAAGGTAGGCTCAGCTATAAATTAAGTCTTAACCCTAGAAGCTTATATTATTATTTAGGAAAAACATTATTTGTATAACCGTAAAAAATAATGTTAGTGGGTAAAGTAGGATAAAGGAGGCAAAGTATGAGAACTATTTTTCCAGATACAATGAAGAGAGTGCAGTTACATACTACTAGGGAAATAAATAATAAAATTATGAAAGAAACCTTAGAAAATGTTTTAAGCTATGCAGATAAAAGCAAAGATGAAATTAAACACAGACTAAAAGAATTGGAGGAAGAATGGGATATTGAAAGAGTCCTTGAAACCAATGCGGCAAGTGCTATTATTGTAACTACAGCTTTGGGCTTTACAGTAAATAAGAAATGGTTTTTAGGAACAGGTGTGGTAGGAGGATTCTTATTACAGCATGCTCTTCAAGGTTGGTGCCCACCCTTAGAGGTTTTTAGAAGAATGGGAATTAGAACCTGTTCGGAAATTAATTATGAAAAAGAAGCGCTAAAGAATTTACTATAAAGAGTTGAGGAATGCCTAGCATCTAAAAAGGTTTGTAGGGCATTCTTTTAATTTTATGGAATTCTATATATAAGTTGAAACAGTATTTCTAAATTACTTAATAAATCAAAAGCAGCTTATATGAAAGAGAATGCAAAAATAGGTTTCTAATTAGTGAGGTTAATTTTTGGAATTCTATATATGTAAAGAATTAGAGGGAAAATTACCCCAGAGGTGGTATTACTAATAATAAGACAAATCTCCAAAACTCTATCTCAACATGTTAAACTATTATAAAGGTGTTTTAAATGAAAAGATTAGTTAAACCTATAGATAGACAACTTACCCCTAGGGGAATTATAAAATGTGGACAAGATTCATTTTACTAATATTAATTATAATAAAGACTATAATAATCTATTAACATATAAATAAGAAAAGCTTTGTTGAATAAAGAAAACAAGTATTTACAAAGGTGGGAGATATGGTGAAAAGAGTTATTGCAATAAATAGCAGTAGGAGAAAGAAAAATACCTATGGAATCTTAGAGCAACTTCAAGAAGAGCTTAAAAAGGAAAAGGTAGAAGTAGAAATCATAAACCTGTTCGACTATGACATAAAAGAATGCTATGGCTGTGAGCAATGCCTAAGAGTTGGTAAGTGTCACATTAAAGATGACATGGATTTATTAATGGGTAAACTTAAAGTATGTGATGGAATAATAATAAGCACTCCGGTTTATATAATATAGTGTACATAATAACATGCTACTCATAGTAGTTTATGTTATTTTTTTATATCATATTATAACACTGGTTATTAAATATATAGTTTGAATATTTATAGTACATATAATAAACTATACAAAGATATAAAAGTATAGGAGTGTAAATTATTATATGGAAGTAGTTAAGGTAAAGACGGAAGATGGGAAAGAACGATACTATTTAGCTGATAATGAAGGATTGCCAATAGAATCAGTATTAAAATTTATTAAGTTTAAGGATAATACGAATTATGCAAGGAATACATTAAGAATGTACTGTCAACACCTAAAGTTATATTTTGAGTATCTTGAGCAAAATAATATAGATTTTGAGAATGTAACTATTGATAAGTTATCTATGTTTGTAAACTGGCTTCAAAATCCATATAATAGTTCAAAGGTAAGAGCAGTAACTCCAGTAGAATCAGTGCGGTGTCCTAGAACAATTAACATAATAATTGACACTGTTTTGTTATTCTATGATTATCTTTTGAGACATGAAGAGTATAGTAATAATATATCTGAGAGACTTAGAAGGTTTATTACTTCTTCAAATAGTAATTTCAAAGGATTTTTATATGGAATAGCTTTAGAGAAGAAGAAATTAACTAGTAATATTCTTAAATTAAAAGTTCCTAAGAATAGGCCAAAGACACTTAATAAACAAGAGATTGAGATGCTTATATTAGCATGTAATAACCTTAGAGATAGGTTTTTGTTAACATTGTTATATGAAACTGGTATGAGAATAGGCGAGGCCTTATCTTTATGGATTGAAGATTTTGATATTAGTGAATATATAATAGAAATTAAAGACCGCGGTGAGTTAGAGAATAACGCTGAAATAAAAACTGTAGCGAGCCCTAGAAGAATTGATGTTTCACAGAATCTTATAGATATGTTTATGGAATATATAGTAGAATATCATACTGAAGAAGTTGAAACCAATCATATATTTATTAAGATAAGTGGATCTAATAAATATAAAGCAATGAGTTATGTTGATATTGATAATTTGTTTAGGATGTTAAAAAAGAAAACAGGGATATATGTCACGCCTCACATGTTTAGACATACATCATTAACCACTCTTAGGATGGCCAATTGGCAGCCAGAACTTCTAAGAATAAGGGCTGGGCATAAAAATATATATACTACTTTAAATACTTATATACATCCTTCAGATGAGGATTTAACAAGAGAGTTTGAGAGGATTCAAGCAAATTTAAACTTAGATATTTTTAAAGAAGAGGTGAATGATGAAAACTAACCTACAAAAGATAAACAAAGGTCAATTAAATAAATATGAAGAAATTACAAAATATTTAAAGCAAGATGATGGTTATTGGCTAAATAATGACAAATGGGATATAACGGAAGAATTCTTTATAGGAGAATCTATTCACGGCAGGAGATACATTGATTTTTCAAGATTTAAAAATGTGTTTTTAAAAAATGAAATTAAATATTATATTTAATTTCAAAGAAGGGAAATTAAGTAGTAAATATATAACATCTATATCTGAAAGTTTTAAACATTTAAGTGAGTTTTTAAATATATATTATTATAATGTTAATAGTTTTAATGAGATAGATTACGATAAGTTTTACAGAAGATGGAATATATATTTATCTGAAGCATGAATTAAAACTGATAATAAGGGATTTAATAGTTTTAACATAATGAACATATTATTAGTGATTAAGTTCATTGGCAGATACTATGATGATAGAGAAGAAATAGAAAAAGATATATGGTATGCAAAAAACATAAAAGGGGTCAGGGTTTCAGCCACTCAAAATATTAGGACAAATAGGTTAAACTTTACATCTATACCTGAATATTATAGGGAGGCTGTTAAAAGGTATTTTGCAACAATTATAACAAAAAAATCGTTTAGTTTGTGTTCTAACATATTGAGTTTTTTAAACTACTTTTTCAAATCATTTTATTCCAGAGGATATGGGGATGGATTTGTAGAAAATTTAGATAGAAAAGACATTGAAGAATATATATTTCATTTAATGAATGACCGCAAGGGGAAAAGCAAACAACAAACTAACTTATTTATTTCATATGTTAGAGCGTTTTTAGAATATATACAGTTAGCTCAATATAAAGAAGCACCTAAAAAAGATGTGTCACTATTAATTTTTGCAGATGATATGCAGAAAAGAGCATCTTGGGATAGCAAGAATATAAAAGCTAAGTTTATTCTTGAACCCATTTTAAAACAAATAGATAATAATATTGGAGATTTATATAGCTCGGAATATATTCCAGCTTATATTCTTCTTAGAGAAACAGGGTGGCGTGGTACAGATATATTGAATCTTAGATATAATAACTGTTTAGAACAAATATGGAACAGTAAAGAGCAAACTTATAATTATTATCTTTGTGGAGAAATAACTAAAACAGGAATTGCACAACTTAAAATATCTATAAGAGATAAAGTTGCAGAAATGGTTCAAAAATCTATTGATAAAGCAAAGGAATTAAGCACAGAAGAAAATAATCCTAACAAGTATTTATTTAATATTTATGAAGGAAAATTAAAAGGAAATCCATATACTAAATTTAGGTTGTTGTATTCCATAAAACGGCTAATCAAAAAAAAGATATTAGGGATGTCAATGGAGAATTATATCACTTCAAACTTCATTCGTTACGTCATACTAGAGCTAAGGAGTATGTAGAACAAGGAATGGGGATTTCTATTATTCAACAAATATTAGGACATACAAGCCTTCAAATGACAGTGCATTATGCCACTGTAGATGAAAATATCTTATATGAAAAGTGGAAAGACACAGAGGAACTAGAACTATTCAAGGTCAATACTGAAACTCATAAATTAGAACCGATGGATGTAAGTACACAAGAGGTAGAGAATTTAATAAAGTACGAGTACGTTAAAAAGAATTTAGATGCAGTTAAAGTACCTTTTGGAGTGTGTTTTAAGTCATCTAAGTTGCCTTGTAAACAACAGATGAATCATTGTCTAAATTGTGCTAGTTTCTGTACTACGATTGAAAATATACCTGAGTATGAGGAAGAAATAGAACAAGTTAAAAAACAAATAGCAATAAGTGAAAGATGTGGCAGAGAACTTTGGGCAGAAAAGAATAAAGTTTATTTAAACTTATTACAAGAAACATTAGAGAATATCAAGGAACATAAGTTAATTCATAAAAATGGTTCATCAAGGGAGGAATTTTAATAATGGCTGGGAGCACAAAAGGGCTAAAGGAATATGCTAAAAATAAATCTAAAATTACTTTAGAAAAAGTAGATAAGGTCATTAGAGAACTCTCTTTAACTGAACAGAAAATTAACTTCAACAGTGTCTCTCAACTTAGTGGGGTGTCTAAGACATTCCTCTATAACAATAAAGATATTAAAAAAAGAATTGAAGAACTTAGAGATAAACAAGTAAATAAAACTATGAATCAAAGGGCTAAATATGATAAAACATCAAAATCTAAAGATGTTATAATATTGGCCAAAGATAAAAGAATTAAACAGCTAGAGGATGAAAATAAAAAACTGAAAGAACAACTAGAAGTTCTTAGAGGTAAATTGTATGAGAAAGTATAATATGATAATATGGATTACATAAAATTAATTTAATAGAATATAAAATATGGTATAATAATTTAAATGAACACAAACGAATGGGAGGCTTTTGTTTTGAAAAGTGATGTAAAAAGAAAAGATTTAACTTCAAACTTACTTAATAAAGTAACATTAAGAATAGATTTTTTAAGAATAGTAAATATAGAAGAATTAGTTGCGGATTTACAAAAGTTATTAATTGATAAAAATTTCTTTCTTACAAATGAAGATTTTATTAATGATATAGAGCTTCAAATAAATGACCCTGATGTTTTATCTGAAGACGGTTTTAAAGTTAAAAAGTCTATAAAAAGGGAACGTATTTATATATTTCAAAACCCCGAAGATACAATTGATTTAATAGTTGGCGAAAGCTGTATAATCTTTAATGTTAAGAAATGCAATGAAAAATATTGTTTTGCAAGTTGCATAGAAACTTTTTGTAATGTAATTATCTTAGCTCAAGAAAAATTCAAGTTTATTAGATTTACTAGAATTGGATTGAGAAAAATAAACAATATCATATGTAAAGATACAAATTTATATTATTGCTTCGAAAAAGATTTTTTTAATGAAATTAATATTAAAGATAGCACTAAGAATGATAATGAAATTAAATATATGAGAAGACAATCAATTGATAATTGTGAGTTTAATGGGCATTCGTTTAATATTTTGAAATTTATTCAAGAAGGCTTTTTAGATGACCAAGAGAGAGCATTTAATGTTGTATTAGATATAGATGGTTATATAAAAGAGAATATATGTGAAAGATTTGATAGTTATAATGATCTAGAAACAATGATTAAAAAAATAAATGATGATATATTTGAAATTTTTAAATCTATGATTACAGAACATTTAATAAATGATTTAATTAGTGGTAAAAGTGATAAAGTTGAATGGGGGTTGAATAAAAATGATTAAATTTACAGCAACTTATAAAAACATCTATTCAAATCTTCCTGAAGATAAAAAAGAAGAGAACAAGTATGTTATAAAAGTTGATAGGAATAAAGAAATAATTACATTTCGCAGTAAATATAATATATCTACATATATAAGCAAAAGTGAAAGACACATTAGGAAAAGTATAGAATTAGAAGAAGTAGAATGGGAATTATAAAGAATCACTTAAATAAAGTAAAAGATTTGTTTATAGAAGTGTATTTAATTGGATATAATAGTGCTGGCGAAAGTATATTATTTTTAATAAAAAGTATAACACCAGAAGAAAAAATAATTTTTTCTGGTGTTATAGATTGTTATGAAGAAAAAGGTATAAACAAAACTATTGAATTATTAAATAGTTTTAATATTGATAAAATTAATTTTTTATGTTGGACACATCCTGACGAAGACCATTCTATCGGTATAGATAAAATACTTGATAATTATACAGATGAAAATACTCGGATTATAATCCCACAAGCATTAGTCGAATTAAGCGATAGGCTTTCTGAAAACACTCAGCTTCTATGTAATAGCATAGCTGATAAAATAAAAAAGAAAAAAGATACTGAAATGTATGATGTAGTAGAAGCACAAGCTGGAATGAAGTTAATTGATTTATCAATAGGTAGCGAAACAAGTATAAAACCATATAAGTTTTGTATACATAGTATTTCTCCATTTTATAATTTAATTCTTTCACAATATGATAACAAGAAATTGAAAAATAATCATTTTTCAATTGCATTATTGATGGAATTTGAAGGGGTTAATTTTATATTTACTAGTGACATTGAGAAAAGAACTATAAATAGATTTTATGAGAACATATCATTACCTGATAAAATTCACTACATTAAGATTCCACATCATGGCTCAGATAAATCAAAAATGTTTTTAGACTATTTAGATTCTTCAGGTATAACTAACCATTTAGTTAGTTGCAGTACTGTATATAATAATGCAAATTTACCAAGCATAAGCCTTTTGAATAATTATAAAAGTAGGTCACATAAGACGTTTTGTACTAATTGCAAAATTAAGACTAATAAAAATGGACAAGATGGTTATGGCGTTTCAGTGGTTAGGGTAGATGTTATAAACACAAGTATTGCATATAAGTGTTTAAATGATGCTGTAGAACTATAAAAATAATAAAAACAAATAAGAAGGAATAAATATATGTGAAAATACCAAAAGTTATAAGTTCAGGAGTTTTAGAGGTTTTTAATGACTTGCCTTGCTATGTTTTAGACGATGGCCAAAGAGTTTTTAAACTAAGTAATTTAACTAAAGCTTTAAGAGGTAAAGAACATGGTAAATTCGGAAATTATTTAGCCGTATCAAACATAATAAAATATCTACCAGATTGACTTAAGCCATTAACGGACAAGCACCATGATAGAGTACCTCAAGGGATTGTAGAGTTTGAACATGATGGCAAAATAGAAAAGGGCTATAATTCAGAAGATTTTATGGATGTTTGTAGTGCATTTATAACGGCCAACCTAAATAATGAAAAGTTATCAGAAGCACAACAAGAGATTGTAAAAAATGCAAATAAATTTATAATATCAACGGCCAAGATTGGTATTATTGCATTAATAGATGAGGCTACTGGATATCAAAAGGTTAGGAATTCAAAAGAGCTCCAACTAAAGCTGAGATATTTCTTAGTTGATGAAGATAGTAATGCAAGAGAATGGGAAAAAACATTTCCAGATGAATTATGGTATGAGTTTGGCCGACTTACTAATTGGAAAGGTAGTTTAAAGAAAAGACCTAAATATTCGGGAAAATATGTTAATCAATTAATTTATAATTTATTAGATGAGGATATCGCTAAATATTTGAGGGAAAATAAACCACCTAAGTATAATGGCCATAAAAAATATTTTCAATGGTTAAACAGTGAATATGGGCTTAAAGAACTAACCCAACATATATGGCAAATTATCGGTATGGCCAAGTTGTGTGGGGACATGAAAGAACTGAAAGTTTTGGCCAGTGAAAAATTAAGTAAGGACATTAATATGTCTATGATTACATGTAGTCTATGCTATAAACGTTATAAGTAAAGGCATGGATATAAGCAGACACGAGATATTATTAATGGGTGGTATAAGCGGAAAATTAAAGGTATTTGTTGATCGTACCTGTAGATTGTTCCACAGACCAGAACTTGTTGGGATTCCTGCGTTAACCGTATCAACCACTGCTGTTTCAGGGTTAAAGGATACTTTAAAGGGACTTGATAAATTATTAATTCAATGGGCTGCTTTTCCCACAGGAAATATAGGAAGAACAGCAAGTACCATTGAAAACCCTATTGAGCAAAAGGAATACAAAAATTTTGTGAACCATTTATTTATGAAAAAAGAAGATTACAAACCTACCTTAAATCAATTGATAATGTTTCAAGTTCAAAAGGTATTAGCAACGAAGATTTTGGAGCTAGACAGAGCATATTGGGAAGAGAAAAACTGGATAGGTAATAACTATTTCTTCAACTGTAGTATTTCACAAGGAAAAAGAGGGTTGTCAAAATCCTTTTATAAAATCCTTAATAAAAAGGTGAAAAAGGTTGGAGATTAGATAATTAACCCCCTACCAACCCACTGACCTATACTACAACAATAATAAAATAAACTACTACAACTAAAACAAACAAGTGAAATTGTCTTTAAGATATAATCAATAAATTAAATAAAACCGGTACATATAAAAGGATTATTACAAAAAAGTAATAGTCCTTTTGTTTTTTGTAATTATAACTTGGTTTTTCAGGAATTATTTTTTAGAGGATAGTAAAAATAAAATTTATATTTCTAGAAATTTTATTATTCAAAAGCTCAAATAACAAGGTTTATATAAGCAAGTACCTTAGAGCGCTCTTAATAAGTTTTCAGGATTAAATTCATGCTGAATAAATTAAAACCTCACTAAGAAAATCTAGAAGCATAGCTCAAGTGAAGTCTTACCTTGTCTATCTTAAGTTTTTTTAGAAAAACTTTTACCATTGGAGTCTATAAAAATTAAAGCTATAAAAAATATTCTAAAAATTTTTTCAAAATCCATGCAACTTTTATAAAAACTGCATATTTAATCTTTAGAGTTATAATTTTGCTGAAAATTTTATGAATTTTATTTATACCTGTAAGCAAAGTAGATTATTACACGAAACTATTTAGCAACTTTTGGGGCATTTCAAATCTGTTTCCAAAGCAGCTCTACAAAAAGAACTTTTTATTATTTTAAGAGTAGGATGTGTTTTTATGTATAGACCAGTTGATATTGAGTTTTGGCAAGATGAATTTATACTAGAGCTTTCTTCAGAGCAAAAGCTAACCTATATATTTTTATTAACTAATAGAAGAACCACCCAATGTGGAATTTATAATATTGGGCTTACTATTGCTCAGCTAGAGCTTCAATTTTCTGAGGAGAAAATCATGAACCATCTTAAGTTTTTTCAGGAGAAGGGAAAGCTTTTTTATAATCATAAGAATAAGGAAGTAATGCTTTTAAATTGGTATAAATACAACAACACTCATAATCACAAAAACATTAGAATTTGCATCAATAAAGAGCTTAAAAGGATTAAAACTACAGAATTTATAAGTACTTTTTATGAAATATGCAAAGGAATTTGTAGGGAAGAACCTGAGTTTCTAGAAGAAATTTTTAAAGATGTAGAAGTTCCTGATGAATTATTAGAAAGAGAAAGAGAAATGCAAAGAGAAGCAAAAGAAACCAAAGAAGCAAAGGAAGTAAAAGAGGAAGCTGCTACAGGGGAATTTGTAAAGGCAAATCAGGAGGGAGGGCATAAAGGGAGCAATAAGGAAGATGGCAAAGAAAATAATGGGGAAAATCATAAAGAAAATAGTGAAGAAATCAGTAAAGAGAATATAGACAAGCCTCAAAATAAAAATGTAGTTTTACAATGCTTTAAAAACAACTTCCACTTACCTTCACCAATAGAGATACAAAAGCTGAATCAATGGGTAGAGGACATGGGTGAGGCTTTGGTGTTAAAAGCGTTAGAAGAAGCGGTAGGTGTTAATAAACGGAATCTAAATTATGTGTCAGGAATCTTAAACAACTGGCTGTCAGAGGGAATAACCACCTTGAAGGAAGCAGAAGAGGCTATCAAAAGATACAAGGAGCTCAAAAAGGCTGCAATTGGGAAAAAGGAAGATAACAGTGGAACAAGATTTTATAGCAAAAATCTGGCAGAAGTAGACTATGAAAAGGAGTAGAAAAGCCCATGGATAGAAGATTTAACTTAAAGGCTGAAGCAGAAGTTCTAGGAGCAGTAATAAAAGAAAATAAGCTAATTCATGAGATTTATGACTTTCTACTACCTGAGGACTTTTATGATAAGAAAAATAAATTAATTTATAGTGCCATAAGACAGCTTCAAGAAAGTAACTTCCCAATAACCCTGGTAACTCTTACAGAGGCCTTAAAAGAAAACCTAAGTGAGGCTGGAGGAATAACCTATTTAAGTGAGGTCATAGCATCCTCTTTATCAGGAGAACATATAAAAACCTATAGCGAAATAATAAAGGACAAAGCTAATTTAAGAAGATTCATAAACTGTTCTAACAATGCCACTAAGGAAGCTAATGAAGGGGACAAGTCTATAGGAGAAATAATTAGTGATTTGGAAAGTACTATAAACCTAATCAAAACTGGAGGAAAAAGGCATAGTGGAGAGCTAAAAGAAGGCATAGATAATTTTATAGGAGATATAGATGCAGTTAGAAGGGGAGAGAAAGCTTTATCTTCCATAAGTTCAGGGTATAAAAACTTAGATCATATCCTAGGAGGCTTTGAAAGACAGGAGCTTTTAATAATTGCAGGAAGACCCAGAATGGGAAAATCAGCAGTTAGTATGAACTTAGCTTTAGCTACAGCCATAAGAGGAAAAAACAAGGTAGCTTACTTTTCCATAGAAATGAGTAAAAAGCAATGTTTTCAAAGAATAGCAGCAGCTCTATGCAAAATACCCATGAACAAAATTAAAAGATCTAATCTAAATGAGGAGGAATTTTCTAGAGTTAAAAACACCATTGAAAAATTATCAAACTATAACTTCAAGCTTTATGATTCGGTGATTTATCTTG
This sequence comes from Clostridium tunisiense TJ, assembly GCF_000300195.1. Lineage (GTDB taxonomy): Bacteria > Bacillota > Clostridia > Clostridiales > Clostridiaceae > Clostridium_J > Clostridium_J tunisiense. The sequence goes on along the minus strand of NZ_AMQH01000016.1, from coordinate 143,241 downwards.
AAGACATTAAAAGTGAATGTTACAGATTAAAAGAAAGTGAAGGACTTGATGTGGTTTTTATAGATTACCTTCAAATTATAGGACTTCAAACTTCCTTTTCAAACAGAAACTTAGAGGTATCAAACATATCTTCACAGCTCAAGAGAATGGCAAAGGAACTGGACATCACAATGGTATGTTTATCTCAAATAAATAGAGCCACAGAAACCAGGGTAGACAAAAGGCCAATCCTTGCAGATTTAAGGGATTCAGGTGCCATTGAACAAGATGCAGATACAGTGATGTTTGTTTATAGACATGCCTACTATGAGCCAGAAGAAGCTAAAGAAGATGAACTAGAACTGTTGATTGGAAAAGCAAGGCAAGGAGAAACTGGAGTCATACCAATGAAATGGAATGGAGCTTATCAAAAGATGGAAGAGAGAGAAAAAGTCTTAAAGGATTCAAGGTAAATTTAATGTATAACTAAGCCAAATCTAAATATCCTTTAACCCTGAATAGTTCCTGGTCAAGGTAAATTCAATTTATAACCAAGCCTTACTTTTGATTTCATAATATAGGGAACTAATTTCAACACTGAACTTATCCATGGAACCTACAGTGTTTCCCTTAAGGCTTTCGCATGATGAATATAATAGATTTTAATCTTTGAAACCAATATACAAACTAAATATAAATTCTAAAATGAAGGGGAGTTAATTATGGAGATTTATAGTATTAAAAAAGGAACTATTAAAAACCTAAAGGATGAACTTATATTAAGTGAACAAGTTATAACAGAGGAAAAATTAAAGGATAATCAGCCAGCTAAGGAGGAATTAAAAAGACTTTTAAATGAAGCTTCATTTAAAAGAAGCTACAGTGACAGCAATAAAATAACCTTTTACAATCTAGAAATAATCTTTGAAATCATGAACGCCTTGGCAAAGGAAAGAGAAATAAAATGGAAACATCACTATGATGCAATTATAGATAAAAATGCAAGATATGTTCTTAGAATTAACATAAAATCCTTCTTTAATAAGATTATAAAAAAATCCAGAGAACTAGGCTATCAGTGCTGCTTTGACGAAAATAAACCTTACGATTTAGGAAGACTAATTAGACATAAAGAATATTGCCTAGGAAATTTTAATGCACGACTTCTAAGAGAAGATGAAAGTGAGAAAAAGTATATAAACAGCAGCTGCGTATACATTGATATAGCAGAACTTCAAAACTTAGGAGTTAATATAAATGGGATGTTGGTGGATAATACTTTAGTAGCTGATGAACTTAATTAAAACAGCTCTATGTCTTAGAAAGGTAAAAGGTTAAAACTCTCCACTAAATCACCAAAGTTTTGCCTCTATGCTATAACTAGAAATACAATTTGGGAAGTTAAAGAAGAAAGTATTCAATTAGAACCTATAGAATTTCTGAAATTGCTACAATCATGGAGAAAGATAAAAAACTGTTATGGTAAATAGTGCCTGCTTTTAAAACATGCAAATAAGTTGCTTATCCTATCAGATTCTCATTTTCTTTGTAGTTAAAGCTATGATAAGGTCTAGGCAGATTAATAAATAAATTCCAAATTACTCTAGAAAAATTCTTACCTACTCTTTATGAAAGATATATAATAGAAGTATATAAACAAAATCAATTATACGAGGAGAAATGGAATGAAGGAAAAAAAGTCTTTGAAGTTTAAAATTTTTCTTGGAATTGGTGTTTTCTTAGCAGTAATAGCCACAGCATTTTTTATTTATGTAAGTTCTTACTATAAAGCTAGTTCTTTAGCTTTTAACACTTTAAAATCTGATTCTCTTGTAACTGTAGAAGAAAATGGTGACATATTATTTAGTCCAGTTTCTAAGAAAAAAAATATAGGGTTTATTTTTTATCCAGGAGGAAAAGTAGAGGCTTCAGCCTATGGTCCTTTAGCTAAAGAAATAGCTGCTAAGGGATATACTGTTGTAATTGCTAAAATGAACTTTAATCTAGCAGTGCTTTCTCCTAATAAGGCAGATGCGATAATAAATAAGTATATTGATATAAACACATGGGTTATAGGAGGTCATTCCTTAGGTGGAGTTATGGCAGCGGATTATGCCTTTGACCATGATAAAATAAAAGGACTGGTTTTATTAGCTTCCTATCCACAAAGCAGCAAAGCTTTAACTTCAACCCAGTTAAAGGTGTTGTCTCTATGGGGAAGTAATGATAAGGTGGCAGATTTAAATAAGGTAAAAGAAGCTAAAAACCTTGTGCCAAAGGATTCAGAGTTCATAGAAATAAAAGGTGGAAACCATGGGGGCTTTGGAGATTATGGACATCAGCAGGGGGATGGAGAAGCTTCTATAACAAATGAACAGCAAATCCATGAAGCATCAACCTACATTATAAAACTTTTAGAAAGCTTAAAATAAGTACAGTCAGTGACTTAAACTTAAATGTTATGAAAAAGCACTAAACTATATTACATCCATAAAGCTTAATCAATAGTAATAGCAAGGATCTTATTCTAAGGGACATAATATTGAATTTGTGACAGGAACAACAGAATTAATTTAGTGAAAGTTAATGAATCAGCTAAAGAAATAGTGGATTAAATTATGAAGTCATGTGGAGAGATACCACATGGCTTTTATCAATTTAACAACCTTTTTATCAAGTGTTCATAGCAATTCTACATGGTACAATTTATTGTGCTTTCAAAGGGGAAAATGTTGCTAAAAGACCCCAAACTCCCATGATCACTATGTTTTCTTATCTTTTTTTAAAAGATATCTTAAAATTAAGATATCTCATTATATTACTATCTTAATTTGAGGATAAAAATAGCAATTTTGGGGTAATTATCAAATTGTTAAAACAATTTGCTTTCTTATAAATATAAAATTACCTGGAATTAGAAAGTTTAGTCCTTCATAAATACCATGGTATGACTAATAAAATTTCAAATTAAAAATTTGTAAGAATCCTACATAAGACTTAATGCAAATAATAAAATATAGATATTGGCAACCTAACTAATTATATTTTATTATTTACGATATTAAAATAGGATTATAATTCTTGCAATTACAACCCTACAAATAATTATAGAAAAACAAATAGTGAAGAAAAATTGCAATTAACATTGAACCATTTACAGACTAGTTGATTCTTATTGCAATAATTTTATAATATAAAAAATTAATTGTACAATTTACTCAATTAATAATATCTATCTTCTTAATATACCTAAGTCATAAATTTGTGACCTTAACTTTTGTTCTAATATTTTATATAGATAATTAAAATCAGATAAGTCTTCTTTCAAATATTTTTTTAATATCAACTTTATTTGATACCAACCTGCATCCCATGTGTTTAGAAAGTATTCAGGATGTTCTTCATTCATTATGTCTCTAAACTGAAATGATTTTTCTACAAGGTAACGTGCTTTATTTAAAACAATTGAGGCCTCATAAGATAATTTAATTTCGCTAATAATTTTATATGCATAACGATCCGTTCTAAAACTTTTAGCATCTATATATAACTCATCATTAGTATACTTATTTGCCAAATCAAGCATATGGTCGTTTGACATGAAGAAAAATTCATTTTGAATATTCCATAGATTTTCCTTGTATTTGATATTTCTCAAAGAGCTTTGGTTGGAAGATGTATTAAATAAGGAGTATATAATTGCATCTGAATTCCATTCCTTGTATCTTTTATCTCCTGTATTGGGTGCGTAATATTCATCTTTATTGTTTTTCCAATTTGAATATTCACCAGTCATGCACTTTCTCGAAGCAAAATTAGCCATTACCCTATTAAAATTGTTTGGAAGTATGGATATACCATGTCCTCTTGATGAACATCCCGATACAATGAAAACATCCCCATTATTATCATATATACTATTACCAGAATTAACATAATACCCAAGGGCTTCCTTAACTAGTTTACCATATCCATGTTCTTTAATAACTAGTGCACTACTTAAAAGAGGTGCATCATATGTTTTGTAATTAATATCTTCTTTTATCCAATCTGAAAAGCTTTTGCTACCATCAATGTTATATACTTTTTTATTACCTAAATTAATTATTTTATTTATCCCTAAACTAACATCGTGACTTAATTGCTTTAACTCATGAATGAAAATATTTTTATTTGACGTTTTTCCAGAGGTCCAAATGTTAAAGCTTACTCCCCAACCTTTTGATACATCATCAAACTCATCAGCACTAAAAAGCATGCCACTCCTATATTCAAATTGGGTAAGAAACTTTTCTCTGAATTTTTTAAAGGAACTTCCAGTCATAAAAATAGGAGAAGAAAATAAGCATATAACAACATTATCTAAGTTATATTTTGCTTTGAATAACAATATTTTATATAAAAACTGGGCAAAAAGTTGTTGGGAGCAAGACCCAATTTTATCGTTTTTCATAATTCTATTTGTTTTTGTTTTACAAATATCTTTCTTGCTTGACCCGTCTGTTTTCATTGTACCTGCCGCCCCATAAGGGGGATTTATAAAAAATACAATTGGTTTGTTTTGATGTAAAGATTCTAATAAATTTATGGGCATTTTTATATGATCTGTTAAAAGATAATTATTTTCTAATAAATTAATATCGTCATTTAAAAAATCATATTGAAATTTTACAGCAGATTTATTATATCTTTCTCCTATCTCTAAATCACTTTTATGCAAAGTTGAACAATATAAATTTTTAAAGTAGTAATCTCTAGTTAAGTTACCAGTGCCCCAGGCACAGTCCCATACTACATATTCATCTTTCCATTTGTCACCTAGAGTACGTGAAATCATTTCATGAGCCTCACTTACCCAAGAAGTAGGAGTATAAAACTCTCCATTTTTCCTTCGCGAGGTATCTTCAAGAAGTCTATCTGCAATTTCAGTAAACTTATCTTTTTCTTTAGGAGTATAGTCTTTTTTAAAGTACTCAAAGAATGATGTAAATCTATCCCCATTTATAAATATTTCGCTTTTATCTTGTAAAATTAAAATATTTTTCTTTTTTGTGTGTAGATATGTTTTATTTGGGTTTGTCATAAGAGTGATAAATATTCTAACTAAATCATTGGTGTTATACTGTCTATAATTTCTTATTACATTTATAATAAAGTAATCGAAGACACTAGATATGTTTTTTTCTGTAATTGCAACATAAGTCTTTAGCCCGTTTGTTATTTCATTGATTTGATTAATTATAGTCTGAAATGAGAACTTTTCATCAATATGAAATACAAATGGTATAATGGTGTCGTCTTTAACCATTTTTAGAACTAATCGAATATTCTTCATGCTAGCCTTTGATGGGACAAGAGACCAGTCAACTTCTTCGTCAATATATTTATTAATTATATTATCAGTAACTAAAAATACTTCATCTTTATCGCCTATAAGTATTATGTTAGGCAACTTTTGGTCATTAATTTGAAATTTTTTAATATAATAAAGGGCCTGTACTATAACTTTGCATTGAACACTTCTATCGGCGAAATCTTCATTATATTTTAATTCCATTATTAACTTCAGTTTTCCTTTCTCAATTAGTCCATCACAACCATAAGGGTTTGATATTATAATATCAGGATAGTAGTAGTTAAGCTCTTTTTTATATACTAACTCTACCTCTCTTTCAAGCTTAGTTACATTGAGCTTTTCAAAAAAACTATTTTTTCTCATAAAGACCTTTTTAAAATTGCTTTCTATATATTATATTTATTTAAATATGCATTATTCGTGAATTTAGGTCTTTTAAAAATGAGAAAGAATCTACAACTGTTTATAGGTTATAGATTCTTTTAGAAAACTATTCTTGAAAAGATAGTGCGAAAGAAGCTTCTTTATTAAATATATCAATTTTTTGTTCAAGTCTAACGATATATGCACTAAATTCTATGTAGTTGTTCTTAATTTTGGTAGCTTTATTGTCTAATTTAAATGAATTTATTACATTTTTTATTGTTTCCTTTTGTTCAATAGTAAGTTCATCTATTATTAAAATAATTCTAATATTTGCTTCAAATCCAGCCCTAAGCATTTTATCCAACTCACGATCAATTTGCCTTTCTTTAATACCTGGCTTAAGAGTTTTCATCCATGAATAAACCTTTTTTGTTAATGTTTCATCAATATCAATATAATCCATTATCTTATCTATCCAGGTTTTTATAGTTTTTTCTCTAATGCTATTGTCGGTAACAATACTAAAAGTTGAAGCGAATCTAATAAGCTGAGGAATTATAGTTTCATTAAGATAATTAAACTTTTGCACAGTTTTACATTTAGATTCTCCATAGCATTCATATTCGATTAAGTTTATTTTTAAGGGAGCATCTATACTATCTTTATCGAATGAAATTAGTAAGGCATCTGGTATACTTTTTATTCCAATAATGAGTTCATTTCTATTGTTCTTGAGGCTGGCGGTTGGAAATAGTCTGTTTTCTGGAATTAATATAGTTTTTTCTTGGCTAAAATGTTGGAATAGCTGATAAAAATGTTCAGTAACTAATGGTTCAAGCCCACTTATTTTATCGGTTTCATTCTTAAATTTAACCGTTTGAAATGTACCCATGATTTCAAGAGGTTCTTCTTTGTATAACTCATCTTCATCTTCATCTGTGCAAACAAATTCCTGACTTTCAATATAGTTTAAATCCAGGGTTTCTATATTTTGATATGCCTCTTCTAGATATGTTGGGGCTAGAAGTTTGTTGTTACCAAATTCATTCTCAAGTCTTAATATTGCACCTGAATCCTTGATTAACTTTGACCTCTGTAAGTAAAGAGGCCCCCATGATTTTCCACCATACTCTTTTAAGATACTAATATCAAAAGGTGTACAAAATTCCATATTTTTAACCTTAAAACATTGAACATATCTATCAGAATCCTCCCAAGGCTTGTAATCTGTAAGTTCAGATAAAATTCCTTTAGCACCGCAAAGATTTTTTTTGTTGTATTTTACCGAGAAAAAGATTGTGTCACCTACATCTGCAGTTCTTTGTGTAAATCCTGCCACTTTCTCATTAATACAAATATAGTAATTTTCCATAGAACTACCACAATTTAAAATTCTATAACCGCTCATATATTCACCTTTAAATTAATTTTGGATAACATTCTAAATTATTACCAAGTAGGATTTTGTAATACATAAATCCGTAATAAATTTGTTTTTATAAGATCATATAAAAAAATCATAGTGATAATAAATAAATTGTAGTCTTAACCAGTTTATCTTATTAAACAAATATTGTATTTTTCTTTGAGAAGTGTGCGAACATATGTTTACAATTTAGTTTTTAGTCAATAATATTTAATGAGAGGAAGTGAATTTATGTATTACTTAAAACAAGGAAATGTAATAACTTTAGTTCAAGAAGAAGATTCAAATTATGAAAGTGATACAAATAATAATTCTAAAAAGACTTCATTAAATATGGATAGTATAATGAAGCGACTATTTACCCTTAAAAATAAGAAGCCTATTATTGATTTTCTTAATTCTATTTATGGTGATGATATTGGATATGATGCAGAGGTTTATTATCCTAATGTGGAAAATCTAAACAGAAATATAAATAATGGTCTTTTAAGCTTTAGAGCAGACTTATATATTGAAGTTACTTATAGAGATAAACTCTATGATTATGCCATTGAATTTCAAACTAAATATGAAAAGGACATGGGAATAAGGATTTTTAGATATGGCTTTGATAAAGCTGTTAAGAACCTTACTGAGCTAGACAAAAATACTATAATTATTAACTTTCCAGAACCATATCTCATAGTTTTAGAAAAAGAGAAGGGGTTAGAGGATCAGATTACTTTAGAAATTAATTTTCCAAAGAAAGAAGGCATTCACTATGAAATAAATGTGCTAAAATATTGGGAATATGATCTTCAAAAGTTGCATGAAGAAAATAAATATCTGTTATATCCTCTGCAACTTTTTAATTACAGAAGGTTTATGGAAAGATTAAGGGAAAGCAAACAGGCAGAAGAAATAAAAAAGGCTAAGATAGAAAAGATAAATGAACATATATTGATCACAATAAAAAATACCCTTGAAGCTATTAGTGAAGCCTATAAATGTGGTAAAATTACCTTAGAAGATTACAACGAAATGTTATCAGTAATACAGAATTTAAATGATTACTTTATAGATACCTACAATTATTACAAAGGTTTAAGTAAGGAGGTAGAGGTTATGTTCAAAAGTTTTTATGATCCAGAGGTAGAAAAAAGAGGAGAGCAAAAAGGAAAGGAGAATACTGCCAGAAACTTACTTCGAAAAGGCATGAGCTATGAGTTTGTAGCAGAGACAACAGAACTAAGTTTGCAACGTGTAAAAGAAATAGCCAAAGAAATAATGAATTAAAATATGAAGCTATGTGTGAAAGCACATGCATAGGAAAAACCTACCACTGATGTGATTAACAAATTGCGAACACAACTTGCTTTATTATTCAAAGATTTATTTGAAGTTAGTTGGGCAGATGTAATTCTTAACAGAAGCTAAAAAACTTGAGGATAAATTTCCTGTGTTATTAATGGATTTTTTTAATCATTGAACTTAGTGATAAAAAGTGTTATGCTATCAAAGGTAAACTTAGTAGAATAGTTTAGCACATAAAAATGAAATAAAAATTAAAATTAAGAAGATAATACATTTAGGAGCTTATTTTTATAAGCTCTTTTTTATGATAAAGAGAGGTATTAATATGATAAAAGTTGAAAATTTGTCCTACTCATTTCCGCAAAAGGATTTATATAATAATATTTCCTTTACCTTAGAAGAGGGGGAGCATTGTGCTTTTATAGGAAGAAATGGCAGTGGAAAAAGTACACTGATAGATATAATTATGGACCCTGAAAAATATATCTTTGAGGGTAAGGTAGAGAAAGACCCAAATTGTAGAATTGGTTATGTTAGTCAGTTCTCGCAGCTAGATGAAACAGAAGAAACTACAGTTTTTGAGTATATAGCGGAAGAATTTATTAAACTACAAAATGAAATAGCAGCAATTTGCAGTGAAATGGAAACAGCTTCTGATGTTGAGCCCTTACTAGAAAAGTACCAAGAAGCCTTGGATGCCTTTGCTGCAATTAATGGAGATGACTTCGAAAAAAACATTAATAAAAACCTAAATCTTGCAAACTTAATGAAGTGTAAAGATCTAATGATATCCCAACTTAGTGGTGGAGAATTTAAGCTTATTCAAGTAATTAAGGAAATGTTAAACAGTCCAGACTTAATGATTATGGATGAACCAGATGTGTTTTTAGACTTTGAAAACCTTAATTCTCTTAAAAACCTAATTAATTCACACAAGGGTACAATGCTAATTATTACCCACAATAGATATTTACTGAATCATTGTTTTAACAAAATTATACACCTTGAAAACATGGAGCTCCAAGAGTTTCAGGGAAGCTATATAGAGTATAACTTCTCATTACTTCAAACAAAAATTGAAATGCAAGAACTAGCAATTGCTGATAATGAAGAACTTGAGAGAAATGAAAAATTAATAGAAAAACTAAGAGATAGGGCAACTACTGATGCTGAAGGTGCTAGAGGAAAGACTCTAAGGGCCAGAGTTAAAATTCATGAAAGATTAGAAAAGCGTAGAATTAAAGCGCCATTTCTAGATATTAAACATCCGAATTTCAGATTTTTTATAGATAATAAAATAGAAGAAACTATTGCTTTAAAAGTTAGTGATTACAGTGTTTCATTTGATGAGTTGCTTCTAGAAAATGTGAACTTTGAGATTAAATCCAACGAGAAAGTAGCCATTATAGGTCCCAATGGTACCGGAAAAACTACGCTACTTAGGGAAATCTTTGAAAATAATAATCCTTCCATTGAGATAAATGAGGCCATGGAAGTAGCTTACTTATCTCAACTTCAAGGTAAAACACTAAATGAGTCTAACACCATAATGGAAGAGTTCTTAGAGGCTGGGCTTAAAACTTATGAAGATGTTACAGATTATATTTCAGACTATGGTTTTGAGGAGGAAGCCCTTAATCAAAAGATAGGATCTTTATCTGGTGGAGAAAAAAACATACTTCAAATAGCTAAAGTTGCTGCAAGTCAAGCTAATTTCTTGCTGCTTGATGAACCCACAAGTCATTTAGACACCTATTCACAAATAGCACTTGAAAAAGCCCTAGAAAACTATAAGGGTGCCGTACTAATGATTTCTCATGATTTCTACACTGTAGTAAACTGTATGGATTCAGTTTTAATCATTGAAGATAAAACAATTAGAAAAACGAAAATAAAGAAATTTAAAAAGATGATTTATGCTAGTCATTTTGATAAAGATTATTTAGAAACTGAACAAAAGAAAAAATTAGTTGAAACAAAAATAGAATCGGCTTTAAAGAATACTGATTTTATCCTTGCAAAAGAGTTATCAGAAGAGTTAGAACAGCTGATTAAGTTACTATAATTTTATAGGTAAAAACAAACCTCGCATAAATAAACTTATGTGGGGTTTTTAAACAATCTTATATTAAAAAATACCCTGGAAGCTATTAGTGAGGCATATAAATGTGGTAAGATTACCTTAGAAAATTACAACAAAATGTTATCAGTAATACAGTATTTGAATGATTATTTTATAGATACCTACAATTCTTATAAAGGGTTAAGTGAAGAGCAAGTTGAAAAGTTTTTTAAAGAGAGAGTTAGCAAATATGAACACAATTTGTTTGCTAACTACATCAAAGAAAGTCATGTGTGTAACACATGACTTTTATAATTTAAAGTACTAATTTAGTTATAAAAATATCCAGCATAAACTCAAAATATTACTATGTTAAAAGTTCTTCCAAATCTACAGAAAATCCCTTTAAAATATGGGAAGAAACTTTTCCAACATCACTTTTTACCACTGCCTGCTCATATTGATAATTTTCATCTAAAACGTAGACTTGAACAGTGTTAAGCATCGGGTTAATTATCCAATACTCCTTTACTCCGTATTGCATATATAAATTTAATTTAAATACCAAATCATGAGATTGATTTGAAGGGGATAGAATTTCTATAATTACTGTAGGAACACCTTCATATCCACTATCACCAAGACCTTTTTTATCACATATCACAGAGAGGTCAGGAATAACGATCTTATCTCCAGCAACTCTATCACTTTTCAATTTAATGTCAAAGGGAGCAGAAAAAACTTCACATTCTTTTCCTTTTAAAAATTCATATAATTTGCTAGACAATCTCATAGATATTCTTTGATGCTTAGTTGAAGGAGATGGAGCCATATAAGTAATTCCATCAATGTATTCAATAATACCTTCTTTATTCTCCCTGTATCTATAAAATTCATCTAGCGTCATAAGTTTTTCTTGTGGTAAGCTCAAATTTTTCACCCCTTTATTGAAGTTTTTATATTTCTAATTATACCATACTAAATTCATTAAATGGATTCTTACAGGTACTTATAGATATCTTCTACTGAATTAAGTTCAAAAATTTCTAGTGCTAAAGTCTTAAATTTCTCTTCAGGAAGCTTTTTGATTTTTTTCTCTAAATCATCAGATAAGCCTTTAAATTTTCTATTGAGTAGCTCGAGTAATAAGGTAACTCTTCCCCCTCTAATGCTTCCTCATGTCTAGTTACTTCACCACGAAGAGCCATTTCTCTTGATAGGTAGAGGGCACGAGCCTCTCTATTTTGGCTCATAGTCCTCAAAATATCGTAAGCTTTTTCTATTTCACTATTTACCCTCGCCATTTCTAAAATAACCTCCTTTGAATCGCCTTTTATAAAATTCATCCATTGTGATAATTTATCCATATTGTTAACATTCCTTAGCTTGCTAAGTTCGATAAAGTGAATTTCTAGAACTTCTGTTAATTTTAGTATCACCAAAAATTTTCTTAAAAGCAAAATCATTCTTTGGTTTAAGTAAAAACTCTTCATATTTATCTGAGTTTTCTCTAACGAAATAATTCTCTATAACACTATTATAATGCATGAAACCAGTCCTTTCTATAACTTATATCTTAATTATTGACAAGAAAAATATAAATATGCAAACAAATGTTTGGAGGTGAGTAAAGTGCTCAAGTAGGATTTAACCTCCATGTGCGTAATTCTCCCGTCCTCTATAGGAGGGAGATGGATAGCACTTGCCGATAGGCAACAGAAATAATAAACTATATTCAGTTGTAAAGACTGAAAGGCAGTGGTATCAATAAAATTAGATAGTAATAATCATTCAGTATTCTTGCTAAACTATCACTTAGTATTAGTTATAAAGTATAGGAGTAAAGTTGTAGATGATAAAGTATCAGATAGGCTAAAGTAGAAATTGCGAGAAATATGACTAGTAAGGGATTTAATAAGGTGGTTATTGTAGAATTAACTGGCTTAAGTGAAGAGCTAATTAGGAAATAATATGAGAAAGTTGACCCAGGGGTGATTAATAAATGGTGAACAGTATTTGTTTTCTAAGGATGAGTTTAGTCTAAGTTCATTGGTGCATAGACATTGTATTTGAAAGCTGGATATATTATTTCATTAACCATTTTACTTTCTTTCCTGCTGGTACAGTATGCCTTTATGGAAAGTGTCTTTATCATGGTGTTGTCATAGACAACGCTGGTTTTTATGGCAATGTTCTCACTTCTTAAAATATCTGCAAACTCTTTGCCGCTGTGCAGGGTGTCTGCTGTGATATCAAAGATGTAAAGCTTCTCCTTCTCAGACTTTTTAACTGCAAGCCCTGGAACTAGAGTCCCGATAAATGTAGCGGCACATATAGCTACGATGCTTAGGATGCCATTTGAACTTGCCATCTTTACAACAGCAATCATATATATAGTTGTAGACAAGGCTGCTAGCAAGCTAGAAAAAAAGAACTTTCCACGGGCTAGATATATATTCTTCATTGTGCCTAGCGTGTTGTCCAGTAGTTTTAGTAAAAATACTATTAAAATTTCCATGTTACCTCCGATTTCTGTTGCTATAAAAAACAAAAAACTCTTGCTTTCAAAATCACAAGAGTCAAATAATATCTTAATTTATGGATAAAATTATTTTGCGCTATATGGCGCATTCTTTCGCAACTATATTAGTATATCATAAAAACATACAAGATGTCAACTTATAGTAGGTGAGCATGGAAAAGTGGTTAGTAAGATTAGGCTTTCAGTTCCACGCCATCATCTCTGGGGGGATTAACAAATTGTGAGTAGGATTTAATTTGCTAGTGAAGTAAAAAAGAAATAAAAAATTAACACCTGCATAATTTCAGGTATTAATTTTTTATATTTAAATCAATGAAATACACTTCTAATAGGTTTTACAGGTACTTATATATGTCCTCTATTGTTTTTAAGTCAAAGATATTGAGGGATAAAACCTCAAACTTATCTTCCGATAGCTTCTTGATTTTTTCCTCTAAGTCGCTAGGTAACCCATTAAATTTTATATTAAGTAACTTTATTAAAAGAGTAGTCCTACCTTCCTCTAAAGCTTCCTCACGTCTAGTTGCTTCATCATGAAGAGCCATTTCTCTTGATAGGTAGAGGGCGCGAGCCTCTCTATCTTGGCTCATAGTTCTCAAAATATCGTAAGCTTTTTCTATGTCACTATTCACTTTCGCCATTTCTAAAATAACCTCCTTTGAATCGCCTTTTATAAAATTCATCCATTGTGATAATTTATCCATTTTGTTAACATTTCTTAGCTTGCTAAGTTCGATAAAGTGAATTTCTAAAACCTCTGTTAATTTAAGCTTAGTTTCATCTTCCATAATGTGAAATATATTATGATATTTGCTTACATTTAAATAGTCATAGTCAACAATGTTAATAGCAATGGTCTTTTTAAGTTTCTTATAACTTTCACCAATAGTAATTTGTTCTATGTAGAGCTTTGACCAGTAATAAAGGCTTCTTTCAGGCATAGAAACAGTTCGTAAAACTTGAATTTCTATATCAATATGATGACCAGCATCAGTTACAGCTCTCACATCTAACACACTTTTCTTATCTTCAACATTCTCTTTCAATAGCTCAGAGTTTAAAATTGTTACATCATTAACTTTATCACTTAAGATAGAATTTAAAAGAGATATTAAAAGATCCTTATTTTTAGCATCACCAAAAATCTTCTTAAAAACAAAATCATTCTTTGGCTTAAGTAAAAATTCTTCATATTTATCTGAGCTTTCTCTAACGAAATAGTTCTCTATAACACTATTATAATGCATGGAACCAGTCCTTTCTATAACTTATATCTTAATTATTGACAAGAAAAATATAAATATACAAACAGGTGTTTGCGGTGGGCGGAATACTCAAGTAAACCTAAATGTTAGAGTAAAAAAATACACTTGAAGCTATTAGTGAGGCATATAAATGTGATAAAAATACATTAGAAGATTACAACGAGATGTTATCAGTAATACAGAATTTAAATGATTATTTTATAGATACCTACAATTATTATAAAGGATTAAGTAAGGAGGTTGAGATTATGTAAAAAGTTTTTATGACCCTGAGGTTGAAAAAAGGGGAATTGTAAAAGGGTTTGAAAAAGGAATTCAGCAGGGAATGCAACAAGGACAAGATAGAGCCAAAATTGAAATTGCGAGAAATATGATTAGTAAAGGATATAATAAGGTGGTTATCATAGAATTAACTGGCTTAAGTGAAGAGGAAGTTAAAAAGCTTTTTAAGGAGAGAGTTAATTAGGAAATAATATCACAAAGTTACCCCCGGGGTCATTAAATCAAAGGGTCGTGTACACATTACATGACCCTTTTTCACTATGGATTTACAAGGTTTTTTTTAGTATGAAAAATCACCTTAGTACCCGCAAATCTTCATGAATACTATATCTTCTTTTCTTCTTTTAAAGATATGTTTATAAAAGAGACATCTCATTAAATTCTTATCTTAATTTATGGATATCTTCATATCTTAATGTTCATTCTTATAAACTTACTTCGCAAAGGTATGAGCTATGAAAAGGAATAGGAAATATATTTTGTTGATACCTAAATTCCAAAAGTTGTATAATTAGTGTGTAAAAGTAATAACTAGATTTTAAAATTATTGGGGGATAAATATGAAGTTAAAAATATTACACACAAATGATATACATAGCAACTTTGAGAATTTTTCAAAAATAGTGAGTAAAATAAATGAGCTTAAGGATGAAACTACAATAATACTGGATGCAGGGGATTTTGCTGACTTTAAAAGATTAGAATTACAAGGAACAGATGGAATGGCTGCCTTAGAGTTACTTCAGTGTGGTGGTTATGATGCTATAGCTGTAGGTAACAACGAAACCTTTAATGGCTTAGACACCTTGAAAAATATGGTAAAGAACTCAAGGCTTCCTTTTTTAAGCAGTAATGCATATAGTATTGGCTTTAAAGAGATTCATGGAGTGAAAAAAAGTTTTATCTTAAATAAAAACAATCTGAGAATTTTAATTATAGGTGCATCTCCTGATTTAGGTGTATTTAATGACTTAAGTGGACTTGCTTTTAAGGATTACATAGAAGTAGTTAAGGAAGAAATAAGAGTAAACAGTGGAAAATATGATTTGTGCATAGTGTTGTCACATCTTGGAATGGACAAGGATAAGGACCTTGCAATGAATGTTCAGGGTATTCATGTGGTAATAGGTGGACACTTTCACATATTAATGGAGGAGCCTGAAATAGTAAATGGAAAGATAATATTTACCTCAGGTAGTTTTGGAGAGAACTTAGGAGTATTAGAACTAGAAGTAAATGATAAAAAGGTTGAACTTATTAAAGGGGAAAATATAAATATTCAGCAATGCAGCCCCTGTGAAAAAATTATACATATATTAAAGGATAATAAGGAAAAGGCTATAGATAAATTAAGTGTACCTCTTTATAACCTTGAAAGTGATCTTTGGCATGATGTAGTTGAGGAAAACCCGATGACAAATTTACTAGCAGATGCCTTAAGGGATGTGCTTAAGTGCGATATAGGGCTCATAAATAGTGGAGTTATAAATGGAGGCATGAGAAAAGGTGAGGTTTCAATGAAGAAGCTTCTAGAATTAAGTCCCTCACCCTTAAATCCCACCAGCTTTGACATACAGGGGAAATATTTAAGGGAAGCCCTGGAAAGTTCTTTGGATACAGATTACTGCTATACTGATGGTAAGGGCCCAGGTTTTAGAGGTAAATATTTAGGGAGGCTCCATGTATCCAATGTTATTATTGAGCATAATGGAAGAAAAATAGTGAATATTTTTATAAATGAGGAAAAGCTTCAGGAGGAAAAATGGTATTACATTGCAACTTCAGATTATCTACAAAGAGGAACAGGATATGCATCATTAAAAAACAATGAAAATGTAAGATATAAGAAGGAATATTTGAGAGATACATTAAAAGAGTATCTAGCTAAAAGGGAGTTTGTTGAAAAAGCTTTTATGGATAGGTGGATTCTTACCCCAGGAGCAGGTTTAAAATAGTAAGAGGGAGCCATGTGTGATGGAGCACAGGGCTTTCAATTTAAGAGCTTTAGTATTGAAATTGTGGCGGAAACTATTAAATTGAGTGCAGTAAGAGTAAAAAAATAGCTAAAGAAATAATAAATTAAAATAAAAATCAATGTAAGATGTCCAACTAGTTAAAAGTTTAATTGGTTGGACCTTTTTATAGTATTTTACAAAGTCATCAAATATAATATGTTATAATATGAATGAATATGTAGAAAATGGCACTTGAATATGGGAAGAGTAAAATGTAATTTTTAGAATTTCTATTTCGCGAAGCAAAAACTATAAGCAAACCAATATTTGTTAAGGATTTTAGCAAAGAGAACAAACAGCTAATTATTCTAGAGGCGTTATAACAGATACTCCTTCGGCTAAGATAATAAAAGACGGGCATAAGCTTATTTTTTTGAGTGATATAGAAAGAAGATTAATTTAAACTAAAGGTTTTAATGGAAGAAATATTAATGAAAGACCAAGAAAAATAGAAGGCTGCTAAGCAAATAAGTTATGTTAAATAAAGGGCAGAAATAAAGGGTAAAACGTTTGTAATGTTTTATAATTATAGTTGATAAATGTAAGTATAGCTAGACAAACATCAAGGAGATATCAAAAGAAAGTTTGGTGGGAAATTGAATAATAAAATAAAAGAAATAACATCATATTTTAAGAGTGCAGTTGCAGCTCAGGTAAATAAGGGGATAGACTTTAAAGACGGTAATTATTATCAGTTCACATTTGATGAATTGTTACAGGGTCAAATTAGTAAGGATATTTTTGAAAGCTTATCTAAAATATCTTCAGAAGATAAAGAAAAAGATAGCATCAATGTGATAATCGTTGCAAAGACCATAAAAACAATTTATGATTCTCAAGAAAAAAGGAATAGTAATTTTGAAGACTTGACAGGGATATATTTTATTCCTTCTTTATTAAAGAGTGATGGTAGCCTTCGTTATGACGAAGGAAAGTTTCCATGGATACCTAGAGAGTTTCTTCAACCCATGATTGAATCTAAATTAGCTATGGGTCATTATAAAGATTATGACAACTATATGAGTGAAAGTACAGGAAGAATTTATAAAATAAAAAGCTGGGAGGATTACATAAATTTTGCTAAGGACATATATGAAAATGTTACTCAAGCAAGATTTTTAGAGTGTAATTTATCGGATACAGAGCTAGATAAATATGTTTATGTTTTTAAGGATGATACCATAAATGCTACAAAAGCAATACTAAAATTATATGACAATATAATTGATGAATGTAAAGAATCTAAGCTTTATGAAAACTTTATTAGTTTAGATTCCAATAAGGTATTACCACTAATACCAAATGACATATCAGCAATGAAGAAACACTGTGGACAGATGGGTGGAGAATATCCATTATCACCTTCTCAAAGAGAATGTATTAATCATTTTACAAATATGAACCAAGGGGAAATATTAGCAGTAAATGGGCCACCAGGCACAGGGAAGACAACCTTGCTTCAATCCATAGTTGCTAATATGTATGTGGAAAGAGCTTTAAAAAAGGAAAAGGCGCCGATTATAGTAGCAGCATCTACAAATAATCAAGCGGTTACTAATATAATAGAATCCTTTGGTAAAATAAATGTTTTAGGATATGAAAATCTTGAGGAAAGATGGATTGAAGGTGTAAATAGTTTTGCAGTTTATTTTCCATCTCCTAAAAGTGAGAAAAATGCAAATGTTAAAGGATACCATTACACTAATATAAATGGAGATAATTTCATTTCAGATATTGAAAGTGAAGAAAATATATTAAAATCTAAAGAAAATCTAATAAAGAATTGCAACAAATACTTTAGGGATAATATTTCAAATTTAGATGTGTGTGAAGAAAAAATACATACTACATTATGTAGAATTGATTCAGTTAGGAAAAGCCTTTTAGAGTTATTTAAAAAGCTTGAGGCATATGGGCTTAATGATAAAACCATAGAAGAACATTTGGTTTTTCTAAGGAATGAAATAAAAGATTTAGAAGACAAGGTTTCTTCAGGTATTTTACGGGTTGAAGCTTGGAGAAAACATTTTAAGGAAATGCCCCTATTGTATAAATTACTAAAATTTCTTAAAAGCTATAGGACAAAAATAGAAGTAAGAAATAGAATGTTTATTGAAAGTGAAGAAACCTTTTTAGATGAATATATGAGCTTAGATAAAATTGAAGAAAAATATAGTTATACAATTAAAGACTTAAGGACTAAGCTGGGAGAACTGCAAAGAATATATAAAGAAATAGAAAATTTAAAAGCGCAGTATGATGACAATTTAAGAATATTGAGTGAGTTAAATATTGATATATATAAAGGTGAAAAGAAAGAGATTCCTGTTAACTTAGGAAAAATAAATGAACTAATGGATAAAACCCTTAGATATATTGAGTTTTGGTTATCAGTTCATTACTATGAATGCCGATGGACCAAGGGAGAAGATTGTCTAACTGAAAACCAAAAGAGAAAAACCTTTAAAAATGTCTTGGATAAGCGATATAGCAGATTGAGTATGGTTACCCCTTGCTATGTAATGACCTTTTATCAACTTCCAAAGAATTTTTTAGCTTATGAAAATAATAAGCACTATTATCTTTACGATTATATAGATTTATTAATTGTAGATGAAGCTGGACAAGTCTCTCCAGAAATAGCGGCATGTTCTTTTTCATTAGCTAAAAAGGCTATAGTTGTAGGTGATGAAAATCAAATAGCCCCTGTGTGGAGTGTTAGTAATGCTTTAGATAAAACTTTAGCTATGGAAAAAGAAGTAATAGAAAGCAAAGAAGAATATAAGAAACTTTTTGATTTAGGTATAAATGCTTCTAATTCAAGTGTAATGAAGGTAGCTTCAAAAAGTTGTAAATATATGAAGTTTGAAAATAGAGGATTATTTTTGAGTGAACATAGAAGATGCTATGATGAAATTATTTCTTACTGCAATGATCTAGTATATAAAGAACTTGAACCTTTACGTGGAAAAGGTGCCGATGATAAGGATTATAAGTTAAATAAACTACCACAGATAGGATATAAACAAGTTGAGGGCGAATATTCAAGTAAAAAGGGAAGTAGTAGATATAATAAAAAAGAAGCAATTGAAATAGCGAACTGGATTAATGAAAATTTCCATATAATTAAAGATGCTTATCCAGATGAAAATACAAAAAATCTAATAGGTATAATTACTCCTTTTAAAGCTCAGGTTAGTTGCATAACAAATGAGATAAATAAAAAAGTATCAGAACATATCAAGAAAAATATTAGCATCGGTACAGTGCATACATTTCAAGGGGCTGAAAGAAGGGTAATAATAATGTCTACAGTGTATGGGGAAAATGAAGGTTGCCATTTTATAGATGAAAATAAAAGTATTTTAAATGTTGCAGTTTCCCGTGCAAAGGATAGCTTCTTAGTTTTTGGAAATATAGATAATTTCAGTAAAGATAAAACCAGTGCAAGTGGATTATTAAAACAATATATTATGAATCATAGCCTATAGCTATTTTAGCTATAGGTTAATATTATTAAAAATTCAAATATATGAGAAGCTTAACATATAGGAGATGGTATAAAGGCTATGAAAGTATTTATTACAAGTGATATTCATGGAAGATTTGATATACTTAATAAAATTATTGAGTTTCTTAAAGAGAGGCAAGATATAGAGTGCATAATTTTATGTGGAGATATAACTGGAGACCATGCCTTTAGCTATTTTTATGAACTTGAAGATAAGCAATACGAGGATTACATAAAAATTAAGGATATGCTACAGCAATTGGATAGAAAAGTTTTATTTATTCAAGGTAACCATGATGTATTTACTGTTGATAAGTCAGATATCACTTATTTACCATATTGTAAGACAGAAGCTTTTAATAAATTTATAGCTATAGAATACCTTAATTTCTTCATGTACGGAACAAAGCGAGAGGGAAATGAAGAAGATATGAAACATAGGCTATCTAAGCTTAATATAGACAATAAAAGCATTATCATATCACATATTCCACCTTACAAATGTTTGGACAAAGCAAAGAATGGTGTTTATTATGGGAGTGAAGCTATTAGAGAAATGATTAAAGAAAAGAAACCTGCATTTTTTTTCTGTGGACATGTGCATGATTCTTTTGGTTTTAAAAAGTTACATAATACATTTGTTTTCAATGCTGCTTGTGATGAAATTACAACTAGAGGGTGGATTATAAATTTAGAAACTGCACAATATGAAAAGGTAATATTATAAAAATAAAATCACAAGATGGACAAGTATAGATATAAATAGAACTTTAAAATTTTATTTAATCGACAGAGAACCCTTAATTGGGTTCTTTTTTCTATTTAAAGTTATTAAAGATAATAAGTAAAAGTAAAAAAATTTTAAAGCTGTATCAGATAATTAAAATGACTGGATATTTTGACGATATTCTACAAAGTTTTCAAACAATTCATGTTACAATATGAAGTAATATGTAAAAAGCGACACTTGAATATGGTGGAGAGTAAAATGTCATTCTTGGAATTTTATTTGGAGAAGTGAAAGACATAATTAAACCAATATTTGTTAAGTAATTTATATAGAGAATCAACAGCTAATTGATTTAGAAGTTAAACATTCGCGAAATTTACTTAGACTATTATGGAATAAAAAGATATTATAGGAACCTTGAGGGAGGGTAAATATGGAAATTTGTAGCGTGTGTGGTAAAAAAAGTTTGCTGCCAGAAAAGTATCGTGATACCTCGTTGTGTAAAATTTGCTCCATGAAGATTCTTTCGCCAACCTGGAAAAGTAAAAAATACTTGTCAAATGATGAGGTTGATAAACAGAAAGAAAAGGTAATTAAATTTGCTAATGTTAATGGCTTTTCCACAGAAGTAATTGAAGACATAGCAAAGTTCTTTGAAGACAAGAAGATCCATGGGTTAATTAAGGTTTTTCATGGTGAGAGAGGACAAACACTAACGGTATGTGAAACATACTGCCTAATTGATACTACAGAGAATTTTGACTACAAAGAAACAGAAAAAGCTTATTTGAAATTAATGACACCTGGTAAAAGAGGTGAAAGTTCGTCCTCAGGCATGCTTGATAGTGTTATTAACTCTCAAACGGCTGTGGGAATACTGGGTGATGTAGTTGGTAGTATGATACCGGGTGGTAGGTCATTAAAAAAGCAAATTGCTCAAGCTGGGAAGAATATTGCATTAAATGCTATTACCCAAAAATTAAATGGTGATAATCAAAGTGGAACAGAAAGAAAACCAATAATACTTTGCGTTCACTCTGGAGAACGTCTAATTAAATATAATGACTATGATATTGTTAAGTATATAGAACCAGTAGGAGAAGAAGAATGCGGGTTTATTAAGCTACAAAATAGTAAATTTGCGAATGACTCTGAAGAAGATGTTTTATTCTTCTTTGGTTCTAGATCTGACACTAAGAAAGAAGCTAGACAGTTATATGAATTCATTAAAATGAAAATAAATACAATAAATGAAGAGTTAAAAAATTCTACACCAGTTTACGAAGCTCCTGTAGTTGAGCAAAAGGCTCCTGTATCATCCAATGCTGATGAGATATTGAAATTTAAACAACTTCTTGATCTAGGTGCAATCTCACAAGAAGAGTATGATGTGAAGAAGAAACAGCTTTTAGGTTTATAATAGGTTGTTTAGTTATAAAAATGGAGCAGAATAACTAGAGTATTCTGCTCTCAATAAAAGGATTATTATTAACCTGCAAAATTTTTTATGGTTTTATAGTAATGGAGTGGTAGTATGATTAATTATATTAAAAACAAATTTGGCAGTTTAGGTGAAATCAACAAGGTAGTTGAAAGTAATGATAAGATAGATCTTCCATATGAGCTAAGAGGAAAGAGTATTAATTCAGAAAAAATAATACCGACTGTTTGTAATCTGAAAAATATGCTAGAAAAACTAATAGAAGCTAATGGTGACTATAATAAGCTTAAGCAATGGGAAAAAAGAAGCTACAAACATTATTGCATTGATGAAATTTACAATGATATAGCTAGCACGTCCGAAAAAGAAAAAATAAGAATAATTAGAAATCACATTTTAAAAAATGATTTTACTAAACTTGGTGCAAGTCCTTTTGATATCTATATAGTAGCTTACGTTTCTGAAAAAATAGGGGTTGGAAGAGGAGTTTTTGAAAACTACTGTCTTAAAAATGGATTAGCGGGAACTCAAAATTCAGCAATGGCAATTTATCAAGTTGGCAAAGGGGATGGAGTTTTTCTTAAAATTTTAAATGAAGATGGAACAGTAAGAGACTGGGAATTTATGAAGCAGTGGATTGGTTAATTTACTTTATTAGCTTTTAGCAAACATGAGTTGATTTATAAAAGAATGCTTAACGTCTGCAAAGTGCAGGCGTTAAATTTTTTTTAACAGATTTCATACATGGACAATAATTGACCATATAAAATCATATAATTAAGTTGTGGTTAAATAAGGAAAGAAGGAAATCAGTTGTTGTAAATTTAATGAAGCGAGGTGATAAATATGATAGCAGAAATAAAAGGGAAGATTAGTAGCACTGGTAGCAATTTGAATGATAGGTTAGAGGATAATCTAACTGGTAATGTGTTTGGGGCTTTAAGATATATTCCTTTTGATTTAGCCATGAAACAAGTATTAGTAAATTCAATTTATCCAAGGTCCGTAGGTGCTTATATTCAAGAGGTACAAGCTGACTTTTGGAACAATAATATTGAATTTTGGCCATATGATGAAGAAGGTGAATTAGATGCAATAATTGACTTTGAGGATATCCTAATTGGAATAGAAGTAAAATTTTTAAGTGGGTTATCTTCCGATGATAGTATGGATTTCTCTGAAGCATCAAAAGAAACTTCAATAGAAGATGAAAAAAATAAGAGTCAACATCAGCTTTCAAGGGAAGCACGAATAATATCAAAAAAGGGTAATAAGAAGAAAAAACTACTCGTTTTTATTGCGAATAGTTCAGCTTGCAGTTATGTGTATGAGGATACTATAAAAAGAGAATTAATTGAGAGTGATGTAGAATTAGGTTATATTACCTGGCAATCCTTCTTTCATGAGCTGACAAAACTAAAACTAGATAATGAGTTTCATAATTTAGTAATTGAAGATCTTATAAAACTACTGAAAAGAAAAGGTTTAGATCAATTTAGAAATATGAGCTTAGATGAAGATTATATTGTAGATGATTTAGGCTTTTACCAGTTTAATGGGGAAGTTAATAATGAAATATTCAACAGTAAGTTAAAAAGCACAATAAATTTTAAAATAGATACACAGGTAAGGGGAGATTTATACTATGAATTCAAAGGAAAATGTTAAAAACGCTTTACAAGTTCTTTTTAAAACCTATGATAATGTGGAAAAATTAATGGATTATTGCAAAATTATAGCAGCTGAAAAAACAAATTATGTTGCTTCAGCAAACAAATTCTTAAGAAGAAAATCAGATAATGATACGGTAGCATGGCTTCTTAATGATTTTATTTTATTATTTCAAAATAGAAATGACGGAGAATGTGAAAGTGAAAATGGTTGGCGAAAGGGACCTATTTATGTTTTAGAAATATGTTTAGGGGAAAAGGGAAGCGAAAACCTTCCACTAATATATTTATCAAAGTTTGAATACCATGATTTAAATAGTTGGAATGAGGGGTGTTCACCAGCAAATCACTGGGGTTTTTACTTCCCATTAAGATACGACCAGTACATGGACTTTACAAAAGAAGGCGAGTATAAAATAGCAACTCCTAAGAATGAAAAAAGTTCAAAAACCTATTGGGGTCTAAAAAAGATAACTACAAAATCAATAGATTTATTTGAAGTTACCTCTGAAAATTTAGAAGAAAAGATATTTGGTGAGTTTGATAAGCTTGCAGATTTATAAATATAAATATTCTAGGAGTATGCATTGAAGCATAGTCCTTTTTTATTGTATAGAAATTTCAACTTTCTTTATTTCAAACTGTACTTTTAAATCTTTGTTATAACTCGTTTTTAAACACAATATAAAAGACAAGTAGAGTTTATAGTGATGCTACCACATACTTTTGCCCAAATCAACTATTAAATAATGAACAAGTTCATTTTGTTTAACAACTTTGGAAACAGATTTTGACTACCATCAAAGCAATTTCTCTAGGCAGAGCAACTGTCACTTAAAGAAGATGGCAGACTTGAAGCTTCCAAAATGTTATTAAAATGAAAAAACTTAATATTAAAATGTAAGTAGACAGAATATGTCCACTGTTATGAATAAAATATATTTATAGGTATTGATAATAACACATGGGGTGGGAAGTTTGAATAATAAAAGTATTGATTCAGCAGAGGTCATTAAATTGTTAATGGAGAAGGAAAACAAAATAAAGGCTTTGGAAAGACAAATAGAAGATCTTAAGTTATTAACTAAAACAGATAGTTTAACTGGTGTATTAAATAAAAGAGCTGGCATGGAGCTTTTAGATAAAGCTATAAGAAACTGTGAGGATAAGTCTTCAAAGATAACAATAGTCTTTCTAGACATAGACAACTTTAAAGAAGTTAATGACACCTATGGCCATGTAGAAGGTGATAGACTCTTACAAAAGTTAGCTAAACTCATAGAAGGCACAATTAGAAAAACTGACTCTGTATTTAGATGTGGCGGAGATGAGTTTGTCATAGTTTTTTCTGAAGGTAATTTAAAGAAAGTTAGAAAAGTCTGTAATAGGATGACCAATAGAATAAAAGCCTATAACAAAACAGGGATATTGCCCTATAAAATTGGGGTAAGCTATGGAATTGCACAATATAATAATAATTTATATAACACGCCAAAGGAATTAATAGATATGGCAGATAGAGAAATGTACAAACATAAGAAAAAAAAGAAGGAAAATGGATAAACTTGTTTAATTATATAGATACATGTCTAAAAGCGAAGGATAAGGGGCTACAAGGATGAGTAAAACGGAAATGCTATTACATATTTATGATATTTTAGTTAAGGGTGGATTAATAAATAAAAAAGAAATGTCAGAGGAATTTGGTGTTTCAGACAAGACAATTTCCAGATATATAAAAGAAATTAATATGTACTTTTGTGAAAACAATATTAATGCGAAAATAAGCTACAGTAAAAAAAGAAAAGGACATGTTTTAATTAATGAAAATGACTCTAATCTAAATAGTAAAGATATTCTAGCCATATCAAAGGTGCTTTTAGAAAGTAGAGGCTTTTGTAAAAAGGAAGTAAATGAGCTAATAAATAAACTCACATCAAATTGTTATGGTGAAGATAAAAAACAAATTAAGTTATCTATAGATAATGAGTTAGATACATATATTTCACCAAAACATAGTAGTGAAGTTATAGACAAGCTTTGGACACTGAATGAAGCTATCAAAAATCAAAAACTTATAGAAATCGCTTATAAAAAAATTGGGGCAAATGGAAAGCTTCAAGAAGAAATATCAAAAAGGATACTAGAGCCACAAGGGATAATATTCTCAGAATTCTATTTTTACCTAGCTGCTTATATGAAGGGCTATGATTTTGAATATCCAGTGATTTATAGGATTGATAGAATAAAAAAGTATAAGATTCTAGGAGAAAGTTTTAAAGTAGATTATAGTGAAAGATTTAAACCAGGTGAGTTTAGAAACTTAATTCAATTCATGCATTCAGGAAAGCTACAAAATGTAGTATTTAAGTTTAAAGGCGGATCTATAGAAGCCGTGCTAGATAGACTCCCTACAGCAGAGGTAGTTAAAGAAAGTAATGGAGTATTTACTGTTAGAGCTAAGGTTTTTGGAAGTGGAATAAAAATGTGGATTTTAAGCCAAGGGGCAGCTATAGAAGTTTTAGAACCAGTGGAGTTGAGGGAGGAAATTATTAAGACTATTAGTAGTATGGTGAATAATTATAATTCATAAAGGTCATATCATTTTCTAGGATAATAATAAGTTAGAGTCTGTTAAATAATAGTATCATATATAGATTTTATAGAAATGACAAAAAGTAGTATATGCTAATTAAATTAGTAAATAAGGAGTTTCTTGATTAGAGGAGATTAAATTGAGAAAATATGATAATTTAAAGAGAAAAAAAGATCTAATAATAAGTGGGATCAATGAAGACCTTGATAATTTAGATAAAATATCAAAGGAAGCAAGTCGTGTTGCTGAGGTTGCAAACAATATTACATTAGTAGTAAATGATATTGAAAAACAATTTAAAAAGGTTACAAAGCTTACTAAAACAGACATTTCCTTTTTAATGCTAGCAACGGCATTACAATGTGCAAGACAGTATATATTTACAAATGATAAATTTAGATTAGATAAGGCTTCAGATGGTGATAAGCTGATAAAAGATCCTCTTAAAAAAATTACACCAAAAGAGTGGCATGATATATTATTTGGAAGTGTACCCTATGATGCTGTTACACAAACAGAGAGTTTTAAAGATTTGAATATAAATTCTGGAATTTCAGGTGCTACACACAGATATAGAGCATTGGGACATGACCCTGTTATTGGGTGGATAATTGGACCGATAAATATACTTTCAGATTCCTTAACAAAAAATGATTTTATAACAACCTTTAAGGTTACTAATAAGCAGTTGGATGGAAAATTTGAAGGTGGAACCCTAGGTGCAATTGATGTCGCTAGTGAACAAATCTGTGCTGACAAATGGAATTTACCCGCTGCAGTTATTAAGCAGGCAATTCATTTCGGAGCGGATAATTTTACTAAGCAGGGGTTACCTGTGCCAGGTTTATCAACCTTAAATGAAGATATGGCAAAGAAGCTACTTACAAAATACCATATTGATAATTATAGTATTGTGCGAGGGGCTTCCATGGCTATTTTAATAAATAGTATAATAGAATGCATACATATGCTCTTTTACAATGAACAAAATGATATTTCTGTTGATCTATATAAGGTAAGAAGCAAAAAAATAATAATGTATTCAAATATTATTGCATCATCAAGTAATATTATTTATGCTGCATTAACTAAAGATCTAACAAAATTAGATGTTGGTGGTATTTTGGTAACCTTATATAGAATTGTAAGCGATACAAAGTTTATCAGTGAAGTAAAAAAAGAATTTTTAGAAAAAGAATTTTATAAAACTGTTATGGGAGAAAATCTTAACAATATGATAGGGGGAAAAGAGTAATGAGTACAAAAGATTTTAAACGCGGAATGGAAGCAGGAGTTAAGCCATTTAATGATAAGTTTAATCAGACAAGCCAAGCAATTAATAAAGTTGGAGGTCAAATAAGTGAAAAAATAGACTCTTTGAATGGTGTTATGGATGAAGTTATAGATGATTTAAATTCTATAAAAAAGAAAGAAATCTATGACTTAAACACAAAATTTGATCTTAAGAAAGATCTAGATGATGCTGAAAAGGAATTATTAGCAGCCCTATTGATTACTATATCTAATAGTGGTGCAGAAAATAACACATACCAGCAGAAATTCATACGATCGGTAAATTCATACATAGAGATAAACAACCCGCAACTATCTATTGATGTAAGTAATATTGAAAATGTTGATAATTTAAGTTCACAAAAAGCTATTTTGCAAGTAATTATGGAATATTTATTTTTAGAGTATGGTAACTTTGAGTTCTTGGAAGATTATGAAGAAAGTTTATTTGACTACTTTAATGTAAATAAAAAAGGGGTTAATGAGATTAAGGAATGTATAAAAGTAATATATAATGCTACAGGATTTGAAGGTATTGCTGAAAAGTATGGTTATGTAGTTGAAGAGAATATTGAGAATGGAGATAAGGATAAATTAGAAAAAAAATATAGTACCTATGATGGTAGTGATATTTGTGAGAAATGTGCTGACATAATTAATGTAAATGAAAAATACATAATTTTAAAGGATTATTTAGTATATAGCGATAATGTTACTGATAAATTATACAGGGTAAGAAAAAATGATGGTGAAAAAGTTGAAATAAATTCTAAACTAGATATTGAAATTACTCGTGATATTTTTAGAACAGAAATGTTAGGGTGTGGTGAAAATTTATTTTTATTTACTAGAGCCATAAAGAATAGTGTGGTGAAGGTAAATATAAACACTTTTGAAACTTCAATAATAGAACTATCTGAAGAAGGATCAAAGTATCAATGTAGTGAAGATTATTTCATTTATGTAAGTGAACAAGATAACGCAAAGAGACTTGTTAAAATAGATTTAAAAAATAATACCACAGAGACCTTAAAACATATTGTGAATGGTGAAAATGTATTAACCTGTGGAGATTATTATCTTGTAGGAAGAAATGTATATTTTAAACCCCAAGGGTCCCGTGTGGTTCATGGATATCCAATTTCTGATGAGAATTTATTAAACAGTGATAATTTATATGAATTTAACTTAGAAGATGGTACTTTAGAAATAGTATGCGAAATCCCAGGCGGCAGCTATTATTATCTTTCTCCTAATGATACAAGCAGGTATGGAAATATTTTATTTTCAACTCAAAATGGTTTTTCTTTCGAAAAGTTTGGTTATTCATATTTGGATTTGGAAAATCCAAAAGCCATAAGAAATACAGCTATTATGAACTATAGTTGTGATACTTATCCATTCTTAGCATACGATAGCATTTTTTATGTTGTTTTAGATTATAAGATGTCTATAAGAAAGTATAATATTATAACAGGAGAATCTAGCATTATATTGGAGTCAACACAATGTGCTGATAGCTATACCACGGGAGTATTTAAAAAAGAAACACATTATAGCATGATGGGAACTACGCCACAGGTTGTAGGAAGATGGTTATACTACTTAGGAAAAACAAGTAATAATGTACGCAAAGTGTCAATTGATGTACAAATGGGCGAAAGCGAAGTACTTCTTTTAGATGGCAATCCTGTACATAGATATAGATAGTATTTAGGAGGAAGCCTAAAATAAACTACTACAACAAAAATTAACTTTAGCTAAGATCTTATGCAATGAAAATAAATGTAAATTGGAGAATACTAAATGAGAACTAAATTTGTTGAAGTAATAGACACAGATGGTAAAGTATATCAATATAATGGAGTTAAAACAGCTTGTTTGGAATGTGATTTACCTATTTGGTATGGAATATATTCACATAGAACCTTACCTAAAAAGTATGAAGAGACCTTCAGTAAAATAGCATTAGTAAAAGTTGATGATGTTATTAGACATGAGAAAAAGTAAAAGATCTTGTTGATATAACAGGGAATTTATATGGCAACGGAAGAAGCTAGGAGTTTGTAGTTTAAGCTACATAATTGAGATTAAAAAGTTGAAGAAATAGCTAGATCAGTTATGAATTAATATGAAGAGCCATGTGGAGAAATACCATATGGCTCTTATCATCTAAAAGTCTTTTGCTAAGTATTCATAGTAATTCCACATAACAAAATTTTATTTACTGTGATTTTAGATATTTGATTAAGTATTAACAACAAGAAAAAGGATATATAAAGATGTTATACATTCGGTAGAAGATTTAGTATTTTCTAAGGGCGAAAAATCACCCTAATACCTTCAAACCCGCATGAACACTATATCTCCTTATCTTCTTTTATTGATATATGGATATATTGAAATCTTCATATATTTTTTTATGGTTATCTTCTTTTCTTGAAATCGTTAATTCTTAAAATCTTAAAATCACGAGAACACTATAAATCTGTTGTTTTTAGGGGAGAAGAGGCCAGTTTCTATAGCTTTTCATGCAAAGGGGAGCTGTTGTTACAAATTATTGTTGTAAAGCAATAGATAAATATGTCGATAAAAATAATATAGTGAACAATATTTTAGCAAAGTTCAAGTTAGGTTATATTATTAATTTAAAAAGTCATTATGATGAAAAAATACATGAAATTTCAACAAGTTTCTCAAAGTTCTTGTTAAGTTTGTAAGTAAATTGTCTTATAATTACTTGTATAAGCAAGTTTTTATAAAGGAGATTTATTTATGGGATTTATTATATTAATAATGATGTTTGCAGCGATAGTTCAGTACATAGAAGTCAAAAATTATAATAAAAGTAATTACAAAAAAGAAACTAGATACTCCTATACTAAAGTTAGATTTAACTCAGGGTTATACGGGGAATACCTATCATTTAATATCTTAAATAAAATAGAAGGACACAATAGAATACTCGCAAATGTTTATGTTCCAAAAGAAAAAGGTGGAACTACAGAAATAGATGTGGTAATGATTCATGAAAAGGGAATCTTTGTGATTGAATCAAAGAACTACAGTGGATGGATTTTTGGAGATGAAAAGAATAAAAACTGGACTCAAAGCTTTAAAAATGGAAGAAAAGAAAAATTCTATAACCCAATTTGGCAAAACCAAAGTCACATTAGACATCTTTCAAAGTTACTTAATATAGAAGATAAAAATTTAATGAAGTCAATTATTGCTTTCAGTGAAAGATGCACTTTAAAAAAGCTACAGGTATACTCTGAGAGCATAAGAGTCATAAACAGAAATGAACTAGAAAAAACTGTGAACATGATGATACTAGGTAGCTGTTGCTACTTAGGAAGAGAGCAAGTAGATGAAATATATAATAAATTGAAGAGCTATAGCAATGTGTCAGAGGAAGTTAAGAGGAGACATGTGGAGGAAGTTAGGGAGATGAAGGGCTAAAAGCTTAAGTAAAGTTAGTTAAATTAGAAGGAGGAAATATGGCAGGATATATTTTTAGTCTGGATAGTATTAATTCTTTAAGACAATGCATTGAAAATGGAGTTTATAGCACTAATTTAACTTCTCCAAGAAATAATACTTGGGGAGTACACCATGAAGGTACATTTGCAGATTATTTAAGCATGAAGCCAGGTGATAATGTTTATTTCTTTATCAAGAGAAAGGTTTATGGTATTGGGAAGTTGATTAGTATTAAAAATGAATGCAAGTTTCTTAATTTTCCCAATGCGCTTCAGCCATATAATTTCAATAATGAAGAAATAAATGATGAAATGTTAATGAAAGATTGCAATGGGAATACTAACAATAGAATTTTATGCATATTTGAGCCAAGCCCCAACTTTTTCTTAGAGGGAATTGATATGGATGATGTTTTATCGTCAAATCCTAATAGTTTCAAAAATTTAAGAGCATTTTGGAAACTTTCTTTTATAAAGGTAGATGACAATGAAAACAAAGCACTAAGAGATATTATATTAATTAGGAATGAACAATCCATTAATAGAAAACATGATGTATATAACTTTAATACGGAAATTCATAATTATTTTAGTACCAAAGTTAGCAATAACTATTTTGTGAATGAGAAAGCTATATTAATGTATAGTCATAAGGACAGTAAGATTAAACATGAAATGGCGATCGAAGCAGCTATTACTAGTATGGTATCAAGAAGTAATAATACTATATTTGGAAGGTGGGATTATATTTCTCGTCAAGTTATTGCCTCACCATTCAAAGCTATAGATTACATGGATAGGATGGATATATTTGGATATAGATATATAAGTGGTTTTGATACGATTTCAAAGTATCTCGTTTTAGAAATAAAAAAAGATGAAGCTGTATTTGATGCTATAGATCAAGTAATTAAATATGTTGATTGGGTAAGCCAAGAATATACTTTTGGTAACTATGAAATGATTGAGGCTTTTATTGTAGCTTATGATTTTTCTAAAGAAGTAAGAGCTTATAAAAATAATGTTGCTATTAGAAATTTTGCCATAGGGAGAAGACCAATCATTTCAAAAGTTTGGACAAATCTTCGACTCATAAAATACAAATATAACATAGAAAACAGCGAATTAGAGTTTGAAGAAGTTAATTAATAAAAAAACCAGTTCATCTACATTAAACCTATAGATGAACTGGTTAAAAAGAAAATATTAATCAAATAGGCATATTTGATCATAAGCCACTTCATCATTCACTAAATAATGAAGGTTAAGCTCTTTTTCCTTTTCAAAGATACTATTCAAAGTAATGCCCATTTTTTCAACTAAGCTTACAACAAGAGCATTTCCCATGCAGAAATACCTAAAATTTTCGGGCATTCCAGTATCTGTCCAGTTATCAGGGAAACCATTTAGTCTCTCACATTCAACAGGGGTAAGCAGTCTATATCTTCCAGTTTTGAAATCTTCAATTACATGGGTGCTCCTATTCACACTACCTTCGCTAGTAAGCATTGTTCTTCCAGGTAAGTCTAGAGAATCAGGAAAGTTCATACCACCTTCAGAATAAAAATACTCAAAACCATTTTTGTCTACACGTTGTATTTTTTTTGGCCCCTTAAGGTATTTAAACTTCTCTAGTTTTTTTTCATTATTGTCAATAAAGTATTTTTCATCAACTTCTTGCTCTATACGGATTTCTCTTAGGGTTTTAGGTATGAAGTTATCAGCATTAACTTCCATAGTTGTAATTAAACCATTACTCATAACTCCTGAATTTTTAAATTCAAACTTAAAAGAATCAGATATTTCAACTATATCTTCAAATTCATTTAAATTACAAGATAAGTTACTATGTAAAAACTTAGAAGGAAATTGACTTTGAAAAAAGCCATGTGAGAGTAGCCACTTTTCAAGATTGTCTAATTTTCCAAGTTTTTTATAGTATTGAGTTTTATTGTGGAATGCAAAGATAAATACCCTTCTTCTTTTTTGAGCAAATCCATAATCCGCTGCATTTATTATTCTCCATTCAACAGAATAGCCTAATTGCCACAGTGAGTACAACATAATACCAAAATCACGACCTCTTTGTTTGGCAGGAGACTTTAATAATCTATCTACATTTTCTAGGAGTATAAAAGGAGGTCTTTTCTCTTTAACAATTCTATTTATTTCCCACCAAAGAACCCCTTTATGACCTTGTATTCCTTTTGCCTGAGTTCTAGCTACAGAATAATCTTGGCAAGGAAAACCACCAACTAAGAGATTATGATTAGGAATATCAATTGCATTAATTGCTGATATATCTTCATTCACATGGCAGTCGCATTTTCCAAAGTGCTGAGTATAGCAATCAAAGGCGTGTTGAGTTTTTTTTCCTGGCTCCCATTGATTAGCCCAAACAAAATTCCACTCATTATCATCCTGTTCACCATTAAGACCAACTCTAAAACCGCCAACACCAGCGAATAGTTCACATACGGTTTTTCTCATCTTTCACCTCTATAATATCTAGATATTTTTTATTAGTAAAAACCTATAAATACTATTATAATTATAATATAAACAAAAGTAAAGATCAACTTTTATTTTGGGGGGAATTTTATGAGAGATAAAAAAAATACTTATGAAACACAAGAAGAGTTAATGATATATGCTAAAGGGCTTGAAGGCAAGACCTTTGGTGAAATAGATAAAACTAATAGAATTGTAAATGAAAAGGCAAAGGGGAAGCTTGGTCAAATTATTGAAGAGAGCTACTTTGGCTATGAAATAAACTCTAAACCAGAGGCAGACTTTAAGAACCTTAATATAGAATTAAAAGTAACTCCCTACAAGAAAAATAAAAATGGAAGTCTGTCAGCTAAGGAAAGATTAGTACTAAATATAATTAATTATATGGAAGAAATACATAAAGATTTTTATACTAGTTCTTTTTGGATGAAGAATAATAAGCTACTAATTGTGTTTTATAATTATGAAAAAGATAAAACCGTGGGACAGTATGAGATTACAAATACAATTTTGTATGAAATTCCCGAAGAAGATTTACCAACAGTAATTCAAGATTGGGAAACAATAATAGGTAAAGTAAGAAATGGAAAAGCTCATGAATTATCTGAAGGTGATACCTTCTATTTAGGAGCATGCACAAAAGGCAAAGATAGTTCATCTTTAAGGCAGCAGCCTTTTTCAGATATTTCAGCAATGCAAAGGGCATATTCCTTTAAACAATCTTATATGACTCATATATTGAGAAGTAACTTAAATAATGAGTTCTCAGAAAAACTTATTAAAGATGGTAATTTTTCAATCAGAGGGTATGTAGAAAAGCTACTTAAGCCATTTATTAATAAAAGCTATGAAGAATTATGTGAAGTTTACGGACAAGCATCGTGTGCAAAAAATTCAGTTCAACTGTTGATATCAAAAATTTTCAATATAAAAGGAACTGATCTTTCAAAAATACAAGAATTCGAAAAAGCAAATTTAAAGTTAAAAACTATTACAGTAGATAAGAATAATAAAATCAAAGAAAGTATGTCTTTTCCCACATTTAAATTTAAAGAAATTATAGAAACTTCTTGGGAAGAGTCAGACTTGAAAAGAATTTTAGGAGAGCAAAAATACTTATTTATAGTTTTTAAAGAAAACAAAACTAGTGATTTAATATTTAAAGGTTTTAGATTCTGGAACATACCATATGAGGATTTAAATGAGGTAGAAAGGGTATATAGGAAAACCGTAGAAGTGATTAAAGCTGGTGTAGAAATAAAAGAAAAACTAACAAAAAATGGAATTAGGCATAACAATAACTTACCTTCAAAGAGTGAAAGCTATGTCTGTCATGTAAGACCCCACGGAAGAGATGCTAGAGACACCTATGAATTACCAGATGGTAGAAGGCTTACAAAGCAATGCTTTTGGCTAAATAATACTTATATATTAGAGCAGGTCAAGGATTTATTTTATAAATAAAAATATGTTTTAAAAAAATCAAAGGTTTTAACAGAAAGTTTTTACTGTGCAACTAAAATTTTAGCTGCTCGACTGAGGAACTCAAGCTTATATGGGAAATGTTAAAAATTAAGGACTAGTGTTGGTTTTCTTACAAAGACTTTCAAACTACCTAGTACTTAATTGAGGAATATCTATGAAAAATGAAAAAATGGCTAATATTTTTAGAAACAAAATTGAAGCTGAACTTGAACTTATAAACATAGAAAATTTTGAGGAGTATACTATATACTCAAATATTAGTTAAGATTTAATTGATTTTTATGCTAAAATAATTAAAATTGCTATTGATGAGAAAGTTACTGTTACAGGTTATGAATTAAGTGGTGGTAAATATAAAGTTGTATTTTTAATGTCTAATAAAAATGGAACACTATTTAACATCCAAGTCAAAGGATACAAAAGTGGAAATATTAAGTTATTACATGAGTATAATACAAGATTATTTTTAGGGTAAGTAAAACTTTAAATTACGTTAATAGAATAATGTTAACGAAGTTGTTAGAGTAGTTAAATGGTGTAAGAATCCATAAAAAACAAACTTAGAAAATAATTCAGGTTTAAACATAAAATACATAAATAATTCATATTACCATAGAATTTATAATGATTCTATGGTAATATGAAGTGTAAGCAAATGATAATATTCGTAAAATATGAATACGATTTCATGTTAAATTGTATTAGGTTTCAAGATATAAATATACATACTAGATTTTATATGGAATGTTTGTCATATTGCTTTTAAAGAAATTATACAAATTATAATAAGAGGGGGAATTGAGAAATGGCAAAAATGACACAATGTAAAAGCTGCTCTAAAGAAATAGCATCTACTGCTAAATCTTGTCCGGGATGTGGAGCAAAAAATAAAAAACCAATATATAAAAGACCTTGGTTTATAGTAATAGCATTTTTTGTAATAGTTGGAGCAATACGTGGATTAGGTAATGACGATTCAACTAAAACAAACAGTGGAACAACTGGAACTGGACAGGAAATTAGTCAGAATCAAAATAAAGTAGAAGAAAAGAAAGTTGAAGAAAAGAAAGTAGAAGAAAAAGTAGAAAAAAAAGTAGAAGATAACGTTCCAACAGAATATAAGTCTGCATTGAGAAAAGCAAAATCATATGCTGACACCATGAGTATGTCTAAAGCTGGAATATATGACCAGTTAACATCAGAATATGGAGAGAAATTTACTGCAGAAGCAGCTAAATATGCAATAGACAATGTACAAGTAGATTGGAAAAAAAATGCGTTAGAAAAAGCAAAGTCATATCAAGAAACTATGTCAATGTCTCCAAGCGCAATCTATGATCAATTAATATCAGAACATGGAGAGAAATTTACAGCAGAAGAAGCAAAATATGCTGTAGACAATCTGAAGTAGTATATTATCTTATTGGTACCAGACACTGGATAACTCAACTAAATGTTGATAAATGAATAAATATGATGTTTTCGTATACTGAATACTCATATTTGTGCGTTTAAACAAAATTGAGTTGTCTTAAAACTATAATTCACAAAGTATATGAGAGAGAGTTCTAATAAAAATAATTAGTAATAGTTAATGTTTCTACTGGTTTTGCTGTCAAGGATTGTACAGTGAAGAATGTAGACTGTATAATTGATAGTTTTTGGGACAGTTATTTTAAGACTACCTCTTTTTATGAATTTAGTTGATAGAGTATTCATTGTTTTTTTGCATTAAAAATCAATACTGTTTAAGAAAATAGCCAATTTATTGAATAAGATTTAATAATTAATTTTGAGGACATGTAGTCCAATAATTCTACATGTCCTTTAAGTTTACGTAAAACTATTAAATTCAACAATTAAAGTAAAATTTAGTACAAAAATATGAAGAGATTAAGGTAATCATGTTAAGTGATAGTTTAACAGGTAGGTGAGTAAATAACTTAACATGATAATTTAGCTTATAAACTACTGAACTTTAGAATGATTAAACATATTTTTGAAGAATATTGTAACAATATTAACATAATTTATTTATAAGTAAATTCAGTTTTATATAAAATATGAGTTATAACAATCAAAAACTCCATGCTATAATTATAGTATTGGAGTTTTTTTCATACATAAAAATATTTAACTAAGAATTATAAATAGTGTTTAAATAATATAAATAGCTCCGGGTTAGGGGGGAATAACCTTGAATAAAATCATAATACCAGAAAATCAAATAATACTACCTAAGTCAGCAGAGATGATACCTTATAGCAAAGAAGTAGATTATTCAACCTTTTCAAGGGTTTTAGATGATAATGTGGTTACTGCAAGTTATAAGATGTATTGGCTAATTGCCTTGCTTGATGAGGTTTCTTTAGGTAATGTGGAGATTCCGTTTAAAAAGTTAGTTTCAAGGATGGTAGTTAATGCTTGGTATCCAATAAGAGCTTTTAAGCTGAGTTTTGGAAGTTGCGATAATTTAGCTACTGTGGTTAATTACATTGCCGATACCTATGGGTTTGAAAATAATTATGAGGAAACTAAGCTTCTTAATTTCCTATATAATACAGAAGATAAAGCTCTTAATAAGCTGCTAAAGGATTTAACCTTAAATGTTCCCTATAGATTTTTATCTCCTTTTCTTAATGAGAAAGTTCTTCATAAGAAGAAGCCTGTGAAGGAGCTAGAGGAGTTATCTAGGGTAGAGGATAACTGCATTTATGGAATATTTAAAGATCATAATAATGAGAACTTTATAAGAATAAAAGATGGTTGGATAGATTATTTAAAATATAATTATAGGATAATAAAAGGTTGGGCTTATTATAAGTTAGTGTGTTTTCTTCAGAAAAGAAATCCAAATGTACCAGCTATACCATTTAAGCTAGAGCCACCAAGGAAACGGGAGCTTACAAAGGCAACAAATCTTTGGAAGGATGTAATAAGCACATCTAAGATTGTGGATATCTACACAGGAAAGTGTTTTACTGAAGAAAATTATGATCTTCATGGTGGCTTAAGCATAGACCACTTTATTCCCTGGAGCTTTGTGTTACATGATCAAATTTGGAACTTAGTGCCTACCTTTAAGAATATTAATAGTAAAAAGAGTGATGATTTATTAATTTATGATAAATATATAGCTGATTTTTGCGATTTACAATATGAAGCTTTTGCGCATGCCTGTAAGAAAAAAGATAAGGACATTGTTGCTGAGTACACAGATGCCCTTAGAATAGAAAGTATTTATGAATTCTATAAAAACGGTACCAAGGAAATGTTTAGCCAGGAGCTTAAAAAGTGTATTTCCCCACTGTACCAAATTGCTGCTAATCAAGGGTTCAAAGTGAGAGAAAAATTGATTTAATTAAAGTATTGTAAAGATCAAGTTATATTGTTTTGTAAGTTGCAGTTACAATTTCTTTAGTTATTACTGTAAGAGTTTATCAACAGTTAAAGAATGAAACTGAGTTGTAACAAATTATTTCTAAAAGAAAGGCATGAGAACTATGAGTTTAATGAGTAAAGATAACCTAAAAAATATATACTTAATTAGACACTGCAAGGCAGAGGGACAACCTGCTGAGGCAAAGCTCACTGACCTTGGAGTAAGCCAAGCTAAAGACCTTATGGAGTTTTTAAAACCTTATGATATTCAGTACATAGCCTCAAGTCCATATGTGAGAGCAGTGGATACCATAACTCCACTAAGTAAGGAACTTAATTTATCTATAAATATTGATGAAAGACTTAAGGAAAAGGTGTTAACATCAAAGGATGTGGAGGATTTTACTCCGCTGTTAAGAGCTGCTTTTAAGGATATGGATTTAAAGTATGAAGGTGGAGAGTCCTCAAGAGAAGCTACTTCTAGAGCTATAGAGGCTCTAAAGGATTTACTTAAAAGAGAAGAAAGTAATATTGCGATGGTAACTCATGGAGAACTTTTTTCATTGATTGTAAAACACTTTGATAATTCCTTTGGTTATGAAGGCTGGCAAAGCTTAACTAATCCAGATGTGTATGTGTTAACTTTTAAAGATAATGAAATCAATGAAGTTGAGATAAATAGAATTTGGAAGTAAGGATATTGGTAATATAAGTCTATAGCAAATTATTTCGTGGCAGGGAATTGAAGTCATGTTTGTACAATGTTACAAACATAGGGCAAATAGTAAGGGTATATGGTATAATTAACCAGAGATCAATTACTCCTTGTAGTAGGAATATAGCAATATATATGGGGGATTAAATGAAAGCTTTAAGAAAAGCAAAGAGGATATTATTTATAAGTTTATTAGTATTAATGATCATCATAACAATAATATATGTTTACAATAAAATTCAGTTAAAGAGAGAAGCTAAGCTGTTTACACCTTTGGGTGAAATAGTGGAAGTTAATGGGCATAAAATCAGTATTTATACAGAAGGTCATGGAGAGAAAACCCTTGTGTTTATGTCAGGTGGGGGCACTTCTTCTCCAATTCTAGATTTTAAATCCTTGTTCTCACAGTTAAGTGCTGACTATAGAATAGTTGTAATAGAAAAGCTGGGTTATGGCTTTAGTGATATAGTTGATGAAAAAAGAGATATTGATACAATATTAAATCAATCAAGAGCTGCATTAACACAAGCTGGTATTGAAGGACCTTTTATCCTATGTCCTCATTCTATGTCTGGCATTGAAGCCTTGTATTGGGCACAGAAATATCCAGAAGAAGTGAGTGCTATTATAGGACTAGATATGGCAGTGCCAGAAGCCTATGAAAATTATAAATTAAATATGCCATTAATAAAAGCTGCAGCCTTTGCTAACAACATAGGAATAACTAGGATTTTGCCTGGAATAGCAGAAAGTGAAGCTATTAAGCATGGCACTTTAAGCGATAAAGAAAAAGAAATATATAGAGCTATATTTTTCAGAAGAACTGCAACTAAAACTATGCTAAAGGAAGTAGAAGAAATTAAAAATAATGCAAAAATAGTGGACAATGGTAAGTTGCCAAAGGTTCCAATTTTAATGTTTTCTTCAAATGGTAGTGGCACTGGTTGGAATGAAAAACAATGGACACAATTTCAAGAAAATTTTATCAATAAGATATCAGGTGGGAAAATCATTTATCTTAATTGTAGTCATTATGTACATGACCATGAATACTTAAATATTGCAAGAGAAATAAAAGCTTTTATTTCATAATGAAATAAATAAAGTTGAAATAAATAGAATTTGGAAGTAAGGGGTATTAAAAATGAAAGTTTACAATAAATTAGTTCGTGATAAGATTCCACAGGTTATTGAAGGGGATGGAAGAAGGTGTGAAACTTCTATTGTACCAAAGGAGGAGCTTTTACCACTTCTTGAAGAAAAGCTTAAGGAAGAAGTTAATGAATTTATCCAGGATAGAAACCTAGAAGAACTTGCAGATATTATGGAAGTTGTCTTTGGTCTTGCAGAGAATTTAGGTTACTCTGAGGAAGATCTTCTTAAAAAGAGAGAAGACAAGAAGGAAGCTCGTGGAGGCTTTAAAGAGGGAGTGTTCTTAAAGACCGTTGAGTAAGATAAGTTGTAAGTTTGGCTTCTTTAATTGCAAATATTGTTCTTGCAATTTATCAGTTTAACAAGACCTAAAAAACAAACTAAATCCTTTAAAAAATCATATTTATGGTGAAACAAAGGCTTACAAAACGAATACTAAAGAAAGTAGATAGGAAATTTGAGAGATATAATTTATAACAAAGGGGATAATTAGGAGGGTTAATTATGGTAGGGGAAAATATAAAACAATGTGAATTTGAGTACACTAAGTGCTTTTGTGAATATTATAAAGATAAAAATATTATTAGATATAGAGATGACGAACTGAAGGATATGTATTACCACAACTACACATATATAAGAGATAACATGGGCAATGATGAAGTTAAAAAAAATATAGAAAATGAAATATCCTTAGCTGTAAATGAAGGAAAGAAGTTTTGCAATATTCTCTTTGACTTTGCAATTGATGAAACACTGTTAAAGGATTTAAAGTATAAAGGTGAAGTATCAAGAAATGGATATTATTCCTTCGATATTACAAAACTTTCAAATATGAGTTCGGTGAAAGGTTGTAACATAGAAAGAGTATGTAATATGGAAATGGTTGAAGATATTTTATATTGTGACTTACAGTTAGATGAGGCAACATTAGGAAGAGATTTTTGCACTAGAAGATGTCATAGGCGTGGTAAGGTGTACATTTCAGACAAGGGTGTAAATTCTTATATTTGCTATCATAATGGGGAAAGAATTGGCATCTGTGATTTGTTTATTCATGATGGTATTGCGAAAATAGAGGATTTTACAGTTACACCACAGTGTCAGCGTAAAGGCTATGGAACTACAATTCTTAAGCATTTAATTCAAATAGCAATGAATGAAGGGTGTAACACTATTTATCTAGTTACGGATGAGGATGACACTGCAAAAGACATGTATAAGAAACTAGGCTTTAATAAGGTAGGCGAAAGAACTGATATATTCTTTAGATTAAATTAGTTATAAAAAGTGAAAAATTAATTTTTATCAGTGTAGGGGTGAGTTTATCTTGCCTCTTTTTATTTTTGGAGGAAGGAAAAGTATAGATAAATTAAGTTACTCATTTTAGATATAAACTTTTTATCTATTCTAAAGTTATATTAAATATGCATCCCAATATTCAAGGAGATTAGTAATGCCATAATGAGTAACTATTGCTGATAATAAAGTGAATTAAAAAACTGGTAATATATTACTAAAATGTGTAGTATACTGTATATAGGGCAAATAAGTTTTAAATTAAATAGTCATAATTTTGAGCTGTAAGAATTAATTGTTTTTACAGCTTTTTTTGCGTCAAGTTACAATTTTAGGGGGGGGAGAAAATGAGGACTGTAGTTATCAAGGAAATGGAAAGTATGAGTGTTGAAGCTGCTTTTACACTGGACTTTACAGAAAGAAAGGTTAAAGGCTGCATTGGATGTTGGACCTGCTGGTGGACAACACCAGGTAGATGCGCTTTTAAGGACTTGGAGGATTTTTATCATGAGTATATAACCGCTGACAAGGCTATATATTTTTCAAAGGTTTCAAGGGGCTTTGTAAGTAGCAATTTAAAAACTTTGTTTGACAGAATGCTGCCACTTTATTTACCCTATATCTCTTATGATACAGGAGAATCCATGCACGTGAAAAGGTACGAAAAATATCCAGATATTGAGTTTTATTATGAGGGTGAATTTGAAGACGAAGATAGCAGAAAGATTTTTGTAGACTATGTAAATAGGGTGTTTTATCAGTTCCATAACAAGAATGTTACTGTAAAGCCTATTGAAGAATTCATTTCAGAAGGAGGTAGCCAGAAATGAAAACATTAATTTTAAACGGTTCACCTAAAGGAGATTCTAAAAGCTGCAATAGCTTGATTTTTGCTCAGCACTTTGTAAAGGATATGAAAAACCCTTGTGAAATAAGGAATATAGTAAATAGTGATAAAGGGGAGCTAGCTGAGTATATAAAAGCTTTTGATGCAGTTATTATCATAATGCCTCTTTATATTCATGCCATGCCAGGAATTGTCATGGAGTTTTTCGAGGCTATGGAGCCTGCAGCTGAAGGTAAGTCTCTAGGTTTTATTATTCAAGCTGGTTTTACAGAAACCTCACAGGAGAGATTTGTTGTAAGATATTTGGAGAGCTTTACAAGAAGGCTTAATTACAACTATTTAGGTACAGTTTGTAAGGGTGAAGCTGCTGCTACTTATATGATGCCAAAGATGTTTAAGAAGGTACTAAAAATGGTTTCTGATTTAGGTGCTTTTTATGAGGAAACAGGTGCTTTTCATAAAGAGCTAGTTAATAACCTTGGAAAGCCCTATGAGATAAAACAGCCTATGCTTGGAATTCTTAAAGTGGTTACAAGGTCAGGGATAAACAATATATTCTGGCATAGGGAAATGAAAAAGCATAACGCCTATGAAAAAAGGTTGGATAGACCTTATCTCTAACATGCAATGGTAAATAAAGAATATTTATATATTAAAATCTATGGGGATGGAAAGTGATGAAAAGGAAGCATTATTATATTATTATGGGAGCAGGAATGGGAGGAGTAAGTGCTCTCCACCATGGTAAAAAAGATTAACACAAGATTTTTTAGCAACTCCATTTTATGGAAGATTCTGTTATGATAAAATTAGATAAGGCATCTGAAAATAAATAATATGTCAAAGATATGAAGGATATTTTGAGTGAGGCATCGTAAAAAATAAATAATTAAAAATGCGAAAAATATTTTGCGTAAGACAAGGACGTAGGTTCTATTTATAGTAGAGCTATTAATAGGTTCTGTGGACATAGTATTACACAAAATAGGCGAGTAGACTGATTAGTTATTTTTAAAGATGCCTAAAGGTAAGAGGGGGATCTACGGTGAAAAATGTTGTGATTACTGGTAGTACTAGGGGCTTGGGACTAGAAATGGCTAAAGAATTTTTAAAAGCAGGGTGTAATGTTACTATATCTGGATCAAGGGAAAATTCCTTTAATAGAGAAAACCATCGGGTTAAAGGCTTTGAAAAACAGTTTATTTATGTACCTTGTAATGTAAGAAATGTATCAGAGGTTAAAAACCTGTGGAGTAAATCTGTAGAGAAATGGGGAACTGTTGATATTTGGATTAATAATGCAGGGCAAAATGTTCCTCATGAGTTTGTGTGGGATACTGAAGAGGAATATATTGAAGCAGTGGTGGATACCAATATAAAAGGGATTATGTATGGCTGCAAGGTGGCTGTTGAAAATATGCTTAAACAGGGCTATGGTCAGGTTTGGAACATGGAAGGCTTAGGCTCAAATGATATGATTATAGAAAAAACCATTTTATATGGAACTTCAAAGCGTGCACTTACTTATTTTACAAAGGGTTTAGCAAAGGAACTTAAAAATTCTCCAGTTAAGGTAGGTAGATTATCTCCAGGTATGATGCTTACTGAGTTTATTACTAAAGCCCCTACAGGAGAGATTTCTACAGTTACTCAGGATAACCAATTTAAGAAAGTGTTTAACATTTTAGCAGATAAGCCTGAAACTGTTGCAAAGTTTTTTATTCCTAAAATTTTAGAAAATACAAAACAGAATGCACATATTCAGTGGCTTACAAATACAAAGTCTGCTCAAAGATTTATCATGTCACCCTTCAAAAAGAGAGAGCTAATTTAATTATAGGATTAGTGTAATTATAAGATTCCTTACCTAGGAAGAGGATCTAAAGAATCACTAAATCAGAGTGATTTTGTAGTATATGTCCCACCAAGAGGTAGGCTTTTGGAGAAGTTCTA
This sequence comes from Clostridium tunisiense TJ, assembly GCF_000300195.1. Taxonomy (GTDB): domain Bacteria; phylum Bacillota; class Clostridia; order Clostridiales; family Clostridiaceae; genus Clostridium_J; species Clostridium_J tunisiense. Next base: position 98,589 of record NZ_AMQH01000016.1, on the reverse strand, counting down.
CTTCATCTAGTTTGAGCTACAAGCAGTGGTTGTTATGAGCTAACCTAGAGTTTTTAGCAATTACCCTTGTGGATACTATAAAATTATAAGAAAAGCCCTAAATTAATAGGGCTTAATTTTTTCTGCTTATTTAGGAAATAGAAAGCCTCGAGCTTAATAGCTTATTTCAACGCTTCCATTAGTTTTACAGGGTTTACTACCTTCTTTAATTCGTATTCTTTTCCGTTATTTTGAACTTTAATTGTATCTCCAGTTTTTAGTGCTGTTGACCAGAAGATTTCAGGAGTAACCTCTGGATTAACCTCACAGGCTAAAGCGTATAGCCCTGCTACATATGGAATTGACCAGCTCCAGCCTCCTTCTCTGTAGAACACATAATCCTTAGGATCTGTAGGACTTGCAGTGGTTCTTGAATCCATTGGAATTAGTAAAACTTCATCAATTTTTACTCCTGCCTTTTCTCCCATCATAGTATAAAATTCATTACCATATTCATAATATCTGTCTTTCCAAAACAAACCTGGTTCATAGGAAGAAGTAGCTTCTGGATCACTTAAAGGGTTTCTGCCTAAGCCATTAAACATATACCCATCAGTGTTTATAAGTGAAGAGGAAACAACAAACACTCCTGCCTTCTTTGCTCTATCAACAGCTGCATTTACTTCCTCATAACCTTTTTGGCTTTTATCCCAACCAACAGAAATGGAAATTACCCTAATTTTTTTATCCTTAGGAAGGGTATTATTTACTTCAAGGATTCTGTCTATAGACTTTGCGACCCAAGTGAAGTCATATTCAAAATCATTATTTTTATATTCTCCATGAGTTTCCGCAATATAGTATAAATCTGCATCAGGTGCTACCCCTACATTTTTTCCTACAGCTATAGAAGCTACTGCAGGACCATGCATTTGTGCCTGATCGCCAAAAGAATGAATTTCCTCATACATTTTAAGATTATCCTTATATTCAATGTGGTCTACTAAGAGAGGTTGGTCTATTATTGCCAGACCTACACCTTTTCCTGTTATTCCTTTTTTATGAAGCTTTTTTACATTAAGGCCAGGACTTTTGCCAATGTCCATTTGCTTTTTAGGGTCGAACTTGTCAGGTAAACTTTTTGGCCAAATTGTTTTGCTATCAAACTCTGCATATTCTAAATCCTTTGCTTTATCTTTTAAATCAAGGGAACTTAAATCATAGCTCCTAAGATCTAGGGTCTTATCACCCTCGTAAGCAGGATTTGGTGGTGGCAAGGTTCTTACACTTTCACGATTGAAAGTTGCAGGTTCTGGATGTTTAGTAATTTTCACTTGGGTGCTTGGACTTACATCAGTTTGTTTTGTTTCCCCATTTACATCAGTTGTTTTGGCTTTAGGACTACAGGCCGTTACCGTAAGTGACATAAGCAATAAAGCTACTAAAAACACTCTTTTCATTAATATTTAACCCCCCTCAGAAATTGCGATTTATACAAAATAATTGAATAAATATACTTTACCATAAATTAACTTTAAATTCACACAATTGAAGCTATTGTTAATAAAAATTTCAATTGCAAAGTACAAATATAAACTTATGTTCAAATATTAAGTGATAAGTTTACAAAATTCATTTTCTGTTAATCATTGATTTAAAATCAGAGCATATATCCATTTCCACCTGTTCAATTAGGTTCATACTAAGGTATTTTAACAATGGTTTGATAAAACCTTTAAGAAATAGTACGGGCTAAGTTATGGTTTTTGGAATTTTCTCGGGGGTGACTAACATTAGTTCAGATAATATAGCAAAGAATAAGAGAAGTCATCTGACTTCTCTTAATATTTTATAAGCTGCGAACTACTAATTATTTAAAAACTTTTTAAATGAATTATCATCTTGAGGCATCTTCAAAAAATAAATAAGTCAGTATGCTCGTCTATTTTGTGTTATACTGCGTCAACAGAACCCTTTAGATAGCTCCACTATCTAAGGAACCTGTTTCCTTGTCTGCACAAGCTTGCTTGTGAACTCAAAATATCCTTCACATCTTTAACTTGTTATTTATTTTCAGATGCCTTAAATAAATCTTTTAAATTGCCGCCATATTTCTGTTCTAAACTTTTTCTATCATATTTATAGCTAATTTCACCTATGTTATCTACATTAAATTCTATGACCTCAGCATTTTGTACAAGAGCTAATAAAACTACGGCATTTTTTTCTAAAAACTCATTAACTTTTTTATCACTCCAAAATTTATTATAATTATCTTCACCCAAATTTTCCTTTGCTTTATAGTTAATAGTTATGCTGTAAGGTTCTTTATCAGTTTGCAAACTAAATCCTGCATTATACTCATTACCAGGCAACTTTGCTATTATATTTCCTACTGAACTATTATCACCTACATAGGAGTCTTTGTATTTTATCAAATCAAATGCTTCAAGCTGTGAAGTAGTTTTACCATCCTGATTTGATATTTTATCAGAATTATTCCCACAACCTATTAAACTTAATGACACAGTTAGTATTACAGGTACTAATACTTTAAATTTATTCTTCATATAAACCCTCCTGTTTTACAGAATGTTATGGCCCAAATATATATTGATTTAAGTAATGGCTTGCTTCTATTTTTTTATTTGGATACTGAAAGACATGAAATGATTATCCTATAAGAGCTAAATTGTTAATTAAGCAAGGGGATTATTGAAGCTTTAAAAGAATCACTTCATAGGAGAGTTATTTTAAATTAAAGTCACACAAATTGCTTTTAACTTAAAACAAAGGGGAAAACTTCTCCCCCTCTTCATTATAGCATATGTAATTTTTAGATAACAGACTTATAATTTGGGGTTATTGTGTGTATTATAGGAACAGACGTTATTAGAGATAATTGCTTCACCTAGACCTAAAAGAGAGGGAGGAGAATGTTTATGAATTCATATGTGCTTAGCTTTGAGAAAATTGACAAATCAAAGATTTCCATGGTTGGAGGAAAAGGTGCCAATCTAGGGGAGCTATATAAGATTCAAGGAATTGCCGTGCCAGAGGGCTTTTGTATTACCACTGAAGCCTTTAAAAGAGTAATAGGGGAAAAACCACTTATTAAGGAGTTACTTAATAAGTTAGCCCTTTTAAAGGTGAAAGATATAGAGAAAATCACTGAAATTAGTAGTGATATACGCAGAAGTATTGAAGAGGTAACCATTCCACAGGATATTAGTGAGGAAATCACAAGCCAGCTTTTAAGTTTTGGAGAAAATAATGCATATGCTGTTCGTTCAAGCGCTACTGCAGAGGATTTGCCAAATGCCTCCTTTGCAGGTCAGCAGGATACCTATCTAAACCTTAGGGGAAGAGAAGCAATTTTAGACCATATAAAAAAATGCTGGGCATCTCTATTTACAGATAGAGCTGTAATTTACCGTATACAAAATGGTTTTGACCATAGAAAGGTATATTTATCTGTGGTGGTTCAAAGAATGGTTTTTCCACAGGTTTCTGGCATTATGTTTACTGCTGATCCTGTTACAGGGAACAGAAAAGTCTTATCCATTGATGCAAGCTATGGCCTTGGTGAGGCTTTGGTTTCTGGACTTGTAAATGCAGATGTGTATAAGGTTCGTCAGGGGAACATAATTCATAAGCATATAGCAACTAAGAAGTTAGCTATTTACCCTTTAGAACATGGAGGGACAGAGAAGCAGCACATTGAAGCTAAACTTCAGAATAAACAAACACTAACTGATGAACAAATATTGGAACTTCAGGTCATGGGCAGAAACCTGGAAGAGCATTTTGACTCTCCTCAGGATATTGAATGGTGCTTAGCTGATGATAAGTTTTACCTTGTACAAAGTCGTCCAATCACTACTTTATACCCAGTTCCTGAAGTGGAGGATGAAGAAAACCATGTATATATTTCTGTTGGACATCAACAAATGATGACTGACCCTTTAAAACCACTGGGAATGTCTTTTTTTCAGTTAATATCCTTTGGAAAGAGGTTTAAAGCTGGTGGAAGACTTTTCGTTGATGTGGCACAAATGCTGGCTTCACCTGAAAGTAGAGAGGTTTTATTAAAGGGCATGGGACAACATGACCCTCTTATAAAGGATGCAATCACAACCCTTTTGCAGCGAGGGGATTTCATAAAAGTCTTACCAGAGGAGAAGGAACATCAGAACTTAAGCAGAGGCAATAAAAGTGAAGGTCCTAGTAAAGAGGAGCCAGAGATGGATAGTGATCCTAACATAGTTTCAGATTTGATTAAGAAATGTGAAGCTTCTGTTGAAGAGTTAAAACAAAATATTGAGAGTAAGACAGGAACAGAGGTATTTGATTTTATTTCAGAAGATATTGGGGAGTTAAAGAGAATTTTATTTGACGCACAAAGTTCAGCGGTATTTATGGCAGCAATAAATGCTTCAGCCTGGGTTAATGAGAAAGTCCAGCAGTGGTTAGGGGAGAAAAATGTAGCAGACATACTTTCTCAATCTGTTCCAAACAACGTTACTTCAGAGATGGGCCTGGCCCTAATGGATGTGGCAGATGCAATACGTCCTTATCCAGAAGTAATTAATTATCTAGAGCAGGCAAAGGATGACGACTTTTTAGAGGAAATAGTAGAGCTTCAGGGTGGGCAGGAAGCAAAAGAAGCTATTAGCGAATATCTAAAGAAATATGGAATGCGTTGCAGCGGAGAAATTGATATTACTAGACCTCGCTTTAGTGAAAAACCAACTACACTTATCCCTATGATTCTTAGTAATATTAAAAACTTTCAGCCTAAGGCTAGTGAGAGAAAGTTTCAACAGGGAAGGCAGGAAGCGTTGAAAAAAGAACAAGAACTACTAGAGAGATTGAAGGAGCTACCTGATGGTGATGAAAAAGCTAAAGAAGCAAAGGGGAAAATTGATTTAATAAGAAACTTCATTGGTTATCGTGAGTATCCAAAATACGGCATGGTTAATCGTTACTTTCTTTATAAACAGGCTTTACTAAAAGAAGCTGAAAAGCTGGTTCAGGCTAAGGTTATCCATGATAAAGAAGATATATACTATCTTACTTTTGAAGAATTTCGTGAAGTGGTAGCCTCAAACAAATTGGATTATAACATAATAAATCAGCGTAAAGAAGAGCATAAATTATATGAAAAACTAACTCCACCACGAGTTATGACTTCTGAGGGTGAAGTGATTACTGGTAAGTATAACCGTGAAAATTTACCCAAAGGTGCAATGGTAGGTTTAGCAGTTTCCTCTGGAGTTATAGAGGGACGTGCACGTGTAATTTTAAACATGGAAGATGCTAAGCTAGAAAAAGGAGATATTTTAGTTACCTCCTTTACTGACCCTAGCTGGACACCACTATTTGTGTCCATAAAAGGGTTAGTCACTGAAGTTGGTGGACTAATGACCCATGGAGCAGTTATTGCAAGAGAATATGGCTTACCAGCAGTTGTGGGAGTTGAAAATGCTACTAAACTAATAAAGGATGGACAGCAAATTCGTGTTCATGGAACAGAAGGGTATGTAGAAATCTTGTAATGTGATATATAATAGAAATAAATATCTTATCCTAGGATTAGATAAAATAAAGTTTTAACCAAATAAAAATATGAAAACAGTTTTTATATTGGCTACTCACTAAAAAATATATGTAGCAATTAGCCAATTTACCTATTATAGTAATAAACTCACTACAAATTTAAAGTAAATTAAATGGAGGAATGAGTTATGTCAAATATTGAAATATTGAATGTTCTAAAGGATCGTTTTGCAAAAAATATGAATCGTCATAAAGAACTTCAATGGGCTAAAGTGGAAGCAAAGTTGGAAGCTAATACAGAAAAACTTTGGGCACTTAACGAACTAGATTCTATGATTCAGCCTCAATAATTAACATTAGCAAAAAATATGTAACACCACTACTTAATTAAAAGTAGTGGTGTTTTTTACATTTTAATTTAGTGTGATTTTTATGCTTTTATATTGAAACTAAAATATTATTAATGCTTCGTAAACAAAGAACTGGGAGAATGCTTAAGTTATATACTCCTTAATAAAACTCATCTTTATCAATGACCTAAGGTGAGTTTCCTTGAATTTATTTATTTGGTGCAATACCTTTAATCAGCAGTTCTGTCCATTGGGCTGTATAAGGAAGAATTTTTCGGTAGATATGTGGGCTGGAAATCCCTTCAACAAGAGCTTGAAAATAAACTAAAAGAAATTCATCTGAATATTTCAAATCAACCTTGCCTTCTTTACGACCGCGATGGAATAAATCCAACATGATATTGTAGCTTTCCTTAATGTATTGCTGCATCATGATGGATAAACCATCATCACCCTTCTTGGTAGCAAAATCCATTAGATCCAAATAAAATTGCTTGTTGATTTTTTCTAAGTAATTGATTTTATTCTGGCTCATGGCAATAAGGGTTTCTTCAAAAGGTTTATTTTCTGCCATTATTTCTAGAGCTGTTTCCCTTATTTTATTTAAAAAGAACTCAAAAACCTCCTTGATAAGGTTTTCTTTACTACCAAAATATTTAAAGATGGATGTTTTACCAACATTTGCATTTTTGGCAATGTCATCCATTGTTAAGTTTTCTATGCCTGTAGCTGTATTCATCAAATAAAAAGTTGCTTCTAAAACTTGATTTTTCTTCTCTTGTGTCCGTTTTTCATAACCATTCATTAATTATTCCTACTCTCTATATATGATGATTAAAATATTTCTAAGAAGATTTAGTTCATAATTATACTTTTTTTTATTATATAGTAAAAGTTATGAATCATCAAGCATATATATAGTTTTAAATACCATTTTACTTGTTGACTATGGGATAAAAAAGGAATATAATCGAATCAATAAGTGAATTTTAGTTTAAAACATGCTTATAAATAAGATAATATGAACTAAAACATATACTGAAGTTCGAATAAATTCATTTAAAATATAAACGTCGTTTTAAATTAGAAAGCACCTTATAAAACTATTTTAAAATATTTTAATAAGGAGATTTGTATTATGCAAGAAATCGTAAAAGTTCAAGGATTGCAAAAAAAATTCGGTAAATTTAAAGCATTGCATGATGTGACATTCACAGTAAAGGCTGGAGAAGTTGTTGGCTTTATTGGGCCAAATGGTGCAGGTAAATCAACAACCATTCGTACTTTGCTGGGAATTATCAAGAGAGATGCTGGGGAAGTTAAAATTTTTGATAAAGATGTTTGGAAGGATAGCCTTGAGATTCATAAGCGAATTTCTTATGTTCCCGGGGATGTGGCTCTTTGGAGCAGTTTAACTGGTGGTGAAATTATTGATTTATTTATTAAATTACATGGTGGTGGAGATAGGGATAAGCGTGACTATTTAATTAAGCGTTTTGAACTAGATCCTAAAAAGAAGGCAAAAGGCTATTCAAAAGGAAATCGTCAAAAGGTTGGCTTGATTGCAGCATTGTCAGTTGAGTCAGATTTATATATTTTCGATGAACCCACTTCTGGACTTGACCCTTTGATGGAAGCAGTGTTTCAAGAGGAAGTTGAAAAGATTAAGAAGGCAGGGAAAGCAATTTTACTGTCCTCCCATATATTAAGTGAAGTTGAACGTTTAGCAGATAAGGTGGTTATTATTCGTCAGGGTAAGGTTGTTGAAACTGGCACATTAAATGAATTACGTCATTTAACTCGTTCTACAGTAACTATAGAAACAGAAGGTGATGTGGCTAAGATAGCAGCTGTTAAGGGTGTCCATGATTTTAAGCATAAGGACAAGGAAGCTACCTTCTCAGCAGATAATGAATTTATCAATGATATATTATCCGAAGCTGTAAAATTAGGTGTTAAGAAGTTTGAATCTGTGCCACCAACCCTTGAAGACTTGTTCATGCGACATTATGAAGTCTAAGAGCTGGAAGGGGGGAAAATGCTATGAGAGAAAAATTTGCACGTTGGAATGTACTATTTGTGCAATATCTTAAACGTGATTGGAAAAAAAATATCATCTGGATTCTAGGGTTAGGCTTATTTGCAGGTGCTTATGTTCCAGCTTTTGAGGAAATTGGGAAGGGACAAGGCTTGATAGGAATGTATGAAACCATGCAAAACCCTGCCATGATTTCAATGGTTGGTCCCACACCAATAGATAAGGCAGCAGACTATACTTTGGGTGCAATGTATGCCAATGAAATGTTGTTATTTTGTGGTTTGTTTGCCATGATTATGGCAGCGCTCCATGTTGTTAGTCATACTCGTAAGGAAGAAGATCATGGGCTTACTGAACTAGTGCGTTCCTTCCAAGTAGGACGTCAAGCTAATTCTCTTGCTGTGATGATGGAAATAGTTATTATCAATATTTTGTTAGCTCTTTCTATTGGTGTGGTTATGACTAGCTTTGGTGCAGCTACAATTTCCACTGAAGGATCATTTTTGTTTGGTGCATCCATAGGAATAGCAGGAATTCTTGGAGCTTCCATTGCATTAGTTATGGCACAAGTTATGCCAACATCATCTGGTGCAACTGGTTCATCTCTTGGAATTGTAGGTTTGCTCTACATTGTTCGTGCTGGTACAGATGTGTCAAATGTTAATTTATCAATGCTGAATCCAATGGGGTGGACTTATCTAACTTATCCCTTTACTAAAAATAACTGGTATCCGCTAATTTACGGTATAGTTTTTTGTATACTTGTTGTGGTTATGGCTTTTGCTCTTGAAGGTGGCCGCGATATGGGAGCAGGTTATTTACCTGAAAGAGAAGGACGTGCAACAGCGAAAAAGTCATTACTATCCATACCTGGTCTCTTTATAAAGCTTAATAAAGGTGTAATAATTTCTTGGTCAGTTGCTTTCGTAATTATGGGGGCGGCCTATGGTTCTATTTATGGAGATATGCAGACTTTTATTGAGGGCAATGAAATTGTTAGCAAAATGTTTATGCTAGCAGGGGTTTCACTGGAAGAATCCTTTACAGGAACTATTATGATGGTAATGATTGGATTAGTCTCTATTTTACCAATTGCTATAGTTAATAAGCTTTTTTCAGAAGAGTCGAGATTACATTTGAGTCAGCTTTATTCAACAAAAGTTACTCGAACTCAACTCTATTGTACTAGCGTTATAATTGCAATAATTGCTGGAGTAGTAGGGATTTTACTAGCTTCAGTAGGTCTTGGTGGTACAGCAATTTCTGCAATGGGAGACAGTTCAGTGATGAATATTGGAGATTTTATTGCAGCAGGCTATAACTTTCTTCCATCTGTATTATTCTTTGTAGGGCTTGCTGCCTTGGCTTTGGGATTTGCACCAAAACTAGGTAAGCTTGTATATGTATATCTTGGCTATTCTTTTGCACTAAACTACTTTGGGGGAATTTTAGACTTACCAGATTGGTTTTCAAAAACCGCTGTTCAAAGCTGGATTCCACATATGCCAGTAGATAAATTTGATGGAGCAACCTTTGCTACTATAACAGTGATTAGTATTATTTTAATAGTACTTGGTTATATTGGATATGTAAAACGAGATATGGTTGAGGGTGCTTAGTGGCTCAAGAAAAATAGGATTGGTTCACGCTAAGGTTATCCATGAAGAAAAAAAGATATAAGCTAGGAAGGCGACTCAATAAGAGTCGCTTTTTCTTATATCAAGAATCCTTTCTAATATTTCAGCAAATATGGAGTGTGTATTTTTGGTTGACAAGTGGAGTTAGGTATTGCTATTATAAAAACAAATAAATAAATTGTTTTTATGTTTAGATAAAATTCTAATATGAGGTGTAAATATAATGCCAAAGTTTACAGAAGCAGAAAAAGAAAAAATTAAATTAGAAATCATGGATATAGCTCACCAATGTTTTATAGCAAAGGGGTTAAAAAATACATCTATTGAAGAGATAACTTCTGCTGTGTCCATAGCAAAGAGTAGTTTTTATGTTTTTTTTGAATCAAAGGAGATGCTATATCTTAAGCTTTTAGAACATGAAGGACAAGAAATTGAAAAGAAGGTTTGGCCCAAGGTTAAAAAAGCAAAAGATGTACCCTCTGCAATTAAGATTTATTTGCATGCAATGGCTTTAGAATTAGAGTCTAAAGTATTAACACAAAGATTGATTACTAATCTAGAAGAATATAATTTAGTAGCTCGTAAGGTAGACCAAAAATACACAGCAACCAACACCTTAAGAAGCATTGTTCCACTAATGGAATTTATCAAGAAAAATAAGGAATTGAAGAACTTAATCAATGAAGAGGTTGAAGTTATAGCTGGAGTTATTCGAGCTACATTAGCAATGGTAATTCACAAAAGGGATGCTAGTGAAGAAACTTATCCTAAAATTCAAGAAATTCTTTTTAATGCTGTAGCAAATGAACTTACAAATAAGGCTTTAAGGAGTGAATAAATAAAAAGATTAATCATGAAAACCTATATCTTCTATGACAACATTATAAAGATTATAGCAATATTTACTGTAATTATGATTTTTATATTGAAAGAACTATTAAGTTAAAGAGGGAGAGGAAATGTTATAAAAGAAGGCTATTTATAAGAAATAATAGTATTTAGGAGTGATTTAAATGAGTAGAACACAAGAAGTTATGGAAATAGCAGAAAAAAATGGTCTAAAGCTAAAAGAGAATACTTTAATATTCAATGAGTCAGGTCTCGACTTCCAAGTTGTATTTGCCAATGATTTAGACGGAAATCATTGGACTTTACGGTTACCTAGACGTGAAGAGGTTATGGTGAGAACAAAGGGTGAAAAAAAAGCATTAGATTTGATAAATCAATGTATTACAAGCTTTGAAGCACCAAATTGGACCATTTATACAAAGGAGCTCATTGCTTATAAGAAATTAAAGGGTATACCAGCTGGGACAATTGATCATAACATAGGTAACTATGTTTGGGAAATTGATATTAATAATGTACCAAAAGAATTTCATGAAACTCTAGGAAAGGCACTGGCAGAACTTCATGGTATCCCAAAGGATATGGCTGAAAAGGCTGGATTAGTTGTCCAGACACCTGAGGAAACAAGACAGTCAATGAAACAGCGTATGGATGCAGTGAAGGAAAAGTTTGGAGTTGGGGAAGCACTGTGGAATAGATGGCAAGAATGGGTGAATAATGATGAAATGTGGCCAAAGAAAACCGGTGTTATTCATGGTGATATCCATGCAGGTCATATTTTAATTGATAAAAATGCAAAGGTCACAGGAATAATTGAATGGACTGAAGCAAAGATGACAGATGTATCAAATGATTTTGTATTTCATTATAAAGCCTTTGGTGAACAAGGTCTTCAATCTCTAGTTGAAGCATATAAAGCAGCAGGGGGTTACTATTGGCCTAAAATGAAGGAGCATATCATTGAATTGGTTACTGCCTATCCCGTTGCCATTGCTGAATTTGCGATAGTATCAGGGGTTCCAGAATATGAAGAAATGGCAAAACAGGCATTACATGCAGAGGACATACCCCACAAAGTGGTGCAGGAAATGTCGGATAGGTAGTTTCAGTCTCTGTTAATCTATTGATATGAGGAGGTCATAACATGGATTCAATTAAAAATATGAACAAAGCACTTAGTTATATTGAAGAAAATCTTGATGGTGACATTGATTTGAAAGAAGTTGCTAAGATAGCTTTATGCTCACAATATCACTTTCAAAGGATGTTTTCTTTCCTTGCAGGAGTAACCCTATCAGAGTACATCAGGCGTAGACGACTAACCCTTGCAGCCTTTGAACTTAATAACAGTGATATAAGAGTTATTGATGTTGCAGTAAAATACGGCTACAGCTCAGCGGACTCCTTTGCAAGAGCTTTTCAAGGGTTACATGGAATAACTCCTTCTGAAGCTAGAAACAAGGGTCAATGTCTGAAATCCTATCCAAGAATGACCTTCCAATTATCAATACAAGGGGGAAATGAAATGAATTATCGAATTGAAGAAAAAGAAGCCTTTTCAATAGTTGGCATAAAGAAAACAGTGCCAATAGTTTTTAACGGAGTAAATCCAGAAATTGCTGCTATGTGGCAAAGCCTAAACATGGAGATGATTAAAACACTTAAAGAACTTTCAAATGTGGAGCCAATGGGCCTAATAAGTGCATCAGTGAACTTTTCAGAGGGAAGAATGGAAGAGAAGGGCGTGCTTGATCACTACATTGGGGTAGCAACAAATAAGCAGTGCCCAAAGGATTTAGCAGAGCTTACAGTGAAACCTTCAACTTGGGCTATATTTGAGGCAGTAGGACCTTTCCCAGAGACACTACAAAATGTCTGGGGACGCATTTACTCTGAATGGTTTCCATGTTCAAATTATGAAATAACAGAAGGACCTGAGATACTGTGGAATGAGAGCAAAGATACAACTTCTCCAAATTTCAAAAGTGAAATATGGATACCAGTGAAGAAAAGAAAGTAGCTAAGGATGAAAGAGGAGAATTATAATTAGCTTGTTATAGTCTTGCTCTTGAATATTCAGCACTAGGGGACTTAATTAGTAAATTTATAAAAGCTGTAGAAATATAGAACAGGTAGGCAAAACTTCTTAAAAATTTTACAAGTATTTAAGTAAAATTGAAGTTGAGCCTCCTGTTACTCTATTTAATGGAAAAATATCCTGTTATAATAACAGAATAGAGATTTAATAATGAAAATAGAGATAAAACTAAAGGAACATACTAAATGGAAATGAGTAAGGAAAAGAGGTGGTGCTTTGTCAAAAAACGATAATATGCTAGCCATTCTGTGGATGCTGAATTCAGGAGAAAAAATAACGGCTAAGCAAATAGCAGAAAAATTAGAAATAAATATAAGAACAGTTTACCGCTATATAGATTCTCTCTGCGCCAGCGGGGTACCTATAGTATCCGACACAGGTCAGAAGGGTGGTTATAGTTTATTGAACAATTTTATCAGAGCACCTTTGTTTTTTTCAGTTGAAGAACAAAAGGCTATACTTCAAGCGGCTACATTTGCAAAAGAAGCTGGATATCCTTTTAGTGAATCCTTAGACAAAGCTACAGAAAAGTTAAAGATGTATTCTAATGTGGAACAGGAAAAACTACTGGATGATCATTTAGCTACCTTTGATGTAATAAATCGTGTTTCTGACCCTAAGGTTAAGGTTACATTACGGGAACTTGAGCAAGCTGTAGTGAATCAGCATTCTGTTGAAATTGTGTACCGAACAAGTAAGGAAGAGCAACCAAAACAAAGAACTATTGACCCTTATGGAGTACTTTATTGGAATAACAAATGGTACACTGTGGCATTTTGTCATCTTAGGAATGAAATCCGCAGTTTTAGAGTTGAGAGGATTTTAGACATAAAACATATTAAAAGGGACTTTATGCGTCCAGAAGACTTTTCAGCAAGAGAGTTTTTTATGCAAAGTATTTTACCCCACCAAGAAGGTAAGGCAGAAATGGTTTCATTAGTTATAAGTGGTAGGGCAGAAGCCTTGGACGATCTGTGCAATCATTGGTTTTTAGGGCATCATCTTGAAGAAAGGACTTTAAATGAAGCTACTTTTTTACTTGATGAAAGAGTAATTCATAAATACGTACCATATTTTCTCTTATCCTATGGTAAAGCTATTCAGGTGATAAAGCCTGAAACCTTGAAAAAGGCATTGGTTTATGTTACAGCAGAGTTAATGGAATATTATCAAAGTTAACAGCTTCACTGACAGCAGTTGTCAGTGAAGCTGTTTTATAATAAGTATAACAATGAAGAAAGGTATTTCGTGAATTTAAAGGAGGAAGAATTATGAGTAAACATATTGGAGTAACTGGTAAATACACAAAGAACGGAATCCCAAAGGGCTTTACAACTATAACACCATTTATTGTAGTAAAGAATCCCAGAGAAGCAATAAAGTTCTATAGCAGTGTTTTTAACGCTAGGATTAAGGATACTACTGAATTTACTGATGAAAGTGGAAACAAAATAATTGCTCATGCTGAATTAGACTTTGGAAATGGCTGTTTACAGTTAGGTGCAGCTAACCCAGCATATAAATTAATGTTGCCGCCAACAGGGGATGAAGCTTGCTATTCTTTGGCAATTTATGTTGATGAAGTAGATAAGGTCTTTGAAAATGCAGTGGAAAGAGGGGCAAAGGTTAGAGAGCCCATTGCTAACTTTGTTTCAGGGGATAGATTTGGAAGCATTTTAGATCCTTTTAACGTAAGATGGACCATCATGACTAGAATCGAAGATTTATCAGAAGAAGAAAGCAGCCGTAGAGTAAGAGAATGGGCTGACAGCTTTAATAAAGTTGAAAAGTAAAACTATATATTCAATTAGAAGTGGAAGTTTTTCAGTACACATAATGAACTTAAGTGAATGCAATTTATAGACATAAAAATTAAGAAAGCACATTGATGATTTTATCAATGTGTTTTTTAATTTTTGTGTTTTTAATTTTTCGGAAGTTTTACAAGAAAATGATGTAGAAAATTTTATTCAGACTAGGGGGGATTGATCTCAGGGTTAAGGATTTGCCTGTTTGATTTTAGTCTTATTTGCATGCATTTATATAGAGAGAAACTATATGGAAAGTTAAAGTGTTTTATCTCTAGGTTATTGAGAATACTCAACTTCATTTTTATAATCCCTAGTATTATTTTAAATCTTGCTGATAAAAATAAAAAAGTGTATTGACATCAGCACTACTGCGTGATACTATATAGCTGTAGTAAGTAATACTGAATACCAGTAATACAGAATAGCAAGGAGTGGTTACATTGGAGAACCTTACGGAAATGCTTAAAGGAGTGCTAGAAGGCTGTGTTCTAGAAATTATCAGCCATGAAGAAATATATGGCTACGAGATTACTAGGAGGTTGAATGCATTGGGATTTTCGGATGTTGTAGACGGCACAGTTTATACCATCTTAGTACGACTTGAAAAAAACAAGCTAGTGGAAATTACGAAGAAACCATCGGATATGGGACCACCGCGAAAGTTTTTTAACCTCAACGATGCGGGGCGTGAGGAACTGAGGAGGTTCTGGGAAAAATGGGAGTTCGTATCATCAAAAATTAATGAGTTAAAGGAGAAGAAATAATGAATTTTTGGGAAAAAATCACGGGAAGTGACATTACTAAAGAATTTAAAACTTTTGAATCCCGAGCGAAAAGGCTGCCTGCTGATTATCAAGGGGCATGGGAAATAATTAAAGCAAATCTTTGGTCCCACTCAGATTTCACTGGTCGGAACCTTATGCCAATTCTTGATGGTGTCCTTGGACTACTGGAGGAAACGGCAGCGGATGGACAGAGCATCCAGGAGGTTTTGGGTGACGATATCAAAGGCTTCTGCTTAGCCCTAGTGGGTGAAGAAGGGGCAAAGTCTTATCGTGACAAGTGGCGAGAGCAACTTAATAATAATATTGCTAAAAAGTTAGGTAAATAGGAGGATGAAATGAGAATACAAGATATAATTGAAGGCAAAAAAGAATGGAAAGCCCATGTGGCTCGTGTTAAAACCCTTCCACAAGATTATCAGATTGTTTATAAAGAGATTCAAAAATATCTCTTTAAGGTGGGTCCAGTTGAGTTAACTGATGGCATCGATTTGTTATCAGGGATTATAGATCTTTTTGAAGAGGGTGTAACCTTGGGTAAAGGTGTCCTTGAGGTGACGGGTAGAGATGTAGCAGCTTTCTGCGACGATTTAATCAAAGATTCAAAAACTTATGCTGACATCTACCAAGAATCTGCTAACCAAGAAGTTAATAAGGCCATGAAAAAGGTAACAGATAAAACAAAGTAAAAGTGAGATATGGGATGGAAAAAGCAATTAAAATAGAAAAATCTGCGCTCCTCCCAATGTGGGAGTACATTGAATTGCAGCTTAATGGTTGCAGGTATAAAAATTATAGTGGTTAACAACAACCTGAAGTAAGGGGATGGTACAGTGTGTAAATATGAGTGGATATTATGCCCAGTGTGTGGTAACAAAACAAAGGTGAAGATAGGTGTTGATACGGTACTTGAAAACTTCCCGTTATTTTGTCCTAAGTGTAAACAAGAAACCATAATAAATGTAAAACAAATGAATATATCAGTTATCAAAGAGCCAGACGCTATGACGCAGAGCCGATAACCGTGAGTAAAATCACTGTTGTCGGCTCTTTTTTATGATAATTCTCTAGCTGCATTGAAAAAGTTAGACGCAGCTTTGAGGAAGGTTACTATATTGTAGGGGAGGAAAAGAAAATGAAAAAAAATATTATAGAAGTTAAAGGGGTAAAGAAAGCTTATAAAGATGTAGAAGTACTTAAGGGAGTGGATTTTGAAGTAGAGCAGGGGGGCATCTTTGCACTACTAGGTTCCAATGGAGCAGGAAAAACAACCATGATTAGAATTATGGCTACTTTACTTAAAGCAGATGCTGGAAGTGCTCAGATCAATGGTTTTGACATTGAAAAAAGTCCAGGAAACATTAGAAGTTCCATAAGTCTTACTGGTCAGTTTGCTGCTATTGATGAAATTTTGACAGGTCGTGAAAATCTTCAAATGATAGCAAAACTTAGACATCTTAAAAACCCAAAGGTGGTAGCTGATGAGCTAATTAAACGTTTTGGTATGGCAGAAGCTGCAGATCGCAGAGTGGGTACTTACTCTGGTGGTATGAAAAGAAGAATTGATATAGCAATGAGTCTTGTGGGTAATCCAAAAATCATTTTCCTAGATGAGCCAACAACAGGGCTTGATCCAGAAGCACGTTTAGAAGTTTGGAAAATTGTAAAAGAATTATCAGCTACAGGAACTACAGTGTTTTTAACCACTCAATACTTAGAGGAAGCAGAACAACTTGCAGATAAAATTGCTATTCTTCATGGAGGAAAAATCATTGCTCTAGACACACTAGAAGGGTTGAAAAAATTATTTCCACCTGCAAAGGTTGAATATGTTGAGAAGCAACCTACCTTAGAAGAAATATTCCTAACAATCATTGGCAAAAAGGGGGATAAATAAATGGAATCAATAAAAAAATATTTTTTAAAAGACATGAGTGTTATGTTTGGACGTTCTATGCGTCATATTTTTAGAAGTATGGATACAATTATTACAGTTTGTATTACACCAATTGCTATGATGCTATTATTCGTTTATGTATTCGGGGGTGCAATTAAGACTGGTACAGAGAATTATGTTAATTACCTATTACCAGGTATAATGTTAATGGCTATTGGTAGTGGCATTGCATATGTATCTTACCGATTGTTTATAGATAAAGAACGTGGTATTTTTCAGCGTTTTCACTCTATGCCTATAGCTCGTTCTACAGTATTATGGGGACATGTATTAACTTCATTAATTTCAAATGGAATTTCCGTAATAGTGATTATACTTGTTGCATTATTAATGGGCTTCCGCTCTTCAGCAGGAATCTTAGAATGGTTAGGAGTCTTTGGAATTCTTGGGATCTTTACACTTGCTTTGACTTGGGTGGCTGTAATTGCTGGACTTGCTGCTAAAACACCAGATGGTGCAGGGGCCTTCTCTTACCCAATCATTTTCCTACCCTTTATCAGCTCTGCCTTTGTACCAACAGATACTATGCCTTCGGTAGTACGTGTCTTTGCAGAAAATCAACCTGTAACCCCTATGGTAGAAGCTATTCGTAATTTATTAGCAAGTAAGCCCGTAGGAAATGATATATGGGTTGCCCTTGCGTGGTGTATTGTAATAATGTTGGTAGCTTATAGCTTTGCCATGAAGGCTTATAAAAAATTGTAAGTACTGGGTTTGACATCACTCATATATAAAAGTTAATATTTTCACTGAATTTTACCCCTCCACAGGTGTTTATAGGAACATATGGAGGGGATTTTCTTTGGAGAGATATGGATGAGTTTAGAATATTATCAAAAGAAAAAAGGATATTTCATTACTGAAATAGGAGAGATAAAGAGATTCAAACACCTTTGAATTTCTATTCCAATACTGGGGTAAAAATATAAAAACTAGGATTACTACCACTATTTACCCTTGCATATTCTTCAGAAGGTTATAAGTTCCCATGCTTAGTAATATAAATAACCGTACCCTTGAGTACGGAACATAGAGTGAAAGAGAAGGATAAATTTAATACTTCATTTTAAAAGACAATTGAGATCTTTGTAATAAAAAAGCATGAGTACCATAAACATATTTTAAGTATAGTTGAAGATTTGTTAAGGAAATTGTAAATACTAAAAATAATATGATAAAAAGGGGTGAGGAAAATGAATAAACAAAGGACTTCTCGGCTTAAGCTATTTATTTTTACAATTCTACTCCTGATTTTAGCCTTGGTGATTGGTATTAATGTCTTAAAAGAAAAAAGTTCAGTTAATGAGGAATCAAATATAACTGACCACAACAGTGGTAAACCATTAGATTTGGATAAGGATGAGATTTCAAAACTTGAGGAATTAGTTAAGAAAACATTTTCCTTAGCTAAGGAAGGTAAAGTTCCTAATATTTCTTTTGTTTCTGGGAAAACACAGTGGAAGGAAGTTAATGAACAGTCGGGAAAATCAAATCATATTTCGGAAACAGCTGAAGGTAGATATGAAGAGTATGAAAATCGTCATGTCACTCTTGGTTATACTCATGACATTGTTAATGATATAAGAAATTATAATCCTGAACTACAAGCCATTTCTTTAAAAGAAATCAAGAAAATTGGTGGAGAACCTAATGATCTTAGATATTATAAGGATTCAACCTATGATCAAATCATACTTGTCTATCATATAACTACTTCCACTGAGTTATTATGGGTTTTGCCAAGACCTACAGATAAAGAACCAAACCCAAAGGTAGACCATAGTTCACTCTACTCACAGATTGATGAAAAATCTAATGAACAAGGAAATCAATATATTTCTGAGGAGGTTTCTAAAATGGACTTGGAAGAAAAAATTGGGCAAATGATCTTTGCTGGGGTCTCTGGAACTACAATGGATACTGGAGCACAAAAATTAATAAACCAATTACATGTTGGAGGAATTATTTTTTATAAGAATAACTTTGAAAACCCTACACAAACTGTTGAACTTGTGAATCAAATAAAAGCTGAAAATAGTTCTAATATACCCCTATTTCTAGGTGTTGACCAAGAGGGTGGACGTGTCATAAGATTACCAGGGGCACTTACTAATTTTCCTCCAAACAAACAGATTGGAGAGGTAAATAACTCTGAATTTTCTTATAAAATTGGAAGACTTTTAGGCTATGAGTTAAAAGAATTTGGCTTAAATCTGGATTTTGCACCTGTTCTTGATATTAACAGCAATCCCAATAACCCTGTGATTGGTGACAGATCCTTTGGAAACAACCTAGAAATAGTAAGTAAACTTGGCATTGAAACCATGAAGGGGATACAGTCTCAAAAGGTTATTCCAACAATTAAGCATTTTCCAGGCCATGGAGATACAGCAGTGGACTCTCACCTTGAACTGCCAATTGTAAATAAAACCCTTAAGGAACTTATGAAACTAGAGTTAATCCCCTTTAAGCGTGCCATGGATGAAGGAGCAGAGGTTGTGATGGTAGCACATATGTTAATACCTAAATTAGATAAAAATAATCCGGCTTCTATGTCAAAGGTGGTTATGACGGATGTTCTTAGAAAACAACTTGGTTTTACTGGGGTAATCATAACGGATGACATGACAATGGGGGCTATTGTAGAGCATTTTGATATTGGCAAAGCAGCAGTAGAATCAGTAAAGGCTGGGAGCGACATTATCTTAGTAGGCCATGGCTATGATAATGTTGAAAAAATCCAATCCGCTTTAAAATCAGCTATTGAAAAAGGAGAAATCTCGCAACAAAGAATAAATGAAAGTGTGGAAAGAATTATTAAGTTAAAAAGAAAGTATGGTATTAAGGATGAGAAGGTTGAAAATCCAGACATAAATGGCATAAATCAATTAATTGCAGACCTTCTAAATAAGTATTTACATTAGCTATTAAAATCCTTTTTAATGTGTGTTTTTTATAAAAATTGAAGTATGTTTTATGATCCTTCAGACTAAATAGTTTGGGGGATTTTTTTATTATATAGGAAATTCAACTTTTTTGCCATGGCAAAACACCTGGAAGGCCTTGGAGTTTCAGGGTTTCAGAATGCATGTAAAAATGTGTAAGTAATCACTAGCTTTTATGAGGAAGTGTGAAAACACTCATTTGTCCTTTGGGTGGAACTCTCTGAGGATTATTAACATAGGTTTTCATTGATAGCTTAACATGTTACCACCTTGACCTGATTGAGGTTTAATGAAGTTTAGACTTACTAATTTTTGCTAATAAAGAAGAAAATGAAAAAAGTTAAACAAAAAACTCTTGCACCTCACCTTACGTTAGGCTGTAAGATTTATTTACTACCTTATATAGCCTTACGTAAGATATGGATTCCATCATGCAATTTTAAGATTATTCATGGTCATATACCTTTAAGGGAGCTAGGGAAGGACTTATGTGTAATTTACGTTTTAACTCTGGTTTCCGGTATTTGAAGAAGTAACTTAGAAACTTATCAATAGAAAAATTACGAGAAAACTAAAAAACTTAAGAAAGGACTGAAATAAAATGAATAATTATATTTTAAAAACCTTAGCATATAACAAAGAAGTTAGAATTTTTTTCCTGGAAGGTACAGATATGATAAAGGAAATCTGTAATCATAAAAATATTGTCAAGACTTTAAAAGATGCACTAGGAAAAACTGTGTCAATTGCAACTTTAATATCTGCAACCTTAAAAGGAAATCAGAGAGTTAGCATAAAGGTTAGTGGAAGTAATAGAAAGCATAAAATTTTTGCAGACGCTGATTCCATGGGAAATATCCGAGGATATATAAGTGATGAATTATTAAATGTACCAATGGATAATATAGATAATTTATCCATTGAAGATTTAATAGGACAGAAAGGCTGTATCCAAGTACTTAAGGATTTAGGAATGCATAGTATTTTTACTGGCATAACAGATATGCCTTATGGGAATATTGTTGATGATTTTTCCTATTATTTCAAACAAAGTGAGCAAACTGATTCATTTTTTTCAATAAATATGGTTTATAATGAAAATAATGAAGTTATATTATGTAGAGGTATAATGGCTCAATTGCTTCCTGGTGCACCTATTAGTGTTATTGATACCATTAAAGAAATTATTTTTGAAAATCACTCAATTTTGTCAAACTTAGGACATAGTGAGAGTTTAAAAGAAATACCGTACTTATTATTTGAAGATATTGAGATAGTTGAGCAGTATCCAGTTAGATTTTTTTGCGGATGCTCAAAAGAAGGTTTTTACCCTATGCTATACTCTCTTAGTAAAGAAGAGTTAGTAGATGCATTTCAAAATAAAAAGTCCATGGAGATTGTTTGTAATGTTTGTGGTAAGAAATACTCTTTTAGTTCCCAGGAAATAAAAAATCTTATACAATAGATAAAAGTTTAGAAGGATGTGATCACAGTGCAGAATAGAACCTGGAAGGTAGGTGAGCTATCTAAGCTCACAGGGCTTACAATAAGAACTCTTCACCATTACGATGAAATTGGGCTTTTGAGTCCAACCTCTAGAACCAGCTCTGGACATCGTTTATATGATGAAGGGGATATCATAAAACTACAGCAAATTATGTCACTGAAGGAATTGGATTTTTCTTTAGATAAAATAAAAGAGTTCTTAGAGAACCCTGAGTATAATCCTAAGGAAATTATAGAGATGCAAATTGAAAGGTTAAACCAAGAAATTAAACTCAAAGAAGAATTAAAGGGTCAGCTACAGGAACTATGGGAGGTTTTCCATTCCTGGAGGAAACCTAATTTAGAACAGTTTATTAACTCAATAGAATTAATTAAAAATCAAAAGAAATACTTTACTCAGGAACAAATCACCCTTATAAAAAAACAATATAATGAACTAAATAATAATGAAGCAGATAAGTATACTAGTAGTTGGGGCGAATTAATTTCTTTATTTCAATATGAAATGGAAAAGGGCACATCTGTAGATAATCCAACAGTGATTGAACTAGCAAGAAAATGGAAGGAAGCAATGGATTTTTTTACAGGGGGAGATACAGAAATTATAAGTTCAGCTGAACGATATTACTCAGACAATCCACATGCAGCAAAAGGAAGTGGTATCAGTGGAGAGCTTTATAAATATATGAAAGATGCATTAGCAAATATAAAATAGGCGGATATAAATACTGTAGTGTATTTATCCTCAGACTAATAATTAAAATTAAAAATCACTAGGAAGTAACCTTCCTAGTGATTTTTTATGTTCATAAGTTTGTTTTTCACTGTATAACTTTGTAACGGCTTAATTATGCCTTTAAATTAGGTTTTCTTTTTAAGAACCATAATCCACTGAAAATAACAAATGCTAAACCTAAGATTCCATAGGTGATGTTTGAGTACACATCCATAAATCCTAGGATTTCCCCCCAGGACTCACCAAGGGCTGCACCTGAACAAACCAGTATTATGTTCCAGATTAGGGTTCCTGCTGTGGTATAAAGTATAAAGAGACTGAACTTCATACCAGCCATACCAGCTGGTATTGAAATTAAACTTCGGATTAGTGGAACCATTCTGCAGAAAAAAATAGCTTTGTAACCGTAGCGAGTAAACCAAGAATTAGCTTTCTCAATATCACTAACTTTTAATCTAAGGATGTGCCCAAAGCGGGTGATTATTTTCTCCAGTTTTTTAACATTAAATACACGACCAATACCATAAAGTACAATAGCTCCTGCTACAGAACCAGCAGTTGCAGAGGTAACCACACCCATAATCGTCATCCCAGTATTTGTGGTCATAAATCCTCCGAAAGTAAGAATTACTTCTGAAGGTATAGGTGGAAAAACATTCTCTAATAAGATCATGAGAAAAGTACCAAGATAACCAAAGTTCTCCATAAAGTTAATAATCCAATTTTCCATATTAATAATCCTTTCTTGCTGTTAAAGTTTCATTTAAAAATACCAATTGCTTTTAAGCTTCAAGTCTTAGTTGTTTATTTTTTTTGATATAGCGGCATCGAAGACCTTATATAAGAAGAATAAACCTAAGAAGCCAACACCATATGCGGCAAGGGTGAATTCAAAAGCTGATAACCAGAAATAACCATGAAATACTGTATTAGTAAGAAGTGCTAAAACAATAACTAAGGCAATATCAACTAATACATAACCTATTAGGTAATAATGTATTGGCAGATTAAGAACACTGTTATTTTTGGAAATAGAAGAGAATTCTTGTACTCTAAACTGGTTTATTGCTATCTGGACAGCTTCTGCCTTTGTTTTTCCCTGTGACGAAAGGTCTGCAGCATAATCTTCCAAGTATGCCATGAGCTCAAGTTTGTCATCTTTACTCATTACTAAGTTATCGACATAAGTTTTAATGTCATCATATTTTTTATAATTTGCATTAACCTTTATGTGAGCTATATAATTCAAAACACTCCAAATTACTGCTGATAGAAATGCTGAACCATATGTTATCCATTGAGTTAATGGGGTAATGCTTGAGCTAATTTTTTCAAAATATAGGGATAATATAAAAATTACCATTGATAATAGTAGTAGCCACGAGTATTTGATATCCGATAAATTAAAAGTCTTTTTTAGAATATTTTTCATAAATAATCCTCCTAGATAAATTTCTCAACTATTTCAACTGTTTCTTTCCAATCTTTAATTGATTGATTCATTAAATTTATACCGCTTTCAGTAATCTTATAGTATTTACGCCTACCGCCACTGGACTCGTCACCCCAATAGGAAGCAATAGCTTCTTGTTTTTCTAATCTTTTTAAAGACAAGTATAAGGTTGCTTCTTGTATCTCAAACTTACCTTCAGTTCTTGTTTTTATTGTTCTAGAAATTTCATATCCGTAGTTATCATTTTCATTTAGAACACACAGAATAAGAATATCTATGGTTCCTTTCAACATTTCCTTATTCAAAATCAACCCTCCTTTATGTACTTAATAATGTTAGGTACATTACATAAATGAGTATATAATATATTACTTAACAATGCAAGGTACTTTTTATAAATAAGTACTTTTATTTATAACCAATTATAACTTCAGCAAGTTAAACTAATGAGATTGGCGTATTTAAATAGTATAAATAACATGAGATTAAATAAGAAAAATTGACAATAATTAATGTAAATGATAGGATAAATTAGGATACAAAATTATTTTAAAGGAGGAATATCTTATGAAAAAAAGATCACTATATAGTCTTTCATTTGGCATAGGGTATTCTACTGCTGTTTTTTTCTAAAATTTATTATTCAAGGGGTAAGTGCGCCCTTTTTTATAAGTTAATGATAAAATAATAATTTTAGAGGAGACATTTAAAATGAATAATAAAGAAAAGCTAGTAGTAAGATATAATCCGGAACCAGTTCCTGAACCTGTAGGACATTATAGTCATGTAACGAGGGTATCAAAGGATGCTGATTTATTTGTTTTTTCAGGACAAATAGGAATTGACTCCAATGATCATATTCCTTTAGACATGAATGAACAAGTAAAAAATACAATTAAAAACATAGATACTATTCTTAAAACAGAAAACTTAAGTTCAAGTAATGTTATTAAAGTTAATATATTGGCAACAGAAGAAATTGATTGGGTATATTTTGATTCTATTTGGGATGATTTTTTTCAAAGGGATTATCCATCAATGACAATTTCTTATGTTTCTGCTTTAGGCTTGACCTCTCTAAAAATAGAGATTGAAGTTTGGGCTGCTGGCTAATATTTGCTATCACTCTTTTTAAAATTTAATGAAGATCAAAACATCTTTTTATAATATAAAACAGTAATAAAGTAATATAAAAATACCGTACTATCCATAATGATATGCTCTCTTTAGAGTAGACAGTTCATAAATGGATCTTACGGTATTTTTTTATAATCTGAGAAGGTTGCAACTTTAAGCTTGAGTAGAACCACATAGCCTGAAAATTAGATTTTTCATTAGGTAGATAATATATTAAACCCTCCACTGTGGCACCAAGGTTTTAGTAGTGTGCTATAATGAAAAAAACAATTTTGATATGAAGAATACAGTATTTAATAAGTAAAAAGTAGATTTTGAGGTGAAAAGCATGGAGAAAGATAACAGAGAAGAATTGAAAGAAGCCTTAGAAGCTATAGCTTCAGCCATAAATGAAAGTGAAAAAATACATCCAAAGTTTCCAGAGGGTACTTCTCAACACACACTCCTTAGGAATAGGATAAAAGCCTTGTATATTTCAAAAGCCTTAATAGGGGAAGAAAATATTGTAGACAAATATACAAAAGAAGAGCTAAGAGAAGCATTACCCCCTGTAACTTCTCTTATGAGTAAATGTGAAAAAGCACACCAAAAGTTTCAAGAGGGAACCTATCATCATACCCGCTTAAAGAAAATAATAAAAGCTATGTATATTTCAAAAGCATTAATAGAAGAGGAACTTAGTAAAAGAAATTAAATCTTAGTTTTCATAAGAAGTCACCACAATAAAGCACCCCAGGCTAAGGTATTTCCTAGGGTGCTTTGACATTTTTATTGATTACAATTTATATCTACAGATGTTAGTTGGTTCCTGCTAGTTCTTTGAATTATAATATTTTAGGCTGTGAAAGTTATTTGGTAGTTAAATTACGAATATAGATATTCGAGGTTCCTAGATTTTTAAGTGATAGATTTTGGGCAGGGTAAGGACCACCAGGTAAATCTAGTTTATAGGGTTTTAGTTCCTCAGTTACAGCTACAAAAGTTAAAGGTTGGCCATTAAGAAGTACTACAACCTGAGAAGTCATACCTGTGTCTGTCTTTGCAAGGAACTTAATGCTGTTTATCTCTGAAGGTACACTGGGTAATGGATAGCTTCTACCAGGTACTATTTTTATTCCCCCATTAGAAGAGCATTGTTTTGATTCACAGCTTCTTAAAAATGGTACTTCAACTTGAACAAGCTTTTTAGATTTAACTGTTGCAGTTACTTTAACAGTGCAGTCTGAATTATTATTACAGCATATTCTTGTGCCTTCACTAACTTCACTACAACCACAAGTTGCATTATTAATTTCACAGCTTAAATCTCCACCTTCAGGTAGCATAAGGGTAACATTCTTATGAAAATCTATTACTTTTTTAAAACAGCTGTTATTACAACCGTTATTTGTTATGCGAAGAACTACTTTTATTTGCAATTTAACGTCAACTAAATTCTGCTGTTCATCTATTTTAGTTACATTCAATATAGAACATTTAGTTTCTAAAACCTCACATTGAAGCCCTTGGATCTTATTTGAAACTGGAATTTTTATTGTTTTTTCCATATCAAACATGCAGGAATCAAAGATTCTGGTTGTCTCTATACACATTCTATCTAATGGAGCTGGGCAAGGAAAGTTAATATTTCCTATAGCTACTCCAAGAGGAAGATTGCCAACAGTAATAGTATCCACTACTGTATTGGTGTTTGTAGCTATCACTGCTACCTTGTTATCACAGGCTCTTGTCACATAAGCAAAGCCTCCATCAGGTGTTATTGCTATGCCAAAAGGGCAGGGACCAACAGGAATACTCTTTATC
The DNA here is from genome assembly GCF_000300195.1 of Clostridium tunisiense TJ. GTDB lineage: Bacteria > Bacillota > Clostridia > Clostridiales > Clostridiaceae > Clostridium_J > Clostridium_J tunisiense. Next base: position 71,949 of record NZ_AMQH01000016.1, on the reverse strand, counting down.
ACTGTATTTGCTCCTACATCTATAACAGACACCGTATTATCACCAACATTTGTAACATAAACAAAATTCCCATTTGGAGTTATAGCTACATTAGTAGGTCCAAGTCCAACGGTGATAGTTGTTATTACTGTATTAGTACTTAAATTTATTACAGATACTGTATTAGATAAAGAACTTTGACCTTGGTTTGCCACATAAGCAAAGTTACCATTTGGGGTTATTGCTATACCTTGAGGAAAATCTCCCACAGCAATGGTGGTTACTACTGTATTTGTAGCAGTGTCTATCACAGAAACATTATCTGATTTTGCATTAGTAATGTAAACGAAGTTTCCATCTGGAGTTATTGCAACTCCAACAGGATCTCTACCAACAGGTATGGTGGCTATAACTAAATTTGTATTTGTGTCTATTACAGAAACAGTGCCTGAAGTAGAAGTTGCAAGGCCGGAATTTGCCACATAAACATACCTACCATCTGGGGTTACTGCTATACCTGAGGGAAAATCCCCAACAGTTATAGTTGTTACAACAGTATTAGAGCAGGTGTCAATAACAGCTACCACATTATAAAGATTTGTTACATAAAGATACCTACCATCTGGAGTTATTGCAATAGCTTTTACAATATTATCAGGAGATAAAACAGGTATAGTATTTATCACTGTATTGTTACTTGTATCTATAACTGAAACTTTATTATTATCATTTGCCACATAAGCAAATGTAGGCATACTAATCATCTCCTATATTTTTGCCTGAATTTATTTTCTTACTATTATATATGCTTGGACATAGCAATAAGTTAATAGTTTCAGTAGTTATAGACTATAAAAAGTTATAGGTAATTTATGGACTTATATAAGGAGTAATTGCATTAACAAATCAGTAGTAAATCATGAAACATCAAAGAATATTATAAAGCTTTTTTTTTAGTTTTAAATAAGTAAGGTCATTAGAAAAAGGGATTATTTTTGCAAAAAAAAGAATTAAGGATTGGTATCCTTAATTCCTTTTAATTATCCTAAAGCTACATCTAAAAACATCATCACAGCAAATCCAATCATGGCTCCTATTGTAGCTATATCAGATTTTCTCTCTAACTGTGATTCTGGTATCAATTCTTCAACTACTACATATATCATTGCTCCTGCAGCAAAGGATAATGCATATGGAAGTATAGATTTCATTCCAATAACTGCAAATGCACCAATTACACCAGCTATAGGTTCAACAATCCCTGATGATTGCCCGTATAAAAAGCTTTTAGTTCTAGACAATCCTTCTCTTCTAAGAGGTATAGAAACTGCTGCTCCTTCTGGGAAATTTTGAAGTCCTATTCCAAGAGCCAATGCTATTGCACCAGCTAGAGAAGCTGATGGTAAATTTGCAGCTACTGCTCCAAAAGCTACTCCTACTGCTAATCCCTCAGGAATGTTGTGAAGGGTGATTGCAAGTACCAATAAAACGCTTCTTTGCCAACCAGTCTTTACACCTTCCGCCTTATCAGTGGGGGTTCCACTATGAAGATGGGGCATTACTTTATCTACAGTCCATAGGAAAGCCCCTCCAGCTAGAAAACCAACAACTGCAGGTAACCAAGCAGGAGTACCTGATTGCTCTGCCATTTCAATAGAGGGTTCTAATAAAGACCAAAAACTTGCGGCAATCATAACCCCAGCCGCAAAGCCTAACATTCCATTAAGTACTTTTTTATTGATAGTCTTAAAAACAAAAACTAAGGCTGCCCCTAATGCAGTTACAAACCAGGTGAAAAGTGTTGCTAGAAGTGCTTGAACCACTGGGTCTAGTCCAGTAAACCAATTAATCATAAAAAAACCTCCAAACTAAAAAAATATTATTCCATTAAAAATAATCACTACCTATTAATATATATATCTATTCTATATAAATAGTTTACCAAAAAATTCTTATTTAATCAATAATAATTATCAATTAATTATACTTATTAAATATTCAGTAGAAAATCATTGCTTAAAGAATTTTTATATATAGAAATAATAAATGATCGATTGTTTGTTGTAATCTCAGTTTTAGTACAACTCAAGAACTTCTTCAGCTTTTTTTCTAATTTCAGAGATAGCCTCAATTGGCTCAATTATTTCTATTGACTTACCATATCCAAAGGCAAATTCTACACCTTGCCAAAGGGAATCGAATTTAATTATAAGATAAGTATTGTCATCCTTTTGTAAGATTTCAGATATAGTTATAAATTGTCTTTCCTTAATATTGTTTAATATCTTGGGATTAATTTTAAAAGTAAAAGTAAATTTTGGAATTAAGCTTTTAAAGCTTTTTGTAGAATCTATCCAGTAACTCTTTAAATTAAAGTTATCTGGCCTATTAAAGGTATTGAGCGTTAGCAAAGCTGACTCAATAGAAGTAACTTTATAGGTTTTAATAATCTCATTATTTATTGCAACTAAATACCAAGTGCCCCGTTTACAAACTAATCCCAGTGGATTTAGTTCTACTTCTTTTACTGCATCTTTTTTTCTGTATAATATTTTTAATGTGTTGGAATTCCAGATAGCATTTTGTAACACAGAAAGAATATCTGTATTTAAGATAGTGCTAGGCTCGTTCCAAGTATTCATATCTACATAAATATAGTTTTGAAGGTTTTCAAATTCTTTTAGTTCATCTGAGGAAGAGTCTCCTAAAATCTTTAGAATTGTAGAGTCTTTAAGCTTTTCCTTACCTAAATCCTCTAAAATTTTATCCCCAGTTGGAAGAAATAAAGAGAAAAGTTCATTTTTATTTATTCCAGTAATAGAAGTTTTGTAGTCTCCAATAAGTTTAATTCCTCCATTTATGCCTTTATCAGCTACTATTGGAACTCCAATACCACTAAGGGTATCAATGTCTCTGTAAATAGTTCTAACAGATACCTCAAGTCTTTTTGATAACTCAGAAGCAGTTAACTTTTTATGTATTTGTAGTAACATTAATATAGAAATTAATCTGTCTGCTCTCATAAATTTCCTCCAATTATATGACATAGGATGTCAACTATTATAACGTATAATAAGTTATGAATCAAAGGATAATAGTTATTATTGTAAAACTAAAAATACAATACTCAAATAGGGGAGGAATTTATAATGAAGAGAAAAATAATTTTAAATTTAGCAGTGAGTCTTGATGGTTATATAGCTTCGGAAGATGGTGGATATGATTGGATAGTAGGAGATGGTGATGATACATTAAATACTGAAAAAAAGTATGACTTTGAAAAGTTTGTAGAAGAAGTGGATACTGTAATTATGGGTAAAAATTGTTATGATCAAAATATGCACAAAGATTATAGCAGTAAAAAAGTATATATAGCAACCACAGAAAATATGGAAAATCACGACAATCTTCACTTTATAAGTGGAGATATATGTAAGGTAATTGAAGAGGAAAGAATGAAGGAAGGCAAAGACATATATTTGTATGGTGGTGGAGTTGTTGTTGATAGCTTTATTAAAGCAGACATTATCGACGAATATATCATTGGCATAATTCCTATAATATTAGGCAAAGGAAGACCACTATTTTTAGGAAACAATCCAACAATAAGATTACATTTGGATGAGTACATTACGGACAATGGTATTGTTATTTTAAGATACAGCAAGGTCTAGGAGGTTTTCAAACTTCACTTAATTAGCTATGGTATGTGAATATACTAAAAAACTCTTGTCTATTAGAATTAGGCAAGAGTTTTTTTAAAAAGTATAACTAAATTACTTATTAATACGTATATTATAGGGATCTATGGTGGAGTTTTAACTTGTTCATTATAAATGAAGTTCATATCTATAAACACTTAAGGGAACCAGGGTAGGACTGATGTATAAGTTAAGTTTAATTTTTGGTTTCCTATATAATGAATTTTACTAAGAAGATTGCTTTTTTCTAATAAAAAATAAATAATAGTAATTATATAAGTGATAACACCATAGATAATATTAAATAGATAAGGAGAATAATAATGAATAAAGAATTATTTCATTCATTGGTGGGTAAAAGCATTTACTTTAAACCCTTAAATACAGAAGATGCTCATAAAGTACATGATTATGCATCAGATAAGGAAGTTAAGAAGTATATTGGTTGGAATTTAATGAAGTCCCTTGAGGAAACTACTGAATTTGTTAGAACTATGATAAAACGTGAGGAAGCTGATACTCATCTATACGCATCTGTTGCTTTAAAATCCACAGATGAAGTTATAGGCACAGTAATGTTATTTAATTTTGATAAAATAGCAAATAAAGCTGAAATTGGTTATGTTTTTCATAAGAACCACTGGGGCAAAGGATATGGTTCAGATAGTCTATCCTTAGTGAGTGATTTTGCCTTTGAATCGCTTAAACTACATAAACTACACGCTACTGTAATAGATGCAAACATTGGCTCTGCTAAAATATTAGAAAAGGACGGATTTGAGCTAGAGGGAAATTTAAAAGATCATTTTTATATAGAAGATCAATACTATGGAGCATTACTCTATGGTAAATTTAATAGCAAATAGATAGTTAGAAATTGTTTATATTTAGTTCATTGGATGTAAGAGTTGTATCTTTATAAAAGAAAAAATTGTGAAATTGCAGGAGCTTCTAAAGAGTTTCAAATAAGAACTAGATATTACCAAAAACATACTTGCAAAAATGATACTCTTTGATTATAAATAGCCCTAATCAAAATGACTAGGGTTATTTTCTTGCAAAAAAATCACTGACATTTAATTGTCAGTGACTATTTCATCTTTGTATTCTACGGATTCTCCTAATTCCCCCGCATATTTAAAGCCTTGCTTTGCTAGAATAACAGCAAAAATTTCGTTTATAACAGCTGCAGCAGCTATAGTACCCTGAATAATTTCAGCATATTCTGGTGCAGGTCCTATTAAGGTGTTCACAGCTATTCCAGTGAAAATTAAGGATACTCCTGAGTGGGGTAAAAGAGTTAATCCTAAATATTTTTTTACCGTATCAGGGGCATTACTTTTAACAGCTCCAAAGTAAGAACCACCAATTTTTCCTATGGCACGAGAAATTATATAAACTGCTGTAAATAAACCAGCTCCTATTATTAAATGATAATCTAGCGGTGCTCCAAGGTTTAATATAACTATAATCATAGCTATAGCTATGATTGGATTAACAGCCTCCATTACCTCACTTAACCTTTTCTTCGAAATCATATTAGAAAATACTGCAGAGAAAGTTACTCCAACGAGCATTAAGTTCATAACTGGAGAAGGAAGTATATAGTTATTTATAAAGATGCCCACTGCTGCAGTTCCTAGTATACAACTTAAAGCAATTATTGTTGTACTTTTTCTATTACTTTCTTTTTTTAGAGCTTTTCCTGATATAAAGCCAGCAATTGTTCCCACAACAATAGGGAGCAAAATCATTAATGGCACAAAATATATAGGAAAACTTGTGTCGGAAACTAGTTTAGTAACTATCCCCATTACAATAAAGAATACTAATAAGCCAATAACGTCATCTAGTGCTGCTAAAGGTATTAAAGTCTTGGTTACAGGTCCTTTAGCTTTATATTCATTTATAATTGATAGAGAAGGGGCAGGAGCTGTTGCTAAAGCAATTGCACCAAAAATAAAGGCTAAATAAAAGGGAATATCCATAAAAACAAATAAAAGCCCAAAGGCAAGGGTTACAACAAGGAAGGCTCCTAGAGCTTCTGTAAAGCAAATAACTAATATCTGTTTACCAGACTCCTTTAAGTCCTTCCAGATAAGCTCAGTTCCTATCATAAGACCTACTGCAACTTCCCCAAGGTTTATTAGAATATGAAACCAAGGTTTATTCATCATATCATTACTCATAAATCCAAGGGCATAGGGGCCGATGATCATACCTGTGATTAACCACCCTAAAATTGCAGGTAATTTAACTTTTGCCACAAGCTTACCAACAAAAATTGCCATAAACACAAAGACAATTAATAAAATTACTTGTTTTAACATAGTCTTTCCTCCAAAGTTTTATTTAAGGCATCTTCAAAAAATAAGTAAGTCAATCTGATCGTCTATTTTGTGCTATACTGCGTCAACAAAACCCTTTGATAGCTCCACTATCTGCGGAACCTGTTTCCTTGTCAGCACAAGCCTGCTTGTGAACACAAAATAGTCTTCACATCTTCGACTTGTTATTTATTTTCAGAGTCTAATAATTCCATATAAAATTATATTTAACATATGACTAAAAGCTTTATCCTGCTGGGCTATAACATCAGCGTAATTATCTTTTCTTTCTTTATATATAGATTTAAATTTTAGTTGAAGATAATTACCGAATTCTAAAATCATATTTAGAGCATTGTCCTTATCTATATTGTCCTTTAGCTGACTATCCTCAAGAATTCTATTTAAAAATTTTTTATTTGTATCATCTAGTACCTTTTTTAAGTTTTTTATATCATCCTCTAAACCCTCTGGCGGATTGAATACTGCAGATATAAAGATTTGGTTATAATAACTATTTTCTTTAAAAAACTCTAATCTCTTATTTAAATAATTATTTAGTTCCACATCTATTCCTCTGCCTTGCCACTGAAAATTTTCTTCCAAATACTTGCTTAGTTCCTCAAAGCATTTCTCAGCACAAATTAAAAATAATTCTTCTTTATTCTTGTAGTAATGAAACAATAACCCTTTAGAGATATTATTGGTTTTACATACATTGTTTAAGGATGCAGCTACATACTCATTAGTACCAAATTCTTTAATGCAGCCATTGATTATTTTTTCTTTACTCAATTCATTTTTTTCTTCTCTATTCATATACATCACCTTTCAAACCATGTAGTCTGTTTTTATTTTATCAAAAACAAACCATGTGGTCAATGATTTCTGGTGGAAGGATTTTGAAAGATGAATATTATAAATTCTCACCTTTAACCCTATACTGTATCACCTAATGATAAATTTAAATTAATAAACCACCACATTAAGCATGAACTTAATGTGGTGGTTTTGTATCTTAACTATAGTAAAAAAGTTATTTTCCACGGTGTTTTATAGTTTATTTTAAACTTATATTTTCTTTTATATCTAGTACTCCATAGTAAGATTTAGCAGTAGATGAGGGATTTCTCAATTATAAATATTTGCCAGCTAAAGAGTTTTTTAATCTACGGCCTCACTGACCATTACTTTTTCTGGAGAAAATTTTATCTGTGATACAAGTATTCCTGCAAGGATAAGAGCACAGCCAAGATAGCCTCTACCACTCATGCTCTCTCCAAGAAGAACTGCACCACCAATTGCACCAAAAACCGATTCCATACTTAATATAATTGCAGCATGAGAAGGTTTAGCATCCTTTTGTGCTACTACCTGAAGGGTATAAGCTACTCCTACTGAAAGAAGACCACCGTAAATTATAGGTATAAAAGCACTTGAAATACCACTGATTGTTATATCTTCAAATATGAAAGCAGTTATAAGACTCAAAATAGAGCAAGTTGCAAACTGAATAAAGGAAAGCTTTAAAGGATTTACTCGTTTGGTAAAGTTGTCTATTGCCAATATGTGTACAGCCCAGAAAATTGCACCTATAACCTCAAGAAGGTCACCATAGCTTATGCTGAAATTTTCATTTATACTTAAAAGATAAAGTCCTATAATTGCAAGGATAACTCCAACCCAGGAGTTTTTACCAATTTTATGTTTTAAAAATATGCCTATAATTGGAACGAACACCATGTAAAGCCCTGTTATAAAGCTTGCGTTACCTACTGTTGTATAGAAAAGTCCCACTTGTTGAAGGGTTGCACCAGCATATAAAATCAAACCCACCAATATTCCAGGGAGTAACGTGGCTTTTAAATTTGGTTTTTCTGTACTTTCCTCACTATTTTCTTTTCTTTTATCTAAAAAAATAATTAAAGGTATTAATGATAGAGCTCCAAGAGCAAACCTAATTCCGTTGAAGGTGAAGGCTCCTACAAATTGGGAACCTACTCTTTGTGCAACAAAGGCAAAGCCCCAAATTGCAGCGGTAAGAATTAGAAGCAGGTTAGCAACTAATCTTTTATTATTCATTTAATCATCTCCTTCATTACACTAAGATTTTTTATTCGTTACTTTAATCATACCATTTTTTTTACTTGAATTTATTTGTACAAAATATAAATATAATAATGAATTTTTGTACTTTGTACAATTGTATTTTTATAAAGTTGGAAATATAAAAAGAACCTTAGAAGTATTTTTATTCTATAGGTTCTTTAGAGCTTTTAAGATTTTAGAGTTAGTATGAAGTAATCCTTCACATATTTGGCTTATTATTTATTTTCGAATACCTTAGAGTTTTTCACTTCAGTCTACAGGTTATATATCTTATACAACTTTACTGCTATTGACAGCTGCTCATAGAAGCTTCCTTCACAATCCTCCATGTTTAACAGTTCTTTTATTTTACCGATTCTATATCTAATTGTGTTTTTATGCAAAAATAAAGTATTTGCAGTTTCAATTATTTTTCCGTCATTTTCAATATATTTTATGGCTGTAGGAAAGAGCTCAGTATTGTATTTTTCATCATAACTTTTAATAGGATGTATTATTCTATTGTAAAAGCCTTGCATCCAAGTCTCATCTACAAAGGGCATAAGGATGCTGAAAATTCCAATGTCATTAAAATAATTAAAGGATAGAGTGGAAACCTCACCAGTTTTTTGAGCAAAAAGGCTTTCCTTTATTCCTTGATCTAGTTCCACAAGGGTGTAGTGGAGGCTACTTACTCCAATATAGTAATCTGGAGCCTTAATGCCAAGAGTATTTATCAGATGATCTACACTGTTTTTAAAGTTTTTTAGCTCTATCCTATCCTCAGTAAAAATAATCAACAGCCCATTTCTGTATTTCAAAGCAGTGCTGTGAAGTCCAATTTTCTTTTTTCTTTTTAGGCTCTCAATAGAACTTATTATGCCATCGCTATGAATATATTTTATATTTTTGCAATAAAGCACAAAAAAGTTTTCTTTAAAGCTGCTGTTAATCTCTAAGGCTATTTCCTTTACTGTGGTTTTATTTAGGCTCTTTTTAATAAGAATATCAATTTTGGATTCCATTAGTTCATGATTTTCTGAAAATCGTATTTTATCCATTACCTCTGTAATAATATCTTCAAAATAAACACTATTATCAAAGATAAATATAGGAAAGGAATTTTTATTTGAATAATCTATAACCTCCATAGGGAGATCCTTATAATAAATATTCTTGAAGGCTAAACCACTGGCACCATCTTTAATTAATTCTTTAACAGCTTCCAATATAAACTCTGGATTATCCCTTGCAAATAAAAGACTAGTAAGGACAAATTCCCCTTTATTAAAGACCCACTCTGATTTGGAGAAGAATTCCCAATCAAGTATGCCAACTTTTTCAACTTGTCTGTTTAGTCCGCTAATGCCTGAAATTAATCTAAAGTTTTTAAAGGTTTCTAGTTTTGTTGCTTCAATTATAGTTATAGCCATGTAAAATTCTCCTTTCCAATAGAAGCTTTGAAGTAAATCAATTAGGTGTTCAGGTTACAGCAACACACTGAATACTACTACCTTAACAGGTATATAATAGCACCTATAATTTATTATTTTTTCTGTAATCACAGCAAATAAAGCCAACTTTATTGTATAGCTCCAATTCTGATTCAACTGAATTAACAAAACATAAATACATATCATGCTCTTTTACCTTTTTAAGTGCTTGTGTTAAGGTCACTCCAACAAACTCATCCTTATGAGCTTTTTCAGTTGTTGAAACCAGATATATACCGCAAAGATCATCATATAATCTTAAAAAGGCAGCGGTAGAAACTGGTTTCCCATTAATAGTTCCTAAAATCAACCTAAATTCATAATCCTCATTAGATACAATTTCCATTAATTTTTCAAGGAATTCACTTCTTCTATCAACATTGATATCTAATCCTTCTGCAAGGGTTGTACACCAAATATGCTTTTTCTCCATGGTGTCAGCAACTTCAGTTTTGAAATCTTCAGAAATTTCTATGGAGCCACTTTCATTTCCATTAAGAATATACAAGCAGTGGGACTCTTCAGTGATAGCTGGCAAATCTTCTCTCAAAGCTTTAGTAGCTTCTTGGAATTTTTTATCACATTCATCATGCCATTCTATAAACACTTTAGGGGTTCCAGAAATTATTCCAAACCAATCGGTGTAAACTCCTTCATGTATAAATCCACATTTTTTTGCAAGGCCTGGTGACATGCTGTTTCCATCTACAATTGTAAGGAAGGGCACATGACCTGATTTTAATATCTTGTTAGTAAGGTCAAGGGTAACCTGTTCTGCATAGTCTCTTCCTCTGTATTCTTCCTTAGTATACATAATACCCATTGAATTATCGTTGTGTATAAGTACCCAGGAAGCAATGTCACCATCAACATATATGGCAGAAGAAGGTCTATTTTCAATATCGTCTTTTATTTTGTCAAGGCTTATCTCGTCTTTGTAGGTGTAGTAATGGTTTATAATCTCTGCATCTTTTATATCAATTGGTCTCACTTGATTTTTAATTCTACTTAAATCAACTTCTTTATTAGGATAATAATAAAGTGCATTTAAGCTTTCCCAATTAACCAGAAATTTACTTCTTATTTTTTCAGCTATAGGTCTGTGTACTGCTCTGAATCCATAAAAGCCATCCTCTTTATACAAGGTATCAAGAACTTCATTAAGAAAATCATCATTTTCAGTGTATAAGCTGCTAAAATAATCCTTTCTTGCTACAACTCCTGTAGGATTGACTTCATTATCAACATAAACTTCAGCATCAGGTACATTTTCTAAAAAACCAATTAGGTTAAGATTAATAATTTTATTTTTATTTAAAAAGTCATATATTGGTTTTCCGTAGGTAGTTTTAATTATCATATGTATCCCCCCATATATTAAACCAGCATTGGGTAGACTCTTTAAAAAGTCCACATATGTATAATTCTACCATTTGACCTAGAGCTTTCAAAGAAAATTTTTATAAAACTCTCCCATTATCTTCATTTTATTAATCAAAGTATTCTTAATTGCTTCTAAACTCCTTATTAAAAAGAGGGAGCAAGCAAATAATAAACATAATTACTCCAATGGCTATGAAGGTATACTGAACATTTAGACTTTCGCCTATAATTCCTGAGGCAGCAAAGCCCACTGGCATTCCAATCAATCCAATAGTTTGCATGGTGGAAATAACTCTTCCCATTTTTTCTTTTGGGGTATGAGTTTGTATTACAGACATACCTGTTGCAGAAATTATAGGTAGACAAGCTCCCATGAGAGCACTAAAGATTACAGCTAAAAGTAAGGTATTAACAAAGCCAAGTGCTATAATACTTCCAGCAAAAACTAAGAAACCAGCTATTATAACAGTACTTTTCTTAAATTTATGACCTATTTGACCAACAATAAGTGAACCAAGTACTGTTCCTACCATTATAGCTATTCCCATTACGCTGTAGCCTTGTTCTCCAGAATTTAAGATTTTATCTGAATACACTGGCATAAGCACATTAAAAGGTGCCAAAAGTATGTTTATAGCTGCACCAATTAGCATATTAATAAAAATTAGTGAATTTGTTTTTATAACCTTTAAGCCTTCAAAGAGTTCTGAAAAAAACTTAGAAAAATTAAGCTTCTCAGTACTGCTTATAACCTTTTCTATATTCGCAATTAAAGCAGTTATACCTGATATTATAAAGGTTGCTGCATCTATTAAAATTGCAATCCCTACGCCCCAAAGCCCGATTATGGCAGCAGCAATTCCCATACCTAAGATTTCAGCAATAGCCCCAGAGGCTTGGCTTAAGGAATTTGCTGTTAGGTAGTGTTCTTTTTTAATTAATACCTGCATTGCACTTGAACGGGCAGGGGAGGAGAATACCTCACAAATTGAATTAAAAAAGGCAAAGGCAAAAAGTTGCCACACCTGTAAGCTATCTACTATGAATAAAATTGCAATTATGGCTGTAGAAATTCCTCTAAGGAAGTCCATTAACACCATTACCTTCTTTTTATCCATTCTATCCACAAAAACTCCTGCAGCCATTCCAAATAAAGAAGGAATAGCACTAACTGCCATTACTGACCCCATCAAAAGTGTAGATCCTGTAAGTTTATACATAAGCCACATAAAGGCTATCCCATCTAGGGCATCTCCAAACCTAGATATTGTCCTACCTATCCAAACCTTTAAAAAATCAGGATAATCTTTTAAAACTATAAACCCACTCTTTTTAGTTACTTCAACACTCGCTTCCATTCTCCATATCCCCCTCAACATCATGCTTTCTAAACAATGCATAGCCAAACATATAGGCTCTCGCATTCTCTCTTTGTTCCTTATCTTTCATATACCCAGTAATAAGCTCAGTAAGCTCTTCTACTTCCTCATCTGTTAAGTAAGTTAATCCATAGTTTAATTGTTTCTTTTCGCCTTTAGTTTTACTTTTCATTGATTCTAAAAAATCTTCATGCATTATGGAAATCAAGTTTTCACTTGCTTTTTCATATTCGTCTTCCTCAAGTATCCCAATATCTTTTTTTACTTTAAATATTTCTGCTGTTGGAAGATAGAACTTCTCTATAATGCCACCTTTTTCTTTTGTTTCAACAATTTCTAAAACTCCGATTCTCTCTAGTTCCTTCACATGATAGTGGACCTTTGAAGGTACTTCCTGTAGCTTCACTGCCATTTGCTTTACTGTTAAAGATCCACTTTCTTTATTAAATAAAACTAGTATCTTAAATCTGAAAGGGTCGGAAATCACCTTTATTTCTTCTAATGTGCTTAGTACTTTTTCTTTTCGCATAATTCACCTCAAATAAATTTTATCGATAAAATAAATTTTATCGAGTAATATATTTTTATTGTATGCGTAAAGGATAGCATTGTAAACAGTTAATTTGAAATTTTCTGAATAATACTTTCGACAATAAGTATTAGAGTTAGAAGCAAAAATAATCCCCCAATCCTGAAGGGAAAGGGGGATTATTTAGATTAGTTTTACCTCTGAAGTCTATATCAAATTCATATTTTACTCTATAGCTTCTTCTATAAGCGATGTTAAAACTTCAATTCCTTTAGGCTGAAGGTGCACACCATCATATGCAAAATATTCAGCATGGTTAGTTGATGCAGAATACCAATCAATCAAAGTTACATTATCTCTTTCTTCTGTTTTTTTACTCAAAGCGTTGTTAACTTGTTTTTCCCATTGACGTGGAACACGAACGTTTACTAAGTAAATATCAGCTTTATCAAAGGAATCAAGTAAGGTATTAATTTGGCTATCAGTAAAATAACCATTTGTTCCCAGCCCTATAATTACTGCTTTATTTGCAGCATTAAAGGCTGAATATGTAGGTGCAAGTTCAATAGCTTGAAAGAGTTGCCTTCCAACTTTTCCGTCTATGGTGATGTTACTATGTATTTTATGGAGACTTTCCTCAATATCTAGCATCACAGAATCGCCAATTGCTAGTACTTCATCATAAGATTTAGTGCTAGCAGGAGAAATTGGCTCAATTTGTGCAATTTCAGTTACAATTGGATCTTCAATTACCTTGAATTCCTTTGTATGTTTTGTAATGATTTCAGGTTTAAGCAATTCAGTTACATAGGCTTGCTGTTTAGCTCTTGCAATAACTGAACTAAAAAGGTTAACCATTATAAATACAGAAAATACTACTGTAATTGCAAGGCTTCTAGAAAAAGATATCTTTTTAAATTTCAACTTATTAAACTTTAACTTATTAATTGGATTATGTTTTTTATAAAACTCCCTAAACCCATACTTTTGTATAGGTATTTCTATGTACTGGTAAGAAACCTCTGCAATAATAAAAGTAAAAAGCAGTTGGAGGAATATACGAATGTAAGTATAATTTCCTGTTTCAAAAGCTGGTGTAGTTAAAATAATAATAGGATAATGCCAAAGATAAAGTCCATAGGATCTTTTACCAATTAAGCTTAGAGGCTTCCAGGAAAGTAAGTGACCTAAGTAGCTCTTAGGATTACATATGCAAGCTGTGAGTATTGCTGCATTTAAGCTAAGTAGTAGCATACCACCTCTGTATAAAAAGCTTTCATATTCATTGACGAAGATTACACTGAGAGTAAACACAGTGAAGGTAATCATACTTGTAATATTTAAGGTTTTTATTTTTTTCGTATTAGTTTTAGAGGATAAAACTTTTTTTATTGGAAAAAGCATAGCCATATAGCAACCTATTAGCAATTCAAAAGCTCTAGTATCTGTGCCATAATATACACGGCTAGGATCCAAACCTGGTTTATACATTATACCCATAAGTATTGCTGAACCTAAAGCTATCATAAAGACAAAGTTAGCAAACTTAAATTTATTTTTAAAGAACTTAAGACCTATTAATAAAACAACTGGCCAAATAATGTAGAATTGTTCTTCTATAGCTAAGGACCAAAGGTTTTTCAGTGGAGAAGGTGAATTAAAACTATCAAAATAAGAAACTTTGTGAAAAATGAACCACCAGTTACTTCCGTAGATAATAGAGGAGAGTCCATCTGATAAAACTGTAGTTATGAATTTCCTATTAAAAAGTGTTACCCAGATAAAGGTAGTGGTAATCATTGTGTACACGGCTGGTAGCAATCTTCTAATTCGCCTAGTCCAAAATTCTCGTAAACTAAATTTATCTCCACTTTCTAACTGTGATAGTATTTTTGAGGTTATGAGATAACCAGATATAACAAAAAACACATCCACCCCTAAGAAACCACCCATAGCAAAACTTAATTGGAAGTGGTAAGCAATAACTGCTAATACTGCAAAAGCACGAAGTCCATCTAAGCCAGGGATATACTGACCATTCTGCATATTTTTCAACATATAAACATCATCTCCTTAACTAGCTGTCTTTAAATATTATCTAAATATATATCCACAGGATTATATTTTTTTAGTTAAGTTTTAAAAATTAGCCATTTATAATATACGAAATGAGAATTGAGATTTTAGGGGGACAAATGAGTTTATTTAGCAAATCAAGTAAAATAATCCTATTGTCCAACTATTTTACTTACCACTAATATATATAATTTACTTTCTATAACTTCATATTGAAGAATAAGAACATATCTGGAATAATAAAAGAAGAAATATCAGGTTTCATGTTTATAAGGGAAGGGGAATATTAAAGATGAGTAATGAAAAGTGCGATCTGATTCACCCCAATGGTGTTAAAGAAAAGAAACTAGAAGTGATAGATGGATATACTATTAAATACCATGCAAAGGGTAACACCATTTGGTCTAAGGGTAAGATTGTAAATAATCAGCCAGAGGGATATTGGGAATGGTATCGACCTGATGGCACAATTAAACGCTCAGGATATTTTGAAAATGGAGAACCCACAGGTGAGTGGATTACCTACAATGCTAAAGGAGAAAAGCATAAGACCACTAAAATGGGAAAAAAAGAACTGTAGGTATCATAGATATAGAAGATATTTTATGTAAGATTCCTTTTTATACAAAGGTGTCTTAGTTCAAGGTAAAGCTACTTTAAATGTGCCTGAACATAATAAACGTATTAATTTAAAATACAAGTGTAAGAGGTAAAAAAATGAAACTTCGAGTACCAGATTATTTAAAAGAATTTAAATGTATAGCTTCACAGTGCGAGGATACCTGTTGTGCTGGGTGGGAAGTTGTAATTGATGAGGATTCCTATAAAAAATATAAAAAAGCAAAGGGTGAATTTGGAAAGAGGCTTCGTAGTGAGATAATCCACCGTGAGGGAGAAAACATATTCACTTTAAAAGGCGATAACTGTGCCTTTTTAAATGAAAATAAAATGTGTGATTTATATACCGAACTTGGAGAGGATAGTCTTTGCTATACCTGCAAAATGTACCCAAGACATATAGAGGAATTCGGAAATCTTCGTGAGATAGGAATATCACTATCATGTCCAGAAGCAGCAAGATTAATATTAAGACATAATAAAAAAGTGGAATTTGAAGTCAGTGAAATTCAGGAGGAAATCACTTCTTATAATGACATTGATGCTCTACTTTTTATAAATCTTCTGCAATGTAGAAAAGTAATTTTTCATATTCTTCAAAACCGTAATATTAAGCTAGAGCATAGAATTTCTTTAGTTCTTAAATTTACTAATGAAGTTCAAGAAGGAATAGATGAAGATAATTTAATGGGAATAAAACCTGTTATGGAGAAATACTTAGATATGAACTTTATAGAAGGTGTTATAAGTAACTTAGGTAAGTATAAAGGTAAAGATGAAGTTAAATATAACAATATGAAGGAGTTTCTTAAAGTCTTTAAAGAATTAAAACATATAAACCCTAATGACCCTTTGGGATTAGAGAAGGTTTTAAACTTCTTTTGGAACAGTGATAATGAAGAAGAATCCTATTTAGATAAACACAAACAGTTTAATCAGTATTATGAAGATAACTTATATAAGTTTGAAAATCTATTAGTTTATTTTGTATTTAGATACTTTATGAAAGCTGTTTTTGATTATGATGCAGCTGCTAAGGTAAACACAGCAGTGGTTAGCTACTTAATGATTAAGGAATTGTTTGTATTTAGGTGGACACAAAATGGAGAGCTTACTGAGGAAGATGCAGTAGACATAATGCATATGTACTCCAAAGACATTGAACATTTAGAAGAAAATATAGAAGCCTTAGCAGAGGTGTTTAAAACTAATCCAGTGTTTGAGTTAGAAGAACTTTTAAGTATACTTATGAATTAGAGAAAATTAAGGGGGGCATAATCATGAATAATATAATTGATATTACTTATGATGAAATTGAAGTAATTAAGGGTCTTTGGGAAAAAAATAGACAGTACCATGAGAACAGTTCAGAATACTTTAAGGAATCATATCGCTCAATGAACTTTGATGAGAGAATTAAAGCTTTTGCTGTGTTTAATAAGGATACAATGAAAATATCTGTTGCGAAAAGAAATGACGAATATATTGGGTATTGCATATCAACGGCAATCGATGGTGCGGGGGAGATACAATCACTTCACGTTGATGAAACTTACAGAGGTAATGGAATAGGAAAGAAACTTGTAGATAAACATATAGAATGGATGAATGAAAAGAAATGTAAAGTTATTGGGGTAACAGTATCACAGGAAAATGAATCCACAATAAGGTTTTACTCGAAATTTGGGTTCTTTCCGAATACCTTATATATGCAAAGAAAGTAATTACATTTTCTTATTTCATAGGACGTAACATCATATTTTATAATACTCACAAAGAAGGGTGAGAGCCTTGAAAAAAGAATAAAAAAGAAAACTTCTTAGGTGAGAGTAGTTATTGCTGTGAGAATTATGAATTACTTTAACTCAAAATAAAGGTAAATAATTTAAAATAAAAAAGTCCTAATCAATTTTGGTTAGGGCTTTCTTTTAATCATTATGAAAATAGTATCATCATGCTATGTATTTATTTGTATAGATTTAAGCGTAGCTAACTGCAAAAATAAAGTATAGCTTTGTTAGTTAATTTTAATGTATTCATTTATAGAAGCTTTTTAGTAAATAGGGTAGGCTCATATAAAAGTTAATTGCTATCATCTACATATAAATAAATCACTTTGGGGAAACCGTTGTATGGAGATTAAAGCAATTTCTCTATATGTAAAGGAGAAAATAAGTCAATTTTTATATAACATTACTTGGAAGCCAAGGCTTTAATATGTCAAAAGGTATCTTTGTATCAATAATACTTTCTCCCATTTTCACACTAGGCTTCAACTTTCCATGATAATCACTTCCACCACAGGCATAAAGGTTATGCTCCTTGCAATAATTAAGCAATTGTTTTGTTTTTTCAATAGAATGAAGGGAATGATAACATTCTACTCCATCAAGAGCATTTAAGGATATTATTGAATTTAAAAAATCTTCATAGTTATCTGCATAATATCCATAAAGGTGCGCAAGAAAAGACTTTCCACCAGCCTTTTTTATAGTAGCTGCAACTTCTTCCACTGTGAACCAATCCTTCAGCATATCAATGAAAAATGGACTTTCTACATTGTTTATACAAGTTCTATAAAATACATTCATGCTTTCATAGACTTCCGTGCCAAGATGCTTCTTATTTTCAGGATATTTTCTAAGATCATTATGAATGATTTGTGTTGCAAAATACTTTCCATCAATTGATAAATTATTGCTATATTTAAGGTTAAGATTTTTGCATATTTCAATTAATTTTTTTAGATAATCATTTTCCCTCTCATAAAAATTGGCATCTGAAATTAATCCCGATGAGGCTATTGTATCAAAATCAATACCATAACCTAGTATTTCGATTGGTTTCCCATTATGCACAGCTGAAAATTCACAGCCTGGGATAAGCTTACCTTGAAAGTAGTTATGAATATTAATATCTTTTAGCTTTTCATAAGCCCCAAGGGAGTTGTGATCTGTAATGGAAATATATTTTAAGTCAAGTTGTTGTGCTTTAATAAGGATATCTTTAGGTTCATCGGAACCATCTGAAGTTGTGGTATGTATATGTAAATCTATCATAGTTTTTGTAGCTCCTTTATTTGTAATTACATATTTAATTTTATATAACTTTAAAGGGTAATACAAGAAATAAGAAGTTTGTGAAGGTTTATTATAAGAATTTAACCAATGGTATTAAGTATGATATAATTAAGCTATTATTTGGAAAAAGTGTTTGAGGAGAGTAGTAAATGTATAAAATTCTTATAGTAGAAGATGATTTAATAATTGCTAAAACAGTAAAAAAACATATAAAGTCCTGGGGATATGAAGCAGAATGTATAACTGATTTTAAGGATGTGCTCTCTTTTTTTGCTTCCTATGATCCTCAGCTTATTCTTTTAGATATTACTCTGCCCTTTTTTAATGGCTTTCACTGGTGTAATGAAATTAGAAAGGTTTCCAAGGTACCTATTATCTTTATCTCATCTGCTTCAGACAATATGAATATAGTTATGGCTATGAATATGGGGGGAGACGATTTTATAGCAAAACCCTTTGACCTTAATGTGCTAACTGCAAAGGTCCAGGCACTATTACGCCGTACTTATGATTTTGCTGGACAGACTAATCTTCTTGAGCATAGAGGTGCAATACTTAATACCAGCGACTCCACTTTGAATTTTAAGGGGAATAAAATTGAGCTATCGAAAAATGAAAACAGGATACTGCAGATTCTTATAGAAAACAAAGGCAAGACTGTGTCAAGAGATACTATTATGACAAGGCTTTGGGAAACAGATAGTTATATAGATGACAACACCTTAACTGTCAATATAACAAGGCTGCGCAAGAAGTTGCAGGATATAGAATTATTGAATTTTATTAAAACTAAAAAGGGTGTAGGATATATGGTGGAATCATATGAAGAAAAAAGACGTTTTTAATCTTGTGCTTTTTTATTTAAAAGCTCGACTAAAAGGAAGTATTCTTTTGATTTTGTGCTGTTTAACCTTCGCACTGGTATTTTTCTTATATAATGTTCCTACAGAACCCATAGTCTATGCTAGTGTTCTCTGCGCAATTGTAGCAGTTGTTCTTCTAATTATAGATTTTCTAAGTCTATACAGGAAGCATAAACTACTTCAGGACTTAAAAAACAATATTGCTTTTAAATTTGATAATCTTCCTCAGCCTAAGGACATAATTGAAAGAGATTACTACGATTTGCTTACTATTATTTATAAGCAAAATCTTGGAATTACTCATAATGCAGAGGTAAATCAAAGTAACTTAATAGATTATTACACTTTATGGGCTCATCAAATTAAGACCCCTATTTCAGCAATACACTTAATCCTTCAGACAGAAGACAACGAATTAAGCTCAGAACTTTCTACGGAGCTATTTAAGATTGAACAGTATGTAGAATTTGTATTGCAGTACCTAAGACTTGAAAGCATGTCATCTGATCTTGTGTTAAAAAGTCAAAGTCTTGATAATATAGTAAAGCAAGCAGTGAGAAAATATGCAAGAATGTTTATAAGGAAGAGGATTAAGATGGACTTTAAAGACCTAAATTGTGAGGTTTTAACCGATGAAAAGTGGCTATTATTCGCTATTGAGCAGCTTTTATCAAATGCCTTGAAGTATACTAGGGAAGGCACTATTTCAATATATATGGATGGTGCTTCTGAAAAGACTCTTGTTATAGAAGATACGGGTATTGGTATAAAGGAAGAGGATTTAGCGCGTATATTTGAAAGAGGGTTTACAGGTTATAATGGGAGATGGGATAAGCGGTCTACGGGTCTTGGGTTATACCTCTGTAAGCAGATTCTAAATAAGCTTTCCCACGGTATAAGCATAGAATCAAGGGTTGATGAAGGCACAAAGGTAAAAATTAATTTAGAAACAATTCAGGTGGGTATAGAATAAATTTTTATTTCAACCTTACGAAGACGTAAGGTTAGGGGAAGAAGTGTAAGCCAAAGTTAAGGTAGACATTTCTTCCTTTTGTTATACTGAACAGGATAAGAATTTTGGAGGTTGAATAAATAATGTCAATATTAGAAGTAAAAAAACTTAAAAAAATATATACCAGTCGTTTTGGAGGAAATCATGTTCAAGCCTTATCTGATGTATCATTTTCAGTGGAAAAAGGTGAATATGTAGCTATCATGGGGGAGTCTGGATCAGGTAAAACTACATTGCTAAACATTATTGCAGCTCTTGATAAGCCTACAAATGGAGAGGTTGTTCTTAATGGTATAAGTAGCAGGAACATCAAGGAAAAGGAAATATCTAAATTTCGCCGTGACAATTTAGGTTTCGTATTTCAGGATTTTAATCTTCTGGATACTTTTTCATTGAAAGATAATATATTTTTGCCCCTTGTTTTATCTGGGAAAGCCTTTGATGAAATGAATGACAGGTTAAAACCTATAGCAAAGAAGCTTAGCATAGATGGTATTTTGGAAAAATATCCTTATGAAGTTTCTGGAGGTCAAAAGCAAAGAGCTGCCGTTGCTAGAGCTTTAATAACGAGTCCACAGCTTATCCTTGCAGATGAGCCTACAGGAGCATTAGATTCTCACTCTAGTGATGAGCTTTTGCGTTTATTTAATGATATAAATAAAGAAGGGCAAACTGTAATAATGGTTACTCACAGTACAAAAGCAGCCAGTCATGCAAGTCGCGTACTTTTTATTAAGGATGGAGAAGTATTTCATCAGCTCTATAGGGCTTCCATGTGTCAGGAAGAAATGTATCAAAAGATTTCTGATACCCTTACTATAATTGCTACAGGCGGTGATCGATTTGAGTAAGATGTTCTATGAAAAGTTGGCTGTAATTAATATTAAAAAGAATGGAAAGACTTACTTTCCGTATATGTTAACTTGTATCTGTATTACTGCTATGTTTTATATTATGGAGTTTATATCTGTAAATCAAGGCTTAGAAGTTATGTCTGGGGGAGACCAACTTAAAACTATACTGAAATTTGGAACTTATGTTATTGGGTTCTTCTCCGTAGTTTTTCTTTTTTATACCAACAGCTTTCTTATTAAAAGGCGTAAAAAGGAACTTGGTTTATATAATATACTAGGTATGGAGAAAAAGCATATTGCTAAAGTGTTGTTTTGGGAAAATTTTTTCGTAGCCCTTATAACTATGGCATTAGGACTTATTTTAGGAATTGCATTAAGCAAGCTTATGTTTTTAGTGCTTCTTAAGATTTTGAACTTTAAGGTACCCATGGGTTTTTTTATTTCGAATCAGTCTTTATTTAAAACCGCTGTTTTATTTGGGGTTACTTTTATCTTAATCCTTATGAATAATCTAAGACAGATCCATCTCTCAAACCCTGTAGAGCTTCTCAAAGGTGGTCAAGTTGGGGAAAAAGAGCCAAAGACAAAGTGGGTTCTTACACTAATTGGTCTTATCAGTCTTGGAACTGGTTACTATATTGCCCTAACTACAGAATCTCCTTTAGCAGCACTAAGTAGCTTTTTTATGGCTGTAATTCTTGTTATGGTAGGAACTTGGGCTCTATTTACTGCAGGAAGCATAGCTCTTTTAAAAGCACTTAGAAAGAATAAGAAATTTTATTATAAGACCAATCATTTTATAAATGTGTCTGGTATGATTTATAGAATGAAACAAAATGCAATAGGACTTGCTAACATTTGTATTCTTTCAACTACAGTTCTAGTGATGGTGTCTACTACAGTATCCCTATATATTGGTATGGAGGATGTGCTTAGAACTAGATATCCAAGAGATATTTCAATAAGTGCAAAAAACATATCAAAAGAAAGGGCAGAAGAACTTACTTCTATGATAAAAGAGCAGGCAGAAAAACAGGGCACTGCTATAAAAAATGTAGTTAAATATCGATCTTTAGATTTAGCTACAATTCAAGATAAGAATCATTTCACAGATTATCACAAAGATATAATCACAAAGGACTTGGGCTTCTTAGAATTTATACCCTTAAGTGAATATAATCACATGGAAAATAAGTCTATTACTTTAAAAGAAGATGAAGTGCTCATTTACACTTATAGAGGAGAAATAGCTGAAGATAGTATTAATATTTTAGGTAATGAGTTTAAAATTAAAGAGCGTATAAATACTATGACAGTAGATGGAATTGCTTCTTCAGTAGTTTCAAAGGGTTACTTTGTTGTGGTTCCCGACGAAAATACAATAAAAAAAATATTCAGTTCAAGTACTGAAGCTTCTAAAAATATTGGTGAGTTATCTTATTATTTTGCCTTTGATACTGATAGCAATGCTGAAGAGGAAATTGCATTGACTAAAGAGATTAATAGCAAAATAAAAGAGTTATCTGTTGATGGGAACTGTGAAGGTTTGGAAGAATCTAGAGTATCTTTCTTTTCTGTCTACGGAGGTCTTTTCTTCCTAGGTATATTCCTTGGAGCACTCTTTATTATGGCCACTGTGCTTATTATCTACTACAAACAAATTTCAGAAGGCTATGATGATAAGGAACGCTTTGAAATTATGCAAAAGGTTGGAATGAGTAAGGAGGAAATAAAGAAATCAATTAACAGCCAAGTGCTTATGGTATTTTTCCTTCCGCTTCTTACAGCTATTATTCATATTGCTTTTGCCTTTAAGGTTATAGTAAAGCTTTTGGAAGTATTAAATCTCACTAATGTTACACTGTTTGTATATTGTACAGCTGGAACAATTTGTGTCTTTACTATTTTTTATGGTATTGTGTATGTGCTTACTTCAAAAGTTTACTACAAAATTGTTAGTTGATTTATCCAGAAGCTTAAGGTCAAATGAAGAACATGGCAGAATCCCATTGTCTATGCAATACTTAGTATTAACTTCACCAAAAACTTTATTAAATTATATTAGTAGAAATTTTAAAAGTTCTAATGAATTTTCATTAGGGCTTTCTTTTTTGCAAAGTTTTTGTCTGTTAATTATATCCATGGATAAATATAATAGCGCATATGTAAGAAAAATCTTATCCTTAGGGCCTTATGTGGTGGTGAAATCTCCTGTAAGTGTGAGAAATAAGATTATTGATATGTTAAAACTTAGCCATCTGAAAATAAATAACAAGTCAAAGATGTGAAAGCTATTTTGTGTTCACAAGCAGGCTTGTGCCGACAAGGAAACAGGTTCCGCAGATAGTGGAGCTATCAAAGGGTTCTGTTGACGCAGTATAGCACAAAATAGATGAGCAGATTGACTTATTTATTTTTTGAAGATGCCTTAACTTAAAGCAGCTGAGATGAGGTATACTACAAACAATAGCATTATAATGTTTACTAGATGTATAATGGAGGTAAATTATACTTGTAAATTGTGATAACTTAAATTATGCTATATAACTAATGGATAAATATAAAGTTGGAGTTGATTAACATGAAAGAAGAATATAAAAACATAGAGAATTCTGAAGTAACACATAGTGATGCACAAGAGGTATGTATTGATACAAATGAAGAGGCATGGAATAAGGAAACTTATGATGCTTGGATACATAGGTTTGGAGAACCCTATGAAGCTGCCTCAAAAATTAAAATAAACCCTGAGAAAACTCTTTCTGTGCTTTATAGTAAATTTGTTGATGTGAAGGGCAAGAAAGTTATGAATTTAATGGGGTCAAACGGAAGTAAGGCAGTAGCACTAGCTCTTTTGGGTGCCAATGTTACTGTAGTTGATTTTTCAGAGGGTAACAAGCGTTATGCTTTGGAGTTAGCTGAAGCAGCAGGTGTAAAAATAGATTATATTTTATCTGATGTGCTAAAATTACCCCAAGACTTGTTTAGGGGTGATTATGATATAGTGTTTGCTGAAATGGGCATATTACACTACTTTACAGACCTGAAACCTTTTATGAATGTTATTTATAAGCTTTTACGTGTCAATGGAATGTTAGTAATTAGAGATTTTCATCCAGTTACAACTAAACTTATTTCTTCAAGGGGATCAACATCCAAAGTACGTAAGCATAAGGTAACTGGAGATTATTTTGATGTATCTCTACAGGAAAAGGATATATCTTACTCAAAATATTTAACTGATAATGAAGAACCAAAGAAAGTTCTTCTTCGTAAATGGAATCTGGGTGAGATAGTTACTTCTGTTGCTAAAGAAGGCTTTTTTATTAAAGGTTTAGATGAAGAACCTAACTTATCTTCAGATACTTTTGATAAGGGAATTCCAAAGACCTTTACTATAGTGGCAGAGAAGATTACTCCATAGGGAATGTTTATAGCAGCTGAACAGAAATGAGTTTAACTTAAATTAAATAAGTAGGTGTTTTTCCTATAAGATTTATTGAAAGCAAAAAAATTAAGGCTAACTTTAGTGTAACCTTATTTAAGAAAGAACTACGTTATATTAAGAAAAGCTATGTGACTACCACATAGCTTTATTTAATATAACGTAGTTATTTACTACTCAATTTTTTATTAAACTGAACTATTAAATAAGAAATTAAAAATAGTGTTGCTGCTACCATGAAAGAAATCTTTGGGTAGGTATCCATTAGGGCTCCTGAAAATAAGGAACCTCCCACCATACCCACAGAGTTTATGGAACTTTGTAGTCCCATTATTCTTCCATGCTGATTTTTACTATGCTTAGATACCATTGCTTGCAGTAAGGGGTTAAACATAGAAAGCACAAAGATAAATAATACAAACACACCTATAGTTGATTTAGCAAGTATATTTTCCTGCATACCAATGATCATAAGAGATATTCCAATTGCTAGAAAAACGTATTTTAAAGATTTCTTATCCCCAATTTTTCTAGATAGTCTTGGAGTTAGATAAATGTTTGCTATCATTCCGATGATACCTGTAAAGGCCATGTAGTAGCCTATCTGTAGTGGATTTAAGTTTAGATATTTCTTTAGGTAATAGTTTATACCATTTGAGTAAGTTGTATTTGAAAAGGAAGTTAAAAGCACTATTAAAAGTAAAACTCCTAAAGAAGTTGAAAGATAAGTTTTAAAGCTAGCTTTAAAAGATCCCTTTAAGTTTTCTTGTGAAGCTTCTTGTACCTTACTATGAACCTGACTCTTTGGTAAAAATAGCCTCATGAGTACAGCGTGAATAAGTAGTCCTGCTGCTTGAAAAGCAAAAGCATAATGATAATCCTTTGCTCCAATATAACCTCCAGTTAAATACCCTATGGATACCCCAAAACCAGTTATAGCTGTATAATTTGCAATTGCTTTGTTTCTTTCTTCAATATTTGTCTCATCTATAATATAAGCAATTGCATTTGTGAACACAGAGGAAGAGAATGCCCCTCCAAGGATTCTAAAGAAGATTATCATAGGCACTGAAGTAGAGAAACCAAAACCTAACTGAGCAAGGCCATAGCCTATGGTAGGTATGTACATAAATAGACGTCTATCTTTATATTTATCTGAAAGACTGCCCCAAATGGGTGACATAACAAAGCCAGCAATGGACATAGCAGCAAACATTACTCCATACATGAAGGAAGACATTTTTAAGCTTACTACCAGCTCAGGAGTAACAGGATGTCCCATATTAGCTAGAAGGCTCATAAGAAACATAGTACAGGTTAAGTAAATTATTTTTTTATTCAAGACAACACCTCATGTTAAATTCTAAATGAAAATTTTTTTTGTTTTAGGTTCTCAATGTTAAAATAATATGTTTTGAATTTTTACTTTTTATAGGGAAGCAAAGCCAGAACTTAACTTATACATGAGTTCTACCCTGGTTCCCTTAAGGGGTTATGAAGCTGAATAAGTTAAAATTCTATCATGGAACCCTTTAAATATCTTATTTCTTAGCTATTAAACAGAGCAAAACTGCCCACAATAGTTGAGAGCAGTACTTAATTGTTATTTATATCTATATATTAGCATTTTCAGTATACTTCAGCAACTTATATATTTATAAGACTTTATGAATAAAAATCCGTATAATCTTCATTGAAATCAATTTAGGTTTATAAATTTTAATCTATCTGTTCTAACTTGTTTGATAAATAAACTCTTCAAAGGTATCAAACAAAATTTCTGCTTATTCATCTCTTAATTTCAGAGTGAAAGCTAATTTTATTCATTTCTAAAGCATTATTGAAGCAAGAAAGCTTATAGGGTAGATATAATTGTGATTCACTACAATCAAAAAGCAACAAATTTAAGGAAGAATAAAATAATCATATAGGAAAAATCTCTGGAAAGTGCTAGAATAAACTGTGGAAATAGTAATAAATTAACATGAGGCATCTTCAAAAAATAAATGAGTCAGTATGCTTGTCTATTTTGTGTTATACTGCGTCAACAGAACCCTTAGATAGCCCAACTATCTAAGGAACCTGTTTCCTGGTCTAACTCAAAATATCCTTCGCATCTTTGACTAATTATTTATTTTCAGATGCCTAATTAAGGAGTAATAGTAAATGAGTGAGAATCAAATAGCTTATTGGCGAAATTGGATTAATAATAAACAGGAAATTCCCATCACTGAAGATGGTTATATAGTTAGGTATACCTTAGCAAATCAATACAGCAATAATTGGGTAAGACATTGGGTATGTTGCACTACTAAGAAAAATCTATATGCCTTTATTAAGTATGTGCTTATACCATCAATTATTATCTCAAAGAATATGGGGCTTAAGGATGGAGAAGTTTATATAGATGTGTGTGAATATAATGAAACCATAGGAATATTAGAGAATGCAGCACAAGAGGGCTATGAAAAAGCTGTAGAAGATTATATTAGATGGTTTGAAGAAGTGGACAACTTAGAGGATAAGGATGCAACTTTTGATGAAATTAAAAACTTTTTAAGTAAAATATCTTTGGAAAATGATTTTAGGGAAGGCTTATTTCTTGAACTTAGCGTATATGAGAATATAAGCTCTGTAGGAAGTGCTTTGATAAAGGAATATGAAGAAGATGATATGGTTGATGAGCTAGAGGATATGATGGAGCTTAGCTGTGAAGAAATAGAAACCTTATTTCATAATATTAATAGTAATAAGTTTATGCTGAGAAGGATTACAACCTTATTAAATGAGAAGTTATATTAAAAATAACAAAGATGTAAGTGTTTTCACACTCCTTTGGCTATGAAATGTGGCAGAGGTTAACTAAGCTAGTTGAGTATGTGGCAACTTCTAAAGATAGCTAAATCACCAAGGCAGGCATAAATAGAATTTGGAAATAAGGGATAGGAAAAATTGAAGCTTCTATAACAATTTAGGCTCTGATTTCATAGGATAAAATGAAAATTGACAAACTATTATAATTAAGATAAGCTTAAATTTAGTTCGAATAAAATTCATATATATGAACAAGATAGTTTATTTGTGATGTTTTCAAGATAAAAAGTCCAATAATATTTAGTTATGCTCTTATGGGTTATGATAATGTGAATTTGTTGGTTGAGGTAAGGTGAAAATGTAGCAGACAAGCTTTGGGTATATATTGTTTTAATTATTATAATTTAGAATTTGTCTAGGAGGTAGAAATGGGGAAATTTAGAAGTTTATTTACGGCTAAGGATATGACAGAAGGGACTCCTTGGAAGAGAATTGTAGAATTTTCAGTACCTATGTTAATAGGAAATATAGCACAACAGTTTTATAATACTGCTGACTCTATTATAGTAGGAAAATATGTGGGAGATAATGCTCTTGCTGCGGTGGGGAGTGCATCTCCAATACTAAATCTTTTACTAGTACTTTTCGTTGGAATAGCTACAGGAGCTGGGATTATGGTATCCCAATATTTTGGTGCAAAGGATAGGGAAAAGCTTTCTCATACTATTGGGGTATGTATTACCCTTACAGCTATTGCATCTGTAATAATTATGATTATTGGGCCTATAGTAACAAGGCCATTGCTTACTTTTCTGAATACACCAGCTTCTATAATTGATTGGTGTGCAGATTATTTAATTATTTATTTTGTAGGTATTGCAGGTTTTGCATACTATAACATTTTAGCTGGAGTTCTTAGAGGACTTGGAGACTCAGTATCTGCATTAGTATTTTTACTTGTTGCAACTGTACTTAATGTAATCCTTGATATTTGGTTTGTTGCAGGACTTAATATGGGAGTTGCAGGGGTTGCTTTAGCTACAATAATAGCCCAAGGTATATCAGCAGTACTTTGTATTATTAAACTGCTTAAGATGAGAAACATCTTTGATCTAAATTTAAAAATGCTAAAGCCTAACAAGGAATTTTCAGTTAAGCTTATAAAACTTGGACTTCCATCAGGATTTACTCAGGCAATATTTTCCCTTGCAATGATTGTGGTTCAATCTCTTACTAATAGTTTTGGAGAGATGGTTATAGCTTGTAATGTTATTGTAATGCGTGTAGATGGCTTTGCCATGATGCCAAACTTTACTTTTGGTAGTGCCATGACCACCTATGCAGGTCAAAATATAGGTGCAAAAAAGATGGACAGGGTAAATGAAGGAACTAAATCTGGAACTAAGATTGCTGTTGCAGTTTCCACTACAATAACTATTTTGATTTTAATGTTTGGTAGACCTCTTATGGGAGTATTTACTGACACAAAGGAACTAGTTGATTTAAGTATGCATATGATGCAAATCCTTGCAGTAGGCTATATTGCAATGGCAGTAACTCAAAGTTTATCTGGAGTAATGCGTGGCGCTGGTGACACCATGACACCAATGTGGATTTCCTTAATTACTACAGTTATCCTTAGGGTACCTGTGGCTTATGGTATTGCTTACTTAACTCGTAGTGATCTTTATCCTACGGGAAGGCCTGAATCCACCTTTATTTCTCTAGTGGTTTCCTGGACCCTAGGAGCCATAATAACTACCATTTTCTTTAAAAAGGGTAAGTGGAGAAAGAAAGGGTTAGTGGATTAGAATGACTCCAGTAGAAGTAGTTCAAAAACAATTAGATTTTTATAATAATCATAATTTAGAGGGTTTTGCCTCGACCTATAGCAGGGATATTAAAATTTATAATCTAGGAGAAGCTACTCCATTTTTAAGTGGTTTAGATGCCTTGCGTGAAAGATATGCTAAAAGATTTGAAACTCCAGGGTTACATGCTGATATTTCTAATAGAATTACTTTAGGTAATTATGTGATAGACCATGAAAATGTTACTGTACTTCAAGGAGAAGAAGAGGTTAAAAGTAGCGTTATAGCCATGTATGAAGTGAAAGATGATTTAATTATCAATGTTTGGTTTGCAAGAGAATAACATAGAGAAAAGGTATAAAATTCATTTTGAGTTTTATACCTTTTTACTTATAATATAATACTTAAATTTTTGTAGGGTTTCTAAAGGTTTTAGATTAATGTTAATAAGCTATATTAGAGTATTCATATTTCAGCCTAGCTATATAGGAGAAAACATCATCTCATTAAAAAACTATTGTCTTAATAAGCTAAAACACTACAAGCTAAATTAACTCTAACTCCACCACTGTATCAATTGGATTAGGAAGGGGATAAGTTGCAGTGTCAATAGGTCCGAAGTTAATAAATAAATCCTTTTCAAACTCTTTGGTGTTCCAGCCATCACAAAACTTTATTTCAGAACCATCGGATAAAAGTCTTGCCTTTTTCACTTTATTTTTTAAGCCTATAAGAGGAAGGGCACCGATATTACCTTCAAAGATATGAGCATATAACAAATTTTTATTCTGAGTGTAATAGCCCCATTCAGGTTTTTCAAATTGTGACTTCTGACAGTTGTAAATACCCTTGTTATTTGCCTTCATCCATTGACCTATTTCAGAAAGTAGTTGTGTAGCTTCTGGAGGGAATTCTCCAAGGGCGTTAGGTCCTACATTGAGAAGAACATTTCCATTTTTACTTACACATTCCACTAGTTTTCTTATTATTTGCTTTGTAGGTTTATAAAGGTTGTCTGTTGAGCAATATCCCCAGTGATTGTTCATGGTTATACAAGCTTCCCAAGGAATTGGATTTCCTACCTCATCTGTAACTCCTTCAGGAGGTATTATTTGCTCAGGAGAGGCAAAATCTCCAGAATAAATACTGGGATTTAAAGTTTTAATACTTCCATAGCTTTCACCGCTTGCTTCAAGACGATTGTCTAAAATTATTCCAGGTTGAAGTGAACGAACCATGTTTACCAGTTCTGTGGCACGCCACTTTTCACCTGCCATATCATCATAAGAAAAGTCAAACCACATAATGTCTATGTCTCCATAGTTAGTGCAAAGCTCACGGACTTGACCATGCATATAATCAAGGTACCTATGAAAATCATAAGATTTATCTTTATAAGCCTCATTACCACGCATAGGGTGGTGGCGGTCACCATAAGCAGGATAATCCTCATGATACCAATCAAGAAGTGAATAGTATAAGCCTACTTTAAGGCCCTCAGCTCTAAAGGCATCTAGGAATTCTTTTATAAAATCCCTTTTGAGTTTAGTATTAGTAGCTTTGTAATCAGTAAGCTTAGAATCGAAGAGGCAAAAGCCGTCATGATGTTTTGCGGTCATTACAGCATATTTCATCCCAGCTTCCTTTGCAGCTTTAGCCCAGAGCCTTGGATTAAAATTTACTGGATTAAATTCTTCAAAGTACTGCTGATAATCTTCTTTAGAAATTCTTTCTGAAGATCTAATCCATTCACCTCTAGCAGGAATTGAGTATAGCCCCCAATGGATGAACATGCCAAATCGTGAATTTTGAAACCACTGAATATGTTGCTTTTTATCTTTAATAATGCTCATTTTAATTCCCCCAATTAAACTAATAATCCCATGTTAATTATATAGTAATAAATATAATAGTAATGCTAGGCATTAGACTTTTCAATAGTTAAAAGTTAAAAGCTGCCATACCTTCATAAAGTTGTATAGCATACTAGGTTAATTTACTAAGAATACTAAATTAGTAATAGAAGATAAATATACTACTTTTATCCATTAATTACCAAGGTGTGATAAAAGTCACGGTGTTGCAAATTAATAATTGCTATAATACCTATAGATTAGTTAAATCTAAGTAAAGTAGGATTACATATAGGTTTCAAGGTGAAAGTTTGCTTTATTAACCATGAATTATATTTATGACGAACATAATTCGGCTTGAAAAGCTTAAGAGAACCTAGGAGTTCTTTTCATGAGGTAAGTTTTCACTTTGGTTTCCGATAAATGAGGAGGAGTAGAAATGGAAAAAACAAGAGTTGATTTTAGTAAGATGTATTATGGGTTTCCAGTCTTTCTTGTAAGCTTTTATGATGAAAAGGGTGTTCCTAACATTACTACAATATCATCTTCCTATAGCTTAATGGATATGGTAGCCTTAGGTTTTGGAAGAAAAGGTTTTGCCATAAATGAAATTAAAAAGGTTAAGGATTTTGTTATTAACATACCTGATAGAACAATGATGGAGGAAATAGATTATTGCGGCTTTGCTTCAGGGCGTAATGTGAATAAGTTTGAGGCATTAAATTTAACTCCTATAAAATCAGAGGTGGTAAATGCACCAATAATTGATGAATGTTTGGTGGCTATTGAATGTTCTTTAACAGATGTAATTGAAAATGATGAATATCCTCACATCACTAATATATTAGCAAAAGTTAAAGGTAGATGTGTTGCTAATGAACTTTTAGATGAAGAAGGACATTTAATTTATGAAAGCCTAGATCCAGTTCTTTATGTTGGAGATAGTGCAAAACGTGCATATAGATATACGGAGAAAAGAACTAAAAACTTTTCTAAAGCTTTCTTAAAGTAATTTTTTAGAATTAAGTGGCTGTTGAAGTTATTTCGCAAGTTTTTATATTACAATTAATATTAGAAGGTATAAGCTTCCTGGTAAGCTTGTACCTTTTTTATTTTATATTATGTACCTTTAAAGTGGTGTAAGTGCTAATTAATTGTAATTTATGGATTTTAAAAGGTGAAGTAATAGTGTTATAATTAACCTTGAATTTGGAAGAAACCGTAGATGTATTAAATAAAACTGAAAATTACTTTTTAGGAACAATTTAGTTTATTTATTATACCAATGATTTCTTCAAAAGGCCGTTTAGTGGAAAATGGCAATAATATAATTAAGGTGAAATTTTCACTGTAAGGCATAAGGGTTTATTGGAGGTGCAATTTTGAATCATAATATTTTAATTATAGATGATGATGTTGAACTGAGCCAGCTTCTTAAAAAGTACTTGGAGCTAGAAAACTATAAAGTTCAGGTGAAGCATGATGGGCAAGAGGGTTTAAATGAGGCTTTAAAGGATAATTATCAGTTAATTGTCCTAGACATTATGCTGCCTAAAATCAATGGCTTTGATGTGCTTTCAGAAATACGAAGGGTAAGTGGTGTACCTGTGCTTATGCTTACTGCAAAGGATAGGGAAGTGGATAAGGTTCTTGGACTTCGCCTTGGCGCAGATGATTATTTAACAAAGCCTTTTAGTACCAGTGAATTTGTGGCAAGGGTAGCATCTCTCATAAGAAGATATACCCACTTAAATTCCTTTGGCACTGAAAAACAGGAAGAAAAGTTAGTATTTGAAAATTTAGAAATTCATATACCTACAA
Source organism: Clostridium tunisiense TJ (assembly GCF_000300195.1). GTDB lineage: Bacteria > Bacillota > Clostridia > Clostridiales > Clostridiaceae > Clostridium_J > Clostridium_J tunisiense. The sequence continues at coordinate 38,823 of NZ_AMQH01000016.1, read as the reverse complement.
GGGAAGTGCTAGTGAAAGGAGAAAAGGTTGATTTAACTGCTAAAGAATTTGACCTTTTAGCTTTTCTAGCAAAGAACAAGGGAAGGGTATTTACAAAAAAACAAATTTATAAAAATGTTTGGGAAGATGAGTATGCCTTTGATGATAACAATATTATGGTACATATTCGTAGACTAAGGAAGAAAATAGAGCTAAATCCTGATCAGCCTGCTTTTATAATAACAGTATGGGGTGTTGGCTATAAGTTTGGAGGAGAGTAGGGTTATGACAACAGCTATACTTGTTTTGCTACTATTATTAAACCTATATCTCATTTTCCATTCACTACAGAAAAGAAAAGAATCTAAGGAAATTTTAGCGGCTTTAAGATCTGTAAAAAAAGGTGAAAATCGCAAGGCCTTTGCTCAGGGTAGCGGAATATCTTCAGAAGTCTGCTTTGAAATCAATGAGATTTTAGCTCGTTATCAAAATCAAATTTCAAAGCTTGAAGCCGTGGAGAAATCTAATAAGGAACTATTAACAAGTCTTTCTCATGATGTGAGAACCCCTCTTACTTCTTTAATGGGATATTTAGATGCCCTAGAAAAGGACATTGTTTCTGGAGAAGAAAAGGAAAGATACATAAAGATTGCTAAAAAGAAAGCCTATGACTTGAAAAACTTTGTGGATGCACTATTTCAGTGGTTTAAGATTAACTCTAATGAAATGAAGCTTAATCTAGAGAAAATAGACATTAACGAAGTAACCAGAGAGATATTAATTGATTTTCTTCCAATGTTTGAAGCAAAGAACATAAGCCTTGAAGGAAGTATATCTGATGATGATTTGTTTGTAAGTTTAGATAAAGAAGCATATACAAGGATTTTATCCAACTTAATTCAAAATGCAATAGCTCATGGTGGGAAGCGGTTAAGCCTTTCTATAGAAAATACTAATGGCTGTGTTAGAGTAATTATTAGTGATAATGGAGAAGGCATCGATCCTGATAAACTTCCACATATATTTGACAGGCTTTACAAGTGTGATAGTGCTAGGAGTAGTGGAGGGAGTGGTCTTGGACTCTCCATTGTTAAAGGGCTTGTGGAGGCTCAAGGAGGAAATATATCTGCTGAAAGTCTTGTTGGTGAATATACAAAGTTTATAATAGAATTTCCATCAAAGGATTAGATGCTTCCAAAAATTAAGAAAAAAGTAAGAACTTCTAAAGTTATGTGTAAGTTTTCTTCTGTATAATTTAATTATGGAGGCGATGATAGTGGAATACATAATTGAAACTCAAGATCTTACAAAAGTATATGGAAATCAAATTAGTGTTGATAGAGTTAATATAAAAGTTGAAAAAGGAACCATCTATGGACTCCTTGGGAGAAACGGGGCAGGCAAAACTACTACAATAAGAATGTTATTAAGTCTTGCCAGAGCTACTGAAGGTGCGATATTATTATTTGGTGAGGATTATAGAAAAAATCCAAAACAAACTTATCGTAGAATTGGCTCAATAATTGAAACACCAGGATTTTATGAAAACTTGACAGGAGAAGAAAACTTAAGAATTATGGAGAAGCTTCGTGGGACACAAAAGAGAGGAGCAATTATGGAGGCACTAGAAACTGTTGGACTCCATAAAGAGAAGGAAAAGGTCTTTGCTAATTACTCTCTTGGTATGAAGCAGCGTCTTGGTATTGCAGCAGCAGTAATGCATGAACCAGAGCTCCTTATTTTAGATGAACCTATCAATGGACTAGATCCTGTAGGCATTAGTGAAATTCGTAATTACTTGGAGAACCTTTGTAAAGAAAAAGGAACCACCATATTAATTTCTAGTCATATTTTAAGTGAAGTTGAGCAAATTGCTGACACCATAGGGGTGATGCATGAAGGAAAGCTTCTTGAAGAAATTTCTATGGCGGAGCTACATAAAAGAAATAGGCGATATGTGGAGTTTCAGGTTTCTAATGAAAATAAGGCTGCACTACTTTTAGAAGAAAAGCATGGTTTCCATGATTATAGCGTACATGACAATGGACACCTCAGATTATATTCAGACTTTGAACTAAGAAGTAATTTCAACCGTTTATTTATAGAAAACGGAATTGAAGTTAGTAAGATTAATTTAAGTGAGGAAAAACTTGAAGATTACTTCTCAAAGCTTATAGGGGGTGGCACCATTGGCTAATATTTTGTACTGTGAATTTTTAAAGCTAAAACGTTCTAAAATGTTTTTAATCAGCATTTTAGGAGGAATGGTTGCACCAATTATGGTGTTTGCAGGACTTATTAAAGCTAGAATTAGTAAACCAGAGATGATTATAACCTATAAGGATTTATTTGATCAAACAAGCCTTTATGTGCTTTTACTTTTTGGTTTAATTGTTTATGGAGTTATTGCAGCTTATCTTTTTAGTCGTGAGTACACTGAAAACACTTTAAAAGCCATAATAACTATTCCAGTGTCTAAAACTTCCTTTATTTTAGGAAAGTTTTTAATGCTTTTCATCTGGATTATTATATTAACCTTAGTAGGGTGGGTAGGAACCTTGCTTTTAGGAGTGTTAGGAAGGGCTGAGGAATTTAGTTTTACCATTTTATTAATTTCTCTTAGGCAGTATATAGTTGGTGCAAGTCTTTTGTATTTAACTATGTCACCCTTTGTATTTATTACCTTATGGGTCAAAAATTTAGTGCCACCAATCATTGCAGTGGCTGCTGTTGCCCTAGGAAATGTGGCTTTATCCAATGAAGATTTAGCTGTGCTTTTTCCTTGGTCATCTGGGTATTTAATTGCAATGGATCTTATTGGGAATTTCAGCTATGGTATTGGCATTGCCATAACAATTATATTAATTACATTTGTAGTAGGATTTGCTGCTAGCATTTTATACTTCAAAAAACAGGATATAAAATAGGAGGAAAGAGAATGGAAATATTTGAAATATTAAAGGCCATTTTGTTTGGTATTGTGGAAGGAATAACGGAATGGCTACCAATCAGTAGTACAGGACATATGATTTTATTAGATGAGTTTGTAAAACTTAACGTATCTGAAGCTTTCATGGAAATGTTTTTAGTTGTTGTACAACTTGGTGCAATTTTGGCCGTTGTAGTGACTTACTGGAAAAAGTTATTCCCTTTTACCCTAGGTAAAGGCAAGTTACTTGTTAAAAAAGATATTATTATAATGTGGATTAAAATTGTAGTTGCTTGTATTCCAGCTGCTTTAGTTGGAGTGTTATGGGATGATAAGATTGAAGCCTTATTCTACAATTATAAAACTGTAGCTATAATGCTTATCCTGTTTGGAGTTTTATTCATAGTTGTTGAAAACAGAAATAAGGGTAAAAAGTCAAAGATTAATACAATTTCTCAGATTACTTTTAAGGCTGCTTTAATGGTTGGATTCTTCCAACTTATTGCTGCGGTATTCCCAGGAACTTCACGTTCAGGAGCAACTATCCTTGGAGGTATCTTCATAGGCATGAGCAGAACCATTGCAGCAGAGTTTACCTTCTTCATGGCAGTACCAGTAATGTTTGGTGCAAGCTTACTTAAATTATTAAAATTCGGTCTTGCCTTTACAGGATCAGAGGCAATAATTTTACTAGTAGGAATGGTTACTGCATATGTAGTGTCCGTTGTAATAATTAAATTCTTAATGCAATACATTAAAAACCGTGATTTCAAAATCTTTGGTTGGTACAGAATAGTTCTTGGAATTATAGTGCTACTATACTTTTGGATGGTATAATTTTTAAGCTTACAGAATAAAATTTTATTTTATTTATTAGAAAATAGCTTTAATGGAACCTAGGTAGGAGCAATATATTAGTTATATGCTGACTTTGTTTCCTTATATAAAGGTATAAAACTTGTGAGAGTTTTATACCTTTGTTTTTATTTATAATTATTTGTCTATAAAACTAAAGAAAATATAAATAAAATTTAATAATTTTAAAGGTTTAATTTGGCTTATATATATAAACTTCTGATTGCCACTGCTCTATCCAACCATCATAGACAAAGCCTAATTTAAGTAATAAGTTTTTTGATGGAAGGTTTTCTTTATCAGTCATAGCAACGATTTCACAATCAGCATAATCTACTCTTAGCTTTGTTAATAAGGCTTTTAAAACTTCTACCATATATCCTTTTTGAGAATAAAGAGGATTAATAGAATATCCAATTGTAATAGTTTTATCTTTTTTTGCCACATATAAGTCGCCTAAAAGATTATCTGTGGTTTTATCAGCAATGGCAAGTTGCATTCCTTTTTCAATATTTAAAGGCTTTAATAAAGCTTTTCTATATTCCTCTTTTGTTAGATTCTTAAAATCTTGATACTTCATCCACTTTTCATCATTTCTGTAAACCATGAATAAATCTAAATCTTTCTCTTCAAAATCCCTTACAATACATCTTTCAGTTTTTATCACAATGCCACCCCATTTAGAGTTATTTATTTTATTTATAATTTTTATTTTAAAATTTTCCTAGTATGATTTAATTTATGTAGAAATTCTTTAATAGCCTAAGGCTTTTCCAAGGATTATTACTTTTATTCTTCCTTTAATAAATTGACCTCGTATAATAGTGAAATCATTACAGATTCTTTCAGGACTTTTACAGTCTATACAATAACCTAATTTGGTACAAGGAGTATTTTTTCCTAATCTCTTAGCATCAATTGGAGCAGCAAAGTTTCTTGCTCTTTTTTCAGCTTCTTCTATATTCTTAACAATTTTATTTATTCCAGTTACTATAATAACTTGTTTAGGACCATAGAGCATTGGAGCAACTCTACTGCCATTGCCATCGATATTATAAAGTTCTCCTTCTTCAGTTAGGGCATTAGTACTGCACATAAAGGTATCTGCAGAAAAGTTTTCAATATAAATTTTCTTTTTATCCTCACTGGTAATACCTTCTTTATACTTATCTAAAAAGTTATAGTCTCTACTACGAAGAAAATCTATAACACCAGTTTGAAATAAGGTCATGGAATCTCCAACACCCACTACTGAGTTTTCAGCAATGAGCTGAATTAACAGTTCTTTTAGCTCATTTTCATCCTTTACGAAAAAGCCTTCCATATTACGTTTTTGCAAATTACTAATAGTTCTTTCAACTTGTTTTTCTAAGTACCATAAAACGTTGTTATCCATAAAAGTAAATATCCTTTCTAAATATTAAATTTGAAAAGCTCTAAGAAATGGTGGTAGTTTAAAAAGCTTATAGAAGGTCTTGTTCCTACCAGCAATTACTTGAGATATCAATAGATAGTATTGTATTTTTATTTGCTCAACATCAGTAAAACAATAAAATACTTCTTCCACAGCTGTAGAAGTTATTTTTCTATAATACCATGTAGTTTTGCGAGAATAAACTTATAAGTCTTTATACTTTCATCTATTTGCATTTTAGCATGTGGAATACTCAGTAACAATATAAGTTATAAGCATTATTATAGTATTTTTAATTAATGCTTTATAGTGCCTATTAAAATTCATAGGAAATTTTTACGACTTTTACAGTAAAAAGTATTTAACACCTAATCAAGAAAAACAAGAAAATGTCTATATATAAATAAACATAGTATAAAAATGTTTATTTATATATAGACAAATAATGAAATATAGCATAATATATATAATATAGATTAATTGAAAAGGTGATGAGAATTATGGAAACAAAATTGAATGAACTGTTTTGGGAAGCCTCCATAGAAGAGGTGAAAAGTGGGATTATAGAAACTGAAAAGGAGTATATATGTGTAGTTTGTGAGAAAATCTTTGAAAAAGGACGTATATATGAAATAGACTCTAATTTATATGATGCAAAAAAGGCGGCAGAACTGCATATAGCAGAGGCTCATGAGTCTATGCTTAGTTATTTACTTCAAATGAATTCAACTTTTACAGGGGTATCAGGGGTTCAAGGAGAAATTGTAAAGCTAATCTCAAAGGGACTTTCAGATAAGGAAATTGCAGCAAGTTTAGGGGTAGCTGGATCAACTATTAGAAACCATAGATATAAACTGAGAGAAAAGGAAAAACAAGCTAGGTTATTTTTAGCTATGATGGACCTACTTTCTGAAAGTTCAAGTAAGAAAATAAGTACTCTTGAAAAGGAAACTATTTGTGATCCTCACAAGTCAGCAACTGCTCTAGACGATAGGTATAACATTACAGATAAAGAGAAGGCTGACACACTAAAAACTTATATGGATGAAAGCGGAGCCTTGAAAAACTTCCCAGTTAAGGCAAAAAAGAAGATAATTGTCCTTGAGGAAATAACTAAGAGTTTTTCAAAGGGAAAGATGTATTCTGAGAAAGAAGTTAATAGGGTTTTAAAGAGAATTTATGAAGACCATGTAACCATAAGAAGAGCTCTAATTGAATACGGATTTTTTGATAGAAAAGATGACTGTAGCAGCTACTGGGTTAAGGAGTAGTAATTAAGTGGAAGGTTTAAAATAGAGAAGAGTATTCATTCTTAGCTTTGGCTATTCTGTCTATAATGCTAAAAGCATAGGAACTTTTAAGGAAGATCATAATGACATCCTTTGTTTTTAAAAAGGAACCAAGGTCAGAAAGTAACTTTTCAGTACTCCTAACTTGGTTCCATTAGAGTTTTTTTACTGAAGCAAAAAACATAGCTTTACAAAACAACATAACTAATAGAGGACCATAACTACAAGTTAATTTGTAGTTATGGTCCTGCATTAGTTATCTTAAGGCTTTTGGAAGATGAATGAGGTAGCTTTTCACTTTGTAAGCCTACAATATACTTAAATTTTTAAATTATACTTACTAGTTATTAACCTCGCAAATGTAAATGGATTATAACTCAAAGCCAAGTGAGTCAAGCCAACTTGCCACCTGTTCAGGGTCAACAATGCCATTTACAGCAATACCAGGTAAAATTATGGATTCTGAACATTCTTTAGCTATATCATCTTCAATTCTACTGAATCCACCACCTCCATGAGTACAAAAGGGGATTACTGTTTTTCCTGAAAAGTTATGTTGTCTAAGAAAACTCATAACTGGAGGAGCAAATGTTTTAAACCAGTTAGGTGATCCAATAAATATTGTTTTATAATCATCTATTGATTCATTCCCACTTAATAGTTTTGGGCAAAATCCGCGGGAAATTTCATTCCTGGCTTCTTTACAAGCAGTGTTATAGTCAAAGGAGTATTTCTTATCTGGTATAAGTTCTCTTATTGTGCCACCAGTTTGTTTTGCTATTTCTAAGGCTAAATTTTTTGTGGTTTCAAAAAGAGAATAATAAACAATTAGTGTATCTTTCATAATCTGTCACTTCCTTTTTTGCATTTCAGTTTATAAAGCTATTTATAAAGCTATTTATCAATAGGCTATTTAACATTTTTGGTATAATGCATAATTGCCTCGTAAATAAAGCTACTTAAATCTTTATCACTAAATTGATTAATATATTTTTTAAATCTATTATCATTTTTATAAGTATGTGCAATGCATTCTAGTATTTCTCTATCGCAAACCATGGACTTCTCTAGGTAACTTTTCCATTCTTCCATTAATTCTTGAATCTCACTTGATGAAGGAACCTGATTAATCCGGGAGGCTAACTTTTTAAAGATGTTTTCCATGTTTTGTGCAAATTCATCTTTAAAAACTTCTTTTTCAGCATCAGATAGTTTTTCTAGATTTTTCTCATATTCCCTATATTTTTCTGTATCACCATACACTATTTTGGCCTCGCGATTATATTGTTCTTGTAGTGGCAACACCGTTGAATTTTTAAAAATATTCAAGTTAAATATATCTTTTCCAGATATATAATCTTCTACGGCATGAATAATTGTTCCTAATCTCTGTTGTTTAAGTATTAAAGTTTGGTAATGCTGATTTAAGACTTTACGCTGCTCTTCCTTAGAAAGCCTCATAATATTCGATATTTCTTTTAAAGTTAGGTCCATTTCTTTGAAAAACAAAATGGTTTGAAGATTTTCTAGATCCTCTTTGTTGTAAACACGATAGCCATTTTCGGATTTTCCACTTGGTTTTAATAAGTTTATTTTATCGTAGTAGTGCAATGTTCTTGTGGTTACACCTGTTATCCTAACAATGTCTTTAACATTAAATGTTTGCTTTTTCATGCCAAACTCCTTTTGCCTCTTCTAGTATTAAATTTGTAGGTGCAATAACAGTCTCAATTACAGATAGTTCAAGGTTATCTGCTTTAGGAAATAGTAGAATCTTTTTATAATTTACGTAAATCATGAAAGAAGAGAATGCTTTTATATTTATTTTTGTACTTATATTTTATATTGTAAACTATGACGTAAGGTTGTAGTCAAGGAATAACTTTAAGTAAAAAGAAACTCATATAGCTTCCTTAAGTGTAATATAAAAATTCTCATAAAAAACTTATATTATTAGCATTTGCATAAAGGTTTAATTTAGTATAAAGTAAAAAGGAAAGTCTAGCTGACTTTCCTTTTATATATAAACATCTTTTATTAAGCTTATTATTCAATTCTATCCCTCACCTATATTATACCATAAATAAAATTTATTTAACAGTCTTACACTTTGATAACTTTTCCTATATTATGTTATAGTGAACCAAAATCAAGACTTTACAAAGATAGCTGACTGCTATACATAAAAATTTTTGGATAACATTTTAGTTACTATGTAAATTTATATACAAAATATATTCCAGGGAGGTTATACTTTATAAGTTTTTATTTCAAATTAAGTTATTATGGAGGTTTATATGAGTATTTCTATTGAAGAAAGAAGCTATGAAGAAGAGAGATTAAAGAAAACTATTAATACTATTAAAGAGCAACTTGCACAGGCTGAGGAAGATAAAGAAAGAGCTATAAATGAAGCTAAGGAAATTAAAAAAAGTTTCTGGGAAACACAACCTATTGTGCCTGAAAGCATGTCTGACTTAAATACCATAGTAGATATTACACAAAACATTCATGCTGTAAAAAGAGAAGAACAAAGGCAAGAAACAAAAAATGTTGCAGTTAAGAAGCTTAAAAAACTGCTATCATCACCTTATTTTGGCAGAGTGGACTTTTTAGAGCAGGGAGAAAGATCTCAAGATAATATTTATATTGGTGTTGGAACTTTAATTGATGAAGATTATGAAATGCTTATATACGACTGGAGAGCTCCAGTATGCAGCTTGTTTTATGAGAATGAAGAGGGTAAGGCTTCTTATAAATGTCCAGAAGGAACAATAGCTGGGGAAGTCACTTTGAAGAGACAGTTTGGAATTTCAAAGGGACATCTTGACTATGTGTTTAATAGCAGTCTTAAAATTGATGATGATATTCTTCAAAAAACCTTAAGCAAAAGTAGCGATGAAAAGATGAAGACCATAATAACTTCTATTCAAAAGGAACAAAACAAGGTAATTCGTGATGAAGATAACTCTGTGCTTATTGTTCAGGGACCAGCAGGTAGTGGAAAAACTTCCATAGCCCTTCATAGAGTTGCCTATATTCTTTATAAGTATGCCAACAAGAATGTAACCTCCGAGGATGTAGTGATTTTTTCTCCTAATGATATCTTTAATGATTATATTTCAGGGGTTCTGCCAGAGCTTGGAGAAAATAATGCGTACCAAACTACCTTTATGGAATATGTGAGAAATTCTTTAAAGGGAAATTTAAGAATAGAAGATTCTAATGAGCAAATGGAATATATACTTTCTGCAAAAAGAAATAGAGACTATTATTTAAGAAAAGACAATATTACCTTTAAAACCTCAGTTTTGTTTGCGGAAGTTATAAAAAGATATGTGGACTATATCGAAAGAGAGGGTGTAAAGTTTTCAGATATTAATTTCAAAGGCTTCCCAATTATTAAGGGAGAGGAAATTAAGTCCTTGTTTTACACCACTTACAGTAAGTGGCCAATGGATCACAGATTTAAGGAGATTATTCAGGATATAGAACAACGTATTAAACCTGTGGAAAAAGAAAGGCTTAAGCAAATAGAAGAAGAACTTAGTGAAAGTGATGATTTCTATGATGATATTAAGTCAATGAGCAGAGTGAAGCTTAAAAGCGAATTACAGGATTTGAAAGGTTATATTAGACGTACACTTTCAATAAACCCTTTAAGGAGCTATAAGAATCTTTTAAGTAATGAAAAGTTGTTCCTAAAGTTAGCTGAAGGCTTAGAGTTACCTGCTAATATTAGGGAAATCCTAAATCAATCCTTTAATTTTCTTCAAAGTGGCCTAATAAAGTATGAGGATATTACTCCACTGCTTTATATAAATTATGCCCTTGGCTGCGAAAGGGCAATGAATAGTATAAAATATGTAATCATAGATGAAGCTCAAGACTACTCACCTTTCCAGTATTTAATTATAAAGAAACTGTTCCCTAAAGCTGGTTTCACCATCTTAGGAGACATAAATCAGTCTATTAATCCTAATGTAAATACTTTAGATTATAATGTAATTGCTGATATTTTTGGGGATAGGAAATCCTCAATCATGAATCTTACAAAAAGCTATCGTTGTACCACGGAAATATCTAACTTTACAAGGGAAATTTTAAAGGCTTATAATTTTGAAAATACCTATCGCGAAGGGGAAAAGCCTAAAGTAATTAAGTCTTTAGATGAGGAAGGGAAGATGGAAGCTGTAATTCATGATATTGAAGCAATGAAAGCCTCTGGAATGGAATCCATAGGAATTATATGCAGAACTGCTTCCAAGGCCTCAAGGGTTTACAAACATCTAATGAAGATGGGTGGTATTGAAGAGGAAATACATTTACTTCAAAAGGATGACTCAGAGTTTAATTCGGGAATAACAGTAACACCTTCTTATTTAGCAAAGGGACTAGAGTTTGATGGGGTTATAATAGTTGATGGAGATGAAGGAGAATATAAGGAAGAAGGGGAGAGAAAATTATTTTATACTATTTGTACAAGAGCTCTTCATAGGCTTCATATTCATTTTGTTAATAAGGCATCAAGATTTATTCAGGACATAGACCCAAGATTATATACGAGTTCCAAGTCATACTAAAATGTTTAATATTACAAGAGATATAACAAAAAGATGCTTAGTAAAAGCATCTTTTTATATTTTAAAATTCTTTATCACAAAACTGTCTATAAAAGTGTACAGTTTTTGTTATTTTAAACCCTAATTTTTTATAAAGCTCTATGGCTTTTTTGTTCCAACCTAACACGGAAAGATGGACTGAATTTGGGTTTTGTGAGAAAAGTTAAATTGTTAACAATTGACATAATATTCTAAAAGGTGATACAATGAAAGTGGTTTAAAAATATGGTTAACTTGTATAGTTATTTAAAGGTTGAAAAGGGGATAAGGGGATATGTTAAATATTGATAAAAATACCGTTGATTTTTTAGTGACTGAAAACATGGTTACTGAAGTAAAAAGTTTAATGACTAATGATTTTCCTAAAATTGATGTTATTGTTAGGAAGATGATAGAAAGAAAAATAGATCGCGTTTATTTTGTAGCTTGTGGGTCACCACTTTGTGCTTGCCAAACTACAAAAATGCTATTTGAAAAATACTCGGAAATTTCCTGTGAAGCATACAGCGGTTTTGATTTCTTAGACCACCTTCCAGCAAAACTTGATGAAAGAACTTTAGTTGTTGGAGTTTCTCATTATGGAAAAACTGAAGAGGTTTATGAAGCTATAAATCGTGCTAGAGAAAAGGGAGCTTTAACCCTAGGAATTACTCGCGATGTTGCCAATACACCACTATCAGAGGCAGCAGAATTTGTAATTGGTTATGGAGCTGAATGTATTTGGGAAATTCATTTAATTTCTACTTATTACCTTGCATGCAGTTATATAAATGCTATAAAGGAAAATGCTGAGGTAACAAAGATTCTTCAAGATATGAAAAAGCTACCTGAGGTTTTAGCTGATCTTGTGGTTTCTGTTGAAGAAAAATCTAAAGAACTAGGAATGAAAGCAAGCAAGTGGCCTTTTATTTATACTGTGGCGGCAGGTCCACTTCGCCCATTAGCATATAAAGAAGGAATTATTACTATGTTAGAATTCACTTGGACTCATGGATGTATGCTTAATGCAGCAGAATTTAGACATGGTCCATTAGAAGTGGTAGAAAAAGGAGTACCCTATGTGTTTATCCTTGGCACAGATGAATCAAGACATACAACAGAAAGAACTATTAACTTTGTAAAACAACTTACTGATGACTACATAGTTTTTGATTATGCAGAGTTAAATTGTGATTTGCATCCAATGCTTTCACCTATGGTTTTATTTGTACCTTTAGAGTTTTTCTACTACTATTTATCAATTAGCAAAGATCATAATCCAGATGACAGACGCTATTATGGGGGATTAATGAAGTATTAACTTACTCGCATTTGTAATACTTTTACCTCTCTATAATTTGATATAAACTTCTGTATACCCACCTGTACAATAATATGTTGCTTTCAGGTGGGTATAATACTACAATTAATTAAAGGGTATATCTAAATTTAGGAGGCATTTATGGAGGAAAAATATAAAAATCATTTTCGAGATGAGGCTATTGAAAAAATAGAATATTATATTATTAAAAATAAAATAAGACCCCATGAAAAAATTCCATCTGAGAGAGATCTTTGTGAAATGTGGGGGTTTAATAGAACAACCCTTCGCTTTGCAATTCAAAGGTTGGTTATTGAAGGAAAACTTTATCAAAAGAAAGGTTCTGGAACTTATGTTTCTGAACCTAAGCTCATAAGAAACCTACAGAATTTAAGCTCCTTATCTGAGGAAGTTAGAGGTCATAACAAAACTCTTACTAGCAAAATATTGGACTATAGAGTAATAGAGAGCAATAAGGAAACTACTAAAAAGCTCCATTTAACTTTAGGGAGTAAAATTTTTGTGTTAACACGGCTGCGCTACATTGATGAAGAACCTGTCACTATTGAGACTTCTTTTATGGACTATGGCAGATTTTCAATGCTAACTAACCATGATTTTTCTAAGGAATCTTTATACTCTGTAATTGAGGAGGAGGGGGTTACCCTTACAAAAGGAGAAGAAAGTATAGGTATTACTTACGCTACAAATTACGAAGCAGAGCTATTAAATATTGAGCCTGGCAAAGCAGTGTTTTATGTTTCAGGAATAGTTTATGATGGTGAGGATCATCCAGTTGAGTATTTTAAGTCAATTGTTACAGCTGATAAAATTAAGTTTTCAAGTGTACTAACGTAAAAAGGGGGGAGATTATGAAGCTTGCAACTGTGGGGGATAATTGTATAGATTATTATAAATGTCTTAACAAAGGGTTTCCAGGTGGAAACCCAGTTAATGTGGGAGTTTATTTTACAAGATTAGGTGGAAAAGCTTCTTATACAGGAGTAATTGGAAATGATGAAAATGGAAAGTTAATTTTAGAGTCTTTAAGGGAAAAGAATATTGATATTTCTCATGTAAGAATATTGCCTGGGAAAACAGCAGTAGCTCAAGTAGAACTAATTAATGGAGAACGGGTATTTGGAGATTATGATGAAGGTGTTTTGGCAGAGTTTAAACTTTCAGAAGAGGATATTGAATTTTTATGTTCCCATGATATGGTGGTTACAGGAATTTGGGGAATGATAGAGGAGGACCTTCACAAGATAAAAGAAAAAGGTGCTTTAGTTGCCTTTGACTTTGCTAATAAACTGTCTCACCCTATTGTTGAGAAGGCAGTTTATCAAGTGGATTATGCCTTTTTTGCCTATGATAAAGGAGATAATGAATTTATTAGAAAATTTATGAAAGAGATTTATGAAAAAGGTCCTAAGGTTGTTACAGTAACCCTTGGAGATAAGGGGAGTTTATGTTACTGTGGAAAAAAATTCCTTACTTGTGGTATTGTGCCATGCAAAGTAAAGGATACCATGGGAGCTGGGGACTCTTACATAGCTGGCTTCTTAAAAAGCATTCTTCAAGAAGAAGATTTAAAGAAAGCTATGGAAGAAGGAGCTAAAAATGCAGCCATTACCTTGCAGTATAATGGTGCGTGGTAATACCTTAGGGGGAGGTGATATGTTGAGTAAAGAAAAAATTAATTATGAATCCCCAATATATTTACAGCTTCGAGAAGTAATTAGAAATAAGATTGAAGAAGGAGAGTTTCTTCCAGCCATGGCTATTCCTTCTGAAAATGATTTAGCTGAAACCTATGGAATAAATCGAATGACGGTGCGTAGTGGTATTGATGCCTTAGTAAATGAGGGAATATTGAAAAGAGTTAAAGGCAAGGGAGTTTACGTAGTTGGAAAGAAGGTGGAAAGGGATTTAGAAACCCTAGAAGGCTTTAGTCAAACCATGAAAAAGAAGAATTCTAAGCCACGAACTAAGGTTATAACAAAGATTTTACGCCCAGCAGGGGAGAAATACTCATTATTTTTTGAAATTAATCCCTTGGATGAAGTTTATTATATAAAACGTATGTGTTATGCGGATGAGGAACCTGTTTCCTTAGAGGAAATATTTATACCTAAATATTTGATACCAAACCTAGAGGAGATAGACTTAGGAGTGTTTTCAATCTATGACATATATGGGTTTTACGGTATAAAAGTTTCAAAGGCCTATCAAACCTTAGAATTGACTCAGCTAGATCAAAGGGATGCACGAATGCTTGGTATTGAGGGAAACTTATCTGTAATGTTGTTTGAATGTACTAGTTATGATGAAAATAATAGAGTAATTGAGTTTAGCAGAACTTACACTCGAGGAGATAAGTGTGATTTTACTGTACACTTTCAAAGAGAGAATTAAATATATAAGGATGCACATGAATAAGAGGCATAGCTAAAAATAAATCTAGCATAAAAAATAACAAACCTGAAAGTTTTTATTAGGAGAACTTTCAGGTTTTCTTTATTCAGTGATTGTAGCAATTGTTTTTAGATTTCTTACTTATACTATTGACAAAGATTCAAAATTATAATATGATATGAACATGGTTCATTTGAAAACTAATAAACTTTATAACTAATTTTATTTTATATCTCAGGATATAATTTTTTATTAAAATCAAATGAACGATGTTCATTATTAAAAATTTAAGGAGGTTTTTTTATGCAAGCTATCATGGAAACTTTATTTGATGCTATCTATCTGTCAAGTGTTATTATTTTAGGACTACAAATGATAATTAAAGGTAAGAACAATCAGTACATTAAATTGTTTGGATATATGTCAGTACTTTTAGGATTTGGTGATGCCTTTCATCTAGTTCCTAGATCCTATGCACTACTTACAACAGGCCTTGAATCTCATGCTGGAGCCCTTGGTTTTGGAAAGTTTATTACATCAATAACTATGACCATATTTTATGTGATTTTATATAGAATTTGGGAACTTCGTTTTGATATTAAGAATTCTACGAATTTAAGAGCAGTTATTGGGGTATTAGCAGCTATCAGGATAATTCTTTGTTTCTTCCCACAAAATCAATGGTTCATATATAATTCGCCAATTTCTTGGGGAATATATAGAAATATTCCTTTCGCAATAATGGGTATTATAATGATATACATTATGTATAGAGAAGCAGTGAAACACAAGGATAAGGACTATAAGTTCATGGCCTTAGCTGTATTTCTTTCCTTTGCCTTATATATACCAGTAGTACTTTGGGGAACAATTTATAGACCTGTGGGAATACTGATGATTCCAAAGACTTTGGCTTATGTTTGGATAGTATTAATAGGGTATAAACACTTTAAGAAAGAACTAAATAACTCTAAGAAAGTTACTTCTTCAGCAAATTAATAGTTCTTTGAAGCTTAAAGTAACTTATCTTAAACTGGAATAAATTTAATTATAAAAGAAGATGCTTTTCATATAGCATCTTCTTTTTTGTTTTTTAAGTATGATAGAATTAGTGCATAAGAAAACTTAGTTATTAGAAAGGACGTTGGAGTTATGTGTGGAAGATTTCTTTTAAACACCTCTTTAGAGGAATTACAGGAATATTATAATATAGTTAGGGAAGTACAATATAACAATGAACATAAATATAGTAAGGGAGAAATTTTCCCATCAAATGCCTCTCTAGTGATGTACAATAATGAATTGAAAGCTTTGAATTGGGGGTTTCCAACAAAGGATAAGCTTATGATCAATGGAAGATGTGAGACTATTTTTGAAAGGCCTATGTTTTCCTATGCCATGGAACATAGCAGATGTTTGATACCGGTGAATAGTTTTTATGAGTGGAAGAATGGAGAGAAACATTCCATTAGTATAAAAACCATGCCTATTTTCTCCTTTGGAGGTATAGTTAAAAGATTTGTAATGAAGGATGGAACATTTGAGGATAGGTTTTTAATATTAACTACAGAAGCAAATGAAGAAATAAAGTCTCTTCATCATAGAATGCCTTTGATTATTGATAGAGATTTAGAAAGAGAGTTTTTAAATTCTAAAGCTAACAAAGAATGTATTAGAACAATGTTAAAGCCTTATACCAAGAATACATTAAATATTACAGCCCTTAGTGAAGCTCAGCAGCTTTCTTTATTTTAAATTTAATCACAAAGGAAGAGTATTTAGTGAAAATCTATTCTGTTAAGATTTAATTTTTGTACAAGTAACTACAATATGAATTTCACTGGAAGGCACATTTTTTCTTTTGTAAGAAATTCTTAATAAATATAATACTTAAATCTTAGAAAGTCTATGCTATTATAAATATATAAAATGTTTATTATATGATGAATTTAGGAGTGAAGAATGCTATGTATAATATTCTTGTTGCCGAAGATGAGAAAGAAATAAATGATGCTATAGAAATATATTTAAGAAACCAAAATTATAATGTGCTTAAGGCTTTTAATGGTGAAGAAGCAGTGGAAATCTTTAAAAATGAAGAAGTTCATTTAGTACTTATGGATGTTATGATGCCAAAGTTGGATGGTATAGGGGCTATTATGAAAATAAGGGAAAAGAGCAATGTGCCTATTATAATTCTCTCTGCAAAATCAGAGGATATGGATAAAATATGGGGTCTTAATATTGGGGCAGATGACTATGTTACTAAACCTTTTAATCCCTTAGAACTACTGGCAAGAGTTAATTCAAATCTTAGAAGATGCAATAGTTATGTTAACACTGCTGCTACGGTTAAAGAAAATAGTATAAAAATTGGTGGAATTGAACTTAATGATAACAATAAGGAAGTGTTAGTAGATGGGTCTCCAGTAAAAATAACTCCCTTAGAGTATAAGATTCTTTATTTACTTATGAGCAATCCTAATAGAGTTTTTTCTATAGATGAAATTTACGAAAGAGTTTGGCAGGAGCCGGCATATGGTGGTGCTGATACAGTTACAGTTCATATTAGGAGAATTAGGGAAAAAATTGAGATAAACCCTAAGGAACCAAAATATCTAAAGGTGGTGTGGGGCATTGGATACAAATTCGAACAATAATAAAGAAAATAAGTTTATTAAATCTACCCTAGGTACCTTAATTTCAATACTACTTCTGACTTTTATTGCAGTAGGCAGTTATTTACCTTTGAAAAGTACTTTTTTACCTCATAAGGACAATACCAAGGAGTATTTAGAGAGCTATAATTTTTCAAATACTTTAGCCCAGTTAACAGCATATTTTACTAGTCCAGAGTGGTATGATAATAGATACGAAGATCTTAAAAGCATTAAGTATATTGTAAGTAAAGACAAAAGCACTAATACCTTTACCAATATGCAGGATATTTCAAAGGAAGCTGTGGATAGAGAAAAAGAGAATGGTGAGTTTTATCTTCAATTAAAAGTAGATGAAGTTGGAAATACCACAGTTGAAACTTCATCAGCTATAAAGTTTGACAAAAGTGATTTTTTAAATAACTTAGGTTTAAAAAATAAAAGTAACCTTATTAATAAAAATCTTTTCAATTTAGAAGCTACTTATATAGTTCCAAAAAACTTAGAGAGTTATAATGATTTTTTCGTTCAAAACATAAAAAGTAACAGTATTGAACCAAATATAATTTTAATTATGAGTATTGGAGCAATTGGTGTATTTATTTTAATGATTATAGCTTTTTCAGTTCCATATTCCTATCAGGAAAAGGTGGATATTTGTAATCTATATAACAAAATGTATTTAGAACTTAAGTTCTTCCTTTGGATGGTACTGGGAATAATCTTTCTTGGAGGACTAAGGGAACTAAATAATAATTTTATGGTAAATGGACCCTTAGATTTAGTTAATATAATATATAGTGGAAATCAATATTTTTATCTTATTGGTATACCAGTAACCTTTGTACTATTCTTATTAACATATCTAACCTTTGTGTATTTTAAGTATATTTATTTCAATGGCTTTAAAAATGGTTTTATTAGAAATAGTATTTTTGGCAGGTTGGCCCTTTATACCCTTAGAAAACTAAGGAGTTTAGTTAAAAGAATATTCTCTTTAGATTTAAATAAGAAAGAGGATGAAAAACTTCTTTTTGTCCTTGTTATTAATTTATTTGTTTTATGGATTATTGCTGCCACATCTTTTATGGGTGCCATAATAGCAATTGGTTATACAGCTTTCTTATTTAGATATTTGCACAATGTGATTAATAGAATTAAGGCTTTAAATGAAGGCAGTAAGCAACTGGCTCAGGGAGAGTTTGATGTGGTAGTTGATGAAAATATAGGAATTCTAAGCCCCGTAGCTACAAACCTAAATAATATTAAAAATGGGTTTAAATTAGCTATAGATAAGGAAATAACTAGCGAAAAAATGAAAACTGAACTAATTTCCAATGTTTCTCATGATCTAAAAACCCCTCTGACTTCAATTATCACTTATGTAGACCTATTAAAGAGTGAGAACCTTACGGAGGAAAATAGAAAAGAATATATTGATATTCTAGATAGAAAGTCTAAAAGATTAAAGGGTTTAATAGAAGATTTGTTTGAAGCTAGCAAGGCAAGTAGTGGGAATGTAGAATTACAGCTAGAAAAATTAGATGTAGTGGCATTGTTTAAACAAACCCTAGGAGAACTAGAAGAAAAGATAAATAATAGTACCTTGCAAATGAAAATTGCTGCACCTGAAAATAAAATCTTATGCAACTTAGATGGAAGAAGAACCTATAGAATATTTGAGAACATAATGACTAATATTTTAAAGTATTCTATGGAAAACACTAGAGTCTATATTACCATTGTAGAGGATGAGCAAGAAGTAAGTTTTACTTTTAAAAACATTTCATCTTATGAAATGAATTTTAGTCCAGAGGAAATTACAGAGCGTTTCACAAGAGGGGACAGAGCAAGGAATACTGAAGGATCAGGGCTTGGCCTAGCTATAGCTAAAAGTTTAATTGTACTTCAAAGGGGAACTTTAAATATAGAGGTGGATGGAGACTTATTTAAGCTAAAAGTCACTTTTCCAAAAGCAAAACAAATATAAATAAAAAGGTAAAAGGAGGTTGCCAAGGACTGGTAATCTCCTTTTATGCATATAAGGACAGTTTTCATTATAAAACATAAATTAAATTATGATATGAAAATTTTATTTATTGATATTCTTATATATTTCTTCAGGAATGTTTATATACAAGTAGCTATTGAATTCATCATTATTGGATAAATTACGGTTTCTAGGAATATTAATATTGCTAGTTCTGTATAATACCTCATACAATCTTTCTAGGCTCAATTTTCCAAAACCCCACTCTTGATTTGGATATATCTTGTCATCATCTTTAACTGCAGAAGCAATTAAATAATTCTTAACTCGTGGAGGGGTGAGCTCTGGGTAATTACCTTGGACTATACCCCACTGAAAAACTAATGCTACTGCTCCAGCTAATATGGCACCAGCCATAGCTGCACCACTACCAAGTATTAATGAGTCTTCCAAGCCACAGGTTAGTAAATTTAGTCCTTCAATAGTTATGGCAGGCTCAATTCTTCCATTCCTGGGATAACCCCTTCCGGAGTTTTCTGCTATAGTATTTTCTATTTGATTATAGTAAGAAGTTACCATAGCATTTATTGAGGTAGATGGAGTCAATAAAGTTGTATAAGGATCAGGATTTAAAAATCTGGTATCACCTTTTAATAATTCAGACTGTGGTATCCAGGCATCATATATACCACTTACAATATAATCTCCCAAAAGGCTTATTTTCCAGAGGCCTTCAATGGTATTCTTAATTAAAATATTTATATTTACTGCTCCAGTTAAGGTTTCTTGCGCAAAATAGTCAATCCTAATGCTATTTTCTTCAAAGGTCAAGTATTTATTTTGCTCAGCAATGGAAGGTATAGGAATTTTACTTATAGTATCTCCCTTTGGAGAAGTAATACTTATGGATATAATATCTGGTCTTCGAGTGAAAATTGATATATTTAAAGTTCTTTGTAATTCACTTATATTTACAAGGATATCCTTTGTATCTCCAGTAGAGGAAATGGTCCCACTGGTATGGGTTCTACCATTTCCCTGGTTACCTGTGTTTGTAGCCACTAGAAAGTTTCTTCTTTGTGTCAAGTTATCAATGTATCTTTCTAGTATACTTTCACCATCACGCCCTCCGAAGTTGCTACCAAGGGGTAGATATACCACCATAGGTTTTCTTAGCTTTACCTGTAAATCAGAAAGATATCTTATTGCTGAAGATATAGTAGTAGATTGGTATACATTTTTAGTAGCTTTTTCTATTCCAGCTGATTCCAATACGGATTCCTGTGCTTCCTCAAGTTTAACAATAGCAAATTCACACTTAGGAACAATGCTTTTTAAGCTATCCTCACCACCTAAATTTCTACCACCAATAATACCTGCTATTGCTGTTCCATGACCAATATCATCTTTATGGGAAACTATTTCATATGGGGATTTTCCAAGAGCACTGGTTTTAAGTGCAGTATCTATGTTTTCTTTAGTGTATTCTGTGCCATAGGGAAAAAACTCAGGACTAGGACCTGTATTTATGGTTTGATCCCATATAGATAGGATTCTACTATTCCCTGCTTCTGTAATAAATCTTGGGCTTAAGTAATCCACACCAGCACCAACAATCCCAACTACCACACCTTCACCATTGAGGGGAATACTATCTGGATAAAAAATAGACTCCTTGCTAATATCCTTATCAATTATAAGTTCAGAAAGAGTATAAGTGAAATTTTGTTGTATTGCAGTAATTTCAGGAACACTTTGAAGTAGTGTGTTAAGCATGCCTCTTTCTACAAATAGTATTGCAAAGAATTTATCAGTAATGTACACATCAGCATAGTTAATTTTAGACAAGGCAGAAGCAATATCTCCAAAGTATTCTATAAAGTAAGTCTCATAATTACCACTGGTGTAGTATTCATTAAATGCTTCTGTGGACAATACGGTTTTGTTTTCTATACCTAATTCTCTAAAGTCATTATTCGAACAATCCATGCTATGAATTTTCATGTTATTTTATCACCCTAATACATTCTTTTACTCATATTATATTAAGTTAAAGGCTAATAGTTCACGTGGGAAATATGAAAGAAAAACTTATTTTATTCATCTTCAAAAGCAGCGAGGAAATCAATGAGAATAATTTACAATTATTTTTAAATACAGCATTTAAAATCATGTGAGGAATGTAGAAATGTTTTATAATCGTTCATAATGTAAACAATTATTTAATATTTCAAAATTATTAGTCACATTACCGCAAAAAAATGTATAATTATATATGGAAACATGTCTTATTTAAGTGTCATTTAAAATACAGTTTATAAACACAATCTATTTTAAGAGAAATCACATTTGTTTGTAATTCATATATTATAAAATAATGCATTATAATAATAAATCATATTATTAAATATAAAGTTTTCATGCAAAAGCAGTCACCTTCATACAACAATATAATTACTTTAAGAAAGGAAGATGATAATGACTGAAATCTTATTACTATCAGGTATAGTATTACTAGCCTCTGTATTATCTAGTAAATTATTGTATCGATTTGGAATCCCCACTCTTTTAATTTTTCTTACCTTAGGTATGCTCCTTGGCTATGATGGTATAGGTGGTATATATTTTGACGATTCTGTACTTACCCAGCAAATCTCTAATATAGGCCTTGTGTTTATTATGTTTTATGGAGGCTTTGGAGTTAACTGGAAGTCAGCAAAATCAATAGCACCACAAGCTATACTCTTATCTACAGTGGGAGTAGTTCTAACAGCAATTTTCACTGGAGTGTTTGCTCATTTTGTTTTAAAGGTTACACTTTTAGAAGGAATGCTTCTAGGAGCTATTGTTTCTTCTACAGATGCAGCCTCAGTGTTTTCAGTTCTTAGATCAAGAAAATTGAACTTAAAAGGTGGTCTTGCACCTATGCTAGAAATAGAAAGTGGTAGCAATGATCCTGTTGCTTATATGCTTACAGTGGTGATTTTATCTCTAATTACTAGTAGTGGAGGACAATCCATATTACAGTTATTAGGGAAACAAATTTTCTTCGGGTTAATAATTGGGATTATTTTAGCAGTAATATCCGTATTTCTTTTAAGGCACATTAAGTTTGAAATTGATGGCTTATATCCAATTTTAGTTATAGCTATTGTAATTCTAGGCTATGCTCTAAGTGATTTTACGGGTGGAAATGGATTTTTAGCTGTATATATAATTGGAATTGTTATGGGGAATAATAAAATTCCTCATAAGAAAAGCATGGATCACTTTTTTGATGGTGTGTCTTGGCTTATGCAAATTATATTATTCTTCACTTTGGGATTATTAGTTTTTCCTTCTCAATTTTCATCAGTTCTTGGTAGCAGTATCCTTATTGCAATATTTTTAGTAGTAATAGCAAGACCTATTGCAGTGAGTAGCATACTTATATGGTTTAAAACTCCAATAAAGCAACAATTGTTAGTGTCTTGGGTCGGTCTTAGGGGAGCAGCATCCATCGTATTTGCAACCTATGCCTTAACTAATAAAATTCCAATTGCAAATGAAATATTTAATACTGTTTTTATAATTGCATTACTTTCTGTTAGTGTGCAAGGGGCTCTTCTTCCAAAGTTAGCAAATAAGCTAGATTTAGTGGAAGAGGAAGTATCTGAGTTTAAAGTATTCAATGACTATGAAGATGAAATTTACACTCAATTAATAGAAATGGTTATTAAAGAAGATAGTCCTTGGGTAGATAAAATGATAATGGATGCAGATATACCTGAAGAAATTTTAGTTGTAATGATAAAAAGAAAGAATGAGGTCATAACACCTAAAGGCTCCTCTGTAATTAAAAAAGGGGATACCCTTGTGCTTACTGGGAATAATTTTCAGTTGCTTAAAGATATAACTGTAATCTAAATAGTGAGAAAACCTTAGGTGGAAAAATTACTACCTAAGGTTTCTTTGTTGGAATTAAGTTTACTCTTTTTTTAGAATTAATATTATGATTGTAGTTTTATAATGGAATAATAATAGAAACAACCAGTACCAAGCATTTCTTAATCCCTAAGGCTTTTCAGCTTGAAGATTAACTTAAAGCTGTTTATCACAAAACTGTCTATAAAAATCTACAGTATGAAGAACTTCAAAGCCCAAGTCCATATAAAGTTTTAGAGCTTTTTTATTCCAAGTTAATACTGTGAGGTGGATTGATTCTGCAGGAACTTTTTCTAAGGCTTTATTTATTGCAAACTGAGTGACTTTTTTTCCAAGTCCTTGTCCTTGATATTCAGGAGCAACCACAATATTATCTAAATATCCATTTTGAACTACTACAGTTGCCATAATATGATCTTTATTAAGTAATAAGTATATATCACTTTTATAATTTAGCAGGTATTCTCTATATTTTTCATTAAAATCACATTTATAAGGTTTTATATCATTTTCTTTTCTTAATTCATAAAAACCTTCCTGAATAAGCTTTGTATAACTATTAAAGTACTTATCTTCGTAATTTACAAAATTTAAATCCATATTAGGTTGATAGGAACCGGTATAGTAAGCTTCGTGACAGCCCCACCATCTTTTATAACCTAATTTTCTGTAGAAACCTTGAAAATCTTCCTTACCTAATCTAAAATAAGTGGTCAAAAGATTAGGGTTTAGTTTTTTTAGGGAAGAGGTAAGATTATTATAAATTGCAGTACCAATGCCTTTTTTTCTCCAGTGTGGATGAACATAAATTAATATGCAGTATTCCTTAGATTCTTTGTTGGTATTTTTTAAATATCCAAACCCCCAGATACCACCTTCATCATAAACCATTAATTTTCTGTTTTGGTCTTGAAAAAAACTATCTATATCACTTTGATCTAATATAAAGCCCTTGCTTAGAATCTCTATAATATTATCCTTATCTTCAGGATTAAACTCTCTTATCACAATAAATTCCCCCCAAAAAAATAGTATTAATCAGAATGTAAAAATGATTTTCACATAGGTAAAACCTAAAATTTACAATTGCATGAATTTCATATATAAACAATTTAAGGTTTAATTTACTTTTTATAGATAATTTAATAATCAAAATGCCAACAAGTAAGTAATTATTAGTTAGTGGTTTTTAAGGGTAGCATGATTTTAAACTTAAGAACTTTTGACCTTCCTCGTTAAATAGCATAATGCCTTCAATAGATTTTTCAACGTTACTTACAATACCAAAAAAATCCTTTAATTCAGCCTCGGTTTCGAAGGCTTTAAAACTATTAAAACCTAATACACCTAAGGTAGCCTCGGTGGGCTTAATGTCTAGGCACAATATATAGTTCTTGTTATTAAATTCATTTTTAACAAAACGGTAGAATACCCTTTTATCTGCTTCTCTTTTTTCAGGAATATATAGTGGGAAGTTAATCATTTTTATTCTCCTTTGCATAAATATTTTTCTATAATTTTATGTGGCAAATTCCTTTATAGAACTAGTTTTACAAAGGGAAGTTTAGGGGTGATGAGAAGTTTTTTAATTTGTTGACAACTTAATGAAGTTGTTATAATATAATATAAATAAAATCATATATAGCGATGATGAGAAGAGTAAATATATAGGACTTTTACAGAGAGCTCTGGTAGCTGAGAAGGAGCAGATAAATATATATTGAAACAAGCCTCTGAGCTCCATACCGAAGCTTTATAAATATATTTGTAAAGGGGAGGCTATGGCGGTTGCTCCCGTTACAGAGCTAGGGTATTAACGTTTTGCAGTACCCGAAGAGGTTAATATGGCAACGTATTAATAAACTGGGGTGGTACCACGAAGGCAATATCTCTCGTCCCCAAGACTAAAAGTCTTGGAGGTGAGAGTTTTTTTATTGCTTTTAATTAGGTTTATCAATTATTAACCAGGAGGTATTAATATGTGTGAAAAGAATTTAAATATGGAGTCAAATTTTATTCAAAGATTTGTTGAAGAAGATATAGAAGAAAAGGTGTTTACTAGGAATATAACTACCCGTTTTCCACCAGAACCAAATGGATATCTTCATATTGGTAGTGCTTATGCTTTTAATATTAGCTATACAATAGCAAAAAAATATGGTGGTTTTTTTAATTTGCGTTTTGATGATACTAACCCTCTTAAGGAGGATATGGAGTATGTTTATTCAATAATTGAAGATATGAAATGGTTAGGTTATGATCCAGAGGATAGAATTTTTTATGGATCAGATTATTCAGAGGAAATATTTAATCTAGCTGTGAAACTTATAAAAAAGGGGAAAGCTTATGTTTGTGATTTATCTCCAGAAGAAATAAGAGCATATAGAGGAACCCTAACCGAAGGCGGAGTAGATAGCCCTTACAGAAATCGTAGTATAGAAGAAAACTTAGATCTTTTCTATAGAATGAGAAAAGGTGAGTTTCCATCTTCCTCTAAAGTATTAAGAGCTAAGATAGATATGAGCTCTCCAAATATTAATTTTAGAGATCCGGTAATTTATAGAATTCAACATGCAAATCACTATAGAACAGGGGATAAGTGGTGTATTTACCCTATGTATGATTTTGCCCATCCTCTTCAAGATGCTATTGAAGGTGTAACCCATTCTCTTTGCTCAGTGGAATTTAAGGACCATAGACCTCTTTATGATTGGTTTTTAAGTGAGTTAGATTTTGTTGAGCCTCCAAGACAAAGAGAGTTTGGAAGACTTAATCTAACTGGGGTTGTTACAAGCAAAAGATATTTAAGGGAATTAGTATTTAATGGTTTTGTGGATGGTTGGGATGACCCAAGACTACCAACCTTAAAAGGACTTAGAAGAAGAGGATTCACTCCAGAAAGCATTAAAGCCTTTCTAGGGGAAATTGGAGTTGGAAAAAGTGAAAGTACCATAGATATATCAATGCTTGAACATTGTTTAAGAAATGATTTGAAAGCAAAAGTACCTTCTGTTATGGCAATTTTAAATCCTCTTAAGGTTATAATTACGAATTATGAAGAAGGTAAAGAAGAACTATTAGACATTCAAAATAACATGGAGAATCCAGAGCTGGGAAGTAGGCAAGTTCCTTTTTCAAAGGTTATTTATATTGAAAAGGATGACTTTATGGAAAGCCCTGTTAAGGGATTTCATAGGCTGGCTCCACAAAAGGAAGTACGTTTAAAGGGAGCTTATTTCATAAAATGTAATGAAGTAATAAAGAATGAAGAGGGAGAAATTATAGAACTACATTGTACCTATGATCCAGAAACTAAGAGCGGTTCTGGCTTTGAAGGGAGAAAGGTAAAAGGAACTATTCATTGGTTGTCCAAGGATCATGCAATAAAGGCACAGGTTAATATTTATGATAAGCTCGTTTCAAAGGAGGAATTATTAAAGGATAGCTCAAAAACTTGGGAGGAAAAGATTGATCCAAGTTCTTTAATAGTACTAGAAAACTGCTTAGTAGAGAAAGCTTTAAACGGTGCATCAGCAGAAAGCAAGTACCAATTTATCAGACATGGATATTTCACTGTAGACAAAAAATACTCCTCAGAAGGTAGCCTTGTTTTTAATAGGATTGTTCCGCTAAAAGATTCATGGAAAAATAAAAAGTAAAGCATTATAATAACCTTTCAAGGGTAAACTCATATTCTCTATTCTTCAATTTTAAGAAATTCTTAAGAATTATTTAATAATTTGTAGCTAACTTTTCTATAGAAATAACGTATAATTAAAGGTATGAAAAATTAAAATACTCCTCAGGGTTTTCCTAAACTTATTATTGAAGGGGTAAGGGGGATAAAGAATAATGAGTAAAGTAAATGAAATTTTTCCAAAGGTGGCAGTTTGCTTTGTGTTTTTTTTAATCGCTGCTACTATTATTTACAATGCAGATAAAATGGGCAACTTAGCGAGAAGTACGCCAAGTGAAACATTAAATATAACAACTCAGAAATAAGAAAATACTTAACTAGAGATTTATTTATAGGGTTCAAAGATACCATAACAATTCTTTCATAATAGTTATAGCTTTAACTTATACATGAGTATAAGTAAGTTCACTTAAAGAGCTATGGGAGAAAGGAAATAAAGTATATTTAAAAATCTATAATCAGTTTAAAAACTATATTTACGACACCATAAGTTTTAATATTAAAAATCCATGAGTCTATGCATATAGAGTTTGCAATTTCTATATGCATAGACTCATGTTTTTATATAATTTTTTCCTTTTGCATATAATACATATAATACTAGCAAAGATTTTTAGGAGGTACCTATGCAAAAGGCAATTAAGTTCTTAGGATTAAGCAAGGAAGCAGTTTTATTTGATGCAAAATTATATATAATAAAATCTATGTTAGCCATAGCAACGGGATATGTAATAGGAATATTTTTTCCTATTACTAGATTAGATATGATATCTGTACTTTTAGGTGTAATGTATAACTTAGAACCCATTAACGTCATGGGAATAAGAGGAGGCATTAGTCAGCTGGTAGCATCTACCATAGGAGCTGCTTGTACAGGGATTTTAATATTAATTCTTGGAATTAATGTGGTTACTATTGCTCTAGGAATGGCATTAACCTTGTATGTATCCCTTAAAATAAATTGGAGAATGGTATCACCAGTAGCTATTTTTACCTGCATCTATATGACTCAGTATGTACAAAAGGATGTATTTGGAGTACCAAGTATTTGGCTAACCTTTAGATTAAGAATTGCAGCTTTAGGTCTAGGGGTTATAATTGCAATCTTTTATAATTATGTATTTTCCCACTTTTATTATAATAACATGGCAAATAAAAGATTAGAGTTTGGTAAAAAATCAGTACTCTTAGGATTAGAATATACTTTAAATCAACTAAAAAACCCATCAGAAAAGAGAGATAGATCATATATAAGACTTTTCCCTGGAATTTTTAATGATTTAGACTTGGTTCATGCTAATGTGGAAATAATGGTTAAAGAATCTAAATTTCTTTTTCATTTACTAGAACCAGAGAAATTAGATAGAATTCATAGAATCCTCCAACACTTTAAGGATATTAATCATTTAACCTACGATATAAACTATACAATATGGAGAGAGGGAAACAACTTAAAATTAGAGAATAACATTCTCCTGGTTTTAGAGGAGGTTATAAATACCTTAAATTCAGTAGATTTTACCACAATAAAATCTCTTAAGCATAATTTAGATATAATATCCACCTTGGATGAAGACTTTAATGGTAATAGAGTCACCTCAAATATGAACTCTATTGTATATTATGTAGAGGAAATTCTTATGGAAACAAAGGCTTTGCAGTAAACTATGTGGTAAAAGCTTCAGGAAATCAATCCTGAAGCTATATTTTTATATCGGTAAATGTTATAATATGCCTTGGATTAGTTTATAGGGAAATAGAGTCAACACTTAAATTATATATACCTACTTTGGTTTTTAGAAGAAAAAATAAACATAATAAGGTTTTTATGTTGAAAACCCATAAATAAGGTGGTTTTTAAATAGTGTTAGTGGAGGTCTTGGCAATGAGCTTACATAAGGCGAGTTTTTTTAGTAAATACAATATTTTAGAAGAGGATTTGACTAAATATAATATTAGTTGGAACACATTAAATGAAATATATGAGGATTTTAATCAGTATGGAACCTTATATCAAACTCAGGCAGATTTTATTGCAAGTACCTTAAGAAATCATAAAAAGATTCACTCTGTTAAATCTAGAGTAAAAGATTCTGAGCATTTAATAGAAAAGATTATTAGAAAAACTGCTAGTAGAAAAGAGGCCTATGGAGGAGATTTTCAGTTTACAACTGACAATTATAAAGATCAAATAACGGATTTAATCGGAGTTCGTGCTATCCATATTTTTAAGGAAGATTGGGAAGATATACATAATTTTATAAGCAATACTTGGAAGGTAATTGAGATAACTGCTAATGTAAGAGAGGGAGACGATACTGATAGATTTGAAGAGCTTAATATAGAAATTAATTCTAGAAAAACAGGGTATCGTTCCGTACATTATTTAATAGAGTCTTTTCCTACAAATCAAAGGGTCATTGCAGAAATACAAGTAAGAACCATATTTGAAGAAGGCTATGGAGAAATAGATCATCAACTTAGATATACGAGAGATGAGATTCCTCAAGTATTAGCTTTAAATTTATTACTTTTAAATAGAATTGCAGGTAGTTCAGATGAAATGGCTTCAGTTATTAATCTTTTGAATAGAAGTCTTATGGAAACTGAAGAGAAAGAAAAAGCAATCCACTCAAAAAATAAAGAAATATTAACCCTGAGAGAAAGAATAGAAAAATCTAACTCTATGGACTCTATAGAAAAACAAGAGATTTTACTAAGTTTAGATAGGATAATTGTGAAAGAAGAGTTATGAAATTTAAAAGATGACTTGAGTAAGACCTTATAGGCAATTATGGAAGCTATTTAGCTATAGCTAAATATATAAAAAATAGGAGGTAGTATTATGCCAATGTTAAAATTTAATGGCGTTGAGGCTAAAAAGCTTTGCGCAATAAGTAAGGAGTTAGTTGATGAACTAGAAAGTTTATTACAATGCCCTAGAGATTACTTTACCTTAGAAGTGGTACAAAGGTTATACATAAAGGATGGAGAGTTTGTTGGAGTGAGTCCTAGAGTTGAAGTAGATTGGTTTGAAAGAGGACAAGAAATACAAGATAAAGCTGCAAAGATAATTACAAAACATATTAATTCTATAGATTATCCAAATGTGGATGTGATATTTACAGCACTAGAAAAAGAAAATTATTATGAAAATGGGGAACATTTTTAACGAGGTGACGTAATTGAAAAATATAGCTTATTATTTTGTAAAATACAATGTACTATTGGTAGTATTATTTCTCTTAGATAGACTTATTTTAAGTTCTGATAATTTAAGCATAATTAGAGCGGTGGGAATCGTAATACTTATATCAATTATTGATATTATAAGGTTCTCGAAACGAAAGTATGATAGATTAAACAAAATTGAAAATAATAAAGCCAAACCTAATAAGAAAAAGTAAAAAAGGAATAGCGACAGGGGTTACTTATCTGCCGCTATTCCTTCTATTTTTTTCCATAAATCAAACTCTTCATGTATTATATCTTTTGGAGTTAAAGCTTTGGTGTATACTTCAGTTCTGTTACGGCCCTTTGCTTTAGCTCTATATAAGGCAATATCTGCATGATGAATAAAGTCTTCAAAAACAGAGCTAAGATTTGGAGCTTCACAGCAAAGTCCAATACTAATTGTTATGTAAGGTAAAGCTTTAGAATTTTCATTGGGAATTTTTAGTTCTTCTATAGCTTGAACTAACTTATCAGCTATGATTTTTCCTCCTGCTTCGTTTGTATCTGGTAAGATTATAGCAAATTCTTCACCACCAAGTCGCGCTACTAAGTCAGTACAGCGATTTACAGTGTTTGACAAAGTTGTAGCAATGGTTTTTAGGCACTCGTCGCCTTGGACATGTCCATAAGTATCATTAAAGGCTTTAAAATAATCTATATCCACCATTAGTAAAGTTAAGGGTTTAAAAGTCCTTTGAGCTCTTTTCCATTCCTTTTCTAGAGACACCTGAAAATACCTTCTATTAGCAATTCCAGTTAAGCCGTCTGAAAAGGATAATGCAGTTAGAATTTTATTTTTTTCTTTTAATTCCTCATTAGCTTTTTTTAGCTGACTTTCCATAGTCAATAGTTTTTCTTCAAAGGCTTTTCTACTAGTAATATCATTCATCATTCCTATAACAAGTGGAGCACCATTAGAGTTATCAGGGGGCAATAGGGTTACAACTGCATCTGCCCATAGAGTGGTTCCATCTTTTTTTATATATCTTTTCTCAATTCGATAAGAAGATATTTTCCCAGACAATAAATCATTCATAAGCTCCTTATCTTTTGTTCGCTCTTCATAAGGAACAAAATTAATAAATGACTCTACTTCTTTTTTATTGTCATAACCAAGCATATTAAGATATGTATTATTAGAATCTATAAGTTTTCCATTTGTATCTCTAATAGTAATCCCTGTACCACCATTATCAAGTATAGCAATCAATCTATCATTAGTTTTTTTTAATTCTCCTTCCATTTTCACCCTAGCTGTCACATCACGAGAAATAGTCAAAATCTTATTAATAGCGCCATCTTTATTGGTAAGAGCATGGATTTTACTTTCAAACCAAATATAATCACCTGATTTCTTTTTATACCTATAAGCTTTAGTAGTTATATTTCTGGTTTCTAATAAGTGAGCATGCTGTTCCTTAATATAATCCACATCCTCTGGATGCAAAAGGTTACAAGCATATTTTCCAATGGCTTCCTTTGGTGAAAAACCTAACAAGGTTTTAATAGAAGGGGAAACATATTTAATTTTAGAATTTGAGTCATGAACGCATATTAAATCTAATGAGCTATTTACAATTAATTCATAGGAAGATAATTGTTTGTAATTCTCATAGGATTTATAAAGATATTCACATACATAGTAAGATAAAATACAAGTTACAAAGGATATAATTATAAAAGAACTATAAGCCTTCATAAAGGTTTTAGTAAACCCTAAGTTTAAACTAAGGTTATAGAGCATGTATATAGCACTTATGGAGTTTATAAGGATTAACTTAAAGGCTTTAGATTTATTTAAACTACTTATATAGCTGAACAAAATCCCCATTAAAATTATGCCAATAAAAGCAATAATAGAGGAGGAGTTAATTCCAAAGATAAAAAGCCTAGCAGTAGCAATAATAGCACTGCTAATAATTGCAGAGAGGTAAGAACCATAAAGTCCAGATATGGCGATAATAATATGCTTTAAATCAATCAGAACCTTATCTGCAATACTGATAGAATAAAACATAAGCAGGGATCCACTAAGGCCAGAAGCCAAACCTATAAATAAAATAATTAATTTTGGATTATTATTAAATTTATAGGTTTTCAATAGAAACTGTAATCCTAAAAACACAAAGGTTATTATAATAGCAAGATTTGCAAATAAGCTATGTATCATGATATCTCCTTATAAAATATTTATGTTAAATAATGAACAAGTTCATTTGTTAACAACTTTGGAAGCAAATTAAGACTTCCACCAAGGTAACCTACCTCGGCTGAGCAACTGCCACTTTAGAAGATGGCAGACTTGAAGCTTCCAAAATGTTGTTAAAAATTCGTGAAAATTAAAACTAGTCTAATGAAAAAAATTATCTAAATAAGCGTTAATTTACATCTAAATATCTTTATCAGTTATAAAATTATAAATTTTATAACTTTAATTTTCTTTATTTTAATATAACAAATTAATAAATTTAAGGTTTCAACAATAAGTTTAGTGAAATCTAATTAAAGAATTTTTAAATCAGATTTCAATTTAATTAGGATTTATTTTGAGTGAAGTATTTATAGGTAAAAAGTGCAGAAATATTATACCTTCAAAATATTATTGAACCATTGTAAAATCATAATAATTATACTACAAGAGCATTAAAATGGTAAATAGATTTTAATAGTCAATTAATAGCTATTAATTTTAAATATAAATTATTTATAAATAACGAAAGTTAAAAAGAAATTTGCAAGAAAGCTTCATGTTAAAATCAGTTATGAAAATGGAAATTAATTTGGGAAACAAATGAATATTTGAAAAATGTGGAATGGATTAGATATCCATTTATAAAAAAAATCTAACATTCAATGTTAGCAATATCAATACTTTTAGCTAATGGTGGATTAATCTGTAATTTTATTTATATAATCGCAAGGTTTTTTTTCATTATTCATATCAATAATTTAATTTAGTAGATTATTATAGAAATCTTACTAGTAATTTTGCAACATATAGTTTTGAAATTTGCAGAAACTATTAATAAGATATAAAAGCAAAAATAAGAATTCAATTTCATCAGAGAATATCCTAAACTAAAAAGAAATAGAAAGGATGGTGCAAGATGAAAAAATTACTAACAATTATTTTATGTCTAATGTGTCTTAATAATGTACCAACTTTTCATTTTTCTGGGACAAACTATACCAAAAATCAGGTAGAGTATATAAATACTAACAAGGAAACTATGCTAGATAATATCTTAAATTTCTTTGATAAAAAGGAGAAAATATATCATAATGCTGATTTGGTTTAAAGAAGAATATAAAAACTAAAACATAAAAATAAGGAAGAATAAAATCTTTCCTTATTTTTATGTTTTTATTCATATTTGTATATGTTAAAAAATATAAATTATAATAGTATTTTTACATTAATGGTAATAATAATTAATTGAATTTGAAAAAAAAATTAAACTATGTTATTATCATTTATATAAAACTAAACCACCGAGGGGGTATACTAATGGATTCAGGTCCGGATGGTAGTATAACTTTACAACTACTATTAATATTAATTCTTACAATGATTAATGCTTTCTTTGCTGCAGCTGAAATGGCAATAGTGTCATTAAATAAAAATAGGCTGAAAATGCTAGCAGAGGAAGGCAACAAAAAAGCAATTCTTTTAGAGAAGCTTCTAGAAGAACCAAGCAAATTTTTATCAACTATACAAATTGGAATAACTCTAGCAGGGTTCTTTTCTAGCGCATCTGCTGCAACAGGAATTTCAGATGATTTTGCCATGGTGCTAAGTGGAATAGGAGTTCCTTATAGTAGTCAAATAGCTCTTGTAGTTATAACAATTATACTTTCCTATATTACTTTAGTATTTGGAGAATTATATCCTAAAAGGATAGCCTTACAACGAGCAGAAAGTATTGCTATGTTTGCAGTTACACCAATTATGTTTATTTCAAAGGTTACTAAACCTTTTATAAGGTTTCTTTCTTTTTCAACAAATCTACTAGTTAAGATCACTGGTCATGAAACAGACAATTTAGAAGAGAAGGTTTCTAAAGAAGAAATTAAGTCTTTAATTGAAGTGGGTCAGGAACATGGGGTTATAAATGAAACTGAAAAAGAGATGATAGAGAGTATCTTTGAATTTGATAATAAAAGAGCAGAAGAAATAATGATGCCTAGAACAGAGGTGTTTTTAATAGATATAAGCTGGTCATCAACTGAAATATCTAAAAAGTTGCTTGAAGAACAATATTCTAGAATACCAGTTTATGAAGAAGACTCAGATAATATTATTGGTATACTGTACATGAAGGATTATTTCTTAGAAGCTAGTATACATGGTTTTGACAATGTGGATATTAGAAAAATTTTAAGAACTCCGTATTTTGTACCTGAAACTAAAAATATTGATGATTTATTTAAGGAATTACAGAAATCCAACAATCATATGGCCATTCTAATTGATGAGTACGGCGGGTTTTCGGGGATAGTAACCATTGAAGATTTAATTGAGGAAGTTATGGGAAATATCTTTGATGAGTACGATGAAGTAGAGTGTGATATTATGAAAATAGACAATAACACTTTTATAGTGAATGGTCTTTTATCTATAGATGAGTTTAATGATTATTTAGACACAAAGTTACAATGTGAACATTCGGAAACCATTGGTGGATTTGTAGTAAACCTGCTGGGAAGTATTCCAAATGACGAAAAAGATGAAATAGTTGAATTTGAAAACCTAATTTTTAAAATTGAAGATGTAAAAGAAAAGAGAATTGAAAAAGTTAGAGTTTCTATAGTAAGATAAAAATTAGAAGGAAGGCGAAATAGCCTTCCTTTTTTATTTGTCAAACCAGCCTTTTCTTTTAAACCATAATACCATGGATATACTAATTATAAACATGACACCAAGTGCAATAAAATACCCATATTTCCATTCTAGTTCAGGCATATATTTAAAGTTCATTCCATAAACTCCAGCAATAAAAGTTATAGGAATAAATACAGAGGTTATAACAGTTAACAACATCATATTAGTATTCATTCTATTAGAATTTATGGAAATATAACTGTCTCTGATGTCTGAAGTCATATCTCTACTAGCTTCTACCATATCAGATAGTTTTAGAAGGTGATCGTAAACATCTGAAAAGTAAAGTTTGTGATCCTTAAAGCTATTTAAGCGTTCAGAGTTTAAAATTCTATATAACAAATCTCTCATAGAATAAATAACCCTTCTTAATTTTAATAAATCACTTCTAATAGCAAAAATCTCATCTATGAGTTTATGAATAGATTTATTTTCAGGATTATTATCAATTTTGTCTAGGGCATCCTCTATCTCATAGATTGCTGGAAAGAATTGATCTACTATCTCATCTAGTATTTGATGATTAACATACATAGGTCCTTTATCCCAGTGTTGAGGAGTATTTTTAATTCTGTTAAAGGCTTCATCCATTTCTGAAAGTTCAACATCATGATAGGATACAATAAAATTATCACCTACAAAAAGAGAAACCTCAATAGGGCTTAGGTCTTTCTTTTTCAAAGCATTAAGTATTAAAAAGTTGTAGCCTTCATAGTAATCTAGTTTAGGTTTGTTTAAAGCATGGATACAATCTTCAATAGCCAAGGGATGAAATTTGAAATAAGTAGATAGTAGTTTTATTTCCTTTTCACTTGGATTATGAAAATCTACCCAATACCAAGCTAAGTTGGCTTTGTTTAAATCTTTTACGGTTAAATTTTTTACTAACTGTAAGTTTTTATCTATTGCAAATATACGAAGCAAGTTTATTCCCCCAAACATGAAAATTAATCAACAAAGCTTAAGGTTTTTATAAGTCTATCCTCACCTAATAAGGTGTTCGGAAATAAATCCTTAGCATTATCTACATGCATTTCCGCGCTAGCCATGGCAGGACTAAAGTGAGTAAGAAGTAGTTCTTCTACATTCCCCTTTTTAGCCAAAGCTGCTGCTTCTCTAAAGGTCATATGTTTATTTTTTATAGCTTTTTCTATATCTTCATCATTTCCATAGGTACCTTCACATATGAAAAAGTTACTGCTTCTAATGAATTCTGGAATGGTTTCTATAGGTCTTGTATCTGTGATATAACTAACTTTAATGCCTTTTCTCTCTACACCAAGTACCATTTTCGGCTCATAAGTTTTGCCATCATGAATTACTTTATCACCTTTTTGAAGTTTATTCCATAAAATTTTAGGAACTTCATTTTTCACAGCCTGTTCCACACTAAACTTTGGCCTTCTTTGAATGTAAAAATTATAGCCTAAGCAAGGGCAGGAATGATCTAAGGGTAATGTTGAGATTATCATATCAACACTAGAGTTACTTTGGGTATAACCCTCTTCAAATGAAACTTTAGTTCCTTCTTTGTCTACGGATAAATAAAAAGAATTAGAAGGATTTTCAATGATATTTATCTCATAAGGAAGATAAGGAGCTACAACTCTAAGACCATTAACAATACTTGTTATTCCTTCAGGTCCAATAATAGTTAATGGTTCAGTTCTGCCACTATTCCCTATAGTAGCTAATAATCCAGGGAGACCAACAGTATGATCTCCATGACCATGGGTGATACATATTATGTCAATAGACTTAAATCCCCAACCCAAAAGTTTCATAGAAACTTGAGTGCCTTCTCCGCAATCTATTAGAAGTTTTCTGCCTTTATAACTTATAAGCAAAGAAGAAAGATATCTTTCTGGAATTGGCATGCCACCACCACAACCTAAAAGAGCTATATCAATCATGACGAAACGCCTACTTTCATTTTTAAATTTTATATTTATACCATTAGTTTTAACCACATTTTTAAAGTGTAATTCATTGCAAAGACATTGAAAATGATTCTAGATATATTATACACTGACTTACTTTACTTAATAAATTCAAAGATATTAATTTTTTCACATGTTTAATTTTTTTAAAATAAGGAATGATTTAGTATGAGAGAAATTTTATGCAGAAGTACTAAGGAGACAAAAATGAATAAAAACAACGTGCCAAAATCCATGGAAGAAAAATATAGAGATATAATGGCTCTTATAAATAATTTTTGTGTTGAAAATTTAAATGGAGAGTATGCAAAGCTTGCAGGAGAATTATGCGCAGTCCTATGTAGGAAGAGACCATCGCCACTTTTAAGAGGCAGAAGTAAGACTTGGGCTTGTGGCATAGTTCATGCAATTGGAACAGTGAATTTTATATTTGACCCTAGCCAAAGTCCACATCTTAAGGCAAGTAAACTTTATGAAGGGTTTGGAATAAGTAGCAGTACAGGTTCGTCAAAATCCAAGGAAGTCCAAGAACTTATGGATATAATTCCCTTTGATCCTAAGTGGACATTGCCAAGTAAAATCTATGATAATCCCTTTGCTTGGCTAGTATCAATTGATGGAGTTACAGTAGATTTACGCGATGCTCCAAGGGAATTACAAGAACTAGCCTTCAATGAAGGAGTCATTCCTTTTATACCAGATGATAGAAAACAAATGGTGGAAAAGACAGAAGGGAATAAAGGCGGCAAAATAATACAATTCTCTGAAATACTCAAGAGAAAAAGTGAAAGAGAAGAAAGTTTATAATTAATACTTTTATCACTTTTTTGACACCTCATTGACATATAAGCTGGGTAGTATATTACCATAAGATAAATAAAAAAATAAATATAAAAATAAATTATATGGAGGAATGAATGATGAAAAAAAATTTAATTGTTGCTGCTTTAGCTTTAACTTTATCTATTGGTATAGGAACCTCGGTTTATGCTACTGATAACTCAACAGACAAAGCAAATAATAATCAAAGTACGGAAATAACCGCACCTAACAAGGGTAAAGAGAAAAGGAATTTCAAGGCAGTAAAGCATGTTAAAATTGATGAAGTGCTAAGCGAAAAGTTTGGAATAACCAAAGAAGAGTTAACTGCAGCTAGGAAAGAAGGAAAAACTTTAAATGCCTTTTTAACAGAGAAGGGAGTCTCCTTAGAGAGCTTTAGAGCAGCTTTAATAGAAAAACATAATGCCGCTATAGATGAAGCAGTTTCAAATGGGAAAATTACTACTGAAAAAGGTGAAGAAATAAAAACTAAAATAAAAACTAAAATTGAAAACAATAATTTTGATAAGGTAAGACCAGAGAAAGGTAACAAGATAAAAGGGGACAGAGGCTCAAGAGTTCACCAAGGAACAGAGAGTGAAAGTTCTAAAACAGAATCTTAAAGGTATATAAAAGAATCTTAATTTATTATAAATATGCAGATATAGGTAACCAGAGTTAACACTTAACTTATACATTAGTCCTACCCTGGTTCCCTTAAGGGTCTCAGGATATGGATAAGTAAAAAATTCATCAAGGAACCCTATATAGGGTTCCTTGGTCATAACTTAACTTACACCAGGAAACTTCTAGCATATGCTAGTGAACGAAGTTGTTCTACATCAGAATTAAGTTCGTCAAATATCATCTTGATATC
>NZ_AMQH01000015.1 GCF_000300195.1 Clostridium tunisiense TJ | reverse complement strand
TCAATATATGAGTTAATAAGTGATATCAAGATGATATTTGACGAACTTAATTCTGATGTAGAACAACTTCGTTCACTAGCATATGCTAGAAGTTTCCTGGTGTAAGTTAAGTTATGACCAAGGAACCCTATATAAGGAACCAGAGTTAAAACTTAACTTATACATTAGTCCTACCCTGGTTCCCTTAAAGGGTTATGAAGATGAATAAGTTAAAATTCTATCATGGAACCCTATACTTACCATTGGGTATTTTCACTTATAAAACTACCTTAACCAATATATCAATGGTTAGGGCTACATAAGCATATCTTGCGGTGTATTCTCAGTGACTATGCTAACGATGAACTGTAAATATCATGCATTTAAGTGAAACTAGCTAATAGAAAAATAGTTAACTTCTTAAAAAATTACTAATGAGCTCATTAACCATTTCTGGATTATCTTGATTTGAATTGTGACCTGCATTACTAATGAAATGAAGATTGCAGTTGCTATCACTTTTTTCCCAAGGCTCAGCAACCTTCTTTATATTACCTGTTTTATCATCTACCCCACAGAGCAACAATACAGGCTTTTTGAACCTATATTGTGGGTCATAATGAAGACAAGTTGTTGCCTCCATGATAACATCAATGAAAGTTTTTTTATCCATTCTATTAAAGCATTGCTTAACATATTCCCTTACTTCCTCTTTGTTAGCACAAGCATTAGCACTTTGATTTATTAGAACCTTCCAAGGGTAACAGTTAAATATAAACCTGCTACTTTTTAATAAACATTTCTCCATAAATGTTAGTTTTCCAGTATTTTTGGTACAATCAATTAATATTAATTTCTCCACTAGTTCAGGATAAATATAGTCTATCTCTTGGGCTAAATTTCCTCCAATAGATTGTCCAATAAGAATTGCTTCATTTATGCTATAAATTTCATATATTTTTTTACAATCACTAATCATATCTTTAAAGGAAAACTTTGCTTTAGGATCTAATTTAGATAAACCGTGTCCACGATTGTCCCATGCAATTATATTATAGGTGTCATCAAAAATCTTAAATTGCTCTTCAAACATTTCATGATCAACACCAGCTCCATGAAAAAATAGAATCCATTTATCTTCTGTTCCTTTTCTATACCAATAATGAATTTCACAATTCAAATTATGAAATGCTAAATGTTCCACTTTCTTATCCATTTTACTATCTCCCTTCCACTAAACTTAAATAACCTTCCTTATAATAATGCTTTTTCAAGGATTCCATCATAACTTCAAACTCTCTAACCCCTTGAAGAATTTTTTCAGTATTTAAATCTTCTCTTCCTCTCATGACACCTTCAGCCACAGAAAGTACTAATTTAAGCAAAATTGCTACATGGCTGGGATTTTTAAATTTATTATAATCAACAACCTTCAAGAATTCCTCTTCTTCTATGCTCATTATTATTCTTTTCTTTTCGTCTAATTTACTTTTTATTCCTTCATTAGTTTCATAATAGGCTCTCGTGATAAATTTATATAAATATGGATACTCAGCTATGATTTTCATTCTTCCTTGGATTTTCATATTAATTAAATCAAAAAA
Source organism: Clostridium tunisiense TJ (assembly GCF_000300195.1). Lineage (GTDB taxonomy): Bacteria > Bacillota > Clostridia > Clostridiales > Clostridiaceae > Clostridium_J > Clostridium_J tunisiense. The sequence continues at coordinate 220,725 of NZ_AMQH01000015.1, read as the reverse complement.
GTCATATACTTTTTCTCCCTTTAGTTGTACCTTGTGTTCATTTATAAATTCTATGGCAGTATGGAATAAGAATAAATAATATTCCTCCTTATTTCTAAAGTAATAAAACAGCAAGGACTTAGATATTCCAGCTTCCATAGAAATTGAAAGCATAGAAGCTTTATTATAGGGGGATACCGCAAATACTTTATATCCAGCATTAATTAAATTCTTTTGTTTGTCTAATGGCAACTGAAAATAAGATTGATTCATTATACTCTCCTTTATTGACCAAAACAGTCAGTAGCTTATATTTTTATTATAAATCCACTGACCGTTTTTTAGAAGGCACTGACAGCTTTTTAACTATCACTTCTAAACTAATCATTATTATATTTAAATCTTTTCAAATATTTACCCAAATGGCTTCTTCAATAATGAAAATTTACTGGAAGCAGATCCTAAATTCTGAAAACCTTCAATGCCCATAAGTACCTCATCCTTTTATACCTAACTATAACTATCCCTATGTTTTATTACATTATGTTATTCTGTTAGAAATAGTTGTGTAAAGTACTTTAACTTTTCCTATGGTGTATTTATATATAAACAAGTTCAAAGCCTCATACATGTTTTCAGCATAGGAATTCACTTATCTTAGAAATACTTATATAGTTACAGCACATTGAGCTTAAAAGAATCCATTTTTAATAGTGGCTATGTTTTTAGAGGAAGCACTTCTTGGAAGTAATAATTTGAATTGCAGTAAATTCTATATATCTAGATTTATTTTTTGCAGTAATACTTATAATAAACTATAATATCCTTAAGCTGATAGATTTTTACAAAGGAAGTGAATCTATGTCAAAGATAATTATTATAGAAGATACTGAAACCATAAGGGAAGAACTAAAAGTCTTTTTAACAAGATACGGCTATGAAGTTCTTGCTCCTTCAAACTTTGAAAACATTGTGGATTACATACTAAAAGAAACTCCAGATTTATTACTTTTAGATATAAATCTTCCTATATTTGATGGCTATCACATATGCAGAGAAGTAAGAAAAACTTCAGATATGCCTATTATTGTGGTAACCAGCAGAGACAGTGAGATGGATGAACTTATGAGTATGAATTTAGGTGCTGATGATTTTATTACAAAACCTTATAATACTCAAATTCTTTTAGCAAGAATTGCTTCTATTTTAAGAAGAGCTCAAGGTTCTACTCCTCAAGATATCATGTATTATTATGATTTAAAGCTTAATTTATCAAATAGTTCAATTACTTACAAGGACAGTACAGTGGAACTAACCAAAAATGAGCTTAAAATACTTTCCTGCTTGATTAAAAATAAAGGTAAAATAGTGTCCAGAGATGAACTAATGGATTTTATGTGGAACTCAGATATTTTTGTAGATGATAATAACTTATCTGTTAATGTGACAAGGTTAAGAAAGAAGCTAGAGGAAGTTGGAATGAAAGAAACCGTAGAAACCAGACGTGGACTTGGGTATATACTGCCATGAGTTTAAAAGATTATTTAAAAGACAGGTTTTTATTTCTTTTAATTAACTTTATATTATTCATTATCATAGGTTCCATAATGGTCCTTGTTAACTTTAGTGCTAATATAATTCTTCTTGTTTTCTCTATATGGTTTCTCCCCCTTTTTTCTTTTATTATTGTAGAATATGTTAAGTCGAAAAAATTCTATAATGAGATAACTAGTATTATGGATTCCCTAGATAAAAAGTATCTCCTATCTGAAATTATAGAAGAACCAGATTTTATTGAAGGCAAAGCTGTGTATGATGTATTAAAGGAAGCTAACAAAAGTATGCATGAACATGTGAAAAAATACAGAGATATGCAAAGTGAATATAGAGAGTATATTGAAACCTGGGTTCATGAAATAAAGACTCCAATTTCCTCCACAAGACTCATCATAGAAAACAATGAGGATAAAGTTACTAAGAGTATTGACTATGAAGTTAGGAAAATTGAGGATTATATTGAGCAAGTGCTATATTACTCAAGAAGTAATAACGTAAGCAAGGATTATATTATAAGAGAGCTGTCCTTAGCTACTGTAGTAAGAAATACTATTAAGAGGAATTCTAGAGACTTTATAAATAAAAAAATTTCAGTGGACATTGAAGCGGTGGAAGGCATTGTATTCAGTGACGGAAAATGGCTTGAATTTATCTTAAATCAAATCATAGGAAATTCTATTAAATATAGTAGGGAAAAAGAAGGCAAGGTCCGAGTTTATACTGTTCAAAATGAAAACAATATAGTCCTTACTATAGAGGATAATGGTATAGGTATAATAAACAAGGATGTTAATAGAGTTTTTGAAAAGGGCTTTACTGGAGATAATGGCAGAAGGCTTGGTAAGTCTACTGGCATAGGACTTTACCTCTGCAAAAAGCTTTGTGATCAACTGGGCCTGGGCCTTAGCTTAACTTCAAAGCTTGGAGAAGGCACAAAGGTTAGTATTATCTTCCCCCTAGGTAAGGTTAATTTAATGAGTTAATTGTGTGTTAATAATGGATTTATAGCTATTATGAATTATGGTAGCTGAGAATCCATTATTTTTTATTTTATGAAGCTCACCCTATGTTTCAAACCTTTCAAAAATGTAACCTTAATGAAATATAAACTAATATGTATCCGAGTGAAGTCCTAGTAAAATAATAACCGTAGAGAAAATAAAAATTAAAGTTTGGAGGAATTTTTTATGAAAAAATTGTTAATACCTGTGTTAATTATAATTTTAATAATAGGTGGAGGGGGCGCTGCTTATAAATACTTCTTTGGTCCTAAAATTGTAGAAATTACCATGACTAAAAGTGTAGATGACAAAGGAAAACCTACTTCACCTACTAATACTTTTACCTCTAAGGATACGGTTTATCTTTCTGCAAAGGGCAAAAAGCTGGCTATTAAAAAGGCAACGGTGGTATGGTACAAAGGTGAAGTATCAACACAGAATAGATTTAAAACAGAAGAAAATATAGAAATAAGTAAAGCTGGATATTTTAATGCTAAGCTATCAGTTCCAGAAGGTCTTGAAGAAGGTGAATATGGAGTTACTATCTATAATGGTAGTAATGATATCATCGAAAAAATGGTGAAATTTCAGGTGAAAAATTAAAGTAACAGCAAGTTACTCAGATGAATAACCCCCTTTAGGGAGAAGAATTATGGAGGAAAAGTAATGGAGAATATTTTAAGGGTTGAAAAAATTGAAAAATACTATGGTAATAAAGGCAACATAACAAAAGCCATAGACAATATAAGCTTTAATGTGGATAAGGGAGAGTTTGTGGGAATAATGGGACCTTCGGGTAGCGGTAAGACCACTCTATTAAATTGTATTTCAACTATAGATACTGTTACTACAGGTAACATCATCATAAATAACAAGGATATTACTACACTTAAATCTAAAGCTTTAGAAGAATTCAGACGTGATGAGTTAGGTTTCATATTTCAAGACTTTAATCTTCTAGATACTCTTACTGCCTATGAAAATATCGCTTTAGCTCTAACAATACAAAAGAGAAAACCTAGTGAAATAGATGAGCTTATTAAAAAAGTGGCAGAAAAGCTTGAGATATTAGATGTTTTAACTAAATACCCTTTTCAAATGTCAGGAGGTCAAAAACAAAGAGTGGCTTCTGCTAGAGCTCTAGTTACCGAGCCTTCACTGATACTGGCTGATGAGCCTACTGGAGCCTTAGACTCTAAGTCCTCAAGACTTCTTTTGGACTCCTTTGAAAAGTTAAACAAGGATTTCCAAGCTACCATACTAATGGTTACTCACGATGCCTTTACCGCAAGCTATGCTCACAGAATTTTATTTATTAAGGATGGTAAGATTTTTAATGAACTACTTCGTGGGAATGATACAAGAAAAGAGTTCTTTAATAAAATAATTGAAGTTGTAACTTTGCTTGGAGGAGATGCTAGCGATGTTTTCTAAAATAGCAATGAACAATGTTAAAAGAAGCTTCAAGGATTATTCCATATATTTTCTTACTCTAACCTTTGCAGTATGTATATTTTATAGCTTTAATTCCATTGAAGCACAAAAATCCCTGCTGGATATAAGTAAGAGCACTGCAGAGTATATGGTTACAATAAACAAACTTATGGCTGGAGCCTCCGTATTTGTATCCTTTATTCTAGGAGGACTTATAGTTTACGCCAACAATTTTCTTATAAGAAAACGCAAAAAAGAACTAGGCATCTACATGACTTTAGGTATGTCAAAGGGTAAAATTTCTAGAATCTTAATTTTTGAGACCTTTCTTATTGGCTTATTATCTCTAGTTGCTGGAATTCTTCTTGGTATTATTGTATCCCAAGGTTTATCTGTTGTTACAGCTAAGCTTTTAGCTGTAAATATGACTAGTTATAAATTTATTATATCAATGAGTGCAATAGTTAAATCTGCCTTATACTTTGGAATAATATTTATTCTAGTAATGATATTTAATCAAGTTACTATTTCTAAATATAAGCTTATAGACATGCTAAATGCAGCAAAGAAAAATGAAGTAATAAAGGTTACTAATCCTGTTATTTCAATAGTTATATTTCTTTTCTCACTGGCATCCCTTATAGCTGCTTACACTTTTGTGTTAAAGGTTGGATTAGAACCTGAGGATCCTCTTTTTATTATTTCAATTGTGCTAGGGATTGTGGGAACCCTATTATGCTTTTTTAGTCTCTCTAACTTTTTAATCCAAGTTATACAAAAGAATAAAAAACTATATCTTAAAAATTTAAATATCTTTGTATTAAGACAGATTAATAATAAAATAACTACTAACTTTTTATCCATGACCACTATATGTCTTATGCTGTTTTTAACTATAACCCTTTTATTTACTATGTTTGGCTATAAGGGCATCTTTGACAAAGCATTAAAGGGAAATACTTCTTTCCACGCCTCTGGAGCTCTTTATCCTAGTAAAGATGAAGAAAAAACAAAGGATGTTAAAAAGGCTCTTGAGGAAATAAATTTTCAGCTTGATGCTACTGAAAAGTATTCCTTTTTTACTGAATATAAACTTCCTATTTATTTAAGTGAATTGCTAAGTAAGTATTTAACTGAAAAGGAACTTAATGAGCTTAAGGATTCCTACTCAGACCACCCTATATCAGCTATAAAACTCTCAGAATATAACTCAATAACACAGCTTTTAGACAAGTCTCCTGTGGATTTAAAAGATAATGAGATTTTAGTTGTATCCAACTATGAAGATACCAATAAAATATTTAGTAAGTTTATAAAGAATGAAAAGTCTGTAGTGTTAGAGAATAAAACTTACACTATAAAAAATAGCACTCCAATAAAGGAGAATATAGTTAGCACAAGAACTAATTTACAATTCCTTTATTTCATAATCCCAGATAACTTTCAGGGAGATTTGAAGATAGACGCCTCTAAATTTAATGTAATGTTTGATAACAGTAACTTTGAAAGATCAGAAGAGAAGTTTTCAAAGCTATTTACTGATGTTTTAGATACTGGAAGCTATAATGGTCAATCTATACTGTTATTCGGAAATACACTAGAACAGCTACATTCCATGGTGTATGGCTCCTCAGCAATGGTTGTATTTCTAGGTATATATTTAGGCATAGTATTTTTAATATCCAGTGCTGCTGTGCTAGCCTTACAACAATTATCTGAGGCAAGTGATAGTCTTGATAGATATAACTCTCTTAGAAAAATAGGTGTTACTGAAAAAATGATAAATAAGTCAATATTAGTTCAGAACTTGATTTATTTTATGACACCTTTAACTTTAGCCATGATACATTCAATAGTTGGCGTAAGTGTAACTAATAAGCTGTTTGGAGCCTATAACAAAAGCCTCCTTGGAAGTTCTTCTCTTATGATAGGCTTAGGACTTATTGTAATATATGGTGGATACTTTTATGCAACTTATGTTGGCTTTAAAAATACAGTTAAAAACAAAAATTAATGTATTATATAGAAACCACTTCAACATTTAATTTAAACATAAATCCTCCCCCGGTTTCCTTAAGGATTTATTGAGGCTGTGCACTAAATAATTAGTGCATAGCCTTTTTTTTGTAATGCTGAACAAATTAGAATTTCATTATGGAACCCTATAGTTGCCTAGATCTATACAATTCTAAAAAGCCCTAACCAAGATATATCCATGGTTAGGGCTACGTTTTTTGATCATTTACCTAGATTAGCAGTTGCTTTATACTGTATATTGATATTTTTTTAAATATTCCTCAACAAAAGTTTTATTCTTATGCCACCAATGCATTTCGTATATTTCTACACTTTTAAAACCTAGTTTCTTTGCTAAGTTTTTAGAGTTTTCATTTCCATTATCGCAATCCCATACAGGCTCAATATTGTTGCTTACACAATATTTTATAAACTCAGCGCAGGTAGCTAGTGCAAAGCCTTGTTGTCTATATTCACTCTTTGTTACTATATCAATTTCTGCATAGCCTTGTCTTACATAATATGTGTTACATACGCTAACAAAGTCACCATCTTTTAATATACAAAAACCAAACCCATTGGAGAGGAAGTTATCCTCAGTTTCCCATAAGTCCATGTACGATGAATCCATTTCCTTCACATACTTTTGGAACAAAACATCATCCATTTTTCTTAGTTCAAATCCTTCTGGTAGCCTTTCACTCCATTTTGAAATTGCAGATAAATTTTCATAATCCCAGCTAAATACTTGTCTACTCAATTTTGCTGCATTATCTCCAAGGATCTCATCTAATTTAACAATCCATTCCTTTGAGGAACTGTAGATGTCAAAATAATTACCATGATTTTCTTTATAGAGTAAAAAAACCTTCAAAAATTCATTGAACCCAATATTGCTTGTACATCCTGCAACTAAATATTTTCCACTTTTACAAGTTAATAAACAACACTTTGGCTCCACTGGATTATCTGCAAAAATTCGGCCAGGTTGTTTTCCTTCAGCCACTGCATATGCAAATGTATAGTGTACTTTTTCTTCATTCAATAACTGCACAATGTTATTAAATTCACTCTTTTCTAATTCTCTCATAAAATCGATCCCCTTTTACCTTATATAAATTATTAGCTTATTGTCTATGAAAATTAAGTCAATCTACCTACTTCATTTTATCTATTTACCTTATTACTAAGAAACTTTATAAACTCTTCTACTTTACCTACTTCAAACTCTGCACTTTTTTTAGTACAAGTTACTGATGAAGCTTTACTCTTATCCCCAAAAGCAATTAAATTTTTGTCTACAACAAAGAACTTAAGGTCCTCATAACCTATTGTTACATAAGCACTACCATCAACTTCATCATATTCAATAGAGTAGTAAGTATCATAAAAACACATTTTGTTAACAACAAGTATTTCCTTATTATCATTAAAATAATTTTTAGATATAATCTTCATTTGAATTTTATTAAAATTAATAGCCACTACTAAAAAAACTATTACACAAATAAAACAAAATATGATAAATGGAACTTGAGAGAAATCCCCTAGGAAACAGTCATGCAAATCCAGGGTTAATGATATTAAAAGAATAGCCATAGTAAATATAAAAAAAACTCTAATTGCTACAAATTGTTTTTTACGTATAACAGTAAGCATTTGTACAATGTCAGCTAAATCAAGCTTTGAGGCAACCTGAAAATTAAGATTCTCGCTAGTATTGTTGGTCTCTATCTTTAATTTCTCCTCATAAGTAAGGTTGTTATTAATCTTTGATTTTAAATGGTTAATTAGTCTATCATAATCTCCTTGGCCAAGCTCTCGTTTGGGGATTAATATGAACTCAGTAGATTTATCTAATTTGATAAACAAATTATCTTTTTCATCATATATTTTTTCTAACTTAGAATATCTAAATTCATAATAATATGATTTGTTTTCACTTGTAGACATTTTAGTGAAATAATCTTCTTCAAATGTAATCTTCATATTTTCATGGAGAATATTATGCCTCTTGCTATATAAGTAGTTTCGAACCGTAAAAATATTCCACACCAAAAGGTAAAGTAAAAATAGAACAATTATAACTATACTAAAGATATGTTTACTCTCTATGCATAATACACTTAGATATAGCATTGCTAGTGTAAAAAAGGTTTGTACGATTCTTGCTATAATGCTATTAATTTTATATAGTTTCTTACAAATGAACTGCATTAATACAAAGGTGTCCTTTGAGTTATATTTTACTTCAATAGAAATCATAGATACTATCCCCCCTCATAAGTATTGTTTTACATTTCTATCGTTGAATATATTGGTATCACTGTAAATATATACATATAAATAATCTTAACAATAAAAAATACCCTTTACAATATATAAAGAGTATCTTTAACTTATTTTACATTTTATAGCATAATATTTTTACATAAAATAGCTGCAGTAATTCTAATATTTTTAATTAGGTTCATTTAAATCTAGTTTTAAAGGTATGCCCAATGCTTGTTTTGCTACTTATTCAATGCTTTCAATTACTTATATAAACAACTTACCCCTAGCATGAAGCCTCTCTCTATGGGTCACCACTTATTTTCAATATAATTTTCTTTTGGTCACTAATAATTCTTCTTATGCTTTTATCTGAAAGGTAATATTCCTCGCTTAGTTCCATAACCTTAGCGCCCTTTATATATTTATCATATATTTCTATGTTTCTTCCTTTTAAGGCTTCTCTTGAGCCACTCCGTTCGCCCCATCTCTTTTGTTCTTCTTCTTTTCTAGGTATATATAAATATTCCCCATCCACGTATTCTTGAATTACTTTAATTATATCTTTAGGTAAAATTTTATGTGCATTAATATATTTCATATCTTTACTCCTTCGAAAAATTTATTTTTTCTTGAAGCAAAGACCAAAAAAACTGTTACAACGCTATGTTTGCAACAGTTTCCCTTAATATACAAAGAAACAAATATATGAAAGGCTTTATTAAGACATCTTCAAAAAATAAACAAGTCAGTATACTCGCCTATTTTGTGTTATACTGCGTCAACAGAACCCTTAGATAGCTCTGCTATCTGCGGAACCCGTTTCCTTGTCTAACTCAAAATATCCTTCACATCTTTAACTTGTTATTTATTTTCAGATGCCTAATTCGCATGATGCTGAAAATCTACACACTAAATAGAGTTCTTTAATATACATGAAAAAAGAACTTACTGTACCATAGAATTCAACATCAGCTATTTTAATAAAGTCTCCTCCAAGCAAAGCATAGCCGATTTAGTTCTTATGGCCTTCGCAAGGAGTATATCTTAATCCAGATTCATTTTTACAAATCATAGTTATTTATACCTTTCAAAAATACTTATTTCTAATTATGTTTAATATAACAATTACATTATACAAGGTTTTTCCAGCAATATCAATTTAATAATTAAAAAACCCCTTTTCTCGAAATACTTTGGAAGAAGTTTTAACTTCAAAAAAGTAGTATATGTCACACATAAATCTATTTCTAACTAACTCCTCTCACAAAATTGTTACACATTCACCTGTGCCACCTTTAAATATGCTTTATATCTAATAAAACCCAGCCACCTAAAAATCTTATTCCCTTATATACCCCCTGTTACCTTAAAGCTCTATAAAATAAATTGCATACATATTTTGCTCTTAAACATTACAGAACCATTAATTAGATTGAAAGGCTTCACTTAACTCTGATATGATTTTATTGTGGTTAGTCCTTGAAATTTCTCATTTATAAATTCTTATGAGGTTAAAAAAAACAAATAAATAAGTTATGGCTCAACAATAACATTCTTGCTTAATAGTCTAATAATTATTTAAGTTTCCTCATGTCCAAGTATGAACATCTTCATAGGTGGACTTTATAATATATGAATCATTTTAACTAAATCAACTGAAAACCTGCTGTACTAAGCAGGCATTGTTCACCCAAACAACAAGTTACCTTGGACAAGACTAATAATTTGTTTGGAAATTTTCAAGAAAAGAGGTGTGCTTCTATGGAAGCTTTTATAAAAAAACATGAGTATAATTATATAAAAAAATGTTTATCTGACTTAAGTAATGCTTTTATAGGTTGTGCAGATATTAATATTATTGAGGCTACTAAAGGATATATACAGGATAAGATACTAAGTGTTTTTAGTGATTTATCGGTGGAAGAGAAAGAGTTCCTTGATATTAGTAGAATAACTAAACCCTATCACATTGATAAATATTTAGATGAGTTAAATGAATATGTATATGGTATGCCCGTTATTACAAATGCACAAATTGGCAGATTATTTAAGAAGGAAAAGAAGTTTAAGCTACCAACCCAAGAGGATCAAAACTTAAAAAATGTATATTTAGGTTGGATTGATGAATCCATTAGAAAATTATTTATAGCTTACACTATGGAGGGTAAACTTGTAGGTATGGCTTGTAGAATTGCAAATCAAACCTCTAATAATGCTCATAGATGCATTCTTTGTAATCATGAAGGTGGCGCAAGTGAAGTAGGTTTTGTTTCCCCTATATGTAAAACACCAAATACCTCTGAAGGGGCTTACCGCTCTATAGGCTTTGATATTTGCTTAAATAGCAAGAAATGTAATGAGGAGCTTGTAACAATCGAGAACCTTGAGAAGCTTTTAAAAGATGTTAATAACATAAAATGATAATTTAGTATTAAAATATTTTGCTATATGTACTAGAAGTTAAAATTAATGCTTGAATTATATATGGAAGCTTCTGCTGATTTATAATTAAATTGACCCTTTCAAAAGAAATCTATTTTGTTTGGCATTCTACTATAATTACCTTGATTCACTTAAGATTTTGTTATGATAGACAAAGTGAATAACCATCTTAGAACACTGTAATTAAGCCATAGATAAATGAGAAGTTATCTCCTTTGTCTATGGCTTTTGTTCTATTTTAGAAGGTTTATTTATTATAAATCAGTGTCCTTGCTTATTAGATACTTATAAATTTTTCAATATCTCTTTCAATAAGTCCTAAAGAGCTTTTCCAGAATTCTATTGAATGAACATCTATATTCATTGTTTTTGCTAGGGTTTCAACAGTATTTATGCTTGTTTTACCTAGAAACTTATCATATTCATGAGCAAACCCTTGCCCTCTTTTTATATATTCTGCATATAAACCTTTTGAAAATAAAACCCCAAAGGAGTATGGAAAATTGAGAAATTCATTATCAACCATGAAATATCCCGGCTTATTCATCCACATGTAAGGGTGAATAGTTTCAATTTCAATACTTTCACCATAGGCTTCTTTCATAGAATGAATCATTAATTCATTTAATTCCTCAAGAGGCAACGGTCCTAATTTTCTTCTCTTGAATAGCTCTCTTTCAAACAAATACCTTCCGTAAAAATCTACAATATAGTATGCAGCATCAGAAATACTTCTTTCAAGAATTGTTAGAGTTTCACTCCCAGGCAATATTTTTGCCAGTTCATTATTTAATATGGTTTCACAGAAAATTGAAGCTGTTTCTGCAATAGGAATTGGATAATCCGTATTTACCATAGTTTCTTCATAAAGTTTAGAGCTATGATATGCGTGTCCAATTTCATGAGCTAATATGCTTACATCCACATAGTTTCCACTAAAATTAGTACTTATCCTGCTTTCTTTTATTGGAAAAATATCTACTGATAAACCAAAATTACCTTTTCCTTTACTTGGCTTGGCATGAATCCATTTATCCTCAAAAGCCTTTTTTGAAAAACTAGCAAGGTTTTCGCTAAAGGTGTTAAAGCTGGATACAATTAAATCCTTAGCTTCGGTGTAAGTTACTTTCCTAGTGCTTTTAGACACTGGTGCATAAATTTCATAAAAAGGAAGTTTGGAGTCATATCCTAAGATTTCAGCCTTTTTTACGAAATACTTATGAAACACTGGCAAAGCTTCTTTTATTGCTTTCATCATAGTGTTTAAAGTTTCAATATCCATTCTTGAATTTATTAAAACCTTTTCTAAGGGTGAGTTATACCCTCTTAATTCACAAACAGCTAAAGCTTCCCCACTAATTGCATTTATACATTTTGCACAAACTTGTGATAACCCTTTACATAAATCAACTTCTTTATAATAAGCTGTCTTCCTTAAGTGTCCATCACTTTCATACAGCATATTTCTAAGTTCAGCTATTGTTGCAGCTTCTACTTTCCCATTAATAGTAATACGCTCTTCAGTGGTAGCTATTAACTCCATATAAAGTCTTTCCCAAGCTTTTGATCCAGTATTTTTCATCCTAGAAATAATAGTTTCTTCCTTATCACTTAGCAAATACTTTGACTTTATTGTAAGCTCTTTAAGATAAAACTTATGTTCTGAAAGATATTCAGAAGCACTTATTATCCCATGTAAATCTTCAACATTCTTAAGTAACCAGCTAAATTTTATAAATGTATCAGTAATTTCTGAGTTTATATTCTCTAAATAATCTAATGTATTCATAGCTTTCACATTCTCACAGTCAACATTGAAAACCAAGTATGCATAGGAATATAATCTTGAATATATCTTTTTATACTCATTAATACTTTTTAAAAACTCTTCAATTTTTAAAACGCAGCTTTCATCCTTTTCCCAACTATGAATATCTAATCTCTTTAGAGAGTCTACATATTCTTTAATCAATTCCATATGATTTTTGAAATCCTCAGAATCAAATGAAGTATAAATTTTATCTAAGTTCCACGTTAAATCCATTAACTAACATCTCCTTATATATAAAACTTTCCTGTTTAAACTCTTCTTTGATTCTTTCTTACATATTTACAACACCCCTAATAATATAATATGAGACTTAATTAATGGATTGATTTTTTGTTATTTGTTTAATTTTACCATATTATTCTGACTTACTCAAATTTTCCGCCAATTTGGATGTTTTGATTGCTTCTAAAAACTCTACCTTATGCGAGTGTACTTTGTTTATAATGTTTTTATGATAGCTAGCATAAAATATTTCTTATAAACCATAGCTTAAAAACAGGATATATCTACTTAAGCCTTGCTATCACATCATTTTTTAATACACACAAGCTTAGTAAAATAAAGAAAGGCTTAAAGATATTTCTTTAAGCCTTAAGAATACTTTCTATTAAATTCATGTTATTCTAATTCTTTAGAATTAGTATTATTTATAAAATAAACCATATTATCAGTCCATTCATCATCTTCGAAAATAAATCCTTGCCTTATACACTCAAGCTTCATTCCTGCTGCTTCTGCTGTCTTCTGAGAAGCTATGTTATCTAAGTTTATATGCGCCTCTAATCGATGGAAGCCAAGTTCTTTAAAAGCTATGTCATTCATAACCTTTACCATTTCACTTCCGTACCCATTCCCCCAATGCTGATTAAGCAGCCAATATCCAACTTCTGCCCATTGAAATCCACCTCGTTTAATGGTTTTTACGATAACTCCACCTACATAAATACCATCTTCCTTTTTGAAAACCCTAAACTCATAGCACCTATCATTTTTTGCATATTGTTCTAACTTATCTGCAGTTTCTTTACAAAAATCTTCTGTAAAACTATCCGTTAGCTCTGTTTCCTCTTCGTGTCTGTTTTGTCGTGGTGCTTGATCTTTTAAGCCCTTCAAAATAGTTTCAAAATCAGTGTGTCTCATTGGCCTAACCACAAGCCTTTCTGATTCTCTTCTAATACTCATAAATTCCATTTCTTCACCCCCAAAATTAACTTTTTCCCTGCTTTAAACTTTGCTTTATAACCACCCCATAAATCATATCACTAAATATCTAGAGTTATATAATCATAAATCATTCTGTGTTATTTATGATAGAGGTGCCGTAACTGGCATATCGTAGACTTTTCATCTTTATAATGAGAATCTAAGTAATATATTATCTAATGAATAATTCGTTGTTTTTAAGTACAGATTAGCGTTTATACCATTTAGCTTGAGCTTCTAATAAGTTATAATACTTTCCTTTTAAATTAATTAACTCTTGGTTTGTACCTTCTTCCACTATTTTGCCACCCTCCATTACAACAATTTTATCAGCAATTTGAGTTGATCCCAATCTATGAGTAACAAAAATACAAGTTCTATCATCACTTAATTTCTTAAAAGTACAAAACACGTTAGCTTCTTCAATAGGGTCAATGGCAGCAGTGGGTTCATCCAAAACAATTAGATTATGTGGACGATATAAGCCACGTGCAATTGCCAGCCGTTGCCATTCACCTCCAGAAAGTTCTTGTCCACCAAAATCTCTAGATAAAATAGTTTCATTGTTGATTTTTAAATCATCAAAGCTTAGATTAATCTGTGAAGAAACATTTCCAATTGAGTCTTGGGACGAAAAATTACTAATTCTTATGTTATCTTCTGCTGATAATTTATACTTTATAAAATTTTGAAATACTGCACTAATATTTGTGAATTTAGAGGACTTAGAGTATTTTTCTATATTTTCACCCTCATACTGCACAGTTCCTTGGGAAGGTTTATACAAACCCATGATTATTTTTGTTAATGTACTTTTACCAGAACCATTTTCCCCAACGATTGCTAAGGATGTACCAGCTTTTATCCTTAGGTTTATATTTGATAAAGCGTTCTTTTTTGTATTTCGATATATAAAAGACACATCTTTTAATACAATATCTCCAGTTTTAGAAAGGTCTTCTTCAATTTCAATTTCTTTTTCTTCATTTATAAATCTAACAAGGAAAGATGTAGTTGAAATTCCTGCCAAAGCTTCACCAATGTTTGCAATAAGGTTCCTTAACATAGTGGTAATCTTATCTATGGAATAATAAACAGCTGCAAATTGACTTACTGAAATAGAACCATTATATAAGTAGTAAACTAATAGAGCTAGTATGCAAAGGTATCCTAAAGTATTTATAATTCGCATAACTATAGCAATTTTTAGAAGCTTGTTTTTAACATGAACAAATTCTTTACTAAACTTTTTGTTAGAATTCACAAACAGGCTATAAAAATAGTTAAAGGATCCGTTAACTAAGGTTTCTTTGAAATATTCTTTAGAAACAATACAACTTTCAAAGTACTCAGTCTTTCTTCTTCTATTGGCTATTTTATCTTCAAAATCATAATTAAAACCCATTCTAATTAATTCAGAAGCTAAGACTGGAATAAATATTAAAACTATTGCAAATACCAACATAGGTTTTATAGAAATCAAATATAATGATGTTATTAATATAAAAGGTAAATATAAAAATAATATTTGCACAATAATACGAATTCCATTTGGTGCTTCTTGATTTCCTAAGCTTGCCTTCTTAATGTCATCAAACTTTTTTACATCTTCATAATCAATTAAATCCAATTCATTTATACGATGATGAAACAGTGATTGCATGTATCCATTGCCTCGTCTCCAAAAATAGCCTTGTGCTAAAAATTCTACCCATTCAACAACTGGATTTAGAATTAAGATAGCTAGTATAGCTAATATAGGTGTTATCATAATATCATAGGTCCACCCATTAGCAACCTTTAATACATTATCAAATAGTAATTGTAATACTACTATCTCTGAATACCGTAAGACACTAAATAATAGTGAAGCAATTATAAGCACCGAAAAGGTAAGGGGACTTGCAAGCCAGGTATATTTAATTAATTTTAAAAAAACCTTCATATTAGACATTCCTTTTCCTTTATTCATAATACATCTCTCTTTGCTTGTTGAATAATTTTGCATATATATTATCTTTCCCCATCAATTCCTCATGAGAACCTTGCTCAGCAATAGTACCACAATTAAGTACTATTATTTCATCTGATATTTTAGTTGAACCTAACCTATGAGTAATCATCAATAAAGTTTTATCCTTAGCTATTTTTGAAAAATTGTTATAAATTTTACTCTCAGCAGTTGGACTCAAACTTGATGTTGGTTCATCTAAAATAATAAATGGAGCATCTTTATAAAGAGCTCGAGCTATAGCAATTCTTTGCCACTGTCCTCCTGAGATGTCTATTCCATTATCATAGATTTTACCTAAGTAGCTATTCTCACCCTTTGGTAAGTCATTAACCAAGTCACTTAGCTCAAGTTTTTTTATTACAGAACTAATGTCCCCTTCATGATCCCCAAAGGCAATATTATCTTTTAGAGAAACATAATATTTGGCGTAGTCTTGAGTAACAATGGAAAACATACTTCGCAGTTCATTGAAGTTGTAAAGTTTTATATTCTTACCATTTACTAAAATTTCCCCTTCAAAATCTCTATATAAACCTACTAATATTTTAACCAAAGTTGTTTTTCCTGCCCCATTTAGGCCCACTAAAGAGTATGATTTACCTTTTTCTAAGTATAAATTTAACCCTTTGATTATATAATCTTTAGAGTCTTTATATTTGAAATACAAATTTTTAATATGCAAACTTTCAAATTTCAACTTTTCATATTTATGATTAAACACTTCTTTATTTTCTTCTAATGCTATAAACTTCTTAAAGTCCTTAACATATTCCTTATGTGAAGAAAACTCAAAGAAAAGTTCTGATACTTGAACTGAAATTACTTTTGTTAAATTTATCATACTACCTAATATTGAAGTAAATAAACCAACACTTAATAGTTTATTGGATACTTGTCGAGATAAGGAGACAATAATTAAAATGATAAATATATTCATCACTATATTACATAATTTAATTCTTAAAGTTTCACTTGCTAGCTTGTTTGTATTAAAATTTGATCTATAAATATGGGCAGCTTTAAACCTTTTATTTAGTGCATCCGAATAATTAAATAGGGTTCTTTCAGCACTAGCTTCTCTATTTGACAACACATCAGATAGATAATTCATCTGTCTTGTTATAAAACCCACTTTTTTCTCTGACTCGTAAATTGCTTTACCACCCTTAAAAGTAAGAAAAACTATTGGAATTATAATAAAACCAAAAATTATGTCTATCCACCAATTATATTTATATAACACATATAAAATAGCAATTACTTGTATAGCTATAGAGATAATCAAATTACTTGATTTGAGAATTTCAGTAAATCTCTTTTCTATGTTATTAGTAACTCTTAATACTAAATCCTGGGTTTCAGTTGACTCGAATAATAAATAATCGATACAAAATTGCTTTTTTATGATTTCTGGCTTTAATTTATTTCTTAGTGCATCTTCGAATAATTGATAAAAGTAAATTTTTAGCTCTTCACTAAGCTGCAAATAGAAATAGCCCATCCCCATAAACATTGTATTTTTTAGCATTATATAAGTTTGAGGAGCCTTTGATGCTAATGTTATTGCAGAATCAATAAACTTCCCAACAATCACCAGCATTAGAGGAACTAGCAAACCATCCATCACCGTTAAAGCGAAGCATATTGTAAAAAGCATGGGTGAATATCTGGCACATAATTTAACAATACTAAAAATGGATATTCTTTTATAATCACCATCTATAAAACCTTTGTTTTTAATCAAACTTATCCCACTCCCCAAAATATATTAACCCTCATAATTTGAATGAATTATGCATTCTAAGCATCTGAAAATAAATAACAAGTCAAAGATGTGACGGATATTTTGAGCTCACAAGCAAGCTTGTGTTCACAAGCTTGCTTGTGCCGACAAGGAAATAGGTTCCGCAGATAGTAGAGCTATCTAAGGGTTCTGTTGACGCAGTATAACACAAAATAGCCGAGCATACTGGCTTATTTATTTTTTGAAGATACCTATATAATTTTAATATTACTTCATATGAAAATAAAAGGTAATAAATCTTTCTATATCATTCTTAACACAAAAGCTACCACCTATTGTAACAGTGGTAGCTTTTACCTAATGATCTAATCCCAATTTGTGTAATTATTTTTCAGTAGGTTTGTTAAATCTGAATACAGATTACTATGTCTAACAACAAGCCTGCCGTGTTCTAGTTCTTTATAGTCAAATATATATTCAATAGGATTAGCAAATCATAATATCATTGCACTTCTCTTTTTTAACACTCTATAATCTAGTTACTATTACAATAGTTATTTTTCAAGAATACTCTAAACAGCATCATTTTTTTCTAACAAACTTAATAATATCCTCATATTCCTTACCTCTGGAGGTAGGTGTTGCTTGAATTACAAATATTTCTTTCTCCTTTTGCACCAGTCCCCCTCAATATTTATATAAACTAATGAATCTTCTTACCTCAAAACCACTTAATTTTTGAAGTTTTACTTTATAACCGCCCCGTAAATCATATCCACTACTTCATTTAAACTTAATTCTTTAGGAATACACGTCTCAGGAATGATATCTAATAAATCTTTTTCCTTCCACCAGTCCCTCATTTCCTTTTCTCCAAATTCATGAGCATTAGGTTTTCCTTTGTGACGATTTAAGGTTTCTTCAAAAGGTATATCAAAATAATATGCAAAAATTCTATTTCCAAATTCCTCATGTAAATTTTCAAAGAGTTTACTATACCACTGTGAATTTAAAATACCCTCTAAAATTACAATCTCGCAGTGGTTCTTCCCATATTCTACAAGTTCCTTTAACAATTCAACTGCTTCTGTATCTGGACCATCTTTCACATATAACATTTCTCTTCTTATAACATCTTGTGAAATTAGCATTGTGCCATGTCCAAATTTTCTTTGCAAAGCCTTACCCGTTGTAGTTTTTCCACTACCTGAATTACCTCTTAGTATTATTAGCTTTGATGCTTTATCCATTTATTTATATCTCCCCCATGATTAAGACCTTTCCATTTAGTCCAAATCTGCAATAATGTTTTTAAGTGCTCTTTTTATGTCTTTTGTATACACTCCCCCGTGATAACATATAATTCTATCTATATCATAATTTAAAAGTTTTTCAGCTGACCTCAAAGCTTCCTTAATATTTAGGGTATATTTAGGCAATGCAATTACTAATTCACCCTTTTCTAAAACTAATGCATCACCAACAATCATAGATTTGCTTTCTTTATGATAAAGAGATATATGTCCAGGCATATGACCTGGAGTGGCTACAACTTCAATTCCTCCAGCAATCTCTAAAATGTCACCATGGTTTAAACCCACATCTACTTTACAATTTTCTACTGCTTCAAGAGTTTTATGAAAAATCTCTGCTTGCGGCTTTTCTTCCTCAGGTAATGCTTCATACAAACTTTCAGCCTGCTGTAATCTTAAGGACTTTTTCTTTCCCTCAAGGTATGGAACTTCTTCTTTTGCTGCCATGACTTTTATATGGGGATACTTTCTCTTAAATTCTCCTAATGCCCCCATATGATCAAAATCATGATGAGTTATAATTATCTTTGTTAAATTGCTTATATCTATATTATTTTTAATTGCACACTCTTCTATTAATGCTAAAAACTTAGGATATCCACAATCAATTAAAACCATTTCCTTGTCATCCATTAACAACACAGGATATATGGCATCCTTATTTCCATTAAATTCAAAGTTCAACTCTAATACCTGTAACTTATTCATTTTGGTGCCTCCATTATTGGTAATCTACTATTCATAGATAAATTATATCACTAAATATCTATAGTTATATAATCATAAATCATTCTGTATTGTTCATGATATGGGATACTCTCCCTACTCTATGGGTAATTTTTGGTATATTCATTAATGAAAAATAAGTTAATCTTAACTCTTATACAGCGATAACTCCTGCACCTGAGATTAATTAATCACTAATTCCCAAACTTATTCCTGGGTTTTTAGCTATGTCATCAGCAATAATTGCTACTCCATTTACTTTTGTACCTATTTGTACCTTGGGCTCTATAGATGGATTCATTGGGTATGTTTTGCCATCATATCTAACCCTTGCGAAGAAGCTTTTTATACCTCCACCAGAGACATACATAATTATATCTCTATAACCATTTGTTTTAGTATTACTTATAATCACTGGATTTCTCACAAGCGAAAATCTTGACAGCACTTTGTATTCACCATTTCCCTGTTTGAAAATTACCCCACTGCATCCACCAGTACCACAGACATAGGGGCCAACTAGATATACGAATACCTCTGGAATTCCATCTCCATTAAGGTCTATTTTATTATAATAATATCTTATATTTCCCACATCTTCATTTAAATCAAATTCTTTTTTTATAGCTTCTTCAAGGTTTAAATCTCTCTCAGTTTCAGAGTTAATAGCTTTTACTGATGAAAAATCTATCCCTAGTTGATTGGGATAAAGTCTATTCTGTAGTATTTGGTTTTTCAAACTAAGCAATTCTTCTTTAGAGGGATAGGGATATTTAGAATCTAATGCCTTATCAATGGACTTCAATGCCTCCTTAGTATCACCTGTTTTTATTTGTGCATCTGCCAGGTAATACCAATAGGTAGTTGAATCCTTCTTTTCCAAAAGCTTCTGATAGTAATTAACTACTTTCTTAAAATATTGGGGGTATAAATCTGTGGCCAATACAAACCTGTCATTGAGCCACCTATATATATCTACCTTATAAGCATCTCCTGTATCATGCCTCCAGAGGGCTAGTTCATACAGTCCATCACTGCCTTCAGTGCCTTTTATATCTTCTACTTCTATCCTACTAAAATATTTGTTTCCATTAATTAAATCCTTTAAACCTTTATTTGTCCATTCATAAACACTAAGATCTGACCATATTGCTCCAACCTGCCACCCTACTATTAAGTTATTCTCTTTCCTGCTAATTATTGGAGCCACTCCAAAATATGTTATATTATAGCCCTTGCCTTTTATTGTATCTGCCACATACCAATGATTATAAGAGCATTTTAATACAATAATATAAATTTCACCTTGCCAGTAATATGCCCCAACTAATTCTGGCAACCCGTCTCCATCCAGATCTGCCATACCTACTACTGGTGTTTTATATGGCATCTTCAATAAGACAATTTCTGCCATGGGCGGTAAAAATCTTTTTATTGTATCCTGAATATATTTACTATTCCACATATTACTACATCCCTTTAAATTTATACTATAGCCAGTATATGCAGGTATCTTTTATATGTGAGAGTACAGTTCCTACATAAAAAAATTCCCTCTAACATATATAAAATGTCCTTTACAAAGGGTACATTATATATATGTCAGAGGGAACATAAGAAACTATCTCTATAAACACCACACACTCCACATGGGTCTTATGCAGAAACATATCTCTAGAAACCTTAGTTACTTATGATATGGTTCATCGTATTTATTATAAATGTGGTTTTTTTCATTTTATTCTTGATTGCGTATTATTGATAAATATGGTTTATTTTCAAAGTAACATTTCAAAATCCGTAGTGAATAGCTCGGTGGGTTTTGAAGGTTTTACCCTCCTGGTTTATTGGTGAATTACTTCATTATAGCTAAGGTGGTGGTATTGGACATAATACTTCTATCTATTCAGCATCAAAATCAATAAAGTATTTTCTCTGTGATGTATGTATGGTGAGGGTTGTTAAATTAATATTGTCTTCTAAAATATCCACTCTGTATTCAAACATGATATCATCGCTTTGTTTCTTCATAAATAAGTAACTTCCTTCTTCTTGATCTTCGACCTCATCACTTATTTCAGTGTAGATTTCCTCTCCACTGACTTCTCCAGGATATCCTGACTTTCTTATCTTTTCCTCTATTGCTTTAAATAACTTTTCCATTTTTTCGCTCTCTTTCTTTTTTTTAATACCTATTTCTGTTCTAATCAAGTATATACTATGTTTCTAAATAACAGTAGCCCTAATCATTATTAATTAATGATCAGAGGAGAACCTCACATGTTTCTCAATGATTTCTAGGCTAATAATTACTTCATATTTTAATTATTAAATTAGATTATTATACCCTCAAAATGATCCATTTCATGTTGAATTATTTGTGCTATAAATTCAGTAAACACTTGTTTTTGCTTCTTAAAATCTCTATCAAGATATTCCACTTCTATCTTTTTATATCTTTTTGTTTTTCTAAAGCCAATTAAAGATAAACAACTCTCTTCAGTTTCATAAATCCCTTCTTTATTTAATATAACTGGATTTATCATAGGCACAATAAGATTGCCTACAGCAAATACTAATATACGCTTTTTTACTCCAATCATATTACCAGCCAATCCAACACAATTCTCAAGGTTTGCTCTTAATGTATCAATTAAATCATCAATCACTACTATATCATTTTTAGTTGCATCTTCTGATTTTTGTCCTAAAAACAATATATCTTTTATAATTGGTTTTATCATAATTTGTACCTCTTATTTAGTTATATTTTTTATAAATTATACTATATCATATTTAAAATTAGTACATCAAGTCCAGCACACTGTTGTCACCTCAATGATACTTATGGATTTGCATTTTTTAGAGTTTTCTACAAATTGTTCATAATGCTACAATGCTTGTAAGAAATTTATGTTTAACTCAATGACACCCTACTATTTGTCTATCACTGGAGTTTGTTCCTAATTTTATTACAATACATTTTATAAGTAAACTATTATTTATGATACAGTATTTTCACTTATAAAAATAGCCTTAGGCTAGTTGTATAAATGCCTAAGGCTATAAACCTCATTTACTTATGTTACGGTTTCCCGTATCACTGTAACTACCCTTTTTCTATTCCTGCTAGTAACTGGATAACTTCACTACATAGCACCACATTTATAGTTTGCAGCCCTTACATTGCTCCAAACTTATTGTATCTCTATTCTTGCGATTTTCTGATCCATGGGTATATCCCACAACTTTAAAATGCTGAGCAAGGCGATTAGCTAAATTGTCATAGCCTTCATACCTTGCTCTAAGGCAGGTTGAAAGATGTACTACTTCAACACCATTATTGATTAATTTTTCAATTTTATGTTCTAAGTCTCCACCTACATGGGTAAATGCTATTAGCTCTACCTCATTATCATAACCTTTAAAGGAATCAATTCTTTTATTAAAAGCGTTAAAACACCCTTTTCCAATACATCTATCCATGGTATCTTCATTTACTAAAATTGCAACTTTCATATCTGTCTTCCCTCCGTGATAAAATTAAATTTATAAACTTTTACGTTATTCTGTAAGCCACCATTACTTGAAACATCCGTTAATTGTTTATTATACCTTTTAATTATCACTTAAGCCGTAACTTATATCACAGATAACTTATTAGTTTCATTTACTATTACAAATACCCTTTTTTTTCCTTTTACCAGCTAAGGATCCCTAATGTAAGTAACATTTTCTATGATGTGTGAATATATTAATTTATGGTGCTCCGGCATTTAATTAGTATGTAATTGAGAGGTGACTAAAATGATGAAGCTTGCTTTGATAGGCTGTGGAAAATGGGGAAAAAATTATCTGAAAACTGTAAATGCAATAGAGGACTGTGAATTGAAGTGGGCCTGTGACCTAGACTATGAAAAGCTAACTCAGGCAGCTGCTGTTTACCCTCAGACCAGGTTCACTAAAAATAAAGCAGATATATTCAATGACAATGAGGTACAAGGGGTTATTATAGCCACAACACCTGAAAGTCATTACATATTGGCGAAGGAAGCAATAAGCAAAGGCAAAGCTGTTCTCGTAGAAAAGCCTGTGACAATTAACAGGAAAGACAGTGATGATTTAACTAAATTGGCTGCTGATCAAAACACCCTATTGATGGCCGGCCATTCATTGATTTACCATCCTGCTGTGAAAAAGATAAAGGGGCTTCTGGAAGAAAAACATATTCTTGATGATTTATGTTACTTAAGCATGTCCAGAACCAGTTCTACTCCTCAGGCTCCCAAAGTAGATGTTCTTTATGATCTGGCAGTTCATGATATTTATCTTTCCTGCCACCTCATAGGGATGGACCCTATTTGGGTAATTGCCCATGGTGAAAGATATTTTCAAAGTCCTTATAACAATGTTATCAATATACTGATGGGTTTCCCCAATGGTAAAATAGCTTCTATATTTGCTAGCTTTATTCATAGGGAAAAAACTAGGAAAATCACACTGGTTGGTTCGAAAACAAAATTGATATTTGACGATACGCAGACTGCTGATAGAAAAATCAAAATCTTTCATAACGGAGAGCAGGAGCACTTTTTAGCAGTGGAAAACAATTTAGAACCTCTGGCGCAGGAGTGTCTTCATTTTATGGAATGCATTAGAGAAAACAAGGAACCTATTAGCGGCAGAGAAAATATAGAATTTGTGGCAAAAATAATTGATTGTATTTCAGAATCTCTCGCAAAAGGCGGAGAGAAAATCAACATCTTTTGATGGAGATGGTAAGCACTATAATCAGGAAAGTGTGGTGAAATTATGTTAATTGTAAAGAACTATTCAAAAAAACTTGAGAATGAATGGGAGGGATTTGTGGGTTCCTCAGTTAACGGCACTTTTATGCAGGAGAGAAGATTCCTGGGTTATCATCCTTCAGGCAGGTTTTCAGATCATTCCCTGATATTTATGGAGGATAAGAGAATCATTGCAGTTCTTCCTGCTGCCGTAGTAGAACAAGAGGATAAACGCATACTAATTTCTCACCCCGGCGCTTCCCATGGAGGGCTCATAATAAAGTCCAGTCTAAGTACTAAAAAATCCTTGGAGCTCGTAAGTGCCCTTGTGGAATACAGCACCATGGCTGGTTTTGACTATATACGGCTAAAACCTGTTCCGAAGGTTTACCATAAGGAGCTTTCGGACCAACTTGACTTTGCTTTAAGGTTTTCTGGTTTTAGCATTGAGTATACAGAGCTGGCCACAGTGCTTGAGTTAAAAAAAGGTGAGGAATCTTTTGTAAAGCGAGTAATGAGTGACACAGCTTTTCGAAACTATCAGAAGGCATTGAAAAGTGGGTTATCAGTGGTGGAGGATGCCAATATAAATGATTTTTGGCCTATCTTAGAAAATAAACTTAAACATAATCATAATGCAAAGCCCGCACATACATTAGATGAAATCAAACATCTGAAAACACTTTATCCAGACAGGATAAAACTCTTTGCAGCCTATGAAGGAGTAACTCCTGCAGCGGGTGTTTTGGCATTTTTACTCAACGACAAAGTTATAAACTGTTTTTATATTGCCCACCACGATGGTTTTCAGCATAAGCGGCCCTTAAACCTTATTTTTGGTCATATGATGGAATTGGGACTAAAAAACGGCTTTTCATATTTAGATTGGGGTATTTCCACTGAGGAAAAAGGAAGTAGAGTGAATGCAGGGCTGTTCCGTTTCAAAGAAGGCTATGGTGGCCATGGGGTACTCAGAGAATGCTATTTATATGAAGTAAAGAATAACAAATAATTTAACAACATTTTGGAAGCTTCAAGTCTGGCATCTTCTAAGTTGTCTGCTTAGCAGACTTGCAGTTGTTCAGCTGAGATAAGTTGCTTTGGCGTAATAAAGGTATCTTTGTTCACAAACGTAATTTGTTCGGTCTAAATCTGCTTCCAAAGTGTTTCATTAAAATGAAGATTAACAAAATGAACTTGTTCATTATTTAAAGGAGTGAGGCAATGAAATTAGCAGGTCATCAACCGAATTATATTCCCTGGCCAGGATATTTTGTTAAGATGGCACAATGTGATATTTTTTTCATTCTAGATACTGCTCAGTTTCAAACAGGCAGTTCACTAGATAATAGGAATCTTATCAAAACTTCCCAAGGGACTCAGCTGCTAACTGTGCCGGTGAAACGCAAAGGCATGGGCTTGCAACGGTTTAATGAAGTTACTGTGATACCAGGTTGGAAAAGCAATCATCTTATGGCACTGAAAGTAAACTACGCAAAGGCACCTTATTTCAAAGAAGTTTTCCCCATGATGGAACAGGTATTGCAAGATACTGGATGTCTTGTAGATACCAACATAGGTTTTATCAAGCTGGTACATGACCTGCTGGAACTTAAAACAAAGCTTGTGTTTACATCAGATTTACCTCAATTTTCTCAGCTTCGAAAAAATGAACTTATAGCTGCAATCTGCAGCCACTTTTCTGCTGACAGTTATTTGTCCGGTATTGGAGGAAAGGCATATATTAAGCCAGAGATTTTTGAAAAACAAGGTATTAAATTCGAGTATTTGGAGTATGAGCCTATAGCCTATCCCCAGCTTTGGGGAGACTTTATACCCAATTTGTCTATAGTTGATATGTTATTTAATTGTGGGCCAAAGGGCACACGCAAGCTTTTGTTGAAAGAGGTGTAGGTATGAAAAGAATACTGTTTTTTGCACATAGTTCTAAATATACTCTTGGGCTACCCCAGGGCTTTAGGGAACTGAACTGCCCTGTTTTTATCCTAAGGGATTTAAGTAGAAGTTCTATAACAGACGCAATTGACAACTTTAGGCCTGATATTATGATAACAATGGGATGGGCTTATCGCAGGTATAGCCGTGAGTATATAGAGGAGCTTACGAAAAGAGCTTCTAAATATAAGG
The DNA here is from genome assembly GCF_000300195.1 of Clostridium tunisiense TJ. Classification (GTDB taxonomy): domain Bacteria; phylum Bacillota; class Clostridia; order Clostridiales; family Clostridiaceae; genus Clostridium_J; species Clostridium_J tunisiense. Next base: position 194,256 of record NZ_AMQH01000015.1, on the reverse strand, counting down.
TGAAACATGTCTATTGGGCAACTGAAGATCCAAGATGGACGGAAAAGTGTTCCTTCAGGTGTATTGAAACCTATAAACCTAATGCAGTTATGACTATACATCCTGGTAGTGTAAATAAATACAGGGAGCTTGGGCTTCCCGCCGAGCATCTGGACTTTGGCTGTAATCCTCAGTTCAATAAGAATGAACCTCCAAACAGTAAATATGATTATGATGTAGTTTTAATCGGCAATGGAGGAAGAGAGTGGAAGTCGTATCGGAAGGATAGCGTTCAGATATTACTTAAGCCTTTGGTGGAAAGGGGCTATAACATTGCTATTTGGGGTAAGCGATGGGATCATTTTAATGAGGAGTTAATGGGTTTTAAGATCCCAACTCATATGATTAAAGGTGAACTACCTTATGAGGAAACAAATAAAGTATATAATTCAGCTAGAATTATATTAGGTTTGCAAAATGACCATGACATGTTAACCTCTCGGACCTTTGAAGTGCTGGGTTCCGGCGGTTTTTTGCTTACGGTACCAACACAATCTGTCACCAAGCTGTTTACAAATAATGTTCACCTATCCTGTGCCTCTTCTCCAGAAGATACAGTTAACCTGGTAAATTATTTTCTTAAAAATACCGCAGCACGGCAAGAGATAGCGCGCAATGGGCAGCGGGAGGTTTATTTAAAACATACTTATAAGGAACGGGCCAGACAAATTCTTGATTTTTGCAATTTAGTTGAAAGGAATTGAAGTTGAAATGGATAATCAGAAAACTATTAAACAAAGAGTTTCTGTAACGGGTACTAGCATTGCTGGTGAAACTGATGCAAAGGTAACTTTTTATCCAGCCCCGCCAAGTACTGGTATAATATTTATCCGTAATGACCTGCCTGGTTGCCCTAAAGTAAAGTGCTCATTTGAAAAAGCAAAGGTTGATTACAGATGGACTTCTCTTGCTGATGGAGATGTTCGCATTGAACACACAGAGCATGCCTTGGCAGCCATATCAGGATTAGGACTAGACAACGTATTTATTGAGCTGGAGCAGGCCAGCCTGCCTGTAACAGAAGATTACAGCAGTAAAGAGTTCAAAAGAGCCCTGACAGGAGCTGGGATAGTAAAGCAAAATGCCCAGAAGGAAACCATAAAAATACTTAAGCCCATTATTGTATATAAGCGTGAAAGTTTAGGGGATATGGAATATGAAAAGTTTCTTATAGCTCTTCCCTACCATGGATTTAAACTAACCTATGTCCTTGACTATCCCAATCTGCCTGAGTTTTCTCAAGTAGCTGAAATGGACATAACTCCTGAAACCTTTGCTAAGGAGCTGTCAGATGCTCGTTCTTATATAATTGAGTCAGAGGTTGAAGAAGTTGTAAATCTAACTGGGAAAGTCAGCTCAAATGTATTGGTAGTGAAATCCGGGGCTGAGTACAGGTCTTGGAAATGGCCCAATGAACCTGCTCGGCATAAAGTCCTTGACCTTCTCGGAGACCTTAGCTTGCTTGGTAAAAAGTTACAGGGACATGTGATAGGCTTCAGATCCGGTCACCGATTAAATCTAGAGCTGTGTAAAAAAATTTATGAGGAGTGTAATGATGATTGCTTTAGCTAAACCTATGGTCGGTATAGAGGAAAAAAAACTTGTCAGTGAAGTTCTTTCTAGTGGAAAACTAGCCCATGGAGAATATGTGGAAATGTTTGAAGGGGATTTTGCCGCATTCTTGGGCAGCAAGCACTGCATCGCCACCTCTTCAGGCACCACAGCCCTTCATGTGGCACTGCTGTGTTTAGGCATTAAACCAGGGGACAAAGTTATAACCACACCTTTCTCGTTTATTGCAACTTCAAATGCCATACTTTATGCTCAAGCTGTTCCTGTTTTTTGTGATATTGATCTTAAGGATTACAACATTTCGCCTAAAGAGCTGCAAGAAACCATAAAAAAACATCCTGATGCAAAAGCAATCCTAATAGTTCATCTTTACGGCTATCCTGCTCATATGGAAGAGATAATGGCAATAGCCAATGAATACAATCTACCAGTGATAGAGGATTGTGCACAAGCTCACGGTGCATCCATCAATGGCAAGAAAGTTGGAACCTTTGGTCACTGTGGAGTTTTTAGCTTTTATCCTACAAAAAACATGACCTGTGGAGAAGGGGGCATGGTTGTGACCTCAGACAAAGAGCTGGCTCATAAGGCCAGGAGTTTCATAAACCATGGCCAGATAGCCAAATATAGGCATGATGCACTTGGTTACAATTACAGGATGACCAATATCCATGCAGCAATCGGCATAGAACAACTGCGCAAGCTGCCTTACTTCAATGAAAGACGCAAAGCTATTGCAGAGCGATATTCAAGGGAGATAACCAACCCCGCTTTCATTAAGCCCCTATGCTTACCGGGTTTTGACCATGTATATCACCAATATACCCTTGGGGTCAACAATCGCAGCAGTTTCATAGAATTTCTGGAAGCACAGGGTATTGGCTATGGTATCCATTATCCCACAGCTATCCCCGACCAGCCTCTGTATCATCAGGGAGAAATCCTGGGATCTTTCACAAATGCCCGAATAGCTGCAGAGAAGGTAGTTTCAATACCTGTTCACCCAGGATTAACAGAACAGGAGGTTGATTACATTGTCAGCAGCTTGCAAAAATATGAATGAAATTAATGGTACTCTCAGAGTATTGGTTACAGGTGCAGGTTCCGTATACGGGCATGGTATTATCAGGTCACTGAAAGAATCGGTGCTTCCTGTTGAAACAATAGCAATTGACTCTAACCCATACTCTCTAGGTTTATTTTTTGCCGACAAAAGCTTTATCGCTCCTAAGGTAGCAGATGAAGAAAGCTATTATATGTTTATTAAAAATCTTTGTATAAATCATCAGATTAAAGCCATATTTATCGGCTCTACAGCGGAACTTCCCTTTTATTCAAAAAATAGAGAATCCCTTGAAAAATCTACAGGAGCAAAGGTGTTTGTAAATTCTCCTGCAGTGATAGAGCTTTGCACCGATAAGTGGCTCACCATGTGCCATTTATCACGGTCCGGTTTTCAAATTCCTGCAACTATCAGATATCCTGAAGATGCTGGTATACTCTCCTCTTTTATTAAAAGTACTGGGTTTCCCTTGATAGTGAAGCCTCGTTTTGGGCGTGGCTCAGTAGGTGTTGTTCTAGTTAAGGATAAGCAGCAGCTCCTTGAAAATATAGAGGGTAAGAAAAGCTTAATTATACAGGAATACCTTACTGATGAGGATCAAGAGTTTACCGTAGGGATTTGCATAAATCAAAAGGGAGAGGTGATTTCCAAAATCGCTTTAAGGCGGTATTTGCTGGAGGGAGTTTCTATTGCTGCAGTTTCTGATGATTACCACCCCATTGCAGATTATTGTGCCACGGTTGCAAGTACACTGGGAGCCTATGGGGCTATAAATATTCAATTACGCCTTAAAGATTCCATGCCAGTAATTTTCGAAATAAATCCCAGATTCAGCAGTTCTACATCCATGCGATCACTATTTGGAATAAATGAGCCGGAAAGCTTGATACGCTCAGAAGTTCTTTGCCAGGAGATAACACCCGGCATCCCAACAACTGGCCTTGTACTCAGGCAATACATTGATTATTACTTCCCACTAGATAAGCTTAACTCCCTTTCTATAGCTGGGCTTCAGTAGATATGAATATTTACGTGAAAATTATTTAAACCCACTACTAATTAATTGGTAGTGGGTTTTTATGTTTTTTATTTATAGAATCGTAGATAGTGCAAAAGATGAGAGGTATGCTCCAAACATTAACCCCTGCTTTGCTGGTCTCACTATCAAGTCAGCTTTGCTTATGGTATGTTATTTTACGATAAGACCTCATTTATTTATGATATGGTTCTACGTAACAGTTGTAAATGAGGTTTTTTTCCCATATTTATATCCTTATATCTAATTTCCACAATTATTATTTAATCCCCTTTGAAAAGTAAAATTTCGTTGCAGCTGATTACTCAGTTTTAAGCACTCTATCTCCATGAAACCATTGGTAACATTTAACTATGGAAATGTTAGAATTAATTATAAAGGAATTTATGATTACTTTGATACTAGGATTATGCTGACTCATCATGATAAGCCATATTGGAACTGTCGAGTTAAAATTCATCGCCCTACATACATGAGACTACCGCGAGTACCAACATCCTCTTTCTCTCCACACTCTCCTACATTTACTTATTAACCCTTTAGATCGCTTCTTACATCATTACATTTTACAAGCTCATCCTAAAATTTCATTTAAGGTAGCCCCCTTACCATAAGCTAGTGGTTAATTCCTAAAACAGCTTTGCCCCATGCTTGGCACACGTAAAGAAAAAGATGCTCCTTATTTCAAGATTAGAATCTCCCTTGATAACATATTCAGTTAAGTCTAATAGCTCTAAAACAAAATAAATGCTTAAAGCATTACTTAGTACCACCGAGTTATAACTTTTCTTATCTATATAAAACGTTTATATTGAATCTCCCATTATCATGTTTCGATAACTACCAAATATAAATTCTTCCTTCACTTGTTTAATGAAATTCCTATCTGTAATCAATCGATATATTGTTACACCAAGTCCACCTAAATCAAATAGATCTAGATCACGAGTAATAGCCACAACTGCCATATTAGTTGAAGTAGCTATCAAATTTGAATAACTCAAAATTTTTCTTGTTTTAACCTCATATAATTTTCTATCCATATCACTACTTCCGTCAAAATACAATCTATGAATCATTGCTATAAGTAAATTAATCATGGATGCATAGGTAGCTTGCTTTCCAATAGTTAATATATTTGCCATATCCAACCCATAGCTTGCTAAATCAGAGGCCAACTTAGGATTAATTGCTGATATTCCGGGTAATGGCAAGCTATTCTTTGTATTAATATCCGATTTCAGATGAATAATCTCTTTTATGAGAGAAGTTGCTACAATTACTTTGCCTTCCATGCCATTTTTTAATAACTTATTTATTGTATGGCTTAATACTAAATCAGTTTTTGCATTATGTTTGAACGCATCTCTATTATTAGCATTCGTACAAATATGATACGATGCAAAAGAAGCTGTCGTTAATGTAGATGTTGCAATATTTGCAGTTCCAAAAATCAATCCAAGTACAGGATCATGACCAATTGCAGTAACACGATGTCCCATTCGTCCGCCACCACTTAGAGCACCATTAGCACCAATATTAGCATCAAAAGGCACTGGGTTTGAAACAATCTCTTCCAGGGATGGATTATAATATCTGTGACGTCTATTAGAATGCTCCTCAACATGGTCTTTTATTGAATTTGCAGCTGTTTGATCATCAAGTCTTTGTGGAAACTTGGTAAAAAGATATTGTCTTGCGATTTGCAATCCAATAGCAACAAATAAAAAAGCTGCATCAACTTTATTAAGGCCTGTCCTCTTGCAAAATTGTTCATCCAAATCATCTAATATCTGCCTTGTGTTACCTACAACCTCTCTTACCCGTGTAGCCTCATTACTACCCTTTTTCAAATCAAATACAGTATTATCCAAATTATTTATAATAGAATTCCTTCTATTTCTAAAATCCTGACTACTCATTTACCCTCTCTCCTAAAGCAGAATTCTCAACTCTGCAATCTTCATTTGATTTTCTACAATTTCACCAAGTACATCGCTAATTAAATCAACCAGTTTTTTAATGTCTTCATCGCCCTTTTCCTTTAATCGATTCAATTCCGCTTTCAATCTTTTGATTTTGTCTTCGTATAGATCTTTAGCTTCTAAATAACCATTTTGTTCTGCTTTTTTTAACTTTTTCTCTTTATAACTATAAATCATATCTAATATACTAAAATTAACAGCAGGCATTAATAGAGTTCCGCAACTCATTGCTGAACGGACTTCCTCTAAAGGTATATTATATGTTTTCGATAACTGCTTAGCTTTATTATCAACTTGTTTCTCCAAACTTTCCCTTTCATTTTCTAAGACAGATAATCTATCTATCAGCTTATAAGATTCATCACCATACATGTTTTTTTGTGATTTAATTAAAATTGTTGTTTCTTTATATCTATTTTCAATCTCTCTGTATATAGGTTCATACTCTTTTGAAGCTCTCTCATATCCCTGCTTCTTACCTTCAGTCTCAACATCCGTAAATAACATATCAACTTTATCTACAAGGCTAGGTCCCTTTTTTAAACCCATAAGGTCAACAATGGAGGTGTTTTTATAAACTTTATCATTAATTTCATTTTTCGTTTGTACATTCCTTACTTTTATATTAATATCGGACTTAATTAATCTTGCTTTCGCACTGATAGTATCCCAAAGTTGTATTCCCATATCCTCACTCCCGTGTATTACTTTACTAATTTATTGTATAAATATGTTATCCCGTATTCTTAGTAGTTGTCGATATTATTTGTACGTAACTTCTAAGTTACAAAACACCTATTTCTTGAATCACTTTTTCATTTATAAGGCTAATTACATGTCTAAGTTCATGAGCAAATGTATATATGTCACCTCCCCTACCCATATTTCGTATAAGTATAAACTTTTTACTGTAACTTGTTAACCTTGTTGAACTTTTCTCAATTTATTTAAATCGTGCTTTAAATATTTTACCCTATAACCATATTGACTCCTAATACTTCCCATCATAGTGTAGTAGCTTGTCATTTATAATAAACCTTATTTTAACTCTTACCTGAACCTCCAGAATTTTTCTTCAAAACTGCAGTAAGCATAACCCCTCCTATTGTTAAAACACCATTAACTATTGCTCTTTTTCTATCCTCCTTCTTCGATTGATGATAATTACAATACTTTCTTTCATTTAGCGTTTCATTTGTACACCCTTTTTTCTTGCATTTATTATCCATTATAACTTTCCTCCATTAATACATCTGCTGTATTATATTCTATTATTAATTCATTTTTATATTTAGGTTCACATAATAATCTATGTTTCCACTCATTATTATCACTTCTTGGTGGAAGCCAATTTGATACTTTAGCCCCTTTAAGTTTAATATCTACTTCATTAAGATCCTCTATCATTAAATCTACTTTATATTTTTCCATACCTTGATTTAACTTTAACTCCATTAATGAATTCTTCGCTTTACTAATATATAAGTAGTCTTCACAGAGCTTGTTGAATTTCCTATTAATGTTCCATGTAGAGTATTTAAAACTACCTATATTTCTTTCAATGAAACTTCGTTCTTCCCACCCTTTAAAAAATGATAAGCTATCATTAACTTCTTTATTTATTGCTTCTATTGCTTCATTTAAATTATTTTGTGCCATATCCTGAAGTCTATCCCTTCTCTCTATGTTACCTTCTAAAAAAGATTGGTTTATATTTTTAATAGCTCCATCAATTTTCCCATATCTATCATTTCTTTGTCCTTTTTCAACATCTTCAACAATGCAAATTATGCATTCCAACTGCTCTTTGATTGCATCTAGTTTTTGCTCCAATGCATATTCCCCTAATTTATCTAACTTTTTTTTATCATCCAATTGTTCTTTTACCTCTTCTAGTCTAACTTGTTTAACAACCTTATTCTTACTATCTACAATACTAGGTAGTATCTCTCCTTTTTTACTTTCCATCAACTTTAACTCACCATTTTTTATAGCTTCTATAAATGCTTCTGGTATAACTGCTCTTAATACAGGTTCAACCTCTTTATTTTTATTTTTTATCTCTTGTATCGCATCTGCAATTGGTCTCGCAAATATACCCTTTATAACTTTGATATCATCTTCACTTAAAAAACTTATTTTCTGATTTCTATCAGTTAATTTAATTATTTTATTCTCCATTTATTTTAAATACCCCTTTGAATTGGTAATATATGAAATTATTATAACAAATTTATCTTTGTTTTTTAAATGAAAATTCAATTAAATACTATTTATATAAGTATATACCTTAATATAAAAGAAGAAGGAATATCCCATATAGGTAGTCCCTCTTCTTTTATTAAGTGTTTATTTAAATTATTCCACATAACTGCTAAGTTAAATTATAATTTAAAATCAATTACTTTATTTTTACGTATCTAGCTAGCTTAATTCCTTTATTAATTTCAACTTGATAAGATTCTGGCATCTCAGCGTACTTCAAAATATCCTTTGGTATATACCCATTCATCCTTATTACTTCTGCATACTTTATACCAAATAAGTGAATCATAGTTGTTTGTTCTTTTCTTTTTATACCTGCTTCATACATAGTTTTTAACTCATTAGCTAACTCTAGTTCTGTCATAATTATACTCCTTACACATTTACACTCTTATATCAAACCAATCTTATTTAAGCTTGGTTAATATAGCTTGAATAATTCCCTTAATATTTTGTTGAAACTTACAGTTCCATAAGTAAAACAAAACTAATAGTACTGCAAAGAATACTACTATTTTAAAATAAGAAATCTTATTCTTTCTATTTTGAGTTATTAAATAAGCACCTGGGGATATTCTCCTCGTCATTATGCTTTTACCTAGTGGAACACTAGTACCTTTATCAATAAATACTATACTATTTTCCCCTTTATCTGTTGTTGCAGAGTAGATATCATAGAATATGTTTAAAATTGGATTTACATAATACATTTCAGCTCTCATGTACAGGTTGCAGATTACTGCAAAAAGTACTAATACTCCTAACAAATTGGGTAAACTTATTCCATCCTTAGTTATTACATCTGAATTGAAAGCTATAAGAGGTATTATATATGCTGAGATGTAATTTAAAATTTCACTATCCTTCTTATTTAAATTTCTTATTATAATGAGATTATTTGCGTCGTGCTTTAGAGGGTTTGATATATACTTTCTAATTACTAATAAGGGTAAAAATATTAGTAGTCCAATTATTACTATCGATATCCAAAAGTCACTTACATTTTTTAAGAATATAATAATAAATAAAGGGATATATGAACTTAAGAACAATAAAAATCTAAACATGAATTGAAGTGCTCTATCTATTGTCTCTTGTATATTTTCCACAAACACATCACTCCTTATAAATAGAGCTTAGATACAATTACATAGGAATCTTCTTATCTGCAAATATTTTTGTTCCAGTTACAATTGTTTCTGCACTCTCATCATTAAATACCCTTAGTATGTGATCTACTGATTTCTTAACATTGTCTTCACATACACTAATGGTACAATTGTTTTCATCTATATCAATAACTAGTTGTTCTCCACAACATTCCTTTACTCGAATAAACTCATCTATTCCTATACTTTCTGTGGTTCCTTGACATTGTATCTTGTATAATTTATTCTTCATTGGTTTACTATTATTACAGTATTCTCTTAGAACATCAAAATTTTCGATTATACCTTTGTTTCCTATACTATCTAGTGCTATAGTAGATGCCCTATTAATATGAGTATCATATTTTAGAAGCATCTCAAAAGAATATCCATTGAGTATAAACATTGTATCATCTATATTAATAGATACTAATTTGTCATCGAATTTTAGTTGTACTCCATTCACCTCTGATAATAATTCTTCACTTTCTTTATCGAAGCAGAATAATAATTTTTCTCCCTGTAAAAATGCCGCCTGTGTCATTCTAAAATATCCAAAAATAGATTTACTAGTCCCTGATTCCTCATATATAAATCTAACAACGTATCCCTTACTTTTTCTTACTATATTATCTAAGTTATTTCTCGTCAAAACACCAATATTTATATCATTAATCAAATTACTTCTTAATTGTACATACATTGGTATTTCATCAGTTTGAAGATATACCATTTCTTCTGAAAAGTCTGGTCTAGTACAATCAGGATAATGATAAAAAGTAGGCTCATCCAAAATTTTGTTTATATTCTCTCCTAATATTTCTAAAAATCTATCATGACTTTCTAAGTTCAATCTATATGCCCTAAATGGTTCTTCCTCTGATGTAAGCAAATATAAAATAACACCTACATAATCACAGTTCTGTTGTTGGTTATTTATGATGTTTTTTAACTTTATAAATAATTCTTCCATAATTACCTCCTAATTCCCATGTTAGTTTATATTATACCATATTAATACATAACTTGTATTATATATCCATAGGTATACTCATAACATCTGAAAATTAGAAATGTTTCTTTAAATTGCTATATTTAGATTTAGAATATGAATATCAACATTTCTTAACATAAAAGAAGAAGGAGTACCTTTTCTAGATATTCCTTCTTTCATCTTTAGATAAGTTATCATTTATATTAATTTTAATTGATCCAACTTCTCTTAGCTCATTGATAGTTATCTCTGAGATAATCATATTCAATAGCTTCTTTTATTGTTCTCTAGTTGAACTTTCCATCAATGCCTTGCTGAAATTTTGGAGTATATTCTTAATAAATTCATAAGGTAGCTCCTCACTAACATCATCTGATAGTGTAACTAGTAAAGGTGCCTTTTCTTCCTCTAGTTTCTTTACTCTTTCTGTTAACTCTTCCTTTCTTAGTTGGAATTCTTCCTTAGTTATTATTTCATCTTCATATGCTTCAAACAACTTTCCTCTTTTCTTATCTAGCTTTTCTAACTCTCTATCAATTCTTCCTAGCTTGTTCTTAGTAGGATTAACCTTTCTTCTTCTTTCCTTATTTACATTGCTAACAATATTTTTAACTATACTTTCATTAGTAAGCAATTTGGAAAGCTTATTGAATACATACTCATTAGCTTTATCTACTCGTATAGAGTTACTATTGCATACTGCAGTGCCTTTGTTTTTTCAATTACCACATGCATAATAAGCTATACTTTTCTTAGCTCCATCTACTAGTTTATTATTAGTCCTCGATATTACCATACCGTCTCCACACTTAGGACATCTTAGTATTCCTGTTAGAGGAAATTCTCCATCATGCACTCTCGATGGTTTTCCCTTCTTGTTTTCCATAATAGCTCGAACCTTGTCCCATAACTTTTCCTCAATAATACCATCATGTACTCCATCAGTTATAATGAGATTAGCATTAATATTTTTTCTTCTCTTTTCAGACCAGTTTTGTCTTACATTATATCTAATCTTACCTATATATATTGGATTAGTTAGAATATCTTTAATCTAACTATTTCTCCTTCACCTTCATTAATAGTTAGTTTAGTCCTTCTTCTTTTATATTCCCCAGCTTATCCAAACAACCAACTAATATAAGCTCATTCAATTTAATTTACACCCCCTAATCCCTTATATAGCTCTGAATATATATATTAATTACAGAGTTACTTTTAAGTATCCATACTGTAACCTAAATTTGAAATTCTCGCATTCATTTAATGCTTACAGCATAGTAAAACTAAAGAATTGAATTTGACATTAGTTTATTTTGAGCTGTATGATATAGCACCTGTTTATTTGCTACTAGTCATTTCACTTGTTATTAGTAAGTAGCTATCACTTCATCAACTTATTTGTAACATGCATTATTAAAAATAAGATAACGAATATATACCATAAAAAAGGAGATATTAAAATCATAAATTACTGTAAGGAGAGAAGTATATGGATGACAAAAGTATTTTCACATCAATTAATAAAACCTTAAGGTCAGATAAGGAGCACTTTATCAAATCTAACTCAGAGAAAGATAATCAAATAGCCCAACTAACAGAAATGGTATTTGATTTAAGAGCATCATTAGAGGATATAAGAAAGAGTTGTGGAAGCGGTGTTGGAACATCCACCCAGGCTCTTAACAGAACTAATCCAGATGAAGAGAAATGTGCCACTTGTAAAGAATAGAGTAGGTAGATAGTTAATCCTGCATTCACCATTTTGTTTAAATAAGAAAAGGGAACTGTTTTACTAAGTCAGTTCCTTTTATCTAGTACCTCCTACAACCTTTATAAGTATTCACTCATCCTATAAAGTAAGTATTCCAATTTTAGTAAAAACCTCTGTTATTTATGATACGGTTCCCCATATCACAAGTAAAAACTTAGCCGTCCTCCATAAAAAATGCAAGTAATATATTCTTAATTTTAAACTTCTATTATATTTTTACATAAATATAGCTAGTAAACCTTAATAACTTTTACTAGCCACTTTTGTACTATATTATTTGTCCAACTAGACATCTTTTTATCTTATATAAATTATTACATTCATTGTTACTAATGATTAATTAAATTTCAAGCTGTTAAATTGTAGTGGATTTTAAGAATTTCCACTGATCTTTACAAAGTTTGTAATAGTAATAATCGTGTCCCTCAATCTTTGTGGTTCCCAACAAGTTAAACCCACTTTTCTCTAATACCTTGTTTGAAGGTGTATTATAAGTTAATGCTGTAGCATTTAACACATCAATATTTGTGTTTTCAAATAAATATTTTATTAGCCCTTTCGCTGCTTGAGTGGCATATCCATTGCCTGTGTAATCTTTGGATATTGCATATCCTATTTCTCTATTTGGCGGAGGTAGTTCCTCTTTTAGCCCAGAAGTTATCCAGCCAATAAACTCATTTGTTTCCTTTAATACTATTCCTAATCGAAGAATATATTCATTGGAATTTGGTAAATTAGGAAATACTTCAAAACATCTTTGGTTTTCTTTAATTACATACTCACTTACCCAATTTCTTATGCCTTCCTTTGGCCATATCCAATCTGGCAAGAATTCAATGATTTCAGGCTGTAAAGTAATATTATATATTGCATGAAAATCCTCTATTTGAAATTCCCTTAATACTACATCTTTACATTCTATTATAAAAACATTTTGTGAGTCTTGGTTATTTAAATGTGTAGTTGTACTTTTAGACATTACACTTATCATTCCTTTCAATAAAAACTATTCCACCAGGTAGATTCTATAATCTATTCACTAAGCACTAACTCAAGCTTCATAAATATCATAGCATGGAATTTTTTACTAGAACAACCTAATACTTAATTTATAAATAAAAATGAGCCACCTAAAAAACTTAGGTAGCTCATTATATATCCTGGCATATTCTCTGTAAAATTCTCTTATTCCATTCCTAAATATTTTAATCTTCCCACTAATTCTAAAAACCAAATTTTAGCTTGGGGAATTTTATCCTCAATATCTTTAAGTGATGATACTTGTGCAAAGAATTGGAGTTTTTCCACTTCACTCTTAGGAAGATGCTGAGAAATATGAATTAGATAGTAATGTGCATGAGCAGGTGTGTATATCATTCGCAGCACATGGATTAATGGCTCTAATACATATTTATTGTAGTAAGCGTAAGCTTCAAGATACATCCCTCGATGAATATATTTTTCAACTCTGCAATGCTGGCTATAGCGGTACTTGCATTCCTCCAGGTCCTCTACATTCAACCGTCTATAGTCCTCTTCATTATAATCTTTATACCTAATAACATCCGATTTATCGAAAATCACTTTAGCTGCTTCAATTGTGTTACCTTTTATATATACATACTCCTCTTTATCCCTGCTATGTAGCTGCCAACAGAAATCAATCATAAGATATTCACTGCTGCCCTTTAAGTGGTAAATCCTCTGACGAAGTTTAGGATGACCATGATTCATTACATACTTATAATCTATTTCAGAAATTGTTGAAAGTATTTTTTCAACCTTATGAATTGCCTCCTGTTCATGTTCATCTTCAATATCAATGTAAATATCTATATCAGAATACTCATCTGCTTGTCCAATAGCATCTGCCCCCTCAAGCCACATGGCGTGAACATATTGTAGAGGTTCTAATTCTTCTTTAAGTCTTTTAATTATGATTTCACTATTAATCATACCCTTACCCCCAAAACTCTATTTAATACATCTTTAAAAAATAAATAAGTCAGTATCCTGGTTCATTTTATGTTATATTACATCAACAGAACCTATTAATAGTCCAACTATAAATAGCCCCTGATCCCTTGCCGCACAAGCTTGCTTGTGAACTGAAAATACCCTTCATATCTTTCACTTGTTATTTATTTTCATATGCCTAATTAATTATACCCCATATTATTCCAAATTTATATATTTACTGCATTTTGTAGCACCTTGAATTCTTTTTTATCCTTTAACTCCTCATAAGGCAATGTGTAAATTAGCTTTCCACCTTCCATAAATAAAATTTCATCAAAGCTCTTTAGATTTTCGCCTATGTCATGGGTTATCATAACAACAGTTTTGTCTAGGGATAAAATTTTATTGAGTAGATCTTCCTTTTTGCTTTCATCAACAGCTGAGAAAGGCTCATCTAATAAGATTATTGGGGTATTTTTGTTAATTAGTCTTGATAAGGCTATTAACTTCTTTTCCCCTCCGCTTAAAACCCTGCAATTATTACTTTCTTTTAACTTTTCAGCATCACTAATGAAAGGATTACTATCTACATTTTCATAACTATTAAAAACAGTAGTATTGTCATGAAAGCTTTGAGAAAATATATATTCTTCCTGATTCATAGTTCCAATTAAATAGCTTGTTTCAATTTCCTTTATGGCTTTGCCATCAACTTTAAATTCACCAGAGTAATCTTTAATATATGCTGATAGAATATTAAACAAGGTGCTCTTCCCTGAACCATTTAACCCAATTAGTGCATACTTTTTGTTTTGTTCTAGATTTAAATTTATGCTTTGCAATCTAAAGTTCTCATAGCTTTTGCTTAAATTATTAATTGTGATTTCTTTAAAGGAATTTATAGGAGTCTTCTTCTCTTCCTCCTTATCACCTTCAACAAAGGTTAAAAAGGAATTAACTAGCTCCTTTGAAGAATTAGTCATGTTCATACAATAAAGTATTTCATGTACTGGTTCCATCAAGCTTTGAGCATATTGAAAAGTAGCTATAGCAAAACCAGCAGAGATATTACCTTTAAAGGTTAAATATCCTAAGTATAGAAAGGTAATATAATTTAAACTTTCAGAGCCCAAACCATTTAAAACCCACATTAACCCATTGGCTTTTCCATATTTGTACCTTTCCTCTAAAACTCTTTTTAAATTTTCATTATGATCTTCTCTAATGTTATTTCTAGTTCTAAAATTAATAACCTTAAAGCCATTGAATACTTCTTCAATCTTTGAATAATATTTCTTTTGGTAATCCAAATAGTTGTTTCGTCTTTTAGCAGTTTCTGCTCCTAAGGATTTTGGAAACAATACCCCAAGAAATGACACCCCAATTAGCAGTAACCCTACTTTAAGATCTAATGATAAGGTTATAATAACAAAATATGTAACTACCCTTATGGTTTGAGTAACAATTGCCATTAAAGGTGCTAAATAATCATTGCCTATTTCTGTGATGTCATTGGCTTGAAAGGATATATATTCTCCCACTTTCTTCTTTGAAAAGTCTTCATAGTTTAAGCTTATGACTTTATTGAAGTAATCCTCCTTCAGCACCTTATCAAACTTTAACTTGTACTTAGTTTGAGTTATATTACAAAAATAAGCTAGTATAACAAAGGCACTGAGGCACACTGTATACCCAATTATTGCTTTTTTGTATTCTCCTTCAAATAAAATTTTTGTGTAATATGGAATTAATGAATAAAATAAATAACTTAGAAATGTCAAAAATATAAAAATCCCCAGTTCTTTTCTTATCTTCTTTAAATACTTTCTCATGTCTGTTCCCCCTTTATGTAAAAACTTTACTGCAACAGGTGTCTTATTTTTGCTTATCTCCCCATGAATACTTACCCCAGTTGTTTCCACTAATAACTACTTTTACCTGAAAATTATAACATGATTTCATTGAATATTCATGTTCACAAATGGTTCTATACAGAGTTTGAATATTAAATTATAATGTGACAGTTTAAATCTACTTCCAAAACATCCCTACCAAATAAAGTTATTCATTACCTAATTATTAAACTATAATGGTTTCCATTAATATAGAGATAGAAGAAATGTATGAATTTTTAACTTCTTTTTGAGAAGCTGAGTCTACTCTTTTTTCTACATATGACTTCAAATCGTTGTGTAACCCCTGCATGCTACCTACACAGTATGTCTTGTTTTTCTATATATGATTTGCCACCTAGTTCAAAGCTTCTAAAGTATTATTTCACCACTAAAAATTCATTTCCTAGGCAATATAAAACAGCAGACTACAAGTTCTGCTGCTTTTCTTTAGAAGTTATTTCTCCACTTCTGATTATTCTTCTTATACTACTCTCAGAAAGATAATACTTTTTACATAACTCCTTAACACTATATCCCTGTTTATAACTCTCAAACACTTCTTCATTTCTAGCTTTTAAGGAATTTTTTGTTCCACTTTTTTCTCCCCAAGATTTCTCATTACCTTTTTTTCTAGGTATATACAAATATTCACCATCTATATAATTTTGAATAATTTCTATTACTGACTCTGGTAAAATATTTTCTGCTCTAACATATTTCATCACAACTGCTCTCCCTAGGTATCCTCAAAAAATAAATAAGTCAGTATCCTCGTCTATTTTGTGTTATACTGCGTCAACAGAACCTTTAGATAGCTCTGCTATCCGCAGAACCTGTTTTCTTGTCTGCACAAGCTTGCTTGTGAACGCAAAATATACTTCACACCTTTGACTTATTATTTGTTTTCGGATACCTTAATTCATTTTATTTTTATGAATTAGCTGCAAAGACCTCCATATGTTAAGCCCTTTTATCTACTTTATAATTTTATCTCTAAACAAAGTTGTAGACTTAACATTAAGATAGTCTTTGCTTAGAGCTTTGGTAATAAAATTTAAGGTTATTCATTTTTTCCACCTCCCATTTATCAAGGTATTATACATAAACAAGTAAAATCCTCTATTTATTATCCTTATTATTAATCTTATGCTAATGTGAAAATGTGCCACCTAAACGACCTAGGTAGCACATTCTATGTTATGGCATTTTCTCTTTTCTAAAATAATCCTCTGTATAGTTTTTCGTGATAAGTAATACTTCTCAGAAAGAGTTTGTGTGCACATTCCTTCTAAATAATCTTTATATATTTCAGTGTTTCTACTTAGCAACTCTTCTTTGCTTTTAGTAAGTTCACCCCATGCCATTTTATTTTCATCTTTCTTAGGTATATAAATGAATTCACCATCCACGTAGTTTTGAAGTATTTCTAATATCTCATCAGGGAAAATATCCCTAGCATTTGCATAGCTCATTTTATGCTCCTCCTAAATATAATTTTGCTTTAGGATTAGCAAAGGCTATTTTTGTACTTCTTATTTATTTATACTTATGCAATAGCCCCTGCTATGCATAACAAAAATCCATTGTCATAAAGCATTGCCCCTTTCTCAAATACCACTATACAAATTTTATCAAGTTTTCCACATAATTTCAATAACTGTTTGCAATTAGCATATAAAAGCCTATATTATGGCCTCTAAAACTTCTATATTGTCTACACCCTTTAAGAAATGTATCTCCATACCATGCCTAACTTTCATATTTAATGTGTTTTTATCATCATTAATAAATATTATTCCTTCTTTATGCATATTTTTTATTTTGCTTCTTGAAACTCCAAGTGCATCACTTAAAAGCTTATCTACCCTCACTTCTATTGGATACCTGCAAGTAACTTCAATAACCAGCTCATTTTCCTTTATATAACATGCCTCTGATTCTCTTTGAATTAGTTTGTAGTTTATATTATCTAAAATCACTTCAGCTTTATTTTTACTATATACACCTAAATTAAAGGCATATTCTCTTGCTAATTCCCTATCATTCGAAAGAAATTTTTCGTATTCATGCTTGTTAATACTATGGGGTTTTATTCTTTCATATATGGTCATATTCCAGGTTGATTTGCATTGCTCGCAGTTGTAAATCAACCAAATATCAAGGTTGTTTTTATTTGCATTTACTCTAAATTTTTCACTACTTATATAATTTGTTTTTTCATTACACTTAGGACAGTTCCTTTTTACAACCGGTAAATTTTCAGGAACTAATTCCCATTGATGTTTTTTTAAACAGCTCATTTTGCGCCTCCTAATATTACTTTTTAGGATTAGCAAAGGCTATTTCACTTCATTATTAACAATATCTTGAAAGCTTCAAAGGTGCCATCTATATAAGGCAACCCAAATCTGCTTCCAAAGTTACCCTACAAATTCCTTGTTCATTATTTAATAATGCAATAGCCTTTGCTATGCACTAAAGATATCTACCATCATATAAAATTCCTCCATTCCTTTTCCTAAATATATTTTATCATCTCTATATAAAGTACAAAACCTCATACTTATTTCATAAATAAGTATGAGGCCACAGCTCCATTCAATTCTTCACATATATAATTACTTTTTAGCAACAATTATTGTGGTATTTTCCATCCTCCAGTTCATTTTTACAACTTTAAAGCCAGCTTTGGTTAGAAGTTTTATTTGATTATCAATTGTACATGGGGTATCATAATGGTAAAATTCACCCTCAGGTATATTTTGTTCTTCTCGTATTCGTTTATTTTCACTGTAATAAAAATCTTCTTCTTCCTGACTTTCTACCATATAATCACACTCAATGTACTCTCCATTAGTTTTTAATGCATTAAAAACCTTTATATATAATTTTAGCTTATCTTCCTGTGAAAAATGGTGTAAGGTTTGAAAGGATACTGCTACATCATATTTTGAAATACCAAAATCATAATCAAAATAGCTTTCATTAATTAGTTTTAAATTTTTATTCGGATGTTTTTGTTTTAGTTTATCCAGCATTGCTTGGGTCAAATCTATCCCAGTTACATTAATTAAAGGTTTAATCTTGAATATCTCATCCAGCTCTAGCCCAGTGCCGCAACCTAAATCCAGTAATTCATTTACCTCTTTTGGCAAAAGTTCTGCCATTTTTATATATCCTTCTTTGCATCCTTCCACGGTTTTAATCATATGATCATCATAACCCTCAACACGAGCAGTAAAAAAGTCGCTCATTTGCTCTATTGCCATTTTCTCATCCCCCAACTACTATGATTTATATTATAAGCATACTTTTAAATTCATTTGCAAAACCTTGTACACCATTAATTTTATTCTTTTATTACTATATTACAAACTCATTAAGGGTTCCTTAAATATTTCCTTGTTCTATACATTTAACCCCATATAAATTAAGGGAAGCTACAAATAAGGTTAATTTGTAATATAGCTTATGCATGTGATAAAGCTGGAAATATTAGTTTTCTATTTTCTATGATTTCTAAATCTTTTCCTAGAATAAATAGTGTGCAATCCTCTTTGTAATATTCACTTATGTTATACCCAGCTGCATTATAAGGCGTAAATCCAAGAGTAACCCTTTTTATATCACTACCAAAAGAACTAATTACTAATTCAAGGTCAACTTTATGACTTGCTATTATTTGTTTAATAAAAAGATCTTCTCCCTCAACTTCTGCTAAAATATATGCATTCTCTTCAGGAAGGTAATAAACGGAATTACTCCATCTTGTCCAAAATGCAATTAAGCCTGAGTTCTTCATGGTGAACCTATCATTACTTATACTATTGTTTACAGCCTTGAAAAAAGCTTCCCATTTATCTCGATTATTCATATTCATCTGCTGTATCTTCTTTATATTATTTATTGAATAAATATCTTTGCTATACTGATATTCTTTACTTTTTATAAAGCCAAACTTAGGATAAAAATTTATGACGCTATGATTTCCAAATAAATATATTCCATCTGAGTTTTCTTTATACTCCTGAATTACCTTTTGCATAAGGTAACCACTGAGCCCCTGACCTCGATAATCTTTATCTGTCATAACTGTACCAATTTGAATATAATTTTTCTTTATACCATCTAATTCAAAACTCATTACACTAGCAGACACATTTGCTATAACCTTACCATTATCCACCAAAGAATGTGGAATATATTTTTCTCCCCAAAAACCATTAGAATACCACTGTTCAAAATTAAAGCCAAAAGTCTTTTCAGTTAATTCATTGAGACTTTTACGCATTTTATCATTATCTTTATAATCTTTCATATAAGTATATTTCATTGCTACCACCCTTAAGGCATCTTCAAAAATAAGTAATAATTATTTTCAGATACCTAAAATCATTATTATTACCCTTTAATAATAACATCCATACGATTCCTCGAACAACCTCTTACTTAATTCATAAATAAAAGTGAGTCACCCAATACAACTTAGGTAACTCACCTTTTAATATTATCTACTTTCAGGTTGCACTTCTTCAGCCAGTTTCCTACCTGTGTTCTAATAGATACATGAGGTCTCCCAAGGTAATAACGCAACCCTTCTTATTATGTATCTTCTAGTTTTACACCCTATACTTAAGGTTAGATTTCTCTCCTCCTGATCCACGTAAAAAACCCTCAAATAGAATACTATTTGAGGGTTGAAATATACACTAATTAAATTATGTTAAATTAGATAGATGTAATATTTTCAGCTTGAGGTCCTTTTGGTCCTTTAACAACATCAAAAGAAACCTTTTGACCTTCTTCAAGAGACTTATAACCTTCTGATTTTATTTGAGAAAAATGTGCAAATACATCATTTCCATCTTCTCCTGTAATAAATCCAAAACCTTTTTCTGAATTAAACCATTTTACTGTACCAGTCATATCACTGTACCTCCGAAATTTTATTATTTTTAAACTCATTAAACTAATTCACTAATAAAATTTCCATATCATCATACTATTATACATTTAAAGTACTAAACCGAAATATATTTTATTGAATTGTTAACTATAAATTTAAATACAAGTTAATACTAACATAGAATATTAGATAAAGCAAGTTTTTTATTTGTATATTTAACCATTTTCAAAAAATAAATAAATTAGTACCCTCCTCTATTTTGAGTTATACTACATTAACAGTTTCCTTATCTAACTCAAAATACCCTTCACAGCTTTGGCTTGTTATTTATTTTAAGATGCCTTATATAAATTGTTTGTATAATCCTAGTGGATAGTATATGATTAAAAGATATGTCAAATAGAAGGTTATAATTGAGCTTCCGTTGAGTGGGAGCAACAATTTAAAAATAGAACCCTATAGCAAGAGAGGTAGAAAATAATGAATTTTAATCAATTAGGAATCAGTGAAGATATAGTAAAAATATTAAAAAATAACGGTATCACCGAGCCAACACCAGTTCAAGCTGAAAGCATTAGTCTTATAAAAGCAGGACATGATGTTATAGTGGAGTCTCAAACTGGAACAGGAAAAACCCTGGCGTTTTTGCTTCCTATTTTTGAAAATATTTCACCTAAGGTGGATGCAGTTCAAGCCTTGATTTTAACTCCTACAAGAGAGCTTGCCCTTCAGATAACTGAGGAAGCTCTAAAGCTTAAGCAGGCTAAGGATATTAACATATTGGCTGCCTATGGTGGCAAGGATGTAGGGTCTCAGCTTAAAAAGCTAAAAACAGGTATCCATCTTATTATTGCAACCCCTGGAAGACTTCTTGATCATCTTGAAAGAAAATCCATAGATTTAAGTAAACTAAAAACATTTGTACTAGATGAAGCAGACCAGATGCTTTTAATGGGCTTTAAAAATGAGGTAGAGTCAATAATCAAACAAACTTCTAAAAAGCACCAAACCCTTTGTTTTTCTGCAACCTTAAATTCAGATGTTAAAAGATTGGCTTATAGATATATGAAAGAACCTTCAACAGTAACAATAAATAAAGAAGAAGTAACTCTTGAGGCTATTAAACAGCAGGTGGTAGAAACTACAGATAGAAGAAAACAAGACGCTCTATGCACTGTGCTAAATGAAGATAATCCATATATGGCTATAATCTTTTGTAGGACCAAAAGAAGAGCAGATGATTTAGAGGTAGCACTATATAAACGAGGCTACAACTGCGAAAAGCTACACAGCGACATACTTCAATCAAAACGTGAAAGAATAATGAAAGCCTTTAAAAAAGGTGATTTTCAATACTTAATAGCAACGGATGTGGCTTCTAGAGGCCTTGATATAAGCGGTGTGAGCCATATATATAACTATGACATACCTGAAAGCGTAGAAAGCTATATACATAGAATTGGAAGAACGGGAAGAGCTGGAGAGGAAGGCTACACCTGCCTATTCATTGACCCAAAAGACAGCTTTAGACTTGAAGAAATTGAAAAGGCTATTAAATTTAAAATACCAAGAAGGGAATTAGGTGAATAGAACTATGGCTACAACTAAAACCACTACTGGAAATTTCAACTACAATAATATAGAGAAAAAAGATAAAAATTTCATGTACAAAAATCTTGAGAGAAGCAACTGCTATAACTGCGACTTTACAGCCTCGATTTTTGATTTTGTAAGCTTTAGAGGAGCACATTTTAAATCAACTAAATTCTTTAAGTGTAGCTTTAAATATGCAGAATTTATTGGAACAAATTTAAAAGACAGTGATTTTCGAAATACAGTATTTGAAAATGCTATATTTGACTCAGTGAAGTTGGATGGTGCTAATTTCAAGGATGCCACCTTTATAAATACAATATTTTTATCAACTGATATAAGTAAAGCTAAAAAACTAACCGTAAACACTCCTGGCATCAGAATTTTTGAAGAAATGCCTAAATTGGAAATCAGTGATGAGTTAAGAGTTGCTATTTTAACAGCTATGGAAAACAAATATGTAAAGAAATCACGAGTTCTTGATACAAAAGACGGGGGCTTAAATACCTTAAATATTATGCTTCTATTAGAAAACTTTACTGAAGAAACAATAATTACAGGACTAAAGTTAATTGTTACAAAGGTTGATAGAGAATTTTACACCTTAAGTTATATAATAAAATTTTTGAAGAATATGTAGGAAATCTTGATAGCTCCAACCTGATACAAAGAACATCTCCAATGAAACTTTTTTCCATTTGAAGTTTTTATTATATTTATAAAAATAAGTAGTAAAATTACTGTAATTTTACTACTTATTACTTATTACCTATAACTTTCTTCTGTTCTCTCTGCAATATCATATTTGTTAAATTTACATAAAAATCTTGTTCTTCTTTAGTTTTTGATTTTTGAAATAACTTCATAATATCATTATAGGAATAGTTTAGAAAAATATCATATAAGTTAATCTCTTTATTTTCCATGTACAATATCTCCTGAAAAAACTATTTATATAGATGTTATATACCAAATTCACCAAATGATAAACCTAATCTATTTTAATTTTGGGTCCCCTTATATGATTCTGATTTCCTATAAAGCAAAAACTTCCTTCTTTTTTGATGGTTCAATTGGTAGCTACAAAGAATGCACTCTAAATTCCACTACTTAATTTCACCTTATTTAATCCTATATATATCCATTATCAACAACTTCACTTATAAAATCCTCTTCATCCTTTCCTAAATATGAATTATAATTATCATAGATATTTTCCATTAATAAAGATTCATCTTACTAATGATAGTCTCAATAAAACCTTAATTATGAGTGCACAAACTTGATTAGAATATATGGTTTAAAGGAAAGGAAGCTAAAATCTTGAGAGTTTATATTGCTATAGATTTTGAAAATAAGGTTAAGGATTATTTTGATAAAATAACCTGCTCTATAAAAAAACACTGCACTCATGGCAGTTTTACAACAAAAAATAATTTTCATATGACCATAAGATTTATAGGTGAAGCTGAGGATCTTCAAATTGATAAAATAAAGGAAGTGTTAGATAAGGTAGTATTAAAGGTAAATCCTTTTGAGTTACAGTTGAGTAACTTAGGTATTTTTACAAGAAAGAAGACAAATATTTTATGGATTGGAATAGAAGAAAACCCTATACTCTCTCAGCTTTATAGGGAACTTTCCACTCTATTAAAAGAAGCTAAGCTACCCTTTTATGATAAGGTTTTTATGCCCCATGTTACTTTGGGTCGCAGAATAGAATTACATCCAGATTCTATAGATCTTAATAACTTAATCCAGTATGAAAGAATTTCTATTCCAGTAAAAGCAATAACCCTAATGGCTAGCAAAGAAGAAAATGGAAAGCTAAATGGTGTGCCTATTTATAAAGTTAACCTAAAAGAATTAAACTAACTTTTAAAAGCTTCACCACTTTACTTTATGGATATACAGTTGTAAAAAGTAATGTAGAAAAGTTCCTTCAATTATCCTGAAGGAACTTCTCCATAAAATTAAATAATGAACAAGTTCATTTTGTTAACAACTTTGGAAGCAGATTTAGACTGCTTCCAAAGCAACTTATCTAGACTGAGCAACTGCCACTTTAGAAGATGGCAGACTTGAAGCTTCCAAAATGTTGTTAAAGGAACTTTTTTGATAGTAAAAACTTTAGATTATAGAATCCCCCTAGTCCTCTTCAGAGTTTGATGGATATTATAATAAAAAGCCTCTTATTATCCACAGAATTACTCTTTTACTGTTTCAATAATTTCTTTAATTGCATCTATTACAGCTTGTGGATTATCATTTTGAATCATGTGACTGGCATTTTTTATAGTAAGGTGCTTGCTTTTATCAGATAAGGTAGCTAAATCTTCTTGAAGCTTAGGCCACTCATTAATTATAGGATCCTGAATTTCCATAGCACTTTTATCTGCTGAAAGTACTATAATTGGTATGTTTCTTAGGGCATCCTTTTTTCTTACTTCTCTTACTTGCTCTGTGCTTTTTAGTAGATCTTCAAAAGTCCCTTCTGAAGATGAAAACTGTGCCTTCATAGCTTCATATTCTTCTGGTGCTTTACTTGTAAAGATATTAAGCATCTCTTCGTGGGAAGAATCAACAAAAACAATTCCTGCAACTTCATTTGGGTAAACATCTGCAAAGAGTCTTGCATTTAACCCTCCAATTGAGTGTGCCACTATTATATAAGGGCCCTTAGCTTTACAATTTTCTAAAAGTCCATGAAGTTCTTTTACTTGATTTAAAGCTGTTCTTTGCAATTTACTTTTATCACTACCACCTAGACCTGCTCTATCATAGGAAAAGGTTCTTGTAATCTTAGCAATTTCTGGTTGCACCCTTGCCCAATCACTATAACCTCCACCTAAACCTGATTCAAAAATCACTATAGGCTTTCCCTTTCCTTCAACCTTTACATTTAGCCCATAACCTCCAATGTCAATTTTTCCATTAACAGTCTTAGAAGCTTGTAGCGTTTTATTAAGCTTCATAACTCCAAACACACCAACTGTTATTAATAAAATTACAATAATTAAAATAATTGATAATTTTTTTCTTTTCATTAACCCATATCCCCCTTCTGGATTTATAAAGAAGCTGACTTAAAGTTTAACTAATGCATAAATATGTTCAACTTCCCTTAAAAGTTTTTAAAGATGCATGCCATAAGTTTTCTGATATCCCTTAACTAAAACATAGATATCTGCTCTTTACCTATAGTAAAGTCCGACATTTCTAAGGTTTCTTCACTTCCTGCTTTGAAGGATACATTTTCCTTATTTCTAAATTTATCAGAAATTACCTTAGCCACATATATCTTATCGAACTTATTGTAAACTGAGCTTCCTCCTATTCCTGAGAAACAAAGTAGCTGAATGTTATACTTTTCAGCTATTTGAAACATGGGTTCTAGCAGGTGCTCTGCGTTGGTTTTGGCAAAGGGGTTATCCATTATTATTACTTTCTTTTCTTCCTTGTTATCTATGTCCCCTTCTCTTTTTCTCATATAGGACATAAGGCTTGAAAGAAGTATAAACATGGATACAAACTTTTCTCCTCCAGAGTTTTGTGACAGCACATCCTTCCAGCTTTTTCTGGTAAGACCTGTTTTCTCAATTTTTTTAATTTCTACTCTGATTCTATTTAGATTTCCTATAAGCTTACTTAATAGCTCTGAACTTTCAATGTCGCTATCTAGTAAAGCTTTGTAATCTTCCATAGTTCCATAAAAGTTAACCTTATCTTTGATGTATTCCCTTAAGCCTTCCTCTTCTACTTCTTCTGGAAGGATTATTTGCAGTAGTCTTTCTGTTTTTCCTAAATGCTTAATAGTAGATTTCTTATCTATGGTTTTAAGCTCATCTAAAATATGTTTTGCATATCTTAAAATATCATTTATTACAACTTCTTCTTCAGCTTTAATATGGTTTAGTTCTAATTCTAGGGTACTGATTTTCCTTTGAACAGTGTCCAGGAAGTACTCTATTTCGTTGGAGCTTTCCAGCTTATTTTCTTTGTTCAGGTAGCTGAAAATCCTCTCCTTAATGAGTCTATTCTTATCCCTGTAGGTTTCATAAATTCTATTTATGTCCTTAACTATTTGAGCTTCTAAGCCTTGAAGTTCTTGTTTTAGAATGTTATAAGAGGCTATATACTCATAGACTATTTTGCTTGCTGCTTGTAGGTTTTCAAAGTTAAACTCCTTATAATCTTCCTCATTATAATTTCCTTTGTACTCTTCAAGCTTTTGTTTTAAAACTCTTAGTTTTTCTATTTCTTTAGTATATTCTTTTATTATAAAGTCATTTTGTCCTAAATCTTCTTTAATCTTTTTTTCTCGTCCTTTAAAGTTAGCATCCCTTATTTCTTCTTTGGGTAAAGGATTTTTATAGCCTAACTTCTCCATATTTTCCGCTTGAAAACTCTTATTACTTTCAATTATGCCTATGTTCTTATCTACCTTAGTTGTTTCTTCGTTTAAAGTTCTTAGCTCGCCTTCTAAGGCTTTGATTTTGCTTTTTACTACTTCTAAAGTTTCTTCTGAAAAACTTATTTTCTTGTACTCCTGACTTAAACCACCATCACTTATGATTCTCTTAAGTCTTGAGTTTTGCTTTTCTAAGTCCTTAAGTAGGGTTTCCTCGTCCTTTTTATCTCTCTTTTTATCTTCTCCTAGTTGTTTCTCACAGGATAAAAGTTTTCCCTCTAGGATGTTTTTTTCTTCCTTGATAACTACGCCTTCTTTAGCACTTTTGTATAGCTCTAACTTTGAAGCTGCATCTTTAATTGTCTTCTTAAAATTGTCTAGTTTAATTGCCATTTCTGTTAGTGAATTGTATAGGTCTTTGTTTTCCACCTTTAATTCTTCTTCTATTTTCTTAAAATTCTCCTGAAGTTTCTTAAGACTTTGAAGTTTAACTTTATTATCTTTAAAGTTACTATATTCTTTTTTAAAGTGGTTAAATTTATCCTTCTTTTCCTTAAGATAAACTAAACTTTTCTCAAGGTCACTGTGCTGTTTCTCTGCAGCCTTTGTTTTATTTTCGTTATTTACTAAGGCTTCACCCTTTGTTCTTGACTCTTCTTGAAGTTTTGAAATTCTTTCCTCTAAGGTCTTAATTTCTTCATCTAATATTTCATTTTCATTCCCAAGGTATGGGTATTCCCTTAAGGTTAAGCTATAGCCCTTATTTCTATCTATGGCTTTTTTAATATTTTGGATTTCTTCCTGTAGCTGGTTTTCCTCCCCTTTTAATCTATTTATTAATTGAATTCTTTTTTCTTCATCTATTAAAAGGTTGTTAAAAGCTAGTAAAAATTCTGCATTTTCAAGGGTTAGCACATCATGATTTTTTTCTACCTTTATGCTCTTATTTAAATAACTTTTATTTATTATAGGAATAGGAATAGAGGTGTACACCTCAAGGCTCTCACCTTTTAATAAGGTTATATCCTTGTTGCTTAAAAGGATTCCATAGGGAAAGAAGGGATTTTCCTTTATTAAAGCTTCCTTTTCTTCTTTGCTTCCCTTGTAATTTTGAAGCCAATTTAAAGCATACTCAAAGGAAATCCCCTTATTTTCAAAGGTTTCTAAAACCTCCTTAGGTAGCTGGATTAGCCCCGTTTCATACCTATGTATAGTGTCTTCTATATTTCTTAATTTCTTTTCCTCACCAGTGAGGGTTTCCTCTAGCTTAAGGGTTTCATTAATAATTAACTGTTTGAGTTTTTCTTTTTCTGCTGCTATATTTAGAGGAAGATTTTTAATCCTTAAAACCTCAATAATTCTACTACTTTCCTTATTAAAAGTGTTTAATTCATTTTTCTTAGAGCTTAGTTTTCCTTTGTTTAAGCTTAAATCTTCACTAATTTCCTCAATAGTTTTTCTTAGATTTTCTTTTTCAACTTCTAAGGTTAACTTCTCTTTTTTCAGCTCTTCTTCAGCCTTTAAATTATCACCTATATTATTTTCAATGGCTTCATTAAAGTCTTCTAGTTCCTTATCCTCATATTCCTTTAACAAAGGATTTCTTACTAAATCAAAATCCGCATATTTCATTATAAAATCTGATTCATAGGTTTCAAAGTTTTCTACAACACTCTCGGCCTTTGTAATTGCTATTAGGTTTTCTTCTTGTTTTAAGGACATTTCACTTTGTTGCTCTTCATTTTCCTTAAGACTCTTATTCAGCCTTTCTTTCTCCTCTAAAAGCTGAATTTCACTTTCCTTTAACTCCTGAACCTCTAATTCATAGATCCCTTTTAAGGAAAATTTATAGTTTCTTATGTTTTGAGCAATTTCAGAGTCATCTTTTTCATAGTTAGCTATTCTTTCTCTAACCTGTGCCAGCTCTGCTTCTTTATCTAAAATCTCCTCGTAAACCTCTGCCCCTTCTTGTACAAATTTCTCTTTAAGAAGTTCTTTTCTTTTTCCATCCTTATTATTAAATTTGTCCCTGAGCTGCTCTAGGTTTACTTCTAAAACTTCCTGTTCTTCTTGAAGTTTATAGTAATTTAAGGAATACTCTTCATAGGAAACTCTTTTTAGCTCTCCTTTTAATTCCTCAATAAGTTCTTCTAACTGAAGCCTTTCTCTGGATTTTTTTGAAAGCTCCCCTTCACAAGCATTATTAATATATGAAAGAGTTTTATATAAGCTATGTTTTTCTTCTTCCTTTAATCCTCCCTGTTTTAAAAGTTCTAATACCGGAGTTATTTCATAGGTAAATTGTTTTAAAACCTCTACCTGGTCAAAGGATTCCTTATTTTGTTTATAGTTTTCTATGTAAGCACTTAAATTTGTTTTAAGGGCTTCTATAATGTTTTTTTCTCCATTTATTTTACTTTCAATAAGAGGTACTATCACATTTCTTACAAGAGCTTCATCGGTTTTATGCTTATCATATAAATTGGAAAGTCCAGATTCATCATTGTTTATATTTCTTATAATATCTTCCCATTCCTTATAATTTAGTTTATAAGTTCTTAGCTCTTCAAAGTATTCACTTTTTTTACTGCTATCATTGAAGTTAAAATACTTAAAATTCAACTTCCCACTTTTGTATTTCTTTATTTTCTCTTCAGCTTCTGAAAACTTTAATATCCTCTTACCCTCTACAAAGGGTGCATTAATTAAGTCAAAATCACTTGTTATGGAATACCTATTTAAGAAGGTAAGAATTCTCAGCTTATTTTTATCTTCTTCGGAGTTATCCTTTTTAATTATCATTCCTACAAGAAGTTTTTCTCCATTTTCTAAAGCTATTTCATGGAGTATGTAAGTGGGTGCATTACCTGTAAAGTAATCCTCGAAGCTTCTTCCTGCCAGTTCTCTTTTATTTCTTATAAAAGGCTGAAGGAAGAATTGTATAAGCACAGTTTTGCCTATGCCGTTTTCCATGGAAAATAAGGTATTCCTACCTTGTCCATAATCAAAAATCTCATCATAAATGGTTCTTTTACCATCATTGTAATTTAAATTTATTATCCTAGTTTTATTTAACTTTGGCATGCTACTCCCCCATCATAGTGCTTTCCCTTAGTATTCTATTGATGTCCTCAAGTCTTTGAAAATCTAAGAAGTAATTAGTGGCTAATCTATTAAACTTAGCGGTAGGTATAATCACGGTGTCATCCTGTATATTAATTAAGTTCTCTTTTTTCATGAAATTCATCACTTGACTTATATACCATCTTCTTGTTCTAAAGGCTGTGGCATCATCTTCATTAATTAGGTTAAACCAGTATTTTGCTATATCTGTCATTGCAAGCTCTGTGCTTTCATCCACTGATTTATCTTCCATATCTTTAAAAAGCTCTAGTCTTTCTGTTATCTTTTCATCTAACTCACCTAATTGAATTATGTCTCTTAAACTTACTTTTTTCCCTGTACCTCCGTAAAACTCAGAAGTAAGTTGTATCATTATGTACATAGCTAAAAATAAATCAATGTTTTTCATCTCACCCTTTGGAAATATTTCTTTTTTCAATTCTGATCTCTTATACCCTAAAAAGTCATTGTCCACCTCGGGAATAAAATAAATTGTGTCATCAAACTTTTTAATCCTTACTTTAGCTTCTTCTTCAAAAGCTTCTAGGATTTCTCTTACTTTACTGTGGCTAAAGCACTGAAATAATTCTTTATCCTCTTTTGCAGATAACTCTCCATGGGTTAAAAGATAATTATATAATCTCATTGCTTTTCTTATATCTTCTAATATATACATGATTTTTTACTCCAATTTCATTATAATATTTGGGCAATTTAAAGTTTCTATTGTTACAAACTCCTGTTGTGAAGTGTTATTTGTTTTTTCTTTTATTGTAATTTTTTCTCCATCACTGCACTTATAAAAATTCATAGTGTTAAATGTATTTTGGCTATATTTATGTTGTATATCGTCAACCAATAGTTTTCTTAAATCAAACTCAATTTCTTCATTGTCATAAGTGTTTTCTTGTTCCCTTATCATTTCCTGAACATCTATGGTTCCAATTCTTAAAAGTTCGATAAAAACCTCAGAGAACTTTCTAATTGAAGGAACAAGTTTCAAATACTCTTCAGTGCTTTTGTTTTCAAAAAGTTGAACTAAAGCTTTTAAGTCAGTATCTTTATTACTAACTAAAAATTCTAAAACAGTGGTTACAATGCTCTTATACTCTTCCCTATTTTTCTGCTTCTCAATTAGGTCTTTATCTTCACTTTCCTCTATATCCATAAGAGTTTCCTCTTCCTCCTCTTCTTTTGTAAGGAGTTTTTGTTCTTTTAGCATATAGTTAATATTAAAGCTTTTAGGTAATTTAACATTAAGAAGTGGATTAAAAAGCTTATAAATACTTCCTAAAGCTGCGGGATTTTTCTCTAGTGGCTTTACTAAATCTTCTTTTATGCTAATTCTCTTATTATTATAATAAAAACTTGCTTCCTCTAAAGCCCGTTTGTATTCCTCTTTAAACTGGAAATGACCAGTGATTAACTCTGAAGCTTTATAAGAAATATTTGTTAAAAGTTCTTTTATTTTTCCTAGTTGCCTTAAGGATTCATAGGTTTCCTTAGGAAGCTCACTGGTAGCTAAACTGAGCCTTTCTTCCTCTAAGACAATAATTTCCTTTAGTTCATCAAACTTATTATTCTGTTCTTTTAAAACCTCTATATTCTTTAAATAGTTTTCTTCAAAACTCCTTTGTTCAATGGAGAAAATATTTTCTCTGGTTCTATATATAAAATTGTTTACCACATTAATTTGAGCAGTTATAAGGTTATTTATGTTTTCAATGGCTAGAAGTCCTTGTGCAAAGTTCTTTTTCTTCAAGCTGAGTTCTAATACCATTTGATTTATATCAATTTGAGTTTTTTCATCTACCTCTAGGGCCCCAAGTAAAAGTCTGTACCCCTCTTGTGTTAAGTTAAAAGTACTTTTATTATTATCCTTCTTAGAAGTTTTTTGCTGAAGAAGATGAAAATCAAAGGTTTTTTTCTCCCCAGTAGAGTAATCCAAAGTAGTGAAAATAAAAGGTTTTCCATCATTCCTTAAAATCTTGTAAACAATAAAATGAGTAATATTGTAGGCCTCTTCCTCCTGAAGAGGCTTATCATAATAACCAATTACTAAATCCTGCAAAAGACTTGCCATGGAGTTCAGGGTACACTCCTCATCCTTAAGGGATTTATCCAGTACAAAGCACATTAAACTGTAAACTAAGTTTATTAGTTCTAAGGGTGTAAACTTATCCTTAAAGGTAGTCAAAGTGGAAACCTTACTATCAATTAAAAAGGAGTAAGAAAGCTTTTCCATTCTCTTATGAAAGTTATTTAAAAAATCGTACATTAATTCATTCCTCTCTAAGCTCACTGTAATTTACTATTTCCTGTGGTATGTAAACCCCTGCTTCTAACAGCTTTAAAATCCTATGTTCATAGGGCTCTAACTCTTTCAAAAATACCACATCTATATTTTTATTTTGATTTTCACTACATGGAGGCAAAACTCTTCCTTCTGCTAGATTGACCATAGAAATATAAGCATTTCTAAAAAGCTCTATTTTAAAGGTAGAAGAGTATCTTTGCTTTAATCTCTCATAAATGCCAATACCCTCAAAATCAATATCTCCCCAATATAAAAGTTTTGAAGGATTAAAAAGATACTCCTCTACAGTAGCTTCATAATCATCAAAGGATTTTTCTATATTTTTACCGCGGGCATAAATAATTGTATCTATAGCTTCCCCCAAAAACCTATGCTGTCCTTCTATCATCAGCTTTCTTATGGTGTACCAAGTATCCTTATTTTCAAGAATTAAAACTATTTGATTTTGGTTTTTTCTAAAAGAGTAATAAACAAAGGGCTCTGGAGTAGCATAAACATTTAAGTCATTTATAGTCAAACCTACATTATGTAATATACTTTGCCCCCTACCTTCTTTTAGGAACTTTTCAAGTCCCCAAATTCTAAAGCTTCTCTCATTTATAGACATAGGAATTTGTAGCTCACTTTTTTTATTTCTAAAATAATCAATAAGGGCTTCTACATATTTTCTATGATTTTCATATTTCTTAAGATTTTTAAGATAGTACTCCCTATTAAAATTTAATGGGAAACTATAATTTATTTCCTCTTCAAGGTGAGATAAATCTTCTTCCCTTGGTTTAATCTTATACCTATTATAAAGCGGTGGTTCCATTCCATTAAACTTCCCTTTACCATGTCCACTTAAAGTTCCCTTAGCCACTTCAGTTTTTATTAGCTCAACCAAGCTTAAGTAGTTTTCTATTTTAAAGTGCTCTTGTATTTCAGAAATCGTAATAATCTTTTTACCAATATCATAGACAGACTTTATGATAATCAACCCCATTTTTC
This sequence comes from Clostridium tunisiense TJ, assembly GCF_000300195.1. Classification (GTDB taxonomy): domain Bacteria; phylum Bacillota; class Clostridia; order Clostridiales; family Clostridiaceae; genus Clostridium_J; species Clostridium_J tunisiense. Next base: position 161,186 of record NZ_AMQH01000015.1, on the reverse strand, counting down.
TGCATGTTTTATGTTTATTATACAGTATTTTTCAATGAAAAGGGTGATTTTAGCCCTAGGTGAAATAATATAATTACAGGTGAAAGAAACTATATCTTATTAATGTCAACTGGTTTATCTTGGATAATTATCTTGTAAATCCATTATATAGTGATATAATAAGTTTAAGAGATATATTTTATTAAAGAATAATAATTATTACAATGATTAAGGAGTGTTTTTCTATGGATATTAAAGAACTTCAAATATTAAAACAAGCAATAATTAACGAGGTTGAAGGAGCAGAGTTTTATAAATTAGCTGCTGCAAAGGAAGGAATCGCTGAAGAAGTTAAAAATGAATTTCTTTCTTTAGCTGAAGAAGAAGTAAAACATATTTCTTGGCTTAAAACTCTTTTTGAAAAAATAAAGGATGATAAAGAGGATGATTTTAATTTATCAATTATAGAGTCACTTCCATCACCAAGGATTTTTAGCTGGGATAACCTTGATAGAGAAAGTGCAACCATTGCAGTTTCAGTATTCGGCATAGCAATTCAAACAGAAAAAGCTGCTATGGAGTTTTATGAAAACTCAGCAAAAAATACTTCTATTACACAAGCTAAAGAACTTTATAAAATTTTAGCAAGTTGGGAAAAGCAACATTTAGAAATCTTCTCTAGAGAATATGAAAATTTGCTTGATCAGTGGTGGTCACAACAAGGTTATGCTCCTTTCTAATAGATGTGAGTATTCTTTTTGCTAGTTTTGTCTCCTGATTGGTTCCCCTTCTCTTAAAGGTGAATATACTATTTATCAGGGGGTGAGCTATATGAACTGGCAAATAAAATTAGAGTTTTTATTAAACAAACCTGTAGGGGTTTCTCTAGCAAATGGCCAAGGAGTTTCAGGGATTCTTTGCTCTGTAGAAAATGGAGAAATATACTTACTTGAATACTTATATCATGCACAATTTGCAACAAAACATTATACCTTTGATGAAATTCAAGATATACATCCCTTTCCAAAATGCTACAATAGATTTTAATTTCTTAGTTAATTAACTAATTAAAGTTTAGAAGTACTTACATTTACTTATTAGAAGATTTTATAGTATAATCTCTAAGAAATTAAATAGTATGCTTGAGTTAACGACACATGTGGTGCTTTGCTCGTAAATCTGATTACGGCACAAACACAACAGGTGTCTTTTTTGTTGTCTAAAATCAGCAATAATACTTTAGTCAAAGGAAAGGAAGGTATTTTTTATGCCAACAACTAAATTTCAAAAAGCAACTTTCCATCTTCATGAAGCAGTTGAATAGTAAAGTTCAAAATACTTCAATTGAAGCTACATAACAAATAAAAGCGTGCCTTTACACGCTTTTATTTTATCTTTAATTATATCTGTTTTTATTTCCTTCTATTATCTTTCAAATTTTTATCCCTTAATCATTTGATCTATTCTTTTACGTTTATAAGAGATCAATGTTATCGTATTATAGATTTCTTCAGGAATATTAATATATAAACTATATTTTTCTTTATCGTTGGAGGTTGAATTATTTATTATCTCTTCCTTATATTCACTTTGTCTCTTTTTTAGATTATTAAATACTTTTTCAATATTTAATACACCGAATCCTGTTTCTTGGTTAGGATAAACTCCAGATTCATCCTTTACTGTGGCTTGAATAAGGTAGTTTTTTATTTTGGATGAATACATATTGAGATCATTCTGTTCTACTATTCCCCATTGAACAAGTAATGCTGTAACTCCCGTTAAAATTGCTCCTGACACAGCAGAGCCACTAACTACAATAGGCTTATTATTTAATCCAACCGTTAATATATTTTGAGAGGCAACTGCTATGGAAGGGTTGATTCTGTTATCTGTTGTAAATCCTCTTCCTGAATCTTCCATAACTATATATTCTATTTCATTAAAAGAAGAGTTTACTATTACGTTGTTTGCTGTGGCTGGAGTCATTAAGGTGGTATATGGTGTTGATTTAACTAATCCTGTTTTCCCTACTGAAAATTCCTTTTGTTGAAACCAAGTATTAATTGTACCTCTTACCATTGTCTCTTTTTTAATATTTATTTTCCAGATTCCCCCTATAGCATTTTTTATGACAATATCAATTCTTTGCCCTAAAGTTACTTTATTTTCTAAGAAGTATTGGCAATAAATTGAGCTTTTCCCTAGGGTGAAATTTGCCTCTTCTCCATTAACTTGATTAATTGGGATTTTATCAATAGTTTCTCCTATAGGGTTTGTTATTCCTACGGTGATTACATCTGGCTCTCCATAATACAAAGAAAAAAAGAAATTCTGTTGCTCCTCATCCACATTTATTTCAATAGTTTTTTCTATTTCTTCATCTTCAAAATTTCTTTTAAGACATATAGGACTGCTCCCCTGGTCGCCAGTGCTCATAACCCCATAGAATCCTCTTCCTTGTGTGAAAAAATTTAAGTATCTCTCTCCCATGGTACTTCCATCATGGGCACCTAGATTAGTTCCTGCTGACAGGTATATTACAAAAGGTTTACCTACCGTTTGGTGTGTTTGATACAAGTACCTTATAGAGGTTGCAACTAAATGACTATCATAAACACTTCCCTTATAGTTTTCCACACCCCAATGTGCTAGATTCTCACAACAGGCTTCTTTAAGTTTTACTATAATAAACTCACAGCTAGGTGCAAAACTAGCTATTTCATCCTTATCCCCTAAACTTCTCCCTCCAATTATAGTAGCTATTGAAGTACCATAACCAGTTTCATCCCTATGATTTACAATATCATAGGGATTATTCCCTTTATTCTTAGCCTCAATTGCTTTATTTATATCCTCTCTTGTATATTCAGTTCCAAGAAAGAAGGATTTAGGCATAGGGCCTGTATCTACAGTTTGATCATATATGGCAATAATTCTAGTATTACCAGCTTCGTCCATAAACCTAGAGTTTAAATAATCTATTCCTGTACCAATTATCCCTACTACCATTCCTTTTCCATCTAAAGTAGTACTCCCTTTGCTCACGGCCTTTAAATTTGGAGCTTCATTACTTTCCTTTAAACTAAATAAGGTAAAGGGAAAATTTCTTTCTATGTTTATTATTTCAGGTATCTCTTTAAGTAGCTTGCTTAGCATCCCTTCTTTCACAAAAAAAAGTGTAAAATAAGGGCTTATAATATGAAATTTTGCATAGTCAATAGAACTGAGGTGATCTGTAAAATCACCAACATATTCCGCTAAATAAGTTTCATATTCCCTATTATAATAATAGCTACTTACTTCCTCAGCAGGAATTCCTTTTTGGGTCATACTATCAGATTCTCTATAAAATTCATTTTGATAATTGCTCTTAGAGCCTAGCATAAACCTAATCCCACCCTTTAAATTCTTGTGGTGTGTTCTAAATCAATATGATAGCTATTAAAGTTAAGTACACATCTCCCCTTATAAATAATTTATGTTAATTACTACTGTTTTGTTCAAGATTTTTTTAATGCTCAATATATCCTTCCTGTTAATCCCTATAAATGAAGCATTGAACCTTAGTCTAAGTGTTAGAACAAAAGCGTGTATGCACACGCCCTTTTAAACTCCTATAATCTTTGTAATTTTTTACATATAGTTTGAAACCTTGTAATATCAAGAACTCAAAGAAACTTTTTACATTCAAAAAAGTTGAACTTCCTGTATAATAAAAAAATTTGTTATTCAAAATTTTCCTTAAAACAAGTGGTAAGAAGTTTAGTATGTATATCTAGAAATTCTCGCCCAAATAATGGAATACTCAATTTATTTAGGGTATAATCATATTTAATAATGGTGAATAAACAATATACATAGTTCTATTGATTTTCTTATTGGATTAAGTACGACTCTTAGGTTATTTAACAATTTAATATGCATAAATACTCTCTAGATTTTGCTACTACAATTCAATTATCAATGAGGAACACTAGTGCTAGTATCATTATTTTTTAATAAAGGCTGAAATATAGATTGAGATTAAAACAAGAATTATTGAGGTGTAAATATGAAAATCGGAAAGTTTGCTGAACTAAATAATTTAACCATAGATACTGTCCGTCATTATATGGATATGAATTTAATAATTCCTGAAAAGCAAGGTGGACAATACAACTTTGATAGTAAATGCGAAAAAGACTTAGAAGATTTATTATCTCTAAAAGCTATGGGATTTTCCTTAGGGGAAATTAAAACTATCTTTATGTTTAAAAGATTAGGTAATCTAACTCAATATGAGGAAGATGAATGCTTCAAAGCACTTTTTAAAAATAAAGTTAGCAAATTAGAAAATCAAATTAAAGAGCTTAGTGAAATGAAAGAGAAGCTGAAAGAAAGATTAATGGAACTTTCAAAAAGTGAAAATAAGAGTAAAACTGTTATTGGGATAAACTTTAATGCACTTAGCCTTTTAAAATGCTTAAAATGTGAAAGTAATCTACAGCTTAGTGAAGGAAGCATAACAAATAATCAAATTATAACTGGAAAACTAAGGTGTTTATGTGGTGAAGAGTACCACATTGAAAATGGTATATTGATGGTTACTAATAGTAAGCTTGATTTTAGTGTTAAATACGACTTTAATCACATTGTTGACTATATAAGCGATACTAACATAGATTATCTTGATCATCTTTATCGTGGAATGGACTTTCTACATAAAAAAATTGATTTTTCTACTTTTAAAAACAAAGTTCTTCTAGAATTAGGCTCTGGCCTAGGCTTTTTTTTAAGAAGTATTTATGAAAATCTGCCTGAGGACTCTATATACATTGCTGTGGATCATGATATAAATAGGCATATATTTTTAAAGAATATATTAGAAACTGTAGATTATAAAAAAAATATTCTTTTTATTTGCTCAGATTTTCGCCAGCTCCCAATAAGGGATAAATCTATTGATACTGTTTTGGACGTTTCTGGAACAAGTAATTATAGTTTTCATAATGAAGACTTTCTCTTAAAACTAGTAGATAATTATGTGAAAGATAATGCAACTCTAATTGGAGCTTATATTTTATTCAAGAATTTTGCCCTAAACAGCTTAATAGAGCCTAAATACAGAAAGAATTTCATTGCAAATGATATTAAAAATCAACTTTCTAGCCTTCACTACAATATTTTTGAAGAAAACACTTCAAATTTTGTTGAAAAGGGTGGAAAGTATGAGAATTACTTTAGAGAAGGTGAAAAGGTTTATTCATATTCTCTCCTTGGCAAAAGGTAGGGTTAACCCTATCTTTTGTTTATTTTTTGGGTATTTTTTTTAATTCTATCTATTGATGTGGTGATGAGACCACCAATTATAATGAAACTAGAAGTTAGGGCACTTAACCCTAAAGAAAGGAAAGTGATTAAATTGGAAATATCAATAACCTCATTAAAGAATTCTTTTAAAACTAAGGACTTTTTAAATATAATTTTATTTTCAATAGCAAGCTGTATATCCCTCTTTGGAACTTCTATTTATAATTTTGCCCTTGGACTTTACGTGTTAAAAGTAACTGGTTCAGGCTTAAGCTTTGCAACCACCCTTGTTCTAGGAATTTTGTCTACTATTCTTGTTAATCCCTTTGCAGGTGTCCTTGCAGATAGGCTTGATAAGAAGCTCCTTGCTATAATTACTGATATGCTTAATGGAGTTTTACTCATAGGTTTATATCTTTTAACTATAGGCTATACCTTAAGCTTACCCATGATTTATACAACTACTTTTCTTCTAAATGTATTTACTACTGTTTATGGCATAAGTATTGAAGCATCAAAACCAAATTTAGTGTCTGAAAAAAGACTTATATCTTTAAATTCTATAAGTAAAGTAATTCAATCTGCCTCTTCTATTTTAGGTCCTATGATTGGTGGAGTAATCTTTGCTTTTATAGATATAAGGTACTTCATCTTAGTTAATGGAATTTCTTTTTTCATATCTGCAATGCTTCACGGAATTATGAATTTTAAATTCAATCATAGTGATAAGGAAATAATCAAAGAAAAAATGAACTTTAAAAAGGATATACAAGAGGGAGTTAATTATTTAAAAACCAGTAAAAATATTTTAAATATGTTTGGAGTTTTTATCGCCTTAAACTTTTTTCTTGGTCTTTCAATAACTGTACCACTGCCCTATATAATAAATAATGTTTTGAAGTTAAGTACTAAAGCTTTTGGTATAATAGAGGCTGCTTTTCCTATAGGAATGATTTTAGGTGCCCTTCTGATTAAAAAGGTCATGGCCACCCATCCCTACGGCAAAATCATAAAATTTACTGGTATATTACTGTCCCTTTCTATGGTAGCCATAGGTTTTTCAGTTATATTAAGCTATAAAGTTAATAATGAAGGTTTTTATTTAGTATACTTTATTTTAACTATGATACTAGCAGGTATTGCTATATCTTTCATCGATATTCCTATTTTCTATATACTACAGCAAGTTATTCCAGAAGAATTAAGAGGAAGAGTCCTTAGCCTTGGCATAAGTATAGCAAAGGTAATTTTACCTATTGCACTAATTCTGGCTGGAATCTTAATTAATCATATCCCTTCTTATATTTTGCCTATGCTAGGTGGTGCTGGACTTTGTATTTATACTGTGTTTTGCACTAAACTAGAATAATACTATTATTGTTTTAACTCTTCATGTCAACATCCTAAAAGCTACCTCTGAATACGTTACTCTTATCTCCGGAGATAGCTTTTATTTATTCATCTTATTCAACATAGTAACAAACTAAACCTATAAATTTCACTCCTTGCAGAAGAACACTTCTGCATTTAAGCTGTGGAACCAAAGAAAAAGTCATGTACTTTTACATGACTTTTTACTATTTATGCTTGATTTTTTATTCGCTTAAGGTTGTTTTTATCTTAGCTTTGCCTTGTGTCACATCGCTATAACCCTATATTTTCCACTAAACTTTTCATAGCTCTTACAAACTTAACCACAATTTTTAGTTTCCTGCTATTCTCTTACTAAATTCAACTTGTTCACTAGGTTTATTTCCTTCTAGTAATGAGTTTCCTTCCCCCTTAATATGCTTATCAAAGAAGGCAAGTGTATAATCATTAACTATTTTTATACACTGAAAGGAATCTATATTTCCAACGCCTAATTTCTTAGCTAAGAAGGGGGATATTCTTGGTAGATCCGTAAAGTTTAAGTGTCCAGAATCCTTTATACACAAGGAATATGCTGAGCTATTAGCATTATTATAAGCTTTTATATTGGGTAGATAGCTTGTTTCTTTTGCCTTTTCATCCAGGAATAAGGAGCCATACATCAACATAAGTGGTTTGTTGAACTTCTCTTCTGTGATTATTTCACCATTTTCACTATTTAATCCAGTAATATCACCTATCATAGTTCCATCAATAACAATAGCAGCCTTTACATCCTCACGTTCTCTTGCAACTTCTGCTGATGCAGCTCCGCCAAGAGAATGCCCCAAAAGTCCAATGTTTTCTAAATCCATGTGTCCCTTTAAAACCTCTCCTGAAGTACCCAAATTACCTGCTTTTAAACTATTAATAACAAGGTCTATGTCCGCCGTTCTTAAGTTTAACCAGTTATGAGTAATATTAAAAGCCTTTTGTCCTGTTATATCATCCACTTGAACTCCTATAGCTTCGTTAAGGAAATCTTGATTTACAATAGCTACCTTACCATCTGCAAAGGATGTATAAAAAGCTTGATAGGCATGGTCTATACTGGCAACAATGTAGCCATGACTGGCTAATTCTCTACAGGTTGAAGCATTACTCATACGCATACCAAAGGCTCCATGAGAAAATATAATTAAAGGGTACTCCTCTTTTGTTGTTGAAATTGTTGCATTATTGATATCATACTTCGCCTCAGCGCCCTGTCTATCTGAAGGGTACCAAAACTGTACTGCAACTTTACGATTTTCTCCCTCTTTTTTAGAAAGAGTTTCTATACGGTTATTGTCTGTAAAATCCATGACCACAGTCCCTACGTCAAAGGTCCCTGTTGGTTCTGGAAGTGAGTAAAAAGGTATAATAACTGTTGGAATTAACACACATATAACTAGTAAACCTATTTGAAATATGCGCCCTATGACAGCTAGAACTCTTCTTTTAGGTTGATTAGGATTATGCTTAAAAATTCTTATTATAGTAATTAAAAACAAAGTAATGGTAAATATATAAAGTGGAACAAATCTTGCTGTTACTGCTTCCTGATCAATGAAAAGATGAAGTACCATAGCAATCACTGCAGCTAAAGGCATAAAGTCAAGAAATCTAGGCACTTTTTTAATTGGTAGTAGTGGCCATATAAGCACTGGTATATTTAATAGGATTATTAATATTTCTAAAATGGTTAACATAATGAACCTCCTAAAATTTACAACTATTTATATATTAATTGTAAATCTTAGGAGGCTTTTACACATGTGCCCAGGGTAACAACTTAAGTCATAATTACCTATGACCTGGGTCATATTTGATTTTTAAGCTGTGCCTTAATATATACTAAATTGATAATTATATTTACTAGCTATTTTTTGAAGCTTCTTTAATAGCATATAAGGTGAGCTTACTTCTATCATCCACTTCTAGTTTGCTATAAAGACTACTAATATAATTCTTAACAGTGCCCACTGAAATATAAAGTTTTTTAGCTATTTCAGTATTTGACATACCTTCACCAACTAAATTAAGTATATCTTTTTCACGGTCAGTAAGTTCTGATTTATTATTTTTCTCTTTTAAACTAACAGATTTCCTTGAATTTAACTCACCATGGTCCTCTGTTTGAGACAGTTGATGACTTATCTCCCCCTCTAGGTTTTGAGCCAAGATATTCTTTGTTGCTCCTGTAATATGAGAAATTATCTTAGCTGCAATTTCAGGCTGCATGATAGAGTTTCCATTATGGGCATCTCTAATGGCTGTCACCAGCTTTTCAGAGGAAAGATCCTTAAGAATATAACCCACAGCTCCACTTTTTAATGCATCAATAATAAACTCATCATCGTCAAAGGTAGTTAAAATTAATACCTTCACTTTTGGATATTTTTCTTTGATAATTCTTGTAGCTTCTACCCCGTCCATCACTGGCATACGTATATCCATAAGTATCACATCTGGTTGTGCACCTGGAAGTTTCTCCAAGGCATCCTTACCATTCTCAGCTAGTTCAACTACAGTTAAGTCCTGTTCTAAATCTAATAAGGTTTTAAGTCCTTCTCTCATTAACCTTTGATCTTCTGTAATCATTACTTTAATTTTCACTTTTTATACCACCTCACAAGGAATTAATGCCTTTGTTTTAAAGCCTTCACCTACAGAACTAGAAAATTCTACTGTTCCCTTTAACCCTTCAATTCTTTCTTGGATTCCTTGAGTTCCATATCCCTTTTTCATACTTGTACATCCTATACCATTATCAAATATGCTTAACTTCAGCGTATAATTTTCCTTTTCCATATGAATTTGGATTTCACTAGCCTGTCCATGCCTAACTGAATTCGTAATGCTTTCTTGTATCACTCTAAACAGTGCAATCTCAATTTGGGATGGTAATTTTATATCTTTGGGAAGTAAATTATTTAAGGTGATTTTCACCTTTGTACTTTCCATAGTTTCATTAATAATAACATTAATAGAGGCAAAAAAAGATTTTTCCTCCATAGCCTGAGGTCTTAGGGCTTTTATGCTACGCTTAACATCATTAAATCCACTCCTTGATAGCTTCTGAGCTTTTTCAAGTTCTGCTGGCAACCTAGAGGGGTCTAAAGCTGTTAACTTTTTACAAGCCTCTAATTGAACAATGAGAGTAGTTAGCGTATGCGCAAGGGTATCATGAATTTCTCTAGCCATCCTTGTTCTTTCTTGTTCTACTGAAAGCTTTTCTGCTATTGCTGATTTTTCTATAAGCTTTTTATATGCTTCTTCCAGCTCATCCTTCATCTTTGCCAATTTTTCCTTTTCCCTAATTTGGACCTTTACCAAGTAGCTCATACCAACCACAAAAGCTATAGAAACTCCATAATTAAAAATCATTGGTAAAAAGGACTGTGCCATAGTTTCAAAACCATTTTTTAAAGCATCAATAAAAAACATGGACACTATATAACTGCTCACTAGAAATATAGAATATATAAAAGGATGAATAATAACGGTGGAGGATACGCAAATAAAAAATAAAAGTAAATTGAAGTCATTTTTGTCAATTACCCCTATGGATATAATAAGAAGCATTTCAAGTGCTATGCTTGCCCACACATAACCTATGGGTTTATTTTTAGAAACTAGGAAATAATCTCTTGAGTAGTTAGTAAAAAATATTAGTACAATAATGGGTATAATATAGGTTAGTTTGTTTAAATTGTTGTTGATCATTAATAAAACTGTGGCTGAAATATATGTAAACAATTTTATCCAATTTGTAAAACCTCTGATTTGAAACTCCTTTGTCATAAAATCCTCCCATAACACTATTACTATAAATCTATTACACTTCATAGCCATCTATTCAATAGTTTAATAAAGGCCCTATTAGTGAAAGATTAATTTATTCATACTCAAAAAGCTTTAAGAGAACCAAGGTAGGACTCATGTATAAGTGAGGTTTAAACTCTGGTTCCCTATGTAGCTAAACAAGGTCAAAACTTATATACAACTCATAATTGCAAAATATTTCCTAAATATTTCTATTCTATTTTTCATTTCTTTTAATATATATACGAGAAAATTTTATCTTATGTTTTTAGAAAACCTTGCTCCTCTACTTTAATCCTTTTAAGAAAACTCTGCCTCTTTTACTTGTTACTTTAATACATTCCTTAAACTACCTATATTTTCAATGGTAACAACAATTTCATCTCCAGCTTTTAACCACTGCTGTTCCTGTTCTTTGTATCCTAAAATTACACCACTTGGAGTTCCAGTAAAAATAATATCCCCAGGCTTTAAAGTCATGTACTTGGATATATAACTTACAATTGTGGAGCAATCAAAAATCATATCACTGGTATTACCCTGCTGGCGAAGAGTGCCATTTACTCTACAGCTAACTTCTAAGTTATTGCAGTTTATTTCATCTGCTGAAACTAAGTATGGACCAATAGGAGCAAAACCGTCACAGGTTTTACCTAAGAGCCACTGACCACTTCGGAATTGTAAATCCCTAGCACTTAAGTCATTTCCAATGGTGTATCCAAAAATATAAGAAGGTGCTTCTGCTTTAGAAATATTAGTTCCTTCTTTTCCAATAACAATTACTAGCTCTGCTTCATAATCAAACTTTTCTGCGTCTTTTGGTAGGGCAATGGTCTGGTTATGAGCTGCTAGGGAATTATTAAATTTACTAAAGATTACAGGTGAGGTTGGAATCTCCAAGTTACATTCCTTACTGTGACTTAAATAATTTAGTCCCACACAAAGAATTTTTTCTGGATTAGTTATACAAGGTGCGTAACTAATATTTTCTTCACTTAAAATCTCTACATCTTTTTTCATCAGCTCTTTAAGCTGTAACTTACCCTTTTCTCCACTTATGATAACTTGTTCTATAGTAGTTGGTACTTCAAGAAAATAATCATAGGCTGCTTGCTTTACGTCTATTATGCCTTTTTCACATTTAATTCCTAAACGAACTTTATCCTTTACTTTAAAATTTACAAACTTCATTGCTCTATCCCCTTTATTGATATAAAAACATTTAAATCTTATTTATTATAATATCTCTTTCTTCAATATATTCTACTTCTCATATGTAAAAGTTCATTTTTAGTCCCTTAGACTGTTAATACATTCTCTTATAATCTTTGATTCATCATTTTCTAGTCTCTTAATTGCATAATCAAAATATTGGGAGAATATGTCCCCTGTTATTTCTAAAGTATGATACCAAACTCTTTCATCTCTTCATCAGTTAATGCCTCAAGTACCTTAGACACTTGCTTATCCCCACGAACATCATTAATATCTATCCATGCATCTTCTTTTAAAATCTGCTCATGATCTTCAAGCTCTGGGTCACAGCCTAGCTTTAACTCACACCCCTCAGTAGGAATAGCAAGAAAGCAATACTCAGTTCCTTTAGTGTATTCAGTACTAAACAAATATCTAATTATAGTAATTTTAAGATTTATTTCTTCCTTTGCTTCTCTTATAGCAGCATCTTCAAGTCTTTCTCCTTCTTCTACTCCACCACCAGGTAAAGTCCAAAAGCTACTATTACTTCTTTCATGCTTCACCATGGCTATTTTTCCATTATGAATAATTGCTGAAAACGCTCTATTTCTTTTCATTGTTACCCTCCACCATAAACATTCCTCATCTTCGAAATAGTTTATCATTCCAATTTTCTGTAATACTTTCTGTGATGGCATGTTGTCCTTCAAGGTATCGGCAACTACAGCTTTAACCTCAGGATTTAAAAATATCCATTTTATTAACTCCCTTAAGGCTTCTGTCATAAAGCCGTTTCCCCTATACTCTTTCTCAATAGAGTACCCAATGGTAACTTCGCCCTTTTCATTAGGGTAGTTCTTTATCATGATTGTCCCTATAAATCTATTAATATCTTTTAATGCTATGATCCAAGCTGTGTTCCACCTATAGTTAATTGGGTTGCTTTCCACAGCTTCTAATCTTATTTTGTAAACTTGCTTTTCTCTATTACTTAACTTTTTATCACTTATAGTTAAATCTAGTGCTCCTTCCATTTTAGAAAAATCCCTAATGGAAAGCTGAAGGTTATCTTTATCTAAAGGAAAAATCTTTAATCTCTCTGTATTTATACTGAACATAATAAATAAACTCCAATTTTTTATTTATAAACTTGACACTATGGTTATAAGAACAATCTATATATCCCTTACCTCTTGAGAAAACTCAACTGCCCTTTTAAAAAGCACACTATGAATTTCTGGATATGTAAGATTTTCAGGTAGACAATGAAAGAGCTTTATTTCTTCAATTTCTAAATTTGGCAAAGTGCTAAGCTCAAGTACCTCTGCATAAAATAACTTTGCATAGGATTGGCGTTGTCCTACCTTTGCAAAGGATATACATACTGGTGTTATGCTAAACTTTATAGCTCCTGTTTCTTCAAACAACTCTCTTGATGCTGTTTCACTTATAGCTTCACCAGCTTCATGAGTTCCGCCGGGTAATTCCCAAGTTTCTTTTCCTTTTTCTCTAACAAATATCCATTCATCTTTATAACGAGCTGCTATAACTGCGCATAGGAAATTATCATCTTCCATTTCTTGCAATTCCAATAGCTTTACCTCTATCATATTTTTCTCCTACTCCCTTGCTTTAAAAAAATCATCACAAAACTTATCCCATTTAATTTTATAGTCTTCATGGGATATTAATTCTAGGTTATAAGGTGAGTAAACTTTTCTTTTCCTCGCCTCTTCTACAAAGCCTTCTAAGTAGTCTCCTGGTTCAGTTAAATACCCTTTAACTTTAGTGTATCCCCTACTTACTGCATAATAAAGCCTTGTATGTCCATCTAAAGATATGAAAGAGTCCTTTAGCTTTGCTAGAGGAATTATTATATCTTCTTCATTATTTATGAAAGACTGGATAGCTTTAACCTTGTCCATATCTACAAAAAACTGTGAAGGCTGAATGTCCCTAATTAATATGCTAAATACTTTAATAGGCGAAAAGACTTTTATTAGCTCCATATTCTTATTATAGAAATTAACAATGTGCTCAGAATAAAATCTAAACTCATCTATCAATTGAAGCACATCAATTTCCTTGCCGAAGAAAACAATTGCTGAATCGTCATTTACTATTTTAAAGCTGCAGTTATACTTACCATCAACTACAAAGGCACCATGCTGCCTTAGTATTTCTTTATCAAATCTCTCATCGTCATAGTTGTTAATTCTTTGTATTTTATGCTCCATATTCTCACTTCCTAACTAATTACATTTATATACTGAGCACTGTTGTCCTAGTATTAATAAACGCAAAATATTATACTACGCATGTTTACAAATTCAACATGATTGCTTACCTATAAATAGGTAACTTTTACCCATAATAATCTATAATGTCATACTAAAAGTTTAGCATATTTTCCATATTATTGCATTGATTTTCCTGAGAGTAATATACTGTTCTATGACGGTTTTTCTTTTTATGCTATAATGGAATTATATGTTAACTAAAATTAAAACCCATAATTATAGGTTTATATAATTCACTATTAATTTTATTAATCAAAGTACATATTATGGAGGTGCTATTTTGAAATATTATTTTCGCAAAATAAATTCTGAAGATACTAATAACGTATGGTCCTTAATTGAATTGTTAAAGAAAGAAGGCGCTGACATCTCCTTTACTGAGCTTAAAAGTAAAGATGAGGTAATGAATTTCATAGATAACCCAGCACAACTAACCTATGTTGCTGTAACTAAGAAAGATCCCAGCAGTATTTTATCTGTTGTTAGAGGCAGACGTGATATGTCAAATGAAAAATCTCATGCAGCCTTTTTAACTGCAGCCACTGCTCCTCATGCACGTGGTTCTGGTCTTGCTGCAGAACTAACTAATTTTGCTTTAGAGCAAATGAAAAAAGAAGGAGTAAACATTGCGAGAATCTATGTTTACAGCAATAATCATGCTTCTCTAAACGCGGTAAAAAAACTAGGTTTTGTCCATAGTGGAACTGTTTTAAGACATCATAGGGATCTGGTTACTGGTGCCTACGTTGATGATCTAATTTTTCATAAAGTACTTGCGGATTAATTATCTACTAAGCGCCATAAATGCCAGCAAATTCCTTGCAGCTTTCTAACAGTTCTTCGGCTTTTCCATAGCCTTCTACATGTCCATTCTTCATGAAAATAACCTTGTCTGCCCTTTGTAGAATCTGCTTTTTATTAGATGCAATTATACAGCCAAAGTTCTTATTATTAATATTTTCTTCAAAACGGTTCCAAAACTCCCTTTCAGTTTCACCATCAAGAGCACTGGAGCTATCATCCATGACGTAAATCTGTGCATGGTGAATAAACATTCTTGCCAAGGCAAGTCTTTGTCTTTGACCTCCTGAAAGCCTGCTGCCATAACTACCTGCCTCAGTAAGAAGCCCCTGATCCATTTGGGAAACCTCCTCTTCAAATACAGCATAGTAAAGTGCTTCTCTTATCTGATTATCGCTGGCTTCTTTACCTAAAAGTAAATTTTCACCTATGGTTTCACTGAAGATTTTTGCAAGCTGTGGAGTGTAGGCCACATTAGGTGGCTGTAAAAACTCTTTTTCATTTTTCATTTCAACTCCATTCCACAAAATTTCACCTGAATCCTTTGGCACTACACCAGTAAGAAGGTTTAATAAGGTAGACTTTCCTGAACCCACTGCCCCAGCTATTGCAAGGACTTCTCCAGGCCTTAGGGTAAAACTTACATCTTCTATACCACTTTTATCATCATGTCCATAGGTGAGGTTTATTACTTTAAGCTCCTTTAAAGGTGTCACCTTTGCTATGTCAGATTGAAACTTTTCTAAAGGTTTAAAAGCACTTAATTCACAGTATGAAGTAAGGTTACTTTCGTTATTCTCTCCTACAACTTGTATAATCCTATCATAAGATACCTCTGCCTGCTTAATTAGTGCCACTAGTTCCACAATCCTATCAACGCAGCTAGCAAGAGTTTCAAGATAGATAACAAACATACTAAAGTCTCCTATTGGAAACCTTCCCTCCATCATGGTCCTTGCCACAACCAACATCATAACAGCAGTACCTATATATACTGTGCCACCAAGGATAGCCTGTAGACTTGAGTCAAAGAGAATATCCTTTAATATGGCATTAAGCCTCAGATTGTTTAGCTTTTCATAATGCCTTAAAACACTGGTTCCTCCCCCTGAAACTTTAATGGTTTGAACAAGCTTTGTAGTGTCCCCTACCATTTCACTGACCTTTGAGTGAATTTCTCTATTGACCTTACGATTTTCTTTGATTTTTTTTGAAGCAATATTAATTATCAATATAACCAGAGATAGTGGAATGAAAATATAAACAGTCACTCTCCAGTTAATTATTAAAAGTGATGCTATGGCAATAATAGAATACACCACAAAGCCCGAAACCTCAGATAATAATTGAGAGGGGAAAGCACATATAGGCACATCATCATCAAGGATTTCAAAAACTCTTTCTGATTTTCCTACAATATTTTTCATGTTGTCCTTTTTATATATACGCTTCATTATATTATTTCTTAAAAGATTTTCATAATGAAAAACTTGAACATTATCTAACCTAGCACAAGCTGTGATAGCAGCAATTCTTATTAAGGCAACTACAAGAATTCCTATAAAAAATATAGTAACTTTAGGAAGTACACTTTGCCCTCCCATATCTCCATCTACAAAATTTAGAATCTCACGAATAAAATAAGCTAAGGCTGCACCATAAGAAAAAATTATCACATTTAGAAATACACTTATAAGGTACATCCATGGTTTGTATAATAATAAATTAATAAAGAGTCTAGGAAACCCCTTCTTTTTCATTTTCAGCCACCTCACTTTCCAATTCCATTGCTCTACATAGGCTGTAAAATCTGCTTGTTTTATCTTTTTCTAAGTTTTCTTTTCTTCCATATTCAACTATTGTTCCGTCCTTTAAAATCATTATGCTATCTGTCCATCTAAGTGCAGTTACCTTATGGGCAATGGTAATTACTGTTCTGTTTTGGGTAAGCACATCAAGGGCAGATAATATTCTCTGCTCTGTTACATAATCTAACCTTGAAGAAATCTCATCTAAAATAACAATGGCAGGATTCATAAGAAATAGACGAATTATAGAAATTAGTTGAGCTTCCCCTGCGGATACATTGTTTTCTCCCATATCCAAGTAAGTGTCAAGACCTTTAGGAAACTTTTCAAACCACTGGATTAATCCCATTTGTTTTATGGCATGCAGTATGTCCTTATCTGAAAACCTTTCATTATATAGGGTAATGTTATTTCTTAATGTTCCATGCAAAAACTGAACTTCCTGAGTACAATAGGCAATTGCACCACGAAGACTTTCTCCTTTTAACTTTTTCACACTAATTCCGTTTAATAGTATTTCTCCATGTTTAAACTCATATAGTCTAGCAACTATCTTAGCTAAGGTGGTTTTGCCGGAGCCTGTGCCACCCATAATTCCTAGACGTTCTCCAGACTTCAATTCAAAGCATATATTATTAAGTATAGAATTATTCTCATAATATCCAAAGGTTAAGTTATTTACTGTAACTGTAATGTCCCTTGTCCTTATTTCCAAGGTGCCTTCTTCAATGGAAGTTTCCATATCTAAAAGCTCTTTTACTCTTATTAGTCCTGCCTTTGAAGTTTGTAAACTTGTGAGATATCTTTTAAAATCCTGAAGTCTATAAAATACTAGTTCCGTATAAGTATAAATAAGATATACAGTTCCCACTGTTATAAAGCCCTTATCCCAAAGTACCACTGCAATGCCCAGTGATAATATTGTAACCACAGCCTCTAAAATGGTTGATGCACTCCAAAGCCTTGAATACATCATCCCTGCTGGCAAGCTTTCCTTAAAACGACTCTTCATTGCTTCGTTTAATTTATGAATAGAATACCTATCAGCACCGTTTGTCCTTATTTCAACAGCATTATCTATTTTCTCCTTCATAATTCCATTGAACTTTGATATTGCTGCAGAACGTTTCACATATAAACTCATACCATATTCCTGTATAGTCTTAAAAATCCAAATTGAAACAACACTAAAAACCACCATAGACAATGCAATGATTTGATTTTTCATAGCTAAGACTATGAGAACTCCAGTCATGAGTAAGGTACTCCCCACCAACTTAAAAATTAACATATAAAAATATGAAGAAAGGCCCTCAGCATCCTCATCTAGCCTGCTTATCATTTCACCGCTAGTCCAATTTTCATGGTGCTTCATATCAATTTTTAGAAAGTGATGTAACACATCTTTCTTCAATAGATTGGTAATCTTTAAACCAAAGCTCTTAGCAAAATATGACTCACATACATCCCCTACCATATTTATAAGAATTGTCACCATGTAAACAAAAACCAGAAAGATCACATATTTAATGCTCTTTCCCCCTTCAGCCGAATCAATAAAGTTGCTTAATACTTGGGGTGATAGAATTTGAAGCACAATATTACTAATAAAAAATACACCAAGTAATAGTAGCGTTTTTCCTTGCCCTTCTAGGTACTTAATTAAAAATGAGCCGAAGAATTTTTTCTTTTTCATTTTATCCTCTCCATTCCGGCCTAATTATTTTGCAATGCAGTTATAGGTCTCTATGACAAAAATTTCCTCAATATTATTATAATATACTTGTGCTTTCCTAGGTTATATATAGAATGTTTCTGAATTATTCTTTACACAAAAAAGCTACTACTGCTCATTGCAGTAATAGCTTTTTTTATAAGTTTTAATTTCATTTTAAAAGGTTAGAACTGGTTAGTGTATTAACAGTTAAATTAGTATAATTGTCCTCTTTCACTATTTTTCACTGTATAAGACAAAATAATAATTATACTATTTTGGTTCCTGTTACTTAATTTTTATTGGTACATAGTAATCCATTTGCTCGTATCCCATGGCCTTGCAAGCAGAGGGTGGAGTTGGAATATTCCCTAGGTATGCACGAGAAGCATCTTCCTCAAAGCACCCTTTTTCTTTAATAAAGTTTTTAATGTTGCTAATTGTCTCCGAACTATCCTGTCCATCTATATCAGTAGCAACAGCGTATAAACCACCTGGAAAATCAATGATACTAAAATCCTGAGGTACATTCATCCCCTCATTGTATATGTAATACCATATAAATCCCTCCTGCTTATGGTCATAAAACATAAAATCTTTTGGAAACATTGTTCTTGGCAGAGAACTAAACCATTCATTAAATTTTTCAAGTTTACCATCCCCAAACATACCACATTGTGATGATACCATTTTACAACCAGGTATTTCATAAACACGAACATTTTCCATTTTAACGCCCCCTTCAAACTAAAAACGTGTACATTTTTAACTCATAATATCTTACTGAGATTTAACCTAAGAATGTATGAACTATAAAATAAATTAAGAAAACTTTAGTGATGCTTTATTGTTATGCTCATTTATAATGTTCTTTTCCAATTACAACAGCTTAATCCTTATGCTAATGATATATTACTTATAAATACTAACCTTATTCTTCTTCCAATTTAGTTATCAAACAGTAGTCTATAGTTTTAGCCTTATATTCATAATCAAGAATGGAATACAAGAAGGAATCTCTCCACTTTCCTTTTTGTAACTTATGCTCTCTTAAGCGACCTTCTTTAATCATTCCTGCTTTCTCCATGACTTTACTTGATCCTATATTATCTGGATGGCATGTACCATAAATTCTATGTAGGTTTAACTTATTAAATCCAAAATTAATTACCGCATTAGCAGCTTCACTGCCATAACCCTTACCCCAAAATTCATTATCAAAACAATAGCCAATAAACCCTTCCTTGTTGTTAATACTTGCAATATGAATTCCGCAGCCACCTATTAGTGTATTATTTTCCTTTAATACTACAGCAAATTCATAATCGCACCTTGGGTTTTGATCCTTGTAATTCATAGCCTTTTCTATAAAAAATTTAGTGTCTATTTCATTATTTGGGCCAAAAGGTAAATATTTTGTTACTTCTGGCTTTGAAGCATAGGTGTGAATTGATTTAAAGTCTCCTTCATTAACTTCCCTTATTATTAATCTATTTGTTTCTATGTAGTCTAAAATCATTTATTTTCACCTACTCATTCTTTCTCTTTTAATAAGTTATCTAGTCCAAGGATATTAGCTAAATCAAGTAAAGAGCTAATTTTAAAATCTGCATCAAAATAAAAGTCTATATTATTAGTATTAAACAAACAGGTTTTAGCTTTAGAGTTTTTCCCACCTAATATATCACATTCCCTATCTCCAACCACTAATACCTCTTCACAGTTTAAACTATACTTATCCATGAGATACGTAAATCCTTCTGGATCTGGCTTTCTTTTAAAACAATTTTTTCTCGTAACCACTTCCTCAAAATATTCACTCATTCCATGATATTTTAGATAGTTAAAGGTTGAGTCTCCTCTATGAGTTAATAAAAAATTTCTTCCACCATTTTTTTGAAATTCATCACATATTTCTTTAGCATAAGGGAATAGCATAATGTCACGTGGCTGAAGATTATGCTCATAATAGACATACCTCTGGATAAAATCATCATTCAGCTTATATTTTTCTTTAAAGTGATTAATAGCTTCCGTTACAGAAATCTTCATATATTTAAGTATTTCATCTTCCTCTGCTTCTACTCCGCTATCCTTTAACCCTTTTTTAAAAGCTTGAACCATTGCAGGATATGTATCAAATAATGTACCATCAAAATCCCAAATAATGCTTTTAATCAAAACAACTCCCCCTAAATATTCCATAACACCCCTGTTTAGCTACAATAATATTGTTAAATATTAATTTAAAATAAAAATATGGTATATATACCATATATACCATATTATCTCACAATATTATAAATATTGGAATAATTTATATTTACATGTATAATAAAAAACATATAATATTAAACTATTCTACTGTTATAGGAGGTGAAATTGTTGGAACAGTCCTTAAATATATTAGCGGCATCATTTATGGCTCTGTTAATTATGGGTTTCTTTGATAAAAAGAAAAAGAATAAGAAGAAATAATATCTTTGTATTTTCTTGCTTTTCTATCTCATTATTTATAGCAAACCTGATATCTTAAAACCGTCTTTAGTTTACTTTTTTCAGTTCTCCTTGAATCTGAAACGTAAATTTCTCTATGTTTTAAAGTTACTATTTCAAGATTATTTTCCTTAATGAAGTTTTTCATTTGCTGAAAACTTTGTGGTTCCTCATCATAAGAACCTACATGCATCATCTGAACAACTAACCCATCTTCCATGGTTTCAAAAGTTACTTCATTTAACAAGGGATTGTTTCCTTTTTTCCTAACAATTTCAAAGGCTTTATTAACAACTTCTTCAGTTACAAAGTCCGGTTGTCTAATCATTATTGTATATAACAATTCATCCTTGTTTAATGTATTAGCTTGTCTTCCTTCTTCAGTTAAATCCCATACTCCTTCAAGTGGATAAACTGTATACTCAAAATAACCTTCAGGAGTGTATCCTTTTCTTGGCATCATTCTAATGGCATAGGCTAAGGAATATAGTATGCCTATTTTCTCAGAGAATTCTTCACCATTTGGATTTCCCTTTCCACTAATCATAAAAAACTTCTGTTTTGGTACTGTTACTAACTCAGGCTTCTTTTTCGGTAAGTATAAATTTCTTTCTTGCTTTTTCCATTCAAATTTCATAATGATCCTACTTTCTATTAAGTTTATATGTAAAATATATCACACCTACTATGACAACAGGTTGTCATAGATTAATAAGTAACAGGTGCTAAATTAACATGACCTGTTAACT
Organism: Clostridium tunisiense TJ; assembly: GCF_000300195.1. Lineage (GTDB taxonomy): Bacteria > Bacillota > Clostridia > Clostridiales > Clostridiaceae > Clostridium_J > Clostridium_J tunisiense. The sequence continues at coordinate 139,633 of NZ_AMQH01000015.1, read as the reverse complement.
GTAACTTAATAAAACTTTTCAAATACACATTTTATACTATCTTTAACATCTTCAACCCTATAACTTTTGCATATGAAAATACCCTACAATCCATTTTTGAATAATAGGGTAATTAAATAAACTATTAGTTTTTTATTTCTGTAACTTAATGTGCTTGCTAAAAGATGAAATTGAGTTTTATGATTATATTATTAAGCAGGAAAAATTTGAAGTTAAAGCAAAGTTATGAAGAAATAACTAAGTTATCATGGCTTAATTCTTGTAAAGACTTAATATAATGCTCCATAATTCTATGAATTTCCTTGTCCACATATGCTATATCCACGAAATTAGCATGCTTTTTAAATAACCCCAAGGTACATGTTAATGGTATTGCATCCAACAAAGATCCTTCTTCATAGTCAACTAACTTGTTATCTTTTAATACTTGAAAGCGAAGATATGATACATACTCATCCCCAAAATGACTATGTTTTTTTCGACAATAGATGTCCACTTTTAAGCTGTAACCACTTTCATTAATTTGTTTCATATATGGTTTACCAATTTCTTTTGCAAGTGATACTACATTTTCTTCAAAAGTCTTAATAGTTCCTTCCTCAAACCACTGAATACCTTTAACCATCTTTTTCTCCCCCAAAATAAATATTACCCCTATATTTTCCATTTAATTACATATAAATTATATCATAGATTATTTAACTTTTGTACACACTTTTTACATGATTTGGAATAAATTGTGAAACATTAATTTTTATTAAATTTAATAGTTCCTTAAAACTTAATTTTTCTAGAAATATTTTAATAAAAAAGCGACGTAATTATTTTACGTCGCTAAAAAACTATTTTACTAATCTTTTATCTCATAACCCCCAAAATCTATTTAAGATACTTTACAATTAGCTCTTCCAGCTCTCCATTCCTGTTATTTAGAGCTAGCTGTCTAGATTTATTATTTTCAGAAATAAAATAGGGAAGTACTCAAACAGATATTACTTCATATTTTTCCTTAATGTCCCTATTGTTTTTCTTTATTAGAATTCATATTCTCTTCTACGGGTTCTTCCCTTATAACTATTTTTGTTAGTGGCAATTTATACTTTTCCCTAATTAAATTTTCTATTTCATTAGGGATTTTAGGATTTTCTTTTAAATAAACCTTTGAATTTTCCCTTCCTTGGCTTAGGTTAGAAATCCTTACCTACAGCGTAATTCTTATATTTTTATACTTTTTTAGTAATATTATAGTGTTTTGGCATCATAGATTTTAACTGTTTATCTATGACCTCTAAATAAGGATGCCAATCTTTAACTTTATCTAGGGTTTTAGCTAAAAGAACTAAAAGGTTCTTTGCCCAAAATACCGATTGATTTCTTTTGTTCACATTGTCTTTCATTATTCTTAACCAGTTATCAAGGCTTATAGCTGCTTCAATGTAAAGCAGCTCCTCATTATTAGGATTTTCTTCTTTTACTCTATTTAAATCCATAACAAAATTAGTAATTACCTCATGAATAATTTCTGCAACATGCACTGCATATTGACTTCCATCCCCCTGGGCTAAAGCACATTCTTCTGCTATAGGTTTAAAATCCATATCCCACTCCATGATGTAACCTCCTCTTATTCATTTTTAAGATACTTTATATACTTATCTCCCCAAACTCTAACCTGCTCTAATACTGGTTGAAATTCTTTCCCTAATTCTGTAAGTGAATACTCAACTTTAGGTGGAATTTCTGGATAAACATAGCGATTAACCAGTCCAAATTCTTCTAACATTCTCAATTGCTTAGTTAAAGTAGCCTGTGTAATCCCCTCCATTGTTCTTTGCAGCTCCCCAAAGCGTAATGTTCCTTTATCTAATTTATACATAATTAAAATTGACCATTTTCCTGAAAGCAATTTTTGTGCTGTAAAATATGGGCACTTTCCAAAAAGACTATTAATATTTTTCATTATATCTCCTTTATAGTATCCTATTTGATACTTATCTTACTAAAAAATTGTACTTGTCATTTAAGTTGTACATGATATTATTATTGCATAATCAATTTTAACATATAGTTAGGGGAGGAACTATAATAATGAAAAAGGCTTTAGAATTCTTACAAGAAAGTGGAACTTTTTATTTAGCTACTACCGAAGGGGATCAACCAAGAGTCAGACCATTTGGCGCTGTTTTTGAATATGAGAAAAAACTATACATTCTTACTAACAACACAAAAGAATGCTTTAAACAAATGCTAGAAAATCCAAAAGTAGAAATCTCTGCAATGAATAAGAATGGACAATGGATTCGTGTTACTGGTGAAGTTGCAAATGATGATAGACGTGAAGTAAAAGAATTTTCACTTGAAGCTCATCCATCGTTAAAAACCCTTTATAGTGTAGATGATGGAATTATTTCAGTTTTATACTTTACAAAGGGTACAGCTACTATTTCTTCTTTCACAACTGCACCAGAAACATTTCCATTATATGCATAAAAATTAATATACCCAACAAGGAAAATTTAATATTATCCTTGTTGGGTATATTTTTAGAAAAATTTATTTTCTGTTATTTGAAACACTAAGTTACAAGTTACTAAGATTATTTTAGGTAGCTATACTCTCTATTATTTAAATACCTTAACACGCTGCTCTATTGGTTGGTACTGCTTTTCATCTGGCTCCGCTGTTGGTTTTCCAAAAGGCATTTGTGCGATAAGCTTCCAGTTACTTGGTATATTCCACTGATTTTTCACCTGTGCTTCAATGACCTCATTATAGTGTTGTAAGGATACTCCAAAGCCTTCCATTTCTAAAGCTGTCCATATGATATATTGATTCATACCATTGGATTGTTGAGCCCAAATTGGGAAATTATCTTTGTAAAGTGGAAATTGCTCTTGAAGCCCTTCTGTTACACTACTATCATCAAAGAATAGTACTGTTCCATATCCATTACGGAAGGAATGAATTTTTTCCTCAGTTTGAGCAAATTTATCCTCTGGAACTAATTTTCTTAAAGCCTCTTTTATCATATCCCATAGCTTATCATGATGTTCTTCAAGTAGTAGAACTACTCTTGTGCTTTGAGAGTTAAAGGCTGATGGTGCATGCTTTACAGAGTGGTTAATGATTTCTTCAATCCTTTCCTTAGAAACCACTGTTTCTTTACTTATTCCATAGAATGTACGTCTGTCTGCCACTGCAGAATAAAAATCTTTTTTCATATTATCTCTCCTCTATTTTAAATATTTATTTTATAAAATTATATTTTTAATACTTATAGTATCTTACATATACTTATTTTCTAGTTATCTTCACTTTTTCCCATTTCAATTATTAAAAAATGAGAAAGGGATTTTGCCTTTAGACTTATATTCTCTTCTACAATTTCCATTGCATCTCTTTGATTTAAATCTATACCATTTATACTTGATATCCCTTCTATTTGCACCAAATATGCCTGCCTATCTTCTTTTACTTCATACTCTATTTCATTACCTTCTTCCAATTCTAAAGCTAATAGGTTAATATCTTGATTAATTCTAATTGGTGCATCTCCTTCCTTGTTAGAAACCATATGAAGCCACCTATTTTTTCTTTCCTCCCAAGGAAATCTGTATTCTCCATAATTAGGTTTATACCCTGCCTTATCAGGAAGTATCCAAATTTGAAGAAGTCTTGTTACTTCTTCACCTAAGTTATGCTCACTGTGATAAACTCCTGTTCCTGCGCTCATATATTGAACCTGACCACGACTTAAAGTACTTTTATTCCCCATACTATCTCCATGAGTTAACTGGCCCTTTACCACATAAGATATAATTTCCATGTCTTTATGGGGATGTGTATCAAAACCTGTATGGGGGTTAATTAAATCGTCATTAATAACTCTGAGCACTCCAAAATTCATATTCTTCGGATTATAGTACTCTGCAAAGGAAAAGTGAAATTTACTCTTTAACCAACCAAGATCACTTGAACCCATATTTTTGCTTTCAATTTTCTTTAACATAATAATCCCTCCTATATTTAAACTACTTTTGTCCTTTAAATATTACTAATTAGTAATATTTATTTAAAAAATACGGTGTAATTGTTTATACACCTGATAATTTCTTTAATAAGCCTATTAAGCTTTGCTTTTCTTCAATAGTTAATGAACTAAAAATTTCATTGATATTTTCTATGTGTTTAGGAAAGATTTCATCAATAATATCTTTTCCCTTTTCTGTGATACTTATAAAATTAATTCGTTTATCTTCATGGTCTTTATATCTGGTGACTAAGCCATCTTTAACTAAATTCTCAATAACCACTGTCATGTTACCACCTGTGGAAAGAGTCTTATCTATTATTTCCGCAACTTTTAAATCGCCCTTATGATATAATACTTCAAGCACTGAAAACTGTGAAACAGTTAATCCTCCTTCTTTAATGGTCTTATACTCTCGTTTATGCACATTATTTGTAGTTCTGCTTAATGCAATTAAAGTTTTTAAATTTAAATCGCTTAATTCTCCATAAGTTATATTTTTATTATCCATACATATAATATATTACTAATTAGTAATATTGTCAAGTAATCTTATAGAATTTATTTTTATTTTCTTTTTCTATAATTAAAATCCTGTGTATAAAACCCTATATCTAAAGTTATAAAACTTTAATCTTCCATATTAACTTCATGGAAAAAGTCTTTTAACTGACTTTTTACTTCACTTGAAAGACTATGCCACCTAATTCCTTGTATTGCTCCTTCAAGAGCATATAATCTATTTATGCAAGCCGAACTATCTATAGTTCTAATATCTAACCAGGCCTGTTTGCTTCCTACTTTTTTTAGTTGATCTACAGTATCAATTCCCACTTCTTTAAGCTGTGCCTCTAATTTATTCCCTATATTAGGTAACTTACTAATTTCTCCCATGATTTCTCCTCCCTTAACTCCTAAAAACTTATTAGATTTTAAAATATAATTACACTACTCATAAGCCTCCAATGATTTCTAATGATAAGTGTGTCGTTCTAAAATTTTATTATTCTAAAGCTTAATTAAATTATTAAATAATGAACAAGTTCATTTTGTTAACAACTTTGGAAGCAGATTTACACTGCTACCAAAGCAACTTATCTAGACTGAGCAACTGCCACTTTAGAAGATGGCAGACTTGAAGCTTCCAAAATGTTGTTAAACTCTTTTTCTGGTAAGGGCTTGCTAATTAAATATCCTTGAAACATATGGCAACCATGTTTTTTTAAATAGTCTACTTGATATTTTTCCTCAACACCTTCTGCAATCACCTCTAGACCCAATTGCTTTGCCATAAGAATAATAACATTGGTCATGTTTTTTGTGTCCTCTTCAGATTCAATATCTTTAATAAAGGATCTATCCACTTTTACTATATTAATAGGTAACATTTTAAGATAGGTAAGAGAAGAATATCCACAACCAAAATCGTCTAAGGCTATTCTTATATTATTATCTCTTAGTTCTTTTAACTTATAAATTGCTGAATCCAAGGATTCAATTAACACAGATTCAGTGATTTCAAGTACAAGGTTTTCCGGTCTTACTTCTAGGGTTTTTATAGTATCCATAACATAATCCGTAAAATCTTTTTGTAATAACTGATAAGGAGAAATGTTTACTGAAACATAGAAGTTAGTGTTTCCCCTACACTGTATTTTTCTAGCATACTTACAGGCACTTTTTAATACCCATTTTCCTATTTCTATTATTGTCCCATTTTCTTCAGCTATGGGTATAAACTTTCCTGGAGAAACCACCCCTTTTTCTGGATGGTTCCATCTAATTAAAGCTTCACAGCCCTTTACTTCTTGGTTTTTTACATTTACTATAGGTTGATAGTAAAGTTCAAACTCCTTTTCTTCTATAGCTCTATGCAAATCTCTTTGGATTTCGGCCTTTTCTGTAGCTGCTTCCCCCATTTTAACATGATAAAAAGAGCTAACACCCTTTCCTGATTCCTTAGATTTATACATGGCTGTATCCGCATTTTTAAGTAACTCATCAAAGGTATCTCCATCTTCAGGATAAATTACTATTCCTCCACTGTGAGTAACGTGAAACATATGCCCACTAACAAGATAAGGTATCCCTAAAACTTTATTTAGCTGGTCTGAATACTGCTTTACTTGCTCCCTACTTTCAATGTCTTCTATTAAAATAATAAACTCATCTCCACCTAACCTAAAGGACATAATTTTATCATTATTCATCTCTTCTAATCTTTTTCCTACTTCAACTAATAGTCCATCTCCCACTGGGTGTCCATAGGAATCATTAACAAACTTAAAATTATCTAAATCCATAAACACCATGGCAAAATTACTTTTATTTTCCTTAGCCCTTTGTATTCTTTCTGTTATTACTCTGGTGAACATAACTCTATTGGGAAGCTTTGTTACAGAATCATAATAAGCTAAATCATGAATTTTTTTCTGCTGTTCTTTTAGTCTTGTAATATCCGTAAAGGAACCAAAGGTAGCTATTGCTTCTCCCTTTTCATTAAACTCACATTTTGTATTAGAACATATCCATTTGTAAATTCCATTCTTACTCTTTACCCTATACTCAAAAACTTTAACTTGAACTTTTCCTTCTACTTGTTGCCTAATTTCTTCTTTTACTCTTGCTAAATCCTCTGGATGAACAATGTCAAACCATCTTTGAAAGTCCTCTAACTCTTCTGCAGTATATCCAAGAATCTCATACAACTTTCCTGAAAAGTGTCTCTTTTTATTAACGAGATCTCCTTCCCAAATAATATCCTTAGTGGATTCAGCAAGTATTTTATATCGCTCTTCGCTTCTTTTTAATTCCTCTTGCTTTTTAATTAACTCTTTTATAGTTTCTTCTAAATTTTTATCCTTGTTGACCATTATTCTACTGGTGACCATTTTCTCTATCCCCTTATGAAATCTATTGCTCCATTTATCTAATCTTCCTTTTATAAAGAAAGTCTTATTTTTTTATTATATAAAATGCAATAAAGATACTGCATAAATATATCTCATTCAATTTTCCATTCTCTTTTATATAAGTTGTCTAAAATTATCTTGCAATGTAAAAATAATATTGCAACTTATATATACTAAATGTCACAGAAACTCTTTTGCTGAATGTCCTAAAATGAAAATACATAGCAATCTGAAAACTTGCCTTCTCATGAGAATTTTTAAGAATAAAGGATAAGAATTTGGACATTTCAGGATTCAAGTAAATAATAATCTATATACACTAACACCTTATAATTATATACTATTTTAATTGTTTGCAAAATAAAAATCCAATTTTGTTATTTAGTAATTTTACTAAGAAATTATTACGTAATCATAGATTTTTGTATTAAAAGTCACAGAATTAAAACCGATTCTTATAGAACAAATGCGTGTGTTCACACGCCCTGTAAAAAGCTAGCGATTACTTACACTTTTTTATATACATTCTGAAACCCTGGAATTACAAGGCATTCCAGGAGCTTTTTTAACGGAAAAAAGTTGAATTTCCTATATAATAAAAAAGAGCCTTACATCTCCTAAAATCACCTTGACACAGGTTCCATTTTATTCATGTAGTACTCTTTCTATAATTGAAACTTATAATATATTTGTAGATTTTATTTAATATTATATCTTGAACTGATTAATCATTTCATTTAATTTCTGAGCAAGATTTGCTTGGTTTTCTGCTGCTTTAGAAATTTGCTCCATACCATGGGCAGTTTCAGTGATGCTACTTAAAATATCACTAGTGTTTTCTGAAGCTACTTGAGTGGTCTGTGCCATACTTTCAATTGCCTCACCAATTTGATTCACTGTTGCAGTTATTTCCTCAGACATTGCTGCAATGTTTTCTGACATATTGCTAACAAATTCCGCATCCTCATTATATCTTTGCCCTACTTGTACTAAAAGTTCATAATCCTTTATTACATTTTCATCAATAAACTTTAAAACTCCGGAAGAGTTTTCAGATAAATTATTGAAGGCAACTTGAACTTTTTCAATGGTACTTTTTATGTTAACTACAGCGCTTGCCGATTGTTCTGCTAGTTTTCTTACTTCCTCTGCTACCACTGCAAAACCTTTACCACTTTCACCAGCTCTAGCTGCTTCTATGGCTGCGTTTAATGCAAGTAAATTTGTCTGCTTAGAAATGTTAGCAATGGTTTCTGCCATTTCTACTATTTCACTGACTACTTTTACTTCCTCAATAGCTTTAACTATACCTTTTTCCTTGTCCTTATAAATAGCTTGAGTTTTACCACTAGACTCCTGTGCTTTTATACTAACCTCAGTAGCTCTATTACTAATTTCATTAGCTTCTAAACTTCCATCAGAAGCTTTAGTTGAAAGTACTTGAATACTTGAATTCACTTCTTCCACGGAAGCTGTTATTTCTTCTGCTGCAGCACTGGCTTCTTGAGAACTATTTAAAATCTCATTTGTTGAGTTGTTGATAGAATTAATTTTTCCCGTCATTTCGTCCACAGTAGCAGATAGTTCTTCACTGGTTGCACTCATATCTTGAGAGTTCTCTGAGATTAACTTTATCATGTTCTTTAGGTTATCACTCATTTTATTTAAGTTTCCTGCCATTTGTCCTAGCTCATCTTGAGATTTTATAATTAAGTTTTCTGTTAAGTCTCCTTCTGCTATGGTCATGGCAAATTTATTTACCTTGCTAATATTTTTTGTCAAATAGTTAGTGAATAATAACACTACAACTACAGCTAAGATAATTGTGCCAATAGCTAATACTAAAAGCTTGGATAATAGTGCTGTTACTGGAGCATATAGTTCACTTTCTGGAATAGTAATTCCTATGATCCAACCAACTTCAGGTATATCCACATAGTACACATTATTTTTACCATTATCATCAGTAAAACCATATTCCCCTTTTTTCTTTTCTAACATTTCTTTACCTAGGCTTACTAAACTTTCATTTTCTTCTTCTGTAATCTTCTTTGTCATGTTTTTCTTTTCATCTTTATCTGCGATATAAAGACCTGTATTATCTATTAAAAATGCTCTTCCACTATTTCCAACCTTAATGTTTTTTATCATATCTTGAATAGTTGAAAGGCTTATATCTGAAGTAACTACACCTAGAAATTCATTACTGGTATTATACATGGGACTTGTTGTTGTTATCATACTTATATTAGTAACTTGGTCCACATATGCATTAGACCATTCAATTTGATTTTTACTACCTACCCCAATTTTGTACCAAGGCTCTTCGAAATAGTTATATTTTCCTGTGCTATACTCGTCAGTGTACTTTACACTACCATTATCCTTATAAGCATAAAGCCCTTTAAACTGAGAATTTGCAAGAAATTTATAAGGTTCAAACCAAATTCCTGCCCCTAAGGTTTCATCATTTGTAGCTGGTACTTTAATAAGTATATCTTCATAATTTTTCTCTGATAAAGCTCCCTGAGAAGCCTCTACCACTTCTGCAAGCACCTCAGCAATTTGCCCATGTCTAAATAAGTTTTTCCTTATATCTTCAATGTTTGTACTAAGCTGATTAACCATTTTCCCCTTAATCTCTTCATTAATAATTGCCTTTGAGCTTAAGTAGCTTATGCTTGTTAAAGTTATTAATGCAACTAAGATTACTGGAAGTATAAAGGCCAAAGTTTTCGTTTTAATACTTTTTAATTTCATATTCTTCTCCTCCTATTAATTTAATTATGTAAACTGGACTGAATAAAATTAAGTCTTACTTCATGGTACTTTCAGTAAATTTTCAGGATTGTAGGTACATATTTAATTTTTTTGCTATAACTTTTTATAAAGTTATAGGTAAACCTTAAAAACTTATACTTTTATAATCGTGTTTAATTTGTTAGAATTTAGCATCAATAATAAATTTTATTAATTAATAATAAATTCCTTATTTTGTATTAATATGTATATTTATTGTTGTATTGTAAATTAAACCCCACTTAATTGAAACAATTTGATTTCATTTTATAATAGCCTAAACACTAAAAAGGGGTAAGATTTACTCCTACCCCTAATGTAAAGGCTACACTAAAATTTCATAGCTGTTTACTTTACTTGATTTAAGTCTTTAATATTACTCTAACTCAGCCCAGTTTGCAGGGTAAGTTACATACATGAATTTAGCATAGTTTGGAACAGTGAAGTTTATTGATGAGTTTTTAGGAATAAGGATTATATCCCCTTTGTTACCAACAATTTTTCTTCCATCTATATCTATTTCTAAAGTTCCCTCTATAATGTAGTCTACTTCATCATATTTTAAAGTCCATGCAAAGCTTGTTTCTTCCATTTCCATTATTCCACAACCTAGTCTTGGACTTTCTTCAAGGGTTAATACGTCCTTTAATAGAACCTTGTCCCCTTCTTTTCCTGTATCAAACTTTTCAGGTTTTACTGTGCTTGTTTTAATAGACATAATCCCACTTGGGTCAACTTGCTTTTCAAACTCTGGAGTAGTTTGTCCTAATTTTTCATTTATTATTTTTCGTATAATTTCTTCTATTAATTGCTCATTTATATTTTCCATTGTGCCATCTCCTAAATTAAGATTATTTGAACTAACTTATATTTAAATTTAGTTCATTTCACCTAAGTGCTACATTTATTCACTAATTAAATTTTAAAACTTAAGCTTTTTTAGCTTTTGGTGTAATTAAGCAAGCTACTGCCACAGCTGTAGCACCAGCCACTAATTTACCAACTATCATAGCAGTTATCATTTCTTTATTTACTCCTGCTGCAAAACCTAAGTGATCACCAAATACAAAAGCTGCACTAACTGCAAAAGCCACGTTGATGATTTTTCCTCTTTCATCCATGTCTTTCATCATGCCAAACATTGGAATGTTATTTGCTAGAGTTGCTATCATTCCTGCTGCTGCCACTTCACCTATTCCTAGAAGTGAACCAAGTTTCATAAGTGGTTTTTGGAATACCTTTGTAATAAAGTGTACTAATGGGTATGCTCCAGCAAGAACTATTGCAATACTTCCAACTACATTGATACCTTCACTGATTGGTGCCATTCCTGGAATAACAACAAAACCTGTAAGAGTTTCAATAATTATAGCTGCAAGTCCAACTGTTATTACAGCTGTTACAAACTTACCAAAATAAGTGAATCCTTTTATTATCTTTTCTGGGGCAAACTTTAATCCAAGAGCTATAAGTACTGCAAAAATTATAATTGGAGTTAAGTTTTTTAATACTAGTAATGCAGGTAATCCTGCTACTAATCCACCAACGAAGCTTCCTAGTGGAATTGTAATCATACCAGCTAAAACTCCTTTAGCAAGGAATTTTTGATCTTCTTTATCAATTATTCCTAGTGCTACTGGAATTGTAAATACTATTGTAGGTCCCATCATTGAACCTAAGATTAATCCTGCAAATGGAGCTATACTTTGATTTTCAGCTAATTGCTGAGCAAGCTGGTATCCTCCCATATCACAGGCAAGTAAAGTTGTTGCAAACATTGAAGGGTCTGCACCAAGAGCTTTATATAATGGAACAACTATTGGCTTTAATACATTTGCTAAAACTGGTGCAAAAGAAATAATTCCTACCATGGCAATAGTTAACGCACCCATAGCCATTATACCTTCTTCAAATTTTTCTCCGTATCCAAATTTGTTTCCAAGTATTTTATCCACAGCACCGATTACCATGAATATTACCATGATGTATATTATAATTTCATTTATACTCATTATCCTATCCTCTTTTCTTTCTAAATTTTACTTGCTATTTCCAAATTACTTTATTATTTACAGTACAAGTTAAACTTTTCCTTTGCACTGTGCTAAGTTTATTTTTAAATTCTATAAGCAATGTCTTCTATAATTTTTCTATAAGTTATTTATAATATCTTCACTAGGAGAAGGAATTATAGTTTTATAAATAAGCTTCTTTGGGTTTATAGAGTTTGTAGCTGTTTTAATAGCCTCTTCAACACTACTAACTGCTCCAGTTACTACAAAATAAGATTTGCCTCCTATTCCATTACCAAGGACAACCTTAAATAGAGTAACTGAAGCTTTCTTTAATGCTAAATCTAGTGCAATTAAAGCTGAAGTAACTGTTGCTGCTTCAAAGACCCCAATTGCTTCAGTGATTTTAAAAGCTGCTCTCTTTCTAAGTGATGAGATTAATTCCTCATGTGCATTAGAGATCACAGTGCTTTCAATGACTTTATCTTTGTCATTAGTTATTATTGAATTAACAGCTTCATTAACATCCCCTATATCTCCTGAGAGAATTATCATAAACTTTCCTGGGCAAATATGTCTTAGCATCAATACATCCACCGTAGCTGCTTTAACCATTTTATCACCAGTTTCTATGCCTTTAGCTATACTGCTAAATTCAACAACACCTAAAGATTTAACCATGAAATATCACCTGCACTTTATTAATTTTTTAACTAAAGAAATCTACAGTTAACTTACTAACCACAAAACTTTACAGTTAACCTTGTAGTTCTAGTGAATCCACAATTCCAACAATGGTTGCATCAACTGGAACCTTTTTATCTCCTAGATTTACTCTAGCGGAACTTCCACCTACTATTAATACTTGATCCCCTATTCCAGCTCCAACACTGTCTGCAGCAACAATTGCCTCCTCAGTTTTTTGTCCTCTATAATCCAACTTTCTTACTACTAAAAACTTCAGCCCATTTAGACCCTCATCTTTTCTAGTAGCCCATAAATTTCCTACAACTTCTCCTACTATCATAATTATAGACCTTGCCTCTCATGAATTTATTTTTTTATAATTTGTACCTTAGTTACTCTTGCATAATCCATAGCTAAAGGTGTTACTATGGATTTCTTTGAAACTAATACCTTATTAATTCCATTTTTATAGATATTTCTTAATTCCACTTCTGAGATGAGTTTTTTCTTAGTTAAATCTACAAATTCATCATTCATACATTGCTGTGAAATTGCTTTATCTATATCTCTTTCTTCTAGTATACAAGCATCTTTTTCTATTTCAGTAGTTCCTTCGCTTAAATAGCCTAAAAGTTCTCTTAATCCCACATAAGCTACACCATAAGATCTTAGCTTGTTTTCATAGGACTTATATAAATTGAAAAATTCTTTATTTGCTGTTGAAGCAAAATTTTCATGTTGTAATCCCTTTTTCATTGAGTAAATCCTATTTCCACCAAGGATAGCATCAATAACAGCTATCTCTTTAGCACAGCCCCCAATACCGTGAGCTAAATTTGCTAGCTCTTTAGGTGATAGGCTCTGAAGAATTATACCTTCATAGGAGTTTAAGCTTCCCATATTATCTAATGAATCTACAGTATAGTTATTTTCTCTTAATGCTCCTGTAAGCACTGGACATAGATCCTCTGATCTTTCAAGGACTAATACCTTCTTATTATGAGAAACATAATCCTTACTTAACATTGCTTTTAGTCTTGTCATAACTTCTTTGGTTATGAGTTCCACTAATTCTTCATTATTCATTTTATCTTCCCCTTTTACTTAGGAAATTAATTTTATAGGGAGCTAAGTTAAAACCTTTAATGAAAGATTAATTGGTTATGGTTTTCAAGCGTTAATTACCTATACCTTAACCGCTCCTTAAGTGCCCTATTAATAGATGAGCAAATAGCTGCACTTAGTAACACATTTTACTATTTTACTATTACAGCTTTCATTCCTTTGGTAAATCCACAGGCATTTGCTTCGTCATAATCTAAATGTACCACGGTGTTAAATTTATCGCTAACTCTAACTGCTACATTTGTAAAGATTACGCCTCTTTCTCCTATTACTTTTATATTTACTTCCTCATTATTTGACACATTGTATCTTTTAGCATCTTCTGGAGTAATATGAATATGTCTCTTTGCAGCTATTACACCCTTATCTAACTTTAATACAGCATTGCCACTAGAAAGAACCACAGAACCGCTTTTTTCAATGTCTCCTGACATTTTAACTGGAGCTTTTGCTCCTATAGCTACTGCATCAGTTTTTGATAGTTCTACCTGGGTTTCTTCTCTTTCAGGCCCTAAAACTGAAACATTATGTATAGTTCCCTTAGGCCCTATTAATGTAACTTTTTCCTCACAAAGATACTGACCAGGTTGGGATAATTCTCTTTTTTTAGTTAGCTTGTATCCTTTTCCGAATAAAACCTCTACATCATCCTTTGAAAGGTGAACATGTCTACCTGAAGCCTCAACTAATATTCCTTCATCTTCTACGTCGCACTTTAACCTTTTAACTACTTCATCAACTATATAATTAAGGTTCATTTCCATTGTGCTCATAGTATCACCTCCTATTTATATTTACCAGCCATATACTTGCACATCATTATATAAAAACAACTGCTTAATCTATTTAACGCTAAGGCTAAATCTGCTCTTGTAGGTTCCCCTTCATCATTTTTAAAAGCCTTATATGCTGAAATTTCTACTTCTCTACTCTGTGCTCTCAAGGCATTTAATGCAACAACCACTGGTCCCATATCACAGCTAGGGAAAATTATGTGCTCAGTATTTAAATGCTTCTTTGGGTTATGAGAGTAAGCTCTTAATTCATCATAATTTAATCCAATTAAGGAATTAATACTAAACTCACTTTCCACCACTTCAGCTTCTAATACTTTTCTTACATAAGAAAGTACTTCCTCAAGGTCCTTAACTACCTTCATTTCATTCAAGTTTTTACATTGTATTTGAATTTCTAGTATTTTAGCTTGAAGACTATCTAAGTTCCCTCTAAAAACAATTCTTTTATGATCCTTAGCAACTAATTTATTTTTATTAAGCTGAGTCATATGCTCTGGTTTTTTCTCAAAGACTCCACCATTTATATGAACATATTTTGGTATAAAACCCTTAACTTCGCTTTGAATATTCTGATTATTCACTTCTTTTGCTTTTTCATCTTTATATATTAACTTAATATTTTTATCTTGTAGATACTGTCTTGCAGAAGGAGTAATTATGACTCCTTTTTCAATTTCAAATTCTTTTACTTCTAAATTCTTAAGTTTTGCTCTTAAGGTGCTTTCAGTTAAAACACTCACATTATCACATCCTTTAAATAATGAACAAGTTCATTTTGTTCAACCACTTTATAAAAAGATTCAGCTCCACCTTAAACCTATTTAAGTTCTTATAAGGATGTAAGACTTGTTTCTTTGAGATGTGGTTAAAGATGTTATTCATAGAGATATGCAAGCTCTATGGCTATTTTCTATTCACATTGTAAATTTAGAGCTTGCATATCTGAAATTAATCTAAGTAATGATTAATTTCCATGTAGTATTAGACATTTTATTGACTATGCTACAAACTATGAAGAAACTTACAATGTATCTGCTCACCTTATTTCTATCATAAGGGAGACTTTAAGGGAGGTTTGCGAGTAATTATTCCCTTTTTTATTGATATACAAGTCCTAGGTAGGTATGTTCTTTATATATACTAAGGTTACAATGGGAAGAGACAAATTTTTTAAGTACACTGAGGACTTGTATATCTTCTTTTGAAAAACAACTTCTTGGCTATTAGTTAGTTTAAGGTTAGGGTTGGTTATAGAAGTTGTTTTTCTATATATGAGGAGTCATGGTAAAACTTAACTTGCACATAGATTAATCCTTGACTCCTCTGCTTAAAGATGAATTAATTTAAACCCATCTTGAAAGCCTCTATTAATTAAGTTTAACTAAATAGTAGTTTTAGGAAGTATAACTTCTACTTCACTGTGTGGTCTTGGAATTACATGTACTGATACTAATTCTCCAACTCTTTCAGCAGCTGCAGCTCCTGCATCTGTAGCAGCCTTAACAGCTCCAACATCTCCTCTAACTAATACAGTTACTAGTCCGCCACCTACTTGCTCTTTTCCTATTAATGTTACGTTTGCAGCTTTAACCATTGCGTCTGCTGCTTCAATTGCTCCTACTAATCCTTTAGTTTCGATCATTCCTAATGCGTTCATATTTGCCATTTTAATATCCTCCTAAAATTTCATTTAATATTTTATTTTTTGTGTTGTTTATAGTGAACCAAGGCTTGAGCTAAACTTTCGTATACACTCACCTTGATTCTTTAAGGCTTTAAAGTAATTTTTATCTTATAAGCCTAAATTTTTATATTATATTGCGTGGATTAAAGTTTGAATTTTATTATTGGAAAATGTTATTTATTTAGGGCTGATAGTTTTTCAACTACCTTACTTATGATTAGTTCTAAGTACTCTTCATTAATTGTGTTACTAGGCTCTACCTGCTTACTTCCTCTTAAATCTTCAAGTTCTCTAACTCCATAAGCCACTCTTTTTATGTTTAATAGATTCATTGGACCTATGTTGTCAGAAGTTGAACTTCCACCAACAGCTCCACAACCTAGAGTTAAAGCTGGTACTAAGTTTGTTGAACCACCTATACCTCCTAGAGCTCCTGGAGTGTTTACAAGAAGCCTTGAAACTGGAATTCTTAGTCCAAATTCCTTAATCACATTTTTATCTTCACTGTGAAGTACTAGAGTATGTCCCTTTCCTTCATTCATTAATATTTCTGTGCAAAGTTTAATACCTTCTTCTAAGTTTTCTACAGTGTAGAAAGCTAGAATTGGAGTAAGCTTTTCTCTTGAGTAAGGATTATTTTTTCCTACTGTAGTTTGCTCTGAAATTAAAACCCTTGCACCTGTTGGAACCTTTAAATTTGCCATTGAAGCTAAAGCTTCAACACTTTTTCCAACTATTTGTGGATTCATAGTTCCATTGGCTCTTAGAATGAAATTCCCAAGTTTTTTAGATTCTTCTTCATTTAAGAAGTAAGCACCTTGCTTTTTAAGTTCATTCATCACCAATTCCTTCATTGATTTCTCAACTACTACTGATTGTTCTGAAGCACAAATTACTCCATTGTCAAAGGTCTTACTGTCTAAAATTCTCTTAACAGCTAGTTCCACCTTTGCAGACTTGTCTATAAAGGCTGGTCCATTTCCTGGTCCTACACCAATTGCTGGCGTTCCAGAGCTGTAAGCTGCCTTTACCATTGCCTCTCCACCTGTCGCAAGAATTAATGCTGTATCCTTATGACTCATTAGTAGGTTTGTACTTTGAAGCGATGGTAGGGTAATGCATCCAATTAATCCTTCTGGTGCTCCTGCTTTAATCGCTGCCTCATTTAGAATTTTTGCTGTTTCAATAATACAGTTTTTAGCATTTGGGTGAGGAGAAACTACTATTCCATTTCCTGATTTTAATGCAATTAAAGTTTTGTAAATTGTAGTAGAGGTTGGATTTGTTGATGGAATTAAACCAGCCACTACTCCAACTGGAACTGCTACCTCAAAGAATTTCTTTTCTTCATCTTCTCTGATTATTCCAACAGTTTTCATATCCTTTATGCTTTCGTACACTACTCTACTTGCAAAGGTATTCTTAACCACCTTATCTTCCCATTTACCAAACCCAGTTTCTTCCCATGCCATTTTCGCAAGTTTAACTGCTTCTTTTTCTACTGCCTTTGCTACTTCTTCAACGATATTATTAACTTTTTCTTGAGTAAAAGTCTTATATATTTCTTGAGCTTCTTTAGCCTTGGCGATAAGATTTCTAGTTTCTTGTATAGACATCAAATCTTTATCTAAGGTTATCATTTATCTTACCTCCTATTAGCCCTTTAGTATGGCTTCAATTAGTTGTTCTTTCTTACTAAACTTAATCTGTTTCTTTGTTAAAGAAATCCTTTGTTCTTCTCTAAGTTTTCTTGCTAAGGATCTAAGTTCTGTAACCTTTAAAGTTTCTAAGTCTTCACGGCTTATACTTTTGTTAAGGCTTTCTTCTACTTTTTCCTTGTTATTATCCTTATTTGACTCATCACTATTCTCTTCTGTTTTAACTTGAAATTCTTTCTCTCCTGTGTTTACTGTATCTTCAATAGTCTCTCTGAGAAGAGTATCTTTTTCTTCAGTAATACACATTTTATCAGTTGTTAAAACTAGTGATTCTTCTTCTATATTTGTAATTTCTTTAACTTCTTCTTTTTCTGTTTTCAAATTATCTTCTAATTCATTCTTATCTTCAATTAGCTCTGAGGGACTTCTTCTCTGAATTATATCCCACACACCTTCATCCGCTCTTGCAATAACGTGGGTGTTTCTTAAAACTCCTAGCTTGTCTACTGCAATTGCAGCGGCTTCTACTGCTGCTTTTACAGAACCTACTTCTCCAGTAATAAGTATGGTAACAATACCACCCTTTACAAACTCACAGCTAACAAGTTCAACACTTGCTGATTTAGTAGCTACATCTAAAGCTTCGACAGCTCCAATAAATCCTTTGGTTTCAATTAATCCTAAGGTGGAATTAGCCCTAGTTAATTTGGAATTAATCATAATCTCTACCTAAGATTAGTAATCTGTAGGATTATCTGCTACAAATTTAACTGCTGCTGCAAATGCATCACAAGCTGCTTTACAAGCTGATTGGCTTCCAGTTAATAAAGCTCCACCAAAGTTTGTTTCTGATGGTGGTCCAAAGAAAGCTTTAAGATCTACTGCTGCAGCCTTCATTGCTGCATCTAGAGCATACATAGCTTCAAGTGGTGGTGCAATTAAGTAAGCTAGTGCTTCTCCTTCTTCTATTCCAGCTGTTTTAGAAAGATAAGAACCTGTTCTTGAGATGCATTGTGCATAGTAAGCAATGCTATCATCTTCATTTGCACTATAGAAAGTAGCTACACCACTCTCTATAAAATCTACTGCTGCATTAAGTCCACTTCTAACTTCTGCTGGACTTGGACCTGCAATGATTCCAATTACTTCTCCAGCAAGTTTTGTGTTAGCATTTGCAGCTCCACCATAAAGAGATCTACCATATACTACTTCCACATCTGCTGCTTTTGTAGCTTCGTCTAAGGCTGTATATGTAACATCATCGCAATCAGCTGTGATTATTCCTATACTCTTGTGTTCTGGTTTTAATTCAAATTGCTTTGCCATGTCAGTACTTACATTTGGAATTATTTTAACGCTTAATACTGATGGACGAAGTTGATCATTTTTCATTTCTTTTTCCCCCTAAATTATAGTTTTAAATCTAATCCACTGGCTTTTTTCTCTAACATTAATTTAATAATATCTGCTATATAAGCACCTGCTTCAACTGAAGGTGTACCACCCTTGTGAATGTTAGATACCACAGTTCTTCTTGATTCTGGCATTCCAACAGTTCCTTTATAGGCAATGTAAGCACTCATACTTTCTGCTGTAACAAGACCTGGTCTTTCACCGATTAGTACGCAAGTTACCTCTGCACCAATTTCTTCAGAAATTACATCCATTGCTCCAACTCTTCCAAGTTTTACGAAGAAAGGTGTTCCAACAGTGATGCCATAACCTTCAAGACCTTGAATTAAAGCTGGTAGTATATCTTTTACGTTAGCTTCAATAGCTTTTGAACTTAAACCGTCTGATACATAAATTTGAACTTGAGGTTTTTTCTTGAAGGAACTTAATTTAGCTAGCTCTTCTTTTGATAATTGTCTTCCAAGATCTGGTCTTGTTATAAACTCATCTTTAGAAGAACAATTAGTTTGTAGAGTTATTAAGTTCATTTCCTTTAAAATATCCTCATTAACATCTGTAAATACTGAGTCCTGAGCTGATGCGTGGTCTGCTCTGAATCTTAGCATGGTTTCAGTTTTATATCTTGCTCCAGTTCTACCGATACCAATTCTTGCTGGAGTGTGTTTTTTCATTTTTAAATAGCCTTCTCTATCTGTAGGATCTTCTACAAGAAGAGTTGTTTTTATATCAACTTCAGTTATATCTGGAATCATTCCATTTAAATCGACTTCACAAGTTTCCTTTGTTGTGCTCATATCAGTAGCAGCTGCTCCTTGCTTTGTAGTCATTTCTACTAACACTTGCTCAACTAATCTTTTTAATTCATTTTCTGAAAACATTTTTTTACCCCCTCTTATTTCTTAAGAAATATAGACCCGTCGCCTGCTTTTCCTGTTAGTCTTCCATTTTCCATGAAGCCCCACTTTTCAAGCCATGCTTCAAACTCAGCTATTGGTCTTTTGCCTAAAAGTTCTCTTAAGGCAGCAGTTTCGTGGAAGCCTGTACATTGATAGTTAAGCATTACATCGTCTCCATGAGGAATTCCCATAAAGTATGTGCATCCTGCAGTACCAAGTAGTATTGCTAGGTTTTCTATATCATTTTGGTCAGCTTTCATGTGGTTTGTATAACAAGCATCACATCCCATTGGAAGCCCTGTTAATTTACCCATAAAGTGATCTTCAAGACCTGCTCTTATAACCTGTTTATTGTCATATAAGTATTCTGGTCCTATAAATCCAACAACGGTATTTACTATGAAAGGTTCATACTTTTTAGCAAAACCATAGCATCTAGCTTCCATTGTTACTTGGTCTGCTCCATAGTGAGCATCTGAAGATAACTCTGAACCTTGTCCAGTTTCGAAGTACATAACATTAGGACCTGCTGCAGTACCTTGAGTTAAGGCAAGTTGTCTTGCTTCTTCAATTAAATCTCCTGATATTCCGAAGGCTTCGTTTCCCTTTTGTGAACCTGCAATACTTTGGAATATTAAGTCTGTTGGAGCACCTTGTCTAATTGCTTCCATTTGTGTAGTTACGTGAGCAAGTACACAGTTTTGAGTTGGTATTTCATATTTTTGTTTTATTTCTTCAAACTTTTTAAGTACCTTTGATACACTTCCAACAGTATCATCTACTGGGTTTAAGCCTATAACAGCATCACCTATTCCATAAGTTAAACCTTCTAATAATGATGCTAATATTCCATCTACATCATCTGTTGGGTGATTTGGCTGTAATCTTGCAGATAATCTTCCTGGTTCTCCTATAGTTGTGTTAGCATGAGCAGTTACTTTTATTTTGCTAGCTCCATAAACTAAGTCTAGGTTTGACATTAACTTAGCTACAGCTGCTATAACCTCACTAGTTAATCCTCTGCTAATTCTTCTTATATCTGCTCCTGTAGTTTTTTCATTTAAAATCCACTCTCTTAGCTCAGATATAGTCCAGTTTTTGATTTCTCCATAGATTCTTTCATTAACTGCATCTTGGATAATTCTTGTAACCTCATCCATTTCATAAGGAACTACTGGATTATTTCTAACATCAGCCACAGTTAAGTTGCTTAAAACAACCTTAGCTGCAACTCTTTCCTGAGCAGTAATTGCTGCTATTCCTGCTAGTTTATCTCCTGACTTTTCCTCATTAGCTTTTGCTAAAACTTCTTTAACATCTTTAAATTGATACACTTTACCAAACAATTGTGTTTTTAGTATCACTTTGTTCACCCCTCTATTAAAATTATGAATTGAATACTAATGTTTTGATGACTACTGGAACTACCTTACCATTTACAAGTGGACTACCAATGTCAATGTAGTCACCATTTTCAACCTTAATGCTGTCAATACAAACTACATTGTTGCTTTTATTTAGCTGTCTATGAACAGTTTGTCCTAAAACTTTTGCTATATCATTTTCAACTATAATAAATACTGGATAGTTTCGTTGTAAAAGTTCGGTCATTCCATTTATTAAAGCTTTTGACAGGTTTTGAATATCAATAAAACTTGGACTCTTGGGTCCCTTTATTGCCACCGCTACCTGTTGGCTTTCATTTTCTAAGTTAAACCACTTAAGTTTTTCCCTAAGACTTTCTTCTATAGAGTTAAAGCCCTTGGCCTCATCCTCTGAGGAAAGCTTTAGTATAGGCAAATTCTTTATTGGAAATATATTATCTGTGTAGGTTATGGTACTACCACTTATATCAGTGGTATGTGAGCCTGCACCTACAACAGTGGCTCTAATAGTTTCTTTGGCAGGTTGTAGTTTTAAGTTTTTAACTAAGGTTGATTTTGCAATTTCTTCCCCTAAAACTACTCCCATGTCTCCATATTTAAAGGGGTCAGAGTAGTCACTTCCATAAATATAATCAGCCACTCCACCAGAAAAGGTTATGTACTCAATGGTATAACCATCCTTAATGCCCTTCTTAGTTAGAAGCTCCTCATACATTGGAGTTCTTGTCTTTAAACACACTGACTCTTCTAAAATTCCTACCATTGCCTTAGCAATTTTTCTTATTTTGTCTAAATCAGCAACTTGTCCTACATCAATTGATACACCAATGCTTTCTGCTAGCTTTTTGATTTTAGGGTATATATAATAAATTTTCTTACTTTGTAAATCTATTTTTATCAGTCTACCACCTATATCTAAGCAGCCTGTATCTACTAACTCTCCATTTTTAAACAAGGCTAAGTTAGAAGTACCTCCGCCAATGTCAATGTTTACAACATAGGCATTTTCTTCATCTGAGACTTTATCTGCTCCTGCACCTCTGCCTGCAATAATAGACTCTAAATCAGGCCCTGCAGTTGCTACCACGAAGTCTCCTGCAAAACCACTAAGATTTTGTAATACTTCATTAGCATTTTCTTTTCTAGCAGTATCTCCTGTGATTATCACTGCTCCAGTTTTAACATCTTTTACAGTAACTCCAGCTCTTTCGTATTCTGATGCTATGATTTCTCTTACCTTATTTCCATCAATTTTCTTTTGATCTATTAAAGGTGTGAAGTGGATATTACTTCTGTATATGATTTCTTTATCCACAATTTTAATCCTAGGCACTGTAAAGCTACTTGCTGTATTTTCAATGGTTATATTACTGAACACAAGTTGAGTTGTAGAAGTACCAATGTCAATTCCTACACTTAAAATTTTTTCTTGTATTTTTCTCACCCCTTTTTAGAGAAATATAAAAGCCCAGAATTTATATTTTAAAATAGCTATACAAAATATAACCATTTTAAAATATATACCCTGGGCTCCGTTGCCACCTAATAAGCACGACCTTGTGCTTATATATTAATTTTTAAAATCAAAGACTACTTTTGTGCCTTCTGAATTAGAAAATATATCTAAATTTCCTTCTAGCTTATCATGAATAAGGCTTCTTACAATCATAAGTCCTAAACTGTTTTTAGGAACAGTCTCTACTTCAAAACCATTACCATTATCTATAATTGAAATAGTGGAATACATATTTCCTTTTTCAATATTAATTATAATTTCTCCTTCACTCTTTCCTCTAAAGGCATGCTTTATGGAGTTTTGGAGAAGCTCATTTACCACTAGTGCTGTGGTGGTTGCTTTATCAGAACTTATTCTAAAGTCATCGCCAGTAATCTTAATTGCTAAATCTATGTTATCCCTTTTTTCGAAGGTTACCATGCTAGATTTTATTCTATTGATAACCTCCTTAATATTTACCTCATCAATACCTTGCTTTGCAAGGATCTCGTGGGTAGCCGCTATGCTTAGTATTCTATTTATACTGTCATTCATAGCATTTAAGAAAGCCTCGTTGTCAATTCTTCTAGATTGTAATCTTAAAAGACTAGCAATTGTTTGAAGATTATTCTTAACTCTATGGTGAATTTCCCTTATAACCACAGATTTATGAACTAATTCCTTTTCTTTTTCCTTCATATCAGTTATGTCTCTAATGAGAACAACTAACTTTAGTGCCTTATTACTTTGAACTATATATTTCACCTGTAAGCACATTCCCCCTACTTCATGTTCAAAGGTATCAATACAGCAACTTGAAATTATATTTTTGAAGGGTTTATTTGTTACTGACAAGTTGGAAAAGTTCATTCCGAGAATATCTTCATTGTACCCAAGCTTACTATAAAGCAAATCCGCACCAGGGTTTTTAAACTTTAAGGTACCATTCTCATCAAAAATTAAAATAGCTTCGTTAACATAATAAGTTATGTCACTTTCTTTTTCATACTTTCCTGCTATTTGTGTGGTTAATTCTTCATTAGCTTCTGCCAATATTTCTATTTTTCTATCATTGCAAAGATCTTCAGTTACATCCTTTTCAATGATTAAAATACCAATAGTTTTATTTTCCTTATTTCTAATGGGTTCCACACTTTGTTTTACTTTAATTTGTTCTTGGGTTATACCTTTTATATTTCTTCCAGGCATTCCAATTTCAATAGCTCTAATAACTGCAGGTTCATTTTGTCTTATGGCAAGTTTTCCTACAACACTTTCCTTATATAAGGAAGTTTTATTAGTTGGCTTTGCCTCTGCTACTACAATAGCAGCATCATTATGTGTAGTGGGACAATCAATAAAAACATCGCTTTCCGTTGAATCAGCAATAAACTGAATTGTTCTAGCTATATGTTGAATAATTTCTATGTCTGTTTCTTTTAAATTTGTATGTTTTAAGCATAACTCTTTTATTTCATTCATTTCCTATCACATCGCCTTATATATTAGTAAGATTAAGCTCCATCCTTGCTCATAATAATTATTTCTGAAATATCTTCCATGGTAACTCTTTTCTTCATGCTTAAATTCCTAATCATTGAGAAAGCCTCTTGCTCTGTGATTCCATGCTCAACCATTAAAATTCCTTTAGCCTTTTCAATTACTTTTCTAGCTTCAAGCTTCTTCTGAACATTTATCATGTTAGTTTTGATTTCCTTAATTTCTTTAGCTCTAGAAATTGCCACCTCTACTGCAGGTATTAGCGACTTGTTATCCAGTGGCTTTACTAAATATCCAATTACCCCTGCCTCTTTTGCTTTTTCCACAAAGTTAGTATCACTATAGGCACTTAAAAGAATTATGCCATCAGCAAGACCTTCTTGTATAATTATCTTTGAAGCATTTATACCATCCAATAGTGGCATCTTAATATCCATAATTACAATATTCGGAGAAAACTTTCTGCACATTTCTATAGCGTCAAAACCATCGGAAGCTTCTCCTACCACGTTGTAGCCTGCTTCCTCTAACATTTCTCTAATATCCATCCTTGTAATAGGTTCATCATCGGCTATTACAATTTTTTTATTCATGTTCCCACCTCTTCTAGAAGTAATAAACCTTAAGTTCCAAAGTTATTGTTCCCAATTTAAATATTTTTTTATTATGTCTATACCTAAATTTTTAGTTGTACTTATCTGAAAAATCTCTTGTGCTCCTGCTTCTTTTAAGTACTTCTCGGAGTCTTTAAGACTTTTCTCTTCTTCACACAAGTCAATTTTGCTAATAATACCAATAACAGGTTTAGCAAAAATACTTCCAAAGCCAGGTGGAAAAATACTCATTTCCTTATTACAAGGTTGAATTAAAGCGATTACATCCACCTCTACAGAACTTGCAATAATTGCATTGTAGTAATTTCTATTTTCAATATATTCCCCTGGAGTATCTACAACAAAATTGTTGAACTCCAAAGCTTGTGTTTTCTTATACTCTAGTGTTTCATTATTTAGCATTTGTGTCAAGGTCGTCTTACCACAACCTGTTTCACCAATTAACATTATTTTCTTCAAAGGCAGCCTCCTAAGATCTTGTAATGTTTGCAGTAGTGAAATTTAGTACGTTTTGTAGCATTTCAGATACAGCTTTCAAGGAAGCTTCTATACTTGAAACATCTCCTACTATTACTAAGGATCCACTAAATCTGTCTACAAAACCAATTTCTACGTCTGCAGCTTTAGTAGCAACATCTGCTGCAATTATAGCTGCTTCACTAGGAGTTATTGTTAAAATTCCAATAGCTTCACTATACTCATCGGATAATCCTAATTTTTTGTAAACATTTTTACTTGGATGAGCAATTAAGTGAGCTAGGGTAATTTGCTTCCCTGGAACATACTCTTGTATTACTCTTTGCTTATTTTCCAAAGTTAATCACTCCATTTAAACATAAAAAGCCCCTAAAACACACCTCGGTGTAATTAGGAGCCTCGTTGCTCATAGTTTAATTTGTTCGCCATTGAACAAATATTAAAAATTTATGACTTAATTATATTAAATTATATTTAATTTGTCAACATTTTATCAATTATTTTTTTTGTTATTATCTCCCATAAAAAGCCTTCTTAAAGAGTTCATTCAACTCTTCCCTAGTAACTTCTCTTGGATTTGTTGGTGTACACCCATCCATTAAAGCAATGTCACTAATTTCATTTAGGCTTTCCTTAAAATCTACTTCGTTAATTTTCAAGTCTAAAATTTTATTTGGAATACCTAGATTTTTAATTAGAGCCTTCACCGCACTAATTAAGGCTTTAACCCCTTCTCGTACGTTGTTTGAGGTAGTTAACCCTAAAAACTTAGCAATTTCTGCATATTTTATAGCTGCTCTAGTATACTCCTGTGCCGAAGTCATTTTAACATTGGCATTGAATTCTATTACATAAGGTAGTAACAGTGCATTAGCCTTTCCATGTGGAATATGGAATCTTCCACCTAAAATATGGGCCATGCTATGATTTATTCCTAAAGAAGCATTTGTAAAGGCAAGTCCAGCAATACATGAAGCATTATGCATTTTTTCTCTTGCCTCCATGTCATCACCCTTATCGTAAGCTCTTTTCAAATTTTTAAACACAAGTTTAATTGCCTTTTCTGCAAGGGCATCTGTATAATCCGTAGCATTCGTTGACACATAAGCTTCTATAGCGTGAGTTAACACATCTATTCCTGTATCAGCAGTTATGGCTTTGGGTACAGATTTAACTAGTTCAGCATCCAAAATAGCCATATCAGGTATCATAGCTTCTTCTACTAGGGGATATTTCATATTAAATTTCTTATCCGTAATAACTGAAAAAGCTGTTACCTCAGAACCAGTACCACTAGTAGTTGGAATTGCTATAAACTTTGGTTTCTCAATTTTAGCTGAAGAGTCCAAACCAGTTTTTACTAAAGTTCTAAAATAACTAATAGCTTTAGCTGCATCAATAGCTGAACCTCCTCCCATGGTTATAACCGCATCTGGATTAAACTTGTCCATAACTTTAACACCCTTTGCAATCACTTCAATAGGTGGGTCAGGAACTATTTCTGAAAAAATTTCATAATCAATATTCCCCTGCTCTAATTGGTCTGTAACCTTATTAATAAAACCTGAGGTTACCATAAAAGGGTCTGTTACAATAAAGGCTTTTTTACAATTTATTTCTCTTAGCTTTTTTAGCTCTCCTTGTCCAAAGTAAACCTTAGGACCAACAGAAAAAACACTCATTTAATCACTTCCTACTTTCATGTTTTATATCTAACAGAACTCTCAATTAATAACCATATTTATGATACTCAAAGCACTGGAAGGAGAAATGACGTTCCTAAAGTTTCTTCATCAAACATACTCAAAATTTTATAAACTCTTTAACCTTGAGTATCTTTAGAAATCTCAAGAGATTATTAGTCACCTTCCAAAATGTGGTTTTATATAAACAAAAAAGCTCCTTAAGAAAAATCTTAAGGAGCACCGTTGCTCACTAGTTATATACGCCTTTGTATATAAAAATATTAAATTAAAAATTCTGCATTATTTAATTTATATGTTATAACTATAACTTATATTTGTCAAGAAACAAAGTGATTTGAATTTTTATACCTTCTCAACTTCCATCTTTATGGTCTTGATTTTAAATATAAAATAGTAATATTTACATAAAATAATTAGAATAAGTATGATTTTCATTACTACACTTTTTAATATAATCAGTGGAAATGCTATCATGAAGTCTGCAAATAGCAATATTGCAATCTTTTGCTTAATAGTCATGGCTCTCTCCTTAACAAAGGACTCAAGGTGCTTTTTATAAATCTTAGTTTCCTTAAACCATTTATCAAATTTTTCTGATCCTCTTACAAAGCAAAAGGAAGCTAATAAAAGAAAGGGAGTGGTAGGTAAAATTGGTAGTACTACTCCTATTAGGGCACAAGCAAATGCAATGAATCCCATTATTACAAAAATCAGCTTTTTAAATCTTTCCACTACAAAGCCCTCCTTTATTAACTGCTTATTCTTCTAATCTTGAAACAGCCACCATATCAACCACTGGATAATTAACTTCATAATTGTTTTTATTAGAGGAAAAACCCAAATATTCCTCCAGGATTCCCTTATAGATATGAATAAAATTCTCTATGGTAACTCTATTAAAGCTATTACTTCCATAAGTAATACCTAGCCTTAATTTTTTGTTTACTATCATTGCTGTAATATCTAATAATGAAGTTAGCCTATTTTTCTCATCAGTATCTAGCCCACACTGAATATTAACTGTCCCTAAAGACTTATCTCTTATAATATTATCAAAATCTCCAAGATAATTAAATCTTATTAAATTATCTTCAGTATCTTTAAGCTCTTGTTTTAAGTATTTTATAACACTATAATTAAAGCCTTTGCTTGGTATATCTCTTAGTTGATCTCTAACAGACAAAAGGTTAGAACTTATATCTTTATTAGAAACTTTTAAATATGCAGGGTACATACTTGTAAACCAACCAACAGTCCTTGAAAGGTCAGTATTCTCCCTTATAGTTTCCCTACCATGTCTTTCTAGTTCTATTTTTACTAATTCAGCCTTATCCCATTTATTCACTGCAATCACTAAAGCAGCTATTAATGTCTCATCAAATTTCATTTGATAAATTTCTTTAGATGTTTTTATTAACTCCTCAATTGTAAAACTATCAATATCACAATATATTGTTGTTGAGGTTTTTAAGGTATCTTCAAACACTATAGAAGCTGAAGTGTTGTTAACTCTTTCTTCTTCTAAGATTCTCCAATAATTTGTCTCCACCTCTAAGCCTTTTTCGCTGTATTCGTACAGACTTTCAGCCCACTGCTTAAAGGAAGTTGTCTTTCTTGGTAAAACTGCCACTTGATTATTTTGAAGTTGCTTTATTATTGTCATAAAATCTTCTAAGATTATTCTCCAAGAAACACCATCCACTAGTAAATGGTGAGCTGTAAATAGTAATACTTGCCCGCTCTCCCCTAATTGAAATACGAATAGTTTAAACAAATTAGTACTTTCAATACTAAACTTATCTTTAACTTTACTTCTTAAACTTTGTATTTCAAGAAGTTGTTCCTTGTAAGAAAGCTTTGATAGGTCTATTATTTCTACATTTTCATCTTCATGTAGATGGTTGTTATTGTAATATAAGTTATTATCCTCTTTGTTATAATTTACTCGTAAAATATCATGATGCTCAACTATCTTTTTAATTGCAGTTTTAAGAATAGTACCCTCTACCGCCTTACTGTTTTCCATTAAAATATACTGATTATAATAATTTTCATTATAAAATTTCCCTTTAAAAAACCACTTCATAATAGGAGTCAAAGGAATATCACCTTGGCAAAACTCATCCTTTTTCTCTGCTTTTTCTTCTTGTACTACTAAGGTATTGGCTATTTCCTTAATATTAGTAAGAGTTAATATGTCTTTTACTTCAACAGTGACTCCTAAGTCTTTCAGCTTAGATGCAATTTGTATTGCCTTAATTGAATCTCCCCCAAGACTATAAAAATCATCATTCATGCTGATTTTATTAACACCTAAAACCTGTTCTAAGGTACTTATTAGCACTCTTTCTTCCGCACTTTTACACTGTATAAATATCTTTTCTTCTGCATTATTCTGCGGTAAAGCTTTATAATCAATTTTACCATTTGTAGTTAGTGGAAGGTTATCTAAAAATATAAAATTAGCTGGAATCATATATTGTGGTAAAAACTTTAATAGCCATTGCTTTACCTCAGAAGGCTCCATTTCTTCTCGAGTTACTATAAAGGCATCAAGCCCATAATTTCCTGATGTATTTTCTCTGTATACTACCACAGCATCCTTCACTTTTTCATTTTTCATCAAGTATTCTTCAATCTCACCAACTTCTATTCTAAACCCTCTTAGTTTCACTTGATTATCAACTCTGCCAATGTATTCTATTAATCCATTTTTTAAATATCTTGCTAAATCACCAGTTCTGTACATCCTTTTGCCTTTAGTAAATGGATTATTTATAAATTTGCTACTAGTTAAAGGCTCATTGTTTATGTACCCTCTAGCTACACCATCTCCTGATATAAATAATTCCCCAACAGTTCCATCTGGAACAATATTGTAATCTTTATCAAGAATATAAACTTGAACATTATCAGCTGGATACCCAATAGGCACAGACAGGTCATTATTTTTTTCAAAATCATATTTATGAATCATACACCCTACCACTGTTTCTGTAGGACCATATTCATTAAAAATTTCTACTTTTTTATCAAAGCTCTTGTATATGTCTCTTGCTAAGGTAACCTTTAGGTCGTCTCCTCCTACTATAAATCTTTTAACTTTTGACTTTGTATTATCTAAATCTTTAAGCAAAGTTAAATGGGCAGGAGTAACCTTTATAACTGTTGCTTTATTTTCCTCTAAAATCTTAAATAATATAAACTCATTTTCTTTTTTCTCGTATATTATAATTTGATTTCCTGAAACTAGAGGAGCAAAAATAGAAGTTACCGTTAAATCAAAGGCAATAGATGAATACAAGGGAACTACTTCCTCTTTATCTTTTAAGTACATTTTAGTAGCCCAACAAATATAATTCACTAAACCTCTATTCTCAATCATTACCCCTTTAGGTTTGCCTGTAGACCCAGAAGTATAAATAATATAAACTAAATCTTCAGCATTACTTTTCTCTTTTAAGTTCTGCCCATTAAAGGACCTCATATCTAAGTTTTTCACATTAATCCATCTGCAAGAAAACTCCTTGTGCTCCTCCAACTGAAAATTAGTTATTAGCATGGAGCTATTAGAATCTTCAACAATATATTTAATTCTTTCTATAGGATTACTAGGGTCAATTGGTAAATAAGTCCCCCCAACCTTTAAAATTCCCAAAATACTTATGACTAACTCCAAAGAATGAGTTTCCATAATTGCAACCACATCTTGTGTTTTTATTCCTTCATTCTTTAAGTAATTTGCAAATTTATTAGCCTTTTCATTTAACTGTCTATAAGTCAAGCTTTCCTTCTCAAAAGATACTGCAATAGTATTTGGTGTTTTTTTTACTTGTTCTTCAAATAACTGAATTATAGTTTTTTCCTTAGGGTAATTGTAGTCTGTGGAATTAATAATGTTGGTTTTGTAGCTTAATTCTTTTTTACTTAGAAGTTTTATATCTTTTATTCTTGACTCCCCATTGGATATGATTTCCCTAGCTATCTTAATTATATAATCCTTCATTATGGAAATATCCATCTCTGAATATTCATTGATCTTATAATCAAAGTTTAAAGTAATTTGACCTTCTAACCATTCCTTTACAATTAGCTGTAAGGAATAACTTTGATTGCCATTATAATATTCATCCACTTCTATATCAATGCCTTCTAGATTATCTTCATACTTAGAGTTATAATAGTTCACTGAAAACTTAAATAAACTATCAAAACCCTTTTTATTTAGCTCCAAATCTCCAATAAGTAAATCATATGGATATCTTTGATTAATAAAGGAAGTTTTTAATTCATGGTTCACAGCATTAATTAATTCTTTTATAGATAAATCCGTATCTAAATTCATCCTAAAGGGCATGGTACTGGTAAACATACCAATCATATTCTTTTCTTTACTTCCTGATCTATTAAAAACTGGTACTCCAAGAGCTATATCCTTTTCATTACTAACTTTATTTACATAAATAAGAAAAACAGCTATAAAAAAAGTATTCAAAGAACTCTTATTTTCTTGTAGAAATTCCTTAATGTCATTAGTTAAGTCGCTGTTAAGCTCAAAAACTTCTCTTTTTCCTTGTAAACTAACAGTAGTCTTATATAGACTCCCTTCAGGTAAATCACTAAACTTATCATTCCAGAATTTCTTATTTTTTAAGAATCTTTCGGAATTTAAGTATTCTCTTTCCTTATTTATGTAATCCACATAAGAGTATGCTTCATATATATTACTTTTAATTTCAGTATTTAACTTTGAGTATATCTCACATATTTGTTTTTGAAGAAGACTTATTGACCAACCATCAGCTATAATATGGTGGATATTTAAAAGTATTCCATACTCTTTTTCACTTATTTTATATACTGCAAAGTAATATAGTGGATTATTTTCTAAAGGAAAAACCTTTCTCATTATATTTTGTACCCAAAGCTTATGGTGCTTATTTGGATTCTTGCAATTACTAAAATCTATAAAATCTATTATTTTTTCATCATATGCACTTATGTATTGAACTGGTTGTCCATCTTTTTCAGTTATTCTTATCCTAAGTCCTTCGTTAAGCTCTATTATCTTATTTAAAACCCTTCTTAAATCCTCAACCTGAATAGTCTCTTTTATCTTCAAACACCCTCCAAGGTTATGAAGGGATGAATTACTATTTGTTTTTCCAGTATACCAAATTCTTTTTTGAGGATGAGTTAAATTATAAAAAGTCATATTTTTAGTGTTCATATTTTACTTCTCCTAAAATTTTTCTTTTAAATAATGGATTGTTTTATTTTGTTTAACCACTTTGAAAGGAATTTTTACTCCTATCTTAAGGAACTTTATGACTATACTTCATCTGGACCCTTAAACTAAAGTATCATTAACTATTTCAGTTATTCTTTCCATACTATTATTTATAAAAAAATGATTTCCCTGAAAAATATATGACTTAATCTCTCTACAACTATACTTTTCCCAAGAACTTCCATCCTTAGGCGCATTAGGATCCTTTATTCCATTTAGCAATGAAATATCACACTTTATTTTCTCTTTTTTTTCTGTATACTTATAAGTTTCACAAATTTTAAAATCACTTCTCAACATGGGAACAAACATGGCTAGTATCTCTTTATGCCTTTTAAGTTCCTCAGGTGTTCCATCTAATTGAATAATCCTATCAATGAAGACCTCATTGGGCAAATTATGTACTTTTTCTTCTACACTTTCACAACTTGGATCTTTACATCCAGAAAAAAATATATGTTTTGGTCTTCTCATTCCCTTTTCACTTATTTTATAATAGAGTTCAAATGCTAAAAGACTGCCTAGACTATGTCCAAATATAGCATATTCACTGTCAGTTATTTTTTCTTTCATATTATTGAAAACATCTTCTACAGCTTCTTCTATATTTTCATAGGCTCCATCTCCTATCCTTTTTCCTCTTCCCTTTAGTTCTATTGGACAAAATTCAATTTTGGGATCTAGAAAGTCCTTCCATTTATAAAATATTGCCTCAGATCCACCAGCATATGGCAAACAAAATAGTATCATTTTAACCACCTCATTAAATTTATCTTAACATTCTAAATATTTTTCACAGTATATACCTTCTATAGTTTAAGTGTATAGAAAATTAGAAACTAAATTTTCTTGATCTATAATAGTAATATCTTTTGAATCTTTATTTTTTCTCCTCATGAAATAATCCAATAACTTTTTGTAAATCTTCTTCACTGATTTCATTGATTTTTGTAGCAAAATTTTTCATAGACTCTCCAACCACAAACCTTTATTACAAATTGTCCTTAAATTCTTCATTATTATATCTAATATTATAAATTTTTCCATTTAAAATCATTTTTTAACATTTTTAGACTGTGTACTAATTATTATATAACTTTAACTTGTAGATTTTTGTTACATTATGTATTGTTATACACAATTTACAATTTATTAACATTTTATCGAATATGTTCCATTTTAATGTTATTTATAGCTCTTACTTAACTATTACACTTGCCTATTCTAATTTACAAATTAGTTGCATAATTAATGTTGTTCTACAAATTAATTCATGGCCATTTTCTTATTTATTCTTCCAAATGTAGTTTTACATAAACAACAAAGCTCCTTAAGAAAAATCTTAAGGAGCTTATTACTTACTAATTATGTACATCGTTATATATAAACTTTTAAATTAAAAATTATGTTTCTTAAAATTAATATGATATTGCCATAATCGGTCTTGTCCAATAAAAATAAATTTCTTAAAATTTCAGTTTTTTACTGTCCCGCAATTAGCAATCCAATACTATTTCCAAATTCAACGGAGCTCTCTGGTAACCAAATTCCATCTTGTTTTGTAAACTTAAACGTCTTTTCCTTTGTGTCTTGTGAAGGTTCAGCACTTTGGTAAGCCAGTATTGAATTTTTAATGTATTCATCTCCAAATTTACTTACGGCTTCATTTTCATCAGTAAGGCCCATTTGTTTTATTGTTTCTAATGCATCATTTGCTGCTTTCTCAGCTAGTGCATCCTCATTTATATAGGTGGACTTTATCTTTACTTCTGCACTTTCTTTTGTTTGTGAAATTACTTCTGCTGTACAATTTAATTTTTTTAACACTTCTTCACGAGCATTATAAAACTCTTCTAGCTTTTCATCTGTAACTTGGATTCCAGTAGACGTTAAGCTAGTTTTTAATAAAGAAATTGCGGTATCTTTTTGAATTTTTGCTATAGCATCAACGTCCTCTTTTGATATCTTCATTTTTGCTACTGCTTCTTTATCTCCCTTGATATAAAGATTAAACAAACTGGTAGCTGTAATATCAGGTGTAAGTTTTTCCTTACCACTGCAACCTACAACAAATAATACGCATAGTGCAAGAGATATAACAGCCATTTTTTTAAATTTTTTCATATTCCCCATCCTTTCAAATTTAACTCCTATAATAGTATATATTATCACATAAAATTTGTCAAATATTGTAGACTTATCTTAAATCTGTAATATAATAGAATAATTTTCTAAACAAACTATTATCAGGTTTTATATCTCATTATAATCGCTTCATATACTCAGACCATGCTTTAAATTGTTTTATCTAATTATTAATTTTAAATGCAGTATGGAATTCTTTAATACTAAAACCTCCTATACTTTTCATTGCCGAAAACTTATTTTGCTAAATATAATAAAAGATTTAAACTTTATGTTAAAGGTATTTCTTTTATGGAGTAACTTACTTTAATTTTTATCTATTTGTTTGAGAGTTTTAGTAAGTCAACGTAATCTCACAGAAAGTTAAGTGTTAATTCTATATTGTCTCTTTAAACTATCCTGAGTAATTTCACTATACATGTGTATGTTAAAGAAACCTTAATCCTCTGTAACCTTTTAAACTCATCTTGAGTATATTAAAGGGAATTAGTTTAATTAGGTGATTTTATGCATAAAATTAGAAACTTAGTTTTTGAAGGTGGCGGTATACACGGAATTGCATATTTAGGGGTTTTGCAATACTTATATGAAAACAATATGATGTCCTATGTTAAAAGGGTGGCAGGAACTTCTGCTGGAGCAATAACAGCATGTATAACAAGCTTTAATCTTCCTTTTATAGAAGTTAAGAACATTGCTGATTCCTTAGACTTTAAAAAAGTCCCTCAAAAGTATGATAGTAAAGTTATAGATCTAATTCCTCATGAAGTTAAACTTTACTTAGACAAAATCTATGGAGATTATGCCTGTGTTAATAGATTAGTAAAAAACTATGGTTGGTATTCTAGTGAATACTTCTATCAATGGTTAAAAACTCAGATTGAAGGCCAATTTGATAAAAGTAAAAAGGCCCCTCCTTATACCTTCGCGGATTTTAATAACACGGCAATTCACAAGGATAACAGACCTTTCTTTGACTTATATGTTATTGGTACTGATATTTCCTATAAGGCCTCTAAAGTATTTTCTTTTAAAACCACACCAAACATGGAAGTGGCAGAAGCAGTTAGAATTTCTATGTCAATCCCTCTATTTTTCGAAGCCATTACTGTGGATGCTGCTATAGAAGCTTCTGCAAAAGTTAAAAACATTTACTCTGATGGTGGTATTATGAGAAATTATCCTATTAACATTTTTGACTACCCTACCATTAACGACAAAACCATCTATAGATTTAATCCTCAAACCTTAGGGTCAAGGTTTAAGGGACATACAAAATATAAGGAAGTTAATAACTTTTTAGATTTTATATTAAATCTATTCCTTTGTTTTTCAAAAATTCAACAGGACTCTTATAACGAAAATACACAAGACATTGATAGGTCAATTGACATAGATACTGGTGAAATATCCTCTGTAAACTTTAACGTATCTCCTGGGGACGAAGCCTACAACTTTCTCTATTCCCAAGGATATAAAGCAACTGAAACTTATTTTATGGCCAAATAAGTTCTGCATGTGACAGCTGCAAAAATGTAAAAGTCCCAACTAATACTAATACTAATACTAATACTAATACTGCTTATAAATTTAGAATATGTTGTTGCCTTTGTTATTCTTTAAATTCTATGAACCACAAAAGCCATGGATAAATGAAGAATTAATTCCCCCTATTATCCATGGCTATATTAATATTCAATTACAACTTTCTTGTTATTATAAGAAACAAGCATGATTTGATTTATATCTTGCTCTTACCTTGATTTACTTAAGACCTTTCACAGATGAGCAAAATAATATCATCCTAAAGAAGCCAATAACTAATAAACAGATTTAAATTAATACATATTCCTTTAATCACAGGCATTCTTTTGTTCTTACCAAATTTTCCTCATTTCATAAAATTCCTTTTCTTCACCATTTACAACCCAAGTGAACTCTTCTGTAACTTCAAAACCTAGTCTTTCATATATTTTTATAGCTCTTTCATTGAACTTGGCAACAAATAAGTATAATTCATTAAAGTTATAAGTTTTCTTACCAAAGTCAAGTATAGTAGCTATTATTTCTGTTCCCATTCCTTTTCCTGTTAAACTTGGTCTCATTTGAACTCCAACCATATACTTCTTGTCCTCTTCATCGTAATCAAAGGAGCAAGTGCCTATTAACTCATTATTTTCATTATACATAGCAAAAATATCATCTTCCTTATGTATGTTACTTGCCCATTGCTGCTTCATCTCAGTTTTGTCATTATCATAAAACGAATATATCCCTTCATACTTCCAAGTGGAAATATCTCTTGAATCCTCTTCAATTGGTTTTCTAAAATCAATATTCATTCCCAATACCTCCTATTAATACTATAGTTATATTTTAACGTCAATCCTTCTCCAATGGAAACTCAAAAACTATTGTTAACCGAATTTGAGACTACAAAGCTACTCTTAAGGGAAGTAATTCTGATAAAATAGAATAAACCTAAATTTTCTGTAGCTAAAAAATAAAGAGATATTTCTTATTAACAATATGTAAATAAGAAATGTCTCTCCAAACTAAATTTATAATGACTTTTTACAGGTTCTTTTCCTTACATATTATCCTTCTTATACTTTTATCAGAAAGATAATAAGTATTTGATAGCTCTAAAATAGTGGCTCCCTTAGCATATTTATGAAAGATTTCTGCATCTCTTTCTTTAATAGCCTTTCTTGTGCCATTTCTTTCACCCCAAGCTTTTTCCTTACCACTTTTTCTTGGAATGTACAAACATTCACCATCTATATATTCTTGTATTAAACTAATTATTTCTTCTGGCAGAACACTTTCCGCCTTAATATACCCCATAGCTTTGCCTCCTTATTCATTAAATAACTTAGCAAAGACTACTTCAAAATAATTAAATATTAAACGAATTTAATTTCTTCATAGCAGTCTTTGCTATGAAGTTAAATACACCTTTAAATTTGGATATTTCATTGAACTTCCCCCAATCTAATATTATTAATCAACGAACAAATTAATTTTGTCTAAGCTCTTGAAGTGATAAATAACTTTCATGTAAAGAGTATACGGTAAATATCCCTCCGAAGTTGATTTGGTAATTTTTACTACCTATGCCAATAATACTAGCATTGTATTTTAAATCAGTCAATATTTCTATCATGTATCAATCTATCATTGCTTAACATTGCAATAAAATAACCTTCTAATTTATTCTTACCCTTACCACTGACCAGGCATTAACGCATTAAGCTTTTTTCCCTCACTAGAATCTTAGTTCTTAGTTTTCATAGTCATCATGAATTTAACATAATTTCTCATCATACAAACCAATTAAGCCAGTCTTTTCAACTCTACTAAAAAGATCTTCCCTATCTATTGAGTATAAATTAGTTTCTTTCATTCTTTCAAAATAAACTGATCCTGCAAAAGTGAATTTTAGCTTATCTCCCTCTGGCTCATACATTTTCTCATTAGAGAAGGCTATAAAATCTCCTATAGCTAAAGTAGTTGGAAGCTCCACTTGAGGAAGCTTTAAAGCACATCTTACACTATTGTGCCCTGCTAAATATCCAGTTACCATAGCTTCTGTGTGACCAATGTAAAAACCACTTTTTTCTCCTGCCACAAAAAGATTTTCAACCCCTCGTACTCTCATGGTATTTTCTCTTGGTGCAATAGATAAATGCCTAATGGAGTTAGCTACTCCCCCTGAATAGGGATCTTCAAATCGTGCTCTTTCAAAGCCTTTAATTTTTCTTAACCTTTCAATTGGATAATAAGGTGCCATAAGTTTTGCATGACCTGTATCTAACAGCACTATATTTTCTGCAAAGGCATCTAAGGCATAATGCTGACATATTTTAATATTGAGCTTCTCAGTATTTCTCTCCTCGGGTGACAAGGGAATTATAGCCACTCCTTCTTTATTGAGCTTTTCTTGAATTTCTTCACTTAGAGTTTCTTTATTTATCTTTACAGAACCACTAAAGGAGCCATAGTTTCCATCTTTACGTCTACCCATTCGGTCTTTAATTCCACATTTTTCTGTGATGCTTACTCTTCCCCCAAAGGTTGGACATCTTAATATGCACATAGCGCAGCCATTTCCGTACTTATGGCAATTATTCATTGGCCCTGTGGATCCTGTTGTTTCTACAAAGGCATCTCCTGTAATTTTCTTACCTTCCTCTAATAGAATAGCTTTGATTCTGCCATTTTCCATCTCCACATTTTTAGCTGTGGTGTAAAATAAGACTTCAATGCCCATTTCTTCAAGCTTTTTTCTTACTTCACTTTCAACTAAGTTTACATCATAAATACTGGCATGTTTATGTCCTGGGAAATCCACATTTCTATGTCTTGAGCACCTATCTGTAATTTCAAATAATTCCCTTCCTCCAAGTAATATGGACTCCTCTGCTGCAGTGTATCTACCATTATTTCTGGTGAGTCCTCCTACATTACCTAGTCCTATTAACAAATCCGTCCTCTCTAATAAGGTTACCTTAGCTCCTGCTTTCTTGGCAGCTATGGCTGCAGCACATCCTGCCCAACCTCCACCAATTACTACGATTTCTTTCATTTACTGTCCTCCCTAATATTACTGCTTAATAGTTATACAATAACTATTCTATGAACATATATTAGGATTTGGAACTAACTTATAAAAATCAATTAAAGAAAGAAATTTACTGCCTTCGACAGGGTTTTACTCACTAGGCTTAATAATTTTGTTAATTATACTTTTATAGCTTGAAGGTAATAAGTATGTCCAAACTTTTCACTCTAAAATAATTGTAAACCAAGCTACTAAAAATAGCTTTCTTATGATTCCTATAGGAAATGATGTAGAACAGCATACTAAACAATTAAATTTTCATACAAGCTGTCAATAAGCTCTTCCTCCATGTGTCTTACCTTTACTGAATCAGCTAAATTATTTGATTGAATATCCAACTTATAATCACAGACCATAGCTTTTCTCTGAAGGGGATTTTG
Source organism: Clostridium tunisiense TJ (assembly GCF_000300195.1). Lineage (GTDB taxonomy): Bacteria > Bacillota > Clostridia > Clostridiales > Clostridiaceae > Clostridium_J > Clostridium_J tunisiense. The sequence continues at coordinate 100,004 of NZ_AMQH01000015.1, read as the reverse complement.
AATTTTTTCTATAGATTGAATACTACTTTGTCTAATGTAATTTGTAGTTTTATTAAAACCGCCAGCACTAGTAACAATGATTGTATCAGTTACTCCTAAAGATGTATTCTTATAATTAAGATATCCTGCTATTGCACTTAGTAAAACTATTACTGCTATAACTACTAGCTTAAATTCACTAGGTATAACTTCAATAATAAAATATAAAGGAATTAAAATTATTAGAGGAATTAAGATCCTCATCAACATAAATCTTTTTATACTACTTTTAGGTGGTTTTTCTACCTTATTAGAAAAAATCATCTCTGGCAGCATTTTATCTAGGAATTCTTCTTTAAATTTATTATTTGCTATAGGGTATAGTATGGCTTTCTCATTTTTTTCATCTCCATAACCTATAGTTACAGTCTCTAAGGTGTATATTCCTAACCATTGCTGTAACAAGCCTTGCTTATATTTTAATCCATGTATTTTTTCTATAGGAATAGAATACTCCTTTTTATTTATCAATCCATAACTTATACTAAAATTATTATTCTTCACTATTATAGTGAAGCCATAGAACTTAACTATCTCAAACACAATTGATAGCAAATTTATAATAATATACATGATTAAGAGCAGTCCTATTATCATGAATACAGCCTTAGTTCTATTCTGTAAAACTGTACTATCAATACTAATTGATTCTCCTAAGTCTTTAATTATGGAAGTTTTGGCAAATTTCTCGAAATCATCTGCAAAATTCATTACAGCAAAAAATCCTCCAAAGGCCCAAGCTAGTTTACCTTTTGTGACAGCATACATTACAATTTCCTTTATTGAAATTACTTTTTCCAAGTTTTTTTCATCTTTTTTATCTAGCAAATCTAGGTCACTTTCATTACCTGTTTTACTAGATAATATAGTTTCTCGAAGTTCTTCTGCTAAACTATATTTAAGCTTCATGTTAAATTCTGTTTCTTTCTCAGTAACATTTCCAGTATTTATTTTCACTGTACAAATATTAAAAATTCTATCTACTAAGCTTTTACCAACATCTATTGTATCAATCTTGCTAAAAGGTATCTCTTGCTTAGTACTTCTAAGAAAGCCTGTTTTATAAACTAGCAAATTTTCCTCTATATAAAACTCAGTATTCTTCCACTTTTTTATTGCTTTAATTACTGATCCAATTATGAGTATTCCCATTCCAATATAAACAGCTGCTTTTCTAACGGAAAACATTAATATAAAGAAGATAAATAAATTCTTTAATGAATTAAAAATATCCTGGATTATAACAGTCCAATGGTTTCTAATGGGCTTACTTGTCATTTGCTTCCACCTTTTCCTTAACTTTATCTTTTAAGAACTCACTTATTTCCTCCGCTGTTTTTAGTTCAATATTTGGAATGGTATAACTTCCTCCTGCAGTATAAATCTGAAGGTTAGCTAAATTATATTTTCTATTTATAGGGCCTTCACTTATTTTTATATGTTGAACCCTAACTATTGGTATTACAACAGTTTTAATCCAATATATGCCTTCTGAGAACTCTATTTTGTCCTTTGTTATCCTATACTTCCACTGCTTGTACTCTATTGAAGGATACACTATTGTATTTAATATCATAAAAAATATAATAATGCTTACTCCTATATTCATGTATAAGCTTGGGGTTCCACTTAAAAACTCTAGCTTTGTAGTAAGAAAATAGCTTCCTCCTATCAATATGGCTGAAACTATAACGGTTGTTATGGCTCTAGATATAAACCAAGATTTAATTGAATTAACGTTTAATTTACTGTATTCCATGATGCCCTCCTTATCTATTTAAAAATAATCTTAATCATTTCTTTTTTTTGTTTATAGTGCTCTTTACTTTCCTCAGACATTTTATTATAGCTTCTTTCAAGTTTATTTTTGATAAACTCTGTTCCATCTTCAATGCTTAGCTTTCTTTGAACAAAGGCTAAATAAAATAGTGATGGTAGTGTATCATAATGAGAAATAGCATCTGCATCTGCAACACATATTTCTTCTTTGGTAGTTTTTTCTTTTACCACACTTCCTCTATGATTTAATATACATAACTTCACTAGATGAATTTTATCTGGTGGATAGTTATATTCCTTTAGGATTTTTTCTGCCATATCTGCTCCGTGGATATGATGATTTTCGTATAGCTTATAATCAGTAATTGAAGCTATATCGTGAAGCCAGGCTGCAATTTCACATACTTCCACATCTGCTTCATATAATTTAGCAAGTTCAATAGCATGTTTAGCTACAATCTCAATATGTTCATAAATTCCAATACCAAAAAAGTTATTTGGACTTTCACATCTTCTTCTTATATCACTTTTTAGCTCCTCAAGGATATACATTCTTCCTCACCCATTTCCTATATTTGTTTATATCTTTCCTTTATATTTTCTATGTTTATATTTAAGAAATGTTTGTACTTTCCACTTACAATTATACCATATGTATCCAAATACTACCTAATAATTCCCTGTACCTTTGCCTGCCCTAATCCATAAATAAAAAAAGAAGTTCTCTGCTAATAAAATAAACTCTTCAAGCTGTTTCTATTTTATAGGTTATATTTTATAATAGAGTACTTCTTCTTCAGTTTAAACTAAATCCATTAATGTGCTAATAACCTTTTTTTCTCTTCTTCAATTAAGCTTTTATCAAGCCTTTGAAATAATATACTGACTTCTCCAATTTCTCTTCCCTTCTCCAGTTCAATTAGCTCCCACTGGTTTTCGTGAATTCCTAACCAGGTTTTTATCTTCTCAGAAGATTCCGGCAAGAAAGGTGTTAATAAGTTTGATAAGTTCCCTATTACATAAATACAGTTATAAATTGTGTTTTTGCACCCGTCTATATTACTGTTTATAGTAATCCATGGCGTATTTTCATCAAAGTATTTATTAATACTTCTTATGAATTCAAAGATTTTTTCAAGAGCAAGCTTTAAATTTCCGTTCTCAATATTAGCTCCTACTTCAACATATAGCTCTTGAAGTTCCTTTCTTACTTTACTCTCAACTTCGCCCTTAGGAATCTCATTATTAAGATATTTTTTAGCAAATACTAAAGTCCTATTAACTAAATTTCCATAGGCCCCAAGTAGTTCTCCATTATTGCTATTTATAAATTCTCTCCAAGAAAAGTCTGTATCTCTTCTTTCTGGCCCGTTAATTAAGAAGAAATACCTTAAAGCATCTGTGTTGTAGCGCTCTATAATATCTGGTATCCATACTGCCCAGTTGTTACTTGTAGATATTTTTTTACCTTCTAAGGTTAAGTACTCGCTAGATATTATCCTATCTGGTAACTTTTTATAACCTATTCCATTTATTAATGCTGGTAGAATTATAGAGTGAAAGGGTATATTATCCTTTCCATGGACATAATAAGAAACAGCATCTTCTCTCCAAAACTCTTCATAAGTTACTTTATTCTCTATTGACCACTTTTTACTTAAGGTTAAATAACCTAATACAGCATCAATCCACACATAAACTTTTTTATCTTTAAATCCTTCTATAGGAATATCTATGCCTAGGGATAAGTCCCTTGAAATTGCCCTATCACATAACCCTTCCTTAAGATATCTTTCTGTATTATTAATTGCGTTAACTCTCCAGTTATCCTTTGACTTTTCCAGATTTTCTTCTACTATTTGTTGAAACTTTGATAAAGAAAAGTATAACTGTTTAGTCTCTTTTACTATAGGCTTTTCATTGCATAACTTACAGACTCTTTCAGATAACTGTAGTGGTTCTAAAAGAGTACCACAATTATCACATTGATCTCCTCTAGCTATAGAATTGCATTTTGGACAAATCCCTTCTACATATCTATCAGGTAAGAATTCATTGCAGTGTTCACAATATATCTGCTCTACCTGTTTTTCATAAATTAACCCTTTATTATATAAAGTTATAATTGCTTCTTGAACCTCTCTTTTGTGAAATTCATCATCAGTTCTTCCATAGTAATCGTAAGAAAAACTTAGTTTATCAAAACACTCCTTAAACTCTCCGTGGTATTTATCTGCAATAACCTTTGGTGATACCCCTTCATCTTTTGCTCTTATGGCTATGGGAGTTCCATGACAATCACTACCAGAAAGGTATAACACCTTATTCCCCTTAGCTCTATGATACCTTGCAATTACATCTCCTGGTAAAAGCGCTGCTATATGTCCTACATGCAATGATCCATTAGCATAAGGCCAAGCTCCTCCTATAAAAATATTCATTTCAATTCCTCCTTTATAATTTTCAATTCATTTCCTAAAGTTAAGTTTCCTACTGCCTAAACCTGTATTTCCTAGGTACAAAATAAGGCTTTACTTTTATCTATAATTATTCTAATATCACTGAATAACAGAGGTCTGTTTTACAATAATGAGGATAATGTAATTATTCCTTGAAAATGTAGTTAAAATAAAAAACTCCCGTCCTAAGAAATTAATCCTAGGAACGAGAGTTAACCTTCGTGTTACCATCCTAATTCATATATATTTCGCAATATATACCTCTTCAAGTACGTCATATATAAATTATATATGATTATACTCTATCACTATAACGGGTGAATCCGTTGCAGCCTTAACTAAAAAATCTCGGTGCACTGCTCCAAGGCCATTTTCACTTTAATATCCTTCGCTTCCTCTCACCATTAGAAACTCTCTGTAAAAGTATTTTTAAAGTTACTTTCCTCTTCTCTGCTTTATACTAATTATACTACTTTGGAACTTACTGTCAATATATTGTGTGAAAATTTAGTATACTTCATTATCCTGTGATTTGCCTTATAAGCTGATATAACTTATATTTATTTTTAACTCATTATGAAAGTCTATTCATCAAATTTAAATAACTCTTCAACAGTAACTCCAAATATTTTTGCAATATCTATGGCTAGCTTTAATGATGGATTATATTTTCCACCTTCTAAATGAAGTATTGTTTCTCGACGTACTCCAACCAACTCAGCCAAATCACTTTGCTTCATATTGTTCTTTTCCCTGTAGTATTTTATCTTTGTTTTTAAAGTCGGCATTTTATAGTCCCTTTCTATCATAATAGACAAATAATATATATTTTAAGAAAGTAAGAAGAAACAAAAACAAAAGAATAATAACACTGATTGCATCCCTGGATAAATCTATTTTCTCTTTAAACATTGGTGCTCCTACAACAACTGCTAATACTAATAATCCTATTCTAATAACAAGCCAAATTATATTATTTACTCTATTTAAAACCTTTTCCGCAGACTCATCCACTGTCTCATGTTTAAAAATCACCATAAAACATCCTAGTGTGAGCACTATATTATAAACCCACATGAAAATGCTTTTATACTCTTGTGCTATAAAACTCGATCTACTTACAATAAGTGAAAGTAATATTAATAAAAAAATCAACATATTTACAAAGTATTGTTGGGATAACTTAATTACCTTTTTTTCCATAATAAGCCTCCTTATGTTATATAATTATAACCTCTATGTTATAATTATATAACATCCTCTGTTGAAAATCAATACTGTTTTGTAATTATATCCCAAAATCATTGTAGAATTATCTTACTATTTATGTGCATCCATTTTGGAATTGAATATATTGCTTAACTCAAAAGTTTCTTTGCTAAGCGCAAGCACCCACTATCCTTTTAATTGTGGTCAACCGAATAATTGCAAAGAAAGCCTTAACTGCTTACTCAACCTTCAGTCACTTATACACATCCATGTAAAATAATTAAATACCTTTAGTTATCTTTATAAAATTATTCATATCTTCTTCTATTTGAAAACTACATAAGCAATCGCAAATTTAAATAGTAAAATCAGAAAAAGTATATCCTTGTACAGTTATTACATTTTTATGTCTATAGGGAACCAGAGTTAAAACTTAACTTATACATGAGTCCTACCCTGGTTTCCTTAAGGGGTTATGAAGATGAATAAGTTAAAATTCTATCATAGAACCCTATAACAACTTCATGTGATATGAAGTTGTATTCTCCTCTATTTCTTTGTACTTATTCAATAAAAAGGTATAACCCCATTTCTCATTGTTAATAATAACCAATGGAGCATGAATTTTTGTATTTTCACAAAATATATATTTCAATTAATCATTTAATAGGAGGAAGCTAATGAATAAGTATGTTTTAGAACCCCAAATTTCAAATAAGTTTCATGCAGGTAGTAAGGCAAGAGAAGATGTTAATTACTTCTTAGGAAATAATGGTTTTGAGGTTTTAACCTTTAAGGTAAATGATTCAAAGAAATTTCTAAAAAAGGTTAAGAACTATATGAGGTTTTTTTTGAATTCTAATTCTTTAGTAAATAAGGTTGAGCCAGGCTCCATAGCTTTAGTACAGTATCCTTATCCTCATCGTGCAATGATTCTAAACTCAATTTTTAAAAAACTTTCAAAGAAAAATGTTAAGGTAGTTGCTTTAGTTCATGATATTGATACCTTACGATTTGAGAGACCTGAAAAAGAAATTATCAGAGAAATAAATCGGTTAAATTCTTTTCATCATGTTATTTCCCATAATCCTGTGATGACAGAGTGGCTAACAAATAGAGGTCTCAAAAAGAAGGTTTTTAATCTTGAAGTATTCGATTATAGAATGAATGATCTGGCACCAAATTTCGCAACTGAATTTGCAGAAGAGGTTGCAGTTTATCCTAATACAAATTCAAATAATAACATTAGGTCCTTAGTTTTTGCTGGAAATCTTTCTATGAACAAATCAAAGTTTTTGTATAATTTCACAGACGAAATTCTTAAGGATTTAACTTTAAATCTTTATGGTATTGAATTTGATGAAGCTAATGTGAATTGTAAGAATTATTCCTATAAGGGTGTTTTTCAGCCTGATGAATTGCCAAGAAAAATGGAAGGGAACTTCGGTCTTATATGGGATGGTGAGGAGCTTAATACCTGCTCTGGACATTTTGGTCAGTATTTAAGATTTAATAACCCTCATAAGTTATCCTTGTACATGGCAGCTGGAATACCTGTGGTTACTTGGAAAAATGCAGCTATAGCAAACTTAGTTTCAAAAAATAAAATTGGTGTTTTGGTAGATAGTTTAACAGAAATTGCTAATGCCATATCTGAAGTTAGTAATGACCAATATCTAGAGATGAAAGCCAATATATCTGACTTCAATAAAAAGGTAACTAGCGGACATTATATTCAAAACATAGTAAAAAAAATAGAAGAGGATTTTAGCAAGGAGAATGAAAATGTTTAAATATATTGTAGTTGGGGCAGGGTTAAGTGGTGTAACCATAGCAGAAAGAATTGCAACCTTCCTTCATGAAGACGTCTTAATAATTGAAAAAAGAAATCATATTGGTGGGAATTGCTATGATTCGTATAATGAAGATGGCATATTAATACATAACTATGGTCCTCATATATTTCACACAAATCACAAAGATGTGTGGGACTATTTAAGTAGTTTCACAAAGTGGAATTATTATCAACACAGAGTACTATCCTACATAGATGGACAATTGATTCCTATGCCTATAACCACAGAAACAGTAAACAAACTCTACAATGTGAATTTATCAAATTTTGAAGTTGAAGAATTTCTAAAGAACCAAGCTGAACCAATTGCAGAAATTAAAAACTCTGAAGATGTGGTTTTAAGCAAAGCAGGAAAAGAAATATATGAAAAGTTCTTTAAAAACTATACTAAAAAACAGTGGGATGTATACCCAGATGCTCTAGATAAATCTGTTATTTCAAGAATTCCTGTTAGATATAATAGGGATACTCGTTACTTTACTAATCAGTACCAAGGCATGCCTAAGAATGGGTATACTGCTATGGTGCAACAGATGGTAAAGAACCCTAAAATACATATCTTATTAAACACAGATTATAAGGAGGTTATTCATAACTTTAACTATGAAAAACTCGTATACACAGGGCCAATAGACTATTTCTTTGATTATAAACATGGAAAGCTTACCTATAGGTCAATTAGGTTCGATTTTGAAACCTTAGATACTTCTTGCTATCAAGAAGCAGCAGTTGTAAACTATCCTAATGACTACGATTTTACTAGAATTACAGAGTTTACAAAAATGACTAATCAAGAAAGTAAAAGAACCACAATTCTAAAAGAATATCCAACTTGGGAAGGAGAGCCTTATTACCCCTACCCAACAAAGGAATGTGCAGAGCAATATAACCTATATAAAGAAGAAGGTAGCAAAGAAAAAAATGTTATCTTTATAGGACGTTTAGCAGAATACAAATACTATGACATGGATGCCACAATTAAGAGAGCCTTAGATACCTTTAATTCAGAATTTATGGGGAAGGTTTAATGAGTAGTATAGCAAAAAACTACACTTATAATGTAATTTATCAAATACTCTCTGTAATAATACCCTTTATCACTGTGCCCTATGTGTCAAGAATATTAGGAGCTGATGGAATCGGAATAAATGCTTATACTGGTTCCATAGTCCAATATTTTGCACTTTTTGGTTCCTTAGGCATAGGTCTCTATGCAGGGAGAACTGTGGCATATAAAAGGGATGATAAGGAAGAGTTATCAAAAGCCTTCTGGAGTATTTTTACTCTCCAATGTGTGCTATGTAGTATTTCCTTTGCTTTGTACATTATATTTACTATATTTTTTGTTGACAAATATAAGTTGATACAATTAATTCAAGCCTTGAATCTATTATCCATTGCTATTGATATAAGCTGGCTATTCGTTGGCATTGAGGATTTTAAAAAGCTAATTATTAGAAGTATCTTCTTTAGAACTTTAGGGGTAATCTGTGTTTTTATATTTATTAGAACCCCTGAAGACTTATGGAAATATATAATCATATCCACCTTATCTGTATTTCTAGGACAAATTGTAATGTGGGCTTATTTGAGAAATATTGTAAACAGAGTAAGAATAACTTTTAAGGATGTAGCTTCTCACTTAAGACCCTCCTTACAGCTATTTATACCTCAAATAGCCATTCAAGTATATTTAGTTGTAAACAAAACCATGCTAGGTGTAATGTCTACCACCCAAGAGGTAGGCTTTTACGAAAGTGCAGACAAGATTATTAAAATATCCCTTGCATCAATTACAGCTATTGGTGGGGTAATGCTTCCTAGGATATCAAATAGCTTTGCAAAAGGTGATAAAGAGAAGATAAATTACTACATTTACACCATATTAAACTTTGTATCCTATTTAGCCATCCCCTTTATGTTTGGTATAATAGGGATTTCTAGAGGCTTTGTAACTTGGTTTTTAGGCAGTGAATTTTCAAAGTGCAGTATTTTACTAATAGTACTTAGTCCAGTAATTATATCCATAGCTTGGAGTAACGTTATGGGAATGCAATACATGATCCCCACAGGAAGAACACAAGAGTTTACTATTTCTGTAGTGATTGGAGCTGTTTTAAACTTAGGTTTAAATTTAGTTTTAATAAAAAGCTTTCAATCCTTAGGAGCAGCTCTGGCAACGGTTTTGGCCGAAATTGCCGTAACAGGAACTCAAATGTATTTTTTAAGAAAGGATATAAATATTTCAAAGTTATATTCAAATATAGGTAAATACTTTATTTCAGGTTTAATAATGTTTATTCCTGTAATACTTATTGGTCATTTTTTTGAGCCCTCTCCAAAAATCACCTTTACACAAATTTCAACGGGTGGAATTGTATATATCCTATGTTTGTTCCTGCTTAAATCAGATATAAATACTTTCATCTTTAGCAAAGTATTTAGTAAATTGTATAAAAAATTTTTAGCTAGGAAAGCTGAAGCCTAAAAAATTTAAGCTATGCTCAAAAGGCATAGCTTAAATAATAAACAATTTACTCTAACCAATTCCTTCCGTCAACCAATCTGGAAACAAGCATTGCACAAACTGTATTTCCTGTTGAATTCAGCACTGTGGCCGGAGCATCTATAATTGTACTAATTACAGCTATGATTGGAAGAGCTTCTGGTGGAAAGCCATAAATACTTATTATAAGCACCTCTCCAATCATTCCACCTCCAGGTATAGCTCCCATTACTGCTCCAACTAAAAATCCTACTGCTAATATTGAAAGTAAAGTTGGAAGGTTATTAAGGTCTTTGCCAAATATACCAAACAAAAATACTACTTTTAGTACTCCTCCAATAACAGATCCATCCTTATGTGTATTTGCCCCTAAAGGTATAACCGTTTCTGCAATATCCTGAGGTACTCCTATTTTTTTAGTTGCTTCAAGATTAACTGGAATAGATGCAGCACTAGAGCAAGTTGCTAATGCTGTCAAAGTTGGCGAAAGAGCATTTTTCCAAAAACTCTTAAAGCCCCTTTTTCCTGCTGATAAGTAAGAATATAAGCTAAAGATTCCAAAATAATAAATAAGAGTTAATCCTCCGTATAAAAGAAATACCTTTAAATATCCCTCTAAAATCTGTGTTCCTAATTGCCCTACAACAGAGGCAAAATAGCAGCCTAAACCTATTGGGGCATAGTACATTATTATATCTACCATCTTCATCATTACAACAGTTGACGAGCTTAAAAAGCTCTTTACTACTACTGCTTTTTCTCCTACTAAAGCCGTTGATAATCCAAATATACTTGAAAAGACAATTAGTTGAAGCATGTTGCTTTTAGAAAGCAATGCTGAAAAATCTCCTACTGTAATTGTTTTTACTAATTGCTGTGATAATGTTATCTTTTCAGTACTGTTACTAACTTGTGCATCTGATTGAGATAAAAGTGTTTTTATAACTTCGCCCTTTAGTCCTTCAGTTGGATTAAAGATTAATGTTCCTATTATAGCTAATATGCCAGCTATTAAAGCTGTAACCATAAAAACCATTGCAATATTTCCTATTATTTTCCCGAGCCTATTCATATTCCCCATATTAGCTATAGCAGAAGCTACACTAAAGAAAACTAAGGGCACTATTATGGTAAACATTAGGTTTAGAAATATTTGTCCGAAGGGTTCTAGTACTATGGCTTTAGGACCGAGTACAATCCCTATTATCCCGCCAAATAGTATTGATAAAAGTAACATTATGGAAGTCTTATAATTTTTTAATAACCTATTCATATATATCCAACTCCTAAAAAATTCATTTATATTAACTATTATAATAGCTATTAATACAATTTTTATTGTAAGTAATGTTTAATTTATTGCATAAAGTGCTATAATTAATATATAGTTTGAGGTGATAATATGAATAATAATATTTCTACTGAAAAGGTAAAAAAAGGATACCTAAACGAAGATTTTCACTTTTTCAACCTAAAAGATCAAAAGAAAAATGAATTTGAAACTCACTACCATGATTTTAATAAAATAATTGTTTTTATTTCTGGGCAGGTTACTTACATAATTGAAGGAAAATCTTATACTCTTAAGCCTTGGGATATTCTTTTAGTTGGAAAAAATGACCTTCATTTACCAATAATAAGCTCTACCACACCCTATGAAAGAATAATATTGTGGTTAAATCCCTTGTTTTTAGAAGAACATAATAAAGATAATTGTAACCTTTTGAATTGCTTTCAATTAGCCACTGAAAAAAAACTTAATCTGATTAGATTAAATAGAATGAATATAACTTCACTAAAACAAAATCTTTCTGACCTAGAAGGAGCAATGCAAGATAAAGCTTTTGGTAGTTATATTTTGAAAAATGCATTATTTCTTCAGCTAATGGTGAAAATAAACAGACTGTTTCTAGAAACAAATTTTAGTGAAAGTATTGAAGATATTAAATACGATCCTAGAATAGAAGATATTTTAAGTTTTATAAATTTAAATCTCCATGAGGATTTATCCATAGATATAATTTCTGAAAAGTTTTATCTAAACAAATATTATTTAATGCATTTATTTAAACAAGAAACTGGTTACACCTTGCATAGTTATATACAAAAGAAAAGAGTTATACGTGCAGCTGAACTTCTTAAAAGCGGTCTTCAAGCCGGTGAAGTTTGTTCTCTATGTGGCTTTGGAGACTATTCTACCTTTGTAAGAACTTTTAAAAAGGAATTTAATCTATCCCCTAAGCAATATTGTAAATATAATGAGTAAAATTATAAATTAAAGTACAACCCCTTAAGGAAGTATTGCAACAGGAATATTTATTAATTAATATTAATAAAGCCATGTGTATAGAGAGGAATAAAATGTCTACTTTATAGGAAACATTTTAAACTAACTCTCAATTTACACATGGCTTTCGTATTATTTATCACCTTTCTACACTATATAACTGTCCATTTGCTATAAAATTGTGTTTTTAAGTATAATTTATAATTAGTCTCCTAATTAGTTAATTATACTGTTGAGCCTTTTCTTTAAAGTATGCCAAACAACATAAACCCCACTGCATTAATTGCAAAATTAGCAAACATATGTACCATCCAGGATGAATACACATTTTCATTTCTTTCGTTCAAAAAGTTAAATATTACTCCACCTGCTATAAGTCCTATGATTATTAACAAGAAAGTACCTATAGAAAACCATCCAATCATCATAGCAACATGATATAAAGCAAAAGCTAAAGAACTTATACTATAGGCAAAAAATCTAGAAGTAAACCTTTTTAAAGATAAAAAGGCAAATCCACGAAAAAAGAATTCTTCTAACATGGAATTTATGAAGGATATATATAAAGAAATAAAAACAAAGTTATCTTTGCTTACACCTACATTATTTTCTAATGAAGTTGTTACTTTTGAAAAGTCTAAAATATTACTTAAATAGAAGTATGCCGCTAGTATTATAATGAATACCCCAATCCCCAATAATAAGGACTTCACAAAGCTCTTCTTCTGGATATAAAACAACTTCTTTAAAGATACTTCCTTATCATAATAAGAGTAAATTACTGGACATGCCAAAAATAAGAAAATTTTAATTAGTGACTTTACTGCATAGCTTGGCCTTATGACAGCATCTACAATCCCCATAATGACACAACATACCAAAATAACTGATAGAATTATTGCTAGTTTAGTAGCTTTATTTTTTACTGCTAATTCAACAGTTTTCATACTCTTCCCCCATTAAATAAAATGTGATTTCTACTTTATTATAACATAGGAATCTATGAATAAATTACATGACTTTCCCTATAACAATGTGTATATCAAAGATTATTGATTGATTATTTCAAAGTTACTTTAAATCCTTAGCATAATTGTTACTTTTACTAAATAACCATTTTCTATAACTATTTCACCACCATGTTCCTTAATAATTTCATTGCATAAATACAAGCCAAGTCCTCTACTATCCTTATTATCTACTCCACTAAATTTTACAAAAGGCTCAAATATATAGTTAAAGGTTTCCTCTGGGATAGGATTACTACTATTTATAATTTCAATAAAATACTTATTTCCTAAAACATAGGAATTAACATAAATTTCTTTTCCCCCATAGGTGTACTTAATTGCATTATCAAGTATATTAATCATTACTTGTCTTATTCTATCCTCCTGAACTTTAATAGATCCTTCACTTAAGTTTAGTATTATTTTTAAATAATACTTACTTGCCTTTATGTTCATATCATTACAGCTTTGCATAATGAGTTTTTTCATATTAACTTCTTTAACTTCTTCTTTTACAACATACAGACCCTTAGATACCTCTATTAATTCAAGGACTAAATTATGAAGTCTGTCACTCTCGGAATAAATTCTTTCAATAGCTCTCTTATCAAAGTCTTTATCTTCAACCATGCCTGTTAATAATAACTCTGCATATCCTGATATTGCAGTTAAAGGTGTTTTTAATTCATGGGTTACACTATTGAAAAATTCTCTTCTCCCTTTTTCAAGCTTATAAACCTTATCCTTTTCATTTTCAATAGTCTCTATTTGTTCTTTAATTTTATCTCTCATGCTTATAAATTCTCTTGCCAGTACTGCTACCTCATCTTTACCCTGATCAGTAATAGAAATATCATAATCCCCATTTCCCAATTTTTTTATTGCATCTGTTAACTTAGCAATTGGTTTAGTAATCTTAGTTGTCATTAAAAATAAAAACATAAATATTGCTGCAAATATACCACCTTCAATAATATTTATAAAGTTCATAGTATTTTTATAAGTTTTATATTCCAAATCATAGTTTTTTGCAATATTTACAATCCCAATATAATTATCATTAATATATAGAGGATAAGTTAATATTGCATTTATTCCACTATCTTTATACTTTAAATTCATAATGGCTTTGCCTTCCATAGCCATTTCATTACTAGGTTTTAATGCATTTTTAAATTCCTCATTGAAATTTCCTACCACAAATTCATCCTTCATATTTTTAATGTCCAAACTACATTGATAGTTTAAGGAGATATACTTTACAATATAGCTACCTTCCTCAATTAAAGCCTCTTCCTTATCTTTTGAGCTGCTGGTTAATAGCTTGTACCTTATATATTCATGAGTACTGTTCATTACTTGCTTTAACGAGTTATTTATACTGTTTTCCATATTTTTATTTAATATATTTGTTATTGCAACATTCATTACTACCACGGAAATTATTAGTATAAAAACTAATCCGATTATAAATTTATTTCTTATTTTCATTTAAAACTACCTCATCACATATCCTGTTCCAAAAACAGTATCTATAATTGATGCCCCCTCTTCTTTATCAAGTTTACTTCTTAATCTTCTAACATGAACATCTACGGTTCTAATCTCTCCATCATAGTCATATCCCCAAACCTTATCTAAAAGGTCTTCTCTAGAAAAAACCTTATTCCTATTGTTAACTAAAAACTCTAACAATTCATACTCCTTTGGTTTCAATTTTACTTCTTCACCATCTTTAATTACAATTCTGCCTTCAGGATTAATTTTCACAAAGTTACTAATTTCTATAAACAGTTGTTCTGAATGCTCTTTATACTTATTAACTCGCCTTATTGCAACCTTTACTCTAGTTAATACCTCTTTTATATGAAATGGCTTAGTAATATAATCATCAGCACCTAGTTCTAAGCCTAAAACTTTATCTACAATATCATTTCGTGCAGTTAACATAATTACTGGAATAGAGTATTTATCATTTATATATCTACATACTTCGAAACCATTATCATCTGGCAAATTAATGTCCAGCAATACTAAGTCTGGCTTAAACAAATCTAAAGCATTTCTTGCAGCTTTAGCTAAGAAAACTCCTTTAACTGTGTAACCATCTGCTCTTAAAGCAGAAACTAAAATATCATTTATTGATACTTCATCCTCAACTACTAAAACTTTAAGTTCCATCATAAAACCCCCTTACATAGTTTTAATACTCTAAATCTAATATATAGGCTTCAAAGATTGAAACTTATTACATTTTTCTTCAAAACCTTAAATTAAGCACCTTGAAAGTTTCTCTTATACTAAGTTTTCCTTAATAGTTTTCAAGGGTGTTCAATGAATTTTAAACTTGAAACACCCTGAAATTTTATTACCTATATAATTAATATTTTTGTTTATAACATTTAGAATAGAATTGGGGATTTTCTCATCAATAGTTTTCTAATAAATTCTTATGATACAATTCAAACTACCTTAAAAAATTTAGAGTTATTTAAACATCTATGGTACATATTGTTCTTCAATTTTAACTACTACATTATTCTCTAAATAAAAATGACAAAGCAACCTTAAATCACCCTTTTGATTCTTTAACTCTTCAAAATTTACTGGCTTTTGAACTAAGGTCTCTAGATTATATCTATACCCACAGAGAGATATTTTAGCTCCTTGTGCTACCTGTAAACTTTTTAAAGTTTTATTATTATTTCTAATATAATAAACTCCCTCAAAGGCTATAGCACCATCTTTTGCAGCTTCTCTATCAGCAATCTTATTATCTTTTTCATTAAAATAAAATTCTATTTCATCCATAGTTATATATCTTTTTTCACCTTCTTCGTACACTTTTGTTATATATCCTGTTTTCTTCTCCCTTCTAGTTTCTAAGATTTCAAGATATAATTCAACAGCTCTATCATATTGCTCTATTCGCCCTTCATACTTCACTTCCCCCACTTTACTTGCATCCACAGTGGTATTATTCCAAACAACCTCAACTTCCTTTTCAGCATTATTAATTTTTGCTTTAATTTTAGTTGGTAAGGTATATTCTTTGTTTTTATATAAACTTACCTCTAGTTTAGTTGTTTCGAATTTCAATTTTAACTCGTTAAGAAGCACTTTCATATTCTCAGTGTCTACATTATTACTTATAGCTAACTTAATAATATAATAAGCATCATCTAGTCTTTCCTTTTCTAGATACTTATTTTTTATTTCTATATAAGCTCCCTTATTTGCTTTATCCATGGAAATGGCTTTTTCAAAAGTACTTTTAGCATCATCATATTTTCCTTCATTTAAAAAGTTTGCTCCATCAATAATTATCTTTTTTATTTCATCTTCTTGCATCGTTGTTTCTTGTTTTACATCATTTGTTAGTACCGTTGTCTTTTCTTTGTTTCTGCAACCTACTAAACTTAACATAACTATTAAAGCTAAGATTATTAATAGTATTGATGTTTCTCTCATAAATTATCGCTCCTTATATTTGGTATATCTAAATACTAACATGATGATTTTTCCAACATTGGTTAAATTGTTTCCATATTATTTCCACTATAAAATTTTATTTTCTTATAAAAAATAAAATTTCTTATATAGCAAAAAAATAGTAACTAACCTAAATGGTTAACTACTATTTCAATTACTTTATAATGGATTTTTCTTAAATATTTTCAAAGCCCCAATTATAGATAGTGCTATTACTATAATGGTAACTATTATTGTGATATTCATGTCCCCTATATCAATTTTATTATTTAACAAATCCATATACTTTGAAGTTAGGGTATAGGGATTAAACTTTGTAACCTTTGGGAACAAATCTCCTAGCATTAATACTCCGTAGATAATAAAAGTCACTATTAGTCCCCCATAGTTTCCCTTGGCTATTGTACTACTAAAAATAATTGTACTAATTAGAAAAACACCAAAGAGCCATAAACAGAAAAGAGACAAGGTTAAATTATTAACTGAGTGTTCTCCAAATAAATAGAAGGTATATAGAAAGTTAGTTCCTATGGAAATTAAATATCCTATTGTCCAAATAAGAGCAGCTGTAGTAAACTTGGAAAGTATTATAACACTACGAGATACCCCCTTAGACACCATATTCACTAGGGTTCCCCTTGTTAATTCTCCAGATAATAAACCACTAAATATAAGGATTAAAGCAATAAATCCCATTTGACTGATGTTTTTAAAAAATTGAACATAGGCATCTAAAAAAGTTGGCTCTGGGATTTTAATTTCCATTCCTTGAAAATCCATAGATCCTATAATATCTGGCATTATTTTTGCAAATAAGGGACTCATCATTCCTAAAATAAATAACAAGGCTAAAAGTATAAATAATTTATAGGTTCTTATTTGCTCCATGAACTCTTTTTTTGCAAAAGCTATATAGCTCTTCATTTTACCACCTCCAAAAATAATTTTTCTAAGGATGGTTCTAGAATTTCGTACTTTCTTATTGATATATTATTTTCTGCAAATACTTTTATTATATCTTTACTAACTTCCTCCATATTCTTCACTTGAAGTTTAACTTCTTTTCCCTCAACAACAACCTCAGTAATATCCTTTATGGACTTTAGCTTTTCTTCTAATATTAATCCTTTATCTTTATCCTGTAGCTCAATAACTATACTATCAGTCTTAAACTTGCTTTTTATTTCCTGTAGGTTTCCATACATTACTATCTTTCCATCATTTAACAATCCTACAGTATCACATATTTTTTCCACATCTGAAAGTATATGTGTAGAAAAAATTATAGTTGTTTTATTTTTTACCTTGTACAAAATATCTAGTATTTCTTTTCTTCCAATAGGATCTAAGGCTGAAGTTGGCTCATCACATATCAGTAGTTTTGGTTCATTGAGTAGAGCTTGAGCAATACCTAACCTTTGCTTCATTCCTCTTGAAAAACCAGATATTTTTCTATTAACCCCTTCTAACCCTACTAAAGTTAGTAGTTCTTCACTTTTTACTTTAATATCCTTTTTCCTCATACCTGTAACTTCACCACAAAGCTTCAAATATTCCTTCGGTGTCATGTACCCGTAGTATTCAGGAACATCAGGAAGATAACCAATATATTTATTTGTGCTTGTATTACCATAGACAACTTTTTCACCACATACATATATTTCACCTTTTGTGGCTTCAAGAAATCCAAGAATCATTTTCATTGTAGTTGTTTTGCCTGCTCCATTTTTTCCAATAAAGCCGAAAATTGAATTTTCCTTCACTGAAAAACTTAAATCTTCTATAACATTAAGCCCTTTAAAGCTTTTAAAAAGGTTATTTACCTTTAAAACTTCCATTACTCATCACTCCTGCCAATGGTGAAATAAAGAATTGGACCTATGATTTGAAATACCACTGAAACTATTATCCATAATACTTTATTTCCAATCTTAAATTTATCATGTTTTATAATGTGGACTACTGCTGAAATCATTAAAGCAAACTCAATTATAATAATTGGTATTAAAAATGGTATATATTCTCTAATACTTTCCATAACATTTTCACTCCTATATTTCTTTTAATCTTTTAATTAATTCAATGAACCTATCTTCTTTTTCTAAAGCATTAAACATAGGGTTGTTTATGACACTTGACTTGATATCTTCCTTTATAACCTTATCACTTCTTGGCGCCGCCCCACCTAAATCTATTTTTTCAAATAAATGTTCTATAGAGTCAAATAGTTCATTCCTTCCTAACTTAATTGGAAAGAAATTCTCCCTCTTTGCCGTCTTTACATACTCTTCTAACATGCTTATTGCTTCTTGTTTTTCCCCCTGCATAACATGAATATAAGCTGTAATATAATAAATTGATAGTAGCGTTGAAGGGTTTACCTCTTTAACCTTGAATATATTAGCCAATTCTGTGGTAGTTTCGCTCCAAAGTTTTACCTTTTGCTTATCATTACCATATAACCTTATTAGACTTGGTACAGATCCTAATATGCCTAAAAGGGATATATAAATAAATTCTTGAAGAATGCTTATGGATTTATTTACTTCACCTTTCATTTCATAGGCATTTGCAAGTAAAACCTCAGAGCTTAAATACAATTCCGTAATGCTTTCTAAATCCATTATTGCACTATCAACTTCATTTCTCATTAATAGACAAGTTGCCTTTATATAAGTCGCCTGCCTACTTAAGCTAGAATCCTGACTATTTTTTATTACTCTTTGCAGTATGCTCTCAGCTTCTTTATATATCTCATTACATTCCTCCTTATCTCCTGCTATATTTCCATGGTTAACTAGGAGTAATGCTATATGAAATTGAAGTCTCCAACAGGAATAATACTTTTTAATATAATCCATGCATTCTTCATAGACTTCCTGAAAAGGCTTTTTGCCGAAATCATTTGATAACCTTACATATAAATCCTTTATTTTTTCTTTTGATAATTGAGGATGATATCCTAGTAATTCATCCACACTTACATCAAAATAGGTTGCAATTATTGGTAGTAACGTTATATCAGGATAGCTTTGATTTGACTCCCACTTGGATACTGCAGCCTTTGATACTCCAATAAAATTCGCTAATTCTTCTTGAGTTATTCCTTTTTCTTTTCTTTTAATTGCTATATTAATTCCAACATTTATTTCTGCCATGACTATCCCTCCCTATATTTTAATTTTAGCCCTCACACCTATTATTTACAATGGAGCCAAAGTAGATTATAACAAAAAAAATAAACCATTGGTTGACTATTTCCACGCCAAACTTGTCTAGAAGACAATAATAGTGGAGAAATTATTCTTCCAAAATGTCGTTGAATTAACTATATATGAACAAATGCGTGTGTTCACACCCTCTTTTAAATAGTTAGCAATTACTTACACTTTTTACATACATTCTGAAACCCAGCAATTTCAAGGCATTCCAGGCGCTTTTTTAACGCAAAAAAAAGTTGAATTAACTATATAATAAAAAACTACCCCCATATCCTGAGTAGTAGTTTTAAGCTTATTATATATAAGTTATTTCTATAAATTATTTAACAGGCCCTTTATTTCTTCAATTATAGCCTCTGCACCTTCTACATTTAGCAATCTAAAATATAAACTTCTTAAGAAATGCTTTATATTTACCTTTAAATGATAATATTCAACAGTTCTATTACTAGGATTTTCAATTTTAAAATCCTTTAACCAAAAAATGATTTTTGAGGAATTTAAATTCTTAGCCTTAATACAGTTCTCCACCACTGTAACCATTCTTTCATCCTCTTCATCTATATAAACATAATTCCCTACACATACTTTGGTCTTTATGGAATTTAATATGTCCATGAAATCACTGTCCTTAAAACAATCGCATTGAATTAACTCATCTAATGCATCTGCTGTATGGGCTGCTGAGTGTGCCCACCCATATTCCTTTACATATCCTCTAAGGTCCTTTTCCATAAGCATATATTCTACAACCATATTTTTTACTTTATATAGAGTCTCCTCACATAAGAATTTGTCACTTCTGTGCTTATATAAAATAAGTGCAACTATCAAAATGGAAAAAGTTCTTTTAAAAACTTGATGATCTTCTTTGTCATTTATCTCATGATGAAGATTTAAATTTTCCAAACTAATATTTAATAAATTCTCAAGTTGTTCTGCAGTAAATCTTCCCTCTACAATCCAATGATAAAAGGTTGTATAAATTAACTTATCTCTAAGTTCTGGATCTAACACTCCAATACTCTCAATCATTTCTAAGGCTACTTCATAATAAGCTTCTCCACCTTCTAGTAAATAGTTATTTTCTCTTACTTTAATTAACTTTTCTTTTAACATATTTTCCCCATACTCCATTTATATTCCCCCATTTTTTTACTCTTCTCTTTTATTATAACCTTTAACTAAACCTTTTTGAAAAATTATTACTAAAATTGCTAATAATTTTTGTGTCTCATAGCTATAAATACTTTACTAAGAGTCTTTCTCCCCGAAATATTATCTTATAATAAATTCATTCTAGTTTATTTTTAAAATATGATTTGTGTTTTTATCATATGAGGTCTAAAGCTTAAATTATTAGGTTTATTACTTTTATAACCCCCACTCTAATACATTGTTATTTTCCATCCATTATTTCAATAAACTTTTTAGCGGCTTGAGAAGGAGATACACTTTTAAGATAGCAAATGCCGATACTTCTTTTTGGTATGTTTTCTATTGTTTTCACTTCATATAAAGTTTCATCCTCTAAATACCTTTGAGAAAATTCCCTAATAACACAGGCTATTCCAAGGTTTATTTTTGCAAACTCCAACAATAAATCATGAGCACCTAATTCAATCTCAGGAGTAATTCTAACACCTTTAGAGGTGAAATATTTTTCTACATATTTTCTAGAATTAGACTTAGACTCCAACAGTATTAATGGTAGCTTAGATATTTCCTCAAAGGTTAGTGGTTTAGAAACTATGTCTTTAAATTTACTGCCACAAACAAAGATATCGTGAATATCTTTACAAGGTACTTTTTCCAAAGATGAGTCTTTAATAGGAAAATTGCATATCCCTAAATCAACTTCTCCAGATTTTAACATATCACAAATTTCTAGAGTTGTTCGATTTATAATTTGAAGCTTAATATTAGGGTATTTATCGTGAAACTTTTCTAAATAAGATAGCAAAAAATATCTAGAATTTGTATCTCCCACTCCAAGCTTTAGTTCCCCTGCCATTAAGTTTTTACATTCTAATAGCTTTGTTTCTCCTACGTTGATTAAATTTATAGCAGAACTTATATATTCAAATAAAAGTTGTCCTTCATTAGTTACCACAACACCTTTTGGTGTTCTTGTAAAAAGCCTTGTGTCAAGTTCTTCTTCTAGTTGCATAATAGATTGACTCACAGCTGGTTGTGTCATATAAAGCTCCTTTGCTGCCTTTGAAAAACTTTTACACTTGCAAACTTCACTAAACACTTTATATAAATCTAATTTAGTTATCATATAAGCCCTCCTTATATGTAGTATTACATATATTTATTTTACTTATATCACAAACATACTGTATATTACAAGTATGGGATATATTTTATTTAAAAATGAGGAGATGTTAATTTGGAAAGAGTAGTTGGAACTGTAGTTAGAGGCCTTCGTTGCCCAATTATCAATGAAGGGGATAATATTTGTGAAATAGTTGTAGACAGCGTTTTAAACGCCTCTAGTATAGAAGGATTCTCTATTGGTGATAAAGATATTGTTGCCGTAACTGAATCTGTTGTAGCACGTGCTCAAGGAAATTATGCAACTATTAACCATATTGCTAAAGATATAGAAGATAAATTTCAAGGGGATACCCTAGGGGTAATATTCCCAATTTTAAGTCGTAATCGTTTTGCTATTTGCCTTCGTGGTATTGCAAAAGGAGCTAAAAAGAAAATCGTTTTGATGCTTAGCTATCCTTCTGATGAGGTTGGTAATCATTTAGTTGATGTAGATTTATTAGATGAGAAGGGCATTAACCCTTGGACAGATGTGTTAACTGAAGAACAATTCTATGACTATTTTGGTAAGATAGAGCATACCTTCACAGGAGTTAATTATATAGAATATTATAAGTCTTTAGTTGAAGAATATGGTATCCAATGTGAAGTTATCTTCTCAAATAATCCAAAAACTATTCTAAACTATACTAAAGATGTGCTGACTTGTGATATTCATACTAGATTTAGAACTAAAAGGATTTTAAAGGCTAATGGTGGTAACAAAGTATATAGTCTTGATGAGATTTTATCAACTTCAATTGATGGTAGTGGTTGTAATGAAGCTTATGGCCTTTTAGGTTCAAATAAGTCAACCGAAAACACTGTTAAGCTTTTCCCTAGAAATTGTCAACCTATAGTTGATAACATACAAGCTAAAATTAAAGAAACTACTGGTAAAACTGTGGAAGTTATGATTTACGGTGATGGTGCCTTTAAAGATCCAGTAGGTAAAATTTGGGAACTAGCTGATCCAGTGGTATCACCAGCCTATACTTCTGGTCTTGAGGGTACCCCTAATGAAGTTAAATTAAAATACCTTGCTGACAACAACTTTGCTGATTTAAGAGGAGACGAACTTAAAAAAGCTATTTCTGAATATATAAAAAATAAAGATTCTAACCTAGTAGGTTCTATGGTATCTCAAGGAACCACTCCAAGAAGACTTACGGATCTCATTGGCTCTCTAGCTGACTTGACTTCTGGAAGTGGCGATAAAGGGACTCCAATTATATACATTCAAGGTTATTTTGATAACTATACAAAATAAACCAATAACTTATGCATTTTCATAATTATTTTCTATATAAAAGAGTTATATCAAGTGGTAAAACACTTATATAACTCTTTTTTACCTCTTTAATATAGTTTTAAGATATTATCTTAACCTCTAAAATCTTACCCATGGCATAGTTTTCTAATAAATTTATACCATAATCTATGTACTGACTTAGTTCCTTATCCCCATGAAAAGATATAATGTTCAGAACTATGTGTGTAGTTTCTGAAGTTATCATAGCTCTAGTGGAATCTGACGTTGTACTCCCAAAATGTCCTTGTTTATCACTAAACACTGGAAGATTTTCAAGGTTTATTATCCCTCTTCCTATCCCCTCATAAGTTTCTCCTTCTTTTCCTATTGTAAAAACTATAGGGCACTCTACCTTATCTAAATCATAAGTGCCTACTGAATAACCGCTTCTTAGGGATATAAGATTATTAATATCTACCACATTGTTAACCCTATATAAACCATTCCCTTTTACAATTCTCTTAATTAAAGACTCTGAAGACAACCTGTATCTGCTTGGATCTTTTCCTAATACCTTATATGCTCTTCGTGAACTGTCTATATTCTCAATCTTTAACACATCTTCTGGCTTATAATTACTTTCAATTTCCCTACACTTTGCTTCTATAACATCCCACAATTCCTTGCTTCCACTTTCCACCTTAACATAGGCTTCAATACATCCTATGGCAATGTGTGGACATTTTTTCTTTAGTATCTCTTCAATTGTAATATCTATCATTAAAATTCCTCCTTACTCCTCATAGGATTGAGAAAACTGCTTTGAGTACATATTATAATAAACACCTTTTTTCTCTATAAGTTCCTCATGGCTACCCTTTTCCACTATTTGACCATTATCAATAACCATAATTACATTAGCATCTCGAATAGTGCTTAATCTATGGGCAATGATAAAACTTGTTCTTCCCTTCATTAACTTAAGCATAGCTTCTTGTATGTTAAGTTCAGTACGAGTATCAACACTACTGGTAGCTTCATCTAAAATTAATATAGAAGGATTTGATAAAATTGCTCTTGCAATGGCTAAAAGTTGCTTTTGTCCCTGACTTAAATTGCTTCCACTTTCAGCTAGTACTGTGTCGTATCCCTTAGGTAATCGCCTGATAAAAACATCTGCATTAGCCATAGTTGCAGCTTCTTCAACTTCTCTGTCACTAGCTTCAAGCCTTCCATACCTTATGTTTTCTCTTATAGTTCCTGAAAAAAGATAAGTGTCTTGAAGCACAATTCCAAAGGCTTTTCGGAGGCTATCTCTAGTATATTCTCTAATATCTACCCCATCAATTAATATTCTTCCCTGGGTTACATCATAAAACCTTGCAAGTAAATTTACAATGGTAGTTTTTCCTGCTCCCGTTGGTCCCACTAGTGCAATATTACTTCCTTCCCTTGCGTGAAAGCTTACATCCTTAAGTATTAACTTATCCTCTATATATCCAAAGTTAACATTTTCAAATACCACATCACCTTGAGGTTTATCTAACTCCCTTGCCCCTGGTAGATCTTCTGGCTCTTCCTTCTCATCTAATATTTCAAATACTCTTTCCGCCCCTGCAATTGCAGATTGAAGAGTGTTAAAAATATTAGCTAAGTCATTTAAAGGTCTAGAAAACTGCCTTGAGTAGCTTAAAAAGCTAGCTATTACTCCTATAGTAATCATGTCCTTAATAGCTAAAAACCCACCAACTCCTGCAACTACTGTAAAGCCTATATTATTAATTACATTCATGAGAGGCATGATGTAGCCAGATAATATTTGTGCTTTTGTTCCAACTTCACAAAGCCTATTATTGATTTCATTAAACTCTTCAATAGCCTTTTCCTCATGATTAAAAGCCTTAACCACTAGAATTCCTGATATGGTTTCTTCAATGTGTCCATTGAGCTTTCCAAGTTCCACCTGTTGGTTCTTAAATAACACCTTAGTTTTCTTAGCTACCGTTCTTGTAAGTAAAAATACTAATGGTATAGTGATCAAGCTAGCTAAGGTAAGGAAGGGACTTAAATACATCATCATTATAAAAGCTCCTAATAAAACTATAGTTCCCGACATTAGTTGAATAGTTGATTGCGAAATTGTGGTACTTACATTTTCAATATCATTAGAAAGTCTACTCATGATTTCTCCATGGGTATGGAGATCAAAAAAGGAAACAGATAGCTTTTGAAGCTTTTCAAAAAGCGTATTTCTTAACTTCTTCACTATTCTCTGAGCTACCCCAGCCATAAGCCAGCCTTGAAAAAAGTTAATTCCCCCATCAATTATATAGGTTATTATTAAAATACCCACAACTATACTAAGCATATGAAAATCTACACCCTTACTATAAGACATAGCATCTATAGCTCGACCTAATAAATAGGGTACAGACAATCCAATTGCTGAACTAAACAGTATAAAAACAAATATTATAAATAACAGTTTTTGTTCTTCACCGAAATATTGCCAAAGCCTTAAGAGAGTACCTTTAAAATTCTTAGGCTTAGCCACAGGTCCCATTGGTCTTCTTCCTCCAAAACCTCCCCCTCTGTTTAATGGACTAGGAACAATAACTTCACCTTCCTTATGCTTCTTTTCCATTATTTATTGCCTCCTTCCCAATTTGAGAGCGGAATATATCTTTATAGACTTCACTAGTTTTCATAAGCTCCTCGTGTTTTCCAAGACCTGCTACTTCGCCATTTTCTAAAACTAATATTCTGTCCGTATTCATAACTGATGTAATACGTTGAGCAATTATAATGGAAGTTAAGTTGCTGGAATACTGTTTTAAGGCTTCTCTAATCTTTTCTTCAGTAGTCACATCTACAGCACTTGTACAATCATCAAGTATTAGTATCTCTGGTTTTTTAATTAAAGCTCTAGCAATGGAAATACGCTGTTTTTGCCCCCCTGATAAGTTAACCCCACCTTGTCCTAAAATAGTGTCATACCCCTTCGGCTGAGTGCTGATAAAGTCATGAGCTTGAGCAACCTGAGCTACTTGAACTACTTCTTCTAAGGTAGCCTTTTCCTTTCCCCATTTTATGTTGTCCCTAATGGTTCCTGAGAAAAGAACAATTTTTTGAGGTACCAGTGCAATACTCTCTCTTAAGGTTTTAATATCCATTGTTTTTATATCTACATTATTTACTTTTATACTTCCAGAACTTATATTATAAAAGCCATTAATTAAATTCACTAGGGTGGTTTTTCCTGAACCAGTAGAACCGATAATTCCAAGAGTTTCCCCTGGAAGGCAAGAAAAGCTTATATTCTTAAGTACGGGCTCTCCCGAAGTTCCAGCATAGGAAAAACTCACATTATGAAAGTCTATTCTTCCTTTAACTAAAGAGTCTTCCATTGTAGTATCTTTGGAATTAAACTGTTCCTTTAAAACTGCCTGCTTTTTATTAAGCCCATTTGTTACCATGGGTTTTGCAGTTGCACCACCATTATCTATAGGAGAATTCCCCTCAGAAAAAACCTCATCAATTCTCTCTGCTGAAGCCTTTGCTCTAACAAACATGTTAAATACATGGGAGATCATCATCAAAGAAAACAATATTTGAGTCATATAATTAGTGAAAGCAATTATCTCTCCCACCTGCATATTTCCCCTATCTACTCTAATTCCACCAATCCAAAGAGTTGCAACTATACCTAAGTTTACTGTTAGGGTTATTCCTGGAGAAAATATTGCCATAACACGCATCCCTCTAGTTGAAATATCCGTTAATTCTTCATTTGTCTTCTTAAATCTCTTAGTTTCATAATTAAACCTATTAAAGGCTTTAACTACTCTAACCCCTGATAAATACTCTCTCATTACACTATTTACATTATCCAAAGCCTTTTGAATCTTTCTAAAAAAAGGATATCCAATTTTCATATTCATAGCTATGAGTAAAACTATTACTGGGATTACAATTAAAAAAATTACAGACATATAGGCATTTAATCTTACTGCCATTATAAGACTTCCTATACAGAGAAGGGGTGCCTTTACAAATATCCTCATGAGTCCATTCACAAAATTTTGTACTAGGGTTATATCATTAGTAAGTCTTGTAACTAAGGAGGCTCCATCATATTTATCTATTTTTTCAAAGGAAAGACTTTGAACCTTACTAAACAGGTCACTTCTTAGCTCTGTGCCAAACTTTTGCGATACAATACTTGCTATAATATTACGGCTCACTGCTCCTAAAGCGCCCATAGCAGTAACTCCAAGCATTAGAAAACTCATTTTTACCACAAAATCCAAATCTCTATTTTTCACTCCTATGTCCACTATTTTGGACATGATAGTGGGCTGTAATAGGTCACAAGTGGCCTCAATAGTTAAGCAAGCCACTGCAAGACAAAAAGGTTTCCAGTATTTTTTAATGTACTTTTTAAGAAATTTCAATATTATCATCCCCATAAATATATTTAAAAGTATTAGCGTTCTTCAACTTATAATTTAAGAGATTTGCCTAATACTAACCAACCAACTCATTGATACTGAACATATTCGACAATTAGTTCTTGTATCCTTCAATGAAATAAGCAGGTGCTTTGATAAATTGTCATTTATCTTAAAACACCTGCTTCATATAACCTTATTTTTCTCTTAAATTATTGATCATATATTTTATCTCATCAATTATTGCCTGTGGGTTATCATCTTGAATCATATGTCCAGAGCCTTTCACTGTAATTTGCTTACTATTATCTGACAAAGTAGCAATGTCTCTTTGAAGTTGTGCCCACCCTACTAATATGGTGCCAGGCACATTTAAATCCGTATTTTCAGCTGAAAGCACAGTGATTGGTATATTTCTCAGTCCATCACTTCTTCTTGCTTTTCTAACTTCAGCAGCACTGTTTAATAAATCATCAAAGGTTCCCTCAGGATTTACAAATTCACCTCTAGTATTTTCATATTCTTTAGGTGCTAATAACTTGTATAAGCTAAACATCTCTTCATGAGCAGCATCCACAAATATTATTCCTGCAACTTCCTCGGGATAGCTATCTGCAAATAATCTTGCATTAAACCCACCAATAGAGTGTGCAACTATAATGTAAGGCCCTTTTACTTTAGTTTTTTGAAGCAACTCATGAAGTTCTCTTACTTGATTTGAGCTAGTTCTTTCTAAAGTGCTTTTATCACTTTCACCAAGTCCTGCCCTATCATAGGAGAAAGTTCTCGTAATCTTTGAAATCTCTGGCTGTACATTTGTCCAAACGCCAATTCCTCCACCCAGTCCTGACTCAAAAATCACAGTAGGAGTTCCCTTGCCTTCAACTTTCACATTAAGTCCATAGCCCCCAATATCTACTTTTCCATTTACTGGCGCTAAGGTTTGTAGCTTTTCATTATACTTAATTATGAAGAAAACACTTGCTATAATTAATAGAGTAACTCCACTAATTATTAACTTGGTTGTTTTTCTCATTACAATTTATCCCTAACTAAAGGCATGCTCATACATCTTGGACCTCCACGCCCTCTTGATAATTCATAAGAATCAAATTCTAACACCTCTATTTTGCTTCTTCTCAAGGCTTCATTTGTTATATAATTTCGATTATAACAAACTACCTTTCCTGGAGATATAGCAAGTGTGTTACTTCCATCATTCCACTGTTCTCTACTAGCAGCAATAGGATCCCCATCACCACATCTTATTAACTCTATTGCCGGCAATCCTAAATGCTCCTTTAATACGGTAGACAAATCTTCATGTTCATATCTAATATTAAGTAAATTATCCTTGCCCTTAGTAATGCTATACACATCAAGAGGTGCCTCTATGCCTGGAAATATAGTAAACTTATCATAATCTACCATAGTAAATACTGTATCTAAATGCATATAAGCTCTTGTTTTAGGAATATCAAAAGCTAGAACCGTATCAAAGGAATCCTCTGAATATAAAAGCTTGTGGGCTAATCTCTCAACTGCCATTGGGTCAGTTCTATCACTAATTCCAATAGCTACCACCTTACTTGACAACACTAAAATGTCTCCGCCTTCAATTGGGTGAGTTTTATCTCTATTATACCATCTAGGCACATTTTTAAATCTAGGATGATAATTAAAGATATACTTTGCAAATATAGTTTCTCTATTTCTAGTTTCATTAGCCATAACATTCAAAGAAATTCCACTTCCTATTGAAGCAAAAGGATCTCTTTGAAAGTACATATTAGGAATTGGATCAAGATAAAAAGGATAAGGTTTTTTCACCATATCACCCAAAGCCTTAGGTTTAATGTGCTTAAGCTCTTCCTTTTTAATACCTGCAATACACTTTACTATAAGTTCCTTTGAGGATAGTGGACTTAAAACTTCCATTATGGCCTCCTGAAGCCCTTGAGTTACAACCTTTCCTTCCTCCACGAATTCTTTCAAAAACTCTTCTCTAACTTTAGTATCCTGTAAAACCTCCGACATTAAATCCGTAAGATAAAGTACCTCTACCCCTTCATTCCTTAAGATTTCTGCAAATTGATTATGCTCCCTTTGTGCCTGATGCAAAAATACAATTTCATCAAACAAAAGCCTTCTAAGGTAATCTGGAACTATGTTTTCAACTTCCTCTCCTGGACAATGAAGAAGAACAGTTTTAAGCTTTCCAATTTCACTATAAACAGAAATGCTGCTATCAAAACCCATATTCTTCATCCTTTCTTTATAGATTCTAATCAATAGTTTTCTCTATAAAATTTTCATTATTCTTTTTGAAGTTTTTATTTTAAAGTTTAACCCCTAAACTTTAGAAAGCTTAGGGGTTAATAATTAATTTAATCTTCAAGTAAAATTATGCTAAGAATTTATGCGCTTTTATAAAATACCAGCTATAGGGAACCAGAGTTAAAACTTAACTTATACATGAGTCCTACCCTGGTTCCCTTAAGGGGTTATGAAGATGAATAAGTTAAAATTATATCATGGAACCCTATATTCTACCCACTATTTGTAATTCCTTATATTTTTGTATTTATTACTCATAAGCTCTATTGAAAAAACTTTATCCTATTTAAACATACTTAGTTCTCTATATTAAAGAATTTATATTTCCTTATTATTTATTTCCTGAGAAATTTTTCTAACAAATTCTTCTAATAGTAGATTCCCTTCATCTCCTCCCTTTCTACTTCTAAGAGCTATACTTTGTGAAGCTTCTTCCTTTTCACCTACTACAATGATATAGGGAACTCTCTCATTTCTAGCTTCTCTTATTTTAAACCCTATTTTTTCAGCTCTTAAATCCATCTCAACTCTTATATTATTATCTTCTAATCTATTTTTTACAGCATCTGCATAATTATTATATTGCTCTGCTATGGGAAGTATCTTAACTTGAACTGGTGATAACCAAGTTGGAAACTTACCAGCAAAATGCTCTATTAAAATTCCTATAAATCTTTCAATGCTTCCAAAGATTACTCTATGAATAACAATTGGTCTATGCTTTTCTCCATCACTACCAATATAATTTAAGTCAAATCTTTGAGGAAGCTGAAAATCTAGTTGTATTGTTCCGCATTGCCATGTTCTTCCCAAGCTATCTTCCAGATGAAAATCAATTTTAGGTCCATAGAAGGCTCCATCACCCTCATTTATTTTAAATTCCATATTCATTTCTTCTAGAGCCCCTTGAAGTGAGCTTTCAGCTAACTGCCACTCTTCATCTGTTCCCATAGAATTTTCTGGTCTTGTAGAAAGTTCTACCTTATATTTAAAACCAAACCTTTTATAAACTTCATTAATAAGCTTAACTACTCCTTTTATTTCATCCTTAATTTGCTCTGGTAACATAAATATATGAGCATCATCCTGAGTAAAGGCTCTAACTCTCATTAGTCCATGAAGCGCTCCTGACAGTTCATGTCTATGAACTCTTCCAAGCTCACCAGCTCTAATTGGTAAATCTCTATAAGAATGAACTTCGGATTTATATACCAGCATTCCACCAGGGCAGTTCATTGGTTTTATTGCATATTCCTGTTCATCAATGTTTACAGTGTACATGTTTTCCTTATAGTGATGCCAGTGTCCTGATGTTTCCCAAAGCTCCCTATTTAAAATCATAGGAGTTTCAATTTCTACATAACCATATTTCTTGTGAAGTTCTCGCCAGTATTCAATCAGCTTATTTTTTAAAACTACACCCTTAGGTAAAAAGAATGGAAATCCTGGCCCTTCTTCCATTATAGTAAATAACTTTAGCTCTTTTCCAAGCTTTCTGTGATCCCTTTTTTTAGCCTCTTCAAGGATATTTAAATATTCCTCTAACTCACTTTTCTTGGAAAAAGCTGTACCGTATATCCTTTGGAGCATTTTATTTTTCTCACTACCCCTCCAGTAAGCTCCTGCCACTGACAATAATTTAAAAGCCTTTACCTTTGAAGTTGATACCACGTGAGGACCTGCACAAAGATCAATAAATTCTCCTTGCTTAAAGAAAGATAACTCCTCATCCTCAGGTAAATCATTAATAAGTTCTTTCTTATAAGGTTCTTCCATTTCGTCCATTAAATCTAGAGCCTCAGCTCTCGACATAACTGACCTTTCCAGCTTTAAATCTTCCTTAATAATTTTTCTCATTTCTTCTTCTATCTTCTCTAAGGCTTCCATTGTAAAAGCCTCTTCTACATCAAAATCATAATAAAATCCATTGTCTATAGAAGGTCCGATAGCTAGTTTAGCCTTTGGATATAACCTCTTTACAGCTTGGGCAAGAATATGAGCCGCTGTATGTCTTAGTGCCCCTCTTCCTTCTTCTTCATTAGAATTAACTATACTTCCATCCTTTAAAATAACCTTTAACATACTATTACCTCCTCTATAATTATTACATTTCTTTAATTTCCTTTAATTTTCTTCGATTTCACTACTTATTCTTTAAATAATGAACAAGTTCATTTTGTTTAACAACTTTAGAAGCAGATTTTGACTACCACCAAAGCAATTTCTCTAGGCAGAGCAATTGCTACTTAAAGAAGATGGCAGACTTGAAGCTTCCAAAATGTTGTTAAATTTTACTTTTTACAATGTAAAGATCCCTCAAAAAAATAAAACTCCTCCCTAAAATAAGGGACGAGTATTTTCGCGGTTCCACCCAAATTACAGAAGCTTAAATTATTTTCCTTCTGTCACTCAAAGCCATTAACGCTGGCACACGGAATTGTCTACTTTAGTTCAACAATCAACTCAGAGGTGGTTTTCAACAATACTTACCTAAGAAACCTTTCAGCCGGTGAGTTTCTCTCTCTTAAAGCAGTAAATTATTTACTCTTCCTCTTCATAGCTTTCAATTATAACTTTTTATTAACTAAACCTTTCAATTGCAAAGGCCCAAAGGTAAAACTTAAAGCATTCCATAAACTAAGCGGTTACCTATGAACTATAGTCCATAAATGAACTAAATCATATCTAGGACTACTATAGAACTTTTATCATGATAAATTTCTTACTTATTGATAATATAAATTTATATAAAATAAAAAACCCGTACCCAAATAAGGGACGAGTTTAATCGCGATTCCACCCAAATTACAAAAGTACAATTTAAACCTACTTTTGTCACTTAAAACCATTAACGCTGGTATGCGGATTTACCTACTTAATTTCAGTAATCAACTCAGAGGTGGTTTTCAATAATACTTGCCTAAGAAACCTTACAGCCGGTGAGTTTCTCTCTCTTAAAGCAGTTAACTATTTACTCTTCCTCTTCATAGCTTTTAATTTAAAGTAATTTTAATCCAACTTATATTTCTTGTCAATATATTTTTTTAAATATTCGGAATGTTTATAGATTTTTTCATTAATTTATTATCTTAAAAAGCATATATATCCAAAATTCTTTTTATTTATTTTATGATAAAACTCCAACAATGTGCTAATATTTCAATGCTCTGTATTATATATTTCAAATTTTATTGAAAAGCTATTAGCATATATAGTAAAATAGTTCAATGACTCTGTTGATTCACCTTAAATATAAAATAAACAAGATCAAAACCCAATATATCTTTAAGTATGTAACCTCTTGATATTAATCCTAAGATATTTACAATAAGTTGATCTTGTCAGACTGTAAAAGCTATTTTATATAAAGCTTATTGTTTTAAGTTTCAGAGTTAATAAAGTCAGATTGGAGTGATTAGTTCAATATGAAAACAAATTGGAAGAGAAACGTAATACTTTTTTTGCTTAGCCAAACTATTTCTCTCTTTGGCTCTTCCTTAGTTCAGTATGCAATTTTATGGTATATTACCCTTAACACTAAGTCTGGAGCAATGATGACAATATCTATAATCTGTGGCTTTCTTCCTACTTTTTTTCTCTCTCCCTTTGCTGGAGTGTGGGCAGATCGTTATAATAGAAAGAATTTAATTATGTTATCAGACTCCTTTATTGCCCTAAGTACACTTTTGCTTGCCATATTATTCTTAATGGGCTATGAATCTATGGGTTTACTTTTTGTTATGTCTGCCTTGAGATCCGTAGGTACAGGAATTCAAACCCCAGCTATTGGAGCATTTCTTCCTCAAATAGTTCCTGAAGATAAACTTACAAAGGTGAATGGCATTAACAGTAGTATCCAATCCATAGTGATGCTGATTTCACCAATGATTAGTGGCGCCCTTCTTTCTATGGCCTCCATAGAATCTATCTTTTTTATTGATGTGATTACAGCTGCAGTAGCAGTTTTGGTACTATTATTCTTTCTCAAAATACCAGCTCATAGTAAAGCTCAAGGTCCACAAGAGGTTAGTTATTTTAAAGATTTACAGGCTGGTATCCACTACATTAAGGGACATACTTATGTTAAAAAGTTCTTTATATTTTGTGCCTTTTTCTTTTTCTTAGTAGCTCCAGTAGCTTTTTTAAGCCCCCTTCAAGTTACAAGAACCTTTGGAGAAGATGTGTGGAGATTAACAGCTGTGGAGATTACCTTTTCTATTGGAATGATGGTAGGTGGAATTATCATGGCTTCTTGGGGAGGCTTTAAAAACAAAATTCATACAATGGCCTTATCTAGTTTCATTACTGGTATGTGCACCTTTTTACTGGGCATTGTACCTAACTTCTGGTTTTACTTATTTATCATGATAGTAGTAGGTATTACTATCCCCTTCTTTAACACACCATCTACGGTTTTACTGCAAGAGAAGGTTGAGCCTGATTTTTTAGGAAGGGTATTCGGTGTTTTAGGTATGATTTCTAGTTCAATGATGCCACTTGGAATGTTGGTTTTTGGTCCAATGTCTGATGTTATTAAAATTGAATGGATTCTTATTGGAACTGGTCTATTAATGTTCTTTCAAAGTTTCTTCTTAATTGGTAGTAAGGATTTACTTATAGCAGGTTTGTCAAAGGATAATACTGATAAAGGGTAAATTTTCCTATGAATTTATAAATATAAAAGGATGACTGATAACTATTTTTGCAGGCATCCTTTATATTTATAATTCAAATTTATATAACTTCTATTAATTTTAAATAGCTTACATTCTAATCTAAGTACTGAACAAACTCATTATACTCATTGACTTCGAAAGAAGCTTTAACTCCCACCTAAAAAAATGGGAAAATTACTTTTTCACAGCATAATTAAATTCCTAATTCTTTTTTCAAAGAGGAATATAGTTCATTGTAATCTTCACCTTCTGTGTAAGTTGTAGGAATTTCAAAATGATTAATTTTTATATTCTCTTTTTCAAGAACTTCAAGTATCTCCTCCATGAATATTCCTCTCTCCTTTGTAATACTACAGGTTGGACTTTCATTTATACCAAGGATGCCAAGAAGATTATATCCACTTTTTAAGTATATTTTTATATCCTCTAAAACAGGTTTAAATAAGTTTCTACAAAGCTCCCTATACTCCTTGCTATCATATTCTTCTTTACTCATTGGCTTTCTCTCTGGTCCTAAAAACTTAAACTCCGGACATGGAAGTTGTAGTATGCCAATGCCCTCTTCTATTAATCCTTTCACTATAGGAAATGCCCCCTTTGCTCTAGCTAGTGGTGGCACTACGGAATTTTGGTTCAATAAACAATGACTTACTAATACTAAATTTTTACCTCGATTCATCTATTTCACATCCTAATCAATTTTATAGTTCATTCTCCCCATGTTAAAAAACAGCAAAAGCTCTAAACATCCCAAAATACTATATATTATTATTTTGTTATATTCTTTTACTTATATATTCCTATATTTTTTATTTATATATTGCTGATCTCTTCCTAAGTCTATTAACTAACTATCAGAAAAAATAATTCTTTTCATATATCAGCATTTTATCACATTTAGTCATAAATTCTTGTAATATTAGGTTTTCTTATAAAGCATCAAGTATCTATTCAAATTAAGTATTGGATTTATAAAGCCTTCATGAATATAATTTACATGGGTTTGTAAATAATTTAATTTTTGGAGGAAAAAAATGAGAGATAAAAAATTGTCCTTAATGATTTTTTGTGCAATAGCAATAGCACTAAACATTGTTCTTGGAATTGTAACTAGCAGTTTAAAGCTTCCCTTATACCTTGATACTATAGGTACTATATTTGTGGCAGTTTATTTTGGTCCTTGGTATGGTGCTACTGTAGGTGCTTTAACAAACATATTAACTGGGATTATATTTAATCCAAAGGATATTCCCTTTTTACTAGTTAATGTGGCTGTAGGTCTAATTGTTGGATTTGTAGCTAAGAAATTCAAATGGAGTTTGCTTTCATCCATTATTACTGGAGTAATTCTAAGTGTAGTCTGCCCTCTTATTGGCACGCCTATAGGAATTTGGATGTATGGAGGACTAACTGGTACAGGCTCAGACTTTTTGTTTATGTGGCTACAAAAGGTTGGTAACACTGTATTTGTTTCATCTTTTATCCCTAAAATACTAAATAATCTTTTAGATAAAATAGGTTCTTGCGTGATTGTATGGGCTTTAATTAAATCCCTACCTCATGAATTTACTAAAGATAAAGTATTCAATAACAATATGTAAATGTTCATCATTTGTTGAATTAAATTATGCTTTACATGTTTCCAATAGTAATTTTAAATTAAAAAGAGCTGTAGATAATTAATATTTTCATTTCTACAGCTCTTTGTTTTAAAAACTTTAAGGATTTCAGCTATTAAATTGTTAACATATCAGCCTATACTGAGTTAAATAGTAGCTTCTTCTATTATTTCTCTTATTCTATTTATCACGTTGATTTGATTTTCTCCATGGTTATCCTTACTAACTTCAAGGCTTTTTAAAATGTAAGCCTTATTAAAATTACATCCTTTTAATAGGGTTTCTATGTAAGCAAACTCTTTGGTTAATAAGGAATCAGTGTATATTTTACATTTTTCTATTCTTCCATCTTCAGCCTTAATATTAAGTTGTATTTTTCCTTCTTTAAAGTTTTTCTCTAGTGACACTTGGAAGTTAGGACAATCTCCATATATCCATAGCTCACTGGAATAGCTCTTAATTAACTCTTCTATATGGCTTAATTTTTCATCTAAACTTTCAATCTTATCAATGTGTCCATAGTTAAATTCAAAGGACTTAATTAATGCCTTTGTAAGACTTTCAATAGTTAGATTTTCTTTGCAATCCTTTAAATTCATTACTCTGCTTTTAACAGAATCTATTCCCTTTGACTCTAGTTTTTCTATAGATGGAGTTAATATTTTAGGTAATATGTCCATGTCTACATTAAATAATAAAGTTCCATGATGATAGTATCTATCTTCATCTCTATAAAAGGCATTTCCAGATATTTTTTTATCTTGTACTAAAATATCATTTCTACCTGAAAACCTTGCCTTAATACCTAGGTCTTCTAAGGCATTTATTATCACTGATAACTGTTTATTTAAGTCTTCATTAGTTTCTCTCATTAAAAAGGTAAAGTTTAAGTTTCCTAAATCGTGATAAACTGCTCCCCCACCGGATAGTCTTCTTGCTAGTATTCCTTTATTATTAGCTAAAACTTCTAAATTACATTCTTTCCAAGGGTTTTGATTTCTACCAATTACCACTGTATTTTTATTTCTCCAAAGATACAGAATTATCTCCTGATCTTCTACCTTATTGAAAAGAAACTCCTCTAAGGCTAAGTTAAAGTAAGGGTTGAAGCTTTCAGAAAGAATTACCCTTCTTTTAGTTATCAAAATGAATTGCACCACCTTCTAAAGATAGAGCTGCTTCATGAATTGCTTCTGAGGTTGTTGGGTGGGCAAAAATTGTTTCTTTAATTTGCTCTTGTGAAAGATTATTTTTAATAGCTAAAGTTAATGTACCGATTAAATCTGATGCATGTGGTCCTACTATTGAAGCTCCAATCAATTTATTGCTATTAGTATCTTTGATTATCTTCACAAAGCCTCTTTCTTCTCCATAAGTTAGAGCCTTACCATTAGCCATAAAAGGGAATTTACCAATTTTTACTGCTATTCCCTGTTCAAGAGCTGTTTTTTCAGTTATTCCAACAGTAGCTACCTCAGGCGTAGTGTAAACTACACTAGGAACTGCTGAATAATCCATTTCCTTTTTCTCTCCAAGAATATTATCTACAGCTACCATAGCTCCATGAGATGCCACATGAGCAAGTCCGATTTTATTATTAACATCCCCAATTGCATAAATATTTTCTATGTTTGTTCTTAAGCTTTCATCAGCCTTAATTCCTCTTCCATTAGAATTTAGCTCTAATCCTATTTTCTCTACATTTAATCCTTCTAAATTTGGTTCTCTTCCTATAGCAACTAATGCTTTATCACAAGTAATAAATTTGTCTTCACCATTGCTCTCAAAGCATACAATTGCTTTTCCATCTTCACTATTCTTAATTGAAGTAACTTTAGATGAGGTAAAAAACTTTATTCCTTTTTCTTCCCCTATGGCTTTAACTTCTTCAATTACATCTTCATCCATGGTGCAAAGAATCTTTGGCATATACTCAACAACCATAACCTCTACCCCAAAGTTAGCATAGATAAAGGCAAATTCCATACCAATAACACCGCCACCTATAATCACCATTTTTTCAGGAAGTTCCTTCATACTTAATGCTTCAGTGCTATTCAATACTTTATCTCCACTAAAACCTTCTATATTTAAATTTGCAATTTTTGAACCTGTTGCAATTATTATATTCTTAGTATTTATAGTAACTTCTTCTCTTTTTCCTTTTACAAAAACCTTATTCTTATCTAATATCTCACCTAATCCTGTGATTTTCTCTACTGAATTCTTCTCTAAAAGAAAATCTATACCTGAAGTTAACTTATTAACTATTTTATCTTTTCTTTTTATAACTTTATCCATATTAACTTCTGCATTTGATATGCTTATCCCAAAGTCTTCACCATGTTTTATATCATCAAATACTTCAGAAGATCGAACTAATGCTTTTGTTGGTATGCATCCCACATTTAAGCAAGTTCCTCCTACGCTTTCTTTTTCAATAATTACTGTTTTTAAACCTTTTTTAGCAGCATAAATTGCAGCTACATACCCTCCTGGTCCTGCTCCGATTACTGTCAAATCACAGCTTACTTCTCTTTTAACTGGTTTTAACATTGAATTAAAGTAGTCAAAAGCCTTTGGTTTTTCCATTGTCTCTGGAGATCCTTCAATAGTTCCGAATACATCTCCAACATTTACTGTAGCTCCTTCTTCAACCTTTAATTCCTTTAACACCCCTGAGGAACTTGCTTTTATTGGAGCATTTCCTTTGTCTCCCTCAACTTGAAAAATTATATCTCCAATAGCTAACTTATCTCCAACTTTAACATTTATTTTTCCAACTTTTCCTGTCTTACTATGACCAGCTAATTTTTCTATTTTTAATTCAATCATTTTTATCCCTGCCTTATATTCATAAATAAAATTACTTTGAAATGAATTTTGAAAAATATTTATATATATTTAAGCTTTGTTAAAATTTTATAAAATCACAAGTATACAAAGCTTTTTGATTTTCAAAAAAGTTAAATATACCTGCACAATATAATCGCACAGGTATTTGTTTAAAAGTTATTGAAAGTCCTTTTCGAACTCATCAATTGATTCTTTTAAAAGAGTTACTGAATATGCCATTGATGGGCCTCCACCAAATGCCACTGCAACCATAGCTGCTTCCATTATTTCTGCTCTAGTAGCTCCTGCTTCTAATGCCTTGTACACATGGAATACTATGCAATATTCACAACGACTGAAAGCACCGATAGCAACGCTTATTAATTCTTTTGTCTTAACATCTAAAGCTGCTGGTGCATAAGTTGCCCCTAAAAGTCCCATGAAAGCTTCTACATTAGCTCCATTAGTAGTTCCTACTTCTTGTAATCCTCCCATAAAGGCATTTAGCATTTCTCTTGGATTGTTACTCATAATATATCTCTCCATTCACCTTAATTTACTTGCAACACTAATAGTTGCTATGGCAAGTATCTATATAGATAATACCACTAATTTGTGGTATTGACAATAATTTATCATATAGTTTTTTTAAATGATTACCTATAGATATATATGATTTTACTATAGATAACTATTTTTGCTCTTCCATTAAATTAATTACAATCTTATTTAACACGTCTTTACAGATTTCCAAATCATTCTCGCTAATATCTTTTATTGCTTCATTAGAGAAATTTTCACCAATTGGAAGTAAAGCTTCCCTTTTTTCTTTCCCTTCTTCAGTTAAATATAGTTTAGATATTCTTCTATCCTTTACATCTTTTATTCTCTGTACTGTGTTTTCTTTTTCTAATCTATCAATAAGCCTTGCAACTGTAGATTCCTTTAAATCCATTTCTTCTGATAGCTCCTTTTGAGTTATGCCTTCATTTCTTCCTATGTAATAAAGAGCTATCCACTGAACCCTTGTAATATTATAAACTGCTAATCTATTGTTAAAAGCATCAACTATATGCTTTGTTCCTCTACTTGTTATAATTCCAATACAATCATCTAAATAAAACATGTATGCTCTCACCTCATTATATATTATAAGCTAAAAAGAGCTACTCTTCCACCATCAACAGGCTATGGTAGCTCTTTAAAATTAAGTTAATATAAAAAATTTCTCGTAAACTCAAATATGACTTCTAGTATTTTTTAGCATTTATTTTATGGTAAGTCAAGGTTAACCTTTAACTTATACGCTATACCTATCTTGGTTTTTTTAACGCTATTGAAGATGAGTAAAATAATTTTCATCTTTAATGCTATAAATTTTGGTGCTCTAGTTTTACACTGTAAAATAAAGCAAATTTACTCTTCTGCCCTGGTAGCTTTCTCATCACTAATCATATTCCCCTTCTTCTTATCCCTCTTCAAAAGAATATAGCTATTAACCACTACAAAAGCTATTCCTATTGCTCCCAAGGACTTAAAGGCAGTATTTAAAGAGTATTTATCTCCTAGAACTCCTATGAGTGGAAATAATGTAATCATGAAAAAGCTAAATACCATACTAGCAAAGGAAAGAATAGTAGCTCTGTTCTCACTAGGAATCATTTTATTTATATAATCGCTAATAGAAACATAAATTATTCCTTCAGTGATCATTAGTAACACGAAGAAAACATAGTGAAATTCACTAAGAGTTATTCCCCAGATGCACCCTACAGTTAGTAGTGGAGTTATCAAAAGTATTCCTTGCTCTTTAATCTTTTTCTCTATAGCATGAACCTGGGTTGAAACTAAGGCTGAGCCTAAAGAACTTACTGCATAAATGATACCTATTATAGCCTCACTATACCCGTCACCCTTAAGGTAGTTTTGAAGATAGTAAAATATACAGGTGCAGAAAGCCATAAGAATTTGAGTAAATATAATTAAAAATCCTATCTTAGGTTTACTTAAAATAATCTTCAAACTAGTTTTTAGCTGATTAATAAATATATTTTCGTCACCATGAACTGACTTTACCCTACCTACATTTGGCTCTTTAAAAGTAAAGGATTGAGCTATAGTTATTATAGCAATTACTATAGTTAGAAGAAAGGCAATATTATAGCTCTTAGTTGCTAAATATCCTCCCAGAAAAAAGGAAACAACTCCCGCTACTTGAAAGAATAATTCTTTTCTACCAGATACTTTCATATAGGTTTCTTCTTCTCCAATTTCCTTTAGGGAGTCATAAATTAAGGCATCTCCAGCACCTGATTCTAAATTGTAGGATAGGGCTGTAAAGATAAAGGATATGGAAAACCAAAGAAAACTGTTAGCAAGTAGTAAGATTATCACACTAATCAAGGACATAATCCTGCCTACTATTCTACTGGTCTTCCTTCCAAAGATATCTGCAACTGCACCAGTTGGAACTTCCATAGTAAAAGATGTAATATGAAATATGGTTTCTAATAAGCCAAGTTGAGTTAGGCTCATTCCTTTGCTTGCTAGATAAATCATCCATATTCCTCGAGTTAAATCTATATTTTGTAACAAAGTATAGATATAATTTTTATAAACATTTTTTCTAAGTTGTAATTTTTCATTCATAATAAAATCCCCTTTCAAATTTGTGTAAAGATTCTTTGTGCCCACCCTACCTGATGCGCTCC
The DNA here is from genome assembly GCF_000300195.1 of Clostridium tunisiense TJ. Lineage (GTDB taxonomy): Bacteria > Bacillota > Clostridia > Clostridiales > Clostridiaceae > Clostridium_J > Clostridium_J tunisiense. The sequence goes on along the minus strand of NZ_AMQH01000015.1, from coordinate 57,947 downwards.
AAAATTTCATATAACTCAAAATTTTTACCTATGAAAAACATGATAAGTTTTTCTCAATAATCTTAAGTTATATAATAAAATTCATTTGTTGAAATCCTTACAGTTTGTAAAAGGGTATAAAAATACCCCTAAGTAGAATACTTAGAGGCTCACTTCTGCCATAATATATGTAAAATTAATATTCAATCATCACTTTTTATATTAATTTTTATCACATAATTATATTTATAAGAGAGCAAATTCTACACTATCAGGCTTACAACATATCTATTTTTGGACGCACCTATCCCGTAGTGCCCAAAAATTGCTGTAATAGCATGTGCTGTAGCTAAATACTCTAACATGCTAGACCTGATAATAACAGACATCTTACTCCCTCCATTTCTAAAAAATAATAGTGTACATGCGAATTTATCCACATATACACTATTATATCATAATTCTAAAAATTTGAAAGACTTTTTTCTTTACTAAAATTCCTTCAATAAATTCGCCATTTCAATTGCCGTAACTGCAGCATCGTAACCTTTGTTTCCAGCTTTAGTACCAGCTCTCTCTATTGCTTGCTCAATGCTATCTGTAGTTAACACTCCAAAGATTACTGGGACTTCTGTTTCAAGAGAAACACTGGCTACACCCTTTGTAACTTCACTTGATACATAATCAAAATGTGGTGTTGCACCTCTTATTACTGCTCCAAGACAAATTACTGCATCATACTTTTGAGATTTAGCCATTTTTTTTGCAACTAGGGGAATTTCGAAAGCTCCAGGCACCCAGGATACCTCAATAGCATTTTCCTCTACTCCATGACGCACTAATCCATCTATGGCTCCTGACAGAAGTTTTCCTCCAATAAATTCATTAAACCTTCCAACTATAATACCTATTTTTAACCCTTGTGCTACTAATTTTCCCTGATAAATCTTCATTTTTATTCCTCCTTATAATTTATTGTTCTATGCTATTATTAAACTCCAACATATGTCCAAGTTTTTCCTTTTTGGTCTTTAAGTAATATTCATTTCTCTCATTGTGATTCATTTGAATAGGTTTTCTTTCAACTATTTCTATACCATAACCAGTAAGTCCCGCCATTTTCTTGGGATTATTAGTCATAAGCTTTACCTTCTTAACTCCTAAATCAACTAAGATTTGAGCTCCTATACCATAATCTCTAAGGTCTGCTGCAAAACCTAAGGCTAAGTTAGCTTCCACTGTATCCATTCCTTGATCTTGAAGAGCATAAGCTTTTATTTTATTAATTAAGCCTATACCTCTTCCCTCTTGCCTCATGTAAAGAATTATTCCTCTTCCCTCTTTTTCAACCTCCTTCATTGCTGCTGCAAGTTGTTGCCCACAGTCACATCTTAATGACCCAAAGGCATCTCCAGTAAGGCATTCAGAATGTACTCTCATTAGAACAGGTTCTCCATTTCCTACATCACCTTTTACTAAAGCCACATGATGTTCCCCCGTTAAGGTACTTTCGTAGCCAATCATCTTAAATTCACCATACTTTGTAGGAAGCTTACATTCTGCCATTCTTTTTATGTACACCTCAGTTTGTCTTCTGTAGGCAATTAAATCTGCTATAGTTATAAATTTAAGATCATGTTTTTTCACATATTCCATAAGTTCTGGAGTCCTTGCCATGGTACCATCTTCACTCATTATTTCACATATAACTCCCGCTGGATAAAGTCCCGCTAGTTTCGCAAGGTCTACTGCTGCTTCCGTGTGACCTGCACGTTTTAAAACTCCACCCTCCTTAGCTTCTAAGGGGAATATATGTCCTGGTCTTTTAAAATCTTTAGGTAAAGTATCCTTGTCCAAAACCTTCTTTATTGTAGCGGCTCTTTCAAAAGCTGATATCCCTGTAGTAGTCTCAACTGCATCGATAGAAACAGTAAAGGCTGTGTGATGGGAATCTGTATTTTCACTTACCATTGGATAAATATCTAATTCTTTAAGTCTTTCACCCACCACTGGCATACAAATTAATCCTCTTCCATAGGTAGCCATAAAATTAATTGCTTCTGGCGTGACCTTCTCTGCTGCCATAAGAAGATCTCCTTCATTTTCCCTATCCTCATCATCAATTACTACCACCATTTTTCCAGCCTTAATATCCTCAATTGCTTCTTCAATAGTATTAAATTTACTCATTTTTCATTCCTCCCCTATTATGCAAAACCATTTTCACTAAGAAAATTAAAATCTATGCCCTTATTTATTGGAGCTTGCTCCCTTGCACCTAAAAACTTCTCAACATACTTTCCTAAAACATCACACTCTAAATTCACCACATCTCCAACTTTCTTTCTAAGAAGGGTTGTCAAGTCCTTAGTATGTGGAATAATTGAAACTTTAAATACCTTATTATCAACATAAGCCACGGTTAAGCTTACCCCATCAATTGCTATTGAACCCTTCTGTACAATATACTTTAGTATTTGCTCTGAAGTATTAATTGTTATCCACACTGCATTATCTTCTTTTTCAAAGCTTGAAATTGTACCCATCCCATCTATATGACCAGAAACAATATGTCCACCTAATCTATCACCTACTCTTAAAGCTCTTTCTAGATTTACTTCTTCTCCAATAGAAAAGTTACTTAGATTGCTTCTTCTCATGGTTTCAGCCATTGCATCTACGGTGAATTTACTACTGCTAAAAGATGTTACAGTGAGACATACTCCATTAGTACAAATACTGTCCCCAAGTTTTACCTCTTCAAGGACTTTATTTGCCTTTATGGTTATTCTTGCTGATTTTGTTGATTTAGAAATAGCTTCAACTACCCCTATTTCTTCCACTAACCCTGTAAACAATTAATGCTACACCTCCTTTTAAAATTAAACTTCTTTAACCTATGTGCTTTTTATTTTTATTCTTTATTAAAAGTTTATTTGAAATTATGTTTTTTAATCTTCAGTTGTATAAGTACTTTTACTTATATTCATTTTTATATAGTAAACTTTTCTTTACCTCTATGCTTCAATTAGTCTTCTTATTTTTCTATGTACCCCTCTACCATTAAGTCCTGCCCAAAGTGATGAACCCTTATCTCTTTAAGAGTTATCGCATCTTTCATGAACTCTTTTCCAATTCCTCCCACTGGAGTTTTTGAAGTTTCACCACCTATAATCTTTGGAGCAATAAAAGCATTGACTTTATCCACAATTCCTTCTTCTAGAGCTGAGTAGTTAAGCCTACTTCCCCCCTCTAAGAGAACACTGTCAATTTTCATTTCTCCAAGTATTTTCATTAAATAGGTTAGGTCCACACTATTATTTTTTAAAGGAGTAACTATTATTTCTGCGCCTTTTTCCTTAAGCTCACGTATTTTATCCTGATTTGCCTTCTCAGTAGTAGCAATTATAGTCTTTGCATTTGAGGAAAGATTTAATACCTCTGCCTCTAAAGATATTTTTGCTGAAGAATCCACAATTATTCTAACTGGATCCCTAGAGTTTACACCTTCTAATCTGGTAGTAAGCATGGGATCATCTACAAGAACAGTACCAATTCCCACCATTATTCCTGATAATCTATGTCTTAATTGGTGTACGTATTTTCTTGAAGCCTCTCCTGTAACCCACTTTGAGTCTCCTGTATAAGCTGCAATTTTACCGTCTAAAGTCATTGCAGTCTTCATAACACAAAAGGGTGTACTCGTTGTTATGTACTTTAAAAAAACTTCATTCAGCTTTTTTCCTTCTTCCTCTAGGACACCAGTGACCACCTCAATACCTGCATCTTGTAAAATTTTTATTCCTTTCCCACTAACTAAGGGATTAGGATCCTTTAAGCCTATAACAACTTTTTTAATTCCATTCTCAACAATTGCCCTTGCACAAGGAGGTGTTTTTCCATAATGAGAACAAGGCTCTAAGGTTACATACATAGTTGCTCCTTTCACCTCTTCTGTGACATTTTTAAAAGCATTTATTTCTGCATGATGGCTTCCATAAACTTCATGGTATCCTTCCCCAATTACCTTTCCATTTTTCACTATAACAGCTCCTACCAATGGGTTAGGATTTGTAAAGCCAATGCCCATTTCTGCAAGTTTAAGAGCTCTTTTCATATACTGAATATCCAACTTAATCATTCCCTTCCTAGGTACGAATCATATTGTGACTATAATATTAAAAGCCCTGAGATTTTATTCTCAGGGCTTAATTCCTTATACTTTAATAATACTATAGCCAAAAATACGTAAACTATTCCTAATTTTACATATAAAAGGGTACTGCAATATTATATTTTTCTTCTTCCATCCAGACTATACTGTCGGCTTCGGAGTTACACCGAATCTGCCTTACGGCTCGCGGGCTATACCGCCGGTGGGGACTTACACCCCGCCCTGAAGACTTATTAAATTGTTGTAAAATTCACAAGCTAAATATAACACTGTGTATTTTATTAGTCAATAGGAATTTTACTTAAAATAGTAAATTTCTTATGACTTTGTGTTATAAATATTAACTATTTAATCCATTTGTGAATACTAGAATTTCAACATTAAGTGTAATACTAAAAATTTACTATTTTCAGCCATCAGGCTAATAAATTCAAAACTAACCTTACTAATAATTGTAATTATTTTACCTTACATCTACCGAAACTAAATTAAATTATATTAGGAGTTATTTTTCTTTTAATTTGGTATCTATAATAAAAATTCACTGACAAATAAAATAAGAAAGTGAAAGGTCTTTTGAAAAACTCAGAATGAAAAATAGTTCTTTCCATAATGCTTCTTACAGCAAACACATCATTGTAAAGTTGCCAATAGGCCTCTGTGAGCTGCTGTGGAGTCATATTTTTAGGAATGTGTACAGCTTCTGTTCCATTATAAGAATATATGTTATGATTGCAAATTCGATTTTCTTTCATCATATCTTCATAAAACTTTGTTCCTGGAATAGGCGTTAAAATGTAGAACCTAGGAACCACAATTTTATTATCTCTTATAAAGTCACTAGTTGCCTTAATAGATTCTAAGGTATCACCTTCAGCACCCACTACCATTTCTGTGGACACATCTATTCCTGCCTTTTGTATTTTCTTTAATAATCTTGGATAATCCTTTGGATTTTCCCAAGCTTTATTCATACTATTTAGACTTTCTTTGCTTATGCTTTCGAGTCCAAAACTTAAGGCTATACAACCACTTTTAGCTACAGCTTTTAAAAGTTCTTCATCATCCCCAATTTTTACAGAGCATTGGGACAACCATTGCATGTTTAGCTTTTCTATTTCTCTACAAAGTTCAAACATATAATCTCTATCTGAAAGTATATTGTCATCTAATAAAAGGAACTTTTTAAACCCAAGTTTTTTCACCTTCTTTATATCCCTTATAACATCCTTAATTTCTCTTCTGAAGTATCTAGTTTTATAAAGGCAATATACTGAACAAAAACTACAGGCATTTGGACATCCTCGTCCTGCTTGCACTGGTAAAAAATCCCCTATTTTTTTATTTAGGATTAAGTCATATCTTGGCACTGGTGTTTGTAACGTTGTTAATTGTTTTTTATATAAAGGTTTAAGCTGTCCACTTTCATAATCTTTTAATAAATCTTCCCAAACAGACTCTGCATCTCCAACAACTACTGCATCACAATACTTTTTTGCCTCTTCAGGCATAAGACTTACCATGTAACCTCCTAAAATTACTGTTTTTCCTCTTTTCTTAAACTCTGCTGCTATATCTAAAGTTCTAATAACTGCATGTCCCATACTACTTATGGCAACTATGTCTGCATCATTTTCAAAATCTATATCTTCAATGGTTTCTAAGATTATTTCCACCTGATACTCTTCTGGTGTTAAAGCAGCTAGAAGTGGCAAGGCAAGGCCTACAAAATACAGTTTTTTCTTTTTTATGAGGTTTCCAGCATTATCATAAGGTGTTGGTTGAATTAGTAATATTTTTTTCATTAACTCTCTCCTTCACTATGATGTAATCATAAGTTTTAAATAGGTCTTCACTACTCCAAAAGACCCTTTGGCCATTCTAAGCACAGTACCCGGTCCAAATCTTTTTATCATATAGGAGGTGCTATTCATTCTAATATTTATATAAAGTACAAACCTTAAAAGTTCAAAATAATATCTTCTTAAAGACATTTTTGAAGGCATTATAGTTATTTTACCAAAACTCCATGCCTCATACTCCGTTGGATTGTATATAACTCTTTCCTTATACTCCTTATACATTGGCAAATTAGGAAATGGGGTCAAAGGACTAAAGGTGGATATCTCTGGTTTAAGCTTTCTTACATAACTTTTCATGGATTTAAAATCCTTTAAATCCCAATCAGGGTGAAGCATAAAAGAAGCCCAAACATCAATACCTATTTGTTTTAAAATTTTGCTAGCTTTAATATTATCCTCTACAGTGGATTTTTTCTTGTAGTTTTTCATTTCCTCGTTATTAAATGTTTCATATCCCACAAGAACAGCTTTAAGCCCATTATCCTTTAACCTACTTATGGTATGTGGATGAGATAGTACACTATGAACACTGCCATAACAAATAAAATTCTTAACTATATCTTCTTGCTCTAATAAATCACAAAATTTTTCTAATCGCTCTTCGTCATTTAAAAAATCATTGTCACAAATCATAACAGACGGCTCTTCAATTTCCTTAAGTTGTTTTATTATCAAAGCTAATTGAATATCCTTTTCCTTAGCACCTTCAATTCTCCACCTTAAGCAAAAATCACAGTTTTTACTGCAACCTAAAGAGGTTTGCATTATAGCGCAGGGTTTATAGCCTAAATAACTATATTTGCTTCTATATTTTTTAGTTGCTATTCTATCTGGTACCATATATTCATTTCTTCCATGGACGTTGGTTCCTATAAAATCCAAAGCTCTACTATGAATTCCATCTATGGGTTCAACGACTCCCTTGGATATGATGTGCATAAACTTTTTTAAATTATCTGTTGTAGTGTACTTAAAAACATGATCTATGTGATTTGTAAAAAATCCTTCTGGATTTAAATAAGCTTGAGTTCCCCCTACAAAGGTAATTGCCTCAGGTTTTAATTCCTTTGCTTCCTTTGCCAGTTTTATTACATTGTTTACATCTATACAAAGAGAAGTTATCCCTACTATATCTGGATTGAATTCTTTAAGGGTTTTTGAGAAGTTTTCTCCAGTTACCATTAGATCTAAAATTTCAACACGGTGATCTTCTTTCAGAACTTTGTATACGCATTCAAGTCCTAGAGGTTCACAAAACATCATTTCTCCTAGAGTAACAGCTTGTTTAATTCTTGGAGGACGAACAAGTAAAATTCTCATTTAACCATCTTTCCTTTTCTATTTTATTTATATTTATAAAATCAAAGTTACTACATAACTCTTAGTTAATTTTACCATGGCTTTTAAGGTTTCCAAATGCATAAAGCAAGTCACTACATATGAATCTAATATATGACTATTTTTCAGGTTCTACCCAAATTCCGCACTAACCTCGTTGTCTCCAAGAGACTCACATAAGGTTATTTCCCCCTAATAGCCTTTAAAATATATTGCATTGATATATTAGAACTTCCAATAGAAAGTTTCAAGGTTTCTAGGAATCCATATTTCTTTATGATATAAAGTACATTTGATGGCCTCATGATGATCTTGTAATATAGTTTTATTATATTGAAATAATAATTTCTAATGGATAACTTTGATGGAGTCACTGTCAGGTGAGCTAAATCCCACTTTTCATACTCTTCTCTCTTTACTATTAACTGGTTTTTATACTGCTGAAATAAATCTGTTCCTGGAAGTGGAGTGAAGGGCTGAAGGTTAACAAATCTTATATTGAGTTTTTTTACCCACTGGTATAACCTGTCAAAGTCCTCTTTACCCCAATCTATTCCTAGTATTAAAGTAGCATAACATTCTATATCATATTTTTGAAGAACTTCAACAGCTCTTTCATTTAATTTCACTTCAGATTTTTTATTATACTTTATTAATTCTTCCTCACTTGAAGATTCAAGTCCTACAATACAAGCCCTAAGGCCTACTTCTGAAAGTTTTTCAATGACTTGCTGATTTTCTGCTATAAAATCTGATCTTCCATAAACTAAAAACTTCTTTTTAATTCCGTGAGCTTTGAGGATTTCTGCAAACTTTAATAATCTTTCCTTATTAAAAAGAAAATCATCATCTACAATATAAACTTCCTCTTCTTCAATATCTTTTAATTCACATACAATATCCTCTAAATCCCTGGCAAAATACTTCCCATCAGTAATGTTTCTACAAAAACAAAAACTGCACTTATAGGGACATCCGTAAGAAGTTTTAATAAGTGCACAAGGATTATGGAACATGTAATAGTATCTATTTCTATACCTACTTACACTTTTCCTATCTGGATGCTTCCATGTGAATTCCATAGCCTTCTCAATTATTTCGCCGCCATAGGTCCCTGGAACTTTAGAACACTCATGTGTTTCTAGGGAATTAATAATATTTGTAAAGGTTTGAATTCCATTAGCTCTTATTATATAATCAATGTGCTCTGATAAAAAATCTTCAGGTACTACTTCTGCATGAACTCCTCCAACCACAACTTTTATAGCCCTTGATACCCCTTTTATTTCTTTTGCATAATTCTTAATTACATTTACATGAGAAATATACCCAGTGATTCCCACTACTTCAGGGTTATATTTTTTTATATAATATTCTAAAGAATTCCTTTCTAGAATCATATCTAGAATTTCTATCTCATGTCCTAAAGGCTTAATATTAGCTACTAAATATTCAAGTTCTAGAGGCTCACAAATCATTACACTTTGAAGTCCTATAGTTTCCTTCGGCGGCCTTGGTCTTACTAGTAAAATCTTCAAACTATTTCCTCCTTAATTTAAAAACTACTATAGATGGCATATAAGCTCTTTCTCTTATAAGAATCTCTTTTTCCAAAATAAAATAGTCCTTTGTCAGCTCTCTTATTTCCTTTGGACTCAAATATTTAGCCTTAGTAGTAGTGAATTTAACTATAAACATAGCTACTTTATCATAAAAACTTCTTTCAGAAGCTTGAGCTAAAATTAAATATCCCTGGTCCTCTAGCAAATTATAAAACTTTTCCATAGTTGCTTTTTTGTCTTTATAGTAGGGAAAAGAATGGCTACAAGTTATAATTCTATGCTTCTTTTCTGCCTTAAATTCTTCTATTGCACAGTTACTATAGATTATTTTTGAAGTCTTTTTCCTTGCTTCCTCTACCATGGCCTTAGAATAATCTATTCCTTCCAATGAATAAATATCCTTCCTAAACTCTTCCTCAATTTCTCTTGTTAGCTGACCTGTGCCGCACCCCACATCAAGAAGTGCTATTTTTCCTCTATTTGTAGATTCATTATTTCTTCTATTATCACTTCTAATTATTTCTTCTATCTCTTTTAGGATAACTTTTCTAGTTGGTCCTAAGGAATATTTCTGAACCCATAATCTTTCATATTTCGATGCCCAAAAGTCCCAAATACTCATAACTATTTCCCCCTAAAATTATAATCAAATTAGACCTATTGTATTTTACTAACCTAACTCTCACTATTGAAAATCTTTTACCCCTGAAATAAAATCCTTATATTCAATATTTCATAAATAAAAATTTATAGCCACTTGAAAGGTGCTTAATAAACTCATTATTTCTTAATGGACTTTCCATTGCTGAAAAGCATTAATTTTAAAGTGTTAAAATACACTTTAAAATGCAGGATATAAAAATAAAAATAGTACTTTAAAACAGAAAGATTAGTTGGCTTAATTAAAAGATGGAGAAAATCCATTTTATCATAATTATGGAACCTTATTTCATCTTTATATCTTTCATAAAGTTCTGTACCTGGAAGGGGTGTATATATTGAAAATGTACATAACTTTAGTCCAACCCTTTTAATCCATTTATATAACTTATTAAAATCTTGTTTTTTGTAATTAATGTGAGTTACAAATAATCCAACACACTCTATTCCAAATTCCTTTAAAAAAGCTACACAATTTTCATTGATATTACTATTTGTTCCCTTAGAAAAACCTTGAAGTTCTTCACTATCCACTGCTTCTAACCCAACTATTACTTGTTTTATGCCTATTTCCTGAATAAGAGGAAGCAAGTCTTTATTTTTCACAATAAAATCAGCTCTAGAATAAATTATAAAATTCTTCTCAATTTTATTTGTTTTTAACATATGAGCAAAAGCTATTAATCTTTCTCTAGAAATAAGAAAAGTATCATCTATAATCCATATATTTTCACAATTAATACTTTTTATTTCTTTCAAAACACCCTCTAATGCTCTTTGAGTATAAACTCCTCCATTTAAAAGCCTACAATAGCAAAAGTTACAGGAATAAGGACATCCGTAAGAAGTTTTAATCATGGCATAAGAACCTAAATTTAAGTATTTAAACTTATTCTTATTTTTATAGAAAAAAGCTCTATTTGGTGGTTTTTGCTTCTCCGGATTAAAAACTTCCCTTTCATTGATCTTCCATTGACCTTTTTCTCCCTTACAACAAATACCCTTAACCTCAGAAAAGTAGTCCTTATTAAAGCTACCGCTGGCAAGGTGTTCTAAGGGCTTAAAACCGCCTGAGTAACATACAATATCAATAGCCTCATGGAAAAAATCCTTATAGTTAACCTCAGCATGAACTCCTCCTACTATAATAATAGTGCTTGGATTAGTCTTCTTCATTTGTACCGCATAATAAATCATAGTGGTCACATTGTTTAGATAACCTGACATGATAACCACCTGTGGCTTTTCTCCTTTAAAAACCTTTAGAGTGTTCTTCTTACTTATAACTTCGTCTTGAATAAAATACTGAAGTTTATAATCCTCTAGTAATGTAGCTATATATTCTAATTCTAAAGGCTCCACTACAATTGGAGAAATCACATTGTATGCACTTTGAGCTTTAATTCTAATTAGCATTATTTTCATTAAAAATCTCCTTCAGACTTATTTATATATAACAAAATACTCAATACTTCTAACCAACTATTCCCTTTAGTATGTTTTCACTTTGCTAAATATGGTCTACTTAATGCATTTGCTAACTTCTATTTCGTACACATTAAACTTTTTGTGTTCTTGAAAATCAAATACCAACCCACAATTCACTGAAGGAAAATTATAATCTAATATCCAACTTGACTCACAATACTTATACTTATTCTTAGAAAGGTCATAACACTTTCTTAAAAGACCAAAGGCTACTCCTGTATTTCTGTACTTTGACATAACTCCAAGCTCTACAATTTTTATCTTCTCAATGTTAAATAGGCTTAATTTATTCTTTAATACAGTTCCAATTCCAAAACTTTTATAAGGTGTAACTAACTCATGAAAGTCAGGATACCACAATAAAAACCCTATAGGTTCATTTCCTTTATAGGCAAAGATAAGATTTTCACCCTTAATTAAATAAGATAAGTCTTTAAAAAGTTCAAAATCCATAGAAGCTTCTCTTGGATAATAGAATTTATGTTCTTTAAAAATTTCATTATTAAGCTTAGTATAAATATTAATCTCACTTTTAAGGTCTTTGATATTCATAGTTTTAAAGGAGTAGTTTCTATTAACTCTTTCTATAACCTTATCTATCTTAGCCATATGAAATTCCTTTAAATCCTTTATTAAGGAGGTAAGTACAACCTTATTATGTGGATAGGCTTCAAAGATTTCTAAGTAAAAAGGAGGATTGTAGGAAGTACCAAAGCTTTGAGGAGTTTCAAAATGGCTGCTAAGAACACCTAACCCGTAGTTCACATGACCATTCATACCAATAAGTATTTTGGGTATTCCTCTTTTTCTTGCTATTTCAATAGCATAATCAATCAAACTCCTTCCAGCCTCTTCTTTTCCTTTCTTGCACTCAAAAAAAGAAATCTGAAGATAATCCTTGTAATTTCTTTCATGGATTAACAAGGCAGCAGCAAAAACTTGTCCAAGTTCTTCAACTAGCACTCCCTCGATACTAGCTTTTTTTGAAAAAGTAGTATTTTTAAAGAGCATATCCTTTAGAGTTAACTCCTCAGAATTCTTCATGTAGGGATTATTTTTATATAAGCTTCTTCTAAAGCTTATAATTTTATTTTTTAGCTCTTTAGTGTTACAATTTATAATCTGCATTATAATCCCCTTTCATAATTTTATTTCAATGAAAAATAATTTTTATTTTCATTAACGTTTATAAGCTTAGTTTAAATCTCAGGAATTATTTTTTCATTATTTATAAATACATGGTACTTTTTAAAATTATATTTATAACTTAGAAATGGAACTAAATATTGAATTAATTTATTAAAAAACTTATTAGAACTATGGATGTATAAGTACTTTTCTTCAAGTGTACATCCAAGCCTTAATTTAGCATCCTCAGCCGTTTGTCCCATCTTTATATCTTTTGCCCCACTTTCTATTGCTCTAGCAATAATCTGGTAAAGCATATTAAAATATAAGCCATTATTTTTATTTACCTTATAATCTATTCCTCCAAATAAAAAGTAAAAGGTTTCCTCTTCTTTAAAAGTTTGAACAAACCCCACGGTCTTTCCCTCTAGGTAAAAAACTGTGGTATCTGCACCATTCTCTCTAAAAAATTCTATAGGTAACTTTTCAAGCTTAAAACTTGACTTATTATATACATTTTCATAGAGCTTATAAAGCTCCTCTGTAAACCTTTCATATTTTTCTAGCTTCCTTATATCTAGGGATTTCCCATGTTTTCTTACTTTATTATATCGATACCTATGCGATGGCTTCATGGCTTCTAAGTAACTCTGAAAGCTATTCCAGGGCAGTTCCATAATACAATCAGGTAAAGTATATCCTCTTTTTAATTCTTTAAATTTATCATTACTATTAAGTACTACCTTTATTCCCTTTATAGATTTTAATATCTTTAAAAATACCTCTTCCTTTTCACAACAGTATCCTGACGCCGACACTGAAGCCGGAATACCAATAATAGTTATGGGAATGTCTAACTTAAACTTGCTATAGGTAAACATATTAAGTTTTAACTTATATGTGACAAAGCAGTATTGTTTTTTATCTTCATTAGCTACTAAATAGTATTGGGCTCCACAAGGATTGGTCGTTTCTAATAACTTTAAATACTTCTTCTTTAAAAAAGGGGATTTTTCCACTGCCTCATCCCAATAATTTGGAATCTCTTCTACTTTGTTGAAAACTTTTATATTCATATTACCCCTCACTTGAATTTCCCTAAAACTTTAATTAAACTTACTTTCATAATATTCGTAACTTAATTCTATCATATTAATAACACTTATAAAGATTATTACTACATAATCTCTTTGATATAATTTACACTCTATTATTTGTACTTGTAAAATCTATGACATTAATGTATGTATTATAACTTTCATTCTTTAAATTTGTAGGAAGTCAATGCGAGGACTTCACTAATTTGCTACTCCCTTATTATATAGATATACCACGTCATAGCTTTAAATAAAATTAAGTTTTTTCAATGCTTTGATAGCAAAATGCTTTAACGTTTCAAGTAGTAAATCTATAAGGAACCAGAGTTAAAACTTAATTTATACATGAGTCCTCCCCTGGTTCCCTTAAGGGGTTATGAAGATTAATAAGTTAAATTTCTATCATGGAACCCTATAGCCAAAATACTTCCAAATAGCTTTTTTAGTGATAGGCTACTGTGTTCATTACACCTTTAACATTAACAATTTCATAATTATTTCATTTCCTCCTAGAAGCTAACAATTATTCTTCCTATAATGTCTAAAGATATCTATAAGAAAAAACGGAAGTCAATTGACTTCCGTTAGTTATTGTTCATTAGTAACAGTTCTAAATCTTACATTGAAACTTACATATCCATCCTTATACTTAGCTTCAATCCAACCTCCTTGAAGTTGCACAATACTTTTTGCAATAGCAAGCCCCAAGCCACTTCCTCCAGTATCCGAAGACCTAGATTTTTCTGCCCTATAAAACCTATCAAATATTTTTTCTAAATCTTCTTCTCTTAAATTATCACATTTATTCTGTATACTAACTACTGCTACATCTCTTTCCTTTGTAAGAATCACCTTTATTTGCCCTGGCTTTAAGCTATATCTTATAGCATTCATAAGGAGATTTTCAAAAACTCTTACTGTTTTAGCCGGATCAATATTAACAATTACTTTTTCATTTATAAACTGTTCTGTAATTACTAAGTTATTCTCTTCGCTAATAGGACTTAATTCATCTATAAGCTGATCTAGAAGTCCATTTAAAGCTATATTTTGTTTGTCAACTCCTACTCCACTGCCGCTTAGCTTAGTGTACTCAAACAAATCACTTATTAGTACCTCTAGTTTCTCCGTCTTATTGTAGGCAATAGTTACAAAATCCGTTAGTTGTTCTTGCCCTTTATATTTGTTTTCCTTTATAAGTCCTAAGTAGCCCTTAATAGAAGTTAGTGGCGTCCTAAGATCATGAGAAACATTTGTTATTAACTCACTCTTTGTTCGCTCTGCTTTTCTCTCATTTTCAATTCTTTTTTTTAACTGCTGAGCCATGAAATTTATGTTATTAGCCAGAGAGCTAACCTCATCTTCCCCCCAGATATTGATTCTGTGATCTAAATTTCCCTTTGAAATCTCAATAAGTCCATGTGATACCTCCTCAACATATCTCATTTTCTTATTAGTTATAAAGTAAAAGGATAAAAGGAAGGTTAATAACGCTGCAACGTCCCCAGCCATAGGATCATTATTAGTTTCATAAACTATTTGCCCTTCAGGTACTCCACTTACAATGACATACCCTTTGCTATCAGTAAAATTTATAGGATAAAAGCTTACATATTCCTTGCCTTCGTTGAGCTGATATTGGTCCCTATACTTTGTTATTTCCATGGCACTCTTTATTGTTGTATAGATATCTACTTGTGTTTCGTTTGCATTTTCAGATTTATATAAAACCTTCCCATCTAAATCCGAAATAATAGTTTTAAAATTATGATTTTGTGAAAGATTATTTAAAATTTCATCAATAGCCTTCTTATCATTTATACTTATTTGAGAGTTGGTTATATTATCCACTATATTCCCTGCTTGATCGGCCATTCTCTCAGTGCTTCCACTATAATCTATTCTTGCATATCTGCTTCTATCCCTAAAGAAATCATTTGTAATTCCAGAAACTATTGTGGACAGCAAAAGGCAAATCCCAAAAATTGTAACTAGTTCTAGCCTAATACTTTTTCTAACTTTACTCCAAAACATATGATACAAGTTCGTTATTGGGGAAAATAATTTCTTTATAAACTTCGGACATCTAATTTTCAATTTTATAACCTACTCCCCATACAGTTTTTATAAATCTAGGTTTTCGTGGATTTTCTTCGATTTTTTCTCTTATTTTTCTTATGTGTACCATCACCGTGTTGTCTGATTCAAAAAAGTCTTCCTTCCACACCATAGAATAGATCTTTTCTATACTGAAAACCATGTTTTTATTTTTAGCCAAAAGATACAATATTTCAAACTCTCTTGGGGTAAGCTTTGCCTCTTTATCACCGATTCTAACCTCATGGGTATTAGTGTTAATAACTAAATCCTCTATTTCAATTATATCGTCTTTTTTCTCAATAGTAGTGTTTAACCTTTTATATCTTCTAAGTTGTGACTTAACTCTAGCTAAAAGCTCTAAAGGATTAAAAGGTTTAGTAACGTAATCATCTGCCCCTGTGGTTAGTCCCATTATCTTATCCATATCCTCTGATTTTGCTGAAAGCATAATAATAGGCATGTTTTTATCTTCCCTAATTTTCATGCAGGCTTCTATACCGTCCATATCAGGCATCATTACATCTAGAATTATTAAATCAACTTCCTCATTTCCTAAAAGTTTTAAAGCTTCTATTCCATTGCCAGCCTTTAAGACTCTATAATTTTCGTTAGCTAAATATATTCCAACTAGGTCTCTAATTTCTTTTTCATCATCCACCACCAAGATGGTTTCTTTATCCATAATAAGCACCTCTTTAAATTAAAATTATCCACAATTCTATATGCCCCATCTGCAAACACAACTCCAAAAACCACATCTAAAATAACATGTTGTTTTACCAAAAGAGTAGATATGATTATTAACCAAGCTGTGAAGCTTACTAGATTATTTACTTTTAAATTACTATTTCCACTTTTCCTCATACCTATTACCATAGCATAGCTAGTTAAAACATGTATACTTGGAAAACAGTTGTAAGGATTATCTGATTTGTATACAATACCTACAATTTTAGTTAGTATATCGTCACCTATTAATTCAGGTCTTGGTACACTAGTTTGGAAGAAAAAATATACCCCATAACATAAAACCATACCAAGAATTAAAGTGCTCAAAGTTTTATAATAAACTTCTTTGTAGTAAAAACAAAAGTATACTAAAGTCATAAGTATAAAAGGATACCATAACATATAAGGTAAAATAAACACTTGTGAAAAAGGTATTATTCTATCTAAATCAGTTACAAGAGAGTAAACGCCTCTATTAGAATTGTTTAAAACTCCATAAAATATATTTGTTATAGGAATTAAAAGCATAAGCATTAGAGAAAATAAGTTATCCTTTATTTTTTTAATCATGACTACTTCTCCATCTCTAGTAATTTAGCCCTGAAGCTCTTACTCCGCTATTATAAGTTTCTCCATAGCTTACTGCTTTAACATATAAATCTTCCACTCTGCCAGCAAAAGTTTTACTTGAATATTCATTAGCCTTGCTCATTGCTTTTCTACTTAATTCTTCTTTTAGCTCATCATTAGCTAAAACTTCACTAGCATATAAGATAAACTCCCAGGAATTCTTATAGGAAAATCCATTAGTTCCCTGAAGTATTACTCCATCTATAGCCTTATCATATCTGCAAACTATAGGACACCCACAACTTAATGCCTCAATATAAGTTAAGCCTTGAGTTTCACTAGTAGAGGCTGTTACAAATACATCTGCTATTTTATAGTATTTGTAAACTTCTGTTGGTTCAACCATGCCAGTAAAGATTATAGACTCTTCTAAGGCTTTTTCCTTTGCCAACTCTTTTAACACTTCAAGATGTGGACCTGCACCAACTATTAATAGTTTAGCCTTTGGTACTTTTTCTAGAATTTCAGGGAAGTGCCCTATAATTTCATCAATATTCTTTTCTTCAGCTATTCTGCCTACATAAGTCATAATTTTATCCTGATCACTTAATCCTAACTTTAAAAGAAGTTGTTCCTTTTCATCCTGCGTAACATTCTTTTGAAATCTACCTAAGTCTATGCCAGTTGGTATTATATTAATAGGACAGTGAAGTCCATATTCCCTAAGAGCAGTTTTAGTCTTATCTGTTGGTGCAATAACTTCATCCACAGAATCTAATATGAACTTTGTAACTTTAGCTGCTCCCCCTTTTCTAATAACCTTACCACCTAAAATATATCCTAAATAATCCTCATACATGGTGTGATAGGTATGCACTTGAGGAATATCTAACTTTTTAGCTATATGTTTTGCTACAATCATTGTTGAAAATTCAGTTTGAGAATGAACTATATCTGGATGCCACTCTATAATTTCCTTTATAAGTTTATTATAAAAAGGAACCTTGATTCTGGCGTCTGGATAAACATTAATTTTTAAGGATTTCAAATAATAAATATCCCCTTCTGTTCTTTCCTCTCCTGTATGTGATAAAGTAAGAATTCTAACCTGATGCCCCTTCTCTTTCAGTTCTTTATATAAATTGCTTGTTGAAATCACAACTCCATTAATCATTGGATAATAAGTGTCAGTAGTTAATAATATCTTCACCGATATAACCCCCTAAATAAAACCATAAAATAAGTTCTCTATTTTTATATTATATATGTATATCTATTTATCTAATTCTACATCACCAGAATGCAACTTGAAGACTTCTCTCCATGGAAACTTGTCTTCACTTCCTTAAAGTGTTTTCATTCACAATACAAAGCATTCAAATTGAATTCTATACTATAATTATAAAAGCTACTCCTTAATAAAATTATAGTATAAATCTTAAAAATTTCTTAAGATTTATCAAAACCCAATGAAGAAATAGATTATCCCCTATAATCTTTCTTTTACAATGATTTTTTCCCTGAAACTTATTATATTATTATGAAGTCTAACAGTTTAAAAAGTGTTTTAATCCTCTCAATGTTAACATAAGGTTTATTTAATAAAAATGCCCACTAAAAAGTGGACATAATTGATTATGTATTTATATTTCATTCAAGAATTATAGGTTTTTACTGTAATTATGATATGGCCTCTTCTTATATTTAAAGAAATAGTAGAGATACCCCCACTAGGGATATAACTGCACCGGCAATTTCTCTTGGTGGAACCTTTTCTTTAAAGATAAATACTGCTGCTGGTATAACTAATATTGGCGTTATAGATGTTATGGTAGAAACTATACCCGTCGGCGCATACTGAACTGCAAGTAGTGATAAAGAAACTCCAATAAACGGACCAAAGAAAGATCCTAAGGAAATATGTTTAATTGCTTCTTTATTTTTTATAGCCACCTGTACTTCTCCCCATCTTTTCCACATAGTTATTACAAGAGAAAATCCGATAATTGCAGCTATTATCCTAATTTGAGTTGCTGCAAAGGCATTATAACCGCCCATTCCAAATTTACTAAATACTAACCCACATGCTTGCCCTAAAGCACCGATGAAAGCATAAAGCATCCCTTTAGAAGAATGAGATAAGGTTACTTTATTATCATCAGGATTTTTGCTAAAAATAACTATTACAATACCTACCATTGTTATAAACATACCAACTAGCCCTAATAAAGAAATTTTTTCATTCATTAGTATAAAACCTGTTAAAGCTGTTATAGGTGGTACCGTTGACATGATTAACATAGCTATACGAGAGCCTATTTCTACATAAGCTTGAAATAAAAATAAATCTCCTATCACGAAACCTATTAAACCTGAAAAACTTAGCCAAATCCAAGTAGAACCTGGAGCATCAAAGGGTAAAATCATGCCTCTCGTAAATAAATTAAATAAGGAAAGCAGAAAAAATGCTATTACTAACCTTATTAAATTTACTGCTAGAGAACCAACTTTTTTCCCAGCCGATTCAAAAGCTACAGCAGTAATTGTCCAGCATAATGCAGTCCCAAAGGCCGCGATTATGCCCAAATTTAATCCATTCATTATTAACCCTCCACTTTTATCCTTCTAAGATTCACTAACAAAACTTTTTATGAATAAATGTCTGAAAACTCTATGTTAACTCTTTCAACATGATTATCAGTTGCTGCTACCAGTTCAATTGCATCAGCGGTTTCTTCTACTAAGGTAATAGGAATAGATATTATAAATTTTGTACCTTCTCCAGATTTGCTTTCAGCCTTTATATTTCCTCCTTGCATTTCAACAAAGGATTTTACTATAGACAAACCTAATCCACTTCCTTCATGATTTCTCGTAAATGATTTGTCTACTTGAACAAACCTATCAAATATTGAGTTTAATTTATCACAGGGTATACCAATACCATCATCTTCTACTACAACTTTTAGATTAGATTTTTCATCATATATATTTATTTTAATTTTTCCATTGGATTTTGTAAACTTTATAGCATTTGAAAGTAAATTTAGCATAACCCTTTCTATTTTATCTGGGTCACAAGCTGTTACCTTCTCTTCGATTTCAGTG
Source organism: Clostridium tunisiense TJ (assembly GCF_000300195.1). Classification (GTDB taxonomy): domain Bacteria; phylum Bacillota; class Clostridia; order Clostridiales; family Clostridiaceae; genus Clostridium_J; species Clostridium_J tunisiense. Next base: position 38,152 of record NZ_AMQH01000015.1, on the reverse strand, counting down.
TCAAACTCAATAGTAATCCCTTTATTTTCCGCAAATTCTACTACAGATAAAGAGATATCTTCTATAATAGGTATAATATTGTAATTCTGAAGACTAATATTGAAATAACCTGCATCTATTTTAGTCATGTCAATTAGATTATTAATTAATCTTAAAAGTCTATAACAATTTTGCTTCAAAGTTTTTAACCTTTTACCCAATGATAGATCTTCTTCTATTAATTCTCTTTGTTCTTTTTCTAACAATTGTATGGTTCCAAATATAATTGTTAAAGGAGTTCTTAACTCATGTGACAAATTAGAAAAGAATTCATTTCTTAATCTGTCAATTTCTATGGCTTCTTTTAGCTTTCTTTTCTCTTCTTCCACTTTTTTCTGTAACTTTTCCAATTCCTTTTGTTCTGTAATATCTTTTAAAATATTTAATACAGTAACTTTTCCATTTATTTTTAAAGGTGCAGAAAAAGCTTCCACCTCTACTACTTCTCCACTTGCTTTAGTAATTAAATTTTCAACTAAGGGTTGAAAATTATTTTCATTTAGCGCATTGTTCAACCTCTGTTCTCCAATTATCTCAGTGTTGAGTTTTACAAAATCATTAACTGATCTTCCAATTAGGTCTTTAGGATCTTCTAGGTTAAAAAACTTAGCACCTTCTTTATTTGCATAAATAAACTTTAATTTCTTATGTATAAAAACTGCATTAGGCAGTACTTCTATTACTTTATCAAAAACCTTTTTATCCTCTTTAAACTTTTCTAGATTTGTATGTATTTTAAAAGCACTAATAAGTTGATATCCATTAGATAATATAAATAGCACTACTAATATTATTATAGTATATTGATTTATTTTGCTTTTCGAAATTACCACATAGACAAAAAAGCAACATAAAATGAAATTGATAATGTTTCCTAATAGAATTTTATAAAGTAGTTTATATTCTTTCAGCTTTAAATTTGACATTTTTTCCCCCGAAACCTAAATTTAATTTTAATTTAAAGTTTTCTTAATATAGGTCTATAACTAATATAATATCCTAAGTCCATATCAAATTTCAACAAATTTTGATATATTTTTCCCATAACTTTATTTTTTTCCTCAATAACCATTTTATGGTTTAATACAAACTTATTATTCTTAAACATTGTCTTTAATTTTTTCAATATCTCAATGAGATTATATTCTCACTGTAAATGAAACGTTCATCTATCAATATTTCGTATCTTTTTGTTTCTAATTTAGCTACCTTCCTATTTTTAACAATCTATAGTTAATAAAACTTTTTAATACATCACAAAAACCACAGTTAATCAAATAAAAATATACTTTTGCAACTTTTTGCATAAGTATATTTTTATTAAGCTGTTCATTTAAATTAAAAATTTAATTAACTTTCTCACTACCTTTAAATATAGGGTTCCATGATGGAATTTTAACTTATTCATATCCCTAAGCCCTTAAGGGAACCAGGGTAGGACTAATGTACAAGCTAAGTTTTAACTCTGGTTCCCTATAGTAAGTAACTAGTTGAGATTTTGCCAGTCATTGCTTCTCCCAACTCCTCAATTGTAATCTTCTTAACTTCCTCATATTTAATAGTCTTTTGGAAGTTTCAGTCTGCAATCTTTATTAAGGGGATGTTAACCAGCCTTGTAGCTGCTTAGTTTAAGTAAATTGCTAGCCAACATAAAAAGGATGATTATTAAACTTAATCATCCTCTATAACATCAATATATTGTTTTAAAGCTATTGGGTCATTAAGAATGATTTTTTTACCATCATAACTTATAACCCCTTCATCAATAAATTTATTTATACATCTAGTCACTGTTATCCTTGAACAGCCTATGTTATTGGCTAATTCTTGATGGGTAAGAGGTGTATCAATGAGTACTTGTGCTTGCTCTCCAGCACCTATACTGCAAGATGCAAGTCTTAAAAGAGCATCTGCTATTCTTCCTATAGAATCATTAAACACGTTATTTGTTAATTGAAGCATTACTATTCTATACTTTCTTGTAATGCTGTGAATAAAATATCTATATATATGAGGATTATTTTTTAATTCCTCTTCCAAAATATCTTTATGTATTATAGAAACCTTTGCTTTTTCCTTTACAATTCCCATGGTAAAACTAGAGCCTCCACAGAAATAATTCATCTCTCCCAATATCTCTCCTGGTCGTAGCATATATAAAAGTTTCTGATTTCCTTTAGAACTTAAAATATTTACAGGTACTACTCCATCCACAACTATTCCAAAATAATTATTATAATCAATATCAAGTATTTCATTCTTTCCGTAATTTCTTATAGAGCCAGCTTTGCTAAGTTCCTTTAAAAAATAGTCTCTCATTATGGTCTGTCTTTTTTCATCGAATAACTCATTATACATAAACTTCCCCCCAATTCTTTGTTGAAAGTCCTATGGAAATCTCTATAAATAATTATGCTATAATTTATTACAAGCTCCTTATTACTTAAAATACGTAATATTAATGTATACTATTAATTAGAAAATTATATCAAAGTTATAGAATTTTTTCTATGAAATATTTAATATTTCTTGATTAAAGTATTATTTCCCAGTAGGGGTACTTCTAAAATAAAGATAAACTCAAGGTTTTTATGGCAGAACGTTTATCATTTAAAATTTGCTTTAATCTTAAATCTATTTTTCTCAAAAAAAAGTAGTAATTTAGATTTATCTAAATTACTACTTTCTTATTTCTATCATTTTATACCTATTGGTTTCATGCTAAAGCTTTCTTTTGAAGTTGTTTCTTTTCAAGAAAACTTCTCCAGTCTCCATTTTTGATATAAGGATTGTTCTGTTTTAACTCTAGCCTATCCTTAGCATTATATATATAAGCATTTGCCAATTCTTCCTTACCATTATCTAAAAGTTGTACCTTGATAATTTTTCTATTATACTCATTATCAGGATTTCCTTCGCCGAAAAAATGTTCCATGGCATCAAGCTCTTTTAAAGTATTATCGTAATCACATACTTCAATAAGTTCTCCGTAAATGTAATCAGTACCTTCAATCATTGCTGGATACCCACACTTTGTAAGGTGATAAAGCTCCCCCTTACTTCGTGCATACTTTCTGCTAATTACTTTTCCTTTAAGGTATTTTTCATGATTGAAAAGATCTTCCATTAGACTACCATATACAAAAATCTTTTTAGTCACAAATTCCACCTCCTAGCATATTTTCCCGTGTGACACCTTTATATCTTCTTTATTCTCAACTGTAGCTTTAATTGCAAGTTCTAAGCCCCTTGAAATCTGCTGAAGACTCATATAAGGTGTGTTAGCTCTTGTTATAACCTGTTCCGGAATAAATGGAACATGGATAAATCCCCCTCTTATACCTTTATACTTCTTATCTGCAAGATATAAAAGTCCGTACATAATATTATTGCACACATAAGTTCCTGCAGTATTTGATACTGCTGATGGAACACTTCCTGCTCTCATTTCTTCAACCATTGCTTTAATTGGTAAAGATGCAAAGTATGCATTTTCTCCATCTTCAAAGATTTTTTCATCAATAGGCTGATTTCCATCATTATCTGGAATTCTTGCATCATCAATATTTATAGCAACTCTTTCGATTGATAATTCAAATCTTCCACCAGCTTGTCCAACGCATATTACAACTTGTGGCTTTTCTTTTTCTATAAGCTCATCAAGCTTTTTAATTGATTTTCCAAAAACTACTGGTATGGATGCTTTTACAATTTCTGCTCCTGAAATTTCCTCTGGTAGCATTTTCACTGCCTCCAAGGATGGATTTATTTTTTCTCCTCCAAATGGTTCAAATCCTGTTACTAATACTTTCATTTCTTTACCTCCCAAATAATTTGCCTTAGACAAATATTTTGTACCTTTAAACTATTTATCTTTTGAAATAACTTTTGGAGAATAACATAGTTCTTCAAAAGTATACTTTATATTCTTTCTATTTGAATTAACAAAACCACTAGACTTTTAATTACATCATTATTCTAATGGTTTTGTACTTAAACCGTGATTAACTCTTTAACTCCACTACCTGGATACTATTGTATAACTTTAGAGTACCTATGGTAATATTAGTAGATTTTTATAATTTTAAAAAGCCCACACATACATAAGAACTATATGAATTACAAGCATTGTAATTGCTACCGGAGCCTGGTATTTAATTACTCCATTTTTCTTATCCTTCATTTCAAGGATTGCTGTTGGTACTATATTGAAATTTGCCGCCATAGGTGTAAGTAAGGTTCCACAATATCCTGCTGTTAAAGCTAAGATACCTGCTATAGCTGGATTTGCTCCTTGTGCCAATACAAAAGGTACTCCTATACCTGCTGTAATTACTGAGAAGGCTGCAAAAGCATTGCCCATTATCATTGTAAATACTGCCATACCTACACAATATGCCACAACCCCTAAAAGTAGATTTCCATCTGGAATTACACTGCTTATTCCAGAAGAAATAACCTTACCAACTCCTGCTGCTGTAAACACTGAACCTAAAGCCGCAAGCAACTGTGGAAGTATATTTACTGGTCCAACCACTTGAAGTAGTCTACGTCCATCCTCTGCCATTTCACTGGTTTTTCCTTTTGTATAGTAAAGTCCAAGAACCGCTGCAACAACAGTAGCAATTCCAAGTGGAACAAGGGTTCCAAGCTGTTTATTCCATATTTGTGCAATTGCAAAAGCTAAAATTGCAAGTGCTAAAGCTGGTACAAATATTTTATTTCCAACTCTATCAGCCGCCGCCTTTTTGAACTCTGCACTAGACTCGCTGAACTTATTAACTTTAACTACCTTAAGCGCTGATAAAACAGCCATTACTAAGACTAAATATCCTACATACACATCTTTAATATATATATCCTTATTTCCCCATAACATTCCAACCTTACTGAAGGTAAAGATTATACCCAGTATGGACCAAAATAATGCAGTAGGTATTCTTGACGGATGATTTTTATCTTTTATAGTTTTATAAGCTGCAAAGAAGGTTACAAGCCCCATTATCACATATAAATATTCAGTTAATATATCTTTTAATAAAACTGGACTATTCATGTTTCCACCTCCACTTTCTTAAGCCTTATGGCTTGTACTATTTTTATTTACTTTGTTTTTATATTTTTTATCAAACTTTTTATCATAGTATAGGAATTGTATTGTTCCTAAAACCATTGCAATGATTGCAACTGGTAAAGCTGCCTTTGCAACGCTTAAAGCATCTACCGTATAGTTAAGCTCTTTTAACACACCAACAACTAAAAGTACTCCGCCTGATGCAACGAAGAAGTTTTGACCATAAAAGTTTCCATAGTTCTCAACTGCTGCAGTAAGACCTTTTATAGCTTCCTTATCTTTATCTTCAATTTCTCCATAGCTCGCATCTGCTGCTCCTTGAGCCATAGGAAGTATTAATGGTCTTATAAACTGTACATGTCCTCCTACTCTTAAGCTGAACATAGCTGCAAGAGTTCTTATTACAAGATAAAGTGATGTCAATCTACCAAAGGTAGCTGATTTTAACTTTCCTATAAGGAATGCAGCTCTTTCTCTTAATCCATATCTTTCTAAAAGTCCTATAACTGGAAGAGAAATTATAAATATGGACATTAATCTGTTACCAACAAAGGCTTTGCCTAATATCTCCATTATTTCATTAAAGGAAAGTCCTGCAACTAAGCCTGTAGCAATACCTGCACTTACAACAACTGCAATGGTATCAAGTTTTAAAATAAAACCAATTATAATTATTAAAATACCTATAAGTTTAATCATTTTAGTACCTCCTTACTAATTATCTGATACATATAAATTATCAAAATATTTATTCCATTGATGTATCCCAGGCTACATTATTCATATTTTATTTCTAAAAACTTTACATTTACATGAAAACCTCCTTTATCTAGGGAGGTACCCTTGACAAAGGAGGTTAAATTTTTTCTAAAAACTCAAGAATTCTAAAGGTATACAGGATTTCAAATAGATGTTCACCTTCCTTAAAATCCATGCTTAATAGCTCTTTTATTTTACTAATTCTATAACTTAGAGTATTCCGATGAATGAAAAGTTTATTTGCTGTCATATTAATATTTTGATTACTTTCCATATATATTTTTAAAGTTTTGCAATACTCTGTTGAATTTTCCTTATCAAATTGCATAAGCCTCAAAACGTCTTCGTTACAATACTTTAATAAGTTATCTTCAACCTTGTTTAATATGTCATAAAATTTAAAGTCTTTGTATTTATGGATAAAACTTTCTTTATTTATCTTTTTAGCATAATTCATTGTATTTTTTGCTTCAAAATATTTGTCTTTTATTTCTGTAAGTCTTGTGGTTTTACCACTTACAGCAATAACTAATTTTTTCTTTTTAAGAAATGGAAGGAAGCTTTCTAATACTTGGTCTAAAGATTGATTCTTATGCTTTTTATCTAATAAAATTAATATATCATCTTTATAAAATATAGATTTAGACCCAATAAGCTCCTCCTCAATTGATGCTTTAAGGTTTTTATCTTTACCATTTAAAGTATAATTTGAAATATCCATAAGAAGCACATGTATTTCTTCACCAAAATTACATTCAGCACTTTTCATTCTCTCTAGAGCCACAGCCTCTTCTGTTATTTTACCTTCTAGTAAATCCAAAAGTAGGTTTTCATATTTTACCCCTTTTATATTCTTGTAAGTGGAATTACTTTTTAGCTCCTCAGTAATTGCACTATTGAGAACTTTGAAAATATTAAGATGTTCCTCTAATACTTCCCCCTCTTCTTGTAGTAAAAGAAGATATGCAACTACCTTTCCATGTATAATTACTTTGCTTACAAATTTATTTATATTGCTTTCATCACAAACTACTTTATAGGGTTCAATACTTAAAGGTGATTCTTTTACAGATTTTATCTTTTTTACTTCTGCAATAAATTCATAAGAACAATATCCCATCTCTATATTTTCTTTCCATAAACTATCTTTAATTTCTTTATTTGTTGAGTATGAAAGTACTGAAAATTCACCGTCAATTAATATAACTGGGTTGTTTATGTTTTCTGCACCAATTTGTAATAAATACTTTAACCCCTTCCCCTGAGCTAGAGAATTTAGTAAGCTTGTAGCTGGATTAGATGTATACATTTGTTTCATAAATAAAGTTTTAATGTAATTCCATAGTTCAAATAAATCTTCGTCACAATCTACAAGCACATAATTGCAGTTTTTTAGCTTAGAACTTAAATCCACATCATTTATTAATATGAAATTTCCTTTCATATTCCCATGAAAATTCAGCAATTGGGATGACTTGCCTAAATATAATATTTGGTTTTTATTTGAACTGAAATCCTTTGTGATAAACTCTATGTCAGTTATATCAATTGGCTCTGCTATGTTGTAATCCTTAATACCTAAATAAGTTTTTCTTAATCTTTCAAAAAGTTCTACTATAGAAATAATCATTGTATCACCCCTAGCTTTATTATAACTCATAATATTTCATTATAGTGCATAATGCACTATAACCTCAATTATTTTTGGTTATGGGCTACATAGAATAAAGAGTGTAACTGTGTTAAATTATAAACAAATCTTACTTTGGAGGGGAATTTATGAAATTTGAGAACCTATTTGCAAAAGGTAGAATCGGAAACTTAGAGCTAAAAAATAGAATTGTTATGCCTGCCATGGGAACTTCCCTAGCTGGTTATAATGGTGAAGCTTCACCAGAACTTATTGCATTTTATGAAGAAAGAGCAAAGGCAGGTTGCGGTTTAATTATTACAGAAATAACAAGAATAGATGACGAATTTGGAGTTGGAACACCTAACCAATTAAGTGCAACTAACTTAAAACACATACCTAACCTTGAAAGATTAGCTAAAACTGTTCATAAATACGATACCAAAATCTTCGTTCAGTTACATCACCCTGGAAGAGAAAGCCATGGACGTTTAATAAATGGAAGACAAATTGTAGCACCTTCCCCCATCCCTTGTAAAGTCTGTAAGGAAGAGCCAAGAGAGCTTACAACAATGGAAGTGGAAAACTTAGTTAAGAAATTTGTTACAGGTGCAAAATTCGCACAGATGGCAGGTATTGACGGAGTAGAACTTCATGGCGCTCATGGATATTTGATATGTCAATTCCTTAGCCCTTATACAAATAAAAGAACAGATAAATATGGTGGAGATTTTAATGGAAGAATGAGATTTATCACCGAAATCATTGTTGGTATCAAACAAGTTTGCGGCAAACACTTCCCTATAAGTGTGAGAATTGACGGTGATGAGTTTGTAGAGGGAGGCATAAACTTAGAAGAAGCTACTAAAATTGCTAAGTACTTGGAGTCTCTTGGTGTTGATGCAATCAATGTAAGTTCAGGAATCTATGAGACAGGCTTTACTATAATTGAGCCAATAGGTCTAAAAGAAGGCTGGAAGAAGCATTTAGCAAAAACTATAAAAGCAGAAGTTAATATTCCAGTTATTGCTGTTAATAATATTAAGCACCCTGAAATTGCTGAAGAACTTCTAAGCCAAGGCGTAATGGATTTTGCAGGTATAGGTAGAGGTCAACTTGCTGATTCACAATGGTCACTAAAAGCTTATGAAGAAAGAAGCGAAGAAATAAAGCCTTGTATATCTTGTTTACACTGCATAGAAGAGCTTGAAAAGTGTGGAACTACTAAATGTGCAGTAAACCCAAGAATGGGAAGAGAACTGGAATTTAATAATTTAGAGGCTAATGGAGAAAATAAAGTTGTAGCAGTTATTGGTGCAGGTCCAGCTGGCTTGGAAGCTTCTAGGGTTTTATCTTTAAGAGGCTTTAAAGTTGTCTTATTTGAAAAGGAAAACACCTTAGGAGGAATGGTTTCCCTAGGAAGTAATCCTCCGGACAAAGAAAAACTTACTTGGTTCATTGATTATTACAAAAGAACCTTAGAAAGTTTAGGAGTAGAAATTAAATTAAATACTAAAGCTACAATAGAAGCTATTAAAGAAATTAACCCTTATGCTGTCTTTATAGCCACAGGTTCCAACCCAGTTATTCCAAACCTTGAAGGTATAAACAACAAAAATGTATTAACAGTAGCTCAGGTATTGAGCGGTAAAGAAAAAGTAGAAAATGAAAGTGTTGTTGTTATCGGTTCTGGTATGACTGGCTGTGAGACTGCTGAGTACTTAGCTGTGAGAGGAAATAAAATAACCCTTGTGGAAATGCTTCCTCAAATAGGTGCAGGAGTTTATCCTTCAAACCTATACACTGTTATTAAAAATTTAAATGCTCATGGTACAAAATTCTTAACTTCCCACAAATTAATGAAGGTTGCTGAAACTTCTGTGGAATTATTAAACTTGAAAACTAACGAAACTATAATTATCCCTATTGACAAGGTAGTGCTTTCTCTTGGAATAAGATCAAACAATGCTATAGCTAAGGAATTAGAGGAGCATTTTCCTATTGTTAAAGTTATTGGGGATGCTGAAAAACCTGGAAGAATTGCAGAAGCAGTAAGACAAGGCTTTGAAAAGTCTTATATACTATAAAATTAAGAAAGAAGGTCTATTATGGAATTACAACAAGCAGTAGAAAGTAGAAGAAGTATAAGAAAGTTTAAAAGTGATTCAGTGTCTGAAGAGCTGATTCATCAGTTAATTGAAGCAGCTAGACTTGCTCCCTCTGGAACAAATCTTCAGCCCACTCGTTACATCATAATAAAAAGTGAAGAAGCTAGAGATCAGTTAAAGGGATGCACACCTCTACCTTTCGTTTCACAAGCTCCATTAACAATTGTAGCTCTTATAGATAAACAATCTGTTATGTCTCAAGGTAATAGAATGAAAGAGCTTAGAGAGGCTGAAGCCTTCACTGATACACCTCTAGAAAAAGCAGATGAGTCTTCCGAAGATTATTCAAAACGAAAGGCTACCTTGGATGAAAATGCAATTAAAGCTTACTTAACCTTAAATGCTGCAATTGCAATTGATCATATTACTCTTAAGGCAACAGACCTAGGCCTTGGAACTTGTTGGGTTATGATGTTTGATAAGGAAAAGCTTCATAGCATGCTAAATCTTGAGGAAAGATATGAAGCGGTTGCATTAATTCCTGTGGGTTATCCAGATCAAGATCCATCACAAAGACCTAGACTAGCATTGGAAGAAATATTACTAAAAGAAATATAATAAATTTTATAGCAAAAGCACAGTAGAAACTTCTACTGTGCTTTTGCTATAAGGGACTCATTATTATATTACTAACTTCTATCCTTAGCTTTATTACGCTAGAATATTAAAGAATATTACTATCCAATTTTAGGTACAATGCTTAACTATATGAGTTTTGAAAATCTAAAAAATAAACCAATTTCCTAAGAAGATTATTAAAGTTAATCCTTATTTCCTTCCTTGTGTCTTTCTTCTAAATATTTGCAAAGCTCCTTAAATTCACTTAGCCATTTAATTTTTGCAAGCTCTCTTAAATCAATAACAATTCCTGTACTTAACTGTTTAATATATTCCATTTCATGAATTTCAGCCTCCACAAACCCTTGCTTGTGGTTATAAGTACAGGGTTTAAAGTTATACCAATTGCTTTCAAAATACTTGGTCTTTGCATAACATAATCTATATATTTGAAATACCATACCCAAAGGAGATGCTTTCAAAGCTAAATTATGACTGAAATATTCTTGAATAGGATATTTCTCTTGCCGTCTTTCCCAATAGAGTCTTTGATTTGGGTGAAGGTTGTACTTATCAATTATTTTGCACTTTTCCTCTCCCAGTTCTTCTCTCATAATCTTTTCCCTTGTATCTGCATCTAAAGATTTTAACGTATCTCTATCCAAGTATAATACCTCCTAAGACTCAACACTAAAAATCCAACTAATAAATATTTAAATAAATTAACAAAATTCCTTAAAATTAAGCCGAAAAAGTATTGGCTAGGGTAGCAGGATTTGAACCTACGAATACTAGAGTCAGAATCTAGTGCCTTACCACTTGGCTATACCCCATCATGGTGACCCCTAGGAGGATCGAACTCCTGACTCCACCGTGAGAGGGTGACGTCTTAACCACTTGACCAAGGGTCCTAATATTTACTACACTTATAATTTTAATAGTATCTTTCATATTTTACCAATACATATTATTTATGAAACAAATAGCACCTATCAGTTTTTGTAATAACTGAATACTTTGCTCTCATTAACCTATTATAAGTAAATAAAAATCATCAATTTCCTCCATAATTTAATAGGGATTCCATTGATGATTTTTTATAGTTAATTGAATATGCAATTATCTTCTTTGTTTTCATAATCCATATGAACTGTTTTTATTACATTCTAAAGCTATGAATATTATCAATCCACAAGTAATTCTTCCGCTCTTTGATTTTTATATAACTCCACTTATCATAATTGTTATAACTTTTACTTAATAAATTCATTACTATATTTTTCATAATTATCAACCTTCCTTACTTTTAATTTTACGAACTATGTTATTTTATGAAAGTTACTATCACTTTTCTATAAGTTCTCACTTGATTATATGCTGTATATCTATACACGCCAATGATACTTCACAACTTTTACATGAATATTATAAGTTTCTAATTTGTGTAACAATAACTTCCTATTACATTTTTAACGTAGTAATATTTTCAATCCTTTGATTTTTATTGTGATTTGTGTCCATGATCACATCCCACATACTTTTTATGCCTTTGTATGACTTTTCTCCAAATATAGAATTTAATATAGCTTTCATAAATTATCACCTCCTTCATAATTTAAATTGTACTGAAATATATCTAAAGCTTTGATATTATTACCCCCTTTTGGAATTTTTATACTTATAAGTGTTTTTTTCTATATTAAAGCAATAAAAAAATCACAGTACATCTTTTAGCTTTAAAAGCATAAAGACATACCATGACTCTTTATATCACAATAGTATCATACATATAAAAAGTCATAGAGTTTCACAACCCTATGACTTTAAAATATCAAAATTTATATTTTAAACTTCCTCACACAGGTCGCTTCTAAAATTATTTAATTTAGTTAGATTTTTGTTCATTAATGTTAAATAAAAGTTTTTCATATACAAACGACCTCCTTTTAAAATATTATCAACAAAAACAATTTTATCATGATTTTACATTTATGTCAAACATTTCTTGAAGATTTCATTAACTTTTTATTAACTATACTTTATTTGCCCTTAAAGCTTTGTGGCTATGACGGTTTACTATTGAATTATGCTCCAAATTTGCTTCATCTCCTCAGAGTTTTCTAATAATACTTCTAAGGTTCCTTGGGCTTCTATCTTTCCTTCCCTCATTACAATGATGTTATCTGCATGCTGCAGTACAAACTTTCTATTGGAAACCACTAGACAAGTAGGTTTATCATCATTAAACAGTCTATTCCACAAGGTAACTTCTGTGTCTACATCCAAAGCACTAGAAATATCATCGAATACATATAACTCTGCTTTCCGTGCAAACATCCTAGCTGCTGCCGTCCTTTGAATTTGACCCCCTGATAGTTTCACTCCTTTAGAACCTATTATTGTTTCTAACCCTCTAGGTAAAGTTTCAATGTCTCTTTCTAGCACAGCAGAATTAATTGCTTTGTTTAGTTCTACCAGATTTTCTTTAATTCCTAGAAGAATATTTTCTTTTACAGTATCACTAAATAAATTAGGTACTTGAGAAGTATAAGCACTTATAGGAGGAATAAAAAATTCTGCTGGTGCTTCAACCTTTGAATTGTTCCAGTAAACTTCTCCACTTTCTTTTGGTAGCAATCCAAGTAAAGTTTTCACTAAAGTGCTTTTACCAGAACCTATACGTCCTGTAATTACAGTGAAATCTCCTTTATTTATATTAAAACTCACATTTTTTATACCACTGCCTGCGCCTTCGTAGGTGTAGGTTAAGTCCTTAATCTTTAAATTTTCTAATATTTTAGTGTTACCTTCCTCCTTCAGAGTTTCATTTTTAATCTTTTCTTCAGGATCTACCTTTAAATATAAAGGGCTATGCTTCACTAACCCTTCCCCATCTCTTTCTTGTAAAAGCTGTATCATCCTTCTTAAAGCCACGCCAGTTTGTTGGTAATGAGCTATAAAGGAGCCAAAAAATTGAGTGAAATCAGCAACAAAGGTTAAATAGTAGATAAATAAAGCAAAATCTCCTACGGTGAAATTACCTGTTCTAATAGATTGACCAACTAGCAGTAGTATTAGACCTGTTCCAAAACTCACAGTGTTCTCATATATAGACTGCATTAATTGATTTAAAATACTATCCTTTAAAGTGAGGGTGTGCCTTACTTTATTTAACTTATTTAGATTCTTTAGGATATCCTTTTCAGCACCAGCTACCTTAATTGCTTGAACTGAGGAGAAGATCTCTCCCATAGCACCTGTTACATTGGCTGTGGCGTCCCTTGAAGCTTCTCTATATTTTTCTATTCTCTCACCAGCCCTTTGTGCTAAAGCTACAACTAGTACTAAAGGGGTAAATACTAACAAAGTAATTTTTACATTGATATTTAACAAAATTATTATAGCAACTAGAGCAAAAACCGCACTCCCTATTACATCCAAGGTCCAGCTAATAGAATTTTCTGCTTGGTCTGCATCATCTCTGAAACAATTTACTGCTTCCCCTGCTGAACAAGCTATCGATGCTGCTCCAGGTTTATCTAGTATTCCTTGTAGCAAATTTCGCCTGATAAGACCACTCATATTAAACCTATGAATTATGTCTACTCTTCCTCCAATAGTAATAAAAACTACTCTCATAAGTGTAACTACTATCATTAACACTAAAAGACCCCAGATACCAACATTTAAGCTTGCATTTCCGCTTAAATTATCAAAAAACTCTTTAGCTAAAAGCCCTGGTATTAAAGGTGAAATATGAATTATAGTCCAAAGTATGCAGTTACATAAATAAAGCCATGGTCTATAGGTTATCATTTTCCACATATAGTAAAGAGTGTTTTTATCCTTTTTTACTTCCATTACACAAGCACCTCCTCCATACCCTTTTGTAATAAATTATAAAACTTAGAATCAGCATCCCTCGCCAAAACCTCTCGCTGTCCTTGTTCTACTATAGTACCTCTATCTAAAATCACAATATTATGGGCTCTTTGTACTGTCCATAGACGATGTGCAATTATTATGCAAGTTCTATCCTTTAAAAGCTTATCTAAGGCCTTTTCTATTAACTGTTCTGTTATTGGATCTAATCTAGAGGTTGCTTCATCAAGAATAACCAACCCTGGATTTTTTAAGAATACTCTAACAAAAGCTAATAACTGAGCTTCTCCTGCGGATAGTCCTCCTCCACCAGCCTGAAGTATAGTATCTAGACCATTAGGCAACCCTTCATACCATTGATTTAATCCCACATCATAAAGAACATTTACTATTTCTTCATCCTTTATATCAACGTTAAACATGGAAAGGTTATCTCTTACTGTAGCCTGAAAAAGTTGAACTTCCTGAGTTACATAAGCTATCTTTCTTCTAAGCTCCTTAAAACTTAAAGCTTTAATATTTTCATTGTTCAAATAAACTTCTCCAGTATCTACATCATAAAGTCTTACAAGTAGTTTAGCTAAGGTAGTCTTTCCACTACCTGTATGTCCTAAAACCCCTAAAATTTTACCTTTAGGTAGTTGTAAACTTATATCGTTCAACACCTGTGCTTCTTCTTCGTAACTAAAATAAACCTTGTCTAACTTAACTTCTATTGCACCTTTTGACTCTAAAATCTTACACCCTTCTATAACCTTGGAGTTAGTGTTTAAAAGTTCCTTAACTCTGGTAATACTAGCTCCAGCTTTCTGCAAATCCTGTAGTTGCTGCCTAATTTGCTCTATAGGCCTTGCCAAAAGTTCTGTATAACTAAAAATAAGATATACAGTTCCAATAGTTATACTTCCACTTAAAAAGAGATATGCTGACATAGCGAAGGCAATAACATTCCCTAAGGTAAACACTATCAAGGTAGCCGACCACATATTATAATAGTTCATTACAGCCTTTGTAGTAATTGGTAGTAGCTTTCTTAGGATTATATAAAATCTATTCATCACGTGATTTCTAGCACCATTAGCTCTAATATCCTCTGTACTTGTGATTTGTTCCCCAATAAACCCATATAACTTACCATAGGCTTCACGATCCACTACCCAAGACTCTACCTTTGTGGATTGTAAATACCAAAGTATGCAAAGTGCTATTGCAGCAAAACTCCCCAAGCTAATCCCAATTCTTAAATCTTCTCTAAGAAGCAATAGTAGAATACCTATTAGAAGCACCCCATTAGTTAGTACATTAAGAATAAACTTAGAAAAAAAGTTGAATAATGCATTTACATCCCCATCTATTCGCTCAATTAATTCCCCTGCTTGATGTTCCTTATGAAATTCCATATCTAATTTAATGCAATGCTGGATTAAGTCGACTCTTAGTCCGTTAGTAGCTTTCCAGCCCACATTTTGACTTAAGTACGTAGCTACTAAATTAAAACCCTGCTGAAGTACAGCTGCTCCAATAAATATTATGGCAGCTATAGTTAAACCTCTGGTTGTGTCCCCTTTAGTTGCTTCATCAATAAAGTAACGTAATATTTGTGGATTTGCTAATTGTAGAATTATATTACCACCTAATATAATTGCTAAGAATATAACACTTCTAATTTGTGACTTTAAGTATTTTGATAATAAATTTAAGTATTCCTTTAATGGTATTTTCATATTTTCCCCTCCCCTAAAAAAATAAAAGGTTGTAAATGAACCCCCATTCATTTACAACCTTTTTAACTCATTTTTATAACACATAACTTTCTATATATTTTTAAAGTTATAGCATTAAATATCTACAAAGTACTAGCTTCTTCGGTAGTAGCATTTCATAAAATAAAAGCACTATAATTGAATAGCTTTTATAAATAATTTACCTACCAATTAGTTAATAGAAAATCAGTATCTTTTATTTTGTAGATTTATAAAATGATTAATAAAAATGTCATGGAGTAAAAACACCATGACATTAATTATCATTTATTTAATTAAAAACACTTTATTAACTAACTATCACTGCTTTTATCATGGTGATTACAAAATAGAATATTTACTATTTTATAACCCATATCTAAAATATTTACTTAGTTATTCCAAAGCCAAATACTAAATGGAATAATTACAGTAAACTCAATAGTTTTAATAAGCTTAAAATTTAATTAAATTCAAAGGATTGTAATTAATGTTGTTCTACTCATAGTTTCAGTAAACACCTTCATAAATTTTTAACTTTATAACAATCAGTAACTTGTTATGTGTTATACAATCTACGAATTTTATTAATGAAACATTGTATTTAGTAGTAATAAATTATTTTGTGCATCACAAATAAACCTCATAACTTAAAGGCTTGTGAAATTTTTGCACAATTATTACTGGATATTAAAGTAGAACGCTATAATCATTACCTTTACCTCCGAATTTATTTTATCTTGCTTTTTATTTTGGAATAAACTTAATTCCTATCCATCTCAAAGGCTCTAGAGATTAAATTAAAATTTCTAAAAAGAACTCTATATTTAACCCATATAAATATATATTAGTACTTTTTTCCATTATAGTCAATATTATTCTTAAATTAAACTATTAATATATTCTTATAAGCACCTTATTAAAAGTAATTATAAATTTAAGCCTTTTGCTAGTACTAGAGCTGCCTTATGAGTATCCTTAGAATCTATTGTGTAGGAAATGCTTATTTCAGAAGTAGTTACCTGCTTAAATTCAATATCATTGTCCGCAAAAATATTAAATACAGTACCAGCAACTCCTGATTGTTTTTTCATTCCTATTCCTACTACAGATACCTTTGCCACATTAGAATCCTTATATATTTCGATATCTGGCATTTCATCCATTAGCTCTGTAGTTACTTTATCAATGGCTTGTTCATCTTCTAAATTAGCTGTAAAGGATACATTAACATAATCATGTAAAGGTGCCGTTTGACTTATCATATCAATATTTATATGGTGGTTTGCTAATTTATTAAATATAATTGATACATTTTTAGATTTATGTAATACATTGTTTATTGTTACCATCAAAATATCATCATTTATTGTAAGCCCTGTAATTGCTTTTTCTTCCATAGTTTCATCATACTCCTTTATATAAGTACCTCTTTTTTCTTCACTACTTAAAGCTACATAGATAGGTATATTATACTTACATCCTATTTCAACTGCTCTTGTCTCCATTACTCCAGCCCCTAAGCTTGCCATCTCCATCATTTCTTCATAGCTGATATTATGAATTTTCTTTGCCATAGGATATACTCTTGGATCTACACTGCAGATTCCATCTACATCAGTATAAATTTCACAAATGCAGTTTAATTTGGCCGCTAAAGCTACTGCTGTAGTATCGGACCCACCCCTTCCCAAGGTAGTAATATCGCCATTCTCATTTACCCCTTGAAATCCAGCTACAACTACTATTTTCCCTGCATCTAAATAATTCTTTACTGTATCGATATCTATATCTGTAATTATATTTTTTGTATGGACTCCAGTTGTTTTTATTCCTGCTTGCAATCCTGTTAAGGAAATAGAATCAAAACCATACTGTTGAAAAGCCATTGAAAGTAGAGCAATTGAAACCTGCTCCCCTGTGGCTAACAGCATATCTAATTCCCTTTTGTTAGGATTAGGTGATATCTCTTTTGCCATATTAATAAGGTGGTCTGTTGCTTTGCCCATAGCGGAAACCACTACTACTACCTCATCACCGGCTTTTTTTCTCTTTATTACTCTTTCTGCAACTGCCTTTATTCTATCTGCAGTTCCTACAGAAGTTCCTCCATATTTCTGTACAACAATAGCCATTATTATTCCTCCTAGTTGATTCTAAATATCTTGTATACATATAATTACCATTGAAAGTTAGATGGTTTATCCTACGAGATATTTAAAATACTTAACTCTGTTTTAAATTTGGATGTTCTATATTCTTATATAAATAAAGTAAAATCTCTTGGCTTCATTGATATGTGCATACTTTAAAGTAAACATACCATTTGCATTTTATATGCTTTTTATTCTTCTTATGTCTTTTAAAGAAACAACTTCTCATCATGTATTACTTACAATTGAAGTTATTTCTCCATAACTTTCATTTATTTTTAGAACTCAACATCATTTCTTGATATATCCTCATAACTCTCTCTTTTTACAGCTAATTTAGCTTCTCCATCCTTTGCAAAAACTACTGCTGGTCTAGGAATTCTATTATAATTACTTGACATACTATAGTTGTAAGCCCCTGTACTAAATACAGCTAAAATATCCTCAGGCTCTGCTATTGGCAATTCAATATTTTTTATTATCACATCTCCGGATTCACAACACTTTCCTGCCACTGTGTAAGTCTCTTTATTTTCATAGTTAGCTTTGTTTGCAATAACAGCTTCATATTTCGCATCATACAATGCAGTTCTTGGATTATCTGTCATACCACCATCAACAAAAATAAAATTCTTTCCCCCATAGGTTTTCTTAGTTCCACCTATGCTATAAATAGTAGTTCCAGCATTAGCAACTATTGCTCTCCCTGGTTCTATCATTATCTTTGGAAGTTTAATATTAAGTTTCTTAGCATTCTTTTTAATTGTCTCAATCATATTCTGAAGGCAATTGGCAATATCAACTGGGGTATCATCTTTGGAGTAATATACTCCAAAGCCCCCTCCTAAATTTAATTCCTCAGTAATAAAATCACATTCTTTAGCTACTTTCCCCAGAAATTGCAACATTACTGAAACTTCTCTATAAAATGAGGTTTCCTCAAAAATCTGGGATCCAATATGACAATGGAATCCTTTTAAAATCACATTGTCACTACTTTGAAACTTACTTATTATTTCACATATCTCCTCTTGAAATATAGAAATTCCAAACTTTGAATCATTAGTTGAAGTTTGAATATATTCATGAGTATGAGCCTCAATTCCTGGATTTACTCTTAATAACACTTCAGCTTTTGTTTTTAACTCCTGGCATAATCTTTCAATTAAATATAATTCTTGAAGATTATCCACAACAATTCTTCCAACTTGAGCCTTAATGGCAAGAGTAAGCTCATCTTTCGTTTTGTTATTTCCATGCATATAGATTTTATCGGGAGGAAACTTTGCTTTAATTGCTGTGTACAACTCCCCTCCAGATACTACATCTAACGATACCCCTTCTTCATGGATAATCTTACACATAGCTAAATTTAAAAATGCCTTTGATGCATATATCACTTCAGTTTCAATGTCACTATCACTAAAGCTACTTTTAAATAGTCTACAATTATTTCTAATTAACTCTTCATCAACTAAATAAAGTGGTGTACCAAATTTATTTGCTAAGTCCACTACATCACATTTACCTATTTCTAGATTTCCTTTGTCATTTACATTTGCAGTTCCAAATAATTTCATAGGACTCTCCCCTTTTTTATTAATTAGTTATTTTGGAAAAACAAAAACAGCCATGAGCAAAAGGTCTCATGACTGTTATAAATAACAATAATCCTTTTGCCCCAATATGATAAGCACTCCTTTAGAAAATTGGGCAATTCTCTAAAGACAGTATTATACTTATTCAGTATAATCCCAATTCATAACTTTTATGTTAAGAACTTCGGCGAACGCCCCTTTCTCATATACCTACTTAAAGCATATGTTACTATTGACAATTCGCGGCCTCTATATCATATTGTTTATACGCTATTTTGTTTTAACTGCTGTTTAAGCATTGAAGTGAGTATATCAAAATTAATCCATGAAGTCAATATACTTTCTATATGTATAACTTATCAAATCTCCTAACAATTAGATATTTTCTTGAAAATTAAACTTTTCATTTATAACTTTAAAATTCACCTCAATATAATTCTCATGGTCCTTCTATTATTATAAGTGTATGCATTTAATTTCAGATAACAAAAAGGCACCCCAAATTTTGAGGCACCACATAAGTTTATTAATTTTTAGAATAAAACTCTATAATCTTTGAATACTTAACTTCCACAGGGACTTCTTCACTGTTTGGAAGTCTTATTAATTTTCCTGAGAATGCTTCAACATTTTTCTCCAAATAAGGTACTGAAATCATAGTGTCTGTGAAATTAGTTACAAACATAGAAGTCTTCTTAGACTTTTCTTTCAATGTAATTATGTCTCCCACATTAACCTTATAGGAAGGAATATCAACTTTTTCACCATTTACTAAAATATGCCCATGATTCACCATTTGTCTTCCTTGTCTTAAAGTAGCTGCAAAACCTAGTCTATAAACTAAATTATCAAGCCTTCTTTCAAGACTTTGAACCAACATATCTTCAGTCTTCGATTTTGATTTTATTGAATCAAAAACTATTTTTCTAAACTGCTTTTCTAACACACCATAGTATGCTTTTAATTTCTGCTTTTCAAGTAGTTGTTCTCCATACTCAGAAAGCTTTTGTTTTTTTACACCCCTGTTTAATGCTTTTGGGTGATTAAATACATTTACTCCTAGACGTCTTGCAACTTTAAATCTAGGTCCCATATATTTCGCCATATTATTCCTCCTGTTGTTGAAGAGCTTACAGGAATATTTCTCTGCCGCTCTAATTAATTATCGCGGTAATAATTTGGCGCCAGTCAGCCGTAATCAAATTATAACATAGTTGCTTAACGTTGTAAATGATAATCTTTATCATTTACAACTCCAATTTTTTCCTATCTTCTCTTGCTTTTTATGAATAAATCCTTTATTAAACTATAGGTACTTTTGTATACCTTCTTTTTAATCAATATTATTTGATTTCTAGAGGGCTTAATACACTGTTATCATTAAATTTTATATAAAACTCCATACACTACTTATATTGCATATTCTGTAATATGCAATTTAGGGCTACATAGTAATTTTTTATAGTGACTTAAGTCCTAATTACATATATAATAAATTGAGATATGTGTATGGATTCATTTAATTCTCACAATTAATTATAAAAATAATTTTTAAAGTTGTTATAAATGTGTTATTAAAAAAATATGTTTTTATAGTATAGAAAATTTATTTTTCCATAGCGTGTTTAAATTCTTATTTATTAAAAAGTTATACAAATTTTATACCTATGAAGTTAGTTACCAATAAATATACAAGGAGCTTAAATTTATGACTAAACTGCTAAAACTCAAAGTAAACTACAAAGTTATTTTTCTATTTCTATATGTTATTCTACTTATAGTTTTATATAAATTCAAGTTGATACCTAGTGATTTACAAAGTCTAAAAAAAATTGTCCTTAGTAATCCTAATTCTACTCTACTAACCTTTATGATTCTTTCTATTGTAAGGGTTTTTATGGGGATTCCCGGCTCTGTATTTTGCGTTTTAGGTGGTTTAATTTTCCCTCCTGTAAAAGCAATATTTTTTTCTACCCTTGCATACCTAATTAGCTTGATATTAGTATTTTTAGCAGGTAGGTATTTCCTTGGTGATAATCTTAAAAGCTGGCTAATAAAGAAAAATCCTAATCTTCACCAACTACTAAACAATAGTGGGACTAAAGTTTTTACTATTGGTCTTCTTTGCCCCATAGCTCCTGGTGATTTGCTTTGTTTACTATTATCAACCTTAGATATTTCCTTTTCAAAATATGTTACTATAGTTCTTTTAACTCATATTCCCTGGGTTATTATTTATAGTATTTTAGGTTATAGCTTCCATATGTCCACACTTACAATAGTTTTACTTCTATGTGGAACTGCATTAATTACACTTTACAGCATAAAATCTTGGAATAAAGTTAAAACAAAAAAAGGTTATACTAAAGGACTATAACTTCCCTTTAGTATAACCTTTAAACTTTCTATTTTTGTAGAACTAAATCTTTTAAATTTTTACAAGCATCACCTATATTAGATTTTCCAAATATAGCTGAAATAACAGCAACTCCATCTGCCTTAAAACTCATGACCTGTCTACAGTTATCTGCGTTAATTCCTCCAATTGCAACCACTGGTATTTTAACATTTTCCTTTATAACTTTAAGAATGTCTAATCCTACTAAAGTAGCATCATCCTTTGATCCTGTAGGGTAAACTGCTCCAACTCCTAAATAATCTGCTCCATTTTCCACAGCAGCTAAGGCTTCTTCTAAAGTTCTAACAGACACCCCTATTATTTTATCTTTACCAAGGACTTTTCTGGCAATGGCTAGTGGCATATCATCTTGTCCAATATGAAGTCCATCAGCATCAGAACTCATAACAATATCAATCCTGTCATTGATGATTAGAGGCACCTTATACTTAGAAGTTATAGCCTTGGCTTTCAATGCAATATTGTGAAATTCCAAAGTAGATATATTTTTTTCCCTAAGTTGCAATACAGTAACTCCACCTTCAATTGCTTCTTCTATACTTAAAAACAAATCTTTTTCTCCTAAAATCCCTCTATCTGTAACTGCATAAAGAGATACATCTATATTATTCATAAGTAACTTTCCCCCTTGATTTTAAGTCTTTTTCACTAAAATTGTATATATTATCAAAAAGTCTTCCTTTAAATGTCCCTATACCTTCATCTTCTTTCAAGGATTCATAAGACTTTTCCCCTGCAATGCCCATTGTTATAATGCCGGCAACTGCTGCTATTAAAGAATCTTGAGTTACTCCCATATAAGTACCTATCAAAGATGTGCTCATACAGCCAGTTCCTGTAACCATAGACAGGATTTTGTGTCCATTATCCACTAAACAATATCTTTTCCCATCTGTTATTGTATCTCTTGCTCCAGTTATTACCACCACTGTACTTAATCTTCTAGCTAAATTCTGTGCTATCGCTAACGCACCTTCATCACTAGCTACTGAATCCACTCCTTTAATAACTACATCTATACCAGCAATAATTTTTATTTCAGACATATTGCCTCTAATCACAGCAAACTTAACTTTCTCTAACAATACCTTAGCAGTTTCTGTTCTCAAAGCTGTAGCTCCTACGCCTACTGGGTCTAATATTACTGGAATATTTAACTCATTTGCTCTAATTCCAGCCTTGATCATAGAATTAATAGTTCTTTCATTTAAAGTTCCAATATTAATAACTAGTGCCGATGCAAAAGAAACCATTTCTTCAACTTCTTTAATATCATCAGCCATAACTGGAGAACCTCCTAATGCTAGTACAATATTTGCACAATCATTAACAGTAACATAGTTTGTTATGTGATGCACCAAAGGACTTTTTTCCTTTACTTCTCTTAAGCTATTAATAACTTCATCTATAATATTCATCTCTAACTCTCCTTCTATAATATTCATTTTACATTCATTACTAACCTAATATACTTAACAAATTCATTAAAAAACACATAGTTAAAACTTATCACTAGTATTTGAACCTTTGGGTAAGCTATTATATTAAGTTTTAGTGTATTCAATTACATAAATAAGCAAATAACAAAACTACTCTTCTAATATCCCTGCCTTTTCATATAAAGAATAAAAATGGTTAGTAGGCCCAACACCTTTTCCTAATTCTATTGAATGCTTAATAGCTAAAGTTATATACTCCTTTGAGTTTTTTAAGGCAGTTTTTATATCTTGTCCTTTTCCTAAATTAGCGGTAATGGAAGAGGAAAGAGTACAACCTGTACCATGAGTATTTTTAGTATCTATCCTGTCCATCTCATAAAAAGTAAATTCTTCTCCATCATAGAGAACATCTACCGCTCTATCTGGTAAATGACCACCCTTAATAAGTACATTTTTAACTCCCATTTTATAAATTTCTCTTGCAGCAACCTTCATATCTTCTAAAGTTTCAATCTTCCTTCCTGTAATTGCTTCAGCTTCTGGAAGATTTGGAGTGATTAATTTTGCTAATGGTATTAATTCTTTAATTAAAGTAACCTTTGCTTCAGGTTTAAGCAAATCATATCCACTTTTTGAAATCATTACAGGGTCTACTACAACATTAGGTGGATTATACTGCTTAATTTTCTTACCTATTGTCTTAATAGTTTCTATTTGCGATACCATACCAATCTTAACTCCATGGACTTCTATATCTTGAAAAATGGCATCAATTTGAGCCTCAATTATTTCAGGATTAATATCTTGAACTGCAAAAACTCCCTGAGTGTTTTGAGCAGTTATAGCTGTAATAGCGCTCATGCCATAAACTCCATGAGCTGAGAAAGTCTTCAGATCAGCCTGTATTCCAGCTCCTCCGCAAGAATCTGACCCTGCTATAGTTAATAAATTTTTCATAATACCCCTCCGTTCCATTTCTATGCTATACGATTGCTATCTTCGATAATAAATTTTCTTGAATTAAAAATTTTTCTACACACAATGTAAAGTGTAGATACAATTATCATTACTGGTACTGTAGCTCCTAAAACAAAATCCAATTTAACAAAGCCATAATAGCATCCTACTCCAACTATCCAATTTAAGAGTGCTACTGGATCAACTTTAATTGATTTCTCTAACTTTCTCTTCAAAATAAAATAATCAGTTAACACTATAGAAAACAGTGGTGCAAATACAGATCCTATAGCATATAAAAAACTTTCATAGGTTTCAATTGGAAAGAACAAGGCTAACCCAAACCCAATGATAGTCATGGAAATTGCCACAGACTTTTCTTTAAACTTATTCGTTATGCTTAAAAATGAAACTCCTGCTGAATATGCATCTAAAAAAGTGGTGGTAACTGTTGATAGTACTACTACTCCTAAAGCTATAACTCCTAAGTTAACACCTAATAAAATTGTACCTATGTCAGAATTTCCAATAACAATAGCAGCACCTAGTCCAATGATATACATAAAGGAACTTCCTAAAAAATATCCTAAGAAACTTCCTATAGCATCCTTTTTGACGCTTGTACCTTGTCTAGTATAATCCGCTGCAAGTGGTAACCAGGATAGTGGCATAACTGCTGAAATTTCTATTGCTGCACCAAAAGACATTGCTCCTTCTACTGTTTTATTTAATTCAGCTGGGTTCTTAAATATAAAATATGCAACAAATAACATTAAGCCTAAAAGTAAAGTTACTGCTACTCCATTTACATATTTAATACCCTTATTACCATGCCAAATCCAAAGAATTACAAGAACCCCAATAAATGCTGACCAAATTATATTATTATTAAACTGCCATAGCTCTACTGAAATTGCATTTAAAGAAGATGAAGCTGATTTAATCATAACTGCTGTCCATCCAACCAACTGGAGAACATTTAATATACCAAAAAGCTTCTTTCCATATATTCCAAAGGACTTTTCTGTTGAATTAATGGCTGATACTTTTTCCTTACTTCCAATAATTCCTCCTAACACAAAAATAAAAGTTCCTAAAAAATGTCCAATTAAAATAGCCAAAACCCCTTTTTTAAAACCTAGTGGTGCAATAAGACCTCCACTAAAAATCTCTGCTATTGATATAGCTGCACCAAACCACAATGTGAAAAATGATAAACTTCCTAGCTTTACTTCCATTTTTTCCATACTAAAGCCTCCTAAAAATAATTATTTATTGATTTTTATTGATTTTGTTTAACCAAACTGAGAAGAGATTTTTTTAACATAGCCTTATTCGTTTTTTTAAATCATTTACATCTGCTCTTATTTTTAACTTGTTAATCAAAGAGCTTTGTTCTAATACTTTCTGAATAGGACTTCAAGCACGCTTCTTAAGTTTAGTTAGGTAACAACCATCTCGGGCTTATTACTAGTGGAAAACTTGCACTATCAAATAATATGGATTGTAGCTATTAAAATAAAAAAAGCATAAACCCATAGGTTTATGCTCAAATTACACTTTGATAATTTATAGCAATGCTAAAAAATAGCTTTGCCACGCAACTTCCCTACGCTAGTATTACCTAGATCAGGTTAAAGGGTCAAAGAATTAAGGTTCTTAATCTCAGCCAGCCTATCTGGCCCCCCTAGTTATATTTAGTTTTACAGTGATATTATACCATAAGTTTTCTAAGATACATATAAACAAAAAAAATTATCTTCACATTTATAAGTCTTTGTATACCAAATGAACACTGTAGCCTATATAAATACGGTGCCCACTTTACTAACTTAACTTCCCTTAACTTTATTGACTTTGAAGCTTATTTACCTATCCTATCCTTATTCTCAAGTATTACACTTGCGAATTCCTCAACAATTTCAGGATCAAATTGCGTTCCACTACATCTTCTCAGTTCTTCTACTCCTTCTTCATAGGTCTTTCTCTTGTTATATGGCCTATTAGAAGTCATAGCATCAAAACTATCAACAACAGTTAATATCCTTACAAGGTAAGGTATCTCCTCACCTTTCAAGTTATGTGGATATCCTTTACCGTCATATCTTTCATGATGATATAGGATCAAAGGTGAAATATATTCAAGAGAATCCACTGGTTTTATTATTTCCACGCCATTAGCTGAGTGTTGTTTTAATATATTCCATTCCTCATTTGTTAAAGGCATTTTTTTATTTAATATATCCTCTGATATATTTATCTTACCTATATCATGCATATAAGCTCCATATATAAGAGTTTTTTTATCATCTTCACTTAACCCTAATTTATCTGCAATTAATCTACAGTAAACTACAACTCTTTCAACATGTCCATAGGTATACTTGTCCTTGGCATTTATAACACTTATAAGAGTTTTTATAGAGGTAACTAAATCTATATGCTTTTCTTCAATATCTTGTTTTAACTCATCTAATATAGATGTATATATTTCTACTCTATTCTTATTAAAAAACTTGGCTCTATATAATGCATCATCAGCACTTTTTATCAAATCAATATCACTTTTAGCTTTGTCGGGAAAAACAGATATTCCTACAGAAACTGTAAGTTTCCCATTAGGCTGATTTTCTTCACCTTCAAAATAAGTAGTCTCTATATTCCTTCTTATGTGTTCTCCAATTTTAATTACTTCGTTTTCATTTGTATTAGGTAGTATTAGAGCGAACTCTTCTCCACCGTATCTAGCTACTATATCCTCTGGTCTTGAAATTTTCTTTAATAAAATCCCTATATTTTTAAGCACTTCATCTCCCTTTTGATGTCCATAAAGATCATTATAATGCTTAAAATAATCTATATCCATAATTATCATCGAAATAGGTTGATTATACCTTTCTGATAATATTATTTTCTCTCTTAATGTATCATGAAAATATCTATGATTATATAATCCAGTAAGTCCATCTTTATTAGCTTGAATTGTAAGCATTTCAATATGCTCACCTTCAATTTTTACATAAAAACCTAGTGTCCATGCAGTAAGAATAAAAATCCCCACTAGGATTAGGTCATTTTCAAAATATAGATTTACTTGTCCTGGAGTTGTACCAATCAAATCTATTCCTAGTATAATGACTGATGAAACAAAAGCAGTCGTCATACCTTGCCTCATGCCAGATTGTATTGTTGTTGTAATTATTATAAATAAAAATAAAAATTTATAACTGCTATTATAGCCTCCCGTGATAAGTATAGAAATAAAAAATATAATAATGAATAAAGCTATTTCAACTAATTGTGCCTTTCTCATAAATTTTAAATCAGCTCTTCTTACTGTAGAAAAGGCCCAAATACTATATATCAATGCAATCAATAGTGT
This sequence comes from Clostridium tunisiense TJ, assembly GCF_000300195.1. Taxonomy (GTDB): domain Bacteria; phylum Bacillota; class Clostridia; order Clostridiales; family Clostridiaceae; genus Clostridium_J; species Clostridium_J tunisiense. Next base: position 10,352 of record NZ_AMQH01000015.1, on the reverse strand, counting down.
AATTGTTACAGCTGATAGTAATATAAAATAACTACTTCCAAGATTAATTTGCGAACCTTTTTGACCTAGAAAACACCTCAGCAGGGCTATTCCAGAGAATAAAAGAGATGATAGCTTAACTACGGATAATATTTCATTTACCTTTTTTTGTTTTAACTCTTCAAGTATTTTCATATTTGCTATACCTCATTAATTTTACTAAACTTTGTTTTTATAAAATAATATGAAGTCGGATAAACCGACTCCATATTACTCTTCACTTAAACATTTTGGCTCTTCTGGTTGATAAAAATACCAAGTACAAGCTGATGTTGCTACTGTAGTAGCCATAAGAGTTGTTATTGTAGCTATTAAAGCTAAGAATTTTTTGTTTAATTTTTTCATTTTAATTCTCCCCCCTATTGTGATAATTTATGAGTAAAAAGTGCATCTATTTTTTTCATTATAAAATGCCCATAAGTCGTAAGTGTAAATACCTGCCACAGTACTCCAATATATATACATGAATAATATTTTATGAAGTTCCTGTCACCAGTGTAACTATACATAACAAGACTTATAATTACAATAATCAAATAGGCAGTTAAAATTATAATAGAGCCCTTTCTCATCCGTTTTCTTTTCGCTTCTTTCTTTATAGGCTTAGCTGGACTATCCACTGGTGCTAATTTATAAACTGTATAATAACTCCATATAAAAATTAGCGAACCTACAATTATATTTAAATTTAAATTAATGTCATAACCAGTTAATACTTTTATTATAAACGCTTGTCCAATACATATGATTGTTCCAATAACTATGCATGCTCCTGAAGAGTTAGCATGAACTCCCCCAGAATATTTTCTTAGTATGCTTGTGGTAAAGGAAATTATCAAAGCCTCTATAAGTACATTAAAAACACTTCCAAATATTATTACTAAGGCTATAGATAAAATCATTTGTAGTAAAACAAACATTCCATATGTAATTACTTCCTTTTTATTTATATCAAGATTTAATTCTAAAGCAATCTTTTCCGCAAATACTCTAGATAATTTTTCCATACAAATCCACCTTAATTAACTTCTTTTTTTAATGATTATATAATAAGAAATTACTACAATACCAAAAATGATCATAGATGGAGCTCCATACAAGGTTTTTAGCTTAGGAATACTAAGTATATAATCCATATCTTGTTTGAATAAAAATTGAATAATAACAATATTAATTAGTTCACAAAAACTTTGGAGAAACATTGCAATAGCAACTGACCTTATACATTTCATTAAATCAATTTTGTTAACATTATAGAATAATATTACAAAAGCAAAAAGATTTAATATAGTATGTACCCCATAATGAATAGGTAAGTATCTTGTGAAAAAACCAATTGCAGCCATAATAATTCCAGATAACAAGAATCTTCTTATGTTAATAGGAGTTTTAGAAAATGTGTAGGTCGCAAAAACAAATAAAAATGCCTCTGGTATTCCTCTTATAAAGAATTCAAAAATAGTTAACTTTATCACGTTAAATTTCTCCTTTTACGTCCTTTGTATTTTATTCACATATTTTATTGAGCTATAAATAATTATAAATGCGAATAATCTAATTAAAATATCACCAATACTTATAATGCTATAGCCTACATCAAAAATATCCGTTAGAAATTTTAATTTAGTAGCCTCATTTCCTAATACATGTATATCTTTAATTTTATCAAAGGCTTCCTTAGTTGCATATCCTGTGTAATAAGATAATGTAGGAAATACAGGCATTTTCCCATTATTTGTAGTTATTGCGATATTATTCAATATAGTACCAATGAATATACATACTGATCCAATAATGGCACTAATATATTGCTTATGTTTTATAATTAAAAATATGAATGAGTAAAGATAAAGTTTCTTATATATGCTACTATATACTATGAAATCATAGTTGCCTAGAAAGATTGAAATTTGCATAAAAACATAAAATAGTTCAAATATTATTATCGGATATATCTCCCATGACTTAAATATTGGTTTAATATTGTATCCTTTTAATTTAGCAACTATAAATGCTATTAATATAGTTTCAAACATAGTTTTAACTCCTATCATAGTTTTTTAATACATAGTAGTTTTTATCTATAATTTTGCAAGATTACTTACTTTATTACATAAACTTTTAAAAACAAACTAATTTAGATAGCATACAAGTATATTAGTATATTTGACATGTTATTTCGATTATTTTTAGCAACTGAATTATATTTCTTGTAGTAAACTAATTGCATTTTTATTTTTTTTTAAAGCTAATTAAGCTTAGAATTAAATTGTTTTATTAATTACTATTCCATTATACCAATTTTTAAAGTTAATTCCATAGTTTGTCCTTAATTTTGTATGAATATTTTAAATTTAAATCTATCTTCACTTTCTGAAAGTACAGTTTTACATTTTCATGTCACACTTTTTCACAAATAATTATTCACATTTTTGTTGAATCCATATTTTTTACTTTATAATTTTCACACAATCAAAATTAAAATATATACATATTATATATAAACACAGTGGTTACTGAGGTGTTTTATGAATTTACTAATATTAGAAGAGCGTAGGCTTCTTAGATACAGTTTACTATTTCAATTATATAGAGATTTTTTCACCTATGGTTATGAAGTTTGCATAAGTATTGATTATCTAGTTCCAGAGGATTGTAGAAAAGAAATAATTGCTGCACTTTACTATATTTACTATAGAAAGTGGATTTTCTTTAATATTGAAAAGGATAAAACTGTTTCTGCTTATATTTTAGGACTTGGAATGGAAGAGGTAGAAGATTATCTTACTCAGGCTGGTCAACTAGTAATCTCGTCTTTGTCAGATAACTTGTTGAAACCAGTTGTTAAAAATAATGAAGTTAATGGAGGTGTAGCTAATGAACCTAGTAATTGATCCTTTATATGACAAAAATGCTACTTTTGTCGGTTGGCTAGTAGATCACGCGCATGTATTTAATGTAAATTTGCAATGGGTAGCTTATATTTTTAATGACTATGTTTGGTCAGTAAAAACCAGGAGATGGATTGGCGAGCTTCGTGGTACTAATTTACTTGATAGAGATGGAAAAGTTGTTGCTTGGAGCACTGACGGGCCTGTAATTGGTATTCTAGATCCTATTGACGCCCCAATAGATATCAGACCCCCTATTCCTCCAGTAGCTCCAATAATTGATGATATTCCTCTTTCTCCTGGATACGCTCCTGATCCAATAGGAGAATGGTCTTCACTCTCCTTCAATCAGTGGCTTAATCAACGGTAGGTATTAGTACTATGCTTCAAATTGAAAAAGAGTTAATTAGGCTTCAATTGCTATTAGAGCTTTATGAATACCAATTTTGCATTTGTAATTATAAAGATATCGAAAAGCAAGAGTATATACTACCTAAGGATGGAAGATGTGAGGTTGTATCGGCACTTTATTACCTTAGTGATAAGGGATTTATCAATGTAAAGGCTACTGATAAAGAAGATGTACTTATTATTTTTATAAGATCAAGAGGAATTGATGAAGTTGAGTTAAAAATAAGAAAAGCTACTACCGTAGCACTAGCATATAGTTACAATAGGTTACTAACGCCAAATTTTGACGATGTACCAGATGATTTAATTAGTAAAAATATAAAATATAAAGATTCTTACACTGATAATTCTGAGGATAAAAACAAAAAAAATAAAGATAAAGACGATAAAGATAAGAAGTAAAATAGTAAATGAAGACTAGAATTATAAAAAGCAATTCTAGTCTTCATTCTACTTATTTCTTAGGAATATCCATATTAGTAATTATTTAATCAACTTTCATAATTCTCATAGCATTTAAACTGCAATTAAAGTTACTCCTACATCTATAAATATACTTAGATAATGTTTAATTTATTTTAGTCTTCTGGAAAATATTTCACTTGCCCATTAGGTTCAATATAAATTCCATGACCTGCTTCAACATCATCCGTATACTGACCTATATACTTACCACCATCAGACCAAATATATATTCCATCTCCATGTTTTAAATCCTCTTTCCATTGCCCAGTATAACTTTCTCCATCTGGCCAAGTATATGTTCCGTATCCATGCTTTAAATCTTTACTCCATGAGCCAATATACTTTTCTCCACTATTCCATGTAAAGATTCCATCTCCGTCCATCATGTCATCTTTCCACTGTCCTACATATTTGCTTCCATCCTCATAAAAATAAGTTCCTTCTCCATGGGCTTTTCCATTTAATTTTTCTCCGACGTACTTGCCACCATGGATATGTTCAGTTTGTTTAACATTAATCTTAATTCCCTCAGCCTTATTTATTCCAAATTTCTTTATCTCCATAATATATTTCACCCTTACCTTTACAATGTAATTGAATATGATTTTCACTTTCATTATATTTGTATATTTTACTAGTGTCAATGTGTTTCTTATTAATAGTATATTTAAAATGTATTAATCAAGGACAATTTTTGTCTATTATTTTAACTTATCTATACTTTATCATGAATTTATACTAACCTTACTATAATAGTATTTCATGTTCTTTCATAGTATGTGTAGAGTCTTTATTTTCTAAACACTATCAAATGTGAAATAATCACTACCACTAATTGAATCCTGTTAACCCCCTGTAAATTTTATAGCTTTCCTACTTTACTACTATATCATCAACAAACTCATTGCAATTCTTACAATAATACTTAACTTCAACATCTGCTTCACACTTCTCATGCTTCACATTTTTATCACAACCATTTATATACTTATTTGACCAAATTATTATAGAATTAAATACATGTCTGAAATCGTGCCCCTTTTCTGTAAGTATATACTCATACCTAGGTGGATGCTCAGTATATAGTTCAGATTTTATAATTCCATTTTCTTCAAGGGTTTTCAATCTTTTAGATAATATATTCGTGGGTATAGGTGTAAGTGCTTCTTGTAGCTCCTTAAAGGTGCTTTTCCCATTTGAAACTCTATGCAAAACCAATAAGGTCCACTTATCTTCTACAATATTTAAAGTCTTTGCCAGATTGCACTTAAAGTCATAGTTTCCCTTCATATTAAACCATCTCCTGTAATACTAATTATTTTCTTAGGCTACACATATAAGTAACTAATTAAATAAATAATATTTAATTAGCTTATTAGTTGATACTTTTCCCCTTGATTAATTATAAGCTAAATTCCACACTTTCTATACAGAATTAAACTATTATTGTAACCCTTCTTTAATTACTGCCTCCATAACGTCCTTATCCATAGCTCCAGGTATATAATTAACTATTCTACCGTCTTTTCCAATAATATAAGTAGTAGGAAATGCATTAATAAAATAATCACTACTAAGTTTGCCGTCCTCATCAAAAACTACTGGGAAAGAATATCCTTCTTCTTTTAAAAACTTCTTTATACTAGCTACAGAGCCTTCTCTACCAATATTAGGCATAGCTACACCAAGAATTACAATCTCGTCTTTATTATTATTATACTTTTTATAAATCTCCTCTATATTAGGCATCTCCTCACGGCATGGAGGACACCAAGTTGCCCAAAAGTTTAAAAATATAACTTTTCCTTTATAGTCACTCAAACTATGAGTATTCCCATACTGATCTTTCAATTTAAAATCTGGAGCAATCAAGGGATCTTTTACTTCCTCATCACTCACTTTACCTTCTTCACTTATATCTTGTGTACTGTTTTCTGTGTTTATAGACGAATTCTTATCTTCATTACTATTTTGAGCATTTTCTTTACCTTCTTCACTAGTACTTTGAGATTCATCAACTTGAGCCTGATTTTCTACTACCTTTGAAGGATTTGAAAACATTTCATACATGTACCCTCGAACCTTATCTGCTCCCCCTAAAACCATGATAATCCCTGAAATTATTAAAATAACTCCTCCTACTTTCTTAATTTCATTCATATATTTCTTAATCTTATTTAAATATTTAATCATAGTTTTATAAAATGCTGCAAAAATTATAAAGGGCATAGTGAATCCTAGGGCATATACCAATATCATTAAGTTCCCTGCTAGCGCACTTTTAGCTCCTGATGCCATAATAAGTACAGATGCAAGCATCGGTCCTACGCAAGGTGTCCAACCAAAACTAAAGGTAAGTCCTAAAACATATGCTGTAACTGGATTCATGTTGTTAGTATTCATACTAAATCTTTTTTCCCTTTGTAGAAAAGGAATATTCAAATACCCCATATAAAAAAGCCCCATAAGGATTATTATAATACCACCAATCCTTATAATATCTTCTTTATTTGACAAGAAAAATTGACTTAGTGCATTAATTGATGCACCTAAAATGAAAAAGGTTGATGAAATCCCTAAAATAAATAAAACAGTATTTTTAAACAACGATGTTCTTACAAAGCTTAACTTTTTCCCTTCAAAGTCCATTTCAGAGCTATTGGAAAGAATGCTAATATACACTGGTAAAATTGGTACTATGCAAGGTGATAAGAAGGATAGCAATCCCTCTACAAAAACTAATAACAACTTTGAAAACTCCACTAAATAACCTCCTTTGTAATTGTTTTAATTATAGTATATCAAAGTTACTTCACTTTATAAAGTCACTTTTTAAAATAAAGTAACTTTATATTTTTATCTAATACTAAGCACTAAAAAAGTAAATATTACTTTTAATACATAAAAAATAGAACTAATAATATTGCTATTAGTTCTACAATAATTCAAACCTATTTTACTTGGATCACTTATCTTTTAACCTTCATAAAAATTTTTATCTTTTATTCCTTCTTTAATCTTTGTACACCTTCGCTATCAATATAAAATCCATCTTTATATAATAACTGATCTACTGTTACAAATTCATAACCCTTACTTTGAATTTCAGGAATAAGCCTTTCTAAATTTTCTGGAGTATATTTACCGTTATTATGAAATAGCAATATAGATCCTGGCTTTACATTTTTTATTACTCTATTATATTCTCTGTCTAGCCCTAGTTGTTTCCAATCTATACTATCTACATCCCATTGTATAGGTCTATACCCTAGTGAATTAGCTACTCTTACTCCATTTTCATTATAATGTCCGCTTGGAAATCTAAATAGTTCTGTCTTAACTCCAATAGTATCTTCTATTATTTTTTCAGCATCCTTTATTTCTTTAATCATTTTTTGTTCATTAATATTTTTAAAGTCAGCATGACTGTAACTATGATTTCCTATTTCATGACCTCTTTTATGAATTTCTTTTAACTTATCTACATTCTCATTATCGGGATAAACGATCCACCTTCCCATTATGAAAAATGTAGCTTTCACGTTATGCTTATCTAAAATATCTAAAATCTTATAAAGCTGCTCCTCATCTGCCCAATTTACATCAAAAGTTAAAGATATTTTCTTCTCTTCTGTTGCTACCCTATATATAGCTTCCTTTTTAAAATTATAATCCTTTTCTTGTAATTCTGTAAAATTTAAAGAGCTATAATATTTTTCTTCCATAGCCATTGCTGGGTAGCTTATACAGCTAGTTATTCCAATCAGTATTGCTAAACTACGTGTTACTATCTTCATCAACCGCAATGATTTTTTTTTAGTGAATTTCATCTTAAGTAAACTCATATTATCCTTCAGCTCCTTATCAATGATAGGATAGCATTAGAATTTAGCTATTGCTTATATTTATTCATAATCTTCTCTATACGTCTTAAATGATTATCATAGTCTTTGACAACAGCCTTAACTTCTTTCATAATGCTATGATCTAAGTTATTATTTTCTTCAATAAACTTTTCACCTTGATATATCCCCATTTCCATAGCTTTAATAGCTCTTTCACAAACCTCTAAATCAGTATTTACAGGGATAAGCTTTATTTTCTCAAAGAACTCTGCCATTGTTCCCATAACTCCAAGTGTATCAACAGCATTTCCATCTAGGTGTTCTATTCTATTTGTTATCGCTTCCTCATGAGTTTTAAAGGATTCTATAATATGAACAAGCTCTTCTCTTAGCTCCGTGTCCTCTGCCTTATCTAAATAATCCTTAAAAGTGGCTCCACCCATATGAATTCCTCTTAAAAACTTATTAGTACTTTTTATATCCATATTTGTTTCCATTTTAATATCACCTCAATTTATTTTTAGCTTTTATACTTTCGATTATGCTACTTTTTACAATTTTAAAATATAAAGTACCTTTCTTATGTTATATTTAACTTAAAGTTTCAAATCACCCCTACTACTTAGTTCTTTAATATCTTTTAATTTCAGTAATATAAAATCTAAATGAATCACTTAAATCCTTCCAAGTCATATTTTGTTAATTATTTATGTTAATAACTAAATCTCTGTATTCCTATAAGATTTTTGCTCCATTTATAGTTAATTGAAATTCACTATAAAGGAATTCTGCTGCCTTTCTGCATAAAATCATGCGATTTATAAATATCTCGAAATACTCCATAATGGAGCATATAGTTGGATCAATTACTAGGTCCAATTGTACAGTTCTTTCCTCTCCATCTACTCTTACAACTGCCTTTTCTACTGCATAATTAACCCTATCATGAATGTCAAAGGTGGAAAAGTCATTATTTCTTACTCTAGACCTTCTTACATCAGCTTTATCTCCTAGAATAAGTGCAGCAGAAATAGGGTTGATAGGATTTCCTGTTCCTTCATCATGATTTCCTATTGCAGCCACTACTAGAGCTATTTCTTTAGGCTCCATACCTAAAGTCTTTAAAACATTAAAACTAAGACAAGCTCCTGTCTGTGCATGTTCGTCCCTATTTACCATATTTCCAATGTCATGAATATATCCTGCAATTTTACCAAGCTCTACCTCTCGATCACTATATCCGAGTTCTTTTAATATTTCTCCAGCTGTATCTGCTACTTTTCCAACATGAGCAAAATCATGTTTTGTATAACCTATCACCCCAAGATGTTTGTCACCCATTTCAATGTAAGTCCTAAATTCTTCATTATTCTTAATATCCTCATAAGTAATTAATGGCATAGTTTCACATCCTTATAGTAAGTAATTAGTAGTTACTAAATAGATTTATTATTCTTTGTTTTTCTTATAGTTATTCCACTACTATTATTTTTTATAAACATTTTATAAATTTTCCTTAATCTCATTCCATATTTTTATATGCTTGTTCATTTATTTTATAATAATATCCTCTGCTACTTGACTTAAGCTACACTTATTACATATAAAAAAGCTAGCAAGAATTGAAACTTGCTAGCTTTTCATTGTAGTACCCTATATTAGTTAAAATAAAAATCCTTATCTATTAAAATTCTTATTTTTTTCTTTAAATTAAATATATTATAATAATTTCTCAGCTTACACCCTATAAACTCCTATAGGAAATCTCCACACTTTTTCATTAGTTTTAATATATTTATGGTTAAAATTATAGCTGCAACAAATATTGTTATAACATAAATCAAATTTATAAATGGAATAAAAATCACTATAAAAGCACCAATTACCGCTACTTGTAACCAAATAAATTGCACCCATCTATCTTCTGCTTCAAAACTTATTTCTTGTGCTCCTCGCTGAAGAGATAATTCCCTAATCCCCTGAAAAATATCATATACAAGGATTATGCTTATTACCAAGGAAGCAATGCCTATTAGTAAGTTAAAACCTAATATAGATCCTAAATTTACACTATTGATTGCTATTTTTCTTTCATAAATTGCTGGAATGGATAAAACTATCATTGGTATAGTTAAAATTTTAGCCCTTCTAAAATACTCGCTGCTTAAGGCAAGTGTTCCAAGCCCTATAAAAAATAATATATATCCAATTATATCTGGTAATATGTCAAAATGATTTATTCTAAAGTCTAGCATAGTAAAGAAAAATCCCCAATATAAATTATTAAAAGCATTTTTATACATTTTAAACCTCCACATATTGTTATTTTATTATATGAGAGATTATAGAAAGTGAGCACCCTATATGCTTTTTTATTTCCACACTTTTTCAAGAAATAATGACTTGTTTTTTATTTCAATAACATTTGTATCTTATGCTTAACTATTAATTTAAGAAAATAAATAGTTTATAATTCCTCAATATTACTCTTCTTTAATGGTTTATTATAACTTAAGCTTTTAATATTCCCTCTTAGTCTATACCATTATATGTTTTAGTAAAAATAAAAAAACACTAAGTAAATACTTAGTGTTTTTATTTATATGTATTATTCTTTCAAAATTGCACAGTGAAATTTGTCTTAGGTCAAGCCCTCGACTTATTAGTATTAGTCAGCTAAACATGTTACCATGCTTACACC
>NZ_AMQH01000014.1 GCF_000300195.1 Clostridium tunisiense TJ | reverse complement strand
CCCTAAGATGAGATTTCCCATGGCGTAAGCCAGTAAGACTCCTGAAAGAACATCAGGTTGATAGGTTAGGGGTGTAAGCATGGTAACATGTTTAGCTGACTAATACTAATAAGTCGAGGGCTTGACCTAATTGATAAATTCTCAAATTTAATAGTAGCGAGCAGAACAAGGAAGTGAAGGAGTGAGGAGCAGAGTTTACATAGGCGTAAATGAGCACTGCAGTGACTGAAACTGACGTAGTAATGTGTAGTTAATATTAAATTTGAATCACTGTGCAATTTTGAAAGAACAATATAATTGTTCTTAAATTTTAATAGAATCAAGCAGAACAAGGAAGTGAAGGAATGAGGAGCAGAGTTTACATAGACGTAAATGAGCACCACAGTGACTGAAACTGACGATGTAATGCGAAGATTATATGAAAATTTAATCTGGTGATGATGCTTCTGTTGGGTACACCCGTTCCCATACCGAACACGAAGGTTAAGCAACAGGAGGCCGATAGTACTGCAAGGGAGACTTTGTGGGAGGGTAGGAGGTCGCCAGGTATTAATACAAAAGATGAAAAACATCGAGCTTTGCTTGGTGTTTTATTTTTTATTAACAAAAAAATAAGAACAAATAGTAACTAACTACTTTGTTCTTATTTTTTTATAATAAAGCAAATCTAAAATTAACTGTAGCTTAGGTAAGGCTTTATACTAGGAAGATTTCGCCCTAGATTTTATAATAATTGCTAAAGCTTAACTAGACATTCATATAAAGAGGCTTAAAATTGTTTTATATGAATATGTTAATTTACAAACTTATAGACTTAACATAATAAATTGCAAACAACAATTACCATTAAAATCCCCTTGCATCTTTTAAACTAGCATCAATTTTATTAATTTGTTGTTGTTTTTCAATCCAGTAGTCTTGACTTTTTTGAGCATTTAATTCTTCAACAGTTTTGCCTTGTTGTTCAACCCAAGTATAGTACTTCAAATTATGCCATCTCTTTTTATTTAACATAGTTCCTTCTTCTATATAATCTAGTTTAACTCCTTTTAAAATAGAATTAAATCTTACAGCAGCTTCTGTAGTTGTTAAAGGTCCAAAGGTTTCAGTGATTTGGTCCATAACAGAATAATATCTATCAAAGTTATCAGTAGCCATAGTAAAGATATTATCTTTTTCAGTTAACTCATAGTACTTAGCGGTTTTTATGGCACCTAATACATTGCAGATGCCTGATATGCCAAAAATCCTTGAAAGTTTTTCAACAACATCAGAACTTAGCCCAATTTCCTCTAGTAAGTAATCTTTACCTACCTTATCAGTGAATACTTGAAGAGCCTTTTTACAATCCATATCATCAATACACATCATAGCATCCATATTCATAACATTGTGAATCCAAGTTACATGTTTGTCACCTATACCTTGAATATCATGATCACCATAACCATTATTATATAAGGTTGGACATTGAATTGGTTCAAGGCCAACTATTTTTACCTCAGGAAATAGCTGCTTCACTCTATCACCAGATGCAATTGTTCCCGAAGAACCCATGGATGAGACTACGGCTGCTGCTCTTCCATTTCCAACACCTTTATTCTTTAGTTCTTCAGATATTTTACTAATAGTATTTCCAGTTACATAATAATGGAAGAGATAATTTCCAAAACTTTCAAATTGATTTAATATATAATTAGTTTTACTAGCTCTTTTTAGTTCCCAGCACTTGTCATATATTTCTTTAACAGAACTTTCACATCCAGGAGTTTTAATATAACTTGCACCATAGTATTCAATTTTATCAAATCTTTCTTGACTCATTAACTCTGGTAAAATAACTTTAGTATCATATCCCATACGAGGACCTGTCCATGAACCACCTATACCATAGTTACCAGTAGAAGGATATACAATTGTATGCTCACCAGGAACTATTTCACCGCTTAATTGTTTTTCCATGGTAACAGAATAAGTAGCACCAACCTTATGGCTTCCAGTAGGAAAATTCATACCTAATAAACAAATTATATTCGCTTTTACACCGGTAACTTCTTTTGGTACAAGAAAATAACTTAAATTTCCTTTATGGTCTGTAAAGTTAATATTAAATAAATTAATTGGATCCAAAGGATCCTCGTCTAGTGCCTTAAGGGCTTTTTCTCTGATATCAGGTTTTATTGTTTCAGGATTTAACATCTCATTAAAAGTTGGTCCCCATATTAATTTTTGCATTAAAGTTACCTCCATTTATATACATAAAATTGTTTTGTTACTGTAAATTAATATGATGAATTTCTTATATTATGACATTTCTCTTGAAGGTCAATGAAATAATATTGGAAGTTTAATTACTTAACATAAGTAGTAGCAAATATATATATGTTTTAACTATAAATATATTAGTTTGAGATTTAAATTTAATGTAAGAAAATATAAGCTTGTTTTATGAATAAATTATTAAAGTCTGCATATGTATTTACTAATAATTCCCATAAAAAGATGGAGATGAGCAAATGTCAGAAGTTATAAATATGGTTCAATTTATTCAAAACAAAAGATACAAACCTAGAATAGATAAATGTCCAAAGTTTTTATCAGGAGAAGAACTAAAAAAGGTAAGAAATATACATGATTCGATTCCACAATGTAAAGCTACTCCTCTAGTACATCTTACAAATTTATCTGAATACCTAGGAGTAAAATCAATATTTATTAAGAATGAATCAAAAAGAGGAAGTATAAACTCCTTTAAGATTTTAGGTGCCACCTATGCAATTTCCAAATTAATTTGTGACTTACTAGGAATTGAAGTGGACAAGATAAACTTTGACTTTTTAAAAACTGAAGAAATAAGAGAGAAAATACAAGAAATAACCGTAGCCACTTGTTCAGATGGAAATCATGGTAGGGGTGTAGCTTGGACAGCTAAACAGCTAGGATTGAAAGCTATTATATACATGCCTAAGGGAACTGCTGAAAGTAGAGTTAAAAGTATAGAAGCCTTGGGAGCTCAGGTAATAGTAACTGATTTAAATTATGATGAGACTGTAAGATATGTAAATAAAATAGCAAATAAAAACAGTTGGTATATTGTTCAAGATACCTCATGGGAAGGATATGAGGAAGTTCCAAAATCAATAATTCAAGGATATTCAACCATGGGAATAGAAGCAATAGAGCAACTTCAAGATTTAGGTGTTCAAATACCAACTCATATTTTTGTTCAAGCTGGGGTTGGAGCCATGGCTGGTGGGGTTATTGGTGCCATAGCAAATTATTATAATGGTAAAATGCCAATCACAATTATTATGGAGCCTACTAATGCAGCTTGTTATTTTAAATCTGCTGAGATAAATGATGAGATACCACATAACGTTTCCGGAAATTTAGAAAGTATTATGGCTGGACTTGCTTGCGGTGAGCCCGTAAAAGCAGGATGGGAAATAATAAGGGATTTTGCCTATGGTTTCTTTAAATGTCCTGATTATATTACTGCAAATGGAATGCGGATACTAGGCAATCCCTTAAGAGAGGATGAAAGAATAATAGCTGGTGAGTCAGCGGGCATAGGAATAGGTCTTCTTTCAATGATTATGACAAATACTGATTATGTACATTTGAAGCAATCCTTAAACTTAAATAATGAATCTGTGATACTAATATTTAGTACAGAGGGAGATACAGACCCTATAAATTATAGAAGAATAGTATGGGATGGGGCATTTTCTTTTATTGAGGGCTAATTAATGTACTAAAAATAGAAATTATATATTAAGGCATTAGTTATTATATCTAATAGAAATAATAATAAGGAAATTTTAACGAAGTTTTTGAAGGATAATTCTCCTATTCTCATCAGGTGGGAGTGAAATCTTCTTCCAAAGCCGCTCTACAAAATAAACTTGATCATTGCTTAATAAAAAAGTGTTAAATTAAATTTTATAAAACTACTTAAATATAAATGTTTGTAAGGAGAGGTAGAAATGAAAGTTGATTTTCAAAAAGTTTTGGAAAGGGCAAATAATTATAAGGAGGACATGTCTAAGTTTTTAAGGGATATGATTAGGATTCCAAGTGAAAGTTGTAATGAAAAAACAGTAGTTCTGCGAATAAAAGAAGAGATGGAAAAGGTAGGATTTGACAGAGTAGAGATTGATGCAATGGGTAATGTGCTTGGATTTATAGGGCATGGTAAACATGTTATTGCTATGGATGCCCACATAGACACCGTAGGAATAGGTGATATAAATTTATGGAAATACAATCCTTATGAGGGCTATGAGGATGAAAATATAATTTTAGGAAGAGGTGGAAGTGATCAAGAGGGTGGTATGGCTTCCATGGTATATGCAGGAAAAATAATTAAGGAATTAAATCTTGAGAATGATTACACTTTAATTGTTACAGGCACAGTGCAGGAAGAAGATTGTGATGGGCTTTGTTGGCAATATATAATTAATGAAGATAAAATCAAACCTGAATTTGTCGTAATCACTGAACCAACTTCCTGCAACATTTATAGGGGACATAGAGGAAGAATGGAGATTAAGGTAACAACTAATGGATTAAGTTGTCATGGTTCAGCACCTGAAAGAGGAGATAATGCTATATTTAAAATGGCGCCAATACTTAATGAATTAAAGGCACTTCATGAGAATCTAATGGACAATAAGTTCTTAGGGAAAGGTTCATTAACTGTTTCAGAAATATTTTTTACTTCTCCTTCTAGATGTGCAGTAGCTGATAGTTGTACCATTTCTATAGACAGAAGACTTACTGATGGGGAAACCTTTGACTATGCATTAGAGCAAATAAGAAGACTGCCTGCAGTGAAGGCAGCTAAAGCTAAAGTTGAGATGTATACTTATGAAAGACCAGCTTATACAGGATTAGTTTATCCAACTGAAAGTTATTTCCCTACTTGGGTAATTCCAGAGGACCATGAAATCTGTAAAAATGCAGTTCAGTGTTATGAAGAATTATTTGATAAGAAACCATTAGTAGATAAATGGACATTTTCCACAAATGGAGTTTCTATAATGGGGCGTTATGGAATACCATGTATAGGCTTTGGACCAGGTCATGAGGATGAAGCTCATGCACCAAATGAGAAGACCTTTAAAGGAGAATTAGTACAATGTGCTGCTATGTATGCAGTAATTCCATTTATGTATGTTGAAAACTATAAAAAGTAATTGAGAAAATATTGATTTTAAAGCCTTTGACTATAATGAGTTAGATTATTTAATAATAGTCTAGGTAAGGTTTTAAAGGCTGCCTTTTGGAATTAGATAACAATAAATATATATAGATATTCTAGGTAACTAAATTTTGAATAAGAAGTTGGGGGAGTTATTAATGCAAAGCGTATTCAGAGGTAAACATTTAATTACACTACAAGAATGGACTAAAGAAGAGATTGATACAATACTTGATGTATCATTTGATTTAAAGAGAAAATTTGCTACCGGGGAGCAAACAAATTATTTGCAAGGTCAGTCAATGTTTTTAATGTTCTTTGAACAATCAACAAGAACTAGAAATTCCATGGAAGCTGGTTTTTCGCAATTAGGAGGACATGCTAACTATTTAGATACTAGTACAATGCAAATATCTCATGGAGAAAGTGCAAAAGATACTGCAGTAATTTTATCAAGAATGGGCCATGCAATAGCTTGTAGAAACTGTTTTTGGGGCGTGGGAAATAAGTATTTAAGAGAAATGGCTGCCAATTCATCAGTGCCAATTATGAATCTTCAATGCGATTTATATCACCCTATGCAAGGTCTAGCAGATTTAATGACAATGAAAGAAAAGTTGGGAGATGTAAGACGTAAAAAAGTTTCTATAATATGGGCTTATGCTACTAGCCATAAAAAACCAATTTCTGTTCCCTTAACTCAAGTATTATTATTCCCAAGGTATGGAATGGATGTTTGGCTTGCTTACCCAGAGGGCTATGATTTACCAGAATGGGCAATTGAACAAGCAAGGGAAAATGCTGAAAAACATGGCGGAACATTAACAATAACTCATAATATGGAAGAAGCTTACAAAGATGCAGATGTAGTAATTCCTAAAAACTGGGGAAGTTGGGTTACTAATCAAAGTACTGCAGTAGTTGACGATTTGTTAGAATCTTATAGGAGCTGGAAATGCACAGAGGAAATCATGGCATTGACAAAAGGAAATTCAATCTATATGCATGCATTACCAGCAGATAGAGGAAACGAGGTAGAGGATTCCGTTATAGATGGATCTCACTCAGTTGTTTATGATGAGGCTGAAAATAGATTGCATACAGCAAAGGCAGTAATGCTACTAACTATGGGCGGAAAGTAATATTTATATAAAAGCAAAGGTACTTCATCTAATAGTGAAGTACCTTTATTTATAACTATAAGATAGTTTATTTAATTCTAAATTGAGCAGTTAATTTGATCTTAGGGTAAATTTGAGCGTAGTGACTAAAAATTAATATATAAAGAAAAGCTGAACTTAAAGAATAACACTATTTAAAATAGTTCAAATAATCTATAATTAAGGTGAGGGATTAAAACTTGTATAATTCTATAAAAGTACTATGTAATTTTTAAAAGAGGAAATTAACTATTGGAATATAGGTGAGATATGAAAAAGTACATTAGATTTGAAATAATAACTGAAGATAAGATTGGAGTTACTCTTAAAGTTTTAGAAAAGATATATAAAGCTAATATTAGCTTAACTTCTGTTGAAGTTTTTCCAACAAAGGTATGCGTAAAAATTGAAGATATTCATAAGTGCAAAAAAGAAGAATTAATTAATGAGTTCTATACAATAGAGGAAGTACTTAAGGTTGAAGAAATAGAGCTTTTATACTATGAGCAAAATGAAAGAAAGTTGTTAGCAGTATTGGATTCAGTTGATGATGGCATAATTGTGGCTAATAAAAATGGAAAAGTTGAGATTTTTAATCGATATTGTGAGGAAATCTTTAGTTGTAAAAGGGAAGATATTATAGGTAATGATATTAAATCAATATTAAAAGATGAGGATATAATAAAACTAATTATAAACGGAAAGAGTTATAAAAACATTGAAATAAAGGTTAGTAATGCTCAAAAGAAAAAACATTACATGATAAATGGAGCAGCTATAAAAGACGATGAGGATAATACTCTAGGAGGAGTATGTTCACTTAGAGACGTAAATAAAGCAATAGAGATGGTTAAGGTAATTTCTTCTACGGAGCAAGGCGCGTTTAAAGATGTTGTAGGTAATAGTAAAGCAATAAAGAAAGTGAAAAATCTAGCAACAACTGTAGCTAAGATAAATTCCACTGTGCTAATCAGAGGAGAAAGTGGTACGGGAAAGGAATTGTTTGCAAAAGCTATACATAACTTAAGTAGCAGAAGGGATAATCCTTTTGTGGCAATAAATTGTGCAGCTCTTCCAGAGAATCTAATTGAAAGCGAGCTTTTTGGATATGAGAAGGGAAGTTTTACAGGCGCTTTGAGTAATGGAAAAGAGGGGTTATTCAAGCAAGCTCATGAAGGAAGTATTTTTCTAGACGAAATTGGGGAGTTATCTTTACCGCTTCAAGCAAAGCTTTTAAGAGTACTACAAGAAGGTATAATAAGAAAAGTTGGGTCAAATAAAGAGGAGAAAATAAATATAAGAGTTATTGCGGCAACTAATAGAAATTTAGAAGAAATGATAAAAATCAAAAGTTTTAGGGAGGACTTATATTATAGATTAAATGTTATTCCTCTATATATTCCCCCTTTAAGAGATAGAGTAGAAGACATACCAATACTTGTTATGCATTTTATTGAGAAACTAAACTTTATGCTGAGTAAAGATATTAAAGGTGCAGAGATGGAATTTATTAATAAACTTTTAGAATATCCTTGGCAAGGGAATATCAGGGAATTACAAAATGTTATGGAAAGAGCCATGATACTTTGTGAAGGGGACAGCTTAACTATAGAAAACCTTATATTTGACCTGGGTAGCAGTACAAGTGAAGAAATACAGGAAGTACATAAAAATGAACCTTTAAAAGTTACCATGGAAAGGGTAGAAGCTATAGAAATTAAGAAAGTGCTAAATAGTCATAAAAGTATTAGATCAGCAGCTAAAGCTCTTGGGATTTCTCACACTGCTTTAATTAATAAAATAAACAAGTACAAGCTGTGATATAAAATGGAAAGTTTTAGAACCAAGTGGCAACATAAATTACCGGAAACTGAAACAATATGGTAACTTATATTGCCATTTTTTCAAACCTTAATATCCTCCTCCATTTTAAATATATAGGCATTAAAGCTCAAAATTTTATTCTCAAACCACAGACTAAGAAAATAACTATATATGAGTGGGAATTATGTAGTGTATCTATGCCTTTACTATACATAAGAAAAGGTGAAATGATTTAAAAGGTGAAAGAATATAATATATTTAGTTCCTATTTTTAATGTTGGCATAGAATTTGCTACATAATATATTGAAACTATATGTATTAAACTTACGGGGGGAATTATTGTGGATAAAAATGTGTTAAAAAACATGGGATTTTCAACTAGAGCTGTTCATGGAGGTGCAGTAAAGGATCAATATGGTGCTTTAGCTACTCCAATACATCAAACAGCAACTTTTATATTTGATTCAGCAGAACAGGGTGGCAATAGATTCGCATTGAAGGAAGAGGGTTACATTTATTCAAGACTTGGTAATCCTACTAATACTGTTCTAGAAGAGAAACTTGCACTTCTAGAAGGTGCAGAAGCTGCTGTGTCTATGAGCTCAGGAATGGGAGCGGTTTCATCAGCGTTATGGTCTTCTTTAAGAGCTGGAGATCACGTGGTTGCAGCTAAAACTTTATATGGATGTACTTTTGCATATTTAAGCCATGGTTTAACTAGATATGGAGTAGAAGTAACTTTTGTAGATACAAGAGATCCTGAAAATGTTAGAAAGGCAATGAGACCTAATACAAAAGTTGTATATTTAGAGAGCCCAGCCAACCCAAATTTAGATATAGCTGATATTGAAGTAATAAGTAAAATAGCTCATGAAAATGAAGGTTGTTTAGTTATGGTAGATAATACTTTCTGCACACCATATATTACAAAGCCACTATCATTAGGTGCAGATGTGGTAATTCATTCAGGAACAAAATTTTTAAATGGTCATGGAGATGTAGTTTGTGGATTTGTAGCTGGATATAAAGAATTTTTAACTCAAGTTAGGTTATTTGGAGTTAAAGACATGACAGGTTCTGTAATGAGTCCTTTCGATGCATATCTAGTAATTAGGGGAATGAAAACCCTTGAAGTTAGAATGGAAAGACATTGTGCTAATGCTATGAAGGTAGCAGAGTTTTTAGAAAATCATCCAGCAGTAGAAAAAGTATACTATCCGGGATTAAAGAGCTTCCCACAATATGACTTAGCTAAAAAACAAATGGCTCTTCCAGGTGCAGTAATTGCCTTTGAAATAAAGGGTGGTGTTGAAGAAGGTAAAAAAATGATCAATAATACACATCTTTGTAGCTTAGCAGTAAGTTTAGGAGATTGTGAAACCTTAATACAACATCCAGCTTCAATGACTCATTCACCATACACTAGTGAGGAAAGATTAGAGGCAGGAATAAAGGATAATTTAGTTAGACTAGCTGTTGGTTTAGAAAATGTTGAAGATATAATTTCAGATTTAGACCAAGCACTTAATATAATTGTGTAAATATTATTAAAACAAATATGATCAACAATATATAATTAATTTAAAAGTAAGCTAAAGGCATCTATTTAAGCGTAATCTTAAGTAGGTGCCCTTTATTATGAATAATAAGAATAAAATAACCTACACTATACTTAGTTTAATTTATGATTAGTTAGTTATTTAATATTAATATATTTACTTATAATTGGAGGAAAATTTGTGCTATGAAATTAGATAAAACTTTTTATAGAAGAGACACATTACCAGTGGCAAAGGAATTATTAGGAAAAAAGTTAGTACATAAAATTAATGGTAGAATATTATCTGGGATTATAGTTGAAACAGAAGCTTATATGGGAATACAGGATAAAGCAGCACATTCCTATGGTGGAAGAAAAACAGAAAGAACTAAAGTTATGTTTGAAGCTGGTGGAGTAAGTTATATTTACTTTATATATGGGCTTTACTATTGTTTTAATGTTGTTACAGCGGAGGAAGGTATACCACAAGCTGTTCTTATTAGGGCGGTACAGCCGGTGGAAGGAATAGAAGATATGGCACTACTAAGAGCTAACAAAAATATAAAGGAACTTACTAAAAAGCAAATAATAAATATAGCAAATGGACCTGCTAAACTCTGTAGTGCTTTAAAACTTGATAAAACCTTAAATGCTGTTAGCTTAACCTCTGATATATTATATATAGAGGATGTAAATTATAATAATTTTGAAATAGTTGAGACTACAAGAATAGGAATAGATTATGCTGAAGAAGCAAAAGATTACCCTTGGAGATTTTATATTAAAGATAATCCGTACATATCTAAAAAGTAACTAACCAATTTTGAATATTCTGTAAAGAATAATATAACATTATGGTAAATAGTGTATAATGACCCTTCCTTTGGTATAAAATAAAAGTAGGTAATATGATTTACTACCTTAAAAATGAGGATTATATAAGAGGGGCGATGACATGGAGAATAGTTTATTTATACTAGAAGGAAGAATGAGTAGAAAAAAATATGGAACCTATATAATTGCTTTATTAGTGGGATTTATAATTATGAATTTTTTCTTTGACTTAATAATTAACTTAACTGCAACTTTTAATAATGATACATTAGGAATATTATTATTTGCTGGAAGATTTACTTTAAAGGTGCTACTAAACATCTTAATAATTCTTAGTAGTTATAAAAGGGTTCAAGATATAAGTATCTCTGGTATATTAGCAGTAGTATGTGGTATTCCCTATATACAAATACCTGCAATCTTAACATTACTTTTAATAAAAGGAACTGAAGGAGATAATAAATATGGAACTGTTCCTTTGAAAATTAAGAATAAAAATAGAAGTGAAGTTGCTATAGATGTATTTGAAAGATAATATGGAAAGTTGATGAAATATTAAATAGTGTAACTACAAAGGTTACACTATTTTTCTGTCTTAAGGATGTACAAACTGCACAATTTATAACTAGAGGCAGTGGAAGAATATGTTATATTGTGCTAGAATATATAATGATTATTAAAGTTTTATGTTTGCATTGAGGAGGGTGAATTTATGATTGAAGTAAATAATTTAAGTAAAAGCTTTAAAGATATTAAAGCTGTAGATAATATAAGTTTTTCAGTAAAATCTGGTGAAATTGTTGGTTTGCTAGGAGAAAATGGAGCTGGAAAAACTACTACTCTAAGAATGCTAGCTACAATGCTTAAACCAACAGGAGGAACTGCTAAGATAAATGGTTATGACATCTTAACAGAAGATTCTAAAGTTCGTTCCCAAATTGGTATATTGTTTGGTGGAGAGGTAGGACTTTACGATAGACTTACTGCTAGAGAGAATATAAAATATTTCGCTATGTTAAATGGATTATCCAAAGAGGAGGCTAATAAAAATATTGAAAGTTTAGCTAAAGCACTAGAAATGGAGGAGTATATCGATAGACGAGTTGGTAAGTTTTCAAGAGGAATGAAGCAAAAGGTTGCTATAGCTAGGTCCATTGTTCACAACCCTAAAGTCATGCTTTTTGATGAACCTACAATGGGATTAGATGTAACAGCAGCGAGAATTGTTCAAAATTTCATTTTTAAGTGTAAAGAAGAAAATAAATCCATTATATTTTCCAGTCATAGCATGATGGAAGTTGAAAAGCTATGTGATAGGGTAATAATTATAAATAAAGGAAAAATAGTGGAAAGTGGATCCATAACTGAATTAAAGGAAAAATATAAAAATAATAACCTAGAAGAAGTGTTTGTTGCTTTAATTGGGGGTGATACTGATGAATAATAATATAATAGGACTAGTGTTTAAGAAAGAAGTAATGGACATTTTTAGAGATAAGAAAACTATAATTGCCAGTATTCTAGTACCGCTTTTAATATTTCCTATTATGTTTTTTGTGCTTGGGAAAGGAATGGCAAAGACCACAGAAGATGCAACAAAAGATATGAAAATTGCTATTGTTGATTCAGGTAATAGCTCTTTAAGAGAGTTTATTAAGGGGCAAGAAAATGTAATAGTAGTAGATTCTACAGAGGTTCATAAAGACATAAAGGATGGAAATCTTTCAGTTGCAATAGAAATTCCAAAGGAGTTTGATGAAAAAATAAAAGGTGAAGAGCAAATATCAGTGACTCTTATAATGGATAATGCAAGTCAAACCTCTTCAATTGTTGCTGGGACAGTTGAAAGGTTTATACAAGCCTATGCTCAAGGCATAGTAACTAATAGATTATCCGAACGAAATATAGATACTAAAATACTAACACCAATAAACATAGAACAAAAAACTGTTAAGGAAGAGGAAAGTGGAGCTTCAACTATGATTTTGTCAATGATGCTTCCATTATTACTTATAATGTATTGTATTACAGGACCAATTCCTGCAGCAACAGATTTGGGAGCCGGTGAAAAGGAACGTGGAACATTAGAACCTTTACTTACTACACAAGCTGGCAGAATGTCATTATTATATGGAAAGTTTTTTGCAATTACCTTGCTTGGGATGATTACTGCATTAGCTTCCCTAGTAGGGCTTTATATATCCTTTGCTATAAATCCAGGAGTATTTACTGGTGAAATGGGT
This sequence comes from Clostridium tunisiense TJ, assembly GCF_000300195.1. Lineage (GTDB taxonomy): Bacteria > Bacillota > Clostridia > Clostridiales > Clostridiaceae > Clostridium_J > Clostridium_J tunisiense. Next base: position 93,444 of record NZ_AMQH01000014.1, on the reverse strand, counting down.
GCAAATAGTGCTGCATCTACTTTAAGTTTGGGTATAGATTACAAGGTCTTTATTTTTATATTTATTATAGCTGTGCTAACTACAATGGTATTTGGTGCTTTAGAACTAGCTATTAGTATTTATGCTAGATCTTTTAAAGAAGCGCAAACTTACATTACTCCACTAACTGTAATAGGTATAATACCAATTTATGCAACTTATATGTTAGATGCTAAAAATATTGAAACTTTCTATTTTCATATACCTTTAGCTAATGTAGCATGTCTTCTTAAGGAATTGATATTTGGTATTTACAATTATACTCATATTGGAATCACATTAGGATGGACAGTGGTTTATATATTTATTTCTTTACTAATTGCAAGAACTATGTTCAAAAAGGAACAGGTTATTTTCAGAACTTAATATTTACTATTATGAATTATATTTATGTATGTAAAAAAATCCCTCAATTTTGAGGGATTTTTTTTCTAGTATGCACATAAGTTAATAAGTATAAAATTTAAAAGGGTTTTTTATTACTGTGTTGAATATACATAATAGTATGAGAATAGAAAAGTAGAAAGGTGGATAGTGTTATGCTAGATTTAAAAAAAAGACTGAGTTTTACTAAAAATATAGATGACCCAATTACAAAAGATGTAGTAAATATAGCATGGCCAGTACTACTGGAGTCTTTGTTAGGTTCACTGTTTTCCATGGTAGATATGATAATGCTGGGGAGAATCAATGATAACTTTATTGCAGCAGCATCAGTAGCGGCGGTAGGAATTACTAATCAGCCTCTATTTATAGGTCTTGCAATAGTGCAGGCTTTAAACATTGGTGGAACAGCTATGGTAGCTAGATACATAGGAAGAAAAGAAGAAGGGAAAGTAGAAAATACTGTTAAACATATTGTGTTAATTAATTTAGCTTTTTTAGTTGTTCCACTATTTATTTTAGCTCAAATATTTGCTGTAGATATTATGCGGTTTATGGGAGCAGAAGCTGATACAATTAACATTGGAATATGGTATTTTAGAATAATTATGTTTGGGTTCTTATTCCAGGGAATAAACAATTCACTGTTTGCAGTATTAAGGGGCGTTGGGGATACTAAAACTCCAATGAAAATAAATATAAAAGTTAATGCTTTGAATGTAGTTGGAAATGCACTACTTATTTATGGAATATTTGGCTTACCAGCTCTAGGCGTTACTGGGGCTGCAATATCCACTTGTTTTTCTCAAATTGTGGCTACCTTCATGATTGTAAGACTATTTTTAAAAGGGAAAACTGGAATTAAAATTGATTTTAAGAAGAAATTTAAATATGATAAAGATATTGTAAGAAATTTTATAAGAATTGGGGTACCATCTTCTATAGAAATGATGATACTAAGAGTTGGTATTATGTTATTTACTAAAACCGTGGCCTCATTAGGTACTGTGATTTATGCTGCACATCAAATTTGCTTAAATATCTTAAGTCTTTCTTTTACTACGGGGCAATCCTTTTCAATAGCTGCTGCATCATTAACAGGAAGAACTTTAGGGGAAGGAGATCCTGCAAGAGCAGAAGCTTATGTTTCAAAGGCGCGCCAAATTGGATCTATACTAGCAACCTTAATTGGAGTTGTTTTCTTCTTATTCGCACCTGAAATACTAGGACTTTATACTAAAGATGAGGTAATAATTAAATCAGGGGCGGATGCCTTGAAAATTGTTGCTGTAATGCAACCATTTCAATCTTCAGCTTTTATAATTGTAGGTTCCTTAAGAGGTGCAGGAGATACAACTTTTCCAATGCTATCCACTGGAATTGGAATTTTAGGTATAAGAGTTGTATTAGCATATGTGTTTATTAATATATTTAATTTGGAACTTATGGGGGCTTGGATTGCAGTATTTTTGGATCAAGTATTTAGGTGGATGATGGTTTATGCAAGGTTTAAAACTGGTAAATGGAAGCATGTTAAAATTAGATAATCAATGATAAAAAGCACCTATATTAAGGTGCTTTTCACATAATAAATTAAGCTTTTTTTAAATATCACACAAAAAATAAATTTGTAAGAACAAAATCTTTATAGAATAAGCTGTTTTTAGAAGTTATTAGGGAATATTAGAAAAATTAGTAATCTGGACATAAGAGTCTATACCATCCTTGAGGGAAAAAGCAAAGTGGACAAAATTCTGGAGCTTCTTTTCCTTCATGGAGATAGCCACAGTTCATACATTGCCAAATTTGAACTGTCTCTCTATTATATAAAGTGCCATCTGCTAAACGAGTATATAAATCATTGAATTGTCTATAGTGTAGATTTGTTACTACTCTTGCCTCTCTATAAAAAGTAGCGACATCTTCTAAGCCTTCTTCTCTAGCAATTCTTTCATACTCTAAGTAAAGACTTAGTTCTGCATTTTCAGCTTTTGCAGTGGACTCCAGATTCTCTGGCAGCGATTTTATGTTTCCTAGAAAGCGTCCATATACTTGTCGTGCATGAGCTAAATTTTGCTCTGCCGCTTCTTCATATACCCTAGCAATAAATTCATAACCTTCTCTTCTAGCATTTTCAGCAAATAATTGATATTTTGTCACACTTCTAGATTCCGCAGCAAAGGTTTTCCTTAGATTAGTTTGAGTTTGAGAACCTTCTAGTGGCATTAGATAACCTCCATAAAATGATTCTACTATAATATACTTTAAAACCTAGGTTAAGGTGACAAAATTAGTATAAAATATTGACAATATCAAGACTTTAACATAATATACAAATAGTATGATGAATATAAAATCTATATATACAAATAATAATAAAGAGTTGGGAGGTATTAATATGGATATGAATTCTACTAAATATAATGAAGATGCAGAGATGCTTAAGGCTTTAGCACATCCTGTTAGATTATGTATAGTTAACGGATTGTTAGGAAAGGGAAATTGTAATGTTTCCTTTATGCAAAATTGTTTGGGAATGCCTCAATCTACAGTTTCTCAGCATTTGCAAAAGCTGAGGGTAGCTGGAATAGTTAAAGGTGAAAGAACGGGAACAGAAATTACTTATTCAGTATGTAATCCAAAAGTAGAAAAAATATTAGAAATATTAAACACATAAATTCAGATATATAAAATATCTGAGTCTATGTGTTTAATTTTAAAATGAATTAGTTTTACAATATTATTCTTTATAATATTGTGAACCTTAATGAAAACTAATCCTCATAATAGCTAAAGCAATACCAGAGACAGTCCTTACCATAAGGTAAGTCACTTTCTATAATTACATGACCATTGTCAGGCATTTTATTATAGAATTTTTTTGTTCCATCATCAAATCTACATTCTATAGTTCTAAGCTTTTTGAATAGTTCATTAGCTAATTCGTAGGGAATTGGTTTTACAATTCTCCACTTATCACTTAAGCTAACATGCTTATCCTTAGCCATTTTGATACGACGATGAATTATAAACTTTTCTTCTCCTCTTAGCTCCAAAGTATGACCTTCTGCATTAACAGCTCTATAGGTTGGATTCTCATCTAAGATTTGAAATGCTTCAATAGTTGATAGGTTATATTCTACCATCGAAACAACTCCTTTCTGATTTTAATAAATATTATAATTGGCAGTTTAAGCAATAACATAATCAATATATTATTAGCTAAAATATGACCAATTATGAAATGACTTGAATAGTATACATATATCATAACACAATAGTTGTTAAATTTGTATAAATATTTAGAAAATTTAAATAAATTATTGTGATTTTATAAATCCTCAATTTATATATATTATGAAGTATATATGACATTTATGACAAAATAATATTATATTAACTAAGGTTTAGAATATACTTGCTAATGAATATTACATAAATATATTATCAAGTATATTATTAAGTATATGAGTTTCCTGTTAAAAGTTGCATAATAGTGTATTAATTAAAAGAACTTACTAATGTAAAAGTTTCAGGAAAGCTAGAATTTTATAAGAATATGGGATAGAAAAATACATCACTAATACTTGGAAATAACCTATGAAACCCATTATAGTTAAAATATAGTAAATAGGAAATTTCTCCAATTATTCTAACATGGCATTTTAAAATAATATAGCTCCTTATTGTCATTAATGTGTTGAATTTTACATAGTATTTATTAAATTAAAGAAACGTAATAGGAGGAGATAATTTGTCTAGTATTTTATTTAAGAATATAGGTTATATAATTACCATGAATGATAATAATGACATTTTAGAAGGAGTAGATTTATTAATAAAGGATAATAAAATTATTGCTATGGGTAAAAACCTTTGTCCCTTTGAGGATAGTGAAATTATACCTTGCGACAACTTAGTAGTAATGCCTGGATTTGTAAACACACACCATCATCTATACCAAACTTTATTTAGAGGTATTCAAGAAGTACAAGATATGCCATTATTTCCATGGCTAATTGGACTTTATGAATTTTGGAAACACATAACACCAGAGGCAGTATATTATGGTGCCATGGTAGGATTTAGTGAATTGCTAAGAACAGGTTGTACAACCACTATGGATCACCATTATTTATTTCCAAAGTTTACATCAGGTGAACTTATAGATGATCAAATAAAAGCAGCTAGTGAAATTGGAATTAGATTTCATGCCACAAGGGGTTCAATGTCTTTAGGAAAAAGCGGTGGTGGATTACCACCAGACTGTGTAGTCCAAAAGGAAGAAGATATATTAGTGGATTCGGAAAGATTGATAAATAAGTACCACGATTCTAAAGATTTTGCAATGACTAGAATTGCATTAGCACCTTGCTCTCCTTTTTCAGTAAGCACAAGACTAATGACGGATACAAAGGACTTAGCACGTAAAAGAGGAGTGATGATGCATACACATTTATGTGAAACCATTGATGAGGAGAATTTTTGTATTGAAAGGTATGGAAGAAGACCTGTAGAATTAATGGAGGATTTAGAGTGGATTGGATCAGATGTATGGTTTGCCCATGGAATATATCTTAATGATAGAGAAATAAAGGCTATAAATGGTGCTGGCATCGCACATTGTCCAAGCTCTAACATGAAGTTAGGTAGCGGTATTTGTAGAACCTCTGAGCTTATAGAAGCAAAGGTTCCTCTAGGAATAGCAGTAGATGGTAGTGCATCCAACGATGGCTCTAATATGTGGGAAGAAGTAAGAAGAGCTTATTTATTAAATCACTTAAAATATGGAGATAAAGGGCTTACTGCCTACGAGACTTTGAGGATGGCAACTAGAGGAGGGGCAGAAGTTCTAGGAAGAACAGATACAGGTTACTTAGAAATTAATAAAGCAGCAGATATTATTGTATTAGACTTAAGTGATATTGCTTTTGCAGGGTGCCATGATCCTTTAGTTTCAATAGTTTGCTGTGGAAATACTAGTTTTGTTAAACACACCATAGTAAATGGTAAAATTTTGGTTAGAGATGGTGTGGTATGTACCATAGATATAGATAAAACAAAAGATATAGCACATGGTATTGCAAAAAATATAGTAGAAAAGGAACGAAACTTAAAGCTTAAGTAAAATTAAAAAAATGGATGTGTTTAATTTGAATAAAAGGACTTTAAGTGGATACTCTAAATTTAGAGAGGAGAGTGTTCATATGACAAAAATGAAAGATACTAAGGAAAATAGAAAGCATGATGGTAAGTTTAAGAAGAAGCATATAAATCATGACCCAGCTGCTGAAAGTGCAAGAGCTACCTTTGGGGAACCTAGAGTAAATGATGATAATCCTAGAGACTTCAAGATTTAAGTGGGTTTTTGCAGATTAAAATTCTTTAATAATTAAATATATGATAAAATCCTTAGCCAATTTAGGCTAGGGATTTTTTACTAATTATAGTAGTTTAAACTATAGAACAAATTAATTTTTTGGAGGAAATAAGGTTACATTAACTATAACAGCGATAACAATACCAAGTAAAGTTTGAAGCAATCTTTCAATACCGCTTTGGATGGGGGAGGTAACAGTAGGATCAACCATAATAGCTATTACTACAATACAAGCAATGTTTACCGCTCCCTTGCTATTTAATAAGGTGATGGTGTATATAGCACAAAGCAAAGCAAGTGCTGTAAAGAAGGAGCTATTTTGTCCAAAATAAGAAAAAATTACACCAAAAAAGGCACCAATAGCACTTCCAACCATTCTATCTCTTCCAACTACAAAGGAAGATTGAATAGAGGTTTGGAGGGTTGATACTGCAGCAATACATGAATAAAAGGGATCTATACCAAACATAGTACTTATAGTAATACAAAAATATACTGCTATTGAAGTTTTAATAGTTCTTAATCCTAATCTAGGCATATTCAACTCTCCTTTAGTTTAAATTAGGCTTAATGGATGTAGTATGGAGCTATATTTTCATGGGTACTTTAAAACATAGATATTTGTAGGTTTTTAGTTTAAGATTTTAAAAATATAAAGATGCAATAAAAGATAATTTTTTCAAAGTTTTGATTTAAATAATTTTATGTAGCTGATAATTATAAATTAGTATGGATGATAAAAGTGCAAATTATTAATAAATAAATATAATTATCAGGTGTAGTTGAGATTTTCATGGGTAAACTAATTGTAAAATGGAAAGGGTGGTACCATGAGGAAAATAAAGGTTTGGCTATTATTTATAATTTTTATGTGTAATTTATCTTATAATACCTACGCAATGGAAAGATCAATTTACTTAGGAGGAAATTTATTTCAAAAAACAAGTGAAGTCACAAATAATAGTGGAGTAACTTCAAAGTTAATTCAATATAGTAATGAATATATAGCGGTAAACTTGGATATCCCTGTAATCTCTGGTTTGAAAAATGGTGATACTGAAAAAGCTATTAATGACAAAATTCAAAGTACTATACTAACTATCAAAGATTCTGTAGAAAAAATGGCTAAAGAAGATAGTGAGTTAAACAAAAAAACTGGATATGATGTACGGCAATATAATGTTACTTCCGAATACAATATATCTTATAATAAAGACAATTTATTATCTGTGGTATTAACCTTATACCAATACACTGGTGGAGCTCATGGTAGTACAAGTAAAATAGCTTACAATTTTGATGTAAACACTGGAAAATATGGAGTGTTGCAGGACTTTTTGGGGAACAATCCAGATTATAGAGCTACGGTTTTGAAAGAAATAAAGACCCAAATGGAAAAAGATATACAAAAATATTTTCCTGATTCAATAAAGAATCTCAATGGTATACCTTACAACCAAAATTTTTATTTAACTGACGATGGAGTTGTTGTGTATTTTGGGGAATATGCAATAGCACCTTATGCTTCGGGAATTTCAGAATTTAAGATTCCATATAAAAAGTTCCCTAAGGGATTGAATAACAATGTGAAGATTTTAAAGAATCCTTTAGAAATTCAAACTGAAACATATATATCAAGTGAAGATGGTTTTCAACCTTATTTATCTTACCCTGTGATAAAAGATGATGATAATGCAATAATAAATAATATAAACAAGACTATAAAAGAACAAGTATTTAGCTTTAACAGTTTAATTAAAAGCAAGGCTAATGAAGATAAAATTAAAATCAATGAATCTGGTGAGGCAAAAGTATGGGGAGCTTCAACATATTTTAAAAGTTATTACGTAAACAAAGATTTATTAAGTATAGTTATAACTTACTCAGGAAATAATGGAACCACTGAAAATTATGTTTTATATAATAAAGGATATAATATTAACCTTAGAGATGGAAGAATATATAAGTTAAAGGACGTATTTAAAGGAGACTTTAATTTCATTTCAGCAATAAATAAGGAAATCAAAGATCAAATAAAGAACTTAGAAATGACTTTAGGTCATAGTAATATATATAACTTTAATAGTGTAAATGCAGATACAGAATTTTATATTGAAAATGGAAATTTAATAATTACTTTTCCGCAAGGTGAAATTGCACCGAAGGAATACTATAATCCAGAGTTTAAAATACCTTTAAGTAAATTTCAAGGTAATATTAATAAAGAATTCTTAGAAATATAATTTTGAAAATCCTTCAAAGTAAATATGTAAATATTTTTAGGGTTACAGAGCTAATTCAATGAAGATAAGCATATACTTAAATAAAAAAAACTGATGTAAAGTCAGTTTTTTTACTAACTAATATTTCCATAATTTTACTATTGTGTTATAATAATACTACATTGCGGTAAATAAAATAGAGGGGGACAGGTTATGTACAAATTTAGAAATTCAATTTTTGTAAGAAAAAACATTAACGAGGTGTTCAGATTCTGTAGTGATTTTAAGAGGTTTTGTACAGTATGGAATGACATCCTCTCTATTAATAAAATCACAGAAGGTCCAGTAGTTAATGGGAGTAAGTACGAAAATGTTATACTTCATAATGGCAGAGATTTTAAGTATGAAAGTGAAATCATAGAGATTATAGATAACAGAAGGTTTATTTTTCATACCATTAAATATGGAGTTAAAGTAATTTATAGTTATGAGTTTGAAGAGGTAGATAAGGGGACTACCATTAATTTTAAAGGGGAGGTAATGTTTAAGGATTATCCGGAAGAGTTATCAAGGGATATTTTTAGTGTTATAGCGGAAGAAGATGAAAATCATCTAGAGATAATAAAAGCTTATTTAGAATCTGATGAGGAAATAGCAATATAGTGTTAAGTGTATAGTTTCAAATTAATAAGGGGTAACTCAAAGAGTTACCCTTTTAATTTATGGAAAAATCTGTTTTTAATTTAATTACCATGTTTCTTACAGAATTAACCTCATCAATCAAATCACTATTAGAGGGAGAAATATTAGTTTTTAAAATACTTTGCAAATTTTCGTCTCCAGTTTCGGTCCAATGATTGTAATTTTTCTGAAGGGAATCAAAATGATACATTAAATCAATGATTTGACGAAGTTCTAATTCAGTTAAATAATTTCTAAGAATAAGTATATCGTTAAACCATTGATTATTTATAATTATATTACTGATACATATTCTTAAATTGTTATTTAAATACAAGTGTATTTGCTGAATTATTTCAGTAGATTCTAGAACTTGAATCTCCAAAAGATTAATAACTTTAATAGATTGTTGTAGGTCATTATATTTTCTTATCCTTAGAAATATCCATAGTATGATTAAGGTAACAGTAGTTAAGGAGACAAATATTGATAGTGCTAAATTTTCGTTCATATTAAACATTGATAGGATTAAGAATCCAACTATTACTAATAAAATATCTTGTGGAAAATGAAAAAATTTTAAGCCATTCATTATACTTCACCTCATAAAAAATTTACTATTGTTTATATTCTACAAGACAATTGAAATTCCTCTATTAAAAGTAATATTTGTTATATTATGGATAAATAAAATGCAATTAATACATTGAAGGGGACATAATTTACTAAAGATATTTCCTTATAATATAAGTTCTTTTAGGTTACATCTAGTCACATTTTATGGTTATGAAATTTCCGTTGTATTCATGTTAGTAAAGAGGTAATATATTATTAGAAATTTATTATAATACCATATATATCATGTTTATTTATAAAGACTATATACAAGTGCAATTTGAAAGTTTAACGACGCTTTGGAAGGATAACTTTTCCATCCTCTTCAGGTGGGAGCCAAATCTCCTTCCAAAGCCCCTATACAAAATGAACTTGTTCGTTATTAAAAAGGAGATTTTATGGACGTAATTTTAGGTTTAATACTATCAGCTACTTTATTAATTTTTAGTGTGATTAAAGGTATAGATATTTTAGTGGCACTGACATTAGTTCTATGTATATTTTTAATTTTATCTATGAAAAGGGGATTAACTCTCAAGGAAAGTGTAAAAGTTGCTTTTAAGGGAGGAAAAAAATCCTTTATCGTTCTTCAAATCTTTGTGCTTATTGGAGCCATTATTTCTTTATGGATGGTTTCAGGAACGGTGCCAGCAGTAGTTTATTACGGAATTAAATTAATAAGTCCAAGTTATTTTATAATTAGTGCATTCCTTCTATCTTCATTAGTTTCATTACTTATTGGCACCTCTTTTGGGACTATTGGAACTGTAGGTATTTCACTAATGGTAATGGCTAGAGCAGGGGACGCAAATTTATTTGCTGTAGCAGGAGCAATATTATCTGGAGCTTATTTTGGAGATAGATGCTCTCCTATGTCCTCAAGTGCAAATTTAGTAGCAAATATAACAGAAACAGAGTTATATAGGAATATTAGGAATATGATAAAGTCTTCGATTATACCTCTAATCTTAACTTGTATTATATATACTTTTTTATCTTTAAGGCACCCCCTAGATTATAGTAACTCAAACATCATTATAGAAATAGTAAACTATTTTGATGTAAGTATCCTGGTTCTTTCTCCTGCTTTTATAATAATGGTATTATCCTTATTCAAGGTGAAAGTTAAAACTTCAATGTACATAAGCATGGCAACAGCTTCACTTATTGCATTCTTTATACAAGATTATAAAATAATAGATATAACTAAAACCCTAATTTGGGGCTTTAAGTTACAAGAAAATAATCCGCTTTTTCATATTATTAAAGGTGGAGGAGTCCTGTCTATGGTGAAGCTTTCTCTTATTGTTTTTATGTCATCAGCACTTAATGGAATTTTTGAAGGAGCTAATATGCTTGAGTTTATTCAAGAACCCATAAATAAAATAAAGAGAAAAGACTTATTGTTTTTAGTAACTATAGTTGTAAGCATTGTGAGTGCTATGGTAGGCTGTACTCAAGTACTAGCTGTGATGCTTACTAATATGACTATGAAGGGTTCTTACGAAAAAAATGGTATTGATAAATATAATCTTGCTATGGATTTAGAAAATACGGCAATAGTCATAGCCCCCCTTATTCCTTGGAATGTAGCAGTTTTAGTTCCATTGACAAATTTACAAGTTGGGCCAAAGGCAATATTATTTTCATTTTACTGTATTTTAGTTCCAATAGTTAATTTAATCATTTTATACTTTAAATCAAAAGTTCACATAAAAAGTGTTATTAATGGCAAAATAGGTAGTTAGGCATAATAAGTTAATAGTAAAGAGTCAATATAGTCTATAAGATTTTTAAAAATAATTCTATTTTATTGATTCTTATAATCAAATTTGAGCATGTTAATTTAACTTGTATAAATGCTTAAATTCGAATCACAAAATATTTTAAGAAGAATATAAATAAACTAGTTAGATATATTAAACTTGCTAGTTTATTTTTTTTATATAAAATATAAAATTACTTGTTATATTGTAACAAATTACCGATAAAATTAATAATATATTAAGTGAATTACTATTATTATGGAGGAGAGTATGCAACAGGCAACTTTTGCTAATATAATAGGTCCAGACATAAATGAATTTAGAGGTGAAGTTAATTACGCTTTACTAGCAACAAAGACCAATTATTGTTACGTACGTGGATCGAGCTCTGGCACTGGAAGATTTAGAGTGGATAGAAGATTTTTTGAGTATGTAAGAGGATTAAGATCAGTAGGAATACTTAGTGGAGCATATCATTATGCAGTGCCGTCAACAGATTTAACCACTGCAGATGCTCAGTGTGATGATTTTATAAGAGTTCTTCAAGAAGCGTATGGTCCTGGAAACTTTGGGGACCTATTTCCAGTAGTTGACATAGAAAGCCCACAGGATAAATCTATATCTACTGACAATTTATTAGATTGGGTAGACAGATTTAGAAAAAGGTTTGAAAGAAGAACGAGAAGAAGATTAATGATTTATACAGGACTATTTTTTATTCAACTATACAATAACTTCCGTCATTCAACTAAGGGATACATTCTATCAAATATGCCTCTTTGGATTGCTATGTATAAGGAAATTCCAAGTAATCCACCATTCCCACCTGATGCTGGAGGATGGACTAGATGGAGATTATGGCAGTATACAGAAAGTGGAACTATGGCAGGGGTTAACCCCCCAGTAGATCTAAACTATGGGCCAACGAACTTAGACTATTTGAAACCACCAGTAGCGGTTAAAAACTTTAAAGCTTATCCAAGAAAAAATGAAATAGTACTAAGTTGGTCTAAAAACCCTGATGTAGACCTAAATGGATATAACATTTTTATAAATTCTAATTATGTTACTACTGTGTCTAAGAATACTACAAGCTATACATTAAAGCTTGCAAAAACTCCTAGACCTAATGAACGATACGAAATGACAATTGAGGCCTTTGATGTGGATGGAGACTTCTCACCTACAAGGGCTAAGGCACAGGTTACTTTCAGAAGTGATGATATAAAGTATGATGATGTGGAGGATACTATGGTCAAGGATAGGTTGACTCAAAACTATATTAATAAAAATACAGGTTCACCTAGGGTTACTACAAAGAAAAAATATAAAGATCCTGTAGACAATATGCAACGTGAGTTTATTAGTAAGCAATCAGATAGAACAGAGTTCTTTGGGCAAGAGGAAGAATTTGATTTCTATAGTTTGCCCACAGAGGATTTAGATGAAAAAGAATTTAATGAATATAATTTTGAAGAAGATCAACAGATAGATATGGACAATGTCAATCCAAACATTAGATACAGGGAAATAGAAGGGAATTTTAACCAATATGAGATTAAGCCTGTGTTTAAATATTATTTAGATGAAGAGGATGAAGAATTTGATGAGTTTGATGAGCTTGATGATTTAGAGGAGTTCAATACTGTTCCAGTATTTAGTAATAGCCCTGATGACTTTAATGAAGACAACTATGATTTAAACTATGAAGATGAAGCATATTACCGTGAGGATGACCTTTATGAATATGATGATAAACTTACAACTGAAGATTACAACACCTTTAATGACCAAAATTTTGGTGATTATAACTTAATGATTAATCCAAAATATAATAAGTATATTAAGGATAATAGGCAGGAAAATAACACTAAAGTATGGGAACAAGAGAGTGATAATAAGGAAGAGGAATTTGAGAATAAGAAAGAAGATGGTTTAGAAAAACCAATTTTACAAACTTCATCCTTAAGTGATGAAGAGGAAAATAAAGATAAGGATGATAACTTTATAGTCTTTAACAATGATGTTGAAGATAAGATGCGCTATCGCAGAGTTATTGAAAATCAAATAGATTCTAGAAATAAAAAATGTAAGAAGTGCAAGAAATATAAAAAGAGTAAAAAGTACTGTTATAATTGTAAGTACTATAACAATCAATATGGATTAGAGTCCTATTCTCATGACAAAGATGAACATCACCATGATTATGAAAAGCACAATGATGATTATTTATACCATCCTAACTATCTTCCTAATGATCATCACAAAAACAAGAAGAAAAAGAAACATCATAGGGATTATTAGTTAAAATTATGAGATGAGTGTTAAAATATATAAAGAAAAATTGTTATAAGTATATAAATATGTAAATGTTGAATCCAGGGTTAATAGAAATTTAACCCTGGATTTTTATGAGTTTATATTTAAAACAATAACAATAAGATATATAGAATATCATAAAGAAACCTAAAAAAATTTGTTCTGTATTACTTTCGTTTCAATTAAAATCGTCTTTGGATATCTTTTAATGCAGAAATAATATTTGAATTTATATAAGATAATTATTTCTTACCAAGTGCGGCATGAACTTCTTTAAGTAATTGCCTAATAGGTAAGTTTTGAGGACATTCTTCCTCACATTTTCCACATTCAGTACAGTTTGATGCAGTTTGATTTTTGGGCATGAAATTATTGTAGGAATTTGAAGATGCATCTAACATGTTAAACATATGGCCCTCATTGTATAATTCAAAGTTCCTTGGAATATCAACTTCGAAAGGACAAGGTTGACAATAGTTACAGCCTGTACAATTAACTTTAGTTAGTCTTAGATAAGCGTCTTTAGCTTTATCCATAATCTCAAGTTCTTCACTGTTCATTGAATTTGAACTACAGGTGGAAGCAATTTGTAGATTTTCCTTGAGCTGCTCCATGGTTGACATGCCACTTAAAATTGTTGTTACCTCTGGAAAATTGTACAACCATTTTAATGCCCAGTTTGCTGGGGTTCTTGAACTATCATAACTTTCAAATAAATCTTTAACTTCATTTGGTGGGTTTCCAGCTAATTTTCCACCCTTCAGAGGTTCCATAATAACCACTGCCATGCCTTTTTCAGCTGCATATTTTAACCCTCTAAGTCCAGCTTGATATTCTACATCCATATAGTTTAATTGAATCTGACAGAAAGTCCATGGATAGCTATCGGCTATTTCATAGAAAACATCTTCTTCATCATGGAAGGAGAAACCAGCATACTTAATTTTTCCACTAGCAATGGCTTCATCTAGGAATTTAAAAACATTATTTTTCTTTAGGCTGTCAAAGCGCTCCTTATTTAAAGCATGCATTAAATAAAAGTCTATATAATCTGTTTGAAGTTTATCTAGTTGCTCATTTAAGTACTTCTCAAAATCATTATATTCTTTTACTAGCCAAACAGGGGATTTAGTGGCAAGTCTTACTTTTTCTCTATAGCCATCTTTTAGTGCTTTTCCAACTACAATTTCAGAATTTTTACCATGATAAGGGTAAGCGGTATCAATATAATTTACACCATTATCAATAGCATGTCTTATCATTGCTATTGCTTTATCTTCATGAATTTTAGAAGAATCCTTATCAATAACAGGAAATCTCATGCAACCAAAGCCTAAAGCTGATACAGTAAAGTTGCAGTTACCAAATTTTCTATATTCCATTTTATTCCTCCTAAACATTATAAAATTTAAGTATAACTTTACATTCTTAAAATAATATTAAATATATGGTAGATTTATTTCAGAAATATAAGGTTATATAAAAATAATTAACTCGTCTTTATATATTATAGCAGAAAAGCTTTTGAAATAAATGCACTAAATTCATAAATATGGTAAAATGTATTTAAATTTATTAATATGTAGGAGGACAATCATGGGAGAAGTAAAGAAATTAAAAACAAGAGGAGAAATTGAAGCTAAATATAAATGGAATGTAGAAAAAATGTATTTAACAGACGAGGTTTGGGAAGAAGATTTTAAAAAACTTCAGCAAATTGCACCTAGGTTAGGAGAATACAAAGGTAAGCTTAATGAAGCAAAGACTTTGTTAGAATACCTTAATAATTATGTAGAAGTATTAAGTTTGTTTGAGGACTTAGCAGTATATGCGCACTTAAGAGGGGACGAAGATACTGCAAACTCAAAGTATCAAATTATGAAAGATAAAATTTCTACTTATGGAGCAGAGTTTAGTGCCATAACCTCTTTTTTCATACCAGAGGTTTTAAAAATGAAGGAGAATCAAATTAAAAAACTAATTGACCAGGAAGGTGGATTAAAACTATATGAGCTCTTCTTAGAGCAAATTATGGAGAAAAAACCTCATGTGCTTTCCGAGGAGGAAGAGAAGATATTAGCCTCAGTTAGTGATTGCTTAAGTGCTCCCGGAAATATATTCGGAATGCTTACTAATGCAGATATGACCTTCCCAGTGATTAGAGATGAAGAAGGGAATGAAGTTGAACTTACAGAGGGAAATTATTCAGTATTTATTAGAAGCAAGGACAGGAGAGTTAGAAAAGAAGCTTTTGAGGCTTTATTTGGAACTTATGAGAAATTTAAAAATACAGTAGCAACTACCTATACAGCATCACATAAGAATTTTATATTTAAGGCTAAAACAAGAAAGTATAATTCCGCTTTAGAGAGTTCCTTAAAACCAGATAAAATTCCGGTAGAAGTGTATCATAATGTAGTTGATACAATAAATAAAAATTTAACTTCTCTTCATAGATATGTAGATATTAAGAAAAGACTTCTAGGGTTAGAAGAAATTCATATGTATGATTTATATGTTTCAGTTATAGATGCACCAGAATTTAACGTAGAATACGAAGATGGAGTAATCCTTTGTGAAAAGGCATTAGAACCATTAGGGACGGAGTATTTAGATATTTTTAGAGAAGGTATAGAAGAAGGCTGGATTGATGTATACGAGAATAAAGGAAAAAGAGGAGGAGCCTATTCTAGTGGAAGCTATAACTCCATGCCTTACGTTCTATTAAACTATAATAATCAAGTTAATGATGTTTCAACTTTAGCTCATGAAATGGGTCATAGTATTCATTCTTACTATGCAAGAAAGAATCAACCATATATCTATGCAGATTATGTATTGTTTTGTGCGGAAGTGGCATCTACAACTAATGAATGCTTGTTAATGGATTATTTAATTAAAAGTGAAAAAGATAAGGCTAGAAGATTATTCTTAATAAATCAACAGCTTGAAGGCATTAGAACTACAGTATTTAGACAAACAATGTTCGCTGAGTTTGAATTATTAACCCATGAAAAAATGGAAAAGGGTGAGTCTCTATCTAGTGAAGAATTATGTAAAATATACCATGACTTAAATGAAAAATACTTTGGCAAATCCATGGTAGTAGATAAAGGCATCGATATGGAATGGTCAAGAATTCCACATTTCTATAGAGATTTTTATGTATATCAATATGTAACTGGTTTTGCAGCAGCCAATTCCTTCTCACAAATTATATTAAATGGTACAGAAGAGGATGTAGAAAAGTATAAAGGTTTCTTAAAAGCAGGTGGAAGTGATTATCCAATTAATATTCTTAAAAATGCTGGGGTGGACATGACAACTCCAAAACCATTAGAAGATACTATAAGAAGATTTGATGAGCTTTTAGATATGCTTGAGAAGGAACTGGCTCAATAATATTTATTTATACTTTTTAATATCTACTACCAGATAACTTTATATTTTAAATCTAGTATTGTTTAAAAATGCCTCAAAAATAAAGTAGAGTAAAATATAGTAATATGAAAAAGTTTTAACTCACCTTTAAGTATTTAAATAATGCTTTTGGTGAGTTAAAACTTTAAATCTATAACTCGAATTAACATAAGATAGTACAAAATTGGAGATTCTTCGTATAATATTATGAAAGAATATATATGCGAGGGGTAATAATGGGTTTTATTTCTACAAGAAAAGATATTAAGGCATTGTCTATTTCTGTGTATCAAAATAATTTTGGTTTAATTAGAGAAAAAAGGAGTATAAATCTATCTGGACAGGAAGAAAAGATTTATTACTTAGATGTTTCAGAGTTAATAGAAGTTAACTCAATTATTGTGGAAAACATAGACGCTTATGAAATAAATTATGATTACGATATTATAAATCCTAGGGATGTACTAGAAAAATTTATAGGAAAAGAAGTAACTCTTTTTGATCCAGATAGTGGTAAGAAAGTTCATGGAGTATTATTATCAACTCAAGGTGGATACATCATAGAGGATGCTAAAACGAATGAAGTTTATGTAAGTCCTAAGGGGGAAATTATACTTCCGTGTCTCCCAAAAGGATTTGTATTAAAGCCTACCATAGCATTTAAAATTTGTTCCACAAACTTAAGAGAATTCACTGTGTCTTATCTTACCAAAGGACTTGTGTGGATGGCAAATTATACAATAGAGTTATATAGCCAGTATTTAAGTTTAAATTGCTATGCACAAATCGATAATACTACAGGAATTGATTTAAAAAACACAGAAGTAAACCTTGTGTCAGGAGATATTAAAAGATTGAAGGAGACACCTCCAGTAGTACCTTACTATGAAGCTAGTTTTATGGTGAAAACAAGTAGTGCAGTTGCTGGTGTATCTCCAACGGCATTGGGGGATTATTATATATATAATTATCCATTTGCTACAGACTTAAACAATAAAACTTCTAAGCAAATAAGGTTATTTTGGAGCAAAAATGTAAGATACACTAAGTATTACACAAATCCTTTTAATGGAAATGAATTAAGTACGATTATCGAATTTAAAAATTCAAGGGATAATAATTTAGGAGAACCTTTACCAAATGGAATTGCTAAGGTTTATGACACCCTAAAAGATAGAAATAACTTAGAGTTTATTGGTGAGGGAGAGATAGATTATACGCCAGAGGATGAATTAGTTAAATTAGAACTTGGAAAACCCTTTAACATTGTATTTGATAAGGTACAAACTGATTACAGAAGGCTTGAAGGTATTGAGGAGTATGAATATGAAATTACAATAAAAAATACTGGAAATGAAGAAGCTTTACTAAAGATTACTCATTTTATCCCAGGAGATTGGAAGATGATAAGTTCTACAGACAGATTTATTAAAAAAGATGCAAATACTATAGAATTTATTGTCAGTGTTCCACCAAAATCTGAAAAGAAAATAACCTTTAGATATGCTGTAATTGTTATAGAACCTAATAGAGTACAGGAATAAATCTTAAAAAGACTGCTAATCTTTTATTTAGCAGTCTTTTTACTGAAAAATTTAGTTTTAAAATTCAATGGCTATAAATTTAAATTTTAATGTGTTAGTTATTAGAAATGTAATTTTTACTTTTAACCAAGCTAATAAAGAATAAAGCTAAGATAAAGAATAGAGCACCATACAAGAACATGTACTTATAACCTAAGGTATCCATAATGCCACCTAATAGAGGGGGTGAAATTATAGCTGCCACAGAAGAAAATAAATAATATAGCCCTGTATAAGTTCCAATACTGCCTTTAGGGGCCATTTCTGCCACAAAGGGGTAAGAATTTATATTAATCATAGACCAGAAAAAACCAGAAAATAAAAAACAAACTCTAATGAGAAGAATTGATCTTAAAGTAGCTAGAATTATAAACACAATAATTAATCCAATGATCCCAGTTACTATAGCTTTTTTCTTTCCTAATTTCGTTCCAATAAGTCCAGCTGGAATTGCAAAGACTAAAAAACTTAAGGACATAAAGGCAAAAGACATAGATGCCATATTTGCAGGAACTCCTAAGAAGTTTTCTCCATATCTAGTAAAGAAAGTTTCAATGCCATTATAGCCAATAAACCAAGAACAAATAGCAAAGAGTAGATTTCTGATATTTTTATTTTTCAAACCACTAAGGATACCTTTTAAAATATGAACTTTCTCCTCTGAGGCTTTGTAATGTACTACATCTCTTTTTTCCTTAATAAAGAAAAATAACACTACGAAGGATAGTAAAACTAAAAAAGAAGCAAGGTAAAAAGGATAAGCCTTATTATACCCCCATAAAATGGAACCAATGAAAAAAGCTATAAGAGAGCCTATACCACCCATGAAATTAATTATACTATTAGCTTTACTCCTATTACTCTCATGAGTTATATCAGGCATTAAAGCTATTACAGGAGAACGAAATAAGCTCATAGATAGATTCATTAGAAGTATAAAAATAATTAAAGTTAAAAGAGTTCTATGGCTAGGAATGAGAAAAGTAAAAATAACTGCAAGAGGCATACCAATCATTAAGAAAGGCATTCTTTTTCCAAACCTAGTATCTATTCTATCACTAAAGATTCCTACCGTTGGCTGAATAAAAAGAGCTAAATAATTATCTACTGTCATAATAAAACCAATTAATGCAGAACTTTTAATAAAGTTACCAAGAAGTATTGGCATAAAAGCATTATAAACAGACCAAGTGATAGCTATGGCAAAAAAACCAAAGCCTAAAAGAAAAGTCTTTTTGTAATTAAGCTTTTCCATATAAATCCTCCATAACATTTTTAAGTTTATCGGGATAATTAGTAATGATTCCGTCTGTGCCGGATAAAATTAAATTCTTCATGATATTTTCATCATCAACAGTAAAAGGATTAACCTTAAGCCCTTTATAGTGAGCAGCTTCTATAATTTCAGGTTGTGCAGAGTAAAAATGAGGATGGAGAGCATTTGCTCCAATAGAAACACAATAGTTTTCAGGCTTATATAAGGCCTCCATGTATAAAATTCCTGTGTTAATTTCCTTTGAAACCTCTTTACATTTAACTAAAGAATAGTGATTAAAACTTGAAAGGATAACATTATCCTGAAGACCTTTTTTATAAATGAATTCTATTAATTTTTCTTCAATGTTAGGGTAAATAATAATTCCACTTTTAATTTCAAAGTTTACTGTAATATTTTTTTCTTTTGCTAAAGCTATAAGCTCCTCTACTGTAGGAATAGATGTAGGACTCGCATAGGTTTTCATATAACTTGATGCATTTAATTTCATTAGTTCCTTATAAGTGAAATCCTTAACAAGACCTATGCCATCAGTAGTTCTGTTAACATATTCATCATGGATTAATACAAGTACCCCATCCTTAGTCATTTGCACGTCAGTTTCTATGCCTGTTGCTCCCATCTCAAGGGCCTTTTCAAAAGCTATCATTGTGTTTTCAGGAAAATAGCCACTGGCACCTCTATGACCATAATTAATAATCATAATAAAATCCCCCCTTATTAATTTTACAAAATATATATTTTTCTTATTCCACAATATTAAGAAAAAACCTTGTGAATCCTATAAATAATTTATTAACTTAGTAAAGTTAGCAGCACTTAAAATAATTAACTTATATTTTAATAGTAAAGAACTCTTATCTAAATTAAGAGATTAAGTAATTTGAAAAAAAGCAGGGATAAATCGAATAACAACTAAAACTATAATATTTTATTAATAACTAAATAGCTCATAAGAGAAGATATAAATTATAGTAAATAGTGAAAATAAAATTAGTCTATAACACTAACTATATGAAGTTAATATTATAGACTATAATAAGTTTATTAAATTGTACCTAATTCAGGATTGCCAATGATGTTATCATCAGCACTAAACATTGAATTTTCTTCAGTAATTTTCTCAACGTGATTCATAGTAGAAGTTTCTTCATTCATTTCATTATAAATAGATTCCTCACTAGGTCTAACTTTAATACTATACTGGAAGGTAAAGTTTTCATGTCCATCACTTGCTTTAGGACTTACATATTTCTTTATATCAGGCAATATTTTATGAAAATTTCTAAATTTGCTTTCAGTTGGTCTTTTAATTTCTACAGTGCCACTACAGCAGCAATCATCGATATTTTCAATGTCTTCAACAATATTAAAATTACTCTTATCTAAGTTGCTTAGACATTTGCTGATTTGTCTTTTATGGGCTGTAGACACCATATCAGCAAGTCTATCTACAACAACAATGGCACCAACTACTGATAGGGTAGTTGTCAACATTTTACCTAACTTCATAATACCACTCCTTTTTTGAAATCCACTAGTTATAATATCTGTTTTCTATATAATCAAAGATAAAAATAGTTTGCCTTATTTAGAAATTTTTATGTTTGGTAATTATTCTGATTAAATGTAATAATTAGAAAAAATAAGTTGATATTTACTCCATTATTGAGCTAAAAAAACTTTACAATTAATTTTAAATTACATAAATAATTATCACAAATAAGGCAGAGAAAAGATTAATATTCTAAAATGGTTATTTCTCAATAACTGTAATGAAGTAGTTTAAGCCTTTTCTCTCAACATTTTCCGAAGCTTTTAATTCTAATTTCTTTCCTTTAAGTTGAGCAGCAGCCACCAAGTGACATAGGGCTATACCTAAATCAATTTTATTGATATGTTCTAAAGTTTGTGCAATTTTTAATCTTTTTACTCCATACAAGTGAAATAGGTTACCTTCCTTGTAAAATCTCCAAGGTTGGCTATTAATAGCAGATGGTGCATGCCTTACAGCATCCATAATAGAAAGCCAAGTCTCATCTAACTTTCCACAAACAATCTCATTAATTTCCTTGCGTTTTGTTGCAGCCACTAGCTTTGTTGTAGAATCATAGTATTTGTCAGGATCTGGTTCTATTTCTTCTGAAAGATTGTAGCTTAAATTTCTGGATTTAAATTCCTCAGGATTTAATGGATAACCAAAGGAAATAACTATTACTGGTATGTGATTTTCTGGAATTTCAATGATATCTTTTAATAAGCTCTTTTTAATAAATCCTCCAATCCAGCAAGTTCCTAGGTTTAAAGTAGTAAGTTTTAGTATTAGGTATTCTAATGAGAACCCTATATTTTCCATAAACCAAGGTTTTTCTTCCGAGGTGACTACAAGGTAGTGAGGTGCGCTAATCTTTCCATAACTTCCAACAATGCCTCTAGAAATGTTTTGAATTTTATATCCATCCTGAACTAAATGGACTTTCATTGAAATTGTAGGGTCAAGCTGAGGCATTGAATGAGTTAATTCCTCAATTTGCTTAAGCAGTCCATGGGCTAAAGGTTCATTTTTGTATTTTCTTACAGAACAGCGTTTATATATAGCTTCAAACAACGAATTATTTTCCATAAAATTACCTCACTATAATTTAATAATAATAGTATATGTAAAAAATTATATATTATTTTTGTTAAATAATGTATAATTATCTGATAAAATTATATATTTTAAAAATAATTGATATCACAAGGGGGAGAAAGTAGTGTTTAGAGAAATGAGACGTAGTGATAAGGCAATATCAGAAACAGAAGCAATAGATTTATTAACAAAAGGGGAGTATGGTATTTTATCTACAGTTGGAGAAAATGGATATAGTTATGGAGTACCACTAAGCTATGGCTATAAAAATGGGAATCTATATTTTCATGGAGCGACTGAAGGAGCTAAGCTAGAAAATTTAGCTTATAGCAATAAGGTTTCTTTTACAGTAGTGGGATCTACAAAAGTTTTACCCAGTGCTTTCAGTACAAATTATGAAAGTGTAATAGTATTTGGAACAGCTGAGTTTTTACAAGGAGAAGAGAAAATAGAAGGTTTAAAGGTAATATTAGAAAAATATTCTCCAGAATTTATGGACAGCGGTGTTAAATATATTAATAATGATGAAAATAAAACAAAGGTTTTCAAAGTTAAAATAGAGAAGATTACAGGAAAAGCAGGAAGAAGATAGCTTTAAATAAATACCAAGAAACTTTTTAAGGTAACCAAGTTAACTTTAAGCAATGTTAAAGTTAACTTGGTTACCCATTTTTTATAGTTAAATGTTCTGTTTTTTTAGCTTTTTCATTAAATCTTCCATATGGAACATGGAACTTTGAAGATTATTTATATTTGAGGTTCCATGATAAAAGTTGCTTTGTAAGTTATTAAAAACTGAAGTTTCTCTTGAAGTCAAAGAATTTTTAAAATTATTTTGGTTTTCTTCACTTAAATTATTGTAAATTTTCATTATTTCATTGGCAAATTCTAAAAGATTATCATTGATGGTGGTTGCTCTATTTTTGTAGTTGTTTTTAGAAATATAAAATCCAACTAAAATCACTATTGCTAAAATTAAAATACTAGGCATGATTATCTCCTTTTATTACACATATTTTCTATAGTATAAACCATAAGTTTAGTACAAACAATATAATTACTTTAATTATAGAGAGGAAAATTTTTATGATAAAACCTATAATTGTGGCTAGTAAATGTTTAGGATTTCACCCTTGTAGATATAATGGGGGAATGCAAAATGATGAGTTTATAAAAAAGTTAAATAAATATGTGGATTTTATTACTGTGTGTCCTGAAGTTGAGATAGGGCTTACAACACCTAGAGATCCTATTCGGATTGTTCAAAGCAAAGAGAAGGTATCTTTAATTCAACCAAAAACTGGCTTAGATGTATCTAAGGTTATGTATGAGTTTTCTACAGATTTTTTAACTTCACTAGGAGAGATAGATGGCTTTATTCTAAAAAGCAGATCTCCGTCCTGTGGAATAAAAGATGTTAAGATTTACCCAAGCAGTGAAAAAGGCGGAGGATCATCTAAAGGAAAGGGTTTTTTCGCTGCTGCAGCTCAGGAAAGATTTCCACATCTCGCAATTGAAGATGAGGGAAGACTTAGGGATTTTAAGATAAGGGAGCACTTTTTAACTAAAATATTTATTCTATCAGAACTTAGAGACCTTAGAACAAGATTGTCAATTAGTGAGTTAATTGAATTTCATAGCAAAAACAAACTATTATTTATGGCTTATAGTCAAAAACATTTGAAGCTATTAGGTAGTATTCTTGGAAATAATGAAAGAAGACCTGAGAAGGAAGTGTACTCTTTATATATGGATGCAATCAATGGATTGCTAGCAAGAGCTCCAAGGTACACCTCAAACATCAATGTGCTTATGAAAGCTATGGGATACTTCAGTGATAAGCTTACTCATAATGAAAAAATCTTTATATTAGATACTATTGAAAAATATAGAACGGGAAATGTTCCTTTTAGTGTGCCATTATACGTAATTAAATCTCACGTTGTAAGATTTAATGAAGAGAAGCTCTTGAAGCAAAGCTATTTTATGCCTTATCCTGAAGATTTAATTGAAATGAGAGATTCTGGAAAGGTAGTTCATTAGAAGCTAAGTTTCAAACATCAAAAACTAAATGTTAACAAATTGTTAAATGGTATATATTGGAAGGAAAAATAATACCTCCTCTTGAATAAGATATTAAGGATTTATATCTTATATAAAATCCATTTATTTAGGGGGCGTTATTATGAACAAAATTTATTATTGTGTAGATTGCAAAAGAATAGGAAGTAACAGTGAAAAATGTTCTTATTGCAATGGAAGCTATTTAAAAGAAATAGTTCAAGGTTCTCCGGTTAATGTTATTGGCACTAAACAAAAGGGTAAAGTTTTAAAAGTTGAACAGGATAGGGTGAAACTTATCGTTATTGATGAAGCCAAGAATAAACTAATTAAAGAATATAAAATCGAGCAGTTAAAAAAGGTTTTATAGGAGAAAATAACGCCAGAATAAAAAAGAGCACTTTTATTTTAGATATCCTTTACAGGAAGATTTTAAAATAAAAGTGCTCATAAATTTTATAATATTAAAATATACTCAATAACATTTTCAAAGCTACTGCTAGAGACATAGTTACAAAAATCGGTTTAATAATTTTTGCACCTTTTTTTATAGCAAGTTTTGTACCAGCTCTAGCTCCAATTACCATAAATACTGCTACCATTGCCCCAATTTTGTAATTAATAGATGCACTGAAGGCGAAGGTAACAAGAGCAGTTACGTTACTTACAAAATTTAAAAATCTTGCATTAGCAGAAGCGTTTAAAAAGTTGAAACCAAAAATGTTAATCATTCCAAATACTAAGAAAGAACCAGTACCTGGACCAAAGAATCCATCATAAAAACCTAAGGAAAAGGCCAGTAGTATTCCAAGGGTAATATTTTTCTTATTAAGTCCTGTAAAGTTATCATCTTGTCCTATAGACTTTGAAAACAGAGTGTATACTCCAATACAAAGTACTAAAACTAAAACTAAAGGTTGCAAGAATTTTTGATCTATAAGTAATACTGTTTTAACTCCAAGAATAGAACCAACAAAAGTAAAAGGAATCAATATTTTTAACAATTTAAAGTTACATAATCCTGATTTTGCAAACTTTAAAGAACTAGTAAAGGAACCTGTAGTTGCAGCAAATTTATTAGTTCCCAGCACTACGTGAGCACTTAAGCCTGCAATCATAAAGGCAGGAACACTAATTAGTCCTCCACCCCCAGCAATAGAGTCTATAAAAGAAGCTAAAAAACCAGCTATGCATAGAAAAACCATATTAAACATTTTCGTAACACTCCTTAATTTTACATGATTAAGCATAATAAAACACGTTGTCCACTTATATTATATATGAAATTTTTATTATTAGAAGTATTAAATTAAAAAATTTAGTATATTAAATTTTCATCAAATAATTAACGAGGATTTTCATATAACAATAGGATAAACAACTAAAAATTACACTTAGGTTCATAAATAGAAATTTCTTAGCTGAATTTTTATTGAAATTAACCGGGAAAAAATTTAATTACTAGGCTTCTCACGCTTAAAATAAGTGCTTATTAATGTATAATACTCAAATTTTAATAAAACAATAGAAAATCCCTTTATTTTTACAAAAATCACATATATACTATATAATGTTGGAAAAATAATTAATAGAAAATAATAATCACATATTTATGGCTCATTAATAAATGTATATTTTTATAATTATACTTAGGCTAAAATATAAATTGGAAATATGCAAAATTTACTGTATTTGTACAACGCTTAGGGTAAAACAATAAAATCTTCAATAAGAGTCAATTAAAATAATAAATACATAGGAGAGATAGCGTGAGAAAGAGAAAAGAATATGAATTTAATATAGAAGGAACAGAGTTTCCAGGTAAAGGTATAGCATACTATGAAGGTGAAAAGGTAGCTATCAAAGGCACCCTGCCAGGACAAAAGGTTAGAGCAAGAGTTTCTAAGAAAAATAGCAATGGAATAGAAGCAAAGCTTACTGAGGTTTTAGAAGATATAGATTATAAAGTAGAACCAAAATGCGTAAACTTTGGTATGTGTGGTGGTTGCAGTCATGGGCATTTATCTTTAGAAAAGCAGTTAGAGTTTAAAGAGCAACAGGTTTTAGATTTATTAAAAGAAAAAAATATAAATGACTTTGAATTCTTAGGAATTGAAAGCAGCCCATTGGAATATGAATACAGAAATAAAATGGAGTTCACCTTTGGGGACTTTGAAAAAGGGGGAGAATTATCTCTTGGAATGCATGCAAAGAATAAAAGCTTTGCTATAGTTACTGTAGACAAGTGCCAAATCGTTGATGAGGATTTCAGAGCTATATTAAGCAATACCTTAGAGCATTTTAAAGAGGAACAACTTCCTTACTATAAAATAATGAAGCATGAAGGATTTCTAAGAAATTTAGTGATCAGAAAAGCTAGCAATACTGGAGAAGTACTAGTTAATATAGTAACAACTTCTCAAATTCAATATGATTTTACTAACTTTACTAAGAAATTATTAGAACTAAACCTTAAGGGGAAAATCACAG
This sequence comes from Clostridium tunisiense TJ, assembly GCF_000300195.1. GTDB lineage: Bacteria > Bacillota > Clostridia > Clostridiales > Clostridiaceae > Clostridium_J > Clostridium_J tunisiense. The sequence goes on along the minus strand of NZ_AMQH01000014.1, from coordinate 66,576 downwards.
GGATTATACATACAGTTAATGACTCCCTATCTGATGTGGTTCAAGCAGATAAAGTCAATATACTTTATGGAAGAGAATACATAATCGAAAATCTTCTAGGCCTTAACTTTAAAATAAATCCTTTTGCATTTTTCCAAACAAACACAAAAGGTGCAGAAGCTCTTTACTCAATGGTTCGAGACTTCATGGGAGATTCTGAAGCTAAGGTAGTATTTGATCTATACTGTGGAACAGGAACTATAGGACAAATAGTAGCTCCAAAGGCTAAAAAAGTTCTAGGCATAGAACTAATTGAAGAAGCAGTAGAGGCTGCAAAAGAAAATGCAAAACTAAACAACTTAAATAACTGTGAATTTATTGCAGGAGATGTAGCTCAAGTTATTAAGGATGTAAAAATTAAACCAGATATAATAATCCTAGACCCTCCAAGACCAGGAGTTCATCCAGTAGCACTAGATTATGTAATAAAATTTAATGCTCCAGAAATAATTTATGTATCCTGCAACCCTAAATCTCTAGCTGTAGACTTAGCTGTTTTAGTAGCTCATGGATATAAAGTTGAAAAAGTTAAGCTGATGGATATGTTCCCGCATACGCCGCACGTTGAGACAGTGGTAAAGCTGCAAAGGAAACACAGTTAGAACCTTGAGAAATCAAGGTTCTTTTCTCATGCAAAAATTTATATGTTTCCAAAAACATAGTAGGGAAACGCAAATAGTATATATTTTATGGAAAACATTGTTTTATAGAGGTATAATATAATTTATAAGAAAAATTAAGATAATGTATCAGATAACTTGATAACATAAAGAGAAAAATAATAATTTAAATTATGGAGGAAATTATGGACAACAGAGTACATAATCAAATAGTAAGTTTTATATGGGGAATCGCGGATGATGTTTTAAGAGATGTGTTTGTAAGAGGAAAATACAGAGATATTATCCTTCCTTTTACAGTGTTAAGAAGAATTGATGTTTTATTAGAAGAAACAAAAGAAAAAGTTCTTGAAGCAAATAAGTTTATGGAAGATAACGATATAGATGATAAATCACAACTAACACAAATAACTAAGTATCCATTTTATAATACATCATCGTTTACAATGGGGGTAAATAGCGCTAAAGATTCAGAATTTCCTTTTGTTTCTTTGTTATCTGATCCAGACAAAATAGATAGTAATCTAGAGACATATCTAGATGGTTTCAGTCCTAACATTCAAGAAATAATAAGTAAATTTAAAATACGTAATCAACTAGAGACAATTAAAGAATCAGGTATTGCCTTTAATTTGATAGAAAAATTTACTACTAATAGTATTAACTTAAGCCCAAATGACTATATTAATGCAAAAGGTGAGAAACTTCCAGGACTTTCAAATTTAGGGATGGGTTATGTTTTCGAAGAGTTAATTAGATAATTTAATGAAGAAAATAATGAAGAAGCTGGAGAACATTTTACTCCAAGGGAAATAATTAGTTTAATGACACACATATTATTTGAACCTGTTCAAGAAAAATTAAAAGAACGTGAAGAAGCAAGATTTACAATATATGATGCTGCATGCGGTTCTGGAGGAATGTTAACAGAAGCAGAAAGATTTGCATTGGAGATAACTAATAATAAATGTATGTTCTCTTTATTTGGGCAAGAAGTTAATCCAGAAACTTGGGCAATTTGTACAGGGGATATGCTTATAAAGGGAGAAAAAAATGTAAATATTGGATATGGATCAACACTTTCAAATGATGCTTTTATAGGACAAAAATTTGATTTCATGCTTTCTAATCCACCTTATGGGAAAACATGGAAAATAGATGAAGATGCAATAGTAGATGATAGAGGAAATAAAAGCAAAGAAAAAATAAAAGATCCACGTTTTAAGGTAGGATTACCGAGTATTTCTGATGGGCAACTACTATTTCTTGTTAATATGATTTCTAAAATGAAACAAGTTAAAGAGGAAAAAGATTTAGGAACTAGAATAGCATCTGTTCATAATGGTTCATCATTATTTACTGGGGATGCAGGTCAGGGCGAAAGCGAAATAAGAAAGATGATTATCGAGAGTGACTTGCTTGAATGTATAATAGCATTACCAACCAATATTTTTTATAATACTGGTATTCCAACTTATATTTGGGTATTATCCAATAAGAAATTACCTGAAAGAAAAGGAAAAGTTCAATTAATTAATGCTATAGATATTTATGAAAAATTAAGAAAAAACCTAGGTCAAAAGAATTGTGAACTTACTGAAGAACAAATAAACCATATAACTAAAACATATATGGATTTTAAAGAAACGGAAATATCTAAAATATTGAAAAATGAAGATTTCGGATATTGGAAAATAACTGTAGAAAGACCGTTGAGACTCAAAGCTAATATCACTACAGAATCAATAGAAGGGCTTAGATATAATAAAGTAATATTAGATGAAATGAAGTGGGTATATAAAAATTTTGGAAATGAAGTTTATCTAAATTTAAAATCACATAAAAAAGATATTCAAAAATGGATTGAAAAGAATGAGATAAAAATAACATCTGCAAATCTTAATAAACTGTTAGATTGTGAATTTTGGATGAAGCAAAGATCATTAATGGAGATAGCAGAACAACTTTATAATAAAATTGGAAATATAGCGTTTGATGATTATAATGAATTTAAAATAAAAGTTGATGAGATATGTGAGGAATTAGATATAAAACTAAGTGCAAGTGATAAGAAAATTATACTGGATGCATTTAGTTGGAAGGATGAAGATGCTAAGCCGGTTATAAAGAAAGTTGAAAAAGATGGAACAATTATTTTTGAACCGGATACTGATTTAAGAGATAGTGAAAATGTGCCTTTGAATGAAGATACTAAGGAATATTTTAATAGAGAAGTTCTAAAATATGTACCAGATGCATGGATTGATGAAAGTAAGACAGTAAAAGGATATAGCATATCTTTTACCAGATATTTTTATAGTTATCAACAAACAAGAAGTTTGGAGGAAATATCAAAAGAGCTTAAAATACTTCAAAATGAAACAAAAGGAGTTTTGGAGGAATTTTTAAATGATTAAAAGGAATAATGTATATAACAAATATAAAGAAATAGATGTCTATGGGGATATTCAGAAAATACCACAAGGATGGCAAGTTATACCTAATATTGCCATATTTGATGAAAGAACTAGCAAAGATAATTTGAACGAAGAGCTAATTTCTGTAACAATTGGAAAGGGAATAATTAAGCAGAGTGAACTTCAAAATAAAAAAGATATTTCTAATGAGGATAAATCTAATTACAAATTAGTTAAACAGGGAGATATTGCCTACAATAAAATGAGAATGTGGCAAGGTGCTGTAGGGTTTAGCAAATACAGAGGAATAGTAAGTCCTGCATATGTAGTGCTTAAACCAAAAGTAAAAATAAATCCAGAATACTACCATTACTTATTTAGAACAAATTATTACAGTAATTATGCTAAAAGATTTTCCTATGGTTTATGTGATGATCAATTAAATTTAAGATATAGTGACTTTAAAAGAATGTACTCAATAATGCCACCATTAGAAACCCAAGATATTATAGTGAGGTATTTAAACAAAAAATCAAATCAAGTAAATCTTTTTATTGAAAAACAATTAAGTATAATAGATATTTTGAAGGAGCAAAAGAAAGGTATAGTAAGTAGGGTTATAACAAGAGGTATAAATGAAAATTGTAATATGAAAGACAGTAATATAAAATGGTTTGGAAATATTCCAGAGCATTGGGAGTTAAGAAAGTTGAAATTTTGTGTATCTTTAATTTCAGAACAAACTAATAAAAAAGAGCCTGATGATATTTTCATATCATTAGAAAGGATAGAAAGTTGGACTGGTCTATATAATCTTAAAATTGGTGAAGATGATTTTGAGAGTAGTGTAAAAAAATTTAAGCCGAATGATGTATTGTTTGGAAGATTAAGACCATATTTGGCAAAAGCAGTTTCACCTACTGAAAAAGGTGTTTGTGTTGGAGAACTTTTGGTATTAAGACCTAATAAGAGTATTTTGAGTAACTATTTAAAATATGTTCTTCTTAGTGAACAAATTATTACTATCATAGATAGTTCAACTTTTGGAGCAAAAATGCCAAGAGCTAGTTGGGACTTTATTGGTCAAATAGAAATTCCCGTACCAACACTTAAAGAACAAGAAGATATTATTAGCTATATTGAGGATAGAAGTGAGAAAACAAATTATGCGATTAATAAAATAGAAAAAGAAATAAAATTAATAAAAGACTGCTTAGAAAGCATTGTTTTTAATGCAGTTACAGGTCAAATAAAAGTTGAATAGTTAAAGAAAATAAAAGGGGGGAGAGTATTATGATTGATAGTACAGATATGTCTGAGAAGGGATTTCAGAGATTAATGGCAAAAGAATTAGTTGAAAAACATGGGTATGTAGAAACTAATTCTAATGATTTTGATAGAGAATTTTGTTTAAATAAAGAACAATTGTTAGAATTTATTAAAAATAGTCAATCAGAAAAATATGATTTTATTGTTAATAAAGGAGAAAAAGTTTTTTTTAGTAGGCTTGATTCTAAGATAAAATCTAATGGAATCATTGAAATTTTACGAAAGGGAATAAAGTTTTTTGATAAAACAATAGATTTGTTTTATCCAGAGCCTAACTCTGAACACAATATAAAGGATAGATTAAAATATGAATCGAACATTTTTTCAGTAACTCAAGAATTAGTGTACACAGATAACAATAAAAATAGAATTGATTTAGTAATATTTACTAATGGGCTACCTATTATTACAATGGAATTAAAAAATGCATTTACACATCAAGCTGTAAAAAATGCAATTAAGCAATATATGAATGATAGAGATTCAAAAGATAAAATATTTAATTTTGCTAGATGTATAGTTCACTTTGCTGTAGATACCGATTTGTCTTATATGACTACTGAGCTAAAGGGAAATAGCACATTCTTTATGCCATTTAATAAAGGATTAAATGAAGGGGAACCATATGCTCCATTTGGAGCAGGGAATCCTTTAAACCCTAATGGTTTAAAAACTTCATATTTATGGGAACATATTCTATCTCCAAAAAGCCTTTCTAATATTATTGAAAAATATGTGCAATTAGTTAAAGAAAAGGATGAGAAAAGTGGTAAAGTTAAAAGTAAACTTATATTTCCAAGATACCATCAATTAACAGTTGTAAGAGAGCTGTTAAAGGATTCTAAAGAAAATGGAGTAGGAAAAAGATATTTAATTCAACATTCTGCTGGTTCAGGAAAATCTAATTCTATTACATGGCTTACGCATCAATTAGTTGGATTATATGATAAAAAGAATATAAATCCATTATTTGATAGCGTTGTAGTGGTAACGGATAGAACAGTTTTAGATAAACAAATTAGAGAGAATATTAAAGCATTTGCAACAATGAAGAGTTTGGTAGAAGCAATTACAGGGAATGCTAGCGAAATTAAAAAATTAGATCCAACAGAAAAATCATTTAGTAAAACAACACATATGAGATTAGCACTTGAAAATAATAAGAGAGTTATAATATGTACTGTTCAAACCTTTCCTTATGTATTAAAAGCAGCTCAAGATATGCAGTCTAAAAATATTGCATTTATTATAGATGAGGCTCATAGTAGCCAGAGTGGTCAGGCGGCTGCAAGTATGAATGCATTATTTTCCAGTGAAGATACTAAAGATATAGAGAAAGATGAAGATGGAAATATCAACACAGAGGATCTATTAAACTATCTAATGAAAAGTAGAAAAATGCTAAAAAATGCTAGCTATTTTGCTTTTACAGCTACACCGAAAAATAAAACTTTGGAAACATTTGGAGTTAAACGAGATGATGGTACATTTGTTCCTTTTCATACTTATTCAATGAAACAAGCAATAGAAGAAGAGTTTATCTTAGATGTTTTACAAAACTATACTACTTATAAGTCTTATTATAAAATAAGAACTGATAAGAATTCTTCCGAAGAAAAAGAATATGAACTTAAACAAGCTAATAAAAAGCTTAAATCATTTGTGGAAGGGCATGAGCTGGCTATTGCTGAAAAATCTCATATTATGATAGAGCATTTCAATAAGAACGTAAGGCATTTAATAAATAATAAGGCAAAGGCTATGATTGTAACCAAATCCATACAAGCTGCAATGAAATACAAAGATGCTTTTGATGAATATTTAACAGATATAAATTCGCCATATAAAGCTATAGTAGCTTACTCAGGTAAAAAGGCTCACTATAAAACAGGGGAAGAAATGAGTGAAGCAGATATGAATGCATTTCCTAATGGTGATAGTGATATTCCAAAGCAATTTAAGAAGGATGAATACAGATTTTTAATAGTAGCTAATAAATATCAAACAGGCTTTGATCAACCATTACTACATACTATGTATGTAGATAAAGAATTGTCGGATGTACAAGCAGTTCAGACTTTATCACGTTTGAATAGAGCACATAAGCCACATAAGAAAGATACTTTTGTGCTAGATTTTTATAATGAGACAATAGAAATACAGAAGGCATTTGAACCTTATTATACTACTACCATATTAAGCAAAGAAACGGATGTAAATAAGTTAAATGATTTGCAGGATGATTTAGATAATATTCAAGTATATAGTGAAGAGGAAGTAAAGGAGTTTTTTGCTATTTACTATTCAAAAGGAGATAGAGAAATTTTAGAGCCAATTATCAATGCCTCTGCTGATATATTTGATAAAGAATTAGAAAAAGAACAGCAAATAAAATTTAAATCTAGTGCTAAGACATTTGTTAGAACCTATAGTTATTTATCTAAAATATTGGATTTTAATCATCCGTATTGGGAAATGTTATGGTTATATTTAAAGCATCTTATACCTAAGATTAAAATAGAAGGTGACGAGTTTGAAGAAGATATTTTAAATGATATAGATATGGAAAGTTATAAAATAGATCGTTTAGGTACAACTAAAATTACACTTTCAGATGATGAAGGAAATATAGAGCCAATACCAGTAAGTACAGGTGGTGGTATTTCAGATAAAAATTATGATACACTTGGGCATATAGTTTCTGATTTTAATAAAAGGTTTGGGAATATTGACTGGGGTGCCGATGTAAATGCAGAAGAAGCAGAAAAAATAATATTTGAACAGATTCCTGAAAAAATGAAAGCTAATATATCTATGCTAAAATCTATAATAAATTCAGATAAAGATAATGCAAAAATAACATCTGATGAAAATGTACAAGATTTAATGCAATCTTTAATGTTTACTCATACAGAGGTATATAAAAAGTTTACAAAAGATCCTGACTTTAAAAGGAGATATCTTGATTTTATTTTTGATATTATGTGGGATGAAACCAAGGTTGCAGAAACAGGGGCGAAATACAATGCTTAAACGGTGGGAGTTGTTGATATGGCGGATATAAAATTTGAAATAAAAGAAAATACAGGAGTTCTTTCAGAATCAGCTAAGGGATGGAAGAAAGAATTAAATCTAATAAGCTGGAATGATAAAGAAGCTAAATATGATATTAGAGATTGGGACTCAGAACATAAGAAGATGGGCAAAGGTGTAACATTAAACATTGATGAGTTAAAAGCTCTTAAAGAAATATTAAATGGGATGGAGTTGCTAAAATGACTGAAAATGAATTAGGCAGAATCTTAAAAGAAATGTATGAAAATGCACCAGAGGGGTATCAAGTTGCTAATATTCATTTATTCGGGGTTAAATATGCGGATATAATTCTTGACAATAATTATAAAGCCACAGATATAGTTAGAGCATCAGGGTTAAACCAATCTTATGCGACAGAAGTAAGTAAAGGAATTAAGCTTTCAATGTATGTAATGTCTAAATAAATGGCAATATTTATGATAAAAACTATACGAATAGTTTTGCCTGGGGGTGTTGAGAATGCTTATTCCTGTTAAAATTAATAAATCTATAGATATACGTGATGTTGAGATAACAAGTACTAATTTTAAAAGTTTAAATTTAAAAGAAGAGCAAGTTGAGGAATTTTTACGCTCAAATATAGAGGTAATATTCCAGGATGAAACGCTTCTTGTTGTTGGGAAACAGGTTACCAATAAAGAAAATGGCAGAAGTGATTTAACTGCAGTTGATGAGAATGGTAATTTGGTTCTAATGGAAATCAAAAGAGACGTAGAAGATATTAAGCAAAGAAAAGAAGCATTTGAGTTTCAAGCAATAAGATATGCAGCAAGTTATGCCAAGATAAATACACCAGACGAGCTTGTAGAAAAAATATTTGCCTCCTATATTGAGAAATATAAAGATGAATTTGAATTGGGAGAACTAACTGCTTATGAAAGAGCCACTAGGATTTTAAATGATTTTCTTGAAAAGAATAATGCAGATAAAACTTTTATTTCTAAGCAAAGAATTATACTTATAGCATCATCTTTTGATAGCCAAACACTATCTGCAGTTGCTTGGCTCATAGCTAACAATGTAGATATCAGTTGTTTTGAATTAAGTCCAATGAAAATTGGTGATAATTATTTTATAGATATTAACAGGTTATTACCTCCTCCAGCATTAGGAGATTTCTATGTTGAAGTTGATGATAAGAAAAGACCAGTGTATTCAGAGAAGAGGAACACACCTATCACAAGATCTTATCTTCCAAGGATGGATAAGTTATTTGAATGGGGAGTTATTAAAGCTGGTGATACTGTTATAATTAAGAACTTTGAAAATTCAGAAGCTACAGTTATTGATACTAAAACTGTAGAATACAATGGCCAAAAGCTTACATTTAATCAATGGGGAGAAAAGGTTACGGGTTGGTCAGCTCTAAGTGTTTATGAGTGGACCGTAGTTAAAGGTAGCGAAAAAACTTTACATGAGATAAGAAAAGAAAAAATGATATCTATTGAAAGCGAAATACAATAAATTGAGATAATATAAAAACGAGGATGCTAAGTGTAAAATGACACTAGTATCCTTGTTTTTATATATTTAAATTCAAATTTTTGTATTGAATAAAAAAATATATAGCTGCGGTATAATTATGGTTGTTTGTTGAATTTTTTTAAAGTTGTTCCAAGGGTGTAGCAAGAAAAGATTGACAATTGGTAATTCAATATGGTAGTATTAAATTAAAGAATTTTGGAACAACTTTGCTACAGCAATATTAAGGCGAAATGAGGTGAATTCATGTTAGATGAAATAAAACTTAAAGAAGTATCTTCAGTAATTTATGACTATTGTATGCTAGTATATTTTGAACCGTATAATTGTATTGTTTTTAATATGCATATAGATGATTTTTGTGAAGATACTTATCTGACAGGAATAGCCTATGTTGAATTTACAACATGTGATTTTGGAAAAAAGCAAAGTTCTATATTAATTTTAGATTTTAGTTTGAACAATGAAGATTCAAATTTAAATAATATAAATGTTATCGATATTATATAAAAAGGGGTTGGAGTATATGGCTTATAAAGCAACTAAAAGTAGAGATAAAGGAAAAGAATCATATACAATTATATTTAGGCATCCAGTAAAAAAAGATCCGAGAGGCAAATATGGGTTAAGGGTAAGGCGAGGATTAGGAACAAAAGATGAAGAAGAGGCGGAACGATTAGTAGAACAAATGAATCAAATATTATCTGATGAATTTTGGTGGGATATAAATAAAAAAGATTTAGCTTATTCTAAATTTACTAAGAATATTGTAGACGCGTTTTATGATTTACTGGAGAGTGAAGAAATAGATTACGCAAAACTACTAGATAGTTGCATAATTTTACCCAAAAGAAAAGATGGTTATTCTACAGCATCACTTATTGGGCCTTCCGGTGCAGGTAAAACAAGTATATTAAGAAATCTGATGGGAACTGAAAATGATAGATTTCCAACAACATCTACAGGAAGAACTACGACATGTGATATGGAAATTGTTTTTGATAATACTAGTAATGAATATGAATTAGTAGTTACATTTATGTCGAAAGCACTGACTATGCTCTATGTTGAGGAATGTGTTCAGAATGCTATAAGCTATATAGTTGAATATAATGGAGATGTTAATGAAAATGAAGTGACAGATAGATTACTTACCCATAAAGAATTAACTGTAAGATTATCCTATATTTTGGGTTCACCAACTATGATAAAAGAGGAAAATTCAGAGTGGGATGATGAAGAAAATGTTGATGATGCAGATGAATTTGAAGAGATATCAAATAACAAGAATGAAATTATACAAATGATTGACAAAATTAACATGTTTGTTAAGCGAATTTTTGGTATTTCCAAACAAGCTAAAGAGTATATTAGAACTATTAAAGAAGATGAGATAAAAAAAGGAGAGAAAGAAGACTCATTAAGCAATATATTGGAATTGTTTTTAGATAAGAGTGAGGAATATCATAATTTGATAGAGGATATATTAGATGAAATTCAAGATAGATTCCATCAATTAGATAAAAATACCATTGTATCAGAAACTAGAGGGTGGATTAATGTTTGGACATATAAAACTAATAACAAGACCGATTTTATTAAGGTTGCTAGACGTTTTTCTAGTAACAATAAAGCTCATTGGGGTACATTGCTTACACCTCTTGTAAAAGGTATGAGAATAAAAGGACCTTTTAAGCCTGAGTTTTGTAAAGAGTTTCCTAACATTGTTCTTATAGATGGAGTTGGGTTAGGACATAAAACAACATCAACTTCAATTTCTACAGATATTACATCAAGATTTGCTGAGTTAGATACTATAATATTAGTTGATAATGCTACCTCTCCAATTATGGAAAATTCTAAAATAGCAATAAAAACAATAATTGATAGTGGTAATGGTTCTAAATTGGCAATTTGTTTTACACATATGGATCTTGTTAAAGGAGACAATTTTATATCAGGTGAAGATAAGGTGAAACATGTTACAAGCTCTTTAACCAGTTATATTACATCATTAAGAGAACAAGAACCCCCAGTAATTGCAGCAAATATTGAAAATAAAATAGTGAATAATTGTTTTTATTTATGGAATTTACATGATAAAATTAAGAGTTCAACTCAAAAACAAATAATGAGATTAGTTGAATCTATTGAAAAATCAAAAATATCTAATATAACAGTTAAAGATGTAACATTACACTATGATATTCTTATGTTATATCCTTATATTCAAAATGCCATTAAGGGTTTTAGAAATGAGTGGGATGTTAAATTAGGAATACCTATGAGGAGTTCAAATACAGAACATTGGACTAGAATTAAAGCTTTATCAAGACGTTTAGCGTATTTTGATCAGGATCATTACAACAACTCATTGACACCGGTTGCTGATATGTTAAGAGTCTTAACAGCACAGTTAAGTATTTTTATTTCAAATCCAAGCTATTATATACCAAAAGATACACCGAAAGATACAGTTGTTGAAATTACAGAAAATATTAAAAGTAGTATCTATACTAGTATGCATGTGTTCTTTAGAAATAGTTTATGGAAAACAAAGCTAAAGAATTGGGAAATTGCATATGAATATAGGGGGGATGGTTCAACTTATGATAGGGCAAAAGAAATTTATAATATTTTTCAAAAGGGAGCACCTATATTAGATAACTATTCACCCAATATGAATCATGAAGAGAAATTATTTGTTCAAGGGATTGTTACTAATGTTGTAAGAGCAATTGAAGAATCAAAAGGTAAAGTTATAGCATTTAACTACTCTTTGGAAGATACAAGTAACAATTAACAAATCAAAAAAAATATATAAGAGTATAGATTAATAAGCCGCTTATGAAGAGTAAGGTATAAGCGGCTTATTCAAATTGAAATTATCAAACTAAAATTTATGCGAGCTGACAATCTTGTATTATTTTGCCTTCTTCAAGGTCTATTAACATGATTGATATGCTAATAGTTAAATGTTTAGGAATATATTTAATTATGGTGTTAAAAGCACGCTCGCTATTCACCACAAGAGTGAATTTTGATATTGGATTACCATCGTAAATAGCTAGTCTTCCATAAGTTCTCCATAAAATATCTCTTGCCATCATATTATCTCTAAAATACTTGTCATTATCCTCACGATGACGAAAAAAATTAAAATCTAAAAACCATTCAGTTTCATTTTTTTGCCAAAATATCTCCAACTGAAGACCTTCTACAAAGTTCCACTATCCAGCCTTCTTTTATTAATTTTGGTGTTATAATTTCTATAAATTTTTCATCAGCATCTTTTATATCACTCATATATGCAGCTCGACTGTTCAGATATCCTGCTTTGTCCATAAGTTCCTCATATTGCATATTTAAAATATGAGCAATTGCTCTTAATACATCTGGAGATGGTTTTTGTCTTTCGTTTCTTTAGATAAAAATTTACAAGAAGTTATTAATGGAATCTATATTGAAAGGAAGAAAAGAGCTGATATTTGTAAGATTTTATTTGTTAGTGAAAATACTTAAAATAGATACAGGAAAAAAGGAATAGAGGAGATAGCAATTATATTTCAAACTTATAGACTAGCCATATGAGTGGTTAGTTTTTATATATGAAGTTAATTTCAGGTATAGTATAATATTATAAGTATAGGAAGGTGAATCACATATGAGAGAAAATAACATCAATAAGAATATAAATAACATGTTAAATCAAGTAGAAGAACTAAGTGAGAGGTATAATGTAAAATTAGAAAAAAATTTTAGTGAATATTCGACTGGAAATTTAGGAACCACCAGTTTAGAAGATAATCGTTTATTTATAAGTGTAAGCTCTAAATTAAGTTCAAATCAAGAAAAGAAAAATGCAGTGATAATTCATGAATTAGGAGAGGCTTTATATATATTAAATAAGTTTCCTATCATAACAAGAAGCTTAGAGTATTGTGAGTATGAACAAAAATTATTTGAAATATTTACCCACAATTATATAAATCACTTAGTGGATTTATATAATTTAAGGGAGTTTATGAACCCAATCAACTCTAAAAGGGATTATGGAAAAGATAATAAAAATCTTGAATCATGGAAACGTATTATTAACATATGTTGGATAATAATTGCACATCCTATTATGCTAGAAAATAAGGATTTAGTTGAGGGTTATAATGAATTAAGGAGCGAAGTAGATAAGATATTAAATATCTTAAGTAAAGTTAAATATAAAAGAAAGAGTGGATCTTATATGATGGATACCATAAATATACTTAAGGAGAATGGTATGAGCAAGGATATAGAGGTAGTTGAACAAAACTTTTATAAAATTGAATTTGTTAATGATACCATAGGCAAAGAAAAAAATGTAGTAACAGGTTTTAATATTGGACTAAGCGAAAAAGTGTATAATACGATAAAAGAAAATGATAAAAAGTATTATGAAAATATTACAATAAGTGATAATTTTAAAAGAATTATTGTAAAAGACCTGTTTTCTAAGGAGATGGAAGTTAAAGATGTCTATAGATATAACATAGATTTCGAAGATGGTTGTTATCCTAAGTTAATAAGTTTGGATTCTAAAGATGAATGTTATGTAGAATCTAATTTTAATGATCAGATTATAGAAAAAGAAGAAAATAGTATAGAAGATATAAAAAGCATTGTTTTGGTTTTAGAATCACCTCATAAGTATGAGTATATTAAATTACAAAATGAAGAAATAGAATATAAACCTATTTCACCAGCACAAGGAACTACAGGTAAAAATATTGAAAACAATTTAGATATAATTATAAGTGAGCTGTTATATAGATATAAACATATATTTAAAGAAAAAACGTACAAGATTATAATATGTAATCCCGTACCGTATCAAACATCATTATATTGTTTGCATGGTAAAGGATTAAAGAGTAAGATATATTCTAATTTAAGAAATGAGATTTGGAAGGCAATTTTTAAACAACGTGATATAAAAGAAAATTTTAAAAAGAGAATAAGAGATTATAAACCAGAATTAATAATAAATGCGTGCACTATAGAATTACAACCATATATTGATAAATTTATAAAAGATAATTTCCAGGATGTGAAATTAGTTAAAATTAATCACCCAGCTGCTTGGGGTAATTTTAATGTTAAATATTAATGAAATATATAATGAAAAAATAGTAGACTATGGATTTAAGAAGATTAGAACGAGTATTTTGTCAATAGATTTGTTAAAAGTTGGCGGTAAGTTGGTGGTGACATGATAGTTAGTTGTTAGTATTTTTATGATATACTTTAAAATGTAGAAATAGATAGGGCCTCGTAGTTAATTTTAGGAGGCTTTTTAATAAGAAAAATTAAATTAGTTAGATATAGCTTCTGAGGATATTGCCTTGGGAGTTTTTTTGTTTGGAGGAATAGATATGGATATTCATAAATTTAAAAAGTGCATTTGGAGTAATAAAATCAGCAACAGACTTTTGTACTGTATTTTTCAAAGGTGCATCATGAAAGAAGATATACCAGAACAGGTTACTGCTGCAAAGGAAAATGTAGTTGTTCCTAAAGCTAGGACAACTTGTGATGATAGAAGAAAAAGGAGTAAAAGAAATGTGTCCAAGAAAACCAAGAAAGCCTTGAAGTTTCAGAGGGTGTCCTGAGCTAATTCAAGGAAGTCTGAGAGAAACGAAACAAAGAATTCAGGAAATAAAGTTAGATGATACTATAATGAAAAATATACCTGAACACATAGCAGAGATTATAAAGGAGCGGGATTTTGTGAAGAATTGTTTAGAGAAGTGATTAATAGGGTAATGGTACTTTCGATATTGGAAGTGGAGTTCAGTTTAAGTCTGGGTTGAGGGCTAAAGGTATAATATAGGGGAAATAATGGAATTGTGTTTAAAAAAGTAGTATAGTAAGTAAGAATAAATTAATATGCAAAAAAACAAATAACAAAGTTAGCCAATAAAGAATTTAGTAACATTTTAAAAGTGGAATAGGTAGAAATACTGGGAGGAAGAAAAATGGATGTAAATCAGATTAGAGAAAGATTATTAGAAGTTATCAGTGAATATAGTAAGCAAGGTCCGGGATATTTTCAGCAAAGTAATGTACTACGTGAAACAGCGAAAAGTCTTGATATTAAAGGAGACTTAGAATTAGAACAAATTTTGTTAACTGAGTGGAATGAATTATTTAGAATAGGGTACTTAGCATGGGGATATGACATTGCTAATCCAGAGCCACCATTCTGTCACTTAACATTAAAAGCAAAAGAAAATTTAAAAAAATTTAGCAGAGATCCAGCTAATCAAGGGGGGTATTTAAACTATTTAACTAGTAATTCAGGCTTAAATAGTATTGCGATTTCATATATAACAGAAGCATTAGAAACTTATAATAATAACTGTATTAAAGCTACAGCCGTTATGGTTGGCTGTGCATCTGAAAGTGTAATTTTGGAACTAAGAGATGTTTTGGTCGGAAAAATGAATAGTTTAGGAAAAACAGTACCTTCAAAATTGAATGATTGGAGAATTAAGACAGTTATAGATTCTTTGACAGATGAACTTGATAAATGTAAGCCTTTATTTGGTCAAAAACTTAAAGAGCAATATAGTGCATATTGGATGTCATTATCATGTCAAATAAGGATAACACGAAATGATGCTGGTCATCCTACAAGTATAACTCCCGTTGCAACTGATAACGTTTATGCATCTTTGTTAATATTTCCAGAATTGTGCAAATTAGTTTACGATTTAACTCAATGGATAAAGTCTACTTATAAATAGATTTTACTTATAAAAAATTCATACTATAAAACAAAGTCCTATAATATTATATATAGTTTTATAGGACTTTGTTTTTTATTTTTACAGGAAGGTGTGATTATGTGTTAATAATTCTATTTATTTTTGCATGCTTATTCTCCTTTGGAACCTATATAATCTTGGCAAATTATTTAAAACTACCAAGTTATAATGCTTCAAAAGTAGTTTTAAGCATTAATAGAAGAGAAAATAGAAAAGAAAAAAGTGAAGAATTTTAATGTATTTATTTTAGAACTTTCAACTAAGTTTTCTAAGTACATCAAAATAAATGATTATAAAAAGAAAAAGCTGATAGCAGATTTAAAATCAGCAGATATTATATTATCACCAGAAGCATATATAACTAGAGCATATGTTAAAGCAGGAAGGGTACTTTTAAGTATTATCCATGCTTTAATTATTTTGCCAATTATAAGTCCACTAATTTTAGAGAAGTAAAAAGTACTGATGAAGCAGCTCCTACAAGATTTGAAACAAGGCTTGAAAGTTCAACATTATCAGAGATTGTAAGAGGATTAATTAGTGTGCTTTGTGGAGATTACGGCGTAGTGTATTTTCAGGTGTTGTCCCATGATTTGAAACATTTAGAGCTTCAAAGACTTAAAGGAATAGTAGCAAAATAACCTTCCAAAATTTGCAAATATTCCTTTATAACTCTTTTTAGATATTATTTTATCAAAGTCTATAATGTATCTATTAGTTCAAATATTTCAGAGTTTTCAGAAATATCCTTCATAGAGTGTCCGTAGTGAACATATCTCAGCATTCCATCTTTATCTACTAACATCTGTGCTGGCATTTGTCCTAGTTAAAATATATTTATTTTCTGATCATAAAGTTTGAGAACTGATTGTTTACTATTGGGAATACCGTAGAATTTAAGACTATTTTCTTCCCAGTAAGTTTTGAAGCTATTTGCATTTTCAGGTCCGATTGCAACTATTACCGTATCTTTATCAGCGAATTTATTATAATCTTGATGCAACTGCTTCATATGCTTTCTGCAAAAAGGTCAAATAAATACTCTATTCAGTACAATAAGAATATTACTCTTTCCTCTGAAGTTAGAAAGTTTAAAATTATCTCCTGTGAAGTCTTTAATTTCAAAGTCTGGTGCTTCTTTATTTGATTCTATACTAGCCATTTTTACCATCTCATAGTTTCATTATGATTATTTATTGAGTATGATACTTTTTATTTCCTTATCCAAGAAAAGATATATTTCATATACTCAGGTAAATCTAACTTTGGTTGACATGCTGTATGAAAATGAACTTTAAAACCTTTTTCTTTTACGGGAAAATCAAAATGTGTAGCTGAAATTCCCATATCTATTCTTTGGATATCGTATGGTAATGCATCGCTATATCGTGGTTCTTTATATCCATAGAAATGGCAGACATCATCTTTTGTAAGAATTTTTCATGGCTGTTTATTTGATTCTTATGGTGCTAATCTAACCATCTCTAATGGAAAGGCAAGATTGTCGGCTTCTTCAATCGGAAAATTAATATTCATATGATTCTCCTTGTGTAATTTTTTAGATTATTGAAGGAACCCCACAATCCTTTTTTTACTAAAATATTATAAATGTATGATTATCTTAGTAGGTTGGATGATGTAGTTTATTTTTTCTAACAATAAATATAATTGGAAACAATTGTACCGTATACAATTATAGATGTGTTGTCAATGAAAAAAGATGTTGAAATATAAAGTTATGTAAAAAATTCATAATATATGTTAAATGTATTGTAGTATTATATGGTTAAATATATAATCATTGGAGATAAAGTTTTGAAGATGTAAAACAAACATAAACTTACAAAGTATAGATAAATTAATAGAAGTAGAGGGGGGAGTATTATGGGAATATTAAAATCTAAACTTTTTAAAATAATTTTGACAATTATTTTGATACCTGCAATTTTATTTGGTGTATATTTACTTATGATGATTATTACAGATTATCGACCAGACCAAGCAGTTAAATTAGAGGTAGACAATAATAAAAAGGAAATAATAAAAAAGGATAATCCCTTTTCTATAATTACATTTAATATAGGGTATGGAGGAATGGATAAAGAACAAGACTTTTTCATGGATGGGGGAGTAGGTTCTAGATCTAAGAGCAAGGAAAAGACCATAGAAAACATAACTAAGGTGTCTGAATTCTTAAAGTCTAAGAATGCTGATTTTATTATGCTTCAAGAAGTTGATAAGAAATCAACGCGAAGCTTTAAGGTTAATGAAATTGATTTTATGAAGAGTAATTTGAAAGACTATGCTTTAACCTTTGCGCTGAATTACAAGGTGCTTTGGGTTCCAATACCAATCTCAAAGCCACATGGAAGTGTGCAAAGCGGACTATTAACAATGTCTAAATATAATATTGAATCTTCAACCAGATATAGTCTTCCTGGAACAGAAGCTTTTTTAAGACAATTAGCTGACCTAGATAGGTGTATTCAGGAAAATCGAATCCCAGTAGAGGGAGGAAAAGAACTTATTCTAGTAAATGCACATCTGTCTGCCTATGATAAGGGTGGTATTATAAGAAAGCAGCAACTTGGATTTTTAAATGAATATATGCAAAAGGAATTTAAAAAAGGTAATTATGTTGTAGTGGGAGGAGATTGGAATCACGTAATACCAGGTACAGATCCATCAGTATTTAACACTAAGCAGCAGTACCCTCAGTGGCTAAAAACTATTCCTGAAGATTTTACACTAGAGGGATATAAATGGGCTGCTGATAAAACTGTTCCATCAAATAGAACTGTTGATATACCCTATAAAGAAGATGTTAATTTTCTTAGTGTTATCGATGGGTTTCTTATTTCACCAAATGTAGAAATAATTAATACAAAAGGAATAAATCTAGAGTTTAATAATTCAGATCATAATCCTGTTTATACTGAGTTAAAATTGAAGTAATAAATAATTCCAAGCTTAATATTATTCAATTATATCAATCATGAAAATCAAAATAAGCTGAAAGTTTAAAAACATTTAAGAGTACGTTTCTTGTGGGACGAAATTTAAATTAAAAGAGTATAAGGTGAATCGAAGAGGAGAGTTTATCTTGCCTCTTTTCTTTTCTTTTTTTGAAGGGGATTAATGGTGAAGGCATAGGTAATATCTGTTACCTGTTTTTATTTATAGATTTTATTAGAAAGCCGTTTTTAAAAATATTTTCTCTAGGTTTAATCCTTATGCATACCAACGGAATTTAGTTTTTAATTATGAACTTAGAAATTTTACCTCTATTCTAAAATACATGGATATAATATAATATAGAAAATTGTAAGTAGTTTTAAAAGCTGAAATTTACTAAAAAGGTTTAAAGCTTTATTAACTGAAGTAGTAAGAGCTGCTTTTGATTAGGGGCAGTGAGTAGGGTTTATGAAAATATTGTAAGATTTTAATATTTAACTTTAGATTTTATAGCCCATAGAATGAGAAACAACCAAGGTTTCTTAGAATTTAGTAATAAAAGGTGAACATGTTTATATTAGTTTTTATTATACAGTGTATTAGTTTTACTTATATATGGAGGAGTCAATATGAATTTAAAAGAACAACTTTATGTATGTACTTTAGCTGAAGAAGGTAACATGTCAAAGGCAGCAAAAAAATTATTTATTTCTCAACCAGCCTTGAGTCTATATATTAACAATTTGGAAAAGACTTTGGGTGCTAAATTATTTTTAAGGAAGGGCAATTTTTATACATTAACTTATATGGGAGAAAAATATGTTGCAAAGGCTAGAGAAATGCTTTTCCTAGAACGTGAGTTCAATACCGAGTTACATAATTTTTTTAGAGGTGCCACAGGAAGATTAAGAGTAGGAGTACAGCTCCGAAGATCCCCATATATAGTAGCTGAAATTGCAAGTCATTTTAGGGAGACCTATCCAGAAATAGAATTAGTGTTTACTGAGTCTAATACTAGTGTATTAGAGGCTATGGTTGCAAATTACGAATTAGATTTGATTATTTATAGTTGCATGAAAAGAAGAAAAGATTTAAATTATGTACATATTTTTAACGATAATTTATTTTTAGCTGTTAACTCATCTAGTAAACTAAGAAGAAAAGCTAAGTGGCTAGAGGATGGAAATTTTCAATATATTGATTTTAAAGAATTAGAGGAAGAGACTTTTATTTTGCCTCAAAAGGGACAAAGCTTAAGAGAAGCTAGTGATATTTTATTTGAAAAAGCAGAAATAATACCTAAAAAGATTATAGAAATTAGAAATATAGAAACTATAATGAAACTAGTTTCAGCAAATTTTGGCATCGGATTCAATAGAGTAAGCTATATAAAGTACATGTCCCACATAAAAAATGTTGAATATTATAATGTAATACAGGATGAGATAACTTCAGAACTAGTTATTGCATACCCCAATGTTTCAATGGAAATTAAGAATTTTAATAAAATTATTAATTCAATTAAGGGCATATTTAGTGGGGATGTATAAGTTTAACTTATACTAAATATAATATTTAAAACCTTTACATAAATATTTTGAATGTTTACAATTACACTAAGTTATACGGCCGTGTAAGTGATTTGATAAATTTGTAAAGGAGTTTTTCATATGAGTAAAAAGGTTCATAAAGAAAATAAAAAAAGCTTTAAAATGCCGCATTCCTTAGTAATTATTGCTCTTATTGTATTTGTAGCAGCAATTTGCACATGGATAGTTCCAGCAGGACAATATGACAAAATAGTAAATTCAGCTGGAAAAAAAGTTATTGATGCAGAATCATTTAAATTTATAGCTAATACGCCGGTTAGTATTTTTAAACTTGGTAATTATGCTATAAGCGGATATATTGAGACAGCAAGTCTTATATTTGTAATTTTATTTTCAGGAGCTGCTTTTAATGTAATAGTAAGTAGTGGAGCATTACAGTCTCTTATAGCTATGGTTTCAAAAAAGTTATCTTCAAAAGAGACAATATTCATTCCAATTGTTACATTAATATTTGCTTTGATTTGTACAACTCAAGGTGTTAATACTTTTATAGGCTTCGCACCAGTTATGGTAATGTTTGCGAAAGTTTTAGGATTTGACTCTATAGTTGGTGCAGGAATTATACTTTTAGGTGGTGCTGTAGGATTTTCAACAGGAACATTAAATGTAAATACTACTATAGTAGCACAAAATATAGCAGGGTTACCACCTTACTCAGGTATAGGATACAGAGCCATATGTTTTATCGTATTTTATATAGTAACTAATATTTACCTTATTAGGTATGCAAAGAAAGTTAGACTTAATCCAGAATCCAGTTATATGTATGATTTAGATATAGCAAATGAATCAAATAACAGCGAGGCTGCAGAATTTGATAAGCCAATGGATGCAAGAAAATGGCTTGTAATAGTTACACTATTTGCCTTACTGGGTCTTATTGTATATGGTGGAGTAAAGCTTGATTGGGATTTAGAAGAAACTGCTGCGGTGTTTATCTGGATGGGTATAATAGCCGGTGCATGTGCTGGTTTTGGGCCAAGTAAGATTGCAAAGTGTATGGTAGAAGGTGCAAAGAAAATGATAGGAGCAGCGTTGATTATAGGTCTAGCTCGTTCAGTTTCAGGAATACTAACTGCAGGTAAAATAATGGATACATGCATTTATGGAATGGCTCAAGTTTTAGGATTTTTACCAGCTTATGTACAAGGAGCAGCAATGTACATAGCAAATCTAATATTGAACTTATTTATAACATCAGGAAGTGGGCTAGCTAACACTGTTATGCCTTTATTTGTGCCATTAGCAGATTTAGTTGGACTTACTAGACAATCAGCAGTACTTGCATTCAACTTTGGTGATGGCTTCGGAAACTATGTGCTACCAACATCTTCCGCGCTTATGGGAATACTTGGTGCAGCTAATATACCATACGATAGATGGATGAAATTTATGGGGAAATTATTCCTTATATGGGTAGCTGTTGGATGTACCTTAATGGTAATTGCACAAATGATAAAATATGGTCCTATGTAAGGGAGAGATAAAATTGAAAGAAAGCTTATTTAAGAATATAGATGATAGAAGTAGTGATTTAATAGCAATGGCTGACTATATTTTTGATAACCCAGAACTTGCCTTTAAAGAATATAAAGCTAGTAAATTACTTACAGATTACTTAAAGGAACAGGGCTTTACGGTTGAACTAGGGCTTGGAAGCCTAGATACAGCATTTAAAGCTATATTTGAAAATGGAGTTGGTGGACCAAATATAGGACTTTTATGTGAATATGATGCATTGCCTATGGGACATGGATGTGGACACCATATGCAGGGTCCTGCAATTATTGGAGCTGCAACTTCAATTAAAGAATTATACAAGGACAAGCCATATAAATTAACAGTTTATGGAACACCAGCAGAAGAAGGTGGCGGCGGTAAAATAAAGATGATAAAAGAGGGCTATATCAAAGAGCTAGATGTGGCACTTATGATGCATGGTGGCCCCGCTACTCAAGTAGATATTAAATCCTTAGCAGCTAGCAGTATTAAAGTTATTTACCACGGTAAGAGTGCCCATGCAGCCTTAAAACCAGAGCAGGGAAGAAGTGCGTTGGATGCCCTGTTGTTAACCTTCCAAGCAGTTGAATTTTTAAGAGAACACGTTCAAGAAGATACAAAAATGCATTATACAGTTGTTGATGCAGGTGGGCCAAATAATGTAGTACCTAAAATAGCATCTGGTTCTTTTAGCTTGAGATCTTATAATTCTTCCTATTTAAAGTCAGTAGTAGAACGATTTGAAGATATTGTTAAGGGTGCTGCACTTATGACTGGAACCACCTATGAGATTATAAGAGAGAAAGATTTGGATAGTAAGGTACCAGTTTACTGCTTAAATGATGTAGTTATGAATAATGCAAAGTTAATAAATGCACCTAATATTAAGCCTGCAAGAGAAAAAACTGGATCTTCAGATTTTGGTAATGTTATGTACATTATACCAGGGTCATGTATAAGAATATCTTTCGTAGATGAAAATGCTTCATCCCACTCACAAGAGTTTTTAGATGATGGAAAAACTCAAAGGGGACACGATGCAGTAATAAATGCAGCTAAAATAGTTGCTGGAACTGCTTTTGATTTAATTGATAATCCTAGTATTCTCTCTGAGGTAAAGCAAGAATTTAATGATACAAAGGCTAAAATGAGTTTAGTATAATATTTTATCTCCCTCAAACTTAGGTTTGGGGGAGATAAGTTTTTTCTAGAATAATATAAATTTTGATTCTAGTTAAGTATATTGGATATATTTAACTTCTAAGTTTTTATAGTAAGGTTACTTTCTTTAATAGCAAATGTTGTAATCAAAGCTAAGTGAAGATTTAAATTTATTCAAGTAAGTAAGATCTACTTAAAAATTAAAAAACTATTCATTAAATTGTAAGTTTATACCTTTGATTACTACAGTTTTTTGGGTTATAATTTATTAGTACAAGTTATCGATAACTTTATATGATTTATAGAACTTAAAGCAGATGGGCGGCTTATCACCCATTTGCTTTATTTTTTTATGTACAATAACATAGGAAAAGGAGGGGTAGTATGAAAAGGCTTTTTAAAGACAAAGAGTTTTTTACAACTATTCTTACATTGGTTATTCCAATAACACTTCAAAATTTAATTAGTTCCTCATTAAACATGGTGGATAATGTAATGATAGGAAGATTAGGAGAAAATGAAATAGCAGCAGTTGGACTTGTTAATCAGTATTTTTTCATTTTCATGCTTTGCTTATCTGGGATAAATGCTGGAGCCAGTATATTTATGGCTCAATATTGGGGACGAAAAGACAAATCCAGTATTAAAAAAGTACTTGGCTTGGATTTAGTTTTAGGAACTATTGCTTCAGTTATATTTACATTAATTGCGCTATTTATACCCCAATCTATTATGAGAGTATTTACCAATGAAGTTATAATAATTGACTTAGGAGTTCAATACTTAAGAATTATATCAATAACCTTTATGCTTACTAACATAACTCAAGGTTTTTCAACTGCTTTAAGATGTACAGGCATTGCAAAACCACCTATGTTTGCAAGTTTAATTGGAGTATTAACAAATGCTTTTTTAAATTGGATATTTATATTTGGAAACTTTGGCGCACCTGTAATGGGAGTTGCTGGAGCAGCTTTAGCTACTAGTATAGCTAGATTGGTTGAAACAGCTATAGTTTTAGTTTATGCATATAGTCCTCAAAGTGTTATTAGAGGAAAACTTAGGGAATTTTTAAACTTTAATCTGGAATTTATTAAGAATTATTTTAAAACCTCTTATTCAGTTATTTTAAATGAATTAGTTTGGGCTTTAGGTATGACTACTTATTCAGTAATCTATGCAAGAATTGGAATTAAGGAAGTTGCGAGTATGCAAATTGCTACTACGATAAATAACATGTTCATGGTATTATGTATAGGTCTTGCTGTTGCAGCAAGTATAATGGTAGGTAATAAAATTGGAGCAGGTGAAGAAGAGGTTGCTATTAATTACGCAGGAAAACTTGGTGTGCTTGCTCCTATGATTGGAGTAGTAATTGGAGCAGCTTTATGGATTTCTGCACCAGTAGTAACTGGAGCTTTCAAGATTAGTGAGGATACAATAAAACTAACAGTGACTGTACTGAGAACTATGGCTTTTTTTGCACCTTTAAGATTTTTTAATGTACTTATGATCGTAGGTATATTTAGAGGTGGTGGAGATACCACTTATTCCATGCTTGTTCAGCTTGGTACTATCTGGTGCTTCTCTATTCCTGTTGGATTTATTGGAGCAGTGTACTTTAATTTATCTCTTCCAGCTGTTTATTTAATAATTTGTATGGAAGAATTGATAAAAGTAATATTTGAGTGGGCAAGGCTACGATCTAAAAAATGGATTAAAAGCATTATAGATGATAAAGAACCAATTAAAATTAGTGCTTAGGAATATATAATTGAAGGCTACCAGAGAAAATTACTGGTAGCTTTTAATTATATGTCTTAAATTTTCTAAGTTTAAAGTGTATGGCTGCAAGAAAAGCTCCAACAGTATTTGCAATCAAATCTATATCTGTGTCAATCAAGGATTCCTGTGCTGGGTTTGAAGGTTTTAAGAAAATATCAATTGAAAACTCTAAAAGTTCAAAGCATTGTCCTAAAGCCATGCCTAAAACCACAATAAAAACAAAATCATAAATTCGCAGAGGTCCTTTGGTTTTAGTAAGCTTTACAAAAATTGAGTAAATAAGAAGGGTAAAAGCATAAGTTCCCAAAACATGAAGAAATTTATCAAATATAACTGATATAGTGTAAAGCTTAAGGTAATCTCCTACAGAGGTATGGAGAATTAAGGTTAGCATAATAATTAATCTAATATAGTTATTTATGTAAAAATCATATTTTATTTCTAAAAAAGTTCCTAATAATAATAATACAATAATAGCAACTATTTCATATAAATAATCCATTTCATTCTGTTTAAATAGTCCAAACCCAATGATGACTTGAGTAGCTATAAAAATTACTGTCATAAAATTAATTAATTTTATTTTGTATTTCATTTAGATTCCTCCAGTTACATATTGTTTTTAGAGTAACCAATAATTTATTTGTTATGTAGAAAAATAAATGAAAAACGTTAAAAATAATAAAACCTATGAGGTGCATAGGTTTTATTAGGTGGTAAATTCCAAACATATTAAGTAGAGCTAAAAAGCAGCTTTTGGTAGAGTTTTATTTTGAAGCTTCTTCAAAAGCCATACGCACTATATCTTTTGTAGTGCCGCCTTCATAGATTTTATTTTTTTCAACATAGTAGGTTGGAACATAATAGTAGTCATATTCTTTAGAAACTTCAGGATGTTTTTCCTCATCAATAACTTCCACTTTAATATCCTTATACTTTGGATTTTCGGCTTTAACTTCCTCTATCCAAGTAAGTGCTCTTTTGCAGTGAGGACACCAGTCAGTTATAAACATAGTAATATTTTTCATTAATCTTCCACCTTTCATTTAGAATATATTGTTCTATATAAGTTGCAATACTGCTTTGCATTTCAAGTGCTTGCGGAGCAACTTATGCAAAAGAGAATGCAAAATAGAATTTTATATTTTGTTTCTTTATTGCATTCTATACTAATATTATATACCTTTAATAAGTATTTTAAAGATTCATATGGAATTTTATGTTTGACTTATAACTGTAAATATTAAACTTTAATATTGCAATTTATTAGCTTATTTACAAAATAAGCTTAGAAGAACTAATTTCTTTTAGGTTAATTCAATGTTTTAGTGACCTTTATTGTTGAATAATGTTTATTTATGGTATATAATTTAAATAATGTTTTTGGAGTGTTAATAATAAGAATTCCAAATTAAGACTATAATAGACATATAGATGTCTATTATTTTTTTATGGGGGTATTAACTATGGATTTTTTAGTTAAAGCTAATGAAATAAAGGATGAGTTAATTCAAATTAGAAGAGATTTTCACAGAAATCCTGAGCTAGGATTTGAATTACATAGAACTTCACAAAAGGTTAGAGATTTTTTGGAAAGAGAAGAAATAGAATATAGAATCGTTGCTGAAACTGGAATTGAAGCTATTATACGAGGAGGAAAAACTGGTAATGGTAAAACTATTGCTATAAGAGGAGATATGGATGCATTGCCCCTATTAGACAAAAAGAACGCTTCATATTCTTCCAAAGACATGGGTAAAATGCATGCTTGTGGACATGATGCCCATACTACCATGCTCCTTGGAACTGCTAAAATAATGAACGCTATGAAAAAGGAACTTAAAGGAAATATTAAGTTGTTTTTTGAGCCAGCAGAAGAAACTGTTGGTGGAGCTAGATTAATGATCGAACAAGGTGTCCTTGAAAATCCCCATGTTGATGCTATAATCGGATGTCACGTGGATGAAGGGTTGCCAGTTGGTGCCATTGGTATAAAAAATGATGTAGTATATGCGGCTTCTAATCCTTTTAAAATAACCATTTATGGAAAAGGTGCTCATGGTGCTAGTCCCCATAAGGCAGTAGACCCAATAATTATAGGAAGCAATGTAATAGTTGCTATACAAACTTTAGTAAGCAGAGAAGTTAGCCCCACATCACCAGCAGTGGTTACAGTTGGTACATTTAATGGAGGCACTGCTCAAAATATAATACCAGAAGAGGTAACCATTAGCGGAATTATTAGAACTATGAAACTAGAAGATAGGGAATATTTTAAATCAAGGTTGAAAGAAATAGTTGAATCAGTAGTTAAGGCTTTTCGAGGAACCTGTGAAATAGAAATTCAGGAAAGTTATCCTTGTCTTTATAATAATAATGAAATGTATAAATTTTTTCAAAGGGTAACTACTGATGTTTTAAGTGATAAAAATGTAAACATAGTAAAAGAGCCAACTATGGGAGTTGAAAGCTTTGCATATTTTTCTCTTGAAAGACCAGCTATGTTTTACTGGTTGGGATGTGGAAATAAGGAAAAAGGAATTATATATCCTGCACACAGTAGTTTGTTTGATATTGACGAAGAGTGTATTCCAATTGGTGTAGCATTACATTGTGCTGCAGCTTTTGAGTTTTTAAATAATAACTAAAGCAACATTTAGTAATTTGGAGGAAGAAATGAAAATAGATATAGGAATAAATGAAGCAGGTCAAAGAAGCGATAAATTTGTAAGGAAATTATTAAAGGATGTACCATTAAGTGCTATTTATAGAGCCTTTAGAAAAGGTGATGTTAAAGTAAATGGAAAGAAAATTAAAGAAAAATATTCTCTAGTAGAAGGGGATGTTTTGGAAATAAGAGAAATACAAAGTAATAGTGAAAAGAAGCATTTTGAAAGAATTGAAAACAAACTTAAAATTACCTATGAAGATGAAAATATATTAATGGTTGAGAAATGGCCAGGTGTTTTAGTACATAGTGATAAAAAAAATGGAGAGGCTACGCTTACTGATTATGTGCTATCTTATCTTTATGACAAAGGTGACTATGAACCTGAAAAAGAAATAACTTTTACACCAGCTCCCTGTAATCGACTAGACAGAAATACATCTGGAATAGTTATTTTTGGGAAAAATTTTTCTTCTTTAAAGCTTTTAAATGAAATGATTAGAGAAAGAAAAATAAAGAAACATTATATGGCTCTAGTAAAAGATCGTATAAAAGATGGAATTTACGAAGCATATATATTGAAAAATGAGGAAAATAACGTATCTAAAATATATGATAATGAAGTTAAGGATTCTAAAAAAATAGCTATGGAAGTAACAAATATTCAAAGCTGCGGAACTTTTTCATTAATTGAAATCGATCTTATAACTGGCAGAAGCCATCAATTAAGAGCACATTTAAAACATCTGGGAAATCCAATAATCGGAGATCCAAAGTATGGAGATAAAAAGGTCAATAACTTCTTTGTAAACAGGTATGGGTTAGATTATCAATACCTATATGCATTTAAGGTATTATTTAAGGATACTCCACAAGAGTTAGCTTACATGGAAAATAAAACTATAGCTGAATCACTACCACCAGTATTAAAAAAGATTAAGAATGATGTTTTTAAATTTTAGTGGAGGTTTTGTATGGAAGAAGGTTCAAAGTTAACACAGCAATCAGCAGCAAAAGGCTTTGCTGTGCTTACAGCTTCTATGCTGCTTGTAAAAGTATTATCTCTTTTATACGTACCAGTGTTAAGAGGAATTTTAGGAAAACAAGGATTAGGTGTATATTACTCAGCTTATTCTATATTTTCCTTTATCTATGTTCTTGCTAATGCAGGAATTCCAGTAGCAATATCTAAAATGGTAGCTGAGTTAGATGCATTAGGTAATTATAAGGATGCCTTAAAGACTTTTAAGATTGCCAGGTCTTTGTTAGTAGGATTCGGATTAACTATATCCCTACTTATGTTTATTTTTGCAGGACCTTTATCTAGGAGCTTAGAAAGCTCAGAGTCTACTCTTGCAATTCAAGCACTATGTCCAACTATCTTTATTACTGCAATTTTATGCTCTTATAAGGGATATTTTCAAGGGAAAAGTAATATGACTCCCACGGCAATATCGCAAGTGGTAGAACAAATATTTAACATAGTATTTAGTTTGTTGTTTGCTTATATTCTCATATCCTTTGGGGATAGTTATGGAGCAGCAGGAGGAACTGTTGGTACTACCTTAGGTGCTCTTGGAGCTGCACTATATTTAATTTATGCTTACAATAAAAGCAAGAGATTTAATATCCCTAAGGGGGGAAATAATCCAGAGGTTAAAAGGCTTTCAAATGAAGAGATAATAAAAAGAGTATTGGCATATGCAGTACCTATAACAATTGGTGTAGCTCTTCAGAATTCAGGTATGATTGTAGACTTAAAGATAGTTAAGTCTAGATTGTTAATCGCAGGTTTTGGTAGTAACATTGTTGAGGAGTTATGGGGAGTACTTAGCCAATATAATACCTTAGTGTCAGTTCCTATGGCCATTATTGGTTCTTTATCAATATCCATATTAACAATAATATCAAGGCATAATGCTATTAAAGATAAGAAGGCTCTAAAATCTAGTGTGAGTTCCACTTATAGAGTTACCTATATCATTGCTGCGCCTTGCGCTTTTGGACTTGCAGCACTTAGCACTCAGATTCTAACACTTATTGGTTATGATATCCAAGCAGCGCCTTTATTTACTTATGGGCCATTAGTTATAATTCTAACAGGAATATCACTAGTACAAACCTCCATTTTACAAGGTTTGGGAAAAGTAAAAATGGTAACAGTGTACTCCTTAATGGGACTTTTAGGGAAAATAGTTGCAAACTATATTTTTGTTGCTATTCCCTCAATAAACATTTTAGGAGCAGTGATAGGAAATGGTGTGGGCTTTTTAATTATGGTTACACTTAGCCAGAGATTAATAAACAACTCGTTAAAGATAAGAATAAAATTAATTCAGCCTAGTATTAAACCTATATTTGCAAGTTTAGCTATGTGGATTGCAACTGTATTGGCTTATAAGGTGGTAAATATAGTGTTTTCTATATTTCTATCGGGATACATTTTAAATGCTCTTTGTACAATGATAGCTATAATTATAGCAGTGCTTGTTTATATTGTTGTACTATTTAGTATTGGAGGAGTAAGAAGAAAAGATTTAGACTCTTTGCCGAGAAAAATAGTAAGATTTATACCAACTAAGCTTTTGAATAAAATAAAATAGAATAAAATTATATAATTAAAAAATAAAATGACTTTTAATTAATTAAAGTCATTTTATTTTTTTCTTTTAAGAGGATTTTCTCACTAAAAATGTTGAAACTAAAAATAATGAAAAACCGGTGAAAATTATAATAATGTTCTTTATTAGAAAAATGTTATCTGGAATTGTAGAGTTTAAAATCAATATTAACATAATTACCAATACTGTAAGAAGACTCATTATGAGAAATTCTCCTAAGGAAAATCTTAATGTGACTACTTTTGAGATTTCATATAAATTCATTAGAAGGCCAATAAGGGCTGAGGCCGCCATGGAAATCCCATATCCCATAATATTAATTGAAGGAATTCCAATTAATATAAATATTAAAACTAACTGAATTAGGGATGTGATTATAGAGTTTATGAGAATAACCTTTTGTTTTCCAAGTCCATTGAGAATTCCGTAGGAGCAAGCAGAAGCATAAAGAAAAGGTGCGCATATTGCAGCAATTTTAATAAAAGACCCTAAATCAGTTCGATTAAAAAATAATTTACCTAAGGAATCAGGAATGAGATAACAAATTAAAAGAGTTGAAACTCCTAGCAAAAAGCACATTTTAATTACTTCACTAACTCTAGCTTCTAAGTTACTATAATCCTTTTGGGTTATACTTCTTGAAATATCTGGAATTAATACTGTAGACATTGAAGCTACGATAACTATAGGGAAGAACACTATTGCTAGAGCCATACCATTAAATTTACCAATAAGCTCTAAAGCTGTTACATGATCAAAACCTGCAACCATTAATCTTAAAGGAACTAACAATGTAGATACACTGTGAATGGCTGTTGAAAGAAATCCATTGATAGCTAAGGGTAATGCCATCACTAATACATTAAATAATAACTGAGCACGGTTCTCACCTTTTTCACCACTAGAAATAAATTTACGTTTGCTTCTTTTAAAAAACATATAAAGAAAAACAAAACTAATTATTTCCCCTACGGTAAAAGAAAAATAAGTAGCTGCCACGGTAGATTTAATATCTTTTAGGGCAAAATAATTAATTACTCCTACCATTAAAAACATCCTCACTGCTTTTTCTACAATGTCAATTACTGATGGAGTAATCACCTCTGAAACACCATAAAAATACCCTTTATATACAGAGGAGAGAGCAATAAAGATTAACGCTGGGCAAATGATCCAAAGTGAATAAAGTGAACGACTATCTCTAATTATATAAGTGCTTAGTAAAGGTGAGATTAAAAAAATAATAAGTGTTATGGTGATAGACCAAAGCAAAGTAAAAGCAAAGGTAATACTAACACTTTTATTTAAGTTGCCGTAGTGGTTTGTCCCATAATAAGCTGAGGCTTCCTTCGATAAAGCAGCAACTAAACCACCACAAACAAGGCAAGTGAATAAATCATATATAGGCATTATTAAGCCATATAGGCCTACTCCTTCTGGACCAAGCTGTCTAGATAAAATAATTGAAAACATGAATCTTAAAATACCCATGGCTAAATTAGATATAGTTAATACAAATGTATCTCTATAAAAAGTATCTTTTCCCATAAAAACCCCCACATAAATAATATATTAATACTTATGTAGGGGTTCTGGTTATTATTCTATTATTTTAAGTTTTCAGGGTTTAAGCATTTTAGCTCGTCTATAACAAATAATCCATCTTTTCTTATTAGTACATCATCAAAATAGATTTCTCCGCCACCATATTCTGGTCTTTGAATATAAACAAGATCCCAGTGTATTGCAGATTTGTTACCATTAAATGCATCATCATAAGAACTTCCAGGAGTAAAGTGGATTGAACCTGCTATTTTCTCATCGAATAATGTGTCTTTCATAGGTGTTAAGATATAAGGATTTACGCCTATTGCAAATTCACCAACATATCTTGCACCTTCATCTGTATCAAAGATGTTATTAATTTTTTCAGTGTTATTAGCAGTGGCATTAACTATTTTACCATCTTTAAATTCTAACTTTATGTTTTCGTAAGTATATCCTTGGTAAACAGCTGGTGCATTGTAGCTTAAACATCCATTTACAGAATCTTTAATTGGAGCTGTATAAACTTCTCCATCAGGTATATTAAGCTCTCCAGCACATTTAATAGCATTCATTCCCTTAATAGAGAAAGATAAGTCAGTACCTTCACCCTTAATATGAACTTTATCAGTTCTTTCCATTAGGTTGACTAAGTTATCCATAGCTTCTGACATCTTGCTATAATCTAAATTACATACATTAAAATAGAAGTCCTCAAATCCTTCAGTACTCATATTAGCTGATTGAGCCATAGAGTAGTTTGGATATCTTAAAACAACCCATCTAGTTTTTGGAACTCTTATTCCACCATGAACTGGAGCCCATAAATACTTAGAGTATATGGACATCTTTTCAGAAGGTACATCAGATTGTTCAGTAATGTTGTTGCCAGCTCTTATACCTATGTATGCATCCATATCAGACATTCTTTCAGCCTCATACTTTGCCATCATTTCCATTTGCTCTTGAGAGCAACCCATAAGTAAAGCTCTGTCTACCTCTTTATCTTTAATAGTAACAAAAGGTAGAGCACCTACAGCGTAAGTTTGTTTAACTAATTCTGTTACTAGTGGTGTTTCAAGACCTACAGCCTCAATAAGCACCTTTTCTCCTGCTTTTAATTTGCATGAGTAATTAATTAAGTTTTTCGCCAAAGTTTCAATTCTAGGATCCTTCAAAATAATTCCTCCTTCGTTTTAAGTTGCAATACATATTATATGTATCCTAAAAAATATAATAACAGTTTATATTCAATTGGTAAATATTATTAGTAAAACTTTTCAGTGGATTTTAATTAAACTAATAATTCTATATTTTCTTTCTTTCAAATATATATAAACTAAGAAATATATAGTGGGGGATTTTATGAAGAAATTAGTTGGTTGGATAATAATAATTATATTTTCAATATCTATATTGTTTTTAGTAAGCAAAAATAACAATCAATATAGTATTAGTTGCAACGATAAAAAGATAGAAGTACAATTAAAGTACAAGGGGTTAGAAAACTCAGTAGATTTTACTAAGGATAATAAGGGAACTTATTTCATAGCTTTCACAAATAAGGTTGTAGCTATAGAGAAGAATGGAAAAAGTTATGTTCTAATGGAAGATAATGATTTTAATATTTGGAGCATGGAATACTATAACAATAAGTTATATATTGCAACTAAGGATAAGCTAGTGTTATATGACATTGAAAGTAGGCAAATGGAAAACTGCATAGAAAATATCCCAAACTATGGAGACTTTCCTAGAATTTTAATGAAAGTGAAGGGTGATTATCTATTTATAACAGTAGGTGCAGCTACCAATGCTGGTGTGGTTGGACCTGATAATAATTGGATATCTAGTTATCCTAGTCATCATGATTATACTCCTAAAAAAATAACTCTAAAGGGAACTAAGTTTGGTGAAAATAACAATGGGGCCTTTGTCCCAAATAATACGGAAAATATAAAAGGTCAAATTATAGAAGGCAGTAAAATTGGAACATCAACAGTTCTAATATATAATCTTAACACGAAGGCCTACGAAACCTTTGCATGGGGAGTTAGGAACATTTCTGGCTTAGATTTTTCAAGTGAAGGAAAAATCTATGGAACTATAGGTGGAATGGAAGATAGAGGGTTAAGACCTATTGTAAATGATTCTGACTATATTTATGAAATTAAAAAAGGGGTTTGGCATGGCTTTCCAGACTTTTCTGGTGGAGACCCAGTTACCTCACCAAGATTTTCTAATAAAGATAATGTAACTAATTCTTTTTTATTAGAAAAGCATCCTAGCAATAATCCACCCGCACCTGTTTACCAACATAATGATGTGAAAACTCTTGGTAGCCTTTGTATAGATACTAAGGGAATATTGACAGGTAAGGATAACATGATTTTTTATGATAAAAAAAATAATGAAATTTTATCATACAATACAAAAGAAAGACCAGTGACCTTCATAAGTTTAGGAGATAAAAGCAATATAACAAGTATGAAAATTATAGAGGATCAGTTATTATTATTAGAAAATAGTGAGGGTATACTATATAGTGTTAGTTCTAAAATAGACAGTGATTCAACTTATTTTAACAATAATATGTATCTAAGTTTATTAGTTATAACTTTAACTTCCATTGTATCTATTATTTTATTGCTATTAAGAGTAAAACATAAATAATATTAATATAAAATTTATATACTAACATAGTAAATAAGTTTTATAAAATAACTAAAGTACTAGATATTTAGAAGTATTTCTAATAAAATGTATTAGGCGTCTTCAAAAAATAAATTTCTTATCATATTTGTAAAATATTATAAACTGAAGGTGAAATCATGAAAAAACGAATAGAAAGCACTTACAGTAATACAATGAAAGTATTTCTTTATATGGTTAATCCCATAAAGAAAAAAGTGAAAAGGACAGATTGTGTAGTTCATAAATTCATTAATTTAGAAGCTTTAGACATGCTAAAAAGTGAAGGTTATGATAAAGAATACAGTTTTTTTAAGAAGTATGAGGAGTCATTAAATAAAGGGGTGGTTTGGGCAGATTCAGATTTTAAAAGTACTAATCACTTTTATCATCATGAAGAAGGAAATGGTCTTTATGGTTTTTCTAATGCATCTACAGAGTGTACTAGGTATTACAATACAGCAATATGTTATGCCAAAAATAAGGAGTATGAAAAATCTATGTTTTTTCTGGGGGCAGCATGTCATTTAATTCAAGATTCCACGGTACCTGCCCATGCCAAGAGAAAGTTAAGAAATCACAAGGGGTTTGAAACCTATGTGATAAGTGAAGTAGCAAATGGGTATAAGCATCACATAAGGCATGGAGTTTTGAGATTCAAAAGCCATGAAGAATTTATAATGGAAAACACTAAGTATGCTGTTGCTGTAGAGAAAAGATTTCAAAATTTAAGAAATAAGGATGAAAGATTTAGTAAGATTGCTGAAAAAGTTTTATTAAGAGCAAATCAAACCACTGCTGGATTCCTATTGATATTCTATGATAATTTTAAAAATTTATATAGCTAAGAAGGAATTTTCACCTCTTTGGAGAAATATATGGTAAAATATTCCAAAGAGGTGAAATTATGAATAATATTTTTATAAGCTTAGAAAAGGAAATATTTAGAGGTAACATTTTAGATGTTGGATTAGATAATAGTGGAGTCATTTATAATGTTTATAAATACTATGATGAGGATTTAGATGTAGATTATTTAGAAGGACAACAAAGTAATGAAACTCTGAAGAATAATTATTATGATTCTTGCATATTATTTTTTTCTTTGCACAATATAGTCAATAGTAAAGAAAAGAAAAGGTTATTTGAAAGTATAAATGGTTCTCTAAAGAGTAATGGATATGTTTATATTTGGGATGTAGACAAAAGGCCATTAAAACTGTTTAAGGGAAATATTAAGGTTTCTTTGCCTGATAAATCCTTAAAAGATTTCAAAATAAATTGTTATAACCCATTTACAAATAATTCAAAAGAAAAGATAATAAATGTATTAAAGGAGTTTTTTGAAGTGTTAGATATAAAGCACTCTGATAATATATTTAGTATTGTTTGCAAAAAGAGAGGAATTTGAAGAGTATGAAAGTAGTTTTAGTTGGTGTTAATTCCAAGTTTGTTCACAGTAACTTAGCAATTAGGTATTTAGAGGCATACACTAGAGACTTAAGATATAGCTGTGAACTAATGGAGTTTTCCATTAATGATAGGCCCGAAAGAGTTGTAGAGGATATTTTAGCTGAAAAACCTAGCATACTAGGTTTTTCCTGTTATATATGGAATGTTGAATTTATTAATAGATTAACCACTTTAATTCGATTAATTAAACCAGAGATAGAAATATTTTATGGAGGACCTGAATCAAGTTTTGATGCTGAGGACTTTTTAAGCAGAAATGTGGGGGAGTACGTTATTGAAGGAGAAGGTGAAGAAACTTTTAGAGAATTTATTCAGGGAAAAATATATGAATATGAACACAAAGAGTCGATTAACTTTCAGCAAGTAAAGGGACTATATATAAGAAAAGATAATAAGATAACTTACGGTGGAAAAAGACAACTAATGGATATGAATAAAATAGTTTTTCCATATACAGAACATGAAGACTTAAATAATAAGATTGTATATTATGAAGGTTCAAGAGGCTGTCCCTTTAACTGTAAGTATTGTTTATCATCCACTACTCATGGAGTTAGATTTTTAGATATCGAGAGGGTAAAAAGAGATTTAAAGTTTTTTATTGAAAAAGGGGTAAGGTTAGTTAAATTTGTAGATAGAACCTTTAACTGTAATAAAAAATTTGCTAATGAAATATGGGAGTTCTTGGTGAAAGAAGGTAGAGATTGCAGTTTTCATTTTGAGATTTCTGCTGATTTATTAAGTAAGGAGTCCTTAATAATTTTATCCTGTGCAAAACCAAATACTATCCAATTTGAAATAGGAGTTCAAAGCACAAATAAGCAGGTATTAAAGAATATAAATAGGGAAATTGACTTTTCAAACATTAAAGAGGAAGTAGAAGAATTAAAGAAAATAAAAAATGTTAAGCAGCATTTAGATTTAATCGCAGGGCTTCCAGGAGAAGATTATAAGTCTTTCAGAAACTCTTTTAATGAAGTGTATGAAATAGAGCCTGACGAACTCCAACTGGGTTTTTTAAAACTTTTAAAAGGATCCTCTATGCGAGAAGAAGCTGAAAAGTGGGGAATGGTTTATTCGCCTTATCCACCTTATGAAATTTTAAAGACAAAGGATATATCTTACGAAGAACTAATTGTTTTAAAGAAAATAGAGCATGTAGTAGATAAATATTTAAATAGTGGTAAATTTAATAATATTCTAAAGTGCTTTATTAATAGTACTTGTTTTGGAACACCTTTTGATTTCTATTATGAACTTGCTCAATTTTTTGAGAATATGGGGTATTTCAAAAGAAACATTTCTTCATCAGATTACTATAAGGTTTTCATTGAATTCAATGAAAACATGAGTATAAAAAATACTGAACTAGTTAAGGATATAGTTAAATTTGATTATTTAAGATTTAATAAGAAGAAAGGACTTCCTACTTTCTTGGAAAATAAGATAGATAAAACTGTGGAAAGAGCTATTAAAGATGAGTTAATTGGGGAGAGGAAAATAGATAACCCTAATGATGTTACAATACATAAATTTAACTTTAATATAGAAACTTTTATAGTTGAAAAATTAGAGATTTTCGAAGAAACCTATATTGCCTTTTCAAACACTGATGATGATTATATTTTCACTAGTAAAAATAAGAAAAAATAGCTATTAGATTAAATTTAATTAAATATAAATCAAAAATGTTAGGGAGCCAAAGTTAGAGAATATCTAATTGGTTCCCTATTTAAGGAAAAAATATCAATTATAATTGGAAAAGCGTTAAAGTATTAAGAATTATTATCGATATTATTAACATATACATTTAATAAATGCGTTTATGATATTTTGAAATAAAAAACTATATGTTAATAGCATAATGAATTATCATAGATAAATAAATAATAAACTATTAATAAATAATATAAATATTAATATAACATTAATATATTATTAACAAAATATGTACTAAATATTAAATATATATTTCAGAATACTTGAAATATTTGGATTAGAAAATAAATTTTAATGAAAAAATACCAATTAACACTTTTAAAAGTTGGCAATTTGATGTAATATAGTATCATATACTATATTTTATTAATAACACAAAGTTATGTCGAAGGTGGTGATATTTTGGCAATGGATGCAATTAATAAAATTAAAGAGGCAGAATGTAATGCTTCAGCTATTTTGGAAAAGGCAATAGAAGATAGTAAGAACATTATTAAGAACGCTGAGCTTAAAGGGGAAAATCAATACGGTACACTTATCAGCAAGGCGGAGGAAGACACAAAACTTATAAAGGAAAGAGCTTTATTAGAAGGTAATATTAAAGCAGAACCTATCTTAAAAATAGGAGAAGAACAAATTAACAAAATAATTAATATTCAAGAAGACAAATTCAATTTAGCTGTAAATTTAGTAATTGAGAGGATAGTGAATTTCAATGGCAATAGTTAAGATGAATAAATTTACACTCTTAGCCTTTGAATCACAAAAATATTCTTTGCTTGAAAAACTACAAACATTTGAAAATGTTGAGTTTGCATATCTTGAAGACCTAGAAGAAAGTGGGTTTAGTGAACTTAAAAGAGATAATGAGAGCATTGAAATATCTGAAATCGAAGGTGAATTATCAAAAATTAATTTTGTAATTGAGCTTTTAAGTAGTCATAGTAAAAAGATAGGTATGTTAAAGGGTTTAAAAGAAGGTAAAAAAGAGATAGGCTATAATAGTTTATCAGAAATGGCATCTAAATCTAATTGGAGCATCATTTATAATGAGTTAAAAGAAAAAGAAAATCTAATTAATAAAAGTAAAAGTGAGATATCTAAGCTTTCAAATAGTATTGAAGAACTTAGAGCTTGGGAGAACTTAGATGCATCTTTTTCACAACTTAGTAGTAAATCTACAGTCAGCTTTTTAGGAGTTATTCCACAAGTTTTCATGGAAACTCTTAGAAAAGATTTACAAGATGGATTTGCTGGACACTACTTAGAGGTTATTGGTGAAGATACACGTGAAGCTAATGTTCTTATGATTTTCCATAAGGATGAAGAAGAGTTAGCTAGCGGGCTACTAAAAAAATATTCCTTTAGCAAAATAATTTTAAATTATGATGGAATTCCTAAAAAGATTATAGAAGATTACAGACGAAAGATAGCTGAATTAAATCACTCTATTAACAATATTATTGAAGAAATTAAAAACTATGTAATACACCTAGAGGAATTCAAAATGGTATATGAGTACTATGAAAATAAAGCAATAAGACTTAAGTCTGCGGGTTTGTTTTTAAAGAGCGAAAATATTATTGCCGTAGAAGGTCATTACCCAACGGAGAACCATGATAGGTTTTTAAAGGTTTTAAATAGTGCTTTAGGTGAGGAATATTACATTGAATTCTCAGAGGCCCAGGGGGAAGATGTACCAATACTGTTAAAGAATAATAGTGTGTTTTCAGCTTTCGAGCCTATTACAGCAATGTATAGTATGCCAAGATACAAGGAAATAGATCCTACACCCTTGTTCGCACCCTTTTATATACTGTTTTTTGGAATGATGCTATCTGATGCTGGATATGGAGTCCTAATGCTATTAGCAACTGGTATTGCCCTAGCAAGGTTCAATTTAGATAGTGATATGAGAAAGACTGTTAGAATGTTCTTTTATTTAAGTATATCAACAATTGTATGGGGAGTTCTCTATGGAAGTTATTTTGGAGGTGCAATTAAAATACCTCCGGTATGGATGACTCCTGATAGTGATGTAGGGTTATTAATGATTGTCTCTATAGCTATGGGACTAATTCAAATATTTGTTGGATTAGGAATTAAAGCTTATATACTTATTAGAGACGGAAACCCCCTAGCAGCATTCTTTGATGCAGGATTATGGTATTTTACTCTAACAGGAGCAATTATTTGGGCAGTAAATGCATTAGGTGCAGGAGAAACTCTTGGTCTCAGTCCTCAAGTTGTAAAAGTTGCAGGAATAATTACTGTAATTTCTATGATTTTAATAGTACTTACTCACGGAAGAGGGGAAAAATCTATTGGAGGAAAACTTGGAACCGGCTTCTACTCATTATATGGAATCACAGGATATGTAGGAGATTTAGTATCTTATACAAGACTTGCTGCCCTTGGACTAGCTACTGGCTTTATAGGTTCAGCATTTAATATTATGGTTGATATGCTAGGAAAATCATTTTTCGCTATTATATTTGCAACCATAATCTTTACCTTTGGACATATATTTAATTTACTAATAAATGCCCTAGGGTCATATGTTCATACAAGTAGATTACAGTATCTTGAATTCTTTGGTAAATTCTATGAGGGCGGAGGCAAAGCCTTTAACCCACTTAAGTTTACTTCACAATACTATAATATATTAAAAACAGGAAATGAGGAGGAATAAAATTATGATGGAATTATTTAATGGTCTTGGAGGTATTTTCTTTGGAGCTGTGGGAGTTGCATTAGCAGCTGCAATGCCAGGGATTGGTTCGGCAAGAGGTGTTGGTATGGTGGGTGAAGCTGCCTCAGGGTTATTAACAGAAGAGCCAGAAAAGTTTGGTAAAGCTCTAATTCTTCAATTATTGCCAGGTACACAAGGTCTATATGGGTTCGTTATTGCCTTGTTAGTATCACTTCAATTATCACCAGATATGAGCCTTGCAAATGGTGCTTATTTAATGATAGCTTGTTTACCTATAGCTTTCGCAGGTTGGAAATCAGCTATTGCACAGGCAAGAACAGCAGCTTCAGCGGTGCAAATTCTTGCAAAGAGACCAGAACACAATACTAAGGGTATTATATTAACAGTAATGGTTGAGACATATGCTTTATTAGGTTTCGTTATGTCATTACTACTAGTAACTAGTGCTAACTTTTAATTAAGGGTGTGAAGTACATGTCTAATTTAGAGAACTTAACTTCTAAAATAATAGAGGATGCGGAATTAAAAGCAGAAAATATAATTAAAGAAGCTAAAAGTAAAGAAGTAGAAATAATAAGTAAAAGGGTTGAAGCTGCAAAAAAAGCGGCAGCTACAATGACTGAAAATGCTAATATGGAAGCTAAGTCTATGATAGATAGAGCGTTATCAAAAGCTGAGCTTGAAGTTAGAAATAGAAAGCTATTTGCTAAGCAACAAGTTATGGATAAAGTTTTTGAGGAAGCTGAAAAGAGACTTAGTAAAGTTAATTTGGAAACATTTCAAGAATTTGTAAAAACCTCAATTTTAGCTTTAGATATTGATGGAGATGAAAAAATAATAATGTCTCTTGATGACAAAGCAAAGCTACCACAGGATTTTTTAGAAAAGCTAAATAAAGCACTTGTTAGTGCTGGCAAAAAAGGAAATATGGAGTTTAGCGATGAAACAAGAAATTTAAATGGTGGATACATTTTAGCTAAAGGTGGAATTGAAATAAACAACTCTTTTAAATCGATGATTTCCTCCTTACGAGATGAACTTGAATATGGGGTTAATAAAATATTATTTGATGAAAACTAAGGAGGTTACGTAAAATGGACAGAATGGATTTTACCCATGCTGTAGCTCGCTTAAGAGTTATTGAAAAGAGACTCCTTGATAAAGTAAAAGTTGAAAGATTGCTAGAGGCTGAAACCCCAGAAGATGTTCTTAAAATCCTTCAAGAAACACAGTATGGGGAAAGCATTGCTGATATTAATGATGTTCATAACTACGAAGATATGTTAAGACAGGAGTTAAAGGATTTATACCTGAATATGTATAAATTAACTCCTGACAAATCAATAGTAGATATCATGAGTATAAAGTATGATTATCATAATATAAAGGTTCTAGAGAAAAGCAAGTTAGGTGATAAAGATTTCACCAATCTTTTAATTCCAATTGGTACAATTCCAATTGATACATTAAAAAATATGATTTTTTCAGGTGAAATTAAAGATTTGAGTCCCCTGATGAGGGAGGGGATTAATAAGGTTGAAGAAGACTTTTCCAAAAGCAAAGATCCTCAGAATATAG
Organism: Clostridium tunisiense TJ; assembly: GCF_000300195.1. Classification (GTDB taxonomy): domain Bacteria; phylum Bacillota; class Clostridia; order Clostridiales; family Clostridiaceae; genus Clostridium_J; species Clostridium_J tunisiense. The sequence continues at coordinate 24,771 of NZ_AMQH01000014.1, read as the reverse complement.
ATATAATACTAGATAAGTTTATGTATAGTGATATTCTTCAAAGAGCTTTAGCTACAGAAATAGAGTTTATTATAGAGTTTGTTAAAGCAACTATTGATATTGCAAATATTAAAGCCATGTTAAGAGTTAAAAAACAAAATAAAGATGGTAAATTCCTTGAGAGTATATTAATACCTGGTGGGGAAATAGAAAAAAATATATTTATTTATGGTCTTAATGATACTTTAGAAAACTTTATTAATAATATTTCGAAATCTTCTTATGCAAAGATATTGACATCAATTTTAGAAGAGTACAATAACACAGGAAACTTTTCCTCTATAGAGGTTCTTTTCGATAATAACATTATTGATAGAGCTAAATATGCAAAGAGAGTTAACTTTGGACCTGAACCATTAATTTCATTTATCTTAGCAAAGGAAAATGAAATTAAAATAGTAAGAATTATTATGGTTGGAAAAATAAATAAAGTGCCAACTGAAATAATTAGAGAAAGGTTGCGTGACATATATGCATAAAATAGGTGTAGTTGGTGACAAGGACTCTATTTTGGCCTTTAAAGCAATTGGTATAGATGTTTATCCTGTGATTGATGTTGAAGAAGCAAGAAAAAGAATAGATAGAATGGCCTTCGAAAATTATGCAGTAATTTTTGTCACTGAACAACTAGCTCAGCATTTAGAAGAAACAATTCAAAGATATAACAATAAGATGATTCCTGCAATTATTTTAATACCGAGTAATCAAGGAACTTTAAATATTGGAAAGAAACGAATTAGTGATAATGTTGAGAAAGCTGTAGGTGTGAATATCTTATAGAAAGGCAGGTAAGAAACTTGAAGATTGGTAAAATAGTAAAAGTTTCAGGTCCTTTAGTTGTAGCTAAAGACATGGATGAAGCTAATATATATGACGTTGTTAAAGTTGGAGATAAAGGTCTTATTGGTGAAATAATTGAAATGAGGGGAGATAGGGCTTCTATTCAAGTTTATGAAGAAACTACTGGATTAGGACCGGGAGCACCAGTAATAACAACCGGAGAACCTTTAAGTGTAGAGCTTGGACCTGGATTAATGGAAGCTATGTTTGATGGAATACAAAGACCACTAGATGCAATAAGAGCTAAAGCTGGAAACTTCCTAACAAAAGGAGTGAGCGTATTTCCATTAGATAGAGAAAGAATATGGAGTTTTGTGCCTTCAGTAACTGAGGGTCAATTGGTATACAGTGGTCACACTATAGGAACAGTAAAAGAAACTTCAATTATTACTCAAAAAATAATGGTTCCTTATGGTGTTGAGGGAAAAGTAAAGTCTATAAAATCTGGAGATTTTACTGTTGATACTGTAGTATGTGAAATTGAAACTGCAAGTGGAATTAAAGAATTGACTTTAATGCAAAAATGGCCTGTTAGAAAAGGAAGACCTTATAAGCAAAAGTTAAACCCGGCAGAACCTCTTACTACAGGACAAAGAGTAATAGATACCTTTTTTCCAGTAACAAAGGGCGGAACAGCTTGTGTTCCTGGGCCTTTCGGAAGTGGGAAAACTGTAGTTCAGCATCAATTAGCTAAATGGGGAGATGCAGAAATAGTGGTATACGTTGGTTGTGGAGAACGTGGTAATGAAATGACAGACGTACTTAATGAGTTTCCAGAATTAAAAGATCCTAAAACTGGAGAGTCTTTAATGAAGAGAACAGTACTTATTGCTAATACCTCTAACATGCCCGTGGCAGCAAGGGAAGCATCTATTTATACAGGAATAACTATTGCTGAATATTTTAGAGATATGGGATACTCTGTAGCCATAATGGCAGACTCTACTTCAAGATGGGCTGAAGCATTGAGAGAAATGTCAGGGAGACTTGAAGAAATGCCTGGTGATGAGGGATATCCTGCTTATCTGGGGTCAAGAGCAGCTGACTTTTATGAAAGAGCTGGAAAAGTGGTGTGCTTAGGAGAAGATGAAAGAGAAGGAGCACTGACTGTTATTGGTGCAGTTTCCCCACCAGGAGGAGACCTTTCGGAACCGGTTACTCAAGCAACCCTTAGAATTGTTAAGGTATTCTGGGGGCTAGATGCAAATTTAGCTTATAGAAGACACTTCCCAGCAATAAACTGGCTTAATTCTTATTCTCTTTATTTAGAAAAAATAGGTACATGGATGAATGAAAATGTAGCTAAGGACTGGACTGATTTGAGAATTGAAGCTATGGCATTGTTACAAGAAGAAGCGAATCTTGAAGAAATAGTTCGTCTAGTTGGTATTGATGCTCTTTCAGAGGGAGATAGATTGAAACTTGAGGCTGCAAAGTCTATTAGAGAAGATTACCTTCAGCAAAATGCCTTCCACGAAGTAGATACTTATGCTTCTTTAAGTAAGCAATATAAAATGCTGAAATTAGTTCTTAATTTCTATAAGTTAGGAGTTAATGCATTAAATAACGGTGTTTATCTAGAGAGAATATTAGACCTTCCTTTAAGAGATAAGATAGCAAGGTCAAAATATATAGATGAGAGTAAAATAGACACAATTGATGAAATTGAAGAAGAATTGAATAAAGAAATCCAAAGATTAATTGTAGAGGGAGGTGTAGTTGATGTTTAAAGAGTACAGGACGGTATCAGAAGTAGTAGGACCATTGATGGTTGTTGAAAAGGTAAAAGATGTAACTTACGATGAACTGGTAGAGATTGAACTTCAAACTGGAGAGAAAAGAAGAGGAAGAGTTTTAGAAATTAGTGAAGATAAAGCAATGGTTCAGCTCTTCGAAGGATCCGCTGGTATAAACTTAAAAGGTAGCAAAGCTACATTTCTAGGAAGACCTCTTGAATTAGGAGTTTCTGAAGATATGTTAGGAAGAGTATTTGATGGGCTAGGCAGACCAAAAGATGGTGGACCTAAAATTATACCTGAAAAAAGAATGGATATTAGTGGTGAACCAATAAATCCTGTTGCTAGAAACTATCCATCTGAGTTTATTCAGACGGGGATTTCAGCAATAGATGGACTTAACACCCTAGTTAGAGGTCAAAAACTTCCAGTATTCTCAGGATCAGGACTTCCACATGCTGAACTAGCAGCTCAAATTGCAAGGCAATCAAGAGTTCTAAGCTCAGATTCAAAATTTGCTGTTGTTTTTGCTGCAATAGGTATTACCTTTGAAGAAGCTCAGTTCTTCGTAGATGATTTTACTAAAACAGGAGCTATTGATAGAACAGTTTTGTTTATGAACTTAGCAAATGACCCTGCTGTAGAGAGAATAGCTACCCCTAGAATGGCACTAACAACCGCTGAATACTTAGCATATGAAAAAGGTATGCATGTGCTTGTTATTATGACAGACATAACAAATTATTGTGAGGCTCTACGTGAAGTTTCGGCTGCAAGAAAAGAGGTTCCAGGCAGAAGAGGTTATCCGGGATACTTGTATACAGACCTTGCAATGTTATATGAAAGAGCTGGAAGAATAAAAGATAAACCAGGTTCCATTACACAAATTCCAATACTTACTATGCCAGAGGATGATAAAACTCATCCAATCCCAGACCTTACAGGTTATATCACAGAAGGCCAAATAATTCTAAGCAGAGAATTATACAAAAAAGGTATTATGCCACCTATAGATGTATTGCCTTCTCTATCAAGATTAAAAGATAAGGGAATTGGAAAAAATAAAACAAGAGAAGATCATGCAGATACAATGAATCAGTTATTTGCTGCATACGCTCAAGGTAAACAAGCGAAAGAACTTGCAGTAATTCTAGGAGAATCTGCACTTTCTGATACAGATAAACAATATGCAAAATTTGCAGAAGCCTTTGAAAGGAAATATGTATCTCAAGGATTCACGTCTAATAGAACTATTGAAGAAACAATAAATTTAGGTTGGGAACTATTAACCATACTACCTAGAACAGAGCTAAAGAGAATTAGAGATGAGTATTTGGAGAAGTATTTACCTCAAAGAGGGGATGAGTAGTAATGGCTAGGCTTAATGTTAATCCTACTAGAATGGAGCTCACCAAGCTTAAAAAGAGATTAGTAACTGCAACAAGAGGCCATAAGCTATTAAAGGATAAACAAGATGAGCTTATGAGAAGATTTATAGAACTCATAAAATACAATAATAAGCTTAGAAATGAGGTTGAAGACAAGCTTCAATTATCTTTTAAGGAATTTGTCATGGCATCGGCTGCTATATCTCCAGAGTTTCTTGAAGAAGCAATAGCTTATCCAAAAGAGAGTATTTCTGTGCAGGTAGAACAAAAAAATGTTATGAGTGTTAATGTACCAGTTATGAAGTTTATTAGAAAGCTAGAAAATGATCCTGGTAGTATCTATCCCTATGGATTTGCTACAACATCTTCTGAGCTAGATGATTCTATTGAGCATCTATATTCAATTTTACCAAAGCTTCTAGAATTAGCAGAGGTTGAAAAGTCTTGTCAGCTAATGGCTGATGAAATAGAAAAAACAAGAAGAAGAGTTAATGCTCTTGAATACATGACCATTCCTCAGCTAAATGAAACTATTAAATATATAAAAATGAAGCTGGATGAAAATGAAAGAAGTGCATTGACAAGGCTTATGAAAGTTAAAGATATGATGGAAAAGCAAAATAGGAGAGCGGAGTAATTTACTTCGCTCTCCTATTTTGGAAATAGTATTTTAAGGATATATAAATAAGTATAAATAAACCAGTTCTCTTTAATAAAAAAATATTATATAATGGAGTTAACAAAGTGAGGGAACAATTTCAATAAAGAAACTCAACTAATAGAAATCCCAAGCTATGAAACTTTAAAACAAGTAATTTTTTGTAGCTTTTTTTATGAAATCCCAATATAATGTTTAAGAATAAATATATAATATTTTTGGTTATAATTTATGGAGAAATTTCAGATAGAATAGGGGGACTAACAATGGCAGTAAGAGAAATTTTACAATATGGTGACAATAGACTGAATACTATTTGTGAACCAATAAAGGAATTTAATGAAGAAGTTTTGGATATAATACAAGACTTAAAGGACACCTTATATGATGGTACCGGAATCGGTTTAGCAGCACCACAAATTGGAATATTAAAAAGAGCAATTCTTATCGACTTAAGAATGGGTGGTGAACCAATTATATTAATAAATCCTGAAATAGTAGAAAGTAGCGGAAGTGAATGTGATTATGAGGGTTGCTTAAGCTATGTAGGATATGAAGGTGAAGTTGTAAGGCCAACTAGGGTTGTAGTCGAAGGTTTAAATGAGAATGGTGAAGGAATTAGATATAGTGCTAAAGGATTATTGGCAAGAGCTTTTTGCCATGAAATTGATCATTTAGATGGAATACTCTACATGTCTAAAGCAGATTCAATGTATGAACTTGTAGAAGAAGAAGAAGAATAAAGAGAGCTAAAAGCTCTCTTTATTTATGGGCTTAAATTATGCTAATTCCTTCAAAGCATAGTTTGTTGCCTAATATGGAAGGGGTTTTCTTTAATTTTATTACTGCATTATCCGAAACAATAAGTTTAGTGTCTACGTAAATTTTTATACCTTCATATTCATACAAATCTATATCATCGGTGGGAGTAAATGATTTCCTAACCTCAATCCATGGGGTTTTAGTAGGAGTTGTACCTCAACATAAATTGGTATTTATTATTTTTAATATTACTATATAGTTGTTTTTTCTTAAATAATTCAAAGCACTACCGCAAATTTTTATCATAAATTACTCCTAAAAATTATTTTTATGTAGACTAAATCATTATAATATATTATTATAATATTCTTGCAATGAAATACAATACCCAATTTTAAGTGAGGTGAAGTTATATGGCAATTGAAAAAAATGAAACTATTAAGGAAAGATATAAGTTTTCAAAAACCAAAGAATGGATAGATGAAGAATTTATAAAGTTAGAAAATAAGTTTAACCACTATGAGGAAAAAATATCTTCATTGAAGAAATCATCTGGGGGAACCTATAGTGATGATTTACTTCTAGCACAAAAAGTTTTTGAGTTTGTGACAAAAAACCTTCACAAATATAAGGAGGCTAAGGAACAACCATACTTTGCTAGAATAGATTTTAGGGAAAAGCGTAGAGAAGCGGAAAGCTTCTATATAGGAAAGTTTGGACTAAATGATGAGGAACAAAGTGAAGAAGTAGTAATTGATTGGAGAGCGCCTCTTGCAAATTTATACTATAGTGGAACTTTTGGACAATCATACTATAACTCTCCTGCTGGAATTGTCGAGGGAGAACTTTCACTTAAAAGGAAATTTCTTGTGAAAGATGGAAATATTGCAGAAATGTTTGATGAGGGCATTAATGAGTTAATTGTAAAAACTTCTGCTGAAGGTGATGGACTTGTAGATGAGTTTTTAAAAGTTACCTTAGAGCAAAGTATGAGTAAAAAGTTAAAGGATGTTGTAGCCACCATTCAAAAGGAGCAAAATGAGATTATTAGAGCTTATAAAAACAAGCCTATAATAATACAGGGTTCAGCTGGATCTGGAAAAACTACTGTTGCACTTCATAGACTTGCTTATTTAATTTATACTTATAGCAATGAAGAGAAAAATGGTAATATATTAGTTGTTGCACCAAATAAATTGTTTTTGGATTATATTTCCGATGTGCTGCCTAATTTAGGAGTATACAATGTGAAACAAAATACTTATGAAGAACTTTGCGTAGAAATTATGAAAGTCAAGGGGAAAATAATTACTAAGGATGAAAAACTATCGCAAATCATAGAATGTGAAGATTCCAACAAAATAAAGTATATAACCTCATCTAGTAAAGTAAAGGGCTCATTAGTTTTCAAATCTATTTTAGATAGATATATTAAATACTTGGAAGCAAAGGATACTGAAGTAGAGGATATAGAAGTTGAAGGGTATATACTTTTTACTTCCAAGGAAGTGAAGAGACTTTATATAAGGGATTTAGCTCATTTGCCAGCAAAAAAAAGAAAAGATGAAATTAAAAAGTATTTTGAATCCAAAATGAAGTATAAAATTTCGGATTTAGAAGAATTAATCGATAAGGATTATGGCTTAAAAATTAGAGATATAAAATCCAATAATAGTTTTTCAGAAGAGAAAAAACGGGAAATAATAATTAATATTTATGACGAAAGAGATGAAAAGAAGAAGTCTTTAAAAAGCCATAGTACTAAAGCTTTAAAAGAGTTTTTTACAAATTGGAAGTCTTTAGATTTATATAAGAGTTATAGTGATTTATTTAATGATGAAAATGTTTTTAAAGACATAGCCAAGGACATTATACCAGATAAATTATACCAATATATGAGGGAAGAGTTAAATCATAATCATGAGAAGAAAGTGATAGATAGTGATGATCTTACTCCATTAACCTATTTAAAGCTAAAATTTGAAGGGAATACAGTTGATAAATTTATGCATATTGTGGTGGACGAGGCTCAAGACTATAGCTATTTTCAAATGTATTTATTAAATGAAATATCACAAAATAATTCTATGACAATAGTTGGAGATTTAGGACAGGGAATTTATAATTATAAGGGCATTGGGTCATGGAACAAACTTATTGAAAGTGTATTTAGGGAAGATGGGACATATATATCCTTATCTCAAAGTTATCGCTCTACAGTTGAGATAATAAATTTGGCAAATAAGGTGCTTGAAAAGCAAAAACTCCATTTAACTCCTGCAATACCTGTATTAAGACATGGAGATAATCCCAAGATTATAAAGGTTCCTAGCAAAGATCATGAAGTTTCTATAATTGATTCAATTATTCAAGAAGTTCATGAGAAGAAAAAACACTCTGTAGCAGTTATTTGCAAAAACTATTCTCAATGTAAGGAATTATACAAAGTTTTGAGCAAGAAATCTTCTTATTCTTGGATTTTAGTTAATAATAGTGAGAAGAATATTAATATGGAAAGACTTATAATTCCAAGTTATATGACTAAAGGATTAGAGTTTGATGCGACAATTATTTATGAATGTGAAGAAGAAAATTATAATGATAATGACTTAGATAAAAGGTTATTATATGTGGCATTGACAAGAGCTTTGCATCTTGAATACATTATGTATAGTAATTCGCTAACTAAATTGTTAGAATAATTAATAATTAATATTAATTATTCCTATAATATGAAATATGTTATATAATAGTACTGTTATATAATTTGGTAAAATATTTCTCAAATGGAGGTTTGATTAATGAAGTCAGTTGAGTTAAAGAATAAAATTTATTGGATTGGTGTTGAAAACCCAGAGTTAAGAGTTTTCGATATAATTATGGAAACAAAAAGAGGAACTACATATAATTCCTATTTAATAGATGATGAGAAAGTTGCAATTATTGATACTGTAAAAGATGGATATTTTGAAACTTATTTAGAAAACATAAAAAGCATTATTGGTGATAGAAAAGTTGATTACATAGTAGTTCAACATACAGAGTTGGATCATAGTGGTTCTCTGATTAAATTATTAGAAGTATATCCTGAGGCAAAGGTTGTAGGTTCAAGAGCAGCTATTAAATATTTAGGTGGTATATTAAACTCAAGTTTTCATAATATAGTTGCAGATGGTGAGATTAATTTAGGAAATAGAAGTTTAGAGTTTATATCAGCCCCAAATCTACATTGGCCAGATACTATATTTACTTATGTTAAACAAGATAAAGTTTTATTTACTTGTGATGTAATGGGGTGTCATTACTGTCCAAACAATTGCATAACTGATTCCTGTTCAGGTGATTATGAAACAGAAATGAAATATTATTTTGATGTAATCATGGGACCTTTTAAAAAGTTTGTTAATGCAGGATTGGATAAAATTGAAAATCTAGATAAGGAAATTATTGCTCCAAGTCATGGACCAGTGCATATTAGTGATTTAGAGCACTATTTCAACTTATATAGACAATGGGCTAAGGAAGATGCCCCTGAGGACAAGAATATTCAAATATTCTATATATCAGCTTATGGAAATACAGAAGCAATGGCAAAGTTTATAGCCAACACAATTAGTGAAAAAGGAATTAGAGCTGAAGCTCATGAGATAACATCTATGAATATGGGTGATATGATTAATTTAATTGAGAAATCTTCTGGAATATTAATTGGTTCTCCAACCATAAACCAAGATGCAGTAGAACCAGCATGGAATCTATTAGCTCATGTTAGTGCAATCACTAACAGAGGAAAAATTGGGGGAGCTTTTGGATCTTATGGATGGAGCGGTGAAGGCGTTCCTATGATAAACTCTAGATTAAAGGATCTAAAGTTTAAGGTTTTAGAGGAAGGGTTTAAGTTTAACTTTGTTCCAAGTCAGAATGATTTCGAAGCAGCAAAATCCTACGTAGAAAATTTCTTGCAACTAAATAAGTAAATAAATAAATCCTGCTGTAACTTAGTTGTTACAGCAGGATTTTTGTTTATAAAGTCTTTATAGGTATTTTGAAATATAATCTATTAACTCCATGCAAATGGAAATAGTACTATCTCCTTCTTCTAACTTAGTATTTAATTCTACAAAATCCATAGACTTAACTAAACGAGTTTCTATTAAGTGTTTTAGCATGTATTTACATTCATCTACGGATAGGCCATCAGCCACTGGTGTGCCTGTGCCTGGAACTAAGGTTGAATCAAGAGAATCTATGTCATAGCTTAAATGGATAGCATCAATCTTTTTTTCTATTAAAGTATTTTGAACTCTCCTCATTACTTCTTCTAAACCTAATTTTCTTATATCTTCTGTTGTATACACATTCAGATTATAGTCTTCAATTAATTTTAACTCGCCTTCATCTAAATCCCTAGCTCCTAAAATAAACACATTTTCTGGTTTTACCTTTTGACCTTGGTAATACAAGTCAGTCAGTGTGTCGTGACCAATACCCATAGCTGCCGCAAGTGGCATACCATGGACATTTCCTGATGGAGAGGTTTCATGAGTATTTATATCTCCATGAGCATCTATCCAAATAACTGCCATATTATCATGATACTTGCTACAACCAGATATAGATCCTAGCCCGAGGGAATGATCTCCACCTATCACAAGTGGAAAAGATTTAGACTCTAGGCTGCTATAAACTTGATGAGCTAAATTTTTATTAACATTCAATATAGCATTTAAATATTTCATTTTATTGTGGTGAGTATATTTATCGCACTCAAGAATTTCAGGCACATGCAAGTTTCCTAAATCATATACCTCATGATTGTTTCTCTCTAGCAATTCAATAACACCTTTTTCTCTAAGATCATTTGGACCTAGGTTTACACCTTCTCTATCACAACCATAGAAAAGTGGTACTCCTATAAAGTTTATTTTCATTTAACAATCCTCCTTTGTAATTCAAGTGACAAGCAATTATATAACAAAGTGACAAATTTTATAAGTAGTTTTTAAATTTACAGTAAATTAAAAATATTAAAATAACCAACTATATGTGTTAATATTAGGATACGAGGAAATAATACTTTCTATGTAGAATAATTAAAATAATAATTTAGTATTGGAGGAATAAACTTGAATAAACATAAAATTCTTAACATGCTTGAAGATAATGGGCTCGATGACATGAAGGAAATTAAGAAAAATGAAGATGTGCTAGTAGTAAGCTTTAAATATGCTTTTGACGATTTAGAAGTTTCAGGAGCAGAAAGTTATGCAGCTGAAGAATATGATGGAACTGAAAAGGACGACACATGGTACGAAGATTATTTCTTTCCTTATTTAAATGATACAGCAATAGATAATGTAGAAGATATAATAGATGAAATTAGTGAGGAAGAAGATTTAGATTATGAGTTTATAGCCTATGAAGTTTCAAAGGAGCAATCAAACTACGTAGAGTTTATTGCCGTATTCTATAAAGGTGAACTTAATTTTGAATTGGATGAGTTGGATTTTTAGATAAATTAAATTTGCGTACAGGGTTAAGAAACTCCTTTTAGGAGTTTCTTAAAATTTTAAGCTAAAAACTTAGCTTGCTTTTTTATGTAGCTTTTGGTATTGAACTATATATTGATCTAACTGTTGTGAACAAAACACAACTATTCTGTCAGTTGGCTTTCTAAATGTCAGTAAAAAATGTAGCAGCTTCTTAAAGGAATTAATCTTATGTTTTAGTATACGAATTTTTAAGATCATAATTGTTCCTCGCTAAACTTATAATTTGTACTTCATATTATAAGTTTAACAAAGAACAAAATAAATGTTAAATACTTTCTTCAGTCAAAATAGTTTGTTATTTTACAAATTTTACATAGCTTCGAATGAAAATCAAGGTTAATTACAAAAATTACCATTATACAATTCAGGAAAACTAAGTTATTTCAACATATGTAAATAAATGTAAAAAGGGAACTGTGTCGTAAAGTTAATTTATTCCAAATTATATTTTATACAATTATAGTTATTTATAAATTATCATTAGGTTAATTAGTAGTTGAAATTAAAAATACATAGCAATCATAAAGAATTTATTGTATATTTAATTATTTCTATTTCACAGATGATAAAGTGTATTTATTAGCAAAAATAACAGAACAATAAAGGTATAGATATTATTAAATATACTTTAGTGACTACCTTTGCTTTTAATCATAATTAATAAGTTAATTTTATATACAATACTTTATTAATAGCCATATTAATAGTAAAATAGTTAAGGAATTATTTTCTGTATGCTTAGGCAGTTTAGCATACTATATTTTATAATTATACTAGCAATAATATAATTGCTTAAGCCCAATAAACTATTGGAAAAAGAAAGGATGAATATAATGAACATAGAAGAAATGATTGAAAGAATAAATTATTTGTATAGGAAAAGTCAGAATGAAGGTCTTACTGTAGAGGAAAAAAAAGAGCAAGAAGAATTAAGAAAAAAGTACATAGAAAATGTTAAGTCCAACTTCAGGCAACAATTAAATGGAATAAAAAGAGTTCCTGCTAAAAAAATACATTAGATGTAGGTGAGAGTATGTCTGTTTATGTTAAAGATTTAATTAGAAATTTTGACCTAGAAATTTTAGTTGAGGGAAACTTAAATGTTGATATCTCTGTTAGTGATATTAATAGACCAGGATTACAATTTGCAGGTTTCTATGACTATTATGATAATAAAAGGGTTCAAATCGTAGGAAAGACCGAGTGGAGTTATTTAGAGTCTTTAAGCACAGAACTTAGAAAACAAAGATTGGATAAGTTTTTTTCTTTTGAAAATCCATGCATTATAGTAACAAGGGGGCTTGAGCTCCAAGAAGAATTTATTCAAGCTGCAAAAAAGTATAAGGTTAATATTTTTAGAAGTAATATTAAATCTACAAGATTTGTAAGTAGAATTACAAACTACTTAGATAGTGAACTAGCACCTGAAACTAGGATTCATGGGGTACTAGTAGATGTTTATGGTATAGGTATTCTTATTACAGGTGAAAGTGGTATCGGTAAAAGTGAAGCAGCTTTAGAATTAATTAAGCGAGGACACAGATTAATTGCTGATGATGCAGTAGACATAAAGGAAATTGATGGATTCTTGTATGGTAATTGTCCTTATGTAACAAGAGGAATGTTAGAAGTAAGAGGTATGGGTATTATAGATGTATCGGCAATTTATGGTAGTAGTTCTATTGTAACAAATAAAAAAATTAGCCTTATCATATCTTTAGTTAATTGGGATGATAAACAGGATTTTGACAGACTTGGAGTAGATAAAGAATATACAGAAATTTTAGGAGTATCTGTAGAAAAGATGTTGCTACCAATTAGGCCAGGTCGTAATATTGCAGTGATAATCGAAGCGGCAGCAGCAAACTTTAGATATCATGCTACCTCTAATAGTACTCCAGTTGAGACTATTGAAAAAAGAATAAGTGAAATGAATTATTAGAAAGTATAATAAACTTTGGCAATTCATGAAATTTTAATTGTAATTCATTCAAATATTTAGTAGAATGAAAGAGATAAATCATATTTTAGGAGGATAAAGCCATGGGAGATTTAAGTAAGCTAGTAAAAAAATATGAATTAGCTTGGGACAAATATACTAAAGAGGATTTAGATAAAGTTTTTGCGTTATCAGAAAGATATATAGATTTTATGTCAAAATGCAAAACTGAAAGAGAATGTGTAAACGAGTTCATAGTTCTTGCAGAAAAAGAAGGATATAAAGATATAAACTCCTTTATTGCTGAAGGAAAAAAACTTCAAGCTGGAGATAAAGTATATGCAAACTGCATGGGAAAAACTTTAGCTTTATTTTTAATTGGTTCAGAACCAGTAGAAAAAGGTTTTAAAATTTTAGGTGCACACGTTGATTCACCAAGATTAGACCTTAAGCAAAATCCATTATACGAGGATTCAGATTTTGCTTTGCTAAAAACTCACTATTATGGTGGAGTAAAGAAATATCAATGGGTTACTATTCCACTAGCAATTCACGGAGTTGTAATTAAAAAGGATGGAACTACTGTTGATGTAGTTATTGGTGAAGATGATAAAGAGCCAGTAGTAGGTATTTCAGATTTATTAATACATCTTGCTGCAGATCAAATGGCTAAAACTTTAGCAAAGGGTATTGAAGGTGAGAGCTTAAATGTGTGCATAGGAAGTATGCCAATTGAAGATAAAGAAGCTAAAAATAGAGTTAAGTTAAATACTTTAAGATTACTTAACGAAAAATATGGAATAGATGAAGAAGATTTCGTTTCTGCTGAATTAGAAGTTGTGCCAGCAGGAAGAGCAAGAAGCTACGGATTAGATAGCTCAATGGTTATGGCTTATGGCCATGATGACAGAATCTGCTCTTATACATCTTTCGAAGCTATGATGAATATTAAAGAAACTGATAAAACTTGTATAACTTTACTTGTTGATAAGGAAGAAGTAGGAAGCATAGGAGCTACAGGAATGCAATCAAGATTCTTTGAAAACACTGTAGCAGAAATAGTGAACTTAATGGGAGATTATAGCGACTTAAAAGTTAGAAGAGCATTAGCAAATTCTAAAATGTTATCTTCTGATGTAAGTGCTGCTTTCGATCCAAATTATCCATCAGTAAGTGAAAAACAAAACAATGCATTCTTTGGTAAAGGTATAGTATTTAACAAATATACTGGAGCTAGAGGAAAAGGTGGATGTAACGATGCAAATCCAGAGTTCATTGCTGAGTTAAGAAGAATAATGGATAAACATAACGTATCATGGCAGACTTCTGAACTTGGAAAAGTTGACCAAGGCGGCGGTGGTACAATCGCTTATATCTTAGCTGAGTATGGAATGGAAGTTATTGACTCAGGCGTTGCTCTTCATAATATGCACGCACCATGGGAAATTGCAAGTAAAGCTGATATATACGAAGCATGCAGAGGTTATGAAGCATTCTTATTAGAAGCTTAAAATAATTTCAAATAAATATTGAGGGTAGACTATTTTATTATAGTCTACCCTTTTGAATTGTGATATTAATTTACCTATAACTTTGCCTATAGATAAAGATGTAATTTAGTAGTAAATATTGCTTTTATTAAATATATGTTACTTATCAGGTAGATGAAATTTGCAAACTCCGTAAAGATTATAGGCTATAGGAATAGTTGACATGTCTACAAAATCCATATCATATTTTCCATCCCAGGGATAAATTGAGACGTACTTTTCGTTGTAAACATTTAAAACATACTTTATTTTTTCAAATTCTATATAAATCTTATATAATGGTACTTCTGGCAAATTTGAAGGCCTTTCTACAAAGTTTTCAGTTTTTAAAGAGTTTAAAAAGTTATCCATATCTACATAATTAGCTTTATCTAAAGTTTTTTCCTTATATAAGTCTGCATAAAACACCACCATTGATTGTGGAACTTCATTTTTGTAGAAGGTAAGAAGCCCATTAGTATAATAATAGTTTGTAGGCTTTTCGTCATGAGAAACTTTACTAATCATACTACAACCAGTGAAGTTTATTAAGGTGAAAACTAATAAAAATATGATTATGACTTTTCTTTTCAATATATCAACCCCTTTTTCCATATAACATTATGAAAAATAATACAAGATTATTACTTATTTTATAACTTTTCAAAATAAATTCAGAATTTATTATTTAAGCCTTTGGGGTATATTCAATATGGATAAAAAATTAGTAAGTTTATATTTTGTATAAATTTAGATCATCTTTGAGAAAATATTTTGACGACCCAAATCCTACAGCACCAGCTTTTGAAAATCCAAGAAAATAAATGCTATAATAACATAAAAAAACCATATTCATTTGAATATGGTTTTTTTGGTGCCGATGGTGGGATTCGAACCCACATGGTTTCCCGTTCGATTTTGAGTCGAATGCGTCTGCCATTCCGCCACATCGGCATATATGTTTTACAAAATTAATTATCTTAAAAATTGATGATAAAATAACCAACAAATTCATATTACCATAAACGCTTACTCATTTCAATATATATAAGAAAAAAATAGCAAAAAAGTTGAAGAGTTATCCTTTAATAAAGTTGAAAAACTAGTTTTATACGTATATAATTAGTTTGTAATTGTAATGTTTATAATTATAATGTTTATATTTAGATTGGAGAGTATCATAATGAAGAAAGTCCTAGAAAATATTATTGAAAAAAACAAGGAATGGTCGAAAAGGGGAGAAGTTGCAGCATATATTCCTGAACTTGCTAAAGCTAATCCCAATGCACTTGGAATTTGTGTTACCACTCTTGATGGTGAAGAATACTTTGCCGGTGATTATGATACCAAGTTTACTATTCAAAGTATTTCTAAGGTAGTTACTTTGATGCTTGCTATTTTAGATAATGGGACTGAATACGTATTTTCTCAAATAGGAATGGAACCAACAGAGTCAGCTTTTAATTCAATTGTAAACCTAGAAAATAACAAGCAAAAAAAGCCTCTAAACCCTATGATAAATGCAGGTGCTATAGCCACTGTTTCCCTAATTAGTGGTGACACTGCAGAAGAAAAGTTTAATAGAATACTAAAGTTTACAAGGAAAATAACAGGGAATGATAGCATTGATGTGAATAATAATGTCTATTTATGTGAAAAAGCTACTGGTGATAGAAATAGAGCTTTGGCATATTATATGAAAGGCAATGGAATAATCCAAGGTGATGTTGAAGATACCTTAGATGTATATTTCAAAGCTTGTTCTATGGAAGTAACTTGTAAAGATATTGCAAGGATTGGAGCACTGCTTGCAAACGCAGGAGTACTTTTAAATAATGAGAGAGTTATATCAAGAGAAGCTTGTAGAATTATTAAAACAATAATGGTAACTTGCGGCATGTATGATGCCTCAGGAAAATTTGCTGTACATATAGGAATCCCAGCTAAGAGTGGAGTTGGTGGAGGTATTATGGCAGCAGTACCAAGAAGAATGGGAATTGGCGTCATTGGACCAGCATTAGATCATAAGGGGAATAGTATTGCTGGAATAAAAGTTCTTGAAAGCTTGTCACATGAGTTTGATTTAAGTATTTTTTAAAATAATTTTAAATTTGTTCTTTTTAAACACGGTCTAATTCATAATTAGAGCGTGTTTTCATTAATTATAAAATCTTATTGATATGCAATGTATTAGATGTATGTCCTTAGGTAGCTAAAGTGTAAAACCGCGTAGGAACTGGATAATTTGTTTCTATAAGGGAATTATTGTTATGGATAGTTGGTAATGCTATAATTAAATAATAACTTTATCTAAGAAGTGAGGAAAAATATATGTTAAGATTTCTAGATGCAGGTGAATCTCATGGAAAAGCCTTGGTAGCAATTCTTGAGGGTGTGCCATCAAATATTAAAATAAATGTAGACAATATTAACTATGAACTCAGCAGAAGACAAAAGGGGTATGGCAGAGGAAATAGAATGAAAATAGAGAAGGATAGAGTTGAAATTTGGTCTGGATTAAGAGGGGGATTTACTACTGGAAATCCTATAACTTTAGTGATTTTTAATAAAGATTATGATAATTGGCAGAATACTATTCTTGATGAACCTGAAGATACTGAAAAAATAGGTATTGCAAGACCTGGCCACGGAGATTTTGTGGGTTTTATGAAATATAAAACGGGGGATATTAGAAATACTATAGAAAGAACCTCTGCAAGAGAAACTGCAATAAGGACAGCTGTTGGGGCGATTTGTAAAGAAGTTCTTCAATTTCTACATATAGATATTAGGAGCAGAGTAAAAAGCATAGGACATATAATTGATAAAGAAGTAGATATTTTTGATGATACAATATATAGAGTTATTGAGGAAAGTGAACTCCGAGTTTTTGACAAAGAAGTTGAGAGTAAAGCTAAAAAAGAAATTGATAAACTAACTCTTGAGGGAGATACTATAGGTGGTAGAGTTAAAGTTGAAGTAAAAGGATTACCCATTGGAATAGGTAGTTATAGTCATTACGATAGAAAGCTAGATGGAATATTAGCCCAGGGTATTATGTCAATTCAAGGTATAAAAGCCTTAGAGTTTGGAAATATAATAGACTCATCTATGATTGGAAGTAGTTTTCATGATGAGATGTATTTAAATAATGACAGAGTTTACAGAAATACTAATAATAGTGGGGGAATAGATGCAGGTATTTCAAATGGCAATAATATTGCTATTACAGCCTATATGAAACCCATACCAACAGTAAGGAAGAACCTTAAAACTATTAATTTAATCACAAAGCAAAATACAACTACAAGATATGAAAGATCTGATGTTTGTGCAGTGGTGCCCGTTTCAATTGTTATTGAAAATATTGTGGCATTTGAAATATTAAAAGAAGTATTAAAAGTTTATCCTTGTGATGAATTTAACACCTTATTAAAATATATAGAAGAAGATAGGAAGTGACTTAATGGAGAAAAAGAGATTACTCATTTTAGATGGTAACAGTTTACTATATAGAGCTTTTTATGCTATACCTGAGCTAACAACTTCAGATGGAATACATACTAATGCAGTTTATGGATTTACAAGTATGCTCTTAAGAATGATTGATGAATTAACACCAGATTATATTGTTACAGCTTTTGATAGAGCAGCACCAACATTTCGACATGTAGAGTATGGAGATTATAAATTAGGAAGAAAAAAAACACCTGATGAACTGTCTATGCAGTTTCCAATAGTTAGGGATTTACTATCTAAACTAGCTATCAACATTTTTGAACTTGATGGCTATGAAGCAGATGATTTAATTGGTACCTTATCTGTATTTGCTGAAAATAATGGTATAGAATCCTATATAGTAACTGGAGATAAAGATGCACTTCAATTAGCTACAGATAATGTAAAAGTAGTAATAAATAAAAAAGGGATGACAGAAAAAGAAATATATGATAAGGAAAGAATGATTACAGAACTTGGAGTAACACCAAAGCAATTTATTGATGTAAAAGGGTTAATGGGTGATAAATCAGACAATATACCAGGGGTTCCGGGTATAGGAGAAAAAACTGCATATAAGTTAGTTAAGGAATATGGAAATATAGAAAATTTACTTAACAATTTAGATAAAGTAAGTGGGAAAAAGCTTAAGGAGTCTCTTATTGAGTACAGTGAACAAGCAATTTTCAGTAAGAAACTAGCAACTATAATAACAGATGTACCAGTAGATATTAATTTAGAATCCATTAAATCTAAAGAAGAGTTTGACATAAAAGGTATAAGGGAGCTCTTCTATAAACTTCAGTTTAAATCTCTTTTAGAAAAAGTAGAAAAAATTAATGGAAATGCTAATGAAGCCAAAGATGAACCTATAGTTAATGCAGAGTACACAGATATACATAAAGTTTCAGATTTAAATGAGTTAATTATAGATTTAGAAAAGAGTCCTGTTTATGCGCTTTTTGATGTGAAAGATACCAATGTATTTTCAAAATTATATCTTAACAAACTCTATTTACATTATGAAGGTAATAATTATTCTATCCATATACAAAAGCTCATAAATGAAAATATGGAAGAGACTATTCAATGGTTAAAAAAAATATTTCAAGTATCTCAAGGAAAGATTATAAGTCATAGTGTTAAAAATGCTTATAGTGCTATGTTAAAGTTAGGAGTAGACCTATCACTTATAAAATTTGATACTGAAATCGCAGCCTATTTAATTGAGTCATCCAAATCTGAATATAGTTTAAAGACTTTAGTAGAGGAATATTTAAGAGAAAGTTTTCAAGGTGAAGAGGAAAACTTGTTCGTCAATGGACTATCCTTCCTTCCAAAGTTATATGAAGTTCAGAAAACACGTATTGAAGGATTAAATATGGAAAATTTACTATATAATATAGAGCAGCCATTAACTAAGGCAATAGCACTTATGGAATGTGAAGGCTTCAATATTGATAATATTACTTTAGATACTTTAGGAAAAAAATTCAAAGAAGAAATAGATAGCCTTACAAAAGAAATATATGAATTAGCGGATGAAAGTTTTAACATTAATTCTCCAAAGCAATTAGGAAAAATATTGTTTGAAAAATTAGATCTTCCTGTTATAAAGAAAACAAAGACGGGATATTCAACTAATGCAGAAGTGCTAGAAGCACTTAAGGGAAAGCATCCTATTTTAGAAAAGATTCTTTATTATAGACAAATAACAAAACTTTATTCCACATATATTGAAGGGTTAAAAGCTGTAATAGATGTGGATGGAAGAATACACTCCAATTTCACACAAACAGTAACTACTACAGGAAGGTTATCAAGTACAGAACCTAATTTGCAAAATATACCTATTAAATATGAAAATGGAAGAGCAATTAGGAAGGTTTTTATTCCTTTTAATGAGGACTCTGTGATTTTATCAGCTGACTATTCTCAAATTGAACTGAGAGTATTGGCTCATATATCTGGTGATGATAACTTAATAAGTGCTTTTACACATAGTAGTGATATCCATACTAAAACTGCTTCGGAGGTTTTTGGAGTACCAGTAGAAGAAGTTACAAAAACTATGAGAAGTAATGCAAAAGCAGTTAACTTCGGAATAGTTTACGGAATAGGAGATTTTAGCTTAGCCCAGGATTTAGGGATTTCTAAGGCACAAGCTAAGGAATACATTGATACCTACTTAGAAAGATATCCAAAAGTAAAAGAATACATGGATAAAGTAGTAGAAGAAGCAGAAGGTAGTTCTTATGTAACAACTATTTTAAATCGTAGAAGGTTTATACCTGAAGTTAATTCATCTAATAAAGTAGTTAAGGCTCTAGGGAAAAGATTGGCAATGAATGCACCAATTCAGGGAAGTGCAGCAGATATTATAAAAATTGCAATGGTTAATGTTCACAAAAAGCTTTTAGAAAAACAGCTAAAAAGTAAATTGATTTTACAGGTTCACGATGAATTAATTTTAAATGTATATAAGGATGAATTAGAACAAGTTAGTGCTCTTGTAAAAGAAGAAATGGAAAATGTATTGTCCTTATCTGTTCCTTTAGTTGCAGATGTGAGTGTTGGAGAAAATTGGTATGAAGCAAAGTGATGGTAGGATTTTTGTTGTAGGATTAACAGGCAACATAGGAAGCGGGAAAAGTACCATATCTAATTTCTTAAAAGAAAAGCAAATTCCTTTAATAGATGCTGATATTATATCTAGGGAAGTAATGATAAAGCATCCAAGTATACTAAAGGAAATAGAAGATAATTTTGGGAATGATTTCTTCGATGAAAATGGTAACTTAATAAGAAAAAAGTTAGGGAATGCCATATTTTTAGATATCACAAAGAAAATTAAACTTGAGGAGATCATTATCCCTTATATTATTAAAGACATATTTCAAAAGGTTAAGGAGTATGATGATAATGGGGATAAAATTTGTGTTGTAGATGCCCCAACTCTTATAGAAAACAATTTGCATTTTTATATGAATGCCATTATACTTGTTATGGTAGATAAGAATCTTCAACTTAAAAGAGTAATGGAAAGAGATTCACTAAATTTACAAGAAGCAATAAGTAGAATAGATAACCAAATGCCACAAGAAGAAAAATTAAAATATGCAGACTTTGTAATAAGCAATAATGATTCTAAAGATAACGCTAAGAAGCAACTTGATGAAATATTAATATTATTAAATAATTTTAGGGGGAAAGATGGCAAAAAGAAAGAAGAGTGTAATGTTAATCATACTAATCATATTATTGCTAATGGGGATTAACTTTAAAACAATCGTAAAATTTGCATATCCACTAAAATATGAGGAGTATGTGATTAGATACAGTAGTAAATATAATGTTGATCCTTATTTAGTAATATCTGTGATAAATACTGAAAGTAAATTTAATGAAAGAGCTATTTCTTCGAAAGGTGCTTATGGGCTAATGCAAATAATGCCTGAAACGGGTCAATGGATTTCACAGTATGTGGGAATTAGTCCATTCAATGTTGATATGATGTATGACCCAGAAATTAGTATCAAAATGGGGTGTTGGTATTTAAATAATTTAAGTAAAGAATTTAATGGAAATACTGAACTTATTTTAGCAGCGTACAATGGCGGAAGAGGAAATGTAAACAAGTGGCTTTCTAATGAGGAATATTCAAAGGATGGAAAAACCTTGCATAATATTCCATTTAAAGAGACTGAAGAATATGTAAGAAAAGTTAACTTTAGTTATAAGATTTATAAGTTGTTATATAATTTAAATGAGAATCCATAGTTTCATTGGATTCTCATTTAAATACTAAGCAAAAATTGTTATTTAATATTGAATTTATTCTTTTTTAGTGTTATAATGTTTAAGAAAGTTAAAGTTTAAGCAGGTGTGCTGGAATCGGCAGACAGGCACGTTTGAGGGGCGTGTGTACATCGTACGTATGGGTTCAAGTCCCATTACCTGCACCAATTTTCATACTGTCATGCAGATGTGGCGGAATTGGCAGACGCACTAGACTTAGGATCTAGCGCCTTCGGCGTGGGGGTTCGACTCCCTTCATCTGCACCAAAAAACACCTACAATAATGTAGGTGTTTTTTTATTTAAATAAACTATATTATTAACTCAACATAAAGCATATAATGTATTAGATAATAATGTTTTGGAGGAATTATGTGTCAAGGCATTTTACTAATCCAATTTATCTAAGTGAAAGAATAGAGAACATAATCAAAAATTCTGAGTTTTTAGGTAAAGGAAATAATGGAGTTGTATATAGAATTGACGAACATACTATAATTAAGATTTTTAACGAAGAAGAAGTATGTAAAAAAGAATATGAAGTTTTAAGACGGTCAAGAAAATCCTCCTCATTTCCTAAAGTCTATGGGCATGGAAGATATTATATTATTAGAGACTATGTTGAAGGAATACGATTGGATAAATACTTAAATAAAAACAACTTTAATTTAAAACTAGCTAAAAGTGTAGTGGAACTAATAAGGGATTTTAAGAAAATGCAGTATAAAAAGCTAGATATAAGATGCAAGGATTTATATGTACAACCTGATTTTTCTCTTAAAGTTATTGATCCTAAAAATAATTTTCAAAGAGAAATGCCTTATCCAAGGCACTTAATGAAGGGGATGCATAAGCGAAAGAGACTAGAGGAATTTTTAGATTATGTAAAGTTTATTGACCCTAAACTTTATAAGTATTGGAGTGAAAATGTTTATTTGTATTTGAAAAAAAATCAAAATGATAAATAAAACTTTCAGGGGAATAATATTTAAGATGTTATTCCCTTTTACTATATATGTAATTTAAACCAAATAAATAGGATTATTAATAGGTATAAAGAAAGGAACATAAAAGTTATGAAAAATAGAGATTTTAATAAGCCAACAAAAGAAGAATTAAAGAAGAGTCTTACATTAATACAATTTTCTGTGACCCAGGAAAATGGAACAGAAAAGCCTTTTAACAATGAGTACTATAAAAATAAAGAACCAGGTATTTATGTAGATATAGTATCTGGCGAACCACTTTTTAGTTCTATTGATAAATTTGATTCAGAATGTGGCTGGCCATCTTTTACAAAACCATTAGTAAAAAGTAATATATATGAAAAGGCAGATTTTAGTTATGGAATGCACAGGATAGAAGTAAGAAGTACATTAGGTGATTCTCATTTAGGGCATGTTTTTTCAGATGGACCTTTAGATAAAGGTGGCTTAAGGTACTGTATTAATAGTGCGTCGTTGAAATTTGTTAATGCAAATGACCTAGAAGAACAAGGTTATGGACAGTTTAGTAACTTATTCCACTAGAATCACTAGTGGAATAAATTGCTCTGTTGATTTTTAAAGAGTAATGTTATACTATAGATGTGCACCCCAGGGGGGACTCTTTTTAAGGAGGAATATATTATGAATAAAGAAAAAAAGGATGCAATTAAATATTTAAATATAGCTAGAGGTCAAATTGAGGGGATAGTTAGAATGATTGAAGAAGAAAGATATTGTATAGATATATCTAATCAAATTATATCTTCAGTTTCTCTTCTGAAGAAAGCTAATGGTGTAATTATTAAGCAACATCTTCAGCATTGTATTAAAGATGCATGTTGTGAAGGAGATTTAGATAATAAGTTAGATGAAATTTCAACTTTATTAGAGAAATTAATTAACAAATGATTATTTTAAGTTAAAATGAATCTATAAAAGTTTTACATAGTAAAATGAAAAATATAAAATTTTAATAAAAATATTTATTATAGAGCTGTAATAAATTTAAGCTGAGTGTGCCGTAATCCTAAATAGCACTTTAATTTATTTATAAATAAAAACCTTAAAGTATGTAGTTGTATTTTCAAATTTCACCAAGTGTATTAGCAAAGCTCATATTTTGTAACATTAATATAATATATTCATAAAATATAGTAGAGTATTAAATACTCTACTATATTTTTATAAAGGTGGCATAAGACATGTATTATTACAACTGTAGCTTATTAACAAAGCTCAAGCTGTTAATTATATTACTAATATTATGTGAATTAGAAAAACATCCATGTCCCAACCCATGTCCATGTCCATGCCCAAGACCTTGCCCAACAGGGCCAACCGGACCAAGAGGTGAAAGAGGAATAGCAGGGCAGACCGGAGCAACTGGACCTACCGGACCATGTTGTACCGGACCAACAGGGCCAACTGGACCAAGAGGTGAAAGAGGAATAGCAGGGCAGACCGGAGCAACTGGACCTACCGGACCATGTTGTACCGGACCAACAGGGCCAACTGGACCAAGAGGTGAAAGAGGAATAGCAGGGCAGACCGGAGCAACTGGACCTACAGGACCATGCTGTACCGGACCAACGGGGCCAACCGGACCAAGAGGTGAAAGAGGAATAGCAGGACAGACCGGAGCAACCGGACCAACAGGACCATGCTGTACCGGACCAACGGGGCCAACCGGACCAAGAGGTGAAAGAGGAATAGCAGGACAGACCGGAGCAACCGGACCAACAGGACCATGCTGTACCGGACCAACGGGGCCAACCGGACCAAGAGGTGAAAGAGGAATAGCAGGACAGACCGGAGCAACTGGACCTACAGGACCATGCTGTACCGGACCAACAGGGCCAACTGGACCAAGAGGTGAAAGAGGAATAGCAGGACAGACCGGAGCAACTGGACCTACAGGACCATGCTGTACCGGACCAACAGGGCCAACTGGACCAAGAGGTGAAAGAGGAATAGCAGGACAGACCGGAGCAACCGGACCTACAGGACCATGCTGCACTGGACCAACAGGACCAACCGGACCAAGAGG
>NZ_AMQH01000013.1 GCF_000300195.1 Clostridium tunisiense TJ | reverse complement strand
CCAACAGGGCCAACTGGACCAAGAGGTGAAAGAGGAATAGCAGGACAGACCGGAGCAACCGGACCTACAGGACCATGCTGCACTGGACCAACAGGACCAACCGGACCAAGAGGTGAAAGAGGAATAGCAGGACAGACCGGAGCAACCGGGCCAACAGGACCATGCTGCACAGGGCCAACAGGGCCAACCGGACCAAGAGGTGAAAGAGGAATGACAGGACAAACAGGAGCAACCGGACCAACCGGACCATGCTGTATCGGACCAACAGGGCCAACAGGACCGTGCTGTACAGGGCCAACAGGACCAACTGGACCAACAGGGCCATCAGGATCAGTAGGACAAAGTTGTTGCGATTATTGTTGCAGAAGAACAGAAGATTTCTTACAAGGAGTTATAGATTATCTTGCAACTGCCCCAATGGGAACTTCTCTCAGAGTAGATATATTTGTTAGGGGTGGTAGTGGTAATAATAGAATAGCAAATGTAACTTTGAGAGGTACAGACGTTATTGATAGGGGAATTTTAATTACAGATTGCACTGAATTGGTGCCAAATACCTGTAGGGCAATACCTATATGCAATATAACTGAAATTATTTTCCCAAGGAATATAGTAACTATAAATGAGGAGCCGCCTAGAGGTGGAATCAGAATAAATGTTCCGTTCTCACCACCACCACAAGGTTGTGAATATTTAGATGAAATTAGAGTAAGATTACAATATGCTGACGCTAATAATACACCATTAACTATAAAATTTTATAATTTTGATAGAAATGGTTCTCAAGTGATTTCTGCAGTAGATGGAATAGCAACCTTTACTAATAGTGGTCAAGGTAATTGTGGTACAGTTTTTGCACCATATTGTTTTATAAACTTTTTTAGACCTACAAACAGAATAAATTAGCCAAGTAAGGATATATGTTAAAATAAAAGGTAATAAAGTAGTTACAAATTAATTTAATAGCTAAATAACAATTTATATAGGATACCCTTGAATGGGTATCCTTAATTGCACTATGAGGTGATATTGTATGATTTCAATTAGCTTGTGTATGATAACTAAAAATGAAGAGAAATGTATTGATAACTGTCTAAAATCAGTTTGTGATATTGTTGATGAGTTAATCATTGTGGATACAGGTTCTACAGATAGCACTATTGAAATAGTAAAAAAGTATTCAGATAAAGTTTATAATTTTCAGTGGATAAATGATTTTTCAGCTGCAAGGAATTACTCATTCAGTTTGGCAACTAAAGAATATATTTTATGGCTAGATTCAGATGATATTTTATCAGAGGAAGACAGGTTAAAACTTTTAGAATTAAAAGATAGTTTAGATAAATCTGTAGACTTTGTGGGGATGATGTATGATTATTCCTTTGATGATACCGGTAAATGTACCTATTCCTTTAGAAGAAATAGGTTAGTTAAGAATTTTAAAGGGTTTTATTGGGATTGTTTTATGCATGAGAGATTGAATGTTTGGGGGAATTGGAAAGACTATAATATTCATATTACTCATACAAGAAAACATGACAATAATGAAAGAAACATTGAAAATTTCAGAAAGAAAATGTTAGAAAATTACTATTTAAATCCTCGTGAAACTTACTACTATGGCGGAGAGTTATATGCTGGTGGGTATTATGATGATGCAATAAGAGTTTTAGAGGATTTTCTTACAAGAGATTATGATGATAATTATGATAAGGTTAATGCCTTAACTAGATTAGCAGATTGTTATAGTGTTAAAGGTGAATATAATAAAGCTATTGACAGTTGTATTAAAAGTTTTAAATATGAAATTCCTAGAGCAGAGATATGTTATAAGCTTGCATCTTACTTTCAGCATTTAAAAAGATATAATGAAGCTATCTTTTGGTTTAAAACAACGTTAAGCTTAAAATCATCTACCGATGGAAACTTAATGGTTGTTGATGATGGTTGGATAGATTATCTACCCCATCAACAATTATGCTGTTGCTACTATGAAATAGGTGATATTGAGAGTTCTAATAAACACAATGAGTTAGCTGCTAGATTCATTCCAAATAACCCCTATGTAATTCAGAATAGAAAATTATTTAATTCCTTAGGTTATAATTTGAAAAGTTAACCTATAAAACATGAGGTTTGATATAGTTTTATAAGTTAGTATATTTAAAATGTTTCTAGTTCTTAGTTATTGAAACATGAATTTGCAAGGAGATTAAGATGATTACTATAAGTCTTTGTATGATTGTAAAAGATGAGGAAATGAATATAAATAACTGTTTAAATTCAGTGTGTGACCTTGTAGAGGAAATAATAATAGTTGATACTGGATCAACTGATAAAACAAAAGAAGTAGTTAGAAAATATACAGATAAGATATATGATTTTCAATGGATTAATGATTTTTCAGCAGCAAGAAACTATTCTTTTAGCTTGGCAACTAAAGAATATATTTTATGGTTAGATGCAGATGATGTTTTCCTAGAAATAGATAGGAATAAGCTTAAAGAATTGAAAAACAAATTAGATGAAAATACTGATTATGTAAGCATGATTTATGATATTGCATTTAATCAGGAAGGAACATGTATTTTATCAACCATAAGGGAGAGATTGATAAAAAATTTTAAAGGGTTCTACTGGGATTGTTTCATGCATGAAAGGCTTAACTTGTGGGGGAATCAAGAATTTGTAGATATTCATATTACCCATAGGAAGAATCATCATGAAAATAAACGTAACTTAGAAAACTTTCAAAAAAAACTAAAGGATAAGTATTTTTTAAATCCAAGGGAAATTTATTTTTACGGTGCAGAACTATATTTAGGAAGATATTATGATGAGGCTATAAGGGTGTTGGAGGATTTTTTAAGGCAAGATTATGAAAACAACTTTGAGAGGGCAAATGGACTAAGGATGTTAAGTGAATGCTATGAAAATAAAAATAATTATGAGAAGGCTTTAGATTGTTGTTTTAGAATGTTTTTATATGAAACACCAAAAGAAGATACTCTTTATAAAATAGGGTATTATTTTCAATGTAATAAAAAAATAAGTGAAGCTATATTTTGGTATAACATGGTTTTGGATAGGTATACATCTATAAGTAACACAAATTTACAGCAGACTAATTGGATAAACTATCTACCACATCAGCAACTAGTAATGTGCTATTATCAACTTGGAGATATTGAAAGTGCGTATTCGCATAATGAATTGGCAGCAAAATATTTACCGAAAGATCCATCAATACTTTATAATAGAGAATTTTTTAGAGAGCAATTAAAAAATAGGAAGTGTTAGCATATGATTACCCTTAGCTTATGTCTAATTGTTAAAAATGAAGAAAAAGTTTTAAAAAACTGTCTTCAGTCAGTTTACGACATTGTAAATGAAATAATTATAGTAGATACTGGGTCTATAGATGGAACTATAAATATAGCAAAAGAATTCACTGATAAGATCTATAATTTCAAATGGATAGATGATTTTTCAGCCGCAAGAAACTACTCTTTTAGTAAGGCAACTTCCGATTATATTTTCTGGTTAGATGCAGATGATATTTTGAAAGAGGAAGATAGAATGAAACTTAAACTGTTAAAAGAAAACTTGGATTTTTCTTGCGATGCAGTTTCCATGATATATAATTATGCCTTTAATGAAGTTGGAAAACCAACGTTAACTTTTAGAAGAAATAGAATTGTGAAAAGAGAAAAAAGTTTTAGATGGATCGGATTTATACATGAGTATATCGCTGTTGAAGGAAAGATATTTGAAAGTGATATAAGTGTATCCCATATGAGAACTCATAGTAGTAGTGACAGAAATATAAATATCTTCCGGAATAAAATAAAGGAGGGATATATACTAAATTCTAGAGACACCTATTATTATGGAAAAGAACTCTATTATAATAATTTATATGATGATGCTGTTGATGTACTAAATAAAGTTATAAATATGGATGGATGGTACGAAGAAAAAATTCAAGCACTAATATGTATTGCAGATATTTATTTATATAGAAAGTTATATGGTAAATCAAGAGAAGTTTGTTACAAAACCTTTGAATTTGATACTCCAAGGGCAGAAGTTCTTTATAGAATGGCCTTAAGCTATCAAGAAGAGGAAAGATATTTACAGGCTATAAGTTGGTATGAAGTTATAACGCACATTGAAAAGCCAAAAAGCGATTATGGATTTATCTATGATGAATATTGGACGTGGTTACCACATCTTCAGCTTTGCGTATGTTATTACAAGGTTAACCAGATAGAAAAATCCTTTAAGCACAATGAACTAGCATATAAATTTAATCCTTTTAATAAAAGCATATTAGATAATTTTGAGTTCTTTAAAAGTTTAGGTATTAGCAGCAATTTATAATGTTAAATAATAAGCTACTAACTATTATAAAGCCCTCCTTTACTAGGATGCACTTTGTATTTAGTTAGTGGCTTACTTATTATAATTTTGTGTTAAGCCTTATGACATTGTAGTTAATAAGAAAAAAATAGGTATCTAAATAGTCATTATGTGCTAAATCTATTTAATGAGAATAGCATTTAGACAAAATATTATTGTAAAAACGACGTTTTACTTAGTGTATTAATAATTTAAACTTACAGATTAATGGTTTAGTTCAAGGTGAAATTAAAAGTTTTTAAAAGTAGAAAGAATTTTAGTAATTAGTTTATAATATATAATAACTTGTTTATAGATAAAACATATAAGTTCTAAGCTATTAATTAAAGTTAGTGACACTAAAGTTATTTTTAATATGAATTATTGTTGAAGCTTTAGTTAGCTATGTTAAAAGGAGGAATAGTAGTGAGTTACAAGCCTGAAATTGATAAAAAGATACCTGAAAATTTAAAAACAGCTACTTTAGCAGTAGGATGATTTTGGACACCTGAGGCCAAGTTTGGCATTGTGGATGGGATATATAGAACCAGGGTTGGTTACTGTGGAGGTATAGAAGATAACCCTACTTATAGGAATATTAAGGACTATACAGAAACCTTTGAATTTGACTATGATGAAAAAAGAATAACCTATGAGGATATAATTAGAACGTTTTGGTATAGTCATACTGCTGAAAGCAAAAGTGGTAAAACTCAATATAAATCAATAATATTTTATAGAAATCATGAGGAAAGAATAATAGCTGAAGTGAGTAAAAAAGAGTTTGAAATGGAATTAGGGAGAGCAGTTAATACGGAAATAAGACCTATTAGTAGATTCTATTTAGCAGAAAACTATCATCAAAAGTTCTTTTTACAAAAGGTAGAAACAATTAGAAGAGATTTTATTGAAATATATCCTGATATTAAGGACTTTATTAATTCTACTGCAGCCATGAAGGTAAATTCATATTGTAAAGGGAATGGAACCATTGAAATGTTAAGTAAAGAAATTAGGAAATTCAATCTTACTGATAAGGGAATGAAAGCATTGATAGATATTGTGGAAGGATATGGAAGGTAATTTTTGGTTATTCTAATGTATATATTATAAATTTTAATAGATAATTAACTATCTATTGACACTCCCATAGGGTGTGATATTATATTATTGTATTATTCCTTTATTTAACTTTAGAAAAGATAATAAAGATTGTTTTTATTCACATACTAATGAGTGTTGTAAAGATAATACAAATTAACAGTAAAGAGAGGTACTATTTATGTCAGTTGTTAAAATAAGTGAAAATGCAGCTAAACTATTTAAACAGTTTTTAGTTGATAATGAAGTAACTGCAGATGTTATAAGATTACATTTCGCAGGTATGGGCTGAGGCGGTCCAGCATTTAATCTTGTTCTGGATGAACAAAAAGCAGAAGATAATACAGAAGTAATTGATGGCCTAACTTTTTTAGTTGATAAGAAAGTTACAGAGCAATTCGGAACTCTTGAAATTCTTTCAGGAGAAGAAAATGGTAGAGGTGGCTTCTCTATAGAACCAGAGAAAAAAGCAGAAGGCGGCTGTTCAACTTGTAGTAGTTGTGGCTAAACAATATTTGAGACCTTTAGGGCTAACCTAAAGGTCTTTACTTTTAAATAGATAATTGCATAAATTTAAGGTTCATAATATATAATAAAGTTGGAAATAGTTTGAAAAAAATTATATATCTAAATTGTAGTGAATTAGAAATTAAATGTATTTACAAATAGACTATAAAATAAAAAAAGATTGCAATAATTAATTAAGTTAATAGCATGGGCGAAGTACTTTTAGAACAATGTGTTACCGCACACAAATAATGTATGCGGTAAGTAAAGATAAGCATAGCAACTTGTCTGCTAAAGTCGTTGTATATCTAGTTTAATTACAAGTTTGATATGTTGTTTATCAAAAGTACATTACGAACTAAATCTAAGGTTGTATTGTAGTGCAATAATAAGTTAGAATGAGTAAATGTCAGAAAACTCAACTTTTAGCTTTTCAACATAATCTTGATTTAGACTATTAGCATTTGACCTTTCAGGTGAAGTATAATTAATACTATCATCACAAGGAAGTTCTATAAAAAATTCTGTGCCTTTGCCAACTTCACTTTCTACCCATATGGAGCCATTATGAGTAGTTACTATTGACTTTACAAGTGATAGCCCAATACCACTGCCTTGACTTTGATGATTTTTACTTCCAAGTTGTTTGTATCTTTCAAAAACTTTACTAATCATTTCCTTGGGTATTCCTATACCTGTATCTTTTACTTTGATCAAAATTTTTTCTGATGAACTTTCAGTAATTGTTACGTATATAGTTCCATTTGGCTGAGTAAATTTAAGTGAATTGGAAATAAGATTTAAAATAATTCTTTCAATTTTATCAGGATCACAATATACATATTTCTCTTCTATATCTGTGTCAAATATAATATTTAAATTTTTATATTCTGCATAAGGTACCACCGAAAGTGTTATATCCTCAACAACACTCACTATATTATGTTTTTCAAAAGTAGACTCGATAAAATTAGATTCAGATTTTGAAATATCAATTATATTACCTATTAATCTCAATAATCTATAACAATTTTGTTGAATAGTAGTAAAATAACTACTGATTTTATCACTATTTTCAGCTGAATGCTCAAAATCATAGTTTAGTTTTATTAATTGAATTGCCCCTAACATAATATTTAATGGAGTTCTAAGCTCATGAGATAGTGATGAAAAGAAATCTGTTTTACAAGCATTTAAATGTTCTAGCCTTTCTGTTAACTTTTTCTGTTCATCTAGTTGTTGTTGCAATTGCAAATACAATAAATTATTTTGAATGGCTAAACCTATATGCTCTCCTATGGTTTCTATATATTCAATTAAATCAATAGAAAACATACCTTCTTTCAAATCGCTTAAATGTATAAGACCAACTATTTTACCTCTAGCTTTAATTGGAATGATAGCTATAGATTTAAACTTATGCTTTGAACATGTGCCTCTACGGTTAGGTACGATTTCTTTTAACTTAGAGTTTTTAGCTACAAGTAAAGAATTACTAGTCCAAAAACTTCCTTTAGATGTAAAAAAGTCGCAATTAGCATCAAAATTTCCTTCAAGAATATTTCCACAAACACATTCTAAAATGTAACCATTTTTATTTTTACAATATATTTTGTTACCTGTATCATCTTTTTTAAATAAATCATTTTCAGATTGGATAAACTCGTCAGAAAACCCTTCATAAACAAAAAAAGGGTATTGGCCATTATCATTTAGCCTTATACCAACATTTTTGCAATTTGTTAAAGTGGCAATACTTTTAATAATTAATTTTAATGTATCTTCTAAATTAACAAAGTTATTCAATTCTGAACATATAATTTTAGTTGTTCGTTCTCTCTCAAGTAGTAGTTGTAGATTACTTTTATATGAATACATAATAAAATCCCCCATTTAAAACAAATTTTGAACTGTAGACTAGGCTATAAAAGTTTAATTAATATGTATACAACGATTGCTTAAGAAATTATTGTTAAAAAAGAATTGTGTTATTGCACTACTTACACAATTATATATGTATAGTGAAAATTATTCTATATTTACAGGAAATTATTTTACAAATATGAAAACCTTTTCAGTACAAAGAAAAGATGTGGATATATTATTATAAGAAAATTAGAAGCAATTACTTTTAAAGCACCTAGTGATGAAGTTAAAGAAAAATAAGATAAGGCAGTCCCTCTATGAGGGAGCTGCCTTATCTTGTTTATGCCAACAATTCACTAGGCAATTAAAATGCTCTGGATAGTCAAGGGCATTTGACGTCAAAAGAACGTCAAAAATTATTTTCTATTTGCTTCATTTTAATTCTACATAAAAATTATTTAAATTCTTATAAATGGCTTAAATTATGGTTTGTAGGAATATATTATAGAAAATATCTAATACTTACTATATAATATTTATATAGTAAAATTATGCAAAATGTTAGGAGTGTTATTATGAACAGTGAAAGTAAAGAATTGTCAATGAATGATTTTATAGATGATATTGATAAATCATTTAAGCCAGTGAAAACTGGTGATATACTAAAAGGCAAGATAATATCTAAGCATGATGATGGAATAATAGTTAATATAAATTATATGTATGATGGATTAATTCCAAGAAATGAAATAGCTATTGATAATGATGTTAAGATACATGAAGAATTTATAATAGGTGAAGATATAGATGTGTATGTATTAAAGAATAATGATGGTGAAGGACATGTATTGCTTTCAAAAAAAATTGCAGATAGTATTGTGATTTGGGATGAACTACAAGAAATATATAAAACCTCATCTATATTGAATGTTAAAGTTAGTGAAGTGGTTAAAGGTGGAGTAATAGGTTATTTTAAAGGTGTTAGAACTTTTATTCCTGCATCTCAATTATCTCTTAATTTCGTGAAAAATTTAAATGATTTTATTGGACAAAATCTAGAGGTTAAGATAATTGAATTAGATAAGGAAAAAAAGAAGGTTGTAGTATCTAGAAGAATTATCGAAGAAGAAAACAGAAAAGTAAAGGAAGAAAAGCTTTGGAATTCTTTGAAGATTGGAGAACTAAGAAGAGGAAAAGTAGTAAGATTAATGAGTTTTGGTGCTTTTGTGGACTTAGGCGGACTTCAGGGATTAATACATTTAAGAGATTTATCTTGGAGAAGAGTTTTAAAACCAGAAGAGGTGGTTTCTATTGGTGAAGAAGTAGAAGTTTATGTTTTATCTTTAGATAAGGAGAATAAAAAATTAGGATTATCATTAAAAGCTACAGTAGAGGATCCTTGGAATAGCGTAAATGAAAGTCTTAAGGTTGGAAATATCATTGAAGGTACTGTTAAGAAATTAGTTAATTTTGGGGCTTTTGTTGAGTTAATACCTGGCATTGAAGGGCTTGTACATTTAAATGAAATATCAGAAGAAAATATACTTAAGCCTGAAGATAAGTTACACTTAGGCGATAAAGCAAAGGTGAAAATATTAGAAATAAACAAGGATAGTAAAAGGATTTCCTTGAGCATAAAAGATGCTATAGAAGGAAATAAGGACTTTGAAAAATATAATGAAAGTAATGAAGTAACTCTTGGTGACTTATTTAGTGATAAGCTTAAAGGATTTAAGTTTGACTAAAATAATTATATTGAAGAATTATGATGAATATGTAAATAACTCAAAAATTTACTCTAACTCCAATTTACATCATGTTATATAACTTTTACTTAGTATCAAATGTGAGGTTCTGTAGAAACTATAAATGTAATAAATTTAAGGAGGTCATAATCATGGCAAAAGCAGGAATGAGAAGACCAGACCCAGAACAACCTCATGGTACAGAAAGTAATAAGAAACAACATTTTGATAAAAATCAATTTCATCCCGTGCCAGAAATTCAGGGAAAAGCAAAAGCGGGACATGAAAAAGCTAATCCAATAAAATATGATGGAAAATGGTAAAGGAGGAGTAGAACATGACAAAAGATAGTCAACCAGACAATAAAAAAGCACGCATGGAAAAATGCAATTATCAAACTCCAATAACAGAGGAAAACCATCAAAAAAATAAGAATGCAAAAAGACAATCAATAAAAAATAATGATGTCTAATATTTACAAAGCTCTGCAATAAAATGTTGCAGAGTTTTATTTTTCTGAAAAAGTGGTGAAGTATAAAAAATATGGAGTAGGTATTTATACTGTATTAAGTACTATTAGTTAATACAGACGAGGAAGAAAATAATGATCCATGTTAAAATTAAGAGGGAATATAAAAATTATCAGAATTAGTGGAATTTTATATAGATTCTGGTATAATCTGATATGTAAAGGGGGAATTATTCTTGAAGAGAAAAATCAAAAAAAATGATTTAATTTGGGGCATTGGACTATTACTAATTATTTTTATTTTAACTAATCCATATACTCATAAGTTGTTTTTAACGGCAACAAAAATCCATCCATATATTACAGGATTTTTTAAAGTTGGAATTTTAGCTACTATGGGAGAATTACTAGCTTTGAGAATCGTTAAGGGTGACTATGAAAAACCTATAGGTATGGGGTATCGCTTTACAATTTGGGGAATTATTGGCATGGCTTTTGCTCTAGTATTTGCATTATTTGCAGGTGGAATAGAGGCAGTAATGAAACAAGGGCTTTTACCTCTAGGCAAAGAAGGAACTTTAGGCAGTAAAATTTTATTAGCATTTTTTACCAGTGCTTTTATGAATTTAATATTTGCACCTACTTTTATGGCCTTCCATAGAATTACAGACACTTATATTGATTTAGGCAAAGGGAAATTTAAGAGTATTTTAAATGTAAGGCTAACTGATGTAGTTAAGGAAATTGATTGGTACGGTTATATTAATTTTGTAGTATGTAAGACAATACCTGTATTTTGGATACCAGCTCATACAGTTACATTTTTGTTACCCAGTGAGTATAGGGTTTTAACAGCAGCGTTACTTTCTATTGTTTTAGGTGCAATTCTAGCCTCATCTAAAGCAAAAGCTAGTTTGAAAGCTACAGAAATTACCGCTTAATATTAATAAACAATAAAGAACTTATATTGAATATTAATTTATAATTAGTATTAGACAAGTAACCTTTAGTTTAAAAGGTATAAATATTTAGAGTATAAACATTCGATGTAAAAAGGCATTCTACTAAAATTTTAATAGAATGCCTTTTTCATTTTGTTAAATTCATTTTTAAAGAGAATAAAGGCACAAGCTTATATGAATGCATAAGTTACTCTTGAAACTAGTTACTTAAATTATGTAGTTAATAGATTTTTCGCCGAATAAAGCTGAGATGTTTTCCTTGAAAAAATTCTTATAATAATTTAATTCTTCGTCTTTATATATATATTTTCCATATCCAAATTGTCCAAATTTAAATTTTCTTAACTCTTCTTCCATTGGAAGACTAGTTTTAGGAAAAATACTTATAATATTTTCTTTAGCTCTTTTTGTAAATCTATGTGATATTACTTCAAATATAACTTCGGTACCTATAGAGGTATGAATTGCATTCAATACATTTAGGTAATCTCGTTCCCAACCATCATATATAAACACTGGAGCAATGATAAAACCCAAGGGGTAGCCACTATTTTTGACTTTAACAGCTGCGGCTAATCTTTCTTCAAAGCTAGGAGTTTTATGTTCATAGGAGCTTATAACTTTATCTGTATTAACGCTAAATCTTATAGTTGTTCTTCCATTATGATTTAAATCGAGTAAAGTATCCACCTCTGTAAATTTAGTTACGAATCTAAAAAGTCCATTTTCTTCTCTCCCAAAGAACTCAATGGCACTCTTTAAGGCTCCGCTATAAGGCTCTATAGGAATTGGATCAGAAGTGGCAGCCCCTTCAAAAATAGTAATTTCAGGACTTCTTTCTATTATATACTCTTTAGCTTTTGAGAGTATTTCATCTGTATTAACATGAATTTTAGTATATGGCTTTTTCCCCATTTGAGTATTTAGATAACAATATTCACACATGCCCATACAGCCACTAACCAAAGGAAGTTGAAAGTGAGCTGATGGCTTACAAGATTCAAATTTTAGAGTTTTTCTGATACCTATCACTAGAGTATTTTTACCTTCTCCGTACATATCCTGATGAGTTTTTCCAGGAATTCCTGTTATTCTTCCAGTGGAAGAATATTTAATATCTATTTTTTTATTTTCAAATAGTTTTAATAATTCTTTACCTTTTTCATATTTTAAGGCATCCTGTTCAAAAATCACACGCTTTGGTACAAACATAAAATCACCTCAAAGTTATTTTTACAATTTATAAAAAATAAATACTAAGATTATTGTAAAAATTTGAGTAAATAATTTTATACCTTAAAATGAGAAAAAACATATATTGTTATTATATAATATATTAGCTAATATGCCGAACATAGAAATTCAAAGATAAAAAGGATATTTAATGACTACTATGATTAAAAATCACTATGGACACAGTTCGTTTGAGTTTACTAGTTTGAGAGATACTCTAATTATTATTTATTACTTTATAGGGTGAGTTTTATGAGTTATGGAGAAATTATAGTTAGATTATTGGTATCAGTACTAATTGGGGGCCTCATTGGATATGAAAGGGAATATAAACAAAGACCAGCAGGACTTAGGACCCATGTATTAGTTTGTGTTGGAGCGGCAGTAGTATCTATGATACAGATATCTATTGGTCAATTGGTAATTAGCCAAGTTTCAATAGATCCATACTTAAGAGAAGTCTTTAAAATAGATTATGGTAGATTGGGAGCTCAAGTTATTACTGGAGTAGGTTTTCTAGGAGCAGGAACTATTATCCACCTTAAGGGTTCTGTTAAAGGATTAACTACTGCTGCAACAATTTGGACTGTAGCATGCATAGGTCTTGCTGTAGGACTTGGTTTTTATTTTTTATCTATTGCTTCAGCACTTATCATATTTTTTACATTAATAATATTTAAAAAACTTGAAGGAAAGCTAATTTATAAGAAAAAAAGTCTTAAGCTTCACGTAGAATTTTCAAATGGAGTTGTGGGAAATAAGGAATTATGTAAGTTTTTCGAAAAAGAATCTATTGATATACTGGATGTATCAATGGTTGTGAAAAACAATGAGAATAAAAATTTTGAGTTTGAGTACTCTATTAATGTGCCAGCTGCATTAACCAACTCTTCTTTAATAAGTAGCCTTAGTTTAATAAAAGAAATCAATTTCTGTAAATTACTTTAAGCTAAGATGGAGTGTTAAGTTAGTTTCAAATATTTAGTATTAAGATTAAAAAATATAAGATTTAGAATACAAGTGATATTTTATATTTTCTAGGAGCAGGGTTAAACTAAATAAAGTAATCAATTAGTTTAGAAATTCGACTATAAGATATATTAGCTAAAAGGAATAAAATATTCTAAAATAGCCCTTGCATAACAATTTGATATTTGGAAATACTAATATGGAATTTAACAAAGGAGAGAAATTTATGGAATATGTCAGTTTTATAGTACTAATACTAGCGCTTTATCTTATAGTAATTATATTAAAAAGACTAGAGGATAAAGAGAGGAAAGTGCTTACAATTGAGGAATTTGAGCATTTAATTATATGGAGAAATGATCCATATAGGAAGGTTAATCCTCCAGAAAAACTAGAAAGCATTATAGAAAAAATAAAAATGGGTGAAATAGTTGAAGTGAAAAATAAAAGAGTATATAGGAATATTTTAAAAATCACAACAAGAAATATAAAATTTAACAACTTAATACTTGTTGACAATAAAAAATAATTTATTTCATATCCTAAGATTTATGAAATGAAAAATAATTAACTTCTTACTTAATTTAGATTAAAGCTAAACTAAGTAAGAAGTTTTCTTTCATTATATACATATTATTGCATATAATGTATAATTATGGTAATGTATTCATTTTAAATTTTGGGGGGATTATTATGGAACTTATAAAGGTAGAGGAAGCTGTTGGCATGGTTATTGGACATGATTTGACAAAAATAGTTCCTGGAGAATTCAAGGGAATAGCATTTAAAAAAGGGCATATCATTACTGAGAGTGATATTGAAGAGTTGAAGAATATAGGCAAAAATCATATTTATGTAATTAACTTGTCTAAGGGACTATTACATGAAGATGAGTGTGCTTTAAAAATTGGACAAGCTGTGGTCAATGGTAGTTCAGGGGTCTATTTTGATGGACCCAGTGAAGGGAAGGTAAATATAAGAGCAGAAAAGAAAGGAATACTTAAAATAAATTTGCAGGCCCTAGAAGAAATCAATGATATAGATAATATAATATTAAGTACTCTTCATAATAATACCCAAGTAGAAAAAGGGGATATTATAGCAGGAACTAAAATAATCCCTCTGGTTATTGAAGAAAAATATATAAAAATTATAGAAGATATATGTGCTAGTACAGAAAATGTTATTAGTGTAAAAAGTTTTGAAAATTTAAACATTGGAATAATAATTACTGGTACCGAAGTTTTTGAAGGAAGAATTAAAGACAAGTTTGAAGCTGTAATTAAGAATAAGTTGAATAAGTTTCCTTGTCACATTCTAGAGACTGTTTTTGTACCTGATGATATGAATAAAATAACACAAGCTATTAATAGTTTTATTATCAAGGGTACAGATGTTATAATTACCTCTGGGGGTATGTCTGTAGATCCAGATGATGTTACTCCTACAGCAATCAAATATTGTAGTACGGAGGTTATTTCCTATGGTTCACCAGTGCTTCCAGGAGCAATGTTTATGTTAGCATACTCGAATAATACTGCTATCATGGGATTACCTGCTTGCGGCATGTTTAATAAAACCACAGTATTTGATTTAATACTACCTAGGGTTATGGCAAGAGATAAGATAAGCAGAAGAGAAATTAACAAACTCGCACATGGAGGTTTATGCTTAAAGTGTGATCAGTGTAAATACCCAATATGCCCATTTGGTAAATAATGAAATTAACAACTTTGGCAAACTTAAAACTTGAAGGTTCTTGTTAACAACAGCATTCATTAATTGAAAGGAGAAATACAAATAGAGTATTCTAATGCCCTACTATGAAATAATAAACAATTTATTCTACAATAATTGATTCCATATAGTGGTAGTGATATAATATCTTCAGGTGATATAGATTTGACTAAATAAAAGTTCTATATAAAATATTGCATTAAGCATTACTACTTTAATATATCTTTAGTATTAAAATTACAATTCAATTTACTAAGGGGTTAGATGGAGGTATATTAATGAAAATTCTAATAACTAGTGACACATATTCGCCTATGGTTAATGGCGTAGTAACTTCTACGATGAACTTATATAATGAATTAAGAAAACAAGGACATGATGTAAGAATTCTGACTCTTTCAAGTAATGGGAAGTCTTATATTAATGATAATGTATACTTTCTAAAATCCATTGCTATAAAAGTTTATCCAGGGGCCCGAATTGGTGCCACAATTAAAGATACGTTAATAAAAGATATAATACAGTGGAAGCCTGATATAGTACATTCACAAACTGAATTTACTACTTTGATATATGCAAGATATATTGTTAAAAAGCTTTCAATTCCACATGTTCATACATATCATACTATGTATGAGGATTACTTAAAATATTTGTTTAAAGGAAAATTGATTACTAAGGAAAATTTAAGAAAAATAGTAAAGCGAATCTTAAATAAGGTTGATTTAGTTATTACTCCAACTATTAAAGTTAAAGAAACACTTATAAGTTATGGAGTATATACTCACATTTCAGTAGTTCCTACTGGTATCGATTTATCAAGATTTATGGTGGATTTACTAGATGCTGAAAAAGAAAAATTAAAGGAAAAACTCCATATACAGAAGGAAGATAAAGTTATTGTATATGTAGGTAGAATTGGAGAAGAAAAAAATATTGAAGAAGTAATTAACAACTTTGCTGAACTTGTTAAAGTAGATCAAAAGGTAAAACTCGTAATTGTAGGAGGAGGACCTTATTTAGAAATATTAAGAAAAGTAGCTTTAGAAAATAAGGTGGATGACAAAATCATTTTTACTGGCATGATAGGTCCAACTGATATTTATAAATATTATAAAGTGGGAGATGTATTTGTAACAGCATCAACTAGTGAAACTCAAGGGTTAACTTATATCGAAGCATTAAGTTGTGGTGTGCCAGTACTATGTAAATATGATCAATGTATCGATAATGTGATAATTAATGATCATAATGGATTTGCCTACAATACAAAGGATGAGTTTGTTGAAGAAGCCTTAAAGATACTCAATGATGCAGCATATAGAAATGAATTAAGTCAAAACGCAATAAGTAAGGCAAAAGAGTTTTCTAAAGAGGTATTTGGGAATAAAATTTGCAAACAATATGAAATGGTCCAAGTATTAAAGGTTCCATTAACAAAATAATTATAAGGTGAATTTATGAATAGTAAGTTTGAAAATATTTCAATATTTCAACTAGATGAACATAGTGAGAAAAGTGAAAATGATAAAAATAAAACAAATTTGTTGAATGTTCCATTAGCACAAAGGTTAAAGCCTAGTTTTTTAGAGGATTATGTTGGTCAAGAACATATACTATCCGAAGAAAAACTACTTTATAGAGCAATAAAAAGTGACAGATTAACTTCTATAATTCTATATGGCCCACCAGGAACAGGTAAAACCAGTCTAGCTCAAGTTATTGCTAAGACTACCAAGTCTAATTTTATAGAGCTAAATGCAGTAACTAGTGGATTGAAGGACTTAAGGGAAGTAATTGATGTGGCTTCAACCAATTTAATAATGAAAGCAGAAAAAACTATTGTGTTTATAGATGAGATCCATAGATTTAATAAAAGCCAACAAGATGCCCTTTTACCTCATGTGGAAAAAGGAACTATAATTTTAATAGGCGCGACTACGGAAAATCCTTTTTTTGAAGTCAATAAGGCACTATTATCAAGATCAATGATGTTTAAACTTGAGCCTCTAAGTGAAAATAATATTAAGAAAATAATTTACAACGCATTAAATGACAAGAAGCTCGGATATGGAAACATAAAGATAAACCTATCAGAGGAGGCATTGAGTTTTATTTGCGAAAACTCAAACGGCGATGCAAGGCGGGCGTTGAATGCCTTGGAATTAGGAGTTTTAACTACTTCAAAAAATAGTAAGGGTATAATAAACATAGATTTAAAAATTATTGAAGAATGTATGCAAAAGAAGTACATAACCTATGATAAAAATGGGGATTCTCACTATGATGTAATCTCTGCCTTTATAAAAAGCATGAGAGGTAGCGATGCTGATGCGGCAATTCACTATTTAGCTAGAATGCTTTATGCAGGTGAAGAGCCAGAATTTATTGCCAGAAGGGTGCTTATAGCTGCTTCAGAAGATG
This sequence comes from Clostridium tunisiense TJ, assembly GCF_000300195.1. Taxonomy (GTDB): domain Bacteria; phylum Bacillota; class Clostridia; order Clostridiales; family Clostridiaceae; genus Clostridium_J; species Clostridium_J tunisiense. The sequence goes on along the minus strand of NZ_AMQH01000013.1, from coordinate 77,564 downwards.
TAGGTAACGCAGATCCATATGCGCTTTTAATAGCAAATGCAGCTTTAAATGCAGTGAAAACTCTTGGTATGCCTGAGGCCAGGATAACTTTAGCTCAAGCTGTAACTTATATAAGCACTGCTCCAAAAAGTAATGCTTCATATGTAGCAATTAATAAAGCACTTGAGGATGTTGAAAAGAAAAAAATAGCACAAGTACCAATTCATTTAAGAGATAAGAGTTACAATGGCTCTAGTAGTCTTGGTAATGGAGTTGATTATAAATACCCACATAGCTTTCAGGAACATTATGTAAAGCAGCAGTATATGCCTGAAGAATTAATTGATACAGTATACTATAACCCAACAGGGTTAGGCTATGAAAAGAGAATAAAAGAAAGAATAACTAATTTAAATAAAGTTAAATAAGCAAAAAATGACTGACTTTTTCTGTTAGTCATTTTTACTTATATACATTAGAAAATTGTTTTATAACATAAATATCATAATTGTAGGAGGATATCATGACAATTAAACTTTATTATAATAATCCATACATAACTGAATTTACAAGTGAAATTATTGATAGTAAAAAACACCAAAATAAATATCATATTGTTTTAAAAGAAACTGCATTTTACCCTGAAGGTGGAGGACAGCCTTGTGATTTAGGAGAAATTAACGGAAGTAAGGTAGAGTATGTTTATGAAGAAAATAATACTATTTATCATGTGTTGGACGAAAATGTAGATAGGACCATTGTTTCATGTAAAGTTAATTTTCAAAGAAGATTTGATCATATGCAGCAACATAGTGGTGAACATTTATTATCTGCTGCCTTCTTTAAGCTATATGGTGGAAAAAATATAGGTTTTCATTTAGGACAAGATTACGTCACTATTGATATTTCCTTGCCTAGCATAACAAAAGAAATGATTAAAGAAGTAGAAAATTTCTGCAGCGAAGTAATATTAAAGGATATACCAGTAAAATGTTCAGTAGTAAGTAAAGAAGAATTAAATTTAATTCCTATTAGGAAAGAAACTACAGTTACAGAGGATATACGAATTGTTGAGATAGAAAGCACTGATTATAGTGCATGTTGTGGTACCCATGTAAATACAACAGCAGAAATAGGAATGTTGAAAATTATAAAAGTAGAAAAATATAAAGGAAATTCAAGGATATATTTCAAGTGCGGGTCCCGTGCGTTAAATGATTATGCAAAAAAACATGAAATTATTTCAGAATTGGTTAAACTATTATCCTCTGATGAGGATAACATAATCTCACAAGTAGATTCAATGATAAAAACTATTAAAGAAAAGAGTAGAACCATAAGTGATTTAAAATCAAAGTTTTGTGAACTACACGTTAAGGATATATTATTAAATTTTTCAGGTAATATTTATATAAAAGTATATGAAGAGAAATCCTTTGAAGAAGTTAGTGAAATAGGAAAATTATTAGGAGAAAACAATGTAGATGCACTCATAGCTACAACTGTGGACAATAATATTCTTTTATTGGCAAATCATGATAATTCCATAGATTGCGGAAAAGTTTTCAAAGAGCATATTAAAACCTTTAATGGAAAGGGTGGTGGCAGTAAAAGCCGTGCTCAAGGGAGTTTCAGTAATTCAGGAGATCTTTTAAGTTTCTATAATTTTATTAGTAAAGAAATCAATAATATTTAGAAACTATAAATATTATTAGTGAAATATGCACATCTTATAACTGTATAAATACTATAGGAGGGATAATATGAACCATAGTGAATTTATAACAGTTTATAATGATGCAGGCAAAAGGATAGAATTAGAACTTATTGATGTGGTAAAATTAGGTTCCAATGAATATGTAATAGCTGGTCCAAAGGATTCCAATGAAGCTTATGCTTATAAGGCTGTAAAAAGAAGCGCTACAGAAGTAGAATATATGTCTATTGGTGCTGGTGCAGAATTTAATAGAGTTTTAGAAAAATTCAATTCTCAAGGAGACTAGTACTTACAATATGAAAGGGAGGTAATTTTATGGCAACTAGAGAAGAAGCTAAAGCAGCAAACAATAAGGATTTTTTAAAAAAAGGTATGAAAAGTGAAGGACAAGTAAGCAAAAACCAATTTGTATCTACAATTGAAGAACCTGAACTCAACAAATCAGTAGAATATACTCGCAGAGATGGTTATAAAGTTTAAAAAAAATAGGGTTTGCTAATTTTAGCAAACCCTATTTTACATTTTCCAGAGATTTTCCTTGAAAAATTTAAAGCATCTTCTTATACTAATATATACATAGATTATTTAAATGTTATAGAATAATCTATGTGTTAAAATTTCTAGCTTTAGTACTAGTAATTAAATTACATACAATTTTACTAATTTTATCTTAAATATGAGGAGTTAAACTACCATGGAGTTTTATAAAAGCTGCTTAAAGAAAATTGGACAAGGAGGATATTGGGATATGATAGTTATTGATGGAGTTGTTGGAGTAGGAAAAAGTACTCTTATGAATATTTTACAAGAAGAGGGCTATGTTCCTTTTGAAGAACCAGTAGTTGATAATCCAATATTAGAGAAGTTTTATTATGACAGAGAAAGATATAGTTTTCCACTACAAATATTTTTCTTGAACAAACGATTTAAAAATATTAAAGATGCTTCAAAAATAAAAAATGCTGTTATGGACAGGAGCATTTATGGAGATATTATATTTGCAAAGATGTTAAAAGATGCAGGAGAAATGTCAAATGAAGAATTTGACTTATACATGGAGCTTTTCGAAAATATGATAGAACATTGTAAGGCACCCAAGCTCCTAGTTTATCTAGAAATAGGTGTAGACGAGGCCATGAAAAGAATAAATAAAAGAGGAAGAGAATATGAGAAAATAGTTGAACGAGAATACTGGGAAAAGCTTAATGATAATTATAAAGATTACTTTGAACAGTATAATATTTCCCCAATACTTAAGATTAATGTTGATAATATGGATTTTGAAAATAATCCAGTACATAGGAAAGAGTTATTAAATTCAATACATAATAAAATCAAGGAAATTAACATATTAGGAGAAATAATTGCTTAAAAGGAATGATTTATACGGAAAATATTAAGGGAAAAATTGCATTACCGAAGGACGTAAGATTAATTATAGATACCTTACAGTTTAAAGGGTTTGAAGCATTTGCAGTAGGTGGATGCATTAGAGATAGTCTTATGGGTAAAACCCCTAGTGATTGGGATATTACAACAAGTGCAAAACCACAACAGGTAAGAACCTTATTTGTAGATTTAGGTTACAAAGTAGTTGATACCGGTATTAAACACGGAACAGTAACAATCTTAATACAAGAAAATAGCTATGAGGTTACAACTTATAGAATCGAAGGAGAATATTTAGATAGTAGGCATCCAAGTGAAGTATTTTTTACAAATAAGTTGAAAGATGACTTAGGAAGAAGAGACTTTACAATAAATGCTATGGCTTATAATGATGAACAAGGTCTGAAGGATTATTTTAACGGCTTGAAGGATATGGAACAAAAAAGTATAAAAACTGTAGGAAATGCAGAACATAGGTTTAAGGAAGATGCCTTAAGAATATTAAGAGCTGTAAGATTTTCAACAATACTTAATTATTCTATAGATGAACAGGTTGAAGATGCAATAATCAATTCTAGTAGAGCCCTAAAAAATATTAGTGTGGAAAGAGTAAGAGATGAATTTATAAAAATTATATTATCAAACAGGCCAGCTTATGGAATGCAGAAATTGTGCGATTTAAAACTTATAGATTTCATTATCCCTGAAATAGATGAAATAATAAACATAAAGAAAAACGAAAAAAATTATAGTAGTATATTTAAACAGGGTTTTCTCATGCTAGATTCATTAGAAGGTAGTTTACCTTTAAGACTTAGTGCAATAATTTATACCTTCATCCATATTAATTATAATTACCTGAATAGAGATATCAGACATGATGCCACAAATGCTGAGACAATTGCTAGAATAATTCTTAAGGGACTAAAATTTGATAATTTAACCATAAGAAATACTTGTGTCTTATTAAAATATTGCAATATTAATTTTGAAGTACATTCAGAAGAATCTATAAAAAAATTCATTACCCAAGTTGGAGAAAAAAATTTGCATGAGTTATTTACTTTAATCTTTGCGAATATAAAGTTTGGTTTATCAAATAATATTTCCTATAACAATGTAGTAGTTTTAAAAAATAAATGTGAAGAAATTCTTAAAAAAGGTGAACCATTGTATATTAAAGATTTAGCCATAGATGGTAATGATTTAATAACTATTGGACTTCCAAAAGGAAAAATTTTAGGAGAAGTTTTAAATTACTTATTAAGTTGTGTACTTAGAGATAAAGAAAACAATAAAAGGGAATTATTAATAGAACTTGCAAAGAAATATTGTAATTTAGCAGGCTATCAACTATAATTAATATAGTTTTTAATTTAAGCAAATAATGGAAGGAGAGATTGGCATGGATGATAGACATATTATTACATTAACAGATCCTGATACTAATGAAAAGGTTGAGCTTGAAATTGTGGAGGAACTTGTTGTTAATGGCGAAAATTATGCTCTTTTGGCACCATTAGATAATGATGATGAAGCTTTTGTTTACAAAATTTCTGGTGAAGGAACAGATGCATCTTACGAAATGGTTGAAGATGAGGATGAATTTAACATGGTAGTAGAGGAGTACGACAGACTATTTGATGATGAAATGGATAATTAAATTTCCAGATAAAAATTTAAAGATTAAATTAAAATAAGTATAAACTTTAATAATTAAGCTAGTAAGAAGTTATTTCTTACTAGCTTAATTATTTTGTGTGAGAATTCTCCTACATAAATGTTTAAATTTTATAAATTTACCTATACTATCTATGAATGGATTGTAAAGGAGAGAGTGAGATGGGACCAAAAAAACTTAACCCAATGGATTTTCCTAAGGCATTGCCACCACAGCATCAAAATAAGCAACCAGGTATTGAGGTAGAAATGAATCCAAGACCAATTTTTGAAGATACAAACTGCGTAGGTTCAAGCAAACTAGTTGATAAGGTTGCAGTAATTACGGGGGGCGATAGCGGTATAGGAAGAGCTGTAGCTGTAGCTTATGCTAAAGAAGGTGCTAACATAGTAATAATGTATCTTGATGAACATGCGGATGCCAATGAAACTAAAACTATTGTTGAAAATTATGGTGGAAAATGCATGTTGATTTCAGGAGATATTGGCGATGAGAAGTTTTGTAACGAAGCTATAGAGAAAGTAATGAGTGAGTTTAAAGATATTCATATTCTTGTTAATAATGCAGCTGAGCAACACCCACAAGATTCACTTGTGGAAATTTCCAGCGAACAATTAATTAGAACCTTCAAGACAAATATTTTTGGAACCTTTTATATGACAAAAGCAGCTTTAAAACATATGAAAAGTGGTAGCTGTATAATAAATACGACTTCTGTTACTGCTTATGAAGGGCATAAAACCCTAATAGACTATTCATGTACAAAGGGAGCCTTAGTAACCTTTACTAGATCACTCCATTTGAATTTAGTGGATAAAAACATAAGAGTAAATGCTGTAGCTCCTGGACCAATTTGGACTCCATTGATTCCTGCAAGCTTTTCGGCTGAGGAAGTGGGACAATTCGGAAGTACAGCACCAATGAAAAGACCAGGCCAGCCAGTAGAATTAGCAGGTGCTTATGTATTCCTAGCTAGTGAAGATTCTTCATATATTTCAGGGCAAGTTATTCATATAAATGGAGGAATAATGGTAAGCAGTTAATTGCTTAAAACTAAATTTATTGAGACGGGAAAAGAATAGAGTTAATGCTATATAAGATGTTATCTGCAGAGTAAATAGCAGATATGTATTTTCAATAAAAAAAGACCCCCATTTTAATTCAATGAAGGTCTTTTTTATTAAGCTGATATTGATTTATCTTTTGAAACTGATTTCTTTTTTAGTCTAACTTCAGGCTCTCTTGGTAATCCAAACTTAGGTATAAGTCTATCTAGACCAGTTAACGTAAGTATTAATATAGAAAATACAGCAACATATGCCATAAAGTTATATTTAATAATATCTAGTGCAACAAACTGATGTAATGGATAAACAGAAGTTGCGATACCTACATAGAACCCTATATAAACATGCCATGGAATTAATTGAGATCCAAATACTCCAAGAGCATCTGAGAAAGTTGCGTTTCTTAAACGAAGCTTGTACATTGCCTCTTCGCTACCTTCAACATTTTCTTCAACAAGTTCTTTTATGATTGGTCCAACAGTAACTATTTGAGCCATTTCATCTGCTAAGGCAGCATTACCAACTAATGATAAGGCACCGTTCCAGAACATAAGTTGTCTTACATTTCTAGATATTCTTAACACTAGATTTGATAAAGGCTTGAAGGCATTAATTTTTGACATGATTCCCCCAAAGGCTCCAACCCACATCATCATTACAATTACCCACGATCCAGCGTCAGAGAAGCCTGTTTTCATCATATCAAGGAATGCTTGTGTTGATTCAACAGTTCCTGCAAAGGAGCCTAGAATAATTGATGATGCAATACCAATACCTAAGCAAGCAAGAGTTGAGACTCCCTTAATTGCAAAGCCTATAACAAGTAAAAGAGGAATAATCATATAAATAGGAACTCCATTTTTTACTTGATTAAGAAGCTGAACTGCAGAGGGTCTTGCTGCCTCAAGTGGTCCCCAGACCTCCTGTGGAATAGCTTCGATAGCTTTAGCAGCTGTAGAAGCTTCAGTTGGTAGTCCCATTACATTACTTACTACAAAGAATATAATAGCTGTAACAACTAAGCATGATAAAGACCAAAAGCCTTGATGTCTAATTCTATGAATAACTTCAACTTTTTGAATTCCAGAGCTAACAACAGTTGTATCTGATATTAGTCCAATATTATCTCCAAAACATGCTCCACCTGCGATAGCAGCAGTAGTTAGTAAAATATTTCCTCCAACTATATGATTTAACCATAGAAAAATTGGAGCACAAGCGGCAAAGGTTCCCCAAGAGGTTCCAGTTGCAATTGATAGTACAGATGTTACTAAGAAACCTACAACTGCAACAGTTCTTGCAGTTAGTCCAAGTGATAAGGATACGTTAACTATAGCTGCACCAACACCAGTTGCCATAAAGGATTCTGCCATTGCATAAGCAAACATAAGAATGAAGAAAACTAACTGTAGATGTTTTACGTTATCTACTGCTGCGTCAACAATATCATTGAGCTTTAGTTTTTCTGTTAAGGCTGCAATAATAGCTGCATATATAGTTGCTATTGGTGCAGCAACTAGTGCATCTACATCGGCCATCATTAGTCCTGCCATTAAAAAGACAGGGGAAATTTTTAGTAATGCGATCATAAGTATGATACCCCCCATTAAATTTGATAAAACGTTTTCTTAAGAAATGACAACATTTTAACAAATTTATTAATTTTATATTAATTATAACTAGTTTATAAAAAAAATTCAACATGTTTTGAAAAATCTGATAAATTTTTTTTATAATTTTCTAAATAAACATAATAGAATTAAAATTTATTAAATACTGTGATTAGTTACGTTAATGAAAACTAAACAAATAATTAATCTGGAAATTTGATTATAGATATTATTTTAAATCTAATTATTAAATCTAACTCTAAGAGCTATATAAAAATAGGAGGGGACAAATTAGGTTAAAAAAATAGGAGATATATGATGAATATCAGAGCAGAAATAGAAAAAAAGAGTAGGATAAATAAATATCATACTCTTTTCAAATAGTAAACTTAAAATAACTATTAATATCCAGATGTAGAGTTTGCTAAACCTTCAACAATTGCAATAGAAGAACTAGCACCGATTCTATTTGCACCAGCTTCGATTACTGAAACTACGTCTTCTTTAGTTCTAACCCCACCAGAAGCTTTAACTCCCATATTTGGGCCTACAGTTTCTCTCATTAGTTTAATATCTTCTACTGTTGCACCACCAGTACTAAATCCTGTAGAAGTCTTTACAAAGTCAGCACCAGCTTCTTGAGATAGCTGACAAGCTTTTATCTTTTCTTCATTTGTTAATAAGCAAGTTTCTAAAATAACTTTAACAATTGCTTTTCCTTTTGCTGTATCAACAACTTCTTTTATATCATTTAAAACTAATTCATAGTTTTTGTCTTTCAATGCACCAATATTAATTACCATATCTATTTCATTTGCACCTAACTCAATAGCTCTTGCTGTTTCAAAAGCTTTAGATTTAGTTTCCATGGCACCAAGAGGGAAACCAACAACAGTACAAACTAAAACGCCGCTATCTTTTAATTCATCAGCTACTAGTTTTGTGTAACAGGAGTTAACACACACAGATTTAAATTTGTACTCTTTAGCTTCAGTACAGATTTGTATTACTGCATCCTTTGAAGCATCAGGTTTAAGTATAGTATGATCAATCATTGAAGCAATGTTCATATTAAAACCTCCAATTTTTACTTATAGATTTTTCATATACTACATGAGTATACATATAAGTGGTAAAAATGTCAAATGCGAGAAGAAGAGTAATATTTAATAAGATAGTACTCTTCTTCTGATAATTTTTATGATCTATAATTTGTCATTATTTTTAGCATCTTTAAATTAAAGTCAGCAGTGTTTTTTCTCTTGCTAATAATTCCACCTATTTTAAAGGCAATAACCATAGCTAACATAGACAATATACCTGAGTACAACTCATATTTAGATACATTTAAAGAGTTAAGTACAAATAGGCTTCCAAGCAAGATAATTATTGTGAAGACTGTAGGGAATATATAAGCCCAAAAGTTCATTTTTGACAAGGCTTTATCTTCTAAGGAAACAACTACAGAATCACCAATTTTAGCATTTTCAGTATTTTTAACATCTAAAATTACAGTATCTACGGGGCAACCGGATTTACAGCCAGAACAGCCACCACCACAGCCGGTTTTTTTAACAAAAGCTATTTTTGCTATATCGCCATTAATTGATTTAACTATACCACTTTGTTCCATATTATCACCTCAAAATAAATTTAGAAGACCTAGACGGTCTTCTAAATTATATCATAATTAATTCAAGTATTAAACTGATGTACTCTCTGAAGCAAACTTAACAGCGTTAAGGTCCTCAGATGATCTTAAGTCTTCTATAGTTTTCTTTGGACATTTACCTACGCAAATGCCACAATTTACACATTTACTATAGTCAATTACAGGAAGATTGTTGGTCATTGTGATGGCTTGTTCTGGACAATTTTTAACACATAATCCGCAAGTAATACAACCTACTCCACAAGTGTCCATAACTTCTTTTCCTTTATTCTTAGAGTTACATTGAATTCTAACCCTTGAATTTACTGGAGTAATTTCTATTAATCCTTTTGGACATGCATTGATGCAAGCACCGCAAGATGTACATTTTTCTTCATTTACTCTAGCAACTCCATCAACAATTTCTAGTGCATCAAACAGACAAACTTTAACACAAGATCCTAATCCTAAACACCCAAATTCACAGGCTTTAGAACCACCACCAGGATTAATTACAGCTTGATTGCAGTCCATAATACCTTGATAAGTATATTTTTCTTTTGCTATAGTACATGTACCTTTACATTTTACGTAAGCAGCGGTAGGGTCGCTTATTTCAGTAACAACACCTAGTATATTTGAAATTTTTTCTACTGCCACAGCTCCACCAGGAGTACATTTATTAGGTTTGGCAGTACCGTTTACTACTGCTTCAGCATAAGCATCGCATCCAGCAAAGCCACATCCACCACAATTAGCCCCAGGCAGTGCTTCTCTTACAAGAGGAATTCTCTCATCTACGTCTACTTTAAATTTATCGTTTGCATATCCTAATAGTAAACCAAAAACTATTCCTAGTCCACCTAAGCTTACCACTGGTGCAATCAAATTAGTCAATTCCATTATGGCACCCCCTTAAATTAATCCGCTGAATCCAAAGAATGCTATAGCCATAAGTCCTGCTGTAATTAGAGAAATAGGTAATCCTCTAAATGCTTCTGGCATATTTGTATTATCTTCCATTCTTTCTCTTAATCCAGCAAGTAAAACTATTGCTAGCATATAGCCTAAGGCAGCTCCTAAAGAGTTTGCGATACCTTGAGCTAAGTTAAAACCTTTGTCCATATTTATTACAGCAACCCCTAGTACCGCACAGTTTGTAGTTATAAGAGGTAAGAATATTCCAAGGGCTCTGTAAAGTCCTGGATTAGTTTTCTTTATAACGATTTCAACAAACTGAACAAGAGCAGCTATAACAAGAATAAATGCTAATGTTGATAGGTACTGAAGATTTAATGGGATTAATATAAATACATTAACTATATATGTCATTATAGTTGCAAGAACCATAACAAAGGTAACAGCGAAACCCATCCCTTTTGCTGTCTCAGTTTTCTGAGAAACTCCAAGGAAGGAACAAATACCTAAAAATTTAGCCAAAACGAAGTTGTTGACTAATAGAGCACTTAAAAAAATACTAATTAATTCCAAAATTGTTCACCTCTTTATTTAGTGGTTTTAGCTGCTTTAGCTTTGTTTATTTTAAATTGGTTTAAGCAAGCTAGTAGTATGCCTAAAGTGATAAATGCTCCTGGAGCAAGAATCATTATAATAGATGGTTCATAGGAAGTAGGAAGAACCTGAATTCCATAAAAAGTTCCATTTCCTAAAATTTCTCTAAAAGTTGCTAAAATTGTTAATGCCAGTGTAAATCCAAGGCCCATACCTATAGCATCAAAGATAGATGGTAAAACACCATTTTTAGAAGCATAAGCTTCAGCTCTACCTAGAATAACACAGTTAACAACTATAAGTGGTATAAATATACCAAGTGCTTTATATAAAGCTGGTAAATAACCTTGTACCAAAAATTGAATCAATGTAACAAAGGCAGCAATAACTGTTATATAAGCTGGTATTCTAATTTTATCAGGTATAAATTTTCTAAGTAAAGAAATAACAGCATTTGAGCCTATAAGAACAGCAGTGGCTGCGAGTCCCATTCCAATTGCATTTTGAACACTTGAAGTTACTGCAAGTGTAGGGCACATTGCAAGAACTTGAATGAATACTGGATTTTCTTCAATCAAGCCTTTTTTCATTCTTTCACCAAACACACTCATGGTTACTTAGCTCCTTTCAACTGATCGTTATAAAATTTAATTGCAGAATTAACTCCACTAGTTACTGCTTTAGAAGTAATAGTAGAACCTGTCATAGCTTGTATGTCGCTTCCAACTGTTAATTCCTTTTCAGCAGACTTCCCTTTAAATTGATCTTTAAACTTAGGCTTTTCTGCATTTGATCCTAAGCCAGGAGTTTCGGTATGAGCTAATATTTTAACTCCTTCAACTTTTCCTTCAGTTGAAATACCTATCATCATTGTAATTGGTCCACCATATCCACTAGATTTTACTGTAAATAAGTAACCTGAAAGTTGTCCGTTTTTATTTCCTTCATAAATTGATGATATATTTGAATCAGATGAGAAATTCTTTTCAGATTTTTTAAAATCAGTTGCTGCTGGTAAGAGCTCCTTCATTGCTATGGATTGTTCTTCTTTAGCTTTAGCTTCAATGGGACCTTTAGTTATTTCATATGCATAACCTAAAAGTAACCCAGCAATTCCAGCGATTACAAGCAATTTAATTCCTAACTTTAAATTTTCTTTCATTATTTTCCACCCCCGAATACACGCGGATTTGTAAACTTATCAATGAATGGTACAAATAAGTTCATAATTAATATTGAGTAAGAAACTCCTTCAGCATAACCACCATATAAACGAATTAAGGTAGTTAAAATACCACAACTTATACCAAATACTAAATGACCTGTTTTAGTCATCGGAGAAGTTGTATAATCTGTAGCCATATAAAAAGCTCCAAGAATTAATCCACCTAGGAAGATTTCATATAAACCATTACCTGACATTAATCCTTGTCTACCAAGTAAAGTAGTAAGAACAAATACAGTTCCTATATAACTAACTGGTATATGCCAAGATATAACTTTCTTATATAGAAGGTAAGCAGCACCAATTAATAATGCTAAAGCTGAAGTTTCGCCAATACAACCTCCAATATTTCCTACGAATACATCGAATATGTTTGGAAGAGCAGCGGCACCATTACCTCTTAGGATTCCAAGGGGAGTAGCTCCTGTAGTACCATCTAAAGTCCATGTAGTCATTCTCACAGGGTAAGCAGCAAGTAAAAAAGCTCTTGCAGCTAAAGCTGGGTTAACAATGTTTTGCCCAATTCCACCATAGAAGCATTTAACTACAATAATTGCGAATGCACTACCTAATGCCACCATCCATAGTGGAATAGTAGGTGGTACGTTAAATGCTAGCAATAATCCTGTTACTACTGCACTCAAATCTTTTATCAAAATAGGTCTCTTAGTTATTTTTTGAAAAGCATATTCAGATAAAACTGCTGAACCAACAGCGGTTAAAATTACTAATAGTGCATTAAGCCCAAAAAAGTAAATTCCTGCAATTGCAGCCGGAAGTAGTGCGATTAATACATCTCTCATTACTGTGGAAACAGTATCTTTAGACTTTATATGAGGAGACGTCGATACGGTATATAATCTCTCTGACATTCTATTCACCTCTATTATTTCTTTTTCTTACTTAAGACTCTTCTTTTACCTTCACGACAGGTTTGAGTTAAGTGACGTTTTGCAGGACACACAAATGTACAACATCCACATTCGATACAGTCCACGCCATGATATTCTTCGAAGGTATCATAGTCACCTTTAAGAACCATTGCATTTAGCTTAGATGGTATTAAGAACATTGGACAGGCATCTATGCACTTTCCACATCTTATACAGCTACTTTCCGGTTCTATATCCCATTCTTTTTGAGATAGGCATAATACTCCAGAACTTCCCTTTATTGCAGGAGTATCTAAAGAGAATAGAGCAGTACCCATTAGTGGGCCACCAGAGATTACCTTTGATGGATCGGTAACAAAACCATCGCAAGTTTCTACTAACTCTTTTAATGATGTTCCAAGTTTTACTCTTAGATTTTTAGGTGTATTTATAGCCCCACCTGTAACAGTAATAACTCTTTCGGTTAAAGGTTTTCCAAGTACTACTGCATTTCTAATGGCATGAACGGTAGCTACGTTTTGCACAATACATCCAACATGAGCAGGTAATTTTCCAGATGGAACTTCACGCTTTGTTGTTGCGTATATTAATTGTTTTTCAGCACCTTGAGGGTACTTGGTTTTTAATGCTACAACTTCAACATTATTTAAGCTACTAATTGCTCTGTTCATAGCATCAATTGCATCTTTTTTATTGTTTTCAATCCCTACATATATTTTAGTGTTTGGAAACATATGTAAAAGGATTTTTAAACCTTCAGCAATTTCATCAGAATTTTCAAGCATTAATCTATGGTCGCATGTAAGGTAAGGTTCACACTCTGCGGCGTTAATAATAATGCTATCAATACTGCAATCTGCAGCAGGGGAAAGCTTTACATGAGTTGGAAAACATGCACCACCAAGTCCAACTATACCAGCTTCTTTAATGATTTCTAAAAGTTGTTCCTTCGACAAATTTTGAAAATCCTTATTAGGTTTATAATCTGATTCTTCATAAAGGTGATCGTTTTCTACAATAATTGACATCACCTTTGTGCCGTTTGAATGAAGAACCGGCGCCACGTTTTTAACTACGCCTGAAACACTTGAATGAATAGGAGAAGAAACAAATCCAGTTGCTTGTCCTATTTTTTGCCCAACAAGAACCTTGTCGCCCTTTTTTACTAAAGGCTCACAAGGAGCTCCAATATGCTGAGACATGGGGAAAACTAAATCTCCTTTTGGAAGATAGCTTTCAATTGATTTACTTTCAGAAAAATGTTTTCCATGAGGCGGATGAATTCCTCTTTTGAAAGTTAAAAGTCCCATAATGACCCTCCATTTCGCAATAAGTTTTAATACTTTTTTAAATAAGTTATAAAATACAACTTTAAATTATTATAACTCGAAATACCTTTAGGTGCAATAAGTATGTATTTTTATCCATAATTAGTTAGTATGTTAAATAATTTAGGTTTTTGATATTGATTTTTAAATTATTACCTGATATATTAAATATAAAGATTAGTTTATAAAATAAGCAAATGTGTATAAGGAGTTAGGTATGACAAATAGAGAAGAGGAAGTTTTATATCTAATTAAAAACAATCCATTAATTTCACAAAATGAACTTGCAAAATTACTAGGCATAACTAGGTCGTCAGTTGGTGTGCATATAACTAATTTAATTAAAAAAGGATATATTAATGGAAGAGGTTATATAATTAATGAGGAAAATTTTGTTTCTATTATTGGGGGAGCCAATATGGATATCTTAGGATTCTCCAATGATAATTTAAGAACTAATGATTCTAATCCGGGAAAAATTAAAGTTTCTCTCGGAGGGGTTGGAAGAAATATAGGTGAAAACCTAGTTAGATTAGGTGTTAATACAAAGCTAATAACAGTTTTAGGTGATGATTTATATGGAAATAAAATTGTTGATGAGAGTAGGATATTAGGTCTTAACTTAGATAATAGTTTACAGTTAGAAGGTTATGCTACTTCTGTGTATATGTCTATTTTAGACAATAATGGTGATATGCAAGTGGCTATTTCTCAAATGGATATATTTGATAATATGTCTATTGAATTTATTAAGCAGAAAAAAAATGTGGTTGAAAGTTCAAAGATATGTGTAATAGATACTAATATTCCTAAGGATGTACTTGAGTATGTTGTTACAAATTTTAAGAACACTAAATTCTTCTTGGACACTGTTTCTGCAACAAAAAGTATTAAAGCAAAAGACGTTATTGGGAAATTTCACACTATAAAACCAAATAAGCTAGAAGCAGAAATACTCTCAGGAATTTCTATAAAAAATGAAAAAGATGTTGAGAAAGCATCACAATATTTCCTAAATGAAGGGGTTAAAAATGTATTTATAAGCCTTGGTGAAAAAGGCATCTATTATTCCAATGGTGTTACTAAAGGATATTTGAGAAGTCCTAAAGTTAAGGTTGTCAATGCAAATGGAGCAGGAGACTCTTTCTTAGCAGGTGTCATTTATAGCACCTTAAGAAATGAATCAATTTATGAGGCTGCGAAATTTGGAGTTGGATGTTCACTATTAACAATATGTCATGAAAACACTATAAATCCAAATATATGTATTGAAAGTGTAAATAAAAAATTAAAGGAGACTGGATTATGTTAAAAAATTATTTAGATATTAATGTGGAAGTTGAAAAAGCTATAATGGAAGGGAAGCCAGTAGTGGCTCTAGAGTCAACAATTATTTCTCATGGTATGCCATATCCAAGAAACGTAGAGACAGCTCTTAAAGTAGAAAGTATTATTAGAGAAAATGGAGCAATACCTGCAACTATAGCTATAATAAATGGAAGATTGAAGGTAGGCTTATCAGAAGAAGAAATAGAATTTTTAGGTAAAGAGAAGAATGTTATAAAAACTAGTAGAAGAGATATTCCTTTTATAGTTGCTAATAAATTAAATGGTGCTACAACCGTTGCATCAACAATGATAATTGCAGCATTAGCCGGAATCAAAGTTTTTGCCACAGGTGGTATTGGTGGAGTTCATAGAGGTGCTACAGAAACCTTTGACATCTCTGCAGATTTAGAAGAGTTATCTATGACAAATGTAGCTGTTGTATGTGCAGGAGCAAAATCCATATTAGATATTGGATTAACTTTAGAATATTTAGAAACAAAAGGGGTGCCAGTAGTAGGGTTTAATACTGATGAGTTGCCAGCTTTTTATACAAGAAAGTCAGGCTTCAAGGTTGATTATAGAGTGGATACTGAAGCTAATCTTGCAAAAGCACTTAAAGCTAAATGGGATTTAGGTTTAAATGGTGGAGTGGTAGTTGCCAATCCAATACCTGAAAAGTATGCAATGGATTTTGATGTAATAACTAATGCAATAACTAATGCAGTAAAGGAAGCAGAGGAAAAAGGTATTAAAGGTAAAGAAAGTACTCCTTTCCTTTTATCAAAAGTTAAAGAGATAACTAAAGGTGAAAGTTTAGAGTCTAATATTCAATTAGTTTATAATAATGCAGTGGTTGGCGCTAGGCTTGCTGTAGAATTAAGTAAATTAAGCTAAAGATCTAATTAATACTAATGTATTAGGGTAAAGTCAATAAGATAAGAGGCAAACTTAGGCCTCTTATTTTATTGCTTATTTATAAACCCATTAAGTATTAATATGAATCCTATAATTATCAATAATATTGGAATCAAAGTTTTAAAGCTAATTATGGGGAAATACCTTTCATATATAGGGAATAAAAAGATAAATATAGAAGTCAGTATTAGGAGCAGTACAATAGATAAAATATAATCATGATTACTTCCAAAAATATAGTAGTTTAAAAGTCCTAGGCTCAGGGATAGAAAAAATATAGATATATGGGAAGAAAAGTAATAAAACTCCCTATATATATTTATTGTGTACATTAATCCATACACAATAAGAATTCCAGAAAGGAAGAAAAATAGTTTGTAAGCATGGCTATTCAATGCTACAAACTCAATTAAAATTCCAGAGAGTAGTATGAATATTGGCCAATATTTAAGTATTTTAAAGTATACATTGGCATCATATTGATATAGAAAGTATAGGGTGCCTATTATTAAACAAGTAAGTCCTATATATATTTGTTTGCTTTTCATCAATTCCTTCTCCTAATAAGTACTTTATAATTAATTATATTTATAAAATTTCCATATATAACTAATGTAGTATCAATGAATTTGTTCTATAATTGGATATTTAAAATCATTTAGAATCAATGTAGAACAATTTATTATCCTATGCTATAATGTACAGGAATTATAGGACTAGATTGCTAATACGGGGGAGTATTATATGGATAAAAATTTGCTAGATAAAAAGACTTTTATTAAAACCTTGCTTTCTTTAGCACTTCCAATCACTATTCAAAATTTAATTTCGTCATCTTTAAATATGGTGGATACAGTGATGATAGGTAGTTTAGGAGAAGTTGAAATTGCAGCGGTGGGGCTCGCTAATCAGTTTTTCTTCTTATACTCCTTAATTACTTTTGGAATAAATAGTGGTTGTGCAATTTTCATTTCTCAATTTTTCGGGAAAAAGGATTATAAAAATATTAGAAGAGTGCTAGGTCTGTGTATCTTAGTAGGAGGAGCTACAGGATTATTATTTACAGTAGCTGCACTGGTATTTCCACAAGCTATAATGAAGTTTTTTAGTACAGACTCCAGGGTTATTTCTATTGGAGGAAGCTATCTTTCTATAATTGCTTTTAGCTATATACTAACTAGTATAAGTTTTGCTTTTTCCTTTGCTTGCAGAAGTACTGGAGAGCCTAAAATTCCCATGGTTACAAGTGCTACTGCATTAGGATGCAATACAATTTTAAACTATTTACTAATTTACGGTAAGTTTGGATTTCCCCAATTAGGGGTTGAAGGGGCTGCTATTGCTACATTAATTTCAAGAATAGTAGAGCTCACTTTAATAGTTAGCATAATTTATAAACGAAATGGAATACTCGCAGCCAAACTTAAGGAACTAATTGATTTAAATAAGGAGTTTGTTCTCAGTATAGTAAAGACTATCTATCCAGTTATATTAAATGAATTTTTTTGGGCCCTAGGCATGACAATGTATTCTGTAGCTTATGCAAAAATAAATACAGAAGCTGTTGCATCAGTGCAAATTTCAGGAACAGTTCAAAATATTTTTATGGTAGCAGCTTTTGGATTGGCTAATGCTTGTGCAATAATGATTGGTAGAGAAATTGGTGCAAAAAGAGAAGAAAATGCTATGATCCTTGGAAAAAGATTTATTAAGATATCTTTATCAGTAGGATTAGTTCTTGGATTAATGGTGTTCTTTGGTAGTGGTGTTATTTTATCATTTTTTAATGTTAAACCAGAAGTTATTAAAGATACTAGTGTGATTTTGAAATTATTTGCAATGATTATACCAGTGAAGATGTTAACGGCTTTATTTATAGTAGGAATTCTGCGAAGCGGAGGAGATACTAAGTTTTCATTAATCTTAGAAATAGGAAGTGTATGGGGAATCGGTGTCCCTTTAGCATTTTTAGGTGCTGTACTTCTAAAACTTCCAGTTTATCTTGTGGTTGGGATGGTTTATATTGAGGAAGTAGTGAAGTTAATTATTGCATTTCCAAGATTTAAATCTAAAAGATGGATTAGAAATTTAGTTCAAAACTTGTAGCAATAAGTGATTAAATGTTTTTTAGGCATTTAGTCACTTTAAATTTTATATAAGTAAAATTTAAATTTAAAGCAATATGGAAATAGTTACGTAAAATATATGATATTGCATACTTAAAGAAAACGTGGGACAATATTTACATAACTTATTATATTTTTTTTGGAGGGAGATAATTTGGATAAAAGCAGCAAAAGAATAAAGCTAACTAAAAAAATGAAAAAGAAATTACGACTATTTTACATGAAAGTTTTAGCATGTAGCTTAACTCTTTTGGCAATAGGGGTAGTTGTTGATTCAATTAATAATAATTCAACTGAGGGATCTACGTCTAAAACCACGGCAAATGTTAATGTTAGTATCAACTCTAAGGAATTGTTAAAACATGAAGATATTTTTCCTCATGTAGCAAAAATTAATAAATTCCTAAGTATAAACAAAATATCTGATGAGAATATTGAAGAAATGATAGCAAAAATTAATGATTATCTTGGAGATGATATTAATAAGGTATCGATTAGCTATTATGATATAAATACAGGAAAAAACTTTAATATAAACGAAAAAGTAGAATTAAAAGCCGCAAGCACGGTGAAAGTTCCTGTTTCTATGATGTTATATGATGCTATTAATAATGGGGAAATAACTGAACAAAGTACAATGTTATACAGAAATGGAGACTATGAAGCGAGTTTTGGTGGCATTGGTTATGAAGATTTAAGTAAACCCAAAACCTTTGAACATATTAACGAGTGCATGATAATTTACTCTGATAATGTTGCTGTAAATATGCTTTTAAGATATTTTGGAAATAATAGAAGATATGATTACATAGAAGCAATAGTAGGGCATGAAGTTAACAGAAAAGGGAATATTTCTACTGCAGAAGATACAATGAAAATATTAAAACACTTATACTTTAATCCAAACAATAATCCTCACTATGGAAAAATAATAGAACTTATGAAAAAAACCTCCTTTCATGATAGGTTAGATAAGTTAATACCACAAGAAAATGTTGCTCATAAAATAGGGGATTATCAAGATAATACAGGAAATTACGTTCATGATGTGGGAATAATATATGGGAAAAAACCTTATATTTTAGTTGTTATGACAAAGAATTTAGGTAACACTTATGATAGAATAGCACAAATATCAAAAATAGTTTATGATGAACAAGTAGAATAAATTGCAAAAAGGAGAGCTTATAAAACAAGCTCTCCTTTTTGGTAAATTACAATCAAATTCAATTTTATTCAGTGAGTATAGAATTGAATTTTACTTTCACTCACCAGGGCGGAAGTTTTTTACATACTGTTTTAAACAGCAATGTCTATGTCAACTATATTCATCAAATCATTGTGATTAAGCGTTTCTTTTTCCAAAAGTTCTGTAGCAATGACCTCTAGTGTATTCATATTTTCTATAAGTGTTACTTTTACCGTATTATATAATTCATCAACTGTAACTTTGCATTCTTCAATTACACTACTAATATCGCTATTATTTATGAAGTTATTCATTTCTGACAATCTTAAAAGTCCTAAAGATTTACCCATACCATATTCTGTAACCATATTATTCACCATATTTGTTGTGTGTTTCAAATCACTAAAAGCTCCAGTAGTAATTTTATCTTTACCAAATACTATTTCTTCAGCTGCACGGCCACCTAATAATACCATTATTCTTCTTCTAAGATAATCTAGATTCTGATATGAACTATCCTTAGGTAAACTTAAAGTATATCCTCCTGCTCCTTTTGAAGTAGGAATAATAGTAACCTTCGAAACCTTTTCCTCAGGTAATTTCAATAAAGATATTAATGCATGTCCAGCTTCGTGATAAGCAGTTATCCTTCTATCTACTTCGCTCATTGAACTTCTCTCGATTTTTTCATAACCTGCTAATACAATTGAGTAAGCCTTATCAAAATATTCATGTGTTATATATTGAGAGTTATCTTTACAAGCAAGTATTGCAGCTTCATTTGTTAAACTTTCAAGTTTAGCACCGGAGAAATAAGCTGTCTTATGAGCTAAATCTTTTAGATCTACATTTTTAATTGGTTTATTTTTCAAGTGAAGATTTAAAATCTTTTCCCTTGCAGCTATATCGGGCAATGCTACTTCGATATGCCTATCAAATCGACCAGGTCTTAATAATGCAGAATCTAGCATATCTAGTCTATTAGTAGCAGCCATAACAACTATTCCAGTGCTTTCACTAAACCCAGACATTTCAGTTAATAGAGCATTCAAGGTTTGATCTCTTTCATCATTACCACCATTTTTACCGCTATCTCTTTGTTTTCCAATAGCATCAATTTCATCTATAAATATTACAGCTTTACCATGAGTCTTAGCTTTCTTAAATAGGTTTCTAATTCTGCTAGCTCCAACCCCTACATAAACCTGAATGAAATCAGAGCCAGATACAGCATAAAAAGGAACCCCAGCTTCCCCTGCAACGGCTTTTGCAAGAAGGGTTTTTCCAGTTCCAGGATCTCCATAAAGAATAACCCCCTTAGGCATCCTAGCACCATATGAGGCATACTTTTCTGGATTTTTTAGAAAATCAACTATATCTTTAAGACTTTCTTTTGCCTCTTCGTTGCCGGCAACAGAGTGAAAATTAAACTTTTCTTTAGCAATACTTTGACCATCCAAAGCTTCAATAGAAGTAATTTTGCTTCCACTGATAGATGAATTTCTAATTGCCAGAATAATTAAAGATAGTAAGGATAACCCTAAAATTGTAACTGGGATTCTTTGAGCCATAGGCATAGCAGCAGATGTTTTCACTTCTATACCTTTGCTTAATAGATCTTCTTTTAAAGTTATACTGTTAGGATTATCAGTAATATAATTAGTTCCATCCTTTAAAAGTACATTTATTTTTGAAGATGCATTAATTTCAACAGTAGAAACTACAGAACTTGAAGTATCCTTTAGAAATTCAGGATAAGACTTGTAGTTCATAGTATTCGTTTTGTGATTAGTAGCTAATAATGCTACTAGAGAAAGTAGTGCAGCAAATATAGGTATAAGAATGTATTTATTTTTAATTTTATTCATGAATACAAATCCCCCTCATAATATATATTTGAAATTAAGCTGTTACTTAAATTATAAGCAAGTATTAAGTATATTTATTATTATATAGAAATTTTAAATAAAGTCTAATTTATTTCATATAATTTGGATATGTAAGTTATGGCATTAATGACAAAGAAATAAAAATTATTTAACAACGTAAAAAACCCCCATTTATATATAGTAGGGGTTTGGATTTTCTATTATTATTTAGTTATTACTAAGAAGTTTTTAATAGATTCTAAAGTTCGTTTTTTATTACCTGGCCATTGATCATTACAAATTTCACCTTGTTTCTTAAATCAAAGGGATGCCCATTATAAATAACTATATCTGCGTTTTTTCCGGGTTCAATTGAACCAACTTTATTATCAATACTTAGAGCTTTAGCGGCATTAATTGTAATTGATCTTAATGCTTCCTCTTCATCCATACCTTCTCTAGCTGCAAGAGCAGCACATATTGGTAAATACTGTAGAGGAATTACTGGGTGATCAGTCATAATTGCTACTTTCAAGCCTGCTTTATTTAAAAGTGATGGAGTTTCAAAGGTTAAATTTTGAAGTTCGATTTTACTCCTATCAGATAAAGTAGGTCCTACTATTATTGCTTTCAGATTTTCTTCCTTTAAGTAATCTGCAATTAAATGTCCTTCAGTGCAATGCTCAAGAGAAATTTCAACATTAAATTCCTTAGAGATTCTTACTGCTGTTAAAATATCATCTGCTCTGTGAGCATGAGCCTTAAGTGGGATTTCTCTTCTAATTACTTTAGCTAAAGCTTCTAATTTCATATCATATTCAGGCGCTTTTTCCTTGTTTTCTAAAGCTTTTTCTTGCTTTTCTACATAGTTTTTAGCCTTAATTAAATGTTCCCTAAGAATTGCTGCCGTAGCCATTCTTGTAGAAGGAGATTTTTTTTGAGAGTTGTATACTCTTTTAGGATTTTCTCCAAAAGCTACCTTCATTGCTGTACAGGGATCAATAATCATATCATCAATTCTTCTGCCATGAGTCTTCATAGTAACGAAGGTTCCACCAATAACATTAGCACTTCCAGGACCGGTAGCAACCGTTGTAATACCAGCTTCTAAAGCTTCCCTAAAGCACTTATCTACAGGGTTAATAGCATCAATTGCTCTTAGATGTGGTGTTACTGGATCCACTGCTTCATTTCCATCAGAGCCTTCAAAGCCCATAGCATTTTCCCACATACCTACGTGACAATGAGCATCAATCATTCCAGGCATTAAAAATCCACCATGAGCATCAATTACCTGAGCAGTTTTAGGAGCCTCAAAATTACTTCCAACAGAAATAATCTTCCCGTCTTCAATAAGAACCATTCCATTTTGGAAATTTTCATTAGCCATAGTATGAATAGTAGCATTTTTAATTATTAACATATCCCTAGTCCCCCTAAATTTAATATAGTTATAATATCTAATTACTATAAATATATTAAAAATCCTTTTTAAAATACAAAAATTCTTTATTATCTTTGTTAAATTTATCAGTATATAACATTAGAACTTAAGTAATATGATAATACTTAAGCTCTACATTATATACTATAAGGTTCAATAAAAACTAATACACTTTACTTTTGTGCCAAGTTTGAAAAATAACCCTTAGGAATTAATCCTTTTTTAATGCCCATAGTTACAATTAAATATGTAGCAGTAGTATCAAACCTTGCATCGTGGTAGTCACCTATACCATCAAATAATTCATTGCACTTGTTTAAGATATCTTCTTTAGAAATTCCCAAGAAGGTAATTACTTCTTCTAAGCGAGGGTTCTTAATTCCACCCTTACCATTTGTTAGTCTGCATTTATCTTTATAATAATTCATGGTACAGAAGTTATGCCTAGTATTTAGCTGAATATCACAAAACTCTAATTCGTGGTTTATGAATTTTAAATCAAAATTAACATTATGGCCAATAATAATGTCTGCCTCAAGAAAATCTTGTATAAAGCCTTCTAGTTGATCTTCAAAGTACAATCCATTACTTAGTTCATAAAGTTTTTCTAAAGAAAATCCATGGATATCTTCAGCACTTGCACTCATATCCTCTACAGCAAAAAAAAAGTTTTTTCCTATAGTTGTTTGAGGCTTAGTATTATTATCAACCAATATATATGATAACTGGCATATATTGCCTGGTCTTATATCTGTAGTTTCTGTATCAAAAAATAAAAGTTTCACTATAAAACCTCCTTTAATTATAAATTTATTAAACCATAAATATGAAAATAAATCTATTGTAATTTTACTAGTAAAAGAAAAACAAGAAATTATAGAAGTAAATTCAGGTAGCCAATTTCTTAAGATTAGTTTGAGATGTTCATAAAGCAATTAAGGCATAGATATAAGAATTTGTATACTTTAATCTAAATTATTAGGGATTGTTAAAATATAAACTTGTTTACAAGTTATTTATAATTCATATACAATTCAGGAAATATATGATACAATTGATTAATAATTTTTTCAGGGTTTGATACATAAGAGTAGGGAGGAATTTAAATGTACAGTGATTTATTATACGTAATTAAGAAAGAAAACCATAAGGAAGGGGAGTTATTACAAATATTAAAGGAACATAAGGAAATTAAGTTTGTTTCATTAATAGGTATAGATTTTTTAGGTAATGATACAGATGAGAAAATTCCTATTGAAAATTTTATAGAAAATATTGAAACATTTTTGTATGGCATTTCAGTTCAAACAGATGGATCATCAGTAAATCTTCCAGAAATAGCTTCCTTAAATAACGCAAAAGTTGATATGAAAGTTGATTTAGAATGCGATTGGTTCGTAGATTATAACTTTGAAAATATTGATCATAAAACAAACAAGCCTGTGGGCACTCTAAGAGTACCTTGTCATCTTTACCATGATAATATAGCTGTTGACTCCAGAAATATATTAAAAAATTCAGTGGACTTCTTTAATAAGGAGTTATTAAAATTGCTTGAAGAAAATCCAGAATTTTTAAATAAGATGAATTTATCCTACGAGGACATTGATAAAGTTTTCATAACTGCAGCTACAGAGCTTGAGTTTTGGGTTAGAACTCCAAATGACTTTGCAGAACTAGAGGAGTTATCTACATCGGAAGTTTTAAAGGAGCAATATTGGAAAAGAACTAAAGGCGTTGTTAGAACAGCCTTGGAGCAAGCTTTAACAATGCTAGAAAACTATGGCTTAGAGCCCGAAATGGGACATAAAGAAGTTGGAGGGGTAAAAGCTAAACTTACGGAAGGTGGTTCTTTTAATCATATAATGGAGCAACTTGAAATTGATTGGAAGTATTCTTCTGCTATACAAGCTTGCGATAATGAACTCCTAGCAAGAGAAGTAATAAAAGAGATTTTTAGAAGAAATGGACTGGATGTAACATTTCAAGCAAAACCTGTAGATGAAGTAGCAGGCAATGGAAAGCATCTCCATGTGGGTGTGAATCTAAAGCTAAAAAGTGGTAAAGTAATAAATTTAGTTCATAGTACGGAAAATGATTATATGAGTGAAATAGGTTATGGTGCACTAATGGGGATTCTTAAGAATTATGAGGTTATAAACCCCTTTGTTTCTTCTACCAATGGAGCCTTTAGAAGATTAAGACCAGGATTTGAGGCACCTGTATGTATTGTTACTTCCCTTGGACATAGTAAAACGCAACCTTCAAGAAATAGAACTATTTTAATAGGACTTATTAGGGACTTAGAGAATCCTATGGCAACTAGATTTGAACTTCGTTCCCCTAATCCTCATACTAATATATATTTAGCTTTATCAGCAATTAATCTTGCAATGATACAAGGAATCAAGTATGCATTGAAAAACAAGAAAACTTGTGAAGAATTATTACAAGAGTTATCAAAAAATCCAAATGCAGAGAGTGAATATTTAGAGTATTCAAGAAGCTATAGAAGTGAAGAAGATGTATTTGAACATTATTCTGAAGAGGAAAGAGAAAGTTATTTTGGTAAAGCTCCAAAAACAGTTTTCGAAAACTTATTAGGTTTTAATGATGATAAAAAGGTAGAAACACTTACAGAAGGGAGCATCTTTACAGATAAAATAATAAATAGCTATAAAATTGCTATTTTAACAAGATGGGTAACTGAGATAGAGCATAGGTTAATTGTAAATTATATGAATGAAATAAGAAGTACAAAAAGAGGGGACAGTGATGACCTTACAGAGTATGACTTAGAAAAATGGACGAAAATTAGTAAAATTAAAGAAAAAATAATGAAAGATAGTTATACTAGGAAGAGCTTATTTACTGAAATAAGGGAAGCAATCTCTAGTAATAATTATGAAAAATTATCAGAATTGCAAATTGAATTAGATTGTGAAATGAAAAAGTTAAGAAAGCTTTATGCAGATTATCGTAGGAATCTAATGGATATGTAAATCAATTGAAGCGAATAAGCTATATTATAGGATCGCATTGAAATTTTATTGGTAAATGTGGCATGGAATCCTATTCATGAGTAGAATAGAAATAAAAAGATTACTATTTTAAAGTTTAAAGTAGTAATCTTTTTATTGTGTACTCAGGCATTTAACATGCACTATTTCTATGAATTTTATAGGGGTTCTATTATAGTTAAAGAATCATTGTACAGTGCCATGTTAGATCACATATAAAAATTATTTGTAGTATTGTTAGATACCCAGGTTAAGGATAGAAGTAAGAATAACTAAACATATATGATTATGGGGAGAATTTCCATATAGCTATTAATTTCTTCCTCAATTAAATTGTCAATATTCAATTTATCTATTAATTGTTCGCTGAAAATCGAGGATAATTTATCATTGATAAAATCAAAACAACTTTCAGTGCCTATTGGAGCAGTTTTGTTATTCTTTAAACTTCGCTCAATGGAACTTACTTTACCCACCACAGTTATATTAGTGTGATAATTACAATCTAAGTCCATTAGGGAATATTTATTTTGAATGGGTATAATCCCTCTAATATCCGAATTAAATAGAGGTTCAGTTACATACTTGGTACATTTTGATTCTTTAACATTTTGAAGAGTACTTTTAAACCAATTGAGTAGAGCTTTATAATTAATCTTTGATTTTAAAGAGTTATCTAAATTGCATTCATCTAAAATGCTTTCTATTTCTAAAATATCAATAACATGTTGAATTTTTTTTAGCTGAGAATTCATCTTCATTTTACATTTAATCTCCACAATATCGCCATCCTGAACATAGTGTAAATCATTCTTAGTAACAATTTTTTTTAAAAACATATTTTTATCCATTATGTCTCTTAATCTAATATAGGTGGTAATTGTGGACTTCTCAATTTCTTGGATGGTTCTTCTAGTATAGCCTTGTAACAATTGTACAGATGCAGTACCTTGAAGAATTTTTCCGCAAGTTAATTCACATAATGGTACATTTGAGTTAATTATCACTTCTTGTTTATTGGTTATTTTTTCTACTTCGATAAATCTTTCAATGGCTATTTTAAACAGACTAAGTAGAATTTCGTCGTTAATATATAAGGGAACAAAAAAATCATTCATAGGTGCCTCCTATTATGTTCAGTATATAATAAATATATTAGACTCATGGGAGCTTTAGAATTTATTGGTGACATATTGATACCAGATAGTGCCTTATATGACAAAACTTATTTGCAATGGTATAATAATTGGTGTATTTTTAGGGAGGGATTAGATTGGAAATTATTATTGCACTGTGCTTAGGGAGCTTTATAGGTTATATAGTAAAACTTAATGAAAATCAAAAAAAAATCAATGGAAAGCTTCAACAATTAGGTGTTATATTTTTACTGTTTTCAATGGGAGCATCAATAGGAGCTAATGATAATATAATAAGTGACTTACCAGTTATAGGTGTTAAAGCATTTACTTTTGCTACTTTAACTATTTTGGGTAGCATTGCTTTAGTTTATTTCCTTAGTTCTAAGTTTTTGAAAGGTAATGTAGTTTCAGATAAAAATGAGGAAAACACTATAGCAAAAGGTAAGTTTGATAAAGAAGTAGAGGAGGGGAAATAGTATGACTTTAATAATTTTAGGGGCAATAGTCCTTGGTATTGGTTGTGGATATTTTATTTTTCCTTCAAGTATTATATCCAGTCTTGATATGATAGCTAGTTTTTCTCTTTATGCATTGATTTTTTGTGTAGGGATAGATATAGGATCTAACAAAACTATTTTAAAGGACCTTAAAGCTATGGGAGTTAAAGTATTACTAGTTCCTTTTGGTGGAATATTGGGAAGCCTCATAGGGGGATTCGTTGCTGGTTTGTTATTTAATATGGCTATAAATGAAAGTTTATCTGTGGCATCAGGCTTTGGATGGTATAGTTTATCTGGAGTAATGTTAAAGGAATTAGGAGGAGAAGCTTTAGGTGCAATAGCCTTTTTAACCAATGTATTCAGAGAAATATTTGCTGTAATTTTAATACCTATATTAGCTAAGAGGTTAAATACCTATTCAGCTATAGCACCAGCTGGAGCGACATCTATGGATACAACGCTTCCTTTAGTTTCTAAAGCAACAAACCCTGAGGTAGCTGTTATTTCATTTATTAATGGTGTTATTATGAGTTCTCTTGTCCCTGTTTTAGTACCATTTTTTTATAATATTAAATAGAAAAGTTTTCAAAAGGACATTTGTCGAAGAAATTTTATTTACAATTGTTCAGAATATTTATATAATTAATTTGAGCTCTTTACTGCAAGAAAATCTTTCGGTTGAGATTTAGAAAATAATAATACCTGATTGTGGAGAATTTCTTAGCAAAAAGGTGGTGAAAAATTGTATCAATAGATGTTTTTAGCCAACACTTTTTTGTGTTGGTTTATTTTTTTGTAAATGGTGGGAAGATTATGGAAAAGAGAATTGCTGTAGTTGGCATAATTATTGAAGATATTGAAAAAGCTACTGAAGTTAATAGCATACTCCATGAATTTAATGCAATAATAGTTGGTAGAATTGGAATTCCTTACAGAGATAGAGGGGTTAGCGTGATATCTGTTATTGTAGATGGATTAATGGATGAAATATCGGCTATGACAGGTAAAATTGGAAAGCTAAGGGGGGTATCTGTTAAGTCGGCCATAACTAAGGGATAGACAAATTGTGAAACAAAAATTTCCTAAAAATTCAAGGTAAAAGGGGATAATTAAATGAATAAATATAATGCAGAAGATTTCATAAACAATGATGAGATAAAGAAAATTATAGATGAAAGCTTAGAACTTAGCAAAGATAAAAGATTTGTTTTAGACATATTAAATAAGGCAAAAAATGCTAAAGGACTATCTCATAAGGAAGCAGCAATTTTATTATCAGTGAGTGATAGTGAAATTATTGAAGAAATGTTTAGAATTGCACGAGAAGTAAAGGAAAAAATTTATGGAAAGCGCATAGTTATGTTTGCTCCTTTATATGTAAGTAATTACTGTGTTAATAATTGTGTCTATTGTGGTTATAAGCACTGTAATGATAGTTTGAAGAGAAGAAAATTAAGTATGGAAGAATTAAAAGAGGAAGTTAGAGTATTAGAAAGCTTAGGACATAAAAGAATAGCTTTAGAAGTAGGAGAGGACCAAGTGAATACTCCTCTAGAATATGTACTAGATTGTATTAAAGCAATTTATTCCTTGAAGTTTGATAATGGCTCCATAAGAAGAATTAATGTAAATATAGCTGCAACAACTGTAGAAGAATATAAAAAGCTGAAGGAAGCAGAAATTGGAACATACATTCTTTTTCAGGAAACTTATCATAAAGAAACTTATGAAAGAATGCATCCAAGTGGTCCAAAGCATAACTATAATTTTCATACAACAGCAATGCATAGAGCGAGAGAAGCTGGTATTGATGATGTTGGAATAGGAGTTTTATATGGACTTTATGATTATAAATTTGAAACTATTGCAATGCTAATGCATGCAGAAGATTTAGAAAAACGCACAGGAGTTGGGCCACATACTATTTCCGTACCAAGGCTTAGAGAAGCTGAGAATGTGAGCTTAAAAGACTATCCATACTTAGTTGGAGATGAGGATTTTAAGAGAATTGTTGCTGTACTTAGACTAGCAGTTCCATATGCTGGAATGATCTTGTCAACAAGAGAAGAGCCTAGACTCAGAGATGAAATTATTAATATTGGTATTTCTCAAATTAGTACAGGTTCATGTACTGGTGTAGGAGGATATGCAGAGAGTCAAAGAGACTTAGAAGAAAAGCCACAGTTCGAGGTAGCAGATCATCGTTCTCCAATTGAAATGATAGAAAGTCTAATGAAAAGTGGCTATATTCCTAGCTATTGCACTGCCTGTTACAGAGAAGGTAGAACTGGAGATAGATTTATGGCTTTAGCAAAAAGTGGGCAGATAAATAATGTTTGCCAGTGCAATGCCTTATTAACATTAAAAGAGTTTATGCTAGATTATGGAACTGAAGAAACTAGAAAACTAGGGGAAGTACTAATTAAAGAATCACTTCTAGACATACCTAATATAAAAAGAAAAGAAGATGCTGAAGAGAAGCTAAAAAGAATTGAAAAAGGGGAAAGAGACTTAAGATTTTAGCTTATCTTAAAAAGGACAGTTTATAAATTTCAATTTTTAACAATTTAGGATAAACTAAAACTAGAACTAAAAACATCATAATAAAACTTTATTTAGTTTTAATTTAGGGATAAGGTATCTGAAATAAATAACAAGTCAAAGATGTGAAAGATATTTTGAGTTCACAAGCAAGCTTGTATAGACAAGGAAACAGGTTCCTTAGATAGTAGAGCTATCTAAGGGTTCTGTGGACGCAGTATAACACAAAATAGACAAAGATACTGACTTATTTGTGTTTTGAAGATGCCTAAAGAAGAATTAAATATAATTAAATATATAGGAGAGATACCATGATAGAAACACCAAGAGCCAATCGATTGCATATAGGAATCTATGGTAAGCGAAATGCAGGGAAATCAAGTATAATTAATTTTATAACTAATCAAGATATAGCACTTGTATCTAATATAAAAGGAACCACTACAGACCCTGTGTATAAGTCCATGGAACTTTTACCTATTGGGCCAGTAGTATTTATTGATACTGCAGGAATTGATGATATTGGAGAAATGGGAGCTTTAAGGATTCAAAGAACTAAGGAAATAATAAATAAAACAGATTTAGCCATTCTTGTAATTTCATTAGAAGAATTTTCTCAGGATTATAAGGGTTTTGACTTAGAGTTAGAATGGTGTAAGTCATTGAAAAGCAAATCTATTCCAATAGTTGGAGTTCTAAATAAAATTGATTTAACTGAAAGCAAAGAAGATATTATAGAAAAACTAAGCATGTTAGAGGAAATGTTTCAAATACAATTTGTAAGCATCAGTGCAGAAGCAAAGTTAAATTTAGATGCTTTAAAGTCTTCTATCATTAAGCTCACCCCAGAAAATTTCCATTCTTCTAATTTAGTAGGAGATATAATAAAACCTGGCTCTAAAGTTTTATTAGTTGCACCTCAGGATATACAAGCGCCTAAGGGAAGATTAATACTTCCTCAAGTTCAAGTACTTAGGGATTTACTAGATAACAAGGCTATTCCAGTTACTGTTACATTAGATAACTTAGATATGGCATTGGAACTACTAAACTATAAGCCAGACTTAGTAATTACCGACTCACAGGTTTTCAAGATTGTACATTCCAAGATAAATGAAGAGACTCCTCTAACTTCTTTTTCTATTATAATGGCTAGATCAAAAGGGGACTTAGCTGAATTTGTAAGAGGAGCAAAAACCATAAGAAGTCTAAAGGCGGGAGATAAGATTTTAATTGCAGAGGCTTGCACTCATCATCAGTTAAAAGGGGATATAGCTAGAGAAAAGTTGCCGACTTTGCTTAAGTCTATTGAGGGAAATATTATAGTTGATAACTACTCTGGTAAAGATTTCCCCGAAAATTTAGACCAATATAAAATAGTAATTCAATGTGGTTCTTGCATGTTTAATAGAGCAGAAGTAATGTCACGTATAGAGAGCTGTAAAGAAAAAGGCATTCCAATAACAAACTTTGGTGTTGCAATTGCTGAGATAAATGGAATTTTAGACAGGGTAATCAAGCCATTTCATATTTAAAATGTATTAACAGTTTTTGATATTAAGAAAATGGGCTATCTCAAAACTCAGCTTTGAGATAGCCCATTTTTCTTAAATTATTTATCTTTTAATATAATGAGTGTGCAGTAATTCATGAGCCTTATGACTATTAGGTTCACCTAAAAACTCTTCATATAATCTCTGAATCTCTGGATTATCATGAGACTTTCTAATGGTTTTACCTTTATCTTCATTATAAAGTACTTGCATTCTTCCTTCTATAATATCTAATCTATTATTAGAGTATGGTTGACCACCACCGTTAATACATCCACCTGGGCAAGCCATCACCTCTATAAAATGATACTCAGTATTGCCAGCTCTAATTTTTTCTAATAAATCTCTAGCATTTCCAAGACCGCTAACAATAGCTACTTTTATGTCAGTACCATCGATATTGATAGTTGCCTCCTTAACGCCGGTAAGGCCTCTAACAGCTTCAAAATCTACTTGTTCTAAGGTGTTTTTGGTTAACCACTCATAAGCAGTACGTAGAGCAGCTTCCATAACCCCACCACTTGTTCCAAATATTACACCAGCACCAGTTGATTCTCCCATAGGATTATCAAATTCTTCATTTTGTAGGGAATTGAAATCTATACCAGCTTCCTTAATCATTCTAGCAAGTTCTCTTGTGCTGATTACTATATCAACATCCTTAACTCCGTTTTCTAGAGTAAACTCATCTCTTGCAGCTTCTGATTTCTTAGCAATACAAGGCATTACAGAAACTACTACTAGGTTCTTTGGATCAATATTCATTTTCTCAGCAAAATAAGACTTAGCAATAGAACCCCACATTTGTTGTGGTGATTTACAACTAGAAGGCAAGTTTAATAAATCATGATAGTGCTTTTCAATGAACGTAACCCACCCTGGACAACAGCTTGTAATCATTGGAAGGTTCTCACCATTTTGAACTCTAGTTAAAAATTCACGTGCTTCTTCTAATATAGTTAAATCAGCAGCAAAATCAGTATCAAATACTTTATCAAATCCTAAAGCCTTTAACGAAGCAGCCATTTTTCCAGTAACAGAAGTTCCAGGAATACAATTAAACTCTTCTCCTAAGGCGCTTCTAACAGCAGGAGCTGTTTGAACAATTACAACTTTTTCTTCATCTGCTAAAGCTCTCCATACTTTTGAGGTATTATCTTTTTCAACTAATGCCCCAGTTGGACATACAGCCACACACTGCCCACAGAAAGTGCACTTAGTTTCTTTTAAGTCTGAACCGAAAGCAGGAGCTATAGTGGTATTAAAGCCTCTATTTATTGAAGATATGGCTCCAACCTTTTGTACTTCATTACAAACAGTTTCACACCTTCTGCATAATATGCATTTAGATGTATCTCTAGCAATTGAGTAGTTATTATCTTCCTTTTGACTTATAGATTTACTACCATTAAATTCTATTCTTCTAATTCCGTACTCTGCTGCAAGTTCTTGTAATTCACAATTCATACTTTTAGCACAAGTTAAACATTCATTAGGATGATCAGATAATAGTAGTTCTAAAATAGTTTTTCTTGCACTCAATGCTTTAGGGGAACTAGTTTTGATAACCATTCCTTGCGATACCGGAGTACAGCAAGCAGGAGCTAAATTTCGTCTTCCCTCTACTTCAACTACGCATACTCTGCAAGAACCTGGTTTATTTTCAGTTTTTTTATCATGAAGATTTAAGTAGCAAAGTGTTGGTATTTTAATATTTAATTCTCTAGCTGCATCTAAAATAGTTTTACCTTGCTCAACTTGAACTTCTTTATCATTAATTTTAAGTGTAACTAAACTCAATGTTGGCACCTCTTTCTTAACTTATTTATACAATTAAATTAAATCTATTGCATCTACAGGACATGCTGATTGACAAGCTCCACACTTAATGCACTTATCTTGATCAATAACATGTTTAGTTTTAACTTTTCCACTGATGCAACTAACTGGACATTGTCTAGCACACTTTGTACATCCTATACATCTATCAGTAATAACATACTTCATAAGATCTTTGCATACACCAGCAGGGCATACCTTGTCTACAACGTGAGCTTCATACTCTTTATAGAAATATTTCATAGTACTTAATATTGGATTTGGAGCAGTTTGACCAAGTCCGCATAATGATGTATCTTTAATTGTTTGAGATAAATACTTAAGCTTGTCTAAATCCTCTAAGGTTCCTTTACCTTTACTTATTGTGTCTAGCATTTCAAGAAGGCGAGTATTTCCCACTCTACAAGGTGTACACTTACCACAAGATTCTTCTTTAGTAAACTCTAAGTAGAATTTAGCTATATCTACCATACAGTTATCTTCATCCATTACAATCATTCCACCAGAACCCATCATTGAGCCAATTGAACCTAAGGATTCATAATCAATAGGAATATCTAGATATTCTTTAGGAATACATCCACCTGATGGACCACCAGTTTGAACTGCTTTGAATTCACGGTCATTTTTAATTCCACCGCCAATCTCATAGATTATTTCTCTTAATGTAGTGCCCATAGGTACTTCCACAAGTCCAACATTATTAATTTTTCCTGCTAATGCAAATACTTTAGTACCTTTAGAGGTAGCAGTTCCAATAGAGCTATACCATTTAGCACCTCTGTTTATAATGGCTGGTATATTTGCAAGGGTTTCAACATTATTTACACAAGTAGGTTTATTCCAAAGTCCAGATTCAGCAGGGAATGGAGGTTTGTTAGTTGGCTCTCCACGTTGGCCCTCAATAGAATGTATTAGAGCAGTTTCTTCTCCGCATACAAAAGCACCAGCACCATACTTAATCTGAATATCAAAATCAAAATTACTTCCCATGATATTCTTACCAAGTAGGCCACAGGATCTTGCTTCTTCAATTGCAATTCTTAACCTATTAATTGCCAGAGGATACTCCGCTCTAATATATACACATCCGATAGTAGCACCTATACAGTACCCAGCAATAGCCATAGCCTCAATGACGCTATGAGGATCTCCTTCAAGTATGGAACGATCCATGAAAGCACCAGGGTCTCCTTCATCGGCGTTACATATGATGTATTTTTGATCAGCATCATATGATTTTGCAAATTGCCACTTTTTACCTGTAGGGAAACCACCGCCACCTCTACCTCTTAAACCAGATTCTATCATAGTGTTAATCACTTCGTCTTGAGTATATTTATTTAAACATTTACCAAGTGCTAAATAACCTTCTTCTGCAATATATTCTTTAATATCTTCTGGGTTAATAAGTCCACAATTTCTTAAAGCAATTCTAACTTGTTTTTTATAGAAAGTCATTTCATCTTGAGTTTTAACTTTTTCTTTTATAGTAGGTTCTTCGTACAGAAGCCTATCAATAGTTCGTCCATTAATAATATGCTCTTTCACAATTTCTTCAGCATCAGCTGGGGTAACGTGAACATAAAAAACATCATCAGGTGTGATTTTTACAATTGGTCCTTTTTCACAGAACCCAAAGCAACCAGTGATTGAAACATATACAATATCTTCAAGGCCAGCAGCTTTAATTTCTTTTTCTAAATTCTCTTTAATCAAATCACTTTGTGCGGACTTACAGCCAGTACCACCACAGATTAGTAACTCCATTTTGTGAGTGCTATCACCTTGTTTAAAATCTCTAGCACTTGTTGCTTTTCTAATGTTTAGTAAAGTTTTGTATTTTTCATGCAATTGTTCTAACTCATTAAAAGAATTAATTTTATCCAAATTTATCCCCCCCCAAAAACTACATGTATTCTGCGATAATTTTTTGTACTTGATCTTTCGTAACATGTCCATAAACTTTATCATTAACAGTTACAACTGGAGCAAGACCACAAGCACCTACGCATCGTAATGAACCAACTGTAAAATGCATATCAGCTGTTGTTTCACCAGATTTGATATTAAGTTGCTTCTCAAACTCTTTGAGCACATCTCCAGCACCTCTTACGAAGCAGGCTGTTCCCATACAAATATTAATGACATTCTTACCTCTTGGTTCTGTAGTAAAGAAAGAGTAAAAGGTTACAACACCATAAACTTTAGAAACAGGTATTTCCAATTTTTCTGCCACAAAGGCTTGAACTTCTGATGGAAGATATCCAAAAATATGTTGTGCCTTGTGTAAAACTTCAATTAAAGCCCCTTCCTTACTAGGAAGTTCATTAATAAAAGCTTCTAGTTCCATAAACATTTGATTTTTTTCACTATTGCAGCACACTT
Organism: Clostridium tunisiense TJ; assembly: GCF_000300195.1. Lineage (GTDB taxonomy): Bacteria > Bacillota > Clostridia > Clostridiales > Clostridiaceae > Clostridium_J > Clostridium_J tunisiense. The sequence continues at coordinate 41,661 of NZ_AMQH01000013.1, read as the reverse complement.
AAAATTTACCCCCTTTAAATAAATAATAAAACTAGTATTAGTTTCATTATAATAAACGAATTTTTAATATATTTGAAATAGTTTAACAATTTCAATTTATAGTATAATACTTTGCCTTCAAATTGTATAGTAGTATTTTATTATTTTAGCTATATTATGACAGGATTTTTTGCATATCCCTTCTATTCCATTTTAATTTATATGTTAATTATGAAGGATTTTATTCATATTTAGATAAATTTTCTACAAACTTTTTAGAAAATAAATAAAACATTTTCAAGAAATTCATAAGAAAATAACTGGGTAGGTTCATAAATTGCCTTGAGGGAATACTTTCCTATTTATATGCATTTAAAAAATCTATCTTAGTATTAGTTATTTACAAATACAGCACTACTTCTGGAACTACTGTGATGGGTAGACATCTAAGAGCTGTAACTTATTTCGTTGCTTCTAGATTTCACAAATGTAATTAGGTGAGGAATAATTAATTATTAAATGGAATATGAATATTAGATTTTATCAGAGAATATATATTAGAAATCTAAAACATTTTTTGTATAAAGCTTGGGTATAGAAGAATAGCATTCAACTAGACAAGATTTAAATAATAAACTTCTTGCAGAAGCTTATGCTAATAATATTTTACATAATAGCATTATAGTACTTTACAATAATTAATGAAAAATGAAGGTGATTTAATGAAGGCCATTATTAATGCAAAAACCTACGACTTTAATAATTATAAGGAAAAAGTGTACATTCTTTTTGACCGCTTAATAAAAAAAATCGGGCCAATGAGTGAGTTCAATACTATAGAAAAAGAACTTTTAGATAAGGTTATAGATGCTAGTGGAGCTTTAGTAATGCCAGGGTTAATTAATGGACATACTCATATATATTCATCATTATCTAGGGGGATGAACTTGCCTTTTAACCCTAAATCTTTTACAGAAATCTTAGAGCAGTTATGGTGGAAATTAGATGGTGTTTTAGTCAAGGATGATTGCTACATTAGTGCCATTGTTTATGGATTAGAGAGTATAAAATGCGGGGTAACCACTCTAATAGATCATCATGCTAGTGGTGGTGATATTTTAGGAACCCTTGAGAAGCTACAGGATGGCATATGTAGGGACTTGGGAATGCGCGGAATATTTTGCTTCGAGACAAGTGATAGATTTGATGTTGAAAAGTGCTTAGACGAAAATATAAATTTCTCAAAGATTAAGAACAATGAGTGTAGTAGCTTATTTGGCATGCATGCTTCAATGACTCTTAGTAATGAGACTCTAGACAAAATTTCTAAGAGAAAAGGAAAACTACCTATTCATATACATCTAGCTGAAAGTATGGAAGATGAAGTTGACTCCATAAATAAGTATAAGAAAACAATAGTTGAAAGACTTGAAGAATATAAATTGTTGACTAAAAACTCTCTACTTGCACATTGTGTTCATATTAATGAGTATGAAGCAAAATTATTAAAAGCTCATAACGTATATGTAGCTTTAAATCCAACATCAAATATGAACAATGCCGTTGGACTGCCTGATTATAATTTATTAAAAACCCATGGGATTCCATGTATTATTGGCAATGATGGATTAGGAGCAAATATAACTAGAGAATTTCTTAACTTAACATACTCAATGAAAAACAAATATAGTGATCCAGGAAACTTTAATTTTAGTGATTTATTGGAGTTAATAAACAACAGTTATGAATATGTTTCTAATCATTTAGGTATTAAAATAGGGAAAATAGAAGAGGGGTATGTATCAGATTTGATTATTGTCCCATATAACTCACCAACCTGTATTTCTGATGAAAATATTTTTGCACATATTTTCTTTGGTGTATTTGACAGATTTACTCCAAGAGATGTGATTTGTAATGGAAAGCTTCTTATGGAGAATAATGCACCAATATTACCTTTTGAAGATATATATGAAAAAAGTGTTCTTGCATCCAAAAAAATTTGGAATATATTAAAGTAAGCAATTATACATTTCTAGTAAAAGAGTTTAGTTTGGGGGAGATAGGATGAATTTAACAACTAGCATTAGTGGTATAGAAATAAAAAACCCATTGATGCCCGCTTCAGGACCACTTGTAGGTGACCATGAGAAAATGCTTATACTACAAAGCTTTGGATTGGGGGCCATGGTTACTAAAACTATATCTGTAAATGCAGCAGCAGTACCTAGACCTTGTATTTATGGAGATAACAACAAGATAATGAATGCAGAGCTATGGTCTGAATATTCAAGTGAAAAATGGCTAAAAGATATATTGCCGCCATTAAAGAGAGATTTAGGTATTCCACTAATAATTAGTGCGGGATACACAAAAGATGATATGGAATATTTAATTCCGAGGTTAGATTCTTATGCAGACGCTTTTGAAATATCTACTCACTATGTAGGTAAAGACTTGAGTGTTATAGGACAAACTGTAGCTACAATAAGAAAGCATACTAATAAGCCTATATTTATGAAGATGAGCCCTCATATGCCAGATCCTATAGGATTTGTTAATACTGTAATAGAAAATGGTGCCAATGGAGTAGTTGCTGTAAACTCTCTGGGTCCTTCTATGATAATAGATCCAATGAAAAGAAAAGTAGTAGTAGGTAATGATAAGGGACAAGTTTGGACATCAGGTCCAAGCATTAAACCCGTTGCATTAGCCATAATTAATATGATTAGAGAGGCTTTCCCTAATATAACCATTATAGGGGTTGGAGGAATATCATCAGCTGATGACATAGTTGAATTTTTATTGGCTGGGGCAGATGGAGTGCAGATGCTTTCTTCGGCTATGATAAAGGGAAAAGACTTGTATGAAAAGATAATTAAAGATTTACCCAAAACCCTTCAAAAGTATAATTTCCAATCTGTAGAAGAGGTTAAAAAATCAAAATTATCGAAAGAAATTAGATTTGAACCGACTTATCCAGTGGTAAATAAAAATAAGTGTACTGCCTGTAAACTCTGTGAAAGGGTATGTCCATATTTTTCAATGAAGGTTGATAAAGTAGCTCAAGTTAATAAGGAAAGTTGCTTCGGGTGTGGGCTATGCGAAAGTCGATGTCCAGTAAAGGCAATTACAGGAGTTTTATAATAAATTTTTGGAGGGATAAAGTTTGAAAATTAATAGTTATTTAAGGCCACAATCATTAAATGAAGCCTATGATGAATTAATTACTGATAAAAATAATTTAATTTTAGGTGGTGGAGCGTATCTTAAGTTAGGTAATAGAAATGTAAATAAGCTTATAGATTTATGTGACCTAAATTTAAACTATATTAAAGAACAGGAAGATTCAATTGAAATTGGAGCAATGACTACTTTAAGGGAGCTTGAAGTGTCAGAAGTTTTAAAGAATTACTTCGCAGGGATTTTATGTGATGCTGTATCTAGAATAATGGGGGTGCAATTAAGAAATGTGGCAACTATTGGAGGGACTATTGGAGGAAGATATGGGTTTTCAGATTTTATAACGGCACTATTAGCTTTAGATACTAAAGTTATATTATTTAACAAGGGGGAAATGAATCTTGAAGATTTCCTAGCTTTAAAGGAAGTTCCCAAGGATATTATCACAAAAATAGTAATTAATAAAACTGACAGTAAAGCCGCCTTCAAAGATTTGAGAAATACCTCCACAGATTTTTCAATACTAAATGTAGCAGTGTCAAGAACAGCCAATAAATTTAAAATTGTAATTGGCGCGAGGCCCGGTATCGCTAGAGTAGCTTATAAATCTATGGAAGTAATAAATAATTGTGAAAATCCAAGGGATAGTCTTAATAAGTTATGCAGTGCACTTGTAAATGAAGTTAACTTTAGCAGTGATATTAGAGGATCTGAGTTATATAGAAAAGAAGTTGCAAAAGTGTTAGTCAAAAGAGCACTTATGGAGGTATTGTAATGATTATTAATTTGAAAATTAACGGTTTAGATAAGGAATTACAAGTAGAACCCCAGGACTATTTATTAGAAACCCTAAGAAATAATGGATATTTAAGTGTAAAAAGAGGGTGTGATACTGGATCTTGTGGTGCTTGCACTGTACTGTTAGATGGAAAACCAATACCATCCTGTGCTTGCCTTGCTGTAAGAGCTGATGGGCATAAAGTAACTACAATAGAAGGTGTACAAAGTGAGGCAGAAGAACTAGCTAAATTCCTATCAGCAGAAGGTGTAGAGCAATGTGGCTATTGTTCTCCAAGCTTTGTATTAACAATTTTAGCCATGAAGCAAGAGTTAAAGAATCCAACAATAGATGAAATTCGTCATTACCTTGTTGGAAACTTATGTAGATGCTCAGGATATGTAGGGCATACTCGTGCAATAAAAAAATACTTAGGGGTGAAATAAATGAAGGAAGTTAAAAAATCCATTCCAAAAATTGAGAGCATGGGACTGCTAAAAGGAAAGCCTGCATATACAAATGATTTACTTCCTAGAGACTCATTGATTTGCAAGGTTTTAAGAAGCCCCTATTCTTTTGCAGAAATAGTAGATATAGAAGTAAAGGAAGCTTTAAAATTACCGGGGGTTGAAACGATTTTAACCTATAAAGATCTTCCCAGAAATGCAATAACTAGAGCAGGGCAAGGATATCCAGAACCTTCTCCACATGATAAATTCATCTTAGACCGTGTTGTTAGGTATGTGGGAGATGAAGTTGCGGTAGTAGCTGCTATCAATGAAACTATTGCAGAGGAGGCTTTAAATTTAATCAAAGTGCAGTATAAAGTATTAGATCCAGTATTGGACTTTGAAAAAGCTGAAGGTAATTCTTCAATAATTCATAATGAACCTGAATGTCACTCTATGTTTGATATTGGCTTTGAACCTAAAAATAATATAGCAGCCTCCTACAGTATGAGTGTAGGTGACATAGATAAAACCTTCGCCACTGCAGATATTGTATTAAGTGAAACTTATTACACACAAGCACAAGCTCACGTTACTATGGAACCTCATTCTTCGGGGGCTTATTTAGATATTCATGGTAGGATAAATATTATTTCTTCTACACAAAATCCAGTGCATGCAAGAAGAATTGTTGGTACTGCACTAGGAATTCCATTGAATAAAATCCGCGTTATAAAACCTAGAATTGGCGGTGGCTACGGTGGTAAGCAAGCAATTCATGGCGAGATGATTGTTGCTGCAATAACATTAAAAACAGGGAAACCATGTAAATTAATTTATACTAGAACGGAAGTATTTGATGCATCTTATAATAGGCATCCTATGAGATTTCAAGTAAGACTAGCAGCTAATAAGGACGGAAAACTTAAGGGAATAGATATGGATGTATTATCAGATACAGGTGCATATGGGGAACATGCATTGACTGTATTCATGGTAGGAGGATCAAAAACTCTACCTTTGTATAATAAGGTTGATGCAGTGAGATTTGGTGGTAAAGTTGTTTATACAAATAAGACTCCTGCTGGTGCTTTCAGAGGATACGGTGCAATTCAAGGAAATTTTGCGTTGGAGTCTATTATTGATGAACTTGCTCATAAATTAAAAATGGATCCACTTGAACTTAGAAAAATAAACATGATAACCGAAGGCGAAACTTCTCCTGTATTTAAGATTATGGGTGAAGGGGGAGAGGGCGTAGAAATGATTCTTGAAAATTGTAAGCTTAATTATTGTGTAAATAGAGGCGCAGAGCTTATAAATTGGAAGGAAAATTTTCCTAAAAAAGTATTAGATAATGAGAGGGTTAGAGGCTATGGTATGGCTATAGCTATGCAAGGCTCTGGAATTCCTAAAATAGATATGGCTTCAGCAATACTAAAATTAAATGATGGTGGGTTCTTTAATTTAATGATTGGAGCTACAGATTTAGGCACAGGTAGTGATACAATCCTTGCGCAAATTGCAGCAGAAGGTTTAGGTGTATCTACCAGTGATATCGTTGTATATTCTTCTGATACAGATTTAACTCCATTTGATACCGGAGCATATGCATCAAGTACAACCTTTGTATCTGGAAATGCTGTTAGAAAGACTGCGGAAAAAATGAGAAGAATGATAATAGAAGAGGCTGCTCTTAAGTTTAATGTATTAAAAGAAGATATTGAGTTTGATGGAAAAACTCTAAAAACTATAGATGGCAAGAAGAATATTACTCTAAAAGATTTATCTACAGAATTATACTACAATAGCAATCAAAAACAACTAGTAGCTTGTGAATCCTATTGCGGAGAAAAATCACCAGCACCATTTATGGGCGCATTTGCAGAAGTTGAAGTAGATACAGGAACTGGCAAAGTAGAAGTTAAAAACTATGTATCAATAGTTGATTGCGGTACTCCTATTAATCCTAATTTAGCAAGAATACAAGTTGAAGGTGGACTTCTTCAAGGGATAGGTATGACCATGTATGAAAATGTAGTACGTAACTATAAAGGGAATTTACTAACAAATAACTTAATGCAGTATAAAATTCCTACTAGGAAAGATGTAACGAATCTTACTGTTGAATTCGCAGAAAGCTATGAGCCATCAGGTCCTTATGGAGCCAAATCAGTTGGTGAGATAGGAATAGATACACCACCAGCTGCTATTGCTAATGCTATCTATAATGCTTGTGGAGTAAGAGTCAGAGAATTACCAATAACACCTGAGAAAATTCTGATGGAATTAAAAAATCTGAATAAATAAAAATATTAATTTATTAAGTATTTTATAGGGAGGTATGATTATTGGGAACTGAAGCTATTGTGTTAGCTGCAGGGTTATCATCTAGAGCTCACAAGTATAAGATGGCCTTAGATTTTAATGGAAGCACAGTGATAGAAAACTGTATAGTTAATATGTATGATGTAGTAGATAAAATCATTGTAGTTGGTGGTTATAACTTTTCTTTAATTGAAAGTATAGTATCAAAATATAAAAAAGTTAAACTAATATATAATGATAAATATGAAAGTGGCATGTTTAGCTCTGTAAGACTAGGGATAAACAGCGTTATTAGCGACAACTTTTTTCTTATTCCAGGGGATTATGCTTTGGTTGATGATTATGTGTATTTAAAAATGCTAGATTATAAGAGTGATGCTTCTATAATCATACCTTCTTATAAAGGAAAGAAAGGTCATCCTGTACTTTTTAAGGACAGTAGCATAAAAAGTGCAATTAATCATAACTTTAATAATTTGAGAGAAGTAATTAATTATATAGGGTTTGAAACACTAGAAGTAGATAGGGACGGAATTTTATATGATATTGATACCTATGAGGATTACATTATTGCATTGGAGAAAAAGTTAATAAAAGAGGGTATGAAAAAAGCAGGTTATTAGGACCGCTGACACTTTGAGATTATGCGATACCAACGAGAAAAATAATAAGAGTATGGGGGTGTTTAAAATTAGCAATTGTATAAGTACTCCAATGAATAGATTTGATGCAGCTGATAAAATTAGAGGCGAGGCAAGATATATAGGGGATATGTTTTTTGAAGAGTTTTTCTATGCAAAAACTCTTAGATCAACTATGGCAAGAGCTAAAATTTTAAGTATAGAATATCCTGAACTTCCAGAGGGGTATTATATAGTTGATAAAAATGATATTCCGAATAAAAATAGGGTGAAAATAGTAACTTATGATATGCCATTTTTTGCAGAAGACACTGTTAACTATATTGGCGAACCAATAGCTTTAGTTGTTGGAAAGGAAAAGAATATAATAGAAGAATTATTAGCAAAGGTTAAAGTTAATTATGAAATCCTAGACCCTATTTATACAATAGAAGAAGCAAGCTGCAAGCTACCTATTTACGGGAAAGATAATTTGTATGCTGATTATCACTACAAAAAAGGAGATATTCAACAAGCTTATAAAGAGGCGTATAAGGTTTTTACAAAAGAGTATGAGACAGGTTACCAAGAGCACATATATCTAGAGCCACAGGGAGTAGCTGCTAGTTATAAAGATGGAAAAGTAACCATTTATGGTTCAATGCAATGTCCCTATTATGTTAAAGATGCTGTGGTAGAAGCCCTAGGATTTGAAGGAAATAGGGTTCAGATTATACAAACAACAACTGGAGGCGCTTTTGGTGGAAAGGAAGAATATCCTTCGTTAACTGGCGGGCATGTCGCTTTTGCTACTATTAAGTGCAATAAGCCAGTAGTGTTAATTTTTGATAGAGATGAAGACATAGAATGCACTACTAAAAGACATCCATCTAAAATAAAAGTTACCATGTTGGTTGATAAGTATAATAAAATTATTGGAATAGATAATGATATAAGATTAGATGGTGGTGCTTATTGCGGTCTTACAAATATAGTCCTTCAGCGTGCAATGTTTACAGCTACAGGGGTATATAACATTCCCAATGTGAGCGTAAGAGGTAGAGCTATTGCTACAAACACAGTTCCAGGAGGAGGGTTTAGAGGGTTTGGAGCACCACAAGGTTTCTTTGCTTTAGAAATGCATATGGAATATATAGCAAAAGAGTTAGGATTAACATCACTTGAATTTAAAAAAATAAACTTGGCTAAAACTGGAGATTTGACTTCTACTGGTGGGGTATATAGAGGTTACGTTCCTACAAAAGAATTAATTGATAGAATTGAGGAAATGTCTCAATATAGTAAAAAGTATAAAGAATATAAAAGTAGTGATACATTAAAGGGGATAGGTATGTCTTTGTTTTTCCACGGAGGAGGTTTTACTGGTAGTGGAGAAAGAGATCATATTAAGGCAGTAGTAAAACTAAGAAAGTATAAAGATGACTCAGTAGAAATATTAATTTCAAATGTTGAAATGGGACAAGGTACCCAAACAACTTTAAGAAAGATTGTGGCAATGGAGTTAAAAGTTCCTATTAACAAAATAATATTAGTTAATCCAGATACAGATAGAGTTCCTAATTCAGGTCCTACAGTAGCATCTAGAACTATAATGATTGTTGGAAAACTTCTGCAAAAAGCAGCTATTAAATTAAAAGAGTGCTGGATAAGTGGCGAAGAGCAACAGATTACGGAAAACTATAAATTTCCAGATGGATTTTATTGGGATGATTCTAAATTTGAAGGTGATGCTTATAATGAATACTCTTGGGGGGCAAACGTAGTAGAAGTTCTGGTAAATCCTTTAACATTTGAAGTAAAAGTCTTAGGCGTTTATGCAGTTTTTGATATAGGTGTACCTATTGATGAAAAAATTATCCGTGGTCAAATAGATGGGGGAATGCTTCAAGGACTTGGACATGGCTCCATAGAAAAATTAGAAATTAACAATGGTAGATTAATACAAAGGACTAATACAGATTATGTAATACCAACCGCATTAGATTTTCCAAAGATTGAAAGTGCAACTATAAGAAATCCATATGAAAATGGTCCTTTTGGAGCTAAGAGTGCTGGAGAGTTAACCTTTATAGGGGCTCCTGTTGCATACGCTCTCGCAATTGAAAATGCCTTAGGAATTGATATTTGTAAAATTCCAGTTACTCCAGAATATCTTATGGAGGTAATGAATAATGAATAATATAACTTTTCACGTAGATGGAAGAATCGTAACCTTAGAGTGCAATCCATTAAAAAGACTTATTGATGTTTTACGAGAGGATTTAGCAATTACTGGTGTTAAAGAAGGCTGTGGTCAGGGAGAGTGCGGCGCTTGTTCAGTAATTATTAATGGTGACCTAGTTAATTCTTGTTTAGTTCCAGTAGGGTCATTGAATAATGCCAATATAATTACTATAGATGGCTTTAAAGAATCTAAAAGATTTGAAATTCTTAAACAAGCCTATGAAGATGCAGGTTCAGTACAGTGTGGGTTTTGTACTCCAGGAATGATTATGGCTTCAGAAGCGTTACTAAGAAAGCTACCTCGACCAACTGAGGAAGAAATTAGGGTAGGCATTTCTGGTAATCTCTGTAGATGCACAGGATACACAATGATAGTTGAAGCTATTAAACTTGCAGCTGAGAGAGGTGAAGGTTTATGGTGATTGCAACTACACCTACAAATATTACTGAAGCTTTAGAATTTCTCAGTGAAAAAGATGCTATTATAATGAACGGTGGAACGGATCTAATGGTTAAGAAAAAAAGTTGGTCAGGGACAATACCCTCATTTGATAAGTCTATTTTATTTATTAATTCACTAAAAGAGTTAAAACAGGTTTCCACTGAAAAGAATAATTTAATAATTGGAAGTGGGTGCACCTTTTCTCAGTTAGAAAGGAGTCCTCTTGTACCTATCTATTTAAAAGTAGTAATAAGAGAAATTGCGTCTCCAGCTATAAGAAATCTTGCTACAATTGGAGGGAATATCTGTAATGCGTCTCCAGCGGGGGATATTTTAACACCACTATATGCTTTAGATGCAAAATTAAGACTTGTATCTAGAAATAAAGAGAGAATAATACCAATAAAAGAATTTATTATTGGACCAGGAAAAACCTTACTAAATGCTAATGAGTTACTAACAGAAATAATAATAGAAAACTATAACAATAAAAAGTTTTATTATCATAAGTTAGGTACCCGGAAAGCTACAGCATTGGCAAAGGCATCATTTATAGGGTTTTATGAAGTGGAGAATAATATAATAAGAGATTTAAGGATTGCTTTTGGGTCTGTAGGTCCAGTAGTTATAAAGGATAGAGATTTGGAATTGACCTTAGTAGGGGGATCTATTAAAGATACAAGGTATAAAATTTGTGAAATAGTTGAAAGATATTCTGAACTAATTAGACCAATTAATGATGCAAGGTCTACTGCAAAATATAGGAAAGCTGTTTGTTTAAACTTATTAAGAAATTTTTTGTTAAATGAATTATCAAAGTAAGAATTTCTAGGTTTATAAAGTAGTTACTATTTGTAATAGTTCAATATGGATGAAAGTCTTATAGCATAGAAATATGCTATTTTTTTATTGTGGAATTTTATTGAAAAACATTGTTGGTTTTAGTTTTAATATGCAATTATTCTACTTTAATTAAACTAATAGGAAAGTTTAATTAGGAGTTAAGATTTATCAAGTGTATTTACAATTCCCTACTAGTATAGTATACTATTGTATATACACTAGTACAGGGGGAATAAAAATGAAGACAAATGTAAAAAAAATGATTATAACAGCATTATTAATAGCATTTTCAATAGTAATTCCAGTAGTTTTTGGACCATTTTTAAGGGTATATTTCCCACCATTTTCAGCAACACTAGCTTCTCATGTTCCATTATTCATTGCAATGTTTCTTGGACCTTTTGAAGCAGCAGTAGTTGGGTTAGGATCAGCAATTGGGTTTTTATTTGCATTTCCAGACCCTATAATTGCAGCTAGAGCAGCTACTCATATTGCAGTAGGTTTTGTAGGTGCTAGATTAGTCTTAAGAAATCTAAGCTACATCACAGTAATGGCCATAACAGCACCAATTCATGGTATTTTAGAAGGAATTGTAGTTTACATGATAACTAAAAATTTTGCAGTAGCTTTTATAGCTGTTGGAGTGGGAACAGTTCTTCATCATATTATAGACAGTTTAATAACAGCACCACTTCTTGCAACCTTAAGTAAAGTTTTGAAAATAAATCTTAGAAGTATTGGAGAAAAGCAAAAGAAATTAGTTGCATAGAATCCATACACATTGGAGATTAAGATTTATATTCACACTGTAGGCAATGAATGTTATAAATAGTTCCTTACTATTTTTCAATGATTATTTCCATTACATTAACATAGAAAAAATATTCTTTTAAATAATAAAAAGCAGGAAATCCTGCTTTTTATTATTTTTTCTTACCTTTATTATTTTTATTACTTTTGCTGTCAGTTTTTTTCTTGTCAGTCTGTTTTTTGTTGTTATTGTTTTTAGCCATAGAAGTCTCCCCCTTAACATAATCTACTAATATTATATTGAGAGGAGTATTAATTTAGAATAAATCCTATGGATTTAAATAAATAATGAAAATTAAGAAGAAATTAGTTATAATGTTAAAGGAAGAGATAAAGTTAGAATAATAAAATATGGATATAATTTATTTTCTGATTACTTTATGAAAACATCTAGGTTATATTGCTAAATTAACCCCATATAAGTAAACAAAAGTTAGTAATTAACTAATTATTAGTCTATGCTAAAATAATAAACTGAAGGAATGATTTTATGAATTTAATTACACTGGAAAATATAAGCAAAAGTTATAGCGAGAAAACTTTGCTTAACAATATAAAGCTTAATATTACTGATGAAGATAAGATTGGAATAATAGGAGTTAATGGTACTGGTAAATCAACTTTATTAAAGATAATTGCTGGTGTGGAAAACTATGATAACGGAAATATAGTAAAAATGAATGGATTACGGATTAATTATCTTCCACAGGAGTTATCATTTAATCCTGATGATACAATCATGGAAGCTGTATTTAAGGGTGATTTAGAGGTGATGATTACTCTCATTCAATACGAAAAAGTCCTTACTCTTCTTCAAAAAAACTCAGAAGATAAAAGACTACAAGATGAACTTTTTAAGCTAAATAGTAAACTTGATGCACTTAACGGATGGCAAATTGAAAGTGAAGCCAAAGCAATTTTAACAAAGTTAAATATAACTGACTTCTCTATGACTATGGGACAATTATCAGGAGGTCAAAGGAAAAGAGTTGCTCTATGTAATGTTCTTATCAGTCCATGTGACCTACTTATACTAGATGAGCCAACTAACCACATGGATAATGAATTAATAGATTATTTAGAAGAATTGTTAAAGGCAAGAAAAAGCGCTGTAATTATGATAACTCACGATAGATACTTTTTAGATAGGATAACAAACAAAATCCTTGAAGTAGATAATGGTAACCTATATAGCTACACTGGAAATTATTCTACTTTTTTGGAGAAGAAGATGGAAAGAATAGCTATGCAAGAATCTTTTGAGAAAAAGAGACAAAACTTATATAGGAAAGAGCTTGCTTGGATTAAACGCGGCGCTCAGGCTAGAAGTACAAAGCAGAAGGCTAGAATCCAAAGATTTGAGGAAATTCGAGATAGTAAAATAGAGCTTAAAGATACTTCTGTGGAAATTAATACAGGTTCTTCGAGACTTGGCAAAAAGATTATAGAAGCTCATAAGATATGTAAAAGCTACAATGATAGAGTATTAATAAACGACTTTAATTATATATTAACCAAAGAGGATAGGATAGGTATTATTGGGAGCAATGGCATTGGTAAAACTACACTATTAAACATTCTTGGAGGGAGAATAGAACCTAGTAGCGGGGAAGTTGTATTTGGAGAAACTGTCAAACTAGGGTATTTTACACAAGAAAATAGTGAAATGAATCCTAATCTAAGGGTAATCGAATATATTAAAGAGGTTGCTGAGTTTATTACAACAGGAGATGGAAGCAAAATTACTGCATCTCAAATGTTAGAAAGATTTCTATTTGAAGGGTCAATACAGTTTAGCTATATATCAAAATTATCTGGTGGAGAAAAGCGTAGATTATATCTTTTAAGAATATTGATGGAAGCTCCTAATGTATTATTGTTGGATGAGCCAACCAATGATCTTGATATTGAAACCTTAACTATACTAGAGGATTATATTGATAACTTTAATGGGGCAGTAATTATAGTGTCTCATGATAGGTATTTCTTAGATAGAGTTATAAATAAAGTGTTTAGCTTTGAAGGGAATAGTGAAATTCTTCAACTTGTGGGAAATTACTCTGATTATAGGGAGTATAAACAAGAGGTACTACAAGAAGTTGTGGTTGAAAAAGTTTCGGTTGAGAAAAAAAATAAAAATATAGAAAAAAATAAGATTGATAAGCCTATTAAATTTACTTTTAAAGAGCAAAAAGAATTTGAGGAAATTGATGAAAAAATTGAAGAAAAAGAACTTCAATTAGAAGAGATACAACAACAAGTTAATAACTCAGGAAGTAATTTTATGCTACTTCAAGAACTATTAGCTACTGAAGGTAAATTAAAAGAAGCGTTAGAATTTCTAATGGATAGATGGACTTATTTAAATGAAATCAATGAACAAATCCAGGAAGGTAAAAATAACAACTAGGCTAAATATTGAAGGTGGATAGAATCTACCTTCTTTTTATATTATAATAATCATATAATTTAAATGACTTTAGGTGAAAGATAATGAATGATAAAATAATTAAGGTTTCTGTTAGAAACTTAGTAGAATTTATTTATAGAAGCGGTGATCTTGATAGTAGTTTCAATAGCATTTCGAGAGCACAAGAAGGCACTAAAATCCACCAAATGCTACAAAAATCCCTTAAAAACCAGTATAAGGAAAGCGAAAATACTGAGTTTCATACAGAGCTATCACTTAAGCATAGCTTTAACTACAAAGATTTAAACTTTCTATTAGAGGGAAGAGCAGATGGCATTTTAATTCAAGAAAATAAGGTTACTATTATTGAAATTAAAAGCACACAAAAGGATTTAATTTCTCTACAGTCAGATTATAACTTTCTTCATTGGGCTCAGGCTAAATGTTATGGATTTATATATGCAAGTCAGCAAGGCTTAGAGTCTATATCTATAGAGTTAATGTATTGCAATGTAGAAAGTTACGAGGTTAAGAGTTTTATCGAAGAGTACAATATGGAAGAATTAGAAAGATTTTTTCACCATATAATGGAGAAATATATACATTGGGCTAATTATACCTCAACTTGGCTAGAAATAAGAAATGAATCAATAAAGAAACTTGAGTTTCCTTTTAAAAACTATAGGAATGGGCAAAGGGATTTAGCTATAAATGTGTATAGGACAATAAAAGAGGGGAAAAAACTCTATGCTCAAGCTCCTACTGGAATTGGAAAAACAATGTCCACCTGCTTTCCAAGCATAAAAGCATTAGGGGAAGGATATGGTCATCGTATTTTTTATTTAACTGCTAAGACAATTACAAGAACTGTTGCAGAACAATCATTAAAACTATTAAGAAACAATGGATTGAAGGTAAAATCTACAACTATTACTGCCAAGGAAAAAATATGCTTCAAGGAGAATTGCGAATGTAATCCTGAGTATTGTGAGTATGCAAGAGGTCATTTTGATAGAGTTAATGAAGCGCTTTTTTGTGCTTTGGAAAATGAGGATAGCTACTCAAGAGAAGTAATTGAAGAGTATAGTAAAAAGTATAGTGTTTGTCCATTTGAATTTTCTCTAGATTTAACCCTATGGAGTGATTTGATTATATGTGATTATAATTATGTGTTTGACCCTAGGGTAAGTTTAAAGAGATTTTTTATAGAATCTAATGAGGATTTTATATTTTTAGTAGATGAAGCTCATAATTTAGTTGACAGAGCTAGAGAAATGTTTTCTGCTGAGGTTACTAAAGAACCTATTTTAAGTTTAAAGAAAAATTTAAAAGATAGTGAACCAAAAATATATAAACAATTGAATAAGTTGAATACCTATATGGTTAAGTTACGAAGTAATTGTGACAATAAGTCTAATGGCATTTTAGAAGAAGCCCCTAAGGATTTATTTAAGATTGCAAAGGACTTTTTAGAGGCGTGTGATAACTACTTAGCTAAAAATGAAGAAAAAGAATTTCATGAAGAACTTTTAGATTTATATTTTAATTTTTTAGCTTTTATGAGGATTAGTGAATATTACTGTGAAGATTACGTGAGTTATGTAGAGAGAGAAGGGCAGAATATTAAATTAAAGCTGTTTTGTTTAAATCCAAGGGATATGATAAAAAATACTTTGAAGAAAGGTAAGGCAACTATTTTCTTTTCAGCTACCTTATCTCCCATACAGTATTTTAAAGAGCTTCTTGGAGGAGAAGAGGATGATTATTCCTTGAAACTTAAATCCCCATTTCCAGAAAAGAACAAAAAAATAATTATAGGAAATGAAATTAACACTAGGTATAATTATAGAGAGTTTAGTTATGAAAATATTGTTTCGTATATTCATAATCTAAAAAACCTATATAAAGGAAACTATATGATTTTTTTTCCATCTTATAGCTATATGATGCAAGTTTATAATAAATTTGTTGAAAAATATTCTTCAGATAATATTATAATACAAAATATAAATATGTCTGAAGAGGATAGGGAAGAATTCTTAAGTAAATTTTATGGGTCATGTAAAAATGTAATTGGATTTTGTGTCTTAGGAGGCATCTTTTCTGAGGGTATTGATTTAGTAGGGGAATCTCTAATAGGGACAATAATAGTAGGTGTTGGGTTGCCACAAGTTTGTTTTGAAAGGGAGTTAATTCAAAAATATTTTAATAAATATAATAACCTAGGATTTCATTATGCATATACTTTTCCAGGAATAAATAAAGTTATTCAAGGAGCAGGAAGAGTTATTCGAACGGAAGAAGATAAGGGGATTATTTTTCTTTTAGATGACAGATATACAAGTGAGTTATACAAGAAAATAATACCAGAAGAATGGTTTCCTTACACAACAATAAGTAATGTCAAGGAACTTGAAGCTGCCGTTGATGAGTTTAAAGAAAGAAGTATGGACTAAACCATACTTCTTTTTTAATTAGCTATGTTATATTTAAAATATCTATTTCTTATAAAGAAAGCAATGCTTCCTATAAGTCTTAAAATTGCAACTACAACTAAAGTGTATTTTATATTAGTATTACTTAAAATTACATCACCAACTAAAGGGGCAATACACAAGCTTATACTCACTATAGTTGTATGAAATCCAATAAACACAGCTCTATTTTTACTTGGAGAAACTTCTAAAAGTGAATTTAAGAGTACAGTTACTGTTCCAGGAGTAAAAAATCCTGTAATAGTTGAAACAATTGTCATAGTAATCAGGTTATTGGAAATTACATAAAGAATTGGAGTAAGAGCCATACCCAAGGTTGCAACGGCCATGGCAAATGCATTTCCTCTTTTTTGGATAATCTTTCTCCAGTAACCATAGCTATAAATCATTACTACTGCAGATGCTATATTAATAATAGTAAGCCAGGTTTCGTTGGCTCCTAAGTATTTAATCTGATATATACTAAACATTGGCCAGCCCATTTGCCAACCAAAATGGAATATTACTGAACAAATCAAAAAGTTAATAAAGGGTTTTGTAGATTTAATTTCTTTAAATACTTTTTTAAACTCAATTTTATTTTGAATGGTTTCAGTTATTTCTGTTAGCTTCTTAAATGTATTTATTTCAGCCAATCCTACTAGAAAGGCTAAAATAAAGAAAAG
Source organism: Clostridium tunisiense TJ (assembly GCF_000300195.1). GTDB lineage: Bacteria > Bacillota > Clostridia > Clostridiales > Clostridiaceae > Clostridium_J > Clostridium_J tunisiense. The sequence continues at coordinate 24,415 of NZ_AMQH01000013.1, read as the reverse complement.
TTGATATACTATGATTACTGTGCCTTCTGAGAAAATATTTGACATTAAGCCCAGGGTTTGTCCAATGATAAACGTAAATATAATTTGAGCTATAGTTGAATATTTACTTCTTGTTGTAATAGCAACAGGAATTGTGTCCTGAGAGAATATATCACCAACATAGCTCTGAAGCGAAGTAACTGACACTGATTCAGGAAAATTCATCAAGCTAATTAAAATAACAAAAGTCAACGGCTTGATACTACTGGGTAGAAAGGGAACTATGGCAAATAAAAGTAAAAATATTCTACTAAAATAAAATGTTCTACTCATGCTTTGCTTTTTATTTTGAATTTTACTAATTAATATTAGACCAGGGATTGTTGCGAGAACTGCTACAAAGCCTGGAAGTGCATTATATAATGCAACGTGAGATTCTGTACCACCTAATCTAAAAATAAACTTAGTAGCAAAAGTTTTATATAGTTCATTAACAATGGTAAATAATATTCCATTTAGTGTATAGTAATAAATATTATTTTGTTCTAAATTATGATTTCGTTTTTTATTAAATCTTCTAATCACATTAAGCAAACGTCGAAACCTTGTGTTTGGTCCATTGAAAATCATAAACATCCCCCTAAATAAATGATGTAGGAATTACTTTTCCTCCTCCATAGATGCATTGTAAAGTATAGTTAAATATTCCTTAAAGTTTTCTTTATTTACACTACATACTTCTTTTAAAGAATTATCAATGAATTTACATCTTTCAACTAGAACATTTTCTAATATTTTATGACCCTTTTCTAAGGGGATAACTCTTACAATTCTTCTATCCTTTTGATCCTTAATTCTTTTAACTAATAGGTTTTTTTCCATTCTATCAATTAAATCAGTAATAGTACTAGGTGCTTGCTCTAAATAATTACTTATTTCACTGATAGTTATTTCTTTATTTTTTATAATTAATTGTAAGGCATCAAATTGAGCAGGGGTAATATCATAGTCTTCTAATATAACTCTTCCTCTTTTTCGTATATTAAAACATACCTTTCTAAGTAAAAACTCAAGTTGCTCAACTTGGTCATCATAATAAAGCCCCATATAAACACTCCTATTTTAATAATATTTCGATTCTCGAATTATTATACACCTGTTTGAAAATTAAGTCAAATCCATCATTAGCGGTAAATATTCTAAAACTGTTACTGAATAATAAGCTTTATAAATGTGAAAACTTTAATGTAAATATTTATAAAAGGAGAGTTATATATGAATGAATTGAAAGTAGGGGATTTAGCCCCAAAATTTGTACTCAGTAATAATAAAGGAGAGCAAGTTAGCTTAGAAGAATTAAAGGGAAAACAAATTTTGCTATCCTTTTATCCAGTTGCATTTACTCCAGTGTGAGAAAATCAGTTAAAGGCTCTGGATGAGCATTTTAGTATTTTTACAGAAAGTAACACACTAATCTTTGGGGTCAGTGTTGATTCTCAATATACTCAAGCAGCCTGGTATAACCATCTACAGCTCAAAAATATTCAACTATTAGCAGATTTTTGGCCTCATGGGAAAGTTTCTACAGATTATGGTGTTTTTAGAAGTGCTGATGGAATTAGTGAAAGGGCAAATATACTCATAGATGAAAATTTGCGGATTAAACATGTGAAAATATATGATATTGGAAACCTTCCAGATATAAGTGAAATTATTGAAAAAATAAAGCAATAAAGACATTTACCTAACTTTGTGTGAGGTAAATTCAATTAGTGCTTAATATTATAATAAAGTGAGTAGGGCACTTAATTAATATACTAATTTATAAGGAAATAATAAAGTGAAGATTATTTATAAATCTTCACTTTATTATTTAAATATAGAGTTTGTTATGTATTATTCTGGGTTGGATAATGAATGAAGACATTCTTGACATATGTTCTTCCCTTTAAAGTTTTTAACATCCCTTGCATTACCACAAAATATACAAGCAGGCTCGTATTTTTTTAAGATTATCTGATCTCTGTCAACGTATATTTCTAAAGCATCTTTTATTTCGATATCTAAGGTTCTTCTTAACTCTATAGGAATTACTATTCTTCCTAATTCATCTACTTTTCTTACTATCCCTGTTGATTTCATAATGCTCCTCCTAGTATAAGTTATTAATAAAATTTAAAGTATTTTTAGGTATATCAATTTTATAGGAACTGTATAAAACCCTAAAATTTGTAATATTTTATATACATTATTAAATTAACCAATTCAATTAAAAATATACATATTAAATTTAGCTGAGCAAAAACTAGCACAATATTATTATGTAAATAATAAAGAGAAGAATAAAAACTCTTCTCTTTTGAAACTTATCTGTAATTAGTGAATTGTAAATCGATTCCGTAGTCATTTGACTTTAATAATTGAATAGCAGCTTGTAAATCATCTTTATCCTTACCAGATACTCTTAATTGATTATCCATAATTTGCGCTTGCACTTTAATCTTGCTAGCCTTAAGATCAGCAACCATTTTTTTTGCTTTTTCAGTAGCAATTCCCTTAACAAGCTTAGCTGTTGCTCTAGCTGTTCCCAAAGAAGCTTCTTCAATTTTTCCTAAATCAAGTGCTCTTGAAGAAATTCCTCTTTTTATAAACTTAGTTTTTAATACATCAACAACTGAATTTAATTTATACTCATCGTCAGAAAGAATTTTTATTTCATCCTTCCCTAACTCAATTTCAGTTTTAGTTCCTTTAAAATCATATCTTTGTTTTACCTCTTTTAAAGTTTGATTAATAGCATTATCGACTTCTTGCATATTAATTTCTGATACAACATCAAAAGAATATGAACTTGCCATAATAATTCCTCCTTATGTAATTATTAGTAATATTTTATATCATATATAATAATTCATAAATATATTATTGTCTAGATTTATACATATAAATCTTGATATGTTATAAATAAAAAGGTTAATGCATAAAATTAAGTGTAAAATAAAATATTTTAGGGGGACATTCATGTTAAAAGTGTTAGAGGTTGATGGTAAAAAAGATTACTTTCTTCTACTACTAAGTATAATTTTAACTTGTGGATTAGCTTATATTGTAGGAAATTTAACCCGTGGATCTGCAATTATCTATCAGGGGCTCCAAAAACCATTTTTTTCACCACCAGCTTGGGTTTTCGGGGTAGTTTGGACCATTTTATATATTCTTATGGGTATATCGCTCTATAGAATATTAATGCTTGGTAAGCTAGGGGAGAATATAAGGAAAGAAATTATAGTATTTTCAATACAGCTAATTCTTAATTTAGCTTGGTCTATTATTTTTTTCTATATAGGCAATATATTCTTAGCTCTCCTAGACTTAATATTATTGATTATATTTGTTTTCATTACTATAGTTTTATTTTATAAAAAAGACAAGATAGCAGGTTTATTACTAATTCCATATGGTTTTTGGTGTTGCTTTGCACTAATACTAAATTATAGCATTTATATATTAAACAAATAGGGAATCATACTTGAAATGCATATTTTAATTTGTTACAATATAGAGTATTGTGTTTTAATCATACTTTAAAAAGAAGGTAGTGATATTATGGAAATGTGCATTTTTCACAACACTAAGAGTTGTAACAATTGCGGGGAATGTGATACTTGCGAATTAAATAAAAATAAAGTTTGTGACAATTGTGGTAAGTGTTTGCAGCTAGAAGGTTATGATGTAAAAGCGATTAAAATTGATGAAGTATTTGAACAGGCAGATGGTGCGACGGATGCTAAGCTAGATGTTAATGTTAACCTTGAAGATTTTAGCGATTTTGATAATATGGAAGATGATACCTTTGAGGAATTGCTAGTGGACTCCGAAGAAGAATACATTGATGCTCTAGATGATGAAAATAACTGGCAGTATATTGATGATTTAGAAGAGGTAAAGAACCTATTAGACGATACAGATAATTTGAATGAACTTGGACTTGAAAAGTATCCTGGATTAATAGTTATAAATCCAAATAAATTAAAATAATTTGATTTGATTAAAAGGTGAGGGGACTCACCTTTTTTTTTGTAACTCAAATTATATGGGGCCATAAATATATGGAGCCATATAATAGATAAACTAAATTAGGGAAAAATTAATTATTCCTCATTTAAAGGGTTTGATTTTATTGCTTTTCGCAGTCTTTCATTATCTACATGAGTGTATATTTGGGTAGTAGCAATATTTTCATGGCCAAGAATTTCTTGAAGACTTCTAATATCAACTCCACCATGCTTATGCATTAGAGTAGCTGAAGTGTGTCTTAATTTATGAGGAGTATATTTATCCTTATCAAGGCCAGCTAAGCCAACGTATTTCTTAACAATTCTTTCAACGGTTCTCTTATTAATTCGTCTATATTTACCACTGATAAATAATGCATCTTTATCCTCAAAAAACACTTTATCCTGAATCTCATTTCGGATAGGTAAGTATCTATAAATTGCCTTAATTGAAGCTTTATTTAAATAAATTGTACGTTCTTTATTACCTTTACCTAAAATAGATATGGTATCTCCCTTAATTTTAGATATATCGATGCTACAAAGTTCAGATAATCTAAGCCCACAATTTAGAAACAAAGTAATAATACAAAAGTCTCTTTCTGAGTGCTTATCTCTATTTTTAGCTGCATTGAGTAAATCTTTGCTTTCATCTAAGGTAAGATAAATTGGGCTTCGTTTACCAAGCTTTGGAGACTCTAAATCTTGTGTTGGATCAATGGGTAACACCTTAGCCTTTGTAGTTAAGTAATTAAATAAAGATTTAAGTGAAGCTACTTTACGAGCTTTTGCGTAATTGCCGTTGTTCCTAACATTTTCAATATAGGAGAGGTAGCTATAAAAATCTGTAAGCTGTAGATTACTTAAAATATCAATAGTTAGATTTTCAATAGGAATATGGTTAAAATCCATAGAATCAGTTAACACAACAAGATTTTTATGAAGACATAAAAATCTTAGAAATAAACTTAAATCTGCACAATAAGCATTTATAGTGTTAATAGAAACGTTCTTAACTGTAGTTAAGTAATTCAAATAATCCTTAACGAAAGTTGGTAGAGCTTTAGTGTAAATTTGATAATTCATAGATCTAGTAGAAGAAATCTTTTTATTGATTTTCTTATTCATGTAGTACCTCCTAAAAATAAGCTAATGTCGTGAAACTTGCATTTGACGACATTATTATTCGACGAGAGGGGGTCAAAATCCTTCTTAAAATTATATTAATTTCTTTGATGACACAAAAATTATTTTATTGAAATTGATTTTTACTCTTTTCATAATTCATATACATTTATCAATTGCTGTAATGACGCCATTATTGTTGTATTCTCGTGTTTAGTAACATGAAAGCTTATTACATTAACAACCTTGAATAACTCATAACCTTGGCATTATGATAGCTGTTAATACACAGATTTATCTTTTATTTCAAACATATTCTTTTCAACTATATGTGTACTAACTCATGTATTTTTCTAAAAATATAGCCTTTCATTCTATAATCATTATTTACAAATTAAAGAAATATAAATATACAAAAGCTTCTATCTCAATTTACTAGATAAATTTAAGATATGGACTTATTTTGATTTATAACACAATTAATAACTAATTAAATATGTATGCCATTGGTGATTAATATAAAAAACTCTACCCTATTATAAACTTTGTTATATTTGGGTAGAGTTTAAATAATATTATTTTATACGTTTATTTCAGCTTTTTCACCTAAAGCTTCTTTATTTTTACTTAGTAATGGATTTACAAACTCATCTATAAGATCCACAACCTGTGATGGTGCTCTTCCAACAAACTTATTAGGATCAATAACAGCCATGATTTCTTCTTTATTCATTTTAAAAGATTCATCAGCAATTATTCTTTCTATTAAATCATTACTTTCACCAAGTTCTTTTACTTTCTTTGCCGCTTCCATAGAATGCAATCTTATTCTTTCATGTAAATCTTGTCTATCTCCACCACGTTTTACAGCTTCCATTAATATATTTTCAGTAGCCATAAATGGTAGTTCATTTTTAACATGAGCTTCAATAACTTTAGGATATACCACCATGTTAGAAGTAATGTTTAAATATAAATTTAGCACTCCATCTAAAGCTAAGAAAGCTTCAGCTACGGAGATACGTTTATTTGCAGAATCGTCTAAAGTTCTTTCAAACCATTGAGTAGCCGCAGTAATAGCTGGATTTAGAGAGTTAACAATAATATATCTTGATAAGGCACTGATTCTTTCGCTTCTCATAGGGTTTCTTTTGTAAGCCATAGCGGAAGATCCTATTTGATTTTTCTCAAATGGTTCCTCCATTTCCTTCATACTTTGAAGAAGTCTCATATCATTACTGAATTTATAAGCACTTTGAGCTATTTCAGATAGTGTATTTAAAATAATGGAATCTAGTTTTCTTGAATAAGTTTGACCAGTTACAGGATATGAAGCTTTAAATCCCATTTTTTTACAAACTATCTTATCTAGCTCCTTAACTTTCTCTTCATCATCATTGAATAAAGTCATAAAGCTAGCTTGAGTACCAGTAGTACCCTTAACGCCTCTAAACTTCATAGTATCTATTGTAAATTCAAGATTTTCAATATCCATTAAAAGTTCTTGAATCCACAAACTAGCTCTTTTTCCTACTGTAGTTAACTGTGCTGGCTGAAAATGAGTAAAACCTAAGGTAGGTAAGTCTTTATACTTTATAGCAAAGTCTGCTAACTGACTTAAAATATTTAGTATTTTTTTTCTAATTAAATATAATCCTTCTCTCATGATTATAAGGTCAGTGTTATCACCTACATAACAGCTAGTAGCACCTAAATGGATTATTCCCTTTGCAGATGGAGCAACAACTCCATAAGTATGTACATGACTCATTACATCATGCCTAACTTCTTTTTCTTTTGCTTCTGCTAGTTCAAAGTCAATATTTTCAATATTGTCTCTCAGTTCTTTTATTTGGTTATCAGTAATATTTAAACCGAGTTCCTTTTCTCCTTCTGCTAAAGCTACCCATAGTTTTCTCCAAGTTTTAAATTTCATTTCATCAGAGAATATGTAACTCATTTCTTTTGATGCATACCTAGTGTTTAAAGGTGAATTGTATGTATTTCTCATAATAACCTCCGTACAAAAATAAAATTTTAAGATTGATCATTCACTATTATAACATACTTTTATTATAAATACATGACTTACATTCGTTAAAAATAAAAAAACAGAAATTCCTAGCTACTGTTTATGTACTATTATAATCACCTAATTCATATATATATATTAGACCAAATATATTTATTTTTTATTTTATTTAAGGGGTGAAACATATATGTACAAAGTTAGTTTATTAGACAAATTATCTTTTCTCTTAGTGATTATTGGGGCAATAAACTGGGGGCTAATTGGATTATTCAATTTTAATTTAGTTCATTTCCTATTTAATTTTATGCCTTTATTAACAAGAATGGTATATATACTAGTTGGACTAGCTGGAGTAAATCTAATAAGATTCTTATACTGTCTAAAGAAAAAATAACTACCAAAATTAAACTAGCAAGGAGGAATCCCTGCTAGTTTAATTATTTTTCAAAGGTGCCTTTTACTACAACTTCCTTATTACGAACCATTATTTTACCTTTAGCTAATACTGTTTCAACTTCTAAGGTTTCTTTATCTACAATTACAATATCCGCATCTCTACCCTCTTCTACTTTGCCCTTATTGCTAAGCTTTAGATTATCAGCAGGATTTGAAGTTATAACTTTTAGAGCAGTTTGAATAGGAATGTTTTCTAGCTTAATAGCATCAACAACCTCCTTATAAAGAGATTGTGAGGTGCCTATTTGAAGTTTAGAAAATTTTCCATTGCTATCAAAGGCTGGTAGGCTTCCCTGTCCGTCAGAGGTAAATGTAATATTATCTTCCTTAACACCGTTTTCAAGCATTATTTTTAGTCCTTTACTACATTTAACTTCTCCCTCTTCTAAAAATTGTGTTGTAGTACTAGTGGTGAAGTCAACTAACCCACCTTTTTTAGCATATTTAATCCCCTCTTCAAACAGAGATTTATTTCTATTTATATGGGTGGGGACAAATTGAGTAATAGGAATTTCTGTGGTTTCTGATACTTCACTTAACATATGAAGTTGTTCTTTACCATCACCAATATGAACATTAACTATACCAGCTTTTCCAGAGAGCATTCCCGCTACCCTCGCATCAGCAGCTATTTTAGCTACCTCAGTAACTGTAGGTGCTGAAGAACGGTGATCAGAAATAGCTACTTCTCCCACTCCAACAATTTCGTCAATCAAAATAATATCCTCTCTAATGCTCATTAAAGTTTTTACAGGAATTTCATAGGAGCCTGTATAAAGGTAACAGGATAATCCTTCTTCTTTTAAAGCTTTTGCCTTTGCGATAAGAGATTTCATATCTCGAGTCACACTATCAGTTCCTAAACAGCCAACTATAGTAGTAACTCCACATGTGGTTGCAGTGGTCAGCGTTATCTCAGGAGTTCTGGTTTTGAAACTTCCTTCTCCCCCGCCACCTAGAATATGAACATGTGAATCAATAAATCCTGGAAATACTAATTTATTTTTTGCATCAATAATTTCAATTTCAAAATTAAAACCTGAACAGTCAATTTCCTTTTCGATATATCCTATTTTATCTCCACAAACTAATATATCACATTTCCCTTTATAATCTGGGTTATATAAAGTACCGTTCTTAATAAGTTTTAGCATTATTCTTCCCCTTTCACCATAAACATTACACATCCAATAGTATTATTGCCCTATTTATAACTTTAATTACTAATTATAAAATATTTAAAACCTGAAGTTACATTATTGTTAATGAATAATATTAATAAAACTTTAGTAGCTTAGTGATATAGAGTTTATTATTCCTTAAGTAAAATACTTTTCATTCTTTGCATCTCTTCATCTTTTTCCTTGATTAAACGTGTAACTCTTTCTTCATACTGATTCTGAAGTGCTAAAATTTTGTCATTAAAACTTTGATTCATATGTAAAATCTCTGTAGAGTGATTTATTTTTGTTACTTCCTCTTTTTGAATCAAAGTGGTCTTATAGTTTTCTTCTAAATTCTTTATTTTAATCTCATAACTTTCTTTCATAAAAGTAAGCTCTTTATTTAAATGATTATTTTCACTTGTAAGTTTATCATTACTCTTACTTAATTCATCATTCTCCTTAAGAAGGGTTTTCAACTCTTTTTCTAAAACAGAGTTTTTTTCTTCATACTCCTTAAATAAGTTCAACTCATTAGTTAAGTCATGATTCTTTTCTCTTAACATTTGATTTAAATCTTTAAACTCCTTCAAGTTGACTTCTAGGGAAGATATTTTAGTTGAATACTCTTTAAGGTCTATTTTTAATTCATCATTAACTTTAGCTGCTTCCTTAAGTTTTAAATGTAAGTTTTCATTTTGTGAAGAGATCTTATTTGTTTTTTCTTGTTCTTCAGCTATTTTTACCTTTAAGGTATTGGTTAGCTCCAAGGTTTTTATTTTATTACCTTCAATCATACTGATGTAAATATCTACAATTCTACTACTTATGCTTTGTAGCTCTTCAATATGGCTTTTTAATTCAACTGCATCATTTTTCACATTCTCCAATTCATAAGATTTTATAATTTGCTCCATGAGCTCCTTATTGTTTATACCTTGTTTCTGTGCTATATCCATAAACTTTTCTTTTAATTCTTCGCTAATTCTTACACTAAATATTGAATCCATTATCTCTACTCCTTATATGGTTAATTTATTTGAATTATATATTAAACTATGCTAAATATAAATGGTTACAAGCTTGCAATCAAGTATACAAGATGTAAACGTTAGTAAAATAGCGATATAATTGTATGTATACGTTGAGTATACATATATGGTACCATAAATTAAAGTTTTTATCAATATTTTCTAAAATAAAAACCATTCAATATAACTTTTATTATATTGAATGGTTTGTTATTAAAAAAATGACTTACAGAAAAGCTGAGTTTTTCTTATAAGTCATTGTTATTAATCTATTCAAAAAGAGGAAGTAATCCGTGATTACTTGTCATATTTCTCCACATCTTTATAACTAACACCAAAGGTTTCAACAGTGATGGATTTAATCTTAACTGGTTCTATAGGCTTATTATTAGCACCGGTTTTAACATTAGCTATTTCATCTACAGTGTCCATGCCTTCAATTACATTGCCAAAAGCTGCATATTCACCATCTAAGCGAGAGTCATCTTCATGCATTATGAAAAACTGAGAGCCAGCTGAGTTATTATTATTACCTGAGCGAGCCATGGATATAACTCCTCTTGTGTGCTTTAAGAGATTATTAAATCCGTTGCTAGAAAACTCACCAAAAATGTTATAATCGGGACCACCTGTACCATTTCCTTTTGGATCGCCTCCTTGTATCATGAAACCAGGTATAACTCTATGGAAAGTTAATCCATTATAAAAACCTTTGTTAGATAAAGAAATAAAGTTTCTAACTGTGTTAGGGGCTACATCAGGGAATAATTCAACTTTTATAATCTTTCCACTTTCCATTTCAATGGTAGCTACAGGATTTTTATCATTAGGACCCTTTTCTGTAGGTGAAGAAGTCTCCACCTTAGAAGGTTGATTTTCAGAAGGTTTCTCATTGGTAGTTGAATTATTTTCTTTCACTGGGGAAGAACATGCAACTAAAAAGAAACTCAATAAAACACAAACCAATATAGGTAATTTAAGTATTTTTTTGCTATTCAAGCTTATCACTCCTTTTGCTATACTAATATTATTACCTATATTATCAAAATTTAACTTACTTAACAATAATTTATTATGATTATAAGTATTAAGCTAAGCAACGTTGATTTTCAAATTCTCTTATTGGTAAAATATCATTAGCAAACATTCTATGTGTATGTTCTAAATAAGAAACCTTAATAACTTCATCATTTATATATTTGCCTTTTAACATATACTCGCCAAAATCATATAGTGTTAGTATATCTATTCTCTCTCTTTCAACAGCATCAAAACAATAGTTTGCAAAGGCTTTGAATAAATTTATGGAAGTCCCATGTATTATTTTTTTCGCATCAAATATGAATTTTGTATTACTGAACCCTTGCTCTAGTTTTTGGGATTTATAATTGTTTAAGCATTTACAAATAAATTCACTAGTATTTTTATTATTGTTCATTATTACTTTTTCCATATCTATCTTTCCTACCATATATTTTTCTGTTTCAGATAGACTATCTAAGACTAACTGATAAACATCATCTTCTATAAATAAAAATACGAAATTATTATTAATAATTGAATCTTTAATATATTTATACAAATTAATTACCATATGATCCTCGCCGTAATAATAAAAAGAAATGTGTTTTCCTAATTTTGTATCCATAACTATTCTCCTCTCAGTAATTATGTAAATAATTGGAATTTAGTACCATGGTATTATTCTACATTTTCCATAAATTACCTTTAATTACCTTTTTTTCTTTTTATCTAATTTATATGGTATTTTGACAGCAAGTATTCCAAATTTATTTTTATATTTAAAATATAATTAGAATCATAACTTTTTATGATGAAATATGTTATACTGTGTGGTAGAATATTTTAAAATTAAAGGACAAAAATACAAATAGTGGCTTATTAATATTGACGATTATCCTTATATTGTTATAAAATTTTTTATGTGTATTTGGATTAACCAATGCCACTAAGGAGGAAAGACTATGTGTGGATTTGTAACTTTTTTTAGTAACTCAACTATAGAGGAAAAAAGTAAAGAGTCTTTAAGACAAATGAGAAAAACTATTGTTCATAGAGGACCTAACCAAGATGGTGAATATATGGACGACAAGATTTATCTTGGATTTAGAAGATTAAGTATATTGGACTTAGCAAATGGACAACAACCATACTCTTACAATGATGAATTAGAAATAGTATTTAATGGAGAGATCTATAACTACATTTATTTAAGAGAGGAACTAATAAAAGAGGGCTATGAGTTTTCTACAAATTCAGAAGTTGAAGTTTTAGCAAAACTATATAAGCACTTCGGTGAGAAGTTTGTTGAGAAGCTTAGAGGAATGTTTTCTTTTATAATTTGGGATAAATTAAATAAAGTATTTTTTGGAGCTAGAGATCCTTTTGGGATTAAGCCTTTTTATTATGTAGAAAATGAAAGCGGATTATATGTAGCATCAGAATTAAAAAGTTTTCATTCAAATGAAGATACTACCTATAGGGAAATAGATAACGAGGCTCTACATAATTATTTAACATTCCAATTTGTTCCTGAACCAAAGACAATGTTAAAGGATATAAAAATATTAAAGCCAGGTCATACCATTAGAAAAGAATATGGAAAGAATCATGATATCAATTGTTACTATTCAATAAAATTTAATCCTACACCAGGATCAAAAGACGAAAGAATGGAGGAAATTAGGAAAGTTCTTGATGACTCTGTTAGATTGCACATGCAATCTGAAGTACCAGTAGCTGCTTTTCTTTCAGGTGGTATCGATTCAACTGTAGTTACAGCTCTTGCTAAGAAGTATGATCCTAATATTAAAACTTTTACCATAGGATTTGATAGATCAGGTTACACAGAAATAGATCTAGCTAAGGAAACTGCTGATAAGTTAGGGGTAGAAAATATTAGCAGAATAATAACTCATGAGGAGTTTGCTAACGAGTTACCTAAAATAATATGGCATATGGATGAGCCTGTTGCAGACCCAGCAGCTATACCACTTTACTTTATTGCGCAGGAAGCAGCTAAGCATGTTACGGTAATATTATCTGGTGAAGGTGCCGATGAAGTTTTTGGAGGGTATACAATATATCATGAACCTAATTCCCTAAAAATGTTTAACTATATGCCTTCAATGGTTAAGAAGATTTTAAAATCGGGAGCATCTTTAATTCCAGAAGGAACTAGAGGTAAAAGCTTTATTGAAAGAGGTTGTACTCCTATGAAAGAAAGATACGTAGGAAATGCCAAAATCTTCTTAGATAATGAAAAACAATCTGTTTTAAAGAATTTCAGTTCTGACTTTACTATTCCAAGAGCAGTTAAGGACATTTATGATAAAGCTTCAAGTTATGATCCAATAACTCAAATGCAATATGTGGACTTTAATACTTGGCTTACCGGAGACATTTTAGTTAAGGCTGATAGAATGACAATGGCACACTCTTTAGAATTAAGAGTACCCTTCCTTGATAAGGAAGTATTCAGAGTTGCTTCTAAATTAACTTCTGAAGAAAAAATAAATGGTCATGTAACAAAGTATCTTTTAAGGGAATCCTTTAAATCAGAACTGGATTTAACTGCGATGGATAGAAAAAAACTGGGATATCCTGTGCCTATTCGTCTGTGGCTAAAAGATGAACTTTATAGTTGGGCAGAAAACATAATAAAAGAAAGTAATGCAGATGAATTTATAAACAAGGCAACTGCACTTAAACTTTTAGAAGACCATAGAAAAGGTCCTTTCGATTTAAGTAGAAAGATATGGACAATTCTTGTATTCCTAATTTGGCATAAAATTTTTATTGAGAACCAAAGTCCCTTTCTAGAGCAAAAGGAAATTGCAATAGATAAACAATAGAAATAAAAAACTCTTCCTATAACATTAAAGTGTACCCTTTAAAAAGGACCTTTTATTATAGGGAGAGTTCTTTTATTATTCTATGTTTTTAATTCCATTTTTTAAAAGCCATCTTTGGATATATTCATAATATCTGTAATCTTTGAAGTCGTAGAAGTTATCAATATCACCCTCTCTTAGAAGGATAGAATTAAACTTATGGCTATAATTTGCATCTTTAAGGGAATTAAGAAGTTTGTCCCTTAACATATTGTCTGTTAATGAAAAAGTATACTCCTTCATTACAGATATAGTAAAATCTTCTTCTACAATTGGAATATGTAAGTATTGTTGTTTATTAGGGCTAAGTATGTTTATCGCCTCATTAATCAGGTCTTTTTCCCAGTCTTCAAGATTGATTAACTTCGAGTTATCTTCAAGAGCTTCTAACACGTTAAGTGGTATATAACTAAGTTCTCCAGAATTAGTATCGAGATAACATTCTCCCTCTCCCCTAGTATCCTCAGAAATTAATTCTGATAATAACTCCATATCAATAGGTAAATTCTTCATAATAACCTCGCTAAAAATGATTTTTTAGTAATATGATTCTTAAATAACTTATTGAAATCAATTATATCATAAAAAGTTTACTTTAACTTCATATATGGGAAAATATATGAAATTAACCTTTAATAATTTTCTAATAGAATAAAATGGAATATGTGTTCTATTGATTTTTTTATGTAAAGTGATAAAATAACATTGTCGGTATCCTTTTGGAACTGAACTCGTCTAATAATTAAGTTAGACCCGAATTATATCCCTTGGGGGAATAAGAATGGGAGGATTTTATTATGCAAAGTAATGTATCAACAACTCGTAGTGCTAAGCTAAGCACTAAGCAGCTTGCTATTGTAGGTATGCTGTCAGCTATTTCCATGATTTTAGGGATGACTCCACTAGGATTTATCCAACTTCCTTTTATGAGTGCAACAATAATGCATATTCCTGTTATTATTGGTGCGGTTTTAGAAGGACCAGTGGTCGGTGCATTGGTAGGTTTAATCTTTGGTATTTTCAGTATGATTAGAGCTTTTTCTAATCCAACTCTTACTGCTTTTTTATTCATGAATCCAATAATAGCTATTCTACCAAGAATATTAATTGGTATAGGGAGCTATTATATCTATAAGTTGGTAAAAATTAAGGCAGCCAATATAAGAATAGGAATTGCATCTATAATGGGTTCTTTTATTAATACTATAGGGGTTTTGGGCATATCCTATTTACTTTATGGAAATAAGCTAGCAGAGGTTATGGGCATATCTAAGACTGCTGTAGGAATAACATTTCTAACAACAGCAGGAACTAACGGTGTTGCCGAAGCAGCCATCTCAGCACTAATTACAATACCTGTAGTAGGTGCTTTAAGAAAAATACTTAAATAAAAAATCTCTCTCCTAGTTAAGAAAATTTATTGTCTTAACTAGGAGTTTTATATTATGCATAAAATTAATTTTGTTTTTGAGGTGAGTTTAATGATAGATATTCAATTTGTAGATATTTCAGGGATTAAAATTGGTCATGCTGAGGATATTGACGGTGTCACAGGATGTACTGTTGTGCTATGTGAGGAAGGAGCCTCAGGAGGTGTAGCAGTAAGAGGTGGTGCACCAGGCACTAGAGAAACAGACTTATTGAATCCTATGGAGATGGTACAGTATATCCATGGAGTGATTTTATCAGGAGGAAGTGCTTTTGGCCTTGATGCTGCGGGCGGTGTTATGGATTATCTTGAAGGAAAAGGTATAGGTTTTGATGTTGGAGTTACAAAGGTACCTATTGTATGTGGAGCAGTAATTTTCGATTTAGCTATAGGAAATCATAAAATCAGACCTGATAAAACAATGGGTTATAAAGCTTGTATTAATTCAGAAACTACAACATTAGATTTGCAAGGCAATGTAGGTGCAGGATATGGTGCAACAGTTGGGAAAATTCTAGGTCCTAATAATGCAATGAAGGGAGGATTAGGATCAGCAGCCTTTCAGGTTGGTGATTTACAAGTGGGTGCAATTGTAGCAGTAAACGCATTAGGTGATATTATTGATCCAGAAAACAACATAATCATAGCTGGGGCATTAAATGAGGAAAAATCTAAGTTTTTAAATACTGAGGAATTAATGCTAAAAGAATATGATAAAAAAATAAATAGGTTTAGTGGAAACACTACCATTGGAATAATTGCTACAAATGCAAAACTGACTAAAGGTGAGGCGAATAAGGTAGCCTCCATGGCCCATAATGGGTTTGGTAGAACTATAAGACCAGCTCATACTATGTTTGATGGTGATACCATATTTACTATGGCAACAAATAAAGTCCAGGGAGATGTAAATGTTGTCGGCTTTCTAGCTACTAGGGCAATGGAGCAAGCTATAATAAATGCTATTAAGAATTGTGAAAGTGCTGATGGATATATAAGTTATAAAGATTTGGCTCAGATGCAAGGAAAATAAGCTTATAATTTCTTTTTATCAATATAAGTGTTACAACTGATTAAAAGTAAAAAAAAGGAGCCAGATTAAACCTGACTCCTTTTTTTTATTTATTCATTTTTAGAGTTTCAGCAATAGCTGATATACTTCCTAAAGAAGATAAAGTGTCTACTGGAAGTATTAATTTATTTGCTGGATTTTTAGATAATTCTTTTAAAGCTTCAACTTGCTTTAAGGCAATCACTGCTTCATTTGTGCCTGACTCAATTATAGCTCTATTAACTTTATCAATAGCAAGAGCCTCCGCTTGAGCAATTATATCAATTGCTTTAGCTTTACCTTCTGCTTCAAGAAGTTGAGATTCTCTAAGTCCTTCAGCACGTCTAATATTAGCTTCCTTTTCTGCTTCAGCCTGAAGAATTTTCGACTGTTTTTCCCCTTCTGCTCTTTCAATAGAACTCTGTCTTTCCCCTTCAGCATTAAGGATTGCAGCTCTTTTACTTCTTTCTGCTTTCATTTGTTTTTCCATAGCATCTTGAATTTCAGCAGGTGGCACTATATTTTTAATCTCTACAGATAATATTTTTATGCCATAAGCATCAGTAACATTATCTACAATCTCTAAAAGCTTTGAGTTTATTCTATCTCTTCCAGCTAAAACCTCGTCTAAGCTCATATCTCCTAAAATATTTCTCATATTAGTAACTGTAGAATACATAATACCAGAAACATAGTTTTCAATATTATATACTGCATCTTTCGCACTTAATACTTGATAAAATATTACATTATCCACTGAAATTTTAACGTTATCTTTTGTAATAACATTTTGAGGTGGAATATCTAATATTTGTTGCTTCATTGACACTCTTTTTCTAACAAAGTCAGCAAACGGAATTGTTAAGTGCCAACCAGGCTCTAAAACCTTGTAAAATTGACCAAACCTTTCTAAAACATACACATAACCTGTATTTACTACTTTCACTGATGCAATGATTAGTATTAGTACAAGAGCTAATACTACTAACAAACCAATAAATGGTGCCATATTATTCATCTCCCTTTCTTACAATTAATTTATTATCTTTTACTTCTAGTACTTTAAAAGTATCTCCTTTGTTAATTTTTTCTCCTATGTTTTTCACAGCCCAAAATACTTCATTAATTTTAATTCTGGTTTCTTTTTCTATTTGTTCCTGAGCTACAAATTCTTTCCCTTCATATTTTCCCATTAGGAGTTTTTCTTGGCTTATATTGGTTTTAATATATTTTTTAGAAACCTTAAGCCCGTAAATTAATGCAAGTACACCGATTACTAATGCAACTACTACTTGAATTTCAAAGCCTACAAAGAATCCTAAAAAGAATGCAGGTATAAAACCTAATGCCAGCCAAGAATAAGTAAAATTGCTTGTTAAAAAGTCTACTAGTAAAACGAATAGTACTAGTGCAAACCATATCCAGTTTAATCCCATATTTATCACCCCACAATTTTAATTTATATAATAATAAAGTATATGCATCATTATCATTAAGTTTATTAAATAGTTATAATATTATTATAACAAATTAAAATATTAACTACTAGTAAATATTAGGAAAATAAATATTGTTAATATAAAGTTTAGGATTTAGATTGAAATAATAAAAATAAAGACTATGATTGTTCTTTAAAAAAACTTCCATAGCCTTATATCTTAAATTTTGTATAAAAATAACTAAACTTTAACCTCTCCAAATTTCACTAATAATATTTTAAAAAAATTAAAGGATTTTTATAGTGTCTCCTATTTTAATTGTACCCCCTTGTATAACCCTTGTAAAAATACCTTCATGAGGCATGATACAATTGCCTACAAGATTTTTAATTTGACACCCCTTATGACACTCCTTTCCGATTTGTGTCACCTCTAATATAGTTTCTCCAATATTAAGTTTAGTTCCTACTGAAAGTTTATAAAGAATTACTCCTTCCGTTGTTATGTTCTCTGCAAACAATCCATAAGTAGTGCAGTCAATACCTAGGTGCTTCATCTTGCTTATGCTCTCTATACCTAGAAGAGATACTTGTCTATGCCAGGGTCCATTATGCGCATCATTATCTAGACCGAGGTTTTCTAAAAACAATCCCTCATTAATTGGAGTTTTTATTGTTCCCTTACTTTTGCTAATATTAATTGATAATACCACTCCCATATTTTAACTCCTCTCATAAGTTCCTGACTTTCCACCTGTTTTCTTCAAAAGAATTGTATTGTTTATAGATATTTCTTTATCAATAGCCTTACACATATCATAAATAGTTAAGGCTGCAACACTTACTGCAGTTAAGGCTTCCATTTCAACACCTGTTTTCCCTTCTGTGCTTACAGTGGAGGTTATACAAACCTTAGAACTTTCAAAATCAAGTTTAAAGTTTATATCACATCCTGTAATCATAAGTGGATGGCACATAGGTATAATAGACGAGGTGTTTTTACAAGCTATAATTCCAGCAACTTGAGCAACTGAAAGTACATCACCTTTAACTATTAAGCCTTGACTTATACGATCCAAAGTAGATTTTTTCATTACAACTTCAGAGTAGCCAATTGCCCTTCGGATGGTTATAGCCTTTTCTTCTACATTAACCATTTTGGCTCTTCCCTGTATATTTATATGTGTTAGTTCCATAGAAATTACCCCCCGATTTGATACATTAACTTTTTACTGGTATTTTCAGGTTGTTCTAATAAATTGTGTTCTTTAGGTTTATGGTATATGCTCTCTCTGAGTGCTGAAACAAGAGCTAAGTCATTATCTAAGTGTGGAGTTAAGTCTAATTCCTTTTCAGAGTGAAGGCAAGGTTTAATTATGCCATTGCTTGTCAGTCTAACTTTATTGCAGTTATTACAGAATTTGCAACTTATGGGGCTAATAAACCCAACCTTACCTTTTGCATTTGGTAATTTATAAAGTTTTGCGATTCCTTTATCTAATGTACCGGTAGGAAAAAGCTCGGAATGGGTATTTAAAATTTCTTCAGAGGTTATCAAGCCATTTTTGTAAAATCTCTCACCTTCACCAATAGGCATTAATTCTATAAATCTTATCGTAAGGGGTAATTCCTTAGTAAGATTAATTAAGTCTGTAATCTCATCATCATTTATACCTCTAATTAGAACAGTATTTAATTTTAGTTCTAAATTAAGAGATAAACACTTGTTTATTGCATCTTCTACTTTAGATAGTTCACCATATTTAGTTATTGCTTTAAACTTATCTTTTTTCAGTGTGTCCAAACTTATGTTAACCCTGTTTAGTCCACATTGTTTTAAGGATGTAACCATATCACCTAAAAGAACGCCATTTGTTGTTATTGAAATATCCTTAATATTAATTATCTTTGAAGTATTGAAGATAATCTTTTCTATATTATCTACAACTAATGGTTCGCCACCTGTAAATCTTACCTTTTGAATTCCAAGTATAGATGCTGCTTTTAATATTCTATTTATATCTTCAGATTGAAGGCAAATATCTTCTTTTTTGTTACATATATTTTGAGGCATACAATAAATACACCTTAAATTACATTTTTCAGTGATAGATACTCTAATATAATCTATATTTCTTCCTTCCCTATCAAACATTTCTATCCCTCTTTTCTAAGTTGCACATTCAAATGCTGTTCCATTTAAAATTTGTAATCCATGCTTTAAAGCTGGAATTATAGCTTGAAGATTTTCTACAGCACCTTTAGGGCTTCCAGGAAGGTTAATTATTAGAGTTTCATTTCTTATACCAGATACTGCCCTTGAGAGCATAGCTTTAGGCGTTATCTCTAAGGAGTGAGCTCTCATTGCTTCTGCAATACCAGGTATCTTCTTAGTCAGTACTCTTTCAGTAGCTTCAGGAGTAACATCTCTTTTTGAAAGCCCTGTTCCTCCATTAGTAAGTATAAGGCTTACTCTAGCTTCATCACATAAGTATAGCAACTCTTTCTCAATGATATCTATCTCATCAGGTATTACTTTATAATAGCTTACGGTATAATCCCTTGTCGGTAGTGCTGCCTTAATGGCGAAACCTGTTAGATCCTCTCTTCTCCCTGCAGCTCCCTTATCACTTATAGTTAATATTGCACTTTTTATCATATTTGCACACTCCTTATCAAAATCAGGTGTTACATAGGTTAAACAAGGCTTGTCATATTTAAATTTTACCATTTAATGTAAATATATCTATAGGAAAGTTTCTATGATAAATGACAAAAAATGGTTAAATACTTATGTATTTAATAACTAATAATAATAAAAAGTACAAGCTGTGATGATAATTGTTAGAAACTGTAATAATGAGTATTAAATTTTCTAATGAATATAATGGTAAAATATGTTACTTTTATAAATATCTAAGATAAAGTGAGGAGATATTTCATGATCAAAACTTTAATTTTATATAACAGTGAGGAATATAACACTGTAGAATATATAGAAAAGCTTTCATTAATACTTGGCCCAAGTAAATATGTTTCTGTTCAAGACTTTAATGAGGAATATGAAAGTTTTAATATTTTTATAATTTATCTAGACATGGATTACGAACAAAAGAATGTAGAGTTTTTGAATTTAATAAATAGATATAGGGAAATCTTTAAAAGGAAAAAGCTATTAGTGTTTACTTTCGAAAAAAACTTGGAGAGTTTCAGCTGGATTAAATCTAGTATAGAGAAAGTGGTTTCAGATAATTTAGTTGATTATAGAAGGATTCCTCAAAAGTTAAGTGAATTATATAAATATGGTTTGGAAGTTAAAACATTGTCAGAGAAATATGTATTACAAATAGAGGAAGGAAGTTTAAAAGAGCAAATAGAAGATTTTTTAAGCAAAAGATCTGTGGCTAATCTATCAACTTCAAATTCAGAGAATAGTCGTTCAACCCCTATAGAGTATATTTATAAGGATAATTATATTTATATTTACTCTGAGGGAGGAATTAAATTTTTTAATTTACTTCAAAATAATAAAATCTCTTTATCTATTTATGATAGCTATACAAACTTTAATGAGTTAAAAGGAATGCAGATATCTGGAGTAGCATATATAATTTCCCCTAAAAGTGAAATTTATGATGAAGTATTAAAAATGAAAAATATTAATAAATGGACATTATCAACCCTATTAAATGTTATAAAAATTAAAATAAAAAAGGTTGAATTTTTAAATAGTGATTTTAAAAAGTTGGGATATGACATCAATCAGATTTACTATTTCTAGGGTAGTTATTAAAAACTTATTATTCTATATTATTATCGCGAATTTTTATAACAATATAAGTTCTAAGTCATAGTATATATTAAGAAGTACTGTTAGAGGGAGATAGATTTAAATAATTGATAAGTTGTATAGAAAGTTATTGGTAGATATTACTCTTCTTATAATTACAATGTTGTGCAGTTATATTTATAGTATATTAACAAAGTATTCTATGTAATTTTCATAGAATACTTTGTTGATTATTACAGTTAAATTAACATAGGTTTTTGAACTTCCTAATATAGATACTCGTTAATAAATTTTATAGAAGAATGAAATCCTATATTACTCCTGATCTATACTTGTTAAAACAGGGTCAAATAGATTTATATTACATTTATGATTTTTCCAGTGATAACAATTTTCACAACTCATAGAATTTTCAGCACCTACAGTATTAATAACGTTACTACATAATGAATCATAGCCAGGACACTGAATTGCCACCATCATTAATTGTTCTCTACTTGGTGAGTTATTCATATTGCAACCTCCCTCATATTAGAATTTTAATAAATAACTATAACATAAAGTATAATAAATAGTTTATTGTAAAATATTTAATTTAAAAGCTACTTCAGATATATAACAGTTATTGATATTACAATTAAAAGTGAACTCTCACAAGCCAAAATTTTATTTTTTTATCACTCCATCCAAGGTCCCAGGGTACGTTAGACCTATCCGTATTATGGCAGCTAACTAGAGAATAGCCGTTGGAGTCTGCCCCCGTAACCATAGATATGTGAGTAATATCACCCTTTTTTTCATAGGCCACAAAATCCCCTGGCTCAAGCTTATAGGAAGATTTAAAAACCTTTTCGTAATTGCCGTAAGCTATTACAGAGGCTCTTCCACTATTCACCATATAATTCTTGAAGCCATCAGCATTTAACCATGCTCTAGTAGCACCACTTTTATCATAGTTCCAAGCACCGTTTTTTCTAAATTTACCACCTTCAAATAAAATTTGAGAAGCAAAGTTAGCACAGTCCCCTCCTTGAGGATTATAATCCCTATAAGCTTTATTGTATTTAAAGCCATATTGTTCTTCTGATGCAGCACCACAATACTTTTTGGCATACTCTACTGCTTCAACTCGTCTTTCTTTTAATGTGGAAAAGTCTCTAGAGCTTTGGCTAAGTATAAATTCCTTCATTGTATCTGTTTTTATATTATCTAAATCTAGAGAATCAGCAAAAGGATCTTTATACCATTCTTTGGTAATTACCCACTCACCTTCTTTATTATTTAAATTTAGTATATGATAAGTTCCTATCCTAGAACTGTTAATGTTTTCAGAGTTATTTTCATAGGCATATTTATATTCTGTAGAACAAATTAAATTAACAGAATACTTACCATCAGAACCTTTTATGGATCTAATTACTACTGTTGGTATAATATCAATGAACTTTACTCCCTGTTTGCCTTCCCAGTTATGCAAGTATTTCATCTTCTTCATTTCATGTTCCATTGCCCAGATGCCATATTTAGTTTTGGTATCATAAATGGAGTCAATTATTTCTGCGTCACTATTTAGTATAGCTTTATTTCTTTTTTCAAATATGTCATTTACTGCTTTAGTGACCTCATCTTTTGATGCTTCGTCAATTGCAAATATATTTGTAGACATAAGAAGACTGATAATTATTGCAGATATAATTACAGAAAATACTTTAAAATCTTTTAGCGTGAAATTTTTATTTGCATCAAAAACCATAAATAACACTCCTTTACACGAGAAGAATACTCTGTAAGATCAATTTAGATTCTATATATCATATATACAGAACTTATTAATTAGCTGAGAAAATAAAAATATAATTATCAAATATTAAGAATCACTAGAGGAATGCATCATTGAGTCATATTATTTTCACTTATGTAATTTTACATGTAGTAAAAGTATGCTTCAAAAAGATACTTTTTATCAGTATTATTTAATGAATAATACTTGGTAATTTAATGATATTAATACAAATATTAATTTTTTAGATTTTTTCTATATAAATGTATTTTTAAAACAAAGAGATATGAAACATTCTTTCAGTAAAAGAGTAACATATTAGTAGTTTTAATCTTGGAGAAGTAACAAAACAAAGAATATATCATAATCTATAGTGTAAGGCTTTACAGGCAAAAGCAATTTTTTTAGGAGGAAATCCTGTGTATCAACAAAGTTACAGAGATTTAAATGATGACATGAATTGCTCAAAAAACTTAATTGACCTACTAATAGAGGCAATGAAAGATGAAAGACATGATAGAGCAAAATACAAAATGATGATGGATATGACAAAAAAAGAGAAAATTAAAGAACAAATAAACTTTGCTTATGAAGATGAAGGTAAACATTATAAGATGTTTCAATACATCTTCTATCAATTGACTGGAAAACAAATTGATATTCCGATTCCAGAAGTTGAAGAGTATGATGAATTAATTGATGCTGTAGAAACCAGTATAAATGGAGAACTAGGGGCTGTTGAATTGTATAGAAAAATCCAATCTATGTTACCCAATATTGGTTTAAGAGATATGCTTTTTGAAATTATTACTGATGAACAAGAACATGCAACTAGATTTACTTATGTATTTAGTATGCTAAATGAGGATTAAGTATTAAAATTATTATTTCATATCTAAATAAGATATAGAATACAATAGAAATACTGCAAAATATGTCCTATTTTATTTTGCATTTCCTTTTATAAGTTGCCTAAATTTATCTTACAATGTAAAAGCAATATTGCAACTTATATAATACTGACTTTTCAATAATATAATAAAAATAGAATGTCTAACTTTAGACATTCTATTTTTATTATAAGATAATTATAAGTTCATTTCCAAGTAAATTTTGCCATCAAGAGTTTTAACATAAAACTTATTTCCATCAATAATTCCATAAGTATTTGG
>NZ_AMQH01000012.1 GCF_000300195.1 Clostridium tunisiense TJ | reverse complement strand
TCCTTTTATAAGTTGCCTAAATTTATCTTACAATGTAAAAGCAATATTGCAACTTATATAATACTGACTTTTCAATAATATAATAAAAATAGAATGTCTAACTTTAGACATTCTATTTTTATTATAAGATAATTATAAGTTCATTTCCAAGTAAATTTTGCCATCAAGAGTTTTAACATAAAACTTATTTCCATCAATAATTCCATAAGTATTTGGGTGTCCTTCTTTTGGAAGAGTTATAGACCCAGGATTTAATATGTAAATATCATCTACAAATTTTCCTGATGGAATATGAGTATGTCCATGAATTAAAACATCATTTTTTGATAACTTCGGCATATTATTTTCATTGTATAAATGACCATGTGTAGCAAAAATTCTTCTGTTATTGTGTAGCAGAATGCTGTAATCTGACATAATAGGGAAATTTAAAACCATTGAATCTACTTCACTATCACAATTTCCCCTAACGCTAATAATACTTTCTTTAAAATCATTAAGTAGCGTGATAACCTTTTGGGGATTATAGTCTTCTGGTAAGGGATTTCGAGGGCCGTGATATAGGATGTCTCCTAAGATAATGAAAAAGTCTGCTTTCTCATCTTCGAAAGCCTTAATCCCCTGTTTAGCATACTTGTAAGAACCATGAATATCAGATAAAAAAAATAACTTCATAACTTTCCTCCAATTATAATTAAATTTAATTTAAGTATAAGAATCTATAACTTTAGGTGTTTACTTATAAGTTATAACTCTCTGGTTATATTTTAGTCTTTTAATCTTATTATAATAGAAACATTAAAATATACTCAATAGTTTGAAAATAATTGTTGACATGTTTTGCCAAAGGTAGGTATAATATAATTATGGAAAATTTATTAAAGAATTCAAAAAGGAGGTAGGAAAATGTTAAATATAAGTTTTAGAAATACACAAGTACAACTTAATAATTTAAAATGCTTTACCCTACCTCAAAATTTAGGTTTTTAAGAGAACTGTTATTTTGCATGTCTAGTCCTAGGGTATTCCCTAGGACTTTTTATGTATATGTCAGCGAAGCCATAATCCTAAACCATGTGGTTATTGGATTATGGCTTTTTATTGTAGCAAAATTATTGCACTAAGGGGGCGGATAAAATGAAAAGAATTTTAAGCTACACTAAAAATCATAAACTATTAACGTTTTTGGGTACCATATCCATGATTATTGTTATAGCTGCAGAATTAATTAATCCTTATCTAATTAAAGTTTTTACTGACGATATTATTATGAATGGTAAATATCAGCTATTATCTACTATACTTTTAGGAATAGTAGGTATTACTGTAACTAAATTTATATTTGGTTACCTTAAAGAGTTTTTGTTTGACTTTCTTGCATCTAAAGTTGCTAGGGAGTTAAAGCAAACTATCTTCGATCACATTCAGGGTCTCTCCTTCTCCTACTTCGATGATATGAACACTGGTGAACTAATGTCCAGAGTCGGAGAAGACGTAGATAATATTTGGATGGTACTTGGTTTTGGACTTAGACTATTTATAGAAAATATAGTTTACTTTGTTTTAGCATCATTTTTATTGATACGAATTAATTTACTTTTAACTATTGTAGC
This sequence comes from Clostridium tunisiense TJ, assembly GCF_000300195.1. Classification (GTDB taxonomy): domain Bacteria; phylum Bacillota; class Clostridia; order Clostridiales; family Clostridiaceae; genus Clostridium_J; species Clostridium_J tunisiense. The sequence continues at coordinate 576,716 of NZ_AMQH01000012.1, read as the reverse complement.
ACTTATAACAATGCCTGTAATTGCATTAGTAACAATTAAACTTGAAAAACAACTAGATAATGTTTTCGAAAAAATTAGTGATCATACTGCGAAACTTAATACCACAGCTCAGGAAAATATTGCAGGAGTTAAGCTAGTTAAAGCTTTTGCAAGAGAAAAACATGAAATCCTAAAATTTTTAAAGTTTAATAATAAAAATTTTGATTTAAACATGGAACGTGCTAAAGTATGGGGAAAATTCTACCCTATTGAAGAGTTTTTAGGCAACGTATCCATTGTTCTTGTTACTTGCTTTGGAGGAATTTTAGTTATTAAAGGATCAATGACTGTGGGTACACTTCTTGCATTTATTAATTATTTATGGTTATTGATATGGCCAATGAGAATGCTTGGTTGGCTCATAAGTTTACTATCTCAAAGTAGCGCTTCTGCTAAAAAAATTGAAAAAATTCTTCAAGTTAAGCCAAGTGTTAAAAATAGTGCTAATCCTTCTAAAATTAGTGAAATTCAAGGGGAAATTACCTTTGAAGATGTATTTTTTAGATATAAGGAAAAACCAGTGCTTAAGAATGTTGACTTAGATATTAAGGCAGGTAGTACTGTTGCCATTATGGGTACTACAGGCTCTGGTAAATCCTCATTAATTAGCCTTCTAAACAGAAACTACGATATTTTTAAAGGTACATTAAAAGTTGATGGAGTTGATATAAAACACATTGATTTAAATACCCTTAGAAGATCAGTATCTATTGTTCCACAAGACTCATTTTTATTCTCAGATACTATTGAAAACAACATTAGATATGGTAGGCCAGATGCAACTTTAGAAGAAATAAAAAAAGCTTGTGCTACTGCTTGTGCTAGTGAGTTTATTAACGAACTTGAAGAAGGTTATGATACTTTAATTGGCGAAAGAGGTGTTGGGCTTTCAGGGGGGCAAAAACAAAGGTTGTGTATTGCTAGAGCGCTAATTCGGGATTGTTCAATCTTAATACTAGATGATTCAACTTCTGCTCTAGATATGGAAACAGAATACGAACTACTAAATAATTTATATCACAGTGATAAAAAAGTTACTACCTTCATAATTGCTCATAGAATTTCTGCAGTTAAAAATGCTGATGTTATTATATATATGGAAGATGGCCGAATTGTAGAAATAGGTAATCATAATACTTTGCTTGAGAAACAAGGAAAATATTATGATATATATAGAACTCAGTTTAAAGACTTTTTATCACTTGGAGATGAGGAGGTGTCATAATTGGCAAAGAATACTGTAAAACAAGATGAGAAGGTTATCTCACTAAAAAACAAAGAAATATTTTTGAGGCTGTTGGATTATTTGAAGCCTTTCAAAATAAAAATTACCTTAATCTTAATACTAATGATAATTATTATGATTAGCGGTTTGCTTAGTCCAATGATTCTAAGAATTGCTATTGATAATTTTATCAAATCAAAAAATGTAAGTGGTATGCTGATTATTAGTGGTGTATTATTATGTTTAAATATAATAAGTATGTATTCTAATAGAGCATCTATATTACAAATGAACAAAATAACAAATAAAATTCTATTAAATATAAGACAAGAACTATATATTCATATACAAAAGCTATCCTTCTCATTTTTTGATGATAGACCTGTAGGTAAAATTCTAGCAAGGGTTGTTGGGGATGTAAACTCTCTTTCAGAATTATTCTCAAGTGCGGTTACCACTCTAATACCGCAAATACTAACAATTATTTCTGTTGCTGCAATAATGTTCTATTTAAATGCAACACTTGCTCTTGTTTCTATAACTGTTCTCCCCTTGCTTTTTATTAGCTTGTTTGGATTACAAGTTTTTATTAGATCCAAATGGCAAGTTTACAGACAAAAGCGTTCTAACTTAAATGGGTTTACCCACGAGTCGTTTTCAGGGATTAGAATCATTCAAAACTTTACCTATGAAAAAGAAAGTTCTAAGAATTTTAATAATGCCGTAAATAACTTAATGGACTCCTTTGTTAATGCTGTATTATACAATGATTTTCTATGGCCTATTATAGATTTTTTTTGGGGAGTTAGTTATATACTAATCTTTTGGTATGGAACTAAACTTTCTCAATCTGGAAACGTAACGATAGGAACTATTGCTGCATTTACTTCTTATGCAGGGATGTTTTGGAGACCTATTTTAAACATAGCTTCTTTTTATAATACCTTAATAACAAATTTTGCAGCTGCTGAAAGAATCTTTGAAATCATGGATATAGTTCCAGACATTAATGAATTAGAAGCTAACGAAATAATGCCATTAATTAAAGGTACTGTCGAATTTAAAAACGTTACCTTTGGATATGAGAAACATATCCCAGTACTTCACAATGTTAGTTTTAAAGTTAAACCTGGAGAAACTATAGCTTTAGTTGGACCTACAGGTGCAGGAAAAACTACTATAACAAGTTTAGTAAGCAGGTTCTATGATACTAACAAGGGTGAAGTGCTAATCGATGGCAAGAATGTTAAGGAGGTTAACCTTAATTCCCTAAGAAGTCAAATGGGGATTATGCTTCAGGACACCTTTTTATTCTCAGACACTATTAAGGAAAATATACGATACGGAAAATTAGATGCAACTGATGAAGAAATCATAATAGCAGCTAAGGCGGTAAATGCACATGATTTTATTATGAAACTAGAAGATGGTTATGATACTCAAGTTAATGAAAGAGGTTCTAGGCTATCTGTTGGGCAACGTCAACTTATCTCTTTTGCAAGAGCATTACTTGCAAATCCTAGAATTTTAATTTTAGATGAAGCTACATCAAATATCGATACTGCCACTGAAATTTTGGTTCAAAAAGGCATTAATAAACTGTTACATGGAAGAACCTCTTTTGTAATTGCTCATAGGCTTTCTACAATAAGAGATTGTGATAAAATAATGGTAATTGATGACGGAACAATTATTGAGGCTGGTACTCATGACGAATTAATTAGGAGAAAAGGATTTTATTATAATCTCTATATGGCCCAATATAGATTTTTAAATGAAGGAGCTTAAACTAAATCATAAGTGTAAATGGACTGCATAAGGGACTATCCTTTTGTAGTCTATTTTACTTAGGTGTATAATTTAATACTACATATAATTGACGAAACTTTCACAAAGTTCTATAATTTATTTATAGGTAAATAAAGGGGTGGTTAGGTATGATAGTAAAGGTTTGCGTTGGTAGTGCTTGCTATGTAAAAGGATCGCATAAAGTTATAAGCCGCATAAAAAGATTAATAGAATTAAATAATTTAGTAGATAAAGTTGAACTTAAAGCTGCTTTTTGCTTAGGACACTGCACTAATGCTGTTTCAGTAGAAATAGATGAAAGTGAAACTTTTGGAGTTGATTATAATTATGTAGATGAGTTTTTTAATACTTATATAAAGAAGAAGGTGGAATAATGCAGGTAATGAATTTTTCTTCAGCTAATTGTAAGAATTGCTATAAGTGCGTAAGGATTTGTAATGTGAAAGCAATTGAAGTGAAGAATGATCAAGCTCAAATCATAGAGAATAGATGCGTAGCTTGTGGTCAATGTCTTGTAGTTTGTCCTCAAAATGCAAGAGATGTATTATCAGATATCGAGAATGTGAAAATAGCTCTTAAGAAGAAGAAAAAAGTTATTGCTCAAATTGCGCCTGCCTTTAGAGGGTTTTTTCAGTATTCTGCTAAGGTTATAACTGCTCTTTATAAATTAGGATTTTCTACAGTAGAAGAAGTTTCTATAGGTGCTGAATTAGTGTCGTTAGAATATGAAAATATAATTAACAATAGTAAAAGTACAGAGTTTCTAACAAGTTGCTGCCCTTCTGTTATGATGCTTATTGAAAAATATTATCCCGAACTAATTCCTAATGTAATTCCCGTAGTGTCCCCAATGATTGCGCATGCAATGAGCATTAGAGAAAGGTATGAAGATCCCTATATAGTATTTATTGGGCCTTGTATCTCAAAAAAATGTGAAGCTTTATCTGAGGAAAATACAGGAGTTGTTGATGCGGTACTTACTTTTGATGAAATTGTAAAATGGCTAAAGATAGAAGGTATAGATTATAACTCCTGCGAAGATGGGAGTATGGATTTTACAGGTACTACTAGGGGTGATTGTTATCCAGTAGTTGGTGGAATTTTACGAGCTATATCCCCTACTCTCAAAGCTAAAAATTTAGACTCTATTAGAGTTCACGGTATCGAAAATTGCAAAAATCTTTTAGAGGAAGTAAAAAGAGGTAATTTAAATAAAGTTTGTGTAGAATTAAGCGCCTGTAATGAAAGCTGTCTTGGAGGACCTGGAGGTTCAACTTCTAATGAGAGTGTTTATACTAGAATTCAAAGAATTCAAAGGCAAGTAAAAAAACTAAACAATGAAAAATATTTAGATATCTCAAAAATTAGTATTCCTCTAAGTAGAACTTTTAAAAATAAGATGATGGATTTGCATATTCCTAAAGAAGAAGAAATAAATCAAATTTTAAATAAAATGGGGAAATATGATAAGGAAGATGAGCTAAATTGTGGTGCTTGTGGCTATAATACTTGTTATGAAAAAGCTATAGCTGTTTCACAGGGGATGTCTCAAATAGAAATGTGTGTTCCTTATATGAGAAGTATGGCAGAGCGGACCACTAATGAAATATTTACTCATTCACCAAATGTAATATTATTTTTGGACAAGACATTGACTGTTAAAGAAATAAATCCAATTGGTGAAAAACTATTTTCAATGACTAAAGAAAAATTGAGAGATAAACATATTAGCTGTGTAGTTCAAGATCCTGATTTTCAGTGGGTGGCGAATACAAAACAAAGCATGATAAAAGAGAAGGTATTCTATAGCGAGTATAATTATCATGCTTATAGAAGTATTATATATATGGAAAAACACTCGAGTTTACTTGTTATTTATACTGACATTACTGAGGAGGAAAAGAGGAAGCTTGAGCTTTCCCAATTAAAGCATAATGCTTTAGATGTAACTCAAAGTATTATTGATAAGCAAATGCGTGTAGCTCAAGAAATTGCTAGTCTTCTTGGAGAAACCACTGCAGAAACCAAGGTAGCTCTTATGAAGCTAAAAAAAGTATTACAAGAGGAAAAAGAAGTATGAAGAATTATTATATAGATGTAGCAAACTTTAGCCTAAATAAATATGGTGAAGAGCTCTGTGGAGACAATGTAGAAATAGTTACCACAGAAGATGGACTGATAGTTGTAATGTCAGATGGTCTTGGAAGCGGAGTAAAAGCTAATATTTTAGCAACATTAACTTCTAAAATAGCAATTACCATGCTTAAAGAAGGCGCTACTATTGAAGAAACTATAGACACAATAGCTAATACCTTACCAGAATGTCAAGTAAGAAAACTTGCCTACTCTACTTTCACCATCTTAAAAATCAAAAATAATGGTGAAGTTTACATGGTTGAGTATGATAATCCTCCAGTATTTTTCTTTAAAAATGCTAGAGAAGGTGAACTCCTAAAGAAAGAAAGAGAAGTTAACAATAAGATTATTTATGAAACTAGTTTCTTAATGGGACAAGGTGATATGCTTACCATAGTAAGTGATGGTGCTGTTCACGCAGGTGTTGGTCAATTATTAAACTTAGGCTGGCAGTGGGAACATATCAATAATTTCTTAAAAAACTTAGTGATGAAAGAGAAAACCTCAGAAAGTATTTGTAGACATTTACTCGAGGTATGCAAAAACTTATATGATGATAAACCAGGAGATGATACTACAGTGGTTACGGTAAAATTAAAAAAAGCTGAATATATGGACATTTTTACTGGGCCTCCCAAAAGGAAAGCAGATGATAAATTATTGATTCAGGCTATAGAAAAATGTAATGGAAAAAAAATATTGTGTGGAGGTACTACAGCTAATATTGTTTCTTCTGCTCTTGGTAAGGCAATTACTATAGATTTAGATAATTATAGTAGTGAAGTTCCTCCTATGGGATATATGGAGGGAATTGATTTAGTAACTGAGGGATTATTAACTTTAAACAAAACTAAAGATATTTTGTTAAACTACTTAAATGAAAAAAAACAAAAAAGACTCCCCTCCCCTATTGATGGACAGGATGGAGCTTCGAAATTAAGTAAGATGATTATCGAAGATGGAAGTCATATTCACATTTGGGTTGGTCAAGCAGTGAATCCAGCTCATCAAAACCCATTGTTTCCAAGTGATTTCAACCTAAAAATGAAGGTTGTTAAAGAATTAGTTGAAATTTTAAAAGCTTTAGGAAAAATCGTTGAGATAACTTACCTGTAGTTACAACTTTGTAAAAAGCAGTTAAAATGTAAATTTTAACTGCTTTCTTTTATCTAATAAATTTTCGCTTTATTGAGTTATAAATAATTGTGAATTCATCCACTTTCAATAGGCTTATTGCAACTGCATACACAACCACTCCAGCACTCCCGGAGATTGCTAACCCTAGTAATATTCCAATATTACCACTTAAAATTTCATATGTAGCGTTGTAGGTAATACTAACAACAACCCCCATGAGGATAGAAGCTAATATAATTTTACTAACAGTTACTAAGATAGCTTTTTTATCAACACCACCTATTTTCTTATCTAAGCTTCTAAATAATAGTAAGGCGCAAAGAGCCGCTGCAACTGAGGAGGATAAGGCAAGTCCAATAAGACCTATATATCTTACTAAAATTAAATTTAAAATAATATTCAAAGCAACTGATATTAATCCATTATAAGTGGATGTTTTGGTATCTTGCATTGCATAAAGTGCCCTATTAAATATATCTCTTACACTATAAAAAGGTAATCCCAAAGCGTAGAAAATTAATACACTTGAGGTCATAGCAACTGACCTATCATCAAAAACTCCTCTTTTAAAAAGTATGGTTATAATTGGAACACTTAATATTAAAATACCAATGGTACAAGGAATCATTATTAAAAATATATTATTAATTGATGAAATAATGTATTTTTTGAATTCTTTCATATTGTCTTCATTAATACTTCTTGCTAGTACTGGAAAAACCACTGTAACAATTGCAACGGCAAAGGTTGAGTAAAACACGTCAGAAACTCTATCTCCAAAACCGAGAGCTGCAATGCTTCCTGCAGGCAATCCTGAACCAAGAGCATTATTAACTAACCTGTTTATTTGATTTGCACTTGCTCCAATTAATACTGGTAATACTAGAGCAATCATTTTACTTACCCTTTTATCCTTAATGTCAAAAATTATTTTAAACTTAAAACCATGTTTTATTAAGAAAGGTATTTGTGCTAAGGTTCTTAATGCCATACCGATAACGGTCACTACAGTAAGTCCTACTACTCCCCCCTTCGCACCGAATATAATATAGATAATTATTGGTAAGTTTAATAGTATGCCTACAATAGCTGGACCTAAGAAATCATCTAAGGTTTGTAAAATTGCAGTATAAGCAGCATTGATTATTAAAAAAACTAAACTTACCACACTAATTTTTGTCAACTGAACTGCTAAAACATAAGTTTCACCTTTAAATAAAGGTGCGATTACTTTTACGATTTGAGGGGCAAAAATATAACTAAAAACTATCAGAATTATTGATATGGAAAAAAGTATATTGATTATGTTATTTGCAAAAATAAACATTTCTTCTTTACCCTTTTTTGCTTTAACTTCACTAAGTATAGGTATAAATGTAGTGCTTATTGCAAGTGCAATCATAATAAACAAAACATCACATATTTGCATTGCCATATTATAGGCATCAGTTTGATATGTAGTTCCAAAGGTACTAGCAACTAATGAATCTCTTAAAAAGCCTACAGCCTTATTTACTAGAGTCATTATCATAATTATACTAGCTGCCTTTGCTAATCGTTTATTTGGCATATTAGTCTCCTTTATGAAAATATATTTGTGCAAATCCAACTAAAGTTAGTATTTAAATTAAGTGATAACCTACTTTTGTTGATTAGGCTTTTTAGTTTTCTTCTACAAAGCCTATAAAATGTAGAAGAAAAGATTTAATATTAAAGTAATTTACATTAATATAATTTGGGTATATTTCAACCAAATTATAGTTCAAAAACCTTTTTAGAAATTTTTTTGATAAAAGCTTATTTTATAAAGCCTTTATAATCATTTTTATTATTTTTACCATGAAACCATTTGTAGGCAACAAGTAGCAAAATACCAAATACAGCAGAAATTATTATAATAGCTACCCCACAGTGAGCAAAAAATTCCTCAGGCATCATATTAATTATTGGATCTGTAGCCGGATCTAATAACCATTTATCATTTTTAAACATTAACTCATGAAACAACGTAAATGCGCTAGTAAAATCTACATTTATAAACGCAAGTGAAAATACTGGTATGCACACTAAAGTTATGCCGCTATACTTCAAAAACTTATATACAAACTTTTCACCACGCAATATATATAGTATAACACATCCTGTAATTAACCCTATAAGTAGTATTCCTTTTCCAAGATTAAATAAATTTCTAACATCTAAGAAGTGTTGTGACCCATCTGTGGATGATGGAAGCGTAGGTGGTTTAAACTCAATTATATCCCTGTTAAAAAGGTATTCAATGGTATAATCATAATTCTTTTTTATTTCTTCTTTAGAGAGCAAAGAACTTTGGGTAATATTTAAATAATCAATGTCGAAATAATAAATTATCTTTGATTTAGTTACTATTAATGTAGAAGTCATCAGTATACAATAAATAGTTATGATGCTCAATAAAATTATAAGTAAATTTTTAAATTTTCTATTCATAATATTGTTCAACCCCCTGCTGAGTGCTTTTTTTTATTATCTTTCAGATTAATATTTTAACTATTATAATTTTACTTTTATAATCCCGTATATTCAATAGTTGAATTTAATCTATAAAAATAATTTGTTAGTTAACCTATAAAAATTGCCTACTAGTAATCAATACTACTGCTAAAAATTTTATAATTTTTAAAAGCTATTGACTAATGTATTAAAAAGTATTATATCTATATAGGTAGTTATTTTTATGCAGTTTAAATTAATAAAATGCATATAAAAAGTTTATGCATATAGATATAAGTGTTAGTATTGCTACGTTATAATAGCTATTCTAGTTTTAAAGGAAAGTCACTATATGTATATATATAACTTATAAATGTATATAATTATGCAAAATAATTTGCTGTTGAATACTTTTGTTATATATTTATAGGTCAAGCACTTTAGTTGATCTATATAAAGTTATTTTATATTTATGTTTTTATGCAATTTTAAATTTTAAATATTAAGTTTATTATATGGGAGGCATTATCATGAAAAAAATACGAAAACCTAAGTTATGGGAAGCATTAATTCCTATAATTGCACTTATTATTTCTTTATCAGTTGGAATCATAGTTTATGATGCTACTCCACATATTCCTTTAGTTATAGCCTCATGTATAGCTGCAATTATGGCCTTAAGTATTGGATTCTCTTGGGATGAGCTCGAAAGAGGATTTATTGATGCTATTCAAATGTCCATGCAATCAATTATTATCCTTATGATTATAGGTATGGTTATAGGATCTTGGATTTTAAGTGGTACAGTACCAACAATGATTTACTATGGACTTAGAATTCTTTCGCCAAGTATATTCTTACTTGCTACATGCATAATTAGCTCTATTGTTGCTCTAGCTACTGGAAGTTCATGGACTACCGTTGGTACTGTTGGTATCGCTCTGCTTGGAGTTGGTGTAGGGTTAAATATTCCAGCGCCATTGATAGCAGGTGCTATTATTTCAGGGGCATACTTTGGTGATAAGATGTCACCCTTGTCTGACACAACGAACCTAGCACCAGCAATGGCAGGAACAACACTTTTTGAACATATTAGGCATATGTTTTATACTACAGTACCTAGTTTAGTGATTACATTAATTATTTATGGATTGCTTGGATTAAAGTATAGTGGTCAAGCATTAGATACATCTCAAATTAATTCAATTATAGGTGGTATAGAAAATTCATTTGTTATCAGTCCTATTCTTCTATTACCTCCTTTGATAGTTATCATATTAGTAGTGAAAAAAGTTCCTGCTATACCAGGACTGATTATAGGAATATTTGCTGCTGGAATAATTGCAATAACAATTCAACACGTGACTTTTGGTGAATTGCTCTCTACTTTAAACCAAGGTTATGTAGGAGAAAGCGGTGTGAAAGTTGTTGATGACCTTATAAATCGCGGTGGGATGCAAAGCATGATGTCTACTGTTTCACTAATTATATGTGCTATGATTTTTGGTGGGATTTTAGAAAAGGCAAAGTTTTTAGAAGTTATTTCTGAAAAAATGTTGAAGTTTGCAGTTAGTACAGGTTCTTTAGTATTTTTAACTATCATTTCATGCATTGTAGTCAATATTTTAGCTGCTGAGCAATACTTATCTATTGTAATTACTGGAAGAATGTATAAAAATGAATACAAAAGCAGAGGACTCTCAGCTAAAAACCTTTCAAGAGCTCTTGAAGATTCTGGTACATTGACTTCTGTTTTAATTCCATGGAATACTTGTGGGGCATTTATTAGCACAACACTTGGGGTACCCACATTAGCATATTTGCCATTTTGCTTTTTAAATTTACTAAACCCAATCATTTCAATAGTTTATGGATATACTGGATTTTCTATAGAATCAATTAATAGCTCTGAAAGTTTAGAAGTAAATTTAGAATCATTTAATTTAGCAAATAACCAAATAAACAAATAAATACTCCTTAAGTAAATGGTTAATAACTACAAATTTATAATCTAACTAAAAAGAGAGAAGTTGCTTAAACTTCTTTCTTTTTTTAGTTCCGAAATATGTTGGATTTCAAGTAAAAACAATATTGTTAAAATAATAACCTAGCAAAGCTCAAGTTAACATGTTTACAATTTATTAATCAATTTGTATCATTAAAATTATGGCGAATTATGTTGATTCTCCTTTTATTTTGCTAATATATTGTTTTATTATGAAAAACGCAGAAAAGCTCTTGTTAATTATTTAATTATTCAGAATATTATTGCTATTACCTTCAAAATACTGTAAACTTGTATTAACAATTTATTCATTAATTATTAAGGGGGCGTATTTATTTATGAAAGAACTTCGCAAACCAAAACTCTGGGAGGCATTAATACCAATCTTCGCACTTATAACTATACTTTCCATTGGAATTATGATTTATGATGCTAGTCCACATATTCCACTAGTATTAGCTAGTGTTATTGCTGTTTTAATGGCAATGAAAATTGGATATAAATGGTCTGATTTAGAAGAAGGTATAATTAATACTATTCAAATGTCAATGCAAGCAATTCTTATACTCATGATAATAGGTATGGTTATTGGCTCGTGGATATTAAGTGGTACAGTACCGACAATGATTTACTATGGACTTAAAATTCTATCACCTGGTATTTTCCTTGTTGCAACCTGCATAATTTGTGCCATTGTTTCTTTAGCTACAGGTAGCTCTTGGACCACAGCTGGTACAGTTGGTATAGCTCTTCTAGGAGTTGGTATAGGTCTTGGCATTCCAAAAGAAATGATTGCTGGTGCTATAATTTCAGGAGCATATTTTGGTGATAAAATGTCGCCATTATCAGATACTACTAATCTAGCACCGGCTATGGCGGGTGCCACCCTATTCGATCATGTAAAACATATGATATACACTACTGGACCAAGCCTAATTATTTCTCTAATTATATTTGCAGTAATTGGATTTGGATATTCAGGAAAAGCAATTAACTCATCTGAGTTACAAGTAATTTTTGATGGTTTGCAAAAGTCCTTTGTAATTAACCCAATTTTATTATTACCTCCTGTGGTAGTAATAATATTAGTTGTAAAAAAATTTCCTGCAATTCCCGGATTACTCATTGGCGTTATACTTGGAGCAATCCTTGCAATGCTAGTACAAAAAACTGATTTTGGTGGAATACTTTCAGCTTTAAATAGTGGATACGTAGGTGATAGTGGAGTTAAAATGGTTGATGAACTATTAAATCGTGGTGGTCTTCAAAGTATGATGAGCACTGTATCACTTATCATCTGTGCTATGACCTTTGGTGGAGTAATGGAAAAGGCTGGTTTCCTACAATTAATCGCAGAAAAACTTTTAAAATTTGCTGTAAGCACTGGATCTTTAGTGTTAGTAACAATAGTATCTTGTATAGCCTGCAATATTCTTGCTGGTGATCAGTACCTATCTATAGTTATTCCAGGTAGAATGTATAAAGATGAATTTGCTCGAAGAGGTTTGGCACCTAAAAACTTATCAAGATGTCTTGAAGATTCTGGAACATTAACCTCTGCTCTAGTTCCATGGAATACTTGTGGTGCATTTATGAGCACAACTCTCGGAGTAGCTACAATTGCATATCTTCCCTTCTGCTTTCTTAATCTAATAAATCCAGTAGTATCTATTTTATATGGATACACAGGAATTACCATGGAAAAGCTAGAAAAACCAACAACAACTTCTGCTACAGTAAAAGCTTAATGAGCTGATATTAACTTCTTTAAAATAAAAATAAAAAGATAAAAGAGTTCGATTTTGAACTCTTTTATCTTTTTATTGAAATAATGTAATTGATTTGAATTAAATGATACCTGCCAGAACAAAGCCTAAACAAATTATTACTCCAGAGTATAATAAATCAATTAAGCAAAAACCCATTATATCCTTTGCACCAAGTCCAGCAATACCTAAGGCTGGTAAAGCCCAGAAAGGTTGAATCATATTTGTCCACGCATCACCCCAAGCGATGGCCATTGCTGTAATTGCTGGATCAACTCCTAAGGCATGACCAGCTGGCATCATAATTGGAGCTTGAACAGCCCATTGTCCACCACCAGATGGAACAAAAAAGTTAACAATCCCAGCACTTAGGAAAGTAAATAATGGGAAAGTTATCTCATTTGAAATAGAAACAAAGGCATTTGATACTACCGCAGCTAAAGATACACCAGCAACACTAGCACCAGTCATCATACCCATGATACCACCATAGAATGGAAATTGTAGTAATATACCAGCAGAGCTTTTAGCGGCATCAGTAATTGCATCTACATATCTTCGAGGAGTTTTATATAGAATTATTCCAACAAATAGGAAGATTGTATTAACAATATCTAATGTTAAGTTAAATCCTGAAGTAGAGAAATAATATACTACATATCCTAGGCCAATAGCTGATAATAGCAAGGATATTATTCTGCTATTCTCTAACCTATCAGCTGGTGTTAAAATCTTAGGTTCTAAAGTAGCTACTTGTAAAGACTCTTCTAAAAGTTTTGGATCTATTACAACTGTACTTTCCTTTGAAGGCATCATTGCTTTGTTGACTAATGGTAACGTTATCAACAATACTATTACAATTCCTAAATTTACAAGACTAAATATAGTCTGTGAAGTTGGTATTGGAGAAGTAATAATTCCAGCAGTAGCTTTTTTAACTGCTTCGCCACCAGAAGATATAGTTAATGGAATTGAACCTGATAATCCAGAATGCCAAATTAAGAAACCTGAATAAGCCGATGCGATTAATAATCTGTAATCTACATCTTTTCTTATTTTTGCTATTTCTTTAGCAAAAATTGCTCCAATGACTAATCCGAATCCCCAGTTAATCCAGCAAGCAATAAGAGAAACAACAGAAACTAAAATAATAGCTGAAGCTGGTGACTTGGGTTTTTTAGCTAGTGCTACAAGAATTTTTTTGAAAGATGGTGCATTAGCTAATGCATGACCTAAAACAAGGACTAGTGCCATTTGCATTGAAAATCCGAGTAGTGACCATACTCCACTTCCCCAATGTTTTACCATTGCTACTGGACCTTGACCAGTTAAAAGAAGTCCTAGAATGAATACAAGAAATGTTAAAATTGCGGCAAAAATAAACGGATCAGGTAAATATTTTTGCATAATCTTAACGCACCAATTGGTAAACTTTTTAAACATAGTATCCCCCCTTGATTTTTTACTTTATTTTATTTAATTGCTAAATTATGTTAGCTAATATAATTATAACACAGATACAGTTAATAGAATCAATATAATAAACAGGATTATAATACTGTATTAAGTGATATACTTAGATTATCTTAGTAATTCAAATAACTCCATTAAAAATCATAATATTTCGTATAAAGTTAAAATCTTACTAAGATAAAATAATTAATATTTTTAATATTTTCAATTAAGTTTATATATATTTGAAGTAACTAAACCAAGACTTAATTCGTAAATGAAACCACTTCTATTTTCTTAAAATACCTTGTAATAAATAAGATAAGATGAAATCTACAGTATATATTCAAAAAACCTTATACAATTAATAATGATCACCTTTTGTAAAGGACATTTTATAATTGTATAAGGTTTATATAATTATATTAATTTCATATGATGAGTAATGAGACTATGGCTACTGCTATCTATTACGTTTTCTTCCAATTAGGAACCCCACTAGTAACCCAATACCAAGAGCTACTCCAGTTTTAAGTTTTTCAACTTGAATCTCCATATCAGTTACTGGCTCAGTATTATTAATTATTATTGTGTCCTTATTATCATCCTTAGGAATGAGATGTGCTCCAACTAAGCAAAGATGCTGAAATCTTATTTCTGAAAAATTATTACGAAGTTCATCTACTTCATTGAAAAAGTATTCTTTATTCCAATGAGAAATATCTTGAAAGGGGTTTTCATTATGTTCTTCAAATATTCCATCTATTAGCTCTTTAGCGTAAGTTACTGCATACATAATTTCTTGAGTATTTCCTGAATATCTGATTATGTATTCTATTAAAGCTTCCCTAACACCATTTATATTATCTGAAGAAATAGCTTCCACTAAGCTTGCTTCTGCCTTAAATTCCATGATTAAATACCTCCTGTAAACTTTACTATTAATAAAGTATATAGTTTAAATTTGCTATAGTCAACAAAAAAAGTAAGTAGATTAAAAATATGTGATATTGCTTAGAATTAATATATAAAGCAACATTTAGTTTACATTTGAGTAATATATAGTAAGACTAATTAAATAAGGAGGATTATATGGATAAGTATGGTTTAGTGCTAGGAGGTGGAGGAACTAGGGGGGCTTATGAAGTAGGGGTATGGGAGGCTTTAAAGGAATTATGTATTAATATTTCAGTTATTGTAGGAACCTCTATTGGAGCAGTAAATGGAGCTCTTTTTATACAAAGTGACTTGGAGACAATAAAAAAAATTTGGTTAGGATTAGATATTTATAAATGCTTTAGCTTTGCTAAGGATAGTAATAATAGTGATTTAAAACTATCTATTAGCTATGTTCCCTCATTAGTAAAGGAAATGGTAAGTGGAAACGGAATAAATTTTGAACCATTTCATCAACTATTAAAAGAGTGCATAGATGAAAAAAAGATTAGAAACTCAAATGTAGATTTCGGATTAGTTACTTATTCTACATCAAGCCTTAAACCAGTAGAAGTATTTAAAGAACATATTCCTGATGGAAAACTTATAGACTACTTATTAGCAAGCTGTTGCTTTCCCGGTTTTAAACAGGTAGAAATAGATGGTGAAAAATTTATTGATGGTGGAGTTTACAATAATATCCCCGCAGATATGCTATTAAACAAAGATATTTCTACAATAATAACTGTAAATATTCATGGACCAGGTAATGTTAAGAAGTTTCCTAAGAATACAAAAAATATTATAGAAATAGAATGTTCTGAAGAACTTGGTCCAATATTTACTTTTAATTGTGACACAATACTTCGTAGTATTAAATTAGGTTACTTAGACACTTTACGGAGGTTTGAAAAAATTAAGGGTAATTCCTATTACTTCCACGATGAAAAAATAGCATTAACATCACTTTTAGCTCCTTTATCAGAAAGTGAAATGGAGTTTATATTAGATTTTATTGACTATAAAAATTTAAAAAAAGATAAAATTTTAATAATGAGAGTGATTAGATTATTATCAAAGTCCACTAGAAAGATTCCAGATGGAAACACCTCTATTTTAACTGCACTTGAAATCACAGCAGAACTTCTTAATATTGAAAGATGCAAAATTTATACTTATGAGGAATTACTTAATTTAGTAATAGAAAAAGCTTTAGACATGCATTCTGATAAAGATATTTTTAAAGAAACTTTTGTAATTAAAAAATATATTGATTTAGTAACTTTGGACTTTCATGCTTTAAGGAGCATGAAAAAAATTACTAATATGAGAAAAGTATTAGGTTTACTATCTCCAAAATATTTAATTGGTAACTTATTTTTAGTGCTAATTAAATATAGAATGAATACTAAAAATTATTAACATAATGTTACCTTTTTATAAACTTGCTATTTTGTTAAAATTATCTTCTTAATTTTAGCAAAATACATGGTATAATAGATATGTATTAGTTTAATAAGTACTTGTTTGCAATAAAGAATCATTAGGATTTACTTTATTGTAAAAACATAAAATTTAATCGGAGGATGATTATATATGAATGTTGCCTTTTTTCTTACTCCTAAAAGTGAAGTAGTCTTTGAAAAGGTGAGCTCAACTATGCGTAGAGCAATGGAGAGAATGGAATATCATAGATATACTTCTATACCTTTATTAGATGATCGTGGAAGATATGTTGGTACCTTAACTGAAGGTGATATTCTCTGGAAGCTTAAAAATACTCCTGATTTTAGTCTTAAGGATACTGAAAAAATTCTTATTAAAGAGATTCCAAGGCATGTATGTAATAAAGCAGTTTCAATAAACTCTGACATTGAAAGTTTAATATTAGCGGCGAAATCCCAGAACTTTGTTCCTGTAGTTGATGATTCAAATACTTTTATTGGTATCATAAAAAGATCTGATATTATCTCTTATTGCTACAATAAAATGTTTAATGATGACAATTACTCAAAGCTACATGAACTAGAAGAATTAGCTCAAATTGCAAATTAAATATTAGCCAAATACTTAGAAATATCAAATCAGCCTAGCCGTAACAACTTTTGAGTTAATAAATCCACGCAAAATTTTATATTAAGTTTTAAACACCATAGATTTATATATTTGTGGTGTTTTCATTTGTAAAATTATAGTGTTTTTAATTTACACAAATTAATAATTCTATTATAATATTTAGTATGATGAATTTTTAAATATTTACAAGAAGGGGGACTTGTATTGGAGAAGCTTTTTAAAAAAAATAGCCTATTTGCGGATATTAGCTTGCTTTTAGTTGCTATTATTTGGGGTGGAGGTTTTATTGCTGTTAAGGATTCCTTAAATGTAGTTACACCATTTTATCAAATGGCTTTAAGATTTGGTATATCAACTATACTTATGTATTTAGTATTTTATAAAAGAGTGAAAAGAATAAATAAGACTCAATTTAAGAATGGTACAATAATAGGTGTTTTTCTATTTCTAGGGTTTGCTTTTCAAACTGTAGGGATAAATTATACTTCAGCTGGGAAAAGTGCATTTTTAACTGCTGTGTATGTAGTATTAGTTCCATTTTTGCAATGGGTAATAATGAAAAGAAGACCAGATAATTATTCTTTAATTGGTGCGCTAATTTGTTTAGTAGGTATATCATTATTGACTTTACAAGGAGGATTTTCATTAGGCTATGGTGATTCGTTGACTCTAATATGTGCTTTCGCATTTGCAGGACAAATCTTAGCAATTGGGAAATATGTAGAAATGGATGATCCATTAATCCTTACAGTGGTCCAACTAGGAATCGCAGCAGTGCTCTCTTTACTAGTTGCACTTTTTTTCGAACCTATTCCTATAGGTATGAATTTAAGAGCCATGGGTTCTATATTATATCTTGCAATTTTTAGTACTACCCTAGCCTTTTTAATTCAGAATATAGCACAGAAATATACAACTTCAACCCATGCTGCAATTATTCTTTCTCTCGAATCATTTTTTGGTGCAGTATTTTCTGTTTTATTCTTTAAAGAAATATTTACTTTGGCTATGGTATTAGGATGTGTCCTAATATTTATAGCAATTGTTACTACTGAAACAAAACTTGAATTTCTTAGGAAAAATAAAAGTGAAGATGAAGTTAAGGAAAATGTGATATAAATCATATAAAAATAAACTTTATAAGAGTAAAACATAATGTTAACTCTTATAAAGTTTATTTTTTTCTAAATCTAAGTATTTCAGTATCTATCTATATACTTCCATTTTTTCTATAGCCTCATCCACCAGCTTATCAATATCCAGAACTGATTCAGATTTCACTATTTCACTAAGTCTTGGCTTAGTTTTTGGATGCTTTGGAACAAATATAGTACAACAATCCTCATAAGGCAAAATAGAAGTTTCATAGGTGTTTATATCCCTAGAAATATCCATAATATCTACTTTGTCCATAGCAACTAAAGGCCTAAAAACAGGTCTATCGCTACAATCATCACTCACTACTAAAGCTTCCATGGTTTGAGAAGCCACCTGACCTACACTTTCACCAGTGGTAACTGAGTTAACATTAAATTTCTCTGCTAATTTACAAGCTATTCTCATCATAAACCTTCTCATTATTATAGTTAATTCGTCTTCTCTACACTTCTCAATAATTTGAAGTTGAATATCTGTAAAAGGTACTATATAAAGGTTGTAGTTTCCAGTATAGCCTTTTAAAATATCAGCTAACATCTTGACTTTTTCTTTAGCTCTTTCGCTTGTATATGGTGGTGAATGATAGTAGACCGCATTAAGCTCTACTCCTCTTCTGGCCATAAGGTAACCAGCTACGGGTGAATCAATCCCTCCTGATAACATTAACATTGTTGATCCATTCATTCCATAAGGAAGACCACCAACTGCTTTAATTTTTTTGGCTATTACATAACTTTTATTTCTTATTTCTATATGCACAAGAAATTCTGGGTTTTTCACATTTACTGATACACTATCTAATCTTTTTAAAATATAAGCACCGATTTCCCTAGATACTTCCATTGAATTTAATGGGAATTGCTTATTTGCTCTATTTGTTTCAACTTTAAAGGTTTTTGCTCCAGTTTCCTTTAAAACTCTTAATGCTTCATCTCCAATTGCATCCATAGAGTTTTCAATTTCATGGACTATACAAACTTCCATAACACCAAAAATATTTTTAACTCGGCCTATTACTTCTGGAAGGTTTGAAGACTCTATAAACCATCTTCCACTATCTTCTACAAACTCATATTCTATATCTTTTAAAACAAATTTAATATTATCTTTCAGTTTTCTCTCAAATTTTCCTCTATTTAACCCCTTTAAAAATATTTCAGGGGCATATTTTATAAGTAGTAATTCTCTCATCTTCTTATCCTCCTTAAAAATGACAAGACTAAATTAAGCTTTTCAATTACATAATCAATTTCTTCTTTTGTATTAGTCTCACAAAAACTAAATCTAATAGCTCCTTGCTGTTCCTTTAAAGTAAGACCAAAGGCATTCAAAACTTCTGAGGTTTTAGCAGCTTTAGAAGAACAGGCAGAGCCTGTTGACACATATACATTATGTTCTTCAAGTGCATGTAGTAGTACTTCTCCTCTAACACCAAGAAAGCTTACATT
Organism: Clostridium tunisiense TJ; assembly: GCF_000300195.1. GTDB lineage: Bacteria > Bacillota > Clostridia > Clostridiales > Clostridiaceae > Clostridium_J > Clostridium_J tunisiense. The sequence continues at coordinate 557,054 of NZ_AMQH01000012.1, read as the reverse complement.
TAATATGTGCGGCATATAATAGTTAGAATCACTACTATTTATTTTTATGTCATCTATAACTTTTAATTTTTCTATGAAATAATTTTTCAATTCAAAAACAGTAGCATAATTTTTTTCCAAATTTCTATGCATGATTTCTGATGCAGTGCAAAATCCAACAATAGCAGGAAGATTTTCTGTACCCGATCTAAAGTTATGTTCCTGCCCACCACCAGTTATTAAAATGGTAGGAACAAGTCCTCTTTTGATGTAACAAAATCCAATACCCCTTGGACCGTGTAGCTTATGAGCACTTGTGCTCATTAAGTCTATATGACACTTATTAACATCTATAGGGATTTTTCCATAACTTTGTACAGCATCAACATGAAATTTAACTCTTGAGGATTTTCCTTTTATTGCTGCTCCGATATTTTCAATATCTTGAATTACACCAACTTCATTATTAACATGCATAATACTCACTAGAACAGTATCTTTTTCTATAGCACTAAGTAGTTGCTCTAAATCTATTTTACCATCTGATTTTAGTCCAATATATGTAACTCTTACTCCTTGATTCTCCAGGTCTTTGAATGTATTTCTTACACTAGAATGCTCAATATTTGAAGTTATAACATGATTACCTGGTTTACAAAAACCTCTAATTAAAAAGTTATTTCCTTCACTTCCACCTGAAGTAAATATTATCTCATCAGTTTGAGCTTTTATTGTTTTGCTAAGGCACTCTCTACTTTTTCTGAGTTTTTGCTCTGCTTTAAAACCTAAAGAGTGAGCAGAGGATGGATTTGCATAAAATAATCTCATTGTATTTGCTACTTCCTCGATAACTTCTTCATAAGGTCTTGTTGTAGCACTGTTATCAAAATAAACTTCCATTTTATCACCTCACAAAGGAACATTATACCATAAATTTTAAATAATAAATACTTCTTTTATTATTCTTAATTTGTCCAAATTTTTTAAAAATACTCAACTACCGTTACAAGCAAAAATACCGATGAGTTTTCATCGGTATATCTATATTTATCTACGATTTTTCTTTCTAACATGTCTAGACTTTTTTATAGTAAATTCTGCACTAGGAGGTTGCCTCTCTACCCAGCTTAAATATCGCTTAATTTTATCGTTACTTTCTAGCTTCTCCAAAGTATTTAAATTAAGTGCTAAATCCCTATTAGTAAATAGTGCATGTATTTGTTTATGACAGGTGGTACAAAGTAATGCAGTTGGTAAATTTCTACCACCAGCCTCCCTGGGGGTAAGATGATGCTCAGTGAGGTTAACTCCTCTTCTTTTACACAGTTCACAAGTTGTTAAACACTCTGTACTCAATAAATTCACCTCTCATTTAAAAAGATAAAATTCATTACTTTCAACATTATAGCACAAAACTTTTAAATTTAAACCCTGTGGAAAAAATTACTAGGTAATGATATACTAATAATAAAATTATTCAGGGGTGATTGTTTGTATTTCTTTAAGTTTCACAAATTATTTTTACTAGTAGGTATTATATCAATTCTCTATTTTATCGTTCTTAAATTATCACTTTGGTCAATGGCCTTTGCTGAATTTTGGCTAGTATTAGGTTGTACATTAATAGTAGTCTTTTTATTAAATTATTACAGCATTGATTTATTAAGTTATCTTCCCCCATTATTAAAAAAAATAATCAATTTTTCAATGGTTATGGGTATATTCTTGTTTTTGGCTCTGGAAGTGCTAATAGTTTACAACGGATGTGTTAAAGATGATTATAAGCCTGACTATATCTTAGTTCTAGGCGCTGGGCTAAATGGTGATAAGCTTTCTGCTTCTCTACGTCTTAGACTTGAGTCTAGCATTAAGCTGCATAAAAAATATCCAAATATTAAAATAGTAGTTAGTGGTGGTCAAGGACCAGGAGAAAATATAACTGAAGCTCTTGCTATGAAAAAATTCCTATTATCTAATGAAGTGCCTGATAATCTAATAATCATGGAAGATAAATCAACCACAACTTATGAAAACTTTCTTTTTACCAAAGAAATATTAGATAGAGATCACAAAATTAGTAATCCAATAAACATAGCTGTAGTCACTAATAATTTTCATATGTTTAGAGCTAAATATATTGGAGAAAAAGTTGGATTTAAAATTTATAGATATCCTGCATCTAGTAAATTAATAAGTGCACCTAATTTTTATGTAAGAGAGGCTTTTGCTTCAGTAAAAACCATAATGTTAAAAAGATAAAAAGAGGGGTTATCCCTCTTTTTAAAAAGTTATTCTTTAAATTTTTTAACTCTAAAACTATTAAATATAGAGATTACAGTAACAATTATTTCTACTAATACTGCCATCCACATTGAAGCCAGTCCTAAAGCCACAAATGTTAGTATCATGATTTTCATAGCTATTGCTAAAATTATGTTTTGAGATGCAATGTTTTGAACTTTTTTGGATATTTTTATAGCAGTTGCTATTTTAAGAGGATTATCAGTCATAATTAATATATCATATGTGTCTTTAGCTAAATCAGACTTAAATCCATCTAGTCCAACTGCTGTATAATTTTTTTCTACGGATAAATCACTTACAATTCCATCACTAACAAATACAATTTCTCCCCTATCAGCCTTACCATTTTCCAAATTTTCCATTAAAGCAACTTTTTCTTGTATAGATAATTCAGAATACACCTCATCAATTTTCAGAATTTCTCCAACGTAATCGGAAGTTTTTTTATTGTCACCTGTAATCATAATTATTCGTTTAATACCAACTTTTTTTAAATCGTCAATAGCCTTAGGCGAAGTTTCTTTAATTTTATCAGATATTACTAAATATCCAACAAAATTCTGATTTATTGCAATATATATTATTGTTCCAACTTCACTAGGTTTTTCATAGCTGATATCATACTCCTCCATTAATTTGTGATTACCAGCATAAATGTATCTATCACCAAAATAAATTTTAACCCCTTTTCCGGGTATTTCTTCAAAGGATTTAATTCTTGATTTATCAATTACCTTGCTGCTACTTAATTCCTTAAAAGCTTTTATTATGGATTTTGCTATTGGGTGATTAGAGTATAGTTCCGCATAAGCGGCATATTCTAACAGCATATCCTCAGCAATGTAACCTTTAGGCACAATCTTCCTCACATGGTAGTATCCATCAGTAAGAGTTCCTGCTTTATCAAAAACTACGGTATTTGTTTTCTTTATTGACTCTAAGTAATTTCTTGACTTAATTATAATGCCATTTTTAAATGTAGTTTCAATACCACCTGTGAAAATTAAAGGAATGGAAACTATCAATGCCCATGGAAATGAGAGACTTAAAAATATCAATGCCCTATATGTCCACTGATTAATTGAACCTTCTGTTAAAATTGGAGCTAGAATACCTAATAATATTGCACTAAAAATTATAATAAGGATAAAAACTTTAATAAATTTAGTTATAAATTCTTCCGTAAAAGTATTATTGAAAGTTACATTCTCAATAATATCAATAATCTTGTATGCTGTAGATTGTTTAAACTTTTTTGTAGCTCTAATTTCTATTAGTTCAGTTTGGTTAGTGGTTCCAGAGATTACCTCATCTCTCTCCTTCACTTTAATTATATTGACTTCATCATTTATTATGGAATTATCAATGAGAGATGTGCCCTTATAAACAATACCATCAACAGGAATTTTCTCACCAGGCCTAACAATTACAATATCATTGGTTTTTATTTCCTCTACTTTGACAAATACAATTTCTCCATTAATACCTCTTATACTTACAGAATCTTGTTTGATATTCATTAATTCATTGATTTGTTTTTTTGATTTATTTAAAATAAGCTCTTTTAGAAATGTTACTCCTTCATAAAATAATATAACTAATACTGCTTCTGAAAATCTCCCAACTAAAAGTAATGCAATAGATACAAAAGCTATTAAGAATTCCTCATTAAAAAATTTTCGCTTAATAGTATTTTTAATAGTCTTTAATAAAACATCACTACTGACGATTAAATATGTAATGATGAGTAGAACTGTTCCTATTGCATTATTTATCAGAGTTCCCATAAATGCTATTACCAAACCAACAAAAAATATAAAAACCTTTAGTTTAGCAAATTTATTTTTGTGGTTTGCCTTTAAATATTGATTTTCACTTACGTGAATTTCCTCCTGTGTAATAGCCTCATTTGAATCTAAAGGATGTTCATCTATATCATCATTTCGTTCTATTTCCTTAAGTATTATATCTATGTTCAAAGTATTGATAATAGCGCAAATGTCCTTGAAAACTTTTTCCTTATGAATTTCACTATCATGCTCAACTATTGCCCTAGATGTAAGAGAGTTAACTAATACACTTTTTACATAAGGCAATTTACCTATTTCATTTTCTATTTTAATACTAAAACTTTCTGAATCTAAACCAGAGAGTTCATAAAGTTTTCTTAGACTCTTACTCATAAAATTTCCTCCTAAAGCTTGTTACTCTCTTACGTGATTTAGACCTTTTTCAAAAATATCATTAACATGATAATCATCTAGAGAGTAATATACTACCTTTCCTTCTTTTCTGTATTTTACTAACCTAGCTGATTTTAAAACTCTTAGTTGGTGTGAAATAGCGGATTGTGTCATATTTAGCAAGGCCGCAATATCGCATACACAAGCTTCGGTATTTATTAGAATATTAATGATTTTAATTCTAGTAGGATCAGCTATAGCTTTAAAAAGCTCAGATAAGCTATTTATAGTATTTTCATCTAAAATATTATCTTTCACCCTATTTACTACATCCTCATGAATAAAATTACAACTGCAAACATCATTAATTAAATTCTCCATGCTTTCCTCCCTAATGATTTAAATTCTGTTTAAAGGTGAACCCTGTTTATGTTTAAATAGTAAAACTATGCATTAAGAATGTCAATATTATCTAGTATTTAATAATTTATTAGGCCAATTAAGCTATTACTGCAAAACCGGTGGCTGCTCCCCTGTTTTGCAGCTTCAATAGAAGAGTTCAAGGCTAAAAACTTAGTCTGTGTGGCTATAGATTTTATTGATTCTGTAAATAGCACTCATGCCATCTGTAGCTTTAATAACTAACAGTAATTCATAGTCTTCAAACATATATAAGTCTACTTTCTCATTTAACTTTTCATTTTTTTCTTTATTCAATATGTAAACAAGATAATTAATGGGATCTACTTATTTCCTCCCTTTCTACAAATTTCGTATATTTTTCCAATGACTTTACTGGTTTCTTAGAAAGTTAGTAATAATTTTTATCATTATCAAATGTTTATTAACAATAATAAAAAGGTTTGCATTATGATGTGCAAACCTTTTTATACTATTAGCTGTTACTATTATTATCTGCATATATTTCAACAGGAATTAAAATTTTTGATAATTCATCTGCTGTTACCTGAAAAAAGTTTCTCCCAATGTTAAGAGGCTTAATTTGAGAAATAACATAATCTTGGTGGAAAGCCCACATTATCAAATCACTGTGTATATATTCTTTTGGAGTTAGTATAGCAAAGTTATTTGTTACTAATACCTCTTCATCTTCAATAAAAGCAGCAGTTAAGTCGCCTTTAATAAAGTTTTGCTTCAAGCAAAGGATAAAATCACCTCTATAGGCTTTAAAATATTCACTTGAACTTTCTAAGTTATTTTCAATAGTTTTAGTTTTAATTATTTTGCATTGTTTATCATCTATACACTCATTATCAATTAGTGTATACGTTTGCGTTGCTTCTATAGGTAAATTATTTACTCTAGAAGACAAGTTTATGTCGCATATTTGATATAAGTATAAGGTTTCATATTTAGGTATCATTGCTTATCCCCCTATATTATATTTGAAAATACTTTTCTTCTTCATTTTAACATAACAAAACTAACATCGTAGTTTTTAAGGTATTCTTTACAGTAAGTTTACAATTCTTTAAGTAATACCTTAAAGAATATTAAAATGTCTTCTAAAAAATAAAAACCATACACTCACATATTAAACCCAAGGGTGCATGGTTAAAAGTTAATTAAAATATAAGTTAAGGATAATTTTAAAATTAATTTTAAGTACTCATATTAAAATTAATTTTTTTCCTCTTGACTCAAGCCGCATAAAATCATAGCTATAAGTATAAAAGAAATTGTTATAAATTCACCCATAATAGACCTCCCCCAAAAGTTTGTCTATTATAAGTATATTCACAGGATAATAACTTGTTTCCTTATTTCAGAATTTTAATAGGTCATAGCTAATTAAATATAGCATTTTATTTCTTAGAATATAACTTATAAAATCTATGAAAAAATCAGCCCATCAGCAAATGCAATTTCGAAACGCATAACCAATGGTTTGTGTCAGCATGGATAGTAAAACTATATATTCCCTAATGATACCCTATTAAGGTATTTCTTTGCAATTTCTTCAGCAGCTACCATAGTTTCAATGGTGGTTGCAGGATTGTTCATTTTATACCTTGGAAAATATCTAGATAAATGGAGAGGAATATTTTTATCAATATTGCTTAAAAACTTAGAAATACTCTCAATATCCTCAATTGAATGATGTTCATTGCTTACTAGCAAATTTGTTACTTCTACATGACAGTTTTTAGCAGCTTGTTCTATGGTTTTAAGAACAGGAGTTAAATTACCACCACACACCTTATTATAATAGTCATTGTTATAGCTCTTAAGATCAATATTCATTGCATCTACATAAGGTAAAAGCTCCTTAAGAGGTTCTTCACTAATATAGCCATTAGTTACAAGGACAACAGATTTATCTTCACTAGTTTCTTTCAAAAGTTTTGAAACTTCATACACATACTCATACCATATAGAGGGCTCATTGTATGTAAATGCTATCCCAATATTATCTTCTAAGGTCAATATTAACTGAACTAACTTTTCTTTTGAAAAGAATTCACTAGGGGCCTCAACATGAGAAATACTGTGGTTTTGACAAAAGCCACAAGTAAAATTACACCCAAAGGAACCAATGGATAATATATTTGTAGAAGGTTTAAAGTAATGAAGAGGCTTCTTTTCGATAGGATCCATGGAGATAGATGTAACTTCTCCATAGTTAATTGTATATAATTTATCATCTTCATTAATTCTAACTCTACATTTACCAAAATTATTTTTATCAATAATACAATTGTGGGGACACAAGAAACAATGAATCTTCTCCCCAAGTTTTTCATAAAACATTGCATTTTTCTTCATCTTATGACTTCCTCTCCTATTACTCAAGGTGCCTTATAACTTCGAATTTTTCTATAGTATATTCCCCTGAAGTTATGCCTGCCTTTTGTAAGGCAATTGATAATTGCTCTTCTATAGTATTAACTCCTTGTAAATCTGGGAGGAGAAGGCCTGTTTTCCCATTATCTTTAACAATAACCCCATATTTCCTAGGGTCTAAATCTTCTTTATCAGCCTCTTCTGGCTCGGTAAGTACATCAACAGAAATATCTATATCCATTAACTCATGTTCTTCCACTCTATAAAATCTTGGGTCGTTGACACCTGCTTCGATGGCGTTTCTAATTATTTCCTCAGCCACTGAATTGGTTACAGGAAGTATTGTTCCAATGCACCCTCTTAACTCTCCACCTTTTTTTAGAGATACAAACACACCCCTTTTTATTTCTCTCATTTCATTGGTTACGTAATCAGGAATATACTCAAGTTCTCTTCCAGAAGTCAAGTAATAGGCCAAACTTTCCCAGGCTAGCCTTACATATAAATCTTTTGCTCTGAGCTTTTTCTCATATAAGGATTTTTTTAGTTCTTCAATTTTTTCAGTCTTAGAATCTTCAATACTAGTTGGAATGAAATTCATTACACCATAACCTACTCCAAAAGTTCCTTCATAACTTAGTAATTCACCTTTGAACTTATTTTTATCTAATGCACCTAACAACATTAGTACAGACCTTCTTCCACACTCACCAGCACCTTCCATAGTTTTTTTATCCATACTTATAATTCCCATAAGATTTCCCTCTTGCAGATTCAATAAGAATTCTTTATCAAATACTTCACCATAAGGGTTATAATCATAAGGGCCACCTTTTTTAAGCCTATGAGATAAGTCCCCACTAGCTATTAGAACTGCATTTACATCAATAAGTTCTACAGCTTTATTTATACATATTCCAAACTTATAAAGTTCTAGATCGCTAAGGGGTGCATAAGTGATATGTACAATTTTATAGTTTTCCAAAGCTTGATTTACAAAGTATAATGGTACAAAAACCCCATGGTCTATTTCAACCTTAGAATTAAACTTTCTTAAAAAATCATCTGTAGCCATGATAGAAGGAATATCTTCTTCTATAGCCAGTTCATATATTTTACTTGTAAGCTTTTTATGAATTTCTAGCTCCATTGAAATACTATGCTCACCAAACTTTTTCAGATCACCTTTAATTGTATCTTCATAAACTAGTGCTACAGCATCTCCAAACATAGTTCCATGAGGAGTAATTACTATAATTACTTCGGGGCTTTTTTCTTTGATATCTAATGCTACTAAGTTTAATGAATCTTTTGTTTTTTTTATCTTTTCTTCTTCACCCTTTCCAATGTTAGGAATCACAACAGGAGGATGAGGCATTAAATAGAAACCGTTTATACTCATAAAATCACCTCAAATAAAATAATTATATTGATATAGAAATTTTCATATACTAGTTATTAATCTATTTAATATGTTTTGCCTATGAATTATAATATATTCTATAAAAATCAAATTAAATGGCTGACTATTATATAAGGAGGTTGACCCATGTTTTTCATTGGTGTAATGGGATTAGATAATAAAGAGGAGATCTTAAGGGAAGTAGAAGTTCAATGTCCTAACTGTAATGTAAATCATTTATTCCTTTTACATAGTTATAACAGATTCCATTTTTTCTTTTTACCTGTGTTCAAATGGGAACATAATTACTACTTACTCTGCAAAAATTGTGATTCCCTATATGGTATTAATAAGGATAAGGGATATGAAGCAAGTATAAAAAATCATGTTAAATTTACTTATTGGGACTTATCACCTATTCATGTAGAAAAACTATGTGAAAGCTGTAAAAAATCTTTGAATGGACAGTACGAGTATTGTCCCTATTGTGGTCATAAACAAACTACTTTCTAATAAAGTAAACCCTATAGAATAATAATAAAGTTTTCTATAGGGTTTTATTTTATATAGTTTTATTTTTAAATTTACTCAGTATAGTAATCTTCATTTACAACCATTTTAATTGTATTAATTATCTTTTCACTTACTAAATGAAACATTTTTTTACCTTTCTCTTTTGTAGCAAGGGTTGCATTACCTGATAAAGCATCATTATAAATAACTTTTCCTCTATCCTTAAAATACAATCTCATTGTAGGTTTTCTATTATTACATATAGCTTTATTCATCTGAACTAAATTATCATTATAAAATAATATAGCAGAAGTCTCGTCTTCTCCACCATGACCTTGTCCTTCAGTTATGGTTAATATATCCTTGGAATAATCCATCCACCAATTTATAGTTAATGCAGCTAATCCAAGCTCCATAAGTTTTTCACTTGCTAAATTTAAGGCATTGACATTTCCACCATGGCCATTTAAAAATATAAGATTTTTAACTCCGTTTTTATATAGGCTTCTTCCCACTTCAAAAATGTATTGAGCTAAAACTTCTGATGGTACATGAATAGTACCAGGGTATACAGATAAATCATAACTTTGCCCAAAAGGAACTTCAGGCGCTATAAATATCTGCTCTCCTATTTTTTTATCTATAATTTCACAAAATAACCTTGGAGAAAAAATATCTGTTCCTAAGGGTAAATGATGTCCATGGGCCTCAACTGAGCCAATAGGTATAATTACAGTTTTTATAGTCTGAACCTTTTCTAGAAAATCATCTGAAGTTAAGTTTACCATATACATAAGTAGTTCCCCCTATTTTCAATAATAATGTTTATATCTATTATACCATAATAATCCAAATTTAATTTCATAGTGAGTTCATGTGTTAGCTTTATTATATTATTAAATCTAAAATTTATTTCTGTCCTTTGTTCTTAATTAACTATTCTTCATTTGAACAATATAAATCTGATTTTTCAGGGATTATTTTAAATCCTAATCGTTTACAGTATTCTTTAATTGTTTCTACATACCACTCCTTGGCACGAGGATCAATGATAATTTTTTCTATAAATTCTAAAGGATTTAAGTTAACCTCAATACGTGAACAACGTTGATTATTGCTATTACAAGTTACATAATCTCTTAAGGTTATCAACCTGACTTCTTTCTCATGTTCAAAGGCTTTGCGTTTAAATAAACCTTGAATTAGGTCATTCTTTTTTACGTCTCCATCAGTCAATTTTTTAGAAACTTGATTTAAATTTTCATAGTATATTACTGGAGATAACATACCAAAATTTATTTCTTTTATGAGGCTAAATTTTTCTACTGTAGTTTGAATTAAAATCCCTTCATCTTCTCTTGAATAAATTCTCCATAAAGCATCTGAAACTCCTTCTAAACTCCAACATTGGCCATATAGTCCATTTAAATATTCTCTCTCCGTATTATAATTAAAACAATTATCTATCTCGGATAAGAATTTTCTTGTTGGTATCTCCCATTTATCTTCCCAAAATAAAAGCTTTGTGAGATAAGTTTTATGTGTTTCTGCAAAACTCATAAATTGACTAAGACACATATATCTATATAGTTTAGTATCCTTACGTAAGGATTTATCAATTATAATTCCATCAATACTCATTTACTTCTCTCCTCCTTTAAAGTTTCCAGAAAGCCTTTAAAGTTTAAAATTCTATGCGTTGGGAGGATAAGTTTTCCGCAGTTAACAATTTTTTTATCCTCTGTTACTAATATAAGCTCCTTATGGTTATAGCATAAAGAAATAAGCTTAAAATCATTATCTGATAATTTATTATCATTGATAAAATAAATATTAGTTTTATCATTGTATTTAATTGTAATATTTTTGTTTTCCCTTAGTATCTCCTCAATATTAATCACTTCGTCTTCAATTATGTTATCTAAAAGTTTAATAAATTTCTCTGTTAATACTTGAATTCCGTTATAGATTTTGAATTCTTTATGTGATAACTCCGTTGCTACACCTTTTGAAATTCTATAATCCAAATGAGGATTTTTGTCAAATTCCTCAAGTAATTTGGGAAACTGATTCCATATATTTATAATTATATTAGAGTCTAATAAATACTTCACATTATCCATTGAAGAAACTCCTTCTATGTATTTTTTTGTTAAAGCATACATTTTTAATATGACCAATAAGACGTTCTTTATTACAAAAATAAACTATATAATTGTACCATGCACAATAAATATACAGGTTGTAATCATAATATAATTAAATAGAAAATTATTCACTTACTAATAATCTATGTTTCTCAAAGTTAATGAACTATATAAACTCTCCATCGCAGCAAGTGCTACTAGATTAACTTTTATAATAAGCCCTACATACACAAAAAGCACCATGGAATATTCTTCATATTCATGGTACCTTTATTTATTCTACACTTTTATCAACTTCAGATTAGTTCACTACTAAAAGTAACACCTCCACTATCATAAAAAGGCTCTATATGAACAATCATTTGAATATTACCATTAACTTCTTCTCTTATCTTATTTTCAATTTGCTTAATTAGTTTGTGACATTGAGCAACATTCATATTTGCTGCAAGTTTCATATGCATATCTAAGTAAATTTCGCTATGGATGCCTCTACTTCTAATTTTATGAACATCCTTTACCTCATTGAAACTCAAAATTATTTCTTTTACTGAATCTGTTTCTACTGCAGCTTTATCTACTAATATTTCACTTGCTGATTTAAAAATTTCATAGGACGAATGTAGAATAAATATAGAAACAATAAAGGATGCTATTGAATCTATAATTGGTGGAAAACCTAACTTAACTGATATTAAAGTAAAAAGCACACCAGCAGAAACAAAGATATCGCTTTTAGTATGCAAGGAATCTGAGGTAAGAATGTAGCTATTCATTTTTTTACCTTGCCTAAATTCAAATCTGCATACTAATACATTTACTATAATTGTAAACACCAAAGTTACAATACTTTCTACTGTAATTTGAAGTTCAATTGGATTTATTAAACGATAAACAGCATTTATGATTACTTTTCCTCCTATAACAAGAAGCATTCCTGCAATAAATAGCCCTGCTAGCATTTCAAATTTTTTATGTCCATAAGGATGTTCTACATCTACAGGTTTTGAAGCAAGATTTATACCTATTATACCTACTATATTTGATGAGCCATCTGTTAAAGAATGAAATCCATCAGCAGTCATGCTAGTGCTGTTTATAAGGTTACCTATAATAATTTTCAATATAGCTACCATAAGGTTTGCAAATAATATTACCCATAACACTTTTTTGATTACTTTGAAATTATACCTATTCATACCCAATTTTCCTCCCTTTGAAGATAAAAAATCCATGGAACACTATATTAATTGTCCCATGGATTTTTCCACTGCTTTTAAATAAGCCCGGCTGCATAAATAAAACTTACCGCCTGTTCATTTATAAACTTTATCTTATTTGCTTATTTTTATTATATTCAGAACTAATTTTGTTGTGCAAAGAATATATGATTAATTCAAAGATTCTAATGATGGTGGGCTACCCTTAAAATAGAAAAGATAGAAGCCTAATAACATATTACTAGACTTCTATCTTTTCCATAGATAAATAACCTTATAGGAAATGGTTTAAATCCCAATAACCTTTTATTTAATAGTTTATTTTACTCTATCAGCAGATTCATTAATTAAATTCAATAAATCGCTGTATATTCCATAAGCAGTTTGTTGAATCTCTGGGTTTTTCTCAACAATACATATTTCTCCCATTAAATCTGTTGTTACACATAATATTGAAGAGGTAGCATCTATTGTACTTAACATATCTGTATTAGGGACTAATTTGGGGTAAACTTTCCCTATGATTTTATCTCCACTTCTGTAACCTTCACAAATAAGCTTAAATTTTTCACCTGCTTTTTCAGCAGCAATAATATCTTCTTTTGAGATGTTCTTAATACCTATCCTATCTACTTTTAATGGATTAAGGTCTCCATTAAGTAAAACATTTGCTAAGGCAGAGGTTTTTGCTGCTGCATCCCATCCGTCAACATCCATTGATGGGTCTGCCTCTGCAAAACCTCTCCTTTGAGCTTCTTTAACAGCATCCTCATACTCATTACCTTTTTCCATTTCCTCAAGTATAAAGTTGGCAGTTGAATTTAAAATTCCCTTAAAGGATTCAACCTTACAACCTGGGAGTGTATACTTTACAAGGTTAAATATTGGAGTGCCATCCATCACAGTAGTTTCGTATAAAAACTTTCTGTTTTTTTCTTCAGCCATGGTTTTTAACCTTTTAAAATCCCAAGCAATTGGACCTTTATTTGCTGTTATAACATCCATATTATTACTAAAGGCTGTTTCAATATGACTAATGGCTGGTTGCCCATCCCAAATGGATAGAGTGCTTAATTCTATCATAACATCTGCATGAGATTTTATAATCATATCAATAGTTGAAAGATGAACGAGATTAGGATTGTCATTTGAGAACCTCCCTTTTGCCTCTACTTCATCTAAAGCAGCTTTTATATTAATTCCCTGATCACACAATAAATTTCCTTTTGATTTTGTAGCTATGGCTGTGATTTTCACATCTAAATTCTTGTTAAGTAATAATCTGCAGAATTCTTGACCAGAGTTTCCAAATCCCAATATACATAGTTTTAAAGTTTTATCCATAGTATCCCCCTAAAATTTCACTTAAACCTTTGAAGTGAGTAGCCTACAACTCACTTCTTTATATAAGGCTTACTAGTATTTTTATATTATAAATTTATATTACTGACGTAAGTATAAATAAAAATATTGGTATGTAGATGTAGTAATTTTAATACTCTATCTAAACTGTTAAAATTAATTTACTATTTCCATATATCTTTCAGGTGTAGCAAGTTCACTAAATCCAAACTTTCGGTAGAGTTCATGTGCATCCTTGGTAGCAAGCAACCATTTTCTCAACTCTAATAAATCAGGGTAATTTAAGATGCATTCTAGGAGCCAAATTCCTAACCCATTTCCCCTATAATCTTCATCAATGTAAACATCACACAAATAAGCGAAAGTTGCATAATCAGTAATAACTCTAGCAAATCCAATTTGTTTATCCCCTTTAAACATTGAAAAGCAAAGAGAGTTCTCTATAGATTTTACAATTGTTTCTTTAGATCTATTGGTGGCCCAGTATAACCTATGAAGAGAATTATATAACGTATCAATATTTATTTTGCCTTTATCTGTTGTTACAGTAAAACCACCCTTTGTATAATTTATTATTTTACTCATTTAAATTCCTCCATAAAAAACCTTATATATAAGGAAATAAATATTAAAAAAATGATTTTTAATATAGAATACCTTTTACTTCTTAATTTATTATAGCATAATTTTACATTTTTTTCAGGATAGAAAAATTATTTTTAATTTCATGTAATTCTTCACCCGTATTGATTTAGCTATGTATTTTATTCCAACTAAACCAATACATTTTATCATAGGTTAATTAAAGTTGGAGAAACTATTATTAGTTGTTATATTTACAAATAAAATTTATATACTGAGAGGAGTATTAATTATGGATGAAAAATACCTACAAACGGTCAGGGAACTAAACGCTAAATCAAGGAAAAATGCACAAGTTAATAGCAACAAGCATAGCACACAACACATCAATTCATCTATGAAAAATGAAGTTGCTAATACAGCAAACTTTAGTGCCGAAGAGGATATTAATGAAGTGAATAGCTTAAATAATATAAGCAGTATGGTTAGTATGGACTATGTAGATTCTGAGTCTTTTCCAACAAATAAATAGCTTTAACAGCAAACTAAAAATCAGGTAGCTTTAATAGCCCCTGATTTTTTATTTGTTAAAATCACAAATTAATTTATTTAATTAATAATGGTATATGTTTAAAATAATTGGAATACAGGAAAATAAAACAATAATATCCTTAAATTTTATAATGAAATTATATGTTATTCAGTATATAATGTACTAACAGTTAAACAAGTTATGCCGAATCTCTTTTAAAGAGTACGGGGGAATACATTTTGGGGTGAAGCTACTTTGTAGCTGGGGAACTCCCCCCTAACCCGACAACTAACCTCGGAGGCAAAGGAGGGACAAACTATGTTTAAAATGAATAATTTTAGAAAAATACTAATTGGTGCTACAATAATTTTATTTACAGCATCAGGTTCAGCAAAAGCTGCCACTCATGAGGTACAAAAAGGTGATACCTTATATAAAATTTCGAAAAGCTATGGAGTAACCCTTGATAGCTTGAGAGAAACAAACAATAAATGGGATAATCTAATTATACCTGGTGAAGTCTTAGAAATACCTGGAGAAACCTCAAGCACTGATGTTCATAAAAGTGAAGCTTCAGGTGTGATTCCATATACCGAGGAAGAACTTCAATTATTAGGTAGGTTGATTAGAGCTGAAGCAGAAAATCAGCCTTATACCGCTAAGATAGCTGTTGGTGCAGTGGTTGTTAATAGAGTTAAGAGTGACAAATTTCCTAATAATATTACTTCGGTTATATATGAAAAAAGACAATTTACACCAGTAAGCAATGGTATGATTAATAAACCTGCTACAGAGGAAACTCTTAAGGCGGCTAAAGAGGCCTTAGGTGGAAATGATCCAACCAATGGTGCCTTGTTCTTTTTCGATACCAGTGCAACTAGTTCTTGGTTACGTTCAAAGCCACAAGCTTTAAAAGTAGATAAAATGGTGTTTGCATTTTAATTTAGTTGATATTCTATTAAAATTTAAAAGCCAAAATTAACTATAAGCTAGTTAATTTTGGCTTTAATTGTTTTCTGCAATAAAGAGACTCATATAGTATATTGATTTTTTCTTGTTCCTAATCATGTACTAAAAAGTGCCTTTTAAACCATTTCATTAAAGTGCTCATATACAATCTTACAATTTCTTGGTACCCTAAAAGCTATTCTTGAAGTATCATCATAGTATTCTTCGTCAAACACATCATTATCCTCATCCCACTCATCCTTGCATTCATATTCAATAAGTTTTGGCAAAATTATATCTTCTACCTTATTGTCGTAATCAAAGTTATCATTAGCATGAAAACCAAATTGTGAATCTGTGGTCATCCTAATACTACAAGGGATAATATCTGTGTTTTCGTCCATAATTTCAACAATTTCCTCTATTAATTCTTCTGCAACATGAGGAACTTCCATAAAAACAAATTCGTTACCTTTGTATTTCATTAATTTTGTTAATTGGTTTAAATCTCTGACTAAGTCGTAAATTGCCTCATATCCTTCTCTTGTAGTAACCATATATAAATTGCTTGAATATGCCATATAGCTAACCTCCATAAATAATAATATTACCCAGTATACTTCTATATTTAAATAGTACCTAAGTTTGATATTATATTTATACTTACTTTTACTATATTTGGTGCATATTTTACAATAAAAACTTTCAAATTAAACTGTTTATTTTTCATAAACTATAAAGCTTTTGGGGGAACCTTCCTTAGGTGCACTATTTTCATTAAGTTCAAAAACACCTTGAATTTCAACCTTTGAAATTTTACCAGTGGTTTCATAGGTAAACGAAGAAATTCTGTCTTTGCTATTAGGCTCGTATAGTTTAACTTCATTGAAAGGTAAGTTATATGTTTCTCCATCTTCTGTAGTCAGTATTACACTGCCAAATATTGAACCATATCCAATTGAAATTTTACTATTTGTTTTATTCTCAATATACAGTGAGGCTCCAATACCATCAAACAATGTGATTGTTTTATCTAATTGAATCTTAAATTCCCCAGGGAGAACTTCTGCTAATGCAAAACTCTGTGAGGAAACAGCTCCATTATAAATTATTTCAATCTTATTATTATCAAGATTTTTTTGCAAAAATAACATATCCTCATGCTCTGAACTATGACCATCCTTAGAGATTTCTACATATTTTGTATTGATTATTTTAGTATTTTCATTAAAATCCTCAGTAGATAAGATTTTATATTCTTTAACCTTATTATTTAGGAGGTAATCATCTATGGTTTTTTTTATGTCTTCCTCACTTGAATTTAAATGCTTAAGACTTTCACTGTTAATATATTTGATATAATCACTTGAGTTTTTATTGATTAAAGCCTTATAGATGCCATCTATGACTTTTTCAGCTTCCTTATTTGTAAAGATGTTTTCTTTTTCAGAAACATTTATATTTCTACTAGCTACATTCTTAGTAACACTACATCCCGTTAAAGTTAAAGAACATCCTATTACAAATGCTATGGTGGTGTTTACTAGAAACTTTTTCATTATTACCATCTCCTCCAAGAAAATAAGGTTAATAGTTTGTCCACATAAATGTTATATCATATTTATTATTAAAAAGTTATCATTAAAACAAATATTTATTCTACTTTGGTGCATTATATTACATTTCTCATATAATTTATTTTATAAATTTTTAATAGGCTATTTCAAACCTATTCATTGAAATAGCCTATCCACATAAAAATCATATAAATAATTAGTATATATGGAGAGCGCTTTACTTAGTTAATAGTTTTTCTGTATTTTCCTTAATCTTTTCAGGACTAATTATTAATCTATTAACCTTAGTTTCTATAGCTGCTCTTGAAACATATTCTGCTACCTTTGGAGCAATCCTTAAATCGAAAGGTGCAGGTATTACAAAATCTTCCCTTAATTCTTCAGGGCTAATTAACTCTGCTATAGCAGTAGCTGCAGCAATTTTCATTTCATCATTTATATCAGTTGCTCTTACATCTAAAGCACCTCTAAAAATACCTGGGAAAGCCAATACATTATTTACTTGATTAGGATAGTCGGACCTGCCAGTACAAACCACTCTAGCACCAGCTTCTTTCGCAACTCTAGGGTCAATTTCTGGATTAGGATTTGCCATGGCCATGATGATAGCATTCTCATTCATTGACTTTACCATATCACTATCTACACAATTACCAATTGAAACCCCTATAAACACATCCTTATCTTTTAGCACCTCTCTTAGACTACCTTTTTCTTTATTCTTATTACTAATCATAGCAATTTCACTTTTGTATTTGTTCATTTTTTCTTGTCTTCCAGAATAAATAGCACCTTTTGTATCACATAAAATCACATCATTTACCTTTAATTTTATTAAAAGTTTAGCTATGGCAATACCAGCTGCACCAGCTCCATTTATTACAACTCTTATATCTTGTAGATTTTTTTTAACTATTTTCAGTGAATTAAATAGACAAGCTAAAGACACTACAGCGGTTCCATGTTGATCATCATGAAAAATTGGTATGCTACAAATTTTCTTTAGTTGCTCTTCGATTTCAAAACACTCTGGAGCTTTGATGTCCTCTAGATTAATTCCCCCAAAAGAACTTTGAAGAAGCTTTACAGTGTTAATTATCTCACTGGGATCTTTAGTTTCTAAACAAATTGGAAAAGCATCGATACCCCCAAATGCCTTAAATAAAACTGCTTTTCCTTCCATAACTGGCAAACTAGCTCCAGGACCAATGTCCCCAAGTCCAAGCACAGCTGTACCATTTGTTACTATTGCAACCCAATTACCTTTTGATGTAAAATCATAAATTGTATCACTATCTTTATTAATTTCTAAGCAAGGTTCTGCTACTCCTGGAGTATAAGCTAAGGTCATCTGTTCTCTATTTTCAACAGGTACTTTACAATGCAGTGCTATTTTGCCTTTGTTAATCTTATGAAATTCCAAAGCTCTTTCTCTTAAATTCATTTTTATCTCCTTATAACTATTAATTTAGGATTAATCACAATAAACTGCAAATAAATTACCACTATATAGTCTGTAGTAATCCTAACTCATACTTCATAATATATAGTGGTATTTTTAATAAATGGCTCTTGTGTCATAACCTCTTAATAAAAATATATTTAAGATAAATTTAAAAGAGAACTATAATTTGAAATGTATTTTATATATAATATAATTTTAGTTTTTCACTCCTAAAATTCTAAGCCTGTAGGCATTTATAGCAGTCTCTCCAAGCTTATCCATAAGTTGATAATTAGCATAAGCTCCAACCACTGCACCAATTCCTGGAACTAATTGTAACATTTTAGCCAAATCTATATAGTCCCTATACTCAACCTGAAAGGTTTTCCAATCATAATCATTTATATTTTCGGGAAGTGTGTCTATATAAGTTTGCCAATTTAATAGATTATGATATACCTCATATCTTTTCTCATCACTAGAAAAAGCTAGAAGAAATATATGCAAGATATATAGTCTTTCAGTATAGTTCTTTACATCAAAACCAAATATACTAGCAGTATCAAACAAAAACTTCATTTTTATGCTCAAAAGTATAGGAAAATCCGCAAGTCCTAATAAAAGACCTCCAGCACCAGTTCCAGCTCCACTTACTGTTGCAGCTTTTCTATAAAAATTTAGCTTCTCTTCAACTAACTTTTCCCGTTCTTCTAAAACAGCATATAGTAGTGGCGCTTTCGTAATAAATCCTGAGCCTGTAAGCACAGCCTTAGTCATATTTTTAATAGCTTCGGTAATAATATTTTGAGCTTTTTCAGGAATTAAATTGTTAAATTTCTTTTGAACCCCCTTAGTAATCTTACTTGTAAAGGACGGTTTCTTACTCATTTTTTTCTGCCATTTTTTAAGTTCATAAAATGCTTGTTCTTCGTAACTAATCATGGATTCCTCCCTATATATTGAAATTAGTATATAGACTTTAATGAAATAGGTTAATTTGCTCATATCTGAAAGCTTAAAGTAAGTCAAATAAAGCTAATGAATAAAATATTATCTTATTCCTTTTAAGCTTACGTATATATAAAGCTTTCTCATAAATTATTTTAATAACTTCTTATTACTAGTTTAACTTATTATCAATTAAATTTATATATTCTTTAACCTGTTCATTCTCAGGAACACCATAGTACCAGTAGGAACTCTCCTGTATAGGAGTAGAAAAATATCTGGCCTTTAATATTACTTCTGGTCTATATTCAAAGTGAAGTATATCAAAATGTCCCCATTTTCCTCCCCAAACAAAATTGTGGTTTTCAAAAATCTTAACTAATTCCTTTGGGTAAGCCTGCATTCTTTTTTCTCCATTACTTCTAGTATTCCACTTCCAATAATCGTGAGGATGACTCTTTATATCTATGGCTATAGCAAAGGCATGAGGGCTTAACCTTCCTGTGCCAGACACATATCTATAATTATATGTTCCATTTATAGGATATACAAATCCACCAATTTTGCCATTGGTTTTTGAAGCTTCATTTACATCCTTTAAAACTGCCTTTAATGCTTCTGCCGCTCCATTTTGTTTATTAAATTGCCAACCATTGCAATTAGTTAAATTTCTTTCAATTGTCCCTTGATTACTACCATAGACTTCATGAAGCAAGTTATATATTCTTCCTCTTCCTGGATCAAAATTTACATCAGGTAACTCATCAATGCTATCTAGCGGATAAGGTTGCTCCAACATATCTTGAATATCTGGATTATTTAACTTCTCATCATGAGTTTTTTGTTTTTTATCATCGTATAATATTCTTTTACCAGACTTTAGAATTACATAAACATTTCCTTCAGCTGACTTTTCCACTCCAGTTACATGCTCCGGATAAGCAAGAAATAAACTTAATATATCTCTTTTCATTACAGTATTATAATCTTCCAAAGCTCTTACTTCCCTACAAGGAAAAACAGTGCATAATAAATAGGATAAAGTAAAAATCAATAACTTTTTCATTTTAAACCCTACCTTTCTATTGATTTATTATTTTATTTTACCCTAATGTACATGATTTATTTTGCTGAATCTCTTATTTTAAAAATCAACTAAACTCATTTTATTTAGTTTCTTGACAAATAAATTTTAATGAATCGAACCATCTTTTTTTATTTAAAAAACCTGATTGTTTTTTAAACTAACTATATAAAATTATGTGACATTTATTCTTTAAAATATAAATAAAAAGAAAAGTTTTTAGAATTTATGCCTTATCTAAAACCTTTTCTTAAGTAGGTTACTATAGCAAATTACTTTTTCTTTTCCATAACTATAAATTTAAAATCCTCATCCTCTAGATATTCTCCACACTTATTAAAGTGAAGCTTACTAAATAGGTTAATTGCTGGTATATTATTTTCACCAGTTTCTATATAAATTCTTTCAATATCCATATGATTAAATATATAATCTATTACAGCCTTAACTGAAGCATAGCCTATTCCCTTTTGCCAGTATCTTTTATCTCCAATTAAAACTCCCATCTCTCCTTGCTTTTTCTCTTTATCTATGCTGAAAAAGTTAACGAAACCAATAGAATGCCTTGCTGCATCTTCAATTATGAAGTACTTATATTTTCGATTCTCTATAGGGCTACTTATTATTTCATCTTCGAATCTTCTACAGTAATTTTCACATTCTTTCATTAAAGATTTAGTATCCTTAGGCAATGGTTTTGGATCATGCTTATTTATTTCTTGGTCAATTGACCAAGAAAACAAAGTTATCACATCACTGGTTAAGACATCCCTTATTATAATTTCATTATCCTTATAGTAAATCATTTAATCCCCCACCTCAATAAATTTAATATACAATTTAAGTCTTCCACAACTTTTTACTGACAAGCTATTAATTCAGATAAGATTTTCTTCACCATGTGTAAGATTAATATATTTTCAAGAAATTTATCAGTTATTCTCTAAGTTGTATTTCATAATTATTTCATCCTCATCCACTTCACCAGTATGATAAAAGCCTATATTAAGATACAGATTTTTAGCTTCCTCATCTCCTTCAATATAACAGAGAACAATAGAAGTGTACCTATTTTTTCTCTTTATCAAATCTATCCATAGGTTCATAGCTGCTTTGCCATAACCCATTCTTTGATATTTTTCGGTAATCATAAATTGATCTAATACGCAAAATAATTTATTATCCTCTACATATTCACGTTCCATTAACAGCCCAATAGGCATGTCCTCATTGTATATAGCATACACTTGGCTATTGGAGTCTCTAAAAGCATATGCTTTTGCAAGAATTGTTATATTTGGAGCAACAAATTCTTTTTGTTTTTCTTTAACTTTTAACTTATTAAAAGTCCGCCAATTATCAGGAGTAATAATCTCAAAATGTATATCCACCTTTATCCCTCCATGACTTTATCGAATAATTTTACAAAGATATATTACTTTCTTCTGTTATACCAGCCTTATCAATCATAAAGTTTACTATTCCAAAATCTGTTTCTCTAACATCATCATATATCTTGCAGATTTCATCATAATCATAAACCATAATACCACTCCAATATATAATATCATCAAATACAATATTTTACTTTTATGGTATCATAATATAATTTTCCAGTAAAGTAAAATATAAACTTACCTATTTTTTTCTATTCTCTTCTAAAGCATTATTTTATGAAGAGTGAGTCAGGTAAGCTATTTAGGTTTCTATATAAAAATTAGATTAGATTCTATTTTTTATGGCCCTATTCTGAGGTGTAACGCAATGTAAATAAAAAGGCTGAACAGTTAGTGAGGGGTTAAACCTTCACTGGCTGCTAAGCCTTTAACATAACTTTATTATCAGTAGCACAACTTTATTGTGTGTGACATGACTTTTTTGTTATTTGATACAATAAAGTATTATTATCTCATTGCCTCTTCAATAGCAACTGGATACAAGAATAATAATAAACAAAGAAAAATAGCTTTTTGGTAACCTCTTGTCTAAAATAAAATTATCTCTGAATACTTATTGAATTTACAATTATTTGCTTTTGACCTGCTCTCTAGAATAAACTATAAACAGTTTCTTCTTGCTATTTGCACTAGCAAGTGAAGAACATGGCATTCACCATGTATCACAAGCACCCCAGAGGTGCAAATTCTTCCATAAAAGTGCTAAAACTCAACACTTCTCATACGTAATATATTAACTTAGTTCATAATCTAACTTTACTTTAATATAAAATCTACAGCTTGTACTAATTTATCACTTAAATCATTAGGGTAACAATGACCTATTCCATCATTAATGTAATATTGGTATGGAACGCCAATATCCTTAAAGTCTTTCATCATCTCATCCACTTTTGGCACCGGCACATCCTTCTCGCCTTCCATAAACACACCTTTTACACCTCGATGTAACAGCTCTTCAATATTGTCTTTTGTAAATGAATTTGGCTTGGATGAGCATAGAGCAATAAATCCCTTTACTGGAACAGTATTAGTCATTGCAATATCTATAGCTGCTTTAGCTCCGCCTGAGAATCCCCCAATTATGATACTATTCTCATTAATTGAATACTCATTGCTTATAGCATCATAACATCTCTTAATCTCATCATATGCTGAATCATAACATTCACTAATTTCATAACTACTTTGTGATATTGGACGTATCTGTTCTGAATCTGGCCAATTTTTCTGATCAGGACTATAAAAAACTGTTTTTGTCCATGAATAACCATTGTGGCTGATTAATTGACTTGATTGAATATAAACAACAATGAAACCTTTATTTAATAACTCTTCAGCTTTCCAAAACTCTTTGTGATATGCTATATTATCTCCATCACCATGTAAATTTATAAATAAAGGGTACCTTTTTCCTTTAGTATAGTTTTGAGGCAATAAAACCTCCCATACTAGACTTAAATTTTCTTGTTGACGACTTCTTTGAAAATCATTTTTCTCTCTTAATTTTATGTAGTCCTTACTTTTAGTAAATGGATCAGAGAATCTGCTCCAATATAAAGGACATACATAACTTCTGTCAACTAAGTATGTTAAATCTTTTAGACACTCATCATATAATTTTGATTTGCTATTGAGTTGAGCTTTATCTAGTATAATATTAAATAAATATTTTTCCAACTCTTCTTCTGGAAGACTTTTCATTCCATTTTTTAACAAAGTTAAAGCTTCCATATACTTTCCTTGAGAAAAAGGTACAGAGTACTCATTCTCTAATTCTTTAAAACTATTGTATTTCATATACAATCCCCCCACTATTTTCGTAGTGTCAAAGTTTATGTTAAGAAACTTTGGCAAAGACCTTTATTTTTTATATTCTATCTACGCTAAACTTGAACCACCTTGTTTTGAAAGGTATATTTAAATTTGTGAATAAAAAATTACAAATTAACAAATGAGGATCAAGTTTAAACCATGATTATAAATCACCTAATTGAACATATTATTTATCTACATTATTTAGTTACAATACTAATGTCCATAGCCTTTAAAATTGAGAATCGTACACCTGTCATCGATCCTGAACTTGAGAATACTAAGGAGATGTTTTCTATCACACAATCATGGAAATAAATCCTTTAAGTTTTTTTCACAAAAGTCTACCCAAGCTTTTTCAAAGTCTATAGTCAATAATTCACCAACTATACTTATGGTTATTTTTTCACTAGCCCTTAATATAGTATCCTTAATATTTTTTCGTTCTTTAATGTGTGTTGGAGTAATCTCCAGGTAAATATCATCAATTAAAATAAAAATCACAGTAATTATATCTTCTATTTCAAATATATCGTTATCTCCAAAATTTACTAATTATGATCATATTATACATATTGTGTATATAAAATACTATAACTATTTTCAAATTTGCCGAATTAGTGTGCAATATAGCCCCAAATCATATCTTTGAGCAATCTATTTATAATATACATTCAATAATCTAAATGTTTCTCTTTCACTATTAAAACCTTATATAATCTAATCTGTATTCAAAAATTCAGAAGGCTCTTCCCTGTGAATAAATCTCCCCAACTCTCCCACACCCTCTCACGCCTTCTACCGCCTACCTTCACGACATATCCCTATTTTTCCCTCATAAAAAAGTCTACCACGAAAAAATCACGCTTTTTACCGACTTATACACAGAGTAGAATTAAGGTTCAAAAGTAAAATCATAATAAAGTCCCACATAAAAGCCCAGCATAAAGCCATTTGCTAAACGTGGAGCTAATTTATCTATTTATTTCTTCCCGAACTTTTTTATGAGTTTGAGGAAGTTTTTTATTAGATGGCGATGCTTATTTTAAGTATATAGTTTTTTTATTTTCTAAAGGCTTTTTTAATTGCAACAGGAGTAGCATATTTGCAAGGCTTTAATAGTTGTTTGTGTATTATGCGTGTACTATATTAAACTGCCTATACTTTGTTAAATGTTCTTATTCAATCCCATTCTTTATCCTATTCCCTATCCTTTAACATAGGACTAATAAAATCATGTTTTAACCTTTATTTTACTAGCTTTAATTCTATAATAATTCTTGTGAAGTTATAATATAACTGATAAATCATTATAACTATAATCTACTCTTACTATCTTGCATTTTATTTCTCTGTTTCCCTCTTTTTTCCTTTTCTTTTTTTCTTCTATCATAACAGCTGGAAGTGCTCCAAACTGTTTTAAAAATATCCTTCACAAATTTCATAGAACAAAAATAAAAAAATAAAGTAGCTCTATGAACCACCCTATTTTTATAGTAATCTAAGTATTTTTATGTACAATACACTTGTATTTACTTTTAAAAGTATACTAACAAATCTTTAAAATATCAGTATTCTAATGTTAATAGATATTATAATAAATTTTCTTCTACTTTACATAATGTATCATAGCATAAATTCTGAAAATAATGGAACTAATGGCTCTTTAATGAAATCATTTTCCAAAGCATTAAAATAAACTGTTTTAAACCTTTCATTATATTCATTAGAGTCCAGCATATTCTTCCACATTCTCACAAATGTTGTTTTCCCTGTTCTCCATTCTGAATCTAATGACATTACCATTGACGCATCCTGTGGCTCAATTATTTTAGTTAAATTTTTCGCTATAAATTTTCTATTAAATACATCTTCTTCAAATGTATTTAAATTTTTTCCCTGCTCATCATTAATAATCCCCCATAATAACTTTTAATTAATTAGTATTATATAAGGATTATTATATTATCACTTCAATATATTATTAAACTCAGGATCTAATTCTCATTTCATACATTTATGAGAGCAAAATACTAATTTTAGACATAATAAAAGCAACTACTATTTTTACTTAGTAAGTGCTTCCTAAATAAACTTAATTTCCTTATTTAAGAAACTGTCATTTGATTCTATTGCTATACATCTTGGAGAATCATATACTGGCACAATCTCATACTCCAATCCATCTATTAAATACTTGGAATATTTTTTTAATGGTTTATCTTCATCTAGCTTTAACACAGCATAATTTTTTACTCTAAACTCAGAAATTACTTTACACATGCTATTCACCCTCCATAACTTCTTTTAATGCATTTTTATAATACTCTAATTGTTTCATTGTTATTTATATTTCGTTTCTAGGAATTTTATATTTTTTCGAGTTATTGATTAGATATTCTTTAGCATCTATTTCATTTAAAATACTTCTTAATGGCTCACCCTTATCGTCATTTTGCTTCCTTAAGTTTTGCTCAAAATGATATGTTTCTTCTAACACTTCACTTATACACATCTTTTCTAAATAACAGTACATCCCCAATATTTGCAGCAACAGCTCCAAAGTCATTAAGGTGTTTTTCAACCTCTTCAGTTCCTCTAATTATAAGCGCACCATAGAAATAGTTCCTTCTGGAACTTGACTAAGCATTTGAGCTGTTGCCAAATCGTCACTAGGTATGTTGCGAGTATAAATGGCTTTAACATCTTTAAAGTCATAGTTTTTATTCTTTTTAAGATTAAGATAAATAAATAAGAATCTAATTCTATTCTTAACCATATTTTTACGAGCTTTAATCTCTAGGTTACACTTATTCTCCAGTAGAATTAATCTGGATCTTAAGGTTATACCTGATAAATTAGGCTGTAACTTTTCATTATGGTTAATATGGCAAGCAATCTGATACATGATATCCTCATATCTATCTAAAGTATTTTGAATAAATGTATCATTAATGTTTTTTATTAACCAGGAAGCATCTCCACCAGCTTGGGAAAATTGGATAACCCTTAACTTCTTCATATTAGGAATATATTTATCATCTACTTGAGCATTTTAAATAACAAATAAACATTCCTAAAATCACTTATTTCATTACCAACATCAGATAGATTTGTTTCAAAAGCATCCTATACCCCTTTAGTATCCTTATATAGGCTATCATCTATCTTTTTCTCTGTGAGCTCCCCAACAGTTACTGGAACTACACCAAAAATATTAATAGTTGGTGTAGCTACCTTATTGAATTCATTATCAAGATGATAAATATAATTTTCAGTGTAAACATCGATGTAGTAACTGTTAGTCTCAAAATCATTCTATCATTAATATACTGAATAATATTTTCAGGCTGAATCTTTAGTTCTGGTTTTAAATAGGGATATATATCGCTATGACTACTTTTCATTTTTACATCATGTATAACATCTAAGATTATTGATGAGTTGCTTATTTCTTCCAAGTCTATTTAACTCTGTTAATATTAAAGCTATTTTTTCATTTGGATTAACTTTCCTTACTAACTCTATATCCTGAAGCATTTTAACATAAGAAGGCCTATTAAAATTTTTTCCTGTTTGTTGATCGGTATAAATATCATTAACTAATTCAAGTTTCTCTTTAGCAATAAATTCATTGATTTCAGATATTCCTCTATCCAAATGTTGCTTTTCGTAGACGTTCTGTGGTAAGCAAAATATAACATATTAATACCTCTAGTTTTTAATACTATAGCAATTAGAGTTAAGTACCCTTTGATTTTCTGGGAGTAATATAAAAATCGCCTAACTGGTCAACGTGGTTCTGACCACTTCAATTTTAGAAGGTATCCCCCTTCATCTTTAAAGTTTACTTGCATAAACTCATTTCCATAATATTATTATGCTCCTATGGTATCAAAATATAAACATACATTTTTGATACACAAACTACAGCTTTATATACTTTATAAAGTTCATAATATCGTTTAAATTTTATTAGTATCACTAGGTATACTTTTCAAGACTATTATAAAGCAACTATTTTATTCTGCTTTCTTTAACACTTTAAACTTATTAAACTCTTGTGTTAAGTCCTCAGTATTTATATTATCTTTATCTTCTTTGTTCGTTACATCTGCAACCTTTGATGTTGGAGTACCATAGATTCTATTTATTAAGTATTCTAGAGCATCTAATTTATTCTTCTCACTCTTACCAGTTAACGCTATCTTTTCTAATTCTTCTAAGAACTGATGCGATTTAGATAATATTCTTTGTTCTCCCTGCTTTTTTATCTATTGTATCTGTCTGTCCAGTTCTGCCTTAAACTATTTATCATCAATCCAAGCATAAATACTCTTTCTATTCACACCAACTAACTTAGCTGTATCCGTTATGTTTTCACACTTTATAATACATTCAATAGCTTTTAATTTTCTTTCATATAACATTAAATCAATCACCTCCACTTCTTAAAATTACACTTAAACAAAGTAACACTTGTATCAAGTATTTTACCTTGATAAGTTATTTTAACATAATAAAAAACTAGAGATTCCTCCCTAGTTCATAACTAATATTAATTTTTAATTCCTAAAAAGCTTTTGATTTCCTCTGTATTTTTAAGTATTTCATCTAGCTTTCCACTGTCATCTTCTGTAGCAACTACTTCACTTAAAGCTGTAGATAATGTACTTGGTTTGCTCTCAACCTTATTTAAAACTAGTAAACAAATCTCATAAAAAGAGTATTCATGAAATATCATAGTGTTAGTATATCTTTCTGCTTCACTAAATAGATAAAATATGGAGTAAAAAACTCCAATAAGGCTTAATAGCGTTAAATATCTATCATCAAAACCCACTTGCTGATTACTTAAAAATACTACACTCGACATACTCGCCATAACTGTCATTGCTGAAATTATAATAGAGTAATTATTAATCTTTGATGAATTGCTCTGCTCTTTAATATTACTTTCCCATTCTAATTTTATATCAGAAATATCTCTTTCTTTGCCCTCGTAAATTACCTTATTATCTTTAATACTATTATTTAAATGTTCCTTAAAATCTGAAATAAAGTCTTGCTTTGTTTTTTGTTTATTATACATGGCATTTATTTCAAATTTTTTATTTACTAGTTTATACCACTTTTTTACTTGTTTACTCATTTTATCACCTTTAGATGTATCATTATTAACTAATCCTATACTAAAATAAATTACTTTTTCTTTTTAAATATTTTCTTAACTAAACTATTTTTTTGAACTACGCTTGCTGCAACCTCTAATATTGCTGGTGCTACAATATCCATAAAAACATCTTTTTTAGAATCAATATTTTCACTTTTTAACTGTTCTACCATAGCTTGTTGGTTCTTTATATCTTGCTTTTTAGTATTTTCATCATCATATTCTTTTTCTAAATCCTCTAAAGCCTTTAAAGAAATGTATATCATTAAGTCATTTGGCTTAGTTTTATTTATATCTTTAGACATATAATATAAAAACAAAAATAGGGCTAAATAAGTTAATAAATATATAATTATGCTGTTTTTTATACTAACTAGCTTAATTCCATCAATTACAGTAAATTGAGCAAATACGCAAAACATAGCTGTAATTATTGTATTTCCATTCTTTGTCGATGTTCCCTGAAATTTGCCAATATTTTTTTCTAATCTAATTTTTTCAATTGTAATATCAATTTCTTTATTTTCCATTTTGCTTTTATATTCAGTTTTTATATGGTTATACGAGTTAAGAATATTTTTATAATCATCTTCATGATATAATTTAAAATAACTATCGAACTCTTTAATAATTTGCTTATCACTTATAAAGTTATTTTTTTCTTTTTTGCTTTTTCTATGAAATAAATTCAAACAAAAACACCCCCACATACATTCTACATAGGAGTGTAATATTTTGTCAAACTTTACATAATAAAAAACACACCTGTAAAGATGTGTTTACTAACAATAATTATTCTACATATCTATAAGAATTAGAAATAATCATATAATTTTCATCAGGTTCAGATAAATCTTTTGCATATATTTCTATATCATCTCTAACTTCTATATGTTGTTTTAATAAATCATAATCAGCTTTATTGTAACCCATAACAAATTTCCCATTATTAGCACAGTCCAGATAGTCAAATAAGTAGTATTTTCTACCATGCTTATTCTCATAACAAGTAACTAAGTGTGTACTTGGTATATAATCAAAATGATGACCTGTCGCACTTGTGTATCCACCATTAGTTTCTACCAAAAGAGTTATTAATTTTTCCCATAGAAATTTATCATTATTATTATTAATCATCATTATCACCTCTCAAATTATATATATTCAAAATTTAGAAGGTTAATGATAAATAATAAAAGAGTACTTAAATTAATAGTACTTTCTAATCTAATTCTATTTTTCTAATTATTTTCACTGGTGGTACTAACAAATATTCCCAAAGTGGATTATCATCAATTCCTTGATTTCCTTTCCAGTAGTCATTAAAAATATAAGAATTAATAAGTATAGAAGGTGTGTTTATCCCAAGCAAATTCATATTTGCCTTAAAATAACTTTCACACTCCACTTCCCATACAGTAAAGTTTTTAGCATTTAATAAAGTCGCTAATCTAAAAATATCATTAATGTTTTCAACTGCAAACAAACACTTATTTCTTGATGGTTTGTTATTAAAGTTAGCTTTTCTAATATATTCTAATATTAATTCAATTATTGGATTACTATTATTATGACCTCCAAATGCGAAATACATTTCTCCATGTCTAGTAACACCGTCAGAAAATAATTCATTAAAATGATTTTGTAATTCTGACGATAATTTAGGAACATTTGTACACTCTATATCATCTATTTGTTTAAGTTCAACTACTTGACCTTCTTTAAGTGAATTTCCTCGATCTAAATGATAAAATTTCATTATATTACTACCTCTATTTTCAAATATCAATGAATTTAAAATCAAGAGTAATATTGCTTAATCCTATTTATAACATTTGAGGAACATATTTCAATTAATTTAGTTTCATCTGAAAAATTATCTTTACACGCAAAGTATTCTTCTAACATATTTTTAATTGAGAAGAATTTACTTGAATTAAAATGTTTATAGAATGTAAAGCCATAAATATCACCACTTGAACCACTAGAAAACTCTATCATATAAGATAATTTATCTAATGCACTATATGTATAGTTATAGAAAATTTTTAACCTACAATCCATATATGCATGTCTATTTTTTAAATTATATACTAAGGCTAAACTTCCTTCGCATACCTCTTTACCATCACCATACATGAAGTAATCAATATGATATTTTTCCACCATTTTTTCTATATCTTCAAAAATACCAGCAAAACCATCATCTTCTTTAGTTAAAAATTCATTTACCATATCCTTAACAATAACATTATTGGCTCTTTCATATTTTTGAATTAAAGAATCATTTCCAATATCAAGCAAATTACCATTTTGGTCTTCTAAAAAGACGGTACAATCTTTCTTAATTAGATTTTTACACTTCATTATTTTACACCCTCTCAAAAATATCTATACTTCCATTATTCTACAAAAGGTAATAAATTCCTTCTATTTTTCCAAAACTTCACCACATATTTTTCTTGCTTCATCGCATATCTTTATAATCTCATCACATTTTGCAACAATCTTTTGAGTACTCTCATCATTGATTCTTATCAACTCTTTCTTAATCGATAAAGGGTATAAGCAAAAAACTCCATCTGGCAACCCTAGTACAGTCTATGATTATATCAAAAGAATTGATAAGATTTGTGAATGGGA
This sequence comes from Clostridium tunisiense TJ, assembly GCF_000300195.1. Classification (GTDB taxonomy): domain Bacteria; phylum Bacillota; class Clostridia; order Clostridiales; family Clostridiaceae; genus Clostridium_J; species Clostridium_J tunisiense. The sequence goes on along the minus strand of NZ_AMQH01000012.1, from coordinate 524,936 downwards.
ATGTATGACTTGGGAAGAGTTGGCTGATAGTATACAAAATATTTTGTATCAATATGATATTGGTGGTGAAAAAGAGAATCTAGGAAAATTATCTCATAATGCAGTAATTAACGCTTTGAGACGCTTTTATGATTTTGTAATAAGATAAAAGTTATAGTAATCAGTTGAATTAATTAAATAAGTTTTACAAATAAAATACTGCGGTATTCAGAAATGAACTTTGCGGTATTTTTATATTTTAATCCAAGATAATTTGTGTTATAAAAAAGGCTAGAAATTCATCCAGTCTAACATCCCTATTCCTCTCTTATTATTTTAATGCTATTTTATACTATCTATAAAACACTATTAAAATAATAAATATTTTCTTAATTTTAGTTGACACTTCGGTTAGGAACTTCTAAAGTTGGGGAAATGTTAAGCAATTAGACGTAGTTTCCCCCTAAAACAGGGGAAAAATAAAAAGTTGGGTTTAATGTTGAAGTTTCTTATTTGTACTGCTATTGTATTATGCTTCATCCTTTTATAAACTGCTCTAAAAGTCTGCTATAATCCCGTATTTGCATACCAGCATACCTGCCTATCTAATTTATTAAACGACTAGATACATTCGTTTTAAGGACAAATATTACGATAACAGTAATAATACATGTCCTAGCCTATTGTTTTGCAGCGGCAAGGCTAATCCTACAAGATTTATTTATAGTTGCTCTAGTGCTTATACAACTAACCTAAACCACTAAAAAAGGGTATAAGAAATAAACCTTGAAATAAGAAACTTTTTAAAATATAATATAATTAGAGTGTTTGGTTGATGAATTTTCTTATTTTAAGAGTTCAATAATCGATATTAAGTTGTAAAAAGGTTAGTAATTGCCGTTACTGACCTTTTTTCGTTGTTGATTTAAATTTTTGAATCTGCTCTAAGTGATACTTTAATTGCGTTTCTTCATTAGTTGTCATTTCTTCAATTTCAATTAATCTTTTTGCTTACTTTACATGTAACTCAATATAATTCAGCACGTTGTATATCCCCTCATGTTTATTCATTCTTATCCCTCCATTAACCTCATTTAAAGTAATTCTAATACCACTCTACCTGTGCGTTCAGTTTTTGATATAATCTTATCCAGTCTCCATTTTTAAAATTTACTCTTATACTATAATTCACATTGTCCATTTTAAAATCTTCGTAGCTTAATATTTCTTGCCTGAATTCTGTTGACATTAAGTTGTAGTAATAATTGAATAGTTTTTTTGTTTAGTTGTCGTATTAATCTACCTACCTTTTCTATTTTTTTATTTTTATATGTTCATTTCTAAACTCATTTAATATGTTAAATTCATTCATTTCTTTCTTTAAATCACTTATGAGCATATTCAAGTAGTTCTGAGTAATAAGAAGGCTGCTATGTCCTAAAATCTTTTGGAGAATAGCTAGATTCCCTCCGATAGTAATAAACTTTTTTGCAAATGTATGCCTATATCTGTGTATACCTGTTTTAAAAATGCCTCTTTCTCTGTTGTACTGATAAAGACTTGTGCTTATAGTTCTTTTTGATAACTGAGTTCCAAAGACTGTGCAGAATAGAAATTCATCATCACTTTGGTGTTGTCTGATTTTTAAATAATCTTTAAGTATTTTTATGATTGTAGAATTCAAAGGAATAATTAATGGTTTTCTATTTTTAGTTACATTTACATATACAACTTCATTTTCAAAGTCCAAATCTTTAATTTTTATATTTATGAAGCTATTAAGTCTTACACCTGTACTTAGCAGAAAATTTATGATTACCCAATCTCTGTACTGTGCAAAACTAACCTTATTTAAATCAGGTTTCTTTAGTAAAACTTTTAACTCTGCATCTGAATAAGTTTCTATTGGTGCTTTATCTACCTCTGGCAACTTGATTTTGAATTGATTTAAATAATCTAACTTTATAAAGTAATTGATTATCGTTTTTAAATCTCTTGTGTATGTGAACAATGTTTGAGATTTAATATCTAAGTTTTCTTTGCTATCTCTATCAAATTTGTCTATTGTTTTATGACTAATATCTTTTATAAACATTTCTTCATCTACAAATCTAATAATGGATTTATAAGACTCTTCATAATGTTTAATAGTTGCAGGTCTTAAATTTCTAGCTTTACAGCTATCTAAAAATTCTTCAAACCCTTCTTTAAATGTTAGATTATTATTAGATTTAATCTTTAATTTTCTTGCCATTTTAACTTATACACCACCTTGAAATAATAAAAAAAGAGATACACATCTATTAGCTTTATACTAATAATGACGTGTACCTCTAATTTTATAAATGCCTTATTATCTCATTGCCTCTTCAATAGCAACAGCTACAGCAACTGATGCACCAACCATTGGGTTGTTACCCATTCCGATTAGTCCCATCATTTCTACGTGAGCTGGTACAGAAGATGAACCTGCAAATTGTGCATCAGAGTGCATTCTTCCCATTGTATCAGTCATACCATAAGAAGCTGGACCTGCTGCCATGTTATCTGGGTGAAGTGTTCTTCCAGTACCACCACCAGATGCTACTGAGAAGTATTTTTTACCCATTTCAATACATTCTTTTTTGTACGTTCCTGCTACTGGATGTTGGAATCTTGTTGGGTTAGTTGAGTTTCCAGTTATGGATACATCAACGCCTTCATGATGCATTATAGCAACCCCTTCTCTAACATCATCAGCACCAAAGCATCTTACTTTTGCTCTTTCGCCTTTTGAATAAGCAGTTTCTTTAACTATTTCTAAGTTTCCAGTGTAATAGTCAAATTTAGTTTGAACATATGTGAAACCATTAATTCTTGAGATAATCATTGCAGCATCTTTTCCAAGACCATTTAATATTACTCTTAATGGCTCTTTTCTTACTTTGTTAGCTGATTTTGCAAGACCTATAGCACCTTCTGCAGCTGCAAAAGATTCGTGTCCTGCTAAGAATGCAAAACATTTAGTTTCTTCTCTAAGAAGCATTGCTGCAAGTCTTCCATGTCCTATTCCAACTTTTCTATCATCTGCAACAGAACCTGGAATGCAGAATGCTTGTATTCCTTCTCCTAAAACTTCAGCAGCTTCAGCAGCGCTTGTACATCCTTTTTTAATAGCAATTGCAGCGCCAACTATGTATGCCCAGCAAGCATTTTCAAATGCAATAGGTTGAATTTCTTTTACTATATTATAAACATCTATGCCTTTTTCATCGCAAATTGCTTTTGCCTCTTCTAAAGATTCTATTCCATACTGATTAAGTACTGGTAGAATTTGATTTATTCTTCTTTCAAAACTTTCAAATAATGCCATGTTTAGCTTCCTCCATTTCCTATTCGTGTCTTGGATCTATTACTTTATGTGCTTCAGAAAATCTTCCGTAACTTCCAGTTGCTTTTTTCATTGCTTCATTAGCATCCATTCCCTTTTTAATCATATCCATCATTTTTCCAAGGTGAATGAATTCATATCCAATTACTTGATCCTCTTCATCAAGGGCTACTTTATTAACATAACCCTCAGCCATTTCTAAGTATCTAGTTCCCTTATCCTTAGTTCCAAACATTGTTCCAACTTGGCTTCTTAATCCTTTACCTAAGTCTTCTAAAGAAGCTCCAATAGGCAGTCCACCTTCTGAGAACGCAGTTTGAGTTCTTCCATAAACTATTTGTAAGAATAATTCTCTCATTGCAGTATTTATAGCATCACAAACTAAGTCTGTGTTAAGTGCTTCAAGTATTGTTTTTCCTGGTAATATTTCAGAAGCCATAGCAGCTGAGTGAGTCATACCAGAACATCCTAATGTTTCAACTAATGCTTCTTCAATAATTCCGTCTTTTACATTTAAAGTTAGTTTGCAAGCTCCTTGTTGTGGTGCACACCAACCTACTCCATGGGTTAATCCTGAGATATCTTTAACTTCTTTAGCTTGTACCCATTTTCCTTCTTGTGGTATTGGTGCTGCTCCATGGTTCGGTCCTTTTGCAACACATACCATTTGTTGAACTTCATGTGAATAAATCATAATTAGTCTCCTTCCTCTTACCAAAATACTTATACATAAATCTTTAGGGTATATTTAATATCCTATAAAGCTTATGATATTTAACACCACTACATGGGACTAAAATTATCCCACAGTGGGTAAATTTAGCAAATCGACTCACTCATTTTACCAAATATATTTAGTTTTAACAATAGCTACACATAAATTTTATATAGGGTTCATGTTATTGCACTGAATTTATGTAATAGTGGCTATATAAATTTAAATATTAAATATCTATACTGAGTTATTCACATGAGAAAGCTTATTAACTTAAGCAGAAAATACTTCTTATTCCTCACATAAAGTAAAGGTCTAAGAAGTATTTTATAGGATTAAACTGTGAGCTTTTTAATTATTTTATAATCATAGTTCTATATATTTAAGCCTAAAAATAAGATTTATACACTAATTGTATAAAGAGATATTTTAAATATCTCCAGTGATTATAGCATAATACATATTCCACTTTTCTTTACTTCCACCAACTTCAATTACTCTCCCCTTTTGATCTAAGTAAGTAGGGGTTATCTCACTTAATTTTTCTGGATTAACTTTGCTTAAATAATTATACATCTTTTTTACATCTCTTATAACTTTTTTGGATAAATACTCTAAAGCCCTAAATACAGCACTTTCATAAGAATAGCTTTCCTCTTGACTTACTACGCTTAAAATAGTATCAACTGCATTAAAAAATCTATCCTCATCTTTAATTGCCCAACTTTCAAAATTTACTATATAGCAATCATAAAGTATAGCTGCAAAAAGTTGGTTATGATGATTAAAGGTTTTATCATTTTCGTATAATTCTCTATGCATATAAAAGTCTTTACATATACTTAGTGCCCTTTCATTTTTATTGCACATTCTTAAGCATATAATATAGTTAATATAATCATCTCTAGTAAATTCATCCTTTTCTTTATCATAAATGATATTGTAAATTTTCAAGGCTTCTTCGTACTGTAAACACTCTAATAAATCCTTAGCATCGCGTTTCATTGCACTAATAGTTTTCATTATTCCACCCCTATATATTTATTTTCAATATTGCAATTTACATATTATGTTTATTCATATAATATTATATGCTACTTCTCACACCCTTGTATACCAACAATTGAAGATTTTAATAATTATTTTCTTGCAATTTTTTATTTTCATCTTTCATTAGTTGTTATATTAACAACAAGATTAATGCAATACTGTATTATAATAACAAAATCTGCACTATAACAGAATTCTTATTTCTTTAGACTTGTAATTATAATTTTGTAATATCAGTGTCCTATTAGGTAACATTCTTTTGTTAGAATTAAAACACAAGCTTCAAAACATAAAACAGTAGTTTGTTTTAAAGTTAAAACCTTACATTGGTTAACTAATATTCCTTCATATAGATAAATAATTATCAATAATAGTAAACTATCTATACCACCTATTGCTTCAATTTTATATACACCTTTATTTTTAACCACGAAGATTTTAGTTTGAAAACCTTAAAACAAGTTAATATCTTATTTGAGATTAACTTGCATGAAATTGTATTTTTATATAATGAAAATTAAAAAAGTTTTTTGTATTGTCTCAATTACCGTTCAGCCTAGACCTTTATTTTGCTATATAAAATAAAAAGTACATATATAAGTTAAAATGAATTCACCTTATATATGTACTAAAAATTTTGTCCCTAGGCAAAGTGGTTGAATTTAAGGGAGAAGTCCTTGTACTTTTACTAAATTTTACATCTTGTAACTTCTTCCTTTAAAGCATAAGCTTCATCATAATGATCATCAATATTTAATGCCTCATCGCAAGCTTTTATAGCCTCATCATACTCTTTGTTTTTATAATGAATTTTAGCTTTTAATAAAAAGAATCTTTCATCATCCCCAATTTCAATGGCATTATTAATAAAGATTATCGCCTTTTTATAGTTAAAATCGCTAACTGTATAGAAATAAAATGCCATAAGGTAATAGATTTTATCTTGTCTTGAATAAAGATTAAACATTCCCATAAGAAAATTTAATATATCTTTCTTTGGTAAAAAAGTTTTTCGCACTTTACCCATTTTAGGATTTTTATAGGAAAGCTTTAACAAAGCATCAATAGCTTCAGTATATTTATGACTCCTTATTAAGATAAATATCTTATTTAAGTTAATATAGAACTCTTCATCATCTAAAGCTAATGCGTTATCAATATAGGTAAGTGCTTTATCATATTCTCCAATTTCAAAGTGAGTTCTTGAAAGTAAGTTAAAGTATTTAGGATTAGTGTTATTTAAGCTAATAGCCTTATTTAAATTATAAATAACCTCAGAATAAGTATAACAGTCTAGCTCATGAACCATCCTTGCTTCTTTAGTTGTGGAGTCTGAACTATTTAAGATTCTTAGCACTAGAACTATAGCTCTACCTTTCCTATAATATCCATGCGCACAGCCCTCATTAAAGCCTATTAGCTTATCATATATTTTAACTGCTTTATTATAATTTTCTATTATATTGTAGATTGTTTGGTTTTGTGAAATTTCTTCATATTCTTCTCCAAAAATTAAACAGACCTGTTCAGTTTTTAATAGCCAGTACTCCCTATCTAAATCCATATTTAATGCTCTATCACATTGCTCAAGGATTATATTACACTTATCATCTAGAGATAGTGTTTCTTCCTGTAACACTTCTTCTACTTTATACTGAAGAAAACTAGAAAACTCTTTTTTATAGGTTTTATAACTTTCCATCTCCTTATGACCAAGATTCTCTAAGCCATTTATTATACACTGGTAAGCCTCAACTTTTATTGAAGTTTTAGCTTTATTATCATCAATAATGCTCCTTAAAACGGTTAAACCCTCATTATACTTTGCTATCTTTATTAAGATATATCCCTTGTGGAATAAATAGTTATAGTAATCCTTATTATTTATATTTATAACTTGATTCAAAACCTGTAGTAAAAGTTCATCATTTTCTTGTAAGGATGTTCTACTAACAACTTCATCAATTAGGTCCTTAATTTTATTATCAATATAACCCTTATTGATATATGTCAATTCTTCGTATTCGGAGATTCTCTCTATTTTATATAAGACTTTATAAATGTCAATAACTTGAATAAAATATCCGCAATCCAGCAATACTTGTTTGCCAAGTTCCAGTAAATCTAAATAGTTAATGTTAATTTCAAAATTTGAACTATGGTATTGGTCATTTTCCTCTTCTTTTATAATAATATCCAGAAGTTTATTATAGGAATTACATAATTCTTCACATTTTTTTTCTGCTATAAATTTTATAATTTTCTTTTGAAGTTTTTCTTTTAATAGCTTTCCAACTCTTAATAGATTTTCACCAAATATCTCCAAATCACCATAACTCTTGTTATTATATATTAAAAACTTTAATCCCTCATAGTAAGTATTAAAAGCTTCTTCATAATCTTTTAGTCTTTCCAAAATTTTTGCTTTATGGTTGTATATAAATTCATCCTTAGATAAATCAATAGATAGATTCACGTAGTACAAAGCATTTTTAAAATCTTCAACTTCATAGTATGCAAAGGATAATAGATCATAAGCCTCATCACTTTCTTTTATTTGAAGAGATTCTTTTAAATATTCTATAGCTGCATCTAGCCTATGGAGTTTAAGGTGCATTTTTGCCTTTAAGATAATAGTGTCATAATTACTTTGGAGTTCCTCATTTTCAGTAAGCTTATTAATGATATTTTCAGCTTCTTCTTCACTTATATTCTTATAACTATCATATTTTTCTTCTATATTAAACTTATTGTAATCCATAATTATCTCCTTTTATCAACTGATACTTATGTAGTCATTAGGAATTTATGCAAGATTAAACTGCACACTTAATTTTAACATAAATTATTAATGAAACGTATTAATACTACGGTGAAATTCTAATATTAAACCTAAAAAAGGGTGATAATTATTGTAATTATCACCCTTTTAAATTTATACTATATTTTTGTTAAAACAAACAATATAGCTTAAGTTATTTTAAATGATATTCCTTGTGCAATACCCAAGTATCATTTGACCACTTATATATTGATATATTATCAAACTCACCACTAAAGTCACAAGAAAGATTATTTACATACTCCCATAACTCTTTAAATACTGATTGAATTCTTTTAGAGCTCACTGTAATATGAAAAACTTTATTTTTTCCATCTTTTTTATCAAAATTTATATAGTTTATCTTACTCAGCTCATCAATGAGTCTATCATGAACGGCTTTAGCCGCCTTAGACATATTTACTCTCATAAAAATAACTCTATTATCAAAATGGTCAAATCCTTTGATTTCGAAAGGTTCTTTTTTTTCCTTTTGACAAAAGTTCTCTAAAGCTTTTTCCAACTCGCCTAACTCATCTTCATATTCGAAAGGAGCCTTAATGGTAAAATGAGCTGGTAACTTTGATGACTTTGCTCCAAATTCCTTAAAAACTTCTTTTCTTAATTTGTTGTTAAATTCCCCAGGTGCGCCTTTTAACACTGATACTATAACATATCTCATATTAATACTCCTTATTTGTTTTTAGTAATAAAGTAGTATACAGGTAAGCCCACTAAAGTTATTAACAGACCAACCAATGCAAACATGGTATTTGTTATTAAAGTACTAATTAATATATAGATTCCACCCGCAATTCCAATGAGTGGTGTAATTGGATATAAAGGTACTTTAAAGGGTGCTGAAAGATGTTTAAACTTATTTCTTAGTATAAATACTCCTGCAACCGCCATAGTAAAGAATATCCAAAGTACAAACATTACAAGATTAGTAAGTAATTCAAAGGAACCACTTAAAACGTATAAAGAAGATATTGCTACTTCAATAATGAAGGCGTTTAATGGTGTTTCAAACTTTTCATTTACTTTACCAAAGAATTTTGCGAAAGGAAAAACCCCATCTTGAGCCATTGCAAAAGGTATTCTAACTCCTGTCATTAGGTAACCATTTAGCGCACCAAATATAGAAATCATGATACCGGCTGCAATTAAGCTAGCTCCATTCTTTCCAAAAAGTATCACTGAAGCATCTGTAGCTGCCTTTGAGGATTTAACAACTTCTCCAACTGGCATAACTTTAATAATTGCAAGGTTAATAAGAACATAAACTGCGATAATAACTAGAAGTCCAACTATTATAGATTTTGGAAGATCCTTTTCTGGTTTCTTTAATTCACCAGCCATATTCCCTACAGCAATCCATCCATCATAGGCCCATAAGGTACCTAATATAGCTGCTCCGAAACCTGCAAGACCTACAGAACTTCCTTCTATTGCAGTTGCGGAAAAACTATTTACTGTGCCTTTTGTTAAGCCAAAAATGATAATTATAGCTATAGGTATTAATTTAGCTATAGTTGAAACTAACTGAACTTTACTTCCTATTTTTGTTGAAATAATGTTTAGAACCATTATAAATAAAATCATTATAATTGCTAAAATCTTTTGTTGAGTTCCGCTCATTGGAACAAAATAAGTTGCTTGAGTTGCAAATACAATTGCTAAAGCTGCAACTGCACCAGGAACATATACAAAGCTTTGTACCCATCCAAATAGAAATGCCCATTTCTCACTGTATAGTTCTTTCAAGTAAATGAAAACTCCTCCTGTTTTAGGTATAGCAGTTGCTATTTCAGCTATAGTAAGAGCAGAGGCGATGGTAATTATACCTCCAACTACCCAAGCCATTATGCCCATAGTAGCACTACCTGCATTTCCAAATACTGCAGAAGCCTTGAAAAATATACCTGAACCTATTACAATTCCAATAACCATAGTTATTGCTTCAAATAATCCTATTTGCTTTTTTAAAGCATTTGAGGATTTATTATTTTCTCCACTCACCTTTTCTTTTTTTACTTCCATAAAAAAGACCTCCTTATTATTAATCATTATCCAGTCCTTAAAGGTATTTTGCTTAATGTTTAAGATTTTTAAACATAGAAAAGGACAACGAGTAAAATAGCATGAAAAATAATGCTATCTTACTCCCTGTCCTTTTATCTGAAAGATTCCTTTAAAATAAAGTTGCTCCGTTGATGCCACATTTAAGTGAACTCTCCAGGGGGGTGTCAAATTATTGTATGTGACCTGAAAGCTTCAAAGTAACTAATTAGCTTTACCTACTTTTTTCTTCTACGGTTATCCAAGGTATAATATAATTAGCTAGAAGCTAATTGCTTAGAGCCAAACTCAATATGGTTAACTTTGAGAAACTAAATACTTTTATCAACTTTAACCTATTGCTTTATAGCACCTACCCTAATAGATATCTCCAATAATTTTCATCCACCGATATTAAATTAATTTAATTTTAATTACAATTAATTGAAATGTCAATACATTTTTCGACAATGTTCTTGTTAAATTAACTACAATTTAATATTAAATGTTCTAATTTTTCGTAAAAATTAAGTATTTACATATACTAAAGCTAAATAATAAAATAGTTTTACTTATTGTATACCTCCTTTAATCTACTTTCTATGTAGAAAATCGCCTCAAATGTACTTACTATTCTAAGTTATTATTATTAAACTTATAAGCTTATACTTTTATAAGCTTATAAGTTTAATAAACAAGCTCATACCTGGAATGAAATAATTATAAAAACCCAACTAAGAAAATATAAGTTTTTTTAATTAGAGCCAGATTTTATACTATTATAACTATTTACTATAGAATTCCAAGTAACCTCATCAACTTTTCCTGTAATAGGAATCCCAATATTTTTTTGTAACTCTGATACTGCTGAACTACTATTATAACCATAGATACCATCAGGAAGTAGATAAATAATTGATGGATACCTAGTTCGAATAACATTCAAATACTCCTGAATTAATTTAACATCATTACCTTTAGATCCAATATTCAAAATATTACCAGGGTATGAAGGTTGCAATTCAGATTCCCTTTCTCCTTCTCCTGAAGCTTCTGCCATTTTTGTTACAGCTACATATACATCTGAAAGTTTATACCATGTTTTATAATCCACATTGCCATCCTGATTTAGACCAAATATTTTTTGAAACATCTGGACTGATTGCCTTGTATTATTTCCGTATATTCCATCAGTAGATAACTTCTTAATAGCTGGAAAGTTTTTTGAAATTCTATTTATATATTTTTGAACAGTAGTAACATCTTTTCCTCTTGAGCCAACTACTAAAGTATTCCCAGGATAAGATTTAGGAACTCCTCGCATGATTTTAGATAAATCAAAAACTATGTTATTACCATAAAAGTGAGTTAAAATTTCATAAGGAGTTTTTCCTTCATCTCCAAGATACTTACTTCCCCATTGTGTCAAATGTCCTGGACACTTAGACCTTATACCATCACAATATTGAGCTAAAAGAGGCTGAATAGCACCTTGCCTTTTAATGTACTGTGCAAAGACCTCGTCTACTATATTACCTATATTCTCAAAAATGTTTCTTCCATATACAAAGTAGTGATCGTAAGCAGTAGAATTTGTTATGTCAAAGTTTTTACCCTTGGCTCTATACCATTCTGTAAAAATCCTATTTAAAGTAAAGGATACTATACAATGTATGTTGGCTCTAATAGTATTTTCAGACCAAGTTGGATAAATTTCGCTACTTGCTACATTTTTAATATACTCTTTGAAATTTACTTCATAATTAGGTCCAGCAGAGTCTGGAGTGCCTACGTGTACAACTATCTTATCTGGTATAATAACTTCCGGAAGCACTCTAAACATACTTTTTGATTTTGGCATTTCTTTTTCTTCCTCTTCTAAAGATTTCTTAGTATAATTTCCATATAATACATGGGGACCAATTTCAATAATGCTAGAACTTATCTTTGATGTATCATTAATATTTTTTATGGTTCTAAACATTGCTACTGTAGTTATGTCTTTTTGTAGATTTACCTTTTGAATAGACGTTATTTCAGGAAAAACCTGAACTCCTTTAATAGATATTGGTATTCTTTGTGGAGCCTCAATTTTTAATGACCAGGAGCTATAAGGTACAAGACCTGAATTATAGCTTGGTGATTGAGATAAGGCTGTAGGTGGGGTGGGAACCTCTAGAACTTCAGTTTCACCGCTTTCACCTGTAAACACTTCTTTTGTACCATAATAATTATATTGAAACTCTTCAGGAGTGAGTGTAACTTTTGCACCTACATAAGGGTTAAATCCATCCCCGTCGTAAACTATAACTTTTAATTTACCAGCATAACTCATACTTACCCTCAAAATAATTAATTGTAATATTATACTATGATTTACTGTAACATTTTTGTGCTAGCAAAAGTGTAATTATGATTTACCAAATTATCCTATATATTTGCACAGTGATGTAAACTTATGTATTATTATATAATGCTTCAAATTAACAGTAAATTTTATTTATAATATAATTTATTGACTTATACATCCTATATTGTAAAATAGTTATGGATGTTTTAAATAATAATGAAAATGGGGTGGTATTGTGCTTGGCACCATAGTTAATTTTTTAGCCATAGTAGGTGGCGCATTAGTGGGGTTATTCCTAAAAGGTGGTATTCCTGAAAAAGTCAGCAACACCGTAATGCAGGGTATAGCATTGTGTATACTGTATATAGGAATATCTGGTGCTTTCAAGGTTGAAAATATGCTTGTTGTAATCATTTGCATGAGCATTGGTGCTGTAATAGGAGAATTTGCAGACCTTGATAATTTGTTAAAAAAACTTGGAGATTGGTTACAAAGCAAATTTAAAAATAGTGATAGTAAAATATCAGAAGGCTTTGTTAGTGCAAGTTTATTATACTGTGTGGGCGCTATGGCCATCGTTGGCTCTCTTGAGAGCGGTCTTCAAGGAAAACATGATATTTTATTTTCAAAGTCAATTTTAGATGGAATTTCTGCTATTATTTTTTCCTCAACGTTGGGCATTGGGGTAATGTTATCTGGAATTTCTGTACTTTTATATCAAGGAATTATTACTTTATGTGCCTCTTTTTTAAGTCCCGTACTCTCCTCAGCTGTAATTTCAAACATGACTGCCTGTGGAAGTTTAATTATTGTTGGATTAGGACTTAATATTTTAGGCGTAACTAAAATTAAAGTTGCTAACTTATTACCTGCAATATTTCTTCCGATTCTAGCACCTTATATTATTAAACTAATAAGTATTTTTTAGACATTTTGTAACATTGAAAATAAGTCAATTAAAGATATGTGTAAACTTAATTTGCTTTTTATTAGGTCAAGCTTATAAAATACTAGACACCCTTAGTATAATTATTACAAATTAAACTAAGGGTGTCTTTTAATTAAGCTTCTGGCGTTGGAATATTTAAATTCCTATATCACCTCTAAAATAAATTCCTTCAAAATCAATATTATTTATTCCAACATAAGCATTTTTTCTAGCTTCTTCAATAGACTTTCCAAGGGCTGTTACCCCAAGGACTCTTCCACCACTAGAAAGCAATTTACTGTTTGAAATTTTTCCACCTGCAATAAACACTTTTTCTGAACTATTATTTGCAATATTTATTTCTTTACCTACTTCATAAGTGCCGGGATATCCTTTGGAAGCTGCTATAACACAACATGCAAATTCATCTTTAAAACTTACAGTCTTACTGCTTAAATTTCCATCAATGGTTGACATTATTAACTCCATGAAATCACTTTCCATTAGTGGTAGCACTACTTGAGTTTCAGGGTCTCCCATTCTCACATTGTATTCCAATAAATACACATTATCTTTTGTTATCATCAATCCAAAGAAGATAATCCCCTTGTATTGAATATTTTCTTTTTGAAGACCTTGAAGAGTTGGATACATAATTTTATCTTTGAAATCTTGCAACACCTTTTCAGTACAATATGGGTTCGGAGCTAGAGTACCCATTCCTCCGGTGTTTGGTCCTAAATTTCCATCATATATAGCCTTATGATCTTTTGAAGAGACAAAAGGTATTATTGTTTCACCATCGGTAATAGCTAGTATTGATGCTTCTACCCCTTGTAAAAACTCCTCAATTACAACAGACTTTCCTGCTCCTCTTAATATATCACTAATCATGAGTTCTTCAATTGCGATTTTTGCTTCATTATAGTCCTGAGCGATGATGACTCCTTTTCCTGCTGCTAAACCATCAGCTTTTAGTACAACTGGAAATTTACAAGTTTCAAGATACTGAATAGCTTCATCTGCATGAGTAAAAGTGTCATAAGCTGCGGTATTAATGTTATATTTCTTCATAAAGTTTTTAGAAAAGATTTTACTTCCCTCTAGCTGTGCACCTGCGGCACAAGGTCCAAATATTTTTAATCCCTTTTCTGAAAAAGAGTCTACAATACCTTCACAAAGTGGCGCTTCTGGCCCAACTACTGTTACATCAATAGAGTTATCTATAGCAAATTTTAATAATTCTTCATTGTTAGTTATATTAACATTTTCACATTTTTCCTCAGTGGCAGTACCACCGTTGCCAGGAGCACAAAATATTTTATTTACCAATATACTTTGACTTAGTTTCCAGGCAATTGCATGTTCCCTTCCTCCACTGCCGATTAAAAGTACCTTCATTTAATCATCTCCTATTAATGTTTAAAATGTCTGGTTCCTGAAATAACCATTGAAATACCATATTCATCACAAGCTTCTATGCTCTCAGCATCTCTAAGAGAACCGCCAGGTTGAATTATAGCTTTTATATTACATTTCTTAGCTTCTTCTACGGAATCTTTAAAAGGGAAGAATCCGTCAGAGGCTAGCACAACTCCATCTTGTGCTCTGTCTAAGGCCTGAACAGTTGCCCATATTCTATTAACTTGACCACCAGCTATTCCCTTTGCCATCTTATCTTTTACAGCTACAATAGCATTAGATTTTACATACTTAGCTACCTTCATACCAAAAATTAAGTTTTCCATTTCCTCAGGAGTTGGAGCTACCTTAGTAACAACTTTAAGTTCCTCGTATAATTTTTTGTCTACATCTTGTACAAGGATTCCTCCATCCACAGAAACAACTTCTATTTCATCTGTTGGACATGTTAAACATTGTATAACTCTTAAGTTTTTCTTGGTTTTTAATACTTCTAAGGCATCCGCATCAAATTCTGGAGCAATTACAATTTCTAAAAAGGTTTTTATCATTTCAAGGGCAGCAACCTTATTAACTTTTTTGTTTAATGCAACTATACCTCCAAAGATTGAAACTGAATCACAATTAAAAGCTTTTACATAAGCTTCTTCCACAGAATCACCTAAAGCTACACCACAAGGTGTGTTATGCTTTAAAGCACAACAAACAGTTTCTTGAAACTCGTTAACTACTTTCCATGCAATATCCATATCCTTTATATTGTTGTAAGAAAGTGGTTTTCCATTTAATATGTTAATATTATTCATCATACCTTTTTTATCAGTGCTTTTATAAATTGCACCTGCCTGATGTGGGTTTTCCCCATACCTTAAATCCTCAATTTTTTCATAGGACAAAGATAAGAATTTTGGATTTTTAACCTTTTCTTCATTAAATAAATAGTTTGCAACGGCAGCATCATAGGAAGAAGTTAAGTTAAATACCTTAGCTGCAAGATTTCTTTTTGTAGAAAATGAAACCTGTCCATGTTGTTCTATTTCATTCATCACGGTTTCATAATCTGTTATATCACTTACAACTACTACATCATTAAAGTTCTTAGCTGCACTTCTAAGCATAGTTGGACCACCAATATCAATAAATTCTATCATTTCATCAAAAGGTAGATTTTCGCCTAGCTTTTCAAAGAAAGGATATAAGTTAACACAAACTAAATCAATAGTTTCAATTTCTCTTTCTTTTAAAGTTTCCATATGGCTCTCATTACTTCTAATGGCTAAAATACCTCCATGCACTATTGGATGAAGTGTTTTAACTCTACCATCTAACATTTCTTCAGCATTTGTTACTTCTGATACTTCCTTTACTGAAATTCCTTGCTCCTTTAATAACTTGTAGGTACCACCAGTAGAGATAAGTTCAACGCCTTTACTTATCAAAAATTTAGCAAAGGGTATAATATTAGTTTTATCATATACACTTAATAAAGCTCTCTTAATCATTTAAACTACTCCTTTACAATTACTTGTCTGCCATTAACCTTAATATTACCTTCTGCAAAAAGCTTAATTGTTCTTGGAAGTGCTTTATGTTCTTCTACCAAAATTCTTTGCTGTAAGGTTTCTTTTGTATCATTAACTAAAACTTCAACAACACTTTGTAGGATTATAGCACCCGTGTCTGTATCTTCTTCTACAAAATGAACCGTACATCCACTAACTTTCACTCCGTAATTAATTGCAGCTTCATGAACCTTTAACCCATACATTCCTTTTCCACAAAAGCTAGGAATTAGAGAAGGATGTATATTTATAATTTTGTGTCTGAATTCTTCTAATATGGGACCTTTAATTATGGATAAAAAGCCTGCCAAAACTATTAGGTCTACTTTTCCACTTAGAATATTATGAATTTCAGCATTTAAATTATTCTTATACTTGTTTCTATCTAAGGTTATGGTGTTAATTCCATATTTTTTTGCTCTTTCTAAGGCAAAAACCCCTTCTCTATCGCTAATTACATATTCAATTTCTACATTTTTTAGTTCTCCAGCTGATATACTATCTATTATGCTTTGAAGGTTAGATCCACCACCAGACACTAAAACAGCTATTTTAAGCAAAGGCCCACACCTCCAGCTTGTACATACCCAATTTCATAAGCTGTTTCATTCAAATCATTTAGAGCCTTTAGCACATCTTTTACTATAGATTTATCTACAGCTAATACAAAACCTATTCCCATATTGTAAGTATTATACATTTGCTCTTCAGCCACACCCTTACTCATTAAATACTTAAATATTTCTGGAACTTGGTAGCTATCCTTCTTAACTACTGCAGTGAAATCTCCCTTGAACATTCTTGGGATATTTTCATAAAAACCTCCACCAGTAACGTGTGCCATACCTTTTATTTCAAATTCCTTAAGTAAACTCATTATAGTACTTACATAAATTCTTGTTGGTTCTAAAAGAATTTCTCCTAGTGTTTTTTCACCTAACTTTTCATTATAGTCTTTTACTAACTTTCTTACTAAGGAATATCCATTACTATGCACTCCACTAGAAGCTATACCAATAAGTACATCTCCTTCAGCAATGGTACTTCCATCAATAATTTTAGCTTTATCAGCAATTCCTACAGCAAATCCAGCAACATCATAGTCGCCTTCTTTATACATACCAGGCATTTCTGCTGTTTCTCCACCAATTAGGGCCGCTCCGCTTTCAACACATCCCTGGGACACACCTTTTACTATATCACTTGCAATATCTGCATCTAACTTTCCACATGCAATGTAATCTAAGAAAAACAAAGGCTTTGCCCCATGACATAAAATATCATTCACACACATGGCTACACAGTCTATACCAATGGTATCAAATTTATTAAGTCGAATTGCGATTTCAAGCTTAGTTCCAACTCCATCAGTTCCTGATATTAACACAGGATTTTTATACCCTGCTCCGATTTCGAACATTCCAGCAAAACTTCCAATTCCGTTTAGCACACCTTCAGTATAAGTTTTACTAGTATACTGCTTCATTAAACTAACAGCTTTATACCCCTCTTCAATATTAACACCTGCATCTTTATATGAAATCATAGTTTAACTCTCCTCTCCATTTGACACTTTAACTGGTGCAGACATTGGGTACTTCCCATGGAAACAACCAGTACAAAAACCATCAGCTTTTCCAAGACTCTCGTATAACCCTTCTGTAGTCAAGTAGCCTAAGCTATCAGCTCCAATAGCTTCTTTTATCTCATCGATTTGTAATTGACTACCTATTAGTGCATCTCTATACGGAGTATCAATTCCAAAGTAACATGGATATTTAACTACAGGTGAGCAAACTCTAAAATGAACTTCCTTTGCACCAGCATTTTTTAGCAGTTCTACTAATCTTCTACTAGTAGTTCCTCTCACTATTGAGTCATCTATTAATACCACTGATTTTCCTTCAACGCTTTCTTTAAGCACATTTAATTTCACATTTACTGCACTTTCTCTCTCTTCTTGGGATGGAGCAATAAAGGTTCTACCAATGTATCTATTTTTGATTAAAGCCGTTTCGAAAGGAATATTTGATGCCTTTGAAAAACCTATAGCTGCTGGTATTCCTGAATCTGGAACTCCTATTACTATATCCGCTTCTACAGGATGCTCTTCAAATAATTTCATTCCTGCTTTTATTCTGGAAGTATTCACACTAATACCATCAATTGTAGTGTCCGGCCTAGCAAAGTAGATGTACTCGAAAGAACAGGTAGCACATTTAGTTTTTTCACCAAAGTTAAATGACTTAATACCTTCAGCATTAATTACTACTATTTCACCAGGTTCAATATCTCTAATAAAACTGCCACCAGTTGCATCAATAGCACAGCTTTCCGATGCAATAATGTAGTTTCCATCTATTTCTCCTAGACATAAAGGTCTAATTCCATAAGGATCCCTAACTCCAATTAGCTCATTTTCTGTTAGGATAACAATTCCAAAGGATCCCTTTATAGCTTGCATAGTATCTATTATACTTTTCACAACACCTTTTTTTGAACCTTTAGCAATCAAGTTTAATATAACCTCAGAATCTATAGAAGTTTGAAAAACACAACCTGAGTCTTCCAAAAGTTCTCTAATTATATCTGCATTTACTAAATTTCCATTGTGAGCAATAGCAATATTCCCAAGTTTGAATTCCCCTAAAACTGGTTGTGCATTTTTTAGCACACTATCGCCTGCTGTTGAATATCTTACATGCCCAATAGCAGCATGCCCTTGAAGCTCATCTATAATCTTGTTGTTAAACACTTCAGATACAAGCCCCATCCCCTTATGACAACTCATAGTTTTACCGTCAGAAGTTACTATCCCTGCACTTTCTTGTCCCCTATGTTGAAGTGCATATAGTCCATAGTAAGTTCTTTTAGCTACATTAATTTGTGGTGATGTACTAAATATCCCATAAACTCCACATTCATCATGAAACTTATCATCATCGTAACACTCGTAAGATCCTTGAAATTCCAAATTCATACTCTTCCTCCTAAATACCACTTATAGTGCTATCCATTAATTCTCTCTAGTATTTTTGTATACCCTTCTACTAAATCTCCAAGTTCTCTTCTAAATCTATCCTTATCTAGTTTTTCTCCTGTAGTCATATCCCAAAGTCTGCAGGTGTCTGGAGAAATTTCATCAGCTAATATTACTTCTCCCTCATATCTTCCAAACTCAAGTTTGAAATCTACTAACTTTATATTTTGCTTCTTAAAGAAATCTGTCAATAATTCATTTATTCTTTCTGCTTGGGAATATATATAATTTAGCTCATCAAAAGTTGTTAATCCCATAGCAACAGCATGATAATCATTCATTAATGGATCGCCTAAATCATCATTTTTATAGCTTATTTCAAGCACTGTAGTTTTAAGTTCAGTTCCTTCTTCAAGGCCATATCTTTTAGCCATGCTTCCAGCAGCAACGTTTCTAACAATTACTTCAAGAGGAACAATCTCCACTTTTTTACATAATTGCTCTCTATCGTTTAATTTTTTGATGAAGTGACTTTCAATTCCATTTTCCTTTAACATATTAAAAATGATAGAAGTTATGGTATTATTAAGGATTCCTTTTGAATTAATTGAAGCTTTTTTTTCTCCATTAAATGCTGTTGCATCATCTTTATAATATACAATTACCTGATTTTCCTTTTCTGTACCATATATTTTTTTAGCCTTTCCTTCGTATAAAAAGTTTTTATTCTCCATTATAATTCCACTCCTTCTTTATTATCGTTGATAAAATTCTCTTTCATAGTTTGTCTATAACTTACTAATCTTTCTTTTAACTCACCATATTTAATTGATAAAATTTCCACTGCAAGCATAGCTGCATTATAGCTATTATTTATTCCAACTGTAGCTACTGGAATGGACTTTGGCATTTGAACTATAGAATATAAAGAATCCAATCCTTCTAATGCCGCCTTTATAGGTACTCCAATTACAGGAAGAATAGTTTTAGAGGCTATTACTCCTGGTAAGTGAGCAGCAAGACCTGCCCCTGCAATAATTACCTCATAACCTTCTAATTCTAATTTCTCTAAAACTTCTTCTAACTTCTCTGGAACTCTATGAGCAGACAGAACATGAGCTGTAAACTCCACACCAAATTCCCTTAAGCAGTTTGCAGCACCTCTCATTACCTCCACGTCAGACTTGCTACCAAATATAATTGCTACCTTCATATCATAACCTCCTATTTATAGTAGTTAATTCCACTTTCAAAAATCTTTTGATCATAATTTCCTGATATATTTTTAAACGCATTTTCAGTATATCTTTCACTATGGCCCATTTTCCCAAATACTCTTCCGTCAGGGCTAGTAATACCTTCAATAGCATACATTGAACCATTAGGATTATATTTAATATCATAGGTTGGATTTCCAAGTTCATCTACATATTGAGTTGCCACCTGTTTATTTTTGAACAATTCCTTTATAACGTCTTCACTACCATAAAATCTACCTTCCCCATGAGATATAGGAATAGCATGAATATCTCCTTCATTAACACCTTGAAGCCATGGAGAGCTATTGCTTATTATTTTAGTATTAACCATACAAGACATATGTTTTCCTATAGCGTTAGGTATTAACGTAGGACTTTGTTCTTCTAAATCTCTTATTTCTCCGTATGTTACAAGGCCTAGCTTTATTAAAGCTTGGAATCCATTGCAAATACCTAAAATTAAACCATCTCTATTTTTAAGCAAATCCATTGTTGCTTCTTTAATTTTTTCATTTCTAAAGATAGCATTAATAAATTTACCTGAACCATCTGGCTCATCACCTGCGCTAAATCCGCCAGGTAGCATAATTATTTGAGACGATTTTATGGCTTTTTCAAGAGCTAAAATAGATTCTTCAATATTCTTAGAAGTTAAGTTATTAAAAATTAACTGATTAACTTCCCCACCTGCTTTCATAAATGCTCTTTCGCAGTCATATTCACAGTTTGTTCCTGGGAAAACTGGTATAATAATCTTAGGTTTAGCCTTGTTGATTCCAATATACTTCTTATTTGTATTTCTTAGAGAGTTTTCATTGAATTGTATTTCTCTATCTGAAATACTATCATTCATAGAAATCTCTAACTGTTTATTTAAATGTGGGTTTTCAACACACTCCTTATTGAAGCCAAAGAAACTCTTTTGATTCGCATCATAATCCATTGGAAAAATCTTAGATAGTGGCTCATTATATACCTTCTCCAGTTGTTCTATAGACAGTTGCTCTTCTTTTAACTTAATGGTATAACTTTCTACAGTAGAACCTAATACATGATATTCTTGTGAATTTAAAATACTTAAAGCTTCTTCATCTTTAATTTCTAAAATTATACTGCCATAAGTGTAAGCTTTAATTTTCTCAAGATTCATAGATGAGTTAAATTCAAAACCAATACGATTTCCTAAGGTCATCTTTGAAATAGCTTCTATAACCCCACCATAAGTTACAGTATATGAGGATAAAACCAAGCCTTTTTCTATGAGCTTTGAAACATATTCAAAGTTTCTCTTTAACTTAGGAAAATCAATTATATACTCATCATCTAAACTACTTGGAATTATTATAACCTTGCTATTTTTTCTTTTAAATTCTCCACTTACAGCTTTATCTACCTCTAAAGTGCTGACAGCAAAGGAAATTAAAGTTGGTGGAACATTTAAATTTTCAAAGGTTCCTGACATACTATCCTTTCCACCAATTGCTGCAACTTCTAGGTTATGCTGTGCATACAAGGCTCCTAATAATGCTGAGAATGGTTTTCCCCATTTAGCTGGATCATTGCCAAGTTTTTCGAAATACTCTTGGAAAGTAAGATAAGTATCCTCTAATTTTCCTCCAGCAGCTATAACTTTGGCAATGCTTTCTACAACAGCATACAATGCACCGTGGAAGGTACTCCAGCATGAAATATTCGGATTGAAACCATAAGACATTACTGTTCCTGTTTTTATTTCCCTTCCTAATACAGGTATCTTACAGGTCATAGCTTCCATTGGTGTTCCTTGATGTTTTCCTCCGCATGGCATGAATACTGTTCCACCACCAATTGATGAATCAAACATATCTATAAGACCTTTTTGAGAACATACATTTAAATCTGATAAAACTTTTGTGAACTCTTCATAAAGTCTGGTGTTTTCCTCTTTCTTTTCTAAGAAATAATTTTCTTCTTCTTTTGGTGCTTCTACTATAACTTCACTATAGCTAGTAGCTCCATTTGTATTTAAAAACTCTCTGCTAAGGTTAACAATGGTATTTCCATTCCACTCAATGATGACTCTTTCTTCTTCTGTTACCTCAGCAACCACTGTAGCTTCAAGGTTTTCTTCATTAGCATACTTTATAAACTTTTCTGCCTCATTATTTGAAACTACTACAGCCATTCTTTCTTGAGATTCAGAAATCGCAATTTCTGTTCCATCTAATCCTTCATATTTTTTAGGAACACAATTCAAATTAATTTTTAAACCATCAGCTAACTCGCCAATAGCTACTGAGACTCCCCCAGCACCAAAATCATTACATTTCTTTATTAGCTTAGTAACATCTTTATTTCTAAACAGTCTTTGTATTTTTCTTTCTGTAGGTGCATTACCTTTTTGAACCTCCGCATTACTGGTGTTTATGGAAGATTCAGTATGAACTTTAGATGATCCTGCTGCACCACCAATTCCATCTCTACCAGTTCTGCCACCTAATAATATTACTACATCTCCTGGCATTGGTTTGCTTCTTACTATGTTTTCATAGGGAGCAGCACCAATAACAGCTCCTACTTCCATTCTTTTGGCTCTATAACCTTCATGGTAAATCTCTTTTACAAAACCAGTTGCTAACCCAATTTGATTTCCATAGCTACTATATCCTTTTGCAGCTTCTTTAGTAATTTTTCTTTGTGGCAACTTGCCTTTTAAAGTGCTACTAATTGGTTCTGTTGGGTCTCCACAGCCTGTAATTCTCATAGCTTGGTAGACGTAACTTCTTCCCGAAAGTGGATCTCTTATAGCTCCTCCAATACAAGTAGATGCACCACCAAAAGGTTCAATTTCTGTTGGGTGGTTATGAGTTTCATTTTTAAACATCACCACATACTTTTCTAGCTTACCTTCCACATCTACATCAACTACAATACTACAAGCATTAATTTCATCTGAAGAATCTAATCCTTGAAGTTTACCATCCTTTCGTAGTTTTTTCATTGCGATTACTGCTATATCCATTAAAGTCATTGGCTTTTCTTTATCTTTATATAAAGTTTTTCTATAATCTTCGTATATTGAAAAGGCTTTTTTAACTGGATTATTTAGTTTGCCTTCTTGGAATCTAACACTTTTTAAGTTTGTTAAAAAAGTAGTATGTCTGCAATGATCTGACCAATAAGTATCAATCACTCTTATTTCAGTTAAAGTGGGATTACGATTTTCATCATCTTTAAAATATTTTTGAATGAGTTTTAAGTCTTCTTTAGAAATAGAAAGCCCATATTCTTTTTGAACTCCTATTAGTTCGTCCTCATTCTTTTCAATAAAGTTTTCTATAACTTCAATCTTTTTATCTTCAACCATGGTACTGTTAAAAATATTATTAGTTTCAAGGGTGGTTTCCCTTGAATCAACCTTATTTATGTAATACTCCTTTATTCTATCAAGTTCATTCTTACTAATGTCCCCATAAATAGCATATATTTTTGAAGTTTTAACTTCTGGCATTTCCTTTTGGGTAATTAACTGAATACACTGTGCAGCAGAATCTGCTCTTTGGTCATATTGGCCTGGTAAAAACTCCACAACAAAGTATTCACATTTCCCTAAATTAATTGTGTTATCATAAATGGAGTCTGTGTTTATCTCTGACAAAGTTGTGTATTTAATTACTTCATACTCATCCTTTGTAATGCCAGATATATCATATTTGTTTATATAACGGACATTTTCAACATTCTTTATTCCTAATATTTGATTTATTTCATTTTTAATAGCTAAAGCTTCACTACTAAAGTTCGCTTTTTTTTCAACATAAGCTGTGAAAGTACAATTTTCCATCTTATCACCTCAAACAACAGATTTTTATACGAATATTAATATGATTAATTTGTTTATTGTTCGTATTTTTATAATATAACACTTTTCTGATAATTGGAAGTACTTTTTAAAAACTTTAACATTTTTTACTTAGTTTTTACTATTAGTACATATTCGGCCTTAGGATTTATCAAATATTAATACTTAGCACTTAAATATAATTTTTATATTTCACAAAGCAATGGAGGAAAATACTTTTTTGAGTTTAAACCCTTGAAGTTTATGCAATATGTAAGTTGAAAATTTAACTTATTAAAACAAAAACTGTGTAAATTTTTACAATTCACTCCATGATTTAGTGAATTACAGAAACCTACACAGTTCTATTTATTTATTTATTTATTTATTAAATTACTCTTATATTCACCTAATAGCAACTTTGTCATTAGTCCATAACTTGCAGCTCCAGCACTTTGGTTATTTGCCTTCAAGTAGCTATCATTGGCTTTATTCCAAACTTTTTCAACAAATCCTTCATGGTTTTTCCAGTAATTATTACTAAAATTTATATCTCTTATTAACTTATTGCTATACAATTTCTTTATTTCCTGGTATGCCTCTTTATCAATACTATATAAATCATTCATAAGATAGGTTAATGCTAAATAATATCCCGAATACTGTAATTCTTTATTTGGACTATTAACACAAGCTAAATAGGCTAAATAATTAGCTTCTTCTTCCCTAGCAATTCCTCTTTGATGTGCTTGTTCATGGGCAATAGTTACAGGTAAAGTTGTACTAGGAATATCAATGTTCACATTAGCTTCCCCTGTGAACGGAGAATACATCCCTGTAATCCCTGTGTAACTCATAAATTTAGATAAGGTAACAGGTTTGGTGTTATTATATTTTACATCCAAAGGTTTATTATCTACCTTAAAATATTTGTACCCATCTTCCACCTCATTGCTTAATTGAGAGAACTCCATACTTAAGGTGAAATTGCCATTAATATCTTCCTTTAAATTATCTCTTAGACCATTAGTAATAATTAAAAACTCTTTACAGAGATTGATCAAATCATCCTTTTTATATTGTTCATTCTCATGCTCCATAGAAGTTGCAATAGGCTCTCTATAATAATTTATACCCCATAGAATATTAAAAAGAAAATAACCTAGCAATAATATTATTAAGCAAGCTTTAGTATGTTTAATGAGTTTAATTTTAAGATTTTTTCGATGTTTAATAAGCATATATATGAACTTGAAAAAAATAATAACAGGAAATACTAGTAAGCCCACATAAATAAATTCCCACAAGGAAAATGGAATTTTACTGAAGAGTTTGCTTAATACTCTAGCAATTAATAAAAAAATATAGTTTGAGTATATCTTCTCAACAATTAAAGGATTTTCTTTACATAACTGGATTAAGATAAAGGTAACCATTCCTATTAAACATATTAGAAAATATGAGAATATCTTTTTATTTATCTTCATGAAATATCCCCCTTACAAAATTACTTTTCAAAGCTTTCATAGTTGTTAATTATGCCTATAATAATAAATAAATTTACTTATTCATTATTAATTATAATATAGAATTTAGAATTATAAATCATTAATTTGAACAAGAGTACTAAGGCAGTTAAAATATACTGTATAAAATTACTAATAATTCATTTATAAAAACTTATTGACTTTTATTTTATTAGATTATATAATCCATTTTGTAAGAATAATTATTATTTAATTAATAAATGCTAAGATTAGGAAAAGTAAGTATTAGAAATCTTACAGAGAGAAACTCATTTGGTGAGAGAGTTTTACGTATTAATAATACTGAAGTGCCCCTATGAGCTTAATACCGAAATTTATGGCATTATTTTCAATGCCCAAGTAGGATATTACGGATTCCCCCGTTATAGGGATAGAGCATGGTAGTGCTTAAAATGAGATGAGTATTTATTACTTAATCAGAGTGGAACCGCGGAATATTACTTCTGCCTCTGTTTTTACAGAGGTAGGAGTTTTTTGTTTTGTAAAATATTTAAGACGTCAAAATTTTTACAAAGTTTTATGAAAATTGTTATAAAATTTTACCGGTATTTATAGCAATTATGCGTGAACCTCTATGATTATGCTTACTTTATGTATAACTATGTGTAAATGGAACCTTATATAAAACAACTTTTATTATGGAGTTACAATTATGAATAGTAAAGTTTCTCAAATGAACCACAGAGGTTCGTGAAATTTAAAAGTTTAAACTTTCACCCTAAAATCTTGTTAAAAATAAAATTAAAAATTTGGAGGAAAAGAAATGATGAATTATATTAGCTTATTAGTTTCAGTTTTAGTTTTTGGAATTCTTATGTATCTTAAAAAGAAAAAAGTTTCTTTTGGTAATAGAGTTTTTGTGTCAATGGCATTGGGTATTGTAGTAGGTATGATATTTAGCAAAAATACTTCTCTAATTGAACCTATTGGGTCCATGTATGTTAACTTGATTAAAATGATAGTAATTCCACTGGTAGTATCATCAGTAGTTACAAGTATTGCATCCCTTGAAAGTCCAGCAAAGCTTAAGAAGATCGGGACTAGAACTCTTGCTTATTTAATGGGGACAACTGCTGCTGCCACAGTTATTGGAATTCTAGTTGCACTTGCTTTTAAGCTTGGTAATGGCATAAAATTTGTTGAAGATGCAAGTTTTAAAGCAAAAGAGGTTCCAACTTTTACAAAAGTTTTAATTGATATGATACCATCTAACCCAGTTAATGAGATGGCTAGCGGAAAGATAATTCCTGTAATTATTTTCTCTATTTTGATTGGTGTGGCAATAATTATCGAAGGCTCAAGAAAGCCAGAAAAAGTAGCAGCAGTTAAAAATCTATTTGAATCTTTTGCAAATATTATGTTTAGAATTACAAAAATGGTTCTTAAACTTACTCCTTATGGTGTGTATGCTCTTATGGCTGGAGTTGCAAGTAAATATGGTATTGCTACTTTAATTCCCCTTGCCAAAGTTATTTTAGCAATATATCTAGCTTGTGCCCTTCAAATTGTATTAGTTCATGGTTCTCTATTAACTTTTGTAGCTAAGGTAAACCCTATTAAGTTCTTAAAAAAGATTTACGAACCTCAAGTAGTGGCTTTCACTACAAGAAGTAGCTATGGAACTTTGCCTGTAACTATTAGAGCACTTACAGACAATGTTAAAATTTCAAATAAAATAGCTTCATTTGTAGCTCCAATGGGTGCTACAATGGGTATGAATGCTTGCGGTGGTCTTTATCCCGTAATGGCTGCAGTATTTGTTGCTAATGTTTTTGGTCACAACTTTACTTTAGTAAATTATATTACTTTAATTATTGTTACAACTATCGCATCCATAGGAACTGCTGGCGTGCCTGGAACAGCATCAATTATGACTACTGTAGTTCTTGCAGCAATGGGGTTACCTGTTGAAGGTATAGCATTACTACTTGGAATTGATACTATTGTCGATATGGCAAGAACAGCCACAAACGTAACTGGTGCAGCTGTTGTATCACTTCTTGTAGCAGATTCAGTAGGTGATTTTGATAGAGAAGCCTTTAATAAGGATGACTCAAAAGATAACACTGCTGACTTAGAAATAAGTGCTTAGATTAATATCTATTCTGTGATATATTATTAAAATAAAGTTTGCAAAAGATTAAATTATAACAACTTGAAATCATATTGAATTATTTCAGGTTGTTATTTAATTTTTTGTTATAGTAATCAAATAATATTTAAGATAAAGCCATAGAACTATTTATTATTATATTTTCTTATTAGGTTATATATTTCAAAAATCACAACTTTAGCAACAAAATCTTGTTATAAACCCTAGAAAAATTGAATACAAATTAATTATAATCACTATTATCAGGGGGGAATATGGATTTTTTTATAATCTATATTGTGCTTTTTACTTCTATTTTTATTCATGAATTAGGACATTATCTAGCCTCTAAAATGTTTAAGGTTCCTGTATATCAGTTTTCTATAGGGGTAGGTCCTAAAATATTTTCTTTCTTGAGATATGGTACAGAATTCGAAGTAAGATTACTTCCACTTGGTGGATATATCTATAATGATGAATTAAAATATGAATCCCTCAAATTGCTAAAAATTTATGTAATTTGTTTATCTGGTGTATTTCTTAACTTTTTAATATTTGTATTATCTTTACTCACTTCTCTGGACTTTAATTTTAAGTTGCTTGAAAGTAACTTAATTAATATATATGGAATAATTGCTCAAAGTTTGCGATGCATAAGCTTAAAAAATATCTATATCTTACAAAATAATCTTGCAAACTTATTTATTTCAATGAAAGGTACTACCTTATGGTTTTTATTAATAATTGTAAACTTAACTTTAGGGCTTACAAATCTCATCCCCTTATCCTCACTAGATGGTAATAAGATCTGGGTTGCTACTATTAATAGATTAATAAAAAAATCAAAAATTAATGTTATTAATAGTAAGTTAATTATAGTGGTGGTTAACATTTTAATAGTATCAATATTATTGTTTTTGATTTTTTAGGCAAGTAAAAACACTCCTGTGGGAGTGTTTTTTTATTTCCAATATATATTTTTAGCAACTTCAGCTTTATCAGGGAGGTTAACCCCTTCTAATACAAAGTCTTTAAATATTTGATAACCTGTTCTATCAACAATGTATCCAACGTGTTCTTTTCCATTTGGCGCATCCTTTTCAATGTATTTATCTACATATTTATAGGTATTTAAGATGATTTTTATTATTGAATCTTCGTCAATCCATTTAATAAAATCCTCTGCAATTCTAGGATTTTTCTTCCCTGTTCTTCCCATTATAACTAGTTTGTAATATTTTTTATCACTTCTAGTCCAGGCATTTGTTGGACATTTGTTTACGCACTCTCCACAACCTAAGCATTTCTCATGATCTCTTTCTACTTTGAAATTCTCCATTCTAAGGGCCCCAGTTACCCTTTTTTTGCAATTTTTAACACAAGCACCACAGGAAATACATCTATGACTCTCATATTGGGGTTCAGTCATTCCTAAAACTCCAAAGTCATTCATTCTAGCCTTAATGCAATCGTTAGGGCATCCTGTTACAGCTACTTTTACATGATAGTGGTTTGGAAAGATGGCTTTTTCAATTCTTTGTGCTAATGCAGTTGTATCATAATTTGCAAAAGGACATACTCTATTTCCTATGCAAGAAGCTACATTTCTTGTCCCTGCAGCTGCATACCCAGTTTTAGGTGCATTGGGCTGATTTATATCTAATCCCTCAATTACAGGCTGGATAAGTTTATTAACCTCTTCCATTTTATCAAAATCTATATCTGTGATTTCAAATCCTTGCCTTGTAGTCATATGCACAGATCCATTTCCATACTTCTCTGCCACTTCTTTTAACACATCAAAATATTTTACAGGTAAATGTCCTCCAGGAACTCTTATTCTTATAGCTGTTTTCCCTCTTTTTTTAGTTACTCTAAAGGCATTTCTCATTATAGCTTTAGTATTAATGTCCACAATTACCCCTCCTTAATCTACTAAGTTTTTTGCCTGAGCATAATTAAATACAGGACCATCTAAACATATATAGGTATCATCCATCTTACAGTGACCACACTTTCCTACTCCGCAACACATTTTTCTCTCGTAGGAAACCCATATGTTTTCTTCTTTTATGCCAAGATTTAAAAACTCAGCTACTGTAAACTTCATCATCATTGGAGGGCCCACCACCACAACAACAACATTTTCTATATCACTTATCTTAATTTTAGGTACATATTTAGTTACAAGACCCACATTTCCAGTATAATCTTCTGGTGCTGAATCCACAGTTACTGTAACACTAACTTTTTCCGCCCATTGCTTTAAATCTTCTTTAAACAAAATATCTTTGGGTGATTTAAATCCTACTAAAAGATTAAAATCCTTTGCTTTTTTTCTATGTTTTGTGAAATGCTCTACAATCCCTCTCACCGGAGCAAGGGCACTTCCTCCAGCTGCTACAATAACTTCTTTTCCTTCATATTGGGTAACATCAAATCCATTACCATAGGGTCCTCTTAAAAACAGTGAATCCCCAACAAAGAAAGTGTGAATTACATCAGTAACCACCCCAACCCTTCTTATAGTTAAATCAATGAAATCTTCACCTATTCCACTGACAGAAATTGGCGCTTCACCATACTTAGGAATAGAAACTTCCATAAACTGACCTGGCTTAACTTCACCATGAAACTCCATTCTAAAAGTGTACTCTATATCTGTATGTTGTATAATATTTAATATTTTTGATTTAAAAGGCATATATACATTATTCATTATTCCACCTCATTTACAGCAATATTTAATTTATTAACACAGTTAGAGAAGGAGATATACTGAGGACAGACATCATCACATCTTCCGCAGCCTACACACATATGATATCCAAATCGCTTTTTAAAATCATAAACCTTGTGCATAGTTTTAAATCTCATTCTTTCTCCGTTCTTTCTCCTAAAGCTGTGACCGCCCGCCATATCTGTATATCCATCTACTTGGCATGAAGCCCAAACTCTTCTTCTCTCTCCATTCTTTGGATTGTCTTTATAGTGAATATCCTGCATTGTAAAACATGTACAAGTTGGACATACAAAGTTACATCTACCACAAGCTATACATCTAGCATCATACTCATCCCACATTGCTGCCTTAAATACTTTTTGACATAGATTTTCTGGAATACTAACGTTTACATTGTTTTCTTCTACAAAATCAATTTCAATATCTGTACTTTCTCCCTCTTGGAAACAAGGTGAAAGCTCTTCATCTTTAATTTTTACGTAAACTGTATCCTTTTTGTACTTTAAATACATACTGAAATCTTCTGTTTTGTTTGTTTCCATAGATACGCAAAAACAGTTATCAAAGCTATTTTCACAGCCAATTAATATTATTTTAAGGTTATCTCTAAAATGTTTATAATAAGGATCTTCAAAACCATTTCTCAAATATATTTCATCACTTCTTTTAAGAGCATGAACATCACAACTTCTCAAAAATACCAAGGTTTTCTTTTCTTCCTTTTTAGGATCTATATAAGCATCTTCCGTAAAATAGAACAAAGTCTCTGTAATTGGCATATATACTTCCTTGGCAGAGAAACTACTTTTTATTCTAAACTCTACATCCTGTATCTTATTAATTTGCTTATATTTCACTGAGTTTGTATCACTTAAAGTACCTTTACCTACTAGAGTAACAGGAGCAAATATTCTATATTCCTTTTTCAATTTGTTTAGTATTTCATTAAAATTTTCTGCATTATATTTTCTATCCATGGTTGTCCCCTTCCTAAAACTAAATTTATTTTTCCTTAGAAATGTACCAGTAGGCAAGAGCCACAAATATTATTCCACCTACCATATTTCCAAGAGTTACAACTCCAATGTTATATATATATCCGTTTAAGGTTACTGTGGCTGGGTGAGGTATAAATAACCCTATAGCAAGAAGTGTCATGTTTGCAATACTGTGTTCAAATCCAGCAGTAATAAACACAAATAAACACCAGAAAATCATAATTAATTTTGCTGTTTCTTCTTTTAGCTTAAAAGAACACCAAACTGCAAGGCAAACCATTATGTTACAGAGAACCCCTCTTATAAATAGTTGCACTGCAGGTGTTGCCATCTTAGCAGTGGAAATCTTACTAATAAATTCTGCAACTGGTCCTGTAACAAGTCCACTTTTGGAATACAAATACCCTAATAAAATTGCCCCTAGTAAATTTCCTATAAAGCTAAAAACCCATATATTCAAAGTTTCATTTAAAGTAACCTTCTTATCTAATGTACCAATAGTCATAATCATATTATTTCCAGTAAAAAGCTCCGACCCTGCCATAATCACAAGACTAAGTGCCACTCCAAAACTTAATCCCATAATTATTTTTGTAACTGGAGAATTTGCAGCGTTAAGTAAACCACCAATAGTAAATATAAGAATAACTCCAAATCCCACAAACATTCCAGCTAAAGCAGAACTAATAAGATATTTTCCTTTTGAGCTTTTTAGCAACTTACTTTTAGCTACTGCTGAATTCCCTATCTTTTCAACAACATCACCAAACATAAAAAAACCTCCTCAACTTATTGTTAATATAATAACAATAAATGTTAAGGAAGTATGTGATAATAGTCACAATTTTAAGGTTTTTTATAAATTTCTATAATATTCAATCAACTTTTGCTGATTAACTATAAATTTTTTATCTAAATACTTAACAAGGCCTTGCCCTTCTAAGGTTTTTAAAGCTCTAGAAATTGTTTCCCTTGGATGCCCTAACATTTCAGCTAAGTAAGTAATAGTAATCTTTAGATCTATAATAGTTTCATCATCGTAGGGTTTCCCATAATCCATCGATAATTTCCATAGTTTTGCAGCAACTTTTTTATCAACTCTTATTACAGCAGTATTCTTTAGTTGTCTATAAAGTCTTCTTATTTTCTTGCTCATAGAGTTAATAATTATCTTTGTAAACTGAAAATCCTTCTCCATTATCTTTAATATATCCTCTTTATTTATAGAGATTAACTGTGTATTTTCATAACCTTCACAACAAATAGATGCAGTAATACCATCAAAAATTGCTTCATTTATTATTGTTCCATGGGTAAGCACATATATAATTCTTTTTTGTCCATCTGAAGTAGTTCTATACATGGTTACTTTTCCTTCAAGTATAATATATATATTATTTACTTCATCCCTCTCTAAGAACAGTACTTCTCCCTTTTGTAACTTAACTACATTGCATTTATTTACAAGCTCTAAAATTGTTTCTTCTTTAACCTGTTGAAATAACTCTAGTTTTTTTAACTCTGAAATCTTAATCTTCATATATTCACCTTATTTCACATATAATCTTCACACTAAATTTTCTGCATTTAAATAATTATAACATTGATTTAAACAAATACAGAAGAATTTATTTACTCTCTAGAATCATTTTATATTTAAAGTTTAAGATTAAATAAATATTCATCTCACAACTGTTCTTTCTTATTATTAATTTTTTACAATAATTTTATTGTATCTATTTTCCTAAAAGAAGATAAAAATCTTTATTGTTTTCCATTTATAAATAAAATCAAGCACTATGAAATTAGTAATATCTCATAGTGCTTAATCTTTAATAAGAAACTTTCGGTGCATTTAGGCTTTATATCTTTAATAAGATTAAAGAAGTATTAAAACTGCAATCATATGGTTTCAAAGGTATGTTTAATTAGATGAATAAATTCACATTTGAATCCTCAGCTTCACCTAAATAATAACCAACTCCACCTTCTTTAACTCCATCAATTAGTTCTTCTTTTTTTATTCCCATAACATCCATTGACATTGAGCAAGCAACTACTTCCACGCCATTTTTCATTGCTTGTTCTATTAAGTCTTCTAAGGAAGATATGTTTTTATTTTTCATAACTCCTCTAATTAATTTGCTACCCATACCCATCATATGCATATTAGAAAGCTTAAGTCTCCTGCTTCCCCTTGGCATCATCATACCAAAGGCTGTTTCAATAAAATTCTTTTTAACTGAAATCTTTTCATGCTTTCTTAAGATATTTAGACCCCAGAAGGTGAAGAACATAGTAACTTTTTTACCCATAGAAGCTGCTCCGTTAGCTATAATAAAGGAGGCAATTGCTTTATCTAAATCTCCACTGAACACTACCATAGTTTTATTATCTTTTGGCTCATAAGTTACTGCAGTAGTCTTGCAAGCTTCTGTAATCCTTTGGCTAGTTCCCTTTTTTATCATTGCCGTAGAAATGCCTTTATCTCTGTTAATTTCTACCAATTCATTATTTGTTCTTTTACACCAAGCCTTAATATCCTCATAAAACCCTGGATCAGAGGCCTTAACTTCTAGTAGATCTCCTAAAGCTATTTCATTAATACTATCTCTAACTTTCATTAGTGGTCCCGGACAACTTAATCCACAAGCATCTAATGTAATGATTTTTGCCATATGTGGTTCTGCTTTGCTTATGGAGTCACCTTGATTACTACTTTCCCCACCTCTTGTTTGTCCTTCAAAGCCTGCTTTTCCTTCACTTTGAAAATTATTAAAGTCTTTTGGTGAGAACTTTTCAAGCATGTAGCTCTTATAACCACCTGTAACATTTTTTACTTTAAATCCATGATTTTTCATCATTCTTTCAGCCACGTATCCTCTAAGTCCTACAGCACAATAAATCCAATATTCCTTATTTTTATCAAGAGTATCTAGCTTAGTTCTAAGTTGATTAACACTTATACTTGTAGAATCCGAAATTTTTCCTACCTCTACTTCAAGAGGTTCCCTTACATCTAATAACACTACATTTTCTTTATCACGGCCATCAATATCTCTAGGTAATACAACTTCACTCTTACCACTTAGTATATCCTCAGCGATATATCCTAGAAAGTTTACAGGATCCTTTGCTGAAGAAAATGGTGGAGCATAGCTTAACTCTAGTTCAGTTAAATCATAAATTGTTCCATTTAATCTCATTACTGTTGCAATTACATCTATTCGTTTTTCTACTCCACCATATCCAAGACCTTGAGCTCCTAAGATTTTGCCTTCATCATTAAAAATTAACTTAAGAGATATTGGAGTTGCACCTGGATAGTAAGCTGCATGGTCATTTGGGTGAGCATAAATTACTCTGTAAGGAACTCCTAACCTTTGAAGAGTTCTCTCATTACTTCCTGTTCCTGCAGCAATAATGTCGAAAACTTTAATTACAGAGGTTCCCTGAGTTCCTTTGAAGCTAGATTTAACTCCAAGTATATTATCTGATATTATTCGTCCTTGTTTATTAGCAGGTCCTGCTAGTGGTACTGCTGTTTGACCACCATTAACAAAATCTACTACTTCAACAGCATCACCTCCTGCATAGATTCCTGGGACGTTTGTTTCCATATGCTCATTAGTGATTATATGTCCTCTTGGTCCAAACTCAATTCCACTATCTTTTAAGAAGTCTGTATCTGGCTTCACACCGATAGCAGATATTACAATTTCACCAAAAACTTTTGTTCCACTATTTAAAACTACATTCACTCCATGGTCTAGAGACTCAAATTTCTTAACCCCATCACTAAGCTTAAGTTTTACTCCTCGTTCTTCTAATTCCTTCTCAGCAATAACCACCATATCGCTATCAAAAGGTGCCAATATGTGAGGTGCTGCTTCAACTAGTGTTACATCTATTCCTCTTTCTTTTAGGTTTTCCGCCATCTCAATACCAATATAGCCTCCACCAATTACAACTGCATGTTTAACGGATTTGTTATCTACAACTGCTTTAATTTTATCTGTATCAGGTATATTTCTAAGTGTATATATTCTTTCATCATTAATACCTTCGATAGGTGGTATTATTGGTTTTGCCCCTGGAGCTAGTATTAAGTAGTCATAGGACTCTATATATTGTCCTTTTTCTTTTGAATTCACTGTTACAGTTTTGTTAACACTATCAACTTGTATAACTTCACTATTATTTCTTACATCTATATTAAAACGAGATTCCATCAATTCTTTTTTAGTTACAATTAGTTTTTCTCTGTCCTTTATAACTTCTCCAATGTGGTAAGGAAGTCCACAGTTAGCAAAGGAAATATATTCCCCTTTTTCAAACATGATAATTTCAGCTTCTTCATTTAATCTTCTTAATCTAGCAGCCGCAGAAGCACCTGTAGCAACACCACCAACAACTAATACCTTCATAATCGTTCCTCCATTTAATAATTATTATATTATAATATTACGTTATTTTCTCCATAAATTCAAGTTAAATTTTTAACTGAACTATTAATTTATGTGATTTACTATTATTAACTTATATTATTTTACAAATTCTCTATGATTATACTACTTAAAAAGAAATTCATACCATCTATTTATTTCAAACTCAAGTTCTTCAAAGTTGATAAATCTCCCCTGTCTGGCTATCTCTTTCCCCTCAGCAAATAAAATTAAAGTAGGAACAGTAAAAACCATAAATTCTCCTGAAGCTTCTACTATGTCATCTATATAAATATGAATATATTTTATTTCGGAAAACCTTTTTATGATTTTTAATACTTTAGGTTCAACAACGTCACACACTGAACATCCATGGGTTGATGCAAGAACTAAGGATAATTTGCTTTTTTCAATTAATTGTAATATTTCATCTAAACTTTTCACTTTTCATCTATCCCTTCAAGGTATATTAAATCTAACAAAAATAAGTATATGCTTTTGTTCTTCTAAAATAAATAAATAAATAAATATGTTATATTTTTATTTATTTTGAATAACTGTACATTTATTTTGTACAGCTATTCAAATTTTATAAATTTCTTTTAACTCTTTATCTCCTATAAGATATTCTATAATATATCCTAACAATATAATAAAGGGCAAGTTCACAAACATTCTTGTAAATGTATATTTAGGCCCAAGCGCTGCTAACTCAAACAATAAAGTAGGAATTTTAGTTGTACACCAAGCTCCAACAAATATCATAATATTACTAAACTTTACTCCCTTTTTAGTAAACACTGCTATTATGGGGAAAGCTGCATACAAAGGACCAGCAGCAACAGAACCCAAAATAATAGCTAATGCTATGCCAACAATGCCTGAATTTTCCCCCATATACTTTAGCATTGTTTCCCTTGGTACCCATACATCTAACAGTCCTAGCAATAACATAATTGGTGGGAGCACACTTATCATTTGTTTGAAAGAAGCTAAAGCAATGGTAAATATACTTTTACCACAGTTAAAATTAATCAAAGTTATTCCCACTGTGATTAATAATATTATAAAAAAGAATAAATATCTTTTTAATATTTTCATAACATCACCCCATTAACCTTCCAATGACAAAAGCCACTAGAATTGAATAAAGGAAATAAGTCAAATTTCTAATCAGTGCTGCTCTTTTGCCTATAAACTTTGCTTCCATTGGAAAAGTAATAACTCCAACAAACATTAAGGTAGAAATTAAAGCTGTAACTTGAGTATATCCAGCTCCATTTTCTAGCAAAAGTGCTGCAGTTGGAAAAGCCACAAAGGTAGGCATTATAGTAATTGAGCCTATAATACTAGCAATAAAAACTCCTACCACCCCAGATTTATCACCTAGTAACTTAGAGATGGTTTCTGGTGATAAGACCGTTAGTATAAATCCTACTATAAAAATTACACTTAAAAACTGTGGCATAATGCTCTCAAAGGATTTTCCAGACTTAATTAAAGCTTGTTTTGTTTTATCTCTATTCTTAAGAAAACTAATTAAGTAAAGTATAATTACAATTCCATAAAGCATATAAGTTGTCATTGCTTTCACTCCCCTAGAACTTCTAAGTATATTATATTATACTAAACTAGTTTTTAATGGTTCATAGTTAACATGGATAATAAGTATATTTTAAAATCTTATACAAATAATAGAATATAAAGCTAGGAGGTGTATATTTTGGATTTGAAAAATTTAGATGTGCTTCATGACTGGGATAAATGGAAAACTGCTCTTTCAAAGGCTATTAACTTAGGCGAAAACATGGGTATGAGTGACCAAACTATTGATACTATTGCCTATAATATAGGTAGTTTTCTTAGTGCAATTGTAGATCCAGAAAATAGAGAGGAACGACTTTTACATGAACTTTGGAAAGTAGGTAGTAAGGAAGATAGAAAGATTCTTGCGAAACTAATTGTGAAGTTAATAAAAAATGAAGCACTAGAGTAAGCCCTTGCATTTAGCAAGGCTTATTTTTTTTCTTCATCTTCTGTAAAGTAATTATTTATAATGAACTGTTAACGATATGTGAACTTTATTGTGGATTTATTCATAGATTTGTAATATAATCAGAATATATGGATTTTTCACTCTAATCTGATTGTATCGTATAAATATAAACTTATTATATTTTAATTAATCTTTTAATTCTTAATTTAATTTGGGGATAAATTATGGAGGGAAAGTAAAAATGACCAATAGCGCTATAAAAATAACTGTAAACAAAAATGAGCCTTGTATATGTGGTAGTGGTAAAGAGTTCAGTGATTGTTGTATGAAAAAAAATCATAGCTATGAGGGACTATTGAAAGATGATGGAACCTATGGAATATATGACTTAACAGAATTTATGGCTGCAGCAAAAGGTTTGTTAATTTTTATTGACACAAGGGTAAATAGTGAAACATTTCAATTACCATTTAGTAGTTCTTCCAAAAAACTAAATAAACTTTATGAAAAATTAGCCACTACTTTGAACCCAATAGAAAAGGTAGCTTCCTGTAAAGTTGGTTGTAACCATTGTTGCCATTTGCCAGTATTGACCAGCAAGCTAGAGTATGAGGTAATAAAAGATTTTATTAATCATAAATTTTCTGGTGGAGAAAAGGAAAACTTAAAGAATAAAATTAACTTAAACATACAGATTTTTGAAAATATGCAGCATAAAGAGGAAAAATTTTCGAAGGTTAGTTATGATAATTATATTAAGATGAACGTCCCATGTGCTTTCTTAGATGAAACCAACCGTTGCAGTATTTATAACGTTAGGCCTTTTGTGTGTAGAAAATACTTAGTATTTAATAATTCAAGTGTATGTAAAGATCCATCACTAAATACAACTCAGTATTATGCTAAATACTTAACCACAGTAAAAGATGCTATAGGAAAATTAAATAAATTAACCTATAATAAGCTAGACTATAATCATCTTCTCACTTGGTTTCTCGAAAGTTAATATAACTGTATGGAGATAATTAGCTCCAGTATCTAGTATACTGAAGCTAATTATTTTTTAGTTTAAATTTTCATCACCTACAGAAGTAATTTATCTTATAGCTCTTCTGTAAGCTTAATTATTTCGTCAATTATATTCCCAATATGCTCTATTGTATCTCTTAAGGGTTTTTCAGTAGTAATATCTACTCCAGCCATCTTTGCAAGTTCCACTGGGGTTTTAGTTCCTCCGGATTTTAGTACATTTCTCCAATCTTCTATTGCAGCTTTTCCTTCTTTTAATATTCTTTTGCTAACTTCTGTAGCCACAGTAAGACCTGCACTATAGGTGTAAGGATATAGACCCATATAATAATGTGGTTGTCTCATCCATGTAAGCTCCGCGCCTTCAGTAATTTCTACTGTATCGCCCCAGAATTTTTCTAACACCTGTTTCTTAATTTTATTTAAGGTAGCTGCTTGAACACTTCCACCATTGTCTATAATCTTGTATACTTCTCTTTGATAAGCGGCCTCTAAAAGATGAGTAACAAAGTTATGATAATAAGTACGGCTTATCATTGAAGATAGAACCCATCTCTTGAATCTTGGGTCATTATTTATATTCATAAGATAGTTAGCCATAAGCATTTCATTCATAGTAGAGGGTGCCTCAATAAAATATAAGGATGGCCTTGAATCAAAGATATTTTGATTTTTATGAGCTAAAGTAAAATGTCCTGCATGGCCTAACTCATGGGCAAGGACAAAAACCTCCCTCATTCTTTCAGACCA
Organism: Clostridium tunisiense TJ; assembly: GCF_000300195.1. Classification (GTDB taxonomy): domain Bacteria; phylum Bacillota; class Clostridia; order Clostridiales; family Clostridiaceae; genus Clostridium_J; species Clostridium_J tunisiense. The sequence goes on along the minus strand of NZ_AMQH01000012.1, from coordinate 485,019 downwards.
AGAAATTAAAATAAATGGGTGACTCCCATAAGGACTTGAGCAAAACGCACCTGTAGATTTCCCTTTGTTTTCAACAAAATCAATCCACCTCTCCTTATAGGCTATTCTAACCATTTCTAGATAGTCTTCCCCAAGAACTGATAAAGCCTCTTCAACATATTTTTTCGATTCTTCTACAGAAATTTCTGGTTCATATTCCGGATCCACAGCCAATTTTAAATCAGCAAAAGTCATGTGATCTATATTGTGAATCTTTTTCAGTAATTTTACGTATTTTCTCATATGTGGAGCTAACTCCTCCATAATTATGTCTATTTGCCTATTGTATAAATCTTTGTCTACCTCTTGAGAAAATAATAAACTATCAATAACAGAATCAAATCCTCTAAGATTTGCTAAGGTTTTTTCCTTTTGAACTTGCACTCCATAAACTGTTGCTAAAGTATTTTGATATTCTTTTAACTTAGAGGAAAATGCCTGAAAAGCCGCTCTTCTTACTTTTGTATTTGTTTCGAACTCATAATGATTCTCAAAAAGTACAAAGCTAAGTGGATATTCTTCTCCATCTACTATAAAAGTTCCAAAATCCATATCAGCTAGCTTTGTTCTGTTATATATAGAATAAGGTGAATCTAAAGCCTCTGATAACGCAGCAAGAGTTTTTTCCACTTCTGGATGAAGTGCATGAGGCTTAAATCTTTTTATTGATTTTAAGTAGTTATAGTTTTCTTTAGAAGCATTCATTGCTTCTTCTATAACATTTTCGTCAGCTTCAGTAATTTCGCTATCTACAAAACTTAGTTTACTTTGCAGATCTGTAATGACATTCATTAATTTCATATATCTTTCTTGATTTTTATAATTAGTTTGGTCTACAGAAACTGAAAGACTTGCATAGGAAGCTGTAATATTCATAATTTCCGTTACTTTTCGCATTTTATCCAAACACTCATTAATAACCTGTGGGGTGTTTAATTTCCCTTTGTAATTCTCTACAATTTCTTTTGTACCATCTTCAACATCCTTAACTGCAGTGTTAAAAGCTTCTTCTGTGCTGAATATTGCTGATAAATCCCAAGTTAGTAATTCCTCTACGTCTCTTCTATCCTTCATAGCATTCCCCAATTTAAATTTCCCCCTTAATATGATAGTTATAAAAACATTATAACATATATTACCAATTATTTGATTGTTTTATTAGTTAATTTCATCTCTTAACTATAAGTATAACCCCCTATACTTAAGGGGGTTATAGTGAATAAGTAGCAATCTTTTTCTTAGTTACACTTTTCAATAAGGTTATTATCTATTAATATTTTAAAATCAAATTTCCTCTCTATACCATTTTTAAAGGCTATAGTAATACTACCCTTTTCTAAACTCTTGACAACTCCAAAACCAAAGTTTTTATGGATTAGGTTTTCTCCCTCAACTATACCCTTTGTGTTTACAATATCCTGAGTAAAGTTGCACTCCTTTAAAAATCTAGAAGGTTTACGGGGTTTTCCTTGAACTATGTTTGGCAGTATAAGGGTGAGATTATTTATTGCTCTAGTTATGGCTACATAAAAAAGCCTTCGCTCTTCCTCAATATTTTCTTCTAGGCTTTGCTCATGTGGAATAATACCTTCAACTAAATTGATTAAATAAACATGATTAAACTCCATGCCCTTAACGCCATGAACAGTACTTAGCAATACTACATTCTCATCCTTTGTTTTACTCTTGCTCTTAAGAATTTCTTCATTAACCACTTCAACATGGGCTAGAAAATTAATTATAGTTCTGTAATCTCCAAGGGAATCCCTAAACTCTTCTAATATATTCTCTAAATCAGTAATATGAATTTTATACTTATTACAGTATTCTACTAAATAATCATGATAACCTAAGTCATGTATTATAAAATCCACTGCAGTATGAAGACTCATTTTATTTAAATTATGTATATCCTTCTTTAACTTGTCTATAGCCTTAAGTTGGAATATAGGAACTGTATCTATAGCTTTTAATTTTTCAAATACATCAGAGCAGTAAATATCCTTTTTAATTATTTCTAGATTTCCTTTACTAATATATCTGTAAGGTCTGTTTATTATTCTAATGAAGCTTTCTGTATCAGTTGGGTTAATACTTAACCTTAAGTAGGCTAAAATATCTCTACAAACAAAGTGATCATAGAAGTTGAACTCCCTTTCTAATAGTTTAAAGGGAATTTTTTTTCTAATAAGACTATCGATTATCCCTCTGCTCTCAATGTTTGTTCTATACAAAACTGCAAAACTATTATAGGAATTGCTACCACTTAGTACAGCCTTCTCAATTTCATTAGCAATAAAATCCCCTTGTTGCGCTTCTCTTTGAACCTTAACAAAGGCAATATCTCCATCATAATTTTTATTTGGTACTATGGTTTTATCACTTCTTAGCTTGTTATTTTTGATAGTCTCCATAGAAAGCTTTACAATATTAGAAACTGACCTGTAGTTAGTTGAAAGATACAACTGCTTGGAATTATTAAATAGTTCCTGAAAATTAACCATAAAGTCTGGTCTAGAGCCTCTAAAGCTGTAAATACATTGATCCTCATCCCCCACTGCAAAGATGTTATTTTCGCCTTTAAGTAGTCTTAAGATATCTAACTGAATAGCATCACAATCTTGAAACTCATCTATTAAAATATATTTAAACATGTTTTGATATCCTTGCAATAATCTAGGGCTTTTTATGAAGAGATTTTTGCACATTATTTGAAGGTCTTCAAAATCCAAAAGATTTTTTTCTCTTTTATAGGTCTCATATAATTCATACAAATTTTTGAATATGTTTTTATCTAAATCTGTAGAAAACTCTTCTAAAGATGTGTTAGCACATTTAAAAAGGGAAATTGCATTAATAAACTCTTTTATTCTATCCTCACTAACCTCTTCCATATAAGTAGTTAAAAAACTCTTAACTAACTTAAAGGTTTCACTGCCTTCTATAATTTTAATCTCACCATAGTAAGAAGTTAAAATTCTATAAAATAGCCCGTGAAAAGTACCAAAAAAAGGGGTTGCTTTATTTTTACTCATGTTAATAAATCTTGTTTTCATATTATTAGCAGCTGCTTTTGTAAAAGTAATCACAATAATATTTTTAGGATTAATATTTTTGTGATTAATAAGATGAAATACCCTGTTTACTATTACAACAGTTTTCCCACTACCAGGGCCTGCTGTAACTAATATATTCTCCTCTTCACAAAGTACAGCATTTAGTTGTTCTTTGCTTAATTTTTCAAACTCATTGTATATCATTTATATCCCTTTTCATTTTATAAATTTTATTCTAATCAAATAATATTACCACAATATTTATATTTATACTATAGTAATAAAAGTATCAATATGGTAATATATAGTGGACATTAGTAAGAATTTTATTTGTATGAATTCTATTCATAATTATTAAATAGTAAGGGGAACTAAAATGAGTACATTCACAGAATTTGATGTAAAAAATCAAAGAAATCTAACCATGTTGGTGGATTTTTATGAATTAACCATGGCAAATGGTTATTTAAATAAAGGAGTACAAAATACTGTTGCTTATTTCGATATGTTTTTCAGAAGAATTCCAGATGGCGGTGGCTACTGTATAATGGCTGGTGTAGAACAGCTTATTGAATATCTTTCAAACTTAGAATTTACTAAAAATGATATAGAGTACCTTAGAGGCAAAAACCTCTTTAGTGAGGAGTTTTTGGAATACCTACTTAACTTTAAGTTTAGTTGTGATGTTTGGGCAATTCCAGAAGGCTCTCCTGTGTTTCCAAATGAGCCTCTAATAACTGTTAGAGGACCAATAATGCAAGCTCAATTTATTGAAACTATGATACTACTAACTATTAATCATCAAACTTTAATTGCCACAAAAGCTGCAAGAATATGTGAGGCTGCTAGTGGAAGAGCAGTTATGGAATTTGGCTCTAGAAGAGCTCAGGGTTATGATGGTGCAATTTATGGTGCAAGAGCCTCTGTTATTGGTGGCTGTAATTCAACAGCTTGTACTATTGCTGATGAAATGTTTAATATTCCTGCAATTGGTACCATGGCTCATTCATGGGTGCAATTATTTGATAGTGAATATGAAGCTTTTAAAGCATGGGCAGAAACTTATTCTGATAATACGGTGCTACTTGTAGATACTTATAATGTTTTAAAATCTGGAATACCAAATGCTATTAAGGTTTTTGAAGAAGTATTAAAACCTTTAGGCAAAAGACCAAAAGCAGTAAGAATCGATAGTGGAGATATTACTTACTTATCAAAAGAAGTTAGAATGCTTTTAGATAATGCAGGGTATGAAGATGTAAAAATTACAGTGTCAAACTCCCTTGATGAATTTATAATAAAAGGTGTTCTTGAGAATGGAGCTAAAATAGATAGCTTTGGTGTAGGTGAAAGATTAATAACCGCCAGAAGTGAGCCAGTTTTCGGTGGTGTATACAAACTAGTAGCTATTGAAAAGGATAACCAAATTATACCGAAAATTAAGATAAGTGAGAACGTAGAGAAAATAACTAATCCAGCCTTTAAAAAGTTATATAGAATTTATGATAAACATTCAAATAAAGCTGTTGCGGATTTAATAACCCTTCATGATGAAGCAATTAATGAAAGTTCTACTCTAGAGCTTTTTGATCCTAATTACACTTGGAAAAGAAAAAAGATAAAAGATTATCAATGCAAAGAATTAATGGTTAAAATCTTTGACAAGGGAAATCTTATTTATACTAGTCCTACAGTAATGGAAATCAGAGAGTACAGCTTAAATGAGCGAAAAAAACTTTGGCCTGAGGTTTTAAGATTGCAGAACCCACATGCATATTATGTTGACTTATCGCACAAACTTTGGGAGTTAAAAGAAGCATTACTTCACGAATATTCATCAGTATTTGAAGAATAATTTAGATAGGATTGAATAACTATTATGGATAAAATTAAAATAAGAATTTCAAATAATGCATATAGCGATATGATAAACTTGTTAAACTTCCATGACGAGTATAACTGTTTTAGATTATATTACGAAAATGGATGTTGTAAATCTTCAAAGGTACAACTAATGCTAGATACTACTAGCCCAACAGATGTTTGTGATAAAATTGAGGATTTAGTTGTTTGTTACACTAGGGACTTAATGGAAAATATATATTCAGTTACAATTTTACTAGAGAAAGGTAATTACTTAATTAAGTCAGAATCCAGCACTTCTTTAAGTTCTTGCAATAATTGCTCTAAAAACTGTAAAGGTGGATGCCACTAACATTGATTAATATTAAATCAAATCTTATTTAAAAGTAAACCCCTTATGTTATATAACATAAGGGGTTTACTTTTAAAACTTTTATATTTTAAACCATTAAAATTATTATCTATTTATAGATAACTTTCGCCATATAAAATATTCAGTGGTGAGGACTTGTCCTCTCTAAACAAATCATAGTCATATATGTTTTTAATAGAAATTGACTTGAAATTTTTAAGCTCTACAAAAGGACATTTATTTTCATTTTCTGTCCATTTATAAAGTGAGCACTCCTTAAAACACTCAACCACCTCATCATGCGTAGTCAAAAAAGGACATTTTGACATTGTAACACCCCATCCCTACCAAAGCTATTAAAACAATTATAGATTAAAACAGGAATAAAATGAAGCACTTTTTTGAAAATTCTATATGTTTTATATAAAAAATTATAATTAATTTAAAAATTTTAGTAAAATAATATTTTGTAATAATATTTTGGTAAAATAATGAAACTTTCTCCAATGATTTGATATATTTTGACATGTTTGTCGTATTTGAATTTGCAGTTAAAACCCTAGATGTTCTCCTACAACAATAACTGTGATATCACTTCTCAATGGTTTTCGTTTTACAGTAGTGTAGATTCTACATATTCTCTTGCTACTATTGCAGTCAGCACATACACCCAAGGACGTACAGGGGTTTTGTAAATTTAATCTTTTATTATTTAATGGGCAGGCAGTAAATCCTAATCTTTCCGCCGCCTCAACCTCATTCTTAACTATTTTATTCACACCAGCTACAATAATTATTTTTCTTGGCCCAAAGTTCATAGCAGCAACCCTATTTCCTGCTCCATCTACATTTATTAAATATCCATCAAGAGTTACAGCATTAGTACTACACAAATAAACATCGCTCAACAATTCTTTTCTCATAATTTCAAACTTTTCTTCTTCAGAAACTCCATCGCTATGTCTTAATAAGGTGCCACCCTTTTCTATTATGTTATGGTCTATATTTAAATCCTCTATGGTTGTTGATCCCCCTATGCCAACCACAGTTCCTCTACTTATATGATACATAATAAATGCTACTGCTTCCTCTTTTGATTCCACATAAATAGAATGAAATTCATTCTTCTGAAGAGATTTAACAACACGTTCCCCTAGTAGTTGCTCTTGCCACCTTTTTATATTATCCATAAAATCACCCCATATATTTAATATATAATACATTCCATTTAATAATATTTAATATTTCACATAATTATTTCTTATTTATTCAAAATCATAAATTTAAAATTAATCCTCACCTTTTAAAATATCTATAAAGGATTTGATAATCTGAGCTGTAAAACCCCATATAACATATTCATTGTATACATAAAAATATTCTCTTAAAATTCCTTTTCTAAATTTATAATCTTTTCCCCTATTTATTAAATGAAAAGGAAACCCTTCATGATTAGTTGGACCTATTTCCATGTTATAAAGTAGTGGCTCATGCTCCAAAAAAAACTTTAATGGGACTGTAAATAGGTGATCAACTTCGTATTCGCTAGGAATTATTTCAGCTTTATTAGTTCTTCCTATAAATGGATACATGAACATACCATAGGGACTTATAAAATAATCCATTTCTCCAATATATTGAATCTCATTAATATTTAAGTTAAGCTCTTCCATAGCTTCTCTTATTGCAGTATCCTTAGGACTTTCCCCTGGTTCAATCATACCTCCTGGTAAGCACACATCTCCAGGTTGGTGTGTCAATTTATTTGATCTTACTTCAAACACTAAATGTTCTTCACCATTTATTTCTTGTAATAAAATTAATACAGCGCTATTTTTATATTTCCCAATAGGATTAGCTTTTCTATATTTAAAAATTTTCTCTATTTCATTTACCATATTTAACCACCCTTTCTTTGTGAAAACTTGCAAGTTGAAAAAATAAAAACTATTTTATATAGAATTCAATATAGAAACTACACTGATAATAAACCTACTTTTGCATTCTCTTTCGTATAAGTTGCTTTTGATTTATTAAGTAAGGTAAGAATACTGTTACAACTTATATACTTAATTATTATTACTATATAATATGATTATACCTAATATTGTTAAGTTTGTCCCCTTGTTCTAAATTATTCATAATGGTATACTAGGTTTATGTTTTGTTTTACTAAGCATTACATTTAAAATTAAAAACACTAAATAAATGGAGAGATGCAAATTGATGAAGAAAAAAGTAATAACTTTGGCATTAACTTTTAGCTTGCTTTTCTCTTCTACTGCATTAGCTGCACCAGCTCCTGATTTAATAGGAACTTCTGCAATCGCAGTGGATTTGACAACAAAAGAGATAATTTATGCTAAAAATATTGATGAGAAAAGACAACCTGCAAGTATAACTAAACTTATGACTGGGTTACTTCTTGCAGAAAATAAAAAGCCTGAAGATAATTTGACTTATCCAGAAGGTGCTAAAAAGGAGCCAGATTACTCTTATGGATTAAACGTTCATCCAGTTCAAGCTGGTGAAACCTTTAGCGGCAGTGATGCAATGGATATCCTCTTACTTTATTCTGGAAATGACATTGCTTATATGATTGCTGATAATGTGGGTGGTTCTGTTGAGAATTTTAGTAAACTCATGAATGAGAAAGCCAAATCCTTGAATATGACTAATACAAATTTTGTAACCCCTAACGGCTTAGATGATAATACAAATGATCACTATACTTCTGCTTATGATTTAACTTTACTTGGCGAAGCAGTTTATAAAAATCCATGGGTTAAAGAAACAATTGCTAAAAAGACCTCGGAAGTTCAATCTTCAAATGGACCTATAGCTGTAATTGAAAATAGAAATAAACTATTAGGGATAAATGGAAATGTTGGTGGGAAAACAGGATATACTACTAAATCTGGCCGTTGCTTATTTACAATTTATGAAAGAAACGGACGTACAATTGCTACAGTAGTATTAAACTCCGAATATAATTTTCCAGCTGATACAAAAGTTTTTGAAGATATGGAAAAGCTTGTTGAATATAGTTTTTCTGCAGAGAAACAAGTATTTTTAGAAAAAGAAAAAGAGTTAAAATCCATTACTTTAAAATACAAAGCTATTCCATTTATAGGACCTACAAGAACTATTAAAGTTCCTGTAAGCCTACATAAGGATATAACCTTATATAATACAGAATTAGCTCCTGAACTAAACTATGCAATTGAGGATATAAGTCCATGGAAGCTTAGTGCTGATAAGCCCGTTGGAAAAGTTGAAGTTAAGGTTCGAAATTACAGCGAAAGTTATGAACTATTCCCAAACATATCAAAGTGGCAAATTATAAAAGATAATGCATTATACTATCTCTTAGCATTATTAGTAATAATTACAATTATATCTTCTATTGTAATTATTAGAATTAAATTTAAAAGAAAAAAAAGAAGAAGAAGATCACTTTTTAAATAAACTATTAAAAGCCTATAAAGAGTAAAATGTTCCTGTTTTAAGGACACTTTAATTCACTCTTTATAGACTTTTTTTATAAAATTTTATTTACCCATTCATAATGAATAATTCCATAATTAATCAGGTCATGCCTTTGTTTATCTCTTAATATAAACTCTCTAAAAACCCCTTCTTTTACAAAGCCTAAGCTTTCGTATAGACCAATAGCTGCCGAATTATATCCAAGAACTGTGAGCTGAAGCTTATGCAAGTTTAGCTCATTGAAACCATAGTCTATAGTTAATGACATAGCCTCTTTTCCAATACCTTTTCCTCTGTAACTTTCATCTCCAATACCAACAAATATAGTGGCCACCCTATTATTCCATTGAATATTCTCAAAACCTGTTACTCCAATGAGGGTATCCTTTTCTAAATCTCTTATTGCAAATATTATTTCATTGTTAGCTTGCTGCATCCCTTGGATAAACTTTGATATATAGGAGGTTTCTCTTGGTATGGCTATTAGTTTATCAAAATGCCTTAAAAATTTCATATCGTTATACCAAGACTCTATAACTGGTATATCAACTTCCCTTACTGCTGTTAGTTTAACATTTTTACCTTTAAGTAATTGCATTATACTCATAGTTGATCCCCCTTACAAAATATCTAATACTGTGTATTTTTTTTCTAGTTTAATTGGTCCATAAGACATTTTGGCTATTCTTAGTCCTAAAAGTCCCATATCATCTTCCCTATTTATTAACGGGATATGACTATAAAGCATTTCTGTAGATTTTTGATTTATAAAAGCAAATACTCCTGAATAATTTTTATCACCTTTTTCAAAGTGTATTATTGCCATTTCATCATTAACAATCTCGCCAATACTAAATCCTGCAATGTTATCATCTACATAAACTGCTAAACCTTTGAGCTCTAAAATTTCCCAATTATCTAACACCTCATTAATAGCTTCTAGCTCAAAGTCTGTAAGCTTATCATAAACACCATAACTTTCATGCCATATCTTTGCAACTCTCTTGCAATCTTCTTTAACCTTTAAGTCATCTATAACCTTAAGCATATAATTATTATTTTTTTCAAACTTGTTATAATGATTTCTTTTTTTATGTAATACTTTACCTTGCATGGTTATAAGACTTTTACTTTCGTAGATATAATCAAAATTATCTCTATCTTCTTCGTAGATAACCTTATCTCCATAAACATGAATTAAATCTTCAACAAAATTCCATTCAACTTCTTTAAACAAATAATCTAAATTATTTCTTTGTTTTTCTGTTTTAAGTACTTCTATAACATTTCTTAAAGAATTATCATCATAACCAAGGAGCTGAACAAAATGACTCTTTCCATGATAGTCCTTCTTTTTTAAAATTAAAACCTGTTCCTCTATTGTATACTCTATATTACAAGCCTTACTCCATATAATTAGTGTTGCGAAGGAAAACTCGCAAGTACTAAAATTATAGGGAGAAATATAAGGCATAATAATGTTCTTATCTTCAATTGTTAATTTCTTGAAACTTAGCATAAACTCCTCCAAATACTACTTAAAATCCAATGCTATATTGTTATCCTGAATTTTTAAACATGCATTGAATTTATTTCCTTTCTTTGACACAAATCCTTGGATAAGCTCTGTCTTACCAGAGTTTATAAGTTGTCTTATTTGTTTTGGTGATATACTAACTCCGCATATTTCTCCAAGGAAAAATTTACATCCGCTTTTCCAATTAGTACATCCATACCCTTTTATATTTTTTACAATGTGTCCAACTCTACATATTGGGCATATACCTAAGACTTCATCTAAATCCGCCTTGTTTAATTTTGTGTTTTCATCTGAACATAGCCCATCCATTACATTGCTATAATCAATTACATTGTTGTGGGATAATACCTTTTTTACATTGTCTTTTATGTAACTTTCTAACTTATCCATAAATTCTTCAGCATTAATTTCTCCATCTGTTATCATTTTTAATCCTTTTTCCCAGCTAGCTGTTAATTTTGGGTTTAAAAGTGATGGTATAGAGCTTTTTATAGTTTCATAAATGAGTTCGCCTTTAATCGTAGGATGTACAATTTGATTCTTTTTATTAATAAAAATATAATCTATTCTTTCAAGTTTTTTTAATATTTCTGCTCTTGTAGCACTGGTGCCTATTCCAGCACCTTTAATGTGTTCTCTTAATTCCTCATCTTCTATTAACTTCCCTGCGTTTTCCATAGCTAGAATTATTGAACCTGAGGTATAATATTTTGGTGGTGTAGTTTCACCTTCTTTTATAGTAAGTTCTTTTAGTTCTATTGAAGAGCTTTTTTTAATTTTATTTAAATTACTTTCACCCTTCTCATCCTTCTCATCCTTACTATTTATTACTACAAGGTAACCCTTTTCTACACAGGCCTTTTCATTTGCATAAAAGTATTCATTACTTATATTAACTTCAATTGAGATTTTGCTATATTCAGCGGGAGGATAGAAAATTGCTAAAAACCTTCTAAGGATCAACTCAAAAATTGACTTTTCTAAGTCTTTTAACTTATTAAATCCATCTAATCCTTCGCCTGTAGGAATAATAGCATAGTGGTCAGTAATTTTACTATCGTCTACATATTTGGATTTCAAAATCTTTGAATACCACTTTTCATTAATAATTTCATTCACATTATTGTTAATATCGCCAATTTCCTTAAATCTTAAAAGTTTATTTAAAGTTTTATTTATTTCCTTAGCTACAGCTGAAGACAATACTCTAGCATCAGTTCTTGGATAAGTTACAATTTTCTTTTCATAAAGACTTTGCACAATTCCCAAGGTTTCATCTGGATTTATTTTAAACCTTTTAGAGCACTCATTTTGTAGTTCTGCTAAATTAAAAAGTAGGGGCGGATTCTTTTTCTCTTTTGATTTACTTATACTTGTAATTTCTATATTATTTTTGTTTTTATTTGTGAAGTTTAAAAGTTCTTCACTATGTTCCCTTTTTAAAAACCCATTATCATTGTAGAGTTTCTCACTATTAAAATATTGGGATTTCTCATTGACCTTCCACTCGCCAGAAAAATCTCCTTCAGAAGTATGAAAATCTCCTTGAAGTTTGTAAAAGGTAGTTTTCTGAAACCCCTTAACTTCTCGTTCCCTATCTACAATCATGGCAAGAACACAAGACATTACTCTGCCAACTGCAATTACAACTTTATCTTCCCTTAAAAGTTTAGATAAACTACGACCATAAATTAAGGTTAAAAGTCTTGAAAAATTAATTCCTTGAAGATAATCTTCCTTAGCTCTAAGATATGCGGAATTGGCTAAGGTATCATAAGTTGATAGATCTTTAGCTTCTTTTATTCCTCTTTTTATTTCTTCTTCAGTTTGTGAATCTATCCAAACTCTTTTTTTGTTCTTATCATTTACCCCAACCATCTGGTCCACTAGTCTATAGATGTATTCTCCTTCTCTTCCTGAGTCGGTACAAACATAGATTGTATCAACGTCTTCTCGTAGAAGTAACAACTTAACTACCTCAAATTGCTTCTTCACCGATGGAATAACTTCATATTTATATTCCTCTGGTAAAAAGGGTAAGGTTTCTAGTGCCCATGATTTTAATTTTTCATCATAAGCTTCTGGGTAACTCATAGTTACCATATGACCTACACACCAGGTAAAAATGGCCTTTTCACACTCTATATATCCATCTCTTTTTGTTCCCTTTAATTTTAATAAATTAACATAATCCATTGCAACTGATGGTTTTTCTGTAACAAACAATGCTTTATTCATATTAAGTCCTCTTTATTGTAATTTGTTTTAAACTAATTTTTATAACTTATAATTTCAAAAGAAAATAGTAAGGAATTTAATCCTTACCGTGTTCATTATACCATAAATTACTATAACATATTTCAATATTCCGCTAAATAATTTATAATAAATATGTAAAGGCTTTCAAAATAAACTTTTTTATTAGTTTTTCATAATAAATTAAATAAACTAAAGTTTTACCTTTTAAGCTTAAATTACATAAAATGGAGGATAAAATTATGAGAATAATCGATTTAAGAAGTGATACCGTTACCCAACCTACAGACAAAATGAGGCAAGCTATGTTTACCGCAATGGTTGGAGACGATGTTTATGATGACGATCCTACTATAAAAGAACTAGAAAAATATGCAGCTGAGCTTACGGGAATGGAGGCTGCCCTATTTGTACCAAGCGGTACTTTTGGTAACCAATTAGCCTTGCTAACTCACTGTCATCGTGGTGATGAAGTTATACTTGGTGATGATTGCCATATTGTTGCTCATGAGGTAGGAGCAGCATCTGTAATTGCTGGAGTTCAACTTAGAACTGTACAAAGTAATCATGGAATATTAGATCCTTTGGAAATTGAAAAAAGAATAAGAAAAGAGGAAGATATTCACTATCCAAAAACTTCTTTAATTTGTCTTGAAAACGCTCACTCTAGTGGTAGAGTGGTTCCTTTAGAAGTAATGGAAGACCTTAATAAGGTTGCAAAGAAGCATAACCTTCAAGTTCATCTTGATGGAGCAAGATTATTCAATGCCTCTTCCTACCTAAATGTAGATGTAAAAGAAATAACAAAGCATGTTGATTCAGTAATGTTTTGCTTATCTAAAGGTCTATGTGCGCCAGTTGGTTCTATACTAGCTGGAAAAAAAGACTTTATAGCAAAAGCTAAAAAGAATAGAAAACTAATGGGTGGTGGATTAAGACAAGCAGGCTTCCTAGCTGCTGCTGGCTTAGTTGCTTTAAAAGAAATGAGAGAAAATCTTAAAACAGATCACGAAAAAGCAATACTTTTAGCTAAAGAATTAGCTAAAATTCCAGGAGTTAAAGTTAATTTAGAAGATATTCATCTAAACATGGTTTTCTTTGATATGAGAGATACAGGTTTATCTAGCGATTATGTGGTAGAGAAATTCTTAGAAAAAGGAATTAAAATTTGTGGTGAAGAGGATGGCATGATGAGATTTGTTACTCATTATTGGGTTACTGAAGAAGATATCCATTTTGCTGTAGATTTATTAAAATCTTTAATTTAGACTACAAATTATTACTTATAAACAGCTTACCCTATACAATAGATTAACAAACCATCAAGAGTAAACAATAAATATATATGAAACTATTTTTCTACTTGTTTAATTACTTTAACTTGTTCTTCTATATAATTAATTAAACCCTATATAAGGTTAGTAACTAAACAAAAAAATAATTCACAAAATATTAATAATATATTAATCTATTTGGGAAACTCTATTAATAGGTTGAGAACTTAATTTATTTGAGCTAGCTTTGAATAGAACCCTATAATTACAAATTTAGTAACTATAACAGTATTATCCTGTGGAAAATGGGTAATACTTCTCCACAGTTCTATTCAAATATGTATTTGTATTCCATAAATTATATTTTAAAACCATATAATGAGTGAATATATTAACAGGAACTAGCGTAGATTATTTTAAGTTCTCATAAAATCCCTAGGGTATAGACAGGTGCGCAATGCCTGTCTTTTTATATTATATTCAAAATTTCCTCTACTGAATCAATTACATAATCAGGTTTATGCTCTAATAGCTTTTCTAAAGGCAAGGCTGTATATTTTACTAAACAAGTCTTAGATCCAGCATTTTTACCACATAAAATATCGTTATGACTATCCCCTACCATAACTACTTCTTCTGGCTTCAAGTTTAGGAGCTCACAAGCCTTTAATACGGGCTCACCTTCTGGTTTATGTTTTTCTGTATCCTCTGGAGAAACAATTACTTCAAAATATTTTTCTAAATCAAACAATCTGAGTCCTCTTAAGGCTGTGGTTCTTCTCTTCGAGGTAACTATTGCAAGCTTATAACCTTTTTCTCTAAGTATAATTAATCCTTCTTCTACTCCTTTAAAGCTTTCTGTATACTCATCATGAATTGAAAGAGAATACTCTACATATTTTTGAACTAGTTCTTCTATTCTATCTTTTGTATACTTAGCCATTGTGTATGCAAGTGGTTCTCCAAAGTACTGAACTATTTCATTATCCTCCACAATTAAATCTAAATTTTCTTTAAAAACATATTTAAATGAATTTATAATTAACATATTTGTATTTATTAATGTACCATCTAAATCAAATAAAATACCTTTAATCATTTTAATTAGCTCCTTTCAAAATTTGCAATGCTCCGCTTGTTTTTTTGTTTATTTATTTAATACTCGTTAACACTAAAAGACATACTTTCTTATTTAGACAAGTTTATCATAGGTACATACCATTTTGTATATCTATTACCTTCCTTATCTTTATATGCTCCGCTCTTATCCAATACCATTACTGTAGCTCTCTTAGTAATATTAGCTACAAGACCCACATATTTTTTACTTTTATAAATAAAAGTTACCTTGTCTCCAATAGAAATATCACTGACTTCTAAATTTGAATTTAAATTTTTTCTTGTTGGAATATCGTGATAAATTCCCTTATGATTAAAAACCCCAGAAGAAATATCTCTAAACCTTTTCCCTTTGCAGTTTGAATTTCCATAATTATAAAATTCAACAACATGACATATTTCATGCTCCATAATAAGCATCAGTGCCTCAATTGGATCTGAAACGGTTATTCCTGATACCTTTTTTTCACAAGTTTTTAAATAAAAGTTATTTAAAATTACCAAGCTTATTCTAATCTCAAATTCACTACTGTTAGAGGTTCTTCTAAAGATAGTTTTTCCTCCAGCTGAAGTCATTCTTTTGGACAGGGAAAAAACTATATTGTTGCCTAAGACCTTTTTAAGTTCCCCTTCAAAGAAATAATCATCATATAAATCAAAAAGTTCTTCAATATCCTTATTATCTAATTTTATATTTTTAGTTTTACCTACATCTTGTTGACAAATCTCCATATGAACTTCTTTTAAAAATTTACTTTTTATACTCTGTCTAGTGTAACTTACAAAATCCTTCTCATTTGCATTTAACTTAATCATAAAAATCTCCTAAAATCTTAATACTATTTAATTATAACTTATAATGCTGAAAAATCTATATAAAACAAAGATGAGCTTGCTACAGTGTATGTTATTTCACTGTAACAAGCTCTAATAAAGGCTATTTAGTTTTTAATATAGTTTTATCTATTAAAGTATTTAATGTGTCTTGGCCTTCAATGTTATTTTCAATAAAGGCAATAAACTCTTCTGATATCTTTGCAACATCTATTCCTTTACTAGTTAATATATCTTCTAATCTTTTACATTCAGTATTAAAAACTTCTCGAACTTCTGATTTAACTATCCCCTTAGATAATGCAGTTTTTATAGTTAAATATATGAATGGAATAATTGCTTCCTCATGAGTTATTTCATCCTGTGAATTTTCTATAACATAGGATAATGCTTTTGCAAGAAGATTTTTGTATATAGTTATATCTTCCTTACCTAATGTGAAGGCTAAAATTCCCTTTAAGGTAGACATAAATTTAATATACTTCTCCTCTTCATAGGAATTGGCAAAAGCCCCACTTGCTAACTGTTGAGTTGCTAATATTCTAAGAAGTTCTTCTCTTAAATCCAAGCTTAATATTTCTTCATTAAAGGAAACACCATTTAATGAATGGTTATAACATAAGCTAGGTGTGGTAGATATGTTATCATCTTCAACATCTTGAACCTTTACAGGTAAAAACTTTCTCATAGCTATTCCTAAAACAGGTTCATATAGCTCTTCTATTAATATAAAGGAAGTTTCTGTGCTTATTATTCCAACCTTAGTAGACAGCTCTACTATTTTATTTTTCATTGAATTATAAACTTCCCCACGCTCATAAACTATTCTGTTTTCTAAAGATTCTAATCTCTTTTTATACCATACCTTCTCGATTAAGTTTGCATTCACCTCTAAATCCAAGTTTGTTAGACTAATTCTTCTTTGAACTCTTCTATTCCCTACCTTACCTCTAAGAGTAACTACACCCTCAAGCGGTCCTTGAACTCTTGCAAAAATAGAGAAAGGTTCTTCATCATACATATATTCTATAGTTCTAGGGTAAGTTTTTTCTACTTTCATATTGCCCCAGTCAATTTCAACGTCAGTGATTTGAAGACCTCTAATTCTATTGAATTGTTTTAGAATAGAATCTTCTATTCTTCTTTTCCTATTGATGAATTCTGCTTTACCATAAGTTATTCTTGCAAGTTTATTGATAAAGTAAGTGTTTACTGAAGCATCAATACCAAATGGGAATATTCTGCTTTCTCTGCAAACTTCATCAACATAATCTAAAATTTCTTTCTCATCGTCTACAATATCATCTGTAAATAATAAAATGGTATTTTCTTCGCCTTCATGCTCTTTTTCAAAAGCATATTTTATTCCATCAAAGATCACAGCATCATCTTCACACTGCAAATTATCAATCCACTGAGAAGCAGCTTTTAAGCTTTCTTCATTAAATCTGACTCTTCTTTCTTTTGAGAAATAATGTAGTTTATCTCCCATAGCTACAATATTAAAAGTATCATGTTCAGTTAAATTTCTTAAACATAACTGAAGTGCTCTTTTTGCCTCTTTTATCTTATCTCCCTTCATAGAATCAGAGATATCTACTAGGAAAATATAATTTCCATAATTTATATTATTAATATCTTGAATATCAGGAATGAACCTTAGATACAAAATACCATTCTTTTCCCTATAATTTTCATAAACCATTCCCGTAGTTTCTTGAAGCTCTCTCTCCTCAAGATAAATTACCATATCTTCTGTTAACTTTTGCTCTTCATTTTCAAGAGTAATCTTATATAGATTACTTTCTCCACCTTCAACGGTAATCTTGTGAGAAGGACAAGTAATTTTTGTTTCTTCAAAGGATTCTACTAATAAGTTCAAGTTTAATTTGTAATTATGATTGTTTTTTAGTATAGCTATTGGCTTTTTATTGCTAGAGTAAGCCTTAACTGGTGGAATTACTTTAGGGATTGTTAATTTCAACTTGTTATTGTCATAAATTAATTCTTCAATGTAGGAAATTTTAATATTAATAGTTTCTCCAGAAAGAATCTTTCCTATGGAGATTCTAAAATTATTTTCGCTAAACTCCTCTAGAAGAAAATTACTAGTGCCTTGTTCAGCTACATTATTATAAATTTTATCAATTTCCTCTTTACCTTCTACCTTACCCTTTATAGTTCTGCCGCCAATATTTGCTTCAAAACCGGATAATACTGCAGTTTCAGGAATTGGGAAGTTATATACTGCTTCCACATCTCCTTTGCCTTTATTCTCGTACACATGATTAATTGTAAATTCAACAAACTCTCCACAAACATTTCCTTCAATATCAACTTTCTTTAACTCAATGGCATTTTGAGAAGGTTTGTATACGATTTTAGGATATTTCATACTATCTCTCCTTTTTTTAATAACAGGAAATATTATCTGTAATTATATTCTACCAGAAATAACTCTGAAATAGTTGTAAAATTTTGAAATTAATAATAAATTTAATAAAAAAGCAAAGTTTAACATCTTTGCTTTTATTATTATACTTATTAAATTCAATACATATACTTATCTCATCACATCTTTTATTAATCTCATTGCATTTTTATAAAAAATCTTTTCCACTTCATCCTCTGAAAATCCATCCTTAACTAAGGCGTGGGAAAGTTTATGAATATCTCCAATATTGTCTATTTCTATGCCCTTTGAATTTATACCATCTAAATCTGTTCCTAAGGCTATAACCTCAATACCACCCACATTATAAATGTGATTAATGTGCTTTATCATATCTTCAATATTGCTTCTACCATCACTATTTAAAAAGCTTCTTTCAAAATTGATTCCTGTAATTCCACCTTTATTACTTAGAATTTTTATCATTTCATCTGTTAAGTTTCTTCTATGGCCACAAACTTCTCTAGCATTTGAATGGGATGCCACAAAAGGATATTTAGAATGCTTAGCAACATCATAGAAGCCTCCATCTGAAAGGTGAGAAACGTCAATAACCATACCTAAGTTATTCATTTCCTCTACCACTTCTAATCCAAAACTCTTTAATCCATTATTTATAAAATTAGGATTTTTGTTTGGGTATCCAATTTCATTTTCATAATTCCAAGTTAATGTAATAAGCCTAACACCTAGCTTGTGAAAGTTTCTTAAATTCGATAACTTTCCCTTAAGGGCTCCACCTTCTTCAATAGTTAAAAAAGCAGAAATTTTTCCTTCTTCATTGTTTCTAACTAAATCTTCATAGTTAGTTGCAAGTTTAATAATTTCACTATTACTTTTAATTTCTTCATGAATTCTATCTGCCATATCCATGCAGAATTCAAAAGGATTTTCCACATATTCTTTTTCAATAAAAAGTGCAAAAAATTGTGCCATTGAATTAGACTTTTGAAGTCTTTCCAAGTCTACAGAAAAGTCATTTCTTCTTAAATTTACTTTTTCCTTCCCTTCCATTAGCTTCATTACGGTATCACAATGTAAGTCAATAACTCTCATATCTATCCCCCCATTTAATTAAATCATTTTTTATAAAGATTTTTTCTCTTATATAGTAAATAAGAATTCTTCTTTAAATAGTGCAAATCAACAACTAAGAATTTAGAATAAAACACCCATCCTTCTTAATATATGTTTCTTTTCCTCTATATTTAACCTTTGCTACCCCATTTATAAAATTCTCAGCTTCTTCAAACTTAGGATTAATTATACTATTGTCATTAATATCTACATAACCCCAAAGTCCATTTACCTCAACTGCAAATAGATCTTCACTAAAATCAAATACATTATCGTATTTAGGCTCAATAATTATGTTACCATTTTTATCGATGAACCCATATTTATCATCCATAGAAATCACTGCATATCCATTGCTAAAACTATCTGTCCAGTGATATTTTGGCTCTATAACCATATTCCCTTGTAAGTCTACAAAACCCCAAGTATCCTCCACTGAAACAGGTGCAAACCCTTCATTAAAGTTTCCTATAAAATCGAAATCTCCCTGAATAACTTTATTTCCTTTTGAATCTATAAAGAAATACTCTTCTCCTATTGCTACTGCAGCTAATCCATCAATAAAATCATTTGCAAAATCATAAATTAAATCTATAGAAAGCTTTCCCTCTGAGTCAATATACCCATACTTTTCGCCTTTCTTTACAAGAGCTAATTCATTTTCGTTAAATTCATTAGCTTCATCAAATACAGGTTTAATTACCATTTCTCCGTTGTAATTTATATAGCCATATTTACCTAAAAGCTTTACAGCAGCTAAACCCTTAGTAAATCCCTTTGCATCCTCATATTTTATACTAATTAATTCTTCACCTTTAGGGTTTATATATCCATATCTATGGTTAATTTCTACTACAGCCATACCTTCATTAAAATAATTAATATCATCATACTTCGGCTTAATTAAATATTCTCCATCCTCTCCAATAAAACCACATAGACCATCAACTTCTACAAAAGCCATATTATTTTCAAATTCATCGGCGAAATCGAATTTAAATGGAATTACCACCTCTCCATTTATGGTTACATAGCCATACTTATTTTCTCTTTCTACAGGATATAAAGTCATACTCATATTTTCCTCCTATTGTTTACTTATTTTATAGATAAGAATAATAATATTTTGCTTCTTTATCAACTTAAATTTATAGTTAGGTTTAGCCCTATAGTGACAAAGTTACCTAACTTTATAAAAAACACTTTTTAAAACAAATATTATAATTTGATTTTTTCCATTTCTAATATTAATTTAGCTTCATTTAGGAAAGTATGCAAGTTGCAATATTATTTCTACATTATAAGATAATTTTAAGCAACTTATATTAAAGAAAATGCAAAATAGAGTTAGATATATTTATGCACTATCTTTATTACATTCTATAAATTAAAGGATATTTTAAATTCCTTTGTGTTAAGCTTAATATATAGATACTAATACTTAAAGTTAGTTATCTTCTAAAATTAATTAATATTTAACCTTAAAGCTCTATGCTTAGAAAAGATTATAAAATTATCTAAGAAAATATTATAGTCCTTAAATTATTATTATACCATATATTTTTTACCTATTTAGGATAATAATATTTATAGTTACAATTGTTACAAGCAAGGATTTATATTATAATGGAAAAAGTAATGAAATTTGAAGGGAGTACAACAACATGAGAAATTGTATAGTAGCTCAATCAGGAGGTCCTACTTCTGTTATTAATGCTAGTGCTATAGGAATATTTGAAAAAAATGAAGAAGTTAAATATTATGACAAAGTTTTTGCTGGATTAAACGGTATAGAAGGAATTTTAAAGGAAAACATTATTAACCTTTGTGAAATAGACAAAGATTCAGTACACGGCCTTAAATATACTCCTTCTTCAGGATTAGGTTCTTGCAGATATAAACTTAAATCCTATGCTGAAAGCAAAGAAGAATACATAAAATTATTTGAAATATTAGAGAAAAACCAAATAAAAACCTTCTTTTACATAGGTGGAAATGACTCCATGGATACAGTTCATAAGTTAAGCAACTATGCTAAAGAACATAACATAGATATAAAATTTATAGGTGTTCCTAAAACAATAGACAATGATTTACCTGTAATGGATCACACTCCGGGCTTTGGTAGTGCAGCTAAGTTTATTGCAACTATAGCTCTAGAAAATAGCTTGGATGCTAGTGTTTATGAAACTAAGAACATATTCATTTTAGAAGCTATGGGAAGAGATACAGGTTGGCTTGCTGCAAGCTCTTGTATTGCCACTTTAAATGGAGAACCTGTAGTAGATTTAATCTACTTACCTGAAATACCATTTAATACTAACCAGTTCCTTAAAGATGTAGAAAACAAATTAAAAAATAAAAACAGATTAGTTATTGTGGTTTCTGAAGGAATTAGAACTGCAGAAGGTATATTCCTAGGAGAAATGCAATCTACTGCTGGATATGATAAATTCGGTCATGCACAACTTGGTGGTGTATGTGGCTACTTAAAAAATTTAATCATTGAAAATGGAGTTTGCAAAAAAGTAAGAGCTGTTGAACTTTCAACTCTTCAACGTTGTGCAATGCATTTTGCTTCACAAACTGATATTGATGAAGCTTATGAAAGTGGTGCCTTTGCTTTAGAGTACTCTAAAGATGGTGAAAGCGGAAACATGATTGGAATCAGAAGAGTTCAAAATAATCCTTATAAATCTGAACCATTTGCTGTTCATACTTCAAAGGTTGCTAACTCAATAAAATACTTCCCTAAAGAGTGGATAAATTCAGAAGGTAATAATGTAACTAAAGAGGCTTATGAATATACACTACCTCTAATAATGGGAGAACCAAAAATTAAGTATGAAAATGGACTTCCAAAATATGTTTATTTAAATGAGAGAAATAAATAGAAATTTACAGGAGTGAACAAAATGAATAAAGTTAGAACTAGATATGCGCCAAGCCCAACGGGTAAAATGCATGTAGGAAATCTTAGAACTGCGCTTTATGCTTACCTAATTGCTAAGCATGAAGGTGGAGATTTCATCTTAAGAATTGAAGATACGGATCAAGAAAGATTTGTTGAAGGTGCAATAGACATTATATATAACACTTTAAAACTTACAGGATTACATCACGATGAAGGTCCAGATGTTGGTGGTCCAGTAGGTCCTTATATTCAAAGTGAAAGAAAAGGACTTTATTTGGAATATGCTAAGGAGTTAGTTTCTAAAGGTGAAGCTTACTACTGCTTCTGTGACAAGGAAAGACTTGATGGCCTAAGAAGTGAAATTGAAGAAAAAGGTGGAACTTTTAAATATGATAAACATTGCTCCCACCTTTCTTCAGAAGAAGTAGAGAAAAACCTTGCAGCAGGACTTCCCTATGTGATAAGACAAAACAATCCTACTGAGGGCTTCACTACTTTTGAAGATGAAATTTATGGAACAATTTCTGTACCAAATAATGAACTAGACGATATGGTTCTAATTAAATCTGATGGGCTTCCAACTTACAACTTTGCAAATGTGGTAGATGACCATTTAATGGGTATTACTCACGTAGTTAGAGGAAATGAATATTTATCTTCATCTCCAAAATACAACAGATTATATGATGCTTTTGGATGGGAAGTACCTGTATATGTTCATTGTCCACTAATTACTAATGAAGAACATCAAAAATTGAGCAAAAGAAGCGGACACTCTTCCTTCGAGGATTTATTTGAACAAGGCTACCTAATAGATACTATTGTAAACTTCGTGTCCCTATTAGGCTGGAACCCTGGAACTAATGAAGAAATATTTTCTTTAGAAGAGCTTGTGAAAATCTTCGATTACAGAAAAATTAATAAATCTCCAGCAGTGTTTGATATGCAAAAACTAAAATGGATGAACAGTGAATATATTAAAAAGCAAACACCAGAAGCTTTCTTTAAAATGGCTGAGCCTTATATTAAAACTGTAGTTAAGAATCCAAATATTGATTTATTAAAAATTAGTAACTTAGTTCAAAGCAGAGCTGAGGTTTTAACAGATATTCCAGAAAGAATAGACTTTATAGATGAACTTCCAGAGTACAGCACTGAGCTTTACCTTCATAAAAAAATGAAAACAACTGAGGAAAATTCTTTAGAGAGCTTAAAAGCTGCTCTACCAATACTAGAAACAATTAGTTATTGGAAAGCAGAAGTTCTACATGATGAGATGATGAAGCTTGTTGTAACTTTAGGAATTAAAAATGGTCAAATGCTTTGGCCAATTAGAACTGCTATCTCTGGAAAAGCTGCAACACCAGGTGGAGCTTTTGAAATAGCAGAAATTCTTGGTAAGGAAGAAACAATAAAGAGAATAAAAGTTGGAATAGAAAAGCTTACAAAATAATAGTAATAATTGAGATTAACAACTTAATAATGAGTCTGTAAAATTAATCTCCATTGTTTTACTCATAGTGTCTTTAGGAACATTATAGGATTTATATATCCTGTTTACAGATTTTAAATATTAAAATTATAAACTAAGGGATAGAGTTAATAGTAACTCTATCCCTTAATTAATTTTTTCAAACTGTGGATATAACCTGTACTTAGTTGTACTTACAGTAATATTATTATTATCTATTACATTGATAATAAAGTTACCTTCTGTTAGTTGAGTCTTCGGCATTACTCCATTAAAATATTCATCTGCAATTTTCTTGTATCCGTTGTTCCTAATATTCTCTGAGGTTACACCTTTGCTTAACTCAACTTTTACTGCTATTGCTATGTTTTGAGCAGTTACTTGATCTGCCTTTACCTTTGCATCTTCTTTATACGACATATAGTTTGGAACAGCTATAGATGCAATTATGCTTATTATAGCTATGACTATGATTAGTTCTATGAGGGTAAATCCTTTCTTTTTTCTTATGAACTGCTTTCTATTCATTTTTAACCCACCTAAATTAATATATAGAATGCAATAAAGAGACTGCACTAACAATAAACCCACTTTTACATTCTCTTTCATATAAGTCGCTTTTAATTTATCTAGTAATGTAGAAATACTGCTACAACTTATAATAGTTAAGTAATAAATAAATTTTACTTAACTATTATAATATCCATATTTTTCATTTTAAATCATTAGATATAATCCTTATAAAACTAAAAATCAAAATACATCAGGCATTGCAGTTATTTTTGTATTAAAATCATTGAACTTATCAGTTCCAATAATATTTGACCTATTTATAATCATACTATTAGTATCTTCCTTAGCTTCATTTACTACATAATTATAATTAATTATATAGTATTTATCCCCACTAGTGTTCTCACTATTTAAAGTTACCTTAATATTGGGAGAAGCACTGCTATCATTTTCTATAATAGGAGCTATTGATGTTAACTTTGTAAGTGATCCATCTGAATTAACTGAAAAAACATTAACAGATATAATTTTCATTTTAGTAACTTCAGTATTATTACTTGAATTTAGCTTAATGTTTATTGGTGTTTCTTGTCCATTAGTTCTTACAAATGTTGCAAGTTGATATTCCGAGTTAGGAGTTATATCTAGACTTAGGTTGCTAATATATTTGATATTCTTTTCTCCCACATGAATAATATTAGTGTTATTGCCGTTAGGTTGGAATAAACCTTGTTTTATTATAAAGGTGTCTAATATAGAAATATTAAGCGGGTCAAAACACTTCTCACTAGTAGTTCCATCTAAATCTTTATATGATAACTTTGCATCATCCTTAAGTTCATAATTCCCTACCTTGGTACCCTTAACTTTTACAGTAAAACTTATAGGTTCAGACTCATATTGCTTTGTAGTGCTATTGTAGGTATAGTTTACTTTTAAATCCTTAGTTATAGAAGTACCACCAGTTTCTGATAAAACAAGCCCCTCTGGTAGTTGTTGAGTAAATTTAACATTTTCTATTGCTAAATCTGTTTTAATTTGATCAGCAATTCTTAAATACACTTCTTCAATTGCATTAGCATTAACTGTTGCGTCATAAAATTCTCCACCTGCTAAAGATGAAATGTCTTTGAGCTTCTGAACTTTGAGCCCATTAGGATCATTTGCAAAACCTATGGCAAATGTTTTAAGGCCTAAGTTTTCATTTTCCCTAAGCTTACTAGCAATTAGCTTACTATATGCTAATCCCCTTGCAAAATCATTATCATTGTTATAATACACATTATTATTATCGAGTTCTGAATAATATTTTTGTGAAAAATTTGAATAATAGTAAGAATAAAATGTAGGTTCACCATCTGTCATTAAAATTATATATTTTTGTGAGTTAGTATTTGACGATAATGCCCAAGCCGCTCTTCGTAGTCCATCTCCTAAGTTTGTTCCACCTTGTGCACTCAGTCCATTAATTTTATTTTTTATACCCTGCATGTTGTTATACTCAAATAAATTGCTATTATTATTGGTATATACTTCTCCACTGCTATCATAGGTTACCAAACCAATTTTTACATTGTTAGTATCTTTAAACTTTTCTACAAACTTGTTTAATGCCTCCTGGGTTAACTTTAGCCTTGATTTTTCACCGGAAGCAGGTAATTCATCCTTATTTGCAGACCATTCCATGCTACCTGACTTGTCTACTACCAACATAATTTCCTTTTGCTTTGGTGTTGTTTGCACAGCTATAGGCTTTGGTTTAATTGTATACTCAATTTGAAATTCGTTGTTTATATTAAATTTTCCACTAGTATTTTCAGGTATAGATTTTCTTAATAAATCAAAACCCACATTATATTTACTAATATTAATTGTAGTTTGTGGCAAAAGTTTATTGATAATATTCCCACTAATGTCCTTATAAGATATTTTCCACCCCTCACCAGATAAATTATAGTTGCCAGGTGTAATACCTTTAAATTTTAAAGGTATATTTATAGGGTTAGCCTTATATTCATTAGTATTTGAATCTAATTTATATTCAATGCTCGGTATAGATTTAGTATATTTATTCCCGTCTATCACTCCATCTGACTCGTTCATAAAATATTGTAGTCCGGCAGGCAATGTAAAATTTAACTTAACTCCATCAACATTATAAGTTTCTTTAATTTTGTCAGCTATACTAGAATATAGTTCTATAATATCTGACTCAGTAGCCGCATCATAATAAGTTCCTCCACCAGCGCTGGAGATTGCATTAAGAGCAATACTATTACTAGTTCCACTAAAATTTACAACATAATTTTGTATTTTAGCTTTGAGTAACTCTGATGCCATTAATGTACTATATTTTAAACAATACCCTCTAGGATCCTCATCTCCATAGGTTCCATATCGAAAGTAAGAGGTATCATTTATGCCATAATATTTCCAACTTCGATCCCCTTCCCTTAAACTATCAGGTAATCTATAATTTTTTCCACTTTCTGTTGAAGATTCATAATCATACGTATACTTTCCATTTTTTCCAATAATGTAACCTCCAGCGAAACCACTATAAGTTAATGATGTTGGCTTACCATCAGACATTAAAATAACATACTTCTTAGAAGCAGAATTTGATGAAAACATTTTATACGCAACCCTAATACCATCACCAATATTAGTAGCGCCTTCAGCTTTAAGATTATTAATAACTGATATTAAACTAGATTGATTAGATGAAATATCTGCATCAACTAATTCTTTACTTTGTATTGCATTATCACTATAAGATACTACCCCTATTTTCACATGGTCTTCAGCTTTAAACTTATCAATAAACTGAACAGCAGCATTTTTTAATGCTCCAATTTTTGTTTGGGTTTGAGTTTGGGTTATACGATCTCCCATACTTCCTGATGTGTCTACAATCAGGATAATTTCTTTGTCCGTTGCTTGATTAATATCTTGCAAAGCTAGTGGTTGTGGATTTACTTTATAAGTTACCTCAAATTCTTCATTTACATAAATTGAAGATTTACTTGTACTTGCATCAATATTTAATTCCGGTTTGATCACTGTTGCTTTAACATTATAAGCAATACCTAAAATTCCAATAAGAACAAAAGCAACTATCATTTTTAAAAATAGTTTATTTCTTAAAATATACTTTTTCACAAATTCTCCCCCCTTCTATCTTTTATTTCTAAAGTACAATGTATTACTTATTTCATAATTTACACTGTTTTTTACCATAACTAATTTCACTTTTATTCCCTGACTTTTTTCATAGGTAAGCCCATCTAATGGAGATATGTCAATATACTCTACATTTTTCCCTAAGGAAATTCTATTTCCTGGAGATAAAACCTTATAAAATTCTCCTTTATCTAATTCAAAGACGTTTTTCGAATCACTTCCTGATAAAAATTCTATTGATTTTACATTAGTACCATCTATTTTGTAGGTAGCAGAGCTATTTTCTATATTAACATTATCAATTAAATTCAATTTCTTAGCT
The DNA here is from genome assembly GCF_000300195.1 of Clostridium tunisiense TJ. Taxonomy (GTDB): domain Bacteria; phylum Bacillota; class Clostridia; order Clostridiales; family Clostridiaceae; genus Clostridium_J; species Clostridium_J tunisiense. The sequence goes on along the minus strand of NZ_AMQH01000012.1, from coordinate 457,265 downwards.
TCCATAGCCGTCTTAGATATATTTTTTATTACATTTTCACCATCATTTTGTAGTTCAGATCTTATGGTTGTGGTATTGAAACCTTTAACAGATGAGGTGAAAAAAGGGAAGATTATCCCCATGACTATTGCAAAAATAGAAAGAGCTATTAATACCTCTATTAATGTAAGAGCTTTCTTTTTTTTCATGTGATTCTTCCCTTCTTTATTTCACTATTCTCCAGTTACTTGTTTTAATAAGATTATCTTTTGGTATAGATTGAAGTGCACTTTCTATAATCGCAGTTGCATCAATTTCAATACTATTGGATGCATTTATAGTGTCATTTTTGAAAACATCAGTGAATTCACCATAATTTTTTGCTACTAAGTAATCCACAATTTTTTTATTACTGTTTAATGTAGCATTAGAGTTATCCTTAACTGTAATTGTCCCCTTTGAAATAATAGTGCCTTCAAAGTTTACATTTCCATCTATAAACACATTTCCTGAGTTTATAATTATACCTTTTGCCTTTTTACCATTTAAAAATATCTTATTATTGGTATCAGTTCCACTACCATTAGATATAGTCAAATCTATATTATCTTTTGATAGGTATATAATTTCCTTCATTCCTTCAACCTCTGATACTTTACTTATTGCTGAATTAATGGCAGAAAAATTGATATATTGATCAACACTGGTAATCTCAGAGGTTTTAGCTCCATAATTTTTTATACTATTTTTAATAGTATCATTATCAATAGTATAATTACCACTTATAGCACTACCATTATTTATTGCTACTCCTAAGGTATAGATGTTTCTGGGTAAGTTAATACCATTTAACTTTAGCGTATCTTTTTTGTTATCATAATAGGTCATGAAATAGTTATTTTTATCCTGTAGTGTGAGTTCTTTACCATCCTTAAACCTATTTGCTAACTGAAGAGGTGATAAGTAGTCAAAAACTATATTTCCTTTACTATAATTCCCTCCATTATCAAGTGCTGAAGTATAAGCTTTATAATTTCCTTTAACTCCAACCGATTCTCCGGTTTGATAACTTTCCGGCTTTGTATCAATATATGCGGTACCTAAGAGAACTAGGTCATTTCCTATGGATATGGAAGAACCTCCTGTTTCGCCTATATCTTTAGCATTTACGATTATACTACTTGAATTTTTTTTCTTGTCTCCAATGCCAATTTTTCTAATATCATTAACTCCGTAAAATCCATTAGCTATGTTTACAGTTGACTTTTCCCCATTTAATACTAAATCATTATTTGCATACACAGAACCTTTGATATCCATATTAGAACTTTGCGCACTTTTTTCTATAGACAAATTCCCTGTAAATAAGGTACTATTTTCGTCTCCTATAATCTTTGAAGCAGCACCTAGTATTTTCGTGTCTCCTTTGGAGATTATACTTGCATTTTTCATATTTAAAATGCTATTTTGTCCATTAATCAAAATTCCTGAAGAAGCATTTGAGTCATTTCCACTTCCCAGTACAAAAACTTCTCCTTGCATATTTAAATTGGCACTATTATTTAACTGTAAATTTGAATTTGTCACAAGGGTCTTTCCTCTTATAATATTATCTGCTAATAATATCTTTTCTGTTTCTAAAGAGTATGGAGCATCATATTCTGGAATAGCAATTTTAAAAGTGCTTTCAACTTGTCTTAAATTTTTAAATCCATCTTGACCTATTTTTTCATAAACCGAACTTAAAGTTAATCTCAATTCCTCAGGATCAGTTATATTAGGACTTAATTTAGTAAAATCTATGTTTAATCCTAAGTTAACAATATTTACTCTAGGAGATGACTCTTTAGTTCCTAAAATATATCCTTCTTTATTATCTAAAATATATTTAATTTTATTTTTAAAAGTTTCTTTATAGCCTTCTTTAAAATTGGAGTTAATTTCAGCTTTAATATGTTGCGTCTTCACTGTTCCATCTTGATTTATATAATCTGAAGTATACTTTCCGTCATTAATAACTTTTTGTCTTTCCGCAGCGAGTATGCCATTATCACCATTTAATGTTTCTAAATAAATTTTTACCTTATTATTGCCTGCCTCAATGGACTCGTCTACATATTTTGACATTACCCCATAAGTTTCTTCTAACCCGGATTCCGACCCATATAAATTTTGAACTCTCTTACTTTCAGTTACTCTCAACTTCACGTCAGATAAAGCTACAGTCATCACTGCAGAACCTACAGTAATCAATATACCGAAAACCAAGATTACAGTTAGTAGTGCGGATCCCTTTTTCTTTGCTCTCATACAATCCCCCCTTATCTCCCCATAGCTTTGTTGGATTTTATCTCATAGAAGGAATCCCCTTTAGCAACCTTAATATAAATGTCATACACTCTATTTAGAGTGCTTCCTTCAATGGAAGGTTCTTGTTTTATAAGATTATCATAATATACAACCTTACCCTTTTCATTAATCACATTGAACTCTACAGTTGAATTGTTGTATTTGTAGCAATATACTTTTAAAGTTTCATTAGTAACATTAGAAACTCTAATATTGTACTGGTTTGATGTGTCTTTTTCAGCAATTATCTCTACTACTGATTTTGTACTTGGTATTGTTTTATTAACTGTACTGGTACTATTTTTAAAAATCAATTCAGTACCTGTATCTTTTTTATTAATATAAAATTCACTAGGGTTTCCAATTGCAAAAATTTCATCCACATATATGATGTTATTAAATCCTTCTTTTTTAATTTTTACCGTTCCGTCAACTTCTACTTTTGAAGTCTCATCAATATTTTTGCTTTTGTAATCTACAGAAGGCTTTATAGTTCCTTCAACTCTAAACCCTTCTATTTCCCCAGTAATTTTATAATCTAAGGATGAATTTTCATCTTCTTGGATATTTACTCCATCTTCTAGCATCCTATTAGTATACTTAGTCAAGGATTTAACTTCCTCCATGAGCTTTTGAGCAATTATGGTTGCTTGTTGTTTATCTTCAGCCTGTTTATTCATTTTAATTGTTTGAATTGTCATGGTAGATACGGGTATCATTATAATAAATAATATTGCTAAGCTTATTACAACTTCAATTAAAGTTAGAGCCTTCTTTTTATAAACTCTAAAAAACTTCAACTACTTCCCCTCCTTAGGGTGTCTGTTTTACTTCAATATTTCCACCTTCACCCTCTATTTTAATTCTAGGTGTTGTAGTGTCTTCCCCCTCTACAATGACAACAATTTTCTTGTCCGACTTATTAGTTAACTTAATATTTGCACCGGATTTGTCATCAGCAGAAAGCCTTAGAGAAGATAGAATATTGAAATATACTTCAGATGAGCCCGGATCAAACTCCACTTTTTCACTCTGGAAATTTAGTGGATAGCTATCCCTAGAAGTTTTATATCTGTAATAATACTTATCTTTTTCTTTTTCTAAAATTATTTCAATATTTTCTACTTTGTTACTATCTGCATACACATAGGATTTTCTGTCTGCATCATTAGCTCTTCCTAAAATTATTGTAGGAATATCTGAGCTTTGTGGTTTTACCGACATTACAAAGTCAAATTTTGGTTTACCAGCATTAGTTATGTCCTCCACAGTCTTAGGAGGATTAATGCTCATAGAGCCATCAAATATATTTTCTTTCCCATAAGGATTTCGTAGGTCCCAGTTGAAGTAATCTTTATCATCATCAGTAATCTTAGGTACTGCATAAAATTCCAAAACGCAAGTACCCGTAATTTCAGTATCACTACTTTGAGAGATATTTAGTGATACCATAGCTATATGCTTGGTATAATTCTCTAATCTTTCTACAAAATCAACAACATTACTATATGCTCCATTAAAGTTTAAAGTTACCTTTAATTGTTGTGCTTTAGAACTGTTCTCAGTCTCAGAAGCTACTGAATTATTTTCACCTTTGGTTTCCTGTTTTGAAGATTCCGCCTTATCTTCAGTTTTAGGTTTACTGTTGTCTTCTGAAACCTTCTCTTTTGCTGAAGACTCTGAGCTTGGATTGGCATATTGTTCTTTTAAATCTTGTAATTTACTGTCCTTAGATTTTGACTCTTCTCTTTTAAAATTTTCTATAGGGGCTACAGCTACTTCTGAAAAACCTATACTTCCGTGAATTCCCGAGTCAATAATTAATTTATCTAATTCTCTAATGATGTTTTCTTGAACTATGTCTGGATATAATTTAGTACTTTTATCTTTAATCTTAGTAGTTACAACTTTGATATCTGATTCTTTTTGTGGTATGGTTGCAACTAAAGTATTTAACTTATTGACTTTCTCCTCATAGGCAGCCTTATCTATTTTTAATGCCTCTATTCTATCCTTTTGTGGAATAAAAATAAATTTGTAGTATGCTCCAAGAAATAATAAAACTCCCAATGTAGCAATTAACACTTTTTCTCTCTTACTTAGCTTCATCATTATTCACACCCTTTAATGTACATTTTATTGAAAAACTATACTGTTCAGCGCCCTCATTACTGACTAAATTTATGTTTCCAATGTGAACTTCTCCGAAGTAAGAAAGAACTTTTAGGTTATGTCCTAGTTCTGCTACTGCAACTCTACTACTGGATATTCCCTGAATACTAAGAACACTACCATCAAGTGACATATTTTTAAAGGAAACCTCCTTGGGTATGGAGTTTGATATATCAAATAGAACTTGGCTGCTAACAACCTTTCTATCTAACACCCCAGCAAATATATCTTCCAACTCTTTGTTATAATCATTAAGAATATTATAAGTTTTGATAAGTCCTTCTGCTTTTGCTAACTGCTGTTGATTATCTGCAGCTTCATAAGTATTTTTTAAATCTTTTATGTCACCTTTCAAAGTAAATATATAAAAGGAATTATAAATAAACGTTCCTAATACAATTATAGCTACTACAATTAAGGTGGCAGCAATATATGCTTTCTTGTTTTTTCTTTCTTTTTTGTCATGTAAATAGGGTAAAAAGAAGTTAAAATCTCTCATCTAATTTCACCACCTAAAGTCTTATTAGGGCGCCTAAAGCATTTAAGTATATATTTATATCCTCAAATACCTTGCCATCTTGTGCCACTATATTTTCAATAGTATTTATAGTTTCCACAGGTATAGATAGTTGGTTTCTTAAAAATCCATCTATACCCTTAATTTTAGAAGATCCACCAAAAATGTACATGTTATCAATTTTATTACCAACACTTTTATTTTTATAAAATTGAACTATTCTTTGGATTTCTACTACCCATTGTTGAAGTTCTTCCTTTAAAAATTCATTAAACTCATGAACCTCTTCTGATTCACCATAGCCTTCTAAATAACTGTATTTAAATTTTCTTTCTTCAGCTTCTTTGAAGTTGATGCCATATTTTCTAGAAATGCTTCCATCCAGGTCACTACCACCTGTTTTAATAACTCTAGTGAATTCAAGGTTTCCACTTTTATAAATGTGTACATTAATGGTGTTACAGCCCATGTCCACAAAAGCTATGGTTCCCTCTTTATCTAAAAAGTTGTCATTTAAATACTGGGTATTATTATATAGCTTCTTTATAGAGTTAAACGCAACATCTAAAGCATAGGGTTCTAAATTACATTCCTTAATAAGATTAAAATATTCCTTAGACATGATATTAGGATAAGTAATTACTAGTGCTTTATATTTTTCCACACCTTCACTTTCAACCTGTCCTAAAATATCATATTGAATTGTATAGTCACTCATATTGATATGAAGGTATTGTTGTATAGAAAAGTTTATGATTGCATCCATTTCACTTTCCTCACCCTTTGGTACAACTATATCCCTATTTATAATAGAAGTGCTATTGGTAGTGCATACAGCATCACTGATTTTAATATTGTTTAAAGCAAGGTTTTCTTTTAATAATCTAGTGATTTCTAAAGGATTCAAAATCTTTCCATCTGCCATAACTCCCTCTGAAATTGGAACAGAAAAAGCCTTGTTTACAATTAGCTTATCTTTTACTCTTTCCCCTGCCACAACTTTAATGCTGTGGCTACCTATATCAAAAGACACAAGTTTCTTTGGTGAATTTTTCATAGAGAAATAACCAGTGGTTTTTTTATTGCTTGTTTTATTTTTTCCTAAGGTTTTAATATCCATATTAAGTAGCTCTTTTAAATTGCTAAGCTTTGGAATAGTAATAGCCAAATATAACACCCCTTTATTAAATGTAACCATCTTTTCTCATACTATTTTTAATTTTTAATGTATTTAAATTTGTTATTTTTTCTTTTGTATATTATAAAGTGCACAGTTCAAAAATCAATATCAAGGGAATTAATAACTAAGCTTATAAGCTTAAATTATATTTGATAAGTGAACTCTACACTTTATTGTTTAATTTACTATGGATAAAGTGTAAAGCTAGGAATAGCTTTACACTTTATTACATTAAGGAGTTGTAGTAGCAGGAGTTGTAGTAACTTGAACATCCTTACTGGTTGAATCAATGCTAATTTTGTAACCAGTTTTACCATCCTCTTGTGGCTTATTTACACCCTTAAAGTATTCTGTTAACTCGGTATCAGTTGCAGAACCTGATGTTGTAGCTGCGGTTTTCGTTGCTACAGCAGCACCATTCGTACCAGTAAATGCTATATTTACTACATCACCTGGTAATAGCTTTTGGTCTATAAGTAGTGTCTCTGTAATTCTTTCAATATTTTGGACACTTTGCTTCTCAGCCTTAACCTTAGACTCTGTTCTTATCTTTGTGAAGTTAGGTAATGCTATAGCACCTATGATTGCTATAATTGCTATTACAATAATAAGTTCAATTAGTGTAAAGCCTTTCTTTTTTCTTTTTTTGTTTGATATTTCTTTCATTTGAAAACCTCCCATTTTAATTTAAATATATATTAAGACCTTTTGGCCCAAATACCAATTTTTATTTTTCATTTTAAAAGGTATGCTTGTCCATTATCTACTAGATAGTATTATACATTCCAAAGATTGGAGTAATAATTGATACTATGATAAAGCCTAATATTATTCCCATTACTGCTATCATTAGAGGCTCTAGTAGTGATGTGGCTGTTTGAATTTCATTTTCCAGCTCTTCATCGTAGAAGTCTGCAGTTTTATTTAAAATATCATCCAATGATCCTGATTCTTCTCCAATTTTTATCATGGAAGATAGCATCATTGGGAATATTCCACACTCTTTTATGGGTTCTGCAAGGCCTTCCCCTTTAATTACCTTATCCTTTATTTCATCCAAGGCTTTTTCTGCAACTTTGTTTCCAATAACCCCATTTACTACCTGAAGTCCTTGAACCAGTGGTATACCTGATGCTAAAACTGTAGATAGTGTCCTTGTAAATCTAGATACGATAATCTTTTGATTAAGCTTTTTTATTACTGGAATAGTTAATTTTAGCTTACTTGAAAGTTCCTGTCCTTTTTCACTTTTAAAATACCGCCTTAAAACTATAACCACAGAAATGGTTGCAAGAAGCATTAACCATCCATAACTTTGTATACCTGAGCTTATACCAAGTAATATTTTAGTGGAAGTAGGAAGCTCAACTCCTCCTTGGGTGAACATGTCCACAAACATTGGCATAACAAAGGCTAATATAAATACAATAACTCCAATAGCCACTGTTGCTAAAACTAAAGGATATATCATTGCTCCTTTAATTTTGTTGTTTATTCTATTTTCTTTTTCATAATGCTTTGACATTCTGAGCATTACGGAATCTAAGGTACCGCTAACCTCACCTGTTTCAATCATACTAATTAAAAGACTAGGAAACACATCCTTTGGCTTTGTCATTGCTTCTGCAAGAGTGGAGCCTTTTCTTACTTCATCCTCAACAATAGATAAGGCCTCTCTCAATTTCTTATTAGGATGCTGAGTTGATAGTATATGAAGTGCACTATTAATTGGACTTCCAGCATCTAACATAGTATGAAATTGCCTGCAAAATACAGAAATATCCTTGGTTTTTACTTTTGCTAAGCCTGAGAGGTCAAGTTTCACTCCCTGTTGTGGTTCCTCAATCATGAGAGGAAAATAGTTATTTGCTTGAATCATTTCCTTAACTTCTTCCCTAGATTCAGCCGTAAAGACTCCTTCTATCTTTTCTCCCTTTTCGTTCATAGCTCTATATTTATAGTTTGGCACTAACTCCTCACCCCTATTAAATCTAAATAATCACTATTCTATTCCTTTTAATATCACTGATATTGAAATTGCATATTCTTATACTCTTATATTCTTATATTGATATATTTTTATCTTTATGGACCTTGGGCCTAGATGAATATGTTGAAATAAATTATTCATTAAGAAAAGCAATTTTAGCTAACTCATCCACAGTGGTAATCCCTTGAAGTACTAATCTTTTGCAAGCTATTCCTAGAGTTTTCATTCCATTTTCAACAGATATATCTCTAAGTTCATCAGAGCTTTTATCACTTAATATAGCTTCTTTATGCTCCCTTGTAATTTCCATCATCTCATAAACCCCTGTTCTTCCAACATACCCAGTATTGTTGCAGTAAGCGCACCCTTCTCCTTTGTGCAATATAACTTCCTCATCAGGGTCTATTGCTAATATTCTTTTTTCATGAACAGAAGCTTTATATTCCTTTTTGCATTTACTACATATTTTTTTAACTAATCTTTGTGCTATAACCCCACTGATAGAGGTTGCCACGAGATAGGGTTCAATTCCCATATCAACAAGTCTAACCACAGAAGAAGGCGCATCATTAGTATGAAGTGTACTTAATACTAAATGTCCTGTTATAGCAGCTCTTACAGCTATTTGTGCTGTTTCGTTATCTCTTATCTCACCAATCATCACAGCATCAGGGTCTTGTCTTAATATAGATCTTAATCCACTAGCAAAGGTGAGTCCTGACTTTGTATTGACATTAACTTGGTTTATACCTTCCATAATATACTCTACAGGATCTTCTATAGTAATTATGTTTTTGTCCTCGTCATTTAGCTCATTTAAAATCGTATATAAGGTTGTAGACTTTCCACTACCAGTTGGCCCTGTGACTAAGATAATTCCATGGGGATTGGTTATCATATTATCTAAGACTTTAAGTTCCTCTTCACTCATGCCCAAGCTATTTTTTCCTATTTCATAGCCATCTCTATTTAGTACCCTTATAACTACCTTTTCCCCATTAATCATTGGAAGAATGGATACCCTAAGGTCCACCTCTTTATCTGTTAACCTTGTAATAATCCTACCATCCTGTGGCACTCTCTTCTCCGCAATATTCAAATTAGCCATTATTTTAATTCTAGTTACAAGCGGTGCTAAACTATCCACTGAAAGATTGGAAATCTGATGAAGTTGTCCATCTATTCTATATCTTATCCTTACAAATTTCTCATAAGGCTCGATATGTATATCACTTGCTCTTTGCTCTATAGCATTTTTAATTAAATAATCTATCATTTTAACCACAGGAGCATTTTTTATATCATCAAAAGTCTCCTCATTATTAAGTTGGTTTTTTAAGTCTCCTTGTTTTTCCTTGGATAGTTCCTCTGCAGCTTTAACTACCTGCTCATCAGAATATTGCCTTTCAATTGCTCGCCTTATTTCATCCTTAGTTGCTAAGTATGACTCAACTTCAAAACCAGAAGCTATATAGATATCATCCATAGCAAATATATTTAAAGGATCCCACATTGCCACCTTTATCTTATTTTCATTAAATCCAAAAGGCATTAAATCATTTTTCATGCAAAGGTTCTGTGGAACTGACTTAATAGCTTTTTTATCAATATTCATTAATTCTAAATTTACTCTTTTTATACCTATTTGCTTTTCTAATACCTCAAGTATATCCTCTACAGTTACTAAGCCTTCGGTAATTAAAACTTCACCTATTTTTTTACCTAGAAACTTTTGCTTCTTTAAAGCTTCTTGTAATTGAAAGTTATTAATTTTTCCAGCTTGCACTAGCAAATCCCCAAGACGTTTAACAGATTTTCCTCCTATAGCCATTTTAAGCACTCCTTGCATAGTACAATTATTTATGTATAATGTTTTTATTTCAGATAGAAACTTCCATTATACTTTCATTTCGTTAAGATTTTTTAAATTAAACAATAAAAAATAAAATCATTTCAAAATATCCCTTAAAAATTCTCAATTACTAAAAAAACATTTGTAAATACCAATTCAAAATGTTGTTACCAAAAAAGATTACCAATAGTGTTCCTAATGCTAAAAATGGTCCAAAAGCAATATAATCTTTTCTTCCCTTTATTTTAAATGCAATGAGCAAAACTCCAATTATGCCGCCGGAAACAAATGATAATATTATCATTATTAAGGAATACTTCCACCCAATAAACATCCCACACAATAGGGCTATTTCTATGTCACCTTTTCCCATTGCTCCTGTAGAATAAACAACGATAGAAATTATCCCACCGGCTAGAATAGCACCTAACAAGTAATTTCCTAAACTAGATGAATAAAGATATTTTTCTGCAGCGGCGAAAATTGTTCCTATAACTATACCTGGGATAGTAGTAACACTATACACATCTTGAAATTTTATATCAATATTTGAAATTACAATTAAAAAGCAAAATAATATGACAAATTTTATAAAATACAAAGAAAAGCCATATTGAATATATGTAGCTACAAAAATTATTGCTGTTAATAACTCTTGTATGGGGTATCTCATAGAAATTTTACTTCCGCAATACCTACATTTTCCTTTTAAAAATATATAGCTAAAAATAGGTATTAAATCATTCCACTTTAATTTACTATTGCAGTTAGTACAATTAGAAGGTGGATATACTATAGACTGATTTAGTGGAATTCTATACACACATACATTTAGAAAACTTCCAATAACTAGACCGTAAGCTATAACTAATAAGTAAGCCAATATTTTTATCACTTCCTTCATAATTTATATACACCTATAAAATTGCAATATATTAGAATATTTTACTTCTATAGGACTACCTTTTATTATGATATTTCTAATTTTTTGCACAAAAAAAGGCCCTTTATATAAAGGCCGGTTGCACTATAAACTCCACATGCACAAAGTGCCCAAATAAGAGCATGCTTCATAGTTTCCTTCTACTCATTTACAATGATTTACTATATATACTATATTAAACAAATAAATAACAGAAATCAATAGTTTTGCTTTACTTTACCAATTATTTTTCTATAATTAGTTATTTGGGTAATTATTTGGTTTTACATAAAAAGAAATCAAGTTGTATTAAATCATAACAACTTGATTTCTTTTTATTACAAAAATCTTTAATTTTCTAAGAATTAATTTCCAAATCAATAAATTGAAATTTACTATAATCGAATAAGCCTCTAGCAGTAAGCTTTAATTCAGGTATTACTGGTAATGCTAAAAATGATAAAGTTGTAAATGGATCAAATTCGGGTTTTATTCCAAAGCTTCTAGCTATTCTATTGAGCCTTTTCACAGACTCAGAGACTATTTTAGGATCTTGAAAAGTCATAATTCCCCCTATTGGTAAGCTTAAATGGGCAATTAGCTTTTCTTCTGAAACTAAAGCTATTCCTCCGCCCATTGTTATTAAAGAGTTCACTGCAATAGACATGTCTTTATCATTGTCACCTAATACAATAATATTATGAGAATCATGAGCAATACTTTGTGCTATAGAACAGTTTCTAAGTCCTAAGCCTTCTACAAATCCTAAAGAGTATTTCCCTGTTTTTTTATGTCTTTCAAATACTCCTAATTTTAAAATATCCTTACCCTTTAATCCTGAAATTACTCCATCGTTGCTCTTTATTTCTCTTACTACTTTTTTAGTTTCAAGTGATTGTGGTTTACACTTTATCACGTTTATCTTTTTTCCCTCTAATGAAACATTAAAATTTTCTTCAGAAACAAAGTCCATGTCTATGGAGTTTTTAACCTTAAAGGAACTGCTTTTCTTGTATTTTACTGAATCTATATCTTTCCCATTTTTAATGACTTTGGTTATATTTACTCTTTTTAAATTTTCTAATAATACCAAATCTGCCTTGTAACCTGGAGCTATAGCTCCTAAGTTCTTTAATCCATAGCATTGAGCTGCATTAAAACTTGCCATGGTAAAAGCCTTAATAGGGTCAACCCCTTCTCTTATTGCCAATCTTACGCAGTTGTTTACAGAACCTTCCTCCATTAAATCTTCTAAATGCCTATCATCTGTACAGAATAAAAATCTATTATAATTTTCGTTGTTAACTGCTTTTATTATAGTAGTAAGATTCTTAGCTGCGGACCCTTCTCTTATGATTACATACATTCCATTTTTAACTTTTTCCAAAGCATCCTCTACTGTAGAGCATTCATGGTCTGTTGTTATTCCAGCACATAGGTATCCATTTAATGATATTCCATTTACATTAGGACAATGCCCATCTATATTTTTCCCTTTAGCTAAAAGGATTTTTTCTAGCATTTCTTCATTTCTACTTAACACAGCAGATACATCCATTACTTCACCAAGACCTAAAATTCTTGGGTTATTAATAAATGATTTCAACTCCTTATGCTCTAAAGTATATCCATTATCCTCAAAGGGTGTGGCTGGCACACAAGAGGGTAACATATAAAATATATCTAACAAGGTATTCCTAGAGTTTTCAAGCATAAACTCTATTCCTTTAACTCCTTGAACATTTGCAATTTCATGAGGATCTGCAATTACTGTTGTTACTCCATTTTTCAAAGCTATAGTAGAATATTTTTCAGGTATTACCATAGAGGACTCTATATGAACATGTGCATCTATAAAACCTGGCACCACGTAATTATTAGAACAATCGATTTCCACTTCTCCCTCATAATCACCTATTCCTATAATACTGTCTTTATAAATACCTATATGTCCTGTTTCTAACTTTTGGGTAAATACATTGAGAAAAGTAGCATTTTTAAGAACTAAGTCACACTTTTCTTCTTTCAAAGCAGTTTTAATTTTTTTAGTTAACTCTCTCATATAATACCCCTCAACTATTCTTCAATATTTGATTCAGTTGATTCATATAATTCTCCATTATAACTTCTTTTTCAAAGGTTAGTTCTTTTCCCATGGCCTCTGTAAGTTTATTTCTTATAATATTAAAAATAGTAGTTTTGTAAAGGTATTCAACAGGTCTTCCAATAACTAAATTCTCAACCTCGTATACCCTAAACTCCCTACCATTTGTACCTTTAAAGTTAAGTTTATATTCCCTAATTTTATTTCCTTCTTCAACTAAATGAACATAACTTTTTATAACTGGGGCTATTGACTCAGTTCTATTGAAATCACTACAGTTTATATTTTCATTTTTATTATCCACTGTTAATGATGATACTCTCATTTTTTCATAGGCATTAGTTAAATCACTGTTTTCCTCGTTACTTTCCTCTGTAAAAACTTTTAAATCCATTGAAATAACCCCCTCATATTTTAATAAAAAATTTCTATGATTATTATATTAATAATATGTTATTAATATAATTTCTATTATATTACCTATATAAACTATGAAATAAGCACAGAATTAGACAAAAAAATTTGAACTAGACTTATAATCTAGTTCAAATCAATTAAAATTATTTGTAATTGAAATATTATTTGTTTCTGGTTGGGTTTCTTCTACTTGAACTGGTTTCACTACATGGTTCTTCCAATTAACGTATATATAGAATAAACTTACAACATCTTGCATGTTATATAGCAAAATTTTCTCTTTTTTCTCTAAAGGCATTCTGGAAAAATACTCATCATCCTTCATGATTTTACCAAAGGTTTTTGCTAGATTAGATCCACTTATTAGCTCGCTTTCTCTTGTTATGCCAAAAACATTTTCTAAGTTTTTTAAGCCAATAGAAGTACCCATTTCCTGCTCATACTTCTTTTGCAAGTCAATTTGTTGGAAGTTATCACTAATTTTATATCCAATGTTATGTTTATTCAGTAAATAGTTAATTACAATAAAATCATTATTTCCTGAAAAGGTTACAATAGATTTCTTATTATGAACAGCTTTCATTTTTTCAAAATATTCTTTAGCCATTGTCAACATTTTTTTTAATTCGTATTTATTTTCTAACATGTACTGAGTTATTTTCAGCTCATTTGCGTTATAGTCATAGTAACCTGCCCCAAAAACCCCTATACAAATAGGCTTTTTGTATACATAATGTTCCAAATCAAAAAATATAGCATCCTTGAACAGTTCTTTATTCCCTCCGATGTCTAAGCTATTTTCTAACTGAAATGCTTCTACCTTAATAGTTTCTTCTTTAATTATCACTATATCACTCTTTTCTAAATTAAATGTCTATGCTTAATGTACTAAGAGGAATTATATATTAGCTTAAATCTTTCTTTAATGTAGATAAATTTTTTTTGAAAGTAAAATATATATGTTCCAATAAGGAAAGTTCATAAATACAGGTTATTACTTTATAAATAGGAGTACTTCTGATGTAGTAACTTTGTAGGACCCTAAATATACTCAAATTAATAGTATAGACAAATTCCCAAACCTCAAACTGCAAAGCATAATAATACTATACCACATTTTAACACCTATTTTCTATATAAGGAATTAATTTAAAAGCTATAATTACTCATAAAATTATGGCAGTTGTATTAGGATTTTAAAATGAACAAGTTTAATTCTTCACTAAAAATCCTTTATAAACCCTTACAGTTACACCTATTAAGAATTATAGAATTATTTAAATACAATTACTATAACTACAAAATTTTATGCAAAACCACCTGAAATTATTTATAGCTTTTCTTAGTCATATATAATAATTATATTACCATTTTTAAGAATTATTATTAATCTATTTAAAATAATTTTAAAGGATTAAATTAAAAACTATATTGCAGATAAATGATTTATATCCTCTCTTGAAAATAATAATATTGTACTATTGACAACTATTCTCAATAGCTTTATAATAATATTGATAATAATTATCAATAAGGAGTGAATTTCATGAGCATATTCGACTTGAAACCTGGTATGAAAGGGTATATTAAATATCTAAATTGTGATGAAAAATTAGCTAAAAGACTTTTAGCTTTAGGTTTTATAGAAGGTACTGAAATACTTGTAAAGAAAGCAGCCCCTCTTGGTGATCCAATAATAATAAACTTAAGAGGTACAGATTTAGCTATAAGAAAAAAAGACGCTAAAAATATTCACATAATGGAGGCCGTTTAAGGATGAAGACAATAGCATTATTAGGTAATCCTAATGTGGGCAAAACAACCCTTTTTAATGCCTTAACTGGTTCTAACCAATATGTAGGAAACTGGGCTGGAGTTACAGTAGAAAAAAAAGAAGGTTACCTTGGTAAGGATATAAAAATTGTTGACCTTCCTGGAATTTATGCCATGGACACTTTTTCAAACGAAGAGAAGGTTTCAAAAGAATTTTTAACTGATGGTAATGTAGATTTAATTGTAAATATTGTAGATGGTTCAAAACTTGAAAGAAATTTATATTTAACTTCTCAGCTTACTCAGTTTAATAAACCTATTCTACTAATAGTTAATATGATAGACGTTGCAAAGGCCAAAGGCATAGACATTAATTTTCAAAAGCTTTCAAAAGAGCTTGGAGTTACCATTATGCCGATTTCAGCTTCTAAAGGAACTGGAATAGAAGCTCTAAAAAACTTTATTGGGAAAAATGATTATAATAGCTTGGACTTATCTATAAATAAAAAGCACAACTTTTTAAAGATGAATGAAAAAGAAACCTATGCTTACATAGAGAACTTATTAAAGACCTCAATAGTAGGTAAAAAAGATAATACTATTACTACTACAGAAAAGATTGATAAACTAGTACTTAATAAATTTCTTGCATACCCTATTTTCTTAGGACTTTTATTTTTAATTTTCAAATTTACCTTCGAATGGGTTGGTGGTCCTCTTCAAGAGGTTCTCGATGGCTTTGTAGGTGGGACTTTAGTTTCTTGGATACAAATACCCCTTGCAAATTCTAGTGCTTGGTTTCAATCATTAATTATAGATGGAATAATTGGTGGAGTTGGTTCTGTTATAGTTTTCCTTCCTATAATTCTTGCCTTATTTTTAGGAATAACTTTCCTTGAGGATAGTGGTTATATGGCAAGAGCTGCTTTTATAATGGATAAATTAATGAGAAAGTTAGGGTTATCTGGGAAAGCATTTATTCCTCTTATCATGGGATTTGGTTGCTCTGTTCCAGGAATCATGGCAGCAAGAACTTTAGAAAGTGAAAAAGATAGAAAATTAACTTCTTTAATAGTTCCATTTATGTCCTGCAATGCAAGATTGCCTGTATATGGACTGTTCACAGCAGCTCTTTTTACTGCTAACGAAGCTTTAGTTATCTTAGGGCTATATCTACTTGGAATCTCAGTTGCATTTATTATTGCTCTTATATTTAAAAATACTCTATTCAAGAAGGATGAAGAGCCTTTTATAATAGAATTGCCTGAGTATAAGTTACCCGAATTAAAAAATCTATTAATCCATACTTGGGAAAAAGGAAAAGGGTTCCTTAAAAAAGCTGGAACTTTAATTTTCTCTATTTCTGTAATAGTTTGGTTCCTTTCAAACTTTAACATGGGTGGAATGACTGATATTAATACTAGCTTTTTATCTTCTATAGGTAGATTCATAAATCCTATTTTTACTCCACTTGGTTTTGCTTCTTGGGAAAACTCCGTGGCACTTTTAACAGGACTTATGGCAAAAGAAGTAGTTGTTGGTACTTTGGGAGTTCTGTACACTGGAGATTTAGTAGCACAAATTGCTGCTAACTTTACCACTATTACGGGATTATCTTTTTTAGTATTCACTTTACTTTACACTCCATGTGTATCTGTAATTGCTACAATGAAAAAAGAGTTTGGCGGTAAATTTGCATTATTCTCAGTAGTATATCAGTTTATTGTAGCATGGATAGTTGCTTTCTTAGTTTATAATGTAGCTCAGATAATTCTCTAGTTATTTGTGCATAATAATTAAAAATAATTCATTTATGCTTAAACTTAGTTCATTCTTTTAAAGGAGTGATTGATTATGGAAATAATTATAACTGCAATAATTCTAGCTTCTGCTGGAGTAATTCTTTATAGAAACTTAAAAAGAAAAGCTCAAGGGAAATGCGAATGTGGAAGTTGTAATTCTAAATGCCCTAAATACGATGAAAGAGATTAAAAGTTATACTTTTAATCTCTTTTACTTTTAATTTGAAATTGTTTTTAGCTTTCATTTATTACATCTTTTCAACTACATCAAGACCAATTAGTTTTAAACCATTTTCAATTACTTGTAGCGTTGCTTTTACTAGATTAATTCTAGCATTTTTAATATCCTTATCTTCAGAACTTAAAATGTTATGAGCATTATAGAATTTATTAAAAGCTTTAGCAACCTCAATAACATATCTTGTAACCATGCTTGGTTGCAACTTATCAACAGCAGCTTCTATAGCCCCCTGGAAGCCCTGAAGTTCTTTAACCAACTCGAATTCCTCCTTTGAAGAAAGCATGCTATAATTAACCGCCTCACTACTGTCCTCTACTTTTCTTAGGATACTTTTCCCCCTTGCATAGGTGTATTGAACATAAGGACCTGTTTCTCCTTCGAAGCTAAGCATCTCCTTCCAATCAAATACAATATCCTTTTCTCTGTTGTTCTTTAAGTAAGCAAAAATTATTGCCCCAATACCTACTTTTTTTGCAACCTCTTCCTTATTTTCTAAGGAAGGATTTTTTTCATTAATTGTATCTAAAGTTTTTGCCACTGCCTCATTTAGTAGATCATCTAGTAATATAACATCGCCCTTTCTTGTAGATAACTTTTTATCAGCAAATCTTACAAGTCCAAAGTCAACATGATTACAGTGTTCTGCCCACTTATGGCCCATTAGTTTTATAGTAGTGAACACCTGCTTAAAATGCAAGGTTTGATCTTTTCCAACCACATATATATTCTTATAGAAATCATAGGTTTTCTTTCTATAAAAGGCAGCAGCTAAGTCACGAGTAGCATAAATAGTTGCTCCATCAGCCTTTTTAATAATACATGGTGGCATGTTGTATTCCTCCAGCATTACTACCTTGGCACCATTACTTTCAACGAGTAACCCCTTATCTTCAATTTCCTTAACTACCTCATCCATTTTATCACTATAAAAACTTTCCCCTGCATAGGAATCAAATTCAACATTTAAAGTTTTGTAGAGGCTACTAAATTCCTTCAAACTTAGCTCTCTAAATCTATTCCAAAGTTCTACAGCTTCTTTATCTCCATCCTCTAATTTTTTAAAGTACATTCTGCCTTCATCTTCAAGTTCTGGGTTATTTTCTGCTTCATCGTGAAACTTAACATATATTCTTAAAAGTTCAGTTATAGGTTCCTTTTGAAGTGCATCTTCCTTACCCCATCTTTTATAAGCTGAGATTAATTTTCCAAACTGTGTTCCCCAATCACCTAAGTGATTTATTCCTATAGCATTATAACCTTGAAATTTAAATATTTTATATAAAGAATTACCAATTACAGTGGTAAATAAATGTCCTACATGAAAGGGTTTAGCAATATTAGGCGAAGAATATTCTACTATTACATTTTTCCCTTCACCTACATTTGTTCTACCGTAGCTATCCCCATCTTTTAAAATCTTTTCAATAGTTGCCCCAATGAACACTGATTTATCTACGAAAAAGTTCAGATATGGCCCAAAAGTTTCCACTTTTTCAAAACCTTCTCTTGGGAACTTTTCTTTTAATTCTATAGCAATGCTATTTGGTGCTTTCCTCATTATCTTTGCTAACTGAAAGCAAGGGAAAGCAAAGTCTCCCATCTCCGTTCTTGGCGGAATTTCAATTAATCTTTCAATGCTATCTACATCCATTTCTATATATTCACTTAACTTTAAAGCAATATGATTTTTGTAATCCATTATTAAAATCTCCCTTCAATATTTAATATATAATCCTATAGACAAGCTATTTTTGTTATCCCTGGATTTGCTTTGATTTAACAAACTTTTAGGAACTTCAAGTCTGCCCTCTTCTTTAAGTGGCAGTTGCTCCGCCTAGACAAGTTGCGTTGGTGTAACAAACGCTGTTTCTTCGCAAAGATACCTTTGTTTTAATAAATAGAATTTGTTTAGTCTAAACCTTCTTACACAGCAGCTCAACAAAATGAACTTGTTCATTTTTTAGTATTTTTAATTAATCTAAATAGCTTTTTACATTACAAAAAATAAAAAACCCGTCTCTAAAATAGAGACGGGTATATCCGCGGTACCACTCTTGTTGACTTCTAAGTCCACTCAAAACTTTAACGCATAACTGCGACTTACCCTACTAAAGTAATGCTGTTTCAGGCAGCTTCTCCAAGGTTCTCTTCCTATGTAGATAAGTTTTAAACCTATCATACAATACTACTGTGTCGCCACATTAGCTTCTTACGTTCTACAAGGCTTCCACTCTACCCCTGCTCGCTTTAAAACTTATAAGAAAGTACTGTCCTTTTCATTGAATTTTTATAATTAATTTGTTTATATTTATAAGTTGTATTATAAATCTGATTTGAGACCTTGTCAACAATGATTATTAATTTATAATAAGCAGTTTTAAGGGAATGAAATTTTTATTATAGCTTATACATTTCTTGAACTTGTTTTTGAATCTCATCGCTCTCTAAGTATTCATCATAAGTGATAGCTCTATCCATAATACCATTTGGTGTTAATTCTATAACTCTATTAGCAATAGTTTGTATAAACTGATGGTCATGAGAAGTAAATAAAACTGTTCCTGTAAAGCTAATAAGACCATTGTTTACTGCTGTAATAGACTCAAGGTCTAAGTGGTTTGTAGGTTCATCTAGAATAAGTACGTTAGCACTACTTAACATCATTTTAGATAACATACAACGAACCTTCTCTCCCCCTGAAAGAACAGACGCTTGTTTTAAAGCCTCTTCTCCTGAGAATAACATTCTACCTAAAAATCCTCTAACAAAGCTTTCTGCTTTCTCCTCAGAGAATTGTCTTAACCAGTCAACTAAATTCATATCACAATCATTAAAATATTGAGAGTTGTCTTGTGGGAAGTAAGCTTGTGAAGTTGTTATTCCCCACTTAAAACTACCGCTGTCTGGTTCCATTTCTCCCATAAGTATCTTGAATAAAGTAGTTTTTGCAATACCATCACCTAAGAATGCAATTTTATCTCCCTTGTTTACTCTAAAGCTCACTCCATCTAAAATCTTAACGCCTTCAATAGTTTTAGATAAGTTCTCAACTGTAAGTAAATCATTTCCTGCTTCTCTTTCTGGCTTAAAGCCTACGAAAGGATATCTTCTTGAAGAAGGTTTTATGTCGTCAAGTGTTAATTTATCAAGTTGCTTTTTCCTACTAGTTGCTTGTTTTGCCTTAGAGGCATTGGAACTAAATCTTGCGATAAAGGCTTGTAAATCTTTTATTTTTTCTTCTTTTTTCTTATTTTGATCCTTAGCCATTTGAAGTGCTAATTGGCTAGATTCATACCAGAAATCATAGTTACCTACATATAGTTGGATTTTACTAAAGTCTACATCCGCCATATGGGTACATACTTTATTTAAAAAGTGTCTATCATGGGATACTACAATAACTGTTCCTTCGAAGTCCATTAGGAAGTTTTCAAGCCATGTTATAGATTTTATATCTAAGTGGTTAGTTGGCTCGTCTAGTAACAGAATATCTGGATGTCCAAATAAAGCTTGAGCTAAAAGCACCTTAACTTTTTCTGAACCATTTAAATCCTTCATTTTTTTACTGTGTAAATCTTCAGTTATTCCTAAGCCCATTAATAAAGTTGCAGCTTCACTTTCAGCTTCCCAACCATTAAGTTCTGCAAATTCCCCCTCTAGTTCAGAAGCTTTTATTCCATCTTCGTCACTAAAATCTTCCTTTGCATATAAGGCTTCTTTCTCATCCATAATTTCAATTAATCTTGAGTGCCCCATCATTACTGTTCTTAAAACTTCTTCTTCATCAAATTGAAAGTGATCTTGCTTTAAAACTGCAAGTCTTTGTCCTGGTGTTATAGATACATCACCAGTATTAGCCTCGATTTCTCCAGATAATATCTTTAAGAAAGTCGATTTTCCTGCTCCATTTGCACCTATTAGTCCATAACAATTTCCTTCTGTAAACTTAATATTAACATCTTCAAAAAGCTTACGTGCACCATATCTTAAACTTACGCCTGTTGTACTTATCATTTTTTTCCCTCCATATATCAAGAAAAAAGTTTTACCTTTTATTAACAGGTAAAACCTTTATATATCTCTTTAGTTGAACACATAGTTCTTATTATAACATAAAACTTTATATTTTACTATAATAATCTTAAAAATTATAAATCATAAATATTTTAAGAAACTTTTATTTTACTATGACTTTTTAGGTTTCTTTTGAAAATTAGTGTTGGTCTTTCTATTATCTTTCCTATTTTCAGCATATGCTGGTCTAGTACTTTTTCTCTCTTTACCCTCTTCAAAATTCCCAGTTTTTTTTCTTTCTTCATTAGAACTACTTTTGATAGAGTTTTTTTTGTAATCTGTAGACTTAGGCATTGAGCTATCGCCAGCTTTATATTCACCATCGAATAATTTTCCATAAAAAAGCTCTTTATAATTAATTTTAATATTAAATTTGTTTTCAAAACCTTTAATTGTAGGTATTTCTTTTTCTGTAACAATTGAAATAGCCCTGCCTTTATTCTTAACTCTTCCTGTCCTTCCACTCCTATGTAAATAATCTCTAGGATCCTCAGGTATATCTATATTGAAAATATGAGTAACCCCTTCAATATCAAGACCTCTAGCTGCTAAATCTGATGCCACTAATAGATTTATTTTCCCACTCTTAAAATCTTCCATAACCTTTTTTCTTTCATTTTTTACAAAGGATCCATGGATTCCATCGGCTTTTAAGCCATGATATTTAAGTTTTCCAGATAAAATCTCAATTTCATCAGTTTTATTAATAAAAGCTATTGCCTTTTTAGGTTTTAGTGCAGCCATAAGTTTTCTTAAAAGTAATACTTTATCTCTTCTGTCACAGACCATAAAAATATGATTTATATTTTCATTTACTGCAGAAGCTATTTTTTCTTTAATAATTTTAGGTTCTTTCATTAACTCTTTTCCCTTTACAATTACTTCCTCAGTAACTGTAGCGGAAAACATTAAAAGTTGTCTTTCCTTCAAGGTAGTTTTTATCACAGCTTTAATGGTTTCATAATTGTTTTCATCAAGTAATCTATCACATTCATCTATTACAATAGTTTTAACAGTATGAGCAGATATTTTTTTTAGCTTAATTAGTTCCAAAATTCTTCCTGGTGAACCAATTATAAATTGAGGTTTTTCTTTAAGATTCTCAACTTGTCTTTTAATATTTACGTTTCCAATTATTACTGCTGAAGTTAGATTGAGTTTAGAATTATCTCTAATAGTTTCTATAACTTTATTTACTTGAATAGCTAGTTCATGGGTTGGGGTCAACACAATAATTTGATTTTCTCTTTTTTCATAGTCTACCTTTTCCATCAGTGGTAGAAGGTATGCTAAAGTTTTACCACTTCCTGTTTCTGATTCTCCGATAATATCGGCCCCTTCAAGAACTAATGGTATAGCAGAGTTTTGAATTTTAGTTGGTATTTTAATATTTTGTTTCTCAAGGGCTTTAACTATTTCATTATTTATTTTTAAGTCCAAAAAACTGGTCATCTTATCATCTCCAAATTTTATATTTTAATAAAATTATCTTTAAGTGCTTTATAAGAAAATTATTTGCAATTTTTAATAGTTTTATTAAGTAAGTATTTTGTTCAATATATTGTCAATAATTATAAGTATAGAAGAACATTAGTTTGATATCAACCATAAAATATGGTATAATTTATTCGAATGAGAGGTGTTTTCATGATTGAAATAAAAAGTAATAAACAAAGCGAAATATATGAATTCATTAAGCAACAAGTTTCCTTAAAGGGATATCCTCCTTCTGTTAGAGAAATTTGCGAAGCTGTTAATTTAAGTTCTACTTCTACCGTTCATGGCCATCTTTCCAGATTGGAAAAAAAAGGTCTTATTAGAAGAGATCCAACTAAGCCAAGAGCAATTGAAATTCTTATGGAATCTCCAATAAAAAAGGAAATGGTAGATATCCCTATAGTAGGAAAAATTACAGCTGGGGAGCCAATACTTGCACAAGAGTCCATCGAAGATTTTTTTACCCTACCTCTTAACTTTGTAAAAAGCACTGCTGAACTTTATATGTTAAAGGTTTCTGGTGAAAGCATGATTGAGGCAGGTATCTTTGATGGTGATTTAGCAATTATTGAAAAAACCTCTACTGCTTCTAATGGAGACATTGTAGTTGCGCTGATTGAAAATGAAGCTACTATAAAAAGATTTTTTAAGGAAGATGGATACATACGATTACAACCTGAAAATTCTTCTATGACTCCTATTTTAGTTAAGGATTGCAAAATTCTTGGAAAACTTGCAGGGTTATATAGAAAATATTAAGAAGCTATTATATAGCTTCTTATTTTTCTATACCCTGTTTATTATTAATTATCCATTTAGCACTTTTGAAAGAGAAATTAAAATTCCAATCTTAGCATGATCGAAAGTTAAACCTCCCTGAAGGTAAGCAATATAAGGTTCTCTTATAGGTGCATCTGCTGAAAGTTCTATAGAGGATCCTTGAATAAAAGCCCCAGCTGCCATTATAACTTGATCATTATATCCTGGCATATCCCATGGTTCACACTCTACAAAGGAATCAATTGGAGAACCTGCTTGAATTCCCTTGCAAAACTTGATAAGTTTTTCTTTATCATTGAATTTAATAGCTTGTATAATGTCACTTCTTCTATCATCATGTTTAGGTAACACTTCAAAGCCTGCAAGTTCCATTATTCTTGCGCAGAATATGGCTCCTTTTACTGCTTCAATTGCAACATGAGGTGCAAGAAATAACCCCTGATAAAAAGTTCTCATTACACCAAAGGTAGAGCCGCACTCCCCTCCAATTCCAGGTATAGTAAGTCTATAGGAGGCTTGAGTTACATACTGTTCTTTTCCTGCAATATATCCTCCAGTTGGAGCTATTCCTCCTCCAATATTTTTAATCAAGGAACCAGCAATTAAATCTGCTCCAACATCAGTTGGTTCAATAGTTTCTATAAATTCACCATAACAATTATCAACAAAACAAATTATATTTTCATTTATGCTCTTTACAGCTTTAATAATTGGTTCTATGTCCTCTACTAGAAGAGATTTTCTCCATCCATAACCAGTAGATCTTTGAATATGTACTAACTTTATACTTTTATCTTCTCTTAAAATTTCCTTCATTAACTCTATATTAACTCTTTGCTTCTCATCTAATTCAATTTGTCTATAGTTTACTCCATATTCCTTAAGAGAACCAATGTTGGTATTTCCACTAATACCAATTATGTTATGAAGGGTATCATAAGGAGTACCACACACACTTAACATAGTATCGTTTGGTCTTAAATTTCCAAAAAGTGCAGCTCCGATAGCATGAGTTCCATTAACAAAATGGGGCCTAACTAAAGCGGCTTCTGCATGAAAAATTCTTGCATACACCTTATCTAAAGCATCTCTTCCTATATCCCCATAACCATAACCAGTAGAATTAGTAAAGTGCATATCACTGATTCTTTCTTGTTGAAAAGCACTTAATACTTTTAATTGGTTATATTCTCTAATACTATCCAATTTATTGAATTGCTCTTGTACATCTTCTATAGCTCTTTCATACAACTTTAGTATATTATCATTTATCTTATATTCTTTTAATAAAAACTCTTTAGTTAAACTTAACATTTCACTTACTCCTTTTGTAGAATTTCTTAAATATACTATCATATTACAGTACATTAATCAAATTATAAAGGAAAACTTAAAAGTTAATTTATATAAACAATAAAAAATACACCAAAAGGTGTATTTTTTATTTAAGCTTATTCTTCACTTTGCTCATTTGTGTTATTGAATAGTATTGGTTTTAATGGTGTAATAGTAGAAACTGCATGCTTATAAATAAGCATTTGTTGTCTTCCGTCTCCATTAGAAGCAACATTTAAAACTACTGTAAAACTGTCAAAGCCTGATACAGTACCTTTAATTTGAAAACCATTAGTTAAATGAATTGTAACAGGAATTTTATTTTTTCTAGCACCATTTAAGAAAATATCTTGTAAATTATTTGTAGATTTACTCATACCCGCACCTCCAAAACTATAATGAAATTATTCTATAGATGATGAAAAAATCCTCTTTATTTTGAAATTATTTGTATATTTTCCAGAAAATCATTATATATAAAGTCTACAATAGCATCTTCATCTGAAAATTCATCTTTATTTACCCATTTTACTCTAGGATCTTTTCTAAACCAAGTAAGCTGCCTCTTAGCATAATTTCTACTAAATTGTTTTATCATCTCTATAGATTTTTCCAAAGAAATTTGCCCATCTAAATAATATAGTATCTCTTTATACCCTATACCCTTCATAGATTGCATATCAGAAGTATATCCTTCTTTTTGCAATCTTATAACCTCCTCTATTAAACCTTTTTCTAACATGATATCTACTCTTTTATTAATTCTATCATATAGCTCCTCACGATTCATGTTAAGTACATAATAGTGAACATTATAAGGAATGTTATACAAATCTTCTTCCTTTGCAAATTGTGATATTGGCTTTCCCGTAACCTTGTAAACCTCTAAAGCCCTTATGACCCTTTTTAAATCATTAGGATATAGCTTATTATAGCTATCTAAATCTATATCCTTAAGAAGATTATGTACATAGATGTTCCCTTTTTCTTCTGCAAGAGTTTCAAGGTGTTTTCTATACTCTTCATCTCTATTTGTATTAGCAAAATTATAATTGTAAATTAGAGAATTGATATAAAATCCTGTTCCCCCAACTATCATTGGAAGATTTCCTCTACTTTTTATGTTTTCTATGTCTCTCTCTGCTTTTTCCTTAAACATAGCTACGCTAAAATCTTCCTTAGGATCCACAACATTAATCATATGATGAGGTATTCCCTGCATTTCCTCTTCTGAAATCTTGGCAGAACCAATATCCATTTTTTTATAAATTTGCATGGAATCCGCTGATATTATCTCTCCCTTAAGCTTTTTAGCTAGATTAATTGAAATATTGGTTTTTCCCACCGCTGTAGGACCAGCTAAAATAAAAATATCTATCATAAAACTACCTCACCTTGCCTTATTGTATTCTTTTAAATCTTTTCTCTAATTCTTGCAACCCTATTTTAATTATAGTAGGTCTTCCATGAGGACAAGTAAAAGGCTCATTAATATATCTTAATTCTTCTATTAAAGTCTCCATTTCCTTATCTGAAAGCCTATTATTTGCCTTTACAGCTGCTTTACAAGCAAGGGATGCAATCTTGTCGTATTTTACATCTACAGTTCTTCCTGTGCCTAGAACTTTAAGGTTTTCAATAATATCATAAAATAGACCTTTAACATCAGGTTTTCCCAAGAGCATTGGAACTTCTCTTATAGATACTGAATTTCCCCCAAAATCCTCAATAGAAAAACCACAGGAAGTGAATACATCCTTATTTTCTACATAGTAACCATAATCTTCAAAGCCTAATTCTATAACTAAGGGAGTAAGTAATATTTGACTTACTACTTGTAGCTTCATTATAGCTTCTCTATATTTTTCAAAAAGTATCTTTTCATGAGCTGCATGCTGATCTACTAGGTAAAGTTCATCTCCATATTCACCAAGAATATAGGTACTATTAAATTGCCCAATTAATCTAAGGCTAGGAAACTTAGGGATTTTTACTTCCTTCACCTCTTGCTGGACTTTTATTTCCTTGTCATACTCTGTATTTCCATTAGGCTTTTCATATATTTCTATACTTCTGCTTTGAGGAACTTCCTCTTCATAGCTAGAGGTTTCTGAAGCTTCTTTATAGATTACCTTTTCTGTGACCTTATCTTTTAACTCATTATTTATGGCAAAGGTATTTTTATTAATAGGTTCAAAGTCTATAGGAAACTCTACAGCAGAAATTTGCTCAACCTCTTCCTTAGGATTCCTATCTGTATAGATGTCTTCTTCAATATCAAAGCTATTTCTTAAGCTTTCCCTCAAGGCCTTGTGAACTCCATCAAATACTAACTTAAATACAGCTTTTTCATCAAAGAACTTGATTTCAGCTTTAGTGGGATGAACATTAGGATCAATATAATCTGGGAATATATCAATATAAACAAGAAAGAATGGAAATTTATTAACTGTTATAAAGGACTTAAAAGCATTTTCAACAGCAGCAGTAATTAAACTACTCTTTATTAGTCTCTTGTTAACAAAAATACTTTGTCTATTTCTACT
Organism: Clostridium tunisiense TJ; assembly: GCF_000300195.1. GTDB lineage: Bacteria > Bacillota > Clostridia > Clostridiales > Clostridiaceae > Clostridium_J > Clostridium_J tunisiense. The sequence continues at coordinate 429,735 of NZ_AMQH01000012.1, read as the reverse complement.
ACCTCGGCTTATTTCCCTATTACCAATAAACCCATAAACTGATATTATATCGCTATGATTTTCAAAGGGAATTATGTTATTGTATACTTCTTTTCCGTATACAGCTCTAATTGTGTCCTTGGAATTTTGTGTGCCAAGACTTGCAAAAACCTCTTTCCCATTACTATATAATTTAAAGGTTACCCCGTGGTTTCCTAAGGCTAGTCTTAAAACTAAATCATTTATTATACTATTTTCTCTTTGAGGAGATTTTAGGAATTTTTGCCTTGCTGGTACATTATAAAATAGATTTCTTATTTCAATAGTAGTACCAATATTAGCCCCTATATCTTTTATAGACTTAATTTCTCCACCCTCTAGATACATTTCTTTTCCATATTGAAACTCTTCAGTTTTTGATACAATTCTAACCTTGGAAATAGCAGCAATACTGGCTAGAGCCTCTCCTCTAAAACCAAAGGTATTTATAGCAAAGATTTCTTCAATGTCACTTATCTTGCTGGTCCCGTGGGGCATAAATGCCTTTTCCATATCTTCAGGATGAATTCCATCACCATCATCACTTATTCTAATAAGGCTAGTTCCACTATCTTCAATCTCTATGATTATATTTTTACCATTGGCATCAATACTATTTTCCACTAATTCTTTCACAACGGAGCTTGCACGTTCAACTACCTCACCAGCAGCTATTTTATTTGCAGTATCCTGTGATAATAAGTTAATACGTTTCATAAACCCACTTCCTTTTATAAAGGATTATAAGGCTAAATTTTTTTAGCCTTATTAATTAGTTCATATAATTTATTAAAACCTTCCATTGGTGTCATATTTAATACATCAACAGCTTTTATTTCTTCAAGTAAATTTTTTGTAGCAATATCTTCAAAGCCAATTTGAACTAGCTCTATTTTTTCTTCTTTTATAAGTGTAGTTGCTACTTCTTTCTCTACAGGTGCACTATCTTTATTATTTTTCTTACTAGAATCCATATTAAAATTATTGCTTAAGCTATAAGTTGTTGCCTCTTGGGTATTAACCCCAGCTAATAATTCTTTCTGATTTGACGGTTTATTAATAGTACTACTTGGAGTTTCCTTATTATTTTCCTCAAGAGTTAACAGAATTTCTCTAGCTCTATGAATTACCTCCATTGGAAGTCCTGCTAACTTTCCAACTTCAATACCATAGGACTCATCTGCTCCTCCTCTTACAATCTTTCTTAAGAACACAATACTATTATCCACTTTTTTTACTGCAATGGAATAATTCTTAACCCCTGAGATTTCTCCCTCTAGTTTTGTTAGTTCATGATAATGAGTAGCAAATAGGGTTTTACATCTTATTGAGGATGTTTTACAAATATACTCTATTACTGACCATGCAATACTAAGACCATCATAGGTACTTGTTCCTCTACCAACTTCATCTAAAAGCACTAAGCTTCTTGTGGTAGCATTCTTTAAGATATTTGAAACTTCCCACATCTCCACCATGAAAGTACTTTTGCCACCAGCCAAATCATCCGATGCTCCGATTCTTGTAAAGATTTTATCACAGATAGATATATTAGCAGATTTTGCTGGAACAAAAGAACCTATTTGAGCCATAATAGTTATTAATGCAACCTGTCTCATATAAGTGGATTTACCAGCCATGTTGGGCCCAGTTATTAAAATTAACTGATTATCCTTAGTATCTAAAGCAATATCATTATCTACAAAAGTATTTACAGGAAGCATTTTCTCAACTACAGGGTGCCTTCCCCCTTCTACTGAGATTATTCCCTCATTATTAATCTTAGGTTTACAATAGTTGTTTTCCTTTGATATTAAAGCTAATGAATACAAACAATCTAGTTCAGATATTAGTTTTGCTGTAGTTTTCATTCTATGATTTTGTAGTTCAACACTCTCTCTTATTTTTACAAACAAATCGTACTCAAGAGCCATTAATTTATCTTCTGCACCTAAAATTTTATCCTCCATTTCTTTTAACTCTGGAGTTATAAATCTTTCTGCATTGGATAAGGTTTGTTTTCTAATATATTTTCCTTCTGGAACAGAAGAAAGATTCGCTTTAGTTATTTCAATAAAATATCCAAAGACTTTGTTATAGCTTACCTTTAAAGATTTAATACCCGTGGCAATTCTTTCACTATTTTCAAGAGCTGCTATCCACTGCTTCCCATTTGTTTTAGCCACACGTAAATCATCTACTTCTTTATTATACCCATCTTTAATGATGTTTCCTTCCTTAACAGAAAGTGCTGGATTTTCTAAAATTGAAGTTTCAAGTAACTCATATACATCTTGTAAATCATCTAAGGTACTATGAATATTTTTTAACAATTTGCAATTTGTAGAACTTAAAAGCTCTTTTACTGATGGTATCTTACCTACAGATTGCTTTAAAGCCACTAACTCTTTTGCATTGATACTTTTTGAGCTTATCTTCCCTACAAGTCTCTCAATATCATATATTTGTTTTAAAACTTCTTTTAAATCTTCTAAAAGGGGCATATCATTAACTAATTCCTCAATAGCCTCTTGTCTATGCTCTATTTCTTCCTTCATTACTAGAGGCTTCTCTATCCAATTTTTCAGCCTTCTAGCTCCCATGGAGGTATTTGTTTTGTCTAAAATCCAAAGTAAGGTTCCCTTTTTAGATTTTTCTCTTAAACTTTCAGTTATTTCTAAGTTTCTCTTAGAATTTATATCAATAGTCAAGTAATCAAAAATATTATATAATTCAATTTCATCAATATGTGTTAAAGGAATCTTCTGAGTTTCTAAAATATAATTTAACAAGCCGTTACAAGCTTTAATAGCTGGTACTCCTAAATTTATATTCTCAAAGTTTTTAAACTGAAGTTTTAGATTGTCAATGCTTGAGTTAAACTCCTCACTTTGAAACTTGGAAAGAGAAATTGAAAATCTTTCTTCTATAGTTTCAGCAATACTACTATTAAAATTGTGAGGAATTAAAATTTCTTTAGGCTCAAACTTACAAACTTCATCAATAATAATATTCTCTTCAAAGTTTGTTTCACTGCAATAAAATTCCCCAGTAGAAATATCACAAAAGCATATGCCTACCTTATTATCATCACTTATAAATAGTGACATTATATAGTTGTTTTTAGTTTCTTGTAAGAAACTACCTTCAGTATATGTACCTGGTGTAACAATTCTTATTATATCTCTTTTTACTATTCCTTTTGCAGTTGCTGGATCTTCAACCTGTTCACAAATAGCAACCTTGTAGCCTTTAGTGATGAGTTTTGATATGTAGCCCTCAGCAGCATGAAAAGGAATTCCACACATAGGTGCTCTATTTTCTAAACCACAATCTCTACCTGTTAAAGTAAGTTCTAATTCTCTTGAGGCAACCTTTGCATCTTCAAAGAACATTTCATAAAAGTCACCCAATCTAAAGAACAAAATGCAATCTTTACACTTTTCTTTAACCTCTAAATATTGTTGCATCATAGGAGTTAAAGCCATGTTATCTCTCCTTTATATAAATATAGACTAGTTTGCTTTATAAAAAAAGCGACAAAGTCGCTTTTTTATACTGTTTTTTATTTTACTAGGCTAATAAATTTTCTTTTATTAGCTACATTATGAAGGGTATACTTACCACCTTATTATATAGCTAAACTTGCTCACCTATAAGTGAAAAGGACTGAGCTTTAGTAATTTTAACATTAACTAAATTTCCAATGGAAGCTTTATCTCCATTAAAATTAACTAGTTTTCCTGTTCTAGTTCTTCCTGTAAGCTTAGCTTCGTCACTTTTGCTTATTCCTTCAACAAGTACTTCTACTGTTTTGCCATCATACTCTTTGTTTTTCTTTGCACAAATCTCATTCACTGCTTCAACTAGTCTATTAAATCTTTCTTTTTTAACACTTTCACTGACTTGGTCAAGCATTAAATCTGCTGGGGTACCTTTTCTCTTAGAATATAGGAAAGTGAAGGCAGAATCATATTCCACTTCCTTTATTAAGCTTAAAGTATCCGCAAAATCCTCCTCTGTTTCTCCTGGGAACCCTACAATTATATCAGTAGTTAAAGCTACATTTGGAATAGCAGCTTTAATTTTCTTGATTGATTCTAGGTATTGTTCTCTATCATAATGTCTATTCATCTTCTTTAAAAGTCTTGAGGAACCAGATTGTACTGGCAAGTGAATTGATTCACAAAGCTTATCACATTCAGCAACAGCCTTTATTACATCATCGCTTAAATCCTTAGGATGAGACGTCATAAATCTCACTCTTTCGATTCCTTGAATTTCATTAATTCTTCTTAGAAGCTGTGCAAAATCTATAGAAGGTTCCAAGCCTTTACCATAGGAGTTAACATTTTGTCCAAGTAAAGTTACTTCCTTATAACCATCAGCAACCATGTCTTCTATTTCTTTTATAATTTCTTCTGGTTTTCTGCTTCTTTCTCTTCCTCTAACATGTGGAACTATGCAATAAGTACAGAAGTTGTTACATCCATACATGATTGTAACAAAGCCTTTAATGGTGCTGGCTCTATCAATCACAGCTCCCTCAATAATATCAGCTTCCTTATCCCAAACCTCAACAATAGGTCTTTCTCCGCCTAAAGCTTTAGTTAAATACTCAGTGAACTTATAAGCGTTATGAGTTCCTATAATAATATCTACAAAAGGGAACTTAGATATTATGTTTTCAGCCATACCTTCTTGTTGCATCATGCAACCTGTAATTGCAATAACAACTTCTGGTCTTTCCTTTTTAAGCTTTTTTAATGCTCCAACATTTCCTTCAACCTTTTGCTCTGCATTTTCTCTAACACAACATGTATTAAAAATTATTATATCTGCATCTTCTTTAGAAGTTGTTCTCTTATATCCTAATGGCTTTAAACCGCCTGAAAGTTTTTCCGAATCTTCTTCATTCATTTGGCAACCCCAAGTTTCTATATAGTACTTTAAATCTTTTTTCATTAGCAGTTCCTCCTCCATTTTAATTATAACCATCTATTTATTATATATAATATTGGACAATATTCAAAGTTTTTTTTGTTTTTTCACAGGATTTTTTCATTTTCTTGTAATTTAGACACAATTTCAGAAATTCTTTTATAACTTAAAATATAATTTACCTAAAATAAAACTATATTTTACTTTTTAAAACCTTTGTGCATTATTCACCTAGCATAAGGTATCTGAAAATAAATAATAAGTCAAAGATTCGAAGTATATTTTGAGTTTACAAGCAAGGAATCAGGTTCCGCAGATAGCAGAGCTATCTAAGTGTTATGCTGACGTAGTATAACACAAAATGGACGAGGATACTGACTTACTTATTTTTTGAAGGTACCTAACTGTGAAAATAACATGAATATTTTATTACACTGTGGAATCATCACATAAAACCTATTCTTTAAGGTAAAAATATAAAAAAAGAGGAGGTTTTTCTATGTATGATGCTAAAAAAGGAAAATTAGATGCAAATGAATGCCTAAAAGGAGATTGTATCAAAGATCGTAGCTATTTTACTAATATAGAAAACACCATTTCTATGGGCACTAAGTCATCCGTAGTTCCTATAGAAAACTTAATACAGGACTTCAATAGCAATTCATAGGAGGATTATCACAATGAAATTTTCAAACAGAATTTTATCAATGGAATACTCACCAATTCGCAAACTTGCACCCTATGGGGATGCAGCAAAGAAAAAAGGTATCCATGTTTACCACTTAAATATAGGTCAGCCGGACATCGAAACTCCTGCTCAGTTTATGGAAGGTGTTGCTAACTACAAGGATGCAGTATTAAAGTATGCTCAGTCCCAAGGATTAGATGAAACAATTGAAAGCTTTATAAAATATTATAAAGAATGGGACATAAATTTTGAAAAAGATGAACTTATTATCACTAATGGAGGGTCAGAAGCAATTTCTCTTGCACTTACTGCTATTTGTGATATTGAAGATGAAATAATAATCCCTGAGCCCTTTTACACAAATTATGTTGGGTTTGCTCACACAGTTGGTGCAAAAGTTGTACCTTTTATCACTAAAGCTGAAGAAGGCTTTCATTTACCTACTAAAGAAGTTATCGTAAGCAAAATCACTGATAAAACAAGAGCCCTTATGATTTCCAATCCAGGTAACCCAACTGGAGTTGTTTACACTAAGGAAGAAATTAGAATGGTTGCTGACATTTGTAAAGATCATGATTTATATTTAATCGCTGATGAGGTTTATAGAGAGTTTGTTTATGATGGATTAACTTACACTTCAGCACTTTACATGAAAGATATTGAGGACAGAGTAATCTTAATTGATAGTATTTCTAAAAGATATAGTGCTTGTGGTGCTAGAGTTGGTTTAGTAGCCTCAAAAAATAAAGAATTAATTGCTCAAATCATGAAAATATGTCAAACAAGATTATGCGTGCCAACAATTGAACAATTGGCAGCAGCTAATTTGATAAACACTCCTAAAGAATACTTTGAAAAAGTTTTAGCTGAATATGAGGCCAGAAGAAACATACTATATGAAAAACTTTCAAAAATTCCAGGAGTTGTTTGTAAAAAACCAACTGGAGCCTTCTATGTGGTGGCTAAACTTCCTATAACTAATGGAGAAGACTTTGCTAAATGGATGCTAACGGATTTTAGCCACAATAATAAAACTGTTATGTTTGCTCCAGCAGAAGGTTTCTATGCTACAGAAGGTTTGGGCACCGATGAAATAAGACTTTCCTACTGCTTAAACACTGAAGCACTAGCAGATGCTATGGATACTTTAGCTATAGGTTTACAAAAATATATGGAACTTCATAAATAAAAGAAATAGCAAGGAAAAAACCTTGCTATTTCTTTTAATCTCAAATATCAAGTTGCTTTTGTTAAAGTAATCACTAGCTTGTTAAAAAGTTTCATAAGATTAAAATTGGATACATAATAACCTATGAAAGTAATGTTTTTAAATTAATTTATTTTATAAAGTTCATATATAGTTTGATTTTTAACAAACCCCATTGACTTATATAATTCTAAAGCTATTATGTTATTTTCATTGCATTTTAAGTATATTTCCTTGTAGTTCTGATTATAAGAGAGATTTAGGAGATACTTTAAAAGAGTTTTTCCAAACCCCTTACCTCTATATTCTTTTAGTATTCCAAAATTTACTATATAAGCCTTGCAATTATCTACTATAATTTGTCCATAGCCAATAACCTTTTCTTCATATTTTATGAAAATACAACCATCATCAATATAATACTTTTGATTTTCTTCAAAATATATATCTCCTTCATTAATAGGATACCTGCTTAGGTCAGAAAACACTTTATTTTGAACTACGCATCGTAATCTTTCATCCTTATTTTTTGAAAATGTGAAAAATGAAGTTTTTGGATCAGCTTCTAAGTCGTATAAACCATTTAACTGTGTTTTCATCTCTATTATTGTTTTTCTTTGCTCAAAGCCTAGATTTCTTAAAACATAGTACTCAATTTCTGAACTGGCACAATTATAAGTTATGATAGATTTTCTTTTAATAACACTTAGAAGCATATTATAATACTCTGCAGTATTATAGTTATTCATTACTTTAATGGAATTTATTTTGTACCTATTTCTATCTAATTTATCAAACCATATAAAACCCACATATTCATTTTCCACTTTTAAGAATTTAATATTTTTCCAAAGCATTAATCTTTTTAATAGATTATTAGAGTTAAAAAGACGAACTAAATTATATTTCCACCTATATTCATCATAAACCTGAAGATTTTCTATTAAATTCATATTTATATTATTTAAACCTTCCAACTTATACATAGATTCCTCTTATCAAATAAATATTTTAGTCTATATATATTATACTACAGTTATGTAAAAAATAACCATATTATATGTGTCTGGTTTAAAATCTTATTCTTAGAAGGTTTAAAGCTAATAACCTACCATCACCTATTTAATACCTACTTTATCTTAATAGACTTATGATTCTAAGCTTTAATATGAAAATAACTTATTTAAACTCAAGAACAAATGCGTGTGTTCACAGGCTCTTTTAAATAACTAGCGATTACTTACATTTTTTCACACACATTCTGAAACCCAGCAATTACAAGGCATTTCAGGCGCTTTTTCAACGAAAAAAAGTTGAATTTCCTATACAATAAAAAAAGCCATCAAAATGATGACTCTTATATATTTGATGCTTTAACAGAAACAGGATGTTCAAAAATTCCTCTTTTAACTTCTGTAGCAGTCATGTTCTTTGCATTTAATAACTCTGTTAAATAATTGCATGCATCCCAAGGATTTATTCTATCTCCACAAGTAAATACATCAACAGCTGCATATCCAAGTTCTGGCCATGTATGTATTGTTAAATGTGATTCAGAAATAATTACTACCCCACTTACTCCTTGTGGACTAAATTTATGAAAGGCAACCTCTCTTACTTCAGCTCCAGCTTTTAGTGCAGATTCTACCATGTTTTTTTCTATTAACTCTTTATTATTTAATATTTCAGCATCGCAACCATATATTTCAGCTAAAATATGGCGTCCTAGTTCGTTCATCAACAGTATACCTCCCTTAACAAATTTAAACAGATAAATAAATTCTATCAAAAATACACAAAAAGTCAATATTATTCAAAACTCCTTAAATAATCACCTGTTTTTTGTTAATTTAACCATAGAATTTAAATTTTATTAGGTTATTTTAGCTACATAGTTATAATGTATTACAAAAGTAATAACTTAATGCTATTACTTTTATAATACTATTATGCACAATGAAGAACTACTAAATTTCTTCTAAAGCCTTAATACTTAGGGATACTCTTTTTTCATCTTCATTTACATCTATTATTATTGCTTTAATTTCTTCTCCTGCTTTTAATACATCTTCAGGTTTTTCCACTCTATTTTTACTTATCTGAGATATGTGAACTAATCCGTCAATTCCAGGTTCTAATTCTACAAAAGCTCCAAACTTAGCGAATCTTACTACCTTACCTAACACTATATTCCCAACTGGATATTTTTCTTTAATGTTACTCCAAGGATTTTCAGATAACTTTTTCATACTTAATGATAGCTTTTTATTTTCCTTATCTATGCTTAGAACATATACTCTAACTTTTTCTCCAACCTTTAATAAATGACTTGGATTGTTTACCTTATTCCAAGACATCTCAGAACTATGAAGTAATCCATCAACTCCATCAATTTCTACAAATGCACCAAAGTTGGTTATTCTTCTTACTAAACCTTCAACTACTTCTCCTTCTTGAAGATTATTCCAAGTTTCAACTTCTTTACTTTCCTTTTCGCCTTTTAAAATACTTCTTCTTGAGGCAACAATTTTCATTCCATTTCTTTGTCTTTCAAATTCAATTAATTGTACTTGGATTGTACGTCCTATATAAGCTTTTAAATTATCAATTCTATTTAATTCTATATGAGATGCTGGAATAAATACTCTTATTCCTTTATAACTTCCCACTAATCCACCTTTAACTTCTTCTTTTACTTGAAGTTCAATAACTTCTTTATTTTCAAAAGCTCTACTTAAATCTTCATAAAGCTTTTGTCTTTCCACTTCAATTGTTGAAAGTACTACAAGTCCATCTGTATTTTTTCTATTTATGATCTTAGCTCTTATCTTATCGCCTACTTTAAGAAAGTCTTTTAATGAAACATTTTCTTCCTTCGTGTATTCCCCTATAGGTAAAATAGCTTCAGATTTAGTACCAATAGTTAAATAAGCTTCTTTTTCATTTACCTTAAATACTTCCCCTTCAAGGATTTTTCCTACACTAATATTTACATTGTCCCTTGAGTATTGTTCATAAAGTTCCATTTCTTCACCGTTTACATTTTTTTCATCTCTCATTTTTTCAATAGCCTCCTTAATTATCCAGTCAGGTGTTGATGCCCCAGCTGTAACTCCTATTTTTTTTATATTTTGATTTTTTAAAATTTCACTAGGTAACCCTTGTAAATTTTCCACATGATAAGTGTTCTCACAATTGTTCTTACAAATTTCATATAACTTAGTTGTATTTGAGCTATTATACCCACCAATTATTATCATAGCATCTACTTCTTTAGATATTTCATCAGCAGATTTTTGTCTAACTTCTGTAGCACTGCATATAGTGTTAAATGCAATTAACTCCTTTGCAAAACCTATGATTTTATTTAGAACTTTTTCCCAATTACTTTGTTTTTCAGTAGTTTGAGATACCACACACACCCTTTTAGGTATATTTTCAAGATTATCTCCGCTCTTAGAAATAATAGCTGTATTATCACACCATCCATTGATTCCAATTACTTCTGGATGATTCTCATCCCCAACTATAATAATTGCGTACCCCTCTTTATAATATTTCTCTACCTTTTGCTGTATGTTACTTACATAAGGGCAGGTGGCATTTTCTATAATAACTTTATGACTCTTTAGTTTTTCTATAACATCCTTTGGTACCCCATGAGACCTTATAATAATTACATCCTCTGGGCTAAGTTTCTCAATTTCCTCTAGTTCAACTGAGTAAATTTCTTTATCTTTTAAAAAACTTACCACATCATTATTATGTATTAATGGTCCTAAGGTATAAATAGGCTTATTGTACTTTTCTTTTAGCTTTAAAGCAGAATCCACTGCTCTTTTCACACCAAAACAAAAACCTGCTTTATCTGCTAAAGATATCTCTTTCATCATATCACTTCCTAATGTGAAATAGTCTAGGCATTTAAAAATAAATAATAAGTCAAAGATGTGAAATATATTTTGTGTTATACTATGAAACAGGCTCTATTTATGGTTGGGCTATTAATAGGTTCTGTTGGCTCAGTATAGCACGAAATAGACAATGATACTTACATATTTATTTTTTGAACATGCCTTAATTAATTTAAAATACCATCTATATATGTGGATATTATATCAACCACTCCATTAATATCAACATTAGACGAATTTATTTCAATGGCATCAGCTGCTTTAGTTAATGGGTCAGCCTCTCTATGAGTATCCATATAATCCCTTTTTATTATATCATTTAGTATAGTTTCGTAATCAACCTCTATTTCTCTTGTTCTTAACTCCTCATATCTTCTTCTAGCTCTTTCTTCTGCACTAGCTGTTAAGAAAAACTTTAAATCTGCATTGATTAAAACCACTGTACCAATATCTCTTCCATCCATGATAACACTATATTTTTTTGATATACTTCTTTGTAATTCTACTAGCTTTGCCCTGATTTCTGGTATAGCTGCATACTTTGATACATTATTACTAATTAGCGGCATAGTAATTTCACTGGTTACGTCTACCCCGTTAACTATTAAATTTTCTTTTTCGAAATGCATTTCAAGAGAATCAACAAGCTCACATAACTCTTTAACCTGATCTGGATTTATTCCCTCATTCATTGCACAAAGAGTAACAGCTCTATACATAGCTCCGGTATTGATATACATTAAATTATATTTTTCACCTACTATTTTCGCTATAGTACTCTTACCAGCTCCTGCTGGTCCATCAATGGCAATAGACATTTTCATTCATATCGTCCTTTCTCCTACTGATTTAAATCCTTTCTTAAAGATTTAGCATTGTTCAAATAAACAAATTTGACTTCATCCTTATTCTCATTAGAAAGGATTAACACTCTTATACATAGGTTTAAATAATTGTCTACTTTCATTTCATTAAAATGCATAAGAGAGAGTTTTTTCATATCAAAATATTTTCTAACAAAGGCTCCTGGATATGCCTTTGTTATATCATCTGTACAAGAAAATATCATAGTATGTATTTTTTCTACATTTAAATTGTTTACTCTTATAATTTCATTTATTAATTCAATGGTGTTTTTATTAATTTCTTCCTCTGAATTATTTAAAATAGTTGTAGCACCTCTAATTGAAATCATCTAATCACCTAACTTACTTCCAGCAATATACCCTGTAGATAGGGCAATTTGAACATTATATCCTCCAGTATAAGCATCTACATCTATAACTTCTCCAGCAAAACTCAAATTTTCAATTATTTTAGATTTCATAGTAGATGGGTCTATTTCCTTTGTGCTTACTCCTCCAGAAGTTACTATAGCCTCTGCCACAGGTCTTAATCCTTTAACTGAAAGAGTCAAGTTTTGGGTTAGATAAACAAGAGTTTTTCTCTGTTCTCTGGTTATGATGTTAACCTTTTGATTTTCATCTATGCCGCTTAATTTAATAATAACTGGTATAAGTTTACTTGGGAAAAGATCATTTAAAGAATTCTTAAAATCCTTATTAGCATAAAGTTTGAAATCCTTTTGTATTCTCTTATCAAGTTCCTCTTCTGTTAATCCTGGTTTCAAATTTATGGTTACCTTATAAGGACCTTGTTTTTTAACTGCACTACTTGCGCTTAACACCAAAGGACCTGAAATACCGAAATGAGTAAAGACCATTTCTCCTAAGTCTTTAAATACAGTTTTATTACTTTTATTCTTTAAAGATATTTCCACATTTTTCAAAGAAAGACCCTGTAATTCCTTAACCCAAGATTCTTCAATTTCCATTGGCACTAAGGAAGGCTTCAATTCAACAATTTTATGCCCTAAATCCTCTACAATTTCTAACCCTTCACCAGAGGAACCTGTTTGAGGGTAAGAAACACCACCAGTACATAAAACAAAGTGATCTCCATAAATTTTTTCACCACTTTCCAAAATTACGGACTTTATTTTATTATCCTTTGCCTCAAAGTTCTTTATTTTTGAATCTAATATTATTTTAACACCTTTGCTTCTTAGTTCAGACTCCAGAGCCCTAATAATATCTGAGGATTTATCTGATTCAGGGAATACCCTATCTCCTCTTTCAATCTTTAGCTTAACACCGTTTCTTTCAAAAAACTTCATTGTATCTTCATTTGTAAAAGTATATAGTGAGCTATATAAAAAACTAGGGTTAGTTGGTATATAATCAAAAAATTCACCAATATTTTTACCATTGGTTACATTGCATCTGCCTTTACCAGTTATGTACAGTTTTCTTCCTAGTTTATTATTTTTTTCAATTAAAATAACCTCATTGTTATCACTAGCAGTGATTGCCGCCATCATTCCTGCAGGACCTCCACCAATAACTATGACCTTTGACATAAAATCACCACCTAATATTTATAAATCCTATTTTCAACTAATTCCCTATATTATAATTTAATACAAATTCTAGAAATATTCAACTTTTAATTACTTAAAATATATGGATACAAGTTGTATTAACACTATAATAGTATACATCAATATGGTTTTAGTAATGTATTAAACTTAAAAAAAGAGAGAATTCTAAAGAACTCTCTCCTCATTTATTTAATTAATTAGGATTAGTAATTTCCTTGTGCGTGCATAGCTTCAGCAACTTTAACAAATCCAGCTACGTTAGCTCCAGCAACTAAGTTGTATCCAAAGCCATAAGCTTGTGATGCATCTTTACAGTTGTTGTAGATGTTAATCATGATTTGGTGAAGTTTTGCATCAACTTCTTCAGCAGTCCAAGACAATCTCATGCTGTTTTGTGACATTTCAAGAGCAGAAGTAGCAACTCCACCTGCGTTAGCAGCTTTAGCTGGTCCTACGATAACTCCGTTGTCTAAGAAGTACTGAACAGCTTCGTTTGTACATGGCATGTTAGCAGCTTCACAAACATATTTAACTCCATTAGCGACGATTTGTTTAGCATGCTCTAATTGAACATCATTTTGAGTAGCAGCTGGAATTACGATATCAACTTTAACATTCCATGGCTTTTGTCCTTCAAAGAATTCTACGCCATACTTGTCTGCATAATCTTTAACTCTAGCACCTTTGTTGATTTTTAACATTTCAACTAGGTAATCTATTTTCTCACCAGTTATTCCAGCTGGATCGTATATGTATCCGTCTGGACCTGATAATGTAACAACCTTACCACCTAAATCAGCAACTTTTTTACAAACTCCCCAAGCAACGTTTCCGAAACCTGAAACAGCTACTGTTTTGCCTGCAAAATCAGTTCCTTCATGTTTTAACATTTCTTGGCAGTAGTAAGTTACTCCAAATCCTGTAGCTTCTGGTCTTATTAAGCTTCCGCCATAAGATAAGCCTTTTCCAGTAAGAACTCCATTTTCAAAAGCTCCTCTGATTCTTCTATATTGTCCATAAAGGTATCCGATTTCTCTTCCACCAACTCCGATATCTCCTGCTGGAACATCTACGTCTGGTCCAATATGTCTGTAAAGCTCAGTCATAAAGCTTTGGCAGAATCTCATGATTTCAGCATCTGATTTTCCTCTTGGGTCGAAGTCAGAACCACCTTTACCTCCTCCTATTGGAAGACCAGTTAAAGAGTTCTTTAATATTTGTTCAAATCCTAAGAATTTGATTATTCCTAAATAAACTGATGGATGGAATCTTAAACCACCTTTGTATGGTCCAATAACTCCATTGAATTGTACTCTGAATCCTCTGTTTACTTGCATCTTGCCATTGTCATCCATCCAAGATACTTTAAACATGATTTGTCTTTCTGGCTCACAGAATCTCTCTAATAAGTTAGCTTCTACATACTCAGGGTGTTTTTCTAAAACTGGTCCTAAAGAATGTAAAACTTCTTCTACAGCTTGAATAAACTCTGGCTCACCACTGTTTCTTTTTTTAACATTTTCCAATACTTGTTCGATATAAGCTTTAATCTCCACGCTTACTACCTCCTAATAAATTGAAGTTAAAATTTCAATTTATTTTGCTCATGCAAAATAAATTTCTTTTTAATGTACTTATTCTATGTAGTTGTTGTTTTTCCTTCTTATTCATAAAAAGTTTAAATTTAAAGTATTTGAAGAAGTAAAACGATTTCATAGCTACACATACATAATATTCTATTATGATTTATAAATCAACCTATATTTTAAAATTTATTTTCATCTTTATTTTTGTAAGAATAAATCTGATATTCTTGCCAAATTCCCTCTAAGTCATTAAAGGTTTGAGATATTTTTTCCTTTTTTCTTAAACCAACTGCAATAATCAGCGCATTAATAACACTTAATGGCGCAACTAAGGAATCAACAAAAGATGCCATATTACTCTCAGCTATAAGTGCATAGTCTGCTCTTGCTGCAAGCGGTGATAAAACACTATCAGTTATTGCAATAACATCTGCATTTCTTGACTTGGCAAAAGTTAGCACTTCAACAGTTCTCATAGCATATCTTGGGAAGCCAATTCCTATAACACAATCATCTTGAGATAAATTTAGCATTTGCTCGAAGATATCACTCATTCCATAGGAAACAATCTTAACATTATCGAGAACTAAATTTAAGTAAAATCCTAAAAAATCAGCTAGGGCTGTTGAACTTCTAAGTCCTACTATATAAATCTTTTTAGCATTTACTATACTATCAACTGAGTTCTCAAAGGCTGAATAATTTATTTTCTCTAAAGTTGCTCTAATATTTTCTATATCAGATTTCAACACTCCTTTAAGCGCATTATCTTGACTTATAAAATCATTAGATAACTCTATTCTTTGTACTGTGGTTAGCTTATTTTTTATCAATTCCTGTAGAGCCTTTTGTAGTTCAGGGTATCCCGCATAATCCAGTTCATTTGCAAACCTTACTACAGTAGATTCGCTTACCCCTACACTACTTCCAAGCTTAGCAGCAGTCATAAAAGCTGCTTTATCATAATGCTTTAGAATATACTCTGCTATAAGTTTTTGCCCCTTACTTAACCTTGGGAATTTCACTTGAATTATTCTCATAAGATCAAGATTATTATTTTCCATAGTAACACTCCTTCATAACGGGAAACAAATGAAATCTCCGTTTCATTTGTCATAAAATTGAATCATTCAATTCATTTTAGCATATATTGACATGGGATTCAACGAATAATTCATTTGTTTATATATTTTATACTAACTTTCCTCTTTGTAAATTGACACAACATGGCTATTATTTTTTTCATGCATGCCGAAAATTAAGTTTAAATCACTTAAGTTTTTATTTAAAAAGTCAACAATTTTATACATTTCATCATACTCTTTAAATTCCTTAGTTGCAATTAACTGTAATTTATCCTTCATTTTAATCACCTTTCATAAGTTATTACTTTTATAAAGCACTATTTCTTTTCTATTATTATAAGATAGGGAGCTTTAGCATCCCTATTAGCAAAACTATGAATCATCACCCCAAAGGTACTTTTGGGAAGGTTAGTTACAAACTTAAGCAAAGCTTCGCTTTCCTTTTGCCCTTCAGCATGACCTACATAAACTGCTATAGTAACAAACCCTCCGCTTTTTAATAGTTCAAGTGAAGCATTAATACTTTTTA
Organism: Clostridium tunisiense TJ; assembly: GCF_000300195.1. Taxonomy (GTDB): domain Bacteria; phylum Bacillota; class Clostridia; order Clostridiales; family Clostridiaceae; genus Clostridium_J; species Clostridium_J tunisiense. The sequence goes on along the minus strand of NZ_AMQH01000012.1, from coordinate 413,327 downwards.
AAGAAGAGTGGCTTTTTGTGGTAATGCTCTTATCTCCCCCAGGCAAAAACCCTAGATTGTACATTGCTACATCAATTTCTTCCTCTATGTACTCTTTAATATTTTCGTGAGAATCATGTATTAATGTAACCTTATCAGGTTTCTTTTTCCTGTAATTATCAATAGCTTCCTCTTGTATATCAAAAGCATACACCTTTTTAAATCTTTCGCTTAAAAAATCACAATCAAAGCCATTACCCAAGGTACAATCTACAGCAATATTCCTTGTTTCACTGTAAGTACTAATAATGTTTTGTGCTATTTTGCTGATATCTCCTACATATTTAAACACTGCTTTCACCACCGCTTTTCAAAAACTCTAGTTCTTTCTCACTAAGGAATCGCCACTTTCCTTTAGGTAAGCTTCCTAAGTTAATACTACCTATTGAAACTCTCTTTAGTGCTATTACAGGGTGACCAATAGCATCACACATTCTTCTAACTTGTCTATTTTTTCCTTCATGTATTATAATTTTTAATTCGCAGCTATTCTCATATTTTTTGATGATTTCACATCTTCCTGGCGCAGTTATATAATCTCCAATATCTATTCCTTTTTCAAACCTATTAATTTTCTCATTATCAGGTATGCCCTTTACCAGTGCTATGTAGACTTTATCTATTGCCACTCTTGGGTGAATTATTTTATTGTAAACTTCCCCATCATTTGTTAGCAAAATTAGTCCAGAAGTATCATAGTCTAACCTTCCTATAGGGTAAACTCTCTCCTCTACATTCACCAAGTCTAAAATTGTATTTCTATCCTTCTCATCCTTAACTGTTGAAACATAGCCTTCAGGTTTATTGAGCATTATATATACTTTGTTTTCTTCTGGTACTATTATTTTATCATTAACGCTAACCACATGAATTTTACAATCAATTTTAGCGCCTAGTTCACTGACAACTATATTATCAACCTTTACTCTTCCAGAAGTTATAATTTCTTCACATTTTCTTCTCGATGCAACTCCGCATCGTGCCATATATTTTTGTAGTCTTTCTTCCAAGATACCACCTCAAAATAATTGATTATGCATAAACACTTAATAATCTAAGTTAATAGCTTACGTGTCCTATTTATATAGTTTGCATAATTGGAATTATAATTATAATTGGAATAAAAATCAAATAAATTCTTATAAAAGAAAGTACACCTTTAAGATTATGAAGAAATAACCTGAAAGGTGTACTTTTTTACACTACTATATTTACTTATCTAAACTGATTCACCTTTGTGCTAGGATGCTTATGCATGTAACCATTTTCTAAACTTCCCTTTGGCTGTGCAGTGTCATTAATAGATGTAGCCTTAGATTTTTCTTGACCTTGATCTTGTAATTTTTGTTGCTGCTTTTGTTTGTTTTGTGGCATCTGAATCACCTCCCTTGTAATATAATTATCTATTTGAGAGAAACTATACTTATAATAACTTACAAATTATTTCCATGGAAATAATTTGTAATTTTTCCTCGTTGAGAAATTTATCCACTAATGCTATATTAGGGTTAAAAGAATATTCACCTCTATAAGGTGCACTAGTAGAAGGATTTTAAATTCCTAGAGCTGAGCTAAATATACTTGTTACTGTATATTTCCCTTTAGTGAGGCTTCCTATTACTAAAGTAAAGGGAATAAATTTTAATTTTACATGTATAAATTTTGTTAGAACTGTATAATGAAGTAGCTTTCTATTTTATAGTGAAGCAAAATTAAACTTAACTTATACAAAGAACCAACCTTGGTTCCTTTAAAGCTTTTTAATAATAAATAAATTAAAATTCTACTAAGAAAGCCTATGAATATATAAACAAAGGAGACATGATAATGAATAATTCAATTTTTTATATGCCTACTAAAATCATAACGGAAAAAAATGCAATAAAAAATCATAGTGCCGCCCTATGCCAATTAGGTAAGCGTACATTAATTATAACGGGAAAAAATTCTTCCAAGAATAACGGTTCCTTACAAGATTTGGTGGAAGCTCTGCAATCACTGAATATATTTTATATGATTTTTGATGATGTAGAAGAAAACCCATCTATGGAAACCGTAGAAAAAATCACCGCCTTAGGACGAGAAAATAACATAGATTTTTTAATTGGGTTAGGTGGTGGTTCTCCTATTGATGCTGCCAAAGCAGCTGCGGTTTTAATTAAAAACCCATCATCATCTATTGAAGACTTAACTTTATCACCAATGCTAGCCTCTCTACCTTTAGTTGCAATTCCAACAACTGCAGGTACAGGAACTGAGGTTACACCCTATGCAATATTAACTAATCACAAGGTACAAACAAAACATGGTATAGCTCAAAAGGTATTCCCTATTTTAGCCTTTTTAGATGCAAGCTATTTAATGAGTACTCCAAAAGATGTGACTATTAATACAGCAGTAGATGCACTTTGCCATTTAATTGAGGGTTACCTTTCAGCTAATGCAAATATTTTTAGTGATGGGTTAGCGGAAAAAGGATTAAAATTATTTGGAGAATGTATTAATGAAATTGAAAAGGATGCTCTTGATTTTAATATGAGAGAAACCTTACTACTAACTTCCTGTATTGCTGGAATTGTCATAACTCAAGCAGGTACTTCCCTTCCACATGGTATGGGCTATGCTTTAACCTACAATAAAGGAGTCCCTCATGGAAAAGCTACAGGAGTATTCTTAAAATCTTACATGAACTTTTGTAGTGATAAGGCTAAGGTTAAAAATATCCTTAATCTGCTTAATTTTAATACCTTAGATGATTTTGGTGATTTCCTGCAAAGAGCCTTAGGAGAACATATAGCTTTAAGTGATGAGGAGCTATATAGTTTTGCTTCAGCAATGAGTAATAATAAAGCAAAACTTAAAAGTCACCCATCACCTGTTACTGCAGATGATATATTAGACATTTATAGAAGTAGTATAGGAAGGATTTAATATGAGAATAGCATTAATTGGTTTTGGAAACGTAGGTAAAGCATTTTTAAAATTACTTAAAGAAAAACAAGGAAATATTGAAAATAATGGTATTTCCCTGGAAATTATTTCAATCCTTAATTCAAAGGGTGGTATTTATAATAACCAAGGTATTTCAGTTGAAGCTTTTGCTAAGGATCTAAATATGAATAAAGAATTAAATGATTACATTTCTTTCTCCCCTGATATAAATATAGATTATGTCATTGAAAATGGTAACATAGATGCTGCTGTGCTTTTAACTCCAACTAATAAGGATACAGGAGAACCAGGAATAACTTATATAAAAAAGCTTCTTACTAAAGGAATAAATGTAATTACAGGTGATAAGGGTCCTATACTATTAGAATATAAACACTTAAAAACCCTTGCACAAGAAAATAATTGTACCTTAGCCTTTGGCTGTACCACAGGCGGAGCACTTCCTTCTATAAACGCAGCCTTATTTGATCTTGCAGGCTCTGATATTTTAGAAGTTAGAGGAATATTAAATGGTACCTCAAATTATATTATAAATGAAATGGAAGATAATAATTTCACCTTTAAGGATGCTTTAAAGAAAGCCCAAGATTTAGGAATTGCTGAAACAAACCCAACCTTAGATATTGAAGGTTATGATACTGCAACTAAACTTATAATAATTTGTAATGCAATTTTTAATAAAAGTCTTTCCCTTAAAGATGTAAACCTCAGCGGAATATCTAACTTAACTATAGAAGAAATCCAACGAGGAAAAACTTTAGGCTACAAATACAAGCTAATAGGAACTGCAAAATTCCTAGATAATTCCTTAACCCTTTCTGTTGGTTTAGATAAAGTTTATAATAATGATCCTCTATTTAATGTGGACGGTAAAAACAAAGCTGTGAAGTTTGTATCCGACACTTTAGGGGATGTCACTGTAATTGGTGGAGCTTCTGGCACTACCCCAGCTGCAGCTGCTATTTTAAGAGACATTATAAATATAGAAAAAGGGATTAATTTCACTAAGTTTTAGATTTTATATCTCATAATGTTCATTACATTCTATACAAATAAATATAAAAAGATGAACTGCAGCTTGCAGTTCATCTTTTTATGTATTGCTTTTGGATAAATAAACATGGTCATCACTTAATTTGGTTATCTATTCTTAAGGCTTTTTAAATCTTCAATAAAACTCTTTACTGCTTCTTCTTTTGTTGCCCAAGAAGTTACCAGTCTTATTGCTGAGTTATTTTCATCTATTTTCTGCCATACATAAAATATATACTTTTCTTGTAATCCTTCAATTATGGAATTAGGCAGTATTGGGAATATTTGATTTGATGGTGAATGAGTTAAAAAAGAATATCCTTCCTGATATGCAGCTTCTTTTAATAACTCTGCCATATTATTAGCATGGGTTGCCAAATCAAAGAATAAGTTATCTTTAAAAAGCTCTGAAAATTGTATTCCAAGAAGCCTTCCCTTTGCAAGCAACGCTCCTTTTTGCTTTATATGGAATCTAAAGTCCTCTTTTAAGGAATCTTTGCAAATTACAAGAGCTTCCCCAATTAAAGCTCCATTTTTTGTTCCTCCTATGTAAAAGGCATCCACTAAATTAGCTAAATCCCCAAGATTAATATCATTTTCTTTAGAACATAGTGCTGAACCAAGTCTAGCACCATCTACATATAGAAAAAGTCCATTATCTCTACAAAAATTACTTAAGGCTTCTAATTCCTTTTTTGTATAAATGGAGCCAATTTCTGTAGGGTTAGAAATATAAACTAATTTAGGTTTTACCATATGCTCATCCGTGTGTGCATCCATTGCTCCTTTAACCTGTGTAGGGTTAATTTTTCCATCTTTCACTTCTATAGAAATAACTTTATGACCTGTAGCCTCTATAGCTCCAGTTTCATGTACAAGTATATGACCTGTATTTGCAGCAATTGCCGCTTCATGAGGTCTTAAAAAAGCTGAAATAGCTGTTAAATTTGTTTGAGTACCGCCTGGAAAAAAGTGAACATCAACATCTTCCCTACCTAATCTTTCCTTAATTAATCTAATAGCTTCTATAGAATACTCATCTTCCCCATAGCCTTCCATCTGCTCCATATTAGCTTCCATAAGTGCATTTAGTATCCTAGGATGTGTCCCCTCACTATAATCGTTTTTGAAACTATACATTGAAATTGTCCTCCTTTTGTATATCATAATGAAATTATATCCTAAATTTATATTTTTATCAAAATTATAGTGGATTTTTGCAATTTCTTCTTTACATGTAACCAGAGTTAAAACTTAACTTCAACATGGGTTCTACCCTGGTTACCTTAAGAGTTTATTAATACAATAATTTAATTTTCACTGATGTAACTATATAGAGAAACCACTTCAACATTTAATCTATATCTTCTAGGAATTGGTTTTTAGAAAAACATGGGCATAAAAAAAGAACCTATAAAATAGACTTTTTTCCTCTGTCTACTTTATAGGTTTAATTTTTCTTCCATTACCTTGTGATACTTCTACTAGATGGTACTACAATTGAAAAATATCTTTACTTAGGTTTTATAATATCAGTAATTGGTACAGTATTAATACCGTATACCATTATCACTATTCCTACTATTATCATTAATCCTGAACAAATCCCTGCTAGAATAGTGAGTTTCTTTTCTTTTTTCTGTTTCATCATAGTATCTTCTACTTCATTTCTAGCTTCTTTTCTATGAATTAATCTTGATCCAAATAATAAAAGGAACGGTACTACTGCTCCAATAATGAAATAAGTTGCTATTCCATATATCATCATGCCTGAATTCATATCCGCTGCTGTTGGTTGTGATTTTGCTGTAAAAGATATTAAAGTTGCTAATCCATTATTTACGAAGTGAAATATAATAGGTAAAATCATATTTCTTGTTTCAATCATAACATAGGACAGTGCCATTCCTAAAATAGCTGTAGGAAGAAAACGAACTGGATCTAAATGAAAAATACCAAAGATAATTCCCATATAAAGGACCCTAAGCCATTTATTATTTACAGAACCTAGAGAGGACAGAATAAGTCCTCTATGCAAAGCTTCCTCACAAATAGCTGGCATAACTGCAATAATAATAAAGGCAATCCACATAGGTACACTAGTGAATACATTCTGTAAACCACTACTTACTTCTGTAAGTCCTTGTGGGAAGAAGTATCCAATAATTAAAGTTAAAAGTATTACGGCAACATAACTACCTGCCCATATAAGTAAAACCCCCAAAATCTCACGAAGTAAAGGCTTCCTTAAAGGAAATACTTCTTTTAAGTTTGCTTTAATAACTATTGCTGGAATTATAGCCAATAATAGAAGTATAACCTCTGTAAGTGCTACACCGTACATCCCAAAGGCCATTTGTATAGGTGCTGCTACAAAAAGCATAACTACAATAACTAAAATAAACACTCCTATACCCTGACGTGGTTTTAACTGTTTGCACTGTTTTGATTGGTTTGAATTAATCTTTGTTAACATCTAACACTTCCCCTTTATAGATTAATTATTAAAAGTATATTTTACTTTTGAATTAGACCTGTTATCCCATCCAAATCTAAATCATTACCACTATATTCCATTATATCATTTTCTGTGCTTCCTCACTATAGGTTGAATTTGAAGTTTTTATAAATGAATGTAAATAAATTTAACTTAATTTATGGAAGCCCCTAGTAGCTATTTTGTTATAGATTAATACTATCCATAGATATAATGGAATTAACTTTTTAAATTAGGAATATTATAGTATAATTACCATGTTGAGGGATGGCATTTTTAGGTAAGTATTAAAAAACCAACAAGTTCATATTGTAGAGCAACATTAGAAACAGATTTGGGCTAAACTAAACAATTTCACTAGGCTATGTTGCTACATTTTCAAGAAAATCATAGATTAGAAACTTACAGATGATGTTATAGTTCTACTAAAAATGAGATCCGTTATACGAAATTTTATCTGATGTGTTTCAGGAAAGAGGGATATTATGACTTTAAGTGTTAAGAATTTGACAAAGAAATATGGAGACAAAGTTGTTGTTGATAACTTAAGTTTCCAAATCGATAAACCAGGAGTATATGCTCTACTAGGAACAAATGGAGCTGGAAAGACTACAACACTTCGTATCATCTTAGGAATGCTAGCAAAGGATCAGGGAGAAGTCCAATGGAAGGGTCAACCTCTTGATCCCTTGAAAACTAATGTAGGTTATCTAGCAGAAGAACGTGGATTATACCCAAAGTATTCTTTACTTGATCAACTTTTATATTTTGCAAAGCTTAGAAATGTACCTAAAAAAATTGCTATGAGTCGTATTGAATACTGGAGTGAGAGATTATCTGTAAGTGAGTACCTATTCCCACCTAAGGTAAAGGGTAAAAAAGCTCCAAAGCCTTATCGCGCAGAGCAGTTATCTAAAGGAAATCAACAGAAGATTCAGCTCATGTCTACTTTAATTTCTGATCCGGAATTAATTATTCTAGATGAACCTTTAAGTGGACTTGACCCGGTGAATACAGATTTATTTAAATCAATTATTAGAGAAGAAATTTCAAAGAACAAATATCTAATTATGTCTAGTCATCAAATGCCTACTATTGAAGAGTTTTGTTCTGATATTAACATATTGAATCATGGCCAAGCAGTCCTTCAAGGAAATTTAAATGAGATTAAGAAAGGCTATGGACGTGTGAACCTTTTTGTTAAAAGTGATGTAGACATTGCATCTTATATTGCCTCCTTTAAACTCGACATTGTAAATAAAACCCCAAGTGAGTATCATTTAAGAGTTCAAAGCGAAGACCATGCAATGAAATTTTTATCAAAGCTTATTGAAGATAAGATTCCAGTTATTAAATTTGAACTTCGTGAACCCTCCTTGCATGAAATATTTATTGAAAAGGTAGGCGACATTAATGAAAAAGAATAGTCTTACTGGTTGGAAGGATGTCTTCACCTTTACCCTTACACAAACTTTAAAAAGTAAAGCGTATATTATTTCCTTCGCCATACTCCTTGCATTAATGCTGATTTCTATGCCCATTGTAAGTGCACTTACTTCAAAGGATAGTTCTGGCTCAACTTCTCCTAGTACAGTGAAAAAAATCTATGTAAATAATAAAACCAATATTTCAACCATAGATTTTCAAAATCTCATAGATGAAACCCTAAAGCATATTTCTTTTGAGCCAATGAAGGAAGATTATACAGCAGTTTCAGAAAGAATTGAAAAAAGTGAACAAGAATCTATAATACTAACTATTAGTGAAGTTCAAGATAAGTATTCTTTAGAATTTGTAAGAGCTACCAAGGGGCCTGTTAAAGAAAGCACCTTAAATACCCTTGCAGATTCTATAAAAAAGGAATTTGAAACTATTAAGTTTAATTCCCTTGGAGTAAATAGCACCCAGTTAGATATGATTAATGCAGAAGTAAAAACTAAGGTATTTACCACTGATGTTAATGGTATAGAAGTTGTAAAAGAAGATACTTCTATATCAGGTAGCGAGTACGGATTCATTTATGGAATCCTATTTATAGTTATGATGGTGAACATAATGGCAAGCACACAAATTGCTTCCTCTATACTAACAGAAAAATCAACTCGAGTTATCGAATACCTACTAACTTCTGTTAAACCACTTGCTATAATGATTGGTAAAATTCTTGCCATGCTCACTGCGGTGCTATTTCAAGTTATATCTATGATAGTAGCATTATTTATTTCCAATATAATTTCACGTGGCTTATCTTCAAGCAGTGGAGAAAGTGTACTTTCGCAGTTCCTTCCAAAAAATATTTTTCAGAATTTAAATATAACTAATATTATTTTCTGTTTAATACTCATTGGTGTTGGAATGATTTTCTATGCCACCTTAGCAGGCCTTGCAGGAGCATCTGTAAGCAGGCTAGAAGAATTGAGTGAAGGACTTACCTTATTCACCTTGATTAACTTAATTGGAGCATATGTTGGAATGGGTGCTGCCAGTGTATTAATGGCATCGGGAATTAATGGATTTGTTATATTCTCTTTCTTATTCCCTTTGTCCTCAGTTTTCATATTGCCTGGTGCCCTTCTAATTGGAAAGGTAACCTTACCATTTGTAGCAGCTGCTATTGCACTTCAAATAATAACTATTATGCTATTATTTAAATTTGTAGCAAAAGTTTATGAAACACTAATACTTCATAATGGTAATAAAATTAAACTTAAAGAACTTATTAAAATTTCAAAGACGGTGTAAAGGGGGAAGGAAAAATGAAAGATAATTTTAGAGGATGGACTTCAGTGTATGCCTTTACCCTTTCACAGGCTACAAAGGGCATTAGTTTTAAGCTTGTTACTACCTTAGTTTCATTACTTATAATAGGAGCATTGGTAGTGGTGAATTTGGTAGTGGCTAAACCTGATAAGGAAAGTAATAGTGACCCCTCTCCAATTAAAGCTGTATATGTATTAGATAATAGTGGATTACAGCCAACCAATTATAAGGATATAATTTCTAAGACTAATAAAAATGACTTTAATGAAGCTGAATATATAAACGTTATTGATAAGTCTAGTAAAGAAACTGTTAAAGCTGCAGGAGAAAAGTCTTCTGAGGCTATAGCTGTAGTTATTACAAAGAAAGATTTAGGCTACGAATTAAAAGCTCTTATACCTGAAAACTCAAAGGTATCAAAAGGTGAAGCAGAATCTCTACTTAACTCAATGTCCTCTGCTTTTGAAACAAACAAACTCCTACAGGTAGGTTTATCCTCGGAGCAACTTATTGGTGTACTTAAGCCAACAGTAGTATCCTTCTCAGAAATTGGTGAAAATTCTAGTGTAGTAATCAAAGTAATCAAAGTAGCGGCACCTATGGTATTTAGCTTTGTAATGTACTTTATGCTACTACTTTATGGTCAGACCATCAGTAAATCAGTATCTACAGAAAAAACCTCCAAGCTCATGGAAGTGTTATTAACCTCTGTTCACCCCTATGCTATGATAACTGGTAAGGTACTAGCTGTTACATCTATGGCCTTGGGACAATTTGTAACTTGGGTTGCAGCAGGCACTGTGGGGTTATATGGTGGAAATGCCATTGCGCAAAGTATTTATCCTAACTATGAGAATTCAGCAATTACCATCATCAACTTTCTTAAGGATAACTTAGGAGAAACTGCATTAACCCTTCCAGCAGTACTACTTGCAATAGCCTTCTTTTGCTTAGGATTCTTATTTTACTGCATTATTGCTGCTGTTGCTGGTTGCATGGTTTCAAAACCAGAGGATGTGGCCTCTACTCAAGCGGTATTTCAGATGCCAATAATTATAAGCTGGTTAGTTTGTTACTTTGCCCCAATCCTTGGTAAAGAAGGTATACTTTCCGTAGCTAGATATATTCCCTTTACTTCTCCTTTCATAGTGCCGGCTGATCTTATTGCAGGCACCATGGGTATGGCAGCAGGGATTATGTCAACAGCTCTACTACTAATTTTCTCCTTGTTAACAATAATGCTAGCCGCTAAAATTTATAAAGGACTTGTGTTATATAATGGGCAGAAGCTTAGTTTTAAAGTAATAGGTAATATATTAAAGGCTAATAAGTAAGGTTTTTAATATATTAGGTTTATGAATAAAGTGCAGCTAAAAGTATTTTCAACCATACTTTTAGCTGCCTTTTAAATATTTGTCGAAAATATTTATATATTTTGAATATTATGTTATTATATAATATAATAAGTAATTTAATATCATTACTTCCTAAAAATAACTTTTACAAAGAAACTTTTTATATACCGCATATAGGATTTCTTAGTGGAATCTTGGCTTACTGTTTTCCAAAGGTCTTAGGAAAACAAGTTGGCTCATATATGGGGTAAATCTTCACTTTGACTCTCTATATGTAGTATTAAGGTTTAAGTTATCTTTATATAGCAGAAATATACTTAAAGGTAAACTTGCTTTTCTTAAAGTTTACCTGGCGAAACTTTATCTTATTCATCTTTAAAAAAGCCTTAAGGGAACCAATGTAGCTTCAATACTAAGTTAAGTCTTCGCTTTGGTTCCATATATAATAAAAACATAAAGGAGGGTCTTATGGCTAAAGAAAAAAACAAAACTATGTGTGCACTTAATCGTGCAGAAGAATTAAAATCAAAAATTGAGGATTATACAAAGATTAAGGATACTATCCCTAAGGGGTTATCCAATACTGTAGAAGCTAAAATTCAGGAAAAAAAGAAAAAAATCCTGTCCCTACTTAAGGGTACAGAAGCTGATTGGAATGATTGGCAATGGCATATAAGAAATAGAATTGAAGATGTAGATTTACTATCTCAAATTGTAGAGTTGGATGACTCTGAAATAAATAACATAAGAAAAGTTCAGGAAAAATTCAGATGGGGAATCTCACCTTACTATGCCTCTTTAATGGATGATAATAAACTAAATCCAATAAGGCTTCAATCTATTCCTACTATTTTAGAATTAAACCAGCATGGCTCTATTGATCCCATGGGAGAAGAATTTACAAATCCAGCTGGTGCTATTACAAGGAGATATCCTGATAGACTAATTATTAATGTTACAAATCTTTGCTCATCCTTTTGTAGACATTGTCAAAGACGAAGAAACATTGGCACTTTAGACACCCACAAAACTAAAGAAGTTCTGAAGGAATCCATTGACTATATAAGAAATAACCCTGAAATACGGGATGTATTAATCACTGGTGGCGATGCTCTTATGTTGTCTGATGATACCCTCGATTGGCTGCTCGGAGAAATATATAATATACCAACAGTAGATTATATTCGACTTGGTACTCGTACCCTTGTGAACTTACCTCAAAGAATTACTGAAAATTTACTTAATATTTTTAAAAAGTATTCACCTATTTATATAAATACCCATTTTAATCACCCTTTAGAAATCACAAAAGAAGCAAAAGAAGCCTGTGATAAATTATCTAATATAGGAATTCCCCTAGGAAATCAGGCAGTACTATTAAACGGCATAAATAATGATAAGTTTGTAATGCGACTTCTAAATCAGCAGCTTTTAAAATGCAGGGTTAGGCCTTACTATATATTCCATGCTAAAAGTGTAGTTGGAACCACCCACTTTAATACATCTATAGATGATGGTATTGAAATAATGGAATATCTCAGGGGTTATACCTCTGGAATGGCAATCCCAACTTACATTGTTAACGCTCCAAATGGAGATGGAAAAACCCCAATTTTACCTCAATACATCATATCTAGAGGTAAAAACTATGTTAAAATTAGAACTTGGGAAGGCAAAATATATGACTATCCTAATAAATTCACACAAGACTTAGGGAGTCTATTAAAAGAAAATATTACAAATTAACATAACCCTAAGTATTTTTACTTAGGGCTTTATTATGGAGTTTTATCCCATTGGGATTAATGTTTATTGTTATAAATAAAAGAATATAACAATATATAGTGTTTATGCTGGTTCCAAGGTATTTCGCTTGAATTAGCCCTAATTATATACCCTAAAAAACATAAAGAAGTGCATGTGTTTATGCTGAGAAAACAATAAACAACTTAAGTAGTAAATTATCTATTACTTAAGTTGTTTCTCTATAAATCTAATGGTAAATAAAACTAGCCTTTAGATTTCATTAATATTTTTACCGCTTAAATTATCTCCATAATATGATATTAAAGGAGAAACTTCAATTTGATTTTTCTCTAACAACGTCTTATTAAACCTTGCATTAGTAAGCCATTTCTTATGCAAATTTAAAATTAATTCCTTTGCTGTTTCAGGGCTATCTTCTCCCTCTTTATTTTTTACTGGAGCAAACTCTTCTTCTCTTTCCACTTCTAAAGCTGCCATATCACTTAACTTCTCAAATATATCAAATAAGAAATATTCAAATTTATAACCATTAGGTTCAGTAGGTACTACCATCCTTCCGTGACTATCTAAATGTTCAATTTTTTTATGTGCAATATGTAGTGGTAACGGTTCCTCTATTATTTTTTCTATGAATTTAATATTTAATAAATGATTTAATATATTTGCATTTGAATAAACAAGCTTTCCTTCTGAATCAACCTCACTTGCAATTATATTTTGCATCTCAGAATATTCAACAATAGCAGGTTTATTATTCCTATAGCACAAAACTCCTACTTTTTCTTCGGCATACTTTTTCTCTACTACTTTACTAGCTGCTAACTGCTTTGAACATATAGTAAATCCAATAAAAAGTGGATCAGCTACTCTTACTAAGGCGTTATCAATTCCATATATAAACAACCATTCAACTCCTTTAGATTTCATATCCTCAAGGGCTCCTGATTCTTTTAAAGCAAGAAAGCAACCTCCATTTCCATTAGAGCTCATAACAATTCTACCCTTATCAGACAAAAGTATCTTTCCATCTTCACCTACAGCAGGCATGGTTCTCTGCTTAAAGAACATTATCATACTTTTAGGATAACCAAAATAATTATGTTCTTCAAAAAAGCTTACTGTCTCCTGATGATTATCAACACTTGTCATGATATATAATGGAATATACTTTTTACACTCCTTTGATAAATAAATAAGTCTCTCACATTGAAGTTGAAACAGTGATTTTCCTGAAGGTAAACCTATACTGAATGTGCCTTTTGGTCCTTTATGCCCAAGCCTAGTTCCTTGCCCACCTGCAACTAAATAAACAGCAACCCTGCCCTTTGTTAGCGCATCCATTCCAATATTATATAAGTTAACTCTTTCTGCATCTGTGTACAGTTTAAGACTCTTTGCTTTAAGTGGTTTAAACTCATTATCCTCTTTTTTGCTATCATCACATTTCACGCCATTATATGTATCTTGTACTAAATTAAAATCTATTGAAAGTATTTCATTAATTAATTCTGATTTCTCCTCTTCACTTAAAAAGCTATAAAATTGTAGTAAATGCTCTTGATTATATTTCTTCAACAACTCAATAGTTTTATCTAAATCTTTGTTCATTAAAAATCATCTCCATCATAATAGTTATTTATAAATATGTATTTCCCCTAAACTGCAAGGCAATATTTCTCTTTAATAATATTTTACCATAAACTAATTTTGCATACAGGACAATTTTCTTTTGTAATATCTAGTATCTAACTATACTAAAATCTTAATTATATCCAATAAACACACTGCATTTAGCTAACTCTTTTTGCATTCTCTTTAATACAAGTAGCCTATAATTTTTCTCATTATAGAAATTATAGGTTACTTACATATCCCTCTTATTCTCAATCTAAATTGACTATAATATGCTAAATATACTCAAGTCAAATTTTAACACTTTATTACATTAAATAATTTTTGAAAAACCACTTGTTTTTTTTGTTCTCCACTATGCTTAATTAAGAAAATAATAGGTTGAATTTTAATTAAAGTAGAAAAGTAGTTTAAATTACTTCCTCACTTTTTTAACAGATAAAGAAAGGGTATGAAAATTCTGCATACCCTTTCCTTATTAATGATGGTTCCCAGTATGGTAACACCATTTTGCTATTTCTGCAATAAGCTGGAGTGGTAATGGCTTGCTATGAGGAAACTGCACTGCGCCTTTGCTTGTCTTGTATTCCCTTAGTCTTTCAGTGAAATGCACTACAGCCTCAGGTCCAGGATACAACCCAATGTGATTTTTGAATGAAGCAAAGTGAATTATATTTTGCTTACTCCAGTAAGTTGGCATACTCCATGAGATACGTTCTTGGGCATTTGGGAGTGCGGAACGAAGTGTATCTCTCACTTGATTTAGTAATGGTCTAACATCTTCCGATTGTGCATCAATATAAGCATCAATAGTTTTCGGCGCCTCGCCGCAGAAATGGTCTTGGTCTGTATTCTTAAAATTACGTCCGCATTTAGGACATTGCCACATAACATATTCGCCTCGCTCTCTCTATAATGGTCACTTTTATTGTAACTGTGACCTCCAAATTTCTAAGTTAAATATTAACTGTTACATTATAAGTAGTTATTTCTATTATACTTTAAGTACTACTCCTCTGTAATCATTTATTTGCTATATATTAGCCATACTTTAGCATATAAGTTGCAATATTATTTCTACATTATAAGATAAGTTTTAGGCAACTTATCTTAAAGACAATGTAAAATGCAATTAGATATATTAATGTAATATCCTTATTATATTTTACAATAAGGATTATTTTTAGTAAGCTTCAGTATAACCTGTTGTATCCTTTTTCATCTCTTCATCATCTATTGGTATATTTAATTTTATAGACATGGTTTCTAGCTCTTTTGTTATGTCTCCATTTTCATCATACCATTCCATCTTTAATACTATACCAGAGTTTTTTTCTACCCAAACCTTATATTTTGTTGATGCTAATTTAGTTGAATAGTAATTGTCAAAGGTACCCTCAATTATAGCTGCATCTAGCTCTAAATACTTTTCTATGCCAGATATAGACCACTTTGATTCATCTTTTAAAATTCCAACTGCTAAATTTTGGTTAAACAAACTTTCATTTGCATAAATCAAAAATAAAGGGTCAGGTCTTAGATAGACTTCACTACTACCATCTGATGCAGTACCGTATCTATTTTCTATATTATTTCTTGTGGCATCTCCTTTAGATGTGGATACCTCACCAATCCTATATGTTTTTGAGTTGTTATAAAATATAGTCTTTATATTTCCATTAAGAGTTGCTTCAAGTATATTTCCATCTTTTGAAGTTTCTTTTTCATAGCTTGATGGGGTATCTTTAAGGTTCACCTTGTAATCTACTGTAACATCACTGTTTAATCTTTTGTCATTCCATCTAAAGCTTCCTTTTGCACTCGTGAAATAGTCTACACTATTGGCAATTTTATTACGTAAATCCCTTTTGGAAACTGCTGTTGTTTCCTTTGTTAAATCACCTGTTTCAACCAATGCTCTAAGCTCGTCTGTTGTTTCATAATGCCAGTCTTTTAATCCAGTAATATCTATTTTATTTATATCCTTATAATAATATAATCTTAGCTCAGCCTTATCTTTATAATTAATGCATATCATATATTGATTTTCTACAGATTTCTTTCCATTAAACTCTTTATTAATTGGCTTAGAGGTTTCTAATACAGATAAAAACTTCTCTAAATTCCTGGTAATTGTACTTCTTTTTTCTACACCTAAGTTTTCCCCACTAGAATTTGCAAATTTAATTAGTTCTATACTTTCTACATTTTCAAATTTAAATGTCTCTGGCTGAAAACCTTCAGGTCTAACCTGACTTCGGCTATTTAT
Source organism: Clostridium tunisiense TJ (assembly GCF_000300195.1). Lineage (GTDB taxonomy): Bacteria > Bacillota > Clostridia > Clostridiales > Clostridiaceae > Clostridium_J > Clostridium_J tunisiense. Next base: position 397,024 of record NZ_AMQH01000012.1, on the reverse strand, counting down.
TGGAAATATTCCTGGATCATACCCATCGTAAGATAAGCCCCCCCCTATTAATTCGTTTTTATCATTATAGTATAAAACAGCACTTATACTTCCATTGAAGTTATACTTTGATTTTTCCCTTAAGGCATAAGTTACTTGCTTAACTTCCACATGCTTGTATTGTGCTAAATCAAGGCCTATCTCCTTAGATGCTTCTATTTCTAAATTTGACCCAAAGGATTCATTTAACACAATTTGCTTTTCACTAAGCTTCTCCTGTATATGATAATTGTACTTAAGAAGAATATTTTTAGATTTTTCATCTATATCCTCTTTCTGTGCATTTTCCTTTTGCACTCTAGCTATATTATTGTTCTTTAATTTACCTACTAAATTAAACTTTTCATTAAACATAGGTATACTTATTACTGCAAAAGCTAGCACTGCTACTGCTGTGCACTTTGCAACTGTCCTTCTACTTCCAATTATTTTATTTAGGTAAAAATACTTTTTCCTTGAATATAAGCCCTTGTCTATTTTACTCATCACAGTAGCTTCAAATCCTGAAGGTGCATGAAGTGGAGTTTCACTAATACTTTCCATAAGCTTAAAAGCATTTAAAACTTCTGTGCATTTTTTACAAACTCTAATATGCTCTTCAACCATTTTTAAGTTTTCATCATCAAGTTTGTTTTCAATATAATTATATAAGTTTTCTTCATTACACTTCATTTAAAATACCTCCTTCTTCTATTTCATCTCCACTTGAAATATATAACTTTTTCTTTGCTCTAAAGGCCTTCATTTTAACCGTATCTTCATTAATTTTAAGAAATTCTGCTATTTCCTTATAAGAAAATCCATGGACAAATTTAAGCAAAATAATATTCTTTTGATCTTCCTTAAGAATGCTCAATCTTCTATGTAGTTCTCTCTCTTTCTCCTTTAGCTCTAGCATATTTTCAGGATTGTATTTATCATCGGATTTTAAGTTTTCAAAAGACTCATCAAACTCCACAGTGGATTTTTTCCTCTTTTTTAAATGAGTGTTCATTGTATTAATTGTAATTTTGAATAACCAGTGATAAAAGCTAGACTTATCTTCGAGTTTATATAAATTTTTATAGGCTTTTAAAAAGGTTTCTTGCATGATATCTTCACTATCCTCTTTATCCAAGGTGGTTTTATATAAAAAACCGTAGATAGTATCTTGATACTTCACAATAAGAGTTTCATATGCCTTCTCATCACCTTTTAGAACTTTCTCTACCAACAAAGAATCTGTACTCAAAAACTCTTCCCCCCCCTAATATATCTTCTCTAAATACCCTATAACTATAAAGACCTTATTGATTTTAAAAAAGTAACACTTTACTATAAACTTTCTTTTTCAATTGATCAGTTTTTCTAAAACTCAATTTCTATTTTAATTTTTTTAGATTTAGCATAAGGCATCTTCAAAAATAAACAAGTCAGTATTTTCCTCTAACTACTGTTATACTAGGTCAACAAGCTCCTTGTCAGCACAAGTTTGCTCGTGAACTCAAAATATTTTTCACTTGTCATTTATTTTCAGATACCTAATGAAACACTAATTAATACTTTGCTTCAATTCTTCAATATTGCATTTATGTAAGAAAAAAGTAGCTAAGAGTATTTTTAACCATACCTTTAGCTACCTTCTAAACCAATGAATGATATATTATTTATCTAACATGTGAGCACTTCCAATTTTACATATTATTTTAAAAGAACACTTGCTATTAGTTTATCAAACTTACGTATATCCACATCTTTGTTTAAGTTTACTTTTATATGCCCTGCCCTTGTCCAAAGTTCAACTTCAGCATTCATATCAAATAATTTTCCTGCATTTTCTGTAGACCACATGTTAATTGAGGAGTATGGTAGTGAGTATATCTCTACTTTTTTTCCTGTAAGTCCCTGTGAATCTCTTACGATTAATCTCTTATTAGTAAATATAGCACTATCGCGGAAGGTTTTATAAGCAGCAATTGCTACCTCCCCTTCCACTAGTAAATCCTTTGCATCATTAGGAATTGGGCACTCTGATATTAATGTCCATGATAAAATGTTATTTGATTCTGGCATTTTATTGTCCTCCTTAAATTTTATAGTGTTTCATAGTTCTCCATTAGATTACTAAATCTACTTTTAGAATAAATATTTATAACTTTATAATATCTCTTGACTTCTGTTTATTCATTATCAAATATCGAAACTATTTATCTAAGTATATATCTCTATTATACTTTAAACAAAGGTTGAATTCCAACATTTTCAAGAGTAGTTTTAAACCTAATATCTTTTCCATATAATTAGCTATATTTCTCTTGAATGAATTGTAAGCCTGCTATTTTATAAAAAATTTGCATTGGTCAAATTGAACAATGCAAATTGTTGAAAGTTCTTAGTTTTAAAAAAGTTTATTAATTAGCAAGTAGAATACATACCTTACTTTATTTTTATAGTAAATTCTTCGCCAACTTGCTTATAACCATTATCTAACTTTTGATTTTTACCTGGAAAGGCTACTTTTTTCTCAATCTGCTTCAAGTCACTAATGAAAATTCCATTACCCTCTGAAAAAGCCGCTGCATATGGTGTTAAGGTTATCTCTATTGCCTCATCACTGATTTCTTCACCTAATGCAGTTGATAGTTCAAGAATACCTTGGTCTGCACTCATAATTCTTGGTTTAAACACAATTTTATTTCCACAATTATCATAGCCCCTTAACTGTATATCATAAACAGTCTCAGATTTATTTGTATTATCAATATCTAAAAATAACTTTGTACTAACTTTATTGCTTACATAATTTTTTAGTGTTACTATACTACCATTTTCCAAAGTAAAGTTATGATTTATTGGAAGTTTTATAGTGTCTCCAGCTAATTTATCCCCATTAGTATTAAATTCAAATTCATAAGGTTTTATATTAGTTACTTCTCCATTTAACAATATTGATGGATAAACTATTTTTACTGCTAAGTCCCCTTTTAGTTCATTGTCCTTAAGACTATAGGTCACTACCTGCTGAAATGTGGAATCCTTAGTAATTTTTCCAACTCCACTGGAGGATTCTGATAGCTCTACTCCATTTATAAATACTTCTCCATGGACATCAATACTTTCAATTTTTAAATCACCTTTCTCGTATTTAATTGTGGTTGACACTACTAATTCATTTCCATTTAGTATAACTTCATTTAATTGGACACTTATAGCCTCACTACTTTTACTTTGATCAACTACAGTTTTATATCTACCTAAATCCTTATTAGTGCCTAAAAATAATCCCATATCTGCTGTTGCTAACTTAATTGCAGCAGCTACAGAAGTTCCAAAACCACTTCCAACAGTTCCTACCGCAATAGCAATTACAATAGCTGCTGCCATTATTCCCTTCTTTATGCTCTTTTTCTCATTTTTATTAATAGACTTTTTAAATCTAGCTTCTATTTGTTTTTTTTCAATAGGATTAAATCCTTCTCTATCTAATCCTTCTAAATCAATATTGTTATCATTTAACATATCATATATATTATTGCCCATTAGATTACACCCTGCTTTCATTTGTATTCAGTACATTTTTAATCTTCTTTTTTGCTCTTGATAGCCTGTTGTAAATAACCTCTCTTTTCATACCCGTTTCAAAACATACCTGATCCATAGCTTTTTCCTCTAAATATAGCTTTAGAAATAAATCTTTGTCCTCTTTCTTTAAGCAGTTAAGCATGGAATCTAAATCTTTATTAAGCTCATTATTGAGTATTTCATTCAATGAGTTATCTTCTACACTGATCTCTAAATTGTCAACATCTTCATGACCTAAATTCTTCAAATACTTTCTTTTATAATCTATGCATTTATATTTTGCTACACCAGCTAGCCAGTTTTTAAATTCACTTCTACTCTCATCAAAGCTATGGATGTTGTACCAAACTGCCATAAGTATGTCATTTATACATTCACCTTGAAGACTTTCTAAATTATACAGATGTTTTTTTACAGTAGATTTAATAATCCAACCATATTGCTCTAAGATATAACTTAAAGCTTCTTCATTTTGCAGCTTTAATTGATGAATAAAATTATCTTCAGAAATCTCCATAATTAACCTCTTTTCTATACAAGCTCATTTTTAAGTGTTTTTCTATTCACCTAATACTTCGTTGAATTTTCACTATTTCTATCAAAAATAAAAATAAAGGATGGTAATAAACAAATAATTCATTACTATCCTTACTTCACATAGTTCTACAGATATTTATTTTTATTATATTTTAAGCCTAAACATAATGCTAGCGCTTCTAGTAGCTGTACAAAAATTTATAACTTTAGGCTGAATAGCTCATTTTAGCCTTAGCCTATTATACATAAAGTTACTTTATTCTTTCATTAAATTTTTTTAAATCTATTCTGTTCAATCTATTCATTTTTCTTCCTCAAACTATACCTTAATCTATGTTTATCAGAATTCCTTCAGAAGAAAGTATTTCAATTTTACTTTCTTTTATCATGTTTATATAATGATTATCAAGGACACCATTCTTATAAAAATCTTTAAACTCTACTACAGCGGGGCCAGTTAATATTATTGAACTATCGTCTTTCCAGAATACGCTCCATCCTTGTGAGCAAGTGCTAGAGGTTTGGAATAGTTCTTTTTTAAATATCCCACAAGTTCCTTTACTAACCGTTAATTTTGCAGAGTTAAGAAATACAGTTTTATTTTCCACTATTAATTTATTTTTATTGCTTGGTGATTTATATGATTCATATGAACCCAAATAACTGAAACATACAAATATCAGATAAACAACTACAAATATACCTAACCAATTGCAAGTTTTATTAGTTAGCAAAACATATGTTACTGAAAGCCCTATATAAATAGCAATATATATGTATACATATATATTATTCATAAGAGTGATTCCATTTTTCTCTAAAACTATCATTAAAATTGATAATAAGATTAAAAGCATAAGCGAAATGTTTTTAATTGTTATATCCTTACTTTTCATATTTACCCTCCATTATGCTATGGTCATACTTTAATAAAAATGAGAACCCTATATTTACTTCTTCCTTAATGTTTGTGTTGTAGCTTTAAAACTACTACATCCTATTTTCCAGTCTATTATTCTCTACTTATATTTTACCATACAATAACTGTCATTTTACATATTTATACTTTTATAATAAAAATAAGCCTTAGTTTTACAGTTATAAAACTAAGGCTTAACTTATTATTAGGCATCTGAAAATAACAAGTCAAAGATGTGAAGGATATTTTGAGTTCACAAGCAAGCTTGTGCCGACAAGGAAACAGGTTCTATTCTATGTTTATCAGAATTCCTTCAGTAAAAATCAACTCAATTGTACCTTCATTTATCATATTTTTATAATGATTATCAAGACTACCATTCTCATAAGAATTTCTAAAACTTGCTATAGGAGTTCCAGTTACTATTACAGAGCTATCACCTTTCCATAATATTTTGTAGTCTCCTGAGCCAGCGACAGGAGTTTCTACTAGTTCTTTTTTAAATATAATAAAAGACCTTTTATAAACCTTTAATTTTTCTGCATGAGGAAACACATTTATATATTCTACAATTACTGTATTTTTATTGTTTGGAGATTTGTATGATTCATATGAACCAGTGTAAGCACAAAATTCAAATAGTACATAAATAAGCACATATATCCCTAACCACTTAGAGTTTTTATTAGTTCCGAAAATAAACTTTATTGAAATTGCTGCATAAATAATTAAATATAAATTTGCATAGGTATTGTTCATAAGGGTGATTCCATTACTTCTAAAAATTATCATTATAATTGGTAATAAGATAAAAAATGTAAAAGGGATGTTTTTTAATATTTCATTATTATTTTTCATATGTAACCTCCATTATATTATCACCAAACTTCATGAACCTTTGAAATTAAACAATCATCCTTGTGCTTTAAATTGCAAGGATTTCACTTTATATTTTTTCCCTATTCCTTTCACATCTTGTCCATCAATAATAATCCCTGACTCCTCATATAAAATGTATAGCTTATTATCATAAGAATTAATTAACTCATCATCTTCTTTCTTATAATGACACCAAACATCTTTATTATTTAAAAGATTCAAACCTTTTGTATCCATTAAATCAACTATGTTCTTATCTGCGTATTTTGCTGAATCAATTGTTTTTCCAAATATAATAGCTCCAGCGGAACCTCCATAAACAATACCATCATTACTTAAAAATTTAATAACCTCTTTATCAAAATTTGTATCTTTCATAATCTTTAGTAGCTTATAAGTATTTCCTCCTCCAATGAATACTCCTGCATATTCACTAGATAACTTCTTTCCCTTTAAATCAGTCCACATCTGGATTTTACGAATTCCATATTCCCTATAAGTTTTTGTGAACCACTCATAGCATTCCTCATAAGTAAAACAGGATTCCTCCATTGCAATAGGAATATATATCAACACTTTTTCTTTATTTATTTTACTGGCAAAAAAATTATCAATTGGCTTAACTTTTTCTGGATCTCCCCCACCTGATAATATCAACATACTTAATCACCCCTTAATTTAACCCATCACTATTTTACCATATAATTACTGTAATAATATACCTCCAACTTTTGCTTAGTTTCTCATTTGCACTACACTACCCTGAAAATATTATTAATCTTACTAAAGCAAGAATTATTCTAAATCAAGGACATATACATACTCATCATATATAATGTCGGTGCCAGATTTTTTGAAAGTACCTTCTTTTTCAATATAAAAGTTAAGCTTTTTTAGCACTGCATTTGAACCCTTGTTTTGTTGTGCCACAGGAGCTGTTATTTTCTTAGCGCCATTACCATGACAAAAGTCAATTAATGCTTTTATCATTTCCGTTGCATAGCCTTGACGCCAGTAGTTTTTATGAATGGCATATCCTAAGTCCCATTGCCTTTTGTCTTCACTTGGAATTGCACTACAGGTTCCAATGCAATTTCCAGTTTCCTTTGAAACTGCAATAAAATAATAACAACCATCATAAATTTCTACATTCTCTTTCCATTCCAAATAGAGATCATTTGCTTTTTCACGAGGTGGGTCTGATAAGTATTTCCCCATTTCCTCATCTAACCATATGCCTAAGCAAAAATCCGTATCTTCTTTCCTAGTACTTCTAATTATTAACCTATTTGTTTCTAAATTTTTTAACCCCATATTCAATACCCCTTTACTATTATTATAAAATAATCTAACATAGGAAAACACTATGGTATAAGTTTCATTTTACCATATAATTACCATAACAATATACCTGTAGCATCTGAATATATTTTTAGCAATAAAAAAAACACATCTATGCCTACTAAAAGACTTTTAAAAAAGCAAATATTAATTAAGCATTATCTCCTAATCCTTAACAATTATATTCAACTCCCCTGCTCCATTTGAGATGAACATTACTAAGAATCATTAAGACACCTCTTGATAATCAAGCAATGCAGCTAGTGAAATTTAGGGTAATAATAATGTTCTTTGAAAACTGAACAATACAGTGTTAAAAAATAATATATAAATACTCTGTAATTTATTAGTTATATGGAATCAATTACCCTTAAATGATATGATTATAAGTAATCGAGGCAAAATGGTATGATAAAATGTATTAAAATACAATTGAAAGAAGTGAAAACAATATATGATTAAAGAAATTGAAATGCGTAGAAGCATAAGAAAATATGCTGACAAGCCAGTTGAAGATGAAAAAATAAATGAGGTACTTGAGAGTGGAAGACTTGCGCCATCAGGTAATAATACACAGCCTTGGCGCTATATAGTAGTAAGGTCTGAAAAAATGAGACAGAATGTAATGGAGGCTTCTCATAATCAAAAATGGATGCTTACAGCTCCTGTTTTTATTGTATGCGTTGCAGATATACGTTGTAGAATAAAAGAAGGTATAGATGTTTATTTGGATGATAATAGTCCCGAGGATGAGGTGAAACGAATTATTAGAGACACCTCAATTTCAGCAGGATATATGTTGCTACAAGCTAATAATTCAGGACTAGGAGCCTGCTGGGTTGCTGAGTTTACGCAAGAAGAGATTAGGCCAGTTTTAAATATACCTTCTGACAAATATGTAGTTGGAGTTATAACTATTGGCTATCCTGATGAAACTCCAAAACCTCGTCCAAGAAAGAAACTCGAAGATATAGTATATTATGAGCGTTGGTAATATTAATCATGTAAATTAAACATGCTAATTCCAAGTTTTCTTATTTAATAACTAAAATTAAAAATCTAATAACTTCTTAATGCCGTATTATTTAGAAGTGAATTTTACGGCATTTTTACATTCTAAATCAAATGTTTAAGAAGAATACCTATGGATATTCCATAGGTATTCAAATTTGTTTATTTTCTTAGAACTTTAAGAGCATCTGCTACTTTTCTTGCAAAATCTAATGGAAAAGGTATAAAGATTTAAGGATAATATAAAATTTATAACAAAGTCAGTACACTGAGAGTTATCCCCAGTGCACTGACTCCTTATCTCATACTATAGATTATTTTTTAAAAATAGAAATCGTGCTTCTTAATATTATAATTAATCTCCAAATTTTAGTTTATTAGTTTTATCCAACAATTGGGCATGAAGGAACTCTAACTAAAACTAGCTCATCTGTTGTGTTGGTTTCAACGTCAAATACTAAGAATATATTCTGACCAAATGCAAATCCGCAAATAAGATTTACTTCTCTTCCAGGTGCTTGGGTTGGAATTTGATTTACTATTCTACAACGACCAACTTGTGGTATTAACACAGCTGCTTGAGCTGGTGTTAATCTTATTATGAGCACTTGTTCAATATCTGGACCTGGAACTTGCACTTCTATTTCAACAAGCAAAACAAAGACGTTATTCTCTAGCTCAGCAACACAAGCTGATCCAATTGTTACAGGACTGTTTTGAGTTATTAAATTATTAGCAACTTGAGATTGAAATTCTGTTCCAAACATATATTCATCACCTGTTTTTTTATTAGAGATAAAAAGCTTGTCCCATCCCTAATAATAGGATATTCAATATTATGATAATGGTGCTATTTTTATATGAAAAAGAGATGTCTTTTTTATAACCTATTATTCAAATAGAATTTTATAATGTCTTTATTTCACAATTCAAAAAACTAGGTTATCTAATTCTATCCTCTTAAATTGAACCTTACTAAGACTAAGCATACCACTTGCTTTGAGCCCTATACATCTCTGCATATTTCCCATTTTTACTCATTAGTTCTTCATGGGTACCTATTTCGCTTATTCCCCCATTATCCAGCACCACGATTCTATCTGCTATCTTTGCTGAGCCTAATCTATGGGTTACAATTATGGCAGTTTTACCTTTAGACATGTCTACAAATTTATTATAAATTTTAGTTTCTTCTATTGGATCTATGGCAGCAGTAGGTTCATCCAAAACAATGGTGTGATAATTCCTATAAAACCCCCTTGCAATTGCTATTCTTTGCCATTGACCACCAGATAAGTCTATCCCATCAAACTCTCTAGACAGCATGGTGTCATAGGAATCTTTAAACTTTTCTTCATCTATAATTAAATCTGCTTTATTTAAGGCACTGCTTAATTTCTCTTTATTATCTTTATTGACCTCACTATTACCTTTAAAGTCACTTATAGTAACATTTTCACCTAAAGTCATTTTGTATCTTTGGTAGTTTTGAAATACTGCAGATACATTTTTATATAAGGATTTCATAGAAGCTTTAGAGGTTTCCACCTTCCCTAAAGTGACACTTCCACTGCTTGGAGAAAATAGTCCTATCATGAGCTTTACTAAGGTACTTTTTCCTGCACCATTTTCACCAACAATCGCAATGGTTTCTCCTGGCTGAACTTCTAAATTGATATTGCTTAGTGCTTCTTTATCTGCTCCTGGATATTTAAAGGAAACCTCTGTGAGAGTTATTCCAGTAACCTCATTTCTATCACTATCTTCTCCTTCTCTTTCAGGCATTTCTAAAAGCTTTATTAGCCCTTTTACATTACCTAAATTTTCCGTAATGGCACCCACATGTCTACATACTATTTCCTCCATGATGTTAAACATACTGCCAATAGATGCAAATACTGCACCGAAGGCTCCTACCGTAATGTCCCCCTTGATTAGCGCAATTACAAGTAAATATAAAATGACCAAATATCCTGAAAGTGTTATTGCCTTCATTGTAAGCTCCATGATTCCAGAGGTCTTTTCTGCCTTCCAAATCTTCTTATTTAATGAATCAATAGCTAACAAATATAAATCCCTAAAATATTTAAAAGCCCCAAGAAGTCTTGTTTCTTTAAAGTATTCCTTATCAATAATACATTTCTCATAATACTGAAATTCTCTTCTTATAGGTGCTGATTCATCAGATAACTTTGTAAATACCTTTAGCCTTAAAAGCTGAGTGAGCGCTACTGGTATAAATATAATTACAAGCGATATTGCTAGTATTGGTTTTAAACTATAAAGGTAAATTCCCATTACTAAAAAGTATGGAAAGTAAAAGGTTAAAATAGTTGAAATTATAAATACTAAATACATGCTATTAAGTAATCCCTCATTAGCCTTGTTTATGGCATCTAAATTAGAAGGAATTTCAAAGGTTAATGCATCAAATTTGCCTGCCTTTTCATTAATTTTGCCTCCAATATTACCTTGAACTCTAAAACCTATATCATCAGGAATAAAATTAGCAACTCCGTTTAATATTTGATTGATTACTAATGTGGCTCCTAGAGCCAATACCATTAATAGTACTTCTTTAAAACTCCCTCTGTTACTCACTGCATTAGCAATAGCATCGAAAAACTTTTGAGTCATAATAACAGTAACCACATGGGATACTCCATGAATAATTGATAATAAATTATAAAGGGTAAAATATACTGGACAAGTCTCAAATATCATAGGGAGAATGTTTTTTAGTATTTTATAAAGAGATATATTATCCTTCTTCTCGCCCATCATAAATACCAACTCCTTTGGCTTTCATACATTTTCTCATAGACTCCTCTTTTCTCCATAAGCTCCTCATGGGTACCTTTTTCTATGATGGTGCCATTTTCAAGGACAAAAATCTCCTGAGCTAACTTTGTTGACCCAAGCCTATGACTTATAAATATGGTTGTGCCGCCCTTACTTATTTTCTCAAACTCCTCATAAATCTTGCTTTCACTTATGGGATCTAAGGCTGCAGTTGGCTCGTCTAATATCCTTAAAGAGGCCTTACTTATAATTGACCTTGCCATGGCTAATCTTTGCCATTGTCCTCCTGAGAAGTCTTGACCATTGCTTTTTATCTTTCCAAGTGGTGTATTTAACTTTTCTGGAAGTGCCTCCACAGCTGCCTCAAGCCCCATTATATTAATGGAATTTTTTATGCTTTCCTCTTCTTCTTCTTTTCCTAAGTGGTTCACATCACCTAAGGAAATATTATCTTTCATGGAAATATAATATTTAGCAAAGTCTTGATACACCACAGAAAACAAGGATTTTAACTCGCTATACTTGTAAGCTTTAATACTTTTACCATTTATTAAAATATCACCCTGAAAATCCTCATATAGCCCTGTAATAAGCTTAGTAATTGTAGTTTTTCCTGCTCCATTAGCACCAACAAAGGCATAGTGAGCTCCCTTTTCAAGTTTAAAAGATAAATCCTTTAAAATATAAAAATCTGTACCTGGGTATTTAAAGGACACCTTCTTAAACTCTAAGGTCTCCACTTCAAATTCACTTACTGATGGTAAATCAACAGCTCCCTGTAATTCCTCTAAACTTTCAAAGCTGCCTAAATCCTTCAAGTACTCTTTATTTCTTGCTAGCTCCCCTACATATTCACTTAACTGCCAGGACATCATTTGAACTAGTGAAAAAAGCCCATTAACAATGGAAATAAACATTCCCACAGACATTAAGTTATCTAATACTGGTTTTATTAAAACCGTAGTCATTAATATAGTTATTATTGCTGTAACTATGCTCCCAAGCTTTAACTTTACAAAGAACTTAAGATCTGCTTTAAAAACAATTCTTCTTGTAATTTCATACTGTTCCTTCCACTTTTTATTAACTTCCTTAGTGAATCCAAAAAGATTTCGCTCTAGGGCTCCCTCTCTACCAGTCAAAACTTCTCCTAGGCATTCATATCTTCTTCTATGCTTAGATATTTCCCTACTAGCATCATAGGTTTCCTTTCCACTTTTCATAGCTAAAATTACAAGTGGTATGCTAATAAGTAAAATTGTGAGTCCTGCCCACCATACCTGAGTTATTAAAATAACCAATACTCACACAATTCTTAGTAGCATGGACAAAAATGATAAGGTGTTAATATAAGCTTTTTTAAACACAATCTCAGGCTGCTTTGACACTCTAGAAATTAAATCCCAAGTTTCTTGATTTTCAATATGCCTGTACTGAAGCTTGGCTACTTTTTCTGTAATACTAACTCTAAACCTTTCCCTCAGTTTAAACTCAAGTTTATACTCCACGAACTTTATAATTTGGCTAGATAACCAAGTGTAAGCAATGAAAACTCCTATTAAAATCAAAGGTAATATTATTTCTGAAAGGTTGCTTTTTCCATTTGCTATCCGCATGGCAACATCTAAAAACTTTGCCGTTATTAATATTTGTATACTTGGAACAATTCCATCTAATATCTTTTGTAATGCTATTAAAAAGGAATAACCCTTTGCACATCTGAAAGGAATACTCCCTAGGTCTAAAATGTTATATTGTTTTTTCCCCATATATCTAAATCCCCAATCAAGCTAAATTAAATTCATCGTAAATTATATGTTTTCCGTGGTCTTAAAATGACTTTTGTTATTTTCATTCAGTAAAAAAGAAATTATTAAGCTGTAATTTATAGACCCATATATCATAAAATTTAAGTATACACTCCACTTAAGAAGATTATGAAATATCAAACATATTTTATCCCTTTTTTTCTTTTTTTAATTACTGTTAAGATTAATGCAATAGTACATATTGATGCTATTATTATTTGTTTCGCCTCCATATATATCACCTCACAATTATTTACAAGTGGATCTTTTCCATAAATTATATTTTACAATACTTAGTTACTTAAGATCTTACTCCTTTTACTTAAGGAACCTGGTAAGTACTGCCTTGCAATCCTATTCTCTGGATTTTTATCTAAAGCATAAAGTACTACCAAGAAGAACCATTCCAAAGGTTTCATCAAAACATAGACAATATCAGCACTCCAAGCTGTATTGATATGACGGGATAGAGGATAGCCATACTTATCATAAATGTAACGTATAAGCCTATGAGTTCTAGGAACCTTTTCCTCAATTAACTGCTCAAAGGCATTGGCAATCATAAGCTGCCTGTTTACAACGATCTTATCATTTCTACGAATACCATACCTTAAAGGCTTTACTAGTTTTTTATGTCCTCTTAAGGAAACGGTGCAAAGATAATGTGAATCCATCTGAACTGGCGGAGGTGAAATTTTTGTAGATAAGGTCCAATCGCTTGTTTCAGTAAAGGCCTTTATAAGGGCATCTGGCTGTTGTCCTAAGAGAATGAGTATAAGCATTAATATTATAAGAACAGGAAGCATTAAAGCTACAGCTACCCCAACCCAATTCTTGCTTTTTAATAAAAGGTCGTAAATCCAGTATAAAACTTTGTTTTTATACTGATTTTTCTTTTCTGAAGCATCTAATATATAATTTTTAAGAATATAATTCATAAGTGTAACTGAGCAAAGGATAAAATTTAGTGGAAATAAACCTAAAAATAAAACCATAGCATCTTTAAAAAGATTATTTGAAAGCTGAACAATCCATAACAAGCTTGCAAATATCCCCACAAACATAAAAGAAAACATCAATACCGTTAAAAGAGGTGGTAGAGAGGTTTTGCTTATCCTGAGCACAGTATATCCTATAATTCCAATAGCAAATAAAGCTATGATAGTTAGTGAGTGCCAAGAAGCTATTGGAGCATGAAAAGACGAAGTATCGTTTGGTATTTGTAGTGCCTCATTATAATCCCTAAAGCCTGTCATTAAAATTAAGCTACATGAATAAAATATGCCACAGGTAAAAGTAAAAAAGTCCGTAACATTATAAAACTTTTCCTTTACAGCTTGGTTGTTAAAAGAAAAAATCATTCTTACTATATTGGCTAAAGTTTAAAAAATAGGGACTCCAAATAATAATAGTAATAAGAACATAAAAATAATTGGTCCCATAATTCACATCTCCTCATAATTTTTTTGCTTGTAGGAAACCAGAATTAAAACTTAACTCACACATGAGTCCTACCTTGGTTCCCTTAAGGGTTTATGAAGATGAATTCCACTCATCATGAATGAAATTCATCATAAATAAGTTAAAATTCTATGATGAAACCCTATAACCCTTCTTATAATTTAAAATATCTCCTAGCTAACAATTTAAGCAAATACAAACCGTTACAAGTTTAAATCTACCTTCTAGTTTACATTATTCATATGTAGCATTTTTATAGTTCTGTCTTAATTTTCTTTTCAATCATTCTCCAAGTAATAATTTCTTTTCTTATTTCATAGCCTGCTTTATTTCTTGAACGACCATTAGAACCACTATCAATAATCTCTCTAGCTTTACTTGCAGCTTTGCTAACTATTTCTGAATCAATTCCAGCAGCATCAGCTATCCAGAGAAGTAACTCTGGGCATTTTAATCTATTGTAGCAAGTTTCAGCATCTTTTTTACAATCAGATATCTCATCATAATACGAAGTAAGTAAATGCCATTTTTGATTAGGTTCCGCATTTTTTATGTTAATTTCAATCTGTGCAGCCTTAGCATTTTTGATATAACCACCGCATCTTTGTCTATATCTTTCATCACTTGCAAAAGAATCTGAAATTTCGTAGTGATCATTTTTATCTTTGAAAAAATTAATAAACTCCTGCATTTCCATTTCTATTTCTCCTTTTAAAATTCTGATTTGTACATTTCATTGTTAATAAATTTTTCTCCATAATTAGTTATAAGAAACTCGGCAACTTGGAATTTATAGCGGTTTTTGAGCAAGATATAATGGAATAGTATCGTTAATAATGATTTTATTGCCAGAATTTATAATAGCCTTTCTTACTTCCGTGTAAAATTTAGACTTATAAGGCTCTTCTAAAGTTATATGCTCACAATGTGTACTAATATATGATATATATTCATCAGCATTAAGTGTTCTTACCTTTTTCCAGTCTTGATATTTGTAATTAACAAAGCCATAATTCACAACATTATCATATTTCATTTTACAATTATAGCTCTTCTTAACAGAAAAGTGTTCTTTATATACCTCATCTATTCTATTATACAGTTCTTCATTTGCACTTTTATCATCTGAGCGGGTCATAAACATTGCAAGAATGCCACCCGGTTTTAGTATATTGTAGGCTTTTGAGAATGCTATTTCTTCAGGTATCCATTGAATTGTAGCTGCTGAATATACTAAATCATATGTTTGATTTCCAAAATCGAATGCTTCAAAATCAGCATTTACAATATCAAAATTACTATAAGTCCCATATTTATTTTTCATATATTCTGTAAAGTTCTCCCCGAGTTCAATTGCCTTATAATTACAGCCAGTTTTTAAAATAGGCTCTGTTGCTTGTCCTGTACCTGGACCAATTTCAAGTACATCCTTGCTTGAATTTAAATCAGATATATTAATGATTTCTGTGAAGAGTTCATCACAATATCTGGGTCTATATTTATCAAATGTTTCTGGTATTTGGTCAAATGTATTTCTGAAATCCATTATTTAAACTCCCTTCTAAATTACTATTTATCTTTATAATAATCGAAATATTCCATAATGTTTTATAGTCAATCAAAACCCTATCATTCTCCCAACAATTCTAAGACTTCACTAGCCATCATTAAAATATTATGCTGAATGTCACATGCATTTTTCAAATCTTCTTTACTATACCATCTAAGCAAATTAGACTCACCATCTCCTGGTATTGTATCAAAGGATTTATCTTTTTTGCCTTCCTACGCAAATGTAATAATACTTTATCTTTATATACTATAAATATAGAAACTGTAAAATGTCTATCCATGTTTATGCTCCATCTAACTTTATATATCAAGTATTGATCCTTAAGGTATAAGTATTTATTACTTCGGTACCTTCTTTATTGTTTTACAAAGAATTATTGATATCTATGTGGTTAAAATCATGCTACTACGTCCTTTTATTCTTCTTTTAAGTATGAAAGGCCTGTTACAGAAGCAACATCAGTAGTCTTCTTAAGGTTTTCATCTTCAATTTTAGGGTGAACTAATTGCACAATAAAATTCCCTTTGCTAGAAGAATAGATGATGCTTCTTATCAAATATGATTCAGCATCGTGAAGCTTTTCTCTTTCTTTTTTTATATCATTTGGTAGCACTTTGTTAATCAAATTTATTGCCTCATCATAAGTTAATTTAGTTGGATTAAGTTCGCATACATAAGTGTAATCTTGTAATATATACCAATACTTTTTATCATTAATACTAGGTACTTCAGCTGAGCGCAAACTGCATATTATATTATCCTTACTTTCATAGTAGTAACATGATTGTGCTGTTAATTCATAAGTTATTTCATCCCTATTAACATTTTCATATCTTTTTTTAATAACACTATTATCTGGCTCATCTTCAAAAGCAGTATTATTAATGATAGTAGTAGAATTAGAGTTACTAGCTTCGTTAAGGATTTCCTTTTTTTGTTTAGTTTCTTTTTGGCAACCTACTAATGAAATTGCCATTATTACAGTAATAATACAACATAATATACGTTTTTTCATAACTCCTCCTAAAATCAATATATTTTAAATAAAAGCAGATAAATTCTACTAAATCAGATCTATCTGCTGTGTTTTATGCATTTATTTTTTTAAAAAACTGTAAAAACTCTTCCAATTGCAATGCTGTTATTCTTATAAAGTTTTTTGCTAATAAACTGTGTTAATTCAAAGGTATCCTTTGAATTATATTTTATATCAATAGAAATCATAACTACTCCTTTAATATAATATTTTATATTTACATAATACTATTAGCTGGAATTTATGTAAATAATTTCACCCTGATTACTACAACAAACTATTATAACTACTCCATTCTACCATATAATTACTGTAATAATATACCTGTACCTTTTTATTACTTTCATAAAAATAAAATCCTCTTGCAGTTTATCAACACCTTTTCTTAAAAATTTACTTGAAATAAAAGAGGAAAACATACTAGACATGTATAATAGCTTAATGCAGCTGGCAAATATGAGAATTAAGTTATTAACATGATTCTTTAGCTTACGATAGTATCTAAGACCATTTGACTATGATAATGTCTTTGAAGTTTTTATTGGAGGGGTGTTTATGGGCAAGAGTATAGAAGATTTAAGGCTATATATAGAATCATCCATTGTTGAATTTGTTAACGATTCAATTCATAACTCATTAGATGAAAGTTTACCCGAAAGGGCTTGGGACCTTCCTTTGGTTGGTTTTTCAAAAGGCGATGATGAAATCTATTATAAGTTGAAAGAAGATATAGGGGAATTTCATTGGACACCGGAGGATATATTCTTAAAAGTTTATCCTGAGTTAAAAGTACAACCAATTGAATTAACGGTTATTTCTTGGATACTTCCGCAAACTAAAAAGACAAAAGCTGAGCAAAGATGTGATAGCATATATCCGGCGAAACGGGCCGTATTAGCACGTACCCATGGTGAAGTTTTTAATGAAAAAATTGGAAAGTTTCTTGTAAATTTGCTTGAAAATGAAGGGATAAAAGCAATTGTACCAGGGCAATCTTCCTTATGGGAGAATAAAAAATCAGAAAAATATGGTTTTGCTTCAACTTGGTCAGAACGTCATGTTGCCTATATCTCTGGTCTAGGAACTTTTAGTTTAACTGATGCACTTATTACGCCTTTAGGGACAGCTGTAAGAATTGGATCTGTTATTGCTAATATTTCAATTAAGCCTACAAAAAGAAAATATAGTAACCATAATGAGTATTGTTTGTTCTATTCAAGAGGCACTTGTATGAATTGTGCAAAGCGATGTCCAGCTTATGCTATAACTGAAAAAGGACATGATAAGATTAAATGTAGAGAATATCAAAGAAACATTGCTTCAAAACATACAAAAGAAGCCTATAATATTGATTCAAACTATTGTGGTATTTGCTTATTTGGAACTCCTTGTGAATCTTGTATTCCTTTGTAAGCTTTTACTAATGAAACTCAATGTTTAGGGAATACTAGTACAGTAGGGCTCATTAGTCATCCTTATTGGATAGTAAAAAAGTTGTATAATATAATTCAACAAAGCCATTCGTAAAGAATGGCTTGTGTTTTTCAAGCCCATCTATACTAAACTTCTCATTTTCCCTCCTGATTTAGTTTATAATAAATTCTCTTTTAATTACAAATTGAAGTTTTATCTTAATTTTACTAACTCTAATACTTTTTCTTTTCTTAAGAACCCTATTAGTACAAATATAAAATATATAAATATTCCCATTATTATAGTCAATATGCCGCCAGCTAAGGCACAATGAATTATAATTGGAATTAATATTGAATCCGTGATATGCCTTAATAATCCTAAGAAGATAGCTAAAATAAAAGTGCTCACCATTATACCAAAGTCATATTGAGTATGCATCATGGCAAATAATAAACTAGATAAAACTATAGCCCAGTTCCACGGCGTATTTGTATTTTTAAATAACTTTAAACATAAAGTATAAATAAATCCTCTATAGAATACTTCTTCTCCTACTCTTGCAAAGGAAAATAATATTGCCCAATATAATGTGTTTATTGATATATCATAGTTTGCCTTTGGTAAAATAAATATTAAAAATATGGGCAGAGATATTAGCAGTGCTTTTGTAATCTTAAAACCGAATTCACTTATTTCATATTTAGCTTTCATCACAGATATTGGAATTGGTATATATAAAAGCAGCCACAATATAATAGCTATAAATAACATTTTGTAGTTAGTTGGATCAAATTCTACAAAGCCATTAAGATATATTGATATTATAGAAATAAAAATAATATATAATATTGAGAATACATAAAACCCCTTTGTTTTAACAAGCTCCATATTAATACCCCTCTCACTTTCCGTTTCCCCTTTTATACTTAAATATTTTATTAACCCCTATCATTATCCTTAGATTGCTGTGCTAATACCCTTTGTATGTTTTGAAATTCTCACATTACTAAATATTATAAGAAATTATAGTTATTATTCATTCTTAAAAGTTTCTCACATAAGATCCAGATCCCATGTTCTACTTGACCACCTTCTTATTTAAATATTCATCTTTTAATATAGAGTAATGCTCACTATCTATAAGGTTCATATTTCCCATACTAATTCCCCTACTTTTTATTTAACTTAATCCTACTTATTTATCATACTCTTTAACTATTATAGCATATTTTGGTAGTTATCAAATGAATCTGTATTCTTTTCAAATTTAATTAGTAAGATAGTTAATGTTTAGTTTTAAGTGTAAATCAACATTAAGAGTATACCATTAGTAATAAAAAGACCTTTGCCGTATTTTAATACACAAAGGTCTTTTAAAACATTTTTATTTATAAGTATTGTTTCTCATTATGTTTATTAATTTATAGATTATGCTTAAATATTTTCAATAAGCGTAAAAAATGGCTTGCTTCACGTAATGTATGGTCTCCTAATAATGGTATTATTATAGACTTGATTTTGCATTCTACTAATCCTTGAGTGCCTTGTGCCTTAAATTTCCTTATTTCTTTGGTTGCTTTAAGGCTATCATCTGTAAGTTCATAAATAGACAATGACTTCTCAATTGCTTCTTTTGTTAATTCATCAAATTCATTACCAAAGTTATTTGCTTTATTTATTAGCTCTTCTTCAGTTGGATCAAGAAGCCCTCGGATAAACTTTGAATGCTCTGCCATAATTCTATTCCAAAAAACTTCTTGTTCATAAGCCTCCCTCTCAATGTCTATTTCTTCACGATTTTGTAGCCTTTTAACAAGTTTAAGATAAAATTTTGCTTCTCTCATAATATGATCAATAAGTAATGGATAATTAGCCGTAAATACTCTACAGGATAGCACATCTGATAATAACTTATTCTTAAATAGTGCTAAATCTTTAGTTAGTTCCATAGCTCTTTCATTAAGCATAAACACTCTTTCTTCAAGCATAGCGCTATTTATCATTGAATTATTACCCTCTAATTGAGTTTCAGACTCTGTCAAAGTTGTTGGAATTTTGACTCCAGTAAAATATGCTGAAGCCATTTCAGCTTTTAAGGTAAAAGGTGTAACTACTTCACCGGACTCTAATACATTATTACTAACAACTCCATTGGAAAGCCTAATAGTTTCATCTAAAATTTTATCGAACCTCATTCTAAATGCATCTGCCCTACTAATATAATTTGAATCCTTTGGTGTGAAGCTTATCTCTAAAAAAAATGAGTGTTCCTTCATAATTCTTGCAAAAAAAAGATGTAATTCTAATGATTGGCGTATAAATTCGCAGCCAGATAACATATTTAACTTCTCCTAATATATAATTAATACTAATTTCATTATATTGTAAATATTTGGAAAATGTTACCTTATATTGTAGTATTTTAAGCTTAATCAATCCATAAATTTTTTAATATAACTGGTCAATATATTATTACTTCCAATTTAGTCAAAATCGTGTGTGAAAGGATTTACGCAACATTTCTCTATAAAAAAAGAGCCTTGGCGCAATGCCTTGGCTCCTATAAGTTTTGTATTATTTAAAGTATATCTTATGCAAATTGAGTAATGGTAAGATTTTAGCGATAGTTTATTGCGAAGTAATTTTTCTATACCTATACATACTTTCTATTACATACTGATTCTACATTTAATGCTATTAATCTACAACATGATTCTTAAAAATCGAAAAGAACAAAAATATGTTCATACCAAAATAGTTATTTGGAAATTTAAGCTCTTTAACTTATATTACTTTCTTTATCTACTGAAGCTTCTTGTTCTGGTAGTACTATATTACATAACTGACCATGATAAGCGAATTTTACTCCAAAAAGATAAATAAGTAGTCCCATAACTGCTAAGAACAAAATTATATATACTGGGCTTAAAAATGCTGCTGGCAGACCATTATATAAAGTTAATGTTCCAAAGAACATAAATATTATTCCTGCTATCCATTTAATGTATGATTCAGGTACATGTTTGCACATCCATGCACCACCTACAACACCTATACCATCAGCTACAAGCATACCTGCTGTTGTACCAAGAAGTATTAATATAGGACTTGAATTTTCTGCAGCAATACTTACAGTCATTAACTGGGTTTTATCTCCCATTTCAGCCATAAAGAAAGCAATAGCTACTGTTACAATAGGACCAAATTTTACTTTTTTCTCATCTTCCTCATCTAGTTTGTCTCCACGAATTGTCCATAGCCCAAATGCTAGGAAGGAAACTGCTGCTACAATCTTTACTATGTTCATAGGAATTACATTACCTAGGTAACTTCCCACTGCAACTGCCATTGCGTGATTCAAAACAGTTGCAATTAAAACTCCCATCATCACGTGCTTAACCTTGTATTTGCTAGCCATAGCCATAGCAAGTAATTGCGTTTTATCTCCCATTTCTGCAACTACAACTAATAATAATGCTTTGATAAATGATGCCATTTTTCATCCTCCTAATTAAATAATTTTAGCTTAAAATAAACTACCCTCCTTAAGTTTAACTTCCATATTTGTTTTAAAAATAAATAAAGACTTTCAGCACAATAGAACATCCTGCTAAAAGCCTTTCTTAATGCATCATTTATTGCATCAAAAAAGACCTCTAGCACAATGAAAATATTGTGCTAAAAGTCTCACTTAACTAAGATTAGTTACGATAAAGCCAGACCAAAGGTCAGTATGTTGACTTTATCACCTTTTACAAGGCAGCTACTCCCTTTTAACGAAGTTATTTAATTTACAAAGCAATTATATTATACTGTATGTTGTTTTGTCAATTGATATTACATGTTTTGTGAATAATTTTCTAAAACAATAGAATACCAATACCTCTAACACATATTCCTAAAAATATATCTTCATATAATTATCAAATGATAATTTTTATCATCTCAGGTTAACCCTTATTCATACTTTCATATACGCTGCAATAGACTCATACTAATTATATTGTGCCATATAATTGCTGTAATAATATATCTGTATCTTCTTTACTTACCGGAAAATTAATGTTCATTGTCAAATAAATTGAGGTTCTTTCCAAAGATAACTAAAACTCAAGAATTCTTTAATTAAGGCCCTTTATTAATAGATTCCTTATGTCTATGAAAATCAGGATATTTCATATAGAAACTCACATTTATAGTTTCAACCACAAAGCGGGACGAACACCGCCTGTACATTTGCCATCGCTGATGTTGCCTTTCAATATATTATTGCCTTGGATTCCTATATTGCCGTCAGTGCCGAAGATGTACACAGCTTTTACATTAACGCGTCCAGGGGATCGAAGCCACCACCACCAACTTCCTTCTTTACCTAGAAGTCTTGCTAATCGCTTACTGTTGTTTTCATCTTTTCTTTCAAACCAATATCTTTGATTTTTTCCTGGGTTTTGCAGTTTTGAACTGCTATCCCCGAAGTATTTACACACTTCCTCAAGGCTTAATAAAAATATATAATCTTTTGTATCTGCTCCACCCTTTGCACCATACCACTGATTATCAAGATTTTTATTTATTACTGGAATTATTCTTGATTTATCGGCTGAGTTAAATTTATCATAAAATTCACCATTAAGATATTTTCTTAAGGCGCAGTCAGCCCATGTTATATCTTTATAGGCGTCATGGTAAGGGCGTTGTTCTATAATTTCTTCAGTTATAATCAAAGCCATACCCTTTTGGATGTCAAGCACACGCCAATTATAACCACCCAATGATAATAATGAGTCAATTTTTATATCTTCCATTTAACCACTTCTTTCCTTGTAATAGGTAATCTACCTGGCTAGAAATTGAAAAGATAAGAAAAGCTACAAATAATACTTTACTCTTCAAATTGGATTTGTCATTTTTTCAAATATTTATAACTCTCGTGCATAAAGGATACCTTTTTTTATTGCTTCTGCTAATCCCTTTGGATTTTCCCAAGCCATAGAATGTCCTGCTGATTTGACAATTTCAATATTTATCCTTTGTCTTTCCAACTCAGCTTTATCATCATCTGGTAAAGATTTTTCACCAAAAATAAAAGTCCTTTTACATTTTAATGAATATAATATTTCACGCCATGATGGGTCTCCGCCAGCAACTGCAGCCTTTGAAATTCTACTAATTGCTATTGAAGAACAAACTGATAATGTAGCTGACCACATAGAATTATCAATTGAATTTGCACTTACAACTTCATCAAATACCCCACTTACGAAATCTTCTTCTTCACAAGTTCCAAATTCATAACTATATGAGCCCTTACTGCTTTTATCTAAATTGGATTCACTAAGAATAATTGTTTCAATCTTCTGTTTGCATTTATCTGCAAGTTCAAGTGCAATTGGTCCTCCTAAACTATGTGCAAAAATAATAAACTTATCAAGTTTTAGAGCTTGTACAAAATTATACAGATATTCTGCATGTTCTTTTATGCTATATAAATAATTATCAGGCTTATCACTAAATCCACTGCCAATTAAATCTATTAATATTCGCCTATGTTCAATTAAATCAGTTTGTGCTGCTACTTCAGGATAATCAAAAGACCCCGCACAGCCTAAACCATGAATAAATATTATTGGGGTATCTTTACCTGGAAAATCATGATACCTCATCTTATTGTTTTCATTATCTACTATATATTCTTTCATAATAACCTCCATGTTAAATATAAATACTTTATTCTTCTTCTAAGTAAATTACTATTATTCTTTAACTATATTATTTTTTCTTGCTCTCTTAGATTAAAGAGCAAGTCTTTAATCTTACATTACTTCAACTATAGAAATTGGAATTTATATATTACAGTTATCTTCAAACTGACCACAATAAAAGTCAAAACTAATCAAAAAACTTCCCTTTATAAAAATTCTCATTGTGAAGTTTCTTTGCCGTCAACCTGAACATGACGCAGCCATCTGGGCATACAATATCCTTGCTATATTTATCATTGCCACCTATGTTCTCTAAATCCCCGCCACTTCTCACCGACTCCATGATTGGGAACATAATTAGCATAACCTTTGAACAAATACCCTGCCCATCTTTATTTACGGGACAGCCATAGGTACAGGTATACTTATCCCCTACTTCCTCGCCATTTCGGCAGTACCGCTCTGTATGGTCACTGCGAAGAAACCCAGTTACCTCAATTTCAAATTTGTACTCCTCATCATACCATTTTTTCATGATTAACCTCCAAATTAGATTTTATCGACTTCTTTTTTACTCATTTTTTGCAGCCCTCATACCAAGTAGGAATGGGATTTTGCATATTATCATACCACTTAAGTACTTCTTTGGCTTGATTTATCATGGTGCCAATTATTCTGTTATCTAAATCACTCTTAATCTTTTATATATGATTTTTCTATTGCTCTCTTAGATTGGGAGAACAAGTTTTTCAGAGTATATTATACATTTCACTATGCTTTATTTATTGGAAGAAAGGCTATGCAGAAACTACATAACCTTCATATTTATATATATTTAAATTAATCATAATTCTATGGTTAAGACATATTTTAAGAATTTGGTGAAGTAAAATACTGTAAAACTTACTTCTAGAACCGAAATCCTAGACAAATATTCTAATTACTTAACTTTGTTTTCTCTCTACAATTTCACCACTACTTTTCAAAATACTATTCTCTGGAATATAACCCCTCACAGAACATAATGGATAAACGATACTATCTTTCCCTAATATTGTCCCTGGGTTTAAAACTGCATTACATCCTACTTCCGATGAATCACCTAAAATTGCGCCAAATTTTCTTAAACCAGTTTCAATAATATCTGTACCATATTTTACTTTTACCAATGTTCCATTAGATTTTAAATTGGAGGTTATTGCACCAGCCCCTAAATGGGATTTATACCCTAATATTGAATCACTAACATAATTATAATGTGGAACCTGCACTTTGTTAAAGAGAATTGAATTTTTAATTTCAGTTGAGTTTCCAACAACAACATCATTACCAATGATAACATTTCCTCTAATATAAGCAGAATGTCTGATTTCACAATTATAACCAATTATCGCAGGACCTTTTATCAGAGCACTTTTTTCAATAGTAGTGCCTTTGCCAACCCATATAAATTCCTCTATTCTTTCAAAATCATTAGGCAAAGTTTTTGCATATTCAAAAATAAAAGTATTAATACTTGCAAGAACTTCCCAAGGATACTTAACCCCACAAAATATTGCTTGTGCATCTAATTCACTCAATGTAAAAAGTTCATCAACAGAAATCCCCATAATAATCCTCCTTAATGTATTTTTCATAATCTACTAGTTTGACTTTATATTAAATTCTTATATAACTCTAGTAATTCAATTTTACCACAAAATTACTGTAATAATATACCTGTACCTTTTCATTACTTACATAAAAATTAAGTCAAAAACAAATTCCAATTGCGATTTAAAGGTCGTATAAGCTTCAGATATGAATGCCTACCTATTAGTTGAGTTTAAACTTTTAGTGGCATGAAAATAAGCCACTGAGAAAATTGCACCATAGCTTAATAACTGCTTGGGTACTTTTCTTAGTGACTACTTAAATTTTTCATAAACCTAGGGCTTGTATTGAACTCTTCATATTATAGGATGCAACTAAATAGATATTTGAAAGATCAAAAAACTAAAATTATCTTACTTCAACTCTAGAAATTGGAATTTATACTCTCAACTGAAAATTGAAATTTATTGCTACTTAAGAGCCTTCTCCCATGCCTTAACAAAATATTTTTTCATAAACTGTGCCTTGGCTTCATTGTCCTTGAAAAAGTCTGACTTAACAATACTTATTGCAATCAAATCAATTAGTTCGTCTTGACGCTTTTTCGATTGTTCGTTGTATCGTAACACCTTAAACTTACCTGATGCTTCATATTTCAAAAGTTCTTCATATACAACAGAAATATAATCAACTTTAGCTATAACGGTATTTTTCAAACTATAATACAGACATTCTCTGTTTTCAACGGATTGAATACCAGAATTCTTGGAAATGCAATAGAGATAGCCAGAAACTCCTTTATAGAAAGTTTTTAATTGATCAGGAAATTGCTCTTCATAATATGCAACTCCATTCTTAATCCAACCTGTAACATGTTTCCCACTATAGCCGTTGTGTTTTTCATCCCAAATATAATACAATGCATAGGGAATATTATCTGTCAAATATACTACTTTTTTATCGGTATTATAGAGTTTAGAACGAGCTTCCAATTCTGTAATTCCAGAATAATCAGAGCCATGATAAAGGTATTTCTTCAAAACACAATCCACCCCTTTACATTGCTATTTACCTTTAATTATACAATTCTTCTGTTCCTCTCTTAAATTAAAAGCACAAGTCTTAAAGGGTATATCAGAAAGCTTAAATACGCTTTATTTATTGGTAGAAAGATTATGTATAAACTACATACCATTTATATTTTTGTAGGTTTAAATTAATTATAATTCTATGATTAAGACATATCTTAAGAAGAAGGTGAAGTAAAATATCTTCATATAACGCTTATAATACGGTGTTTTCAGCACTCATACACAACCATTCGATGATGTAATCAAACCTCTCTTTTGTCAGTCCATGTCCACCATTATATCTCTTATGACATAATTTATTATGAGCCCCATATTTTGCATATGATGGACGAGCTTCTTCAACAATAAAGTCTGCATCCCTCGAGTATTTGTCTTCATCCGCAGAGACAATCAATAACGGTCTTGGAGCAATACAGTGTACTAAATCAAATATATCATAGCTTTTGTTGAAACCCGGAATCACGCTTGCCAGTTCAATACCTACATCATTTAGCATTCGGTTCTCATAGGTGCATGCGCTTCCACTTGCACAGCTAAAACAGATCCGTTCATCTAATGCAGACAGGAATAGCACGGTGTTTCCACCATAAGAATGCCCCAGTGAGCAAATCTTTTTATTATCAGTAAAAGTAAGTTCAGACAGTAAAGTTACTCCGTTCATAGCGTCAAGCAGTACTTTTTTCATAAGATTATCACCCTTTAAGATACGGTAACACATTTCATTTAAATGTTGAAAAAAATCCTCATCCCCTGGTAGAGGTACTATCCCCTGCGCATCTTTCCGTCTCTCTTCAAAGCATATCGAGTCAGGTGCTAAAACAACAAATCCCTTTCTCGCTAATTCTGGTCCAAAAGCCTGCAAGGGATTACCAGCTAATCCGCATACCTCACTTTTCCCTAAATGCCGCTGGCTGTTATGCTGGTGATTTATTAGTATTGCAGGATTATTATTAAGAACATCGGGAATTAAAAGAAAGGCACTGACTGTATCTCCATTGGTGTTATACTTAATAAGCTGTCTCTCATACCCAACTTCTTTTATGGATTCTATTATCCTATATTCAATTGAAGCTGGTATATCATCAGCTTTAATACCAATAATTTCAGAAATCCCTGACTTCAAGTCCATCATGTAAACCTCCACCTACATATATAATATCTGATGAAAATATTTTTTCTCGGATTTCTTTTTCTGTGGGTGTTTCGTTGATTAAAAAAAGCACATCCATTTCACAGCCAAAACGTCCTTCATATATTCCTCTGTAAAAATCACAATAACCTAGGTTGTCTCCACCCGCTGTAGGAACATAAAGTATTTTGGGATACTTTTTATTAGTAAGCTTTATAATTTCCTTATCAATCAAGTCCAGTGATGATGGTGGATTTACCCCTCCAACAGTTACAATTTTTCCCATAACAATCCTCCTAACTAACTTTGATTAATTTACTACAGCTACTTTTAAAACATTTTTTTTCCCCATATAATTGCTGAAATAATATACCTATGTCTTTTAATTACTTACATAAAAACTAAAGTTGTATTACTTCAACTTTAGAAATTGGAATTTGTCATGGTAAGTACGAAATCAAGTCCATATAATCGACTAAATTTACCACCTATCCAAGGCTGTTAGTAAAAAAATATAATGTGTTTTGTAAGGCATAAGCATTGTGGAATGTGTTTCTACCATTATTTTGAATTTCTCAAGTGAAACATAGGATACCTCTTTCACTTCATTATCGTAGAAAGAATACTCCTCTAAAAGAATATCCGTTCTATAAAGGAACACATCATCTATTTCATTTTCAATATATCCATCAACTTCCCCATACTCTCGACACGAAAAGAGATACTGGAGTTTATCCATTTCTAAATCAATGCCAAGTTCTTCTTTTCCTTCTCGTATAGCTGCTTCTAAAGATGTTTCACCAGCTTGGATATGCCCTGAAAATGAAATATCCATCATATTTGGGAACATAACTTGACTATTTCGAGTTTGTAGTAGTATCTCATCATTAGAATTAATAATCCATACACAAACACCTTTATGAATAAGTCCTTTTCTATGAGTCTCGTATTTTTCCTCGGTCTTACCACATTTTTGACCTAATTCGTCATAAATATCAATCATTTCCATATAATACAGTACCCCCCTAAATTATAATTTAACTTCAAATTCGGAATGTAATATTTATCTACCAAATATATTTAGGACTCCATGCAACAATATTGTTGAGTAACTGTTTTTAGTTTTTAATCGAATAGCCCCTAAAATAATTCCAAAGCACAAACCTGATATTACTTTCCATATCATAGCATTTACAAGTCCACTTTCCACACGAAAGGCAATAGCACTAATATAACCGATATGCCACAATGCAAATAGTATTGTAGAAACAATATATGTTTTCCATTCTTTTGAAAATATTGTACTAAGTTTATTCCAAACATACCCTCGGAATATCAACTCTTCAAAAATTGGTGTCACGATACTACTGTAAACAAGTAAGGTTATTGCTTGAGATCCACCAGTAAAATTAGACGGAGTGGTAATAAATAGAACTACCACAACAATGGTAGCAAGTTTATAAAACACACCAAATTTTTCAGGAAATATTAAAAGTGATACATTCTGTTTTCTTGTGAAAATTATAAATAAAACTATAATAATTATCATAGTAAACATAGATGCCATGCTGTCTAAATAATCAGTTCTTTTGAAAAAAATAAAAAGACATTGTTTTATTCCAAATAATAATAACTGAAGAAAAACTAATAATCCAATAATTCTTCTAATAGTGTGTTCTCTACCATCTTTCATCCTTTATCCCCCCCCCAATAATTAACTCTATAAATTGGAATTAGTCAGCTTAATATATTGCTTATTTTGAAAAGTACTACTTTAACCGCTTCCTCATGACAAGCCCTTGTTCAGTCTCAAAAGACACATTAAATCCACTTTTTTTATACATCTCAAAATGGCCGCCAAAATCTGATGATTGATAACTAGATTCTTTGTATGGGTATGCCTCCACAAAGTCAAATCCATCCTGAACCGCATCCTTACACACACGTTCCAATAGAAGTGTGGCAATGCCTTTTCTTTTCATCTCCGGCGCAATCACGAAACAAAATATGGATTTCACCTTTATGCCTGTGTTAGATTGCTCTAAAGGTACATAATCCATAAATCTTCGCCAACTAGCGCATTTCAAACAATCTGATTTCGTATTTGCGTTGCACCATCCAACAACCGTATCACCACTATAAACAAGATAACCTTGAATGTTATTGCCTTTAACATATTGTAAGGCACATTCTCTTCTTTTCTCTACTGTTGAAAAATCTTTTCCCTCATAATCATCATTACACCAACACACACAATAGCATTTATGCTCATCCACATTGTTATCGTGTGGCGTAGTGTCAAAAAAATGCACATAATCTTCTGCAAGCTCTGGTATTAACTTGCGTATCTCAATATCCATTCATTTACCTCCAGTAATATAAATAATTTACAATTCAAATTCCTATTTATCTTTAACTATATGATCCTTCTATTTCTCTCTAAGAGTAAAATGACAGTTTTTAGAGTATGTTAAAAAGCTTAAATATGCTCTATACATTGTTAATAAAGCTATGTAAAACCCACATACCCCTTATACTTTTGCAAGTTTAAGTTAACCATATTTCTATGATTAAGACATATTTTAAGGTTACTTTGAATTATTTTATAGTGGTATAGATTTAAATAATTATACTATCCTTTAAATCTTCCCATATTAACTCTTTCACTTTATCCCAATTACTTTCATCAACAGTATATTGTAAACACTTTATAATCCTACGGGATAAGATTTCTTCTTCAATTTTAGCTCTTTCTGAGAAATATTTGATTAACCCATTAAAACCTTCTAATTTATGAGTAGTTCCATAAGGTGTCTTAGTGAACAATTCAGTAACGCGAGCTGTCCATTGTTCTCCTTTTGCATAGGTTGCAAATTTAATTGTTTTATCAGCACTATCTCGTTTCAAGTGAATACAGTAAAGGCTAAACTCTTTTAACATTTCAGCAAGTGAAGAACAATACTTTATTATTGTTTCACTATCTGCATTTCTTGAAAGAAGTTCATTTATGGGGTTTTGAAGCCACACACTATCAAATATTATGCTATGATAATCTTCTTGTAATTGAGCAAAACGATTATTAAAAAACTCTAAAGTACATGGAATATAATGTGAAAGTGTCATATGCTGATTAAATTCATCCCCAATATCCCATTCCGATAATATACTCAATAATTTATGTTCATTTGGAAAACAGTTTCTTACCTCTTCAATATTTACATATATATACATACCATGTTGTTTAATGAAATCGTCTATAATAGGAAATTCGCAAGAAATTTTATTGTAAACATCTAATGGAATACCTGCTACATTACATAAATCATTAGGGTAATTTAAGTCACTTTCTAAAATACATTTTGCGCCAGTTTTTTCTTCTAGCCACTTGGAAATCGTTGATTTTCCAGTGCCAGGTAATCCTTCAATAAAGTATACTGTTCTTTTCATACCTATATTAACTCCCATCTCTCATAAAATGACTTAATAAATAATAAGCTTACGCATATAACCTTCAATTAATTTCTACTATAAAATTGTTAAGTATTAACTGTAACCAATTAATCCTTCCCCTTATACTTTTAAAGAATAAAAAATCTTCCATATTTGTAACCCTATCTTCAATTTCCATTATCTCAACTCTTTCTAAAACTTAAATATCTATAGGCTGAAGGTGGGGTATTCGAGCGGATTTTAGTTTACTTAACACTATATTTGTATTAACTTCTGGATATATGTTGTTAATCATATCAATGGTTTCAAACAAAATAGCCAAGGTATTTTCATATGCTTCCTTTATGGAATAATTAAAAACATCTCTAAATCTTTGTTCAACATTATCAGGTTTGATTTTAAAACCTTCAAGTGATTTATACATCCATTTAAAAGTTGGAAAGTATTCTTTGTTTAAGGCAAGTAGTATTATAAATATGTTTTTTTGGAGATTAGCAATATGTTCAAACAATAATGTTGAATTCTCTCTTTGTATCAAAAGTTCAACCTGTGTACTATCTATGGATTGTAAGGCTTTATTAATACTACTTATTGCAATCTGTTTTGGATATTCTTTTGCTTTAGTTTTCCAAGAGCTTATTATTTCTTCTCCAAATATAGGTATGCAAGTTCTTATGGTATCTATAGCGTTACTACTTCCAAAATCAATTTCAAAGTCTTCAATTACAGATTTTATAACTTGTTCTTCTTGTTCAAGAGTAATGTGCCATAAATCAATCCTAAGCTCATTTACAATGATATTGTCCTCTCTTGCTTCATGATTATATGGATAAAAAAATTCTGCATTTAATTCTTTTACTATAAGTTTTCGAAGCTTCTCATTGGGAAGTTCTTCCCAAAATATAGGTATTTCTATATCTGAATATTCATCAGCATAACCTCTTGCAACTGAACCGCCCACAATTATTGCCCTTATACCCTTTGTACCTTCCACACCCCTTATCTTTTCGCAAATTTTCTTTGCTAACTCTAACCTCCACTTACAGTGATAATTTAAATTCCCCATTTTATCCCCCTATTAATTAAAATACACAATAATTTACTACAACGAACTATTATACAACTTATTTTTCGCTCCCAATTTTGAAAACCCGCATTTTATAAGGCTTTAAGCGCAGTATTATTTTTACGCATAATATTTTGTCCTTTTCATCAAAGACAGCTGCAAAGACCCCTACTTTAGGCATTATTTATACTACCTCTTTAATTCTTTATATCTTTCTAATTATGCAGTAATAATCTAAACATTAAAATGGGTTTCAATATACTCCCTAAAGTATTTATAATAAATGGATCCCCACATAGGTGTATTTTTGTAGTAGTAAATTTTTTCATTAGTCAAGTCAAAAATAATTGGCATTTCAAAAAGTGAAAAGTGCTTTTTAGGTCTTGATGTAGCAAATTTTATTGCTTCTTTTGAGACATTTTCAGATACAAGTACGTTAAATGTTGATATCCCGTTTTGCATTCCTCTAGGTAAACCTTTATAATTCTTCAAAGAGTAATCTACACAGGCATACGAATAAGTAACAATATCGCTAGCATCAATTTTGTTAGTATAAGATATAAATGAAAAAATTTTTAATTTTGTTGCTAGCCATTTCATTTGGAAAACTTCTTCATACATACTTTTTACTTCAAGTGAATTTAATTGAATTTCATCAACTCCAGTATAACGTTGTGAAACCTTGTTAAGATAATTACTATAATTCATATATTCTTCCCCCTATACATAACTATTTATAACGGAATATTTTACTCATATTACTCAAATCAGAAAAAAGAAAAAAACTTGAAGAAACTCATTTACTCAGCCCATTTTATGGATATATCAGTCATATCATCAAAATAGTTTTGGGTATTTACTGCAAGTTCCTTTGATTCAGATATCAAACTTCCAATTCCATCTTTTAACCCAAAGTCAATTAAAGTTTTATATTTTTTTCTTTTGATTCCCAGTCGCTCATTCCGTCACAGCATACCATAAGAATATCATTAGTTTTTACTTCATATTGTTCAATGATATTATTAGGTACCATAATTAACTCCCCTCTCATTTAAACAAGACCTATTTCTTTGAAAATTACTCTTATGTCATAGACTAAGAATGTTCTGCATCAAATATTTGTTTATATACCACTTCAAACTCTTCAAATACTACTGACATATCTTGTGAAAAATACATATCAAACTCTTTTAATTCTCTTGTGAAAAAATCCATGTGTACCTTTTTCCAATATCTTAAAGATTTATCACCTTCACCTTCTATATTTGCAAGTTCCTCATTTACATCTTTAAAAGGAAGTATTGTTACTTTTTTAGTTCTTATGATACATTGGGCAATTCCATTCCAATTTGTAATAACACTATAACTATCAACTAAAGGAAGTTCCTCATTATCTATTTTATATAAATCATAAAGTCCAGTTGTTCCTCTTTTAGTTCCTTCTCTCACTAATTCCGCTAAATTATTGGCACTTCTTTCATTATCACAAAAGTACCATGAAGTGTAACTCTTATTAGTACTTTCAAGACTCTCACCAATTAAGGTTAAATAATCTTCCCACATTTTTTTCACTGATATATGTTCTTTCCCCATCTTTATATCCTCCTCGTAATAAATAATCTGTCTCGTCATAAATTACTGGTTTCACTTTAGTTAGATTTCTTTTATAACTCTAGTAAGTTAATTTTACCACAAAATTACTGTAATAATATACCTTCACCTTTTTATTACCTTCGTAGAATTTAAATTTTAAGACACAGAAAAATAAGCTGTTTAGCTAAAAGTTGTCTACCTACTACTTGAATTTAAATCTAAGATGCAGAAAAAGAGCCACTGAGAAAATTACTCCAGATCTTAATAACTCCTTGGGTACTTTTCTTAGTGGCTACTTAAACTTTCTCGTAAACCTCGGGTTTATATTTAACCCTTCATATTATAGGATGCAATTAAATAGATATTTGAAAGGTCTAAAACCTAAAATTATCTTACTTCAACTCTACAAATTGGAATACTTAATGAACTTCGAATTATGCTGTTTTAAATAGTTATTTTTTCTTAACAGGAATCCAAATTTCGCTGTAGTAGTTTTCATCTTGATTACCTTGAGGATAATCAGCTATATTGGTGTACATTTCAATATTGTAACCTGCTGCAATTTCATAGTCCTTACAGTTAGGTAACCATTCTGAAAAGATTTTTTTGTTTCCATCTTGCAAAGCTTTCGGCATTGGGCCCTTACAAGCAAAAACTGCCCAGGTGTGTTTAGGAATAATCTTTGTAACAAAACCATTAGGTATTTCTATAGTTGGATTGTAATTATCTGCAATTAAATATTCAAACTCATCTGAACCCATGCTCTCATCTATGCTTACTCCGTACATTCCACATACAAAATCTCCATTTCCTGCCTCATAACGATCTGTCCAAAACTGTGGAACTTTTGTATTTGCATTATCATATTTGAATACTTTTGATGCCCCCATGATAGTGAACGAATCTTTTTCAACAATTTTGTAATCCATAATATAACCACCTTCCAATGAAAATTTGATTTTGAGTGGAGCAAAGGATTTAATCATTGCTCCATCTTTTCGAACAGCAGTAGGTGTGACACCATGAAATCGAATAAAAGCTTTTGTGAAACTATCTGGTGAGTCGTAGCCATACTTCAGTGCAATATCAATAACTTTTTCATTAGTGGAAACAAGCTCACTGCAGGCAAGGGTAAGCCTGCGTTGTCTGATATACTCTCCAACGGTAAAACCACAAAGCATTCCAAAGCCTTTTTGGAAGTAGAATGGAGACATAAATGCTTTTTTTTGCAATACTTTCTATTGAAATTTCTTCAGTAATATTCTCCTCAATATAGTTAATAGCTTCACCAATTCCTTCAAGCCACCTCATAATCACTCCCCCTGTCTGTATATTTATCTTATCTCTTTTCAAGTGGTTGTTCCCGACTTTTTGTGCTATGTTTTGTCTTGTCTGAAAGATTGTATATATAAATAACCTATAAATCAAATTACTATTTATATTGAAGCTATAAGATTCTACTGTTGCATTTTTTCCCATCATTGGTTGTAACGCAATATTTTTTTATCATTTGACCATCCCTTTGTAATCTGTATCCTGGTCTTAAAATCATATGTATACACTCCTACTCATCTCCCCCTAAAAATACAAGTATTTTGTTAGCTAAACCACTCTTTAAGAATATTACTGACCAATAATCATAATATTGTAGTCCTATATAGACTATTAATCAATTATGATTATGATAATACAATGCCCTTTTCTATTTTATTTCCTTTTAAAAATTCTTTTACCTCAAGAGGTTTTCCTCCTGGAAACTGTAATATTTCTATAATCAGAATACCTTTATTGGTGGCGACTGAAATTCCTTCATTATTTGCATCTATGATATAACCAGGTGTTTCAATGATATTTGCCTCTAATGACTTTGATTTGAATATTTTAATGTCTTAACTTATTTGTTATCTATACCTATAATCAGAAACATCAGTAATACCAGTACCTTCACTTTGTTGATATATAAACAATGCACTCTTCTATTTGCTTTTAGGAAATGCTATTTGATATGCTACACAAATCCATTGGTCTATAGGGCAAATAGTCTATTTCTACAAATACTTTGTAGACTATAAATACCAGGTATAGCTATACTGTCTACAAAGTATTATTTACACATGTTTTAGTATCATTGAATACTATGGATACTCTCTATTTTTAAGGTATAGTTAGTTATTGGATTGCGACGTAAAAATGCCGTAAAATTCATTACTGAATAATACGGCATTTAGAAAAATTATTTGGTTTTTAATTTTAGTCGTTAAATATGAAATATATGATAGAATTAAATCTAAAATTATTTTATATAAACTTTACAAATCGGAATTTATATACTCGTAATAGACACCACGATTCACTTTTTTGTTTTTATGTGTAATATAAGAGATAATATAAAGAATATTGCAGTTGAAGGTAAAAACAATACGCTGTGAATTAAAACATCAAGTTCAGCCCCAGTAGAAGCATATGGGCTATACTCTTGAACATTGTAAATATAAAATATGCCTCCCAAATAACAAATTAATAGTACCATTCCAATTCCAAATAAGATTTTTGCTTTAATACCTTTATTAATTTTAAACCTCATTTAGTAACCTCCTACATAAAAAGTATAATTCTTGATTAAAATCTAATAGATAAATTACTATTTATTATGTTGTTTTACATTTTTCATATGTCACATTAAATTACAACTATGACTTAACTCATAAGAAAAGTTTATCATACCTACCAATTTATTGCATTAATTTCCAATGTACTTCTGCTACTTGATATTTTAATACCGTATTATTCAATTTTCAAAGAACATTATTATAACTCTAAATTTCATTAGTTAAGTCGCTTAATTATCATATTACAAAACTGAGTAAGCATTACAGCACTCTAAATAATCAACCCTTTTTCCATTCTTTATAGCATATTCTATTTCACCTTTTGTACTTTCGCCTATATATCCATTTTTGTTAATTACATAAATTTCATCAGACATATCAATTTTTCTTTTATGTATATCGTCAAGCATTACTTTAGTTTTAGGAGTGATGACATTTTCAAACTCACCATCAGCATGTCCAAACATTCCTACTGAAATAACTATATTTCCTTGTAGAGTTAATTGTTTTTGTACTTTCAAGAACTCATCTTTAAACCTCGTACTCCCGCACAAAGTTATTACTTTATACTTTCCTACCATAATATCCTCCATTTAATTCGCCTTAAATTACTATAACGTACTACCTAATTAATTCCATTCTACCATAAAATTACTGTAATAATATACCTACACCTTTTCTTAACCTTCTTAAAATTTAAATCAAAGGTAATTTGCAACTAAGACTTGAAAGTCCTTAAAGCTTTAACTGTAAATTGCCTACCTATTAGTTGAATTTAAATTTTAAGACAAATAAAAATAAGCATCTGAGAAATTTACCCTGAGGATACTAGCTCCTTAGAAACTTTTCTTAGTAGCTGCTTAAGTTTTCTTATAAACTTGGGCTTATTGAATTAAGCAAGTTCTCGGTATTTATCAAAGCTCAAAAGAAATTTAAATTAATATGAATCTACTAAAATTCTCAACATATAAGTTGAATATTATAGAATAGAAATATAATTAAGCATCCAACAAGTCACATTTTTCTCTGACTACTGGCTGCTTAGTGGATTAGTTTTAATTGAAAAGGTAGGTCATATTTACTTGGAAATTTATAAGTGTGAATATAATTAGTTCTCTAGCAACTTAAGATTACTATATCTCTCACTCTTCAGAATATCAGTATACCCTTGATTAACCTCACATAAAAATTCATCTAAAAATGAAACTATAACATAATTAATAATCCTGTGAGCTTCTTCTACAGGTATCATTTCATTATTTTTTAATTCTTTTTTAACTATAAACCAATCTGAAAAAGTCATATGCTCTGTGTTACATAATTTAATTGATGATTGATATTTATCCAAATATTTTATTAACTGTTCTTGTCCTTCTTCTTGATTTATTATAGTGTAATGCTCTCTTATTATAAAATCTTTAAATAATTCACCATCAAACTTGTCCTTATTTTTTTCTATAAAGGATTTCATTCTTTCATCATATTTATTTAATCCCTTCCTAAAGTTAAGTAATGGTTTATTAAGTTTTTTACCTTCTGCTATTTCTTTGTTTAAATTAATATACTGTAAGCTTCCATCAAGCATAATTAAAACTTTAATTCTTTCATCTTCTTTAAAACTCTCAAATAATGTATATGCACCAATGGAATGACCAACAGCACCTATTTTATTCAAATTCATTTTATTTTTAATAATTGCATCTTTTTTATTCAAATTATTAAGTTCATGTAAAACAAATAAAACATCTTTCTTCCTAATACTAATTAATTTTTCTCTTGCTTCTTTAGTATGATCTTTAACAGCTTCATCTTGTTCAACTATTGTTCCATCAGGCAAAATAGTAAATTCAGTATCATAAATATGTCCAACTGTTACCACTATATACCCTTTCGCTACCAACTCTTCAATATTAAACATATAAAAGTCTCTTCCCATACCTAGTCCACCTGAAAATAAAATAACTGGAAACTTTTTATTTTCTTTTGTAATTGGAGCATTATTAAATGTATTTATCTTTATAGTTCTTAAGTATTCCTTTCTCTCTTCATTATTGTCTCCAAACCTCTTAATAAACTCTTCACTATTTGGTTCATATAAGTCCTTGTAATATGCTTTTTCTGCAGCATCAAACTCTTGATCTGCTTGGTAAAATATACTGATAACTATTTTCTCTTTTTCATTAATTGTTAAAAAGCTTTCTGTTCTATCTTTATCAATTAAGACTCTTGTTACTCTTCCTACTTTCATAAGTGTTCTCCTTATTACATAAATCTCATATCTCACTGAATGGAACTGTTTTCTTAGAAAAGCACCCCATTGGGGAATTTCTGTTGCTTTAATCTTTTTTATTTGGTAGTATATTAACTTGACTCCATTAAGTTCCTCCAAATAAATTCTTATTTCTTACATATTAATTTACTACAACAACTATTATACTAATTTTATTTTACCATATAATTACTGTAATAATATGCCTATGTCTTTTCATTACTTATATAAAAACTAAAGTTGTTTTACTTCAACTCTAGAAATTGGAATTTGTCAGCTTCGTATTATGCTTATTGGGTTTATCATATTGCAATCCACCAACACACTCCAAATTTGTCTATAACAGTCGCACAACACTTGCTCCATGGAACTTCCTGAATGGGATTAATAATAACACCGCCATTACTCAAAATATTAAAGGCATTATAAACCGATTCTTCGCTTCCCATCTCAAAAACATTAAAAGTCATAGTTTCCCATTTCATTTTGTGAACTATGTTTATGTCACAAGGGTTTACTGCTTCGCTTAATGCTAAAAAACCTTCACCATTTACGGATAATTCACAGTGTGCATAAGCAGTTTCGGTATCATTTTTTACTTCAAATGTAATTTCTGCGCCAAAGGCTTCGCAATACATTTCTGCCGCTTCAAAACTACTTTTCACATAAACCTGAGTATAATTTTTCATATTTTCCCTCCTATTCAAAATATAAATAATCCGCAGTTTCAATAGGGGAATATTCTAAGATATATTTTTCTTCTGCTGGAAAGTATCGTTTTTCGTATTTACATTTTATATCTTCCAATCCACCCATATATCCATCTCTTGCTAAAACTCTATTTAACCTAACATCCCGTGATACCTCAAGATAAATTATAAAATCTAAATAGGGTTTTAGTTCTTTTCTTTGCAAAAATATTCCCTCTAATATTAATACAGAGCCATTAACTAAATTGACTCTTTGGGTAGTATATCTATCATTTTCTTTATCATATATTTCTATTTGTTTATCAATTATTTCTCCATTTTTTATAGGAGATAAAATTTCTTTCACTAAATAATCATATCTCCACTGTACATTATAATAGCAATCCCATTCTTCTTTAGACAAATCATATCTAATACGTTTTGGATGAATAAAATCATCAATGTGTAACACATAAGAATAATAGTTTTCACTTTGCAATTGCAATTTTAAGGAATTAACAAGCGTACTTTTCCCTGCTCCTCCTAAGCCATCAATTCCAATAACATATATTTTTTTAGAAATATCTTCATTTTTCAATTTGTTTATCAAAAATTCCATTTCAAATTTTTCCTTTTTATTTTTATTTTTGATTTCTCTTATCACTACGTTTACCACACTAAAGTCATAAATTTGGCCTCTATTTAATAAGATCATATGGTAATTA
This sequence comes from Clostridium tunisiense TJ, assembly GCF_000300195.1. Classification (GTDB taxonomy): domain Bacteria; phylum Bacillota; class Clostridia; order Clostridiales; family Clostridiaceae; genus Clostridium_J; species Clostridium_J tunisiense. The sequence continues at coordinate 356,725 of NZ_AMQH01000012.1, read as the reverse complement.
TACTTCTTATGTATTTTACTTACATAGAATTACTTAGCTTTATTTTATTACAATGTTGCCATGATTTATAAACTTAAAAAGTAGATTTTATTTAACTTATAAATCATCTTTTTAGAATATTGCGAATTATATAATTAAATTTTATTATGTTCCAATAAGGTTATTATGACCATCGCTTTGCTTCTACCTGTTCATCCATCCATTTGTATACATTGTTCATTTCTCCAGCATAATCATCATTAATCTCAAAAAATTTAGCACCATTTTTCTTACAGCGTTCTTTGATCTCCCAATGGAATTTAATAAAATTTTCTTTGTTCATATAAAAATCATCACATTCCCTTTGTTCTATCTCACTTCTATGCTCAACAATTCCTGAATCAAAATGCTTCTCAACATACTCCTTTGAAAAACCTATGTAGAAAGGGATTATTTGTTCTAAATATTCAGGTTCAAAATCCTTAATATGCTCAGGCGGTAAATAACACCCTTCAATGATAATATGTTGTCCATTCTCAATATTAGTCATGATAATGCCCTTTACTATTGGCCACAGTTTATATGTAAGTTCATTATCACCATCGGTTGCAGAAAAATCACAATATTTATTTCCACGAATCAAGCCCATTTTTATATGGTCTATTGACAAATATGGAATCTTATATTTTTCTAGTAATTTCTGAGCCATCAATGTTTTTCCTGTGCAACTAACTCCACCAATTAAAATAACCATAGTTTCCCTCCAAATATCAAATATATTTACAACGCCATAATCTACTAAACCAACTATTATACTTATTCTACCATAAAATTACTGTAATAATATACCTGTACCTTATCATTACTTGCATAAAAATTAAGTCAAAAATAATTTCCAATTGTGACCTAAAGGCCGTGTAAGCTTTAGCTAGAAATGCCTGCCTATTAGTTGAGTTTGAACTTTAAGACATATAAAAATAAGCCACTAAAAAGTTACCCCAGAGCTTAATAACTCCTTGGGTATTTTTCTTAGTAGCTTTATCTTTCAGTAAGTATATTAAGCTTTAAAACATTCAAATACTATAATTGAGTAGTACTTTAAGAATAACCTGAACTAATATAATTGTCTCATTGTGGAGGCGAAATACACCTAAGCCTAATTCCTTAGCCAATATTAGTAAATTTTGCCCTTCAAACTTTTCACCTTAGGATTTTTAAGTAAAACCTTTATTTATTATATCTTATTAACTGGAGAGTATGGTACTCTTTTCATAAAAATACTTTCAACCTTCTCTACTATAGGTCCATTTAATTCAGATAATCTTTTTCCCTCAATCCACTCCGGATCCTTTTTAAAATTATTAAAGTTCTGCTCTCTTGCTTCCATGTCTTTGTGCTCAAGAATGTAATAAATAATATTCTTGCCTTCTGCATCTTCCCAAAAATCCAATGTATTCATTCCATATTTCTTAAATAAATCTATTGTAAGATTAGAAAATCTATTATGAATATCTTCCATCTTTCCAGGTTTAATGTAATAAGTTCTTAATTCGTAAATCATTACGTTCTCCCCTTATAGTTGTTATTTTTGATTTAATATTTACATAAAATATTATCTAAATGTGCCTCTTTTACCTTGAAAAAAATCATTTAGCATATCTGTATGCTGTTGGATAAATAATTTAGGAATATTATGTTTATCAAAAAACTTCAAATCAAATGTTTCTTTATTATCAACCTGTAACTCTCCATTGAGCATACTACACTTAAATAAATGACATATGGATTGTGACCTATCCCCATTTGGATAGGTATGAAAATATTTAGAATAAACTCCAATAAAATGCTCCACTTCAACATTTAATCCAGTCTCTTCCTTAACCTCTCTAATCACAGCATCCTCAATGGATTCGCCAATTTCAACTGCTCCTCCTGGAAGTCCCCAAATATCATCCTTATCACTTCTCTTTTGTAGTAATATTTCTCCATTTTCATTTACAATACATGCAACAGAGAAATTTAAAATTATAGTATCATGCCCTACCCTGCCTCTTATCCACTTTATATAGTCTCCCAATTTTAGCCCTCACCTTAATTCATCATATTTTACTATCATGATTCAATTATAACATTTATTTATAACATCGTATTGTTCAGTTTTCAAGAACATTATTATGACTCTAAATTTAATTAGTTACTTTGCTTTTTAAGAAAATTGCGTCTCTAATTGTAGTAGGATGTATGTTTACTTATTGTTATACCGGTTTGACAAATAAACCAAACTAATTGCTAAGCAGATTTTCATATTGCTTAAATTCTTAATCCAAAATCTTTAATACATTTTTTAATAGCTTCTTCAGTTTCTAAAAAAACAATGCCATTATTTTCAAATTTTAAATTTGATATTCTTAAGTCTCTTTTTCTTTCTTTAAATCTTTCTTCATCCTTTATTAATATCTCATTAACTTTATGTGATAAATTCATTTCTTCTAAAATAATTTTTGCTACATCATAAGTGCTTAGATTATTTTCACTGCCAGTATTGTAAATTCCAAAAGGTATTTCAAATATTTTATTGAAATTTTTAAGCAAATCATATACATAAGTCATTCCCCTATACTCATTTGAGGGAACTCTCATATTTTCGCCTTTTAATAGTGCACGAGTAATATTCCATATAATGTTACCATTAACCCTACCATATCTTTCTGGAAACCCAAACAACCAATTAAATCTTAAAATCCATGCATCTTCTGTAATTTTGTTGACCTCTTGTTCTCCTAGAAGCTTTTGCTTTCCATATACTGTATCTGGAACAGGTATTGTATTTTCGTTATATGGACCCTCCTCTAAGTTTCCATTGTAAACTTGCTCAGAACTTATATGGATTAAATTAGCTCTTACTAAATCTGAAGCTCTTGCAATATTTTTACTTCCTGTTACATTTATTTCAAAAGAATACTCAGGATTTTTTTCACAAACCTGTGTATCTGCAATAGCCGCAGTATGAACTATAAACTTTGGATTAACTTCTTTAATTTTTGATATAACTTTTTTTTCATCTGTTATATTAAGTTCTTCCTTTGATAAGGAAATAATATCATACTTATCCTTATAATATTCATTAAATCTCGATGCAAAAAAACCTTTACCTCCAGTAATTAAAATCTTATCCACTGTCCATTTCCTCACTGATTTCTATATATTTTGTAATAATTCACAACTGGTATTATAGCATATAATTTACTTTATTTGTATTTTTTTATTTACCATCTTTGATAAGACGACATGAAATACAACTCCAAACGCCTCAATATCACCCAACATATCATTGCTCGTCATTCCAACTTTAATTTTTCCATAATCACCAATTCATTTTATATTTTCAGCTATGTCTAGACCTCTTTTATAATTAACTCATAAAAAAATTTATAAATTTATCGCTAATCCATCATAGTCAATATGATAACCATTTTTTATTGCTAACTATTATACATTTTTAACCTTTTCAAAAATCAAATCATAAAAAGTAGCATACCCATTACCAACAATAGGTGGCGCAAAAATTTGAACAAATCTCCAACCCTCTTTAGTATATTTATCTATAACCTCTTGATAATCTTGCTCAGGTTTCATCTCCACTATTCCATGTTTCAATTTAATTCTTACAACCTTATTCTCATACATAAAAATCTTTTCTCCCTTTTTATGAACAATAAATAGACATTCCTAACTACCAAATACTTCCCGTAACTCGTACCATGCACCAAATTTCTTAATGCATGAGTCTTCCTTTGTTTTATTATAAGTTTCAAAATCATTTCCATCAAATTCTGTTAATGTCTTTTCAAACTTATCAGGAATAAATATGTACCATAAATCAGACCATTTGTTTTTATTATCCCTACCTTTAACAGTTAGAGAAAGTCTCCCAGGAGATTTACTCTCAAAGAACTTTACAACACTTCCATCATAGTACGCTAGACATGACCTGAATTCACAGGACCGATCATCTATGCCCTTCATTAGTTTAAGTATACCTTCTATGCCTATTGTATCTAAAGCATGATTTACATAAGCCTTAGGAAAATCTTTTAATGCCTTGATAAAAAAACCAGAATCCAAAGCTATACAAGGTTTTTTTTACAATTTCATATGCCTGATATACCTTTTGCTCTGCTATCTCTCTAATATCATCACTTCTTGGTTCAATTAACTCAGCCTCATATGGTAATACTCTGATATTTTTTAAATCACTTTGTGCTGTGGCAATCTTTCCTTTATTACTGGTTACAAAAATTATATCTTTCATAGCATTAACCTCTAATCAAATTCATTTAGTTGGTTCATCAAAAATTACTGTTGTTCATCAATTAAGAAAATTTTGAACTAGTTAATTTCTTCATACTATATAGCTAAATCAGTCTTTAATATTGAATATAATGCAAGGTCACTAAATTCCCCTGCCCTATTGATATCCGCCTGTCGCATAGTACCCTCAAAAGTCATCCCCGATTTTTGCATCACCCTACCTGATGCGAAATTCAGAACATTATGCTTTCCTTCTATTCTGTTGATACCAATTTCCTGCAACAAATAATTAATAACAGCTTTCAGGGCTTCTGTCGCAATGCCTTTGCTCCAAAATGACCTGCCTACGGTAAACCCAACTTCACATAGGGAGTACTTTTCACTTAAATGCACTACTGAAATTTGACCAACTATTTCACCAGTCTCTTTTAATTCAATTGCCCAATTGTAGCAATCATCATTTGTATATGCATTAACCCATTCGTTAATAATTTGTTCTGTTTGGCTCAAGTCGTTATGTGGGTTTCTTGTAAAAAATCTGTAAATTTCACTATCATTCGCCCAATTATTAAACATATACTCTGCATCACTCAGCGTAAATCTGCGTATTAAAATCCTTTCGGTCTCTATAGGCTGCGTTCCCTTATGGTTTAACATTTTTTTCTTCCCCCTTTATAAAGAATTATTAATCTGTATCTATAAGTTTTTTCGTAATAGCCAAAATTTCTCACATGAATTTGGCATCTGGTTTTCATCTAAATTACAAGGGTCAACGAAAGAATCCTTTACTTTTTCTGTAAAACCTATCCTCTTATATAACCGTATATTATCTGTTTCGGTTTCATCAACTCCAATAGTTGCTATTTCAAACCCCATATCCTTTATATGTTCTAAAACTGTAGTAAGTAGTTTCGTACCAAGCCCTTGTCCTCTCAGTTCCTTAATTATTCTGAAAGCACATAAGTATGCCGTATGTATTCCATCGGCAAATTCATTGTCCGATAATTTTTTAAATACATATAGTTCTCCCACAATTTGATTATCGTCATTACATGTCCAAAATTCTGCATTTCCATTTTTAATGTTGTCATAAAAAAAACGGGTAGTTGGTTCCATGCTTTTCTCTGTTTCTTGCCATAAATTTAATAAAACTCTTTCATCAGCTTGTCTAATTTCCATAAAAATCACCTTCTCATTACATAAAAAATCTTTACTTCGTAGTGTTTTACTATATGCTTGTATATCTTTTTCTTTGTGTTTACTTAAATTTTCTCATAAACCTAGGGTTTATATTGAACCCTTCATATTATATGGTGCAATTAAATATATATTTGAAAAACACTAAAAAGCTAAAACTTAGCTTTTTTACTTCAACTCTAGAAAACGTAATTTATAATTAAAAGCTTTGCATTTCTATAAAATCAATACCATTATAAGTTGCAATACCACCATATAAACAAGTTGTATTTCTTCCAACCTTCAAAAAGTGATCAATAACATATTTTGCTGTATATGGCATTACAAGTAAAGAAATATTCTTATAATCTACCCATTCTAAATGCCCTTCGTTACTGGAAATCTCTTTATATGTGCTTATTAAATTTGCAAAAAAATAATAGTTTTGCCTAATTTCATTATCTTTCATTCTTAAAGTAACATATCTAAGTGCTAAATTTTCTATATCTTCTTTAACAAGTCCTGTTTCCTCATTAAGTTCCCGAAGAACACAGGCCATAGCATCATTTAGTTCTTCTTTTTCGAAATGTCCACCAGCCGAACCTACATACGAGTTATTCACTACCCTTGAGCCAATTCTATAAAGTAATAATATTTTGTCTCTGTTCAATAAATATACAGATGTCATATTTCTAAGTTTTCCGTCCATAATTCCCTCCATGAATCACTATTTCTTTTAAATATAAGGAATCAGAGCTAAAACTTAACTTATACATGAGTCCTACCCTGGTTCTCTTAAGGTTTTTTGAAGATGAGTGCGTAAAAACTCCATCATGGAACCCTATGATACAATATTATATACTACTCAAATACTCACTTTTCAGAATGGAAAGCATTATCATATCATAGTAACTACCTCTCCAATAACTACGCTCTCTTAAAATACCTTCCTGAGTAAAACCTAGCTTCTTAAGAACTTTAATTGAAGCTATATTTTCTGTAGATACTGTGGCTTCAATTCTATTAACATCAAGTTCATTAAATGTGAAATTCATTATTGCACTTAACGCTTCGGTGATAATACCTTTACTCCAATACTTAGTATTCAAATCATAACCAAAATCTGCTCTTACTTTTGGAATTTCAATTTCACATTTGCAAAATCCGATAATTTCAGGGCTATTTTTTAAAGAGATCCCCCAAAATATAGCTTGTTTTTGTTTGAATGCCTCATTGAACCAATTAATCATGTCCTCTGCCTGCTTTATATTTGTAAACAATTCAAATGTATCATATCTTATAACTTCAAAATCACTTAAAATTTTATATATACTTTCCCTATCTTCCTGTTTTATCTCTCTCAGATTTAATCTTTCTGTATTTATTTCAGGGAATACACTAAATATTTCATCTACCATATCCTTATCCCTCATTTCATTATGTATCGCTATGCATCTTTTAACATTTATTCTTCAAAATTAAATAGCAGCTTATTTGATAAAGTACTCTAGAAGAATGCAGCTTAATTACCTCTCGTTTATACTTTATAATTTTAGTATTTATTCATAGTTTAGAAATCTCAGCCAAAGCATTAGTAAATAGTTTCGGTTGGTCAAGCATCATAAAGTGACCAGCTTCTTTTATAATAAAGTTTTTTTGTCTGGTGCATTAATTGAATCGAAATATCCACTTGCTATTGTATGAGGGGCCTGAAAATCTCTGTCTCCAAGGATATAAAAAACAGGTATGTCATAATCACGGCTTTCCTCATATAAGCTATGGGAAAATAAAAATTCCCAAAGTTTTTTATTATTATTCATCCCTTTAAATGAACTTGTAATATCTGACAACCTAAAAATTGGGCTTTTAAGTAAGGTTTTTATTATAGGAATAAAATTCATTCCAATCTTATACTTTCCTTGCAATATTCTAATTCTCTGCAATTTCTTTATCATAGGTTTTTCATAATTTTTTTCGGGATAAACACCTATTTTTTCAAGGCTGTTTAAATCTTTTTTATTACCCGCTTTTATTATTAATTCCTTTAACTTTTCATAACCAAGCTTTTCATTCTCCACTATATCTATGACTTGTCCAGCACCGATATAGCATAATACCTCTTGAGGATATCTACGCACAAATAATGTTCCCAAAACACTTCCCCAAGAATGACCTAAAATAACAATCTTCTCCTTGTTATATTTCTTTTTCAAGTACTTAACTATTTCAAATAAGTCGTCTATTAGCTCCTCACAAGAAGGATAGTTACTATTTTTCTTGGCTTTGGTTAAGGTTTTCCCTGCGCCTCTCTGATCCCAATGAATAATGTTAAAAAAACTTGATAATTCCTTTTGAAAAGCATATGCGAATGTTGACTCTGCCATTCCTGGACCACCATGTAAAAACAAAAGCACAGGAAGCTTAGCACTGATGGTGTGGTGTAACAAGTATTGTTCTATTCCATTGATTTTGATATATTCTGAAAAATAATCATTTTGTTTTTTCATAACTTACATCTCCTTTAATAAAAATAATCTCTATTTTCGAACAGGAGTCACAGAGTTCTTCTTCCTATGTGGTGGTTGCCATACAGGTTTTTCACTTTAGAATGAACTGAGATTTCTTGTTGAAGGAAGTTTAAGTTATAAATTATTTTCCTGTAAGTATTTTTTTGCTTCTTTAATTGCCTCTAATTCTCTTTGTTTTATGTACTCTTCATACTCATTTTCTTCCTCAAGAATTTTTATAGCATCATCTATGGAATACCATTCCACCTGGTACCCTTGCTCCAATTCATCTGGCATGAAGTTTGGTTCTTGAATTTCTCCAACTACCTTTGTAAGATAAAAATATGTGATTTGCTTCATTTTTCTTTGTTCTAAATTTTCAACAACTATCCCTAACTCACTAATGATTTCAACATTTGCACCTGTTTCCTCTTTTAACTCTCGATACAAAGCTTCCTCCATATTTTCATTTGCATCCACTCCACCACCTGGTAACATATGAAAATACATGTTTGTCAAATTCATTAGAATTATTTCTTTTTTATCATTTAATACTATCCCTGCAGCTCTATTTCTTTCTCTAAAGTCATCCTTTATTTCTTTTCCAAAAGTGTTTAATTTTACCATTTTCTTCTCCTTTTTCTGAATCAAAATTTATGAACTAATTGCTCTGCCAAAGTCTTTAACCCAAACCCTTACTTCATCTATCTAGACTCGCTTGGTCAAGCAATATGCGTTGAATTCTTAAAGGCTTGGCCACTACTAACCAAAGTGAATTTGAGTATCTTGTTTCTACAAATTAATATCATATCACTTCCATTTTACCATATAATTACTGTAATAATATACCTCTGCATTTTCATTACTTACATAAGAACTAAAGTTGTATTACTTCAACTCTAAACATTGGAGTTTGTGTTGCCTTTATACTTCTATTTCAAATCCATGTTCACGAAGTATAAAGTCATCATCGATTTTTTCTTCATAGATTCCATCTACCTGCCTAAATCCATTTTTTAAATATACATTTATAGCTGGTTTATTTATATCCACAACAAAAAGCCTTAAATATTTAGCACTCTTTTGATTAGCGAGGATTATAGCATGCTCAAGCATTATACTACCAATTCCTCGTCTTGAATAATCAACATTAACGCCAAAGCGATCAAGATATAATGCCTTGTCATAGGCATTTTTCCATTTCGCATAACTTTCTCCAGCATTTGATTCACATAATGCAAAAGCTGCGACTATATCCTCATTCTCCTCCACCAATAAATAAAGGCGATTATTTTCAATATCATCTCTAAAAAACTCGCAAGGGTAGATCTCGTCCCAAATTGGTATATTGTTTCTGTTCATATTATCAATTATGTTTTTATACATAGCTTTGATTTTTGATAAGTCGTTAATTTTAGCTAATCTGAAATACATTTAAATTCACCTCCAAATTGCCATTTATCTTTAAAATATATAGTTTTTCTGCCACTATCTTAGATTAAGGTACTAAGTTTTTCAGAGTCTATTCCAAAGCTTGAATCCCTTTTATTTATTAGTAAAAGGCTATGCAGAATCTACATAACCTTTATACTTTTGCAGGTTTAAATTAATCCTAATTATATGATTAAGGCATAGTTTAAGAATAAGCCTTAATAAAAATAATGCTTATACTACAATATCCCAAACATACATATCTATTTTCTCTGTATGCAAGTTTTGTATAATTTCATCATCAGGAACATCATTTATAGTAATAAGCGTCGCTCCTAATTTTTCTATTGTTTTTCTTGAGGCAATATTATCATACCCAGCCCCTATAAACAAACGCTTAAATCCATGAGCCAATGCAATTTGTTTAATAAGTTTACATGCTTTCATTGCGTAATTATGCCCAGAATAATCAGAGGAAACCCCATAACTAAGATGACCTCTTAAATATTGTCTGCGTGTATTGTCTACTGCAAAATAAATTACACCAATATCTTTATTATCATTGATATGTATTATTGAAAACCCGTATCTTGGTAAAATTCCCTTTTCATAATCAGGCAAGTCTTGGCTTTTCAAAACTAATTTGATTTCATCATCTTTTAAGTCATTAAATTCCAAAAACTGAAACATACATACCTCCACTAAAATATTTTTATGTTACGTCTTAATTTAATAGTTTCACTTTAGATAAAATTCTTATCTCAGTAAGTCGTTAATTTTAGCTAATCTGAAATCTATATAAATTCACCTCTAAATTGCTATTTATCTTTAAAATATATAATTTTTCTGCCACTGTCTTATATAAAGGGATCAAGTTTTTCAGAGTCTATTCCAAAGCTTGAATCCGTTTTTATTTATTAGTAAAAGGCTATTGAGAACCTACTTAACCCTTATACTTTTGCAGGTTTAAATTAGTCCTAATTATATGATTAAGGCATAGTTTAAGAACAATACCACATAATTCATATGTTGTTATTTTTAGCTTGCATAGTAGGCATCATATTCTCAGCTACTTTAAATGCCATATAACTACCAGCATCACGATTACATAAAACAGTGTATACAATTTTGTTATTTGGGTAATAGGCACTTCTAAATGATACCCCAGGGTCTCCGCCCATAACATGGATTTTGATAACACTTTCATTACATGTATCTAACCATACACCATAACCATAAGCATCGCTATCTTCTCCAGTTTTTACTTGTGGGGTACACATAGCTTGTACAATATGAGGGGCTAGTATTTTCCCATTTAGCAAAGCATTCCAGAATAAATACATGTCTCCTGCGGTAGTGTAGGCACCTCCATCACCACCACCAATGATTGGCACAGAATAAATATTGGCTTTTAGGCCACCTTTTCCATTGTCTGTATAGCCAATTGCAGTATCACTGGGAAGATTGTCCATTGAAAAATAGCCACTACTATTCATCCTGCATACGTCAAAAATGTACTTCTGAATAAAAAGTGGAAAATCCATGCCAGAAACTTTTTCAATAATCATAGAAAGTATTACAAACCCGCCATTGTTATATTTGAAACGATAACCAGGTTGAAATTCCATTTTTTTATTTTGAAGTAATCTCAAAAAATCACTAGGTGATTTCATGGCATACATGGGGATGTTTTCCCATACACTAGCATAAGAGACATCTGTATCATTTTCTTCCTCATCAAAATAATCACAAAAACCTGATGTATGGGTAAGTAGATGGCGAATTGTCACCGAATCATCCATGTATGGAAAATAACTTGGCAGACAAGTTGTAACTGAATCATCTAGTGATAATCTTCCTAACTCAATTAGTTTTAATATTGCAACAGCAGTAAAAATCTTACTTCCAGAGGCTGTAGGAAATCTTGTGTTTACATAATTGGGAATATGTTCACTTGTTTTAGCCTCTCCCATAGCTTCTTGCATAAGGGTTTCTCCATTAATCGAAAGGAATATGACTCCTGAAAAATCAGGTTTCCTATTTAATATTTGTGATTTTATAATATAAGTATCCAATGTTTTCACCCCTTTTTCAAATTCTGCAAATACTATTTATTATAAATTTCAACTCCAAACTATACACTATTAAGGAATTAAAATTTTCTTATGCATATTCTTTCAGCTAATATTACTATAACGTACTATCTTTGTAATTCTATTCTACCATATTATTACTGTAATAATATACCTATAGCATTTACTTGCTCCTAAAATAAATTCATAGGCATTATACATCTCAAACTTCGCCAAAGTGAAAGCTTTAGCTATTACTTGTATACCTATTAGTTAATTTTTAATTTTATCATGATTTAAAATAGGCCACTGAGAAAACTACTCTAGAGCTTAATAACTCCTTGTGTACTTTTCTTAGTGACTACTTTAATATTCTTATATAATGTAATTAGATAGATATTGAAAGATGGGAAAAAATTGAAACTAAGGTTTGTTACTTCAACTCTACAAATTACTATTTAGCTTTAAGATATATAATTTGTCTGTTTCTCGTTTAAAAAGTAAAAGTTAGCAGAAGTATATTGGAAATTAATGCAATAAAATGGTAAGTATGGTACACTTTTTTATGAGTTAAGACATAGTTATAATTAAAAACAAATTTATTATAAATTAAATCAGGAGGGAAAATGAGAATTTATAGAAGGTGGAACACACATAATTTTATAATACGAAAGGCTGAAAATGATGATGTTGAAACTTTAAATCGCATCTGTTCTTCTTGGAAAGATAAAGTCATTCTTGAGGGTGAGGAATTCCCGCAAGGTTATATAGAAAACTGCGTTAATAATGGTGATTTACCCCCTATTGAAGGAGCAGATAAATCCAACTATTATTTTATGGTAATCGAAAAAATAAATGGTGAGATAATAGGTTTTTTTGATTTGTATCACGGTTATCCAAATAATGAAACTATTTGGATAAGCATTTTTATGATTGATAAAAATGCTCAAGGAAACTCTTATGGTGAAGAGGTAATTAAATCAATTTGTGTTGAATGTAAAAAGCAAGGCTGGAAATCAATTGGACTAAGTGTTTATTTGAAAAATTGGAAAGGACTCCGCTTTTGGACAAACAATGGATTTGATAAAGTACTAGGGGTTTTTGGAGATAAAAAATATAGTGAAACATCATTTTCAATTATCGGGCTTCAGAAGGAACTAAATTAATTTGTAAATTCCAATGTATCAATCAAATTGAATGAGCAATATTCAAATATGATATAATTATTATAGTAAAGAGTTATGAATGGCGAGGAATAATATATGAAAAGAGAAAAACTATTGGCTTTAATAAATTTTATAATTATTTTCTTAACATTTTTTATAGGATTTCAGGTTATTAAACTAGAGGAAACTGCAATTAATTACATTTTAATAAGTGTAGTAGTTGGGATATTATTATACTTATACCCAAAACTATTCAATAAGAAAGACTAATTAATAATATTAAGATGTTACGAAGATAAATTTACAAATAAAATTGACTAGAATACCGTATTATTAAGAAATGAATTCTACGATATTCTTATGTACAACTTGAAGAGAATTGTGAACTTGTTAACTAAAGATTATCCATAGTATAACCCTAGTGTTCGCTACAAAACAAAAGCTAGAGTCTATCTTTTAATTTCTAAACCCTAGCTTACTTTTAAAATTTTAAAATTTTATATTCTTTATCTTCTTAATCTCTTCCTCTGTAAGTCCTGTGGCTTTTATTATTTTTCGTAAGTCTACACCTTTTATAATATTGGTACGCAAATTTCACAGTAATGTTTATTTCTCATCTGCACTGCATAGCGTTCAAAAATAGGTCTTTTATCATCAAATTCGTAATTTCTTTTTAATAACTCCGAAAATATCTCCATCCATGCTTTCTGCATAGCATCCATAGTATGACTTATTTTAAATACGCAATATTTTCCAGCAATAGTTTTCCCAAAATTAATATACTTATTATCAACCTTAAATTCATCTGAAACAACTAAACATGTATCATAACGACAATCTTTGGGTTCTGTGAATTGAGGGTTATCTTGAGCTATTCCTAATATGATTGAACTTTCATTAAATAAGTTTTTTTCTCTAGCCCAGCGTTTTAATTGTTCCATTATTTCAACATTCTCTGAACCATAAGGGCCTATTTTTCGTATATAAGCAATTTTATATGCTGGTATCATTTCAATATTAATATTCATAAATTTACCTTCTTTTTTAAATAGAGTACATCGATGCCTGAATTAATCATATAATGCTTTAAAATGTATTTCAACTTATTTTTCAAATTGCCAAATTCCTATTTATTGAGTTGTTTTCACCTTTAATCCCAGAATTTTTCACTGTAAACTGATATCTCAAGTTGCCTATATGCTCCCTTATTGACTATGATTTTTTCTTCTTATCCATACCAATAGTACCACAATTAGCATAATTGAAAGAACACCTATCATGGGTATTAATTTACTCGTGTTAATTTTATCCTTGATATTGTCACTTGTAATAACTATCATTGCAATAAGTAGCCCTAAGGATATAATCAAAAAAATAACCTTAATTATATTATCTTTCACAATGCCGATATCTCTCCTTCTTGTTGGAACCTTTCCGCTGTTAATTTTTCATTCCTTTACCCATGTACATAATGCAGCTCTATTTCACTTAAACTATTCAGTACAGTTTTCGTCTGTAAGCTGTTTTATTTTATCAAAAATGCCTATTTGCTTTCTGTGTACTTTTTTCTATCATCAGCATACATCTTATAGAGTTCCTGCTTTAATAATTCATATTCTTTAGCAAATTCAGAATGAGAACGGATAAAATCCCTAAACTTTATTTGCTCAAAAAATTGCTTGCAGTTTTTTTTCATAACTCTCAACTCTCAAACACAATAAATGGGACCATCATCTCCTGCTTGGTCATTCCTGCATGATTTGATAGGAACTGTTTGGATTTAGGGCTGTAGGCAATGCCTTTGTCACCAATGGCAACTGCCAAAAAATCACCAATAAACTCCTCAAATTTTCTATGGGCTTGACCCTCTCCAAATAAATCCCCTTCTATGACTTCCGCTTTTGAAAATAATAAAAACTCATTGCCAAAGGCTTTGTAAAATTCCTCTTTAAACTGCTGTCTATACTCTTCTTTTACATAAAAGCAAGTGGCTCTACTTTCAATAGAAATTGGTCTTACTAGCATCTTTAAAAGCTGAGGATAATCGCTAACAAACTTGTAATTCAAATTAATATGCCCATGGTCTGCGGTTACAATAACAATAGTATCCTTTAGCCTGTGGCACATTTTTTCTATCCCTTCATTTAATTCTCTCACCCAGGAGGTCACTTCACTACTATAGCAACCATATTCATGCATAGCTGCATCTGGCTGGGGAAAGTATGCATAGATATACTTGTCTCCAAAAAGATTGCAAAGTCTTTCTACCTCTGTGAACATTTCAATGTGCGATGAAACTTTGTTGGTGCCAAAGGGTGACACACTATAAGCAGTAGCATTACCAGTTTCATTGATAATACTATATATATTTTTATAAGGAATTATTTTTCCAGCCACATGATAATCAGCAGCTTCTTCCCCGCTATTTTCTACCTTGTTAATAAAAGCATTAACAATCTTGTCTATTTCGCTAAAGTATAAACTCCAACCAAGCCACCCATGTTCCTTAGGTGTTAATCCACTTTCAATAGAAGTTGTTGCAGCAGTTGTAGTAGGTGGAAACACTGTAGATATTTCTGCTACAAGATGCTTTCTAAGAAAGCTTCCTTTATCAAGATGGTTTTCTAATGCATTTATGCCTAATCCATCTAATAACATGACCACAACATTTTTATAATTTTTCTTTAAATAGTTATCAAATATTTCTAAGGTTTCATGGTGATTTTCTGCTCCGTAATGTCTCAACACTGAACAAGATAAATTCACAATCGAATTACTATAGTCTGGATATTTTATGTCCATAAAACGCCTCCAATCTTTTTCTTCACATTGCTTCATGATAAGAAGATTGCATATTAGTTTTGGTGCCAAAAATGCTTATACTGTTCTTAAAATACCAAATTCAGTTAATAAATTCTGAAACCTACATTTTTCATGTTCCATCACAGGAAAAAGCGTATTGTATAAACAATGTTGTAAAACATCTGCATCTTTTAATACTTCATCAAATGCAGAATGAGTAGTCGCCTTTGAACTGTGGTTGCGAATAGCTGAACATATTAAGTCTGTTTCATAATCAGTTGTCAATGCCAACTCCTTAAGAATTTGACGTGCTAAAACTGCACCGTGCTCTGCATGATTTTCAGTATTCATAGCTTTGTAAGAGTGTAAATCATGTAACATACCAGTCATTGTCGCCAATTCAACATCTTGATTCCTTTTTAGAGCAATCATAGCACATGCTTGGGAAACTCCATAAAGATGGAGATACCCACACCTTCTTTCTTCAGTGTCTTTCATATTTAATAGAATATCATCAATATGCTTTCTAAGTCTTTCAATGCGATTTTCCATATCTTCAGCATGTCCATTATGTAAATACTTTTGAATATTTTCAATATGTTTTTCCATGTCTTCCACCGCCCAATATATAAATTTTCTAACTTCACAATATAGGAAAATTACGTCCTAACTTTATTAATTCATAGCCTTATAATATAAACTCTACAAAAATATCTTTTATGAAAAATAATTATTAATTCTATTTTTTAAATCTTCTATAATAGGAATGCTTGTTGAAATAATTTCTTCAGGCATATTATCTATATGAAAAAATTTAACTTCTTTACTCTCTACTTCATCAGCTCTTAAAATTCCATGAAAACTATTAGAAATAAATACCGTGCTAACAATATATACTTCATTCCCATCAGGGTAAATCCAATGTTGCTTTTCTCCTGAGTAAACATTAAATAATTGTAGGTCATCAACTATAAGTCCTGTTTCTTCAAAAACTTCTCTTTTGGCCGCAGCTTCTAAAGATTCCCCTATATTAAGGCAGCCACCTGGAATACCCCAAGAGTTACTATCAGTTCTAAGTTGTAGTAGCACTTTCTTATCTTTATCTATTAGTAAGACTCCAGCGCCACTAATA
Source organism: Clostridium tunisiense TJ (assembly GCF_000300195.1). Taxonomy (GTDB): domain Bacteria; phylum Bacillota; class Clostridia; order Clostridiales; family Clostridiaceae; genus Clostridium_J; species Clostridium_J tunisiense. The sequence continues at coordinate 340,149 of NZ_AMQH01000012.1, read as the reverse complement.
TTTTTAGGTTTTTTACTCGTTAAATTTGTTAAACTCATAATATGCCCCCCCTGATATGTTATTTAAAGATTAAATATGTCTAATAGTTTATTGATTACGCCATATTACTAGAATATTGTTCACTAAATATTTAGAATTCAATTTGTACACTCGGTTGATTATTAATAGTTAGATACCATATCTTATAATTATTAATTGAAGATACATTAGGATTATCTGTGGTGTCGGGAGTAGGAATAAAATACGAACACTTGAATGAATAAATATCTTTCTTACTATCAAAGCATATGGTAATTGCATTCTGTTCATTATGTCCTTTTAAGAAAGACTCAGTGATAGTTCTATCCTGAAGTATATCTTTAGTCTTATTAACCACTTGTTTACATTCTTCTAAAGACATTTGAGGACTTACGGTGAAATTAAAATTAATTCTGCCTTGCTGATAATAAATGTCTATATCTTGAATGTACGGAAAATCTTTTTTAAAGTTAGTTTTATATTCATTACTATAGTTTGTTGTTATTGGTTGAGCACTGTTTGTATGAATCGTACCTATAGAAAAACAAGCATAAAAACCAAATGAAATAGCAACAATTATAACTACGATAATAATTAGGACTCCAAACAATTTTTTCATCCTATTCCTCCCTTTACACTACTATTTGGTTCGCCATTTTTTACTATAGCCTACTATCTTTGTAATTCTATTCTACCATATTATTACTGTAATAATATACCTATAACATTTGCTTGCTCCTAAAATAAATTCAAAGACATTTTACCTCTAATATATAGATTTACTACTTGAAACCTTAAAGTATTTTGCTATCCAAGTATTGAAAAACTTAATTTTATTTAAAGCTATGACGTAGTATATCTATAGGGAACCAGAGTTAAAACTTAACTTATAGATTAGTCCTACCATGGTTCCCTTAAGGGTCTCAGGATATGAATAAGTAAAAATTCCATCAAGGAACCCTATAGATTTACTACTTGAAACCTTAAAGTATTTTGCTATCCAAGTATTGAAAAACTTAATTTTATTTAAAGCTATGACGTAGTATATCTATAGGGAACCAGAGTTAAAACTTAACTTATAGATTAGTCCTACCATGGTTCCCTTAAGGGTCTCAGGATATGAATAAGTAAAAATTCCATCAAGGAACCCTATAGATTTACTACTTGAAACGTTAAAGTATTTTGCTATCAAAGCATTGAAAAAACTTAATTTTATTTAAAGCTATGACGTGGTATATCTATACTTCGCCAAAGTGAAAGCTTTAGCTATTACTTGTCTACCTATTAGTTAATTTTAAATTTTAGGCCACATAAAAATAAGCCACTAAGAAAACTCCTTCAAAGCTTAATAGCTCCTTGGTGACTTTTCTTAGTGGCTTTATCTTTTAGTAAGTATATTAATCTTTAAAATATTCAAATACTGTAATTAAGTTACTTTTCAAGAAAATTGTGATACTAAAAACCGTAGAATTCATTGCTGAATAATACGGCACCCGCAATAATTATTTAATTTCATTTTTAGTGATTTAATAAGAAGAACCTTAGATTACTCAATTGTAGATTATGCTTATAATGCCAGCAATCTTTCGATTTCATTCTTAATTTTATTTATATAATCTTTTCTTACTTCATCGCTTGGTCTTGTAGCTTCATCAAACAAATCGCTATTAGATAGTTGATAAACCGAGCTTACTATAGGAGTGTCCCCCTTCACCCTGGGGTATAAATGCCAATGAATATGAGGGCAGCCATTTCCAAGGAGCTCATAATTCATTTTATCTGGCTTAAACACATTAGAAACAGCTTCTGCAACTATGGACATTTCTTCAAGGTGTTTAATTTTGAAATCATGTTCTAAATTATGTAATTCTGGGCCATGTTCTTTGCAGTTAAAAACTGTATATCCCTTGAACCTCTGAAACCATCCCAAGATAACATATCCAGTTTCAAGTTCCATAATAAAATATGGATCATTTGTAATATTCTTTTGATGTTCACACATCTTGCATTTCATGCTATAGCCCCCCTTAAAAAATATAAATTTACTCTTATGACATAACTTAAGAATGTTGCAACCTAATTTAGAATCATCTTTTAATCTATAATTTACCATACCATGTATTAAACTTGTTTTTGCTTAATACTATTAAACCACTCAATTGTTGCTTTTCTGTCTTCTTCAGGAATCTTATTACTTAACTGTTCATATAACCACTGTAAAGTCTTGTTTCTTAAATATTGTCTCATTTGTTCTTCTGCTTCTAACATCACAACTTTAATTAAACAAGGACATTTTGTATGTGTATCAGGTAAATTATTCTTATCTAATAATAACTCATTTTGCCTTATCTCTGCACATTGAAATAAAGGAGAAGTTCCTTCTACTGCTTCAACTATATCCCAAAACGTAATGCTTTCAGGGTTACGTGCTAAAGCATATCCCCCATTAACACCTGGGATTGACTTAACAATTCCGGATTTTCTCAACTTTGTATATACTTTTGATAAGTATGTCTCTGATACACCTTGATATGTTGCTAAATCTTTAATGCCAACAGATTTTCCTGCTGGAATATCTACCATATATAATAAACAATGCAATGCATACTCTACTCCTATAGAAAATTGCAATAAACTCATCCCCTTGCATAATAATATAATCTTCCGACAGAATACCTCATTATCTTTTATAAGTCAATATCTACTGAATAAAATTATAGATAATGTTTGTCCATAATATATTTATTTACTCTTGACTTCTAAGTATAGTGAATATATAATAATTGTAGATAATATGTATCTGTATTATATGCAATATATGCACTATCTATTGATTCCACAATTCTTGTATATATTACTTAAATTACGATAGATATAGTATCTAGTTCTTATTTATATTATTTAATAATTAGGAGGAAATATAGAATGCTTACAGAAAAATTTTATGATGTATTAAAACATGAAGGTGTAGTAACTGTAATATCATGGGGAGATTCCACTGAACCACATATTGCGAATACTTGGAACTCTTATTTAGTAGTTACTGATGATGAAAGGATTTTAATTCCTGCATATGGATTCCGTAAGACAGAAAAAAATGTAAATGTAAATAATAAAATTAAGATGACTTTAGGTAGCAAAGAAGTATTAGGCTACAAAGACTATCAAGGAACAGGCTTTGTAGTTGAAGGAACTGCAAAATATCTAACATCTGGTCCAGAATTTGATATGATGAAAGAAAAATTCTCATTTTTATCTAGAGTTGTAGAGGTAACAGTTACATCTGCAAAGCAAGGTATTTAAATTAAAGTCTCTATCAAATCTGGTAGAGACTCTTTTTTACTATTTTTCATAGGTAACTTACCCTACAAACTAACTTGTCTACCTATTAGCTAAATTTAAATTTTAGTCCACATAAAATAAGCCCCTGAGAAAACTCCTCCAAAGCTTATGAGCTCCTTGGTTACTTTTCTTAGTGGATTTATCTTTCAGTAAGTATATTAATCTTTAAAACATCCAAATAATGTAATTAAGTTGCTTTTTAAGAATATGGTGAAGCAATCTATCTTTATTATATTGGGTTAAACATTCTAAAATATAGTTCCTTTAAGTTATTTTTTAAGCTCTTATCCTTCTCGATTAATAACTCTATATACTTACTTCCTATTTCATAAAAACATACCCTATCAAAAGGTGGCTTTAAATTATCCGTATTTTTATTAATGCCTAACCTATATCTCACTAAATTCTCAATATATCTTGCAAATCCCTCTTTCCATTCCTGCCATATCATATATTCATAATCAATTTCCTTTAAACTTTCCTTAATCTCCTTATAATAATTTAAAACACCTAAGTAGTCCCTTAAATCAAAGTAATTTCTTAACTCTATTGTTTTCTGGCTAAAAATAGAATTCTCATAAGGAAAAGGATGAGTTATTTCCCACGTAAAATTCTTGCTTTCTTTTGATTTTCTTTCGATTTCCAAGGTTTCTCTTATTTCTCTCTCACAGGTTTCCCATTGAAAACAATGTACAAATTCATGAAAAATAAATGCATACCCCTCTAGACTATGAAACGCGTCCTCTGTCACTACTGCAGATGCTTTCATATCATAAAACTCCAATGGGAAAGCTGCTAAAATTCTCTCTCCAAATTTCATTGGTGTTGGATATTCCAATTTAAATTCATACTTTTCACCACTGTGATCCAAGTCAAATACAAAGAAAACATCATCTTTAACAATTGCTACTGGATAAAGCTTCTCTAATGAATCATCAATATGACTCACTTGTTTCTGTAATTCATTAATCTTCCTTAAGGAAATTATTTGATTTTCTATAAATTGCTTTTTTTCTTCTTTATGCACTCATACCCCTCCAATTTCTCCCCATTTAGGTTTTAATAATATATCATGTCCTAATTAACCACTGGTTTATATTGTTTGCTAGTACTTTTATCTTATAACTTTGGAAGAATATCGCTCCACATTGCACGCAGGATATCCTTGTGGTTGATTTCATTGTGGGCTGTAACAGTAATAACAGCGTTATAATCAGTTAAAACCACACTCATTTGACCATACATGCCATCTGCTCGGTAAGTGTTGGGTGGCGTACATTTCCAAACCTGATATCCATAGCCACCTCTTGTTTCATCATCATTTTTGGAGGTGGTATCCACCCAATCAGAATGAAGGCGGCTTACATAGTCAGCAGGAAGGATTTGTTTATCCTTGTAAATGCCCTTTTGTAATAAGGTTATCCCAAGGCGAGAAAACTCCTCAGTAGTCAGGTATAACCCCCCTGAGCATTCTGTATGCCCATTCTGGCAGGTATGCCATTGTGGATTTACAATTTCTAACTTATGAAATAAGCGAGGCTTTAAATAATCCATGATTATCTTACCACTGACCTTTTCAACAATCCTACCAAGCATGTAAGTACATAAATCCTCATAATAGAAATTTGAACCAGCTTCTTTTTTCATCTCAGTGCTAAAGAAAAGTTCTGCTCTATCTTTAGAATTATATTGACTAAAATCCTCAAACATATGTCCAGAGCTCATTTGCAACAAATGCCGTATAGTTATTTTTTCAGAACCTGAATAAGCAATCTCCTTGTATTCAGGGAAAAAATCCAGCACATAATCTGACAACCCTAAAAGACCTTCGCTTTCAGCTATACCAATTCCCACAGATGCAAAGGTTTTTGATGCGGAATAGAGATTTTCTCTATCATTGCTGCGGAATCGATGCTCAGCCAGGGTTTTCCCATTTTGATAAACATGAATGCCGTATACCCCCAAATTTTTTTCAACTACAGAATTTCGGAAATCTGATAACAACCCCATTTAAATCCCCCCATTTTGTTTATTCTAATAATTTTCTTCACTTCAATTTCAATGTTTAAGCCATTATTAATGTTAGTTAATACTATTCAGATCAATAGCCACTAATTGGTTATAACTACCCATTGTTCACCTATGGTAATCTAGGATAAATGCGCAACTTAAGAAAAGTGTGTGATAAAGTTATTTGTTATTAGTCTTCATAAATATCCTTTTCAATAGCAACTGCCCTGTGGCTAAAACTATTACTGTTGCAATGAAATATATCCATAAGCTTAAATTATATTTATCTTTTATGGTTAATGCTCCTGCTAAACAAGTAAAAGTCCATATAGAATTAGTAATCATATATACTTTTTTAGAACGCTTATTCTCCACTATCCTATCCCCCTATTAATTCATGTAAAATTACTACAACGAACTATTATACTTATCTTACCATATATTTACTGTAATAATATACCTGTATTTTTTCATTGCTTGCATAAAAATCAAAGCCAATTTAAAACTGAGATCTAAAGGTGGTGAAATCTTTAGCTGGGGATTATAGACCTATTAAGTGGGTTTAGATTTTATGGTGAATTAGAATAAGCCACTGAGAGAAAGTATCCTAACACTTTAAATGGTGGAATATCTTTTTCTTAGTGGCATAATGCTATATTGAAATCTACTGAAGTATTTTTTTAAATTATCATTTGTTTTTTATTATCTTATGTAATCATTCTTTTCTAAGGGTTTATTTAATAAAATCTAATAAATCAAACATACTACTTTCTTGCTTCATTTGTTTAAGTAAGTTATTATAAAGCGCTTTAAGCTCCTCAGGAGTTGAAAGCCCTATTGTATCTTCTTCATTCTCACATTCAGCAAAAAAAACTTTAATATCTATATATTTTTCATGAACTGCTTTCAAAACCTCAAGGGCTTCTCCAAAGGATAAATTTAAATTGACATTAATATTCATATTATCACCTCGAGAACACATATTCGTCATTATGTTTTAAAATCCTTCTCCATAAAAAAAGTTTTTTATAATTTCATAATAAAAAACTATCTTTGATAGATACCCAAGGTTACACGGGTTTAATCAAAAATAGTTACACCAAAGATGAATACTAAGCTTATAGGATTTTTATTTATCAAAGCTTTCTTATACCAGCTCCACCTTTTTTTGTAGACATTAATAAGGCATTTTCAAAAAATAAATGAGTCTTTCCTGTTCTCCTATATGGAGCACTGACTATCACAAAATTTATTATCAATAATTATTTCTAATCCTAAGAAATTTCTCTCTAAAGGCATATATGTTTTATAAGAAAGGAGGTAATTTTCATGGAGATAAATGAACTAGTTAATTTAATTGATAATGGCGGGTTTCCTGTTGCTATAAGCGCTTATCTTTTGATTAGGCTTGAGAAAAACATTATGAATCTAACTTTATCAATAAATAAACTAAATATCATAATATCAACTAAACTTGGTGTAGGTATTGATAATGGTAATGATAATAAAGTTGCATAACACCACTTAACAACACTTTGGAAGCCTCAAATCTGCTTCTAAAGTTGTAAACAAAATAAACTTGTCCATTACTTAAAAGAAAGTAGGTGAAAAATGGAATACTCATTAGCAATGACTTTTGTAACAACTACCGGTGATAAGGTATCAATGACTATCACTGGAGTTAAAAGCAATACAACTGAAGTTGAAGCTTCAGCTCTTATGGATACCATCCTAGCAAAGGATATATTCCTAACTAAATGTGGTGGCCTAGCTTCAAAATATGGAGCCCAATTAACTCAAAGACAAACTACTAAATTTGCTGTTCAGTAGCAGTCTGCTTCAAAACTAAAATAAAAGAGGCTATTTTCAAATGAAGTTCTAAACCTCCTTGAAATAGTCTCTTCTTTATGTAAAAAAGTATTTTATACCTTTAAAACTTCTGTGCTTTTCTTTACTCCAAAACCTTAATAAACATAACTTACATTACAATAAAAGAATTTCATATCTACTTCTTCTAAGAAAATTCCATTCTCACTGTTCATCATAACTAAGTAGAAGTGAGACACAGTACACTATTCTTTATATTCATTGAATAAGGTCTAATAAATTGAAGGTAATAACCTTTCTCAATTCTTCAAGACTTACCTCCACTTGATATCCAATTTTTCCAGCACTAAATATAATAGTTTCAAAGTTATCTGCTGATTCATCAATGGTAGTTACAAAACTCTTTTTCATGCCAATAGGTGAGCATCCCCCATGTATATATCCTGTAACCTCCAGCAAATCTTTTGATTTAATCATTTTAACTGCCTTCTCCTTAACACTATTAGCAGCTTTTTTAAAATCTAATTCATCTGCAACAGGAACTAGAAATACATAGTATTTCTTAGTTTCACTTACAGTTACAAGTGTTTTAAACACTTGCTTGGGATTCTGATTCAAAACATTTGCAACCTCAATGCCACTAACTGCATTTGTATCTGCATAACAATGACTTTTATATTCTACTTTCGCCTTATCTAATAATCTCATTACATTTGTTTTAACTGCCATAAACTTCACTCCAAAAATTATAAAAATTCATATCTCTTAGCCTATTTCATCAATAAAATAACTAGTGCTTTCTACTTAACACTGTTTAACAATTGAGAGGCATTGATGTACTGGGCTTTATTTCCCATTAACTATACTTTACCACAAGTTAGTTAAAATTTCAGGGGGCTTATCTTTTTATAATAACTTACTACAATTTAATTCAGTATTCATCACTGAAATTGGATAAAGAGTTAAGATGAATTTAAATTACAGTGCAATCAATACTTTATATAAATTGCTAATTTCGTTTCTAAATATCTCTCTACTGTTATCATCTAATCCAGGCTCATCAATATAGTATAAACAAGCTTCCGGTACTACTTCCATAAATTTTTGATTAAATTTGGGATAATATTTTTTTAATAAGTCTCCATACTCTGAATAACATCTTTCTGAAAGTTCATAGTACTCATCTTGAGCAATTTTGTAATCTAGGAAATCTTCCATATGTTGGATTAGATTATTCTTGCATAACAATGCTTTCTCATCGTTCATTTTTAACTTACCTCATCATCTACTTAACTTGTTCTTCTTTATGCCTCTCTAGCCTTCTTTTTAATATTCTTAATATCCATGTATGCTAATATATTATTAATTATATCTTTTTCAAGCTTATAACCAAAGCTTTGGCAATTATCATCTACTTTATTTATTAGCACTTTAATCATTTTAAAAAATTTCATGGAAGATTATAGCATGTACTTTTTTTAGGTATATACTTAAATTGTTCTAGCTTGTTTTACTATATTTTATTTAATTTAACATTAAGACTTCAAATATTAATTATTCTTATTTCTCACCATTACTTCTAAAGGCGCTGTTTCCGCTCAAATTGCGAAGTAATTGATTTCTTGCACCTTTACCTATCACCTATAAATCCAAGCCTTAGAATCCAAGTTTGAATAGCGAATTTTTCATTATCAGTTTCCTTTTCTTTAAAGGATGTATGCTTTAATTTTATAGCGCCTTCATTTAATGCATTAGCAAATTGCTTTTTAATCTCTTCATCCTCAAGTCCATCTAAGAAATCAAAGCTTATAGTTTTCATATTAAAGTCAAATCCTAAGCCACCATCTTTTTCTAATCTACTGTTTAAGGCTTCAGTTTCAAAATCCTCAAGGGTTGCAGCCCTTACACTATTTATTCCAACCACAAATTCCTGAGTAACTATGTCTTTTTCAATTCCAATTGCCTTTTGAAATTCACTCTGTTCCCTCTCACCTAAGCCTAAAATTCCCCTCCCTCCCCTTCTCATCTCCATCACATAATACTTACACACCTCATACACCCTTGACCCCACAGCCTCATCAAAACTCAATAAGTTCTCCACCACAAATTCTGTGTTTATTATCACTGGCAAATAATTAAGATACCTATAATTTAATATCTCAATGTTAACTACCACAGTGGTAAAATTGCTTAAAATACTCCACCAAGCTATTTTTAGGTAAGAAAAAAGGACTTACTACCTTAGTAAATCCAATACACTTAAATGATATCCTTTTTAACATCTTCATAAGCGAACAACGGTATATCATATAAATCTCCAAAATTATCATAAATTATCTTTGATGCTTTTAGTAAATTATCTATAGAGCTTATATGTGGTAACATTATTCCAATTTCTTTTGATGAAATTTTAACTCTTTCATCTGGAACACAACAAATCTCACCAGGTATATTATTATATATCTTTTGACATCTTAGTTCTCGTAGGATTAGAGGAATTTTAATTCTCATCTTATTTTTTCCTGCACCTAGTCCTTCTAATTTACTAATATAGTCGATAAAGATTCTATAATTGTTTTCTTTATTAGAGTCTTTTAACTTTGTATTTATCTCAGTCCAATTTTCTGCAATAATTGAGATACTTGAAAAGTAATCTTTTCTAAAGCTCACCTTTTTTCTAGGTACTACGCCCTTACACAACTCCACAATATTTACTGCATTTTGCTCACTGCAATTTACTTCATGAATTACAAAATCATTATCTAGCCACAAATCTACTTTATCTTTTTTACTAATTTTTAGGTATGTAGTGAAAAACGCTGCATTCTCCCATGGTCCTGTTTTGGACCAAGATGAAGCTAATATAAACAATAGGAATAAATCTTCTTCTTTTGATAAATCTAATCTCATATTTTCCCCTTCAGGAAGTGTTATATTAAAATCATACGTCCAACCTCTATACTCATTATTTTCATTTAAGTTAACGTAAGAAAGATTATCCTTATTATTTAATACCGCATTAATCAATTTTTGTTTCATATTTATTCCCCTCTACACACCAAACTTTTTATACTATTATAATAACATAAAAAGTAATAACTAGAAATACTACCCAACTAATACAATGAAAATACTTCTTAACTAACCTCAACAGGTTACTCAGGTAATTCTATAAATCATGAACTGATAATCTGAGTTTCTACTGCTTGTGTAAAACAGAACATTTAAAGACATACTGTTAATTCTAAATAAAACTGATATTCGGTTATACTATCTAAACTTAAGAAAAATTGGTTGTATTAGTTTTGTTAAAATCACTTCAACCAATTGTCTTTCTTCTTCGCTTTCAAATTCCCTCCAATATATCTCAACTTCACCGTTATACTTTTGAAAGAACCTATCCCATCTAGAGTTTTTTTCTGGGCAGTCATCTGGTATTGGCTTATAAGATTCTATATAGTGGTCTCTAATCCTTTTTGCTAATGGCTTAGCTTTCCCTATATAAAGGTACTCTCCATCTCTTACATAAATATATACTCCTGATTTGTTTCCCACCTGCTGTTTAATATAGCTATACTGTTCTTTTTTATCCTGCTCATTCTCAGGGAAACAATGATTTAACATGAATGAGTTCCAGGTTGCCTTTGAAACTGGAAGTATTCCTTCTTCTTCTAAACAAGAAATTAATTTATTAATAATGTTCATTTTAAATACCTCACTCTTCAAAAATCACTTTAAAATTCTTAATTATAAACTTTGCTTCATCAGAAAATTTTAGGATAACCCTAAAATTCTAATTTCTTTCTCTGAACTTTACCTTTATCTAGTTGTGAGGACCTTGTTTAATGTTAATGTGATTAAAATTTTTTTTGATATACCAATCAATTTGCATTCAATCCAAATACTCTTGTACCTAACTTTTCCTTGGTAATTGATTCAAGTTGAATTACTTGTTCACGAATTGAAGAATTAGGTAAAACACTTAATATACTAAATTGAAAATGCTTATATCTCATAGGATCATTCTTTAATAACTCTACTAAAATTTTATTGTCCCCATGCTTAGATTGTATATAATTGCTCCATCTACCCCAAATTCCATCTTTCCCATATGCAGAGCCAACATATTGTTGTCCATCTTTTTTATCAAGAATAAGATAGACTCCATATACATTTGATAGCATCATTTTCCATTGCCTATTTGCATCTGGATTCTTAATTGTTTTTGACAACTCATCAAATGATAGAATTACATTTTGGTAACCTGGAAATACCTTAGTAAAACCTTTTGGTAGAATTTCAATTATTTCTTTATCTAATTTTCTCTGATGCCAAGAAATAGTTGAAGTTCCCCATTCAATAACTAGTCTTTCTTCCAAATCATTTAGTAAATCAACTCGTTCAAGATTATATCTGTAATAAGGTCCTTCACCCCATGATTCCCGCTCCTTTATTATATTGAGTTCTTCTGGAAGTTCTAATATTGTTTGTACTCCGTTTACGTTGTACATTCCATGAAGTAGAGCCTTAGTTCCCTGCAAATCTGTAAATGATATGAAATAATTAACATCCTTCAAAATATTAGTCTTTTGAACTGATTGATACAATTCAAAATTTCCGCATTCTATTAACGTCTTAATATAATCTCTATTAACAGTATGTCTTATAACTTTCATTTTATCTGTACTAATCCCTCTTAACTTAAGGATTTCAGTCAATAACATATACACTCTTCCTTTCTCACTCTTATTTTATATATTATACTAAAAGTTTAATGGAATTTGTGCAACAACCTATTGCACAAATTCCAGATTCTTATACTCTATAGCAAATTTCCTTATATACTTCAAATTTCTAGATGAAAACCCCTTTTGGTCAGGAAACTCAGCTTTTATTTCTTTTGCAATATTATCAATTACTTTAGCCCCCAATCTTCTTTATGTTGATATTTTAGTATTATATTTCCTATATTCTGATATAGTATTAATCAAAGGCTCATCAAGAATATCTAATACTTTTCTCTTTATTTCTTCTGGAATATTATAAGCTGCCTCAGCTATGCTACCTGTTATTGCTGCAAGGGTGTCACTGTCTCCACCAAAAGAAATTGCATTTCTTATCGCACTAAGTTCAGTTACTTCCTCCCTCCACGTTTTATAAAGTCCTCTTCAATTCGGTCTTTCCAATTTTCCGAAATAGTATTACTAGCACGGATACTGCTTACTGCTTCGCTGATTACTTCATAATTAAGCAAGGTTCCTTCGCTATCTGCATTGTAATTTGTGGCTCTGTCTTTACTGATTCCAAAACGCTCGGCAGTAGATATAGCATCAATATTTGCACCAAGAAAAATAAATTCCCATCCATATTTGCTTTTTTGATTCTCAATCATTTGACGGACTTTTTCATAGGTAAACTCCCTACTGGCATTTTCCATGCCATCAGTTGTTATGACGAACATAACCTGTTCAGCTCTTTCATCCTTAGTTGTATGTTTTTGCACGTTTCCAATTTTATTTATGGTTTTTCCTACTGCATCCAATAGTGCTGTACTACCTCTTACAAAATACTCTTTATCGGTTATAGGCTCTATACCTCGAATATTAATTCGGTCATGGAGCAATTCATATCTATCATCAAAGAGTACAGTAGTTATTAAAACCTCCCCCGGCTCACTTTTCTGCTTCTCCAGCATGGCATTATATCCACCTATAGTATCCCTTTCAAGACCACTCATTGAGCCACTTCTGTCTAGAATAAAAACTAATTCTGTTAAACCTTTTTTCATAATGTTATCCTCCAATCATTTATTGTAATTAAAGAATAACATTTTCTATAAAAAGAAAAGTCGCCTTGTGGGCGACAATTTTATTTATGCTACAATTTAATTAAACACCTAATAGATTCTGGTCAAAAGCAAATAACGCCTCATTTATCTCAAAAATATTGTAGTTGTTCTCCTCAATAAAATACTCAATGATAATATCAAACTTGTTACTGTGAGAAAGGGCAAACCCAGCTTTAAGTAATAAATCTTTTGTTTCATCAAGATTTAATCTCAGTGCAATGGCAAAAGCAATAGCAGTAGGCTTACTAGGTTTATAATTTATGTCATTTCGTATTTTAGAAAAAAGCTTTCTATCTATATTTGCTTTTTTATAAGTTTCAGAATCCGTCATGCCTTTTTCATCAATCAATCGGAGCAGCATTTGTGAAAAGCTTTCATCCATATTCTTTACTATATCAATAAGACTTCGATTGCGCTTTTTTAAGGGAACTTCCATAGGTGAAAGCATGGATTCTTCTACATAACATTCTCTTTCCACATATCTTTCATCAAATCTATTGCTATAAGCTACCTGATATTCTTCTATGTACTTATCGTCAATATATTGTTTAATGGATGAAAACAACCTCTCAGATAGGGTAAAGGCTGCCTTATCATAGACAACAAGAAAAACTGTCATATCATTATTTAATAGAAAATCTCCGATTGTAGAAATTGCTATCTTTAAGGCTTTATCCTTTGGATATCCAAAGGTTCCCGAGGATATCAATGGAAAAGCAATACTTTCTAATTTATATTTTTTAGCTAATGCAAGTGAGTTCTTATAGCAATCTGCCAATAGCTTTTCTTCATCCCTTTTACCATCTTGCCAAACTGGTCCAACTGTATGTATTACATACTTTGCAGGTAGCTTGTACCCTTTTGTTATTTTAGCTTGCCCAACCTTCCAGCCTGCAAGTGCATTGTATTAAACCAGCAGTTCAGGTCCTGCAGCTCTATGAATTGCTCCATCTACCCCTCCCCCGCCAATCAAAGATAAATCTGTTGGATTCACTATTGCATCAGCGTGAACTTTTGTTATATCATTACGGATTATTTCAAGAGACATAGTCAAACCTCCACGTTCTTAATTCAACCCTATATGGTTAATAAACCCAATAGCTATTAAAGCTCTATCCATATAAGTACTATCCTTCACATATAGCCATAAGTTCAAAGTAAGTAATTATGACTTCATGAATTATCTTTCTATAACGTAATTATCTAAAAAAAATTATACCACAATTATGTCTAAAAAACCCCTCAAACCTAATGTCTGAGGGGAAATAAAACATACTTTAGTTCTAACCTTAAACTATCTAGCTACTTTTATATAGGCTTAATTCTTCTCTAGCCTAACCACTGTATCAACCTGTGTTTAGATAGAAAAATCCTACTAATACGCATTAATTATTGATTTTGCGTAAAGATGTACGCCCCAATTGCTAGGGGGCCGTGACCTTCTATAGATTTATAATTTTATTCAATACCTATTGAAGGCTTATAATTTTAAAACTCAAAGCATATATAGCTTAAAGTTCCATATGCATAGCTTTGATGCAATAGCTTTGGCTTATCACTATTACCGCTTCCCATAGCAATAAACAAAGGAACTATATGCTCCTCCGTAGGCACGGCTCGTTTTGCGAAGGGTGCTAACTGTCTATAATTAAACAGCCCTTCAATATCATTCCCCTCTACCTTTTCTATTAGCCAGCGGTCAAACTCTTGTGCCCATTCTTCTGCTTTTTCTGAATTCCAGTCAATAGTTGCAAGATTGTGGACAGTGGAACCACTTCCTACTATCAAAATATCTTCCTTCCCAAGCTCCATTATCGCTCTGCCTATTTCATATTGCTTTTCCATTGGCAGCTGTGGATTAAGGGATATTTGGACAACAGGAATATCTGCATTTGGAAACATTAAGTAAAGGACATCCCAAGCACCGTGATCCATACCTCTGCTTTCATCCAGCCTACTTTCAATCCCTTTATTCCTAAGCATAGATTGCAGCTGAAAAGCTACTTCTTTAGATCCTTTAGCTGGATATTTTATCGAATATAGTTCTTTTGGAAAGCCCGAAAAGTCATATATCATATCATAGGTGCCTTCTATGGATGAAATTTCAGTAACTTCAGTTTCCCAATGTGCAGTAAATATAACTACCGCTTTAGGGGTTAGCTTTTTACCAAGATCCTTGAGATAAGCAGTATATTCATTATTTTCTACTACAAGTGTTGGTCCACCGTGACATATAAATATTGGAGAAATCATTACTTCACATCCTTTTATATTAAATTATTAACAAACAGTCTATATACATTGATACTTTATACTCAATATACATTGGATAGAATTATATATATATATGATCCTCATGTAGTGCAGCATATCAGTGCAGGAAGTGATTAATTATTGTTAACCTTCCCTTCACTATTATGTCTTAAATATGACATACTCTGCTATCTGGATCACAAGCTAAAGTATTACTGTTAGCTGTAATAAAGTATCCATTGCCCACCTTAGAAGCTTTAATTAAATTTTGATTCATTAAGCTTTCCACAATTTCATCAACCTCAGCTTTAGAAAGGTTAAAAGTTGCTGCAATTTCAGCTGGAGCAACACTTTGAAACTTGTTTATAAAACTTATTATGTTTTCTTCAGTTTTTTCAATAGTTTTAGGTATTAATTCATTATTAGTAAGCTGATCTATAACTGCTTTGAAAGTCTCAAAGGATTGAAACCCTCTTAGGATTAATGCTTTCTCGTTGTTTATCTTTACTGCATAGGACGGGAACCCGTGCACTCTATTGGATCTAGTTACTTCTAAATCTTCTCTAAAAGCTGTTTCTGCTGTTCCATCATTCAAATTTACTATAAACCTTGCAATATCTAGTCCACATTCAGCTGCTAGTTCTATTAGCACCTCTGTCTTATTAGCATTTATAGCTTCAGCTGCTACTGCTTCACGCATTCTCCTTAATAACATCTTTGCTAAATCATTATTTTGAAATTGTGCTGCTTTAAATGCTATATTCATTGGGTAGGTTGAAGGAGTCTCTTCAGTAAATAGCTTAAAGCCATTTACTTCAACAGGCATTCCGTGTCTTTTAGAAGCCTCCAGCCAGTGACCAGAAATTTGCTCATTTACTTCTGATAGATCTCCGCCTATGCCATTCCAATCATCACTAAAGTTTCTTATATCTTCAACTAAACCTCCCATAATAAAGTTAACTTCTAAGTCTCCTTCATATAGAGCTTCAAGCTTTCTTAAAACAGGTTCACTGCCCCAGCACCAAGTACAGGCTGGATCTGTAAATTCTATAATTTCAACTTTTTTATTTTCCATAAGTCATTCTCTCCTTTTTACTGGGGCAATAACTGTATCATTATGCCCTATTACTAATATCCAAATACTTACCTCACATATGAATTATCACTAATTAGTAATAATTCATTAAAAGTAAAGGTACTATTTAGTACCTATTTTTTTAAATACACTTATGAGTAATTGTTTTTCCTCAGCTGATAAATCCTCAAAACAATATTCTAGATCCTTAAGGTGTTCTGGAAAAATTTCCTCTACTTTTTTACTACCTTTTTCAGTAATAGAAATGAGGAAAGATCTTTTATCCTCTGGATTAGGATATCTTTCTATTAACTCCTCTTTTTCAAGATTATTGATAACAACAGTTATGTTTCCACTAGTAGTTAGAATACTTTTGATTAATTCATTTATTGTCAAATCACCTTTGTGATATAGAGTTTCAAGTACTGCAAATTGCGCAGTAGTTAAGCCTCCTTTGCTAAATAAATTTGCTGCCCTTTTATGAACAGCTTGAGTAGATCTGCTCATGGTTATAAAAAACTTTAAATTCAAATCGTTTGAATCACCATAGGATATTTTTTTATTCTTTCTCATACATTAAATATATCACTAATTAGTGATAATGTCAATGATTCTATATCCTTATGTGTAAATTCTAGACTCAATGTTATCATATTAATTTCTTCATTGGATCAACTGTAATAAAAAGACGAGAGTTAACTTCTGGGATTAAAATAATGTAAGCTTCTTAATATTCATATCTGATTATATTACCTCCCTAATTTCTCGCGGAATTCATTTAATCATACTAATACGCAATTTTATTAATCTTGTTGAAGGGGTATTTTTAGGTGGAGCGGTAGATTTGTGAGTTAGTCCCCCTTAACACCCCTTTTGAATCATAGTTAGCTAAACCTCATTAATGAAATTTATTTTATTTACCACTTTATATCTAAATCTATCAATTTCTATTTAATATTCCTCTATAATATACTCTCCTAACTGTAACTATAACCCCAATTAAGAAAACTACGAATAAAAATAACATAGCGGCTGGCCAAATACCAAAAGCATCTTTAATAGCAATGTTATCTCCATCTCCCCTCAATCACCTAAATCAAAGGTTACCCTCCCTTCCCCTCTCTATCTTCACCACATAGTCCTTACACATCTCATAGACCCTTGACCCCACTGCTTCATCAAGACTTAGTAAGTTCTCCACTACAAACTCTGTGTTTATTATTACTGTCAAATAATTAAGATACCTATTCTAATATTATTTTTCTTCAAGGGTTTGTGGATACTTATCAATTAACTCCATGTTAGTTTCTCAAGTGCAATATGACTGCGGTACCAATCATCACTTTCAAGAAGTACTTCAGGAGAGCCCGCATTTTTAACTCTGCCATGTTCTAATATAACAACAGTATCACTAGCAATCATTGATGACAAACGATGAGAGATAGACAGTATGGTATGAGCCTCACTTGCTTTATCAAGTACGTATACTATTCTTTCTTCAGTAATTGAATCAAGGTTTGCTGTAATCTCATCTAATAAAAGAATAGGTGGATTTGTTACAATAGCTCTGGCTATAGCTAAAAGTTGCTTTTGTCCCTGTGAAAAAAGTGTATCATTGACTACTTTAGTATCCATGCCCTTTTCAAGTGATTCTACATATTCTTTAAGTCCTACAAAATCTAGAGCTTTTTCTATTTGCTCCCTTGAAATACTTTCATCCTGTAAGCTTATCTGCTCTGCCACGGTACCCTTAATTATATGAAAGCTTTGATCAACATACCCAAAAAGCTTCCGTTTTTCTGAATTTGGTATCTCATAAACATCTATTTCATTTATAGTAATACTGCCCTTTGTTGGCCTTAATAGTCCCATTATAAGCTTAAATAATGTGGTTTTACCCACTCCTGTCCTTCCTACAAAAGTAACCTTTTCATTTAGTTTTAAGCTAAGGTTAATGTCTTGAAGAATATTAGTGCCTTCTTCATATTGAAAGGAAATATGATTAAAGGATAATCTCACCTCTTCACGATTTTGAATAATATCTTCTGCCTTCAGTTTATCTTTCTTAATCACATCTTCGGGTTCACTATAAAAATCATTTACTCTTTTAATACCTGATATGGCCTGCTGAATATTCTGAAGTTCCATACCAAGGTTTTCAATTGGTGCAAAGAGACTAGATATTAATTCTATTGTTGCTGCAACCATACCAAGAGATATGCCCAAAAGATTTAGCTGCCTAGAAGATAACACTACAATGAAAGCTATAACAACAGCACGAATAAACTGAATCAAAGGTGAGTAAACTGAATCATAAAAGTTAACCTTATCTACAGTTTTATAATTATCAAGTAAATGTGTCTTATAGTTCTCTTCCATATACTTTTCTTTGCTGTAGGATTTAATCATTTGTATATTTTTTAAACTTTCTGATATATGATTATTTACCTTACCTATAAGTATCCGATTCTCTATCTGTGCTTTAAGCATCCTCTTTTGAAAAAGCCGTGTAATACCATAAATAGCTGGGAGAAGTAATAAGGTTATAAATCCAATCCTACTACTGAACATCCAAATTGAAATTACAATACCTATAAGCTTAAAGCAGTCAACCATCATTCCAACTATACCGCTAGTAAACAGTGAACTAATTGCATCAACATCATTTGTAAATCTTGAAACCACTGCTCCTGAGCTGTTTGAGGAAAAGAACATTGCATTTATCCTTTCAAGCTTTTCCATCATTTCTATTTTTATCTCTTTAGTTATTTTTTGTCCCATTATTGTAAGAATAGCCTCCTTTACGAAATCAAATATTCCTATAAAGAGTATTACTACAATATAAGAAGTAGCTAATACAAGTAATTTATCGTTATTTTTGGGCACAAGGTTGTTGTCTACTATATATTTTAAAATCTGTGGCGGAACTAAAGTTGTAACTACAACTCCACAAATGGCAACTAATAATAATACACTTAGCTTCATATTATTTTTAATCACTTTACTCATTGACTGCTTTATCAAAGTATTGCTCGTCATAGTCTCCCCCCTCTGTGCATTGCAAATTATATATTGTGGCATAAACATCAGATTTTTTCATGAGCTCTTCATGTGTACCCATATCAGCTGTTGTGTCATTTTTCAATAAGATTATTTTATTTATCCTGTTGAATATAGCTAAACGGTGGGAAATTAAAATAATCAAACTGTCTTTATAATTGTTCCTTAAGTTTTCAATAATTCTTTCTTCTGTCTTCATGTCAACTGCTGAAAAAGGATCGTCTAATATTATAATTTTATTCTTATTAATAAGTGCTCTAGCAAGAGCTATTCTTGCCTGCTGACCCCCGCTTAATTTTATTCCACTGTTTCCAACCAAAGTATCTTGCCCCTTTGACATTGCATCTAAATCTGTATCAAAGCAAACATCCTTTAAAACAGGTGTGATTTCTTTCCTACTGCCCATGGTTATATTGTTGTATATTGTATCAGAAAGTAGCTGTGGCTTATGCCCTAAATAAGAAATCATTTGGCTTCGCTCATACTGGCAGTAATCCTTAAGCTCTTTGCCATCTACTTTAATACTTCCTAAATAGGGATATAATCCTAACAAGGATAATCCAAGTGTTGATTTACCTGAAGCAATTGACCCAGTTATACCTATAATTTCACCCTTCTTAGCTTCAAAGCTTATATTGTCAATTATATTTTCACGGCCTTCACCATAAGAAAAACTAAGGCCCTCCACTGATAACATGGTATTCCTATTATCTACACTAGAAGAACTATCCTTAGTTTTGTAGTCTGAAAGATATGGTTTAATACGCTTCCAGGAAATCTGAGACTTTTGAACAGAGTTAAAGAGCTTTGCTGCTTTACTTGCCTTAGTAGCCATAGCTGTAAACATGGCAATATAAGTAGAAAACCTTCCTACAGTCCAGCCTCCTCTAATAACCTTTGTACCTCCAAGGTAAATAACCATAATTATTCCAACCATTGCTATAACGTTATAAATGGGTTGCATAGAGTTTTCCAATATACTGGCCTTTATAGCTTTGTTCTGTAAATCCTCCAGCTCCTCATTATACCGAGCCCTATTTTTAACTTCCATACCAGTTACACGATAAAGCATGGAATTTTCAATTATATCATAAGTAACATCTGCAATGTCGCTGCTTTTCTTTCGATATTCCCTAGAGTACTTGTAAATAACACTTTTTAATTTTTCAGCAATTCCCATAGCAACTGGAACAAAAATAATAGAAAGTATAGTTATTTTCACATCATAAAAAAGCATTGATACAAGGTAGGATATCATAAGCACACCAGTATCGAAAACTTCAGTGGTAAACTTTCGCATTCCTTCAACACATAAATCTACATCAGAAATTACTCTTGTCATAAGGTTACCAGTGTTTTCATCATCAAGCTCTGAAGTACTTTTGCTCATTATATTATTGTATATCATAAACCTCATAGTTGAACTTGTGCTGTTTGCAAAACGTCTTATATAAAAACGCTTAAAATAACGAAATAGCTGAGTAATTCCAATGAGTGCAGCATACAAAGTAGCAAGCAATACTACTGATGACAAGCTATTACCCTCTGCAATAGAATCTATAAGTTTACCTTGATATATAGGACCTAGAATCATTGAAGTATTGCTAGCTATTCCAAATAATATTATGCAGGTAGTCACAAACTTCTCTTTCTTCCAATAGTTTAAAATTTTATCTGGTTGTTTCATAGGTTCAATTTTTAGTTTTGACATAGCAATCCCCCCCTTAACAATAATACTACTAATTACATCAAAATACAATTATATGCATATTAAGTACTATTAAAGTTACACTATAATGTTATGTCACTACTTACTAAGTTGACCAAGAATATTAATTAGCGTATAATTTAAGTTAAATAATTAGGAAATTTATTCACTATGTCAAAGGAGCGGCGGAAGATGGATAATGATATTTTAAATTTGGAACAGGCCTGCGATTTTTTAGGTGTGGGAGAAAGAACATTGATAAAACTATTAAGAGAAGAGCACATCCCAGCTAGAAAAATAGGCAGGGAATGGAGATTTAGTAGGTGTGCTCTTATGGAGTGGATTGGGTCTGGAGATTCATATGAATATGCCAATAAAGAAGAACTTTATGAAGTGGTTAAAGATATGAGTGGTAATTATGATGTTATGCTAGACAGCATTTTTGATGAAGTAACAAATCTTAAAGTAAATAAACATATCAACTCATTATTAAAGAATGTTCCATCAGGAATAGATATTCCTGACAATGTTACCCTTAGGGTTAGCTATAAGCAAAAGAGAGAAGTTGAAAAATTGCAATTCAAATTATTTTGGCCATTAAGAGATGAATATAGACTGACTAATAAAGAAAAATAATCTTGAGCTTGCTTCACTGTCTTTTAGGTAGAGATTACCTAGTTGTCCATTACTAAATCCATATTTCAATATTGTTGGTAAAACAAAAGCTGATTAAAGCTGCATGATGTATTAAAATTTATGCAACTTGGAAGCTAATTCTAACTTTCAAGTTGCATAATCTGACTTCTTGTTGATTTTATGATATACCAGTACCTATATTTTTTAATTTCCATTGTCCATTTTTGTATACAGCTTTGTAGGTTGGTATAACTGCCCCTAAATTGCCATACCAAGAAGTTGCTTCAACTACAGCTTCATTATCATTATATTCAATTAGATTTATATAAAGAAATGTTCCTTTGACGGTTCCTGCTATTAGACCATTATCATCCAGGGTAAAAAATGACTTATTGTCCTTAATGTCTTCAAACCAATATAGATTTGGTGATAAATCTTTAAACCCTTCTAGTACTTTTATCTTTGATTTTTCATCAAGACCTACAAGTGTATCTTTTTTTATTGCTATAAATCTATTCCCACCATTATTTATTTTAAATGCGTCTCTCATGACAGATATATATAATTTAACTCTTTTATCTTCTTCTTCAGTATTTTGAGTACTATTAAATACCTCACTTACTTCTTTTGTTGTTTTCTCAGTGTTAGTTTGAACACTTTCATAGTTCTTATTTATATTTTGTAGATACATAACTGCTGGAATTGCTACAACAACAAATACAACTAACATTAAACCAATTAATTTTTTCATATAATCACCCCTTTTGCATTATAGTTTTAGCAATAAGGAATTATGTTATTAGAAATTAAAAGTATTTTTCAATCGAGGCCGAAAAACACGAAATTCATTTCTGTGCAATACAGTAGTTCATATTATACAAGTAACTCTTTGATATGATCTGGTATAAGGTTGTATGTACTCACCTGTTCCCACATTGTAAATAATGCCATCTGCAATTTTTCAAGCTCACTATTTGGCTTAGTAAGTTTTGTTGAAAATATTTGGTAGTATTCTTTAAATTCTGAACTAAAGGTCTTTTCAAGCTCATCATATTCCCTAACCCCAAATTTAAAATTTAAATCGTGAGAGCATAAATTTCTTATTCTATTAATTTCCTTAGCAGTTTCTAGTAGTTCTAAGGGAAGTAATCCTAAAGAAAATACTATTTTAACTAGCTGCGAAAATCCCAACTTATCACAATCTAAGACCTCAGGATTTTCAAGATTATTTTTAAGTAACTCCCTCAACTCATGTTCAATGTACAAGTGACCTTTTAATATAACTTGAATGGGGTTTTCGCACTCCACATCTTCAGTAAACAGCTTTAACTTCGTTTCAAAATTTTGAGCTATTTTTTCCATTTCCTTTATTTCTTCTTGGTTAAATTCTCTCATATACTCCTCCATAAAATATATTACAATTACTTTAATTAAAAAGTGTATCTATCATTCTTTATATACTAATAATTATAGCATATTTTTATCTGGAAATTTTACAGTAACATATCATTAGAAATTCTAAACCTACATCTACAAATAAACCATTATATCAACAGGTTAATTACAAAGTCGAATAATCACAATGGAAATATAACTTGATTAATGTTACATCCTTGCATACCATAATTATCCACATTATCTACATAATATAATTTTAAAATATAAATATAATGAAGTTTATTTATATTCGTTCCCTAGAGTAGGTAAACTTTCATGTTTATACTAAGAAGGAATCTGTAAGCCAACCAGATTCCTTTTGATTTCATTAGGAAAATAAAAAACTACTTATATCTTCTACTGGTAAAATAATAATTGATACTGTAATAAAAACTATGCAATTCAAAGAGGTTTACTACTTCAACTGGATATTGCCTGTAATATATTACCCACGTCAATATCTATTATTCAGTCATATAGGTGCTATACTACTCATAAAATACTTATGAATTAATTCTTAGGAGAATATATGAATAACATTTTTATCTCAACACTTGCTATGGGGACATTAGGTTTTATCATTTCAATTACTGGGCTACTTACTGGAATGTTACTTTCTTCTTTTGTAAAAAGACGTGGCAAAAGATTTAAAGGTACATTACTAGGGTTTGTTGGTGGACTAATGCTTGCAATTGTATGCTTTGATTTGTTACCAGAGTCCTTTGAAGTTGGAAGTGTATATATTAGCATAATAGGTATTACATTCGGACTTATCATTTCATTATTACTTGATAGTGAATTAGAACATAATCATGAACATACCCCTTCACGAATAAATCATAGATACTTTAAAGCTGCTATGTTAATGGCTATTGGAATAGGAATTCATAATATTCCTGGTGGTATAGCCTTTGGTTCTCTATTTTGTAGTAATTCTACAAAAGGTTTTCATCTTGCTTTAGCATTAGTAATTCATGGAATTCCTGAAGGTTTAACATTAGGCATACTTCTTAGAGAGTATAAATCTAATACCGTCATGCTTCTAGCCTTTTCAATAATTACGTCTTTACCTATGGGATTAGGATCGATATTAGGTACATTATTAGGTACTCTTTCACCACTTGTTATCTGTTTTAGCCTTGCCATTGCTGGGGGAATGATACTTTATATTATTTATCGAGAGACTTTACCAAGCTCAAGGGAAATTTGGAAAGGCAAGCTCTCAACAGTAGGTAATGTTTTAGGAATGATTGTGGGAATTTTGATGATTTCTTTTCTTGGAAAATAGTATATAAAAAAGTCAAAGAGGTTGTCTCAAAGTTCTATTTTGAGACAACCTCTTTATGGATAAAGTTATGAAAATTTCTTATTCAAAATTAAATGTATGTTTTTCCTCTTGCATGTATTTATAATTTAGATAAATTTATTGCATATATTAGTTTTAATTTGGATTATAACACATAATCTAATCCCCTTTTTCCAGTATCATAATCTTATACATGCCTCCAAATATGCTCTTTCTTTCCTCAACAACTTTTAAATTTATGCCCTTTGATATTTGTGAAAACTTTCTATTTATATCGGTTCCAAGGGATGTAGTTAATTTATTTAACAAAGCTTTTGCTAAACTTTCCTTTTGTCCATCACTGGCAAACTTATCAAATATTGCAATTTTTCCATTTGGCTTTAATACTCTATAAGCTTCTTTTAAACACTTATTTCCATCTGGAACCATAGATAGAATAAGATTTAAAACAACATAATCAAACTCCTTATCCTCAAAGCTTAACTTCATGCATTGCTCTAATCCTGTTGCTCGGTTAAAATAAAAGACTATGTAATAAAATAACTTTCTATCTAAACCAATCTATTATCTCTTTTACAATTTCATTAGGTTTGTCCCAGTGAATCAAATGACCTGCTTCTTCGATTCTTTTCAGCTTGGAATCCGTACATTTTTTAAAATTCTCGGCAAAGTTGTTTCTGTACTCATTCATTGAATTAGGTAATGTACTTTGTAATAAATAAATTGATTTTGGCAACTTATCATAAATGGAACTAGGTGGACAATTATACATAGATTTTATAGCAGCTTTTGCTGTAACACCATTTGCATGCCATCTATATTTCCCCTTTTCCATCTGTACTAAATCTTTTGAGGCTTCTTCTAATAGATTAGACCACCTTATATAATTGCTTTTCTCCACTTCAATATGTTCTTCAACAGAATCAAAGCAATAGTCATCAAAGTCTTGGATATAATAATCAATTTCTCTTTGTAAGGAGGTTATATTTCCTGATATGGAAGTCTGGTAATCATACCATTCCTTCTTTAAATAATATCCTCCATCTAATAACATTGTCTTAATTACTTTTGATGGGTAGGTGTATAGATAGTAAAGTGCAATATCTGCACCATAGGAATGTCCTAAAAGATAAAATTTTTTCTCAGTTATAGTTGAAATAACTTTGTCAATCCATGTAACCATATTAGGCATTTCATAATCTTCTTCTCTCTCAAATGCAGGTGTTTTCCCATGTCCTGGCAAATCTATCGCTATAACATTATACTCTTTCCTTAACAAATACCCTAACTCAATAAAACTCAAGCTTGTACCACCTAAACCATGAAAACATATAATTGTTGGATTTTCTTTATCTCCCCACTGATGGATTCTCGCCTTAATATAATCTTTATTAATAAAAATCTCTTTCATTACTTTCTCCTTAAAATATATTTGAAATACCGTATTATTCAAATTTCAAAGAACATTGCTCATAGTCTAAAATAAATTTAATCCTCAGAGCTGTTTAGAACTCCCTTTTGTAATTCTTTAGTTTATATCTATGCTTTAACTTTCATCACCAATTAATGAAATCAAACCATTTGCAAGAGTTTCTCCCCAGCACAAGTAATCATGTCCACTATTAAACTCTTCATATTTAACTTCATATCCCTTTAATTCTAGTACATCTCTTAGTTTTTTATTAACACCTATGATATTATCTTTTGGTTCAAGAATTCCTACATTTAAATAGAATTTAAGGGGTAAC
The DNA here is from genome assembly GCF_000300195.1 of Clostridium tunisiense TJ. Taxonomy (GTDB): domain Bacteria; phylum Bacillota; class Clostridia; order Clostridiales; family Clostridiaceae; genus Clostridium_J; species Clostridium_J tunisiense. The sequence goes on along the minus strand of NZ_AMQH01000012.1, from coordinate 313,881 downwards.
CTTTCTATTTTGTTATTTTCCATGTGATTTCCCCCTATATTACTAATTCAATAAATGCCAGTAAAAACCCAAGTCCATTACAACTCAAGGTCTTACAAGCTATATGAAAAAGTTTTCCCTTTGCTCATAAGAAAAGTATAGCATATTTACCATTTTATTGCATTAATCTACACTACATATCTGTACCAACCCAACCAATGCTTTCTCTAAAACATGAAATCATAGAAATAGCAAATGATTATACTAAGTTTTATTAATAATTTCTATTAGTGTTTAAAATATTCATATGGTAAAATAATACTATAAATCAATATATATGTAGATGATGGAATACTGAAAAGTCGCTTGACACCGTAGGAGAAAGAAGTAACTGATCCGAATTACTTTGAAACTCTCAGGTAAATTACAGTTTCTTGATACATCTCTGGAGAGACTACAATTTGTAGCATCGAAGAAGTAATACGGTTCTTGCCGTAAAATCTTTCAGATAAAAAGACAGAGAAAAGGGTAATTTTTTTATAATACCTTTTTCTCTGTCTTTTTTATGTTTTTAAACGCAAAATTTATAATTTATATTTAATAATTATAAATTTTGCAATTAAAAAAGCATAGGATTTTCTTAGTTATTTAGTGAGTATTTATGTAAGAGCTCAACATAAATAGGCAACTTTCTAATTATTTAAATACTAAAGTTAAGATGAGGAGGTTTTATAAATGGAAGTTTTAAAAGGTTTATTTACGTTAATGCTTGTGTTAGTAATGTTTTATTTATTTAGCACAAAGGCTTATAAGGGTGAAAAGGCCATGACTGGCTTAGCAGGAGCTGCTGTGGCAACCTTTCTGGTGGAGGCTATTTATAAGTATATTTTGGGTGATGCTGTAGGGATTGCTTTTGCTGGAGAAATAGGAAAAGCTGCAGGTAGTGTAGCTGGAATTATTTGCGCAATACTTGTAATGTTAAAAATGGATGTTGAATTTGATGTAGCTGCAGCTACTGGGGCAGCAGTGTTTGGCTTTGGAATTCTACCAGGGTTTGTAGCAGGTTATTTATTAGCAATAGTATATGATAAGTTAAAGAATAAATTAAATGATACCTTAAAGTTAATTTCTATCTTGCTATTATTCGTTCCTTTAGCAAGGTTTATAGCAGTATTAGTAAATCCAATAGTAACTAATGCCCTTGGAGAAATTGGTGTTACCATTGTGAATGCTACAACTATGTCCCCAATATTCATGGGTTTTGTACTTGGAGGAATTATAACTGTAATAAGCACATCTCCACTTAGCTCAATGGCTTTAACTGCAATGTTAAGTTTAAAGGGAATTCCTATGGGAATTGGTTGTATAGCTTGTGTAGGCGGTGCTTTTGCTAATGGCATGATGTTTCTAAAAATAGGAATAAGGGATAAATCTAAATTAGTTTCCTTAATGCTTGAACCATTAACTCAAGCAGATTTAGTTACTAAAAATTCAGGGCCCTTGTATACTGCAAGTTTTATAGGTGGTGGTTTTGCTGGAATTATGGCGGTACTATTTAAAATCAAGGTAGATGCTCCAGGAACAGCATCATCTATACCAGGCTTCTTTACTCCTTTTGCTTTTAATGACCCAATAGTAGTTTCAAAAACTCTGTTATTTGCAATTATAGCAGGGATACTTGGAGGAGTCATAAGCACTTATGCTTACAGCTTTGTTAAAGAGCTAAAATTTAAAAAGAGTTTTCAAGCAACCACTAAAAACACTTAGTTTAGATAAGTATTCACTTTATTAGCTTAAGGCTATGTTTTAAAATAGGGTTCATAATATAAGAGTTTTAATGGAACTCCCTTGGAGTTCCATTAATTTATAGCATTTTCAAAGAAACCCTGTAATAAGTCAATGTAACTATCCGTATGAATCAAACTAATTTCTCCATGACCGCTCTTCTCAATGACTTTTAAAAAACTGCCTTTTATAGTGTGGTGAAGTAGTTTTGCAGACTTTTTCATAACTGACAGTTCCTTCTCTCCAACCATTATTAATGTTTTTGCTTTGGTATTACCTAATGTTGGAGGTAATGAGTAATCCCCATTACTTTTTGTAATATTGATTAGGGATTCTTTTGTCATTCGTGAACTGTCCATGTAATAGACTTCAAATAATTCTTCAGGGACATTTAATGTTTTAGCCTGTAATTTTGCATACCACCTTTTTTTGATTAACCCATAACACAGATTGTACATTGGTACAGTTAATTTAGTTGCCATCTTCATTGGATAAACTAAAGCACTTTCTATAACTGCATGTTCTGTGATATTACCTTCTCGCGATAATATTTCTACAACAATTTGAGCGCCAATGGAAAGACCACAAATTGCAAAAACTTTTCCATTACAATTATTCTTTATATACTGAATAATCCCTTCTGCTGATTTTTCTATGCTTATAAAAGTGTTATTCCAATCATCACCGTGTCCGTCAATAATGGGTGTAACAATAAAATAATCACTTTTTAGTGCTTCAATTTGTGGTTTTAATGACCACCAGGACAGCCCACCACCATGAAGAAAAATCATTACTGGCTTATCCCTATTTCCAAACTCTTTAAATATCATATATACCTCCACATATTTAAAATCACATGAGTAATTCTATTTAAATATCTATATACACAAATTGTAACATTTATAACAAGCTAATATAATATGCAGATATATAATTTTTTTCTATTGCTCATTCCCCTTTGTTAATGAGTTTTACACCCCAATTAAACTCCTTCTTTTCCACTATTTAACTCCCCATACCCTTGAGAGCCGTTTAGTCAGCATAATCTACTATAACACACTATGTGATCATTTCATTTTTACCATATAACTCCTGTAATAATTTATCTATAATCTTTATTACTTTCACTTAAAATAAAGAAAGACAATTAACAACTAATGCCCCAACATATGGAAAGCTTAGCTATAAATTGCCTACCTATTATTTGATTTTAATTCTACGAGTATTAAAATAATCCACCGAGAAAAGTTGTCTTAAAACTTCTAAACTATACTTATTATGCACCCCATTTTATACTTTAAAATTTAATATGATAAAAATGCTATAAGGCATAAAATTGTTGTTACAATTGATGCTACGGTAACTATCTTAGATTCATGCCAACCGCTTAATTCAAAGGAGTGATGAATTGGTGCCATCTTAAATACACGTTTTCTAAACAATTTAAAGGATATGGTTTGTATTATTACTGACAAGGTTTCTATTATATAGATTCCTCCAACAATAGTGATTATTAAAGGGTTTTTTAGTATTATAGCTATGGTTGCTACAGCTCCACCTAAAGCTAGGGAGCCCGTATCCCCCATAATTATTCTGGCTGGATATGAATTATATCTTAAGAACCCTAACAATGCTCCTGACAAGGCGCCACAAAATACTGATAAGGAATAATATCCCATGCTAAAACTCAAGGTAGTAAAGAATGTCATTATAAGTAAGGTTACTGAGGTTGCAAGTCCGTCTAAACCATCGGTTAAATTTACTGCATTAGTTGTGGCTACATAATAAAATATGATAAATGGTATATAAAGTATTTTTAGATTAAGTATTTTTTTGGTGAAAGGAATTACAATTGACGGTCCAATTGTGGCATCACCATAGGCATAAAAAGCAAAAATACTTGATACAAAAAGTAATAGGATGATCTTTTGTATTGGAGTTAATCCTTCATTATCTTTATGTATTTTCTTTAAATAGTCATCAATTAAACCTATGGAACCAAAAGCTATAATTGCATATATTACAACCTTAACTTCATTAGTGTATTGCCTTGAATAAATTAACATTGTAGTTATAGTTGAAAAGGCAAATATAATACCTCCAAAAGTAGGTGTGCCAGATTTTTTAATATGGCTCTGGGGCCCTTCTTTTCTTATGTTTTGTCCAAGTTTAAGCCTTTTAAAAAGCGGAATAATAAGCCAACCAGTAAATAAAGATATAAAAAAACTTAAGAGCACTGAATAAATAATTATAACCATAAAACCCCTCTTTACTGTTTTATATTTAAATTCATCCTCATGAATTTATTGCAATAAATACTATTTAAAATTATTAATGAGATTAATAGAACTTTACACCACTTAAATTTCTAACTACAGTGTACTCTCTAGTGAATATTTTATAGTTTCCATTGCCTGTCCTTTTCTTCAATGCTAGTAAGCAGTTGCCACGGCTGTCTCAAAGGTGTAACTTACTTATTATGTTAATATATTAATTTGAATGTTGCTATGGCAATGTATAAACATCAAAATTACTTGAAAAGTATATAATATTAACTTGAATAAAATTCAATTATTTTGCTTATTATGCTATGAGAATATGAGGGTCAGAACTTATAAGTGAATTTACAGCAGATTAAAGAAATAGATGTAAAAATTAATCATTAGTTATCGTCATATAAAATCAAAACACAAAGGAGCAAAACTCTTAATATTTTGCTCCTTCAAATTCTTATATTAACTTTTAATTAAACATATTATCTAAGTTCACTTTTGTACTCTGTATATGAGGAGTACAAATACCTTCTAACCACTAAATTATTTGCAAATTTACTAGTTTAACTGATTTACACTTCTTCTCTTTTCGAAAAAGCTTATAAATAAACCCACAGCTATTGTAACTAAAATACCACCTAGAATATAAGCTCCTCGTAAAAGAGTATTCTTAGCTATACGCTGTTTTACCTTCGTCTTTATACTCTCATCATAATTAACATTAAGATTATTAAACTCTTCTCTACTAAGATTAAGCTGATTTTCTTCTAGCTTCATAGAATAAATTGAACTAGCATTCTCCCCCTCTTTATTATATCTAAAGTGAAATCCTCTAAGTTTATAGCCCTCACTTATAATATGTTCCTTTATTAAAAATGCCTTATCTAAAAACTCTTTTTGGGTTATTCCACTGCCTTGAAGGTCAATTATAATTTCAGGCTTTTCCTCTATTTCCTTAGTATATTCCATGTTTATTGGGTATTTTCCACCCTTTATTTCAAATCTTACATTTATATTACTTAGTTCAGAAACTTTATTCTTTAAATTTTTATATATAATCTCACTTAATTCCTCACCCATTCTCCTTGAAAATCTAGGGTTAATTACCTCATTATTGTAATAACCGTCATCATAACTTCCATCCTCTAATTTTTCAATAGAATATTCAGTTCCTTCCTTTTTTAACCCTACTGTTGTAGAGTAATTCTTAATTCTGCTGTTATATTCAATTTTTACAATCTCCAGATTCTTGTCACTATAATTAGTTGAAAGATAACTCTGAATTTCTCTCTTAACAAAATACTTACTTACTGGATTGCCGTTAAATTCATTATAGATAAATCCTACTAACCCAACTAAACCAACTAATATAAAAATAAATACCTTTTTCATCCCTACCCCACCTCTTATTTGTAAAACCATATTTTTTTAATACAATAGCCAATAATTGTGCCTGCTAGAGTAAGAGCGCCATTCAAAAATGCCAAAATTAATATTGGTATTCCCTCTTGCAGGAAAATCACACTTCCTAAAAAATAAATAACTGTGACTATAACTGGTGGTAACCAAATTCTTTTTACAACCCCATAAGCTGCCACCCCTAACAAAGGATAAATTAAAATGGATTGAAAAGCCCTCTCTCCCTGTAAGAGAAACAAAGCTAGCAATGCTCCAAAAACAACTGAGATAATTCTTATATTCAATAGTTTATACTTAATGCTTTTTACTATCTTGTTATCTCTATCTAAAACTGGCATCTCTTTTAAATCAGCAGCATTGCTTAATTCAATACCATCATCTTTTAACTCTTCTAAATATTTATTGCACTGAGCACAACGTGAAATGTGATTTTCAATAAGTTCATTACTTTCCTTACAGGTTAATCCATCTACGTATAAAGCTAATAAATCCTTGATAATTCCGCAGTTAATCTCTTTAATCACAGCTCCATCTCCTTTCTCAACTTTATCTTTGTTCTATGAAAAGTTACTCTTGCCCAACTTTCGCTTTTACCTAGGATTTCTCCAATATCCTTAAAGCTTAAGTCCCCACTAATTCTTAAAAGTACTACTTGTTTAGACTCAAAATCTAACTTATTAATCTCGCAAAGGATTTCTCTGAGAGTTTCTTTTCTCTCATAATTTGAGTCTAAAAGTTCTCCACTGTTTATATGATCTTTAAAATCATCAATATGGCATAAGTTATACTTTTTCTCCCTATTATAATTCTTTAAATATGTATTCCTTGCTATTCCATAGAGCCAAGTAGATATTTTACTTTCCCCCTTGAATTTATTTATACTTTTAAAAGCTTGAAAAAAGGTCTCTTGAAGGAGATCTTCAGCCACTGATAAATTTCCAGTTAAATAAACTAAGTACTTATAAACTCCTTCACTATACAGGTTGTACAACTCATCGAACTCCTTCATAAGATCCCTCCCTTCAACTTCCTTACATCTATTAGTACCATCAATTACTATTTCGTTACAATTAAAATAAAAAATACCTAAATTTATTTTACAATATATTTATTGTAAGCATAAATAAAAACATAGAAATAAGCCACTGAGAAAACTTCTCCAGAGCTTCCTAGCTCCTTGATATTTTCTTAGTGGCTGCTTTGTTAAACTTAATGTTATAAGATATTTTTTATACTCTTTTTTCTATTTACAACTAAATGTATTCACCTCAATAGAAGTCCTAGCAATATATTCTTCAGCTACATGCACTCTATTTCATAACTAAAATTAAAGGGACTATTTTCAAAGTAAGTTTAATATCTTCCTTTGGATAGTCTCTTTTTTATGTGAAAAATCATTTTATATCTTTTCTTTCACTTATTATTTTATATATTGTTTATAATTCAAGCTATATGCATGTTGTTATGATCATTATCTGTGTTCGGCTCTTGTCTGGTTTTTTACAACTATACTTCCAGCAATTATATCAGCCAGATGCCTATTATCTTTCCTTATACAAACCATAAGAATATAGACAATTGATAGAGTCATAGATAATGACAAAAAATTATAGAAAAAGGTGTATCAAAGTCATTATAAATACCATTAATGGTACTCTTATGTCCAAATTGCTAGGGTAAATATTTAAGAGTATTTCTTAAGATATTTCCTTTAATTGGGTTACCCTTGTAGATAATACATAAATTTGCTTTTCTTTTTCCCCAGGAGGCAAAGTTTTTTGATCCTTCTATAATTGAAAAAATAATAATTAGTGGAATCACTGATGTTAAAGTTGCAATAAGATGTATAACTCCTTTTACACTTACATTTTATCCCACAATAGTTTTAAACATCCTTCTTTTGGGAACACTTATATTGAGGTGATTAATGTGTTTTATATTTTTACAACAATTTATGCAATAATACTATTTCTTATTTTAATATTACTTAAACCATTAGTAGGTAAAATTAATTTTCTTCTTAGCCAAAGAGTATTGCTAAAAAGAACTAGATTAGGAATCATATCAATGCAGGATTTATATAGCTTTGGTTATACTTCATTTAAAAAAATCTCTAAGTTTTTCCTAAAAGATAAAGGTTATACAGATATAAAACCTGCTAAATTCTTTAGCCTCCCTGATATTGACTTTGTGTGCAATAAAAGAAATGTAAAAACCTATGTTCAGTGCTTTCTAGATGATTTAATAGAAACTGAAGAATTTAAATATAGTCCAGTTGGTAGACCCCATGTTCAAAGACTTTTAGGAAGAATGGTTCATGATAATGTAAAGAAAGGTGTAATATTTACTAATGGATACTTTTCTCCAGAAGCACTTGAGTTTGTAAGTAGATTACGTAATGAGTATGAAATTTTACTAATTGATGGTTTTGAATTTACTAAAGCTATTAGAGATATAAAAGAATCAGGAATTTTTGATGGAGGCTTCATATATGAGTGATTTTCCTTTCTTCTTAACAATGTTTTATATTCTACTATTAATAAACCCTCTAATTGGTGTACTAAGCGAATTATATAAAACAGTTAACCATTCAAAAAATTTATTATCTAAAGTAAATCTAAGAAATGAGTTATATAATCTATCACCTAGAGAGTTTGAATTGTGGTGTGGGGAGTTTTTAAAAAGTAATGGGTACTTAAATGTAGAAGTTTCTCCACCTGGTCCTGATGGCGGCATTGATATTAAGTGTTTTAAAAATGATGAAGTTATTTATGTTGAATGTAAAAGATATTGGTTTTCTAGAAAGGCTCCATTTAAAGTAGATGAAGCTATTGTTAAAAAACTCATTGGAGCTATGACATGTGATAATGTTAATCTTGGTATTATCATAACCACTGGAATAATTACTAATGATGCTAGGGAATTTATAAATACTTTACCTGAAAATATAAACATCAAGTTATTTGACGGAAATAGTTTTGATATGGTTTATAGTATGAATAGTTTTAACTACTCCTCAATTAAATAATGTGATGATTTTAAGAAAACTAACTCTTTCGTTAGGCTAGAGATAATAGTTGTACTTCAAGCAATTAGTTTAATTATATTTATATAATTCCAACAGTCTTCACACTGATAATTTCTTTCTAGGTAAAAATAGAAGGTAGCTTTGTAGGCTACCTTTCTATAAATAAGCTTACTGTTGTTCTCTATAAAAGCTTTTGTATCAAAACCTCATAAGTACACTTTTCACCATTTTGACTCTATGCTGTAAAGGGTACACATCATTCTATAAAATTAATATCCTTTTAAAACTCATTACATATTTAATCATAAATAATATAGGAATACTCCTGAACTAACTTTAAATTTATTTAAATTCCCCACTTTTAATACGATACTGTAACTCTAAATCCTCATTAGCCTTAGGTATACTCATGCCTTTTTTCCAAATCAGCACTCTATCCCTCTCATCTTTTCCTTGAAAATATAATGCAGTAGTTTCTTTAAAAATTGGCTCATCAAGGTCAATAACAAAACTTTGATCAAAGCAAATACCTTTTGAAGTTAGGGAATCGTCTTTTGATTTTTGTCTAATAATCGTTGTTTTTAGCTCTAAAATACTATCTGAAGTCCCCATAACTGGACTTACTGAAGCCCCACCGATAATGTAATCACCATTTACAGTAATACGACAATGAATACGTCCATCACTAAATTCAACTACTTCACTAATATTTACCCCATTGCTACTAATAGGCGTACCATGAATACTAATTAGTTCTTTATGCACATTAACAATTAAAAAGAAAAGTATAATTGCTAAAACTAATCCTAATATTATATTTTTTATTTTTATCTTTCTTAAAAAGTTTTGAAAGTTCTTAATCTCTTTCGGTTCATTGCACTTAAGTTCTTTACTTAATAGCTTAAAGGTTTCTTCACATTCCTTACATTTATTAAGGTGGTTTTCTATTGATTTATTAGTAAAGTCATTTGTTAAATTTTCAATATAGCTTGGTAATAAATCTTCTATAATCTCACAATTTAAATCTTGCATCACTCTGACCTTCCTTTCAATAAATTTTTCTTAGCACGATAAAAAGTAACTCTAGCCCAAGTTTCACTTTGATTTAGAATATCCCCTATCTCAGCAAAACTTAATTCTCCAGTTAGCCTTAGATAAACTACTTCCTTACTCTTAACATCTAAAGTATGTATCATCCGAAATAATTCAATTTTATCATTGTTTTTAAGGATATCATTTTCAACATTTTGCTTGGATGGGAAATTAAGCAATGCTTCTTCATACTGTATATTTGTTACCTTACTCTGCTTTTCTAGCTGCTTGTACCATAAGTACTTAGCTATTTGGCATAGCCATACAGAAACCTTGCACTCTCCTCTAAAATCATTTATAGTCTTCGATGCTTGATAAAAAGTTTCTTGTGTTAACTCTTCAGAAAGATGCTCATCACCAGTTAAGTAAAATAAATATTTATAAACAGTTTGAGCATAGCTAAGGTAAACCTGTTCCATATCCTCCATTATTCCACCTCCTATACAATAAGTGGGTGATTTCTCTATTTCGTTACAAAGTATTTAAGAAATTTTTAAATAAAAGGTATTAAAGACTAAGAATTAAGTTCAACTTCAATAATACCAGCTATATTAACAAATTCTATACTTGAGTATTTTTTTATTCTTTTAATTGCTTGAACTCGATAACTAATACGTTTAATACCCTTTTACATTGTCTTTTTTTAAGAATCTATTTTTATTAATTCATTTATTAAGAGAACTACACCTGGTTCCCTTTTTCATTTTATTAAGAAAGTAATTTCATCTAATAGAGGTGATAGTTCAGGGCTACATGGTAATAAATTTAGTACTACCCCTTATCTCTCTTAGCTCTTTAAGTACTTACTTTAATTGTATTTTAAGCTGAAGCACAATTAAAGTACTTCTAATAACTATCCCTAAAATTATTATTCAACTATTGTTTTTTCATAGCTCCTATGACATTAATAATTAAATTTTGTAATGATTTAATTAAAACTTCTAGGTGTATTTATTTCAACTTGGCCTATAAATTAAAAGACTATTTGGGATTAAGACTTGAACATAGAGAAAGCTTTAATCCCAAATAGTCTACAGATCAGGTGAGTTTAGATTTTATGTGGGATGAGAATAAGCCACTGAAAAAACTCCTCCAGAGCTTTCAGCTCCTCGATGTTTTCTTAGTGGCTGCTTTATTACTTTAAAATCATGAATTATGTGTGTAACTCTTACTATTGAAAGCTAAATAAGGTTTACCCCATAGTAATTTTTTCAAGGTAATCTTCAGATACTTCTCCTAGTTTCCTACATAAGAAGGTTTAATTATAACGCCGCCCTCTCTCTTTGATACTGTTTTAAATAACTGACTTAAAGCTTCTTCATATATTGAATTCCTAACAGTAAGGGCTATCTTCATTTTATCAAGGCTCTTCCCTTTATGACTGGACAGTAAAATCTTATTCTCAATCACATTAATACTTTATCCATCTTAGTTATTTTATACTAACAATGATGTTTCATATCCTTATGACAACCTTTTAGTTTATTGCTATTTTTATGATGATGATGGTTTGTCATAAGATGATGCATATTTTCATGCTCCTCCATCATACAATGATGCATATCTTCCTCATGGTCTTTGTGACACATATGATTCATGTGCTCCATATCTTCCATGTCCATGTCCATCTTTGACATCATCACTTTCATAAAATAATGAATAAGTCCATGGTCTTCATGATGTTTGTGATCCATTTCATGTTCTTCTTCCATTTTTTTCATCATTTTTTTCATTTCAACTTCCATTATATGATGGTCAATAGAAAGGAGCTTATTTACTTCTATTTGAGTACAATAAGAGATTTGTTCCACATCTCCAAGAATAAATCCATGCATAAATGGTGGTTTCGGCATTTCTTTAGGCAAAAACTTAACAGCTTTTATATATTTTTCAACTATTTGAGGAATACAATCTTTTTTAATTAAGAGTAATGGTGTATGTTTGCCCATATGTGCAAAAGCTACTCCAGCAATAATTTCCATTGGATAATTTAGGGTTCCAAAGGTAAAAGCATGACCATCTTTGTAGTTTCTTCCCCATCCAAACTCTGTTTTACAATCCTTATAAGCTGCAAAATTTACTGCAATGCTATAAGGTGAGTCTCCAGAAATTCTTTTTACATTATTAACACAATCTAGTCTCTCCAAGGCATTCTCAACTTCTTTTGATACAGTGTTAGTAGACCCTACAATGTACAGGTTCACATCTCCATGTTTCTTTATAGCTTCTAAGGTACACCTTGGTATAGTGTTTTTCTTTACGAATAAAATGGGATCTCCATGGTGAGCTGCCCAATAAGTTGAAGCAATCCCCTCTGAATAATCTTCTCCAGACATGATAAGTATATTTTCAAACATATGCCTTGCCTTCAATACTTCGCAAGCCGTCTCATAATGATTGCACCCAGTTATATGATGCGTGCATATTCCCATGTGCTCTAAGTCTTCTTTCACTTCCTTACAGATGTTACCAACTAATATAACCTGAATTCCCATGTGACTTTCATGGTCTAGTTTTTTTATTTCAGCCAAAACTTCTTTGTTAATCTTATTCCCATCAGTGAATAAAATTGGTGCATTAATTGGGAAGTGAACTAGTGGAGTTGCTGCTATTCCATCAAAAACTTGGTTTTTATTTACCAAAATCACTGCATTTGGTTCCATATCGCTAAAGGCGATTTTGTAGATTTCCAAGGCAGTATCAATAGGATTTTCACCACAAACTCTAGTAGTGTTTACTGTAAGTGGACAGCACATTTCATAATTTTCCATGTTTTCCTCCGATTAAATTTCTCTATTAATATACTATGTAAGCTATATTGATTAGGTTTCATTATAAAGCAAAAAAACGCCTTTAAATTCATGATGACGTTAATTTATAACTTGACCTAGCCACATAGGAAACTGTTTCGAAAAATATAGACTTATAATAATTACCATGAGCAAAGTTATAATACTACTAGCTAGGACTAATTCCTTAACTTAAGTCTTAAATTCTCCATTTTCCTCTTATATCGGCGCTGAAAAAAACAACTGGGAAAATCACTGTTTAAACATAAAAGAAGGTAGTCCCTAGTTATCTAGAGACTACCTTTTTACTATTTAATATGGATTTGTGCATCTTCCATACTCATTAAAATGATATAGCTTATTTCCTATTGTGTAATCGCCAATTAACATACCACCATATGGACCGCCGTATTTAGCAGTATCATCATTTAGATAGTACCAGTCACCATTGACATTTAACCATCCAGTCATCATTTTACATAATGATCCTTTGCTTGCATCGTCATTAAACCAATACCAATATCCATCGATGTAACGCCATTGGGTTGCAGCAGCTCCAAGTGATCCTTTGCTTGCATCATTATTAAGCCAGTACCATTGGTTATTTTCAAGTAACCAACCAGTCTTTAATGAGCCATCTGCATTATAATAGTAGTAAGTACCATTTGATAACACCCAGCCTGTATTTTTTATTATTCTACGAGCTGAAGTATATGTTGATAATGTAGAAATCTTAACTACATCATTATCTTGTGGTGCATGAATATATTGGTTATTTCCAATATATATTCCAACGTGATAAGCAGGACTGCCCCAAAATACCAAATCTCCTGGTTGTAGATTCCCTTGTGCTACTGATGTTCCTGATGATGCTTGATCAGAAGCTACTCTAGGTAAATTAATTCCAAATTGACCATATACATATTTTGTAAAACCTGAACAGTCAAAAGTGCTTGGACCATTTCCACCCCACTGATAAGGTACACCCAAATACTTCTTTGCTTCAGTTACTATATCTTGTCCAGTTGCTGTAGCTGCTTCAGCTTTAACTGGATTAAATGAAACTAGTAAACAAACTGCAAATAGTAGACAGATTCTTGTCACAATGGACTTAAAATTGTTTTTTTTCATATTTTCTCCCCCTTTTGTTTTATTTATACATATTTTACAACATAATTCCATATAAAGCAACATGTCCACTCAATTATTTTGTATTAATTATTATTAAATCAATTTACATCAATTTAATAATTGCTCAATAATGTTAATTATTCTATTATGACACATTAATATTGTTAATTTAGTTTCTTTCGCTTAAGAGGCTTTTATTAACTATTGCCAACTAGCTCCCTATAGATTATTTTAGTCTATAGGTTTTTTATATACTGTGTCGATACATATCTACTTCCCTTACAATTGTAATAAATTAATTACAAGCCACCCTTTAATTCTCCTATTTCAACTCTATTATAAAGTTCAATATCTTTAGTATCATAGTTTATATGGATTTTTTCGATTTATTGCCTATAAAATTCTATGAAATATAGGCTTTGCAGTGATTTATGAATATCCATAGAGATATTTATTTCAACCTAGGTTTTAAATTAAAAGACTATTTGGGATTAATACTTCAGCGTAGTGAAAGCTTTAATCAAAAATAGTCTACAGATTAGATGCGTTTGGATTTTATGTAGGATGAGAATAAGCCACTGAGAAAACTACTACAGAGCTTGCAGCTCCTTGATGTTTTCTTAGTGGCTTTATCTTTTAACAAGTATATTAAGCTTTAAAACATTCAAATACTGTAAATAAGTCGCTTCTTAAGAAAGATGTGACTTTCATATAGTAAATTATTTTTAGTATTTAATACACTTCCGAGGCTACTAGTTGCTTATCTTCAAATCTTTCATAAGAAACTTTTTTATTGTTTTTGTATATATCGCATACTATGTTCTTCCAATGTAATTTCTTTTCTGCTTTATCAACTAAGGAGATATAGGATATTTCACTATAGTTTTCGGTTTCTTCACGAATAAAGGTGGTATATACAAAAATACGTGCGGACTCAAATTCTGATTTTCCTGCACTTTTATCAAAAAAGAAATCTACATAAAGAGTATCATTTAACAAAATTACTCTTTGGTCTTTTAGTCTAGGCATACCATACATGTTTTGAAACATCTCCGTTGCTTTTTCTTCAGTTAAATTAATAGCATTTGGGTTATCCATTATAGTCTTATTCTGTTTATCACAACCCATAAGAAAAATTGAAATAGCTACAAACAACAATAGCATAACTTTATACAGTTTCTTCAAAATAAACACCACCTTTAATATATTATATTAAGAGTTATTATTAGTGATAACATGGTATTGGAGTATCGTTACAGGTGTTTAGTTAATAAGTCACAAAAACTTACAAGAATGACAATAATAAATATTTAAAATTATTTATTTTAAATTTACTCTAATTTTTTCTATTTCATTTAAGTTTACATCCTTTGTTCTTAATAGAGTTATTGTATATTTCTTTGCTTCATCCAAAGGTGGCAAAGTTACACTCACTTCATTTTTACTCGAGTTTTCTACAACAGCTCCACCACTAATTCCTACATGGGTATATTCATTAAAATCTTCATCAATTATACTAACAAATCCCAATTTTCTTAAATCATAATATCCATTAACTTTCATAGTTATCTTAGTATACATATCTGTGCATTCGATATCTTTTATTTCAATATTATCTCTAGAATTAACCTGTATTGACTTTCCTTTCAGCTCATCCAATTTTAAAAATGAATTTTCTTTGTCAACATTATAATATTGACGATTTTTAAATACTTTTTCAAACTTTGGATTAGTAGAACTTAAAATGCATTGATTTACAAAATTTCCATCATCCTCTTTATAATCCATCCCTTTTATAACTGGAATTATATCAATGTAATCTGAATAAGAAATATCGCCATAGATTATATTTTCTATATTAGACTCCATCTTTGATATATTCCCAGTGCCATATAGGTTTTCTGTTAATAAAATTTTCCCATTAGAATCTATAAATATATAGTCCATATTATTAAATATTTCAGTCCAATCATTTGAAATTTCTGTATCATTTTTATTAGAAAAATCATATTCTTCAAATTTAGATTTCATAGTAATACTATTTCCTATAGAAGAGGTCACTAAATTATCAATTGTAAACTTAAATCCTTTTACATTTATCTCTTCCGAAGATTTAATCTCCCTTGATGGAACTTCTATCTGAGCTTTATTCACTGTAGTAGAAATTCTCCAATCTCCGTTTATCTCTTTATTATCTATTAAAACACCACCCATATAAAAGTTTATATCTACACTTTCACTGACATAAGAATCTATTAAACTTCCTTCAAATAGCACTGCTACAGTTGATTCATCTATCCTTTTAATTTTACTACTTGAATAACTAAATCCATCTCCATTAATTTTTCCTCTTAATTCTATGTCTAATTTTTCATTTTTTAAAACCTTACCTTGTACTTTAAATGTAGCAATCACCTTATTACCGTACATAGCCACTTCCTCAGCAGTTAAAGTTATGCCCTTGTCTTTTACAGATTTCCCAATAATCAAAGAGTCATCTTTGATATTTTTTACCGTCTCTCCTGCAAAAAAGTCAAATATTTTACCAACTATAGGTATAGCTCTAACTATTGTTGGATTAGTAAAACTAGCTACCGTAGTTACACTTAAACAGATAATTGCAACCATAGCTATCTTTCTTAAAAGGCTATTATAATTTTTGTATACAGTTTTGCTATTTCTAATATCATTTAGAACAGAATCAATTCCTTTGGATATTTCTTCAGGAACCTTAAGATTATCCTTTTCCTTAAGTAATTTTTTCAACTCCAAATCATCATTTTCAACAATTGCTTTATTTTTAAATACATCTCTATGCATGTTATAACACCTCACTATATACTTCATTTAATATGGATTTAAGCTTTGTTTTAGCTCTAGAAAGCCTTGATTTTATAGTTCCTTCTGAAATATCTAGACTCTGAGAAATATCCTTTATAGTCATATCTTCATAGTAATATAAAATAATTAATTTTTTCAAATCCATATCAAGGCTATCTATAGCTTCTTGAATCTCAACGTATTCTAAATTCTCTTCATAACAAACTTCTTTATTAACCTGAAGTAACGGTGTATATTTTCTTTCCTTTGTAATAGTGTCCTTGCAATTATTAATTACAATTCTAATAAGCCATGTTTTAAAGTATTCTTCTTTTTTCAATTTTCCTATAGATTTATATGCTTTTAAGATTGCATTTTGAATACAATCTAAGGCATCCTCGTTATTTTTCACCATAGCTATGGCTACTCTATACATATCCTTTTCATACATCTTTATAAGTTTTGAAAAAGCATCCATATCCCCTTTTTTACTTTTACGCACTAATTCGTTTTCCACTAAATATCAGCTCCCCAAATTATTTATACCATAGTAACTCTATATTTCATTACATTAGACTTCATATATTGCATAATGGTTCTCTAAAATATAGAAAAATTGAAGACAGTAAGAATATTGGTAGTCCTACTGTCTTTAATTTTATTTAAAATAATGTTAGCTAAAAATACTTTTGCCAATATAACATTTTTAAGAGAAGATTAATTTGAGAAGTTCCCTTTGTTCGTGTTTATTTACTAGTTTGACCTTAAGTAAATTCTTATTCAATGATCTACTATTTAAATTCTACCATATTATTACTGTAATAATATACCTATAGCTTCAGCTTCCTTGGAGTAAAAGTAAAAATATAAGGCAATTTAAACTAAAAACTTAACACAATAATAGCTTCGGTAGCAACTTCTCTACAGGTAGAACTCCCTAACTTTCATTTGTCTCCTTTGCTATTTTACCTTATAGCAAAGCAAATTATATCAATAAACCTAGGGGTCTAACCATATTTATTTGCTTGTTACAAAGTTTTGAAAAACTATTGACATATGGAAAATATGTCTTTAAAATTATACCTAGATAATCGATGCATATAATATCTAGGTATAAAGGAGGTAAACTATGAAAATCAGTAAAGAACTATTAAAAGGAAGTACTACCACCCTTGTTTTAAGCTTACTTAACAGCAGACCCATGTATGGTTACGAAATTATAAAGGTTATTGATCTTAAATCTAATGGAGTTTTCAGTTTTAAGGAAGGAACCTTGTACCCTATACTTCATGCTCTTGAAGGAGAAGCTATGATTGAGTCCTATTGGAGTGAAAGTGAAGGTTGTAGGAAACGTAAATACTATAAAATTACCGAAAAAGGGAACCTTTATATGAAAGAGAAAAAACAGGAGTGGTCACTATTCTCTGGTGCTGTAGATAAAATTTTATGGGAGGAGGTTTCTCTTGATTATGGAAAATAATAAGGTTAAGGATTATATAAATAAAGTTTGCATGCTTATAAGAAACAAGGATGTCCACTATGATATAAACCTAGAATTACAAGATCATATTGAAACTCTCAAAGAAGATTTCATAAGCTCTGGATTGTCTGAGGAAGAGGCAACTGAAAAGGCAATCTCTCATATGGGGGACCCCAGTTTAATAGGAAAACAGTTAGATATAACTCATAAAGCAAAAATTGGATGGGGTGTTATAATACCTCTACTGTGCTTTTCCCTCTTTGGACTTGTCACCATGTACTTTATCCAAAGCAAAGGAGCTGTGGCTGAAGCTGATTATATTAAAATATTTCAGAAGAACCTTGTATTTTATATCCTAGGAATTGGTTTAATCACAGGATTATACTTCTTTGATTACAGAAGAATTTTGCCTTATTCAAAGCAGATTTACATTGGTACATTGGTAATTTTAATTCTACAGTTATTTTTCAATGTTCCTGTTAATGGCCACTACTATTTTCATATAGGCTTTTTAACCATTGATTTAATGCCCTTTTGTTTATTATTTTTAGTGGTTTCTCTTGCAGGAATATTTGAAGGCTGGGATTGGAATAATCTTTTTGGATTTTTAAAAGCTCTAGGACTAATTATAGTTCCTGTTTTACTCATAACTATAATTCCTGGTTATCTCACACTAACAGCTACTACTACCTACAGTTTTTTATATTTTATTGCTTGTATAACTTTAATGTTTATGTCTAAGGCCAAGATATCCCAAGTACTTTTTTGTATAATATCGCCAGTTTTTAGTGTTTTCACCTATTCTTTATTGGAACCCTATAGATTAAGAAGATTTACAATTTTCTTGGAGCCTGATCGTGATCCACTAGCTAGTGGTTGGATTTATCTTCAACTAAAAAAAGCTGTGGAAAGTGCAGGGGCCTTTGGAAATGGATTTAACATGGAGCCAAAGACCATTCCTGAGCTTCATACCGATTTTGTTTTTACTTATATAGTCTATACCTTTGGATGGATTACCGCCGTGGCTATAATTACACTAATTATAATTTTCCTACTAAAAATAATAAGTGTAGCAAAGGTTACTAAGAATTCTTACGGAAAGCTCATAGTTTCTGGCTTTATAGCAATTTTAACTACGGAGTTTTTACTTAACATTGCAATGAATTTTGGAATTGCTCCTATCATGGGTATTAGTCTTCCTTTTATGAGCTTCGGTGGTTCCCAGTTAGTTATTAATATGACTATAGTTGGGCTAATCTTAAGTGTGTACAGAAGGAAAGATATAACTCACAACATGGCTAAAAAAGAAGCAATTTAACTTATTCTTTTACAAAAGTTAACGCCTGCAATTTTGCAGGCGTTAGTCTTCCTATAGTCTTAACTTAATCCTTAGATTGACACTTAATAAGAAAATTGTGTCGTGATTATATTTCATTATCAAACTCTTATATCACTATTGAATATCATTTAAATACATTAAACACAGTTCCACTTATTGCCAGTATTAATCCTGCAATAACTCCAAATAGAATATCATTTAAGTTTAAATAGTCTCTTAATAAATACCATATAGACATAGCCCCCGCTAGAATAATAAATTTAGTTAATTTTTTTAGATTAAACTTACTTATATATACTTCAATAGGTTTCCCAAATTTACTAAATAGTACAGTAAATATAATGTATGAAAAAACAAGTGCTAAAATATTCATAAATTTCCCCCCTTTAAATTCACATTACCATAATATTCCCAATCGATACATAAATTTTATTTCGAAGAATCTTCTATTTAATTCCCCTATCATAAAAAAAGCTTTTCAGCTCTTCTATATTATTAGTAGGGGCTACAGTAAAAGTCCCAGTTACTGTTAATTATACCTTTTAAAAATGGCCACTAAAACATGTATTTATCCTGAAAACAAGATAGTGAGCAACTTCAAATAAATTATATATTACTAAGGTTTATTTATTAATAGAGTAAGCTCTTCAAAGTATTTTAGATAGCTTATATAAGCTTTATTCATTGGTACAAAAACTATGTTGATGCTACACAGCCTTCATTCACTTACAGTTTTAAATTAATCATAATTCTATTGGTAAGACATAGTTTAAGAATGTTGTGACATAATAAAACCATGTTAAAATCTTTAATTATATCTCATGAAGTATTGCCAATACCATTGTCACAAAGAAAAAAATAATATACTCAATAAAATTATTTTTATTCCGTCATTTTTACTATAATGAACAGAGTGTTTACTTTCCATATGTACCGAAATGTTATATACAAGTAAATTTATAAGAATATAAGGCATTAATTTACTCATATGAATATTTCCTATAAAAAAATATAAAGCTAATATAATTGATGCTATACTGCAAATTAACCTAATTATTAAATATTTACTTTTCAAAATTACACCTCTTTCATATTTAACAAATTACTTATAAATCTCATGAAACTTAATATAGCTTCCTAGCTCCTTGAATATTTTTCTTAGTGGCTGTATCTTTTAGTAAGTATATTAAGCTTTAAAACATTGAAATGCTGTAAATCAGTCGCTTGTTAAGAAGATTGTGAATGAAGTTAATTCAAAGATAATGTTTATTTTCTTGATACAATCATAAAATGTGAACTCATTCCCATGATTTCTTCCTCATTTTCTGTACGCCTTACAATTTTCAACAATCTTTCTCTACTGTTTTTATCTTCCCATTTTTCACTTAAACAAGGTGTGAACCAAATCAGCCCTTCTATTGCATGTTTTTCAATTGTTTCAAACCCTACTGATTCAATCTCTCTTTGTAATCCTAATGGAGTATGAAAGTATGCTTGCGCAATAAAATATGGATATTCTTTTGGTCTTATATGAATACCTGATGATAATTCATTTTCAATCATATCACCAAATATATCATTATCTAAAAAGTTATTATCCTTCCCATAGGTTGACAATGCCCATGTTGTACAACTAAATTTTGATATTCCTACTGAAAATAAAAGACCATTTTTCTTTAAAACTCTTTTTGCCTCATTCAAAACTCGCAATCGGTCATCTATATTTTGTAAATGATACAACGGTCCCATAAGCAAAACTATATCTGCACTTTCATCATCCCTATTAATATTTCTAGCATCACAAACTTCTGCAATGAAAGTATTATTTTCGTTTTGATTTTTAATTGCATGTTCAACCGCCGATGGTGCTAATTCTAAAAGATGTACTTCGTTATTCATCTCTGAAAGCCAAGAAGAATAAATCCCAATGCCTCCGCCAATATCAAAAATTTTATTATTAGTGTTAGTAATATATTTCTTTAATATCTCTTTTGTTCTATATAATTCAACTTTTCCAAGTCCTCTTTCTAATCTCCCTTTTTCAGCACCAGTATTATAAAATTCAAACACTTCATCTATCTTTTCCATAGAGATACCTCCTATATCAAACATTCTATAAATAATCTGAATACACAATAATTTATTAGTTTAGACTAAATAAAATCTTCCATATTTCACAATTAATACTATTCTACCATATAATTACTGTAATATTTTACTTTAAATCCTAACTTTTCTAGTTAAGTTTTAAAAAGATAATTTCCAGTTAAGGCTTGAAATCAGTGGTAAGCTTTAACTGAGAATTATCTACAGATTAGTTGGTTTTAAGTTCTAAGATAGATGAAATAAAAGCCACTGAGAAGAATACTCCAGAGCTTATGGCTCCTTTAATACTTTTCTTAGTAGCTTGAATGTTTTCCACTCATAGATTTAAAATTAAGTTTAAACATCAATAATAAGCATACCTTCTTGTCCAATTTCAAAATAAGATATGAGTCTACCCTCTTTATCTACTGAAAATGCTCCTCCAAAATAATATTCATCAAGATAATTTGCAGCCAAAGTAATCGCATTAGTTTTTTTCATCTGCTCTAGGTATTCTTTAAATACTTCTCTTTCCCATATTTCTTTGATATTCGTCTCTGGATAAAGACATCTTGCAAAAGGGAAAAATAAATACTCAACACTTTCTTCTCTTACTTTACTCACAAGTTCTTCCTCAAATAAATCTCCACATATTAAAAAACAAACTTTGCCAAACTCTGTGTTTATTACCTTGATTTCACATCCTTCTTTATAAATGCTATCTTGACTAGAGTCTCTCCACCCTGAGGTTATTCTTCTATATTTTGATATAATTTCACCATCTCTATCAATATATATAGCTGTATCATATAATTTCACATTTTCTTTCTCCAGGATTCCAATTGCCACGTTTATATTGTAATTTTTAGCAGCATTACATAACTTGGCAATTTCTAAGCTATCCATAGATAATCCTAGTTTTATATCATCTATAGGATTATCCGTTAAGCATAGCCCAGTAATAGCAGCTTCTGGGAATATCACCAAGTCACTATTTTCTTGTGAAGCCTTTTTAATATAATTTAAAATGTCATTAAGGTTTTCCCTCATTGAGCTTTTCATTCTATTTACCACTAGAGCTGCCTTCATTTTACTCCTCCCTAAAAAAAGTTTACTAAGCTCCTTATGTTTTAAAAAAATATAGATGCCTGCCCAAATAAACCATCTAAATCTGACACTTGAACATCTAACATATTTTCATTTTCAGGTAACAATTCATCTGAAACAGAAACCTGAAGAAGATATGCTGTCATACTGCAATCCTTACTATATTCTTCAACTTTGTTTACTTTATATACTTCACTTTCATATCCATTGATTGAAACCTTAATAGAGCTATTTATTATATTAGGACCTATGTCTTTTTCACCCAATTTAAACTTATCAAGGCTCATTGGTCTAAAATATACCATCATTGAAGGGTATGCTCCCTTAACTGTAAAGCAGTGCAAACCATAAATCTCTAACTTATCGATAGCTGCATTGATAGTAATATTATTTTTCAGATTAATATTTTGACACCAAAACTCTAGGAAATTTTCTCCATATTCCTTTACTGCTACCATAAAAGGATAATAGCCATCTTCAGCTTCTAGACTATATTCTCCTTGTTCATTTGTTGTGGCACAGCAAACTTCTTCAAATGTTGAATTTAATAAAGCTACATAACCCCCCTCTAATGTGAATTTATTCTGATGGGTAATAACTCCTTTTATTACGCTCATATATACACCTCTACTAATTTAAATATTAGGATATGGTATTCTAAAAACTGCTTCTATAAATATTCTAATACATCAACAAGTTCAAATAACTGACTTTCCCTTATAAAATTAGAAAGTATCCAAACATGACTCGAACCTAATATCATAACTTGAGGTTTTCTTTTCCCCATTAAATCATCATCTTCAAAATACTTTTAGTAAATTATATTGCTATAGCCTCAAAGTATGAGAAAATAGATTAAGAAGCAACCTATTAAATCAGTAAACTTTAAATTCTGCATTCTATAATTACCAGTTCATTTACAATCATCCTTTTCACAATATACTTAATACTATTTAATAATTGATAACTATACTTCTAGGACATATTCATCTATATGATTTCTATACTCTCCATAACTATTCAGTGATCCACTGCTAATTTTTTTAAATCCAAGTCCTTCATGAAGTCTTTTAGATTCAATGTTTTTATTTGAAATGTTAACAAATATCTTTTCATTAGTAATACCTCTTAAAATGCGTACGCCTTCTATAACAATTGCTTTTCCTACACCTTTTCTTCTTTTGAGAGGTATTACCTCAAGTCCTTCAATGAGCCATTTATTATTACAAAACGGTGTCTTCCAAAACCTTGTAACCCCTATAATATTATTTTCCTCCTTAGCTATTATTGTGAGTTTCTCCCCTGGTATCTTGTCAGAAAACCACTGTTCCCACCACTTTTTACACTCTTCAAAATTCTCTGGCTCTGAATAAGTTAGCAATTGCGATAATTGCTTAATTAGCTGCTTATTTATGTCTTCCTCAGTAATTTTTATAATTGATAATCCACTCTTAATCTTAGCTCTCATAGACTATTCCTCTTTCTTTAACTATTCTAATCCAAATAATAAAATTTAATTTACTGTTGTTCTTTATAAAAGCTTTTATATAGAACCCCTCCTTAAAATATATTTTAAAAGTTATAATTGTTCTTCTTATTGAAATGTAAAATTAATTTTGAGTATTTATTAGTAATTAATTCTTTATCTATTCTATACTTAATACTTTTACTGTTGTATTCCTCTATAGAAAATCCTACCTTATCCAGAATACCTTGCATTCTTGTATTTAATTTACTTGTATAAGTATAAATGTTATTTAAATTTTCACCTTCTACTTTCATTAAGAAATAGCATATCAACCGTGCTACTGTAAACCCATCCTCTTGATATTTAGGATTAATAATTAAGTCTTCTATACATATGGAATTATTTTCATAGTGTAAGCTATATGCTAAATAGCCCTTTAAAATATTATCATTACTCATCAAGATGTACTTTGTACCACTTTTTAACCTTAACTTAAAGTTTTCATACCACAAATTAAAATCTTCATCCTTTGAAGTATCAGACGGAATTATAGTAGTCATAGCTGTATAAGTTAGTTCAAAGATTTCATTTATAACCTTACCATCAGGCATTTTCTCACTAGCTATGCTTACTTCTTTAGGGTATTCATCAAATAACAGCATTAAAAACCTCCTACATCTCTTTTTAAAGTTGACCTTAAACTTATATTAATAATATGTTTCTTTAAATTTTTAATGCTAGCTATCAAAAGTTTTATTTTATATGCTTTACTCAATTTAAAGCAAGGCAATTAAAATCTAAGACTTCACCGTAATGAAAGCTTTAGCTGTTAATTGCCTACTTATTAGTTGGGATAAAATTTCAGGACACATAAAAATAAACCACTGAGAAAACGCCTCTAGAGCTTGTAGCTCCTTGATGTTTTCTTAGTGGCTTTATCTTTTAGTAAGTATACTAAGTTTTAAAACATTCAAATACTGTAATTAAGTTACTTCTTAAGAAGACTCTGAACTACTTTGTCAATGTTAACTCATATAAATTACACTCATGTACCCTTTTGAATGCTTTTTTAATAGTATCTTTATCTTTACCTATGTAGTGCGCAAAACTAC
Source organism: Clostridium tunisiense TJ (assembly GCF_000300195.1). GTDB lineage: Bacteria > Bacillota > Clostridia > Clostridiales > Clostridiaceae > Clostridium_J > Clostridium_J tunisiense. The sequence continues at coordinate 288,974 of NZ_AMQH01000012.1, read as the reverse complement.
TACATATAAATAATTTATTAATTTTAGATTGTGTAATTATATCGCATTCATCACCTTCAGCATAAACATGGAGGTAAGATTCCTTCCAGCTAAATCCTCTATTTTTATACCAATGATTTACCCATTTATCATCTCTTGTCCATGCTTCAAGTTTCTTTATACCTTTGTTTTTCAGTCTATTTATTGCTTCATTTAACAACAAGGTTGCAACGCCTAAGTTTCTAAATTCGGGTAAAACTGCTATATGCCATATAACTCCACCTAATTCATTTGAACTATAACAAACTGTTCCTTTTTCAATCTCATATTCTACATCTATTAAACCTATAATTTTATCATCAATCTCTGCCACTAACTCAACAGAAGGATTTTTGTAGTGTTCTTTTTCACGCAGTACATTATCGAAATATGCACTATCTAAAAAGGATAGCACTCTACACCTTACCCATTGAGAATTATCAGTATCTATAAATTCTCTTATTTTCACTTAAATCCCCCCAAATACTTTGCTTCGCCTTGATTTACTCCTATACCACAATTCAAGAAAATTTTTATTAACTATTGACATCCGATAGCCCATTATATATTTTTTCTATGGTGGTCATTTGTTTTTCACAATAAGGACATATAGGTATAGACCCACTTGAATTTATAAATTGTTAGTCCTATTTATAATTTTAAATCTTTATAGTATTCCTCTAATTGTGGTGGTAATGGAAAGCTTTTTATATGTTTAAAACTTATAATCTTAGGATTATCTCCTGCTATTTTTATTGTTATTTCATCAAGACCAACTGTATTGTGTGCTCCCAAAAATGGTTCAACTTGAAGTTTAATTAGAAAATTAAAAGTACGATACTCTGATCTTTCTATTTCTAAAAATTCTATAGATGACAAGTCATATAAAAGAAGCATGCCATATTGTTTAGAAATTTCCTCTGTAATGTATGGTTGTATAAGTGTTACAATAATATCTTTATATAATTCTTCAACCGATCCTTCTGCTGGGATATATTTATAAGGAATCCCTTGTTTTACATCATTAGTTGGTTTTAAAGTAAGTGCTTTAACACTTGTAGAAACCCATGATATAGAAATTACTATACATAAAATTATAAATACCTTCTTCATCCTGCTTCACTTCTTTCTATAATTATCCTTAATAGTATTTAACATTACCTTTCTTTATATTAACTACTAAGCTATTTTTACAATGAAGGTTATTTGGAGTTTCCTAGAAAGAAAGCACCTAAAATGTAGCAATATATATAATTTGATTTTACATGATGTACTTATACTAAGAAATTTGCACAGGTCAATTTGACGGGTGCAAAAATGGCGCTGAGCTTAAACTGAAAATTTTGCGTTAGTCAATTTGTCCAATGCAAAATTAGCTTATAAATTTAATGTTTAGGCTATGTTTTAAAACAGTGTTGAAGTAATATGTAAATTTAAAGGGTGAATTAATATTAACCCTTTAAGTCGCTTTTTTAGAACTATGAGTATTATAGTGTCATGTAATGTAAAATTAATTCTACTTTCTTATGTATGTTTTGTAGCCCTCTCTTTACCAACATCAATACAGTAAAAATAATCTTTGTCATTTGCAATTTTCCATTGCTTTAAATAATCACATTTTACTTCAATAAAAGTAGCAACTTTAAAATGAGCAAAACGTTCAAAATATCCTTTATGCTTATTCCTAAATATTTTACTAACTTCAATATTTTTATCTTCCATTGGACTTCCAATTATCTTTGCTTTACCTTCTATTTGCATGTTTTCTACACATAGTGATACATTTTCATTTTTTTCAATCTGCTTGCATTTATTCGAACGTTTTCCTGTTAATAAATAGAGAACAAACCCATCGCTTACAAAGCACATAGTTCGTGAAGTCACCTTATTATTTGAGCAAGTTGACAATACTATATTATTTTGATTATTTAGATACTGAATAAATTCAATTTTAGTATTATCATAGTCTATTTCAATCATTGTTATCTACCTCTTTCCTTTTAGTCCATAATTTTTATGATAATTCACACTTAATTACTATAGTTTGACTTTAGATTAAACTCTTATATAACTCTAGTAATTCAATTTTACCATAAAATTACTGTAATAATATACCTTAACCTTTTCATTACTCACTTAAAATTAAATCAAAGCTAACTTCCAACGAACTCTTAACACCGTGTAAACTTTAGCTAGGAATGCCTACCTATTAGTGGGGTTTAAACTTTAAGACATATAAAAATAAGCCACTGAGAAAGTTACTCCAGAGCTTTATAACTCCTTGAGTACTTTTCTTAGTAGCTTTATCTTTTCGCAAGTATATTAAGCTTTATATTCGGCTATGTTAGATAATATCAAACAAACCTAATATTAAAATGATTGAAACAATTACTGGGATAGAATATCCTATAATTATACATATTACATAAGGCAGACGCCTTTTTCTTTCCACCTCCGATATCATATATGGGAGACGTTTTATTCTTTCCATCTCCGATATATCACAATTTGACTTGCTGAACTCTTTATCAATTTTTTTTAATCTTATTTTTCCGATAATAACAAACCCCATACCTAAAAGATAACTTATAGTCAGAATTGTATAAAAGCTGTCCATTACTTCCCCCCTCGTATAATAGAAATTCCATAAACTACTATTTAGTCACAATTTTTTACAATGTTGTCCTAACCCTTACCCCTAATTACACCCACTTACAAAAATTATGATTACTTCTTTGTAACAAGTTATCGTAACTATGTTAATCATATAGTTTATAGGTATATCAATCAAAATGATTTCCATCTAATAGCTGTACCTTGATGAACCTAATCCTGGACTTTTAAATTTTTTCCTTCAGCAAACCTATTAATTATTCCTTCAGGTGGTCCCATATACGTCCATGAATCCATAACCCTTGGAACAGCAAATTCAGCATCATCAACCTTTAAAATACCTAGTTCAGTTTTTTTACCATCCACAACAATGACATAGGGTATTCCAATTATCCCCTTCTTGTACTCTATTCCTGAAAGCTCATTACGATCAGCATCTTTTTCCTTCTTAAAATCCCTTTGCTTAACAAGAAAATTATTATCACCTTTTTTTACTACACATATATCGTAAATAGTGTAATTATAGAATAACTCAGGTGATTTACTATCAATTTTATATTCTTCTCCCTTGTATTCAAATTTTAAAACTCCATCCCGTTTATCACTATATATTAATGCATCTTCTAAGCCAGTCCCATTAACTATTATAAAATTCTTTTTTGTCTTTAACGTATTATTATCCATAGCTTCAATATCGCTGGATCCTAAAATCGGTTTATCCATAAGGGTAATTTTATCAAGATTTAACTCATTCCAATGCTCATATACAGAGCTGTAAGCATCCCATAATTTTGGGAGAAATACCTCTATCTTTTTATCCTTATTTATTGTAACTTCTGAAGAATTAGGGGAATTACCTACACTTGAATTACATCCCCATAAAATGAGCACTGCTGATAATAGACAAATAAATATAACCCATTTTCTCATTTTGCTCCTCCAATAATTTAAATTTTGTTATTAATCGAAATTCTACAAGTTCGGCCTTAAATAAACTCTTCTACAGCTCCTCTTTAATACTATTTTACCATATAATTACTGTGATAATATACCTGTAACTTCTCATCATTTTCATAAAAATTAAATCAAAGACAATTTACAGCTAAGACTTAAAGTTGGTGAAAGCTATAGCTAGGAATTGTCTACCTATTAGTTGAGTTTAAGTTTTAAGAAACACAAAAATAAGCCACTAAGAAAAAGTGTCCTAGCGCTTAAGATGCTTGGATATCTTTTTCTTAGTGGCTGCTTAAATTTTCTCATTAGTCAAGTTTATATACAGCACCCATTACATTAATAGGATGCCATTAAGTGTATATTAAAAAAACAAGGAAAAGTTAAAACCAAATACTCCAACTCTTGAAATTGGAAATTTATTAACACATTTGTATACTTAAATGATATCTCAGTGCATCTTCAGTAGGGTTATCATAATATCCCTTAAAAGTTTCTACATTTCTGAAATCAAAATCACTAAATACTTTTTGCATTGGATAGTTTGTAACTCTTGTCTCTCCTCTAAAATCCTTCATTCCTTCTTTTTTCATCTCATTTATCATTGTTTCAAATAATTTATGAGCTAATTTTTGTCCTCTAAAAGAACTTTTAGTTCCTATATTAGTAATTTTAACGTAATTTTTTTCTTTTCCCCAGTTGTATATCATTAAGTATGCAATTAATTCAGTATTTTGTTTTACTAAATAAATAATATTATGTTCTAAATCCCCTAAAATTGTTTGCCATAATTCATTATCCCAGCTATTTACTCCAAAACACTCTTTATCTAACTCTAATAATTCATTTTTATCCTTTAAATTAAACTTAACTATCTCCATAAATTATTCCCCCTTCAAATTGCTGTTTCTCTTGGGTTCTTTCCAGAGATAGTTGAATTTCAAGAATTCTCTAAGGAAAGAACGGTGTTTCTTAATGTCTCAAATTTACATCTTCCATACATTATTCTTTTGATAACTTTAATCTTATTAACCTTGCCTTCAGCTAATCCATTACTATATTCATAAATAATGGAATTTTCAACTCCTTCAATGTCATTTTCAATTCCATTAATAAAACTATTAATATCTAAAATATTAAGAAGCTTTACTTCTTTTATCCAATTATTTAGAGTTTCTGGATTTTTGCTAAATAAAGCTTCTTTAAATTTTTGAAAAATTGTATAAATGCTAGATAAAACTGGATATTCATCTATTACTCTATTCAGTATTCCAGGTGATAGTTCTTTAACCTTATTTATAGGCTTGTACAAGAGTTTTATAAGATTTTTACGCTCAATGAATTTATAATTATCATTTTCTGATTCATGTGTTTCTTGTATTAGTCGTCTTTTTCTTGTGGTATACATGCGAATAGCAGAGGCTGAGCCAGTATATCAGGTGGCCCTTAAAGACTCTTCAATATTTTTAAAATAAAGTTTTAGTGATAATACTTTTGCAGTAATCTGTTAAATTCTTTAATAGATAAAATCTATCACTTATTTGAATAACTTTTGGGTGCGCTTGTCTTATAGCTGCAACATATGTCTGAGAGCCATCTCTAGATACTATTTCTAAATTAGGGTATGATCTTAAAAAGGGGTCAGTTTTACTTGACAATCTACATCTATGCCATGGATTAACTCTCACGATATGATAATATAGAGGCCTTAAGTAGTCCAGATATAACCTAGGGATACTGCCAGCTAATCCAATAACTGTTACTATATTTGTAACAGCTAGCAAAAATTGACCCGCTGCTAAAGATATTTTAGCAGAAAGAACACTGGCCATTATTGTATACTTTAAGCTGACCGTGATCCAATAAAATCCTTTCACTATACGTAGATACATAAGTATTACATCAATGGTTGTAAGCGCATAGTATACATGTTTATACCAAGGAAGATATCCTGTCGAATCTTCCATATTAATAGGATTTTTCAAGCAATAAACAAATAAATTACCACACCTAATTGTCCTTGTATCATCTTTAAAATCCCTACAGCATCAGCATTGGTAAATCTACCCCACTCAGGATTATAATATCTTGAATTCAAGTAGTACAATCCAGTCTCAGTATTATACCTATACCATCGGTAGTTACATGGATTCTTTATTCTTACGCTATCCTACAAAGCTCCATCTATGGATATTAGCTTATCCCAAGAATAATAGATATATGAAACTACATCTTAGCCTGCACTATTAAATAGTCCAATAACATCCCTTTGGCATTTATTATATAGTAGTATTCTGCACCATTTAAGCTCATAGTTAACAACTTATTTGAATTATCGTAAGTGTAGTATCCCAGCAGTAATACTCTCATAGGTTATTTTATTGATTACCAAATGATAATTAGTTGTAACACTCTCGACTGTTTTTAGTGTCCTTACACCGCTGTCATTATGCTTGTATATTATTGATTTTTTTTAACTACAATTGCACTAACTAACAAGGCAGCAACAAATGTAATAATACTCTTAAAACCAATAGGTTTGCCTACTAGATAATCAATACTTACCCATACAGCAAAAAGAATTATTACAAAAAGAGCATATTTTATTAATTGTTTAAATGTGATTTTCATAATTAGTATAAACTCTCCTTTACACATAAACTAATTATTGAATATAAAAATTAATCTAACAAGCCGTTACGATCTCTATCTAGCCAGTTATCAAAAATCCAGCCTCCCGGATTAAGTATATTATTCAACATATCTACGAGTTTTATAGCGCCAGAAACTATTGCAACTTGAGTTGTTGCTTTAAGTGATGATTTCTTTAATTGACGACGCAACTCATATGAAAGATATTCCTTTGCTGCTGCTCTACCTTGTTGCGCTACTCTTTTTTTCAACGCTTTAATAATTCCTCCACCGACAACACCTCCAAATATAACGCCGAGCGCAAAGTTAATGACCCCTGAAACAAAATCCCTCGACCTTAAATAGTTCCGGGTATCATTCCACCAAGCATACCCCTCAGGGTCACTACCCATCACAGGATTATTAAAGCAGTACGCAAACATATTCGCTCCGTGTAATTGCCCCTGCATTAGTTTAAGGATTTGTGCATCATCCGCATTAACAAACCTCCCCCACTCCGGATTATAATACCTACTCTGCAAATAATACAACCCAGTCTCGGTATCATATCTATATCCTCTATATCTATACGGGTTCTTATTACCTACATGCTCAGAATTATTTGTTACATCGATACCATTTTGGTCCTTAATGTTTATAAGTTTACCCCATGAATCATAAACATATGATGCAACTTTATTTCCTGTTCCATCAAATAATCTTATAATATCCTCTTGATTGTTTCGAATATAATAGTATTCTTGACCTTTATAATTCATACTTATAAGTTTATCTTCACTGTCGTAAGTGTAGTAAATACCCTCATTTCCTTTTAACTCATAGGTTACTTTGTCTCCATCCAAATGGAACTTAGTAATTACACCATTTACACTTTTTTCGGTTCTGATACCACTATCATTATATTTATAGGATATATTTAATCCAGATTTTGAAAGTGCTTTTAGTTGTCTTCCTTCTTCCCAGATAAAGTTATATCCATCATAAGTAAGTGGATTTCCTATTGAATCATAAGAAATATTTTTTCCATCAAATGAAGTAAGTTTATCTTTCCAATTAGTATCACTATAACTATATACAAAATTTTTAAGAGGACTTATTGGCGATGTTGAAGTATAAGCATATTCGATTTTATTAATTAGATTTCCTCCACCATCATAACTATAGGTTATAGTTTTATTTAGTACTTGGTTGTCCTCTCTAATTAGCTGATTTAATTCATCATAATAATATTTAATTTTCTTATCACCACAAATTACAGTATCTATATTATTGTTTTTATCATAGGTGTATTCAATGGCCTCACCATTATTAATAACCTTTGATATTTTATCAGTAGTAACTCCATTTACACCTTGCGTATATTCAAAATTTGTGTTAAAAGTTGTACTTCCAGTATTAACAACATTTCTTAATTTTCTACCTAGAATATCGTATTCATAAGATACAGCATTAGTGGAGTTCCTATTGTATGTTACATTACTAGGTTTATTATCATTATTAAACTTATAATTTGTTTCAAAAGTTTGACCATTTACTACTTCAGTAATTTTTTTATCTCCACTACTTGTAATATAGCTGTAGATAGTAGAATTCCCTAACGAATCGTTTTTCTTTATAGGTCTATTTGATAAATCATAGGTATATTTATACTTTATACCACTTTCTATATCCTGAAGCAATGCAATATTTCCATAGGAATCATATTCATATTTAAATTTCTCAACCCCATTGTATTTCCTTGATGTAATCCTATCAACAATATCATAACTATAGGATACCTTGTTCCCATTTCCATAAGTGGATTCTAAAATTCTACCTGTATTACTATCGAATATATTGTTAATAATATTCTGGTTTCCCACTGATATTGAGGTATTATTCCCGAAAGGATCATATCCAAAGTTGTAATTAAAATTATTATGACTTATAGTTTTTAGCCTATCATTTTCATACCCATAGGAATTTGTGATTATCTTATTTCCTACTGTTTTGTTTACAGAAATAAGTTTATCCATATTATCATAACTATAGTTTTCAACCTCATTTTTAGCATTAATAACAGTGTCTAAAACACCCTTAATTTCATTGTAATTATAGGTTGTAGTATTTCCTGAGCTATCTGTACTTGTCTTGATATAGTTACCATTTGTAGTATAAGTGCTTGAGTCTAAAGTGAATAATGTATCATTTCCAACTTTTGTTGTTAGCATATTACCATAACTATCATAAGTGAAAGAACTAACAACATTTTCTGTCGATTGTACACTTAATAAATTATGATTTGCATCGTAATTTGCAGATATTGAAACACCATTTTCAGTTACCTTTGTCAAGTCATTATTTGTATATTCATATTGAGTAGCTTGATTTGTAACATCAACAACATTAGTTAAATTACCATTTGTATCATAAGCATATTTAGTTCCAAAGTCTTCTTTATATAATTGAATTCCATCAAAATATGCTGTATTTTCGTTTGATGAGTAGTTTAAAGTAACATCAACAGAGGTAAAATCTTTTTCCGCTGTCATCATATCAGATGCATATTGCCATTCATTGTAATCTTTATTGAAATTTACATATTTAAATCCATAAGTACCATCAATATAACGCATTCCAATACTAAGATGAAATTGAGCACTTGGACTGCTTACCGGTTTTCCCTTTGCCCATCCTCCTACAACAAACTTCTCTCCAACTTTTCCACTTACATTTATAGTTTGTGTAAGTTGCTTACCAGTCGCATAGTTTCCATTCATTCTAAAATTATTTTGACTTAAGGCTTGTGGAGATTGTCCACTTAAGGATATAATTTTATCATTTGCATCACATTGCATTTTCTTAACCCAATAGTTAGGTGTTAAAGAACCATAGTTAAAATCACAATTTTCAACCAAGTTATATCTATTTGAAACTAAACCTTCTTCTAATTGTAGATTATCAAAATATGCAGTACCAGTTGCCCCTTGAAATTCTGCTAAAACTGAAACTGTGCTAGATAATGCATCAGAAGGTAATGTAAAATTCGTCTCATATCTATCCCAAGCATTATTTCCTGACACAAATTTTGTTCTAGCAATTTTATTTAATCCATTTAAATCTTTATAAGTAACACATAATGATGCGCCACCATTATTTAAAGTTGTTAGGTTTACATCCTTTGTTTTTATATAACCAGACAAGGTATAGGATTTCCCCTTAATTAGTGATACCTGTTGGCTAAATTCACGTCTATTTTGGGCATTTGTTTCTATTATCTTAAGAGACTTGGTTCCATAATACTTATCATCTGTTGCAAAGGTATTGGAACCTGAAGATATTAACGTGCCATTATTGATTGTCCAACTGTCACCAGTTTCAATACTATGATTTAGAATATGGTTTACAATAGTTTTATTCGCTGTAGAGCTTAAAGTAACTGCATTACTGTCTGTTGAACTATTATATTGGTAGTATTGTGCTTTTCCTTCCTCATCAATTACACAAGTAGTGTTGCCACTCATATTAAATTGATATATTGTTTTTCTTTTAATAGCATCAGTAAAAATAGTAGTATTATAACCATATGTCATGTTTAATTGTTTTCCTATAGTGCTACCATTTGACACATTTACACTAGCTATGTGAGTACCATATCCGATACTATAAGTGTATGACAATTTGAGACCATCATAGTTTTGGGCAGTTAATAAATTATGTGATGTATCATAGGTATAAGTTGATTGTTTGCCATCAGAATAAGTTATATTTTTTAGTAGTCCATTAGTATATTGAAAGCTTGTCCTTCTTCCACTTGGGTCAACAATTCCTAATAGGTTTCCTGAAGCATCAGTATCAAATGTTACAGTTCTTCCCGCACCATCTTTAATTGACTTTAAAATATTTCCATTATATGTTAGGTAAGATTTATTTCCGTTATTATCAGCAATTTCTGATAAGTAACCTGTTGATGTAAACACTAACTTATTATTATTTTTATTAATTACATATGTCCCATCACTATTAACTGTGAATTTAATACTCGGATTTGTAGCACAATTATATACTCCATTATTATTTTTAATGTAATGATTTGTACCATCTTCATCTGTATAAATATATGAGTAATTATTTGATGAACCTACAGTTACCCTTTGATTTAGATTCAAACGCCAACCTATTCCATAACCGATATTAGTTTTGATATTTGCATTATATATGTGTTTAATATCTACTGGTAATCTATTTCCATTCATCATTAGATCATCATGAACAAACACAAGATTCCCCGTGTAATCATTAGTGTATCCTGTCCCAGCTCTGCTCAATTCTTGAGAATGATATGTCCAGTAACTTTCTAATCCAGAATTATTAATATACTCTAGTGTAATATAAGGATTTGCTCCTGAAAGATCTTCTGGCGCAATAAAACTACAAAGAGTTCCACTACTTTCTATCTCTATGCCATTGTAATTCTTATTATTATACCAATCTTTTGCTAAAACTGTAATATCTATAGGCACAGGTTCTTGCCCAAATGTCGATAATCCAAGATTATCAATTAGTAATGCATTATCTTGCGATAGTGAACTTTTGTGTATTGTTGATGAACCTATAGAATCTGTTTGTACTCCATCATCGCCCTTAAAAAAACCATTGGCATAGCTAGCAATTGTAGTTGTATCATACTGAGGTATTGCAGTTGTGTCCCAATTCCAAGTACTAGTTACATTCCTTACATTTAGATGGAATGCAAAACTTTTAACTGGTTCAGGCAATGGAATTGCTCCAAAACCTAATTTAATTGGATTTGCTGTTGGAGTCAGTATCAACTCAGTCTTAGTTACTATATCACTAGATGACAATGTTGGTAATGGTAATTTAATAAATGCTTTTTTAGTATAGTATGCCTTTGGATCATAACCTACCGTTATAGGAGATGCACTAACAAGTTTATTATCTTGAGTAGTATTAGAAGCAAATCCGCCCATAATAGTATATTGTGGTGCTATAATATATGGATCTATTACAATTGGATAAACCCTATCTTTTGAATTTAACCAGTTTTCATCAGGTAATAATGATAAAAAATAATTATCTTTTTCCTTTTCTAGTTTAATATTAACATTTTTACTAATAGCTCCTTTTGAATCATACATAAATGGAGCTTCCATTTGGAAAATTGTCTGAGATGGTTGGTTTTCATTGAAAAAAACAATACTATTATCAGCCTCAACTTTTAAGTTTACATTCTTTAAATTCAATAAAAATTTAATATCTGGAATATTTGTCTTCTTATTTATAATTATATTTTCCTTTAAACTTTGTCCCTTAAGAATGTATTGTAAATCTACGTTTGGAAAAATATCATTATACTTCATTGAGGATTGATTTTTAGTTATCATTTTAGCTTTTTCATTCTCTTCAAGTATCTTTCTTAAGTTCTGTTTATCTTTATTTTCTAGTTTCTCAAATTCTTTTTTACTTTTAAATATGGTGTCTACTGTTTTATTTATCTCATTTTTTACTTTTTGTGAATCAATAGGTTCAATGGATGCATTCGTTACATTTCCACCAACTAAACTCCATCCTATTTCGTGATTCTTTTGTTTTATTGTTACTAAATTGCCTTCTAATTTTTTTGATAGTTTTATCATTAAATCGTTTTGTGAATTTGCTATTATATCTCCATTTTCAATTAGAGTATTGTCAATATCTTTCCACTTTCCATCTTCTAAATAATGAACAGGTTGTGAATAGACAACAGCTTCATAAGTCCCATTTTCTTTTAAAAAGTGCTTAACATTACTTTCACGTTTCTCTTCTACCTCTCCTAAAATCTTTCTAATCGAGGAAGTATTTTCTTTTTCATTCTTATCTTCTGTTGATATTTTGTTAGTTTTACTATTTATACCTTGTGCTAACACTTGCATAGGCATGAAAGTTGTCAATATTGTTACTAACAAAAAACACGCAATTAATCTGTAGATTTTCCTCATAATATCTCTCCTTTTACATATTTTGTTACTATTTAAGTATACATAAATTTCTTTGGCGACGTAACGATAATTTAGTAACAATTTCTTCATTATTTCGATACATAAATTTAACTTTTTATTACTAATATTAATAATACTTAATATATATCAAAACTCACAATTTTTATCACTATTTGCAATTGACAAACTATACCATTGTTTCTTAAGTAAAAATATTAGATCAAATTTAAAATTACATTCATAATAAAAAAGGTAGCGTTTGAATGAACTAGGCCCTATTTTTTAGACAATGAAATAAAAGAGCCTTCTATGATAGAATATCTAATATAGGCGGTTTTTGTTATGGATGAAAAAAAGGAATGAAAACTTATTCCTTAGAGATAAGAATAAAAGCGTTAAAATATTCCTCGAATAAGGTGTAATTAAAACACAAATATTATACAAGTTAGGTATTCAGAATGATACTCAATTAGAAGGCTGGTTTAGATCATATAGAAAGTATAGGTATGAAGGAGACTTAAGTCTAAAGCTAAAGGTAGACCAAAGAAAAAACATCAAGAGCATGCGTATCAAACACTCGAAGAAGGCATCAAGCAATTAGAAATGGATAATGAGCTATTAAAATCTTTTCTAACAGAGAGAAAAATAGTGTTAGTAAATTTTATGGACACAAGTTTAAATAGCAAGTTAATATAAAGTTGTTGACAGGAAGTGTCCGTATGAGGAGTAGAGGTAAGAGATATATAAATGATTTTAAGAAAATGTTAATGGAGGTATATAACTCAGGCAAGCCAGTGATTGAGTTATGTAGCGAATATGGTGTAACAAGCGCAACATTATATAAATTGACGGTTGTAGCTCTCTATAGCATTGGTGGTATAAATTATTCTTCTTATTTCTCCAGGATACTTGAAAAATGTTGATAGATCTTCCCAATTATTTCTCCATGAGGCTATTGAAATAGCATACTTATCTCCCCATCTGGACTCTAGGTTATCTAACTCAAACAATGCACACTCTTCATTTGGTGAGGTATAAACTAATTTTAAATCTTTACAAAATTCCTTTTTGTCTTTATAAGGTATATATTTTATTGAGTTTCGTATTTGGTGAACAATACAGCGTTGAGTTTCTGTATATGGGAAAATAGCTTTTATAGCATCTTTAAAGCCTGTTAATCCATCCATGGCAGCTATTAGTATGTCTTTTACACCTCTGTTCTTTAAATCTGTTAATACACTTAGCCAATATTTTGCACTTTCATTTTCACCAACCCAAATACCTAAGATTTCCTTATTACCGCTCAAGTTTATCCCTAAAATTATATATGCCGCCTTATTAATTACCTTACCATCAGTTCTAACTTTATAATGGATTGCATCTAGAAAAATTATAGGATAAACATGCTCAAGTGGCCTACTTTGCCATTCTTGTGTTAAAGGTATTATCTTATCTGTTATTTTAGAAATTAATGTATGCGAAGCATTTATGTCATAGATTTCTTCCAGATGGGAGCTTATATCTCTAGTAGTCATTCCTTTTGCGTACATTGCTAATACTTTATCTTCTATGCCTGATACATCAGTTTGATACTTTTTAACAACCTTCGGTTCAAATCTCCATATCTATCTCTTGGCACAGCTATTTCTAGCTCTCCTAAATCTGAAATCACTCGTTTAGATGAATTTCCATTTCTACTGTTTTTTGTTTCTTTATTTTTGTAATCATACTTTGAATAACCCAAATGGTCATCAAGCTCCGCTTCAAGCATCTCTTGCAGAGTGATTGTGAAGACCTCTTTCAAAGCATTTTGAATCTCTTTTGTTGTAGTTAAGTCGTTTTCCTTAATAAATTCTCTTAATAACTCTTTTCTTAAAACCATAAAAGTCTGTGTCCTCCTTTGGATAACTATTTTAATTATAGCCATCTGAAGGTTTAAACAGACTTATTTACACACTCTGTATTTATCCTGAATACAAGATAGTCAACAACCTCATATAAATTATATATTACTAAGATTTATTCATTAAGAGAGTAAACTCTTCACAGTATTTTAGATAGCTTATATAAGCTTTATTCATTGGTATAAATACTATATTGATGCTACATAACCTTCATAGTTTTATAATATTAAATTAATCATAATTCTATGGGTAATACATACTTTAAGAAAAACATTAATTAACTTCTATTTTTGAGTATAGTTTTATTTGTCCACATTGAGGGCAAATCTCAACATAAATTTTGTTTTCTAATTTTTCAAAGCCCTTTTGTTGTTTAGCTATTTTTAACCCTCCATGAAGATTATCATTTATAATAGTAAAGCCTTGTTCCATTAATACATTACAGTTCTCACACTTATTCATATCCTCTTCCCCTTCCATTTCTAGCAATTAATTTGCTTCGCATAAAATACAATGTTGTCTTAACCCTTAACCCCAATTATATCCAATTACAAAAATTATGGTAATTTCTTTGTAACGAATTAATATAAACTATGTTAATCATCTATTTTATAGGTATATCCACCAAAATGATTTCCATTTAATAGCTGTGCTTTGATGAACCTAATCTTGGACTTTTAAATTTTTTCCTTCAGCAAACCTATTAATTATTCCTTCTGGTATTCCCATATACGTCCATAAATCCATAACCCTTGGGACTGCAAATTCAGCATCATCAACCTTTAAAATACCTAGTTCAGTTTTTTTACCATCCACAACAATGACATATCGAATGTTCTGACAGAGTATTGTCCTGATATCGGATCAAATACATACTCATAACACTTTTCATTATATTCTATCCTAATCACATAGTCATATTTGACAAAGTAATTTGTATGCACTTGTTTTTTTTGTTTATATGACTGATTAACCTCAATTGTATTTGTTATCCTTGATTTAGCATCTTTTATTACAATCTCACGAGCATCTTTTAGTGTATATTGAGGTCGAGATAAAAATATAGTTATTATAATCGCAGCTCCAGTAAATATTAATATCAATGGTGCATAATTAATTATTTTACTTGGTTTATATTTCTTGCTAAATACTTTCATTGCTACAGAAACTATCAAAAAAGTTAAAGAAGTTGCTGTATAGCTAAAAGTCCCTCCATAAACACGATATATAATAAAACTTGAGAATAAAATTAATACTGCTAAATCAATAATTCCATCGAAATCAAACTTGTTAGCATATTCCTTCATAATGTTTTTAAATGTTGCTTTTTTCATAACTCTTACCTCAAATTCATAAAAGAAGACCTCCAAAACTATTGCTCGTTGGTGTCTTAGTTTTTAAAATATTTAATCTCGTATTATATAGCATATATTAAATAATATTTTGCCTTCATCTAATAATTTTAAGTATTCCGTGAAAGATATTGTTCCACAAACTATTTCTTTATTATTGCTTTGATAATTTGCCAATATCATTATTGTTTTTGTTTGGGAGGTGTTAATTAAATTTCTAACTATTTTCTCAAAATCTTCTCGATATTCTCTCCTTATAATTAGAGGTGTTAAATCATATTTCACATCCTCATCCTTTATCCAATACGGCATCTCAATATCTCTTTCATCTTTCTCAAAATCAGAATCGCAAATGGTGTAAGCATTAAATAAACCATCACTTTCTTTTACCATAGAATACAATGCACCATCAGTACCCATCATGAAAGGCCAAATCTCTCTATATCTACAGAACTCATCTTCAATTTCATTCTTAAGTTGTATTGAAGATTGAAAATCTGTATGATATAATCGCTCTTGCTTAATGACTAATAATTTTAAATCATATGACATATTATCCCTCCTACTTTGATATAAATGATTGAATACCCCATTCAGTTTTATGTTGTAGCTATTATAAATCTGCTATTTATACACTATTTCCATTGTCAAATCATTATAATAAACTATACTTTCTACGTAAAATGTAAAATATAACCTATTTGTTTAATACAATTGTACAAATTATATTTAGCGTATCCTTTATGTGAAACTGCATAAAATCAGTAATTCTTACTCTTAAAAAAGAATAACTCATATGGAATATATGAATATTTCCATTCAAATAATCCATTTGATTCCACTAAATATTGCTTTATTTTATCACATACACCGTAAATACATATATCAATATTGGTATATTTGCCATAAAAAACTACCTTTCTACTTGTCCACTCTGTAGGTGAATTCATTTTCTTAATCAAATTATGTCCCTCGATTTTTTTTATTACAAGAGTCTTTCCTGTAATTCCACACTTACCTTGCTGCCTATAAATAACGATATTTTGTTGTCATTATATTCCAAGATTTCACCTACGGCAGGATTAATTAATCCCATACTTTGGCGTTAGTATAATTTTGCACATAAATTACTTTTCACCTATAATCTGTAGTTTTAATTTACATACTCAAAGAGTGAACTTGACACTATTCCTCATTAGTTGACTTTTTTCTTCTTTTGTATTTACTAATCACCTTATTAAATAAATCAAACTTTATGAACACAATCCCAATAAAATATGCTATCATTAATAACACTATCAGTACTGTACTAAAAGAATTAGATAATAAAGAAAAATTAGTTAACATTGCTACTATAAATAAAAGAAGAATACATATTACTGAAATAGTTTTATACATAATTTTCATCTCCTAAACTCACAGTTTATACTATAATTACTTTTAGAGTAATTTTTAATCATCTGTACCACTATTTATTTTAGCAATTGCTCTTTACTAGTATAATTATCTCTACTTCATTTTTTTATATCCTCATCTGGTAGACGCTTTGGCAGTATTCCTTTTGGCCTAGCAACCGTATTCTCATCTAACCATGTAATTTCTGGATCCCATGCCATTAGCACTCCCTGTACTTGCGCTAATTGTGAAACCGCTATATATTTTACCGCAGTGCAAAACACTTCAGTAAGTAATTTATCTATACTTTTTTCAGAGAAGTTATTATACATTTCCTCTGTCTCTTCACGCATAGTGTACACAGGTCTAAATCCATTTCTATCACTCATTCTAACAGGATTATTTTTTGTATAAGCAAACATATTATGTCCAAGAAGTTCTTCAGTTTGTCCTATAATACCATCAGCATTAATAAATCTTCCCCACTCTGGATTATAGTATCTACTCTGCAAATAATACAATCCAGTCTCGGTATCATACCTATATCCTCTATATCTATAAGGATTCTTATATCCTACATGGGTTGTATTGTTTGTTATATTCGCACCAGTAGCATCCTTTATAGATATTAACTTACCCCATGAGTCATAGGTGTAAGATACCACTTGAGTTCCTGCCTTATCTATTAATTCAATTATATCACCTTGGGCATTTCTTACATAGAAGTATTCTGTAGGAGTTACCAAGTAGTTCCAGAAAATTTTGTGCTTATATTCATAGACACGAGCTTACCAGCACTGTCATAAGTATAATATACATTATCTGTACTATTTGTTTCAAAGTCTACTTTATCTCCACAGGACTTTCCATTTGTCATTGTATCTATTCTCAATAATTCATAAAAAATCTTTAGACATTAAGTCAACCCCACCAGTAAAGTGGGCAATAAATTATCTTTAACTTATTTGTTCACCAGCAATACCTTCTTGTAATTGATTTTTTATATATGTTTCTGTCACCCTTCTATTTCTACCTAATGTGTCTATAAAATTATACTAACACCACTATTTTTCTAGTAAACTTTATAAACATTATAACCATCTCTATTCAATGCTTTAGTTATTTCTTCTATATGTTCACTGCCATTTGTTTCTACAGTAATTTCTAACACTACATGCTTTAATCTATCTATAGCTTTGAATTGGTCTTGCTGTAGCCTTATTACGTTAGCACCTAGTGTTGCTAATATTTCAGATATTTTTAACAGTTGCCCTGGAGTATCCTGAAGTTTTAATGAAAAACAAAAAATCCTTCCTCTTAATAGAAGTCCACGATTTAACATGGATGCCATCGTGACAACATCTATATTTCCACCACTTACTAAAGCTACAACTTTTTTACCCTTTAATTTTAACTTTTTCAAGGCTGATACAGTGAGTGCTCCAGTTGCTTCCACAACCAGCTTATGCTTCTCCAGTAAAATAAATACTGCCTCCATAAGTTCAAAGTCATTTACCGTTATTATTTCATCTACATATCTCTTTATTATTGCAAATGCTATTTGGCCTGGATTCTTAACTGCGCCTCCATCTGCTATGGTATCAACCTCAAGGAGATTAATCAACTTACCTTCATCTAAAGATATTTTCATGGCCTTTGCTCCTTCAGGTTCAACTCCTATTACCTTGATGTTTGGATTAACAGACTTCGCTGCAACAGCAATTCCACTTATTAGTCCTCCACCGCCAATTGGTACTAAAATAGCATCTGTATCTTTAAGTTCTTCAAGTATTTCAAGTGCTATGGTCCCTTGTCCTGCCATTATTTCCACATCATCAAAAGGATGGATGAATATATACCCTTTTTCTTTCTCAAGCCTTTTTGCCTCTTCATAGGCCTCATCGTAGCATTCTCCTTTAAGAATCACATTTGTAACGTATTGCCTTGTGGCTTGAACTTTTATAAGAGGTGTTGTTCTCGGCATAACTATAGTTGATTTAATATCAAGCTTATTTGCAGAATATGCAACACCTTGTGCATGATTTCCAGCAGAAGAAGCAATAAGTCCTCTTTTTTTCTGTTCATCAGTTAATTTGCTTATCTTATTTAAGGCTCCTCTAATCTTAAAGGCTCCAGTAAGCTGGAGGTTTTCTGGCTTTATATAAACCTCATTTCCACATTCCTTACTAAAGTCTGAACTGTAGATTAGTTTTGTGTTTACACATATATCTCTGATTCTTTCTCTAGCTTCTAATATATCGTCCAAGGTTAGTGCTCTTAAGTACATTTTATCCTCCTTACATATTTTTCTTCATCGTTTTCTATAGGAACCAGAGTTAAAACTTAACTTATACATTAGTCCTACCCTGATTCCCTTAAGGGTTCATGAAGATGAATAAGTTAAAATTCTATGATTGAACCCTATTGAGAAACCACTTCAACACTAAAAGTATTTTTATTAAAGAAGTGGTTTCTCCAAAGATATACACATTTAAAGTTCTAATCTTTGCAACCTCTATCCTTTACTAACATTCATTTCTTATTTAATCCTTATATACTACAAAGATTTATTTTAGAGGTTGTTTGTCTTTAATATACTGCTGTACAGTATGCAGAATAATTCGGATTTTTACCTTTTGTCATCCCAAAGAATAACTCTTTGACTTTTCTGCACACTTCCCCGGGTTTTCCATCTCCTATTTTTCTATTGTCAATCTCTACGATTGATGTTACTTCCATTGCTGTCCCACTAAAAAAAGCTTCTTTAGCAGAATAAAGTTCTGTTCTAGTTATACTTCTTTCAACAACTTCAATACCAAGTTCCTTACTTGCCAATTCAATAATAGTTTTTCTTGTTATTCCTTCCAGAATATTATCTGATGGAGGAGGTGTTATTAACTGATTATTTTTAAATATAAAAATATTTTCTCCTGGTCCCTCACATACATAGCCCTCATTTGTAAGTAATATAGCCTCATCATATCCATTTTGCAATACTTCTAAAGAAGCTAGGGCAGAATTTAGATATCCTCCCGTAGGCTTGGTCCTAGCAGGAATCATATTATCATCATCATACAAAGTTGGAAATAATGCGTTGGAGCCTTTATAGGCCACCGGCCTTATATAAACTGTAGTCTTAAAATTATGTTTTCTTAAAAGTTCCAAAGTAAATTCGCAAAGTTCCTCTGCGGTATAGGGTATGTTTATCCACAAGGCCTTGCAGGACTGCAACAGTCTCTCATAATGTTCTTTTAATCTAAATAAGTATAATTGTCGGCTTTCTTCATCCCAGTATGCCCTTATTCCTTCAAAGCACCCTAACCCATAATTGAATGCTTTGCATCTTATACTTATATTTACATCCTTTTCCTCAATAATTTCTCCCTGATAAAATACATAACTTTTTTCCATATTTATAACCCTCATTTCTTGCTTTTTATCCTTCAACTAACAATGTGTCAATGGACTTTCCCGGTGGAACTATTGGATACACACTTTCATCCTTTAAAATTTTACATTCAATGAAAACGGTTTTTTTGCCGAATTCAACATTACTTAGCACATTGTTTAAGTCTTCTACCGAATCCACACTATGGCCTTCTATCCCGTAAGCACTTACCAATCTTACATAATCAATACATTCTTTTATATCGGTTTCAGAATATCTTCCTCCGCAAAACATCCGCTGCCACTGCCTTACCATCCCTAGAGCAGAATTATTCATTAATAATATAATCAAGGGAATATTGTAATTTGCAACAGTAAAGAGTTCATTACAATTCATCCTAAAACTTCCATCACCGGTAACCAATAGAACGGGTTTATCGCAATTTGCTACCTTTGCTCCAATAGCAGCCCCAAGACCAAAGCCCATTGTTCCAAGCCCGCCAGAAGTAATAAACTTGTTAGTTTCATTGAACCTCCAGTACTGAGCAGTCCACATTTGATGTTGACCTACATCTGTTGCTACAAAAGCTTCCTTTCCCAATTTCTTATAAAAACTTTCCAAGATATTCTTAGGATTAAATTTGTCCTTATTATCTATTTCTCTTTTCCAACTAGCAATCTCTTTCTTCCAATCACTATTATCCTTGGGATTTACTCTTTCGGTAAGAGCTTTAAGCATGGTTTTAATATCTCCAATTACAGCTAGATCTGCATTTACATTTTTATGAACTTCACTGGAATCAATATCTAAATGAACTATCTTTGCTTTTGAAGCAAACTTAGTTGCATCTCCCACTACTCTGTCGCTAAATCTGGCACCTATAGCCAAAAGCAAGTCACAGTTTACAACTGCAAGGTTACTCTCCTTTAAACCGTGCATACCAACTAACCCTAGTGACAATTGGTGATCCCTTGGAGTTGTTCCTAGAGACATAAGAGTATTAACAACTGGAATATCAGCTTTTTCTGCCAATTCTAAAAGTTCATTTTCAGCATGGGATATTTTTACCCCTCCGCCCGCATAAATAACTGGTCTTTCACATTTATTTATTAACTGAGCTATTTTGTATACATCACTATCCTTAAAATTTGGCTCTCTATACTCCTCCTTAATCCTTGTACTTTTTTCATAAGAGTATTCTTTAAGAAAAATATCTTTTGGGATATCTATTAACACTGGACCTGGTCTTCCACTCTTTGCTATTTCAAAAGCCTTTGTTACAGTTTCAGCAATCTTTTCAACATCTCTTACAAGATAGTTATGTTTTGTAACGGAAAAGGTAATGCCTACTATATCCACCTCCTGAAAGGAATCCTTGCCTAGCAATGGAGTTGCCACCTGTCCTGAAATAACAACTAATGGAATAGAATCCATATATGCAGTTGCCAAACCTGTAACCGTATTAGTAGCTCCCGGTCCTGAAGTTACAAAGCAAACTCCTACTTTTCCTGTACTTCTAGCATAACCGTCAGCTGCATGAACAGCACCTTGCTCGTGAGCTGTTCTTATATGATATAAATGTTCATCTTCATATAAAGCATCATACAAAGGAATTACAGCTCCACCCGGATAACCAAATATGGTGTCAACTCCACACTCTTTCAAAGATTCTAGTAATGCTTTCGCTCCGTTCATTATATTCCCTCCTTCTTTTACTAATCACATACAGCTCCTGTTGATGCAGATGAAACCAGTTTTGAATATTTTTTTAAATATCCTGAAAGGTTTTTCTGTTTTAACTTTAACTTGCTTCTTCTTCTCATTAGTTCTTCTTCATCTACCATGAGCTGAAGAATACCATTTATAATATCTATTTTTATTGAGTCACCATTCTGAACTAAAGCAATTGTTCCAGCTTCTGCGGCCTCTGGTGAGACATGACCTATTGCAGCACCTCTAGTTCCACCGGAGAAACGCCCGTCAGTAATGAGAGCTACACTTTTATCTAAACCCATTCCAGCAAGCATTGAAGTTGGTGTAAGCATCTCTTTCATTCCCGGACCACCTTTAGGTCCCTCGTAGCGAATGACAACTGTATCCCCAGGGTAAATCTTCCCTCCAGCTATTGCCTCTACTGCATCTTCTTCTGAATCAAACACTCTAGCCCTTGCAATTACTTGCATCATATCTTTGTCTACTGCTGACTGTTTAACTACAGCTCCATCCTCTGCAAGATTTCCTCTTAAGATCCTGATTCCACCTGTATTACTGTATGGATTATTAATATCTGCAATCACTTCAGCATTTGGCTTTTCTGTTTTTAAAATTAGTTCTCTTAAGGATCGGAGACTAACTGTATTTAAATCCAGATTAAGCAAATCCTCCTTCGATAGCTCTTTCATTACAGCTACAATTCCTCCAGCATCGTACAAGTCTTCTATATGGTGCTGTCCTGCTGGACTAAGTCTGCATAAATTTGGAGTTCTATTGCTTATCTGGTTTATCTTATCCAAATCAAGGCTAATACCAGTTTCATGAGCAATTGCAGTTAAATGCAAAACAGTGTTTGATGAACAACCAAGAGCCATATCAACAGTTAGTGCATTATCAAAGGCTTTTTCATTCATGATATCTCTAGGAAGTACATTTTCCTTAAAAAGTTTCATAATCTGCATTCCTGTTTTTTTAGCTAATCTTTTTCTTTCTGAATAAACTGCTGGAATAGTTGCATTGCCAGGTATCGCCATACCGAGGGCCTCTGTGATACAATTCATAGAGTTTGCAGTAAACATACCTGCACAAGACCCACAAGTTGGGCAAGCACTCTCTTCTAGAGAACTTAATTCCTCATTGGTCATCGTGCCACTGCAGACCTTTCCTACTCCTTCAAAAACAGTAATCAAGTCTGCCTTTTTTCCATTAAATTTGCCAGAAAGCATCGCACCACCACTTACTATGATTGCAGGTATATTCACTCTCGCAGCTGCCATTAACATACCTGGTACAACCTTGTCACAGCTTGGTATGAGAACCATTCCATCTAGACCATGAGCTTTTACCATTATCTCAATACTATCTGCAATTATTTCTCTGCTTACTAGAGAATACTTCATTCCTTCATGATTCATAGCTATTCCATCGCATACTGCTATAGATGGAAATTCTAAAGGGGTTCCCCCTTCAATTAAAACTCCTTTCTTAGCAGCTTCTGCTATTTGCCTAAGTTCAATATGTCCAGGTACTATTTCATTGAAGGAGTTCACGATTCCAATTAAAGGTCTATTAATCTCTTCATCTGTAAGACCTGCCGCCTTTAAAAGTGCTCTATGTGGTGCTTTGGTTACACCACGCTTTATCTTGTCGCTTCTCACAATAACCCTCCCTTACTTTTTAATCCAACTCATCATTTCTCTCAAATTTTTACCAACCTGCACCATTGGATGCTCCAGCTCACTTTTTTTACGAGCATTAAATACTGGTCTATTTATTTGGTTTTCCAATATCCATTCTCTTGCGAAGTTACCTGTTTGTATTTCCCTCAAAACAGCTCCCATTTCTTTTCTGGTGGCTTCATTTATAATTCTTTTTCCTACTACATAATCGCCATACTCTGCCGTATCACTAATGCTGTATCTCATATTTTCAAAGCCACCCTCATACAGCAAATCAACAATAAGCTTCATCTCATGGAGACACTCAAAGTAAGCTATTTCCTGTTGATAACCTGCTTCTACAAGAGTGTCAAAACCTGCTTTTATGAGTTCTGTAACGCCGCCACATAATACAGCCTGTTCTCCAAATAAATCTGTTTCAGTTTCCTCTTTAAAACTAGTTTCCAAAACACCTGCTCTTGTTGCTCCAATTCCTTTAGCGTAAGCCATTGCTAATTCTCTAGCCTTTCCAGTAGAATCCTGATGAACCGCGAATAATGCTGGTACTCCTTTGCCTTCAACAAATACTCTTCTTACAAGATGTCCTGGCCCCTTTGGTGCTACCATGAACACATCCACATTCAGCGGTGGCACTATCTGACCATAATGAATATTAAAGCCATGAGCAAAAGCAATGCCCTGACCGTCTCTTAAATAAGGCCTTACACATTCCTCATATACTTCCTTTTGAGTTGTATCAGGACATAGGAACATAATTACATCACTTTCTCTTGCTACTTCATCAACCCTTTTTACTTCAAGGCCATCTCTCTTAACTTTTTCCCAGGATTTACTTTCTCCATAAAGCCCAACAACTACCTCTATACCATTATCTTTTAAGTTTAGAGCGTGAGCATGCCCTTGGCTTCCATATCCAACTATACCAACTTTTTTCCCTCTAAAAATCTCAAGATTCCCATCTTCCTCATAAAACATTTTTGCCATAATAAAACTCCTCCTTAAATCACTTCTATAGCTTCCACATCTTTAAGCTTTGAAATATTATTTATGATATACTTTGCTGAATGTACATCGCTAAAATCCATATTTATATAAATAATAGAACCATCCGACGACCTCATATTTATTGATTTTATTTCAATTTCTTTTCTCCTCAGATAGTTTACTATTCTGACGAAGCTAACTATACCTTCACTTAATCTAGCATTTACTTGCATATTAACCACCTTTTTAATTTTACGGACCTTAAATATTAACTTCAAAAGTCAATTTTCGAATATTAGGAACATTCAGTATAAGGACCATTTATATTTGCATTATAACAATTGAACTTTTAACTTTTAAATATCCTGCGCATGATATTTTTGAAATAAAAAAAGCCTTTCGTCCTTATAAATAACAAATATATTTATAAGGGCGAAAGACTATACTTCCGTGGTACCACCTTAATTGCAATCAAATAACTGATTACCTCTTATCAGGTCGAGAAAAGCTTTTCAAAATGAATCATTTTCCTGTAACCCTAACCATGTATCGCTGGTATACGCCCTTGTTTACTTGGAAACTCTTTCAACTTGGGAAGCTCTGGAGTGATCATTATACTCACATTAACACCAACTCTCAGCAAATGTTGGTTCTCTGTAGTTAATAAGACGAATATTTTTGTCTCCGTCATCGCATTTAATTATTTAATTATTTAATTGCTTTTTAGATCTTGTAAGTAAGTATATTATCTGCCAAATTATTTGTCAATATATTTTTTTGATTTTTTAACATTTTATTTTTTTATTATTCGATATAACTTGTAAATCATTATATTAACATATACCCACAAAAGTAATCTGTTTTATATTGCAATATAACCTTGTTTTCAAATAATAAAAATTTCTTTTTATCATTTTATCTCATTTAATTTATGATTTTTATGACTCCTTATAGGGTGTAGTAAATTATTCCTGTAATAAATTTTTCCACCCATAAACATCAAAGTTCATACCAGATATATAATTTTCAATTACCCTCTTTATAGAGTTCAATGATAGAATTTTTACTTATTCAGCTTCATAAACCCTTAATGTAACCAGGGTAGAACTCGTGTATAAGTTAAGTTTAAACTCTGGTTCCCTATATATAAGGTATAGTGCTTAAATAATGTTATTATTTTCAAATAAATCCTATTTGTTAATGTAGGAAGAATAACAACAGTTTTTACGTTAGTATATCATTTTACAAATACTAATAAATTTTAAAACTGCAGTCTACCTAATATTTTATTTTTTAAATTGTTTTGTTTAAAATCAATACTGAAATTTAATTTAACTTCCTCTATATGATATGTCCAAAGAAATGACGAACAATATAATAAAAAAAATAAAAATAATATTGTTATTGAATTTATTTTTATATTTTTAACTGTACTCTTATAAATGGAAGTTATGGCTCTTTCTTATCCATCAAAATTGAGTTCGTAAACAGTTTATCTAAAATTAATGCTTTAACCAGTTGTATACTTCTTTGTTTTTGTAGTTTATACTTATTATTTGTCTAACTATCAAGTAAATCAGCTACGGCAAAACTGCTTTACCGTAGCCTTTTTAATTTTATTTAGTAAAAATTCACAAGTTCTAAATACTTGGATAGAAGAAACAAAGCTTCTCAACCTTTCAGATATCAATAGTTTTATTAATGGAATTGAAAATGACATTGATGGCTTTATCAAATCTACCTAACTGCTTGATTTTTAGTGGTTTTTGAGCTCTTAAATTAACTTATTCTTCATAGTTTATTATATTTTCACCTTTAAATCTAATATTTTTAAAGCTATCTAGCATCATTTCATCTATAAGATTATCTGTTAAAATATAGAACATTGGATTTGTAAATATATTTTGGTCACTTACTATATCTAAACTCCTTGTAAGAAGATAAACATTATCATCTACACTTATAGTGGCCCTTGCCATGGAGTTTTCCTTTTTTCCATATATCTGAATTTTATTCTCCACGTCATAATTTCCATAAGTTAGTGATGAACTTGGAAAAATATCACAAAACTCAACTCCAACCCTATAAGTTTTTATTTCATTACTAGAATCTTTAAAAGTGATAAAGTTCTTCATCATATCATTTCCAATATTAAAGAAATTTCTATGACCCAAAAGCATATCTTTCATAAACTCTCCTGTATTATTAATAATTTCAGCAGTATGACATAATACAGGAACTCCTGGCAGCATCAAATAGTATTCATTAATTTTCAAACCTTTATATTGTTCATTTTCAGTTATATTCAAGGAGGTTTTTATTCCTTGCCACTGATTTCCACATGTATCGGTGATTTTAACAAAGTTTGTTATAACTTTTTCATTTAATAAACTTGTAGATTCAACGTACCAATTTCTAGGTACGGTCTGCATTCCACCAAACCATGGATTATACCATGTTCGCATTTCTGACTTTGTAAATTCACTATGGAGATATTCCTCATCTCTATGGGTTAATGAATATATTCCACTTGTAAATTCTGGAGAAGACTTAATGGTTATTACCCCATTACTTATTGAGTAAATATTAAATCCTTTATATTTTTTTATCTGGGTTTTAAAATCTATATCTTTAATTCTAAATAAGGCAGCATTTTTTTCAAAAAGCAGTAATCCTAAATCTGTTTTAACAGAAATAATATCATAATCATACTCACCTGTCATTGATGTAAAAACTTCCATAACTAATGTTATATTTTTAAAACTTTTTTCTATACTGCATACTGATCCTTTTTTTGAGTCAACTTTTATTTTGCCTTTAACTGGAATTTCATTATATTTTCTTAATTCTATTGAAGCCTCATCTTTAATAAAAGGATTTCCCTTATTTATAAGTACCTCACAATCATTAGTTGTCCATAAATTAATAGGTTCTTTATCTTTTAAATCCTCACCTTTAGTGGTGTATATTAACCCCTTCTGAAATGTCTTCATAGTAAAGCTTCTCAAATCTTGCCAAGTTTCGAAAGTTGTTAATGCTACAAAAATTGATTTAGTAGTTTTTTTACTTTTTCCATTAACTATGCCAATACTTTCTTCAATGTACATGTAGGGCCACTCTCCAAAATAGAAAAGTTTCCCTTTATCCCACCAAAGGCTACGTGTATTATCCTCATCTCCTGAAAAAATCCAATTTTCACTTAATAATTCACTTCTAAATGGAATTGTACTTTCTAGAGACATATCTGATAATTTAATGAATTTGTTATTATAAGGTATTACTCCTCTACTTAGTTCATCATGATATATTTGTTGTTTTATGGATATTTCCTCTTCTGTTTTAATGTCACTGAAATTGTATACTTCAAAATAACTCTGAGCAATGCCATTTATGTGAAGTTTTACTATTAAAGTTAACTTCATTTCACTATAATTATTAAAAAAATAATCTCCTTTGAGGATCATGTGTTCATCCTCTTCATACCAGCAAACATTTTCTATTTTCTTACTCACAAACTCATTACGGTTAAGCATTTCAATTTTAGGAGCAAATAAAACCATTTCTCTAAATTGATTTTTAAATTTTCTGAATTGTATACAGTTATCATCTTTATTTAAAATAACTGAATACGCACCATTTACAATAACATAACTATTATTTGTCTCTCCCCCAAATTTACCTTCTCTTCCCTTAAAAAACTCTATTACATTAGCTTTAAATTTAATTTTCTCTCCACTTTTCAAAGTAGCCGTAACATTAATTGACTCTGAATAAACTATGGGTTTTTTAAGAGTGTAAGGTACTTCTATTGAAGTTTTTTCATTATCATTAATTTTAACTTTAAAATCTCTATTCTTAAATTCTATGTTATCATTTTTATTAAGTTTAAATTCAAAAGTAGCTTCTTCACGTAAGTTATTTTTAATGTTTATATAAAATTTTGAGGATTGTCCAGAAAATCTTTCAATACTCTCTGATAAAATATTTATTTCTGCTGGTAATCTTGGTAATATTCCAAATCTAAACAAAGCCATTGTATTATTAATGGAAACTTGTGATACAATTGATGGATGTACTTTTTCATTATTGATTTCCTCATTTGAATGATTAATATAAAACTCACCCTCAACTATTTCCCTTTCATAAACATTTACTTCTTTGTTTAATTGAAACTTTATATTCTTATTATCTTCGCCTTTTATTTTTATTTTTAGCGCTTTTCCTGTCTTATTGCTTATTTCATAGAATACTTTGTATTTCTTTCCAAACATAAGAGTTTCATCATTAATTATTACAGAGACTAAATAGTCATCTGTTTCAATAAGTCTTAATCCTCTACCACGTCTTTCAAATTGTAGCCTTAGCTTTTTATTATTTCTTTCCCAATTATATTCATAAAAATCAAATCCATTCTCTTCAATTTCACTAGGCTCCATGTCCATATTTTGCTTTAAACCACTATACCAATTCTGATTTTCGAAGTACCCTTTAAGAGCTTCTGTTTTTAAAACATATGGTATAAAGCTTATACAATGAGAACATTGGCCATTTTCCAGGAAAAATCCACAACGCTTATAAAATGGTATAGACTTTTTATTTGAAGACCACGTATGAAGATCTATCATTGAATAATCAAGTTCTAAGGCTCTATTAATTACAGCTTTGATAATTTCTTTTCCTACTCCATTACCATGACAGTCGTACCTTGTATTTAGTAGATTTATCTTAAGTGCTTCTTTTTCATCTAATAAAGCACAGTAGCCTAGAACCTCTTCATCATTAACAGCAAGAAAAGTATTTAGATTGGTATTAAATTTATGTGACTCTAGGATACTTTCCTCAGTTATATTTGCATAACTTCCATTCCATCCTTCAGTACTCATTGTCCACATCCTTGCAATTTCTTTTGCATAATGTGGTGTATAGTCTATAATCTTAATATTATTCATAAAACCAATCATTCCTTTCGCTGTGCTCAAAGCACAAAATTTGATGAAGTGATTAACTTTCAAGATACTGTCAATAATATAGATTTCTTCTAGTTTATCTTCAGATAAAATTATATCTTGTATAATATTTTCTATATGTTTAAAAGCAACTTCATAATTTACAATTCTATCCCCGGCCTTTTGAACATTAGCTTTATTATCGCAAATTAAAACCTCTTTCTCCTCAATTAACTCAATAGTTTTTTTATAGATAAGTCTTAACTCCAAAGAGAAGAAAGTTACCCCAACATCTTCTAATTTAATATCTTCATCTAGTTTCTTATACTTAACCTTTGTATTAACTAAGGTACTTTTTAAAACAAGAAATCCAGCTATTTTAAAATTATTATGTTACACACTTCCTAAATAATATTTATTTGTATTTTAAAACGATGCTGTTGGCTTTATTATTTGTAAAACACTAATACCTTTTAACATAAACCCTTCTCCTAGCTATAACTCAACTAATTTAACAGTTCAAACTTTCACATTCTCACAAGTCATAACACTTTCAATTATAGTGTTTAATTAGATTTTACTATCAATCGATGTTAATACCACTAGTTAATAAAAAGCCGCTGAGCTTTCAGCGACTTTTCTGCTATTGTTTCTTCTCTAATTCTTCTTTTAATTTGCAAACTTTCTCTACAGTTAATCCTGTTTTTTAGCAATCATTTCAATGGAAAGGATATCTAATAGGTTTTTTGCAATTTCTATTGCTTTAGTTTTTCCGCCTTCCTCTATAAGGCTCTTTCCAAATTCAGTCACTTTCAATTCATCCTTTACTTTTTCTAAATCCTTTCCTTCTATGAATTTATTTGCAAAGGCATATAATATAGATTGTATATCATATCTATATTCCTTATCTATGTTTTTTACTAGCTTTATTGCTTTAAGTATTTTGTCAGCTTTAGATAAACTTCCACCCATAATTGGAGTAAAACTTAGAGATATAATATCCTGTTTAGATATATCTTCTACTAAGTTGATTTTTTCTACTATGTAATTACCATTTATACGATTAATTATATCATTCATTTATTTGAAACTAAAGAAATTTACAAGCTTTAATTTACAGTAGCCTTTCAGATTTCCTTATTTATGATAATTCTATAATGTTATTTCCCTCCCTAACAAACTTAAAGGAGCAGAAACTCCTAACATTTCTGCTCCTTTAAGTTCTTATATTAACTTTTGATTAAATATATTATCTAAGTTTACTTTTTTCACTCTGTTTTTGATTTCTTCACTATCTAAAGTGTATAATCCTAAATCCTTCATCCTTTGGAAATATTCTGCTCCTGCAAAGGTGTATCTGTTTCTTCTGCCTTCTTTGGTCATTACTTTTTCATTGGCATAAGCAATTATATCTCCAATGGCAAGAAGTCTTGGTAATATGAGTAGTGGCATTCCTAGTTGACTTCTCACTGCATTATAACCAGCTAGAGAGCCTGTTGCAATGGCTTCTGTGTGTCCAACGAACAACCCACTTTTTTCTCCTCCGCAGAACAAGTTATCTAGTCCTACTACTCTTAAGTCATCAGTTCTTGGAGCTACTGATAGATACCTTATAGAGTTTCCTTTTCCACCAGCGTATGGATCTACAAACTTAGCATCTTCTAGTCCTGGGATTTTTCTAAGCTTTTCTAAAGGATAATAGGAAGTCATAAGTTTTGCATGCCCTGTATCTAGTAGTACTATATTTTCAGCGAACTCTTTAAGTGCATATTGCTGACATACCTTTTGTTTTAGCTTATCTAAGTTTATGTCCTCCTGTGGAACTTTTAAAACTACTACACCCTTTTTGTCTAATTCTTTTATAATTTCCTGTGATAAAGTTTCCTTTGCTAGTTTGCAGGAACCACTGAAAGCTCCATAAGTATCTTCATCTCTTTCACCTTTTATATCTTCAATGCCAGCTCTGTAACTAACACTTATTCTTGGTCCAAAGGCAGGACATCTTAACACACACATTGAACATCCGTTACCATATCTTAAACAGTTTCCCATTGGTCCTGTGGAGCCTGTGGTTTCAACAAACACATCCCCTTCTACAAAGGTTCCATCTGATAAATACACACCTTTTATTTTATTATCATATCTTTCTACATCTACTACCCTAGTAACCATATTTAGTTTTATTCCTAAACTTAATAGATGTCTTCTAACTGCAGACTCAATTTTATTTACGTCATATAACCAGGCATGTACTCGACTTACTGTATTGATGCATAATTAAGAAACCCATCTAAGCATTATAACTTTAAAAAATCCTTAAGACGAGTTCTGTGTTTGAAAAGGTACGTATAAATCTGTTCAAATCTATATAGTTAAATCTATGCTTAACCCATGGTTTTACTTACTTTAAGAGTAAATGAATAAAAAGCTGTGTGAATGTATAAAAAGTATTATTTTTATATAGCGACTGACATCAAACTGGTAAGATTAAAATCTACCAGTCTGATTTATTTTCAAGCTATATCAAGTTACTATAAATTACTCTACTACTACTAATCCTTAACCATTACCTCTTTTTGGCTAACCACTATAGAATAACCTTCTCTAGTTTCTTTAAAGGATTTTAAATAGTTGCATTTAACCAACTTCTCCAAAATATCTGCAATGTCCTTGCTTTTATCAAGTAGTAAATCTTTAGATTCTTCATTTCCTTTTTCTGATAATAAGTTTAATGGTTGCCCAAACTTGCTTAAATACTTACTTATATCACTCAAATTTAAGTTATTTATAATATTACCTAGCAAAAATACTCTATCTTCAAAAAACTCTTCACATCCAATTAATGCCTCTAATACTAATGGATCCATCTCATTAATTATTTCTTGATCATTTAAATCAAAAATAGATTTTATAAGTATCTCATCGTCCAAGTTTTCCAGTATTAATTCCTTTCTAGAATTAACAAGCTTCACTTTGGCTGATTTGTTAATTGTAAATTCTTGTAAATAAATTATAATGTCTTCAATACCCAATTGCATATCCTGGATATTTTCAATGAACTTATCAATATTGCAATATGTCCACTTTTGGAATAACTTACCATAGTGCTCTTTGAGATAACTTAAGTTATTAGTTGTAAACTCCATATTTTCACCATCTATGATTAATTCCATTCTTCTATGAGATAACATCTTACCTCCCGTATATTTATAATAAACAGGAATAACACTTTGAATTTTTTTAAAAAACTCGTCACTGAGATTTTCATTTTCATATAAGTATTGGTATAAACTTTCTAAAACTTCTTTAGAAAATTCTTGAATTCCCTGGATTTCACCTATATTAGTAGTAAGTAATTTTCCATAAACCTCCTTTTTATTAAGCAGAGAAATAATTGTATTATTAAGCTCTTCGAATCTTTCAAAATAGCTAATAATATTGAACCAGTTAATATCCCATTTAGCGTTTTCAATTATAGTATCCCATAAAAATGTTGGAATGCACTTGAAATTATTAATAACAAACTTAACTCTAATAATGATTAGTGTTCTTATTTTATCTTCTATATCTTCATTTTTTAAGAAATTTTCTACTACATTTGCTGTTTCGTATAAGTTATTCTGTAACTTTAAAAATACGCTATTTAGGTATTCTGATAAATTATTCTCGATGTAGTTAAATAAAGTTTTGTCTTCAAGCCCTTTAATAGCTGAATAATTTTTTGCTTCAAATAATTCCATACTTTCTTGACTACAATTTGTAAAATGGATATAAAAAAACCTTATCATACTTTCATTCATCATAAACATTTCATTATCTAAAATATATTTTATGAGAATATCTTTTCGTGTTTCTTTGTTATCGTTTTCATCTCGCATTGTTTGATAATCTAACAAACTAAATTTTATATCAAGTTTCTTGATAATTTCTTTAAACTTTTCTGACACATCATTTGTATAAACCAGCTTCAATATGTGAGGAGTATTTTCAATATAATGTTTTAAAACTTGTCCTTCATTTAGTGATATAAGTGTACTCAGTTCACATGATTTTACAATATATACGAAAAATTGATCAATTTTTTTATTATCAAAATTAGATTTATTAACTATGAAATTGAAAAACCCATAATATTCTTTACATATCTCTTTAATAAGAATATCTGCATAAGTAGACATTATACAAAATTGATCTATAAACTCTATTCTCAAGTCAATGTTTTTTACAAGCTCCCTAAGAATTATATTAAATCTCCCTCTTTGAGTTGATAAATTACTCAGAATATAATTTACCAGATAATAATTTAATACTGCTTCAGATTTTAACTCATCGTCTGAAATTTCTTTAATTATCTCCTCAATATTATTTAGTTCATAATTAAATTCAAATGTTGGCATACAACCTTTAATAGCTCTGATGAATCGAATATCCCTGAATGATATAGCTCCTTCACGAAAATATGAAATGTATAGTCGATAATGTTCATCAATGTGTCCTTTTTTCATTAGGAACATAAGTATTTCAAAATTCTTAACTTCATCAAAAATTTCATTACAATCATATTTATTAACTAGATTTTTTAGTGAAATTATTCTAAGATCATTTTTTTCTTCTATATATCCCCTTAACTCATCCTTTTTTCTTTGCATAGTTTCTTCATTTTTTAATTCTATTGATTCAATCATATGAAATAAATTATCATAAACTCCAAATGCGGTAAAAAATTCATCATATGAGTAAGAAGTATGTCTACTATTTCCGTAAACATTAATTTGCTGAGTGAAATCGAAATCTTGTATTCTACTAATAAAATCATCTCTTTCAATATCAACATAATCATTACTATTTTTACTTAAATTAACAGATGAAATGCCTCTACTTTTCCAGCTTCTCACAAACAAAGCTATTATATCATCTTTGCGCCTTAAAACAATAGAATTAGAAGTTTCTATTAGTTTCTCAATATGTATAATTTTTTGCTCAAGATTTCCTATTTCTTTTTCAATAATAACATTCTTTTTATCAAAAACATTCTTAACATACCCATTGTTGTACTGTAATTTATGAAAATCTTCTGGAAATGTATTTTTGTATACAATAATCGAAAATAATTTGTCTGGATCCAGTAAAGGACTTGTTTGTTTATAGTAAACTATATATTCATTTATTATATTAGTTAACATTCTCATATCATCTAAAAATATAGTAATATCCTTGATTAATCTTTCAGATGGCTTTCTAATATCTAAGGTAAATATTTTATCAAACGCATTTAAAACCACCTGCCTTGAGTTATAAGCATCTACGAATGGGATAACTGGTATTATAAAATCAAAAAACTTTGTACGATCTCTGTCACAGAACATATCATCCTTAATTGCATATAAAAATATTACTCTTCTTCGAATTTTTTCGTAGTTATTTATAAAACTGTTTACTTCTCTTAAATTCATAAAAATATCTGAATTATCAAATCTATCAATATCCTCAAATATTACAATTTGATATTTTGTTTCCTCAAAAAAGTATAGTAATTCATCTAAATATTTGTTATAAATAGATTCATTAGGTTCTTTTCCTACCTCTATCTCAACTTTAGTAAATTTAATCTTAGAAATTTTTATACTTTTAAGTATATAATTCATCAAATAATATAGTACAATAATCAGCGAAACTCCAAAAGTCACATAAGTAGTAACTAGTAACCAGCTACCTTTTAGTAATGAAAAAACATCGTCAATCTTAAGATTAGATAAATACTCTTGAGTTGTTGAAATAATACTCTTATTCATAAGCATCCATTTGCTCAGCATTAATAATCCTATTACTACCATACTAAACCAAACAGTACTTATTGATATTTTACTTATCTTTTTAAATCTTGAAAATGGTGTTTTCTTTCCATCAACTTTGTAAATCATCTGTTCCAGAATGCTTTTTTCTATAAGCTTTTTCTTTTCAAGATCATCTTTATCTATAGGCTGAAAAGTAGCTAATGAAATTCTTAATAATTTATTACTTTTAATCTTCGCTTTTTTAACATAACTCTCAATTATAGTACTTTTACCGGCACCATATGGACCAGATATAGCAATATTTTTAATTTTTTTATTCTTTTTAATTGCCCAGTCTAGTGCTTCATGATATGCCTCAACTCCTTTTACTTCATCTTTGGGTAATAAATCAGAATAATATGTATTTATATTTTTTTTCCTAAAATTAAATATTATTCTCCTTGTTAATTTAATAAATTTATTTCTAAAATTTTTAAAATACATAATCCTTTTTTTATATTTATTAATATATTTTGTTAGTTCTATATTCATCATTAATTTTATCTCTCCTATTTAATATTAAAACTTAACTTAATTCAATAATTTTTTAAAAATAATTTATCTGCTTAGCCATATTGTTACATTTTATTACAAGTAATAGCACTTTGTGTTAGTATTTACTTCTAATTCCATTATTCTACAAATAAGTATATATTCCTTTATAAATTATACATGAATTATAAAAATATATCTTTATTATAAACGTGTGCAATTTAATGTAACCTGCAACAGTAGAATTTTTAAACAAGCTGTCCATGCTCCTGTAACTTTTCTTACCAAACCCACCTTTAAAATTCTCCACCACAATATTAATACACTCCAATAAAAATCCTCACAACGAAAGCTTGTCTAAACCATGTTCTTTGATATAGCTCCTACATTATTATAAATCCCCCCCTACAAAAACCACTTGGACATGCCCAGGGCAAGTCCACCTTGAACAACCTTTTGCCTCAAGGCGTGGTTAAGTGCACGAAATCATAAATTAAAGCAAACTCTAATTCTTAATATCTAGTTTCATCTTTATAAAATTAACATACCTAAATATCATAGAAAAATGCAAACATTAGTTTGAATTTTCCATATATTTACTCTATAATTATAGTATAGAAATCCAAATAATTATCCTCATATAATTAAAGCTGCATCCTACTTCAATTTCTTCAGGAGCCTATGTCCAAGGGCCTCCTTAGCGCTTTTCCCTATAAAATAAACAAGGCGATGAAGAAAGTTTAAATTTAACTATTTCTTCTATCGCCTGCTACCCACCTTATAGGGGAAATTCTGTAAAGTCAATATGCTCTACCCAAGAGCAATCCTCCATTGACTTTACAGAAAGCTTTTTTATGAAGTTTTATATTTGAAAAACCAAATGTAGTTTTACTACTTACCTAACCATTCTACATGACATTAAACAAATTAATGCTTATTACTACATAATCGAAACTTACCATTTGCTACTTACAATAAAGTACCATATATTATTTTATTCTTAGCTTTTGCCCTGGATAGATGAGGTCTACATTCTTAATATTGTTTAATTCTATAATGCTACAAAGGGTAACTCCATATTTTCTAGTTAATGCCCATAGGGTGTCTCCAGAAACTACTGTGTGATAAATACTGTTATCAATAACTTGTTGCTTAGGATTCTCTTCTTTATATTCCATACTAATATTGAAGAACTTGCAAATCCCCCTAAAAATTGCTTCAGCCATGGCTTCTGTATTATAGTTTTTCATATCAATTTCACTATCACAAAAGGCACATTCAACTAATATTGCAGGCATTTTGGTTTTCTTAAGCACATATAAATCTGGTCTATGCTTAACTCCCCTATTTCTAAAGCCAAGTTCCACAATCTCAGGTAGAATAGCCTTCGCGAAGTTTTCAGCTCTTTCCTCTGGATAGCAAAGTACCTCAGTACCATATCCCCCTGGGCAAGCATTGTGATGAATGGATATAAAATAGTCTGCATCCTCACTATTAGCTGCTAAAACTCTCTTTCTTAATGACTCTCCATGACTAGTGACACCTTTAGCCATGCAATCTACAACTCTTATTCCGGCTATGATACATTTTCTAATAAGTCTTGAACCCACTTCAAGATTTAACTTATCCTCACTCTCTATCCCCATTGCTCCAATATCATAAGGAGCATTATGGCCTATATCTATAGCTAATGTTATTGTGCTACTCATACTATCAACCTCCTCTGAAAAGATATATGCCACTAGAGCATAAATTTCATGTTGAGAGGAGAATCAAAATGAACTTTTCAAAAATTGAGAACTTAGTGCTACTTTCAAAAGTTGGTAACGAAAAAGCCAAAGAAGAACTTGCAAAGGAATTTAAGCCCTTTATATTAAACCTATGTAAAAAATCCCATGTCAACGGCTTTGAATTTGAAGACCTGAAAAATGAATGCTACCAAACCCTGTTTAAATGTGTAAAAGTATACTCCCCCGAAAAACATAGATTTGTAGCCTATGCCACCAATGCCATAAAGAATTCCATAAATAATTTAATTAGAATTTCTATAAGAAGAGATAATAGAGAAGGTCCTAAGACCTTAATTTTGAATGACAACTTAGAGCATGTCCTATCCTATGATATGGACTTTGTTGAAGATGAAATATATAAATCTGCCCTTAATAAAAAATTAAAAGTAGCGCTTAAAAATCTAAATAGAGATGAACTAGAACTTATAGAGTTTGTATATTTTAAAACGCATTCACTAAAACTGTATTCTGACTTGAAAGGTATTTCTTATGTAAAAGCTACTAATATGAAAAATACTGTGCTAAGTAAATTAAAGGAGACCATTACTAAAGAAAATTGTATTATATAACTAATTTTTAATATGAAAAAATATAAACTTAGATGCATTAAAGAATAACTTTTTTCTTTAAAAAGCATGTTAGTTCTTTAAAGCTAACATGCTTTAAATAATTTATATAATTGCTCATTAACATTATGAGAAAACTATAAAACAAATTACGATTCTTGATTTCTGAGACAAATTGGAATTTGTGGAGCCTCCTGTTATGCTAGCTATAATCAATTTAACAACTCAAATTGGAATACTTTTCTACAAGCCCAAATTACTTATTAATTGATCACTCTCTTTATCTTTCTCACTAATATCATGAATCCTTTGCTCGACATCAGACATCCATCTTTGAGGAAAATTTATATAGTTTTTTAAAAGATTTAAAAGAGGAATATAATTCTCCAATTCTCTGTTGATTCTTATACTGCTATATTGTTTTCCTTCTAACTCTTCTTCACCACTTGTTTCAAGAGGCTCATAATCATATATTGAAATTCTAAATTTATCAGATTTGAAAAGTTCTTTGAGATTATTCAAAGTATCTGCATGGTTATACCATGCTAGCATACTATCATAGTTTCCGTCTAAACATTTCTCTAACCATCTTAAGTTTTCTTCACATTGCAAATCACTACTAAAATACTTTAATACATAAGCATTGTCTTTATCGAAATGTTTGCATGTGAATGTTTCTAAAAAATCTAGAATGATTTTGTATTCTCTATCATTGGATTCTATCTCGTGAAATAAGTAGAAAATGTCCATTAGCGTATCGTATGCCATTTCAGCCGTGATAGTCACCATGTTTCCATGTGCAATATTATTGCGTAATACTGGAAACTCGAATGCATAATATACATATCCCCAGAGTCTTTGTTGATCATTAATTACGTTCAATTTGTCTACAAGACCATTATGCATTTCTTCATTATTTATTCCCAATACAGTTTTATAGACATCAAACAATCCTTCTATTTGAGGAACAAGCATATACACAAATGGAGTATAATTCCCAGCTTCAAATAGATCGATAGCTTCCTTTATAATCTCTTGCCTGTTTTGTAAATAATAATTTCTCGATGAGATACATAAAAGTTTTTCCAAAATATTGTGCTCATTAATATAGTTTTTGAATAAAATTAAATATTGTTCATAATCAGAATGTTTTTTTTCTGTAAGTTCTCTTCCTTGTTTGATACTTGCTTCTAAAAAATTGATTTTTGATTTCCAATCAATATGAACATATTGCTGAATATCGCTAAAAGTATTATCATAGGACCAAATGCTCCAACCCCAACCTGGTTTTTCGCGACAATTGGTTAGTGCCCTCTGAAAAATATTTGCTTTTTCTCTGGCTTTCTTTGCTTTTTCCAACAACTCTACATTTATATTAAGAAAAAATTTATATTTTTCCCTTGTGTATTTTTCGCTTGATGAAATAGATTTCACCTTATTACTCAGATTATTGACGCATTCTTCGTACAATTTAATGCGCTCCTTGGCTTCTCTCTCAACATTTTCATATTCCCCCCGTAAATCTCTATTAAGACCCATATAATATTTATAAATATATTCATTAAAATCTTTATAGTCTAAATTTTCTTCATTAAAATCTTTACGATAGCACTCTTCACCATACCCATACTCTTGGCCCATGTATTGAAGAAAGCTCTTGATTAGTCGATCGTAGCTTAAACTTCTTGCACTATTATTTTGAATAGAATCAAAAAAGCTCTCTACTTCACGTAAATATCCCATATTTTTTTCCTTTCTTAATTCGACAAATAATTAGATTTGTTCAGATAATCCCAAGATTTTTTAAAATAAGAAAAAAGTCACTAGCTTGTTACTTTATAAAAAATCTATATTTCAATTTCTGATTTGTAGATTTCATTTTTATAAATTTTCTTCATAATTTAATAATAAACAACTCAATAAATTAATATTTTATATAAATAAACCTTAAATTCACATTATTAGCCTAATGGTTACATGAATGAAAGGAAACTCCGCCTTAATAAAAAGCATACTCATTGGTTACTTATATCTATATTTTTAAGACCTATGCATTAATATTCATAAACATACTACAATTAGCCTTCTACAAAATCCCCCTTAAAAGTTATTCATTACTAGAAAAACTCAGCAAATTCCCCTTCAAGAATTTGAATCACCTCGTCTAATACCTGTATTTCCTCTTCAAACTTATTTAGTATTTCACTACTCAAATTATCTACTTTAACGTCTAAATAATCTTCTATTTCAGGCATAGCATACCCTTGATCTTCATGAATGCAATAATCAAAATACTGTTTTTCTATAATACCACTTTCAACTAACCTATCTTCAACGTGCATATTAAGTTCTATAGTATCTATTTCTCCTCTGCGCGGAGAAATCATTCCAGTACTAGTTAACCTTGTTTCCTCCCCATATATATCCTTATATTCAACTAACTTACCAATATCAAATGAATCCACTTTGAAATAGCTATTGTCCCTTAATCTCTCAATTAATTTATATAGGTTTTCTATCACTTCAGGTACAAATCTATTTAAAACGCATTGCGCATTAATTTCACTCACACATACTCTTTTAAAGTCATCTTCTTCCACCCTAAACTTTTCAAGTATTAAATAAAGATTATAAAGTTTTGATTTTTCAATAGTATTATCTTCGTCCTCATAATATCCTACAACTTGTTCTAATTGCCAAGAAATTTCCTCCCATTTATTTTTTTGTTCAACTAACTTTTCATCAATCTCATTCATCATGTTAGCATAACAATCATTTTCTTCTATGCCAAGAAGCACATTTTCTTCATCTGGTAATTTATCTCCACCTGCTTCTTCTATATAAAAATCTTCGTTTATTTGAGCATATACCTCTTTTACATACGCCCTTTCATTATTCTTATATATTCGTTCTAAAAGTTGACTAAGTTCATTAAGTTTTGTTGAAATTTGCAAACTATGCTCAATTATCTTATTTTTTACATTTCTACATATCAATTTATTATGAGCAACCATATTCCTCATATTTTTGTACTCATTCCAGCTTTGATAGAAATTTTCATCTATATACTTCCTAAAACTTACGTCCCAAACAGTTTCTGTATTTATATCTACTCCTTCTAATATTCGCTTCAACCTAGAGTCCGAACCAAATGAATTCAAAAATTCGTTATATTTTTTTCTCTCGCTAATAGCTACCCCATCTATTTGACTCTCTCTCAACATCTCAATTAAATCATCAATCAGCAAGTTATACAATTCACCCTTAACATTTTTAAATTCTGCTCCTCGCTGTTCTCTATACCACTTATTTAGATTTAAAACAGAATCCTTATAAGCTTTATCAATTATTTTATCAAACCAATTAGCACCAAATGTGATAACCATGTATTTATTTATTATACTTCTAAATTTATTCTCATTATTGTAAACCATCTTATACAGTTCAATACATATCTTTTCATTTTGGGTATCCTCAATAAAGTACACTTCTTTATAATAGTCTTTAATACATTCCTTTATTTTAATTTTTATATCATAAAAACCTTCATCAAACACATCGATTTCATGTTCTTTATTCAGTTCAATCTCTATTGTTTTAATATCATTTACTTCACCATAACTTTTTTCAAAAACGCTGATTTCATATATTTCTCCATGCACGCTAAGTCTTCCTGATATGGCAACTAGTTCATCTTCACCTAAAATAGAATATATTCCTGGGTTTTTAGTTAATTGTATTTCTTCTCCTCCTATTCCGGAGCAAATCTCTGCATATACCAATTCCACTTTTGGATATTCTTCTACCTCACTTTCAACATCTTCTTCTGCACACCCAAGTCCATCCATTAATTCAAACTTCTTTGCTTGTCTTAACACAAATTCATTCCCTAAAATAATACACTTTTCCATATTTCCTTACCATCCCATCTAAAATTTGTTAGTTACTTTAACGCAAACATCCTATGAACATTATATTACTAGCAATTCAAACTTTCTACTCTTACATGTTTTATATTGCAATATTATAAATTACTTAAAATTTAAGATTCCCCCGGCCATCTAATTCCCATTATAGCTATAATAACCTATTTCCTATTAGTTCCTTAAATAAATCTTAATTCTACATATAGTTGTTATCCTGCATAATTTGTAGAGAAAATTATGAAAATCCGAGATACTGCTCTCGGATTTCATTTATATTTTTACAGTTAACTTCCTATTTATCTTTATGATAACAAAGCTATTATAAAGTTCTTTAGTTACTCACAATTCTAGCTTTCACCTAATAATTCTAACGCTTCACTAGCCATTGTCAAAATGTTACCTTGAATGTCATAGGCATTTTTTTAATCTTCTTTATTATACCACTTAAGCAAATTAGACTCTTCACACCCTGGTATTGCATTAAAGGATTTTTGTAGTTGCTTAAAAACTAAGTCTATATGATAATGTTCATGATTTACTTCAGCGTAGATTGTATGCATGGGATTAGTTAACAACTCTTCCCCTACCAATTCGCATGAACTTTTAGTTGATTATTTATTGGATTGTATAGGTTTATTTTTAAGCCTGCTTCTTCTAGTGCTTCTCTAATACATGCCTTTTCAGGCAATTCATTCTATTCGATATGCCCCCAAAGGA
Source organism: Clostridium tunisiense TJ (assembly GCF_000300195.1). Taxonomy (GTDB): domain Bacteria; phylum Bacillota; class Clostridia; order Clostridiales; family Clostridiaceae; genus Clostridium_J; species Clostridium_J tunisiense. The sequence goes on along the minus strand of NZ_AMQH01000012.1, from coordinate 246,076 downwards.
AGTATTTTTTTAGCCTTTTTATGTAAATATAATAATACTTTATCTTTATATACTATAAATATAGAAACTGTAAAATTCTTGTCCATGATTACGTTCCCTTCAACTTTGCATGTCAAATACTGACCCTATAGTTCTAATGATTTGCTACTATTATACTTTAAACTCAAGTGTAGTTCCAATATTTTCAAAAGACCATTTAAAATCTAATAGTCCTTCTATTGATTTTATGTATCTTTTATTAAGTCAATCATTGTCCAGCCTATTCAAAGACTTTTTTATTACCCCGGGTCGTTATTTTTCGTAGGGGCTTAGGTGGGTGGTTCGAAAAATATCGAGCCAAGAAAATGTAGTCCCCTTTTCGGTGACTTTCGAAGGGGGTTGGGTGGGAGGAACGAAAGATATCGAAAAGGTTTTGTAATGTAAAAATTTGTTGCTAGATGTATCTATTCAATGAAATTTATAAAATATTTTAGACAAGCTTTTGAGCTACTTTTATTGATTTTCTTATTTTAAGTCCCCCTAGCTGAACAGCTTGTCTAAAATTTCCTTTTGAGATATATAAGTATTCTTAGTTCTGACTGAAGTGACATGAAGCGAAGCGGAATGGAGGTCAAGGCAGGGCTAAATATACTTTTATATTCTCCCGTGGACTTAAGTTCAAAGATTATGTCTCTTATCTTCAAATTGAAATGCTAAAGATATTTTATTAAAGTTCAAATTTTATGATTAATGCACCCCATCGGGTACCCGAAGAAAGGACTAGTCTAATGTTTGCAGTTTCTTAGGTTATAAAGGGCTTGAAGAAGTGAAAGACCTTTAGAGCCTTAGAAACTGTTACTGATGACCTGTCCTTTTTTGGGTGATGGAATTGGTGCCCAAGTAAAAAGGGTTGTAGAAATGCTAACTATTAATGTACATTCCACTCTTACAGCTAATAGAATCTTCTTATTTTAGGATTCTTTACTAGTTACTTTAATTAGTATGTTACTATAAATGTTTAAATCTGTATTGCCGTTAAATTTTCATTTAGTACCATTTTATTATTGTTCCAATCTCTATTACTGTCATTTAAGTAATGATGAAAGTTTGTAATTCATGATTTGATTTTTTAGGGATAATGTAAAGCTAATACTGCAGCATAGCGAAAGTTTTAGCTTTACATTATCTTCCTATTAGACTTTATCAAAGTATGTTTAGAGCTTCCTGGAATGAAAGGAACTGTAGTGAAAGGCAGCTCTATATATACTTTGATTTTACATGATGCACTTATACTAAGAAATTTACACAGGTCAATTTGTCGCGTGCAAAAATGGTACTAGAATTAGATTACTAATTTTGCGTTAGTCAATTTGTCCAATGCAAAATTAGTTTCTGAACTTAATATTTAATGCAATTATTAATAAATTATTAATAAATTGTTAATAATAAGCCCCATAAAAATATCTCCTATAGGCATATTTAATATATGAAAGGAGTTGTTAGTATGGCAGTTAGTTCAATTAAAAAATCATCAGCCTTTGTTTTAACTTACAAGATTGGAGTAGACCAGAAAGGATCAGATATATTTGCTTCTCAAAAGTTCTCTAGAATTAATAAGTCAGCAACTGATGAAGCTATTAATAATTTGTCAAAATCAATGGAAACTCTATTAGCCTACCCATTGCATGAAGTGAGAAAAACTGATGATTTCAGTATAGTTGAGAGTTTTTAGTTTAAAAGTAATTTATCCATTGAAAGTTCTAGAAAAATTATAAGATAAGGAGGAATTATTATGGCCAAGGATTTAGTTATGACCTTCTCTGACCCTCGTGGTGAGAAGTCTAATCTTATATTAAAGAATATTAAGGATCCTGTAACTCAGGATGAAATTGCAATAGCCATGGATGCAGTTATAGCTTCCAAACTCTTCAGTGGCAAGAATGGCGAGCTTACCAAGAAAGAATCTGCAGCAGTAGTTGAAACAAATAAAACTATATATGATCAGTTTTAGTTAGAAGGTACTTCGGTACCTTCTTTTTATTTTATAAGGACTTATTGGTGTGAACGACTATTAGCTATTTCTAACATTGTAGTTTCTTATTCTTAGATATGAAAATTTAAGAAGGCCTATAATAATCATCAGTCGGTATTTTTCATAGGGGTGGGTGGGCGGAGTGAAAAATATCTGGTGGTGTTATTGGGTTTCTCCAGGTGATTAGTAATCCTTAATATATAGAAAGATGGTTATAAAGAAGCACATAAATGCATGGAGACATGGAGTTTCAAAGGACCTTTAAGTTCTTTGTAGCTTTTGGAATAATTAATTTTAGACAAGCTTTTGAACGTATATATTGGATTCTAAATGCTATTAAGTTCTAAGTTGAACAGCTTGTCTAAAATCTCCTTTTAGTTTCAAAGTATTTTTAGCCATAGCTGGAATGAAACCTAGTGGAAAGGAAGATAAGGCTAAATATACTTTGGTATTGTGTATTTTCTTATAAACAGCTAATTCATGTTTTCCTTAAATTCCATATTACCTATTCCATCCATAATTAAATCTATAAAGAATTCATTAAATTGCAGGATAAGGATTTCTCTGAAAAAATCACCTTTGTAATGATTTATAAAACCCTTGGAAGTATTTACTTCAACTTGGATTATAAATTAAAGGACTATTTAGGATTAAGACTTGAACGTAGAGAAAGCTTTAATCCCAAATAGTCTACAGATTAGGTGAGTTTGGATTTTATGAGGAATGAGAATAAGCCACTGAGAAAATTACGCCAGAGCATATAGCTCCTTTATGTTTTCTTAGTGGCCTTATCTTTTAGTAAGGATATTAAATTTAAAAACATTCAAATACTATAATTAAGCAGCTTCTTAAGAATGTTACGCAGTAGTTTTGCTACTGAAAATGCTTATACTGTGTGTTAATCAATAATTCCACCATGAATTATATTTTTTGCCCCATGTGATATGTGGCTTTACCTGAACCGCCGCAATCTGGACATTTCTTTCCACCATCACCGTTGCAAGCCGTGCATACTTCAGAATTATATTCACCCTCTCCCTCACATACATCGCATTCGACTATTCCAGTACCATTACAATCTGCACATGGACCAGTCCATGATTCTTCATAAAAATCTTCTTTCTTTTTCATAGTGCGCACCTCCAATTTAAAATTTTGATTTTTAACTTAATTATTAACTTCAATAACTTTAAAATATAAATAATCTTCAATTCGCAAACTTTTACTAGTTTGACCTAAATAAAATCTTCTGCATTTCTCTATTAGTACCATTTTATCATATAACAACTGTAATAATATACCTATTTTTTCACTGCTACAATAAAATTAAAATCAATGTCAAATTCCAACTAATACTTGAATGAGTTCAGAGCTTTAGCTGGAAATTATCTACCTATTGGTTGAGTTTATATTTTAAGACACCTAAAAATAAGCCACTGAGAAAATTACTCCAGAGCATCCTAGCTCCTTGTATACTTTTCTTAGTGGCTGCCCTGTTAAATTAAATATTATGAGATTCTTTTACACTCTTATTTTATTTAAAACTAAAAGTATTCACCACAGTAGAAGTCATAGTTATATATTCCTCTGCTAGTTCCTCTAGTTTCTCACAGAAAAATTGCAAGCTACACTTTTCACAGCTCTTTAGTACCCCATTCTTTAATAAAAAACAACTTAAATTATCTTCATAAGTTGAGTTCCTAATAGCAAGAGCTATCTGCATCTTGTCAAAACTTTGCCCTTCATCACTGGATACTAAAATCTTATCTTCAATCACATTAACACCTCATTCATTATATTTACTGAATAAATTCATGCGCTCTTAATCTACTCTTAGGATTTAAGCTCTTTAATTATTTATCCCTTAAACCTTTGAACTTGCTGACTTACAAAGCTTCAGCTCATGAATCTTCAATAAGTATATATGCTTAAGTAGTGTATTTTCCTATGAAAATATATGTTTTTTTAAATATAAAAATATATATTCTTAAGAATACTTATGGTGGTGTTAGTATAATTTTGTGGACACATTCAGATATAAAATATTAAGATTAATATATGTGAAAGGGAGTGTCCACATGCGAGTTACAGGTAAAAGGTATACCGATGATTTCAAAAAAATGATTGTTGAAGTCTACAATACTGGAAAACCTATCAAAGAAATATGCGAAGAATATGGCGTAACTTATGTAACAGTTAATAATTGGGTAAATAAACTTCAACCAAAAGCCAAGGTATCTGAGAAACCTATAATTAAAGTACCAAAAGAGACTAAGGTTAAAGATAAAGAAACAAGTATAGATGCAGATAAGGATGAGATTCTAAGACTAAAAAAAGAAAATGAGAGAATCTCAATGGAGAATGAAATATTAAAAAAAGCTATCGCCATATTCTCAAAGGATCAAAATCTATAATTCAATTCATAGACGATAACAAGTCAAAATACCCCATTATAATGATGTGCAGAGTACTCAATATTCCAAGGAGCACCTACTATAAAGCACATGATTTAAGTCAGTCTAATAGATCACTAGAAAATAAAAGCTATGAAGAACAGATACTTTCTATATATGAAGACAGTAATAAACGTTATGGAGCGCCCAAAATCCACAGAGTCCTTCTTAATAATGGCGTTAGCATAAGCATTAAGCGCGTTCAAAGACTTATGAAAAAGCTAGGTATAAGATCTATTGTATGCAAAAAATTTAAACCTTACCGTAGCGATAGCGAAATATATCAACGCAAAAATATTATTCAAAGAAACTTTAAAACTGAAACTATAAATGAAAAATGGGTTGGAGATATAACATATATCCATACATTAAAGCATGGATGGTGCTACTTAGCTTCAGTTATGGACTTACACTCAAGAAAAATAATAGGCTACTCTTTTTCAAAGTCTATGGATAATCAGATAGTACTAGCTGCTATAGATAATGCATATAGAACACAGTTGCCTGATCGGCAAGTTATATTTCACTCAGACTTAGGAACTCAATATACAAGTGTTGAGTTTACAAAACGTCTAAGAGAATATAATATACGCCCATCATACAGTATGAAAGGATGTCCCTATGATAATGCATGTATTGAATCCTTTCACTCCGTGTTAAAAAAAGAAGAAGTAAACAACGTAAGGTACTATGATTTTGATAGTGCTAAATTGGCAATGTTCAAATTTATTGAAGGATGGTATAACAGAAAGAGAATTCATGGCTCTATTGGGTACATTACACCTCAAATGAAAGAAGATTTAGCTAGAGCAGCTAATTAATAAAAATATTGTGTCCAAAATATTGACCTAGGTCCATAAACTTCATGGGCACTTAAAGTAGACACTGCTCCAGTTCTTCTAATTAAATCTAAGGCTCCCTTGTAACCTACTTGAAATTGAGCTTCCATCTTTCCAGTTTTATTATTATAAAAAGGCACTATATAAGCATGACCTAACAAGTTTGGCTCAAGTCCTAAGGTTGCACAATTCACTATGGCTCCAACAATGGTTTCAGGAGTACAATTCATAAGCTGTGGATTTCTACTTGCTGCATTAATCCCTATTCTGCAAAGTCTTTCTGGAGTTACATGCTTTGGTACCAAACTTTGAATTGCTTTAAACTGATGCTGCAATTGTTTTGTTAAAACTCCTTGAAAGGATGTATCTGTTTGAGCTGCCACCTGTTGTACTTGTATTTGCTCCTTCAATGCATTTTTCACTGATGTTACATTAGCTTTTGTAGTCATAATTATTTTTCCTCCTTAATATCGAATTTTCTATAACTTGAAGTTTTAATGCATTCCTCATAAATCTCTGGGTATTTTGACTTTAGAACCTTGCTATCTACTGAAGTTCTAACACAAGACTTCCATATAACTTTTCTGTCCTTCACAACCCCTATTTCATTGTCTTTCAGCATATCTTTTATCTTGTTTTCACATTGACTAATTTGAGTTTCTAACTCTTTACTTAAGCACTTTAATTGTTCTCTTTTACTTATTAGGTTATAAGCTTCTTCATCTAGAGAAATTTCTGCTCCCTCTATGCTTCTTGGATAAAGGCTATTTAATAGCTCTGTACAAGCATCACTTCCATCCACAGGTGGAGGTACATTTTTCATCACATGATTTTCCCAAAAGTTTCTCCCTATTTCTATGAGATAATCTATAATCTCTTCATCCCTGTGTATCTCTTTAGTTATAAATTTATTGCCCCCAATTATCACTGCAATATACCATCTAGAAAGCCCTGTTACTGCCATATACCACTGGCATTGAAGTATATACTCCTGTGGCACCTTATCCTCTTCCCAATGCTTTAACTTATATTCACTAGCAGTCTTGCATTCAAGCCCCGCTCTTTCCCCTATAACTAAACGATCCACATTGGCTAGCATAAAAGGGTAATCCTTATGTTGAAGCAGAGCATTTCTCTTCCTCACCTTCTTTCCTATTCTTTTTTCAAACTCTTTAGCTACAGTATCTTCAAATAAGCTACCAAAGTAAGCTGCTTCACTTTGCACATCTGGTTGCTCTAAGGCACCAATTTTATCTAAGTAAATATCCACTGGAGACTTATACTTATTAAGCCCACATATTGCAGGTATATCACTTCCCCCAATACCATTTTTCCTAACCTGAAGCCACTGCTCTCTTTCCATTTCCCCTGTTTTAGCAAAGACTACACAATCCATAATTAATCCTCCCACTGTGTTTTAAACTTAAAACACCCATCAATATCACACCAATAAATCTCGCTAATATAAAACTCTGGATTATCCGCATCAAAAATCTTGTTCTTGTGATGGTTTGTAATATACTTAAGTTCCTCTACTATTTCTTTTGGGTTAAACAAACTAAACACTTCCTTTTGTATTTTTTAGTTATATATTAAATAATCAAACTTCTATGCTTTTGTGTTAAAAGTGATATTATCACCTTATTTTTAGTTTCCTTTTATAACAACTAGCCTAAAAACTTTCAAATTGCATTATCATCTTAAATTTACCCTCACCCTGAATAATGAAAATAACTTCCTTAATCACTTAGAAATAAAATTTCTATTTTAGTCATTTTCTTTAAAGTAGCAGCATAGTATATATTGGACACTTATGGCTCTTTTTTAGAAAAAGCCTTAAAAAAATAAGATTTCTCACTTTACATCCTTTGTTAAACCTTCTTTATAAAAACCTCTAGTAAGCTATTCTTCTGACTCCGAATCATCTAAAATTGCAGCAATTTCCTCTTCCGTTAAAGAAACCAGTAATGCTCTTGCTGATGCCTCAGCTAGTAATTCATAGTAAGCTTCCATATCCTCTGGATAATGAGATACCACAGTAATTTCCTTTGATTTTGCCCTCACTCTGATCTCTCCTTTTTGTTACTTCCCTTCATAATATGAAAGCTCTTAACTTTTAGTTACAGCTATTTCATCCAAAGCTCCCTTATTTAAAAGCTTATAGATGTAATCAATTCCTTTAGGTGTAACTAAGGTTTGAGCTCTATTTTCAATCCAATCACTATGAATTATTGTTACTTCCCTTACTTCAAATCTTTCTGCATCAATATGAAGTTGATAAGGCTCATTGTTATTTCTTAAAACTTTCTTACCTCTTAAAAAAGCAAACAACTTATTTCTGCCAATTCCTAAAATCTTAGCAACCTCTGACATGGTTTGAGAATTACCAGCACTAAGCATGGTGTCATAAGCTTCCACTTTAGGCTTTAAACTATCAAGTTTCTTTTCTGCAAGCAGTCTTGCTATTCTCTCTTCTTTAAGCTTTGTAGCCACAGAAATAAGAAGGTCTGGATTCTCAAGAAGTTCATCAGTTGCGTAAAGTCCATGTTTTCGTATACTTGGTAACACCTCTGAGGTAACCCATTTTTTAAATCTTTTAGCTGCAACGCGCTTGGAACCAATTATTGCATTATATAAACCACTTTCATTTATAACTGTCATTTCTTGATTTCCACCAAGGGTATGCAAAATTTGCATATCCTTTTCATCTTCATCTAACCTTCTTGTCATGGTTTGAGTGTTTTGGTAACTTAATATCTCTGCCACTTCCTTAGCTACAAACCACGGCTCTCCCTCTCTCATAATTACTTTTATTTCCCCAAACTCCTTATTATCAAAGGATTCTATTTTATTCACCCTTCTTACCCCCTTTAAAAACTTTTTACTTTCAAAAATATAAAACCCTCAGCATAGTAACTCCCAATATCTCCTCCATATAAGCACAACATTTTAAAAAATAAGTAACCCAGTGAAAATTTTAATCTCCTTCCTTATAAAAATAAGAAACTTGGCTAAACTATAAAACAGACTAGTTATCTATTTGGTAACTTAGTTGTTAAAAAAAATATCCATTGGTGATACCTTAAAAAGCCTAGCAAGTTTTTCTGCTTCAGCAACAGTAAAGTCTGTAACTCCATTTTCTTTTCTGTTATAAGTGGTCTCAGCTATTTCTAGTATCTTTGCTACATATTGTTGAGTATACTGGTGCTTCACTCTTAAAGATTTAAGACTAAAGTTAGGATTTTTCACTCCATCACCCCCTTTCTTCTTTATATTAAAAATTAAAAGTTTTTTACTTTTATTAATGTAAGAGTAGTAACCCTAAGGCCTTAATACTGCTTTCAAGATCTATAAAGACCTTTTGGCAATAATTTTAAAATGATATTTTTTATGTTACTTTCAGCAACTTCTTAGTCTAATGAGCCAGAATTAAAACTTAATTTAGGGATGGTTCCTCACCTAGTTTCCTTATTCATTATGAATATAGATTTCATTTATAATGAACAAGTTAAAATTCTCTCACAAAAACCACAATGTTTTTACACTCTCTTTAGCTCCTTATAACTTTCTTTAGTCTTTGGTTAAACTAATTACAAGTTATTAAACTTCAGTGTTATATAGTAGTTTATCCTCAGCTATTATTAGCTAGAATTGTTACTTAAGTATTTTGTTATCTATTTGGTAACTTTATTTTATTATACTTTTGGTAACAAGTCAACTGTTTTTGAAAATTTTATTGCATTTTTGGTAACTAAAGTTTTCTTTTTGGTAACTTGTTTTATAATTATTAATATGGAGGTGTAGTTATGGCAACTTTCGGTGAACGATTAAAATTAGTCAGAAACGAAAAAAATCTTACTTTAGATAAATTGGCAGAAATACTAGGGACAACTAAAGCAACCTTAAGTAGATATGAAAATAATCTTAGAGAACCTAAGAATGAGTTTACACATAAATGTGCTAATTTTTTTCAAGTTTCAGTAGATTATCTTCTTGGAAGAACCGATGTTAGAACAGTTCAAAAAAAATCTAACCCAAGCTCATTAACTTCAAAGGAATCCGAAGAGTTAGATAAGGATGCTAATAAGATGATTGATGACTTAAAACTGTCTCTTTCAAAGAACAAAGAGTATCTTAGTGAAAAGGACTATGAAGTATTACTAATTAGCACAAGAAATCTACTTGAAACAATGGCTAAGAAAAATAAAGAAAAATATACTCCCAAAAAATATAAAGATAAATAAGCAAAGGGTTAAAGGGGATGCTATCTTGTATATTGAGAATTATATAAAAAATGTGGTCAATAAACTAATAAGACAGCAAGGAACTACTGATGCTGAAGAACTTATAAAAAGTAGAAAAAATCTAACCTTTGAATATGAATCACTTAGTGAAAACATTAAAGGTTTTTACACATTTATTTCAGAGAAGAAGCGAATTATGGCAGTTAATGAAGATTTAGAAGGCTATGAAAAGCAATTTACACTATATCATGAACTTGGTCACTGCGTTCTAAACCATAAAGGCGAGATGCTCCTTAACTGCCCTTCTACTAAATGCAGAAAAGAAGAGTATGAAGCTGATTTATTTGCTGCATACATTTTTACACTTCATAACAACATAACTAAAGATAACATCAACGAACTTTTACTTCCCACTAGAGCTAAAGACTTAATAACCAAATTTCTTACTTAAAAATATAGACAAGCACTCCTACATAAAATAAATATATAAGACTTAAAATTTTAGATGAAATGCAGTATTTTGATTAATAGCTCTAATTGCACAATTATATGTTAAATTTCAAGATAAGCATACATTGAGCTTTTCTATATGTAACTTTCAATAGGGCTTCTACATTATAAGGTAATTTTGAATAACCATTACTCTGGTTAAATGTCGTAAATTATGGAAAGCATATTTTTGACCAGTTAATTCTATTTAAAAAATGAGGTGGATTATGAAAGCAGCAATATATTCAAGGAAATCACGGCTAACGGATACAGGAGAATCCATTGAAAATCAAATTCAATTATGTAAGGAGTATGCTAAAAGCCACTTTCCAGGTTTAGATGATTTTACAATTTACCAAGATGAAGGATTTAGTGGCGGTAACACTAACAGGCCTATGTTTCAAAAGCTTCTTAGAGATGCCAAGTCTAAAAAATTCAATGTACTTATATGTTATAGATTAGATCGTATAAGTAGAAATGTAGCGGACTTCTCTACTACCCTTGAAACCTTACAAAAATATAACATTGACTTTGTAAGCATAAAGGAACAATTTGACACATCAACCCCCATGGGTAGAGCTATGATTTACATAGCCTCAGTATTTGCCCAACTTGAGCGTGAAACTATAGCTGAAAGAATTAGAGATAACATGCTAGAGCTGGCAAAAGGCGGTCGTTGGTTGGGTGGCCAATTACCTCTTGGTTTTGATTCTGAAAGAGTATCTTACCTAGACCATGAACTTAATGAAAAATTCTTAACTGTTCTTATCCCCAATGAAAAAGAACTCAAAACGGTGAGACTCATCTTTAACTTATATCTAGAGAACTTTTCAATCCATAAAGTTCTTCAGTATTGCTTGGAGCACTATATAAAAGGTAAAAATGGTGGTCAACTTCATTCCATGAGCATAAATGATATCCTAAGGAACCCTGTTTATGTTAAATCTACTGAGGAAGTATTTGATTATCTCAGCGACTTAGGAATGCTTGTACTCGGTGAACCCAATGGCTTTGGAATTTTAACTTACAATAAAAAAGATGTTAAAGGCACCACAAGAGATACAAAGGATTGGATAGCTGCCGTTGCTAAACATGAAGGAGTCATTGAAGGCTCAGATTGGGTGAAAGTTCAAATGGCACTAGATAAAAATAAATTAAAAGATAATCCAAGACTGGGAACATCTAAAAAAGCACTACTTACTGGTGTGCTAAAATGTGCTCACTGTGGCTCCCCTATGAGAATCGTCTACAACAGACCTAGAAAAGATGGAACAAAAATCTATTACTATACCTGTACTATGAAAGCTCATAGTGGCAAAACTAGATGCGATAACCCAAATGTTAAAGGTGAATTACTAGAAAATGCAGTGATAAATGATATAAAATCAAGCAGCAAGCAAAAAATACGGGAACACATGAAGAATTTAAAGAAGGATAATAAAAAAGAAGATATCTCTCAAAAGATACAAATTGACCTAGACCAAAAAACAAAGCAAATGAGTAACCTCTTAGAGCAGCTCGCAAACGCAACTGGTCCAGCTGCAGAATTTATAATGAACAAAGTAAACGAACTATCGAAGGATATATCAACCCTAAAAACTAAACTATCGGAAAAAGAAATAGAGAAACAAATAAGAGAAACCCAAAAGAATAACATAGAGCTAGTAACCAATGCTCTAGACGAATTTCTAAAATACTACGATAAAATACCCGATATAAATAACAAGCGAAGACTACTCGAAACCATAATAACCAAAATAACCTGGGATGGTAATACTAATAAAATAGATATAACCTACGCTGGGGCTAAACAGTAGTCCTAGCATAGGTTAGGATAAATGCATCAATACTACATGGCGAGCATGTTCGTGTCCAGGAAAATCTACATTTTTATGTCTTGTAGTGGCATCTGTAATATTTATTAAATCTCCTGCTCCAAGAGCTATAAGTTCTTCAGCTGCAGTGTATCTACCGTTATTTCTCATGATTCCGCCTACATTTCCTACACCAAGTAATAAGTCAGTCTTTTCTAGTAATATCACTTCGGCCCCTGCTTTTCTAGCTGTTATGGCTGCACCACAACCAGCCCATCCTCCACCAATTACTACTACCTTCAAAATAGTCGCCTCCCTTCAAATACATATTTAGGGTCAGTTTGCATCTTACAAAGTCTTCTTAACTTTTCATCATTGTTCATAATTGTGCAGCACCCACATACTCCTTCACCACAGCACATTTTCTCATTGTTACAGCAAGAAAAGTGAATTTTTTTATTTAGTGATTCTACAATTTTCATTACTTGATAATTAAGAATATCTGCTCCATCACAGTGAACTAGTGATATATCTTTAGTTGAAATAATTTCCCAAAGAAGTTTTCTACACTCCTGGCTTAAAATTCCACCTTGAAGTAAAGTATTACATTCTAATACCTGACAATCGTTGTGCTTCAAGATATCCTGAATAAAAATATTCTCAAAGGGCTTTTTATCAACAATCACTATTATTTCATTACCATTTTGTTTTAATCTTTCGATTACTGGTACCATAGGAGCTTGACCTATTCCCCTTGCAATAAGTAAACAAACCTTGTTCTTTGTTTCTAAAAGGGCTTTAAGTCCTAATATTCCGTTCCAAAATGGACCTTTCACAAATATATTTTGTCCAACCTCTAATTCATCTAAGGTCTTAGTTTTTACCCCTTTTATCTCCATAGTTAGGGTAATAGTTTCCTCTGCGGTATCACAGTTCATAACGCATATAGGAGTATCGAAGGTAGATCCACAATCTGGTCTTCTTACAAATACAAAGGAACCTGGATTTACTAAATCACTTATCAACTTGTCACTAACCTTTATTTTAAAAGTTAACATTTTGTCTTCTATTTTTTCTTTACTAAGGATTTTACAGCATTGATACTTTCTTCCTGCCTTCGCCTTGAAATTATTTTGAACAAACTCTTGATAGATGCAAACTCCGTTCCAATTACAACAGTCACAAAAGTCCTTACCATCTAAATGAGAGCACAAAATACAATTACCTGACTCAGCTAGATGACACGGACAATATTCACTGCCACAATCTATGCAATTATATGGTTCATAACTCATGCTTAGCCCTCCTAGCTTACTATACTATTAGAATATTTAAGTTCCTTATAAATGTTACTGCAAACCAATAGTTAACCTAGGCTATTATAGTTATGGGCTTTAGTACCCTAAATGAAATCTTAACCTTTACATAAAACTACCTTGGAATTAACTCCAAGCTTTAGAAACAAGTTAAATAAAACCCTTCCTAGTAGCCTATATTTCTTATTAACTCTTATGAATTTAACTCTATAGCCAGGGCCAGTGTTTTATATTTTTTAAAAATAGTCCATATAATTCTTTAAAACTCTTACATATTATAAATTTATGCCATTAAAATTTCACAGAACAAAAGCGTGTATTCACATGACCTTTTAAATAACCAGCAACTACTTGCATATTTTTACTCATGTTGAACCCTAGTATTTCTAGGGCTTTGAGGCACTTTTTTAACACAAAAATTGAGTTTCCTATATAATAAAATAAGCTGCTAACAATTGATTGTTAACAGCTTATTTTTCCTTCATATTTATAATTATTGAAGTATACACCTATTCTTTAAACTGCTTTGATAAACAAATTTTAATAACATTTTAGAAGCTTTAAAGCTTCCACCTTCTAAAGTGGTAGTTACTCAGTTTAGATAAGTTACTTTGGCGTAACAAATGTATATTTGTTCACACACTCCATTTGTTTAGTTTAAATCTGCTTCCAAAGTTGTTAACAGAATGAACTTGTTGATTATTTAATATATAGGATGTAATAAAGAAACTCCACTAATAATAACCCTACTTTTGCACTCTCTTTCATACAACTTGCTTTTAATTTATTAAGTAATGTAAGAATACTGTTACAACTTATAGATTTTTATATTAAAAAACATCTTTAATATATTCAATCATGCTCTTACTTTCAAAGCTATCTTTAGCCCTTAAGGGATACTTCATAAGCACTTCCTTTTCACTAGTAACTAGTAACATACCTATATTGTCATCTTTTTTTATAGCCTTTTTTAAAGGCTGTTTAGGAATTTGTATCTCTTTATTTATAACTTGATTTTTTCTAACTGGAACTACAATATCTTTTGAGCTAATAAGATCCACTTTATTTTTTTCGTTTTTAACACAAACTTGACCTAAAACTTCATCTTTAGAAACTATTTTTTCAAAATTATAGTTTTCCTTTACAAAGTCATAAATTCTTTTTGTTTCTTCCCATCTATTATTACAATTTAAAGTTACAATTATAATGTCACTATTTTCATATTTAATAGAACTTACCAAGCACTTTCCTGCATTTCCTGTATATCCAGTCTTGACGCCATTAGCTTCTGGGACTTGATATAAGATTTTATTTATGTTTTGAAAACTTCTAGTAAATCCATTTTCCACACCATCAACTAATTTTGCTGAAACAATATCATTAAACTCTTTTATTTCTTTAGCCTTCATAGTTGCGATAGCTAAATCATAAGCTGAGGAATAGTGGTACATACTATCCAGACCATGAGGTGATTCAAAATGGCTATCCATAAGACCAATTTCAAGTGCATATTCATTCATTAGTTTGCAAAAATTCTCAATAGATCCACTGAGTCCTTCTGCAATTGCAATAGCACAATCATTTCCTGATTTTAGCATTAGCCCGTGTAGTAGTTCTTTTAAAGAAATCTTTTCCCCGCTTTTGTATCCCACCTTGGAACCTCTAATTGAAGCCGCATTTTTGGATATTTCAAACTTCTGTTCCAAATCTCCATATTTCAGTGCTACTAAACAAGTTATGATTTTTGTGGTACTAGCCATAGGAATAACCTTATGACTATTTTGATCAAATAAAACTATGCCAGTATTACCATCAATAGCAATAGCTGATACTGCATTAACTCGCAAAGGCTTACTATAAACTTCAGTTGAAAAACTAGTTAATAAAAAAACCATAATAAGCACTGAGTAAAACTTTAAAAATTTATTTTTCATAATTTCACTCCTTACATCAAATTTAACATGATAAAATTACCAATTTTGTATACACCATACTTTAATGGATATAATATTAAATATAAAATTTTTGGAGGGCTAATTTTGAAAACTTTGTTTGTAATTTTATTTATAATATTAACAATATTATTGTTACCTATTCCTCTCAAAATAACACTGAATTATTCTGGTAAAAAAGCTCACTTAAAAATATATGGAAAAGAAATTAATGTAACTAGAAGAATGAAGAAAAAAATAAAAAAAGCTTCAATTAAAGCTAATGAAAAAATTGAAGAGGATATTATACATAAAGATTTGGTAAATCCGCACAATGCTAAAAAAATTATAACTATACTAAGAAAAAATAAATTTAAATTATCTCTTAAAATAAAATTTAATATTAACTATGCTTTAGAAGATGCTGCTCATACAGCTGTTTTATACGGTTTGCTACATCAATTTACTAGTTTTATTTCTAGTGGTTTAAGCTTATTTTTTAATTTAAAGGATTTTAAGTCAGAAATAAAACCCACATATAACAATTTTTACTTTAATTTTGAAATAAATAGTATAATTTTCATTAATTTTGCAAAACTTATCTATATATGCATTATTATTATCTACAATCTAAAATTTGGGTCAAGAAAATTAAAAGTACCTAAAGCTAAATATAAGGAGGAAGTTCAAAATGGATAATCATCCAATAGAAAATTTAATGAAAAGCACAATGGAAAGCATTAAAGATATGATTGATGTTAATACAGTGGTAGGTGAGCCTGTCACTGCTTATGATGGAACAGTAATAATCCCTATTTCAAAGGTTTCTTTTGGCTTTGCCTCAGGGGGAACAGAATTTGAAAACATAAGAGAAGTTGAAAAAGCTAGCAGACATCCTTTTGGTGGGGGGTCAGGAGCAGGTATATCAATTAGACCAGTAGGTTTCCTAGTGGTAAGAGGCGATTCAATAAGAATGCTTCCAGTGGATCAACATAGTACTTATGACAAAATTGTTGACACAATACCTCAACTTATGGATATGTTTAAAGATATGTTTAAGAAGGATAAAGATAACGAGGATGATAAAGAATGCTGTGCCGAAACTATTGTAAAAGATCCTTCAAAGGGAACAGTACCTTTTGATCCATGTGATCCAGCGGAATAACACCATAAATACAATTAAAAGACTGAATTAAAACAGTCTTTTAATTGTATGCCTATTAAATTTATCAAAATCAAAAGTTTTGAAAGCAAACTAAATCATATGCACTTTGATAAAGAAAAGATGCTTATGGTTTATTGGGTTAAAACTCTAATCAGTTTAACAAGTTTACACATAAAAATTAAGTTATGTCTCATTATTGTCTTCTATAGGCTAAAGAGTTTCATTATCCATGTCAATATCTTTTACAAAGTCCTCTAAGGATGGCAGTTGATCTAAATTGTTAAAATTAAAGTGTTTCAAGAATTCATCTGTAGTGCTATACAAATTTGGTCTTCCTACTACTTCCTTTTTACCAATTTCTTTTATTAAACTTTTTTCAACAAGAGTAGTTATTGCTCTATCACTTTTTACTCCTCTGATTTCTTCTATTTCAACCCTAGTAATTGGTTGTTTGTAGGCAATTATAGCAAGAGTTTCTAAAGCTGCTCTTGATAAGGATTGTCTTATATTAGTTTTTAAAAGTTTTTGTATATGTTCACTATTTGCTGGCTTAGTAACCATTTGATATTCGCTATTAGTGTTGATTATCCTTACCCCTCTACTTTTATCTTCTTCAAGATCCTTTGTTAGGTCATCCATAAGCTTTTCAGTAAACTCTATGGATCCCTCAATAATTGAGGCTATGGTATTAATATGTAATGGATCTCCACTAGTAAATAATAAGGACTCTATTATTGAATAATAAACATTCTTATAGGAAGTGTCTTCAATTTCTAATTGTTCTAAAGTAACTTCATCCACGCTATTCAATCCTTTCTATATAAATATCTTTAAAATTACCTTCTTGAATTACTTTTACATTTTTTAATTTAATAAGTTCTAATAATGCTAAAAAGGTTACGATAACCTCCGTTTTACTCTTGTAGCTCATCAAAATGTTAGTAAAGTGAACTTTAGGATTTATATTCATAATATTTTTAAGCTCATCCATCTTATCTTCTATTTTATAAACTTCCATTTTGATTTTATCTTCAATGGTTGCTTCTGTGTTAATTTTGCTTAAGTAGTTATTCATTAATTCATTGTATAAATTATACAAATCTAACATAGTAATGTTTTTCAGTAAATCCGCTGTGGTTTCTTTGTGATTTTTTTCTTCAATAATCTCAGGTTTTTTGCTAAACATTATCCCTGTCTCTTTTTCTCTTTCAAGGAAAAATTCCGCAGCTACTTTAAACTTCTTATATAGTAATATCTTGTCTATTAACTCTTTTGTTGCATCCACTTCATTTTCTTCTTCATTTTCAATTTTAGGTTTAGGTAATAAAATCTTAGATTTAATTTCTATTAAAGTGGCTGCAATAACTATAAATTCTGAGGTTATATCCAAGTCCATATGTTTCATTTCTTTTAAATAATCTAAATATTGATTTGTAATTTCTAAAATCTTAATATTATATATATCCATTTCATTTTTTTTAATTAAATGCAATAGTAAATCAAAAGGCCCTTCAAAATTTGTTATTTTAATACTAAGTGACATATTAAACTCCCTAATTAGATAAATTTCTTTAATATATGCATGATTAAGTTTTTATATGGATAATTAAAGTTAGAAAACACCTTAAGGATTAACTAAACTAAGTTTCCCCAAGGCTTTTGTACATGATACACTAAGCTTTGATGTGAAAAGCCTATATTAAAGTTTCATTTTATTATAACTTATTTTTTTATAAAATTCATCTTAAATCTAATGAGTAACTGTATATTACTTTAACAACTTTTTGGAATCTTTAAATCTGCCTTCTTCTTTAAAGGGCTATTGACCAGCCTTGCAAATTGCTCAGCCTAGGGTAAGTGCTTTAGTGTAAAAAATGCGGTTTGTACACAAAGATACCTTTGTTTATCCCAAAGCTGCTTCCAATGTATCTTCACAAGATGAACTTATTCATTATTTAATCTTTACAAGAATTGAACTAGCACTTAGACGTTAAGAGGTATGACAAGGGTTCCTATATGCAATTGATTGTTTTCTTTGAATTCATTTTATTTAGGACTTTAAAAATCCATAAATGATACAGTTTTTTCACAAAACAAAACTCCTAGTTTTACACCCTAGGAGTTTTAAATATGCATTAAGTTAAACCGCTATTTTAAACATTAGTTATAAAGGCACATTAAAGAAACTTTCTTTCTATAGGCAACTTAAAATCCTTTCATCCAACTTACTGTTATCAAGT
This sequence comes from Clostridium tunisiense TJ, assembly GCF_000300195.1. GTDB lineage: Bacteria > Bacillota > Clostridia > Clostridiales > Clostridiaceae > Clostridium_J > Clostridium_J tunisiense. The sequence continues at coordinate 227,574 of NZ_AMQH01000012.1, read as the reverse complement.
TACAATAAATGAACTTTCTTGAAGCTTAATTTCTATTAAGCATTTTATTCATACCCCTAATCAAAAGATTTTTCGTTAAGAATATTATTGTGCCCTCCATATGTGCATGGATTATATAGCATTATCGAAAATTTCTGTAAGGATATTCTTCATGTTATTTAAGAACTGTGATTGTTTTACTTCTCTATCACTATATAGTTCTATTTTCTTAATTAAATTATCTCCTACATATATTTCGCAATATCCTACTATATCTCCCTCTTTAATACCCTTTAAGTCTGGATCTATAGTAACTTTTTTATTTATTTGGTTCTCTGTTCCTCTTTCAATAGTTACTTTAACATCATCTTTAGCCTTAGCTATATAGAACTTTTCACCTTTTTTATCTAAAGGAACTTTTTCAACTTCTGAGTCTTTAGCAATAATATTCTTGCTTTCAAACTTAGCAAAACCATAATCCATAAGTTTGCTAGCATCTGCATTTCTTTGTTTATAACTTGGAGCTCCCATTATAACAGCTAGCATTCTTACATCATTTCTCACTGCTGTAGCTGAAATACAGTACATTGCCTCTTGAGTAAATCCTGTTTTTAGTCCATCACAACCCTTGTAGAATCTTACTAACTTGTTATGGTTAACAAGCTCTATAGGAGATTTTCTACCCTCACTTATTGTTTCCATATAAATTGATGAGTATTTTAGTATTGTTGGATGTTTAAGTAATTCCATAGACATTAGTGCAATGTCATTAGCAGTAGACAAATGCCCATCTGCACCTAACCCAGTACAGTTTTTAAAGGTTGTATCATTCATACCTAAAGCTTTAGCTTTTTCATTCATTTTAACCACAAAAGCTTCTTCACTACCCTCTAAAAATTCTGCCATAGCAACTGCAGCATCATTTCCAGATGCTATTGCAATACCTTTTAAAATTTCTTCTACTGTTCTAACTTCGCCAGTATCAAGAATCATACTACTTCCACCCATAGATTTAACTTTTTCACTACAAACAATTTTATCAGTTAGTTTAACCTTGCCACTATCTATGGCTTCCATAGCTAATAACATTGTCATTATCTTAGTTACAGAAGCAGGAGCAAATTTTTCCTTTGAATTTTTTTCATAAAGAACTTTTCCTGAAGTTGGTTCTATTAATAGTGCTGACCTAGCATCTGGCTCAAAACCTACTGAGTTTGTACTAGGAGCATTTTCCTTGGCCTTAGGTTCGAAAGCCTTTACAGGCACCACAAAAAGTTGTAGTGAAAATATCATTGATAGTAATAAACTAAATATTGCACTTTTCTTTTTCATAGCTTACCTCCATATAATTTTTTATAGAATTATTTTTACCTAAAGCCTCACATATTATCCAAAAATATAAAAAGTCAGATTTAAAAAATCTGACTTTTTAACTAATCTACTATATGATGTATTAGAGGAATATTATCTACATAATTTGGAGAAATTACATAGTTATTTAAAATATCCTTTTTAGCTTTTTCTATGTTATTTTCATCATTGCTGTGTATATAAGCTATTACATCGCCCTTAACTACCTGTTCTCCTCTTTTCTTATTAAGAACAATTCCCACTGCTAAATCAATTACACTATCCTTAGTTGCTCTTCCTGCACCAAGTTCCATTGCAATTAACCCAATACTTTCTGCATGTATTTTTTCAACAACTCCATCTTTATCTGCTAATACAGGAATTATGTATTTTGCTTTAGGAAGTAAATTTGTATCATCAATACAAGCGGTATCTCCGCCCTGAGCTTTAACAAATTCTTTTAATTTAGCTATTGCAGCTCCTGAGGTTATAGTTTCTTCAAGCTTAGCTCTTGCTTCCTCTACATTCTTTGCTGCACCAGCTAAGGTAACCATGTAGCTTCCCAAAGTTAAGCAAAGTTCTACTAAGTCTTTAGGTCCATTTCCTTTTAAGGTATTTATAGCTTCTTCAACTTCTAAGGCATTTCCAATTCCAAGACCTAAGGGTTGATCCATATCTGAAATTATAGCTACTGTTTTTCTACCTACATTAGTTCCAATGCTCACCATTTCAGCTGCCAACTCCTGAGCAGCTTCTGGTGTCTTCATGAAGGCACCTTCACCAACTTTAACATCTAAAACTATGCAATCTGCCCCTGCTGCAATTTTTTTGCTCATTATACTTGAAGCTATAAGGGAAACATTATCAACAGTTCCAGTAACATCTCTAAGGGCATAAAGTTTTTTGTCTGCAGGCGCTAATTCACCTGTTTGACCACCAACAGCAATCTTAATGTTATTTACGTTATTTATAAATTTCTCCCTTGGCATTTCAACTGAGAAGCCTTTAAAGGATTCAAGCTTATCTATAGTTCCGCCTGTATGTCCAAGCCCTCTTCCAGACATCTTAGCTACTGGAACACCTAAAGCAGCAACCATAGGTCCTAACACTAAAGTTGTAGTGTCACCTACTCCCCCAGTACTATGCTTATCAACTTTAATTCCATTAATTTCACTTAAGTTAAGGGTATCTCCTGAATTAACCATTGCCATAGTTAAATCAGCAGTTTCTCTTCCATTCATTTTTTGAAAGTAAATTGCCATTAATAAAGCAGATACCTGATAATCTGGAATTTCACCATTAGTATATTGTTCTATGAAATAGTTTATTTCTTCTGTTGTTAATTCCTTGCCATTTCTCTTTTTTAATATTAAATCATACATTCTCATAGTAATTGTTTTTAGAAAATCTAAAAACATCCACCTCCTATCTAAACATACATAATTAAATGATCCAACCTTCTTTTATATTATAAGTTGAATGAATTTTTTGCCTTAATATATATAATTAAAAAAATAAATCCTACATTTTTTCTATTATTTCTTTTACTAGGGATATAAATTTAGCCATTGCCTTATTTGCTGTTTCCACTACTCTAGAGTGATCAAGTGGTTCTAAGTTATCTCCTATTGCCATATCTGTTATACATGAAATTCCTAAAACTTTCATGGACATATGGTTAGCAACAATAACTTCTGGAACTGTAGACATTCCAACTGCATCTCCACCAATTAATCTTAACATCTTAAGTTCTGCTGCAGTTTCATAAGTTGGTCCTGAAACAGGGCAGTAAACTCCTTGCTGTACTTTAATATTTAAAGCTTTTGCACTGCTTAAGGCTAATTCTATTAATTGTTTATTATAGGCTGAAGACATGTCAGGAAATCTTGGTCCTAGTTCTTCATAATTTGCTCCTATTAAAGGATTGGCTCCCATCATATTAATATGATCTGTAATTATCATTAAATCCCCTGGTTCAAAATTAGGATTCATTCCCCCAGCTGCATTAGTAATAATTATATTCTCAATGCCTAAGGCTTTAATAACTCTCACTGGAAAAGTTACAGTTTGCATATCATAGCCCTCATAGTAATGGAATCTACCATTCATTGCAAGAACTGTTTTTCCACATAATTCACCTATTATAATTTCTCCAGCATGGCCCTTTACAGTGGATTCTGGAAAACCTGGAATCTCAGAGTATTTGATAACCTTTTGATTTTCAATATCCTTTACAATTCCACCTAATCCACTTCCAAGTATTATGGCAGCCTGAATTTCTTTGCTGTGCTTGCTAAGAATAAATGCTTTTGCTTCTTCTATTCTTTTTAATAAATCCATGATAAAACCTCCCTACTAAACTAAAGTTATGTGCCTAAACACATATTCCTTCTCAAAGGAGAAGGAATATGTCTAATTATATGGTTACATTTTTTCTATAATATCATTTACTAAAGAAATAAACTTACTTTTTACTCTTGTAGAAGTTTCAATAACTTCTTCATGATTTAATGGCTGATCTAATATTCCTGCTGCCATATTTGTAATACATGATATTCCAAGTACTCTTAACCCACAATGTCTTGCAGCAATAACTTCTGGAACTGTAGACATTCCAACTGCATCTGCTCCTAATATTCTAGCCATTCTAACTTCAGCTGGAGTCTCGTAAGTTGGACCTGTAAACATCATATAAGTTCCTTGTTTAAGGTCTATATTTAATGAATTTCCAACTTCTTTTGCAAGTTTCATGTATTCTCTATCGTATGGAGCTGACATATCTGGGAATCTTGGTCCAATTTCCTCATCATTCTTTCCTATTAGAGGGTTAGTTCCTGCAAAGTTTATGTGATCATTAATAATCATTAAATCTCCTGGAACGAAATCAGTGTTAGCACCACCACAAGCATTAGTTACTATTAATGATTTAACGCCAATATACTTCATTATATATATTGGTAGTGCAAGTAAATTCATTTTATGACCTTCATAATAATGGAATCTTCCTTGCATCATTATAACTTTTTTATCTCCTAATTTTCCAACCACAAATTGTCCAGCATGACCATGTACTGTAGATACTGGTAAATTAGGTACTTCTGAATATTTAATAACAGTTCTTTCTTCTAAAGTATCTGCCATATCGCCAAGACCTGATCCTAGTATTACACCTATTTCAGGTTCAAAGTTTAATTTGCTTTTTACATATTCAACGCTTTCTTTTATCATGTTTAAATCCATAATTATCCTCCTAAAATCCTTTGTAAATTATTATTTTATCACATCTGCAAAACTTTTGCCTACTAATTCATTTTCAACATTTAGTAATTCTAGTATGGTTTTTCCTATATCACTGAAACACTGACGAGTTCCAATATTGACATTTTGTTTAATATTCTTTCCATATACAAGAACAGGTATATACTCTCTTGAGTGGTCTGTACTTTCAGTTGTTGGGTCACAACCATGATCTGCTGTTATTATGAGTATATCCTCTTGTCCTAAAGCCTCTATTATTTCTGGAAGTCTGTTATCAAATTCTACTAGAGCATTTGCATAGCCTTCAACATCGTTTCTATGTCCAAATTTCATATCGAAATCAACTAAGTTAGAAAATACTAATCCCTTTTTATCATTTTTCATAAATTCTAGTGTCTTATCAACACCATCCATATTATTTTTAATGGTTATAGAGTCAGTAACCCCTTTACCAGTAAAAATATCCTTTATTTTTCCAACCGCCATAACACTTTGGTTAGCTTCACTAATATATTCCATCATAGTTTTATTAAAAGGTTCTATAGCATAATCATGTCTATTAGAAGTTCTTGTGAAGTCTCCTTTATTTGTACCTAAAAATGGTCTTGCAATTACTCTACCCACCATTTTATCTCCTACAAGCATTTCTCTAGCTATTTCACACATCTTGTATAGCTCAGGAATTGGAATTATTTCTTCATGAGCCGCAATTTGAAATACACTATCTGCTGAAGTATATATTATAGGGTATCCAGTTCTCATATGCTCTTCACCAAGTTCTTCAATAATAGCAGTACCTGATGCTACTACATTGCCTAGAGTTTTTCTTCCAATTTTACTCTCAAATTCTTCAATTATCTCTCTTGGGAAACCCTCAGGATAGGTATTTAAAGGTGTTTCTAAAATAACCCCTGCAATTTCCCAATGTCCAGTAATAGTATCCTTACCTTTTGATAACTCAGCACATTTTCCATAGGAACCTGATGGATTGTTATTCTTATCAAAACCAACCATACCATCTATATTTCCTAATCCCATAGCTTCTAAATTCGGTAAAGAAAAACCTTTTACTGCCTTTGCAATATTTCCTAGGGTATTGCTTCCCTCATCGCCATATGACTTTGCATCTGGCAAGGCTCCAATGCCTACACTGTCTAGAACAATCAAAGTAACCTTTCTATTCATATTATCTTCCTTCCTTCTTACTAAATACTATTTAATATTAATATTCTCTTCATTTTAGTTTTGCATACCAAGTAAAAATATTATATAGATTTTCTTAGAGTTTGGTGACTTTTTTATTTATATAAGTTCCAACATTATTTTTACATTGTAAGATAATTTTAGGAAACTTATATAAAAGACAATGCAAAATATAATTAGATATATCTATGCAGTATCTTTATTTTGTTCTATCTATTTCTAATAAATCCCTTGATAGCATGTACAAAAATATATATTAATAAATAAATGATGTGCCTATCTATTAAACTATTAAAACGTTCTAATCATAGAACTAATTTTATAGAGATAATAGTGGCACTTCTTTAAGGTTAACTAAATATTTATAAGTTTTAAAAGCTTTTATAATAAGTCTTTATATCTAAACTCTTATTACATAACTAAGACTTAATACAATCATTTATAGATATCCACCTTCAATTCTTAAAATATACAATTACTTTTTCACTAGCATTGCTAGTGATTGTTGAAAGTGATCTTTTGAATAACCATAGTTTTCACAGTGAACATCTATACTTAGCGGACATCTTATATTTAAGTAACAAATCGTTGTAACGATAAATTATAAAGTCAAAGCTCAATTAATTTATCATTATATATAAGTTGCAATATTATTTCTACATTGCAAGATAATTTTAGAAATTTATATAAAACACATTGTAAAATAGAATTAGATATGTTTATGGTATTCTATATAAATTAATTATCTTATTAATGCTTTAAAAGTATAAACATAATTATACAATATTTCTAATTGTTTGTTAATAGTTTTTGAAACAAGTATACTATTTTGATAGATATTAGAATCACGAGTTAAAAAATCCAGGAAGCTATCTACTAAGTATGGTAATATTATACCCATAATTATTAAAATTAGTAAAGACTCAAAATAAGAAATCAAGAACTTCTTTACATCACTTGTCATATAATTAAACGCCTACGCCTTTTAATGCAAATCTTATTAGTGATGGTGTTACAAAAGCTTCCAATAAAAATCCAACTGTCATAATTGCCATAATAAATATAAAAGATAAAGTATAGCTAGCAATGCTGTTGCCTTTATATCCTTTATAATTTTTATTTAATTTTTCCTTTAACATATTTAAAGAAAATTGAATGGATAGAACTGATGCAAAAATTATGCATGGAATGTATATAATATTTTGTGGTACAACCCCTAACACTGCTAACAAAAGACCTCTATCTTTTAAACTATATACAAAAAAACTTATAGTAAAACCTATGGAGAAACCTTTAAATATGCTTAAAACTAATATAACAGGTATACCAACTATAGTTAATCCTAAAAACCAATATCCAATAATTATTGGAAGATTACTTTTTACTGCCTCAAAAAATATTGCCTTATTATTTATGCCTTCGAGTGTGCTTGATTTACTCAGAGATGTTACATAATTAATTAAGCTACTCTTATCGTTATTACTCATATATTTTACACTATAAATACCTAAAATCACCCCTGTACATAAAAACAGAATAGTCAATAAGTACATCCAAAAATTCTCTCTAAAATGTTTATTAAAGTTATCTATAAGGTTTCTAATTGTCATAAATATTTCCCCCTTAGTTTTTATCTATGAATTAGTTCATATCTATGACAATAATAATGGAAATATACCTATAAGTTTTTAATAATGGACAAGTTCCTTTTATAGCTTGGCTTTGGAAAGAGATTTCACTAAACAAAGGTTCCTTTATCAGAATAAAATCACCTTTGTTAAAATAAAGTTTAATTTTTAACACAAGAATCTCACCTTAGGAAGATAGGAGGTTCGTGCTTTAAAACATCTGTTAAATAATGAACAAGTTCACTTTGCACAGAGTCTTTAGAATGATATTTTACTGAGCAAAGATATCTTTGTAAACATACTGCCTTTGTTACACCAGAGAATTCACCTAGGCCTAGGCGCTACAAGGCTATTAAGGGCCTCTTAAAGACCCTGGCAGACTTGAAGCTTCCAAAATATAGTTAAACTAAAATGCCTTTTATTATTTTAATAACTTTAAATAATAAAAGGCATCTACATTTTTACTTATATTCAATTTTAATTTAATTATATCTATTGGTTTAAAATATCATCAGTTGGTTTAGCCTTACAGCTTATATATCACTCAAACCATTGATTCTACTAAACTAGCTCACTTTATTTTTCAATCTTAATTTATCAGCAACCATAGCAATAAATTCTGAGTTAGTTGGCTTGCCTTTGTCATTGTGTATAGTATACCCAAATAACTTGTTAATTGTGTCTACTTGACCACGGCTCCATGCTACTTCTATAGCATGTCTTATAGCTCTCTCAACTCTACTTGCAGTAGTATTATATCTTTTTGCAATGCTTGGATATAACTCTTTTGTTACCGCAGATAAAAGTTCAATGTCATTAACAACTAAAGTTATTGCTTCCCTTAAGTACATATATCCTTTAATATGTGCTGGAACACCAATTTCATGTATAATACTTGTGATTTCTGCTTCTAAATTCATTGGCTCGTTATTAGATCTGATTTTAATATCAGACATATCATTAACTACTATAGATCTCTTTTCTTCATCACTTGATATTGTGTTATTAAACATTTGTCTTATTCTCTTAGTAAACACATCCATATCAAAAGGTTTTACTACATAATAGTCTGCACCTAAAGTTATAGCTCTTTGTGTTATTTTATCTTGTCCTACTGCAGATAATACTATTATTCTTGGCATAGGGCTTAAATTCATTGTATTTAATTTCTCTAAAACCCCTAATCCATCTAAATGTGGCATAATTATATCTAAAACAATTAAATCCGGTCTTTTTTCCCCAATTAATTTTAAAGCCTCAATACCATCTTTAGCAATTGCTACTACATTGATATCTTTTTGACTTAAAAGATAATCATTTAAAATATTGCAAAACTCCTTATTATCATCGTCTATTAGTACGTTAATACAATTTTGGTCCATTCAATTACTCCCCTTCTACTAAAAATTACCATTTTCTCATATAAACAAATTCGACAAAACTATAATAAATCCTTCTAAAAATAGTAAAAAAATTATTTTTATATAAAAATATTTTTTTTAGAAGATCAATATTAAAATAGAACAATAAAAGATGTTAGATTATTCAAATATAATCAACACCTTTTATTTTACAATGTTTTCTGAATTATTCATAGCCATTTTTTAAAATTTCTGCATCTTTTAACATCCAGTCCATATAAATTCCATAGCCAGTATCAGGTTTATTGATTAAAACATGAGTTACAGCTCCAACAATTTTGTTATTTTGTATTATTGGACTCCCACTCATTCCCTGTACAATTCCACCAGTCTTATCAATACATTCTGGGTCTACAATTTTAATAATCATGCTTTTAGAACCTGCTGCTTCCTGAGGAAGCAATTTTTCTATTACTATATCATAAAGTTTAGGTTCATTTCCTTCAACGGTAGTTAAAATTTGCGCCTTACCTACCTTAACTTCACTTTTTAGAGCTACTTTCATAGGTTTATTAAACTTCTCATTAATTAAACTATCATTACCTTTACCAAAAATACCGCATTCAGTGTTATTGTTAATGATTCCTAAGGATTGTTGCTCATTAATGAAAATCCCCCTGAGTTCGCCTGGATTCCCTTTTGCACCTTTTCTAACAGATACTATATTAGAAGCAATTACTTCTCCATTTTCAACCGACATTATATTTCCAGTATCCACATCAGTTATTGGATGACCTAAAGCAGCAAATCCTTTTGTTTTAGGATCATAAAAAGTTAATGTTCCAACTCCTGCAGTAGAGTCTCTAACCCATAATCCAATTTTAAATTTTTCATCATTTTTGCTTAGAACTGGAGTCACTTTTACATTTAATGCTTCTCCCTTTCTATTAATTGTTATATTAATTTCTTTTCCATTTGATCTGTTTACTAAAGTAGAAATATCCTCTGAACTTTTAATTGCTGTTCCATTTATTTCTGTGACACTATCGCCAATTTGAATTCCTGATACAGCGGCGGGACTTTGAATCTTTTTCTCTGCAGTTTCAATATCAGAAAGGGCAATTACAAGTGCTCCTTTCGTACTTAATTTAATTCCTACAGGCTGACCTCCAGGATAGAGCATAATATCGGAAGCTTTAGCATAGGGCTTATTTTCGTTGTTAAAACTACTCTGAGAAGCCGTTAAAAAGTTTTTATCCTTACTATATTGTGCAGTGACTGCTTTCCCAAACTTCTGAACCCCCATGTTTATAGAAGTAAGCTTTATAAAATTAAAATTACCAAAGATGAATAACATCAGCGGTATTAATATCCAGCACAAAATATTTTTACCTTTTTTCATCATGCTATACCTCCCATAAGTTTTCTATACTAACTTTAAATTGCCCCATTTTTTAAAAATTTATGTTGTCATTATATTTCAATAATAGCCAAAAAAGTTCCTATCTAGAATTATTTAGAATTAATAATTTAATTTTATAGTATAGTATAATACTTTAATGAATTAATGTGACATATGTAAGTTGCAATAGTATTCCTAAATTACTTAATAAATTGAAAACAACATATATGAAAGAGAATGCAAAAGTAAATTTATTATTAGTGTAGTTTCTTTATTTCATTCTATCTAATAAAAAAAACTATGAATCGATAAAAGCTATCAACTCATAGTTATATTTTAACATTATTTGAATTTTTTATGTATGTTATTCATAATATTATTCTTTAATTTTCCCTTTTGAAAGAAAAGCTAAATCAAGCATTTCTTTAGCATTCTCAATGGTTAATCTTGTAACTTCACTTCCACCAATCATTCTAGCTATTTCAAACTCAACTTCTTCTTTACCTAACCTTTTTACTTTAGTAAAGGTTGTGTCAGAAGTCCATTGCTTTTCAATTAAGTAGTTTGTATCTGCCATAGTAGCAATTTGTGGTAAATGTGTCACACAAAACACCTGATGTTTTTTTGATATTAAAAACATTTTTTCAGCAACTCTTTGAGCAATTCTTCCGCTTATTCCTGTGTCAATCTCATCGAATATAACTGAAGGAATTTCATCCTTATCTACAAATACAGTTTTTAGAGCTAACATTATTCTTGAAAGCTCTCCACCAGAAACAATTTCTTCTAATGGTTCTAAAGGTTGTCCTGGATTAGTTGATATAGTAAAGTGTACTTTATCACTTCCATTAGACATTAGGTTATCTGTTTCTATTACATTTATTTTAAAAGTACTTTTATCAAGTCCTACATAATCTAATTCTTTCTTTACAAGGCTTTCTAACTCTTCACTAATGTCACATCTTATATTGTGTATATCCGAAGCTATAGCCTTCATGGTGGACATAAGCTCCTTCTTTTCCTTTTGTAGCTTTTCAACTATAGCAGTACTATTAATTAGTTCATCATATTTGCTTTGTATTTTATCTTTATAATTTAAAACATCCTCAATTGTACTTCCATATTTCTTCTTACAAAGAGAAAGTTGATATATTCTTGAATTTATATATTCTAATTCCCCTTCATCATAATAAATACTATCTTTCAACATTCTGATTTCATCAATGTTTTGTTCTATTAAATAGTAAGTATTTTCTAGAGCCTCAGAAATCTTTTTAATATCTTCTTTATGTTTTTGAATACTCTTTAGTTCTCTTATTACATAGTTTAAGGAGTCAATAATAGAAGTGGTTCCTTCATCACTATCTTTTAATACTTTATAAGAAATACTCAAACTTTTTTCAATTCTTTCTGCATTAGAAAGTAAGGAAAACTTTTCTTCTAGTTCTACATCTTCTCCAACCCTGGGATTAATGTTATTTATCTCTTCAATTTGATATTTAAGAAAATCTATATTTTTTTCTTTTTCTCCTTCGCTTCCTTGAAGTTCATTTATTTTGCTTTCTATTTCAGATAATTTTTCATAATTTTTTTTGTATTCTTCTAAGACTTTCTTTAGCTTATTCTCACCAAAGGAGTCTATATATTTGATATGATTATTATTGTCTAAAAGATTTTGATTTTCATGTTGTCCGTGAATATCTAGCAAAGTTTCACTAATAGCCTTAATTTTAGCTAAAAGCATTGTCTTACCATTGACCTTTGCCACTGTTTTTCCTGACTGAAAGCTTTCTCTACTTAGAATTACTAAATCCTCATAGGGAATATCTAGATCATCTAACACAAGTTTTGTTTTTATATTCTCTATTGAAAAGACAGCTTCTACAACAGTTTTATCTTCACCAGTTCTAATAAGGCTTTTATTGAATTTTCCCCCTAAAACAAAGTTTATAGCATCTATAAGTATAGATTTACCTGCTCCTGTTTCCCCTGAAAGAACATTAAACCCTTTTTGAAAATCTATTGATAAGCTTTCAATAAGTGCAAAATTTTTAATATTTAATTGTAATAGCATTAATTACCATCCTATTCATTAATCATTTTCTTTATTTCTTGAAGCAATTCCTCTGCCTTCTCGTCAGTTCTAACAGCAATAAAAATTGTATTATCCCCCGCTAGTGTGCCTGCAATTCCTTCTAGGTTAAATGAATCAATTGCCTCCGCTGCTAGTGATGCCGAAGCGGAAATAGTTTTTACTATTAAAATCTTATCCACTCTTTCAACTGAAATGGCTGTATTAGAAAAAATTGTAGCTAATGCGCTAATGTTAGCATTTCTATTTTGAGCTACTTGAGCATACTTATATTTTCCATTATGTGAAAGTATTTTAATTAGGTTTAGTTCCTTTATATCTCTAGATACTGTAGCTTGAGTTACATTAATACCTCTACTTTTAAGTTCTTCTGCCAACTCTTCCTGGGTCTCAATTTCTATGCTTTTTATTATTTCTAAAATCTTCTCATGACGTTGTTCTTTCATAAATTGTCTCCTTCACAATCTCTAGATCTTAATATTATTTTTTTTCTTAATATATTAAAATAATCATAGTTATCAAACTTAATGAGTTTACACTTTCTTGAAAGCACTTCAACAAAAACTTCCTCGTCATTATTAAGCTGTAGAAGTTTTTGTCCATCAGAGGTTAAATAAACACTTTCATGATTTGCTTTAATTTTAATACTTATCTTATTATGAGAATCTAGAATTATAGTTTTAATTCCAAAGGAAATTGGACATACAGGCGTAAGAGTTATTACATCTAAAGTTGGATAAATAACAGGGCCTCCTGCTGAAAGGGAATATGCAGTTGAACCTGTAGGTGTAGATATAATTAATCCATCAGCTTTGTATTTAGCATAAAAACTACCATCAATATAAATGTCATAATTCACAACTCTAGATAAAGTTCCTCTACTTATTACAATATCATTTAAAGCAATATAATACTTTTCATCATCTCTTTTAGGCAAAGTGCATTTTATCATCATCCTATTTTCCAAATGGAACTTTTCAGCTTTCAGATTTTTTATAGCATCTTCAAATTCAGACATTTCCACACTAGCTAAAAACCCTAGATGCCCAATATTAACCCCTAGTATTGGTACTTCATATTTTTCTAATGCTCTAGCTACTCGTAATATGGTACCATCTCCACCAAGAGCTATGACTACATCTAACCCCTTACTAAACTCTTCATGGAGCTGTATAGAATCCCTATATATAAATAATTCACTTTCGGGAAAATTTTCCTTAACTACACTACATACATACTTTAATATTTCCCCATCTTCATCTTTATTAGAATTTATATTTATACCTATTTTTCTCATATATCCTCCGAATTTAGTATTTCATGAGACTTAAATACTACATCAGAAATACTATTGGTATTGAATTCTCCTATATAGCTATTATCCTTTGTAAAATATATTAGATACTCAATGTTTCCATTTGGACCTTTTATACCAGAATAGTCTAACCCTATTATTTTTAAGCTGTTTTCCTTCAGAAAGGTAATCACCTTATATAATACATCCATATGTACATTTTTATCCTTAACTACGCCTTTTTTATTGACTTTTCCAATTCCTGCCTCAAATTGAGGTTTAACCAATGCCATAATAGAACCTTCTTGGCTAGTTAAATTTAATACACTTGGAATTACTTTATCCAAAGAAATAAATGAAACATCTATAGATGCAAAATTACATAACTCCCCAATTTGATCTTTAGTTACATTTCTTATGTTAGTTTTTTCCATTGAAACTACTCTAGAATCTTCTTTTAATTCATGAACTAATTGTTCACTACCCACATCTATAGCATAAACTTTTTTAGCTCCAAACTTAAGCATACAATCAGTGAACCCTCCAGTGGATGCACCAATATCTAAACAAACCTTATTTTCAAGGTCTATATTAAACTTTTTTATAGCTTTTTCAAGCTTAAGTCCACCCCTACTTACATAGGGTAAAATTTCCCCTCTTATTTCTATACTAGAATCTAAGTTTACTTTTCTACCACATTTTTTCTCTAGTTTATCATCTACATAAATTTTCCCACTTAATATATATTCTCGAGCCTTTTCCCTTGATGGTACTAGTTTTTTATCTAAAACAAGCACATCAAGTCTTATTTTTTCCTCAATCATAGCTTCTCCTTAGTCTATAACATATTTAAAATGCTACTATATATGCCATCTACATCTAGATTATAAATTTTATATAATATGTCTACATTGCCATGAGGAACAAACTCATCCTTAAATCCAAGATTCAAAACCTTAGTTTTTGAGCTTTTAGTAGAAATAAATTGTAAAACTAAGCTTCCAAGTCCTCCAGTAACTACATTATCTTCAATAGTTACAAATGAAAATCCTTCATCAATGAACTGCTGAATTAAGTTTTTATCAATAGGCTTAATAAAACAAGCATTTACTACAGTGCACTCAATGCCTACTTTTAGAAGCTTTTCCTTAACAATCACAGCATTTTGCACCATTTTTCCAGTAGCGATTATTGCAACTTTACCTTTCTTTTCACTGACAACTTCCCACTTTCCCTTTTTAAAAGTAGTCATAGGAGATAAGTGAATATTGCAGCCATCTCCACCTCTAGGATATCTTATGGCAATTGGATAATTTTGAGTTAATGCAAAATTGATCATAGTTTTCATTTCTTCAGTACACTTAGGACTCATTATAGTCATATTAGGCATATGACTTAGATAAGACAAATCAAAAATTCCTTGATGAGTTTCACCATCTTGCCCTACAATTCCTGCTCTATCAATTGCAAAAATAACTGGTAGCTTTTGTATGGCCACATCATGCAAGATTTGGTCGTAGGCTCTTTGTAAAAATGTAGAGTACACTGCAAATACAGGTCTTAACCCTTGAGCTGCCATACCAGCTGCCATAGTTACTGCATGTTGTTCTGCAATTCCTACATCAAAAAATCTTTTTGGGTACTTCTTAGCAAAACCATCTAAGCCTGTTCCTTCTGGCATAGCTGCAGTTATGGCAACAACATTCTTATTAGCTTCTGCAGCTTGAATCAAGGAAGTTCCGAAAACTGAAGAATAAGACTTGTTCCCTGATGAACTAAATTCTCCACTATCACAATCAAAGGGTCCAACTCCATGAAACTTATGTGGAAACTTTTCAGCATACTTGTAGCCCTTTCCTTTTGTTGTAATAACATGGATTAACACAGGACCCTGAACTTTTTGAGCATTCTTAAAAGCTTTGCTTAGTTCTTTAATGTTATGACCATCAATAGGTCCATAGTACTTTATTCCCATATCTTCAAAAAGCATACCTGGTACTACTAACTGCTTTAAGGAATCTTTAATTTTATTAATGGAGTTTACCACTCCTTTTCCTACACCTGGTATTTTTTCTATGGTTGAATTAAAGTCATTCTTAAATCTATTATATATGGTTCCCATTCTTAATTCACTTAAATATGTAGAAAGTCCTCCCACATTTTTGGATATAGACATTTGATTATCGTTAAGAATAATAGTCATTTTTGATTTATTATATCCTACATCATTCAATGCCTCAAGAGCCATTCCACCTGTCAAAGCTCCATCACCAATCACAGCAACAACATCATACTTATCACCATGAAGATCTCTTGCTCTAGCCATTCCTACCGCTGCAGAAATGGAGGTGCTGCTGTGTCCTGTGTCAAACATATCATACTTACTTTCCTCTTTCTTAGGAAACCCACTCAAACCTCCAAAAGTCCTTAAAGTTTCGAATTGGTCCTTTCTTCCGGTAAGTATCTTATGCACATAGGATTGATGACCTACGTCCCAAATAAGTTTATCTTTATTAAAATTAAACACATTATATAAGCTTAAAGTCAATTCTACCACACCTAGGTTTGATGCTAAGTGTCCACCTGTTTTAGAAACCTTTTCTATCAAGAACTCTCTGATTTCTTCCGCAAACAAGTTAAGTTCATTTATATTCATATTTTTAATTTCATTGAAATCATTATAACTTTCTAAATATTTTCCCATTATATTTATGGTCACCGCCTTTAGAACAAATTATAGCACAACATGAATAAACCTTGTACTTAAAAAATATTCACACTATAACTAATATTGTCTCTCTAATAAAAACTTTGTTATGGATTTTAATTCTTCTGTATTTTTTTCTATTCTGCTTAGCAATTCATAACATTCTTCAGTTAGACTTTTGCATATTTCTTTGCATTTATCTAATCCATACATAGTGATAAAATTAGTCTTATGATTATTTAAATCACTTTGAGTTTTTCCTAGAGTTTCCAAATTTCCTTCTACATCTAATATATCATCTTTAACTTGAAAGGCTAAACCTAACTTTTCTCCAAACTCACCTAGAATTTTAAGATGGTCCTCAGAGGCATCCCCTAGAGCAGCTCCTGCTAAAATAGAAGCTTTAATAAGAGCACCTGTTTTATTTCTGTGCATTTCTAATAGTGTAGCTTCACTAATTTCTTTTCCTTCACTATTTATATCTATAATTTGACCTTTGATCATACCTTCTGCACCAGCTGCTTTTGAGATAATGTTTCCTGCTTTTATTTTCTTTAAATCTCCATCCATGCATTGGTGAAACATAATTATCATAGCTTCGTTTAAAAGACCATCACCAGCCAAAGTAGCAATAGCTTCTCCAAATACCTTATGGTTTGTTGGTTTTCCTCTTCTTAACTCATCATCATCCATACAAGGTAGGTCATCATGTACAAGAGAATAAGTATGTATCATCTCCATTGCAGCAGCAAAAGGAAGCACTCCTTCGATGCTTTTATTATACATATTATAGGTAAGTACCATAAGCATTGGTCTGATCCTTTTTCCACCGATGCTTAAACTATAGTTCATTGGCTCAAAATATGTTTGATGGTTTTTAGGCTTACTAGCAAAATAACTTTCCATCCAATTTTCTATTTCTCGTTTATAAACATCAAAATTCATCTTTTTCCCTCTTTATAATAATTTATTCTTCAATAAAGTCAACTTCTCCCTTATCGCTAAGAAGTTTTATTTTCCCTTCTGCTTCTTCTAGCAGTTTATATAGTTCTCTGTATAGCTTAATGCCTTCTTCATAATTTGTAATAGATTCATCCAAGGTCAATTCGCTACTCTCCATTTGAGTTACTATTCCTTCTAACCTTTGCATCTTTTCTTCATAACTTTCCTTTTTCTTAGCCATCTTGTTCCTCCAAATACTGAATATTAAACAAGGCATTACCATCCTTTAATCTAACTCTAACCTTAGCTTCTTGTTTTAGTGTTTCTAAAGATGAAATAGTTTTTTTATCTCCATCTTGAATTATACTATACCCCTTATTTAGTATAGCCAAGGGGTTGTGTAAATTTAAAGTATTCTCAATACTACTTAACTTATTATTTTTATTATTAACTAAGATTTTCATATTAAAACTTAATTTATTTTTAAGGTTTTCTAGTTTATCATACTGATTTACAATATAATTATAAGGACTATGTAGCTTTAAAGTCCTTAGATTTATATTTAAATTTGTATATTCTCTTTGTATAGTTTTATCCATTGAAGATGCTACTCTGTGCTTATAGCTGTTTAGCTTATAAGCTATCTCTTCATAATTACTTACAACTATTTCTGCTGCTTGAGATGGTGTTGCACCTCTTTTATCACTTACAAAATCTGCAATAGTAAAATCAGTATCATGTCCAATACCAGTAACTATTGGCTTTTTAGATTTCGCTATGGCCCTAGCCACCTTTTCTTCATTGAAGGCCCATAATTCTTCAATAGAGCCTCCTCCTCTTGCTAAAATAATCACATCAATATCTGCCATTGCATTTAAAGTCTCTATGCCCTTCACTATTTCATCAATAGCTCCAATACCTTGAACTAGAGAAGGGTATATCAAAAGATTACAGTTTTTATTTCTTCTTTTTGATACATTAATGATATCTTTTACCGCTGCACCTGTAGGTGAGGTAATTATGCCAATTCTTCTCGGAAATACAGGCAAGGTCTTTTTTCTTGAAAAGTCAAACAACCCTTCCTCTTCAAGGGCTGCTTTTAGCTTCTGAAAGGCAATAAATAGTTCCCCTTCACCTTCTAGTTGCATTGAATTGCAATACAACTGATAACTTCCTTCCTTTTCATACACAGACACTTTACCAGAAACTATAACCTTCATTCCTTCCTTAGGAAGGAAATTTAAGTTAACTGCATTGCTTTTAAACATGACACAATTAATTTTACTAAATCCATCTTTTAGTGAAAAATAAATGTGTCCACTACTATGTATTTTTACATTTGATAACTCACCTTTTACATTTGAGTTATTAAGTATGAAGTCACTATCTATTATTTTTTTTATATAATTATTTACTGCTGTAACTGTAAGTATCTTTGCATACATTTTTTAACCACGCCTCGCAGGTATTTTTCATTAACATAGTTGTTGTCATTGCTCCTACTCCACCTGGAACAGGACTTACGCAAGTTGCTATTTCAATTACATTGTCAAAGTCTACATCTCCTCTTATTTTACCCTCTACTAATGTAGTCCCAACATCAATAACAATAGCTTCATCTTTTACATACTCCCTAGTTATAAAGTTAGGAATTCCTAAAGCAGTTACTAATATGTCTGCACTTTTACAAATAGTTTTTAAGTCTTTAGTATTAGAATGACATATAGTTACTGTACAATGTTCATTTAATAATAAGTATGAAGTTGGTTTTCCAACAATGTTGCTTCTACCTATAACCACTGCTTTTTTTCCCTTTAATTCATCACAACTGCTTTTTATTAGTTGAAGTACACTTCTTGCTGTACAAGGTATGAAGCTCTCTTCTCCTTTGTAAAACTTACCAATATTCACATTTGTTAAACTATCCACATCTTTTTTGTAGGATATACTCTCAGTTATCTTGCCTTCATCTAGTGTTCTTGGTAAAGGAAGTTGTAGTATTATTCCGTCCACTTTATCACTATTATTAAGCTCTATAATTTCCTTTATTATTTCACTTTCGTCCACATTCTTTGGAAATCTTAAAACTTCGTAGTTAATTCCCAGTTCTTCACTAACCTTAATTTGATTTTTGATATAGGATAAAGAGCCTCCATCTTCTCCAATGATTATAGATGCTAAAAAAGGAGCTCTCTTACCTGTATTCTTTTCTCTACTTATTGTTTCTTTTATTTCTGCTCTAAATCTTTTTGCGATATCTGTACCACTTAATTTTATTCCCATACTTACACCTAACTATTTCTTAACAAGATTGTTTAAAACTGCGTTAATGAAGGATGGAGCATTGTCATCACCATAGGTCTTAGCAAGTTCTATAGCTTCATTTACTGATACCCTCTCTGGAATATCTTCTTCAAATAATAACTCACAGGTTGCCATTCTTAAAATTGCTAAGTTCATTTTAGGCAATCTTTCTAGCTTCCACTTAACCAAATATTTTTCTATGGTAGAATCTATTTCTTTTCCATTAACTTGGAATCCTCTTAGAATTCTCTCTATGTACTGAAAATCTATATCTTGTAACTCTAAATCAGAATTTTCTTTAAAATTTTGTATAATAAAACTATAATCTTCCTTATTGATTGACATTTCAAATAATAATTGCATTGCTATTTCTCTTGATTTTCTTCTATTCATGTTGTACCTCCGTATATTATGATATCTAAACTGTGTATTAACATTATAAATGTTGTTTATATAAAATTAAACTTAAAATTTTCTTTTCTCTGTAGATAACTATATTGTATTATAATTTTAACTTATAAGTATATGCTTTTGTATTTTTACCTAAAAAGTAATCTATATAATATCTTAACCATATTTTCATTTAAATTACAGACTTACATATACTTTTACAGATTTTTAGCTACGAAGAAAATAAAAATGAAAACATGGAAACACCCTCTGAACTCAGAGGGTGTTTATTTATTAATCTATTGCCTCTTCTTTATCTGATTTTGGGAGTATAACATTTTGAATATAAATGTTAACACCTGATACAGTCAAACCAGTCATAGTTTCCACTGTCTTCTTTACATTGGTTTGAACCTTTTGCGCAAGCTCAGGTATTTTAACTCCATACTCAACTACTGTATATAAATCAATAATTGCGTTGTTATTTTCTACACTTACTTTAACGCCTTTAGATACATTTTTCTTACCAGTAAAGATTTGACTAATTTCACCAACTATGCTAGCACTCATGCCCGCAATACCTTCTACTTCAGCTGCTGCTAATCCTGCTATTACACTTACTACTTCATCTGAAATTTTTACAATTCCAACTTCTTGTTCATTATAAATATTTTCTTCCATATCAGTACCCCCTTATTTTAATTAGGTAAAAGTTACTAAGGTCATTATATCAGATTAAGAATAATTTTACAAATGTTATTGAGCAACCTTGATTTCTATATTTTTTATGTTAGATTTGCTCATTACTACGTCTTTAATTTGTCTTACTTGTTGGTCACTTAATTCTTTTTCTGATTTAACAAATACTGTAGCTTTTTCTTTGTCTAGTGTACATAAAGCTTCTTCGTAACCTTGAGCTTTAAGTGTTAACTCAATTTCGCCCTCTTTTTCAGTTTGTAGAGCTAAATCTTTATATTCAATTGAAACTTGTGCTTTTTGCTCTGCTGGAACATTAGCATCATCAAGTAAGCTCTTTAAGCTTTGAATAGCTTTAGCTTGATCCTGCTCATGCTTTAAAGCAGCTTCAGTGAAGAAATTGCTCTTTGTTGAAGTTTTTGCAGTTTCACCTACAAATTGATCATCAGTTACATAAAGTGGACCATTTACTTGTGTTGCAAGATACCCAGCAAACACGATTAATACTAAAAGTACAGAAATAATTATAGTTTGTTTTTTATTCATTTTTATTCCCCCCAAATTTTTATTTCTAACACATTATATGCTACTTTTTCATAGGATATACCTGAACTTTATTTTCTGGCAATCCAAATAGTATAGTTACTGCCTGACGAACTCTAAGCTCAGTAACTTTATCACTTGCCCCTTCAGCTACAACACATATCCCAGTAATTTTAGGATTATATTTTTTTAGTATAAAGGGTTGTTGATTGTCTCCCTCATTTGTCATTACTACGGTATTCCCGCCGTTGTCCTGTGTAATTTTTCTAGTCCCTCCTGAAGGATCCTTTTCATCTGTAGTGCTGGTAGAGTCGTTAGTATTAAATGCAGGAATCTGCTCCTCTCCTCCCTCAAAGTAAATCATTACACGAACACTGCCAACTCCATCGATATGTTCTAACGTAGATATCAACTCACTTTGCACCTTTTCCTTATAAGAATTATCTGTGGTAGGTGAGTTTATTCCATCGCTACTTGTCTGAACAGCCTTGTCCTTGGATTTATTTTCATCTGTAGGTAAAATTTCTGGCTTAAATATACTGCTAACAATTACTAAAAGTACTCCTGATAAGAATAAAATCATCATATTTGTCATAAAGTTTTTCCCTTTGTTTTTTGGTGTTTTTTTCTCATCATCTTGTTTTTCTGGTGAAGGTTCTACTAATTTATCTTCCCCTTTAACTATCTTGGTTATCTTATTTTTTAGCTCCTCTAACATTTAAATTCCCCCCTTTGTAATCATGAGTTTTAATTTATTTTGTATACAGAATTTGCTCTGTATATATAAATTTTATTTTTAGATATATCATATTTAGAACTAATATAATCTTTTATTTCAGTAGCTTTTTTATTATCCATTTTATCTGGGCTATCTACAGTAACACTTTCCTTGCCTATTTCAACATTTTTAACCCTTTCAACAGAGCCATCATTTATTCCGATTTCTATGCTATTTATTAGGAATATATTTTCCTTTTTATCATACTGTGCATTAACTTTAGCTTTATACTTGTCTTTTCCAAAAGTTTTCTCTAAATCCCTAATGCATTGCTTTTCTAAATTGTTCTTGAAAGCATTAAGAGTATTATTAATATTGGCATCCCTATACTTCTCAAAATCACCTTCGTATTCTTTGTTTGAAATATAGGCTGATGAGGTTTCTATTAAATTATTGATACTTATATTAGGGTTAAATATTTTAACAATAGGATTTAACATAACAACTAATATTATTAATCCTAAAACAAAATTAGAATATTTTTTTAATGATCCTTCTGGAAGTATCATTTGTACTGCAGTTGTAAAAAATACTGCAGTGCAAATTGTTATTATCCAGGTCTTTAATGCTTCAATCATAATACCACCTGCTTTTACAAAGTTTTATGCTAGTATTAAGCCTTTTCCAGTAGTTGCAATTATAGTTATCATAATAAAGAACATTATAGTCACACTTATTAAACATGATCCTAAAAGAATTAAGGAACTACCAGCGGAATCAATTACAGCAGTAACCTTTTTATCACTAACTGGCTGTAATAATGCAGCAGTTAGCTTGTACATAAATGCCATAGTAACTATTTTTATTATTGGAACTAACACAATTCCAATTAGCACCAGTACCCCTAATACACTTACAGAACTCTTCAGTAACATTGTGTAGCTAGCCACTGTGGCAAAAGCATCAGACAAGGTTTTTCCAACCACTGGAATGAAGCTATCCACTGCATACTTTGCTGTCTTTGTAGTTACCAAATCTAAACTACTTGAAGTTATGCCTCTTATGGTTATTATTCCTACAAAAATTGTAAGAATTATTCCTTGAGACCACAGAGCACATTTTCTTAATAAGGACGTGAGTTTATCAATGTTATATCCATCTGAAATATTATTTACAAACTCTAATACAAAACTCATACAAATGATTGGTATAATAATAGTAGAATATAAATTTGCACCTATGCTACAGGCTGCCATTATTATAGGATCCATAACTACAGCTTCCGTAAAACTACCAACACTGGCAAGAAGTGCAATTAAAACCGGCATTAAGGCTGCCATGAAATTGCTTATATCTAAAATTACATCATGAACCAAATCTACCCCTACATAAAACCCTTTAGCTATTATAGTAATCATCACTGCGAAGCAGGCAAAATATGCAATATTAGACAAACTTTCATTACTAAATGCACTTTGCAGGTTATTAAGCAAGGCACATACTACTGCAATGATAATAAGTCCTCCTATTATTTTAAAAGAGGCTACTACTTCTTTAAAAATATAACTTATCGCTATTTTTGTAATTTTCTTTTCCTGTAAAGATCCTTGTCCATCTTTCATGTAAGCTTCAACAAATTCCTTTGGCGACATATCTCTTAATAAATCATATTCATTTTGCATGTTAGAAATATAATTATACAATCCATTAACTTTATTCATTTGTTCTTGGTCAATTTTTATTTCCTCCGAAGCCTGGACATTTAAGGGTATCCATAATATCATCATCAGAATAAATAATATTTTTTTCATAATATACCTCTACATTATTTTTAATATACTTCTCATTACAGCCATTAATATAGGTATGGCTAAGGTTAATATTAATATCTTTCCAGCAAACTCTACCTTAGCTGCAATACTACCTTCACCAGCATCTTTGCATACCTCACTACAAAAAGATGATAAATATGCAATACCAAGGACTTTAAAAACTGTATCTAAATAAACCACATCTATATTTGCCTTATTGGATAAACTTTGTAAAAAGTTTACTACTATAGTGAGCTTGCTAATCATAAAGATAAAAATCATTATTCCAGCAACCAAACTTAAGAAGACTGCTATGTCATTTCTTTCATTCTTAACCACCATGACAATAATAAGTGCAACTAGAGCAAAGGTAACTACTTTAATTATTTCCATAGTACCCTCCTAAAAATAAAATAGTGTCTGAACCGAGTTAAATAGCTTGCTAATCAAGCTAATTACAAGCATTAATATGATTATCACTCCTGCTAAATTACTTATGACAGCATATTCTGATTTGCCTCCACTATTTAAAACTTTTTCAAGAATTATCATTACAATTCCCACTATAGCTATTTTGAAAATTGTACTCATGTCTAACATATTACCCCTCCTAAATTAAAACTATTGCAATCATGGCCCCAAAGGAAAAACCAAGATATCTATACATCTTAATACTTTTTTCTAAATTACTCTCTGCTCCAATAATTGCTTTGTTTAAATTTTCAGTTACTAAGCTGAATATATCGTTGTGCCCGTCTACATCTAGTTCCCCTAAACTCTTACTTAGATCTAAAAAAATACTTAAATCTTCTTTGGTAAGATTGATATTAGATTTATTTATGTCAATAGACTTCTTAAAGCTTGTATACACATCTACTTCTTCATTACTTAGAAGTATTTTTGATGCATCTACAAATATTTTTTTAATAGTACCTGTACACTTTTCTGACACCTTCATAAGTGCTTCTGGTAGTAAGGAGTGCATGTAATTAATTTCATTTTTTAATATATACACTCCTCTTAAAAGCTCATTCAATTCCTTAACTCTTTTCTTCATTCCTTCTCCATACATAAATCCAACTACAGTTGAAGAAATTAAAATCAAAAGTATTCCCAGTATTTTTATCAAAAACTCTCCCCCCTTACTTTCTCACCTTTAGTAAAATCATATATATATTCTATGGTGGCAATACCCCTTCTATTACTTAAAACCACTGCTTTATCAAAAACTTTATTTTCCATTACTTCTTTAAATACCGGTCTTCTATAAAGGTCATCAACATCAAATCCATGTATAGTAGTAATTAGATTCACTCCTGAATTTAATGCTAGAATAATGCTTTCCATATCCTTATAAGTTCCTATTTCATCACAAATAACTACTTGTGGAGCCATGCTTCTAATAGCCATGATTATACCTTCACTTTTAGGGCACCCATCTAAAATATCTGTTCTTATACCAATGTCCATTTGAGGCATACCCCTAAAGCAAGCTCCAATTTCACTTCTTTCATCAATTACTGAAACATTCTTCCCTGACAAATTAAGCTTAGGAACTCCATAAGAAATTAATCTTGATAAATCTCTTAAAATTGTAGTCTTACCGCATTTGGGTGGAGAAATTATAATAGTATTAAGAATTCTATTATCCTTTGTAATATAGGGTATTATCCTATCTCCACAGCCTATTACCTCTCTTGCTACTCTGATATTTATAGATGCTATATTTTTAATTGTTTTTATAGAGTTTTTATCCAAAACACAGCTTCCACACAGTCCAACTCTGTGTCCACCTTGGATTGTAATATACCCCTGCTTTATTTCATCCTCAAATGCATAAATAGAATAATTGCTCATTCTTTGAAGAATAATTTTTACATCCTCAAGAGTTGAACTATAATTTAATTTTAATTCCTTATTATCGCAAACTAAAAATAAGGGTTTATTGACTTTTACTCTAATTTCTTGAATCTTGTCCAATTTATCGCATCGCTGAATTTCATTTTTTATTGTGTTTGGTAGTATATCCGATATATCTTTAGTTAACATAAACATCATCCTTTCTTACTTAATTGTTATTAAGTAACTACCGTAATTATTACCAAAATATAAATTTATTTTTAAAAATATAAACCCTTTTAAATAATATTAGTTTATTTTTCAGAGTGGCTTTGAAAGGAGATTTGACTCAACAAACTCATCTTTCTTATAATAAAGTTTAATTTTTAGCACAAGACTCCCACCTTAAGAGGCTGGGAGCATTATCTTTCCTAAAGTCATTTGAAAATGGAGCTATTATTACAAAAAAGAAAAAAAGCTAATCGAATTAATTCGATTAGCTTTTTATGAAAGAGTTAAACTCTTTCCATATATTCACCTGTTCTTGTGTCTATTCTAATTGTTTCACCTTCATTTACGAATAGTGGAACTGGAACTATTGCACCAGTTTCAACTGTAGCTGGCTTCATAACGTTTGAAGTAGAGTTACCTTTTGCTCCTGGTTCTGTGTGAGTTATAACTAATTCAACAAAGTTTGGTGCTTCAACAGAGAAAGCCTCTCCTTTGTAAAACTTAATAACAGCATACATATTTTCTTTTAAGAACTTAATTGCTTCTTCAACTTTTTCATAGTTAAGTGGAATTTGCTCATAAGTTTCTTGATCCATGAAGTAGTATAACTCTCCATCAGAATATAAGTATTGCATTTCTTTTCTTTCAATAACTGCTTCTTGTAATTTAGCTGTTGGGTTAAAAGTTGTTTCAGTAACCCCACCAGTTACCGCATTTCTTAACTTAGTTCTTACGAAAGCAGCTCCTTTACCTGGTTTAACATGTAAAAAGTCTATTACAGTATAAACTTGTCCACCCTCTTCAAAAGTTGTTCCTTTTCTTAAATCTCCTGCTGATATCATCAGTGTTACCTCCTGTATAATTGCGTTGTTAGTTACATTTATTATAACCTATTAAAATAAATTAATACCAAACCTTATTTTATGTTAATTTTTTGTCAACCTTTTTATTAGCTATGTACATAAGAATCCAAAAATACTATATTTTTCATAAGTATCCACATTCTTTTTTTCGCTAACAAAATTATTTTACCAAAACTCAACGCTATTTGCAAATATATTATTTTATATACAGCAAATTCATGTGGGTTTTTACTAAATTAATTATAGCATCCACGGATTGCTCTATGGTTAGATCGCAAGTATCTAAAGTGTAATGAGCCTTTCTATATATATCTACTCTATGATTGTACATGCTCTTTATTTTTTCTTCTGTATTTTCTATTATAAGGGGCCTATTGTTTACTTTTAAATTTCTACTAATCAGTGTATCAATTGGGGTATTTAAAAATATAACAACACCTATTTTTTTTAACAACTCCATATTATTGTTGTATATAGGCATTCCACCCCCTGTACTTATAACAGTAGATTCCAATTGAAATAAACTGCTTATTAATTCTTTTTCTAATTGTCTAAAATAGTTCTCCCCTAAAACTTTAAATATTTCACTTATGCTCTTACCTTCTTTATGTTCTATTACATTATCACAATCTACAAAATTCATTTTTAAACTTTTACTAACTTCTTTTCCTAAAGTAGTTTTCCCACAGGTGCTTAGTCCTACTAATATTATATTTTCCTTCATCTTATCTCCTATGTACATTTGTATAGTTTCCTAAATATATTCTACTCAATACTAGGAATCTATTCAAGAAACTATTAATATTTTAACTATTACTTCATTAGTAGAAATTTTACATTAAAATCAGCAGTATTATCCTTTGAGTTTATTGTTATATTTTCAATTTTAATAACTTCCTCAATATTGCATATTTCTTCTAATGTATCTATAGAAGCTTTAAAATCTCCACAATACTTAATTTGTATATCACATTCATTGTTACCCTCTAGGTTTATTTTCTTAATTTCTAAGGAATCATATTTATTAAGCATATTTAGTGCATCGTACAAGGTATACTTTTTCTTAGGTTTTGCATCTACAGTAACATTATTAACTTGTAAATAATAATCGCGAACTTTTCTTTCATAACTATTATTAGTTATACAGGTAACTACACATAAAAAACTTAATAGAATTATCACTACTTTATACTTAATATTTTTCATTTTTAATTTTCACCTTTACTTCAAAAAACTTTTGCTTTTCTTTTTCCATTATATTTGATACATAGATTATGTCACTGTTAGCTTCTAAATGTTTTATATTAACTAAATAGTCATTCATATCCTTCACATCAATTATCATTGAAATAGTATTCTTATCAATAGTTATTTTATCAAGATTTATTGAAGTATTAATAATCTTCTCTTGAAGATACTTCAATGTGTTAATATCTATATTTTTTTCTACAGCATCTTGGGTAGTATCCTTTTTAGTGCTTAGCTTATTAATACTTTCAAACATCAAGCTATTATATGTACTAATATTTTTCATAGCGAAACCAGCCATAATTAAAACTATAAAAATCAGTGAAAAGGTTAAAGACTTATAATATTTTATTTCTTTTTTTTCGATTTTTTCTATATACCAATTTGGAATATAATCTTTACGCATGTTTTACCCCTTTAAAATTATATAATTTAAAAACTCTTTACTATTTACTGCTTTTAGTTTTGTAACAATAAAATTATCTAACTCTATATTTGATAAACTTATATCTAAGGTGTAAATTTTATTTATAAAACTATATTCTTCTTTGTACTCCTCTAAGAACTCTTTAAAATCCTCAGTATAGGTACTCAAAGTTTTATCAAATTTCATAACCCTATTTGCGATTAAATTGTTTTTGTTTACTAATAAAAAATAGATGTTCCTATTGTATTTAAAGGCAATGTAATAATCTTTTTCGTTAATTACTTTAGAAATATAATTAAGAAGATAATTTTGCAATAAATTAATTTTTGTAAAAGTACCACCATTATAGTTTTCCTTTTTTAGCATATGATAATTTTCTATATTTGCACAATATACTATAACATTAATACATTTATCACTTTCTCCAATAACCTTATAGTGAAATATAACATTATCGATATTGTCAAACTTATAGACCAGTTCATTCTTTACTAAATCATAAATGCGAAAATTTCTTACCTTAGGAATAGTAATAGGTTCAATATATATTTCTTCTCCTTCAATAACTATTGTAAGTTTTCTATTTTTTAGCCTTACAAAAAAATCTCTATCTACAAAAGCTTCATTAAAAAGTTTTACATTCTTTATTATAGGATTTTTTCTAAAAGGCACCGCTCTAACTGCATCGTTACTTATTTGTAATAAATAATTTGAACTAATATTAATCTCTCCTTCCTTTTTATAATTTTAAAAAGTTGTATTTAGGCTTTCCCCCACTAATATCTATATAGAATTTTTCTGTAAGTACACTTTGTACAGATGAGCCATCTTGAATTACAGTTTCTATTAAGAATTCCTTTTTAGCACTGTTATATTTAATACTACAATTTTCATAAGTTACTATGGTACTGTTGTTATATACTTTGAAAAATTCATCTATACCTATGATAGTATTACTCTGTCCTGTGATACCCTGCATATTTGTCATAACTAGATTGTTAAGTTGTGTTAAAACATACTCTCTTTGCTTTAAATTCTTATCTTCTTTTAACACATAACTAGCTAAATTTTCATTGTATAACACTAAATTCCCTACTCTAGCAATTATATATAAGCTGAACATTAATATTATATTAGTAATGATTAATGTTAGCACCAACACATTGCCCTTATGCTTCCTCTTTTTCTTATTAACTTCTACTAAAAACTTTTTCACCAGTATTTCCATCCTTAGTCTTTATTTTTATAAAAATTACGTCAAAATTTTCTTCCACATTGAAAGTTTCCACATCATACAATAGTGGTTGGGGTGTAAAGCTAAAATCATTGTTTTGATTTTTAAAATACACATATATAACTGAGCCTTGAAAGACAACTTTTCTAACAGTTTTAAAATATAATTTATGGTTAGTGTCACTAGCACTAAGTCCTTTCTTAATATGTATTTCATTATCTTTAACTTCTACTTCTTCGCTATTTTCTAGGATATCCTGCTGTATAAATCCCAGAGCTTCTTTTATTGCAATATCACTTTTAATATGATTTGAAAGATAATTATATGTGTTACTATGAACAGAAAAAGTTGATAATAAAAGTAACCCCACTAGTGTTATAAGGCATAGTGAAATAATAACTTCAATAAGAGTAAAGCCTTGGTTCTTTTTAATAGTTCCCTTTATAAAACACATAAGTTAAACCCTCATTTTTGTTAATTACATAATTCAATACCACTTTCACTACATCATAATCTTTATCCTTTTCTCCACTTATTATCATATAAGGATATGATGGTTCTGAACTTGTGGTACAAAGACTTATAATATTACTTTTTTTAATTAGATCTATATTGGTATTTGGACTTGTAATATATCTTACATTATCGCCAAAATTATTTAAAACTTCCCCATAAGATAAATTATTTGTCACTATTTTATTAGTAGTTTCTAAAATCATTATGCCCTTGTCCTTAGCTCCTTGTTGATTTTTTAGTTTTAAGGTTAACATTTCAGAAGATATTATAGTAATTAAAGCTATAGAAATGATACTCACGCTCACTATAACTTCTATTAGTGTAAAACCCTTACTTTTTTTCACTGACATATCCTGTTCCTACCTTTAAAGTTATTTGTGCAGCATCATTTGTTCTTCTATTTGTTAAGGTAATAGTACACGCCTCACCGCTACCAATCTTACCCAAGTTGCTTATTTCTATGTCATCGTTGTTGCTGTTAATTTTAATATTATTGGGCAATTTGAAATTCTTAAGCATTCTTCTATTGAAATATAGTTGTATATCGCTTTCTTCTTCATTTATTACAATAATTGATGAGCTACCCTTACTCCTTGAAAAACACTTTGCACTATTAATAAACTCTATTGTATGGTTTACTGTATAGTCCATTTCAAAATTATCCTTAAATTCCTTAAATCCTTTCAGTGACATTAATGAAGCTGTAACTATTATAGAAATTAATGAAATTGTTATTATAAGCTCAATTAGCGTAAATCCTTTTTTCACTTTTAAATTCCCCCTGTAGATAACTTAATCATGGGCATCATTATAGCAAGTACAATAGTACCTACAATTCCTCCAAGGATTAAGATTAGTATTGGTTCAATAAGTACAGATAATCTTTCTAGTGCTCCACTTAAGTCCTGTTCAAAAATCTCATTTGCGGTATTTAACATATTATCTAAAGTGCCATTTTCTTCACCTATATGAA
Organism: Clostridium tunisiense TJ; assembly: GCF_000300195.1. GTDB lineage: Bacteria > Bacillota > Clostridia > Clostridiales > Clostridiaceae > Clostridium_J > Clostridium_J tunisiense. The sequence continues at coordinate 196,565 of NZ_AMQH01000012.1, read as the reverse complement.
CCATTGCAATAAAAAACTTAGGGAAAATACCTGTAGAATTAAAAGCTTCATAAATGGATTTTCCTTCTTCAATGGATTTTGAAGCTTTCTTTATACCCTCACTGAAGAATTGTTTTCTCTCACATTTTATAATAATATTTAAAGCTGATATAATGTCTATGCCACTTCCAAGTAGCATGTACATAGAATAACTAAACCTAGCATAAAATACTTTTTTGTATATAAAACTGATGAATGGAAATTTCACAAGTATGAAGGAAAAATCTTTCATGTGTATTTTTTTTAATGTATAATAAGCTCCAGTAAAAGTTAAAATTATTGCTAACATAAAAACCAATCCATACTTATTTAAAAAGCTTCCCATATTTAAATAAAATTTTGTGATAGCTGGAAGTTCTCCTTTTAGATCAATAATATGTATCATAAACTTAGGCAAGATTTGGGTAATCATAAAGAAGGTAATAACTATAGTTAAAAAAAGTGTAAATGCTGGATAAACTAAGGAGCTAATTAGCTTTTTAGTTCTTTTATAATTTGAACTATAGTAATTCTCCATGTTATAAAAAATTTCTTGTAAATTTCCACTTTCTTCTCCTATATAAACCATCTCTCTGAAGAAGGGAGGAAATACCATAGGAAATTTCTCTAAGGTCTCTGAAAAAGTATTTCCTATTTGGATGTTTTCTTTAATATTATTTAGACCTTTAGATAAGCTTTTATTCTTGAACTGATAACATATTAAATTTAATATGTCACAAATATTCATGCCACCTTTTAAAGAAGTGCTCATATATTTGCAAAATAGGGCTATATCCTTGTGAGAAGTCCTTTTAGTGAAGTTCATGAGCTCAAATTCTATAGTTTTCCTATAACTTATACAAAATAGCTTTTCCCCTTTTAATAATTTAACTAGTTCTTCAGGATTTTTGGCAATCTTATTCCCTCTAACATAGTTGCCATCTATATTTGTAGCTACATATTTATACTGCATAATTTGCCTCCATAAACTGCTTCAGGTTAAATTCTTGGAGATTACATAAGTATTCTTCAACTGTTGTATCTCCATTAGTAACTAGCTGTCTAAAGTAATCTCTTAGAGGTATCATTCCATTATTAATAGAGTACTTTCGTAAGTCTTCACTGTTGTGACTACTACAAATAATTCTTCTATGATTCTCATTAATTAACATAATTTCATAGGCCACTATTCTTCCTTTATATCCTGTTCCATTGCATTTTACGCACCCTGCGCCCCTATGAAGTTGTTGTTTCTCATTTAAATTTAAAATTAGCCTTTCACTATTATTGGGTTTATAACTTTCTTTGCAATAATTACATATTCTTCTTGCTAATCGTTGTGCAACCACCGCTAATATGGAGTCGCTGATAAGATATGTTGGTATATTCATATCAACTAACCTGTTTATGGTGCTTGCGGCATCATTTGTGTGAAGGGTCGTTAGCACTAAGTGCCCTGTTAGAGCGGCACGAATTGCTGTTTCAGCAGTTGCTTCATCAATTATCTCACCAACCATAATTACATCAGGATCTTGTCTTAAAATTGTCCTTAGTGTATTTGCAAAAGTTAATCCACTTTGATTATTCACCTGCACTTGATTTATACCCTCTAGATGGTACTCCACTGGTTCTTCAACAGTAACTAAGTTTCTATTAACAGTATTAATCTCTTTTAACATTGAGTATAGTGTGGTGGTTTTGCCACTACCTGTTGGCCCCGTAATTAAGATAAGGCCTTGTCTATTTTTTAATAACTCCTCTAAAAGATTGCAGCCTTTTGGTGTAAAACCTAAATTACTGAGGGTTAGAGCTGTATCATTTCTATGCAAAACTCTTATAACAAACTTTTCTCCATTTATAGTTGGAAGGGAAGATACCCTAAAGTCATATTCATTTTCATTAATTACTTTAGAAAACTTTCCATCTTGTGGTGAGTATTTTATTGTTATATTCATTCTTGAAATAATTTTAATTCTTGTAGTTACAGCATCATATATAGATTTGGGATACACATTAAACTCTTCTAGTTCTCCATCAACTCTAAACCTTACAAAAATATTATTTTTAAATGGTTCTATATGTATATCACTAGCACCCTTAGCTACCCCATTGAAAATAATAGAATCCACAAGGTTTATAACTGGTCCACTTAATAACTTTGTTTTATCTTTTTCCTCCTCACTACTATTTTTACTTAATTTTTTTTCACACTTAAACTCCTGTAAGACTTTATTTGTATAATCCTTTTCGTAATAATAGTTTATAAAATTAATAATTTGTGATTTATCAGCTATAAAATAATTTATCTCCTTTTTCACCTTGAATCTCAACTTATTAACATCACTTTTGTCCAATGGCCTTGTTGTAGCTAAGCATAAAACGTTTTCCTGAATCTTGTAAGGAAATATCATATACTTTTCACAACATTCCTTAGTTAAACACTGAATTGCTTCTTCATCAATTTTTTCATTATCTAAATCTAAATAAAAGTTTATATCTTCCAACATCCTCTCCATCTCCCTTCTAAAAAGCCCTTTTTCAACGCAATCAAACTTTATTAGAATAATATATTTAACTGTTTAAAAGTTTGTCCTTATATTTTTATAATAAACCTGAAGTTTGTAAATAAATTATTAACTGTTTAATGTAATTTTGTAACTAGTTCAAATTACTTTAGTTCTTTGCAAACTCTCTAAAGGGCTTGACTTCTAGGCTATAGGCGATTTCAAGGATTTGATTAGATTTTTAAGGGACAACAAAAAGAGACTGTAAACTTTACAATCCCTTCCTTCAACTAAATTTATATTTACCTTTAATTTAAGCCATTTTAAATTCTTAATTAGTAAATTTACGTTTATATTTATATATTTACTAAAGTGTTTCTCCTTCAAAAACTGTCACTGCAGGCCCAGTCATCATTATTCCCTTATCTGTTACTTCAATATTTAAAACTCCACCTGGTATATAAACTTTCACCTTTCGCTCCACTAAACCAAGATTATTGCAAGCTACCACAGAAGCACAAGCTCCAGTTCCACAAGCTAGTGTAGCTCCTGCTCCTCTTTCCCAAGTTTTAACTTTTACCTCATTTTTATTTATTACTTCGCAAAAGTTCACATTAGTACCCTTTGGAAAAATATCTAGTTTTTCAATTAGTCTACCTTCATCTACTTCGTAATTATCTAATTTGTCTATAATTACAGTATGAGGTACTCCCATTAGCATTGTGCTAATCACATAGTCCTTTTCTTTAATTCGTATAGATTTATTGATTATAGGTTCCTCTGCAAGGGCAGGAATTTCTTTTGGCTGAAAAGTAGGCATTCCCATATCTATAGTTACTTCTTTAACTATTCCTTGGTCTACAACTAACCTTGCAATTTTAATTCCGTCACCAGTCCCAATATTAATTACCTCTTTTGAAACAATTCCCTTTTCATAAACGTATTTAGCAAAACATCTTATGCCATTTCCGCACATTGCAGCATAGGAACCATCTGCATTTATTATCACCATGTCTATGTCTGCAGTATTGCTTTTTTTAACTACTAGTATCCCATCACCACCTACACCAAAGGCTCTATCACACAACTCTTTAGCTAATGTGTTTAAATCCTCAAATTTATTATTCATATCTTCAACAACAATAAAATTATTACCTGCTCCATGCATTTTAGTAAATTTTAACGACTTCATAATACCACCTCAGAACTTAATATTATACACTAATATTACCATATTATATGTATATGAGAAATTATTATTTATGGTAGTATACTATTCTCAATATTTACCTATAATGTTATACTATATATACTATTGTTAGTTACCTGTTAGAAAGGATGATATATATGGCACTAGATGGAATATATCTTTATAGCTTAATTAAGGAAATTAAAGGTGAAATTTTAAATTGCAGAGTAGATAAAATTAATCAGCCTGAAAAGGATGAAATTATTTTAAGTTTTAAAGCAAACAGAAAAAACAAAAAATTATTAATAAGTGCAAGCTCTAATTATGCTAGGGTTAGCTTTACAAAAGATACTAAAGAAAACCCTATGCAACCACCTATGTTCTGCATGGTTTTAAGAAAATATTTGAATACTGCTACCCTAGTAAATGTAACACAAGTTGAAAGTGATAGAATTTTGATTCTGGATTTTGAAAGCACTGATGATTTAGGTTTTGATAGTGTTTATAGTTTAATTATAGAGATAATGGGAAGACACAGTAATATTTCACTGGTAAGAAAAAGGGATAACCAAATTATGGACTGCATAAAGCATTTATCTGCTGATATAAACAGTTACAGAGTTCTTTACCCAGGAATGGAATATATTTATCCTCCCAAATCCGATAAATTAAATGCTTTCTCTTTCAGAAAAGACGAATTCATTGAAATAATTAACAAAAAGTATGCTGAGCCATCATTAGATAGCAAATTATTTAGTACAATCATAACTGGTATTAGCACACCTCTTTCAAAAGAGCTTTGTTATAGAGCTGAGGTTAATAAAATTCCTGTTTCTAAAGATAATTTAGAGGAACTCTTTAGTTTTACTAATAAATCTCTTAGCAGTATTAAAGAAAATGCCTTTAATATGGGCTCTTATAGCAACGATGGAATTCTAAAGGACTTTCATTGCTTTAAATTAACTAATCTTATTGATAAAGGATTCAACTTTAAAGAATTTGATTCTCCTAGTGAGCTTATAGAGGATTATTACCATGAAAAGGATAAATCAGATAGATTAAATGCTAGAAGCGCAGACCTTCAGAAAATAGTTACCAACAACTTAGATAGGATAACTAAGAAAATTAATATCCTTAAACAAACCTTAAAGGAATGTGAAGAAATGCCAATGCTGAATCTTTACGGAGAGCTAATTACTTCAAATATTTACAGTATAAAAAAGGGAGATAAAAGTGCAACCCTTTTAAATTATTATAGTGATACTGAAGAATATATTGAAATTCCTCTTAAGGAAAACAAATCTCCTTCTGAAAATGCACAGGCTTATTTTAAAAAATACAATAAGTTAAAGAAATCTGAAGAAAACGCTAATATTCAAATTAAGTTAGCAGAAGAAGAGGAACAGTATCTTCAATCTGTATTATCTCATATTTTAAATGCTGACAATTATACTGAAATACAAGATATTAGGAATGAACTTATGGAAACTGGATATGTGGCTTTTAAAAAATCTGTAAAGGATAAAAGAGCAAAACCTTCAAAGCCTCTACATTTCATTTCCTCTGATGGTATTGAAATATATGTAGGCAAAAATAATATCCAAAATGATTATTTAACTTTAAAATTTGCAAATAAAAATGATATATGGTTTCATACTAAGAACATACCTGGTTCTCACGTTATAATTAAAAATAGTGGAGATATTCCTGAATCAACCTTGCTAGAAGCAGCTACCTTAGCTGCCTTTTATAGCAAAGCTAAGAATTCTTCCAATGTTCCTGTAGATTATACAGAAATTAGAAATGTTCGTAAAGCGTCAGGAGCAAAGCCTGGAATGGTTATTTATTATACCAATAAAACTATTTACGTAACACCTAAAGATCTTAATTTAAATACAATTTAATAATGTAAAACAAATAACCTTCTTTCAGCTAAGAAAGAAGGTTATTTGTTTTATATTGCTTCGTAAATATTACTACAATCCTTTATTGGTAATCATTATCGTATTCTATTTCAGGATTTTTATACCCTTTGCAAAGAGTAACCATATAAGTTGTATTTAATATACTTATTGCTAAGGTTAATAAGGTTGCAATTATATAAGCCATTATGTTTGATGAGTCTGGCAGACTGACTATTTTATTCACTATATTTACAACTAATAAAAACCCAAAAATCCTCCAGAAATATTTTTTTCCTACTTCTTTTCCATAGTGAAGTGCTTCTGAAATTGTGCTGTTATAATAAATTAGATATGAAACGCTTGGTGTATATGTTACTGCAAGATATATAATAAATATCCCCCCTGCAATAGCACCAATTATACCTAAAACCGGTATTAGCACTGCAACTATACCTGTAACGATTGCCAAACCTAATATCATAAGAAAAATTGCTAGCATAACTCCCAAATAAGGAAAGTAAAACTTAAAACTTTCTTTAAGAATATGTCCATGATTTATCTCCTCTTTGTCTAGCAATTTTTTTATAACTAAAGTTATATAGCTATTGAGTATTGGACCTATGAGCATCATTACCCCAATAACCACAAAAATTGTAATAGTTAAACCTTGAGATTTTGGGTCAGAAGCAATAGTATTCCAATCTATTTCTTCACCTAAGTTAATTGCTCTCATTAGAGAGCTTCCTCCAAATTGCAAATCAAATATTTTAAGACTGATCAAATTCAAAACTAAATTAATTACTAAAAAAGGTAAGAAATTGTGAAACCCCTTAAAGTACTTTTTTAAAGCATATGATAGCATAAAATTCCCCCCTCATAATCCTCTCAATTCTCATAAATCTATTATACTATATTAACAATCCCCTTCACAAATATTTAGTGCTTTAATTTACCAATTAATTTTGAAAGCTGATTTCAATAAAATTATGTGAAGCAATTTTTATAGATTGCTTTGTACCTTTAAAAATAATATTACTGAAAATAAGCTTATTTAATCTACTCTCTAAAAGATTAAAAGTTTGTTTCATTAATTATATAGTCTGTCCTTAAAATATTTAATATTTTTTTCTTAACAGTAACTTTCTTATAAAAAACAACTAAAATTCACAATGAACTTTAGTTGTTTTCTTTTATCATTTATTTAACATTATATTGATAGTAGTAACATTGAATTCTACCATTATATAATTTTCTATTTTTATCTGATTTTTTACCAAAGGCTTTTTCAAACTCTTCGAAAGATGTTAGTATGTAGCAAGACCAGTCCAGTAGGTTTGAGTACATGGCTGAAAGTTCCTTATAAAGAACTTTTATTTCTTCTAATTCTCCCAATCTTTCACCATAAGGAGGATTAGTAATAATTAATCCATTTTTCTTTTTTGAACTTACGCTTTGCATTGGAAGCTTTTGAAAGTTTACATAGTTGCTTACTCCAGCTTTTTCCGCATTATTAATTGCAGTTCTTAATACTCTTCCATCTATGTCCGATCCCTGGATTTTAAAGTCTTTGCTATTTACTGCAGCTTTTGCCCCTTGTCTAACTTGTTGCCATAGTTCCTTATCCATTGTAGGCCAAGTTTCGCTTACGAAGGTTCTATTTAATCCTGGAGCTATATTTTTAGCAATCATTGCAGCTTCTATGACTATAGTTCCTGATCCACAAAATGGATCAATAAGCTGTCTTGAGCCATCAAACTTTGTTAAGAGTACTAAGGCTGCTGCAAGAGTTTCTTTTAAGGGAGCCTCACCAGCATTTTCTCTATAACCTCTTTTATGTAATCCAACTCCTGAAGTATCAACTGAAAGAGTTACTATATCTTTCAAAATTCCAACTTCAATTTTATACACTGGTCCTTCTTCAGTGAACCAAGATGTATTATACTTTTCTTTCATTTTTTCTACAATAGCCTTCTTAACAATGCCTTGGCAATCCGGTACACTATGTAATTGTGACTTAACTGATTTTCCAATGACATGCATTTTACCATCTATGGGTATAAGTTCTTCCCAATTTACTGCTTTAGTTCCTTGGAATAACTCCTCAAAAGTAGTCGCTTTAAATTCTGCCATCTTTATAAAAACTCTTTCAGCAGTTCTAAGATGAATATTACAAATAGCAATATCCATCTCATCTCCCTGGAAGGTTACCCTACCATTCTCCACTATAAGGTCTTCATATCCCAATGCTTTTATTTCTTTAGCTGTTATAGCTTCTAGCCCAAAAGTTGTAGTTGCAATTATATCATACATAATTTAATCTCCTAATGATTTTCGAATATATTCACTAAATCTTCTCCATCAAATTCTTCCAACTTAACAGATATGACTTCTTTCCTTGATGTAGGAATATTTTTACCTACGTAATCTGCTCTTATTGGTAACTCTCTATGCCCTCTATCTACTAGTACTGCTAGCTGAATCATTTCTGGCCTTCCAATATCGATTATCGCATCAATTGCTGCTCTAACTGTACGTCCAGTATAAAGCACATCATCAACAAGTATAATCTTCTTTCCTTTAATATCTATTCCAATTTCCTTACTATTAAGTGTAGGTTGTTCTCCCAAGGTTGTTAAATCATCTCTGTATAAGGTGATATCCACGGACCCTACTTCTAACTTTTTTCCCTCAAATTGTTCTATCAAATCCGCAATTCTATTTGCAAGAGGAACTCCTCTGCTCTTTATCCCAACAAGAACTAAATCTTCAACACCTTTGTTCTTTTCAATGATTTCATGAGAAATTCTAGTTAAAGTCCTTTTTATAGCTTTATCATCTAATAAAACAGATTTTAATTCCATATTTATTACAACTCCTAAATCTTATTGCTTTTATTATAAAACACTTTATAATTTTAGTATTTTATTTTCTATTTCTTAAATTTTGTAGTATTGCTTCAAAGTATTCTGGAAGATTAGAATCAAAGTGAACATACTCACCACTTGTAGGGTGATTGAATCCTAGCTCTTTAGCATGAAGCACTTGTCCACGAAGATTAAATTTTTGCTTCTTGTAGCCATAAACATTATCACCAACTAGAGGATGGCCAATGTATGCCATATGAACTCTAATTTGATGTGTTCTTCCCGTTTCTAAATTACACTTAACTAATGTGTATTGTCCAAAACGCTCTAGAACCTTATAATGAGTAACAGCCTCTCTTCCATTTTTTACAACCGCCATTCTTACTCGGTCTACAGGGTGACGGTCAATTGGTGCGTTTACGGTTCCTTCATCCTCTTTTATGTTTCCTTCTACCAAAGCATAATATGTTCTAGTCATACTATGTTTTTTAAATTGTTCAGCTAGTTTATTGTGAGCATTATCATTTTTTGCAATAACTAGTATTCCAGTAGTATCTTTATCAATTCTATGGACTATTCCAGGTCTTATGACACCATTGATACCAGATAAGTCAGTACAATGATACAAAAGTGCATTTACTAAAGTTCCTGTATAATTACCTGGAGCAGGGTGAACAACCATATCTTTGGGTTTATTTACCACTATTACATCACTATCTTCATAAACTACATCTATAGGGATATTCTCCCCTTGTACTTCTAGTTCTACGGGATTTGGTATTTCAACTAATATCTCATCATTGGTTTTTAATTTATAATTGCTCTTTATAATTTTCTCATTAACTTTAACACTTTCTTTTTCTATAATTCCTTGAATATACGACCTTGACATATTTTCGAGCTTTTCGCTTAAAAATAAATCAACTCTTTTATTTTTATCTAAATCACTTACTACAAATTTTTCAACACTCATTAAATCTCGTCCTTTAATATACAAATTATTAAAAAGAAGGTTCCTACACTAACAAGTATATCTGCTACATTAAAAGTAGGAAAATAATACGCCTCTTTATAATGAACTAAAATAAAGTCTACAACAAAATTATAGTATACCCTGTCTATAAGGTTACCAATAGCACCTGAAACTATCATAGCTATTGAAATTCTAAGAAGCTTTGAATTAGGTTTGTATTTTATTAAATAAAATATCATGCCAGAAGCCACTAGTATTGTAATCACTACCAATAACCATAACTTATTTTGAAGAATTCCAAAAGCTGCACCTCTGTTTTCCAAGTACTCAAAGGCGAAGAAGTTTTTAATTATCGTTACACCTAAGCTATCTTTTAGCGTTGATAAAGCCCATAACTTACTTATTCTGTCTAATAATAGTCCTAAAACTATAATAACTACTTCTAATAACATAATTATCCCCCTATAATCACAATAAATTTCTGACAGCTTTTAGCTGTCAGAAATATTAACCACTAATCTGGAAGCTGTCGTTTATATTGATCATTACTAATTAAATCCATAGGATCTACGTAACGATGTTCAATATCATCGTCCTCAAAAGTGTCATAGAACCCATCACTATCATTATAAATTGCAACAGCTTGATAGCTATCCTCTACATCAAAACCAGTGTAATCTCTACTATCTTTATCTAATCTGAAAGGTCTTCCTATTACCTCTTCTTCTACAGGTCTTGCCGCATCAGAAATATCTTCTGGAATAGCGTTATTTATACTGCTTTGACAGCTAACGCAATGCTCTGCATAAGGAATAAACTCCAATCTTTCTTCTGGTATTTTTTTACCACACACCTTACATACACCATAATCACCATTTTCTATATCCCTAAGAGCTCTGTCTATTTTTCCAATTATAGACTTTTCATTTCCTTCTAAGGCAAGTCCTCTCAGCAAATCGTTTAATTCTCCGCCATTATCAGCTCCATGATTATCGTAATATGAAAGTTCTGTGTTTCTCTCTACTAAAGGTGTAATTGTATCATTATCACTCATCTGCCCTAATAAATCATTAACATCTTTTCTTTCATCTAATAATTTTTCCCTAAAGTAGTTAAGCTTAGTATTATCCATAATATCAACTCCTTAAATAAAGGTTATACTATCTACCTTACTTATTTTCTACCTTACTGAAATTTTTATTACATTATTTGATGAAATTAATAAATTTACTAAAATAAGTTGTGGCATTTGGAAAAGATATTTCCGTACACTGCCAGTTATCAATAATAATTGTAGTTTTTAATTTCATTGGTAAGAGGGAGAAAGCCATGGCAATTCTATGGTCATTATCCGTTTTTATTTCTATATTTTTTTCTTCCAATTTTTCAGCCACATTATTTGCACCCTTAATAATTAAATCCTTATCTTTATATATCACTTCAATATTAATGACCTTTAAATTACTAACTATACCTGCAACTCTATTACTTTCCTTAAACTTTAATTCCTCTACACCTTCAAAAACTGTAGTGCCTTCTGCAAAGGCTGCAACCACACTAAGTACAGGGATTTCATCTATAATGCTTGGTACAAGATCATGCTGTATCTTAATCCCCTTAAGCTTACTACTATAAACAATAATATCCCCTATAGGTTCATTGTTAACAATCCCTTTAGAGACTATTTCAATTTTTCCACCCATTGCTTTTAATATATTTAAGTAACTTTTCCTACCTTCATTTAAAAGTAGATTTTTTATAGTAAGTTTTATATTATCTCCTAAAAGAGCAGCACAAACTAAAAAGGAGGCTGAAGATGGATCTCCTGGTACAAAAATATCCTTAGCTTGTATGGAAGAGTTCTCAATAGATATTTCACTTCCTGTTCTTGTTACATTAGCGCCTAGATATTCAAAAAGATTTTCCGTATGATTTCTAGTTGAAATCTTTTCTATTACCTTAGTTTTACCTTTAGCTAAAAAACCTCCAATTAAAATTGCAGATTTCACTTGAGCTGATGGCACTGGCATTTCATACTCTATAGCAGATAATCCCTGATTACTAATAAAATTTATTGGAAGTGTTCCTTTAAAGTTTTTAATTTTTCCACCCATTGATGTCAATGGATCAACAACTCTTTTCATAGGTCTTTTACTCAAAGACTCATCACCAATAAGAGTTGCAGCAATGTTTCCACCACAAATTAGTCCACTAATAAGTCTTGCTGTGGTTCCAGAATTTCCACAATCCAACATTCCCACATTCTTATTGAATCTATGAATCCCAGGAGAATTTACCATTATTTGGTTTTCACGTGAAACAATAGAAACTCCTAAAACCTTCATCACTTCCGTGGTAGTTCTACAGTCTTCACTATTAGAAAAATTTCTTATAGTATAAGAACCTTCAGGAATAGCCCCAATTATTAATGACCTGTGCGAAATTGATTTGTCTCCTGGAATTGTTATTTCAATATTACAATTTGATTTGCATCCTTTTAAAATCGCTTTCATAATTTACCTCAATATACCTATAACCTTTAGCACTCTTTATCCTATAGGGTTCCTTAATCAAAGATCAATTTAATCATGATGAATTTCATTCATCTTCTAAAAGACTTAAGGGAACCAAGGTAGGAGTAATGCGTAAGTTATGTCTTAACTTTGTTTCCCAATAGATATACTACAGAAAAAGTTAAGTATTTATCTCTCAAGTACTTCAAATACTTAACTTTATTTTAAATTATCATGTAGTTTCTATATATATCCTTAATTAAAACTATATTAATACAAAATTTTGTTTTAATATATTATTATAAATAGATAAAGACTATTAATTAAGTATATAATTAGTACTAGAAACTTATATAGGATCTCTCAACAAATATTTGCATAGTTATAATCTATGATAACTCTAATAGACTACTAAGCTTTTTCCCCTTATTAACTATGTTTCTTAAGGTTTCCATATTCACTGTTTGTCTAGCATCAGACACAGCATTATCTGGGCAAACATGACTTTCGATCATAAGTCCATCTGATCCACAAGCTAAAGCTGCTAAACTCATAGACTGAACTAATTCCCTCTTTCCAGTACCATGGCTAGGATCAACTATTATAGGTAGTCTATAATTTTCTTTAATTACAGCAACGGAATTTAAATCTAAAGTATTCCTTGTATAAGTTTCAAAAGTTCTGATTCCACGTTCACAAAGTACAACTTGGGAATTTCCACTACTCATAATATATTCTGCTGCATATAACCACTCTGATACCGTAGCGCTAATACCTCTTTTTAACAATATTGGAAGAGGGTGCTTTCCTAATTCCTTTAAAAGAGTATAGTTATACATATTTCTTGAGCCAACTTGAATCATGTCTATATAAGGAATACACTTCTCAATATCTCGGGCATCCATTATCTCAGTGACTATAGGAAGGTTATACTCCTTTCCTACCTGATGAAGAATTTTAATTCCTTCTAGGTGTAATCCCTGAAAATCATAAGGTGAAGTTCTTGGCTTAAAAGCTCCGCCCCTTAAAATATGTACTCCAATATCCTTTAGCTCTCTAGCTATTTCCATCATTTTATCATAACTTTCTACTGAACAGGGCCCTGATATAAAAACTGGTTTATCACCACCAATAATTACATCTCTAACTTTAACCATTATTTTAGGCCCACTATTATTATCTACCAGTAAGTTTTTCATTAAATATCACCTACATCGACTTTAACATACTTCTCAAAATAATATTAGAATTTTTAACTGCAATGGGTTTAAACTTCTCGTAGTCCATATGAGCTCCATTATTTGCATTATCTGATATGGATCTTATTATAAGGAAAGGCACATCGTTCAAATATGCTACATGAGCTATGCTTGCACCTTCCATCTCACAAGCTAAAGCATTAAACTCTTTGTTTAACCATTTTATTTTTTCACTATTGGCAATAAATTGATCTCCAGATACAATTCTTCCCACAAAAGTATTTACATTTTCTAATGAACTACAAGCGATTTTACCATGGCTAATTAAAAGATCACTGCATTTAAAATCATAGGCTTCCATTCTTGGAATTTGACCTAATTTATCTCCAAAAGCTGAGGTATCAACATCATGCTGAACTAAGCTATTTCCAATAACTATATCACCTGGATAAATTTCTTCTCCCACTCCTCCAGCGATTCCAACATTGATTATGTAATCTACATCAAATTTATCTACTAAGATTTGGGCACATATTGCAGCATTAACTTTCCCAATTCCACTTGTTACTATAACAACTTCCTTATTGTATATAATTCCACTATGGAAAACCATTTTAGCTTTTGCTATTTTACTACTTACTTCCATTTCCTCTATTAATGATGCTACTTCCTCTTCCATGGCACCAATTATTCCAAATTTCATAAATATCTCCTTTCAATACTTTCTTCCATTGCTTTTTCTATAAGACTTTCATCTATAACTACTCCAGTTTTAGATATTCCTATTTCTTCAACTAATGAAAATTTTATTTGATTATTCTCTGTTTTCTTATCATGCTTTATAGCATACATAAACAAATCCATATTGTCAACTTTGTACTTTGTTGGGAATCCTATGCTATTCATAAGATAATATATGTAATCATAATCCTCTTTCTTAAAGTTTAACTTGTATTGCGATAGTTTCAATTCTACTAACATCCCTAAGGCAACTGCATATCCATGAGCTACGCCATGATTTGATACTATTTCAATACCATGGCCAATTGTATGACCAAAATTTAATATATTTCTATAGTCTTTATCTTTAAAATCTACAGATACTACTTCATGTTTTATCCTTAAGGATTTTTCAATAATGTAAAGCAATTTATCTTTATCTAAACTTAAAATACTTTTCAGATTATGTTCTAAATAATATAATAATTGTTTTTCTTTAATTATCCCATATTTTATCACTTCTGCAATACCATTAATAAACTCCTTGTTGGGTAGAGTTCTTAAAAAATCTATAGATATAAAAACAAAAATAGGCGTATAAAAAGTTCCAATAACATTTTTTATGTTTTCAAAATTGTAGCCAACCTTTCCTCCTATTGAACTATCTACCATAGATATAATAGTAGTAGGAATACTTATGTATTTCATTCCTCTCATATAAGTAGCAGCTACATATCCAACTAAATCTCCTACTATTCCTCCCCCAAAGGCCACTAAAGTACTGCTTCTATCACAGGCGTTTTCCATTAAAAATTTGTATATATTCTCTATGGTATTAAAATTTTTATTCTTCTCTCCTGAAGGTATAACTAATACCTTATAATTTACTTCTTCAAAGAGTTCATCTATCTTATCTCTGTATATAGAATGAACCTGATGATCTGTTATAATAAAAAACTTATTATTAATTTGGATATCATTGTTTTTTAATGCATTATTAAAATTGCTTGTGCTTTCGTCTATATAAACTTTATAGGTATAGGAACCCCCAGAAACGTCTATCTCTTTCATATCTTTATCTCCTCAACTATAAAAATCACTCTATTTTCCTTCAGAAATAAAATTGTAATTACTAATTGTTTACACTGAAAAGAATTAAATTAATTTTCTATAGTAATTTATCGCCATCATATTCTTATTGTTACCTTTCTTTAAGAAAAATTACTCACTTAAATAGTTAAATAATGAACAAGTTCATTTTGTATAGTGACTTTGGAAGGAGATTCGACTTTACAAAGTCATCTTTGTTAAGGCAAAGTTTAATTTTTAGCATAGAATCCCACCTGAAGAGGATAAGAGAATTATCCTTCCAAAATCTCGTTAAATAACAAGTAATGATACAACTTTGTATTTTTTAAAAATTAAAAATCTCACTCTAAGAGTGAGATTTAATTAGTAATTAATCTTGTGAGATTTTATACTTCTCACTAATTTTGCTCTGCGGCGAAAAAACTCTTTATTTCTTCGAATTCTGAAGTATTATAATCAAATTTTTCTATTTCTTTTATCTTTTTATTACTTAGATTTGCATTTAGTACTTCATTATTATTGCTTTCTTCAATTACAGTTGAAATATTATAATTTTTATCAAAATCCTTTTCTAGTGCTTCGAACATTTCCATTTGACTTAACATAAAGTTTCTAAACTTACTTCTGAATTTCGCAAATTCTTGCTTTGTTCTTTCAAATTCATCAGTTACTGTAAGCACATCTCCATGGGCTTTATCCATTATTCTTTTAGCACTATCGTTAGCATTTCTAACAATCAACTCTGCCTCTGTTTGCGCACTTAATTTTGCTTGTTCAGCAGCATTTTGTGCAAGTAATAAGGTGCTTTGAATTGTACTTTCAATTTTAGTATAATGATCTAATTTATCTTGAAAAACACTGATTTTTTCTTTTAATGTAGTATTTTCCTTATAGATAGCTTCATAGTCTTCAGCTATCTTTTCTAGGTACTCATCTACTTCATCAGCACTATAACCTCTCATAGTCCTTTTGAATTCTTTATTATTAATATCCATCGAAGTTATTCTCATGTTAATCACCCCTATATTATGTATATTTTCTTATTAGTACTTTTAAACGACTCTTGTGAGTCTCACCAATTATATCTTGAACCCTAAACTTTCCATGCCCTCTTATAGTAATAATATCTTGTGGTTTTACAAGCTTATCTTTCTTACTAACAGTTATGTGATTTATCATAACAAACCCACCACTAATTAAAGAATTACTTTCATTTCTTGATAAATTGCATATACCACTAACTATATTATCTAATCTAAGTGAAGTGAATATAATAACTTTTTCTTGAAATTTAACCTTAGGAATACTTTCAGGATTATTTTTTAAAATCTCCAACTCACAGGGACAATGTCCAATAGTTTCTAAGGTTCCTAATATGTAATTTGTTATGTCCCTTACTGCTGGTACATAACAATGATCATCTTCCACCACTAAATCCCCAAAAACTTCTCTTTTGAGTCCTAATGCCATTAATGAACCAAGATAATCCTTATGACTTAAATTTTTAAACTTTGACTTATTTGTAACTTTAATTAAATCAACAGGAAATTCCTCCGGTTTTTCATACAAATCAAAAGCCACAATTTTTCTTTCACTATCTTCATAAACACCATAACAATATACCTTTACTCCCAACTCATTACTCATATTACTAAGCTTATTATAAATGTAAGGAATAAGGAATTCCTTTGTAAAAACTGTATTATGTGTTTTTTTACATAATACTATATTGTCATAGATGTTTGACATATAATTTTTGTCATATTCGCTAAAGGAATTAATAAAAGTCATTTTTTCCATAAATAACACCTTTTTATATAATTCCCAGTATCTTTAAAATAATGCTCTGAACAATAGAAGCTATAAAATATGCAATTATTGGTGACAAATCTATTGGTAAATTTGAAAATAATTTATCGTTAATTTTTTCACTTGGTTCCATAATGGGTGCAGTAAAGGATCTTACTGTAGACCAAACCTTAGAATCCCTGCCACTTGGAACCCATGAAAGAATTACTTCTAACAATATTGCCATTTTTAATACTTCAAATAAAATATTAACTATTCTTACAGCCATTTAAGCCTCCTATTTTGACCAACTAAAAATCCCTTTATTAGTTAGCTCAGTTTTTAGCTCGCTGGTAACTTCCACATTAGATGGAGTTAAAATGAAAACTCCTTTTTCAACTTGTTGCAATCCACCCTCTAAGGCATAAATTGCACCTATAAGAAAATCAAGGATTTTGTGACCAACCTTTTGTTCAACACCAGTTACATTTACAATTACAATTCTTCTATTTTTAAGGTTATCAACTATAGCAGTACCTTCATCGTAGTTCATTGGTTTGCTAATTACAACTTTTGCTGTTGAAGCCGTATGAATATTTACAATCTTACTTTGTTTTTTCATATTTGCCATAAAAGGTTCAATTTCAAGTTCATTAGTATCTTCTGTCTCATCTTGGCCTTCTTCTTTTTCTAATACTTCTTCATCTTCATAATCTTCTTCATCAAATCCAATAATTCTTCCTAAGCCTTTCATAAACTTGTTCTCCATAATTTATCCTCCCAAAAATTATTTATTATAATTTCTTTTTCCAAAAATACCTTCACCCAATCGAATCAAGGTTGATCCTTCTTCTATGGCAATCTTATAATCTCCAGTCATTCCGATGGATAAAACTTCCATAGCAATATTCTTAAAGGTCTCAGTACTTAACTTTTCATAAACTTTTTTCATTTCATTAAAGTATTGCCTACAGCTCTCTTCAGTTCCAATTGGAATTGTGGCCATAAGGCCTCTTACTTTAACAGAAGTGCACTGTTCACAAGCATTAATTAAATCTCGCAAATTTTCTATGTATACTCCTGTCTTTGTTGCTTCTTTTCCAATATTGATTTGTATAAGAACATTTGCAATTTTGTTTTTAGCTGAAAACTGCTTTTCAATTTCCTCTAATAATTTAATACTATCAAGTGAATGTATTAAATGAACCTTATCTACTAAGTATTTAACCTTATTTCTTTGAAGGTGACCTATCAAGTGCCACTTAATATCTTTTGGTAGTTCATCAAACTTTTCACTTAATTCTTGAACCTTGTTTTCTCCAAACTCTCTAGCTCCTGCATTATAAGCTTCAAGGATTTCTTCCACACTCCTAGTTTTGGATACAGCTAATAAAGTTACATCCTTTGGAATTTGCTTTAAAATATCTAAATAATTTTCTTCAATTGACAACTTTACTCCTCCTTGCATACCCAATTATCTGCTTATAGCTTTAGGTTATCCCAGGTTACAATGGTACTATTCCTAGTATTCTTCATAACCTATGAAATTCCTTCAATAATTAATAATTTTTTTAATTATTTTAATTATTTGGTAATAATTATTTTTTATTTTTCCTTATATGGCAATATATATTTATTTTCAGTACTACTATTATAAGCAGGAATTATAATTTCTGGGGAAGTTTCCACTTCAACATAACACTTTCTTGTCTTTAATTCCTTTACTTGATTTTTCTGAGTATCTAAGAAACTTTTTAGTACATCCTTATTTCCTATAGCAGTAATATAAAAAGGTCCTATTACGTTAACTCCATCAAATCTTATAGAAGGTCCCCAACAAATCCCTGAAGAATTAAAAACAATTCTCTGGTCATTTATTGCAATAGCCTCCGCGCCAGCACTTCTTAAATCATTAATAACCATTACTAAATCGGTATCATGAACTAACATACCAGTAGTATAATTTCCCCCAAACATAACCTCTGGAGCATCGCTGAGTGTAATTTTAACTCCTTCTCCCTTAACAGGTACTTTTCCTAAAACAATTCTATTTTTTTTAAGTTCTTCAGTAATATCACCTAAAATGTCCTTATTGCTTTTTGAATTCATTTCAAAGTCGTTTACTTTATCTGTTAACTCTAAATATTGCTCTTGGAGATTATAAATTTCTCCTTGAAGCTTAATTCTTTCATTGTAAGCTACCTCATATTCTTCTACACCAAGTAGTTTACTACCTTTTCCTAAATTCATGTTCATTGCAATTAAAAGTCCAATGATAATTGAAGCTATAAACAAAAAAATACTTGCTTCATTAGTTTGCATTTAATCACCTCAATGACGAAACTTTGAACGTTCCATAAGTAGTCTTCTTATTATTGCAAAATTAGTGAAAACCCTTTGTCCGAACACAATAATTGCTGCTATATAAATTGGAATCCCTAGCTTATCACCTAAATAAACCATTAAAGCTGCTAGTACAGCATTACCAAAAAATCCTGAAACAAATATATCTGGTCTAAAATCTTTATTCAAACTTGATCTAATTGCTCCAAAGATGGAATCTATGCAAGCAAATATCGCTACAGATATATAGGGAGAAAATTTTAAAGGAATATTTACATTCCAAACAACACCTAAAACAATCCCAAGAATAAGTCCAACAAATGCAACCATTTAATCACCCCTATTTTTCAACCTCTTTAACATATTCATACTTTAAGGCATCTTGTCCTTTTTTTATTACTACTTCATCACTAGATTCTATTGACACTTCACAACTGTTTTTAAGATCTACAGAGATAGTTCCTGGAAAATTCGTAGCATTCTCTAAATCTTTCTTCTTCCCTATAGCTTTTATAGTTACTCTTTTCTGCGGCGAAATTCTCTCATTATTTATGATAATACCATTTCCTGCAGTTCTAATTCCGCCTCTATTTGTTAGTCGTATATCATTAATAGAAACTGCTTCGGCCCCTGCAGCATTTAGTTCATTCACAATCCCTAGTAAATCAAAATCAATAATTGGTTGTCGATTTGCTGGAGCAGCAAATAAATTTGCTTTAGGAGTTATATAAATAATAACTCCTGGACCTTTTACATCAGTAAGACCAGCTCTTAGCCTAGTTTCTTGAAGTTCTTGCACTAATAAATTACTTTCATCAGTTTTCCCAGCAGCTGCATTTTCATAGTTTTGTGACTTCTCTATAAGCTCATTAACTTTTTTCTCCAATTCATCCTTTTGCTTTTTAAGTTGCTCATTCTCAACAAGGATTTCTGGGCTTTGCTTATTTTCTGCCACAACCTTCTGCTTCTCACGCATATTTAATTGAGAAGTTACCATAAATCCAAACAATAAAAAAATTAGTCCTATAATTAACTGGTAAATAAACTTCTTCAATGTACTAACCTCCTATTCCTGTTTATAAATTACTGGGTTACCATTAAAACTTACATCCACGTAGCCTTTAAACCCTTTAAACTGTTCATCGTTTAAAATGCTAAATGCTTTAGATAATTTATCTTTCATATTCTCAGTGGTCCCCAGTTTCACCTCAGCATTACCTATTAAAACTTTTATATCTACAAGCTCATTTAACTGAATAGAGGAAACTACATTGGTACCAACTGCATTGTTATTATAAACAAAATCACATAGTTCCATTATAGCTTTCTTTTTTTCCTCACTATCTAGAGGGATAACATCACCTATTTTTGCAGTAGATAAATCAATTCCTTCTATCTTTGCCAAAGTCATTCCTTCTATACTGTCTCTTTTTTCTAGTACAATTGCATTGCTGTCAATTATATAGAATTCTTCATTGTATGCTATATAAAACATTGCCTTTCTCTCAGCAACTTCAAGTTCTACTTTATTGGGTAGCGACCTTTTAACCTTTACATCTAATACATATGGGTTTCTTAAAATTTTAGTTTTTACAGTACTGGACTTGAATTTAAAAATATTGCTACCACTACTTAATTCAGAAAGCTTCATTATTTCTTCTGAATTCAAAGTGCTGTTACCTGACACCTTAATTTCACTAATATTAAAATACTCTAAGTTAAAACTTAAAGTAAGCAATATAGCAACCATTATCACCATAGCTGCGATACTGCGTCTAATAATCCTTATCTTTTTCTTTTTATTTAATATTGCTTGTTTATTTTCAAGAATATATTTCCCATATTCTTTTTTATTTTTATTGTTATTATTCGTCATTTCCTCACCACCATAAGACTCTCAATAAAACTAATACATTTACACATACAATAATACCACTAATTAGAATTAAATTCATTATAAATTACCTAAATAATTAAAAAAAGTGACTTACTATACAAGTAAGTCACTTTTTATTTACGGGAATCCCGAATATGTTTAAAGCATGGTTTAATACCTTCGTAGATTTTCTACGATTCATATTATTTAAATTAAATATTACTATTATTTTGTCTTGTTATATTAAGAAGTATTCCCATAAACATCATATTTATAACCAGAGATGATCCTCCATAGCTAATAAAGGGAAGAGGTACCCCTGTAACTGGCATTGACCCAGTAACAACTGCAATATTAATTAGACTTTGTAGTATTACAACAGCAGTTATCCCTGTTGCTAATAGAGCTCCGTAGACATCTTTGGCCTTAGCTGCAGCCATAATGCCTCTCCAAAGAAAAATTACAAATAAAATTACAATAAACATACAGCCAATAAATCCAAGTTCCTCCCCAATAACTGAGAATATAAAATCGTTATGCGGTTCTGGTATATAGAAACATTTCTGCCTAGACTGTCCTATTCCTACCCCCGTAAGCCCACCTGATCCTAAAGCTAATAAGGATTGTACTAGTTGATACCCTGTAACTTGAGAATCTGACCATGGATCTAAAAATCCGGTAATTCTCCTCATCCTATAGGGTTCCAGAATTATTGCACCCACAACTAATCCAACTAACCCTAATCCCATTTCTGCTATATAAGAAAATTTTGTGCCTCCTATAAAGAGCATAGCCACAGTAACTAGCATTATGACTGTAGCAATACTAAGATTTTTCTCAAGTATTACCATTCCCGCGAAGAAACCTGCAAAAGCAAGATGTGGTATTACTCCTTTAAAAAACAACTTAATTCTCTCACCTTTTGCTTCAATACTCTTAGCAATATATAGAACTACTACATACTTAGTGATTTCTGAAGGCTGAAAGGAAGCAGGGCCTAGCCTTATCCATCTTTGTGCTCCATTTACTGGTGGAAAAGCAAAAACTAAACATAATGCAATAAAGGTAAAAATAATTAATACTCTAGTGTATCTTTTGAATTTATGATAATCAGTATTTAATGTAAATATCATAGCCACAAGGCCTATACCAGCCCAGAGTAGCTGTCTCCAAAGGAAATACTCTGCATCCTCATATTTGAAGGCTGCAAAATATGAACTAGCACTATAAACCATTACTACCCCAACAGTAACTAGCATTAAAATTGTCGCAAAAAGTATAAAATCTACTTCTCCCAATTTCATTTTGGGTTTCTTCATATTCAATCCCCCTATAGTACTTTAATGTGTTATTGATAGGAATCCTATCAAACATAAAACTACTGTAATAATAGAAAAAACTGCTACGATCTTACTTTCATGCCATCCACTTAGTTCAAAATGATGATGAAGAGGACTCATTTTAAACACTCTTTTTCCTGTAAGCTTAAAAGATATAACTTGAATAATTACAGAAAGTGTTTCTACTACGTATATTCCTCCCACTATTACAACTAGGAGTTCTAATTTTAATATCATAGCTATAGCACCTACAGCTCCCCCCAATGCCAGTGACCCTGTATCACCCATAAATATTTGTGCTGGATAAGAATTATATCTTAAAAAGCCTAAAAGGGAACCAGCTAAAATCCCACAAAATATGGATAAAGTGTAATACCCCATACCAAAACTTACAAGTGCGAAGAAAGTCATTACTAACAATGTAATAGAACTAGCTAATCCATCGAGTCCATCTGTTAAATTAACTGCATTAGTAGTTGCAGCGAAATAAATTATTATACATGGTATAAAAAATACCCCTAAATCAAAAGTCTTTGATGTGAAAAATGGTATCATTATATCAGTACCAATTTTATTTGATGCAAAATATCCTAAGAAACCTGAAGCTAACACAAGCAGAATCATTTTTTGGTAACTTTTTAGTCCTTCATTTTTCTTTTTTATAATTTTTAATGCATCATCTAAAAGTCCAATTATTCCAAAAGCTACTAATGAGTATAATGCAATCATAGCTTCATCTTTTGGGTTTCTAACAATTACAATCATGGTTATACACGTTGCAATAATAAAAATTATCCCTCCCATTGTAGGAGTCCCTTGTTTCTTCTTATGGCTTTCTGGGCCTTCATCTCTAATGTTTTGACCAAACTTAAATTTATGCAACATTGGAATAAGAAATGGTGCAATTAAAAGTGCAACTAAAAAAGCAACTAGCACTGAATATACAACTTTACTCATACTCTACCCCTCCCTAAACAGTTGTCCTTTGTATACCACTAACAATATGTTCAAATTTCATGGTTCTAGATGCCTTTACCAAAATTACATCTCCATCTTTAATATTGGTAGATAAAAAATCTAATAATTCTTCTCCAGTGTGGAAGGACACAAGGTTTTCATCCCCAAAACCACTTTTAAAAGCTTCATTGAATTCTCCTGCAGTAAGCAATAAATCAACATTACACTTTTTCGCATAACTTCCTACTCTCTCATGAGAATTATAAGCCTCATTTCCTAACTCTTTCATAGTACCAAGTACTGCAATTTTTCTTTTGCCTTCATAGTTTTTAAGAACTTCTAAGGCTGCTTCCATAGAGTCTGGACTAGCATTGTAAGCATCATTTATAATTATATAGTTGCCACAGTTTATAATGTCTAATCTCATAGAAGTAAATTCTAATTTCCTTATTCCTATGGAAATCTCATCATATGTCAACCCTAGCTCCCTAGCCACAGCTATGGCAAGCAAAGAATTCAATACGTTATGCTTACCTGGAACTCCAACCTCTATTGAGCTTTCTGTTTCTTTTCCATTCTCAATTACATTAAATTTAATATTGTCATTATCTATAATTATTCTGCTTCCAACGAAATTATAATCATTTTCTAATCCTATTTTTATTATTTTATAATCCTGGGCTTGTAAGTTATGAAGCATATCATTATCACCATTGATTATGAGCACATTTTTTTCATTGAAGAATGAAGTTACTTCCATTTTAGCCTTTAAAATATTGTCCCTAGTTTTTAAATTTTCTATATGCGATAAACCTATATTAGTTATTATTGCTATATCAGGCTTTGCAACTTTTGCAAGTCTTTCTATTTCACCTAAGCTACTCATACCCATTTCTAAGATTGCAACATCGTAGCTATTATCTAAGGAGAATACCATTAATGGTAATCCAATCTCATTATTAAAGTTCCCTTTAGTCTTAAACACCTTATATTTTTCACTCAAAGCTGCAGCAACTAAGTCCTTTGTGGAAGTTTTCCCCGTGGATCCAGTGATGCCTATAACCTTTAATTTGAGTTTTTCTCTATAATGTTCAGCTAAATCTAAAAGTGCTATTCTTGTATCCTCAACATATATAATTGAAACATCTTCATCATAACCACTTAAGTTTAAATTTTTTTTATGAACTATACAAAGGTGCGCTCCAGATTTTATAGCCATATCTATGTAACTATGACCATCAAAATTTTCTCCAACTAAAGCAAAGAATATATCTCCAGCACATACCTTTCTGCTATCTATCGAAACCCTATTAAATTGGGTAGTTTTGCCTTCTTTTAATATTTCACCTTTAACACCTTTAACTACATCTTTTAAAGTTATGGTTTCCATCTATAACTCCAGCTCCTTTATAATATCTGCTACAACTTTTCTTTCATCAAAGTCAATAGTTTTATCCTTTAGTATTTGGTAAGTTTCATGTCCTTTACCAGCTATAACAATTATGTCACCTTTTTCAGCTAAAGACATGGCTCTTTTTATAGCTTCTTTTCTATTTTCAATAAGTTCATAATTATCTTTCTTAACCCCTGCTTGAATTTCCTTTAAAATGCTATTAGGCTCTTCAGTTCTAGGGTTATCAGAAGTAATTATTGCAAAATCACTTAATTCTGTACCTATTTCACCCATAATAGGTCTTTTAGTTCTATCTCTATCTCCGCCGCATCCAAATATGCAGATAAGCCTTCCTTGAGTAAATTCTCTAACATTCTTAAGTATATTTTCTAAGCTATCTGGAGTATGAGAATAATCAACTATAACGTCAAAACCTAAGTGATTATTTAATGTGATTATTTCACATCTTCCTGGAACTGTTACCTTTTCTAAAGCTCTTTTAATAGTATATATATCTATACCTTCATTTAAAGCGGCTCCAATACATCCTAAGGCATTATAGACATTGTAAGTCCCTGGAATAGACAGTTTTATTACTACTTCTTCATTTCTATTATTTAAGGTAAACTCGATGCCTCTTGAATGTAGCTTTAAGTTATACCCCTTTAAATCACTGGGCTTTTTCAAAGAATAGGTGGTTATATTACTTTTAACTTGTTCCAATATTCTTTCGCCGTAAGAATCATCTATATTCACTATAGATTTATTGCTCATAGTAAATAATTTAGATTTTGCATTAAAGTAATTTTCAAAGGTTTTATG
Source organism: Clostridium tunisiense TJ (assembly GCF_000300195.1). GTDB lineage: Bacteria > Bacillota > Clostridia > Clostridiales > Clostridiaceae > Clostridium_J > Clostridium_J tunisiense. The sequence goes on along the minus strand of NZ_AMQH01000012.1, from coordinate 171,073 downwards.
AAAATCTAAGTGATCTCTTGTAAGGTTTGTAAAAATTCCTTCTGAAAATTCTATTCCATGAACTCTATGTAGTTCTAAAGAGTGAGAAGAAACTTCCATAACACAATAATCCACCTTTTTCTCAACCATTTCATTAAACAACTTCTGTAGCTCTAGAGATTCAGGTGTAGTTTTATCTGTATGGATTTCTACACTACCAATATAATTAGCTATCGTTCCTATTAGTCCTACTTTATACCCTTTTTCTTCTAATATTGCTTTAAGCATAAAGGCTGACGTAGTTTTCCCATTAGTCCCTGTAATTCCTATGATTTTCATCTTTTTGCTGGGGTTTCCATAAAAGTTTGCTGCTGCTATAGCTAATGCTTTTCTACTATCATCCACCATGATATAAGTTATCCCTCCAACCTGTTCCACAGGTTTTTGAATAACTATAACTCTTGAACCATTTTCTATAGCTTTATTTATAAATTTGTGGCCATCTAAGTTAAAACCTTCGATAGCAAAAAACATGTCTCCTTCTTTAACTTTTCTGCTATCATATTGAATACTATTTACCTGTATATCTTCTTTTTCTGATAACATACTATACTCTATATTTTCTAAAAGATTTTTAATCTGCATTTTTTCACTCCTTTATAACTTTATCTAAACATAAGCAACTTAATTATTCTTTGACAAGATTAAATAATAAACAAGTTCATTTTGTAGAGCGGCTTTGGAAGGGTATTTGACTCCTAGGAAAATTTAATTTTTATCACAGACTCCCACATGAAGGGATCACCGAATTATTCTTCCAAAACATCGTTAAATATTACTTTGAATTTCTTACCCAAAATATGTTTTAACAAGGGAAATCCGGTAGCACAGCAAAGCTGTAGGCTACCGGTGAACTATACTTTATCATATTATATTTATACACTAAATCACTATAGTATGCAACAAACTACCATTTGCCTAGAATTAATCCGCAATAACTTGTAAGTGACAAGTTATAACCGTCCCCTTCTTTACATGTTGCCCCGCTTCAATACTTTGTTGTCCTACAACACCTTCTCCAACAAACTCTGCCTTAAGCCCAAGACTTCCCAGAAGTTCTCTTACAGCCTCAGGTGTAGAACCCATTAAGTCAGGTATTACTACAGTGCTATCGGTGTCTGATTGTTTTCCGGTATAGAGAATTATTTCGCTTCCTTCTTTAACCATGTAGCCTGGCTTTGGACTAATATCAACTACATACTCTCCATCACCTTCAATTCTATACCCCAGTCCATTATCCTTTAAAATTTTAGTGGCATCAGCCTTCTTTTTCCCTCTAATTTCTGGTATAACCACATCTTTCTTTAAGCTCTTTTGAATGTCTTCTGAACTTGCATCTGGCTTTAATGCATAATAGTTAAATATATCATTAAATAATACTTTTCCAACTGGTGCTGCAATTTGTCCAGCATAATATAAAGATGGGTTTGGTTCATCTATAGATATAAACACAGTAACTTTAGGATCATTGGCTGGAGCCATTCCTGCAAATGAAGATATATATTTTCCTTGAGCATATCCTCCATTCACAGGGTCTACTTTCTGCGCTGTTCCTGTCTTACCAGCTATATGGTATCCAGGTATATAAGTCTTAGAGGCACCTCCACTTGAAACTGTAGCTTCTAAGTGTCCTCTCATTCTTTCCATAGTTTCTGGTTTAATTTCTGATCTCTTATTATAATTTGAAAAAGTAGCATCTATTACTCTATTGCTATCTCCATCATAATGTATTACTTCCTTCATTAAATGTGGAGTTATCAGAGTTCCTCCATTTGCAATACTGTTAAAGGCCTGCATGTACTGAATAGCAGAAACAGTGTTGCTTTGTCCAAAGGAGATTGTTGCTAAGTCAGTTACTGATATTTGTTCAGTTGGTTTAACAATTCCTTTAGCTTCACCAGGCAAATCTATTCCTGTTTTCTTGCCGAAACCATATTTATATATATATTCATTCAATGCCTCTTTTTTCATTCTGTCTGCTAATATCATAAAACCTACGTTACAGGAGTTTTTAATAATTCCTTCGAAATCTAAGGGACCATGGCCTATAGTTTTCCAACAGTGAATTGTTCTTCCCCCGATGGTTAGCCCTCCTCCACAGTTAAAGGTTTCCCCTTCTTTTAAAACACCCTTTTCAATTGCTGCTGTAGCTGTTACTACCTTAAAAATGGACCCAGGTTCATAGGCATCACTAACTGCTCTATTCCTCCAAGTTTTTTGAGTTTCCTCATCGCTTAGCCCTTCTGGCCATGGATTGTTTGGATCATAATCCGGTTTATTAACCATTGCTAGAATTTCTCCACTCTTAGGATCCATTACAATTACCGAAACTGCCTTTGCATCATTATCCTTTAAAGCTTGTGAAGCAGCTTTTTCGGCAAAATATTGAATATTTTCATCGATGGTTAAGACCACGTCTCTTCCATCTACTGGCTCTGTGTATTCAGAAATCTTATAAGGTAAATCTTCACTCTTTTGATCTGTCTCAGCTATCTTTATACCTGGCACTCCGGCAAGGTATTTGTTGTACTGAAGCTCAGTTCCTGTCAATCCTTCCCCATCAGAGTTAGTATGTCCTAAAATATGAGCTGCAAAACTACCGTTAGGATAATACCTCTTAGTATCAGGTGATATTACAAGGCCACGAAGAGAATTATCTTCAGAATATTTTTTAATTCCATCTGCCATATCCTTTTCAATTCTTCTCTTTAAAATTGCTGCCCCTCTAAGTTTTCCATTGGGTAGCGGTCTAGTCAATATATCTAATACCTTTGCAGAATCCATTTGAACAATTTCTGCAATTTTAGGGGCTATAGTTTCCATAGATAATTTTTGATCCTCAAGAGATTTTCTAAGGGCATTAAGATCTAAATCTACCCTATAAACATTAGCACTAACTGCTAGTTCCTTCTCATTTCTATCTAAAATTCTTCCACGTTTTGCATTAATCTTAACATCACTTGTCCATTGTTGCGTTGCTCTTGCCTTATATGTATCACCCTTTACGAACATAATGTAACTGATTCTAACACTAAGTCCAATAAAAATGATGAATACAAAAATAAGAGCATAAAGCATTCTTTTTTTCATTATAACTTTGTCTCTAAATTCTTTTTTCGCCACCTATACTCCCCCATTAACTAAAATTAAAATAAGAAATCCTTTACCTTGCTTAGTAATTTCTTAGATGAATTTTCTGATTTTTTTTCTTCACGGGGTAATTCAATAGCTTTTAAATTACAAAATACTGCACTTCCTGCCACAGGTCTTACCATTTTTAATTCTTTTGTAGCAACTTCTTCAATGTAACTAATATTATTAAATTTTAATAATTGCACTTTTAAACTTTCATTTTCTTCAGCTAAACTGTTAATTTGCCCATTAACTTCAATAAGTTTTTTTTGTGCTGAATAAATTGAGCTATATCTAAAAAGTATAGTAAATGCAATTGTAAAAGAACACCCTAAAGTTCCTGCAAACTTTAGTGCTTTTATTAATCTTTTTCTATTATCTTCAGTTTTCTTTTTAACCTGCTCTTTAACTTTTACCCTTTCCTTAGGTAAAGTAGTTGTAGTTGGTGCTAGCACCGTATTTCCTTGTATTGAATTACGCTCATTCTCTAATAACATTTTACGACCCCCATACCGTTTTTAGAACTAAATTTTCTCAGCTATTCTCAGCTTAGCACTTTTACTCCTTGAATTAACCTTTAATTCTTCTTCTGACGCCTCAATAGGTTTCTTAGTAATAATTTTAATTATTGGAGTTTTGTTACAAACACACATCGGTAGTTCTTTGGGACAGTTACAAGGATCTTGAAGGTCCTTATACTTATTTTTCACTATTCTATCTTCTAATGAGTGGAATGTAATAATGGCAATTCTTCCTTTAGAGTTAAGAGCTTCAATACCGTTGGTAATAGCCCTATCTAAAATATGTAACTCTTTATTTACTTCAATCCTAATTGCTTGGAAGGTTCTTTTTGCCGGGTGTCCACCCTCTTGCCTGAACCTTGCAGGTATTGAAGCTTTAATTATATCTACTAAATCAAAGGTAGTTTCTATAGGCTTTTTCTTTCTCCTATCTACAATTATAGTAGCAATTTTTTTAGCAAACTTTTCTTCTCCAAAGCTTTTTATAACATCATGTAATTCTTCTAAACTATACTCGTTTACAACATTGTATGCAGAAAAGGGACTTTCCCTATTCATTCTCATATCTAAAGGAGCATCCTGCATATAGCTAAAGCCTCTTTCTCCTTCATCTAATTGATAAGAAGAAACTCCTAAATCCATAAGAATTCCATCTACCTTTTCAATATTAAGTTCTTCAAGGATATCTTTAATATTATAAAAGTTATCATGAACAAAAATCACGTTTTCATAATCTTTCAATCTTTCTTTAGCTGCACTAAGTGCATCTAAATCTTGATCAATACCAATTAACTTACCTTTTCTAGACAGTTTCTTTAAAATCTCTAAAGAATGTCCTGCTCCACCTAGGGTACAATCAACATATATTCCATCTGGTTTAATATTTAAACCTTCAATACATTCTTGAAGCATTATTGAAATATGCTTAAACTCCATGTTCATCTTCTCCTTCTACGAATAGTTCTGTGTATATTTTTAACATTTTTACAAATTTATTTCATAAAACTTTAAAATAAATGTATAATAGGTTATTACCTATCATATTATTCTATGCCTACCTAAAAATTCCTTCAAATTTGTGAAGGAATTATTGCTTTTTTTTGTGATTTTATAATTTAAATTTCAACAGCCTTTTCACTTACAAATACTGTAAAATACTGTAACACGCAAGGTTTATTTATTACATCATATTTTATTTTATATACCCCATTTTTGCAATTTTTTATTCATTTTTAGTCTAATTATATTATACAATAAAACTTCTATTTTTTACTGCTGTTGAAATAAATTAATTTGTAGAGTATAATTTAAAAGAATAATTTTGGAAAATATAATATGTAAAGAATAATATTATTTACTCATAATATGTTATTTATAGGATTTTAAGATGAAACTCTTAGTTAGCTTTCACTCATAACCTATATCATGTATTATCATTGAAAGGAAAGAATATTTATGAAACTAGGAATTGTTGGATTACCCAATGTTGGTAAAAGTACTCTATTTAATGCTATTACTCAAGCTGGTGCTGAATCAGCGAACTATCCCTTTTGTACAATTGAACCCAATGTAGGTGTAGTTAGTGTACCAGATAAACGTCTTGATGTACTTCAGGAAATTTATAATTCAAAGAAAAAAGTTCATACTGCTATAGAATTTTATGATATTGCAGGTCTTGTTAAAGGTGCAAGCAAAGGTGAAGGCCTTGGAAATAAATTCTTATCACATATTAGAGAGGTATCTTCCATTGTCCATGTAGTTAGATGCTTTCATGATGATAATGTTGTTCACGTTGAAGGCTCAGTATCCCCGATTAGAGATATCGAAACTATCAATTTAGAGCTTATCTTCTCTGACCTTGAGGTATTAGAAAGAAGAATGGAAAAATCTCTAAAGCTAGTTCGTTCTGGAGATAAAGTGGCAAAAGCTGAATATGAAATAATGGAAAAAATAAAGAAACATCTAGAAGATAATAAACCTGTAAGAACCCTAGAATTTACAGATGATGAAAATACTTTTGTAAGAAGCTTATTTCTAATCACTTCAAAACCAGTGCTATACGCTTGTAATATTAGTGAAGAGGATCTAATGTCTGGTAACTTAGAAAATGATCTAGTAGAGAAAGTTAAAGCCCATGCTAGTTCTGAAAACTCAGGAGTTATAATTGTTTGTGCAAAACTTGAAGAAGAACTTTCTACTTTAACTGATGAAGAGAAAAAAGATTTACTTGCCGAATATGGCTTAACTGAATCAGGGTTAGATCAGTTAATAAGAGAAAGTTACTCTCTTTTAGGCCTAATGAGCTTTCTAACAGCTGGCGTTCAAGAAGTAAGAGCTTGGACAATTAAAATGGGAACTAAAGCTCCTGAAGCTGCAGGAAAAATTCACAGCGACATTGAAAGAGGATTTATTAGAGCAGAAATTGTTTCCTTTGATAAGTTAGTTGAGTGTGGTTCTGAATCAGCTGCAAAAGAAAAGGGCTGTTATAGATTAGAGGGTAAAGAATACATCATGCAGGATGGTGATGTAGTTAATTTTAGATTTAATGTATAAAAAAAGGGGATACCCCCCTTTTTTTATTTTAGAAACATTTTTGTTATTAATTAATTTTTCACCACTAATACTTCCTAGCAGGTCCATGATTAAGTTGGTTTTTCATCTTTGATTTTTCTCTCTACAACTTTAGTAGCCTTGGGCTTTTCAATATATTTTTTACATTCTTTTTCTATAACCTTTAGTATCTTCTCCAAATTAATATCCTTATAATCAATCAAAACTTGTAAGGCATCATCTACACTTTCCATAGTATAAAGCTTAAATTTCCCGTCTATAATAGCGTCTTCGACTTCCTTACAAAGCACCAAATCTTCCTTATTGGAAATAGGTATTAATACACCTTTATCTTCTATAGTATTAAGTTCTTTACAAACCCTAAAAAACCCTTCTATTTTCTCATTGACACCACCAATTGGCTGAACTTCACCAAACTGATTTATAGAACCAGTTACCGCAATATTTTGCTTTATAGGTAGCTTAGTTAAAGAAGATATCATGCAGACTACCTCAGCTACTGATGCGCTATCTCCATCAACCATGCCGTATAATTGCTCAAAACTTATATGAAAGTCAACAGGTAGCTTTCTATACCCTCCATTAAGTGAGCTCATGAATCCTCTTAAAATACTTATAGCCTTATTATGGATTCTTCCACTCAAATTTGATTCTCTTTGAGTATCAATAATATGGCCATCCCCCTTATAACAGGTACAAGTAATTTTTAGTGGTTTGCCAAAGCTTGCATAACCTGTATCTATAACTGATAATCCATTAATTTGCCCTACTCTACTACCGCTTACACTAATAAGCATCTTCTTCTCTTTATAGGTTTTTAGTATTTCTTCTTCTATAAGCTCTCTTTCATATGCTATGTGAATAATGTCATCAGCCTCAATAGTTTCTTTTCCTTTATCTAAAACCCTATCATTGGCTAATATAATTAAATTAGTTAAATCATAGTCATCAAAGAAAATTTTATTTTTATTTTCAGCCTTTCTTGAAAGTACTTTAGCAATCTCTTTTATTGCTCCATGACTAAGGGGCTTAATATTATTTTGAAGAGAGAACCTATTTATTTCGCTTACTAGAGAACCTTTTATACTTTCATCTATTTCCATTATTGTTTTATATTCTGTTCTCATCTTGAAAATCTTTCTAAAATCCTCATCATGAGTATAAAGTAAATCATAGGTTTCATAATCTCCTATTAAAATTACCTTCTGCTTAACTTCAATAGGCTTAGGTTTTAATCCACTGAGAGCTAATAGCTCAAAATAACCCTTATTGTAATCCAAATCAATTTTTTCCGTCATAAGTACTTTTTTTAGATAATAATAAGATTGTAAATTACTTAGAAGATTGTTTACCCTAATAATTAAACATCCACCATTGGCCTTAATTAGGCTTCCTGCCTTAATCAAAGACACATCTGAAACATATACATTATTATGATTTTCATACTCTATATTCCCTAAAAGATTTGTAACATTTGGATCTTCTTCAAATATAACAGGTGGAGTTTTATTTTCACTATTATCCACAATCACATTTATCATGTACTTATAAATAATTTCATTAATTTTTTCTTCATCATCATCATAGTTAATGCTATAGTTTTCTACCAAATTATTTTCTATAGTTTCACATACATACTCTAGATATTCTACTGCCTCTGTGTTTTCTACTAGCACTTCTCTAAAATTCTCTTTTTTACTTTCTATTTGATCATTTAAATACATAAGCATTATTTCTTTTATCTTCTTTAATTCATTAGCTTCCATGTTCTTTAGTTGTTCTAGTATATCTTTTGCCTTAGCCTTTAGTTCATTTACCTTGCTGATCATTGCATCTTTTTCGTCCATATCTAAATCTTCATATTCTTCTTCTGTCATCTCCCTACCTTCACTTAGTGGAATAAAGGTAAATCCGCCATTATTGCTCTTTATATCAAAACCACTACTTTTTGAAACTTCAACTAAACTATTTATTATTTCATTTCTTTTCTTTTGAATTTTATCAACTAAAGTATCTTTTTCTTTGTTCTCTGAATCGTTATAAAACTGGAAAGTATACTCAGCATATAACCCTTGTAACTCTTCTAATGCAGCTTTAAATTTATTTCCAAGGCCATTTGATAGTATAATTGGTATTGGTTGCTTATCATCATCTTTTACTACATAGCAAATGTCATCTGGCGCTTTATTATCTTTAAAGATATTTTTTACATACTCAGCTATATGTTTAATTCTATCTTTAGAATAATCATCTACTAAATAAATATTATATCCATCATTATCTATCTGAAGAGCTGTTTTTATCTTTTTATATGCCTCTAAATACTGAGGTAACATCCACTTTTCCCCTGACGTAGAGACTCTATTAATATTAAAATCATAAATTATGTCTTTGGGAGTTAATTCTTTATACATACTCTCCTCCTTCAAAATCATTTATTATATTAATATTCTTTAAAACCTTATTTTGGAACAAAAATATAAAAATTTTATAAAATTGAAAGTTTTTTATAGTAAACTTTGAAACTTTCATATAAACTTGTTATAATAATGTGGTTATTATATAATATTTTTGTTATCATAATAATATTAATAAATAAACATATACTTTAAGTAATTATAAGTTTATATTCTTCATGAAAAGGAGTCATTAATATGGGATTTAAAGAAAAATTATCAGAAAGTTATACTAGTAATTGGTTAAAAAAGTATGGAGACAGATTAACTCAGCTTCAAGGAAGAGTCCTTTCTATAAAGTCTGAAGAGAAAAGTTTTTTAGGAATTATTAATTGGATTACAGTTACTTTAGTATTAAAACAAGAAAACAGTAAGGCAGTTGCTACTTGCATTTACAAAAAAAGAAGATGGTTTAAGAAACCTGAGTTTGTTGAAATAAAGCAAGGACATTCCTTAGTAATTCAAGGATTAAAGCCTGATAGAAAGAAGAAGAAAAACAAAGATGTAAAAGAGTTTATTTCAATTATGAATGTTATGAATCTAACCACTAAAAAGGATTTAGTTCCAGTAGAAGGTGGCCTAAAAACTCAAAGAGTAAGAGCTGATAGAAGATTCAAGTAATGAAAATAAGCAAATTAAGTTTAATGCAAACTTAATTTGCTTATTTTTTATTTAAATATTTTAATGCTTATGGCTTAGTAATATATAAACACTATTAATTAAGGAAATTATTCCAGAGAAGAACACAATTATCATCCATTGCCCAAAGTTAATAGCTGAGGTGTGGAATATTCCTTGGAAAGTTGGTACATACATAATAGAAACTAAAGCTCCTATGGAAATAGTCACTGCCCCTAATAAGTACATATTGCTAAATGGATTTATTTCGAATAAAGATAGTTTTTCACTTCTACATTCAAATACATGAATTAATTGAGAGCAAATTAAGGTTCCAAGAGCTAGGGTTCTACAGGTTTCCAAGTTAAACCTATAGTATTTGCCAACTAAAAATGCAAGTACTGTACATATTCCTATTAATGAACCTCTTAATAAAATCTTCTCTTTTAATCCCCTTGAAAATACGCCTTCATTCTTATCTCTTGGTCTTTCATACATAATATTCTTATCTGCTGGATCTACGCCTAAAGCAATAGCTGGAAGTCCATCTGTTACCAAGTTTACGAATAATATTTGAATTGGTAGAAGAGGTACTTCTAAATAGAAGAGAGATGCTAAAAACATAGTTAATACTTCTCCAAGGTTACAAGATAATAGATACCTTATAAATTTCCTAATGTTATCATATATAACTCTTCCCTCTTCAACTGCTGCTACTATAGTTGCAAAGTTATCATCTAAAAGAATCATTGAGGCAGCTTCTTTGGTCACATCTGTACCTGATACCCCCATAGCTATACCAATGTCAGCTTCCTTAACTGCTGGGGCATCATTTACCCCATCACCAGTCATAGCTACAATTTTATTTTTAGCTTTAAAGGCTTTAACTATTCTTAACTTATGTTTAGGGCTTACCCTAGCAAAAATTCTGTATTTATCTATACTATTATTTAACTCTTTATCACTTAGATTATCAAGCTCTGCTCCAGTTATAACTTCTGAGGCATCAGAACATATATCTAGCTCCTTCCCAATTGCAAAAGCAGTATTTTTATGGTCTCCAGTAATCATTACGGGCTTAATACCAGCAATTTTGCATTCTAAAACTGCATCCTTAACTTCTTTTCTTGGTGGATCGATGATTCCTGCAACCCCAACAAAAATTAAATCACTTTCCACTCTTTCACTCTTTACTAAATGATTTTCTTTATAGGCCCCTGCAATGCAGCGAAGTGCTCTAAAGGACATATCATCTATAAATTTCTCTACACTCTTTCTGTAAGCCGGTGTTAGGGTTTCAACTCTTCCATTTATTAGAATATGAGAGCATCTTTCTAGTACTCTTTCAGGTGCACCCTTAACATAGCAGATTTCTTTATCTCTACTGTCCTTCATAATAACAGTCATCATTTTTCTTGTAGAATTAAATTGTATATCGTAAACTCTTTCAGAAGAGGATACAAACTTTTCTATATCTCTAGTTTTATTGAAAAAGGCTTTAATTAGTGCTGTTTCTGTTGGATCTCCCATTAATGCCTTGTCTACAGCGCTATTAGTAAAATCATAATTACAGTCATTGCAATAAGTAAATATTTTCTTAAGCATATCATTTTCATAGTCTTTTCCACCATCTATATTATGAATTTTACCATCATAAAGTAAAGCTTTCACAGTCATTTTATTTTCGGTCAAAGTTCCTGTTTTATCACTACAAATTACGGAAGTACAACCTAGAGTTTCAACTGCAGGAAGTTTTCTAACTAAGGCATTTCTGCTTAACATTCTAGAAACACCAAGAGCTAATGCTACTGTAACAATAGCTGATAGACCCTCTGGAATTGCTGCTACAGCCAAACTAACTCCAGACAAAAACATTTCATAGGCATTTTGCCCACGCCATATACCTAAAACAGTTACTAAGGCGCAAATTGATAGGCATAGTACCACAAGTATTCTACCAAGGGAATTCAATCTCTCCTTTAATGGTGAGGCTTCATCCTCAATATTACCAAGCATATCAGCAATTCTACCCATTTCAGTATTCATTCCTGTAGAATAAACCTTTGCCTTTCCTTTTCCCGTAAGCACTATAGTCCCCATGTACATATGACAGTTATCATCTTCACTACTTTTAAAAACCCCTACTGACTCTCCTGTTAGTAAGGATTCATCTACCATTACATTGTTGTTCTCTACTAATATACAATCTGCTGGAACTCTATCTCCACTTTCTAAGACTATTAAATCCCCTGGTACTAGGTAAATGGAGTTGATTATTTCAATTCTACCATTTCTAATTACCTTTGCTGTAGGAGATGCAAGCTCCTTTAAAGCCTCTAAAGATTTTTCAGTTTTAAACTCCTGAACAAAACCTAAAATTGCATTCATAAATACAATGATAAGGATAGTTATTGCATCAGCCTTGTCCCCCATTATTCCTGAGATTAATGTAGCAGCAATTAATATCCATATAATTAAATCATTAAACTGTGAAAGAAAAATCTTCATAGCTGAAATTTTTTCTTTGTTTGCTAATACATTAAGCCCATGTTCTTTTAACTTTCTTTCAACTTCTTCATTAGTAAGTCCTCTGTATTCTTTAGCTCTCACACTTTTTCCCCCTTTTTATAAAAATTAGCATCTTATATATTAGTTCTTATGCATGGCCAAATAGATGCCTTTCCATAAAATATATGTACTAGCTTCTTAGTATATTCCTTAAGAGAAATTACCCTAAAGAAATTATATGAAGGCCAAAGCTATAAGATTAATTTATATTCCTTATGTCATGTAGGAAACTAAATTCAAAACTCAACTTACATATAAATCCCATATTGGCTCCCTAAGGCGTTTTCAAGGTTCATTTATTCATGATGACTGAAATTCATCATGAGCAAATTAATCTTTACCTAAGGAACCCTATAACATGCAATAAATTTTTAGAGAGACTTGTGCAGTGATAACAAAAAAACTGTTTATATCTACCTGGAAATCTTGTTAGTACCAATAGTTTCATTGACATGGTAATAATTACACTATAAAATACTATGTATATAACTTGGAATTAGTAAACAAGGAGGTATGCAAATGAAAAATACTATATATATTACAGGTCATAGAAATCCTGATTCAGATTCTATTTGCTCTGCAATAGCCTATGCTGAGTTTAAAAATAAAACTCAAAAAATTCCTGCCGTTCCCATTAGACTTGGAGAAATAAATAGCGAAACCGCATTTATATTAAATTATTTTGGTGTGGAACCACCTCAATTAGTTCAAACTGTAAAAACTCAAGTTGCAGATTTAGATATTGATACTGTGGCACCTATAGCTCCAGACATATCATTGAAAATGGCTTGGTCCATAATGAAAAAAAATAACATTAAAACCTTACCTGTCATTGATTCAAACGATAGACTATGGGGAATAGTTTCCGTTTCAAACTTAGCCTCTAGTTACCTAGATATTTGGGATAACTATATCCTAGCTAAGAGTAATACTACTATAAATAATATCCTTGAAACTCTTTCAGGAAAGATTGTATATTTATCTGAAGAAACACTAAATCTTACAGGTAAAGTAGTAGTTTCCACCATGGCACCTGACTATGATAAAACTATAATAGAAGCAGGAGATATTGTAATTTGTGGTGATAGAGAGGATACTCAAAAGTTTATTATAGAAAAGCAGGCAAAACTAATGATAATTTGTGGTAGTAGCGTCCCTTCTAATACTACTATAGACATAGCTAAGGAAAAAGGTTGCTCTGTAATAACAACTCCTTATGACTCCTTTACTGCTGCACGTCTTATCCCACAAAGTATTCCAATCAGCTTTGTAATGACTAAAAATAATGTAATATCCTTTGATACCAATGATTTTATTGAAGATATTAAAGATATTATGCTAGAAACTAGGTATAGAAGTTATCCTGTTTTAGATGAAAGTGGTAAGGTAATCGGTAGTATTTCAAGATATCACTTAATTACACAAAATAGAAAAAAGGTTATTTTAGTTGATCATAATGAAAAAGCTCAATCTGTTGCTGGACTTGAAGAGGCAGATGTTTTGGAAATCCTTGATCATCATAGAATTGCAGACATTCAAACTGGACTGCCAATCTATTTTAGAAATGAGCCTGTTGGAAGTACTTCAACTATTGTAGCATCAATATTCTTTGAAAATGGTATTAGACCAAGCAAGCAAATTGCGGGACTTTTGTGTGCTGCAATTATATCAGATACTTTATTATTAAAGTCTCCTACAGCTACCTTAGTTGATGAAATAACCCTTAAGAGATTGGCTGAAATTGCCAACTTAAATATAGAGGATTTTGCTAAAGAAATGTTTAAAGCTGGAACTTCTCTTGAAGGAAAAACTGCTAAAGAAATTCTATATCAGGATTTTAAAACCTTCGCTATTAATAATTATAAAGTTGGAGTTTCTCAAGTAACTACCACTTATATTGAAGGATTTAACCCAATGATTGAAGATTTAAAAGCTCTTATGAATAGAAAGGCTTCCTCAAATGGCTTTGATATAATGCTTTTAATGATCACAGACATATTTAGTAGTAGCTCGTTGTTTATTGCTGCTGGAGAACATAAGGAATTATTCTATAGAGCCTTTAATGTTAAGTCAAAGAACGATACTGTTTTCTTGGATGGTATTGTTTCTAGAAAAAAACAAGTTATTCCTCCAATTACTGAGGTAATTAATCAATCTAAATAATAAAAGTTAACATAAAGCAGTGAAAATCCTTCTGGGTATTCACTGCTTTATTAAAAAGCTAATTATTTCTGCTTGGTAGATCCAGAAGGCTATAAATATAACAAAGCATATACTATATATTAAGGATAAATAGTCCTTTAAAACTATATCGTCAATTTTATTAGTATAAGCCCCATAACTTTTTAAGTAATGAACATTTTTCCTCTCAACATAATAATAAAAATTAACAGCTTCAATATACGCTGCCATAATATAAACATTTAACAGAGGATCATGAAAAATATTGCTAACGAAATCTCCTCTAAAGCTAATCTTAAAGGTTCTATTTCTTGGCACATATATAATGTAGAGTATTAATAGTGCTATTATAGCTGGGATAATATTTAATACATTATTGAGTATTTTATATATATTGCTATGAAAGCTAACATAGTAAATCAAAGTAAAAACTATACCTCCAATGTTACCTGCCAGCATTATATAAAATATTGGTGCAATGAATCCACAAACTAAAGATCTTGATATTATTGATAAGGCATCATAAAAATGCCTTTTATCCCCTACCTTATTTATAAGAGTTTTTCTTTCGCTACTACTAATTTCAATAACTATAAATGCTACAATTAGATTTTCTAATTCTTTATTGTGAATTAAAGTTATCACCATACCTACTAATGGAATAAAAATCAAATAAACTAAATTACAAATTGCCTTTCTCTTGAGTTTTGCTATTAAAAACCTATTTAAATTTTCAAATATGAAATGCCTATCCACTCTCCACAGCACTACACTAATTAAGCATCCAAAAAGGTATCCAACTCCCATAGCTTTCCTCCCCACTAATAATTCTAGTATATAAACTTTTGAAATTGCACTGATTCTTAAAAACTCACTTCTTTGAGTTGTTAAGTTTTTATACCCTATTATATGTGATTAATAAATTCTTTAGAATGTAAAAATTCTTATGCCTTTGAGTAATTACTAAAGGGCTTTTAAATACTTTTCTCCTCTTTATAACTAAATCTAACAACAGTGATTATATAATTTTACTAGCCATTTATTTCTTATTGTATTTAAGAATATATATTATAAAGATATATTTTTACGCCATGCTTAATTGATGCATAAGAAAAATTATAAATAAAAAACTCATATAAGGGCTAAACACCTATATATGAGTTAATATTATAAAATTTATGTACTTTTGATTAAATTTCCTAAATATGATTTGTGTGCATTGAAATAGTAATAACTTTGCATGAAGTAATTTTATTTAAACTACTAATGTACTATCTATGCCTTAGTACGCATAATCACTATCTTAAACTATTCACCATATGCCACATTTCATCTACGGTTTTTAATCCTGTAGAACTTAGCTGAAAAGCCCTTTGAGTTAATATCATGTCAGTCATCTCTTGGCCTATATCCACATTAGAATTCTCTAAGTAACCTTGAAGTATGTTTCTATCCTCTACTTCAACCATGTCAACATTTTCTCGTGGAATATACAAACTTTCTCCAGTAGAAAGTAATCCATCTCCACCTACAGAGTCATAAGTTCTTACTTCACCTACTTTAAAGAAGTTATCACCATTTTTAATCATTAAATTTCCATGCTGATCTATATCAAAACTACCTTCTTTAAGTTTTAATTCTCCCGAAAGATTTAATTCATTTCCTGCCTCATTAACAACACTTAATTTATACCCATTATTATCTACTAGAGTGCCTTGTGCATCAAGCTTAAAATTTCCATTTCTTGTATAAGCGGCAGTACCATCCTGCTTATAGACCCTAAAAAATCCTTTCCCATCGATGGCTAAGTCAGTACTAGCTCCTGTTTCCTTAAAACTTCCTTGAGTAAACTGCCTAAGAGCAATGGTGCTCTTAACTCCACTTCCAGAATAAAGGTTAGTTGCACCATCTGAAGTTGGATATCCTAATCTCTGTAAAGAGTTATTATATAAATCCTGAAATTGAACATTTACTTTTTTATATCCTACAGTATTTACATTAGCTATATTATTAGAAATAGCATCTAACTTATTTTGTTGTGCCACCATAGAACTTCTATTAGTGTATAAAAGTGTATACATGTTTTTTCACTCCTTAAACTTATCTCACAGTTCCAATTTCGTTAACAGCCTTACCTAGTGTTTCGTCTAATGCCTTTAAAACTTTAGTATCACTTTCAAAATTTCTCATCACAGCCATCATGTCAGACATTTCTTTAATTATATCTACATTTGCCGCCTCTAAGGAACTTTGTTTAACTGAATAATTAGTGGCTAAAATTGGATTTTCACCTTCATATAGATTATCACTAACCTTATTAAGATTATCATACTTATTATCTTTTTTTGTAAAATCAGCCACTGCTATTTGAGATCTTCTTGCTCCATCTACGGAGATAACCCCTTCCTTTGAGCAAGAAATATTCCCACTTCCTACATATACAGGCTCTAATTGTCCATTATTGTTATACCCTAATACTCGATCTCCATTTACTGTTACTAAATAGCCGTTACCATCAATATTAAAATGTCCATCTCTTGTGTAATAATTTTTTGTACCGCCTACTTCATTTCTCTGTACTACGAAAAATCCTTCTCCTTCAATGGCAAAATCGGTCTTTATACCTGTTTCTTTCACTAACCCTTGAGAAAAATTAGTATTTCTTTCATCAATTTCAGATCCATTGCTTAAATATCCTATATTATTAATTACATTTCTATTCCCTTGCATTTTATCTCTATTAGATATCATTACCTGATCAAAACTTTTTATCGAGATATTTTCTGACTTATACCCTGATGTATTCGCATTAGCAATATTATTCATTATAACGTTTTGTTTTGCTTCACTAGTTATAAGACCTGAAGCAGCTGAATATAATCCTCTTATCATTATTTCACCTCATCCTTAATCATTACCCTGATTTCTTCTGGATATTTCATACCAAGCTTTCTCGCCCTTAGTTCTACTTGTCCATCACTAAGGCTGTAACTGATTCCACTTGAAAGGGAAAAAAAGGAACCAATTAATATTCCAATCCCAATACCTAATAAAATCTTTTTATCACTTAAAACTTCTAGCAATTCTTTTACTTTAAATATAAATCTTTTATTAATAGGACTTCACCCTTTCCCATATTAAGCTTCTTTGCAATTTCATCTAAAGTTAATCCTTGATTAAATAAGTTTTTTACATCTTCAATTTTTAAGTTGTTACTTGTTTCTAACCCTTCAGCCTGTTCTAGCTGATTATCATCACTTACTTGATTGTAAGAGTCTTTTTGTTGAACTTCAATTCCTAACCCTTTGTTTTCTGAAGGTTTGTCATAAACTTGTTCTTTTATTTCCATACTATTAGGATCTATCACTGAGAATTCATCTTTATTATAACTTATATCTTCAGTTTCTGCATTCCTATTATAAAATTTCTGTAACTCACTATTGATAGTTTCTTCCACTTCATAATTAAATCCAAGCTCCTCATGATTTTCATAGGGGACTTCCAATTTCTTAGGAGCGTCATTCTTAAGGTTTTCTACTTGTTCTCTTAAGTCAATAATTTCCCTTTGTAGCTCAGTAATGGTTTCAGCAAATTCTCTTCTTACTTCACCAATTTTTAAATCTATATCTTGTAAATTTATTGTTGCGTCATTAAAAACACCCTTAAAAGATTTTTTTTCTTTCGTAATTGCTCGCCAATTTACAATAACTAATAAAATTCCAACAAGAAAAAGTAAAATATACATGTGTTCACCTATTTCTATGTATTAATATCATATTTAAGTTTTTGAATAGCATTTCTTAAGTTAATAATTGCCTTGCTATGCAATTGGCACACCCTAGATTCAGACACCTCTAAGATCTGTCCAATTTGCTTTAAAGTTAGCCCCTCGAAATAATAAAGGTTTAGAATTAACTTGTCTTTTTCCCTTAAAACTTCTAAAGCCTTGTATAAGTATTCTTTCATTTCTCTTTCTTCAAGGGTTTTCTGTGGGCTTGGACTATTGGTATCTTCAATAGAATTTAATAATGCAACGTCATCATCATCACTAAATAAAAGTGAATCTAAGGATACCATAGAAATATAATTAATATAACCTTCAACTTGTGATACTTCTTCTGAAGTAATTTGTAGTTCATTTGCAATCTCAATATTTGTTGGTTCTCTAAGCAACTTATTATGTAAGGTTTCTACTGCTTCATTATATCTGTTTAATTTATCCATAGATCTTTTAGGAATTGGGCTATTTCTTCTTAACTCATCTATCATGGCCCCTTTTATTCTTATAGATGCATAAGTTGAAAACTTCATACCCTTACTTTCATCGAACTTACTCAAAGCATCCATAAGCCCAAGCATTCCATAACTAACCAAATCCTCAAATTCCACATATTTTGTCTTACCAATTATAATCTTTGAAGCTATATATTTAACTAATGGTAGATACTTTTTTACAATTTCAGTTTTTACATCTACATGGTATGCTACAGACATATTAATTCCTCCTATTTTGATCTAATGGTTTTTCTCATGGCCTTAAAGATAAACTCTATAATCTTCTCTCTAGTTCTTCCGTCCATGTCTTTGAAAGCAAGCCCACAAATAAATAGTTTGCTCTCTTGGTCTCTTTCAATCCTTGTCACCTTACATAGTGATACAAATTCATAACTTTCTATAGGTACAGATACCATTACGTGATCTCCAAGTTTAACTTCTGATGAAATCTTAGCTCTCATGCCACCACCACTAATATCCAATGAGTACCCTTTTATAAATTCTCCCTGAAGAATATTTTTTTTAGTTTCTTCACTATAATCTTTTAGCAAAGCATAACTAATTTCTGTAACATAATCCACTCTAACATATCTTCTCCTTTGAACCTTATGAACCTCAGTAGGTATATTGATAATAATTAGTGGGATTTTATCATGTTTTCTCCCTACAACTTCTGACTTAAACTTATAAATATTTCCCTTATCATCAGTATAATACCCTTCCACTAGATCTCCACGGTTTAAGGGATAGTACATGCCCTCATTCATAGGAATGCCAAGATATAAGTAATCTTCATCTATCTCTTGAATTATACTTTTTCCTATTGCTCCATCTTCAAATAATATTTCTAATTTTTTGTTAATCTGATAAGAAACTGTAATCATTTTGTCCCCCTAAGAAAAAACTTTAAATATTCTTTTAAATAGTCCTTGTATACCTTCACTATCGGTTTTATAGTTAATACCCTCTATTTCCTTAGCAAGATTTTGGATATCCTTGGCTGCATCGGAATTAGGGTAAGCTAAAACTAAAGGTGTTTGCATTCTAACAGCTTGGGTTAATCTTTTATCATCAGAGACATTTCCAAGATGGAATAACTTTATATTCAAAAACCGCTGTGCTGCGTTATTGAATTTATAGAAAGTATTTTTTCCTTCTCGCTCATCAAACACTCTATTTACTACAACCTTTGCAGAGGTTTTTATTTTAAAATGGCTTACTGCTTTTAATAAACTATAAGCATCTGTAAGAGCAGTAGGCTCAGGTGTTGTAACTATTAATAATTCATCACTACAAGCAATAAATCCAAGAACGCTTCTATTTATACCTGCTCCAGTATCAATCAGTATATAGTCAAAGCCCTCAAGATGCTCTAATTTTTTTAAAAATATCTTTCTTTGAACTTCCGTTAAATCATCAACTTTAGATAATCCTGAACCACCAGGAAGTAATTTTATTCCATGGGGACCCTCAACAAGAACTTCTTCGATTTCCTTACCTGAAAAGATAGTATCAAAAACACTATACTTAGGTACACATCCAATCAGCACATCATCATTTCCCATACCTAAATCTGCATCAAAAATCATAACTTTTTTTCCTAGCTTTTGAAGAGTAATTCCTAAGTTAACTACAATATTGCTTTTCCCAACTCCTCCCTTTCCGGAAGTGATGGTAAAAACCTTAGTATCTCTATTAACTTTTTCTTCTCTTATAGCATTACCCTCTGCCATTTGTCTTAGCTTAGCTGCTTGATCTAACATATGCTTTTCTCTCCTAATATTAAGTTTAAAACTTCACTATCAGTTGGTGTTTTCACATCTTCTGGTACATTTTGACCAGTTGTTATGAAGCTAATTGGTGCCTGCGCCTTATGACAAATATTTAATATTGATCCATAAGTACAAGTTTCATCTAGCTTTGTAATGATTACATAATCATAATTTATAGCCTTATAGCCTTCTGTTATAATTCTTATATCTCTATTTTTTGTAGTTGCACTAATAACTAAATGAATCTTGGTTGCCTTTGCTTTATCAATAAATGCTCTAAGTTCAGAAATTTGCATAGTGTTTTTACTGCTTCTTCCAGTGGTATCAATTAATACCACATCACAATCCTTCATACTCTCTACAGCACCCTCCATTTCGCCCATGGAGAATACAACTTTAAAGGGTATTCCCATTATCTCAGCATAAGTTTTAAGTTGTTCTACAGCTCCTATTCTATAAGTATCCACTGTTATTAGTCCGACCTTCTTCTTTTCCAAAAGGGCAAGCCTACCAGCTAGTTTTGCAATGGTAGTTGTCTTTCCTACTCCTGTGGGACCTATTAATGCTATAACCCCCTCCATTTTAGGCGTTTGTACAGTAACCATATCACTTACTATTTCCATTAATTCATTTTTCCATTGCTCCTCGGCAGAATCCTTTGGGAGTCTACTTAAAATACCCTCTATAATTTCATCTTCCACATCTAATTCCTTAAGATAATTAAGAATTTCTCCTTTTTCATTTATATCTCCTAGGGACATTTTACTAGTATTTTCCATGAAGGTATTCATCATAGACTTCATTTCTTCCACTTCTTTTAGCAGTATAGCTGAGCTGAAATCTGTATTTATTGGCGCTTCTTTTTTTTGGCTTTGTTGTGATTCCTTTGAGTCTATTGCAGCAGTAACTTCAAAAACCTTTGAAGAAAATAAACCTTTGATTCCCGGTCTTTTAACCTTTCTTTGGCTGATAATTACTGCTTCCTTTCCTAATTCCTCACCTATTTTATTTAGTGCTTCCTTCATACTTCTGGCTAAATAACGTTTTATTATCATTACACTGCTACAACTCCTTCAGTTCTTATCTCAATGTCATTAGGTATTTCATTAAGTGAAAGCACTGCAACGTTTGGAAATACCATTTCAATCAACTTTCTAAAAGCTGGTCTTATTCTTGGTGAAACCAAGATTACTGGTATATTATTTGGGAAATAAGTTCTATTTAGTCCATCCCTAATAGAATTAAGTATTTCAGTTGTAACTTCTGGATTCACTGCTGGGAAAGACCCCTGCATAGATTTTTGAATGTTACTTCCAATAATACTATCAATTTCTTGTGACAGGGTTAAAACTGTAATAGCATTGTTTTCATCTACTAATTCATTACATATATTTCTTCCAAGAGAAAACCTTACATACTCTGTAAGAAGTTCAATATCCTTAGTATTTCTAGAGTTATCAGCAAGACACTCTAAAATTGTTACCATATCTTTAATTGAAACTTTTTCTCTTAATAAATTCTGAAGTACCTTTTGAATTTCACCAATTGTCATTAAATCTGGAATAAGTTCTTCAACAACTGTATTATATTTTTCTTTCACAGAATCAATAATAAGCTTAGTTTCTTGTCTTCCAAGAAGTTCATAGCTATGAGCTTTAATAGTTTCTGTTAAATGAGTAACCATAACTGTTGTTGGGTCAACTACAGTTAAACCTTTTATTTCAGCTTCTTCCCTTTGATCCTTATTTATCCATAGGGCTTCAATGCCAAAGGTTGGCTCTAAGGTCTTAATTCCTGGCATTGAAATCTCCTCATTACTTGGATCCATACACAGGAACATATTTGGCATAAGTTCTGACCTTGCTATAACTGTTCCCCTAATTTTAATCACATATTCATTAGTTTTTAACTGAAGATTATCTCTTATTCTAATAGGCTGAACAACAATTCCCATCTCAATAGCACATTGACGCCTAACAGAGGAAATTCTTTGAAGTAAGTCTCCACCAGTTGATTCATCTGCTAAAGGAATTAATCCATAACCTATCTCTATCTCAAGGGGCTCTACTGTAATTAAATTCATTACATTCTCTGGTTCTCTGCTTTCAGTCTCAATAATTTCTTTTTCCTCAAGCTCTAAAGTGGAAGCAACCTTCGCTTTTTCTTCTTTAAACAGCAAGTAGGCACTATAGCCTGTAGCTCCAGAAAGCATTAAAAATATAAAAGTTGGCATTCCTGGAATTAATGCAAAGATAAATAATACAAAAGAAGCAATAGCAATAACTACCGGGAAAGCTGTAAGCTGAGAAGTAAGTTGAGTTCCTAAATTCTCATCACTGCCTGAACGAGTAACTAGTATACCAGAAGCTGTAGAAATTAACAGGGCTGGTATCTGCCCTACAAGTCCATCTCCAATAGTAAGTTGAGTATATGTAGCTGCTGCCTGAGCTGCATCCATGCCATTCATTAAAATCCCAATAATTATGCCACCCAAAATATTAATAATAGTAATTATAATACCTGCAATAGCATCTCCCTTTACAAACTTTGAAGCTCCATCCATAGCTCCATAGAAATCTGCTTCACTTTGAAGATTTTTTCTTCTTTCTCTCGCCTGTTCTTCGGTTATCATTCCTGCATTTAAGTCTGCATCAATACTCATTTGTTTACCTGGCATTGCATCTAAAGTAAATCTTGCCGTAACTTCTGAAACCCTTCCAGCTCCGTTGGTTATAACAATGAACTGAATAATTATAATAATTAGGAAGATTACAATACCAACAGCATAGTTCCCTCCAATAACAAACTCTCCAAAGGCCTGTACAATTTTTCCAGCATTAGCTTCTGATAAAATAAGTCTTGTAGAAGACACATTTAGTGCTAATCTAAATAGAGTTGTAACAAGTAATAAGGTTGGAAACACTGATAACTGCAATACATGAGTGGTAAACATGGAAATAAGTAGTATTACCACTGATATGGATATATTTACTGCAAAGAAAATATCTAACATCCAAGGTGGTAATGGAATAATAATCATTAATATAATAAGAATTACAGCAAATGCAACCAAGATATCTAAATTATTTTTTATGTTAAAAGTTTTATGTTCTGCCAAGTCCATCATCCTTTTTCATTATTTCTTTAGGTTCATCACTAACACAAGAATTTCCGCTACTGCTTGATACATGTCGTAGGGTACTTCTTCATCTAGTTCTACCTTACTAAACATTAATCTTGCAAGAGGTTTGTTTTCAATGATTGGAACTTTGTTTTCCATGGCAATTTCTTTAATTTTAATTGCAATATTATCACTACCCTTTGCTACAACTATTGGTGCCTTACCACTTTTCTCGTCATACTTTACTGCTATTGCAATATGAGTAGGGTTTGTAATAACCACTGTGGCATCAGGTACTGCTTGCATCATTCTCTTCATTGCCATATCCCTTTGTTTTTGTCTAATTTTTGATTTAATTTGAGGGTCTCCCTCTTGTTGTTTAAATTCTTCCTTAACTTCTTGCTTAGTCATTTTTAAATCTTTATTAAATTGAAATCTTTGATACACATAATCTATAATTCCTATAGCTATTAAAACCATTGAAACTTTAGAAAAAATATTAATAATGAGGCTAGAAACCTCTATAATAATCGCATCTACTTTAAAACTGCTATAATTTATTATTGAATAATAATGGTCCTTCACAAAACTATATCCAACATACCCAACAATTGAAACTATAATCAAGTTTTTAATCAAATCTACAAGGGCCTTCATAGAAAACATTCTTTTGAATCCGCTAATAGGATTTAATTTTTCTAGTTTAGGCTTTAAAGGCTCCGTTGTAAGTACCTTTCCAGTTTGAGCAACATTGGCAACTACACCAATTATCATTATTGGAAGTGCAATTGGTAAAAAAACCATCATAATTCTTATAAAAGAATTTATCAAAATACCCTTAAAGCTTTGGTTATTTAGTACGAAATTAGGATAGTACTGCAAATAAAGTATTAGAGTTTCCTTTAGCTTATCCACTACAAAGTTACTAACTACTAAAATTGTTATAGTAATAGAAACTAGGACTATGGCGGAAGTTAACTCCTTGCTTTTAACAACTTGTCCTTTATCTTTTGCATCCTTTTTCTTTTTAGGTGTTGCTTCCTCAGTTTTTTCACCACTATCGCTGGCTACAAACATTACAAGGAAGGGTAAAATATTAAAATATTCAGTGAAAATGTCATCTAGCCTTCCAAAATTAGTTACTATAACTTTCATAATCATTGGTATTAACACACCAAAGGCTGAAAGACCAACTAGAAGCTTAATGGGCATACCTAAAATCATAGCATTGAGCTGAGGCATTATCCTGGAAACTAGACCCAGGACTATTTCTGTAATTAATAGTATTAATATAATAGGTATTGCTATTTTAAAACCAATAACAAAGAATTCAAATATGATATGAATCATATAAGTAGAATGCTGTGGCAAGAAGGTAAAGCCTCCTAACGCAACAACTTTAAAACTATCTATAAGTGCCTTTACAACAATTAAGTGTCCATCTACTAGCATAAAAACCATAAGCGAAAGCCAATATAAAACTCTTCCCATCACCGAAAGATTCTCGCTAGCAATTGGATCAAATAAAGTCATCATAGAAAATCCAATAGAAAAGTCCATCATCTGACCTGCCATTTGAGCTATAGAAAAGACAAGATTAATTATAAATCCCATGGATAACCCTACAATTATTTCTTTAAATACAAGGGGGATTAACCCCATTAAACTATTTATACTAATAACTGCACTTGAATCCAAAAGGGGGGAAATTATCATGGAAACTACCATGGACAATCCAATCTTTAAAAGAGCTGGAGTATCACTGGGAAAAAAGGCTTGCACAGATAATATTAAAGAACTAATTCTTATAAATACCATGAAAAATACTATAAATAATGCAAAGTCTATCAAAATTTATCCCACCTAAGCTCCTATATTAGAAATTATGGAAAAGATTTGCTTAGTAAAGCTGATTAGCTGATTCCCCATCCAGCTAGCTGTAAGAAGCCCAACCACTGCCACCGCAAGAATTTTTGGAACAAAGGTTAAGGTTTGCTCCTGTATTTGAGTGGTAGCTTGAAAAATACTAATTAAAAGTCCTACTACAGTAGCCGTTATTAAAATTGGTCCTGAAACCATAAGCGCTACCTTAATCATATCCTTTAACAGTGCAACAACCATTGTATCCGACATATACTCACCTCATCATTTAAAGCTTAAAATTAAAGATTGACTAATTAAATTCCATCCATCCACCAATATGAATAAAAGTAATTTAAAAGGTAATGAAATCATAGCTGGAGGTAACATAAACATACCCATAGACATCAACACACTAGAAGCTACAATATCAATTACTAAAAAGGGTATAAACAATAAAAATCCAATTTCAAAAGCAGTTCTTAATTCACTGATAACAAAAGCTGGTAGTATAGCATGAACTGGTACTTCATCATAATTAGGGTTCTGAATTCCACCTTCACCCTCTTCCATTTTTACCGAATCCTCTAAATTTCCTGCTTCTAAAAATAACTTCAAATCTTTAACTCTTGTTTGCTTTAACATAAAATCCTTTAAAGGCTTAACTCCCTTATCCATAGCTACTTCTGTTGTGATTTCCCCGTTTAAATAGGGTGTCACTGCTTCTGTATTAATAGTATTAAAGGTTGGTGCCATCACAAAGAAAGTTAGAAAGAGAGCTAGTCCCACTGTAACTTGCCTTGGAATAGATTGCTGAACCCCAATAGCATTTTTTAAAAAAGATAGAACCGTAACTATTCTTACGAAGCCAGTTGTCATAATTAATATTGAAGGTAATATTGTGAGAACAGTTAATATTAAAAGTAGCTTAATATTGTCAACATACTCAACTGGTGTAGACGGTTCATTGAAGGATATATCTACATTGGGAATTGGAATAGTATTATTAGTTGCATAAACTACCTGCTCTCTAAATAGAATTACTGCTATTAAAATTCCTAAAATTATAATGGGTTTAAAATTTATTTTTTTCATAAATCACTTTCCTTTAGTCCTTAGTAATTTAATCATCAGTAGACTTTTTAAAATTAAATTTGCTAATTATCTTTGATGGTTTTAAAAAGTCTACTTTAATTCCTTCTATGGTATTGTTAATTTGTTGCAAGTTTAAAGCATTAATTTCACTTACTTTTTCAAGTTCCGAAGTTTCTAGCTCTCTTAAAATTTCTGCTTTTCCTGAAGAACTACTCATTAAATAAGCCTTTTCACCAATTTTTACAATTACCAGTGAGTTATCCTTAGAAAGAGGTAGCCTCTCTAAGACCTTCATATATTTAGTATTAGTTCCTAAATTAAACTTGCTACCTACTTTTCCTAAGATTAAAATTAAGGCTATTATAAATGGAAAAAACACTAAAATTTTTAATAGGGTAATCCAAAATTGTCCATCCATATTTTCACCTATTGAATTAAAATTTCTGAGAAGTAAACATTTGATATCTTTCCCTTAGTAAGCAAATCATTTATCTTATCTGCTAGCTCCTTTTTAATTGCCTCTTCTCCTTGTGCTGAAAGCTCTGTAGTCTTTTTCGTTCTTAAGACGTTATTTACAGTATCTCTAATAATTGGTTTTTTCGTAGTAAGCTCTGCAGCTAACTCCTCATTGCTAATATATCCGATAAAAATCTTAGCCTTAAGATAACGTGACTTTCCTTCATCAGCAAGATTAACTAAAAACTCATCTAGCTCAAAGGTGACTATTTCTCCACCTTTTCCTTCTTGAACTACGCCAGTTCCTGCATTAGCAACTGGTGTAATATTTTTAGCTGCAAAGTAATACGCCCCAAAAGCAACTCCGCCAATTAACACAAGCCCAAGCACTACTCCAACTATTATTAAGATAACCTTAGAACCTTTTTTTTCTTTTTTTTCTTTTTTTGCTTTATTTTCCGCAGCCATATTAATACTCCTTTTACGACACTTTTTTACTTGATAAAATAATTATATTTACTCTTCTATTCATTGCCTTATGCTCTGCAGTATCATTAGGAGCAATCGGACTATACTCTCCATAAGCCTGAGCTGAAAATCTCTCAGGATTTTTTTGTCCTTTAGCAACTAAAAAATAATCTAATACGCTCATAGCTCTTGCAGAAGATAAGTGCCAGTTGCTTGGATATTGAGAGGTTTTTATTGGAACATTATCTGTATGCCCCTCTACAATAACATTGGTATTAACTTTATTAATTAGCTCATTGACTTTATCTAATACACCTAAGCTATCATTTCTTAAAACTGCTTTACCTGTATCAAAAAGTATAGCTTCTTTCAGCTCAATATTTATTCCTCTAGAGTTTTGATATATATTTACTTGCTCTTCCAGATTGTTTTCCTTTACAAAGTCTGTTATATCATCATAAAGTGTTTTATCTGGATCTAAATTAGGTACTTCTGCAGTAGGATCTGGAGTCCCTACCAACGGTGCATCTCCACTGGCAATATTAAATTCTAATATTGATGCATCAGCCTTTCCACTAAACATACTTTGAAAACCATTTGAAATTTGTCTAAACTTTTCTGCATCTACAGTAGAAAAGGAGTACAACAGTACGAAGAAGGTTAAAAGTAAAGTTACCGTATCCGCATAGGTGGCAAGCCACCCATCGGTTTTAATTTCTTTCTTAGCCATTCTCAGCCACTCCTTCACCACTAGCAGCTACAGTATAATATTTCTTTCTTTCATCTGGTGATAAATATGCTACTAACTTATCTTCGATAATTCTCGGATTAACGCCTGATTGAATAGCAAGCACACCTTCTATAATCATTTGTCTTGTGCCAATTTCTTGAGCACTTCTATAGTCAAGTTTTGCTGCAATTGGCATTGCAATCATATTCGCAACAACGGAACCGTAAAAAGTTGTAATAAGCGCTTTTCCCATTCCTTTTGCTAAGTTAGAAGCATCTGATAAGTCTGCAAGCATTTGTATAAGTCCAATAAGAGTTCCAAGCATCCCCATTGCAGGTGCATATGCCCCTAAAGTTTTAAAAACTGAAGATGCATCAGAATGACGCTTTTCCATCTCATCTATTTCAAGAGTCATAATTTCTCTTATTGCCTCTGGTTCAATACCATCA
This sequence comes from Clostridium tunisiense TJ, assembly GCF_000300195.1. GTDB lineage: Bacteria > Bacillota > Clostridia > Clostridiales > Clostridiaceae > Clostridium_J > Clostridium_J tunisiense. Next base: position 142,761 of record NZ_AMQH01000012.1, on the reverse strand, counting down.
ACTACCATACTCATAGCTTTCTTAATAAAATCATTTCCAATTTGAGATATGTCATCCTCTAGGGAAAGTAATCCTTCTCTTCTTGCTTTTCTAGATAAGGTTGTAAATAAAGTAATAGTTTCAAGCTTAGATAATTCCTGTTCCTTCATAACTTGTACAATTACTTTTCCAAGTCTCTTAAATTCACTCATAGGATAAGCCATAAGTAGTGTTCCTACCGCTCCCCCTACTGTGATATAAATAGATAGAGGATCCCAGAAAATAAGGTAACCAGCCTTACTATTCATTCCATATATCATAAGAACAACGGCTGCAATAAACCCTATAATGGTTAAAAATTCATTCTTTTTCACGTCACATCCTCCTAAATATTTAGGTTATAAATCCTATTTTTATACTTAATCACCCTTTTAATTATTTCTTCTACATCTTCTTTTACTAGATACTTTTTACCGTTAGTCAGAGTAATTACAGTTTCCGGTATGTGTTCTATTTTTTCAATCTGTTCACAATTTAGAATAAATGGTGTTCCAGTTAATGTACTAACTTCAATCATATTTTTCCTCCTAAAGAAATTGGGTAAAAGTATTTAACTTACAACTATATAATAACTATAACCTGTTATAATTCGCTTAATTTTTATTACTAGCATAAAATACTGAGAAGCTCTAGATTTATTCTTTTATTTATTTCTTAGTAAAGCTTTATTCTTTTACAAAGATTCATAATGCCTAGAGCTTACTCAAATGTCATTATCTCTTTAAATTAACCAACTCTTGAAGTATTTCATCACCAGTTGTTATAATTTTACTGTTTGCTTGGAAAGAACGGCTTGCTATTATCATGTCAGTAAACTGAACTGCTAAGTCTACGTTTGACATCTCAAGAGAACCTTGAATCATGTCCCCATATGCCTTTCCATTATCTTTTAATGGATCAACTCCCTTTCCAGATCTTAAAATAGCTTCCCCTGAGTTAGTTGAAGGTATGTACATATTTTGACCTATTTGTTCAAGTCCTATCTCATTATTAAACCCAGCCATTGCAACTTGACCAAGGATTGTAGTACTTCCATCAGAAAGCACCGCTTTAATTAATCCATCCTTTTCTATTGCGAAACTTTGAATCCTAAACTCTTCTCCACCCTTATTGATGGTTTCTGGAATTTTTAGTGCTGAAAGTTCATCATGAGTTGCAGATAAATTTGTAGAGTTTGCATCATAGAATTCGTCGTAAAGTCCTACAACCTTTTTCGCCGCCTCCACAGCATCTTTCTTTATTTTTAAGTCTGCATTGTTATCTGTATAGAACTTTGCAAGATTATCTTCTGCAGTTTTTATTGCTGCTTTAGCTGTAGTAATTTCTGCTTCTGTTGCCGCTGGAACCTTTTTCTGTAACGCATCCAAATTTTCTTTTGCTACCTTTACAGCATCTTTAAACCCTTGTTCTTTATCTGTTAAAACTTTCAACTCATCTTTTGCAGTGTTATAGATTGCCATTGCTGCATCTAAATCCTTAACAGCTGCATCAGGTTTTTCATTCAAGTCTGATATTTTGTATCCCATTATTCTGTATCCATTGGAAGTTAATAAATTTCCTTCTGGATCAAGCTTGAAGGCTCCATCTCTAGTAAAATAAGTTTCCATGGTATCAGATGTAATAGAAAACTTATCTGTATCCACCTTAATAGTTCCGTCTATTGGTCCCTTAGCAACAACAAAGTATCCTTTGCCATCAATTGCCACATCATAAGGTCTGCCAGTAGGCTGTAGACTTCCTTGGTTCATGTTCACGTTTATACCTTGAACTGATACTCCAAGACCTACTTGAGATGGGTTAGTTCCTCCTAAGTTTAAACTTGGAGCAGAACTTGCTCTTAAGCTTTGGTACATACTATCTTGAAAGGTTACAGATGAAGCCTTAAAAGCAGTAGTTCCTGAGTTTGCTATATTATTACCAATAACATCTAATTTTTTCTGGTTTGCATTTAGTCCTGAAATACCTGAGTACATTGAGTTTAACATGGTAAATTCCCCCATTTTCCTTTATATTAGATAGACTTTTTTTACACTGATTTTCTTGCTTTTTATTAATTAAAATTTATTTAAATTAATAAAATTAAATAACAACTTTACCTATGTATTAAAGAGTTTAATACTTTCATTGTATAGTCCTAGGGCAAAGTATACAACTGCTTAAATCATGTAAATAAAGTATGAGCATATCCATTATTACTTTATTTATCCATGAGTGGTTCTACAACTTAGTACTCTGCTCTTGGTTTAGTATATAGTATTGTAAATTTATAAAAATAAACTTATGTTTGCTTTATGCTTACAATATAGCTATAAGGGTAATCTTTAACTTGTCCATCAACATCAACCTTAACCATTATTCCCTCTTGCCCTTTATATACTTCCTTTACAATACCTTGTATTTTCTTTTCTTTATCTGGAATCTCCACGGTTTTACCAATTATTGACGACGCATTTATGAAATTTAGATTTTCCTGTATACCATCACTAATATCTAAAACGTCAGTAACTTGATCATAACTATAATCTTTTATATTTCCATTTCCATCTTCCACAGTAATGAAAATCTCATTTGATCTTTTAAATACTGCCCTAACCACTCCGGCCTCTTGAATCCCACTACTATTACGTACGTCTAGTGCAACAAATTTACCATTTAAATTTTGAGCTCCAGATAGTCTCATAGTGGTATTTAAGTTTGCCATCTGCTCTAAAGATGCAAATTGCGATAGCTGCGTTATGTATGCAGTAGTATCCTGAGGTTTTGTTGGATCTTGGTTTGACATTTCAGCAGCTAATATTTTCAGAAAAGAATTTTTGTTCATTTCCTCCCCTGGCTTAACTATAGGGGTTCCTCTATCAGTGGTCTTTTGCAAATTAGTAGCATTTTTCGTTGAAACTTCCATAAAATCCCTCCATCTAAAGCTAATAAGGTTAAATTAGTAAATTAACAGCATTATCTGTTTGTGTTTCTTTAATATAAATTTCATCTTCTACTGCTAAATTCAAATTTTCATCAGCTTTCTTATAAAACTGTCTAGACTGTTGATGTTGTTCTTGACTTAAGTTCCCACTAGCAAAATAAGTAGTATCTTCATTATATAGACCAATATCTACAGATTGAATTTTGCTATTGTTTAAATTTATTTTCTCATTTATATCTCTAAGTCCTAAATTTAACATTTCCACTGCATCTTTGTTTGTGGCTTTAATTACAGCCTTCAAGGCACCCTGCTCCATTGTTACAGAGATAAGTACTTCTCCAAGTTCCTTAGGATAAATTTTTACACTTAAATCCTTTATACCATTTAAATCCATGAATTTTACAGCTTTCACTATATCTTCGTTAAAGGTTCCCTTCGAAATATGTATAGGCATCTTATCATTAATTGGACTACTAAAATCAATCCTGTTGTCATTAATAACATTTATAAAATTAGTTACTCTGTTTAGTTTTGTATCTGATTTATCTCCTTCAACTAATTTTCTAAGAAGAGCTTCCTCTTTATTTGACGTGTCTTGCTTAACTAATCCATCTGTTAAGTTTTCATTATTCTTTTTTGCAGATACCCCATTTTCATCTACTTTTTCTACGTATATATTATTTAGTGAGTAATTTTTACTGTTATCAGGCTCCATAAAGATTCTGCTGTTATATATGCTAGAATCATCTTTTCTAGTTGTTTTTATCTTTGCTAAAATACTTTCTAGTAGCTCTTTGTGCACTGAATTTTCTTTTAACCCTTGGCTAGCATTATTATCAAGGTTATCACTTAAGTTTACTAAGCTAGCACTATCAAACTTTCTATTAGGTTTTACAAGATTATTTTCACTGAAAACTTGTGACAATCCATTCTCTACTTTTGTAAATATTTCACTAATTAAATTATCAGGAAAATTAGAGTTGCCAACTTTCTCAAGTAGGTTCAAAAGGACACTAAGCTTATTGTCGGCTTCACTGGCACTTTTATTGTTTTCTATGTTTAAAAGGTTTATTGCATTAGTTAGTTCATCTTTCAACTTAGAATCTTCAGCAGTATTAACTAACTTAAGAAGATCTGCACCAATAAGATTCATCAGTTGTTTAAAAGCTTCTTCTATTGCTTGGCTTTCTTTTGTGTTTTTTTCATCTATACCTATAGTAGCTTTGGTTGTGTCATCAAATTTTTCTGTAGTACTAGACTTATTCTCACGTGATAGTTCTTTCATCGGAGAGTCCTCATCCTTTTTCTGCACATTATCCATGTGTTCTGAGGTTGTTTTGTTTCTTTCAGTGAGTTTATCTCTAGATGAATCTTTATCACATCTTGATTTACTCTCTACTTCAAACTTGCTTGTCTTCTTAGTTGAAGTAGTATCCCTTAAGAATTGAGAAAACTTATTTTCCACTAAACTATCATTATCTCTTTTGTTATAACTTTTATTTTTAAGAGCTATAGAATTATCTCGGCCAAATTCCAAATTAGAAATTTCCACTAAATCACCTCCTATTTTGTCTCACAAAACCATATAAAGCAAACTCATCATTTTGCAATTGCTCTATTCTATCTAGCTCTTCTAGAAAATCTTTTTTCTGCTTTTCCTTCAAAATTTCAACTGTTTTTCTTTGAACTTGTGCCGTTACTAAGTCTTGTCTTTTTTTCTCAAGTTCTTGAGTTCTTTCTTCAAGAGTCACTGTAGTAGCATCAATAGTACTGCACAGAAAATTCAAATAGTTTTGCTGTATTTTTCTTTCATAGGTTGAAGAACATATATCAATAGAACAATATTTTAAATAATTATCCTCTAACTTATCTAAAGTTTGCTGCACTTTTTGCTTTTCCCTATTTGCTTCCATAAAAAGCACTTTCTTTTCCTCTTCTTTGTTTTCCCTAATTTCTAAAAGTTTTTGAAGTTTGAATTTATACCCTTGCATGAATATTGCTCCTTAAAGATTTACTTTGAAAACATTGTCAAAAGTGTTGCTACACTTTCCTCAAAATTTGTTCGTTCATCAATTTGTTGTTTTAGATACTCATTTATTTTATCTATATAAGAAATTGCCATATCAACTCTTTTATTTGATCCCTTTACATAAGCACCAAGATTTATTAAGTCTTCTGAGTCTTTATAAGCTGCTAGCAAATCTCTAGCAAGGGAAGCTGCATTCTTATGGTCATCACTCGCAATTTGTGGCATAAGTCTTGAAATACTTTTTAAAATATCAATAGCTGGATAATGGTTCTTTGCAGCTAAGTCACGGGATAATACAATATGACCATCTAGAATACCTCTAACAGCATCGGCTATTGGTTCATTAAAATCGTCCCCATCTACTAGTACTGTATAAAAAGCAGTTATTGATCCTTTCTCTGACATACCACTTCTCTCTAAAAGCTTAGGAAGCATTGCAAAAACTGAAGGAGTATATCCTTTTGTTGCCGGTGGTTCCCCAATAGCTAGTCCAACTTCCCTTTGTGCCATGGCAAAACGAGTTACTGAATCCATCATTAGAATAACCTTTAAGCCCTTATCACGAAAATATTCAGCAATAGCTGTAGCCGTAAATGCACCTTTTAATCTTACAAGAGCTGGCTGATCAGAGGTTGCGCAAACTACCACAGATCTTTTTAACCCCTCTTCTCCTAAATCATTTTCAATGAACTCTAGAACTTCTCTTCCTCTTTCACCAATAAGTGCTATAACATTAATATCAGCTTTAGCTTCTCTTGCAATCATTCCTAAAGTAGTACTTTTACCTACTCCAGAACCTGCGAAAATCCCTATTCTTTGTCCTTCACCGCAAGTTAAAAAAGAATCTATTGCTCTTACACCAGTAGATAGTACCTCCTTAATCCTTCTTCTCTTAAGAGGATCTGGTGGCATAGCTTCTAGCGGGTAAGCCGAATACCTAGTAATTTCCTGTTCTTTTAAGGGGTTTCCTGCCCCATCTAGTATTTTTCCTAGAAGATCATCTGAGCATTTAACAGTAAGCTGCTTACCACTTGGAACAACACGGCATCCTGGGGAAATTCCAACTAAATTTCCAAGAGGCATCAAAATAATATTACTTGATTTAAATCCCACAACTTCTGAAATTATCTCCTGGTTACTTTCATTGTATATAGTACAAACTTCTCCAACAAAGGCTTTAATCCCTTCAACTTCAATAGTAAGTCCAATAACATTAGTAACCTTACCTTCTTTGTATTTAAAATTAGTATTTTTTATATCACGAGTTAATTTTTCAAAGTTTAAAGCTATCACATTATTTCACCTGTTCCTCAATGGCCTTAAAAATTCAATATAGTTTCCTAATTATAAAAAAACCTTTAACTTATAATTATTTAACTCTCCATTAAAATTTCTTTAACTTTTTCTAGGCTAAAATCAATACTTAATGTAGTGTTTCCACTATCCTTTTCTATAATAATTGTTCCATCATGAAGAAGGTTATCCTCAATTATAAAAATATCCCCTCTAAAAGCAAGTTTATTTTTAAAGTTTAAAAGTTCCCCCTGTACTGCAGGATAATGATTAGAATTACATTTAATAATAAAAGCCTTTTCCTGTTTTTCTTCTTCTAAAGTATCAAAAATTAGAGCATTTAATCCGTCAGGATCTTTAACTTCTCTTTTTAAAATAGCCTCTGTAGTAGTAATTATCAAATTTCTAAATCTTTCTTCTTTATCCTTTAAAAACTTGTTATACTCTTCCTTAGCTTGAAATAGCATGAAATTTGCATTCTGAACTATTTCCTCTCCTTGACTTTTGCCTTCATTAAAACCTTGCTCATAACCTTCGCTATAGCCTATTTTTTCACCTTCTCCATAGCCAAGATTAAATCCTTGTTCTTTAGCATCACTTTCAATAGCTTTGGCAGTTTCATAGGCTTTATATAAGATACTTTTACTTTCTCTCTGAGCGTTTTCAATAATCCCTGCTGCTATCTTCTCAATGGACTCAAACTCTGAACTAACAGAATTGCTATTATCAAGTGTTTTGTTTGTTCCTAATTCCCTTGATATTATTTCCTTTGGTGAAATGTACTCTGCCTTTATTTCAGCATTCCCTTCATTAATAGCATTATTTCTCTTTATTACCTTACAGGACGATTGCATCTTGTCCACCTCTTGAAACTGTAATTTCTCCTGCTTCTTCTAGTCTTCTAATTAACCCAACAATTTTTTGTTGAGCTTTTTCAACATCCACAAGTCTTACAGGTCCTAAGAATTCCATATCTTCCTTCAGTGTTGCTGCTGCCCTCTTTGATTGGTTTTTCATAATAACTTCCATAACTTGTTCTGAAGAACCCTTAAGCGCTAAGCACAATTCTTTTGTATCCACTTCCCGTAGAATTCTTTGAATTGCCACATCATCAAGAGTAACAATATCTTCAAATACAAACATTGATTGTTTAACCTTTTCAGCAAGTTCTGAATCTTCACGTTCTAAGCCTTCAGTAATGTTCTTTTCAGTTCCTCTATCCACTTGGTTTAAGATATTAACAAGGGATTGAAGTCCTCCCACCACATTGTTTTCAGTGCTAATTACATTAGATAACTTGCTATTAAGCACAGATTCAATTTCTTTAACTAGTACAGGGTATACATTACTCATAGTAGCTATCCTATAAGCAACATCACTTTGTAAATCTGGAGGTAAAGAGGATAATATTTGTCCTGCTTTATCTTGCTGTAGATGACAAAGTATTAGAGCAATTGTTTGAGGATGTTCATTCATAATTACGTTCATAAGCTGAGTTGCATCGGCTTTTCTTGCAATAGAAAAGGGCCTGTACTGTTGAGAATACTCACTTACCCTATCAAGTATTTCACTTGCTCTTTGAGTTCCCAAGGCCTTTGATAAAAGGCTTCTAGCATATTCTAGTCCACCTTCTATGATATAATCCTTAGCTTTGTTCATCTCCATGAATTCATCTAATATTTTTTGTCTCTCTTCAGATTTTACTGTATTCATATTTGCTATTTCATAAGTAATTTTTTGAATTTCTTTTTCTGGTAGACGTTTTATAATCCCAGAGGCAGCTTCAGGACCTAAGGTGATAAACAATATGGCTGCCTTTTGTACTCCAGTTAATTTTTCTGTCTTAGACATTCCTATCCCCTCTCATCATCTGCAAGCCATGATTTGATAATATCCGCTACCTGTTCTGGCTTATGCTCTGCATATTTCTTAACCTCTTTTACTATATGCTCTTTTTGAGATTCTGTTTCTAAATTTAATGGTTCAAATAGTTCCTGTGGTTTTGGTGTAATAGTTTCTCCAATTACCATATCAATACCCTCAAAATCAGATATTTCTTCTTCTAGATTTTCTTTAGCTTTCTTTCTTCTAGCTGATGATAAAATTATAATTAAAATAATAAGTGCAGCTCCACCACCAACTCCTAAAGCTATTAATTTATTTTTTCTAGCCTTGGCTTCTTCTGCTTTCATATCCTCTAAATTCTTTTGTGCTAAATCCTTAGCATCTGAGTTAAAGGCTAAACTTTCTACAGAAATAGTATCCCCTCTATTACCATCAAAACCTATGGCCTCACTAACTAGGTTAGTTATAGACATACGAGTTTGTGCATCTATTTGTCCATTAACAACAACGGATGCTGTAACTCTTTCAACTGCACCTGGTGCTGATACTACTGTTTCCGACTTCTTTGTTGGTTCATAATTTTTAGTTGTTTCTTTACTAGTGTTTTTTTCATTATTTGTTGTAGCATTTTGATTGTTAGTTAGATTATTATCAACTGGTCCTCCTGAAGTATTCCCACCCGTAGTAGTTTCATTTGTAACTTCATGTTCACTAACAATAGCTCCTTGTTCAAAAACAGTGTTGTCTTGTTTTTTCGCATCAAAATTTACCTTAGCATTTACTGAAACTCTAATTCCATCCTTATAAATTGGCTCCAATACATTCATAATCTTCTTTTGATACTCTTCTTCGATTAGGTTTTTGGTAGCTAACTGTTTATCTGAAGACACTGTATAATCATCTTTATCTTTATCAAATATACCTTCTGTTAACAGCTTAAAATCATCTGATACTATTGTTACATTTTCCTTTGGTAAGTTTTCTACGCTGCCTGATACTAAGGATACAATAGCCTTAACCTGATCTTCACCTAACTTTTCACCTTTTATAAGTTTTAAAGTAACAGATGCAGTTGCTGGTGATGGCTTTGTAACAAAGGCTGAATTATCTGGAAGCACAAGATTAACCTTAGCCCATTCAATAGCTCCAAAGGACTTAATAGTTCTCTCTAACTCACCTGAAAGAGCCCTTTGATACATAATTTTAGCCTCTGAATCTGTAGGTGCAACCTTTCCATTATCAAAAAGCTCAAAACCATGACTTCCCTCTGTTAATGGCACTTCTGATAAAAGCTCCATTCTTAGTTTATCCACTTGATTTTTTTCAACTAGAATAGAGTCCCCCTGTACTTTATAGCTTACTTTCTTACTATCTAGCCCCGCAATAATAGCTCCTGAATCTTGGGAGCTCATATTAGAAAATAAAACTACATATTTAGGTTTAAGATTAACATAGATTAAAGTTCCCAAAGTTAAAAATGCTACAGTAGCAATGATAGAATAAGCTATCTTTTTGGATTTGCTCAGTTCTTTCCACTTAGTAACAATACCTTTTATCATGTCTGATAGCTTGTTCAAATATTCCACCTCCTACTACACTTGCATTCTATTGAATTCCTCATAGACATTAATTAGCTTATTTCTAATTTGTATGGCAAGCTCTAAGGATAATTTTGCTTCTTCACCAGCTACCATTACTTCATGAACATCTTTTTCACCTTTAATATATCCTTCAATGGTATTGTCTGATACTATCTGCTTATCATTAACCTTTTGAAGTTCACTTTTTAAAACTTGTCCAAAAGAAGTACCTTCTTCTTTTTCAGTTTTAGCTTCCCCATTAGAGACTAATAAATCTTGTTGAAAAACCCTCATATTTGGGATATATTTATTAACTATCATAAATTAACTCCTATCTACCTATTTCTAGTGTTTTCATAAACATACTCTTTTGTGCATTCATAGTATTAACATTTGCCTCATAAGCTCTTGTTGCAGCAATCAAATCTACCATCTCATTTAATACATTCACATTAGGCATAGTGACATAGCCTTGTTCATCTGCATCAGGATGGCTTGGGTCATATACCTTTTTTAAAGGTGATTTATCATCTTCAACACCAACAGCTTTTACCCCTAAATTCTTTTGCTCTACCTTACCGCTAGTCTTGTTGAACTGAGATTGCATATTTTCCTGAAAAGTTGCAATCTTTCTAACATAAGGCTTGCCATCTTCGCCTCTCGTTGTAGAGGCATTTGCAATGTTGGCAGCGATGGTATCTAATCTAAGTCTTTCAGCAGAAAGTCCACTAGCACTAATTCTAAGCCCTCTAAAAGCTTCCATTATTAACGCCCTCCTCCTTGAATTACGCTTCTAGTTGTAGTTATCTTTCCGTTGATAAGTCTAACAAGTGATTCATACATCATAGTATTAGCAGCTTGATTAGTCATTTCACTTTCAATATCTACATTGTTTCCATCTTCTCTCATCGAGGCGCTATTATCTCTTTTTACAGAAAGGTCCTCTGAAGAATTCGAAATATGTCTTGTGTTTGTTGTTTTAATGGTTGTCTCCTGCATATTGTTTTTCAACACCTCATCAAAAGGCACATAATACCTCTTATAGCCTTTTGTGTTTACATTAGCCATATTATTTGCTATAACTTTATTACTGGCAACAGTGACATTCATAGACTTTTTAATTAAATTATATGTAGCTTTACTAGTGGAGTTCACATCATTATTCATTAAATCACCTCGCTTATATATAATTAGACAAATTTTCCTTTTTTCCTTCTTTTTTTTAATAAAAATTAACATTTTTTTTAAAATTAAAAATACATAATTCTAATTCAATTTTAATACAACTCAATTACTAATTCAAACACATATTTTATGTACATTTATCCAATAATGTTAAATACTCAATAGGTATACTACATTTTATGTTTCAATATTGGCAATTGTTGCTAAATTATATTTACATTTTTATTTCGGACTTTTATACTGTACTGATTATAACCATAAAATGCTATGATTTCGTAGTTATATAAATTTCTATGTATTATTTTTCGTAAATTGTTCATTACGTTGTATATAAATTTTGTTTCACCAAATCAAAGTAAAAATTAATATAAAATTTAACGCATATTTGAAGCATAGAAAAAAATATATTTTTAATTGAAAGTTAAAAAGAATTAAAGTTTTCACATTATTATATTTTCACATAAAAAAAAGACAACTACAAGATTTTTCTCTCAAAAAGTTGTCTTTTTCATCTTAATTTTTGAAATTGTGTAATATTTCGATAAAATTTTTATCTAGATTTAATATTTTCTAAGATTCTTAAAACATCTTGTGGGAATTTATTGGTTTGTGCCATCATTGCAATTCCAGAATCAACCAACAATGATGCTCTTGTATATTCCATCATTTCATAAGCTATATCTGCACCAGTAAGCTCTGCTTCTGCCCCCTCAATTCTGATGGACATAGCATTGGTATTATTATAAGTAGTTTCTAACCTATTTGAAATTGCACCGTATTTCCCTCTATATTCCCCTATTTTATTAATTGCATCATCTAATTTAATTAAAGACCCACCAAAATCTGTAGCAGTAACATCCTGGATTTTTAATCCATCAGTACTTAAATCAAAAAAAGGCACCTCAAGTTTTTCATCTGCCATGGCTCCAATCTGAACTATTGGATTTAATGCCTTTGGATTCTCTGACGTTGGTTTATTTAATAGTTTAACTCCATTTACTTCAGTACTTTCTGCAACAGTATTTATATGTTCTAGCATTTGATTTACTTCGTCCTGAATGATTTGTTTATCCTCAGGAGTTGTAACTCCACTTGCTTTAACCATGAGTTCTCTAACTCGCTGTAATGATTCCCCAATGTTTCCCATAGCTCCATCTGCAGTCTGAAGTATGCTAATTCCATCCTGCATATTTCTTGTTGCCATCTGAAGACCTCTAATTTGAAGCTTAAGCTTTTGACTTTCTGCCATGGCATTAGGATCATCCTTAGAGGTTTTAACTCTTAATCCCGAGGATACTCTTCCATGAGCAATGGACTGAGCAGATAAATTATCCTTGTATCTTCTATATAAATTCATAGATGCTAGATTATGATATATTCTCATTTAATTCACCCCAATAAATTCTAATAGTCTATATATTATATTCGTATCAAAACGAATATCCTTTATAATGCTTTTAAAATTTCATTTGTATTGTTAATATACTATACTTTTCTCATTTATAAGTTAACTCCATACTCCATGGTATTTAATACCTGCGAAAGGTTACACTTGCTAATATGTTAGCAGCTACAAATCAACAGATTATTACTCTTGGTATATTACAGGATTATTTCTGTGATAAAATTCATGCTATTACAAATAATAATATTGAAATAATACTTTAGGAGCATATTTAAATTATGAAAGATGTAATTATTATTGATATTTGTGAAAATATAATAGTCGATGGTATTTTAGATGATACTAATTTAGCTTTATTGCATATATAACGCCTAAATTTATATACTTTAATTGTTTAAAATAACTCACTTTACTCATTTGCTTCAAACCATGCCTTAAAATCTATTAATGAGCTAAGGCTTTATCTAATTAAGTTTAAATATATTACACTTATACATTTTTCCACTACTTTTGCAAATCGTAAAAAGAGCCAGAGATTACACTCTGGCTCTTTTAAATTACTTTTGCAAGTTTATCAATTATCTTAGTAATTGAAGAACTCCTTGAGGTTGTTGGTTAGCTTGAGCAAGCATTGCTTGTGCAGCTTGGCTAAGAATGTTATTCTTTTGGAATGCCATCATTTCTTTAGCCATATCAACGTCTCTAATTCTGCTTTCAGCAGCTGTTAAGTTTTCACTTGTTGTTCCTAAGTTGTTAATTGTATGCTCTAATCTGTTTTGAGTTGCTCCAAGTTTTGCTCTTTGAGTAGAAACAGTGTTTATAGCATCTTTAACTTTATCAATAGAAGTTGTTGCAGCACTTTGGCTTGAAACATTAAGGCCGCCTACTTTTAATGCTGCTGAACTCATGCTTGATATATCAACAGATACTTTTTGCGCTGCATCAGTTGAGTCACCAACTTGAAGTTGTAATGCTCCACCACCTGCTCCAGCACCTGCTGCAAATGCAACTGGTGCACCAGTTGGGAATGCAGTTAATAAATCAGTAACTAAATTAGCTGATGTTGCACTAGAATTGTCAGAAGATGTAAACTCTATTTTACCTAAACCAACAGATGTTAGGTCTAAAACCCCTTGTGTACCTGCAGCACTAGTTGGACTCCATGCTCCACCAGTTGTTTTATTTGTAAGAAGATCATCTAAATCAAGAACAGTAGTAGTTGCATTTCCAAGGGAATCTGTAACTGTAAAATTTATTTTAGTAGCATCTGCGCCCGCTACTGCACCAACCTTTGAACCATCAGCAACTTCTACGCCTGTAACAGCAGTTGTAAATACTGCCGCAGTAGTTGATAAGTTTACTAGAGCTGCACCATTATAAGTAGCATTTGAAGTACTTCCTGCACCAATAGAACCATCTAAAAGTTTTTTACCATTAAAATTAGTTGTAGAAGCTATTCTATCTATTTCTTCATTTAATTTATTTACTTCTGTTTGTATAGCTGCTCTATCAACAACATCATCTAATGTACCGTTAGCAGATTGAGTAGAAAGTTCTTTCATTCTTTGAAGAATTGAATGAGTTTCATTTAAAGCACCTTCTGCAGTTTGGATTAAAGAAATACCATCTTGAGCATTTCTTGAAGCTTGGTCTAATCCTCTGATTTGACCTCTCATTTTTTCTGATATTGCAAGACCTGCAGCATCATCTCCAGCTCTGTTTATTCTTAAACCTGAGCTTAATTTTTCCATTGACTTTCCAGCGTTAACTGTGTTCATACCCATGTTTCTATGAGCATTCATAGCATTCATATTGTGATTGATTATCATAATAAATTCCTCCTTGAATTTTGTTTTAGGACATCCTTGTCCATTTTTTAAGGATTATTTATCCTTATACTATAATTATCGTACAAGCTTTAAAAACTTTATACTTTATTTAAAACTTTTTTTATATTTTTTAAATCTTTTTATTAAAGATATTTATGGTATTTATATTTTTCCCATAAATGTTGTTGGCATTTTTCTTTTCATGGAGACTTCTTAATTCTTCTTTGACTTTTGATTGTTCTTCTTTAATTGTAAGCTTTAATTTTTCATCTAAATTGCGTAAACCCATTGATAAATAAACGTCTTTTATATGGTCTTTATTTATCTTTTCATCTTCAAATAACTCTTTTATTATTTCTTCTCTTTTATTCATAAGATTATTTATATCAATGTCATTTTTCAAATTTGTTATTATTTCTTCTGTTATTTTTTTATAATTTTCTAATATACTCTCCACCATAATATTTTAACCCATTCCTAATTGTTGAGTTAAATAGCTTTGTTGTGAAGTGTACTTATTCATCATTGTTTCTAAGTACGAATATTTACTATATAAAGCTTGTTCTCTTCTTGAAAAATCTGTTTCCATTTCCTTCATCTTTTGCTCATATTTTTCTATGGATTTACTTATTTCATTATTGAAAACCGTAGAAGAACCTTCAATACCTGCTTTTTTGAGTATAGAAGAAGCCACTGTCACTGTTTCATTATATAAAATATCTTTTAATCTTTGTGCTATGCCAGTTTGAGAATATTTTTTTTCATTTGAAAGAATAGGATCAGTAGGTTTTGCTTTTATGAATAAATTCATTACTTCTTCTGAATTTTCTTCTAAAGCTTTTGTTAAGGTATTTTCATCGATTGTAAAAGTTCCATTTTTAGTTCCTTGATAATCTGCTACAGGCTTTATACCTATTTTTTCTAAATTTAATCCTGAACCATCAACTAGATTTCTCATAGCTTCTTTCATGCTATTTGCTATTCTAGTTACATCATTATCCCTACTTAGTTGTCCTTTTTGTACTTTTTCATTCCATAACTTTATTTCATCCTCAGACATTTCCTTTTTTTGGTCTTGAGTTAAAGGCACAAAGCTTTTATTTCTTTTTTCTGAAGTTAAGGTATTTAACTTTTCAATCAATTTATTGTAATCATTAATAAATTTAACTAATTTATCTTTAGTTTCTGTAACATCTTGTTTACCATTTATAGTTATAGAAGTTCCATCAGGTATATCCCCATTAAACTTAAAGGTTACCCCATCTACAGTAATGGAATTTGATAATCCAGTATGAGTATAAATTCCACCATTGCTGTTTTTAATTATCATTTCAGCATCTTGACCATTTGAAACAACCTTAATAGGCTCAACATAATCAGGATCCCCTGGATTACCTACTGGATCTTTACCCACCTTAACATCAATCTTTTGACTTGCTCCAGCCATATTAGCTGTTAATACTATTTTACCTGTGCCTAATTCCCCAGTAGCTGTAATAGGAGTTCCCCCAGCTTTTAATACTTCATTTATATGGTCAGAAATTTCTTTTTCAGTTGTTTTCCCTGTTAAATCTACCAAATTTCCATTTATAGTAATTGTTTTCCCTGATATATTACTTAAATCAATAGTATTATTTGTGAATGTGGCATTTTCTCCTTCAGTAAATACACCATTAACACCATTTATTGATATTTTAGGATCTGCTACACCTTTACCTAAATCTGTAGTTTTAAATATAATTTCATTACTTCCATTAATTTCAGCTGTTAATTTAAAACTTTTTAATTTATCTTGAAGGAGTTTTTCTATATCTGAATTCGTTAATCCATCTGTTATTATCTGAATTTCTGTACTAGTACCTATTTTTATCTTTCCACCTGCTGCTTTAAAATTATCAACTGTGAAACTTGGATTAGTTATAGTTGATGCAGTTGCATCAGTACCTTGTAAAACGATTCCTATGTTATCGCTAAATCCACCGCCAATAGTAAACTTATTGTCTACACCCAAAACAGTAGATTCTAAAATAAATCCACTTTTGTTCTCTCCAACAGTTGCTGCAAAATCAGTATATTTTACACTTACATTAATTCCCTTTGCCTTAAGTTCATTATTTAAATTAGTAGCTCTCTCTTTTGCACTTTCACCTTTTAATGTGAAAGTCTCACCATTAATCACTAATTTATCATCTTTATTTATCCCTTCAGTAATTGCTATTTGATTAGCCTTTGCACTCTGACCTGTTACGGTATAGGTATCTACCTTTGCTTCACTACCCCCAGTAACTGAAACTAAGTTTTCATTAGAAGATGTAAATTTAGTAGTTGTCCAATTTTTACTAAGAATTAAGCTATCTTTATTAGTTACTTCAAAATACTTATTGTAAAGCTCTCTAGACTCCTTTATTACTTCTCTATACAGTTTTTGTTTTATCTCAAGAATTTCCTTATCTTGACCTTTTTTCTCTATTTTTATCCTATAAGGTTTCATGGACTCTTTAACCAACTGATCCATATCTAGTCCTGTTCCTAGCCCTGTTATCCTCATTTAAATCACCCCATTTTATTTATTTCTTTTTGAAATCTTGTAAGCCTCGTTCCAAGTATCTCTTACATCTTCAATTAAAGGCATTACTTCATCTATAGTATTAACATCTTTTTTAATATTAGCTTGAACTAATTTATCTATTATAAAAGTGTAAATCCCCATTAAGTTTTTTGCCCATTCTCCACCTTGATTTACATCAAGGCTAGTCATTAACTCATAATAAATGTTTTGAGTTTTAACGATATTTTCATGAGCCTTCATAATATCTTTATCTAAAATAGCTTGTCTTGCTATTTTAGCAAATTTTACAGAGCCATCTAAAAGCATAAGTAAAAGTTGCTCTTTTGAAGCAAAATTTATGCTATTGTTTTTGTACACATTATAAGCATTATTCCCGTACATAGATTTCCTCCCATTTCTTATACATAAAAGCCCTTACTGGTATTTTATTCACACCATAAAGCTTACGCTTTCTTGTCCATCAAAATCCCAACCATTTCACACATTTTAGCTACCATATCTATAATCTTCCTTGGAGGCAGCTCCTGTATTACTTCTTTCGTTTCATTGTTTATAATTTTTATCATCAGCTGATTAAATTTATCATGAACTTCGTATTCAACATGTACCTTCTCATCTTCAAGAAATTTGTTTAACTTTTCCACTGATTTTTCAACGTCTTTTTGTGTAATTTCAGGCTCAGTTGTATTTTCATTAACTGTAAACTTCTTTATGTCCTCTTTAACGCTATTTGTATTATTGATAGTAAAGTCTACAGTATTTATTCTTCCTTGGCTTATACCCAAGTTTTCCATAATTCACACCCCAAACTAATTACTTTTTTATCCCCTTAAGCACATCTAAGTTAAATTCTATTGATTTTTGGTTTTCTGCTTTAACTTCATTATAAAGTTCTTTTCTAAGAATTCTCATCTCTTTTGGTGCATCTATAGCAAGCTTTACACTTCCATCATCTAACTTCACTATAGTTATTTCTATATTATCTCCAATTAAGAGAGATTCTCCTTTTTTTCTTGTTATAACTAACAAAATATCACTCCCTTACTAAAGGATGTTTTATACTGTATTTTTCATTATCTAGTATTATTTGTTCCCCTAGTTTCTTATTTATATTTATAACTATCGGAGCCTTCAAGTTAGTTGTGATTTTACTTACTTCCGAGTTTAATGTGACCGTATTTAAAATTAGTACATCTTCTGGTTTTTCCACTTCTAAATCCTTTTGCAGGTCATTACTTAAACTTACTTCATAATCCTCTATAAAATCAAAAGGATTTGCCGCCACAAGTCCTATTTCAGGGGACTTTACTGACTGAAGAATTTTAAAGTAGGGGTTATCTTCCAAAGGAAATACAATAAATTTATGAAACTCTTCAAAGCCAGGTAATCCTTTTTTAAAGGCTATTATATCCTTCTCTTCATACTCCACAGTTCCATGATATTTTGTTTCAATTTTCATATAAGCTTCTCCTTATATTTTAATTATTATCTTAAATAATCTATTAGACTTGGTTGTAACACTTTGGCACTAGTTTGTAATGATGCCATGTAAATAGTCTGCATAGTTGCAAATTCCATGGTCTTTTCAACTAAATCTATATCCTCATTAGCAGATAAAATTTCTGTCATATTAAAATTTTGCTCTTCATTAAGAGCTTTAGAGCTTTCCATTCTATTTTGTACTGTTCCTACTTTAGAAGAAAGTTCTAAAAGTTTGTTTATAGCACTATCCATTTCTTTTAAATCACTACCTGTAACTTCTCCCTTTTGGCTATTATCACTCAAATGCTTCAAAATATTTTCAAATAAAGTTGTCATATTCTTCCCTGTATCATATTCAGTGATTTCGCTAGCATTTACATTATATTCAACCTTAACCCCAGGAGATATTTCTACTTCTAACTTGTTTTTGACATTAGGATTTGTAACTGGCTCCAGCTTATTAGCATCTTTTATAGTTATTGTTTTACCATCCTTATCTATAAAGTTCATATCACTAGTGCTCACAGTTATAGGTTTAATAGTACCATCTGTACCGCCAAAAATATACTTACCATCAAAACTGGTATTAAGTATTTGACCAAATTCAGCAACCTTTTCATTAATTTCATCTTTAATCGCATTAAACTGCGAACTTCCATATGCAGCATTTCCTGCAGAAACCATTAACTCTCTAACCCTTTGCATTGTATTTGTTGCTTGATTCAATGCGGAATCAGTTGTATCCATCCAATTTATTGTATCTTTAATGTTTGAGTTAAATTGTTTGTTAGCATAAATCTCACTATACATTTGCATAGAACGAGCTACCTTAAAAGGGTTATCTGAAGGTCTGCTAAATTCCTTCCCCGAAGTAAGCTGTTTTTGTATAGTTTGCATTTGGTTTAGGTTTCTGTTCATATCACCTAAAAAGCTAGTACTTAACATTCCATTTGTTATTCTCATGCTATCACCTCATCTATCTCTTTAATCCGTTGATTACCACATCTAACAGTTCATCTACTGTGGATATCATTTTTGCATTAGCTTGATATGCATGTTGAAATTGCACTAAGTTTACCATTTCTTCATCCATTGAAACTCCTGATACGGAAGCTCTTCTTGTTAAAAGTCCTTCTAATAGGGTTTCTTGATTTTTAACTATTCTTTGAGACTCTTGTGATTGTATTCCTAATTTATTTATAGAATTCTTATAAAAGCCTTCTATTTTCATGCCTGTGCTAAGATTTTTTCCTTCTGCAATACCTATCCCAACTGGCAAGTTAAATTCACTAGTCTTGAATGCATCATATGTTGTGCCTTCAGTTATATCTTGAATATTCATTGCTAAATCTCTAAGTTGCGCAATAGCAAGAGCTCTTTTTCCATCAGTTTTTCCAGAATCCTTACTAAGTCCTGTCTGTATTTTCATAGGGTCTTTTATAATTTCTTCATTAATTTTTATATTTCCAGCAGATATATTATTATAGTCCAGCGGATTATCTTTTCCAACAAAGAATGGAATGCTATCAGCTCCATACCCTTCCATGTGGACAGCATTAACTGAATAGGCAATTGACTTAGCTAAAGAATCCAGTTGACTTTTATAACCATCAATATCTTTATAAATTGAGAGAACTCCTCCTAATTCACCAGTATTTGGTTTGAATACTAGCAAATTTAGGTCTTCAATTGATATTTCTCGTCCGTTTCCATTAGAGGTTACTTCAATTATTTCATCACCAATTTTTGAAGGAACTGACCCATCCTGATTAACCCAAAGGGTTCTGGATTCTTTTATATTATTTATTAGCGTTGCATCATCAGTTTCAACAATTAAAGTGTTTTTGTTAGTTTCAGAAGTCATGTCACCATTCTTGTAGTACGTAATCTCATACTTTTTCGGACTATAGGACTCCTCTTTTCCACCTATGGTTTGTTTCAGTTCTTTAACATCATTGACAAAGGCAAGTTTTTTAACTTCTGTCCTTCCATCTGTGTTTATTAAATTAATTCCTTCTATGCCATCTGGTTTTAAGGTCATAGAGTTATAGTTTTCATTTTTAGTTGATATTCCAAACTTTGTACTTAGTTGATCTAAAAGTAAATCTCTTCTATCCATTAAATCATTCGGGTTATTTCCCGCTACTGTAACTGTTTTAATTTCTTCATTAAGAGAATTAAGTTGATCAAATATATTATTTATATCAAAAATACTTTGTTGTATTTGACTTTTGGAATTCTCACTAATCTTACTTAAGTTAGTGTATGTATGGTTCAACTCATTAGCTAAGGTTTTAGCCTTTTCTGCCACAATAGTTCTTGCATCTGATTTTTCCGTGTTGGTTGATAAACTTTGCCATCCATCGAAAAACTCAGATAAAAGTTTTGATAGTCCTGTAGTAGAAGGTTCATTAAACACTCCTTCAATTTCTGTTAAGTATTGCTCTCTAACCTGATACTTTCCGATAGAACTACTTTCTTTCCTTATTTGAAAATCAAGAAATATATTTCTTGCCCTTTGAATTTCATTCATTACAACCCCAGTACCAACTTGACCTGCTCCAACTACAGTTTGCGGTCTTGCAGTTTGTTGAACCCCATGTTGTCTTGAGTATCCCGGAGTACCAGCATTAGCAATATTATGAGATGTTATATTAATTGATTGCTGTTGAGTATACATGGCACCCTTAGATGTATTTAATGTTGCAAATAAACCTGACATAATCTCCCCCCTTATTTCTTAAGCTTTCCATACCCATTATAGGTATTTACTTCTTTTCTTGGTTTTAACATATTAAGCATAGAATTTGTATAGCTTAGTGAGTGCTTAATAAGTAGCTCATTACTATATTTTTGTACTTCAGCTTCATTCAGAAGCCCCAATACTTCTTTATATAAAGTTTCTATCTCTTCATTTTTCAATTTATCTACAACTTGAGACATAGATTCATTATTAACTAGTTTTCTTCTTTTATTTTCAATAAAAGCTAGTGACTTACTAGCTTCTTGTATTTTTGGAATAATCCCTTCAAGGTTAAAAACCTCCTGATTAACTAAGTAGCTATGCTGCTCTTCAAGGAGGTTTAGTAAACTTTTCACTATATTTATTTCATCCTTTAGTACTTCCCTTAACTCTATCAACATAAAACTAGACTCTCCCCTTCATAACATCCATAAGCTTATCCGTTAAAGCTTTTGAGTCTACCTTATACTTTCCTTCTACTATTTGTTTTTTTATGTTTTCAACTTCTTTAGCGCTCTTCATATCTAGATTATCTTTTTCTATGGATAGGTTATTTAAAGCTTTTCCAACTAAAGAAATCTCACATTTATCGTTATTTTGTGATGTTTCACCTTTTTTTGACTTTGAGTCATTAGATTTATAACTATTTATATACTTCACATTGTTTACATTATTTAAATTATTTATTTTCATAAATTCTCCCCCATTGACGACATTTTGGAAGTAAACTTAAAGTTCCTTCTTCTAAGATAACTTTGGTTGAAAATTGAATTCCTTCCAAAGCCTTATAACAAACCAATTTATTAATTAGTTAACTTCTTATAGTTATATATTCGTATGCTTATCCATGAAGTTTAGGGCGATTTTACTAATTTACTTTAAAAATTATAACCATTACTTCCAATCAGTTTATCAAGTAGCATAATATTCATGTATAACTAAATGTTTCTATGCAATTATTAGCTGCATAGAAACAAATTAATTCTAAGACAATAATTTTGACAAAATAATGTTAGCAGTATTTACCAACATTATTTTGTTAAAGTTTTAATTCTTTCTTCTCCACTTACAATACCTGTAATTTTAACCCCAAAGTTTTCATCAATAACTACAACTTCACCATAAGCGATTTTTTTACCATTAATAAAAATATCAACTGGCTCTTCTGCTAGCTTATTAAGTTCTATTAATGAACCTGAAGATAGTGCTAAGATATCTCTAATATTCTTTTTCGTTCTTCCAAGTTCTACAGAAACTTCTAAAGGAACATCTAAGATTAAATCAATATTTTTAGGCACATTATTTACTGCAACTTCACTTAAAGGTTGAAAAGCTGCTTGCTTAACCTGTACTGGCTCCTGATAAAGTTCTGGACCTTTATGGGTGTAAGCAACTTCATTATTATAACCTGAATTTGAGTTACTTGTACCTTGGTTATTATTATGAACTTCCTTTGCTGTCTGCTCTACATTACTACTTGTAGCTTTACTAGGTACAGCCTCTACTTTCGCTGGAACTTCTTTTTCTTCAGTGCCCATCATTATGGAAACTATCTTCTTACCGGTAGTTAATGGTAGTATTTGAAGTATATTACTATCTATTAAATCACCAATAGTCATTCTAAATGATATAGCAATAATTTCTTCCGCTTCATCAATATCCTGAGAAATTGGTGATGTTGTTTCATCTACAATTGATGAATTTGGTGGAGAAATATTAACTTCCCTATTAAACATAGTAGCCATAGAAGTTGCTGCTGAACCAATCATTTGGTTCATTGCCTCTTGTACCGCACTAATTTCAATTTCAGAAAGTTCTAAATGATCTTCAATTTCACCATTACCGCCCATCATTAGGTTTGCGATTACTGCTGCATCGGTAATTTTCATAATTAGTATGTTTCCACCAGCAATTCCACTGGTAAACTTAACATCCAAAATTACATTTGGTGTTTCAAAAGTATTTTTTAAATTTTTTAGAGTAGTGACACTTATGGTTGGTGTGGTTATATTTACCTTATGACCTACTATAGTTGAAAGGGCTGTAGCTGCTGAGCCCATGGAAATATTCCCAACCTCTCCTAATAAGTCCTTTTCTAAATCTGAAAGTAACTCTGCTTCAGCAGGTGATTCTTCAGTAAGTCCACCATTTAATAAGGAATCTATTTCTTCTTGGGAAAGGAATCCGTTACTCATTTTTTTCCACATCCTTATCTATTAAGTCTATAATTTGTATTGCTTTATTTTTGCCATGTAATCCTGGTTTTGCCATAAAAGTTAACTGTTCTTCAACATATACCTCAATAGGATTCTCATATTTATTATCTAAAGCTATAACATCTCCAATTTCTAAGTTTAAAAAGTCACCCACAGTTATATCAGTAGTGCCTAGCATTGCCATAAGCCTTACATCAACTCTTCTTATATTTTTACTTAGCTTTTCTCTTGATTCCTTTTGAAGTTCGCTATCCCCTTCGCTAAACCAATATTGCACAACCAATTTATCTAATACCTTTTCAAGACTTAGGAATGGTATGCAAATATTGATAAAGATATTGGTTTCAAACATTTCTACTGTGAAAGTAATTAACGCTACTGGTTCATTAGGAGCAAGAGTTTGGTTTAATGCTGGGTTCGTTTCCACTGTTTCAACTTCAGGGTGTACTTCTAGAACATCTTCCCATGCTAGCTTTAAGTTAGATATTAATCCTTCATTTATATGCCTAATAAGGTTTTTTTCTATGTCTGTTAGTTCTTTATATTTAGGTTTTTTTATACCTTTACCACCAGCTAACACATCAAAAATTCTCAAAACAAACTCTTCATTAGTTTCTAACAATATTTGGCCATTTAACGGCGGCATTTTGAACAAGGTAAGAACAGTTGTATTTGGTATAGAGTGAATGAACTCCTCATAAGTAATTTGTTGAACACTTTCAACTTTAACCTTTACATTAGCCCTAAGCTGAGCAGTTAAATAGTTTGAAATTATTCTTGCATAATTATCATGAACTAATTCTAAGGTTCTTATATGATCCTTAGAAAACTTTTGAGGACGTTTAAAATCGTAGTATTTGATTTTGGCCTTATCCTCTTCACCTGGGAGCTCATCAGCTTCTATATCACCAGAAGACAAGGCAGATAAAAGCGCATCTATTTCATTTTGTGATAAAATCTCTGCCATAGCCTACCTCCTAAGGTGTTATTGTATCAACTTATCAAAATCTATTAAAGTTATTATTCTCTCTTTTAAGTTAATAACTCCTTTAATATAAAACTTTTCCATTTCATTATGAACCTTCTCTAATTGGTCTTCACTAAATTCCATAACTTCATCCACAGCATCTACAGTTATTCCTACAAGCTCATCCTCAAGCTTTAATATTATAATATTATCATTTCTCTCATCAGTGTTTGTCATACCTAAAAGTAAGTTTATATCTAAAATTGATATTATATTTCCTCTTAAGTTGATAAGCCCTTTGATATAGCTTGGAGCCTTAGGCACCTGAGTAATCTTCATTAAGTCATTAATACTTTGGACTTTGCTGGTTTCTACTGCAAACTGTTCATTACCGATATTAAAAACGACAACTTGCACTTAAACTCCCCCTACCCTATTACTTTTTTAATTGCTTCTAAAACTCTATCAGCTTGGAATGGTTTAACTATAAAATCCTTTGCACCAGCTCTTATAGCATCCATAACCATACTTTGCTGTCCCATAGCACTACACATAATAACTTTTGCACTTGGATCAAACTCTCTTATCGCCTTCACTGCTTCAATTCCATCCATTTCTGGCATTGTTATATCCATAGTTACTACATCTGGTTTCTCAGCCTTATAAAGCTCTACAGCTTTAGCTCCATTACCAGCTTCACCAACCACTTCAAAACCATTTTTCTCTAATATATCTTTAATCATCATTCTCATAAAAGTCGCATCATCAACAATTAATACTTTAGCCATTTTAATACCTCCATTAATTTAATCCTAAAGATTCTAGTATTTTTTCTAAGGAACCAGGCATAGGAATAAAATAAAAGTTACCCCTAAGTTCTTCCTTCTCTTGTATGAAATCTGTTTCTATATCTAATACATTGTCACTATATTGTCCCGCTTCAATAAAAGTAGTAGATAGGATTGCACATAACATATCCTTTGCAACTGCCGGTACTGAAGGGAATAAACATAAGTTTGTAAGCTTTCCTATGGCATTCATATAGGTAGTAAAAATAATATTTCCCATTTCACCTAACACTGAATAACCCATTTCGTTTAATTCCTCTCCCATTTCTCCAACTAAGGATTCTACTATTTTAAATATGGTCTTCTTATCAAATACAAAGAGCATATTTCCGGGAGTATCTCCTAAAACTCTAGCTATAACTGCATAAACTACCTCTTCCCCATCAATCCTTGAAAAAATATCTTCAAGTTCTATGACATTAACCTTTGGAACTGTTATTTGTATTTCACGGCCCAAAAGTTGTGACATTGCTGTTGCAGCATTTCCTATTCCAATGTTACCCACTTCTTTTAGTGCATCAATTTGGATATCATTAAATTCAAGATAACTCAATGCCACACCTCCTAAATTAGTGCAGCTACATCAAGAATTAAAGTAACTAATCCATCGCCAAGGATTGTAGCACCTATATATTCCTTTGTAGATTTTAAAGTTTTTCCAAATGGTTTTATAACTATCTCTTGTTGTCCAAGTAATGAGTCAACAACAAGTCCCATTTCACGTTCTCCAACCTTCACAAGAATTATATACTTCTTGCCTTGGTCCACAGACTCTATTCCTAGCTTATTATTTACTCTAACAATGCTTATTACATTTCCATTATATAAAACTACTTCTTTATTATTTGTTTTTCTTATATTTTCTTCTTTATATTCAATAACTCTATCAATAAAACCTAAAGAAATAGCCATAGTTTCTGTTCCTACTTTAACTAGTAGTGCTTGAATTATTTGAAGTGTTAAAGGCAATCTAATTATGAAACTTGTACCTTTACCTGCCTCACTTATTGCATCCACAGTTCCACCTAGAGAAGAAATTTTGGTTTTAACAACATCCATTCCAACTCCTCTACCAGAAATATCTGTAACCACTTCATTTGTGCTAAAGCCTTGAGCAAAAATTAAATTTTTAATATCCGCTTCACTCATACCTTCAGTGCTTATTCCAATTTTCTCAGCCTTTGCTTTAATTTTGTTAACATCAAGGCCTTTTCCATCATCTTCAACCTTGATTACTGCTTTTGTTCCTTCGGAATATGCAATTAACTTAACTTTTCCTACTGGATTTTTTCCTTTAGCTACTCTTTCTTCAGTAGCTTCTATACCATGATCTGCAGCATTTCTTAAAAGATGAATTAGAGGTTCACCAATCTCTTCAATTACTGTTCTATCTAATTCAGTGTCCTGGCCTTGAATAATAAGTTCAATTTCTTTTCCTAATTCTAGGGATAAATCTCTTATCATTCTAGGGAATCTGTTAAACACCACATCAAGAGGTAACATTCTTATCTTCATTACTAAGTCTTGAAGATCTGTTGTTGCTCTTGCCACCTGCTCTAAAGTTTCATTTAGTTCAGCTATTTTGTGGTTTGAGCTAATTTGTTCTAATCTAGTTCTATGAATAACAAGCTCTGAAACCATGTTCATAAACTTATCTAATCTTTCTAAATCTACTCTTACTGACTGACCAATCCCCTTTGACTTAACTTTTTTATCTTGCGCCACTGGTGCTGGTTGCTCAATTGTTTTAGTTTTTATTTCAGTAGTATCTGATGTTTTTTTAGCTATTTTCTCATCTACTACTACTTCTTTAGCCTTAAGATTTTTTACAGAAGGTGCAGAATCTGTATTAGCCTTGTGCTCTTCTGTTTTTACTGCTATTTTAACTCCATTATTTAAAGAAGAAACTTCTACTTTGCTTATTTCAGAAATTCCGTTTATTTCCCCTTGAATTTCTTCTAAAGTTTTTGAAGATAAATAAACTAAGTCAATATCAAAATCAAAGTTTTCTGTTTCTAAGTCCTCAAGAGCTGGAATTGATTTTATGATTTCACCATTTTGCTCTAAAGCTTGGAAAAGCACAAAAGCTCTTGCTGATTTTAAAATAGTTCCCTCATCTAAAGTAACATGAATATGATAAGCACTTACATTAGAATGTTTAGCTTGCTTTATAATATTTAACTCATATTCATTTAATACAATCCCAGTTTCTTCAGTTACGGTTTGTACACTTTTATCTATAGTTTCATTTATATTTGTCTTAACAGTTGATGATTCTATACCCTCTTCTGTTCCATTTGCTATGCCTTCTAAATGACTTACTATTTCCTCTATTGGCATATTTCCATCATTTCCTTGGGTTATGCTATCCACCATAGCCTCTAAAGTATCTAAACACTTAAATAGTACAGTTACCACTTTATGAGTTACTTTAACCTTTCCTTCTCTAAAATTGGAAAGTACATCCTCCATTTTATGAGTAAGTTCGGCCATTTTACTATATCCCATAGTTGCAGCCATTCCTTTAATGGTATGTGCAACTCTAAAAATTTCATTTAATTTTTCCATATCCCCGGGTTCATTCTCAAGTGCTAGTAGACATTCATTTAGGGTTTGCAAATTATCGCTTGACTCTTCAAGGAACATAGAAAGATATTGAGAAGTATCCATTTTGACCCTCCTTAATTCTTCTTATAAATAAACGTTGAAAGTTTTTCAAAATTGTATTTTTTATAATTATAAATACTTTCTGTAGCACCTATAAAAAACAATCCGCCTTTATTTAAAGAATTACTAAATTTTTCATACATCTTTTCTTTTATCTCATTAGTAAAATAAATAACTACGTTTCTACAAATAATAATATCAAAATTGCTTTCATAACCTTCTAAAATTAAATCATGCTTTTTGAAAGTAACCATTTCCTTTATTTCATCTTTTATCTGGAATTTATCATCCTTCTTTATAAAAAATTTATCAAGTTGATAACTTGGAACATTTTTTATATCACTAGCTAGATATATTCCATCTTTTGCTCTTCTTAATATGGTGTTATCAATATCTGTTGCAATAATCCTATGTCTTACTGAAGGAGATATTTCCTTCAGCATCATAGCTATAGAATATGGTTCTGCTCCAATTGAGCAAGCAGCACTCCATATTTTTAAAGGCTTATTATAAGCTAAGTTTTCTTTAATAAAGTTATTTAATTCTTTAAATATTTCTGGATTTCTATAGAACTCAGTAACATTTATGGTAATATAGTCCAAAAACTTTTGTTTTTGTTCACTACTGCTCTTGAGCATAGTTATATATTCTTCTACTGAATTTGCTCCAACCCTAGACATCAGCGTCAAGATTCTTCTATGAAGCTGATTGGATTTGTACGCAGATAAATCTATACTAAACTCTTTTAATACCCATTGTTCAAAATATTTTAAGTCCATATTTACCTTTACCTCTCTGCAACTACTTTTACAATTCTATCACTGATATTGTGTAGTGGCACAACTTCATCTACCATATGAGTCTCAAAGGCTGCTTTTGGCATACCATAAATTGTACAAGTTGACTCATGTTCAGATATATTGTACCCTCCCTGGTTCTTAATTTCAATTACTCCATTTGAACCATCTTTTCCCATACCAGTAAGCACTACTCCAAGAAGTCTACCATTATATACTTTGGCTGCAGAAACAAATAACTTATCTACTGCTGGTCTTACCCCCCATATTGGTGGTTCTTGTGTAAGCCTTATGGTTTTATCACTTGAAATCTCCATATGGCTTCCTCCCGGAGCTATGTAAACAGTATTCTTCTCAACTCTTTGGCCATGAGTTGCCTCTAGGACTTTTAGCTTGCTAAACTTATCTAATCTTTCAGCAAAGGCCTTCGTAAAACCTACTGGCATATGTTGAACAACAAGCACTGGCACTCCTAGAGTTTCTGGAAGCTTTGTTATCACTTCATAAAGTGCCTTGGGTCCACCAGTGGAGGCACCAATTACCACCACATCAATCTTTCCATTACTTCTGCCCAAACTATTCTTTCTAGGCATATTATAGTTAAAGGAAATGACTTTTTCCCTCTTAATTTCAGGCTCTTTAAATGATACCTTTTCTTCTATTAAGGTTGAAGCTTTTGTAGTAGTGTTATAACCACTTACTGTCTTTTTAACAGTACTAGTACCCACAATATTACTTCTTACACCTTTAGCCATTCTTATTTTATTGATTAGTTCTTCTCTTACCTTATTAATATCTAGGGAAATAGAACCACCTGGTTTTTGCACAAAATCCACTGCGCCAATTTCAAGGCATTCAATGGTTATGTCAGCCCCATCCTTTGTCAAACTGCTAAGCATTATTACCTTTACAGGAATATTAGCCTCAATAATCTTTTTTAGAGCCCCAACACCATTGAGCTTTGGCATTTCAACATCAAGGGTTATTATATCAGGGACTTTAGTTTTCAACTTATTCAATAAATCTTCGCCATCTCTAGCAATATCAATGATTTCCATATCTTTTTCCATTTTCACCATATCAGAAACCATTCTTCTCATTAGTGCTGAATCGTCGGCTACCATTACAGTTATCTTGTTATTCATATAATCACTCCATTTAGTGTAAATTATATAGTTTTTGTCCCCTCGCCCACAGTTCTTACATAAAGGTCACCAGTTACAGTATCAAAGGTAATAGTTCTACCTTTTGTTCCACCTACATCTTCACTTTCGATGGGAATTCGAAAGGATTTCAAAATTTCTTTTACAGCCTTACCATTCCTATCTCCAATATCCATGTTTATCTTATTGTCTGAAAAGTTGAACATAGAAGCTCCACCAGCAATTTTTGCTTTTAGATTTCTTTCACTAGCACCCAATTCCTTCATTTTTTTTATGAGTATTGGAATAGCTAAGTCAGCAAATTTTACATCATTATTTACTTTGCTAAACTTAGAGCTATCTGGTAGCATAATGTGAGCTAGTCCACCAATCCCTGATACTTTATCAAGTAGTGCAATACCTATACAAGAACCTAAGCCTATGGTTATTAACCTATCTGGAACCGTTGCTACTTTCAAGTCCGCAATTCCTACTTTTATTTCTTTATACTCCATATTTCCCCCAAGGTTTAAATTCTTTCTTTTTCTTCCTCTGACAATACATTGCTCAGATGGAGTAGTATAATTATTTTGTCCTCTGTTTTAACCAATCCCCTTATATATCTTTTGGCAATAGCAGAAGAGATTTCAGGTGCATCCTCAATAGAGTCTTCACTCACTGACTTTACTTCATTAACTGCATCCACTATAATTCCTATAGCCTTATTACCATATCTTGTAACAATAATGCAACTTTTATTTTTATCTGTTGAGTTTACTGTTGCCACATTAAATCTTTTTGCCAAACTAATTATTGGTAAAATATTTCCTTCATAGTTTATTACTCCCTCTAAGAAATCTGGTGAATCTGGTAGTTTGGTTGGTGTTTCATAAGTAAGAATTCTTTCAACTTCCATGATATCTCCAGAGAAAAACTGTTCACCTATGTTAAATACAAGTAATTTTAATTCTTTGGCCATATTTTTTCCCCCCTTATAGTTTTAATTTATCAACTATTAGTTCTGAATCTTTATTTAAATAAGCGTGTATGTTTTTATAGGATTCATCTAATACAACTTCTTTTTCCCCTACCATGAATTTAGTATTTAAATGTGCAATATTACAATATATATGTCCATCTTTTGGTACCGCAAGTATGGTACTTACACCAGTAGGTGATCCTACAATTTTAGCACTTATTTCCTTCTTAGCTCTTAAGACTCCACCCCTAGCAGTGCTGTTTTCATTTCCAACAAAGTAAAGATTACTCATGGCAGTAATATGGGATTTGTAAACTCCTTTTCCCACAATCACTATATCTCCTGAACCTTCTATATTCGAGTCCTGTACATAGTTCAGTGTTATATTTGACATATTTTCTTCTGTGCCCTTCATTCTTTCTAACTTTTCTCTAATTAAATCCTCAATATGTTTTAATTCACCATAGTCCTTTATATTAGAAAAATAGGCATCTGATAATTTATCGTTCATTATTCTAAAAACTTTATTTTGTGTATCTTTTAAATTTTGCATTTGTTTAAATATTTCATTAACCTTCCCCTTAAATCCTCTATATTTGCTATCTACTATGTTTTTTATCAAGGATCCATCAGGTATATTTTGAACAGAAAACTTATTGTGTTTAACTTGCTCTACAATACTACTTATGGATTTTAAAGTATCAGCTAACTCTTCTAAGCAATCTGTGTATTTTAATAAATCTACATAATTACTTCCTGCTACTATAGAA
This sequence comes from Clostridium tunisiense TJ, assembly GCF_000300195.1. GTDB lineage: Bacteria > Bacillota > Clostridia > Clostridiales > Clostridiaceae > Clostridium_J > Clostridium_J tunisiense. Next base: position 111,456 of record NZ_AMQH01000012.1, on the reverse strand, counting down.
GAAGAAATTACATTTCCTTTTATACAGATATCACTTCCGGCTTTTAAAACAGCTCTATAAACATTAGAATTAATGAGTATAGAATTCCCAGCTTCTATGTTCATTCCTTCCTTAACGTCACCATAAACTATAACATCGCCAATGAAATGAATATTTCCAGTTTTAATATCCACATCCCCCATGACCTTATGAATATTGTGCACAGAGTAGTAATTTCCTTTAACCTGAGGCTTACCATCCATAGAGGCTACAATGGTGTTCTCATCCATAAGTTCGCAACCCTCTTTAGGCACTATGTCTTTTTCTTTTCTATTTTTAGGAGCGATGACTTGTCCAAAAACATTTTTCCCAGGAATTCCATCCTTTCCTAAAACCCTTTTGCAAAGAATGTCTCCCTTCTTAACACTAGAAATATTTCCTATAGATTTAAAATCCACATTTCCACTATCATCTAACTCAAAATCATGTGTATTACTTTGTTTAAATAAAACCTCTACTATATCATTTTCAGATGGAACAACCTGATCTCCTCTTGCAACTAAAACTTCCTTTGCACCTTCAGGACTTAAGCAGATTTTTATATTTTCTTTACAGTACCCATAAATAACACCTTTGCTCTTAAGTATTTCTAAGATTTCCTGTTCAGTGAATAGTGGAGGGTGTTCTTTTTTAACTATCTTTGAGTCTAAAGTTATTGAATTACTTTCTTCAGCATCCTGAAGTCCATAAATCACTTCAGGAGAATAAGTTATAGATATATAGCACTCTAGCTTATCCTCTGAAATACTTATATTTAGTTCTCTTTTAGCCTTAAGATTTTCAAACTCAATCTCGATATTATTCTCACTGGTTACTGCTGCTCTACTTGAAACTTCCTTTCCATCAACCTTTACAATGACACCTTCTCCTATCACTATTATAGGTTTTGCTCTTTTATCTTCTGAATCTTTGATAATTAACTCCCCACCCAGAACCTTAACACTGCCAAGTTTCTCATTTGGTTTTGAAGATTTTTTTTCTTCTTCCCCATTTATGTTTTTATCACTAACCACATTTTCTGTCTTATCATATGTACTCGAAGGGCTTTCTGATTCTACATACACTATAATGTTAAATGTTTTTTTAAATAAGCTTTTCTTATCGCTGATCACCTTATAAACTAATTGATCTTTAGGTATATTAAGCTCCTTGCTACTTTCATCAAGACACCCTTCTAAATTTTTTCCATAAAAACTGTATTCCTTCACCCATGATCCCCCCTTATTAATAATCTCTTTTAGACACACAAAGTTAGGGATAGATTTAGATTAGTATTTCATATAATTAAATACAAAACTTAACTGTATTATTTATGAATTTATTTAATTAAAGTTATTAAGGCAACCTTCTTATTAATATGCCATATTTCACCTTAGTTAGTCTTATATCTATAATTATCGTCAAAATTATCCCTTACTTTATGATATTTTTTCTTTGAAACCCCTTAAATTATGAATATGCATCTTATCCAAGCTTTAAAAGTAAGTTCTATACCCTTTAGCAATCTTTGAAAAACCCACTATTCCCCATTATAAAGTGAGTTTATAAATCAAGTCTTAAAATCTTGATTACTTAGTTAAATAATTTTCACTAATAGATTTAAAAGAATACTTACATTAAAGAATATCTATTTTATAAACAATGTTTTACTCTCCCATAACTTCTTACTTAAGTGTCTTTACTCACCTGTAAAATAGAAAAACTGCCCTTATTAAATATAATTAAAATTAGTTAAATCATCAATAATTATCTTGTCAAATTCCCTCATTATGTCCTTTATAACCTCATTATGAGCAGAATTAAACTTTTCCCCTTGAACTTCATTTATTGGCAACGCCTTTGGAGATGTACCTGATATAAATAAACCATCTAATTCTATTAAATCCTTATAGTGTATATTTTTCTCTATAACAACTAAGCCAATGCTTTCGCAAGCCTTAATTATCATTTCTCTTGTGATCCCTGGAAGAACTGCCTTTATCGGTGCAGTGAAAACATAATTTTCTCGTATCATAAAAATATTACTTTTGCTTCCTTCAGTTATATATCCATCCTTATTCACAAGGATAGCTTCATAACTATTAGTTTCTTTCAATTTTTCATCTATTACTTGCCTAAAACTCTTGTTTATAACCTTAGCATTTGGATTTTCTCGTTCGCCGAAATAAAGTATAGTTTTAACTCCAGTACTATACATTTCTTTAGTTGGATAGCTGTGTTTAACACAATAAATCAAGGTATTGTTCTCATCTAATATTAATTTTATATTTCCTTGTTCCATAGAATTTTCTTTAATTAACTTTAGAATATTCTGTCTTATGTCCTTCTCGAGAAAATTTCCTTTAACTCCTGAAAAGTCAATAGAGTTTTTAAGTCTTTCTAAGTGTTCCTTTAAAAACAGCGGTTTTCCATTAATAATCCTGATTACTTCATATAATAATTTTTCAGATTTAGGATATAGAGCTTCAAATTCATCACCAGGCATTACGTCTCCATTATAAATAAACACTTTACTTACACATTCACTCATAATTGCACTTCCTTTTTAAATCATCATATATATGTTATAAATGCATTGCTATTTCCATCTTAATATTTCTAAATCATGTTTTCCTTTATAGTTAATTAAGTAACCTTTTCCAACTAAATTTAATAGTGGCAAGTCCGCTAAGGAATCAGAGAACATGTAGGAACTTTTAAAATCAACTTCTACATTGTCTTTTTTTAGTTCTTCCATTAACCTTTTAATTTTTTCTTCACCTTTGCAATTAGCACCTTCCATAAGAGATTTAAATACACCATTTTCAACTTTAAATCTTGTTCCAATTATCTTATCCACTTCTTTTATGTTATAGAGTTCATTTAAATAAAACTCTCCCGAAGCAGAAATTAAATATATTTTATATCCTTCATTTTTTAGCTTCTTTATCATTTTAATGGCATCTTCATAAATAATTGTGCTTAATTTCTCTCTATAAAAATCCTTAACAATTCTTTGAACTTCTTTTTCTTCAACCCCATCCAAAAATCTTAAAAATGCTTCCTTGCTTTTCTTTTCATCATAAAATTTCATTCCGTAAAGCAGTAAAGTTATTAAATGTTTAGGAAGATGTCTAATAAGTTTTGGATCTTTCCTTAGCATATACTTATACAATTCTATTGAAGTTTCCTTTTTGGTTAAAGTAAAGTCTATGTCAAATATAGCCAATTTTTCCATTTGTAAGTACCACCTTTAATAAATATAGAAAAGAGTCGCTGAAATCCAACGACTCTCACTGAACAAATTTAGTGTGACTAATTACCTTCAGCTTCACTCTCTATTAACTGTTCATAGTATGCTCTTGCAGCTTCATACTCTTCATCTTCTGGAACTACAAGCTCTCCAACTTCCTCATCTCCAACAACTTTAAATAAATATATTGAACCATCTTCTGGATTTTGCACTAAAGCATATTCATTTTCTTCAAAAAGGAATCCATCAACTATTTCGCATTGAATAGTATTGCCGTTTTCATCCTCTAAATCAACTATTAATGCTTCATGTTCATGATCATGACAGCCGCATCCACAATCTCCTTCTCCATGATTATGTTCATGCTCATGCTCATGATTTCCACCACAGCAACAACCATTTTTATTTTCTTCCATATCAATTACCTCCTTAAGTAGTATGTTTTAATTGTACCCTGAATTTACAAATATTAAAAGTACTTTTATATTATATTTTGGTAATTTTTATATATTCATCTAAAAATTCACCTTTTTTGCTTCATACACCTTATAATTTCTCAAAAGCCCTTTAATTATTTATACTTTTTTAATTAGTTTTAAATTATTATTCTAACTTTCTGTGATGTGTATATAAAACTTGGCATCAACTCATTCTTTTAAATAAAAAATAAGTTGATTTTGTAGAGCGTCTTTTTTCGAGGGGGATTTGAGTCAAGAAAGTTAATTAACACCCTGTAGATTTTCATAATTATACACTTATATTAATTGTGACTTTTTAAAATTAAATTTTTTCAAAAATAAAGAGGCAGCATATGCTACCTCTTTAAATTTATTGCTGTGCTGCAAGTCTTCTGTAACTTTCTAATCTATCCATTGCATCTTTTTCTGTTTTTTCAAACAATGCTTCAGCAGCTTCAGGGAACATTTTAGCAAGAGAAGCATATCTAACTTCTCCTAATAAGTAATCTCTGAAGGATGCAGTTGGAGCTTTAGAGTCTAATGAGAACGGATTCTTTCCTTGCTCTTTAAGGTCTGGATTGAATCTATACATTCCCCAGTATCCACTTTCAACAGCTCTTTTAGCTTCTAATTGAGTACATCCCATACCATTCTTAATTCCATGGTTGATACATGGAGCATAAGCAATGATTAATGATGGTCCGTTGTAAGCCTCAGCTTCTCTTATAGCTTTAAGAGTCTGATTTTGGTCAGCTCCCATTGATATTTGAGCTACATAAACATAACCATAGCTCATAGCCATCATTCCTAGGTCTTTCTTCTTAGTTCTCTTACCAGCAGCAGCAAACTTAGCTATAGCTGCAGTTGGAGTAGCTTTTGAAGACTGTCCACCAGTGTTTGAATAAACCTCTGTATCCATAACTAATACATTAACATCTTCTCCACTAGCTAGAACATGGTCAAGTCCACCGTATCCGATGTCATAAGCCCAACCATCTCCACCAAAGATCCATTGAGATCTCTTAATGAAGTAATCTTTATTTTTATAAATCTCAGCAAGAGTTGCTGAAGTGTTTTTAACTTCTTCAAGTAATGGTAATAATGCTTTAGTTGCAGCTTTAGAACCCTCACCATTATCTTTGTTTTCTAACCAAGTTGTAAATGCAGCTTTTAATTCTTCATTTACACCTTCAGTAAGTGCTTCTTCTACTAACAATGCTAATTTGTCTCTTAATTGATTTACTCCTAGGTACATTCCTAGTCCAAACTCAGCATTATCTTCGAATAATGAGTTAGCCCATGATGGACCTTTTCCACATTCATTCTTAGTGTATGGAGTTGCTGGTGCACTAGCTCCCCAGATTGAAGAACAACCTGTAGCGTTAGCTATCATCATTCTATCTCCAAATAATTGAGTTATAAGTTTTACATATGGAGTTTCTCCACATCCAGCACAAGCACCTGAGAACTCAAGAAGTGGTGTTTCAAATTGGCTTCCTTTTACCGAAGAAACGTTCATTGGATTTTCTCTCTTTGGTAAAGTTAAGCTAAACTCCCAGTTTGGTATTTGCTTTCTTTGAGAATCTAACGGCTTCATAACTAAAGCTTTTTGCTTAGCTGGGCAAACTTGAGCACAGTTTCCGCAACCTGTACAGTCTTGAACCGATACTCCAATATGGAATCTTAAACCTTCCATTGCTTTTCCACCTTTAGCTGCTTGGTGAACTAAACCTTCTGGAGCATTTTTGTAATCTTCTTCTGTGCCAATAAATGGTCTTATTACTGCATGTGGACATACATAAGAACATTGGTTACATTGGATACAGTTTTCTGGTTGCCATTCTGGAACATTAACAGCAATTTCTCTCTTTTCAAAAGCAGCTGTTCCATGTTCAAAAGTACCATCTTCTATACCAAGGAAAGCACTTACTGGAAGGCTATTTCCCTCTTGTCTATTCATAACTTCAACAATATTTTTAATGAATTCTGGTTTTTCTTTTTTAACTTCTAAGTTTTCATCAGTAGCATTCTTCCAACTTTCTGGAATATCAACTTTAACTACAGAGTTAATTCCTGCATCTATTGCAGCATGATTCATAGCAACAATTTTCTCACCTTTTTTACCGTAAGAACTTACAACTGCATCTTTTAAGTATTTAACAGCATCTTCTACTGGTATTATATCAGCAAGTTTGAAGAATGCAGATTGACAAACCATGTTAATTCTTCCACCTAGTCCAACTTCCTCTGCAATTTTAACAGCATCTATTGTGTAGAAGTTAATATTGTGATTTGCAATATATCTCTTCATAGTAGCTGGTAAGTTTTTCTCTAAACCTTCTGCATCCCACATACAGTTTAGTAAGAATGTACCATTATCCTTTATTCCAGCTAATACATCATATTTATAAACGTAAGATTGGTTATGACATCCTACATAGTTAGCATGGTTAATTAGGTATGGAGATTTAATTGGCTCTTTTCCAAATCTTAAGTGAGAAACTGTTATTCCACCTGATTTTTTAGAGTCATAATCAAAGTATGCTTGAGCATACATGTTTGTATGGTCTCCTATGATTTTTATAGCACTCTTATTTGCTCCAACAGTACCATCTGATCCTAATCCCCAGAATTTACATTCAATTGTTCCTTCTGCAGTAGTTTGGATAGTTCTTGTTATTGCAAGTGATGTATTAGTAACATCATCTTCTATACCAATTGTAAATCCATTTTTAAGATTAGCTTCTTTTAAGTGATCAAATACAGTAACTATTTGTGATGGAGTTGTATCTTTTGATCCAAGTCCATATCTTCCACCAATGATTACTGGTCTTTCTTCTCTATCATAATAAGCATTTCTTATATCTTGATATAATGGTTCTCCAGCTGAACCTGGCTCTTTTGTTCTATCAAGCACTGCAACTTTTTTAACTGTTGATGGCATATGCTTAAAGAAATGAGCAAGTGAGAATGGTCTAAATAAACGAACTTTTAATAATCCTACTTTTTCTCCATTAGCTGTTAAATAATCTATTGTTTCTTCTATAACATCACAAACTGATCCCATAGCAACGATTACTCTGTCAGCATCTGGTGAACCATAATAGTTGAATAGGTGGTAGTCAGTACCTATTTCTTTATTTATCATGTCCATGTACTTTTCTACTACTTCCGGAATAGCGTTGTAGAATGGATTTGATGCTTCTCTAGCTTGGAAGTATATGTCTGGATTTTGCGCTGTTCCCCTAGTTACTGGGTGTTCAGGACTTAGAGCATTATTTCTAAATCTTTCAACAGCTTCTTTATTTAAAAACTTATCTAAAGTTTCGTAATCCCAAGCTTCTATTTTTTGAGTTTCATGGGAAGTTCTAAAACCATCAAAGAAGTTTAAGAAAGGAATTCTTCCTTCAATTGCAGCAAGGTGAGCTACTGGAGCTAAGTCCATAACCTCTTGAACACTGTTATTTGCTAAAAGAGCAAATCCAGTTTGTCTAGCCGCCATTACGTCTTGATGATCCCCGAATATTGATAAAGCTTGAGCAGCTAGTGCTCTAGCACTTACATGTAAAACTCCTGGAAGTAACTCTCCAGCCATTTTATACATATTTGGAATCATTAATAATAATCCTTGAGAAGCGGTAAAAGTAGTAGTTAAGGCTCCAGCTTGAAGTGAACCATGAACTGCCCCTGCTGCTCCTGCTTCTGATTGCATTTCCATCATTTTCACAGTTTGTCCGAAAATATTCTTTCTTCCTTGTGCTGCCCACTCATCACAGTGTTCAGCCATAGGTGATGATGGAGTTATTGGATATATTGCTGCTACATCTGTGTAGGCATAAGCCACGTGTGCTGCAGCGGTATTTCCATCCATTGTTTTCATTTTTCTCATTACAAGCAACCCTCTTTCTATAAAACATTTACTAACTTGTATGATTTATTGCAATTGTTAAAACAGTAACAACTTTTAGAATATTACTGGTAATTGCAATATATTCTATAAAATCTTTAGTTTTTATCTATTACCAAAGATTAACATAGCTTTACAATAAAATTATAACTCAAATAAATTAAATTTCAACCCTAAAATTATAATTTCCGGCACTGAAGCTTGTTAAGTTTTTAATTATTTTCATAGAATAAACTCCTGATTTTTTTTGGGAATTACTGATTTATAGCCTTTTGAAGTTATTTCTCTATTGAAGGAATTTATACTATCACCTTCACCATGTACTAGAAACACAGTGTTTGGCTTGTTTTTAAAACCTTTTAACCAGTTATGCAATACCTTTTTATCCCCATGGCCAGATAGCCCTTCAAGATTATATATTTTTGCTTTTACCTGAATTTCTTCCCCAAATATTTTTACTTCACTATCCCCATTTAAAATTTTTTTACCTAAGGTACCCTCAGATTGATACCCCACAAATACCACAGCGCATTCTTCTCTTTCTAAATTATTTTTTAAATGATGAACAACTCTTCCACCCTCACACATTCCACTTGCTGCAATAATTACTAAACCTTCTTTAATATCCTTTAAGGCTATTGATTCCTCTGTACTTTCAGTAAAGTATAACCCTTTAAATTTTAGTGGATTATCTCCCATTTTAATTAACCCTTTTGCATCACTATCAAAGTATTCTTCATACTTTTCAAAGATTTTAGTAGTGTCCTTAGCTAGAGGGCTGTCAACATAAACCTTGCAGTGCGTAAGCTCTCCTTGTTCCACATATTTATTTAATGCATATATTATTTCTTGGGTTCTTCCAACGGAAAAGGAGGGTATTATTATATTTCCTCCCTGTTCAAAGGTTTTCTTTACTATTTCTACTAATTGGTGTAGATTTTCCTCCACAGCCTTATGTTCTTTATTACCATAAGTCGTTTCCATGATAACAATATCTCCTTGTGAAACTGGAGTTGGATCTCTAAGAATTGGTAAATTAACATTGCCAATATCCCCACTATAAACTACTTTTCTTTCAGTTTCTTCCATTTCATTGATTAAAATTTCACATATGGCAGAGCCTAAAAGATGCCCTGCATCTCTAAAGATTAGCTTTATATTAGGAAGTATTGAAATTTTCTCATCATAATCGTAGCCTTCAAAATATTTTAAACTCTCCTCTGCATCCTTTATATCATAAAGTGGAATTATAGGTTCTAATCCTTTTTCTTCTCTTTTTTTATTTTTCCAATTTGCATCTGTAACTTGAATATGAGCACAATCAATTAACATAATATTACTTAAATCTGCTGTGCCCTTAGTACAAATTACCCTTCCTTTAAAGCCTTCTTTAAAAAGCAGAGGGATTCTTCCACTATGATCCATATGGGCATGAGATAAAATTACTAAATCAATATCCTCTGCATTAAATCCTATCTCGCTATTTCTATTTTCTTTTCCATCACTACCTTGATATAGTCCACAGTCTAGCAATATATTATATTCATCTATATTTAATAAATGACAAGACCCAGTAACGCATTCAGTAGCTCCTAAAAATTTAATTTTCAATATTTTTCCTCCTTTAATTTGGTGCTATCTAATATTAATACCCAAAATGTAAGTTTTTTATTTAAAAAAACATATATTTCCACAAGCTTCCTTAGCCAAAGCTTAGTTTATTCATGATGAATTTCATTCATCTTCAAAATGTTTTAAATGAACCAAAGCAAGTTCTATCCATGGGTTAAATCTCGACTTTGATTCCCTATATTTAAGGTTCATTACTTCAGTGAAATCATCTTCATATTCTATGAAATACTATTTTCTTTTTTAATTATAACTATTTTAATTACAATTACTTTAACTACATCAAATTAAATAACATCTAGATAATATCCTTACGAAGAAAAGCCTAGAGAAATTACTTTTCTCTAGGCTTTCTATTTTCTTCTATTAAAGTTATTATTTTATTTATACTATCTTTTGTTTGGCTCTTAGCCATATATCCAATATACTTATCCCTATCCTTGTAAAGTTCATTTACCTTATCTATTAATATATTAGAATTTAACTGCTCTTCATCGGCCACCATACTAAAACCTTGTCTATCAAAAGATTCAGCATTTAAAATTTGATCTCCACGGCTTGCTTTTGCTGTTAGGGGAATCAATAAACTTGGCTTTTTAAGAGCTAATAATTCGAAAATTGAATTTGCTCCCGCTCTAGATATTACTAAATCCGCTGCTGCCATTAAATGTGGCAACTCATCTTTTACATACTCAAATTGGGCATAACCTGATTTATTATTAAGCCCTTCCTCTATATTTCCTTTTCCACAAATATGAATTATATTGAAGGTTTTTAATAAATCCTTTAACCCATCCCTCACCATGTTATTTATGGCTCTAGCGCCTAAACTTCCACCCATTATAAATACAACAGGTTTATCATCCTTAAAACCACATAGATTTTTTCCTTTTATCTTATTGCCCTCAAGTAATTCTTTTCTGATTGGAGAACCTGTAAGTACAGCTTTCTTTTTATTTACGTGATTTAAGGCCTCTGGAAAGGTAACACATACCTTTGTAGCATAAGGCATTGCAATTTTATTTGCGAGTCCAGGGGTTATATCTGACTCATGTATAATTACTGGAATTTTATTTAAAAAAGCTCCAAGTACTACTGGTACAGATACAAAACCACCCTTAGAAAAAACTATATCTGGTTTTTCGTCTTTTAGTATTTTTTTTGCATCAAAAACACCTTTGATAACCTTGAAAGGGTCTGTAAAATTTTTTATATCAAAATATCTCCTAAGCTTTCCACTAGATATAACATGATATTTTATGTTTTCTTCTTGGATAATACTTCGCTCTATGCCACTTTCAGTTCCAATATATTGGATTTCATACCCAAGCTCTTTTAATGCTGGCATTAATGCAATGTTTGGTGTTACATGTCCGGCGCTGCCTCCACCAGTCATTATGATTTTCTTTTTATTCACTTTTGAAACCTCCTGAAATAATAAGAATATTACTTTGTTATCTAACAAGACTAACTCTACTATCTTTATTATAATAATACCCTGATTACTATGTTAAATCTTTCAGTTATATTATATACTTAACTTTAATTTAAAGTTACTAAAATAACCAGTTTAAATAAACTAAATTTTATATTAAGGTGCAATAAATTCCATAAGTTCCACTAATTTTATAAAATAATTTTAAAATAAAGGGTCAAAATAATAGTACCAAATGAAAAGGAGGGATTCAAGATGGCAAACAGAAATAATAGAGCATTAGTTCCAGAAGCTAAAGAAGGACTTAACAGATTTAAAATGGAAGCAGCACAAGAGGTAGGAGTTAATTTAAAACAAGGCTATAATGGAGACCTAACAGCTAGAGAAAATGGTTCAGTAGGCGGACAAATGGTTAAAAGAATGGTTGAAGCTTACGAGCGAAACCTATAATCTAAAATTCAATTAGTTTAATTCTAATACGTAAGCCCAATGAGTAAGTATATTGCTTACCAGGCTTAATCAAAGGAGGAGTTCACAATGTCAAACAGAAATAACAGAGCATTAGTTCCTGAAGCTAAAGAAGGATTAAACAGATTTAAAATGGAAGCTGCACAAGAAGTAGGAGTTAATTTAAAACAAGGCTACAATGGTGACCTAACTTCTAGAGAAGCAGGATCAGTAGGCGGACAAATGGTTAAAAGAATGGTTGAAGCTTACGAAAGAAACCTATAATTTAATATAGTATCTTTTAATAAACAACATTTATAATTAAATTCATTCTATATAACATGAAAGTTTATATAAAATAATTCAAATTATAAGTAGAGTTTCTTAAAAGCTAATGTCCAAATAGGGATGCACTTTCTGTGTATCCCTATTATTTTTTTATGCAAAAGAGAAATTTTTATAATAAATAACACTAATTCCATTGATATGTAAATTAAAACCCATAATTCTTTAGGTATTTGCTGTATATTGATTTAAATATAAAAAGAAATAAATATAACAATATATAGTGTTTATGGCACTTGAAGGAATTTCATTAAGAATTATTAATTTAATTAGTACCATAAAAATAGTGACTTAATTATATTAAAGATTTCCTTGAGGAAAATATGCATAAATTCTTTTACAATTAACTCCTATTTAATTATTTTTAGAGAAATCCTTAATTAAACTGAAGTCTACAGTTTTAACAACATTTTGGAAACTTCAAGTCTGCCATCTTATATAAGTAACTGTTGCTCTGTCTAGAAAAATTGTTTTGGCGTAACAAACACAGTTTGTTCACAGAGATATCTTTGCTTAACCTAAATTTGCTTTCAAAGTTTCTAAACAAAATGGACTTGTTCATTATTTAACCTATACTGGAATAAATTATCTCACATATAAAAAGACTTAGTGGACAAAATAATATTACAAACAGTAAAACACACAAAACAAACAAAGCATTTGAACAGCAGCTGTTTGTAGTAACACCTTTACTCTTAACTTTGGTAATTCTTATTACTTATAATTCTCTTAAATTCTTAAAATGTTCCACTGAAGAGTAACTTACAAAGTGAGTACTTTTTACGAATAGTTAGAAGGCTTTTCAGAGAATTAAGTAATAAAATTATATATTTAAGACTTCATAAAAGTCTTAACTAAAAAGGAGGAATTTAATATGTCAAACAGAAACAGAGTATTAGTTCCAGAGGCTAGAGAAGGATTAAACAGATTTAAGATGGAAGCTGCACAAGAAGTAGGAGTTAACTTAAAAGAAGGCTACAATGGTGACTTAACTTCTAGAGAAGCTGGTTCTATCGGCGGACAAATGGTTAAGAAAATGGTTGAAGCTTACGAAAGAAATCTATAGTTTTAAGGCTCCGTTCAACTTTGACAATGGTTACTAAATTATATTAATAAAGTTCATTTGAAACTTTATTTAAAAGGAGGAATTCAATATGTCAAGCAGAAATAGAGTTTTAGTTCCAGAAGCTAAAGAAGGATTAAACAGATTTAAAATGGAAGCTGCACGTGAAGTAGGAGTTAATTTAAAAGAAGGTTACAATGGTGACCTAACTTCTAGAGAAGCAGGATCAATAGGCGGACAAATGGTTAAGAAAATGGTTGAAGCTTACGAAAGAAATCTATAATATAAAAGCATTGGCAAGGGAACTTCCCTTGCCAATGTTTTATTTTTTATTACTTCCTAAGTTTCTTTCTAAATTGTTACTTTGATTTTGAAATTTATTTTCTTTTTTATCAGTAATTAAATATTCGTAATCACCAGTAAAGAAGCTTTGAGCATTTTGCATATCTCCAACAGATTTTTCAAGGTTTTGTTTTGAGTTTCTTGATAATGGCATAATAACAATCCTCCATATATTGAATAATATTTTCCATGTTATTATGTGTTATAAAGTTTGAAATATACTTTGTACCATAAACTTCTATTAACTCTGTGCAAGTATTTCCTCTAGATTCTTATAATCTTCCAAATTTAAAACATAAGTATTTATCTTGAAATCTTAACATCTTTTAATTTAAGTTGAAGATTTCGTTGCCCATTAAACTCATTTATATCAGGTTCAAATAATAAGTCCAAGTATAAATCACCAGGTGCATTTATACAATTCATATACCCCTGTCCAAAGTAGTGCTCAAGTAATTCTCTGATTTCCTCTCCCTTGCTAAAATAAAGACCCTCAATAGTTTTAGAGGTGTTTGGTATATAGCATAAAAGTTTTACATGTTGATTTTCATTCCCTAAAAATTTAATATGTTTAATTTTAATTTTTTTTGCCATAAGTACTGGTGATGGATTGCCTTTTCCAAAAGGAGCTAATTCCTTAAATTCTTTTACTACTTCATAATTAATATATTGAAGAGATAACTGAGAATCTACAGGTACTACTGGAATTAAATCTTGTGAGGATAGCTTGCAATTATCATTAAGTCTATTGGAAAACTCTTCTATTTTATCTTCATCCAAAGAAAGTCCTGCCGCCATGGGGTGTCCACCAAATTTAAAAAGCAAATCCTTACACTTTAGAATCTCTTCAAACATGTTATATCCTTCTATGGATCTACCTGAACCTTTTGGTCTTTCTTTACCTTCTGTTAATATAATAGTTGGCACATTATATCTCTCTCTTATTCTACCAGCTACAATTCCTGCAATACTTTCATGCATATCCTTTTTATAAACAACTATAACCTTATTATTTTTTATTGAAGAGTTATCGATGATTTCACAAACCTCTTCTACACTAGTATTGGTTAAGTCTTGTCTTTCTTTATTAAGAGTATGAATTCTAGTTGCAATAGACTTGGCTTCATTATCATCTTCACATAATAATAAATCTACGGATAAACTTGCAGTTTCAAGCCTTCCTGTGGCATTAATACATGGCCCGATGTTAAAACCTACATGGTAACAACTTACTGCTTCTTTAATTCCTATTACTTCTTTCAAAGCCTTAATTCCTTTATTCTTAGAGGTTGTTAAAAGTCTTAATGCTTCCCTAGCAATAATCCTATTTTCATCTACTAAATCTACCACATCACAAATAGTACCCATTCCTGCAAATTCTAAAAGTTCCAGAGCTTCCTCGCCTTTTATATTCATAGCTTTATATAGGGCTACTACAAATTTAAAAGCTATTCCAGCCCCACATAAAAACTTGAAAGGATATTCACAGTCTGGTCTTTTAGGATTGATTATGGCATCTGCTTCAGGCATTATCACAGTTCTATTGTTCTCACCTTCAATAAAAGGCAGTTCATGATGGTCAGTTATAACAATTTTCATACCTAACTCTTTAACTCTTCTAACTTCATTAACAGCAGAAATACCATTGTCGCAGGTTAGTATTAAATTATAGCCTTCTTTACATAGCTCCTCAATTCTATCTAAGTTCATTCCATAGCCTTCTTGTTCTCTATCAGGTATGTAATAATTAACTTTTGCCCCTGCTTTTGTTAGCCCTTTATACAAAACCACGGTACTGGTAACACCATCTGCGTCATAATCCCCGTATATAATTATTTTTTCTCCATTTTCTATGGCTTGTTTTACTATGTTTACCCCATTTTCCATGTCTTTCATGAAAAATGGGTTATGTAAATCTCTTAAGGAGCCCTTAAAAAACTTTTTTATTTTTTCTTCTGTATCTATTCCTCTATTATATAAAACCCTTAGGGTTATAGGACTGATATTAGTTTTTACACAGAGCTGTTTTATAACTTCAATTGAGCAGGGTTTTTCTCTCCATATAGTGTTCATCTTGTCACCTTCTTAACTTTTTAGCTTTCATATGCGGCAAACTCTAAAGTAATACTTTTTATATCCCTTATTTCTATTAATAATAGCCTTGGTAATTATAAAATCACATTACTTTCTAGTGTACTTTCCTATACATAATAACACGAAAACTCCCCTCTTGCACAAGATGTAATTTTTTTATAGTAAAAAAATCTCTAATAATTTTTCATAAATAAAATCATAAACCTTTGCATAGAAACCTATTTTGTTAATAACACTAAGTTGTGTTATACTTTCTGTAGTCATGTTTTCCCTTTCTATTTCAGCGCTATTTCTCACTTACTTTCATGACTATAGGCTTCCAAAATTAAGATTTATTTTGCTTTATATCACAAGTCTTAAGGAACTAAGTAAGCTTTATGGAGAGATTAATTATAACTTCTGTTCACGATAAAATAATTGTAGAGGTGATTTACTATGGATAAATTATTATTTGGTATTTCCGGACTTCCTCTGGGAAATGAAAATACTAAGTTTGTTTATAAAACTGGAATACCTTATTTAAAAAAATTGGGACTAGATGCTATGGAACTTCCTTTTGTACGTTCTGTTAATATAACTGATAAGAATAAAAATGAGGTTTTAAAAGCTAAAGAGGATAATTCATTCTATCTTTCTGCCCACGGTTCCTATTTTATAAATCTCAATGCTGATGAAGAGGAAAAGCAACTTCAATCCCTTGAAAGGATAATAAAAGGCGCAGAAGGTCTATCAAAGGTTGGTGGTAGAAGCTTAATTTTTCATCCGGGCTTTTATCTTAAAGATTCCAAAGAAGAAACCTTTAATACTATTGAAGAAAATTTAAGAAAACTTCCATACTTAGGAGTAGATTATAGGCTTGAAACCACCGGCAAGGGTACCCAGTTCGGTTCTCTTGAGGAATTGGTAGAGCTTTGTAAAAGAGTTCCCAATGTTAAACTTTGCATAGATTTTTCCCATTTGCATGCAAGGTATAATGGAGCCTTAAAAAATTATGATGATTTTGCTAGAATTCTATCCTATGTAGGAGATAATTTAGGTATGGAGGCTTTAGAGGATTTACATGTACATATGTCTGGTATAAATTACGGTGCTAAAGGAGAGAAAAATCATCTTCCTTTTGAAGAAAGTGATTTTAACTACAGAGCTTGCATAGAAGCTTTTAAAAACTTTAATGTTAAAGGCTGCATCATTTGCGAAAGTCCAATACTAGAAAATGACTCATTATTAATTAAAAATTATTATGAAGCCTTATAAACCTGATTGCTTTCGTCTACTAAGTACATTAACATTTATCTAAATAGTTGTATTAATATTACAACTTAATAGTCAATATTAATAATGCCAAGGATAAGTAGAAAACTAGTTCCTCTATTGTCCTTGGCATTTCTATTTTTGTAAAGTTGCTAATGAATATCAATAATCCTATTAGTAACTTTTTTATTTTAGAGCTTGCTATAAAACTCATGATAATATATTAATCCAACAAAATTAACTATTACCAATAATCTATAATTGTCAGTGCAATATATAGTGTATTTTTTATATTTATTACTACTACACGCAGCATAAAAACTAATATTAAATACTTATTGTTATTTAATCATAATATCTATCTCATAATCAAAATGCTAAACTATCTCTTTACAAGTGGAAATGCAATAACATCTTTTATAGAATTTGCACCAGTTAAAAACATTACCATTCTATCAATTCCAATACCTAATCCTCCTGCTGGTGGCATACCTACGTCAATTGCCACTGCAAATTCTTCATCCATTGGACTCGCTGTCTCTAATCCAGCTCTAAGCTTTTCAGCTTGTTCATGAAGAAGTATTCTTTGTCTTAGTGGATCGTTTAACTCTGAATAAGCATTACCAAGCTCTACTCCAAAAGCGTAGGGTTCAAATCTTTCAATTAATTCAGGATTTTCTCTGTGGACTTTGCATAAAGGAGAAGATTCAATTGGAAAATCAATGACAAAAGTTGGCTCTATTAACTTTCCTTCACAATACTCCTCAAATAGGGTCATAATTAATTCTCCTTTTGAAGCTTCTTCTGGCACAAATCCTTCTTTTATCGCTTCATTAAGCAGACCATTTGAATTAATGCATTGAATTATCTCTTCCTTAGAGCTGTTTTCAACATCAAAATTAATCTCTTTTTTTACTAAATCACACATTCTTTCTCTTTTCCAAGGAGCCTTAAAATCAATTTCTACTCCGTCATAGGATGCCTTAGTGGTTCCATTTACTTTTGTGAAAATGTGTTCATAGATATTTTCCATAAGCCTCATCATATCTCTGTAATCAGCATAGGCCATATAGCACTCAAAAAGTGAAAATTCTGGGTAATGGGTTCTATCTATACCTTCATTTCTGAAAGATCTACCAAGGGTATAAACTCTTTCAATGCCTCCTACCATAAGTCTTTTTAAATAAAGCTCTGGTGAAACATTCATGAAAACTTCACAGCCTAGTGCATTTACATTAGTTATGAAAGGCTTAGCTTCTCCTCCACCGTATTTTGTATCTAAAATCGGTGTTTCCATTTCCATGAAACCTAGGCTATCCATATACTCTCTAAGAGCAAACATAGCTTTAGATCTTTTAATAAATCTTTCTCTAACCTCATCATTCATAATCATATCTAGTGAACGATGTCTCTGTCTTAAATCCATATCTTGTATTCCATGGTACTTTTCAGGCAAAGGTCTAATAGATTTTGATAAAACGGTAATAGTCTTTGTCTTAATAGTAATTTCATCCGTTTTTGTTCTAAAAACTGTACCTGAAACCCCAATAATATCCCCTACATCTACAAGCTTTAATATTTCATATGTGTCACTACCTAGAGAACCTTCATGAAAATATACTTGTATTTGCCCATTTTGGTCTTGAAGGTTTAAAAAGGTTACCTTTCCCATTCTTCTTAAAAGCATTATCCTACCTGCTAATACAAACTCCTCATCACTACCTATATTTTCAAAATTATCTAGTATAAATCTGCTATGAGTTGTGGCATTAAAAGAATATGGATAAGGATTTATACCTTTTTCCACCATTCCATTTACTTTTTTGATTCTTTCAACCATAAACTCATTACTATCTTCCATTATATTTCTTAAATTATTTAACTCTTCATAGCTATTGTACATCTATGATACCACCTTTCAAATTCCTGAAATTTTCCTTAAAACCTTTTAGTTTGTAAAATTGAAAATAAAAAAACTCCCACCCCCAAGACTTAAGTCTTGGGGACGAGAGCTACTTACTTCGTGGTACCACCCCAGTTCGTTAACATGTCACCATATTAACCTTTTCAAGTACGGCTTTGATAAAAAGATTATACTCTAGCTCTATAACGGGAGCTCCCGTTACATCATCCACTTAACTAAGTTAAGGTTCAATGCACAACTCCGAGGCTTTTTTCAATAGATAACTTTTCACTTCCTCTCAGCAACAGAAGCTCTCTGTAGAAAAATTTGGCTATTTACTCTTCTCATCATAGTTTTTAATTGTTTAAAATATTTTATAATGTTTAACATTCTTTGTCAATAGATTTATTAAAACATTCTACTCTGATATAACAATTTGAACTGCTGGACTAACCAAGGCTTTTTTTGCTACCCTCAAAATTTCTTCCCCTTTTGGCAGAATTTCAAATTCAAATTCTCGTAATAATTTCTCACAGTTATTATACATAATTTCATAAACTACTAAATTCATTGATAACACTATAGATTTCTCTAAATTTAAAGTTCTCTTTAATTTTTGTGACTTAGCTAACTTTTTAACTCTCTCTTCAGTAAATAATTCTTTAGCTTCTTTAATCTCAGAAAGCTTTTCATTAATTAAGCTTATGGCAATTTCTACATTTTCCTTAGAAGTTCCTAAAGTTATTGTATAAAGCTTAATGCCCTTTTCATTTTTTATCTTTCCACCTATATCATATACAAGTCCTTTGTTTGTTCTTATTTCATCATATAAAAGGCAGCTAGTACCTTCTCCAAAAGCCTCATTAAAAATCCTTAAAAGGGTTACTTCTTCTTCGGTTAAATATTGTATAGGAAAAATATACTGAATTTTAGCTCCACTAAGGTTTGAGCTTTTTTCAAAGTATGTACCCTGATTTGGATTTTCATAAAGTGGTTTAATCTCTTTTTCTTTAGACTTTTCTATACCCTCACTACTTTGAAGCTGCCCGATTCTATCGTAGGCTTCGATACCCTTACCATTTTCCTTAAGTTGCTTATCTATTTTTCTCCAAGAAGCAAATCTTTCCTCAATCTGTTTAATTACTTCTTCACAAGCCAAAGAAGTTACTACAGAAATTACGGTGTTATCTGGAGTGTAATATTTGTTATAAAACCCTCTAACATCTTCTAAAGTAAAACTTCTAAGCATAGATTCTTTCCCAATTATTAGTTCTTTAATTCTTCTCTCTTTAAAAGCATTAAAGAATAATAAATCTTCACAATGCTGAGATAAATCCTCACTCCACTCCTTAAGTTCCTCAATAATAACCTGAATTTCCTCTTTAAACCCTTCTTCTCTAAAGGCTGGATTTGTAATGATATCACTATAAATCTCAAAGGCAGTATTAAAATCCTCATTTAAGCAAGTTCCATAATATACAGCGTAGGGATAGTTTGTCATTGCATTGTGAAATCCAAAAACCTCATCACATATATTATTTATTTCCTTTTCTGATCTGGTTTTTGTTCCCTTAAAAACCAGATGTTCTACCACATGAGCAAGACCTAATTCTTCCTCTTGCTCTACATTAGCCCCCGCCTCTAATCCTATGGTAAAGGATGTAATATTCCCAGGAATACTTTTATATATGACTTTTATTCCATTTTCTAATATAACCCTTTTCATACTCAAACTCTACTTTCTATATGATTTCAACTTGTTCAACAGAGTCATCATTTGAGAATAACATAATATTCTTTCCTCTTCCTGCTCTGTTTTGAACAGGAATATGACTTATTTCCAAAGTTTTCTCTTCACCCTTTATAGTGTTTAATTTTAAAGTACCTTCATATTTATCTATGCATAAATCCTTTAAAGAGTTCGAATTCACTGGTATTTCACTGGCTATTAGTGCCCCAAATAAAACCTCATCATCATCTTTTAAGCTGATGGCAGTTACTCCAGCTGCATTTCTTCCCATTGGATTTACAGTGGTACTTGCAAATCTTATACACATTGCTTTCTTTGTTACTACCACTAAATCACTATGATTTTCTTCTAAATAAACAGAAATTACCTTATCCTCACTACCCTTTAACTTGCAAGCTACTCCGTAATCAAAGTCGCTGCTAAATTCGCTGCTGCTGGTCTTTTTCACCATTCCATTTGAAGTAACAAAATAAAATCCTTCTGTTTCTCTATAGTTTATAACTGAAATCATACTAACTATAGGGTCTTCCTTATGGAAATTGTCTAAAATTTCATGAATATCTATACCTTTTTTATCAATATTTTGAATCAAATTAGCTTTAATTTTATGCGCATTTCCTTTTGAAGTAAAGAATAATAAATCACTTGTGGAAGTTGCTATAGTTATGAGCTTTTCATTGCTTTTTCTATTACTGCACCTTAAAACACCTTTTCCATTTAAAGTAACGTAAAACTCTCTATAATTAAATTCCTCTACATACTCAATACTAACAACTTCATCCTGGCTTACTAACTTAAATAATTGCTTTCCAGCTACAGTCCTATCTAAAGGCTGAAGTTCTGGTTCCTCAGCAGTGAAGTTTAAACCCTTTCGAGTATAAACATTAATAAACTTACCTTCTCTATCACTTGTGACTAAATCTGCCTTTATCAAGGTTTCATCTTCCTTTAGCTTAACTCCTAAAAGCTTGCTATAATTAGTATTAAACCTACTTAATTCTGTTTTCTTAATTATTCCCTTAGAAGTGAAAAATAATATATCTCTACTTAACTCAAAGGACTCTATAGAGTAAGCGGAAATAATGTTTTCTTCTACTAAATCTAATCCTTTGAATAGTGTATCTATCCTTTCGCCTCTTTCTTTCCATTTAAACTCTGGAATGTTCACACCCTTTGCTTGATACATGTTTCCTTTACTAGTAAAGAAAATTATAGTATCCTTGGTGTTTCCTTCGATTAAAAACTTATTGAAATCTCCTTCCCTATGATCAATATCTTCAACATTTTGAGAAGTTCGATTGAAGGATTTTAAAGGAGTTCTTTTGATATACCCTTCATTTGATAAGGTTATTACTACATCTTCTTCTATAATAAGCTCCTCTAATTCAATTTTAGCTTCACTATCATCCTCTACAATAGCAGTTCTTCTTGGATCATCATAGCTCTCTTTAATTTGGAGCATTTCCTTTTTAATAACCTTTAGAAGTTCTTTTTCGCTTTCTAAAATTTTATTTAACTTTTTAATAGTTATTTCAAGCTCTTTATACTCCTTTTGAAATACACTTATCTCCAGCCCTGTTAATCTATAAAGCATCATTTCAAGAATGGCTTCAGCTTGAAGTTCACTAAATCCAAATTTATTTATTAAATTAGTATTTGCATCTTTTTTAGACTTAGATCCTCTTATAGTAGCTATAATTTCATCCAAAATGTCAATAGCTTTAATAAAACCTTGAACAATATGGAACCTTTTTTCAGCAGTTTCCAGTTCTTTTTTTGTTCTTCTAGTAACTATTTCTTTTTGATGTTCTACATAATAATGAAGTAAGGCTTTAAGCCCCATTGTTCTGGGCTTTCCATCAGCTAAAGCCACCATGTTAAAAGATATATTACATTGAAGCTCTGTTCTTTTATATAAGTATTTTAAAACTTTATTTACACCATCTTCATTTGCACTTTTCTTAAACTCAATAACTGCTCTTATTCCATTTCTATCTGATTCATCTCTGATATCTGCTATGGTTTCTAAAGCCTTTGCATGCTTTTTATCTCCAGTCATATCAGAAATTGCTTGGAGAAGTTTTGCTTTATTTTTTCTATAAGGAAACTCAGTTATAACTATACCAAGTCTTCCATTTTCTAAAGTTTCAATCTTTGTTTTAGCTCTTAAGGTTACTTTTCCTTCCCCAGTTTCGTAAGCAGAAATCATTGAGTTTTTTCCAATTAGTATTCCACCAGTTGGAAGGTCTGGCCCCTTTATATAATTCATTAACTCCTTTGTAGTTATCTCTGGATTATCTGCTAATGCAAGTGAAGCATCAATAACTTCTCCTAAGTTATGGGGAGGAATGTTAGTAGCTAGTCCTACTGCAATACCAAAGGCTCCATTTACAAGAAGATTAGGATATCTAGATGGCAGTACTGAGGGTTCTTTTTCTGAGTCAGAGTAGTTATTTACCATATCCACTACATCCTTATCAATATCCCTTAGCATTTCTAATGCAATATTAGATAATCTAGCCTCGGTGTAACGCATAGCTGCTGCGCTATCTCCATCTATACTTCCCCAGTTACCATGTCCATCAATAAGGGGTTTTCTTGTACTAAAATTTTGAGCTAAAATTACCATGGCATCATAAACAGAAGTGTCTCCGTGAGGATGGTACTTACCAAGAATATCCCCTACAATTCTAGCTGACTTATAATATGGCTTATCTGGAAAGGCCTTAAGCATATAAGCTCCATAGAGAATTCTTCTATGAACTGGCTTCATTCCATCTCTCACATCTGGAAGAGCTCTATCCTTTGATACTTCCACAGCATAAGGAAGGTAGTTATCCGGCATAGCTTCATCAATAGAAACATTAATTATATTATTATCTACAGGTATATTATCCTTTTTCTTAGCCATTTTTTTCCCTCCTAAAACTCAGCATATTTGTACATATAATTTTTTCTTGGCTCCACCACATCTCCCATAAGAAGAGATATCATCTTCTCTGCCTTTGCTGCATCCTCAATGGTTACTCTTTGAAGAGTCCTTGTTTCTGGATTTAAAGTGGTTTGCCATAATTGTTCTGGGTTCATCTCTCCAAGTCCTTTATACCTTTGAATTAGTGCACCCTTCCCTATTTCTTTTTTAACCTTATCTAGCTCTTCATCACTGTAGGCATATTGTGCTATCTCTCCAGTTTTTGTAGTTTTGTACACTTTATAAAGTGGTGGAAGAGCCATAAATAAATGTCCATTTTGAATTAGTGGTCTCATATATCTATAAATATAAGTCATCCATAGAGTTCTTATATGATAGCCGTCCACGTCCGCATCACTCATTATTATTATCTTTCCGTACTTAAGTTCCTCTTCTTTGTAACTGTCAAGTACTCCAGTTCCTATAGCTGTATTAAATATTTTAAGTTCTTCACTAGCTAATACATTTTCAAGTTTTTGTTTTTCCGTGTTCATTATCTTACCTTTAGAGGGCATTATAGTCTGAAATCTTCTATCTCTAGCTTGTTTTGCAGATCCTCCCGCAGAGTCTCCCTCCACTACAATAAACTCAGTAAATTCAGGATTCTTTAGAGTACATACTGCTATTTTCCCAGCTAGTGGCGCAGTACCATTTCCTATTTTTTTTCTTTCCGCTTCATTTATTTTTTTTATTTTGTCTCTTCGAGCTGCAGCAGAAAGAGCATTATTAATAAGAACTGTAGCAATTTCCTTATTATCTTCTATCCATTCACCAAATTTAATATAACAAAGTTCATTCATCATAGAGTAGGCTTCCACATTACCAAGTTTTGTTTTAGTTTGACCTTCAAACATAGGATTACTGATTTTTACTTTAACTATAGCAGTCATTCCCTCTCTTAAATCGTCACCCTCAAACTCCTTGTCTTTTTCTTTAATAAGATTTAGTTTCTTGCTCCACTCTTTAAAAGCTCTAGTCATTCCTGTTTTAAACCCTGTTTCATGAGTCCCTGATTCTGTAGTTGGTATATTATTTACATAGCTTGCAATATTTTCAGTGGTAGAATCAGTAAATTGAACACAAATTTCTCCTTCAACTCTTATTCCATTAACTTCTCTTTCTCCACCAAATAAAACTGGCTCCTTATGAAGTACAGTTTTACTTTCATTAAGATAGTCTATAAAATCTAAAAGTCCTCTTTCTGAATAATAAGTTTTTTCAATTGCTTCACTTTTTCTTAAGTCTTTTAAAACTAAGGTAATTCCTTTATTTTGAAAAGCTAATTCTTGAAGCCTTTGGTCTATAATTTCAAATTTGAAATCTATGTTACTAAAAACTTCACTATCAGGATGAAACGTTACCTTCGTCCCTGTTTTCCTTGTATTACCAATAACTTCAAGTGGTGTCACAGGAGTTCCTGGCATTTTTCTTTTTAATTCCTTATCGTAAGCATGCTCAAATCTTTGCTTAAAAATGTTTCCCTTTTGATAAACTTCTACTTCAAGCCATGAGGATAGAGCATTAACTACCGCAGCCCCAACACCATGAAGTCCTCCTGAGGTTTTATAATTAGAGTTATTAAATTTACCACCAGTGTGAAGTTCTGTGTAAACCATCTCTACTCCAGATTTTTTCTTAATAGGGTGAATTCCCGTTGGTATACCTCTTCCATTGTCTATAACTGTTACAGTTTTATCTTTATTTAAAATTATTTCAGCTTTATTTCCATAGCCATTTGTAAGTTCATCAATGGCATTATCTAAAATTTCCCAAATGCAATGGTGAAGACCTTTGCTTCCTGTAGAACCTATGTACATTCCCGGTCTAACTCTTACTGGTTCTAGCTTTTCAAGAGAAGTTAAATCCGTCACTTCATAGCTTGAGTTTTTATTTTCGTTACCTTGCATAATATTCCTCCTAAAAATAGAGTTACAAACCTTATTTTATAATTTAATTTGAATATAGTAAAGAGAAAAAAATAAAAAACAGAAACAAGCGTTCTGTTTTTTATTTTTTAGTTATTCTGTACAGGCAACACAGGATTCTTTATCCTGTTCAAAATACTTATCTATAAAACTTTCTAAAGCTTTTGCAGCTTCTTCAATATTACTAACCATTAGTTTAAAATCATAGTCATACTTATCAGAGCTATGCATATAAAGAGGGTCATAGTATTTTACCATTAACTCTTTAACTACTTCATCATACTCTTCTTGCTTTACTTTCCCACAGTACTCTTCTATATTCTTTTCACTAATATGTTTTTTCAACTTTAAAAGAGCTTCACAAATTTCCTCTTTACAATTTTCCATCTTTGTATACTCTTTTACAATAATGTCTTTTCTAAATTCAATGTCAGCATCTACAAATACATGGATGCCTTCTTTCATTTTATTATGAATATATTCTGGTATAACTACCCTCCCTATTCTTCTGCTTTCAGCTTCTACAAATACATACTTTCCCTTAATTCCCTTTAACTCTTCATAAACATTAGATTCAAATTGTTTTTGAGAAGTAGTTTCTCCAAGTCCCACAGACCCTAATAAAGAACCTCTATGGTTTGCACACCCCTCTAAATCAAGAACATTATATCCATGGTCTCTCAACTTTTTCAAAATTTCAGTTTTTCCAACCCCAGTATTGCCGTGAAGTACTACATATTCCACCTTATGATTTAGTTCTGGTAGCTCTTCAGTAATAAAAGCTCTATAGCCCTTATATCCATCTTTAATTCTCTCAACCCTTGAACCAAGAGCTCCTAAGAGTTCTGCAATGGATCCACTTCTCATTCCACCACGGGCACAAAATAATACTACTTTATTATATTGTTTTTCTAATTGATTTACTCTGTCGTATATTTCTGGCAACTTTTTAGCAACAATGTCTACCCCAATTTTTTTTGCCTTTTCAGTGCTTTCTCTTGTATATATAGTTCCGATGCTAGCTCTTTCCTCATCATCAAATAAAGGTATATTAATTGCACCATTAATTGTAGAATCCTTATATTCTCCTGGACTTCTTACATCTACTAATACATAATTCCCTTTCAAGTCTTTATATTCAACGGTATTTGCCATGCTTATTCCTCCAACAATTAGACTATCCAAAAATACTATTATAAATATCAATAACTTCTAACTTATTTATTTTATATCCTAATAAGTACTGTGTCAAATTTCTCTCTACATTTTGAAGTATATACAACTTTTGTAGTTAAATATACATTTACTTACATTTCCTTGTTAATGTGTTGTATAATAGTATGAAGTAGTGCATCTGAATATAAATAACAAATCAAAGATGTGAAGTATAACACAAAAAAGATGAGGATACTGTCTTATTTATTTTTTCAAGATGCCTAATATATGTTATTAATAGTTTAGTTTAAAGTTAAGGGTTTTTAATATAAAGCAATAAAAACATAGGAAGTTAAATATATGTTCATTAAACTTTCCTACTATAAATCTGATTTTAATGATAAGTTTATAAATTAAAGTTAATTGTTCCACTTTCTTTATTACAAAAGCAACAACTACCATGTAGTTAGCTTTAAATATGACTAATAATTAAATATGCAATTGGAGGGAAATTATGAGTTCAGTTTTAAAATCCAGTAATAGCATCTATGAAAATAGGCTTAATAAATTTATTAAAATCAAAAACACTAAAACACAATTAAGTAACTTTTACAGTGGCATAAGGCTTCTATACTTTTTACTGTGCACTATAGTTTTTATATTTTCCTATAAGATATCCAACTATAATTTAACTCTTTTTTCTATAGCAGTTTTTATCCTAGGTTTTTTCTATATTTCTAAAAAACATAGTTTAATTAAAAGGTTTTTATTAAAAGTTAATAACCTAATAATTCTTAATGAAACTGCCATTAAAAGAGTTACTGGTAATTTCAAAGACTTTTATGATGGAAGAGACTTAAGAGAGGAGACTCCCATGTACAGCGAAGATTTGGATATACTAGGCAAAAACTCTTTGTTTCAAAGAATATCCTCAGTTATAACACCACTTGGAAAAAAAAGACTTAGAGATGAGCTTTGTGGCAATATATGCTTCACTATAACTGAGACTAAAAATAGACAAGAAGCTATTGAAGAACTTAGTAAAGCGCTTCATTTTTGCCAGGGTCTTTTGTCTGAAGGAATGATTAAGGATAAAGAATTTGCCAGTCCTGATGATTTGATCCAGTGGAGCTTAGAAAGTGACGAAAGATTTCTCAAACCATATATTAAACCTTTAAGCACTTTTATCACAACCTTAATTATTTCTTCTCTATTACTTCCTTTTCTTTTAAGTGGCTTCACCTTTACTTTAGCTAAGTTGTCCATTGCTATAAGTATACTTATTTTACTTATTAACATTAAAAATATAAACGTTTCCTTAAACAAAGTGTTTAAGTACAAAGAGGATATAGAAGGTTATTCTAATATGATATCCTATATAGAAAAAGCTAAGTTTAAATGTGACTATTTAAATCATCTTCAAAAAAAACTTAAGGTTAATAACGATAAATCTACCACTTATATAATTAAGCTATTAAACAGTATTGTAAGTAAAATCTCTGATCGAAGTAATATGTTTTACTTCCCCTTAAATATTCTATTCTTATGGGATTACAGGATTTGCTATGAGCTTGAAAATTTTAAAAAACTATACGGGAAAAACCTTAAAGCTATGATAGAAATCATAGGGGAATTTGAAGCCCTTATAAGCTTAAGCAATATAAACAGAGATAATCCTAACTGGTGTGTTCCTACCTTCGAAGAAGGAGAGCTTATAATTAAAGCTGAAAACCTGGGTCACCCACTTCTTGGGGAAGCTTCAGTATCGAATACTATTACCCTAGACCATAACCATAGCATAGCGCTTATTACAGGCTCCAATATGGCTGGAAAAAGTACAATGCTGAGAACTCTAGGAATCAACTTAGTGTTAGCTTATGTAGGAGCTAAAGTTAGGGCCAATAAATTTGCCTGTAGCAAACTCTCTATTTTAACATGCATGAGAACTAGCGATAATTTAGAAGAAAGCATCTCTTCCTTCTATGCTGAAATATTAAGAATAAAGACTCTTATAGATTTTACAAACAAAGGAGAAAAGATATTCTTTTTATTAGATGAAATTTTTAAGGGAACTAACTCAATTGATAGGCATACTGGTGCAAAAATATTAATCAATCAACTGAGCAAAAAAAGCACCTTAGGTATGGTGTCCACCCACGACTTAGAATTAGGGGATCTTTATAAGGATAATCCTAAAGTGAAAAATTATCACTTTAGAGAATACTATAAAGATAATAAAATCTTCTTTGATTATAAGTTAAGACAAGGGGTAAGTGATACTAGAAATGCAATTTATCTAATGAAGATGGCGGGGATAGAAATAGAATAAGATTTTTAATTATTTTATCACCTTATTTAATTTTAAAAATTTAATCTTAAAAGGCTAAAACACTTATTACATAGAATTAAGCGTTTTAGCCTCTTTATATTCTTGTTTTTACTTATGATTTTTTGGATTTCTAATAAGTATTTACTCTTTTTTAAATTCCTTAACCATAGTTGGCGGCATTTCACCCTTAAGCGCTTTTACCATATTTTCTGCTGCTAGCATTGCCATCTCATCACGGGTTTTTCCAGTGGCAGATCCAATATGGGGTAATACCACCACATTATCCATCTTTAATAGTGGATTATTAACATCTACAGGTTCCTTATAAAATACATCCAGGCCAGCACCAAAGATCTTTTTATTATTTAATGCATTAATTAAAGCTTCTTCATTAACAGTTTGACCTCTAGATCCGTTTATAAAAATAGCAGTGTCCTTCATCATATCAAATTCCTTATAACCAATAAGTTCTTTGGTATCTTCAGTTAATGGGGTCATTAACACAATAAAATCTGACTTTCTTAAAACTTCCTCCAAGGAACAATACTTAGCTCCTAGTTCTTTTTCTGCTTGAGGTTTTCTAGTTCTGTTATGATAAAGAATGTCCATACCAAAGCCAAATTTGCCCCTTGTAGCTATTGCTTCGCCTATATTTCCCATGCCTATAATTCCAAGGGTAGCTCCATGAACATCTAATCCAAAATGAGTTCTCTCAATGTCCTTCTTCCATTTACCTTGTCTTACATATTTGTCTAATTCAACTACTCTTCTTGATGTGGATAAGATAAGTGCAAATATTAAATCTGCCACTGTATCATCTAACACATAAGGAGTGTTAGTTCCTACAACTCCCCTTTTTTTCATTTCTTCAATATTAAAATTATCATAACCCACTGATAAATTGCTTACAACCTTTAGCTTTGGTGCTACACTTAATAGTTCTTCATCAATTTTATGACCAAATACTATTAATCCATCAACATCCTTAACATTTTCTAATAGTTTATCTCTTGTGATTTTCGAATCTCCATTCCATATTTGGTATTCACAATATTTACCTATATATTCTTCAACATATTTAGGAATTGGATTTGCTATATATACCTTATTTTTCATGGTTTCCTCCAGATTTGTATATTATTCTAAAAATATTATACAATATAATATAGTGATTATTAAACCTATTTATAATCTTTTATTTTATTTTACACTTTTTTAATTAAATATATAATGAATTTTCAAATTTCACAGATGAATAAAGTGAAATAATTTTCTTAAAGGTTCAAATTGTTATGGAATTAGAGGTATTTATTATGAAAAAATATAAAGAGTTTCTTCTTCAATATTCTAACCTTCCTAGAGGAGTTTATATATTGTTTATTACTAATATGATTACTAAACTTGGAAATTTTGTTATCCCTTTTTTAACCTTATATCTCACTAAAGGTTTGAACTTTCCTCCCGATAAGGTTGGTTTTCTAATTATGATTGGTGCAGGATTTTATATTCCTGGTTCCCTAATTGGTGGTAGAATTGCAGATCACCACGGTAGAAAGTACTTAGTCATTTTAAGTCAGCTAGCTGCTGCGCTATGTTTTATACCTTGTGTTATAAATCCCTATTCCATGTATTCTGCTTACTTTATTTTTGGATTTATATTTTTTGGTGCAGTTACAGAACCTGGTTATATAGCTCTTATTTCTGATTTCACTTCAAAGAAAAATAGAAATGAGGTTTTTTCTCTTCTATACATTGGGTCTAATGTAGGTACTGCCGTTGGAGCAGTATTAGCAGGATATTTATTTAATGAATATATAAGATACATTTTTATTGGAAACATCATAGCAATAGTAATATCTGTGGCCTTAGTCCAGATATTCATTGACGAGACTTATAAGAAAGAAGAATTGCATAGTTATAGCTTAGATTTGGACTTAGATGAAAATGAAAAAGCAACGGACTCTGGATTTATTAAAGCATTTCTATCTAGGCCAATCCTCATGGCTTTTTCCTTAACCTGTATAATTTTTTCTTTTACCCATGCTCAGTGTTTGTTTGTTATCCCACTTCAAACCTCTGAGCTCTTTGGAAATGCTGGTTCTAAGGTCTTTGGATATGTAATTACAGTTAACTCTATTGTAGTAGTTACTTTAACTACCTTTGTTACTACTCTTACTAAAAAATTTCCTCCTCTTGTTAATATAACTTTAGGTGGAGTAATGTATTTTATAGGCTTTGGTATGCTTTATTTTGTAACTACACCATTATTATTTATTCTTTCTTCAATAATATGGAGTATTGGAGAAATTTTAGTTTATACTAATCAATCCATCTTTATTCTAAGCCAAACCCCTATTAGTCATAGAGGCAGGTTTAATGCTGTGCTTCCTTTAATTACTGGAGCAGGTAGAGCTGTAGGTCCTGCCATTATGGGTAAATTTATAACTTTAACAGAAATTAAAGCTGCTTGGCTTTTAATCATGGTTCTCATATCTCTGGCTTCAATTATAATGTATTTTCTTCAACTGCCTTCAAAGAGGAGTTTTAGAAAAAGCTTTAAAACTGAATAGAAACTACTGTGTATGTATTTAAAATTATCTTATAGATAATCTATAAGTGATTTTTAGTTGTTTATCTTATTTATTTAAAGCCATATATTTAAAGCATAATAAAAATTAATTAATGGCCTTGTAAGATAAGCTGTAGTTTTTTTGATGATTCTAAGCAATTTACCCTAAAGATTAAATAGCACTAAAAAACTTACATTTTGTAGTACTATGCGAACATTTGTGCTATAATATACTTATTAAATTAATTTACGAGGTTAATATTATGGAATTAATTGAAAAGCTAAGAATTTTATCAGATGCTGCCAAATATGATGTTTCCTGCTCTTCAAGCGGAAGTAAGAGAAAAAACTTTAACAACGGAATAGGCAATTCTCATTCTAGTGGTATTTGCCATAGTTTCACTCCTGATGGCAGATGTATATCTCTTCTTAAAATTCTTTTAACTAATTATTGTATATATGACTGTGCTTACTGTATAAACAGGCTTAATAATGATGTTGAAAGAGCCGCCTTTTCACCAGAAGAAGTGGTAGACTTAACAATGAATTTTTATAAACGAAACTATATTGAAGGTTTATTTTTAAGTTCAGCAGTTTTTAAAAATGCTAATTACACCATGGAACTATTAGTGAAAATTTTAAAGTCCCTTAGGCTTAACCATAAATTTAACGGATACATACATGTAAAAGCAATTCCTGGTGCAGATGACTATTTAATTAAAGAAGCTGGCTTATATGCTGATAGGATGAGTGTAAATATTGAACTTCCATCATCCCAAGGCTTAAAGCTTCTTGCACCCCAAAAATCTAAGGAGAGCATTCTAAAACCAATGTCTCTTATAAATAAAGAAATATCCACGTCCCTAGATAACCATAAAATCTTTAAGAAAGCCCCTCTATTTGTACCCGGTGGACAAAGCACTCAACTTATTGTGGGTGCTACTGCTGACACTGACTACAATATTTTAAAACTTTCTGAGGGGTTATATAATAAGTTTTCTCTTAAAAGAGTATACTATTCCGCTTATGTGCCAATTAATACTAATAAAAATTTACCTACTATCAAGCACCCCCCTCTTGTAAGAGAAAATAGGTTATATCAAGCTGATTGGCTTTTACGATATTATGGCTTTAGCGCAGATGAATTGCTTAATGAACACTCTCCTAACTTCCATGAAGATTTAGATCCTAAAACTAGTTATGCCTTAAATAATTTAAATGATTTCCCAGCAGAAATTAATACAGCTTCCTATGAGAAACTCTTAAGGGTGCCTGGTATTGGGGTTCGTTCAGCTAAAAGAATTGTTATTACAAGGAAAGTTCAATTTTTAAATTTTGATGATGTAAAAAAATTAGGCGTAGTTATGAAAAGAGCACAATACTTTATAACCTGTAGAGGAAAATATTATGGAGATGTTAACTTTGAAAAAGAAAAAATTGAAAGTAAACTTATTCGTAAAGCAATTATTTCCCCTTCTCCACTACAGAAAGATTATGAACAACTTTCTTTATTTACAACCCTTCCTGCCGTGGTATCAACAAAGGATAAGTTAAGTGCTCTTATAGGAGAAATATAATTTGTAGGTGATATTATGATAATTTACGTTTTTGATGGTTCCTTTGAAGGATTTCTTACAGCTATATATGATAGTTATTATAGTCATAACAAGCCAGCTAAAATAATTTCTAGAGATAATTATGATAGTTCCTTAAATTTAATTGATGAATTTATCAACATAGATACAGATGAATTAAAAAGTAATAAGGTAAATGCTGCTATAAAAAAAGATTTCTCCAAAGCCTCTCTTATTCACATATATCACTGTACTTTGAGTTCTTATGAGGATATCTATACCCTTCTTTATAAGTTTATTGTCCTAGGGTTTAAACTAAAGAAAGAATTGGATTCCCACTTACACAATGACATTGTTATAGAAGTTTTAAAAATAAGTAGAAGGGTGTCATTGGAAAGCCACCGATTCTTAGGGTTTATACGTTTTAAAAATCTTGAAGAAAATTTTTATTATAGCTCTATTGAACCTGACCATAATATTCTTCCTCTTATCGGTTCACACTTTTCCACTAGATTTAAAAATCAAAATTTTATTATACACGATATTAAAAGACAAATTGCTATATTTAGCACTAATGGTAAATGGATAATTGGAGATTTCACAAATAGTGAGAGTAAGAATCTATTAAACCATAACAAAGACAACATTTATGCTGATCTCTGGAGGACTTATTTTGATTCCACTACCATTAAAGAACGAACAAACTCTAAACTTCAAAAACGTATGATGCCTAGTCGCTATTGGAATCAACTTACTGAAGTAGAATAAAAAATACTTAACTGTAAATACTATAGATACCCTTAAATTTATATTAATTTTTATCCATACAAAATCTAAAGGGTTGAGATAAGGAGGTATTTTTTATGGGATTTCTAAGATGGCTAGGTGGAATAGTTTTCGCATTTTGGTTAATTGGATTTTTCTTTAATTTCTTTGGTACAGCTATTCACATTTTATTAATAGCTGCAGTTGTAATTTTCCTAATTGACTTGATATTTGGAAGAAAAAGAGTATAAAAGAATGTGCCGACATACCCATATGTTGGCACATTTTTGTTTTCTTAATCTTGTATTGTCTGGAAAGACATATATTCCAAAATTCATTATAATTTAAAGTTGTGTACATGGTTCATGCACACAACTTTTTTACATTGTTCTTATTATTTTTCCTTCTCAACTTTAAAGGTTGAGTTTAAAAGCTTAATAGAAAGAAATATTATAAACATAACTACAAAAATTCCTGCCATGCCTTTTCCCATTACTGGAAGAGTCTCTAAGAAAACATCTATATTACTCATGATTCATTCCTCCTATCCTAATAGAAAAATTATTAATCCACCAGCTATAACTGAAGCTATTTGCCCTGCCACGTTTGCTGATACTGCATGCATAAGTAAGAAGTTTTGATTATCTTCTTTTTGAGCCATCTTTTGGATTACTCTAGCTGACATTGGGAATGCTGATATTCCAGCTGCTCCTACCATAGGATTTATTTTTTCCTTTGAGAATAAGTTTAGGAATTTTGCAAATAAAACTCCTCCGATTGTATCGAATATGAATGCCACAAGTCCTAATCCTATTATTGTTAGCGTTTCAACGGTTACAAAAAACTCTGCCTTCATTTTCGATGCTATTGTTATACCTAATAATAAGGTAACTAAGTTTGCTAATTCATTTTGTGCTGTTTGTGATAATCTTGCTGCTGAAGGTCAAATGAAAGGGATACTTGGTTATTCAGAAGAACCACTTGTATCAATAGACTATAGAGGTGACGAAAGATCTTCTATTATCGATGCACTATCAACTATGGTTATGGATGGAAACATGGTTAAAGTGGTTTCTTGGTATGACAATGAGTGGGGATATGCTTGTAGAGTTGTAGATTTAACTAACTATATGGCTGCTGAAATGAAAGCATCCTCAAACTACACTGAAGAAATAGCAATATAATTAAAAAAACTGGAGAATTAATTTGATACGATTAATTCTCCAGTTTATTATTATAAGTTCATTAGTTTCTATTCTTTTACTTTAAAGGTTGAGTTTAAAAGCTTAATAGAAAGAAATATTATAAACATAACTACAAAAATTCCTGCCATGCCTTTTCCCATTACTGGAAGAGTCTCTAAGAAAACATCTATATTACTCATGATTCATTCCTCCTATCCTAATAGAAAAATTATTAATCCACCAGCAATAACTGAAGCTATTTGCCCTGCCACGTTTGCTGATACTGCATGCATAAGTAAGAAGTTTTGATTATCTTCTTTTTGAGCCATCTTTTGGATTACTCTAGCTGACATTGGGAATGCTGATATTCCAGCTGCTCCTACCATAGGATTTATTTTTTCCTTTGAGAATAAGTTTAGGAATTTTGCAAATAAAACTCCTCCGATTGTATCGAATATGAATGCCACAAGTCCTAATCCTATTATTGTTAGCGTTTCAACGGTTACAAAAAACTCTGCCTTCATTTTCGATGCTATTGTTATACCTAATAATAAGGTAACTAAGTTTGCTAATTCATTTTGTGCTGTTTGTGATAATCTTTCTAAAACTCCACATTCTCTAATTAAGTTTCCAAACATTAAAAAACCTACAAGAGATACTGCTGTTGGTGCTATTAAACCTGCAATTATTGTAACTACTACTGGGAAAAGTATCTTAGTTGTTTTTGATACTGATGCAGGGTTATATTTCATTCTTATTTGTCTTTCTTTCTTTGTTGTTACGAGTTTAATTGCAATTGGTTGTATAATTGGTACTAAAGCCATATATGTATAGGCTGCAACTGTTATGGGCCCTATGTATTTACTATTAAAAAAGTTTGCTACAAAGATTGATGTAGGTCCATCTGCTGCTCCTATTATTCCAATTGATGCTGCATCCTTTAAATCAAAGCCTAATAAAGCTGCTGCGCTGATAGTGAAAAATATTCCAAATTGAGCTGCTGCCCCGAATAATAACATCTTAGGGTTTGTTAAAAGTGGTCCAAAGTCGATCATTGCTCCGATACCAATAAATAAAATTAATGGAAATAATTCGTTTGCAATTCCCATACTGAATAAATTATCTATTATTCCTATTTCCTCATGTCCTCCAATAATCTGTGTTATTGCTCCTGAGAAAGGAATATTCACAAGAATTGCACCAAAGCCTATTGGTAATAATAGTGCTGGTTCAAAATCCTTTTTAACTGCAAGATAAATAAGTACTGCTCCAATAACCCACATTATAACTTGCTGAATTGTTATGGAGCAATTGGTTGTATAATTGGTACTAAAGCCATATATGTATAGGCTGCAACTGTTATGGGCCCTATGTATTTACTATTAAAAAAGTTTGCTACAAAGATTGATGTAGGTCCATCTGCTGCTCCTATTATTCCAATTGATGCTGCATCCTTTAAATCAAAGCCTAATAAAGCTGCTGCGCTGATAGTGAAAAATATTCCAAATTGAGCTGCTGCCCCGAATAATAACATCTTAGGGTTTGTTAAAAGTGGTCCAAAGTCGATCATTGCTCCGATACCAATAAATAAAATTAATGGAAATAATTCGTTTGCAATTCCCATACTGAATAAATTATCTATTATTCCTATTTCCTCATGTCCTCCAATAATCTGTGTTATTGCTCCTGAGAAAGGAATATTCACAAGAATTGCACCAAAGCCTATTGGTAATAATAGTGCTGGTTCAAAATCCTTTTTAACTGCAAGATAAATAAGTACTGCTCCAATAACCCACATTATAACTTGCTGAATTGTTATGGAAGTAATACCTCTTAGTAAGAAATCCATTAAATATGCCTCCTTTGTTTAGTGAAAATTAGCAAATACTGTATTGTTACATACGATTTTTATTATACCCCAAAAATATATTTTAGTATATAAAATAATAAATATATTCTACCCTAAAACCTAGAATATTTTCTATAAATAATAATATTTAACAAAATATATATAAAAATAGTAATAAAAATAGTTGCCCCTATTTTAATATTTTAAATAGGGGCAACTATAAAAATTGTAAAGGCTAATTATTAATAACTTTTTTATTAAAAAATTCTTCCATCTCATCTTTAGGTAGTGGTCTGCTAAAAAGATATCCTTGTATCTTATTACAACTCATCTTTTTTAATACATTTAGCTGGTCCAAAGTTTCAACCCCTTCAGCTATTACTTCTAAATTTAAACTATGTGCCAATTTAATGATTGTATCCATAATTAATTCTTTATTGTTACTTTCATTAATATTATCAATAAAGGACTTATCAATTTTTAAAGAATCAATGGGTAATTTCATTAAATAATTTAGAGATGAGTATCCAGTACCAAAGTCATCCATGGCTATATTCACGCCTAAACTTCTTAATTCTTCAAGAATTCTAATATTTTCATCAAGAAATTTCATACTGACATTTTCAGTAATTTCTAGTTGAAGATATTTAGGATTTAATCCACTTTCAACTAAAGCATTCTTAACAACTAACGTAAAATCATCATGTTCAAGTTGAAGAGGTGAGACATTAATTGATACTTTAATAGGTGCAAAACCTTTGTTTTCCCATTCTTTATTTTGTTTACAAGCAGTGGTAAGCACCCATCTTCCAAGTTCATTGATGATCCCTATTTCTTCAGCTATAGGAATAAAAACTAAGGGAGATATTAGCCCCTTAGTAGGATGTTGCCATCTAATTAAGGCTTCTACACTATCAACTTTTTCACTATTAGCATCAACTAGAGGTTGGTAGTGTAAAACTAGTTCATTTTTTTCAATTGCTCTAACTAAATACTTTTGTATTTCTACTTTATTCTCAATCTCCTTAGTCATTGCATCAGTATAGAATTTATAATTGTTTTTTCCTACTTCCTTTACCTTTTGCATTGCAATATCTGCATTCTTTAGCACCTGTAAAGAGTTCCTTCCTTGATCTGGAAAAGTACTAATTCCTATACTAGTTGATAGAGTTACTTCATTATTATTAATATTTCTTATTTGTTCTAATGCCTTCAGTATTTTTTTTGTAAACTCAATAACTTCAGTAATCTTTGTATACCTTGGCATAACAATAACAAATTCATCACCACCAACCCTTGCTGGTATTAGTCCATCTTTACACATATGTTTAATTATATTACTTACTTTTTTAATTGCTTCATCCCCAAAGGTATGACCTAAGGTATCATTTAAATTTTTAAAATTATCTAAATCAATAAACAATACAGCTCCCTTTGTACTGTTTAATATAGCTTCACTTATAATAACATTTAAACTTGTTTCAATGTTAATTCTGTTAGGAAGACCTGTAAGAGTGTCAAAGAATGCGTAATTTTCAAGCTTAGCATACAAAATTTCATATTGCTCTTTGCAATTTTCTAGCTCTTTTTTTATTTTTAATTCTTCTGTTATATCTTCATGAGTTCCTATTATACATAATGGTTTTCCCTTTTCATCTCTAGCTATAACTTTTGCCCTAGATAGAATATTAATATGTTTTCCTTCACTATGGTTTACTCTGTAGTTTAATGATAATTCATCAATAAATGGTAATTTGAAAAGCTCTTTCTCAATTAATTCTCTATCTTTGGTCTCTACATGTTTTATCCAATCTTCGTAAGAGTTTCCTATTTTATTTTGTTTATATCCCAATATACTTTCCCAATTTTCACTATAGGAAATAACATTAGACTCTTTCTTCCAAATCCAATAGATATATCCATTTTCAGTCGTGGCAAAACTCATTAGTTTATGGTAATTTTTGTCATTTCTCTTCATAAATGTAGCTCCTTAATTTGTCACTTCTTAGTTAATTCATCTATAGGAAAATAACAAGTCATAAATAAAAAAGTTACCTAATGTTATATAAGAAACCGTCTCTCTTAATAAGATATATAGCTTCTATTAATACAAAACAACACTAAATATACTCAGATATAGACAAGTCATTTTAAAAGATGTCTATAATACTGCAGAGCCTTTATATTCATCTCTAAGTACTCTTATTTTTATAATCGAAACAATTTTAGATTTTTAAAGTACTTATTAAATAAAATTTAAACTCATTGGTTTTCATGAAATATAGCAAAATCCTCACTTTTACTTCCTCAACGCCTTGTACAACAAAAGTACTATTATTTATAAACTTAGTTTTTACTATATACTTACATAAGTAAACAAGCTGGAAATTAGCTTCTAGACTTAATATAAATTATTAAATCTAGAATAACTCGTAGCTTGTTCCCTTACTTAAAAATATTTTATGGTAAAGAAAGTACGTGCTTTCTTTTGCCCCTAATTTTTGTTAACCGGTAAAAAAACTGTAAACCGGCTACCCTTTCCAACTTGGCTTTTAACAGTAATTTTACCTTTAAGTACCTTTACAATATGTTTTACAATTGCAAGCCCTAATCCAGTTCCATCAATTTCACTTGCCCTAGATTTATCTACTCTATAGAATCTATGAAATATTCTAGATAAGTCTTCTTCACTAATTCCAACACCATCATCTTCCACTATAAATACAGCTTCCTTTTGTTTTACAGTACAACTTACACGTACATTTCCACCTGTAGGAGTATATTTTATTGCGTTATGAATTAGATTTAAAAACAACTGTTTAAACCAATCCTTATTACATAGTTTTAGTTCAAAGTCTTCTGGAATATCAAAGTGAAGATTTATATTTTTACTTTCCGCTAAATATTCTACTACACTCTTTAGCTCTTTAAATATGCAATTTATATTTAAGTTAGTGCATCCCTCTTCATCATAGCCATGAACGTTTTCTAATACTGCAAGATTTAACATATTCTGTGTCAACGTCTTTAACCTATTAGTTTCAGATTCAATAATATTCATAAATCTTTCTCTTTGTTCTTCACTTTTATAATTTCCGAGTCTTAGGGTTTCTAAAAAGCCACTAATAGTAGTAAGTGGAGTCTTAAGTTCATGGGATGCATTAATTATAAAATCCCTTTTTAAACTTTCTGATTTCTTTATTTCTGTAATATCCTCAAAAACTAGAACTACCCCTTTATTTTCTGGGGTTCCTTCATAAGAAAATAAATTTGTCTTTACTTGATATACAAAAGCTGGATTAAACTTAAAGGTCATTTCCTTAGTTTCATGAGGTTCCCCTTTTAAAGTTGCCTCAACAAGTTCTAATATGGAATCATTATGGATTAAGTTATAAATATTAGCTCCTTCTAAGGTATCTTCATCTAAATTAAGAATATCTTTAGCTAGCTCATTTATTAAAATTATATTGCCACTGGTATCAAAGGCTAAAATCCCATCTACCATACCAATAGTTATTGCTCTTAACTTTAAGTTTCTATCATTCAACATATTTATATTACTTTCAATAGTCTCAGCCATATAATTGAAGGTGTTTCCCATATCCTCTATTTCATCACCAGTATTTATGACAACTCTTTTTTTAAAGTTTCCTTTGGCAATTTGCTTAGAAACTGTAGTTATATCATTTATTGGCTTTAAAATTCTTTTACTATAGGCATAACCAATACTTATAGTAGTGAAAATACCAATAATTATTGCAAACCCTATATTTCTAATTAATATTTGAGTAAGTTTATGGAGATAATCTAAGGGGCTTTGAAGCCTTACTATTATTACATTATTTTGCACCTGTACTGCAGGCATAACTACCGAAACATAGGTTTCTCCATTCGTACCATTGTTAACTAATACAGTTTTATCACCCTTTAAGGAACTTTCTAACTCTGGATTTCCATTAATGCTATGGAATTCAATGTTGTCCATGGAATCAGCAACAAGCTGCCCCTTTGAGTCTATAAAAGTAATTCTTTGACTTGTTTCTCGCTGTAATTCTTTAGCAAAGTCTTTATAATTTATATCCTCATTTTGTCTATTCATTAAAACTTTATTAATTAGGTATCCATTGCTTATTAATCGATCGGAAGCACTATTAATAAGCGATTGCCTTATTAATCCTATAGCTAATACTCCCGTAATTACAGAACTTACTAATATTACTATTAAACATCCAGCAATTAGCTTCTTTTTCATCTGCACAACTCCTAGTACAATGTATATTTTTAATTAAAACTGTAGTTTTATTTAAGCTTATAACCTAATCCTCTTACTGTCTCTATTAGGTTTGGATACTTTTCATCATCACCTAATTTCTTTCTCAGCTTTCTAATATGTACATCCAAGGTTCTAGTCTCTTCTACCAATTCATAACCCCAAACCTGTCTAAAAAGCTCCTGCCTTTGCACAATATTTCCTCTGTTATGAGCTAACACTTCTAGTAATTTAAACTCCATGTAGGACAAATTTACTTTTTCACCAGCTACAAACACTTCTCCAGTTTCATAATCAATTCTAAGACTATCGTTTTTAGTGCAAATATTTAAAGTTGTATTACTACCTTTAGCATCTATTCTTCGAAATATAGCTTTAATTCTTGCAATTACTTCACGAACACTAAAGGGTTTAGACATATAATCATCTGCTCCAAGTTCTAAGCCTACTACTTTGTCAATTTCATCCCCTCTAGCAGTAATCATTATAATTACTGTATTAAAAAGTTTAGGGTGATTCCTAACTTTTTTACATATTTCAAGTCCATCTAAGCCTGGCAACATTAAATCAAGCAAAATAACATCTGGCATAGCTTCCTCACAAATGCCTATAACTTCATTACCCTTATCGCAAGTTATAACTTCAAACCCATTACTCTCTAGATTTACTTGTAGTAATTCTAGGATATATTTCTCATCATCTACAATTAAAACTTTTTTATCCATTCTTTAACCCCTAACTACATAATTTTTAAACTTTAAACTTAAGGAACCAAATTTATTGTAAGTATTACACCTGCCCCTTGTCCCTAATATTTTCTAAGATATATCTCTTACCTTAGAAACTTACAATCATACACCTAATTTTATATTTACTAAATCACAAGGTTTACAATTTAGTTGGCTAATACTCCCTATATAATTGAAAAAATCACTATTTGTTTGATTTTTGAACTATTTTACAATAATACAGTACAACTTAAAATATTTTTATATCAATTTTATTATAAAGTCTAATGATAAAAAATTAAAGGGGAAAACCTATATTTCCCCTTTAATAATTATTCTAACCTTTTCAATTCTTTTCTCTTTCACTTCTTCAACTTTAAAAATTATACTGCCATATTCCACTGTTTCATTAACTCCGCTAGGGATATTATCAATTAAATCTACTACAAATCCACCGATAGTATCTGAGTGTTCTGACTGTAAGTTTATGCTGAAATAATCATTTACCTCATTTATGGATAATAATCCATTTACAATATAGGTATCGATATCAATTTTTTTTATGTAAGGCTCGGTATCATCATACTCATCAAATATATTCCCCATAACTTCTTCTATTAAATCCTCAATAGTAACAATACCAGCAAAACCACCATATTCATCAATTAGAATTGCCATATGGTTATTAGACTTCTGTAGCTGTTTAAAAAGATTATCTATATTTTTTGTAACTGGAACAAAATATGGAGTTCTTAGTATGCTTCTTATATCAACCTTATCAAAACCATGTATACTTGCTTCAATAATAAAGTCTTTCATATACAAAATTCCAA
The DNA here is from genome assembly GCF_000300195.1 of Clostridium tunisiense TJ. Taxonomy (GTDB): domain Bacteria; phylum Bacillota; class Clostridia; order Clostridiales; family Clostridiaceae; genus Clostridium_J; species Clostridium_J tunisiense. The sequence goes on along the minus strand of NZ_AMQH01000012.1, from coordinate 69,409 downwards.
TAATATTATCTACATCTTCCTCATATACTGGAATTCTAGAATACTTTTCTTCAAGTAGTTCCTCTAAAATTTTTTCAGGAGGTGAATTTATATCTATTAAAAACACCTCTGTTCTCGGTGTCATTATTTCTTCAGCAATAGTATTGTCAAATTCAAAAATACTTTCTATCATTTCTTTTTCTGTTTCATTTATTACACCATGTTCTTGACCCACTTCAATTAGTGAACGTATTTCTTCCTTTGAAACTTTCTCTTCCAGATTCTCAATTTGAATACCTGATATTCTAACTAACAAATTAGTGGAATTAGACAACAATTTAACAAATGGAATAGTGATTTTGGAAATATAAACTATTGGCTTAACTGCAAACATTGCAATTGCTTCTGATTTTTGTAGAGCTATTCTTTTAGGGTATAACTCTCCAAAGACAAGAGTAAAATATGAAAGTATAATGGTTATAATTATTATTGAAATCTTACTACTATAGGGTATGTTATATTTACTTAAATAGCTTGAAAATCTAGTTGATAATCCAGTGGCTGCTGAAGCACTGGCAAAAAATCCAGCTAGAGTTATTCCCACCTGAATTGTAGCTAAAAATTTACTCGGTTCTTCCATAAGTTTTTCTAGTAAAATTGCATTGTCATTACCCTCATCAGAAAGAATTTTAAGTCTATTTTTATTTAGTGATACTATGGCCATTTCTGCAGATGCAAAGAAAGCATTTACAATAGTAAGAATACCTATTAATAATATTTGAAATACAATACTGTTGTTAGAACTTGAATTCATTACCTATCCCCCTTGCAACTGATTATTTGAAATTTAATTAAATCAATTTAAACTCTTTGATTTTTTTCAAAGTTTCTCCATAGTTATATTTTATAATTATCATATTATTATTTTGCACAAATTAAAAATTATAAATCCGTATATACTTAAATTCTCTGTAAATTTTTATTTTTATTAAGATATTTTCATATTGTTTTAGTTTTTTCTTGACGTGATAGTAATGATACCTTTTAGTTTTAATGTGTTTATGATAAAGATAAAGGATAGCATCTTGTAGTGCTATCCTTGTTTTGATTTTGTAAGCGTTAAAAACTTACTTAATTTATGCTAATCCTGATATATTCCTATACGCTATATGTTTATCACTGCCCATATTAATTTCTTCTATTTTTCCCCTAATTAAATCTACTAATGGACCATATTCTTCAAAGAATACAACAACTATATCTCCTGGCTCGCTATTATCTATAGCCAATCTTAAAGCATCTTTTTCATTTAATATAATATTAAGAGCCTCTTCCTTATAGCCAGTTGATAGTACCCCTTGTCGAAGAATTTCAGCTACTTCTCCTTCTTTTCGCCCTCTTTTATCTAAGTCCTCCTTAATGTAAATATAATCAAAGTATTGAGAAGAAATCTTTCCCAAATCTTCAATATTTCTATTTAATCTGTCTCCTGGCACTCCAATAACGCCAATTAATCTATTTTTCTTAATATTCCTTAATCCCTCCATAACAGCTTTATAGCCTTCAACATTATGTCCATAATCTAGTACTACTGTTATTTCCCCTACTTTGTATACATTAAATCTTCCTGGATTAAGTTCTTCATTACAATAGAAAGTAGCTAAACCATTTTTAATTACTTCATAATCTACACCTAATCCTACTAATGCACCACAAGCCGCCATAGCATTTTCTACATTATATTGAAGATTACCATCAAAGGTTATTCCTATATCCTTTATACTCATAAGATTGATCTTACTTTCTTCATGTTCGATACATAGACATCCATCTTCTACATATACTCCATATCCACCTTTTTGTATGTTATTTTGAAGATATGGGTTTTCTTTATCCTTTGAGAAAAAGATAATGTGGCTTTTCATTCTATCTATGATAGTTAAACTCATTTCATCATCAGCATTTAATACTACATATCCATCTGGTTTTACAGCTTCTCCAACTAGAGATTTAACATGCGCTAAGTTCTCTAGGGTGTCGATCCCATCTATCCCAAGATGATCATCTGTTATATTGGTGATTACACTAACATCTGCTAGGTCATAGGCAAGACCTGAGCGAACCAGCCCACCTCTTGCGGTTTCTAGCACCGCTGCATCTATTTCCCTATTGAACAATATAGTTTTTGCACTTTGTGGTCCTGTTGTATCACCTTTTCTTATGCATTTGTTATTGATATAAATGCCACCTGTTGTGGTCATGCCTACATTGCGTCCCCAAAGTTGCATTACATGACTAATTAATCTTGTAGTAGTAGTTTTACCATTAGTACCAGTAATTGATACAATAGGAAAAGTTTCTGTGCTAGCTTTAAATAGCATATCTACTATCTTTTCTGCTACATTTCTACTTCTACCCATAGAAGGATAGTGATGCATCCTTATTCCTGGTGCAGCATTAATTTCTACAATTACACCTTCATTACCTAAAGGTTTACTAATATCTTTACAGATTATATCAATTCCACAGATATCCAAACCAATTGCCGTAGCTGCCCTTTGACAGATTTCCACGTTTTCTCTGCAGATTATATCTGTGCAATCAAGTGCCATTCCACCAGTTGATAAGTTTGCATTCTCTCTTAGAGTTGTTTCTTCATCATTCTCTAAAATTGTATTTAAGTCATATCCCTTTTTTGCAATATGCTGAAGCATTTTATCATCTATTTTAATTTTTGTAAGTGGTTTTTCATGGCCTTCGCCTCTAAGAATATCCTTATTTAATTCTTCAATTAAATGTTTTATTGTATTCTTCCCATCACCAACTATAAATGGTGGAGTCCTTTTAGAAACTGCTACCACTTGACCATCCACTACACAAACTCTATAGTCATCTCCTTGAATATATTTTTCCATAATTATATCTTTATACTCTTTAGAAAGCGCCTTATAACATTTAAGCAATTCTTTCTCATCTTTAATATTTGCATAAACCCCTTTGCCTTGATTTCCAAACTGTGGCTTAAGCACTAAAGGAAATTCTATGCACATCGCTTCTTCTAATAAATCCATAGCACTGTTAATTTTTGTTCCTTGTGCAACTGGCAAACACTGAACTTCAAGTATTTGCTTTGTTAGATATTTATCACATGCCGCATCCACGGCTATAGTGCCTGTATTTTCACCAATGGTGGCTTCTATTCTTTTCCCAAATTTTCCATATCCTAATTGAAAAATGCTTCCATCTCCAATTTTTAATACTGGTATGCCTCTTTTTTTAGCTTCCTCACAAATAGCAAGGGTACTTGGTCCAATTTGCTCTTTTAATAAAGTTTTCTTAATTTCCTCTACTGATTCATTTAAATTAAACTCATAGCCTTTTATAAGAGAATTAACAAATTCTACTATGGTTTTTCCTATATGCAAAGCAGTATTAGGATATATATATTCAAATATAATATAATAATTATCTCCTTGAATTTCTCTTGCCTTTCCATACTTTGCATCTAATCCCAACCTGTTTTGAATAGCTATTATACAATGTTCACAAATATGTGCTAAGTATGTTCCCTCTTTTAATCTTTTAACAAAGCCACCTTCCTCATCGATTCCGCAACGATGAGTCTTTAACTCCGGAATGGCATTAACAAGACTTTCATTAAAACCCGGAATGGACTTACTCGGTATTTCACAATATCCTTCTAAATCTAAATCCATTCTAATACACTTTTTATGGGAATAAATGTTTCTTCCCTCAAAAGTGTTAAAACTATTTATTTTCATTTTTTTCCTCCTCGTTTTCAAATGGCTGTCTTTTTGTTAAATCAAAACGATCATTACTCTTTAATACATGCATCTTCACATTAAACATTGATAATATTTCTTCTGGATTCTGCTCCGATACATTTGTAAATGAAATTTCGCTTGCATCAATTACATAGACTGCGCCTGAACCAAGAACCTTAAAATACCCTTTCTCAGAAACTTCTATAGCTGTATCTTCATCAATCCCAATACCAAGACATTCAGGATTTTCAGCGATGGCTCCTAATAATCTTCCCACTCTACCACGTTGAGCGAAGTGTTGATCTATGATAACATCTTTAATTAACCCTAACCCAGGAGCCATCTTAATGGTACACTTTTTAGGGGAATCATCATCTGCGCCACTGATAATCATAGTATCGCTCATAACTGAAGCACCTGCGGAAGTTCCGACAAATATACAGCCTTCCTCATTTATATCCTTGATTACTTTATAAAGTGGTGTGCCTCCTAGAAGACTTGTAATTTTCAATTGGTCTCCACCAGTAAAAAAGACTATTGATGCTGCTTTAAGCATATTTACATTCTTTTCTTCAAATGCATGGGCTCTGTCTTGTATATCTAAAATACTTATATTTTTCACACCTAAATTTTTAAATATTTTTGTATATTCCTTACCTACTTCCTCTGGAAGCTCTGTTGCTACTGTAGCAATTACTAGTTTTTCATTTTCTCTGTCTAATTTGCTACATACCTCCTTTAATATCTCCTTTTCACCCTTTTTATCCTCTGCCCCTCCAATGATAATTAAATTACCCTCCAGCTTTGGTTCCAAATAAATCACCTCATCTTTTTTTTACGCATTCTATATTTTTTCCAGTAAAAAAAACTATTATACATGTTTTATATAGTTCTTTTTAAATGATAAAATATGCATGGAAATTATTTCGTAATTACTATTTGGTGAAAATTATTCTGCCTATTATCATAAAATTAAAGTATAATTATAGGATTAAATTCTGTTTTTGTTGTATTATAATAATTATATCTGATATTATTTTTGCCCAAATATATATAATATTATTTAAAACTCTTTTACAAACTTTATTTAAGTTATTAAATCCTTATAATATAATTAATGCGAAATTGAAAAATTTACTAGGAGGAAGTATTATGCTAAACTTTAAACCATTGACATTAGAGGATAAGGCAATATTTGACAAATACCTAAAACCTTATAAATTTAAAACTTGTGAGTATTCTTTTACTAGCTTATTTATGTGGAGAAAAGCATTAGATATTCAATTTGCTATTTATAAAGATATGTTAATTATAAAGAAATTAGATTTCCAAGGCAGTTATCATCTAATGGAACCTATAGGCTATACTAGAGAAAATTTAAAAGAAGTAGTAAGTGATCTTATGAACTATAAAACTACAGAAGGGCTTGATTACCTTTTTAAAGATGCGGAAGAGCCTTTTATTCAGGACCTTAGAGAAGTCTTCGGAGATGAACTAATAATAGAGGAAGATAGGGATAATTTTGATTACATATATACCAGTGAAAAACTCATTTCCCTTTCTGGGAAAAAGCTTCACAGCAAAAAAAATCATTATAACAACTTTATAAAAAATAATACATATAGAGTTGAACCCATTACAGATGGATTAATATGCGATTGTATAAAAGCTGCTAGAGAATGGTGTAGAAAAAATGATTGTAAGGGGTATCTTTTATATGAACTAAGAGCAATTGAAGAAATGCTAAAAAGCAATCATTATTTAGATTTTAAAGGCATGATAATTTATGTTAATGATAAAATCTCTGCCTTTACAATTGGTGAACAGGTCAATGATGAAATGGCAATTATTCACGTAGAAAAAGCTGATTCAACAATTAATGGACTTTATGCTTTTATTAACAAAACCTTTGTAGAAAACTATTTTAGCCATGTACCTTTTATAAACAGGGAACAAGATTTAGGTATTGAAGGATTAAGAAAGGCTAAGCTTACCTATCAACCAGTAAGGCTTGAACCAAAATATTTAGTAAAGTTTTAAAATAAAGCATTTAAAGCCCTCTATAAAATTTATAGAGGGCTAGAATTATTATATTAGTTATATTATTGATTTATTAACACCAAAACTCGCAACAACAATCACAGCAATCACAACAATTATTGAAACATCCATGATTGTATCCACCACCAAAGCCACAACCTCTTCCAAATCCTAAGTTAGAACCACATCCACAGAATAACAAAGGTAGTAAGAATAAAAATCCTAATCCACCTAGACCTGTATTTTGATTGCAGTTACATGGTGGGCAACAGTTGTTATGATTATTTGGGTAATAATTTCCCTGTGTATAACTATTTGTTAATGCAGCATTAACATTTTCATTTTTGCTTAATTTAATTAATAATTTTCTTACTTCTGGATCACTCATTAGAGCATTTAATAACTCTTGATTTTCCATACACTTCAAACTCCCTTTATATATATTATTAAGGAATTATCAACGTACTAATTTTAAGCCTAGTATTGATAATTTCTTAAGTATATGAAACAGGTATTAAAGCTTATTAAGCAGTAATATTTTTGTTTCCTTAAGACTTTTACAATTATAAAAAACTTTTAACTTGAAAGCCTTTATAACGTTAATTCTGCATTAGACATCTAGAGGAAAGTAACAAATGGAATACTAGTTGATTACCTTATTTTATCTAGAAGTCTTACTATATATTATGAAGTAGTATGGATTTTGTTAACTTAATTTAAATATCTCCGTTACTCTAAGTAATTAATTAAATTTTTTCTATTTTTTTGTTTTTCTTTTATATTATTTAATTGTGCAGTAGACATGTGGTCCCCATTATAACTTATATATTTTTCAGTTTTTTCATAATTTGCTTTTGCATTATCTAATTCGTTGTTTCCTGGATTGTTTCCATAAGCTATTTTATTCTCTAAATTTTCTATTTGCTCAGATCTTTCCTTTTGAATTTCATGAGCATGATGAATTTGATTTTTAGATGCTATATCTGAATGTTGTTCCAAATGTCTTTCAGTTCTTACATAGCTATCCATGAGATTTTCTATTTCACCTACTCTATTTTTTATTTCTTCCATGTTGTTTTTATTCATAATAAATACCTCCTCTTTTGTTTATACTAAGACATGAAAATACTACAATAATCATCACAGATTACTGTAGTATTTTATGCAGAAAATAAGGTTAAATACTATTAAACCCTAACCTTAAAATGAGAATTTCTACTTTCATGGAACAAAGTTCAATTCTTTTAAAAGGATGTCAATAACTTTGACATCCTCTACTTAAAAAAACTTAAAAATTCTCTTTCTTAATTTTTAATTTCTTTGTTCAAAGCTTCTGTTAAAACATCTTTTCCAGTGAGCTTTTCAGTTAAAACTAAAGACATCATATTCTCAAACACATTGGGAATATTTCCATTCCCTGATCCCATAACAATAGTTGGCACTAATGGAATCTTTCCATCTTTTATAGCTTCCGTAAAGGATCCCATGACTTCCTTCATTACATAGTATTGAGGATTTCCATAAGCCTGAATTTGCGCCATATAAGCATCACCCTTAGCTTTACCAACTTCTCTTTCACGGAAAGCTTCTGACTCTCCAATAGCTTTAATTCTTGTAGCTTCAGCTGTACCAGTTTTCTCTACTTCATATGCCCTTGCTACAGCCTCTTTCTGTATTTTTTCTGCATTGGCATTAGCAAGATTTATCATACTTTCAGATTGAGCTTCTGCATCTTTAATAGTTTGATACTTTTTACCATCGGATTCTTGTTGTGTTTTGTATTTATTTGCTTCTGCTAACTTTTGAATCTTTAATGCCTCTTGAGTTGCTAGTTGAAGTTCCGCTTTACCTTTATTTTCCTGAATCTGAATATTAATGTTTGATTCAGTTAAATCCTGTTGCTTAGCTGCAATAGCTCTAGCTTCGTTTAATTCTTTTTCTTTTTCTGAAGATTTTTGTTGAGCATTAAAGGTTTCTATTTGCTCTCTTGCCACTTGTCTATCTCTAAGTTGAGCTAAAATTGTCTCTATTCGATTATCTGCCTTTGAAGGAGCTGGAGTACCTATTAAAACCTCTTCAAGCTCTAAATCATAATGTGTAAATTTTTCCTTCATCTCATTAGAAGCTCTTTTTTGTATTTCATTCCTATTTTGAATGAGTTCTATTAGAGTCATAGTTTGACCTACATTCTTAAAATATCCCGCTATCATTGGGTCTATGGACTGCTCTATAAGCATTTTTACATCCCCAAATCTTTGTATAACACTAGAAGCTTTCTTATAATCTATATGGAAAACTACGGTTAAAGGAAGAGAAGGCTCAAAAGCATCCTTTGTTATTAAAGATACTTCTTTTAAATTCTCATCTAACTTATGCCCACCAATCTGACCACTTATCCATTTTAAAATAACATTGGTAGTTGGAAGCTTAACTATTTTAGCAGCATAAGTATTTAATGCATATTTCCCTGGTGGCAAAGCATGTTGCCAAATACCTCTACAACCTTCTGCTACCAGTTCACCATGCTTATACTCTTCTCCAGAAACATCAATTCCTCGCTCTCCATGGTAAGAGTTAATTACTCCCACCTCTCCGATATTAATAATTGTTTTAGGAATGAATTCTATAGTAGCAAACAATCTATTAATAAAGTAAGTTCCATCAACTAAAGAAGAATATTGTTTTCCTCTGAATCCACCAGCTCTTAGAAATTTTTCAATATCTTGAAAATTATTATGATAGGTGTCCTCCTCATTTGGATTAGCTCCTACTGAAGGGGCAATAATAGCACCCTCTGGTAAAGTTTTACCATCATGAACTGTTACTACTCCAATAGTATCTTCTGCATCACTAATTACTACTGGCTGAAAACCACCTCTACCTTTTAACATTCTTGTCATCTCATCTATTGCCATAGCTTCGGCCTTATCCCTCATTGGAAGATAATAGGTCTTATCCTCTGTTATAATTATAAATTGTGCTAAATTAAAAGCATAGGTACCCTCACGAAGTATTCCTCTTTGTGGTCCTTTTTGCCCTCCATTTAGTAAAAAACCCTTAACATCCTGAAAGTTATTGCCTTCCTTTACAATCCTACCTAAGGTTTGAATTGGATCCATAGGCTGCCCATCTCTTGCAAATACATATCCTATCTTTCCTTGTGGAATCGTTATAAGTGGTTCTACACAAACCCTGTACATTAAAGGAGTTCTTAAGTGGAACCCACCTCTTAATACATTGGGTTGAAATCCTGATTCTCCGTTAAGTGCAATAATCCCCCCATCTTTTATTGACCCTTTAAAGCTCCACCATTTTTCTACAATCCCCACACAGTCACTAGGAATTATTCTAATTCCTATTACCTTAAGTACAATAAAAAAAAGTATTAATGCGCCAACCACTAGATAAACAATTGGTGGAATCATTTTTAAATATTCCATAAATTTTACTCCCCTTTAATTATTAATTGGTATGTACAAAGAGAACACTTAAAATTCTAATCACAATATGAAAATAAAAAACTAGGGATAAATGCAAATATATTAATATATATGTATTTCTTTTAGATATAGAATAAAAGCATAAAAAAAAAGAGCACTAGGCTCTTTTATTTCACTATTAATTTATCAGAAGGTTTTTTTAGAAACTCATATAGGGATTTTTCCTTCAGCACCATTGCAAATATGCCTTTTATTGTTAAGACTGTTAAAGGACCTAGAATAAGCCCCCCTGGTCCTATTAGTTTAAATCCAATATAAATTCCCATTAGGGTAACCAACGGATGTACCCCTATTTGACTACTTATAATTCTTGGTTCAACCACTTGTCTAACAATCAAAATAACTAACCAAAGCAAAAATAAACCTACAGCCATATATATTTTTCCAAAAAATAAATTGTATATAGCCCATGGAATAATGACAATACCTGTACCTAAAACTGGAAGTAAATCTATAATACTTATTAATATTGCTATTACAAATGCATACTTAACTTTTAATATTGATAACCCTAAAAATAATTCACTAAAAGTAATTAGGAGTATAATTATATAAGCTTTTATAAGCTTTACTATAGATATTACAGAATCATGTTTCATTTCTCTGATATTATTATGCCATTCCTTTGGAACTTGAGATTTAACATAGTCCATTATTGTGTATCTTCCACTAGCAATAAAATATGTAGAAATAATAGTTGTAAGAGTAAATAGCAGGATTTCTGGAAAAGAAAATGCTGTATAAAAAGCTCCTTTAACTATTTTATTTACAATATTCATAAAGTAACTTAATAAACTAATAGCCATACTTTCAATATGAGATGTAAATTCCTGTGGTATTTCTATATTTAAAATCTTTATTTGCCCACTAGAAACTTTTTGAATATTATCATATAACTCACTGACAACACCTGGCATATAGTTAATAATATCCTTTAATTGATTAATAAAGCTGGCTATTATAAATAGTATAATTAGACCAATTATACTAATAATTAAAATTAAACTGATGAGAGTTCCAACTTTTCTTGGAATTTTGGCCCTTTTCCCCAGAAACCTAATTACTGGCTCCATTAGTTGGGCTATTAAAAATGCTATAATAAAAGGCAAAAAGTATTTTATAGATTTATAAATTAATAAAAGACCTATAATTATGCCTATTGCAACTAAGGATATTTTTAAAAACTTTTTCCTATCAATGTTATATATTTTTTCCAAAACTATAACTTCACCTCCAACGATTTCTATGTTTAATAAAATTATACATAATTCTACTCTATATTACACTAAAAATTTAAATTTAAATATAGTTTAATAATAAAATTATGGTCATAATCTTATTATTAAATTCGTATTTTAACATCACTTTACATTTAAACTCTCATTAATTTACAGGAATGTAAAAAAAGGCAAATGCTAAGCATCTGCCTTTTTTATTATTCACCTAAGAACATTTTCATGTCGTCTTCTACAGTTGTTATTCCACCTATACCAAAGTTTTCAACTAAAACTTTAGCTACATTTGGTGATAGGAATGCTGGTAAAGTTGGGCCAAGGTGAATATTTTTTACACCTAAGTATAATAGTGAAAGTAATACTATTACAGCTTTTTGCTCATACCATGCAATGTTGTAAGATATTGGTAATTCATTAACATCTTCTAATTCAAATACCTCTTTTAATTTTAATGCTATTAAAACTAGTGAATAGGAGTCATTACATTGACCTGCATCAAGTACTCTTGGAATCCCACCAATATCACCTAAGTTTAGTTTGTTGTATTTATATTTAGCACATCCTGCTGTTAAAATAACTGTATCTTTTGGAAGTGCATTTGCAAAGTCTGTGTAGTAGTTTCTGCTCTTAGCTCTTCCATCACAACCTGCCATTACAAAGAATCTTCTTATTGCTCCACTCTTAACTGCATCTACAACTTTATCCGCTAATGCAAATACTTGGTTATGAGCAAATCCTCCAATGATTTCTCCTGTTTCGATTTCTACTGGAGCAGCACATTTTTTAGCATGTTCAATGATAACTGAGAAGTCTTTTGCACCCTTCTCATTTGCATCGATGTGAGTTAATCCCTCAAAGCCAGTTACACTTGTAGTATAAACTCTTTCTTTGTATGAAGCTTTAGGTGGTACTAAACAGTTTGTTGTCATTAATATTGGTCCATTGAATTTTTCAAATTCTTCAGTTTGTTTCCACCATGCGTTTCCATAGTTTCCTGCAAAGTGTGAGTATTTTTTGAATGCTGGATAGTAGTGAGCTGGAAGCATTTCACTGTGTGTGTAAACATCTATTCCAGTTCCTTCTGTTTGCTCTAATAATTGCTCAAGATCTCTTAAGTCGTGTCCACTAATTAAGATACCAGGATTTTTTCTAACACCAATATTAACTTTTGTTATTTCTGGGTGTCCATAAACTTCTGTATTAGCTTTATCAAGTAAAGCCATACCGTCTACCCCATATTTTCCTGCTTCTAAGGTTAAAGCTATATAATCATTAACTGTTAACGTGTCATCTAAGGTAGCAGCTAAAGCTTTATGCATAAATCCATGTACTTCATCGTTGTCATAACCTAAATGCATTGCTTGTTTTAAATATGCAGATACTCCTTTTAATCCATAAGTTATAAGTTCTCTTAAAGATCTTATATCTTCATTTTCAGTAGCTAAAACTCCTACAGTCTCTGCTTTTGCATTGAAATCTTCTACATTGTTTGCAAACCAGATAGCTGCATCTGGAAGATTACTTTCTTCTTCTCTTTTAAATCCTACAAAAGAAAGCATTTTCTTTAGCCAGTTTTCATTAGCATTTGAAACACCTAAGTTTGCACCTGCTTTAATTACTTGTTGTTTTAATTCTTCTCTTAATTGTAATCCTCTTCTAACTCTTTGAATGAATACATTTCTATCAAAGTTTGCATTAGTAATTGTAGCAAATAAACCTTCAGTGATAAATTTATCTACTTCTTTGTTAATTACACCAACTTCTCTTCCTTTAACACTATAAACTGATATACCTTTTAGTATATATATTAATAAGTCTTGTGCTTTTGCTAAATCTTCTGTTTTACCGCACACACCTTTCACTGTACATCCTTTGCAGCCTGCTGCTTCTTGACATTGATAACAAAACATACTCATTATTCATTCCTCCATACATATTTATTTTTGATTAATTTTTTTGTAAATTATTCTTTTATATGTTAAATTTTCTAGGTTTGCTTGTTTATTGCATTTCCTTACTACAAGATAAATTATACTAGGATACTCTACATTAATCGGTAACCTAAGTTACAGAATAAAATATTTTTAAATTTATTTTTTAATGCGTTAATATATCTATTTAATAGTAATCACCCTTATACTTATAAGTCCTCTTACTACTGCTCACTAACTACTTATTTCAAAACTTCTAAAAAAATAAAACCATCCTGTTGGTTCATATGCTCCAGAGTTAATTCTCAGAGAGCATATGTTAACAGAATGGTTTTATTGATTTTATTCATTGAAGGTTTGTCTAACCTTTAACATCATACTTCTTATAGGCAAATCATAAGGGCATTTCTTTTCACAAGTTCCACACTGTGTGCAATCCTTTGCTCTAAAAGCCATTGAAGAATATCTTTCTTCTGCCCATTGAGCTAAATTATACCTTTCTTTATAAGAACTAAATACAAACATAGTTGGAATATCTATTTTCTGAGGACAAGGTGCACAATAACCGCATCTCCTACAAAAGGTTTCTCCTAACTCTCCAGCAATTTTGCTAGCCCTTTCCATATCCATATGTGAGAAAGTCTCTTGTTTCATGGCTGACTCTGCATTTATTATTACTTCGTCAATAGTTGCCATACCAGGAATAGCAGTAGTAACATTTTCATTTTTAAGTATATATCTAAGAGCTAAATCACCATTTTCTAATGCTCCCCCAGCCAAAGGCTTCATTGCTATAACTCCAATATTTAGTTCCTTTGCTCTTTTAAATAGTTCTTCACCTTGATTTTCTATAATATTATAAGGATACATTATGGTTTCAAACTTATCCACTTCAATAGCTACTTTAAGTAAATCTAAACTATGAGAAGTAATACCAATATGCTTAATTTTCCCTAGAGCCTTGGCCTCAAGAAGAGCAGCATAGGCTCCATCCTCTCTTAATACTCTTTCTAATTCTTCTACAGTTCTTATATTATGGAGCTGATATAAATCTATATAATCAGTTCTAAAGTTCTTTAAACTAATTTCTATGTCTCTCGCCATGGCTTCCTTATCTTTTACCATACTTTTAGTAGCCAAAATCCACTTTTGTCTTCTTCCTATTATGGCTTCTCCTATATATTCTTCAGATACGGAGTATCCCCTTGCACTATCTATAAAATTTATTCCTAATTCTTCTGCCTTCAAAAGCACCTTTTTAGTTTCTTCTCCATTAATTCTTTGGACGGGTATACCTCCAAATCCTAGCACTGATACCTTTAAGTCTGTTTTGCCTAAGTTTTTATATTTCAAAAGACCCACCCCTTTCTGAAAAAAATTATAACATATTTTCCCTACTATTAAGGGAATTTTTTAAACTTTTATCCAAGTTATTCTTAATCCTAACAATTTTCCATACTTAATGCCCTATAAAGTTTTAACCTTGTTTATCTATATAAAATATTAATTTTTTATGTACACATAAATATCACTTTTATTTCATAAATAAATAGGTTGGACCTTGTTCGCAATTTGTAGAATCTTAAGATTATTTCATCAAAAGTTTACTTTTATACGGTTGTAATCGTTTTATTATAAGCTATAATAGTATTGTATGAATAAATTATTACTTAAAAGTAAAGAGGTGCTATTATGGATAAAACTACAAATATTGAATGGGGTAAATTAGGGTTTAATTACATTAAGACAGATCTTAGATATGTATCCATATGGAAAGATGGAAGTTGGGATGATGGAAAGCTAGTTGAAGATAATAATATAACTATTAGTGAAGGCTCAACAGCCCTTCATTATGGACAGCAATGCTTTGAAGGGTTAAAAGCTTACCGTACTGCTGATGGTAAAATACAACTTTTCAGACCAGATGAAAATGCTAAAAGAATGAACAATAGCTGTAAACGTCTTTTAATGCCTGAGCTTCCAATTGAAAAGTTCGTTGATGCATGCATTCAAGTTGTTAAAGCTAATGAGGCATATGTTCCACCATACGGAACTGGTGCAACTTTATATCTTAGACCTTACGTTATCGGTATTGGGGACAACCTAGGAGTTAAACCAGCTCCTGAGTTTTTATTTGGTGTGTTCTGTTCTCCAGTAGGACCATACTTCAAAGGTGGACTTGCTCCTGTAAACTTCATGATTTCAGATTACGATAGAGCTGCACCTTATGGAACTGGAGCTGCAAAAGTAGGTGGAAACTATGCAGCAAGTCTTTTAGCTCACGAAATAGCTGTTAAAAAAGGATTTGCAGATTGTATATATCTTGATCCACTTACTCATACTAAAATTGAAGAAGTTGGAGCTGCTAACTTTTTTGGAATAACTAAGGATAATAAGTTTATTACACCTAAATCTAGTTCAATTCTTCCAAGTATAACTAAATATTCTCTAATGCACGTAGCAAAAGAATACTTAGGCCTTGAAGTAGAAGAAAGAGATGTATTAATAGATAACTTAAATGAGTTTAAAGAAGCTGGTGCTTGCGGAACAGCAGCAGTAATTACTCCAATTGGTGGAATAGAATACAAAGAACAACTTCACGTATTCCATAGTGAAACTGAAGTTGGACCAATAACACGAAAACTATATGACACTTTATGTGGAATTCAAATTGGAGAAGTTGAGGCTCCAAAGGGATGGATTGTAGAAGTTAAATAGTTTACTCTGAGTATTTAAACAATTAATTTAATAAAAAATAAGGTAGCACTTTTAAGTGTTACCTTATTTTTTATTGCGTTATTTTCATAACATATCTAATAACTTATAAATAAATTATTTATTATGGCCTCTATCAGTATAATTCCTTATTTCCTCTTTCACACTTTTTACTAAGTTAACAATATTTTCATAGGCATCTAAAGTTCCTTTTGTAACTATTGGCCTTCCAAACGCTACCCAATGAAGCCTTCTTGAAGAAAATCCACCTATTTTCATAAGATTATTTACAGTTGGGGATGTATCTGCAAGAAAAAGTTCTTTTCTATTTCCATGAATAATTTCATAAAGGTCAGTGATTGCGGGTATTACAAGTTGTGGTTTGTATTGCCTACTTAAAGTATATACCTTACTCCCAAATTCATCCTCACCAATATATAGTAAGTGTCCTTGATCCTTTTTTGTGATTTTGTCAAAGGTTGGCAAACTTAACAATTCTTCTTTAGTAGGAATTTTATCCATAGGTAATTTATTAATATGAATATTTGCTGCTGTACAAGAAGAATGTGCTCCCCCTACATCGTGATAGATAACTATCATGGTTATTCACTTCCTTATATCAACTTTTTCTACTAATATTGTGATACTTATAACTTGTAGTAAGAATATTATTCTTATTTTACATTGAAATTATGCCCCTTTTCCTAAAGCTATAGATAAATCCTAAAATAAAAATAGTGAGATGACTAGGCATCCCACTATAATTTTATAGTGCAGCTTTAAATATATTTAATACATCATTTTCATCTAGAGGTCTAAATAGCCCTAAACTTCCGTGCTTTGTAGCTGCTTTAGCCATTATATGAAGTTTTTCTTCTTCAATACCAACTTCTTTTAAATGCATTGGTATTCCAAGAGACACAAAGAACTCCTTAGTTTTTTCAATTGCTTCTTTTGCTATAGAAAATTTATCACCATTGGGATTTATTCCCCATACATTTATTCCGTATTCAACAAAATTCTCTACTGTACTTTCATTTAAAACATATTCCATCCAATAAGGTGTTAGTATTCCTAGTCCAACCCCATGGGTAATATCATAATAAGCGCTTAACTCATGTTCCATTGGGTGAACACTCCACCTAGATTCTTTACCATATCCTAATAATCCATTTAAAGCAAGGCTGGATGACCACATTAAATTAGCTCTAGCCTCATAGTTTTCAGGCTCATCCATAGCAATTTTTCCATAGTGGATACATGTTTTAATTATAGCTTCCGAAAGTCTGTTTTGAACATATGCACCTCTAGTACTACTAAAGTAATTTTCAAAAACGTGACTAATAATATCTACAGTGCCTGCAGCAGTTTGATTTTTGGGTACCGTAAAGGTGTATGTTGGATCTAATATAGAAAACTTAGGCTTCATAGAAGGATTTCCTGTTCCAAGTTTCTGGTTAGTGTCCATATTTGTAATTACTGCTCCTGCATTCATTTCTGAACCTGTAGCGGCAAGAGTCAATATAGTTCCTATTGGAAGAGCATTACTTATCTTAGACGGGTCTAAAACTATATCCCAAGGCTCTCCTTCATAGTAATATCCAGCTGCAATTACCTTAGAGCAATCAATAGAACTTCCACCACCTACTGGCAATATAAATTCTATATTGTTTTCCCTACACAATTCTATGCCTTTTCTTACACTAGTTATCCTAGGATTTGGATCTACTCCTGAAAGCTCCCAAAATTTAATTTCATTTGAATCTAGCATTTCTACAACTTTATTGTATACTCCATTTTTCTTTATACTTCCACCGCCATAAACAATCAGTACCTTAGAACCATGTTTTTTTATTTGTTCTGGTAAAACTTTTATTTGCCCTTCACCAAAAAATATTTCTGTTGGAATTGAATAGTTAAAATTTTTCATCTTCTTCTCCTCTTTCTTGTTTATTCAATGAAATTATTATTCAACTTATATAAAAATAATTATACATAATTTAATATTCTTTGTTAATATTTTCTACTATATTAAATATAAATTCTAATTATTTTATTAAAACGCTTAAAAAGTGTGTTATATTACAAATACTGAATTAAAATATCTACTTTAGTTCTCCTCTTGTCATAGCAAAATTATTTCCTAGGGGTAAATATCTTTAGCCTTATTTAATTTTAAATCTTTAGTACTTAGTAGGAGGTATTTCTAACATTTTGCATGCTTTTATATAAACAAACCTCTATACTAATATAAGTATAGAGGTACTAGATCTGCTATTAAAATCAACTTAAGCTTTTTTATATTTAATGTGTTTCTTTATTCTGAAATTTTATAACTAAAACTCCAGAAATAAAATTTTCTTTTTCCCATTCTCCATTTTCCTAATGGCAGGATTCCAATTACTTTTATAAAAACCCTTCACATACTACTTAATCAGATAACCTCTTAAACCATTCTACGCCCAAAGTACCTATTAGTTTATAAAGAACTATATCTGCAATTAAAAGTAAAAAGAATATTAGTAGGAAAGCTATACTTAAATTGACTTGTAATATAATTATTGGAGCTATAGTTATTGCTCCTAAAATAATTGCAATTAGCATTGACTTTAATGAGTTAAGATTTTGTTTTACAGCCTTTTGTTCATTGTCCCATATAAGCTTAGGTGCTGCCAAATCTATAAGTACACCAGAAGCTCCACTAAAGTACAAAACTAATATTGATACTACTGCTACCATAGCTATAATATTAAAATCCGCCCTTAAAATCATTAACG
Source organism: Clostridium tunisiense TJ (assembly GCF_000300195.1). Lineage (GTDB taxonomy): Bacteria > Bacillota > Clostridia > Clostridiales > Clostridiaceae > Clostridium_J > Clostridium_J tunisiense. Next base: position 51,447 of record NZ_AMQH01000012.1, on the reverse strand, counting down.
CAACTATCACAATAACAACAGTGATACTATTTAGCATAATGCTAGAAATAATTTTTGCGTTAATTTGGGTTTTATAGCTAACTGGGAGGTATTTTGAAATAAACACCTTATCTCCTTCTCTTGAAATAGATGTTGATGCCGCTGGATTAGTGCCACAAGTAAATAATATTCCACCAAAGGTTGCTACTAAAACTATTGTATAGGCTTCTTTGTTGGCTAAAAATCCCCTTAACATATCTAATGTATTGGCTGAGTTACCTTCAGCTATTAAAGAGAAACCCAGAATAATTGGTAAGAGCACTACTATAGCTACGCAATTTAGCAAGTAGGCTGGAGTCCTTAAAAGTACTATAAATTCTTTCTTTACCCAAGTTTTAAGCTGTGAACTTTGTACAATATTTTTATCTATTTCCCTAGTAGTTAACTTATTTTTCTTGCCATAACTTTCTGATGCTCCAATAGCCCCTTTTAAGTAGAAACTATTTGCTATAACAATAAATATAATTATGGCAATTAATGATATTACTACTAGTAATAGTACATTCATAAGAGTTTTTCCCATATCATTACTAACCGCTGCATAGGCCCCTAACTTAGAGGTTATGAAAAGATTGGACATGGTATTTATAAGTGAATTTTCGCCTTGCGCTAAGATACTTTGTAAGGCTTCTAGGCTTTTCGCACCCTTTTGTGCCATACTGTTCGTAACAAAGTTAATTCCAAGTGCTATTACCATAGCTAAAATACCTGCAATAATTCTAAAACCATCTTTATGCTTTGAAATACCTGTAAATCTCATGAGAATCATAGAAATTAAACTACTGTATATTAAAGGTAAAATCGGGATAGCTATAAAACATAAAATAGAAATTAAGTAAAATGATATTCCAGCTCCTGATTTGTACCCATAAGCAACTGTTACAGGAACCATTATAAAGATTCCTACTATATATTCATATACAAGTACTGAAAAAAACTTTGCAAGAGATATTTGCCATGGCTTAAATGGTAATGGCAATACATACTCTACATCTTTAGCAAAATAAAATACAGTTATTACTGACATTATTCCAAATATGAAAACCATTAAAGCATAAATATTATAACCTAATGCAACCAGAAGTCCTGTTTGATTAATTGTTTCTAAAGCATCATAAATACCTAGTAGCATAGCGCTAATACTTATGGTAAATACAATGAAAGCAAAAGCAATAGCAATTATATTTGCATAAGCCCACCCTTTTTTTTCTTTTCGCTTTACGGAGTTTTCACTTCCAAAATTACTTCTTAGAAAAGCTTTAGTTAATAATATTACTCTATTCATTTTCAGTCATCTCCAAGAACATTTTTTCTAGGGATTCATTGGTTTTAAAATGCTCTTTCATCTCAGTCAAAGTTCCACAAAATAGTATCTTGCCCTTATTAATTATAGCTACCCTATCACAAACCTTCTCTGCAACATCTAATACATGAGTAGAGAAGAAAACAGTCTTTCCACTATCTGCATGTTCTCTCATCATTTCTTTAAGTATATATGCTGACTTAGGGTCTAATCCAGTAAGAGGTTCATCCAGTATCCAAACCTCTGGGTTGTGAATTAATGCTCCCATAACAACAATCTTTTGTCTCATACCATGGGAATAGGTTTGAATTTTATCTCCTAAGGCATTTTCCATATCAAATCTTTTTGCAAGACTTTCTATCTTGTCTTTCCTTATCTCTCCTGAAACATTATACACATCTGCCATAAAGTTAAGATATTCTACTCCTTTGAACTTCAAGAACATATCTGGATTGTCGGGAACATAAGCAAACATTTTTTTAGCCTCTAGAGGATTCTCCTTAATGCTTATGCCATTTACTTTTATATCACCTTTATTAGGCTCTATTATTCCTGTTATCATTTTAAGAGTGGTGGTTTTCCCAGCTCCATTAGGTCCTAAAAATCCAAATATTTCTCCACTATTAATTTTTAAATTTAATTCTTCTACTGCGTTATTAATGTTATTGTAAGTTTTGGTTACGTCTAATATTTCTATCATAATTCTCTCCCCCTGTTTACATAATTTAATCCAATTAGAAGTAAGCCCTACCATTTAAAGTTATTTGCTTATAAGAATACATATGTACTAAATAGTTGATTATTTCTACAAAAAATTATTTACCTCTACTTATATATTCACAGACAAGTTATTAATATGACATAAAGTACTCACTAGTGAAAAAATTACAACTGATGCTAGGTCTGCTGTGGTATTATCTAAATCAAATCTTGGTGACACCTCACATATATCAAAGCTTATAACTTTTTCAGATTTTAATATATACTTAAGTAGTTTTAGCACCCTCTCTGGATCCAATCCTAAGGATTGAGCTGCACTTACTCCTGGTGCGTAGGCAGAAGAAAAAACATCAGCACATATTGTCACATAAATATAATCTTGTAACTTAATAAAATTATCCAGCTCCTCTAATATGCTCCAAGCATCTCTATCTATTATGTCCTTTGCCAATATATACTTAACGCCTAAACTATCTGCGGTTTTAAATAGATCCACAGTGTTGCAATGTTTTTGTACCCCCATGCAAAAATAGGAGTAATTTAAGTCATCCTGTTTGCAAATATCAGCTATTTGCCTAAACATAGTACCTGAACTCCCTCCATTTGGATAGGGTCTTAAATCAAAGTGAGCATCGAAGTTAACTATTCCAATGTTAGGGGCTTTACTTTTCTTTTTTAAGTTAGCAAGTACACCTTTGTAATTTCCTAAAGCAGTCTCATGACCACCTCCTAAAACTATTGGGAAAAGATTTAAGTCTAATATTTTCTCTATAGTTTTTGCAAGAAGAGTTTGACTCTCCTCTAAGGAAATTTGTTCACAAAATATATTACCAGCATCAAAGAGTTCTACTTCCTTAGTAAAAACACATGGAAGATTAGCTAATTCTTTTCTAATACTTACAGGTCCATTAGCAGCTCCACTTCTACCCTTATTAAGTTTTACTCCTTCATGACAACAAAATCCAATAAAAGCAAATCCCAACTTTCCCTTATAAGGCTGTAAGGTTTTATCCATTAAATCTATTGGTTTAATCCATTGATGCCATCTAAATGCGTCAAAATTAGTTTCACTATCTACTCGACCTTGCCAGTTTCTACTATCTATTGGTTTATAATTTGATTGAAACATTTTCTGCCCCCTACACTCTTCTCGTTCTAATTGTATTTTTCTTTTAACACCTATAATGAACCAAAGCTGTAATTTAACATCCACATTAACCTTTATGGGTTTCTCTAAATCTTTTGGAAAGCCAATAAAAATTACTACTTCGGAAATCTACAGGCTAAAAACTCGTTAGTTTAAACTATAAATTGATAAAAATTTTTTAACTATAGTATCATCATAAATTATACCTTCTTTTAGATTTTTATACAATTTGTTTCAAAGGATATTTTGGTTAATTTCACCATATATGTAAGCACAGCTTACATAGTTTCTCTACTCAAATTAGTTTTATATAATATAAAAAAGTTAGAATATAGCTTTCTAACTTCTTTTAACAGCTTCTATAATTAAATCATGTGGTGTTGTCTTTCTTTTCCCATAAAAAACACTGCTAAATTTCCAGGACCCCCATGAGTTCCTACAGCTGGACCTGTGAAATTAATTATTACATCTTTTACTTTAATAGATTTAAGAATATTTTCTTTAAGCTTTAGCGCTTCATCTATACAATCTCCATGGCATATAGCTATAACTTGCTCTTCAGAATTTTCAATTCTTTCACTTATAATTTCAACTAACTTGTTAAGAGAGCTTTTTCTTCCCTTAACCTTAAATACAGGCATTACTTTTCCTTCGTTATTTATTGTAAGTATAGGTTTTATATGAAGAACTATTCCAATCATTGCAGCTGCTGAAGATAACCTACCACCTCTTTTTAAATGATGTAAGTCATCAACTGTAATATAAGTATTTAATTTTTGTTTGTTCTCCTCCAGATAATTCACTATTTCATCATGAGTTTTTCCCATTTCTTTCATTTCAAAAGCCTTCATAACCATAAGACCTTGTCCCAATGAAGCAGTTAGAATATTTACAATGCTTATCCTAATCTCTGGAAATTCCTCTAATAACATATTTTTAGCAATTGTAGCACTATTTTCTGTGCCGCTTAGTCCAGTGGAAACACAAATGTATACTATATCCTTATTATTCTCTGCAATGGCTTTAAACTCTTTATAAAATTCTTCTACACTTGGTTGTGAACTTAGTGGTGTGACTCCAATTCTTAAATCATTAAAAAATTGTTTATGACTTAAACTTTGGCCGAAATCATCAAAATATTGATTTCCTCCGTAATTACAAGTTAATCTTGCATATCGTAGTTTTTTTTCTTTAACAAATTCTATTGGTAAATCACTACAAGAGTCCGTGAATATTTCAAAATCTTTCATATACTATTTCCCTTCATCTAATTTAGACATTTTCTTTCATTTTACAACATTATGGTGTAATGCTAACATAATTATACTGAGGTTACAATATAATTATGCTATATTATAAATAGAAATCTTAGCCAACAACTACATAGGAAATAATCATACTTAAACATCCACTTAAACTTGGAGTTCTGATTTTACTTTAATAGAAACATCAATAAACTATAAGCATTAATAATATTCATTTCTTAATTTATCTATTTCTTCTTGCAATTCGCTCATATTGTTTATATATCTAAGAAGCCTCTTATTTAACTCCTGTATTTCATCATCCCTATCATCCATTTCATTTTTTAATACTCTTATTTCATCTTCTTTAGAATGTATTTCATTTTTTAGAAGTCTTATCTCTTCCTCTCTTTCATCAATTTCACTTTCAAGATTATTAATGGTCTCTTCAATTTCATATCTCTCATCCTTAAAATTCATGAATTCTAAATATAAATCTTCGCTATCTTTAAGTAAATATTTGTCTCTTTCGTCATAGGTTATCTCATTTCCCTCTTCATCAGAACAATACTTTCTTAGTGTGTTACCACAGTTAGCACAAATTGTAGTCCATAAATCTTTCTCTCCAAAGTTCTTCACTTTTGCCTTAAAAAACTTATTTCCACAATTACCACAACTATCTTCAATCTTAGTATACCGTTCAAGAGAAACTTTGGTTATAACTTCATCGCAACTACTACACACTAATGTATAATTTTCAAAAGAAGAATTAACCTTGAATTCTACATTTCCGCAAACTGGACACGATTTTGTTATTTGCATAAACACCCCACCTTATAATTATACTTTTTATAATTATATTAGGACGTTTAAGCCAACATAATTTAATTGTTGATTGTTTACAATTTATTCATTTCTCTTATAAGTAGTAGGTCCTTGTATCTTTATATCACTAAGAAAAAATCACCAAATCACTTAAAGCTTCGCGCCAACTCTTCCTCCTTTTCCTTTAAGGCTTCTTTAGTCATATCCTTTTCATTTATATACCTTTTGCCTGTAACTAAATCTTCTTTCCTCATTGATATACCCATTGCTATGGCATAATCAGTATTTATATCCTTGCCTTTATTTTTATTATCCATGTTTTAACCACCTTCTTAGTAATTTTATTTGAAATTAGTATTTAACAATGTGAAATAGAATATAACCCTCTAAGTTTTAAAAATATCTTTTTTACTAATCATTTTGAGGCCTTATTGAAACCAAGTTAGTTTCATATACTGAGATTTATCTGCAACTTTACTTCCTATTATAGAAATATCAACATTTTTTATTACTCCTTTGAATAAAGAAAATTTAACTACTAATAATAATAGTGTTTAACTTACATTTTCAGTATGAAGCTTTAGATTATATTTAATTATTATATGTCTGCAGAAATAACTTTTTATATTATTTAATGAAAATACCTATACTAATTTATGAATAAATTAAGTTTATTAGTAAAATTCACATAAGTTGATATAGTGAATTTATTGAAAGAAGGTGATACATAAATGTCTAATAGTAAAAACTTTACCCCTGCCCAGCAAGAGTACCAATCCTTTGCTAAAGCTAGAGAGCCTAAACGACCAATATTGAAGAACTGCTTTAGAGCTTTTTTAGTTGGGGGCTTAATTTGCACAATAGCTCAAGGACTCCAATGGTTTTTTATTAATTATTTTGGTTTTACAGAGACCACTGCTGGCAATCCTACTGTGGCAATTTTAATTATAGCCTCCGTATTACTTACAGGTTTTGGCGTTTTTGATCATATAGCACAGTGGGCTGGAGCGGGTACAGCAGTTCCAATTACTGGATTTGCTAATACTATCGCTTCAGCTTCTATTGAACATAGAACTGAAGGTTATGTGCTGGGTGTTGGAGGCAATATGTTTAAATTAGCTGGTTCAGTAATTGCATTTGGAGTTTTTTCCTCCTTTGTAGTTGTTCTTTTAAAAATTATATTTGCGTGGTTAGGTGGGATGTAGATGCTTAAAGGTGAACAAACTTGGATTTTTCAATCAAAACCAACTATTGTTTCATCAGCAACTGTTGGCGGACCTTTTGAAGCTGCTGGTGCCATAGCTGATGATTTTGATATTCTTCATGAAAGTATTTGGGTTGGGGAAGATAGCTATGAAAAAGCTGAAAAAAAAATGTTAGAACAATCCTTTCAAACAGCTTTAAGTAAAGCTAATCTTAGTAGCAAAGACATACAATTTTTAATAAGTGGGGATTTGATGAATCAAATCATTTCTAGTAGTTTTACAGCTAGAACCTTAGGTATACCCTTTCTAGGGATTTTTGGTGCCTGTTCAAGTTCTATGGAAGGTCTTGCACTAGCAGCTCAACTAGTAGATAGCAACGCTGCTAACTATGTACTTGCTGGTGCATCTAGCCATAATGTGGCAGTAGAAAAACAGTTTCGATATCCAACAGAATATGGGGCACAGAAGCCTCCTACGGCCCAGTGGACGGTTACTGGAGCCGGGGCAGCATTAATAGGGAAAACCGGCAATGGACCTAAAATTACTTCAGCAACTATAGGAAAAGTCATAGATATGGGAATTTCAGATCCATATAATATGGGAGCTGCAATGGCCCCTGCTGCTGTAGATACCATTGAAAAACATTTTAAGGACTTAAATATCGATCCTTCCTACTATGATCTAATTGCTACAGGAGATTTAGGTAGAGTGGGTCATCAAATTGCTGGTGATTTATTGACTAAGGATGGTTTAATTATACCTAAAGAAATATTCACGGATTGTGGCCTTTTAATTTACAAAGAAACCCAGCCTGTAATGGCTGGTGGTAGTGGATGTGGTTGTACTGCTACAGTGACTTATGGACATTTGCTTAATCGAATGAAGAAGGGTGAACTAAAAAAAATACTAATTATCGCTACCGGTGCACTGCTTTCACCATTATCTTACCAGCAAAAAGAAAGCATTCCTTCTATTGCACATGCAGTAGCTTTCGAAATGTAAGTGGGGTGAAAGAAATTATGGAAAAATTTATTTGGGCCTTTGTAGTTGGTGGAACTATATGTGTAATTGGGCAAATAATGATGGATGGATTTAAACTTACTCCTGCCCATACAATGAGCACACTGGTGGTGATAGGAGCAATTTTGGGTGGCCTTGGTTGGTATGATCCCCTAGTTAAGTTTGCTGGTGCAGGTGCCACAATACCAATAAGTAGCTTTGGTAACTCATTAGTTAAAGGCGCTATGATGGAAGCAGAACAAACTGGTTTAATTGGAATTCTTACTGGAACTTTTGAAATAACTAGTGCTGGGATTTCTGCTGCTATAATATTCGGTTTTTTAGCCTCTTTAGTATTTAAGCCTAGAGGATAAAACAAGTGTACTTTTTTACTAAAAAGCAAAATAGATTGGAGGTGTTACTTATGTCTACAAAATCTCAAAAACAAAATAAAGACAATAATAAATCTAAAAATCCAAAAACTGCAAACCCTATTACTATGGAAACTGATAAAAACATGCATAAACCTGTTAGAGGATTACCTAACGTATAAAATAAGCCCCTATATTCACTGCGAGTATAGGGATTTATTTTGCTCATTTTTGGGTAATACATTTACAACAATATTATGATATTATCATGAATATCTATCTTAGCCTATTACTAATTATGTCATGTACATTAATATTAATTAATTAATAAATTCATCTGCAGCTAATGTCGCCTATAGACTACTCCTAAAAACTACATAACTTTTGCCAAAATATTAGTATATATCAAATCTGCCACTCAAATATTTACCAATTATTATTTTTGTTATATCTAATTATAAATTTGCTCCCTAATATGACAATATTCTATGATTACTCATAATATATATTAGAGTTAAATCATAGAAATCAATTATTTTTATGCTAAATTATAATAAAGAGGAGTAAAGTATATGTCAAATTTAAATAATAATCTTCCCAGAAATTGGTCTATGTTATCTTACGGTAATGAGGTCCGTGTCCCTTATTCTGAAGACCCTATGGGAGGCACTTGGCCAACCTATTTTCTACATCGAAATAATAAAGGTCAATTTGTTGATGATAAGGATAATTTATTAGCCTTCCCTATAAGGGAACCAGATACTAATATAGATTTTGACGGTAAGCAACTTACTGTTATCAAGGAAGTTCAGAAAACATTAACTCCCAGACAAATTAATATAGCTAAATATTGGGGTACTGGTCCTGCTACTAAACAATGGGCTCCTATTATTGATATATTAATAGACACCTATAAAGTAACTGCCTTTAAAGCTGCACGTATATTAGCTGCAGTGTATGCAGCCCTTAATGATGCCTTTGCTGTCACTTGGTATTTTAAGTATCTTTGGAAAGTTCCTAGACCTAATCAATTAGATCAAAGTTTCACTTCATTTTTACCCATGCCAAAACACCCAAGTTATCCTGCTGGCCATGGCGTTGTAGCAGGTTGTGCAGAAGTTGTGCTAAGTTATTTTTTTGAAGGTGAAAGTCACCGTCTTCATGAACTAGCTGAAGAATGTGCACTATCTAGGTTGTATGCTGGGGTTCATTATCCTATTGATAATGAACAAGGATTAGCTTTAGGAAGATATGTGGGAGAACTGGTAGTAGAAAAGTTGAAAAATCAAAGTGATACTAACCTATGCTTTGTTGACTATCCATTAAAGGAAAGCCTTAATGCAAAACTACCTCCTCCACCTTATAAACAAGTTATTTCCTCTAACGAAAATAGTCATTGTCCTTATATAGATGACTTATATGTGCTAGACAGCTTATCACCTGAAATTAACTCCTAATGTAAAGAGGTTTTCTATGGTCCAACCCATAGAAAACCTCTTTTATCTTTTTAAAGTTAAAATATTATTCGCAAGCTATAGCTATCATCACATCATCAGCCCTACTAAAACCATCTCTACAAAGTAATCCTAAGTTTTCTATGGTTCCCTCTGCAGTATTGCCAATAATTCCTGTTTTAGTTGGAACAATAGTTCCACTTTGTGCTAGGTAAGCACAAATAATTGCCTCAGCTGCTGATGTTGATAGCTTAATGGCACAACTTTCCTTAGCTCCATCACATACCATTCCCGTAAGATTTGCTAGCATATTGTGAATAGTGCCCTGAATTTCTTTGTCTTTTCCTCCTAAAAGCCAGGAAACCCCAGCTCCTGCACCTATTCCTGCTGCAATAGCACAGCCACATATAGCTGATAATTTTCCTGTATACTTCTTAACAAAATTATTAACAGCATGACCTAAGAAAACAGCTCTTCTAAGGGTATCTCTATCTAAACCAAGGTCTTCTGCCACTACCATGATAGGTAGAATTACACATAATCCTTGATTTCCACTTCCGCCACTAGTCATTATTGGACAAGTTCCTCCACCCATTCTTAAATCAGATCCTGCCGCTGTTAAAATCCTTGCAGTAGTAGCTGAATCCTTTCCTATTTTACCCTGTTCTTGAAGTTTTAAAAGAGATGATCCCCAATGAAGTCCATTATTTCTTTTTAACCCTTCATAAGCAGCTTCTTTATTCATGATTATTCCATCATCTATAAAGGCTAATTTTTCACTTGGAATTTCTTCAGCAATTATTCTTAGATCCTTTAAAGTTAATGCCTTGAAAAAGCTATAGCTTTCTGTGTTAACTTTAACCAATCCCCCCTTTAAAATCACCTTTCCATTTACTACTACCTGGTCAATATTTGTATGGGAACCTCTTAATGTAACTATAACTTCCTCTTCATGTCCACGCAGAGTAACCTGTACAAAAACTGCATCTTCATCACTAACAGGAGTAACACTTACCACCTGGTTTTCTATAAGGGCTTTAGCTTTAATTACGTGATCCTGATTCACATTTTTAAATACCATTAGTCCAGCATCACTATCACCACAGATTTCTCCTAAAGCAGCTGCCATATGTACTCCACATTCCGTTGTATTTGGAATAGTAACAGATTTACCATTTTTATATATATTTCTGCTCACCTTTAAATCGATCTTTACAACATCACCTTTAAAGTATTTTTTAGCTGTAGCCACAGTTAATGCAACTGCTACTGGTTCAGTACAACCAACTGCTGGTTTTGTTTCACTTTTAACTATTTCTAATAATTGTTGTATTACATCTTCTTTATTTAAAATACTCACGTCTACCACTCCTCGAATAATTAATAGTTTAATTATGATTGAAAGGTTACAACCTTCTAAAATAATAATACTTCCGCATATATTTAAAATACTTAATTATTTATATAGCAATAATCATGCCAACAAAGAAGATATAACGGTTTTTCCATTGTTTATTCATAACTCATCAAAAATATGAGGAACATCAGTAGCATTTCTATAAATAATTTCATAATCTTAGCTTATTATATAGTAATTAATTTAAATTTTGCTCCTTAATAGTATTAATTAGCCTTTTTTATTTATTTTTTTGCAGTATTGCAAAAAAATAAACTAAATTTAGAGTTTACAATAAAATTAAACCTAAATCTAGTTCAAATTACACTTATTTCTTTGCAATAATGCGAATTTATTTGCATTATTGCAAATTATATTTCTTCAGTTTTCTATATAAAGTAGATAAGTCTATATCTAAAGCTTCTATTATTTTATTTTTTCCCTCGCCATGATTTCCATAGGTGTTAATCATTTCTAATAAAATATTTTTTTCAAATTCTTCTACTGTGGATTTTAATCCCTTACTTTTTATCGCTTCTAACCCAATATTGTTACCTACTACATTAATATTGGATTCAATGACTCTTTCTAAACTTAAATTACTTTCTTCATTTTGAATATTCTTCATTGAACCACTAATATTTGTTGAATCTGAATTTATTTCTTCTAGTAAATATCTTTTTTTATTAATAAAGTTTACTGGTAAACTCTTGATGCCTATGACCTCTTCTTTGGCAATATTAACAGCATACTCAATTACATTTTCTAATTCTCTAATATTTCCTGGCCAAGAGTAAGTGTTGAAAATTTCTTTAACTTCCTGTGAGATTTGCTTAGCTTTCATATTAAATCTACAACAAAATTTGCTAAGTAGGTATTTGCTTAATAAAAAGATATCTTCTCCTCTTTCCTTAAGGCTTGGAAGATATATAGGTATTACGTTTAATCTATAGTATAAATCTTCTCGAAATTCACCATTTTTCACCATTGCCTCTAAGTTTTTATTTGTTGCAGCAATTACTCTTACATCTACGTATATCTCTTCTTTTCCACCAATTTTTCTAAAACTATGTTCCTGAAGTACTCTAAGAATTTTAGGTTGAAGATGTAAAGGAAGATCCCCTATTTCATCCAAAAATATGGTTCCTCCACTGGCCAATTCGAATTTTCCAATTTGACCTTCTCTTCTAGCCCCTGAAAAAGCTCCACCTTCATACCCAAAAAATTCACTTTCTAGTAAGTTATCTGGAATGGATGCACAGTTTACTGCTATAAAGGGGGCTTCTTCTCTATGGCTTTCATAATGAATAGATCTTGCAAACAGTTCCTTACCAGTCCCACTTTCCCCTCTTAAGATTACCGTTGAATCAGTTTTTGCAATACTTTTAGCCATTACTTTTACATTTTTAATGCTATTACTCTCTCCAATAATATCCTCAAATCTGACTATGTTGCTACCGCCTAGTAATTTATAAGCCGCTCTAACCTCATCACTTTTTTTATTAAACTGAACTATATTACTAACCCTTTCTCCACTCCAAATGATTGGGCTACTTTTCACTAAAAAACTTTGCTTTTTGCTATGAAAATTAAAAGCTTTTCCTTGAAATTCTCTTCCAAGTAGTCCTACATTTAAGTCAGGAAGTACAGTATTAACATGATTATTCTTTATTGACGCCTCAGATACATCTAAAAGTTTTTCACCTTTTCTATTTAAATATTTCACAAATCCATTGTTATCAATACATAAAATCCCATCATTTAAACTATCAATAATATGATTTGTTTCTTCCTTTTGAATTTCTAAATTTTTAATAGTGTCTTTGTAAATTATATTGCCTACTAATAAGGTGCTTAATTTATTCAAAAATACTATCATAGAATTAAAGTCTTTAGAGATAATATCACACTGTTTTTCATCAAAAACATTTATTCCTATTATTCCAACAACGTCCTCATTTTTCATTATGGGATAACCTACTGTAGCAAATTCTGTGCAAGTATCCTTTGCTTCACAGGTATTACATACTAAATCAGGTAAAAATTCATCCTCTCTTGTGGGATTTCTTTTTATGTAAAGAGGTTTCTTCTCCTTCAGTATATATTCAAACAAACATTTCGATGGAATTTTACTTCCTATAAGCTTCTTATAATCTCCCGTGGCAGCGATTCTTTTAAAACTATTATCAATTATAGTAACATCTACATGAAGCACTGCAGAAATAGCCTCAGCCACCTCTTGTACAGAATCCTTAATACTATCTAATGCCACAACCTTTATCCTCCTAACCTTTTATTTATTTTATTATAATATTTTAATTACATAAATACAAAACTATTTATATAATTATTTTTTTATTAATCAATCTTATTAATAAAAAAACTCACAAAACATTTTGTAGAATTTTATCGAAATTGTTCGTATTTTCCCTTGATAAACTCTACGGTTTTTGATAATATAGACAATGGTAATAATTCAATTTCATAACTCATAAAAGGAGACTAGAAAATGTTTGAATCATATTTTAAATTAAAAGAAAATAATACTACTTTTAAAACTGAAGTATTAGCAGGTATAACTACTTTTATGACTATGGCTTACATACTAGTAGTAAATCCAAGTATTTTATCTCAAGCTGGTATGGATTTTGGAGCAGTATTTACTGCAACAGCCATTTCATCAATAGTTGCAACCTTACTAATAGGAATTTATGCAAAGCTTCCTTTTGCTGCTGCACCTGGAATGGGCCTCAACGCTTTTCTTGCCTTTACTGTATGTAAAGTAATGGGATATTCTTGGCAATTTGCTATGACTGCTGTATTTTTAGAAGGATTAATTTTTATACTTCTAACTGTATTTAATGTTCGTGAAGCTATTATAAATAGTCTTCCCTTAAATATCAAAAGAGCAATCTCTGTAGGAATAGGCCTATTTATCGCTATTCTTGGACTTGATAATGCTCATATAGTTGTACATCCTGAAGGCGGTGCTCTTCTTGCTCTTGGAAACTTGAAGGATCCTTATACAATATTAGCTATTATTGGAATTATTTTAACTAGTATTCTAGTTGCTAGAAAAGTTAAAGGGGCTCTACTTATCGGCATTATTGCAACTACACTTATTGGAATCCCAATGGGAATTACTCAAATACCAAAAAGTATTTTAAGTATTCCTCCATCTGTTGCACCTACATTCTTTAACTTTGAATGGACTCATGTATTTACCTTAGATATGGCCGTTGTCTTATTCACACTTTTGTTTATGGATATGTTTGATACTATAGGAACTCTTGTAGGTGTGGCAACTAAGGCTAACATGTTGGATATTAACGGAAACGTACCGAGAGCAAAACAAGCTTTACTTGCTGATGCAATTGGAACTACAGTTGGTGCTTGTTTAGGAACTAGTGCTCTAACTGCATATGTAGAAAGTGCTTCTGGAGTGGCAGAAGGTGGCAGAACTGGTCTTACAGCAGTATCTACCTCAGTAATGTTTGCTATTGCCTTATTTTTATCACCATTATTTTTAATGATTCCCTCTCCAGCAACATCACCAGCTTTAGTATTAGTTGGATTATTTATGCTTGAACCCATAAAAGATATAGACTTAGTTAACTTTTCTGAAGCTATCCCTGCATTCATTACTTTAATAATAATGCCAGTGACTTATAGCATTGCTGACGGAATTGCCTTTGGTATGATTTCTTATGTTATAATAAAAGTTGCTACTGGTAAGTTTAAGGAAATATCCTTTGCTACCTACGTTATTAGCGGATTGTTTTTATTAAAATTTTTCATACATTAAAAATTATAAAAAAGATTTACCTGTGTAAGGTAGATCTTTTTTTATGCGAAAAATGTGCTAGATTAAAGCTTTGTAACAGAAAAGCCAATGGAAATTAATTTAAAAAACACCTATAGCTTTAGCTTCCTATCAACTTTGGTTTAAATAGCCCACTTAAGTGTTGTGATTATTAATGTGAATATAAATTTCCAATGTTACTTAAATAAGTTAAAACTTATCTTTATAATGGCTTTAAAACAAGTTAATTTATCCTAGCATTATGCAATTAAGTAGTGCATTTACAAATCTCATAAGTAATGAGATTTTACCTAGAAATTACATCTAATACTTTTTCAATTCAGTGCCATAATAATGATGAAGCATGTTTCTTATCACATTTCAATTAGCATTGGAGATGTTATTATGTACATATTAACTATCATATTAGTATTATTAATACTAATTACCGTTACCTTTTTAGTGATGACTTTAGTATTATTAACATTAGTACCAATAAAGGTTTTTTTTAGATTTGATCTTGAAGAGTACTCAAAATTTCATCTGAGTATTCATTGGATGAATCCAATATTTAAGTGCGTTATAGCTAAGAATGAAGATACCACTTATGTTAATGTTTATTTATTTAATATTAAAATTATAAATAAAAGTACAGAAAAAAATTATAATGGTTTTATTAATACTTTTAAATTCTTAAAAGCATTAAACCCAACTTTTTTAAAACTTGATGCTTCCTATGGTTTTATAGATCCCTCCATAACAGGAGTGATTTTTGGAGTCATTGAGTTAGTTGCTGAGTCATCAAAGGTTGTTGAACTTAATAACAATGCAAACTTTAATCCTGATTATGATTATGGAAAGGTAACCTCAACTGCTCTTTTTAATGCCATCCCTACAATAATGAAAGTCTTACATTTTAGGAAACAAAATTCAAATTACCCTGTTTTACAAAGGGCAAAATAAAGGAGGATATTTGATATGAGCGAAAACACAACATTTACAAATAACATGGATACTTTATTCACAGATCTTCACGATTTTGTAAGTACTGATACAGTACTAGGTACTCCACTTTCAGTAGGTAACAAAACCCTAGTTCCAGTTATGTCAGTAACCATGGGCTATGGTAGCACTGGTATGTCTACTAAAGTGCAAAACAATAGCTCTAACAATGCAAATAATGCCACTAGTGGTACTGGATTAGGTGCAAGAGTTACTACTAATGCTGTGATGGTTATTGAAAATGATTCCGTATCAATGCTTCCTGTTAATGAAAAAAGCAATATGGAACAGTTAATGAATAAACTTCCAGATGCTATATCGAGTTTAAGCCAAAGCTTTTCTAATGGTGGAATGATGAACCAAAGTAATAATCAAGACTCATCAAAAGGACAGCAAGGCGACTCTAAAAATACTAAATCTCAAGGAATGTCCAATGACAAGCAAAACTCTTCTAACCAGCAAAGCTAGAATTTAAAATTAGCCGTATATCAATTTTAAAATTGGTATACGGCTTTATTTAAATATATCATCTATTTATTTCTTAGTGTCTTATCTTCTTCCACAACTTTGAAGTATTCTACAATTAGGTCATCTAAAAGTTGACTAATAAAAAGTGTTTTTTGTTCATCTTCTGAAGTTATACAAGCTTCATTTAATATTTCTCTTACCTCTTCTATCCGCTTTTCTAACTCTAATAATCTCTCATCTACCTTTCCCATATATGCCCTCCTATAACTGTAGTACTCACCGTTAACGTAAAGATTTAATTACTTTATAAATAGAGTTTCCATATTTTATATAATTATTACCAAAAAAACCGATTTCTCATTCTTATTAAACTTTAGTTATTTATTACTTAAAAATTATTATTAGTTCTATAAAAAAGGTTATAAAAAAAGACCATTAAAGGCCTGTACATATCTTAGTTAAAATATGCCATAACTAATCCTAATAAATTATAAATATTCTAATGTCTACTGTATAGATGATTATAATTGATTTTTCCATATTTTTCAATAAGTAAATAAATTTATTATTTCCAATTATATTTCAACATGTTTTATATTATATTACACTAAAAACTTCTAAGATTCAAATGTAAATATGAAATCTTAGAAGTTTTTAGTTATTTGAGTACAGTATATAAAATCAAAATTCCTATTATAATAATTTTATACTAATGTAATAATGTATCTGAATACTAACCAATAATGGCTTAGACTTCCAAGCAACACAAATATATGAAAAATCTCATGAGCACCGAAAGTTCTTTTTTTGTTTCTTTTCTCTAGGCAATATATTACAGCACCAACAGTATATAATATTCCTCCAAGCACTAAATACAAGAGCCCTGCTGGATCAAGAACCTTTGAAAGTGGAGAGAATGCAACTATGGCAAGCCATCCCATTCCCACATATAATGTTGCTGATAACCAAGATGGACAATCTATCCATAACAACTTAAAAATTATTCCCATAATAGCAAGGCCCCAAATTGTGAAGAAAATTCCCCATCTCCAATATGACTGAAGAGCTATTAAGCAAATTGGGGTGTATGTTCCAGCAATAAGAACAAATATCATAGAATGATCCAATTTCCTTAAAAATCTAATTACCCCTTCTTTCGAAATAACTAAATGATAAGTTGAACTTGCTGTGTAAAGAAATATTAGGCTTAATCCAAAAATCATGGAAGATACAAGGCTAAAGCTAGTATACCTACCTATGGTAAGTTGTTTGTACAAAAGGGCAATTAATCCTACCAAAGAAACAATTGCTCCAAATAAATGTGTAAATCCACTAACAGGTTCTCTAAATTTTTTCATATACTTTACCTCCATTTTAAAAAGCTCCAACACATAGTTTTATTAACTACGTTTCGTTATATCTATATTATACACTAAAAATATAGATTTCAATACATTTATTATTTATTTTTTTATAATATTTTATAAACATTCTAGTAAATTATTGAAATTTATGTGAAAATATAAATGTAAAGTATTACATAGAAAGTAGGTATAATTTATGAATAAAGATTTTTTAAAGAAATATGCCACATTAGCTGTGAAAACTGGAATTAATCTTCAACAGAATCAACTTCTAGTTATAATGTCTCCTATTGAGTGCGCTCCTTTTACAAGAATGATAATGGAAGAAGCTTATAAAGCAGGAGCAAAAGAAGTCATAGTTCACTGGAGTGATGAACTTTCAACTAAAATTAGATTCATTAATGCTCCAGAAGAAGTGTTTGAAACTATGCCTCAGTGGCAAGTAGACTCCTTCATGCATTATGCTGAGCAAGGTGCAGGTTTCTTAAGTATTTCTGCATCAAACCCTGAGCTATTAAAGGATGTAAACCCAGATAGAATTGCTAAAGCTCAAAAGACTCGTTCATTAGCACTGAAGAAGTTTAATGCAAGACTAATGAGCAATCAAAATTCTTGGTCAATTGTTTCAATTCCAACTGAGGGATGGGCATCTAAAGTATTCTCTGAGGTTTCAAAGGAAGAAGCAATTGAAAAACTTTGGAATGCTATATTTAAAATTGTTAGAGTAGACCAGGAAGATCCAGTTTTAGCTTGGGAAAATCACAAAAAGAACTTAAAAGAAAAAATGGATTACTTGAACTCTAAGAATTTTAAAACTCTTCATTTTAAAAATGCAAAAGGTACCGACCTTCATTTAGAACTTCCTGAAAATCATCTTTGGGTTGGTGGAGCTGAAAATAACGAGGAAGGTGTAGAATTTATTGCTAATATGCCTACTGAAGAAGTATTTTCAATGCCAAAGAAAACTGGTGTTAATGGTATAGTTTATAGTTCAAAACCCCTTAACTACGGTGGAAATCTCATAGATAACTTTTCTATAACTTTTAAAGAGGGTAGAATTGTAGATTTTACTGCTGAAAGCGGCTATGACACTCTTAAACACTTAATTAGCACAGATGAGGGTTCTCATTATCTTGGTGAGGTAGCATTAGTTCCTTATAATTCTCCTATTTCTAACAGTGGAATTATCTTCTACAATACTCTATATGATGAGAATGCTTCTTGCCACTTAGCTATAGGGAGAGCTTATTCTCTTTGCATGAAGGATGGAGAAAAAATGAGTGAAGAAGAGTTAGAAAAAGCTGGTGGAAACTATTCTCTTGCTCATGTAGACTTCATGATAGGAACTGAGGATCTATCTATTACAGGAATAAGTGCAGATGGAAACGAAACTTATGTATTCCAAAATGGAAATTGGGCATTTTAAGCTTTTACAGTAAAATTAAATAATAAAAGCTCATAATACAATTTCTCTAAAATCAAATATTACAAAAGCTTAAGCCCTATACTTCTTAACTATAGAACTATAGGGCTATGATTTATTTATAAAGTTGCATTTTAATCCTAATTAGATTGAATTTAATGAAATGTTATATCGATTTTTTTATTTTTTTAAAGATACTGTGATTCTATAGACTATTCTACTTCTTAATTGCCTTTTTTCTGATAAACACATTATATGCCTCTATTAAAAGAATAATAGCTAATACTAATAAAACAATTGCAAATATACCAAGAATAAAATTAGTTGTTGCTCCAAATATATACTGCTTGATTAGTAGTACTAGAGCAGATAAAGTTACGCAGAACATTAAGATCATAGGTAAAAGTACCATGGCATGTTTTTTACCCATGCTTACTAACCAGGAGGTTAGTGCTAATAATGCAAGAGCTGCAAGTAATTGGTTGGCCGAGCCAAAAATTGGCCATATCTTTGAATATCCATATACTAATATAATACAAGAAGCAGCTACAGTAATTATGGTGGATACATATATATTTTGACCTACTTTTTTAGTTTTCTCTGAAGCCTCATCAAAGAACTCTTGGAATATATATCTTCCTATTCTTGTAGCAGTATCTAAACTTGTTAATGCAAAAGCTGAGAAAGCTAAAATAACAAAAACCTTTCCAATCTCAACTGGAAGACCAAAACTATTCATAAAATATGCTAATCCGTTTGCAAATATATTAGCTGGAGTACCTTCTGCCTTGGCTACATATCCCACTGCAATAAGAGCAACAACAGCTACAATTCCTTCTATAAGCATAGCTCCATAACCTACAAACTTAGCATCCCCTTCTTTATTTAGTTGTTTAGAAGAAGTGCCTGAACCTACAAGAGCATGGAATCCAGAAACCGCTCCACAGGCTACAGTAACAAATAGGAATGGAAATAACGTCTGATTTTTAACTGTAAATCCTACAAAAGCAGGTATTTCCATACTTGGGTGTGTAACAAATATTCCAATTAATCCACCCGCAAGCATTGCGTATAATAGAAAAGAGCATAGATAATCTCTAGGTTGTAACAGTATCCAAACTGGTAGTATAGAAGCTAAAGAGATATAAATTATAAGTACAACATTCCATCCCATCTTTGAAAGTTTAATAAATGGATATTTATATCCAATCCAAATGCAGATGAATAATAGCAGAACCCCTGCTACTGTAGCAAGACTTAGTTTAGCACCCTTTCTGTAAACAAAAAAACCAAATAGCATAGCTAAAAATATAAATAATATAGATGCGGTTCCTGCTTGTGCTCCTGTAAGATCATTAGGATTATAAGCAAAAGTTGAAGCACAAATATCCGTAAAAGCAGCCACAACTAGTATTAAAGTTGCCCAAGCAAAAATATTAAATAGCTTCTTACCTTTTGTTCCTAAAGTTGTATGAATAATTTCCCCAATGGATTTCCCTTCGTGCCTTATAGACGCAAATAAAGATCCAAAATCATGAACTCCACCAACAAAAACACTTCCAATAACTATCCATAAATACACTGGTAGCCACCCAAAGATTGATGCTAAGATTGGTCCTGTAATGGGACCTGCTCCTGCAATTGAAGAAAAATGATGTCCTAAAAGAACCTTAGCATCTGCTGGTACGTAATCCACATTATCGTACTTTGTATGAGCTGGTGTTTTTCTATTTAGGTCTATGCCCCATTCCTTCGCAAGCCAAGCTCCATAGGTAACATAAGCCACAATAAAAATTATCACAGCTCCAAGAATAAGTAGTAATGAATTCATATAATTGCCCCCTCATAAATTTATTTTAAGGTGCAGGTGAATACACCTTTTTAACAGATTCTCCCTTTTTATTAGCCACAGCAATTTTATTAGATAAATCTACTACTATTAATCTAACATCACTGTATCCCTGCAAATAAAACTTATAATACTTACTATACTTAAACTTCTTTACAAAGAGCTCAATGTCTTTACTTATTGATTCTTCACAAACCAACACACCTGTTATATTTGTGCTTCTATGTTCCTTGTGTGGTTTTACAAAATCTAAAGTTAACAGTTTTAAGAATTCAGTAAAGCTTTGAAGAGTATCCAAATTAGCTCCTTCTAATGTCTTAATGAAACAATATTCATTCACCTCAAATTTATCAATAATATCTTTTTGCGTTATGAAGGTTCTCCCTGTAGTCTCGCTGTACCTTGCATAAATATCAATGTTTTCTCCTAAAATAAGTTGGTTGCTTTTCACCTGAAAGTGTCTTTTAAATCTCTCATTTAACAAATTTAAATAATTATTTTTTTCCATGTAATCCTCCTAAACATAAAATTAAAACTATATCAAATTCTAAACCCTAAAAAACAGTTAAGGAATAAACACTCTAATTTCAAGAGCATTTATTCCTTAGTAATTCTATTATTTAAATTCAGCTTTAAGATTTCCATTGCTAACATTTATAAACTCTACTTTTCTTAGTACCACATAAACATTTATACTGTAATCTTTGTCTACACTATAATATTATTACTTTTCTTTTAAAATTATACCAAAACAAAAAACTTATTTATCTGCAACATTTCTTATTGTAGTCTTAGCTATATGAATATGCCTGTGTATTTAATTACCTGCTTTCACTTTCCAATTTTCGAAATATTAATAAAAGGTTAGTAGTCTTCCTACTAACCTTTTAAATTTATTTTAGATTTTATTCAAATATAAACTCTCTATTCACATATTTACTTAAAAGTTCTATTGATGCTTCTGTGTCCTTCATATTGACAAAACAATTTGGCCCATGCACATATCTAGTAGCCACTGATATGCCTGCTGCTCTTACACCAAAATTAGATCTGTTTATTGCACCTGCATCAGTACCACCACCATCAATTACATCAAGTTGGTACTTTATATTGTTTTCTTCACAACATTTTACCATTTCTTCTACTAAATATTCATTGCATATTACTGATCCATCTGATACCTTAACAGCAGTTCCTCCACCTAAGCTATTGCTTACTTCAGGAGCATTGGGAAAATCACTTGCTACAGTAACATCAAGGGCTATTCCTAAATCTGGATTTATTCTCTCAGCAGCTACAGTTGCCCCTCTTAGTCCTACTTCTTCTTGTACTGTAAATACAAAGTATAAATCATTATAAGGTTTTTCTATTTTTTTTAAAGCCTCAATCATTATATAACAGCCTATTCTATCATCTAGCGCTTTTCCAGTAACATTGCTATCTTTTAATTCTAAGTACTCTCCAACATATGAAGCTACATCACCTACTTTTACATACCTTAATGCCTCTTCTTTAGACTGAGCTCCAATATCTATATATAACTTTTTAATGTCATTTTTAATATCTTCGATTTTAACAGTACTAGAAACTATTCCAATTGTCCCATTTCTAAATTGAACTCTATTCATAACTGTTGCTGGAACAGGAATTCCACCTAAACCTCTTACCTTTATTAAACCCTTATCATCAACTTTAATGACTTGAAAACCTATTTCGTCCATATGTCCAGCTGCCATTATTTTTTTCTTATTTTCCCCAACACCTTTTTTATAAATTATAAGATTTCCAAGTGGGTCTATAGTTATTTCATCTGCATAATCCTTTACAGCTTCTCTAATAACTTCCCTTACTTCTTTCTCATAGCCACTTACACCAAAGGTCTGTGTCAATTGATTTAACAACATAAGTCTTCCCCCTTTTAAAAACTATTTACTTAATATTTTGACTTCATTATTATATTACCACTTATAAGGTAATATGACAAACTATTTCGTGACTAAAAATATTCGACTCTCTAAAGGTTTATTCACAAAACAGTCTTACTATTCTTCAGAAACTTTCTCCAAAAGTCTAATCCAATTAAATATGAATATTTGCTTTCTACCTTCAACTAAAGATCACATTACCGAGCATTAGTATATGAAATTTTCACACATTATAAAAAGCGTAAAGAGCTTTCTTCTTTACGCTTTCAGATTTCTTATAACTTATTCAACTGCTTTTATTATTTCCATAACTAAGTTAGCACTTTTTACAAGATCTTCGATTCTTAGGTGTTCTTCTAATGTGTGTGGTTTTCTTTCTCCGATTGCTAAATTTACAGCTTTAATTCCATTTCCGTTTAGAATGTTAGTATCACTGCCACCACCAGTTGCTTTAAGGCTTGTTGTTACTCCCATATTTGAGCAAGCTTTTTTTGCAAGCTTTACAACTTCATCATCTTCAGCTACAATAAATGGTCCATACATTCTTTCAGTAGTTACTTCTACTTTTGCACCATATTCCCTTGCTGCTTCTTCGAAGCATTGTACCATATGAGCAGTTTGCTTATCTAACTTTTTACTATTTAAACTTCTTGCTTCAGCATTTACAATGATTTCAGGACAAACAATATTAGTTGCTTTTCCCCCATTAATCATTCCAATATTAGCCGTAGTTTCTTCATCAATTCTCAATAAGTTCATTTTGCTGATTGCAGAAGCAGCTACTTGAATAGCACTTATGCCTTCTTCAGGTGCAACTCCAGCATGAGCAGGTTTACCAATAATCTTTGCATCTATTTTATCTTGAGCTGGTCCTTTTATTACTATTTCTCCAATGTCTCCGCCACTATCTAGTACAAAGGCAAGTTTTGAAGCTATCTTATCATATTCAAGGTTTTTAGCACCGAAAAGGCCACCTTCTTCATAAATACTAAATACTATTTCAATAGGTCCATGCTCTATGTTGTTTTCTTTGATTACTTTTATAGCTTCTAAAATAGCTGCTATTCCAGCTTTGTCATCTCCACCAAGGATTGTGGTTCCATCGCTATATATTACATTATCTTTTATTATAGGTTTAATTCCCTCTCCTGGAGAAACTGTATCCATATGACAGCTAAATAATATAGGTTGTACATTTTTAGTACCTTTAAGTTTTGCAATAACATTTCCTGTATCAGAACCTACTTTTTCACCAGCACCATCTATGTAAACTTCTAATCCTAATTTTGTAAGTTCTTCAGAAATAAACTTGGCAAATTTACCTTCTTTTTGAGTTGGGCTATCAATTTGTACATACTTTAAGAACTCATTAGTAATTCTTTCCTTATTAATCATTCTATTTCCTCCTAAAAAGTTGATTTTCTATTTGTCAATATCCTTAGTATAGCAATACCAGCAAAGAAAGTAAATATTTAGGATTTATTTATTTTAGTTTTTAATTGTAAAATATTTTTACGAATAATCGCCATAGTTCTGATAAATTTACAATCTTTGCATATATAATTGTAATATTGTCCCTAGTTATAACTAGCTTCTAAAAAATAATCTTCACTAATTCTTTTCTTAATTAAAACTTATATAGTATTTTATTAGTTCAGGTATAATCGTAAAAATTCAAAATTCTAATTTGTAATGTTTACAGTAACATACCCTAGAAATTTTCCTGTAAACTTCTAGGGTATTTTAGTCAGCCACTTTTACAAATAAAATATTACTCTATCAAATAGTACTCCTGCAAATAAAATAGTGATATCAATAATCCCAATTACACTAGGAAAGTGAATTACTTTAAATTGTTCCTTCCATGCATTTTTATTTCTCAAGGGCCTTCTAGATTCTCTTTTAGCTATAAATCCTGCGCAAACAAACAACCCCATGGCACCAATAAAAAACAAAGTATTCTTTATTGTATCTAATATTGTTATTATATTGCCATGACTAAATAAGAAACTGCCTATTCCAGATAGTACTACTAAAACAAAAGAGACAGTGGAACCTACAATAAGTGATTTTATTATATCCTTTATAAGATCTATAATTTTATCCATTGCTATACCTTCCTATATTATAAAATTTGTGAGGTTTTATCAAAGTAGTTATACTAATTAATATAGATGACATGCTACAAAATGATTCACTCCAACTTCTTTAAGAAGTGGCATTTCTTCAGCGCATCTAGGAGTTGCATATTTACATCTTTTTCTAAACCTACATCCTGGTGGTGGATTTATTGGACTTGGCACATCACCTTCTAGCATAATTCTTTGTCTTGATCTCTCTACATATGGGTCAGGAATTGGTATTGCTGATAATAAAGCTTGAGTATAAGGATGAAGTGGGTTTTTATAGAGTTCCTTACTTTCAGTAAGTTCAGCCATAGCACCAAGGTACATAACTGCAACCCTATCCGATATATGCTTAACCATTGAAAGGTCATGAGCAATAAATAGATAGGTCAAGCCCATTTCTTTCTGTAAATTCATAAGAAGATTTACAATTTGAGCCTGTATGGATACATCAAGAGCAGAAATTGGTTCATCACACATTATAAATTTCGGTTCTACCGCAAGAGCTCTTGCTATTCCAATTCTTTGCCTTTGCCCCCCTGAAAACTCATGTACAAATCTATTTGCATGCTCTTTATTAAGTCCTACAAGTTTTAATAAGTTATTTATTCTTTCTATTCTTTCTTTTGAATTTTTTGCTATGCCATGAATATCAATGCCTTCTGCAATAATATCTCCTACTGTCATTCTTGGATTTAAAGATGCATATGGATCCTGAAATATTGTCTGAACTTCTTTAGAAAATACTTTTTTTTCTTTACCTGTTAAAGAATGAACTTCCTTACCCTTGTAAATAACTGACCCCTCTGTTTTCGCATACATTCCTATAGCAGTCCTTCCACAGGTGGTTTTACCACAACCCGATTCTCCTACAAGTCCTAAGGTTTCTCCTTCTCTTATAATAAAGCTCACATCATCTACAGCTTTTAATATACCTTTTTTCCCAATTTTAAAATACTTTTTTAGATTCTTTACTTCCATTACTACTGGATTATTGTTTTTATCCATTATAGAGCACCTCCTACTTCAAAAGGTAAGTCTAATTTTGGAGTCATTGGGTGATGAAGCCAACATGCTGCAGTATGCTCATCCCCAAATTTGAAAATTGGTGGTTCTTTGGTTGTACAAATCTTCATGCAGTACTGGCACCTTTGGGCAAATCCGCATCCCTTTGGAGGTGCAATCAAATCCGGTGGAGTTCCATGGATAGATACTAATTGTTCCTTTTCATCATTATCAAGCCTTGGAACTGCTTTCAAAAGAGCCCAAGTATACGGATGCTTAGGGCTATAGAATATCTCTTCAAAAGTCCCCTTTTCAACAAGTTTTCCAGCATACATAACAAATATTCTATTAGCTAAGTCTGCTACTACCCCAAGGTCATGAGTTATAAGAATTACTGCAGTTCCCATTTTTTGCTGAAGATTTTTTATTATATCTATGATTTGAGCTTGGATAGTTACATCCAAGGCGGTGGTTGGCTCATCCGCAATAAGTATACTTGGATTACATGCTAGAGCTATGGCAATCATAACTCTTTGCCTCATACCTCCAGAGAATTGGTGAGGATATTGTTGCACCCTTTTATCTGCAT
Source organism: Clostridium tunisiense TJ (assembly GCF_000300195.1). Classification (GTDB taxonomy): domain Bacteria; phylum Bacillota; class Clostridia; order Clostridiales; family Clostridiaceae; genus Clostridium_J; species Clostridium_J tunisiense. Next base: position 25,191 of record NZ_AMQH01000012.1, on the reverse strand, counting down.
TAGGAATACCAACTAAATCCAACATTTTTATAGCTTCTTTTATAGCTTCTTCTTTTTTCATGCCTCTATGAATAATTAAGTTTTCTGCAATTTGTTTGCCAACTTTCATAGTAGGGTTCAGAGCTGTTAGTGCATCTTGGAAAATCATACTACACTCTCCACCTCTAAATTCCTCCCACTGCTTTTCAGAAAACTCCAATAAGTTCTTTCCATTAAATATTATCTCACTGCCCTTTTTTATTTCACCTGGAGGAGATTGAATTAATCCCATTATGGCTTTTGAAGTAACTGTTTTACCACAACCTGATTCTCCAACTATAGCAACACATTCTCCTTTGTTTACATCAAAGGACATACCCCTAACAGATTGTACTTCACCAGCATAGGTATGATATGATACTTTTAAATTATTTACTACTAATTGTTTTTCCATAGTTCATCCCTCCTATTATTGACGAAGCCTTGGATCTAGGGCATCTCTTAACCCATCTCCAAGTATATTAAAGGCTAAAACTGTTAAACAAAGCGCTATACATGGGAATATTAATTGGTATGGATAAAATTCCATCGCTTGTTGTCCATAGGATATTAAAACACCCCAGCTAGTATTTGGAGGTTGAAGTCCTATACCTAGGAAACTTAAAGAAGCTTCTCCAAAAATATAACCTGGTATACTTGAAGCAATATTTAATATAAGTACTCCAATGGTATTAGGAATCAAGTGTTTAACTATTACTCTTGTAGGTGAAGCCCCTAAAACTTGAGCGGCAAGTACATATTCACTTTCTCTAAGTTGCATTAATTGTCCCCTTATCATTCTGGCAGTTCCACACCAAGCAGTAATAGTTAGTGCGATAATTAAAGTTCCAATACTATTTCCTAAAACTACCATCATTAATATGGTTAAAAGTAATCCAGGAATACTAGTGATAACTTCTATGATTCTCATCATAACTTCGTCTACCCAGCCTCCGAAGTATGCCATTATTCCACCATAAAAGCATCCTATGATTACTTGTATTGCAGTTGCTACAAGCCCAATAGCTATAGAGATTCGTCCACCGAGCCAAAGTCTTGAAAATAAATCTCTTCCTAATATGTCAGTACCAAACCAGTACTCACTAGATGGGGATAAATTTTTTTTACTTGGATCCACTACTAGAAACTCTTTCCCGCTGATATAGGGTCCCACTATAACCATAACAGTTAAAAAAATTAATAATCCTAAAGCAAACATTGCCACTGGATTTTTCTTAAGCCTTCTCCAAGCATCTTGAAAATAAGTTATATTGGGCCTATTAATCATATCTGCATCTGCATCATCACAACCAATAACTTCAAATTCTTCTCTTTTTAACTCTTCCATTGTAAGCTTTCCCCCTTCCTATCTCTTTCCACCTGTAATTCTTATTCTTGGGTCTACTATTGGGTATAAAATATCAGTAACAAATAAGCATATTACATAAATTCCAGTAAGTATGATGGTTTCACCCATTACTATTGGAAGATCTTGACCACTTACCGCTCCTATATAATAAAGTCCAAGACCTGGTATTGAAAATACTCTCTCTATAAAGAAAGATCCTGTTATACACATTGCTATAGTTAAAGGAAGATTTGTTATTATTGGAATCATTGAGTTTCTTAATATATGCTTAAAAATAATACTTTTTCCTGAAAGTCCTTTTGATTTTGCAGTTAGCACATAATCTTGATTAATGATGTCTAGCATGGATGTTTTTAATAGTCTAGAATAACCTGCAATATAACCAAAGCAACCAGCTAAAGTTGGTAATACGGTATACTTCCAACCACCAAACCATAAGTCTTTACCCTTTGGCCAACCTATTACTGGGAACCATCCAAGCTCTCCTGCAAAAACTTTTTGAAGTCCTAATGCAAAAACAAAGGATGGAATAGAAATAAACAATATTGCAGTTGTTATAATTGAGTAATCAATCCAAGTGCCTCTTTTCATAGCTGCTAAAATTCCTAGTAAAATTCCTAGACTTAATCCCACCACCATTTGTTGTATTCCAAGCCTTGCAGATACAGGTAGTTTTTGTTTTATTATGGTTTTCATTGTCTGCCCAGGGTAAACTATTGATTGTCCAAAATCACCCTTCATTATACCTGCCATAGCTTTGATATATCTGTCACCTACTGGTTTATCATATCCATATTTTTCATACATTGCGGCCTTTATGTTTGGGGGTAGTTTTTGAACCTTTTGAGTTAGTGGATCACCAGGTACAGCTTCTAATAGAAAGAAAGTAGCAGTTGCTATGATAAGAAGTGTCAATAGCATTTCTAAAAATCTTCTGATTGTATATCCAACCATAAATTTCCCTCCTTTATAATAAGTAAATCCCTTGTTTTAAATAATGCACATGGCTTCTAATGAACCCATGTGCATACAATTGCTGCTATCTGCCCTCAGTATAAGCCCATCTCCACTCGTAAGTTGGCCCAAACTTTGGATACATAAAGTCTTTAACATAGTTTTGTAGGAATCTTCTTGTATCACCATAGTACAATGGTGCTATACCAGCCTCTTCCTTAACTAATATTTCTTCAAGTCTTTGATATAGTTTTAATCTCTTTGCAGGATCTGCCTCATTATCAAGTTCTTTAACAATCTTGTCATACTCAGCATTACTGAATTTAACTCCATTATTTCCGCTATTAGAAACCCACATATCAAGGAAGTTAATAGGATCGTCAAAATCTCCAACCCAACCGTAAGTCATAATATCATATTTCATATCATCTATGGCTTGTTTCCATAGTGTATAGTTACCCAAAACTTCAACTTGTAAGTCGATTCCTAAATTCTTTTCAAACTGTTGCTCCCACCACTCTTGCGATTGTTTCGAAGCTGCAGTATCACCATAGGTTACAAACTTAACTTTTATGTTCTTTAAGTCACTTGTATCCTTTCCAAGTTCTTTAAGTCCTTCTTTAAGTAAAGTTTGTATTTTTTCTGGCTTGTTAACATATTCTGTTGCCATATCCTTTAACTGTTCTTTAGTAACATCTCTGTATATATCTTTATTAGAGTGTAGAGCTTTTGGTACCCACCCATAAGCTGGAGTATATCTTCCAAGTAATGTTTTTAAATACTCTTCTCTATCAAAAGCCATTGCAAAAGCAAGCCTTACTTTTTTATTTTTCATTATTCCACTTGGTCCACCTTCGTTGTTGAACCCAACATAGTTAGAAGTTGCTACGTCCCCAACTCCTGCAACAAATTCACCCTTTTTAGCCTTTTCTGTCCATTTTTCAATATACTCTTGTCTTGCTCCAGTAACATCTAATTCCTTAGATTCGAATAATTGAGCTTGAGTTGAGAATTCTTGGATATCATTCATTTCTATTGTTTTTACGTAAACATTTTCAGCGTCCCAATAGTCTGTATTCTTTTCAAAAGAAATACTATTATTTCTTACCCAATCTTTAATTTTATATGGTCCACAATAAACTTGCTTTGTATGATCAGTCTTCCAATTCTCTCCACCTTTTTCTATTACATCAAGTCTTATTGGGAAGAAGGCTGTAAAGTTTAGTTTTTTCTCAAAATATGGTGTAGGTCTTTCAAGGGTTATCTGTAAGGTTTTATCATCCTTAGCAACAACCCCTACATCCTCAGCCTTTCCTGTGCCTTCGTTGTATGCTCTAGCACCTTTTATTTCATATACAAAATATGCATAAGGGAAAGCCTTATCTTTATCAAGCAATCTTTTGAAGGAGTCTACATAATGTTGTGCTGTAACTGGTACTCCGTCACTCCATTTATGGTTTTCTCTTAAGTGGAAAGTCCAAACCAATCCATCTGGAGAAACCTCCCAACTCTTAGCTCCAGCAGGTTCTATTTTATCTTCTTCATTGACAACTTTAACTCTTGCAAGACCTTCTTGAGTTGCATTAATTACTGTAAAAGAACTTGTATCTGCTGCTTCATTTGGATCAAGAGTTTCTGGCTCAATGAAAACTAATTTCAAGAATTGGTTTTCATCTCTTTTTACTGTTTCTGTTGGACTTGGTTTATTATCAGTACCGGAATTTGGTTCTGGAGCCTTGTCCTTCTTACAGCCTGTAAATGCAAGAGATGATGTCCCCACCATAGTTGCTATTAGCAGCATGCTAAGCCACTTTTTTGATTTCATTTTTTTACCCCCTTATAATTTTAAAATATATATAACTCTTAAGCTTATAAGAGCTATATTCAAAAACTTTAAATTACATATGGATTCTTATTAATTATGGTCACCAAACTTTGTTACCATAATTAATAGTATTTTAATAAACATTAAAATATTACTATTTTTATTTTTCATTAAAATTTTTTATTTAAAAGTCTTTAGTTTTAATTTTACATTTACAACTTGTAAAACTTATTTTACCTAATTAACATAAAAAGCTGCTTTAGTGTTAGGCTCTTAATACAAGAGCCCTCTTTACTAAAACAGCTTTATTTTTGTTTATTTACTAATCTATAGGAAACTAAAGTTTTAAATTAACTTATTCTATGAACTTCCTTAGTTTTTTTCAAAATGAACAAATTAACCTTGTTCTTGAAATTTTTATTTTATAAAGACTACATAAAATACTTATCAATTATCTTCTCAGCAACTCTTCTTTGAATGTTTGCTGAATTTATTAAGGTAAGCACAGCTAAGAGTATATTTTCGTAATCTTTGTTATCTCCTTCACTTGATACCTCCTCAACTTTGCATATCATTTGATTCAAGAAAGTCTCTTCACTAATAATTTGCTCTTTTCTCACTTTCATAAATTTATTATAGAATTCTATCAGGTCTATTTGTGAGTTTTCCTCTTGTTGAAGATTACTTACTATATTGTTGAATAATACTTTAATATCATTTATAGAAAGACTTTGTTTTAAGTTGTATATTAATATCATTAAAATCACATGATTTCTAGTATATTTTTTATTTTTAACGGGCATTAAAAGCTTATCTTTCGTATAATTGTTAATCATGGTTTTAGTGAGAAGTTTATCTTCCTTATTTCTCTTCGAATGTGAAAGATTATTTTCAAATAACTGTATAACCTGATCCATATACAAATCCAATTGAGGTATATCCAACAAGTCTATTTCTTCTTCTAACTTTAAGTCATTTAAGATTTCTATTAATTCTTCTTTATTAAATTTCATATTATCCCTCTTGCATTTATTATATTTGAATTTTCTTATTTACTAGATTATTAATTCTCTCATTAGCTCCTTCTACAATTTCATTAGGATAACCAATAAATTTTAATAACTTAATAGCATTTCTCGTAGGAGAAACTCCTGGTTTAATAGTATAATCAAATTTTAATCCTTCCTTATCATCTACATCCTCACTAAAGTAATAGCAGTGATAATTATCATTAGGCATCTCTGTTAATTCTAAATCATGAGTTGCAACTAGGGCTAAAGCATTATTTTTAGATATATACTGAAGCACTTCAGCAGAAGCACTAATTCTCTCTACTGGATTAGTTCCTCTAAATATCTCATCAATCATGGCAAGAGTAGTTATATCCTCTTCAAAGGAATTTAAAATTCGAAGAAGGGCTTCTGCTTCTCCCAAGTAATAACTCTTTCCCTTTTTTACGCTATCTTCTGGGCTTAAGGAGGTTAAAAGCTTAAACATGCTTCCCTTATATTCTTTGGTTAAGGTAGTATATATGGTCTGAGCAAAGAGTGCATTTATAGCTACAGTTCTTAAGAAAGTAGATTTACCTGACATATTGGACCCAGTTAAAATAATACCGCTTTTATCAATACTAATTGAATTTGAAACTGGACTTTCAATTAGGGGGTGTACTGCATCTACTAACTTTAAAGAATTTTCTTTGTACACAAATTCAGGCTTTGAGTAACTTTTTGCCCTTTCTCTATAAGAGGCTATAGAGATTAAACTATCTAATTCTCCCACAATCCTATAAATATTTTTTATATTCTCATTGTAATCATAAATTTTATCTACAACTTTGTAATATGAACGCAGTTTAGTTAAAAACAGTACATTTACATAATCTCCGATAACATCCAAGCCCTCTACCCTATTGATATTGATTGAGTGCTTACCAATTCCTTTTATATCTCTTAAGTTAAGTTTTAGCTCTTCAATATAACTTTTCAGTTCTTCATTATTATCTTTAGCTATCTCTTTACTTACTACAATTAAATTCCCAAGATACGAAATAGAATTAACACCATCAACAATTTTTCTACCTATATTATAATGAATATAGGTATTAATAAAGTACATAGCTATAAAGGGTAACAGTATTGCTGATCCATACACAAAATAAAAAGGCAAAATTAATAAAGGCATTACTCCTAAAAAGTCATAAAGAATCTTAAATTTTGTATTAACCTTTTCCTTATTAAACAGTTCTAGGATGTTTCCATTTCTTTGCATTCCTAAATCTAATAAAGCAACCTGAAGATTCTCTCTAGTATTGGTGTTTGCTTTAAGATATTCAATTATCTTATCTCTTTCTTTAAGTTTACTTTCCTGAAATAATGGGCTCCTTAAAATGGTATATAGTAAATGTTGTCCTGGTGTTGTTATACTATTATCAACTTTTAAAAACACATCATTCATATCTAAGTCTGTCCAAGTTTGATCATCTATAAAATAAGTATCCGGTTTTTCTTTCTTTATAAAAGAAAAATACTTTTTTACATCTTCAAGATTAACTTTTCTTTTTATGGTATTTGGCCAGTTCTCCTTAAGAAATATAACACTAATAGTTCTTTTATACTTTTTGTGAAAATAGTAAGCTAAAGCTGCTGACAGCAAAGCTAATATCACAGTGAAATAATAAGCTGTGCTACTTATTCCTTTATCATATATCACAAAAGTAGCAAATCCACCAATAAATAAAAATCCAATAAATATTCTCGATAGGATTTGGTAAAACCTCGCTTTATTTTTCATATTCTTCCCCTCTTTCATACCAAGTAAGTTCTATAATCTTTATTGCTTTAAAAAACAACCTAATTATGATTTATTTTCATGAGTTAAAACTATTTGTTGAATCCTTAACTCCCATTCTCAAGCTATTACCATATATTTATAACTCTAGCTCACACTAGAAGATCATGTTGATTTTCGGCATAACTTTATTATAGTGTATAAATTTAACATTTGGAATAAGTATTTTTTACTTTTAACTTCAACCATTGTAAACTTTATAAAAAATCTACTTTAATTAAAGTTTTATGAAATTAGATCTAGTTATGCCCATAATAGCCAAACTCAGGGTTTTTATGTATAATATTACTATATAAAATAAATAAATAATTTTAAATGGGGGTTAACCATGCCAAAACTACAGACAAAAAATCTTGTAATAACATCAATGCTTTTAGCCGTAGCTATAGTTATTCAATTCTTAGGACGAAATTTTCCACAAATTAATCAATTCTTAGTTGGCCCAATTATAAATTCAATTTTGATCCTTACAACTATATTATGTGGTATAAAGTGGGGAGCATTAACAGGTGTTCTTACACCCATTCTTGCTTGGACAGTTGGACAATTGCTTCCACCTATGGCACCATTCATTCCATTTATTATCTTGGGTAACATTATTTATGTGATTCTATTTTATTCTGTATCAAAGTTTAAGTTTGGTAATTACATAGGTGTTCTTCTTGGTTCATTTGGCAAATATTTATTCCTAAGTATTTCTGCTTCTAAGTTAGTTACCTTGTTTGGAGTTAACATTCCTGGAAAAGTGTTAGCTAAACTTGCAATAATGATGAGCACTCCCCAACTTATAACTGGTATTACTGGAGGGATTTTTGCTCTTATATTATTCACCTTACTTTCTAGAAGACATGCTATTCATAAAGGTTTCAATCAATAATCAATAAATTTATGGGCTTTATCACTAAAAGTATGTGGAGATTTTCATGTTCCATATATTTTTAATGATAAAGCCCTTATTTATGAATTAATAAAATACTTTCTCCTCTAATATAAGTAGAATGACATAAAGAAACTACACTAATAATAAGCCTATTTTTGCATTCTCTTTTATATAAATTGCTTTTAATTTATTAAGTAATGTAGGAATACTGTTACAACTTATATACATACTTAAAATAATGTTAATTGTTGAATTTCATTGGTTATTAATGAAGTTATAGAAATACCAATTAGTCTTATGTCTTCTTTTAATTCTAACTCTTCAATTATTTTACAGCCTTCTTCATAAATTTCATCTTTTAAAGAAATGTATTTACTTAAGGTTTTGCTCTTTGTATGATTTTCAAAAGAAGCTGTTTTAAGTTTTAAGGTTAGGGTCTTTCCACTGAGATTATTATCCAACAAATACTCCTCAATATGGGAAGAAAAAGCTTTAATATACAATTTTAGTTCTTCCTTATCTTGAGTATTTCTTTTTAATGTAGTTTCCCTTCCAACAGATTTTCTTTCCCTAAAGGTTACTACTTGTCGATTGTCTTCTCCTCTAATTCTATCATATATTTCTCCACCAAATTTTCCAAAGTATTCATAAAATAATTCTTTGGGAAGATTATATAACTGCTCCACATTGAATATTCCAATATTATTTAGTTTTTTTACCGACTTTTGCCCTAAGCCATGAACCTTGCTTAAGGTCAAAGGAAATAAAATCTTAGGAACCATATCTCTACTTATAATTTTAAGGCCATTAGGCTTATTCCAATCAGAAGCAAGCTTTGCTAAAAACTTATTGTAAGAGATTCCAATAGAAATTGTTAGACCTAAGGATTTTTTTACCTTATATTTTATCTTAGAGGCTATTATTTCTGGGCTTTCTTTTAAATCAGTTATATCCAAATAAGCCTCATCAATACTAACTGGCTCTATTTTTTTTGTAATAGAATAGAGAATTTTAAATACTTCATTGGAAACTTCTTCATACCTATAATGTTTTGGGTGTATAAAAATCCCATGTGGACATTTTTCTTTTGCTATATAAGTAGGCATTGCAGACCTTACACCAAATTTTCTAGCCTCGTAGGAACAAGTGGCTACAACTCCTCTTTCTGAAGTACCTCCAACTATAACTGGCTTCCCTTTGAGAGTCGGATTATCCATAACCTCTACAGCTGCAAAAAAAGCGTCCATATCTACATGTAGAATCACTCGCTCCATTTTCACCATCCTATCTTACAGTCATACTTATTTCTATTTTACTATTAATAATTAGAACTTATCAAGGTTATTAGAAGTCTACCAAACTTTTCTAACTAAAGTTTTTTATAATTATGTTCTCAAAATTTAATAAAAAAAACATAGAAATTCTATTGAAAACACATACTACATGTAAGAGATTTTAATGTCCTATAAGAAATAAAATTGAAGATCCTCATACTAAGAGGTGGCTCATTTCCTTTAGAGATTTGAAAAAAGTACTCTAAGTCTAAAATAAATAATTCTGTCAAAGTTGTATTTATAATAATTTAAAATCAAATTATAGGAGAAGTGGTTATTATGAGAACTATTTTAAAAGCTTTTAGAAGTGCTTTAACTACTTTAAGTGAGAAAGATTATATGAAAAGTGTAATTGCTTATAATTGCGCTCCTACTTTAAAAGGCCTTAAGGCTGCAAGTACTGTTACTCTATGTAATTATGATAGAAATACAAAGAAAAATTGGTATATATATAAAGATGAAATTTTAAAGGAATTAAGTGTAAAGGCTTTTGAACTTAGAGAGGCTAAAAATTATATTGCAATACTGTTCTATGACGAAAAACTCCTTGAAAAGAAACTTAGCAATAGAGAGGTATCAGAGTTTCTTTCTCAGTATGGCTATAACCTTGAAGGTTCTTTAAATGATTATCTTATAACTTTAAAAAACAGATATGATATTATGAATTGTCCTCATGAACTAGGGATTTTTTTAGACTTCCCCCTTGAAGATGTAAAAACTTTTATAACTAATCCTGATAAACCATTTCTATTATGTGGTTATTGGAAGGTTTATCACAATAAATCTTCAGCCCTAGAATCTTTTAAGAATTTTGATAGAGCTAAGTTAGATATAATAAGAAATATATTTTGTGATAATCTTCTTTTCGATGAAATAGTTTTATAAGTATTTTCTCATTAATAATTCATATTTTTAAGGTTGTAAGAAAGGCTGCAAATATCACCTGCAGCCTTTTTTAACAATTTATTCTGTTACTATTTTCTTATGATATCATTGCAGCTTCTATTATAGTTAAACTACAATCATCTCCATCAACAATAGCGTCAACTCCCAGTGGTATAGTTATTTTAGGAGAGCAGTGCCCTGCCATAAGATTATATATTGTTGGTTTGTTTGCAGGAGCTATAATATCCTTAAATACTTGAAGTAAGGAAAGTCCATAACCTTCGTGTTCTGGTTTGCAATCTTTAAAGTCTCCAAGAATTATACCATTACAATCCTCAAATTTCCCTGCTAATTTAAGTTGGGTAAGCATTCTATCTATTGAATAAGTAAACTCGCCTATATCTTCTATTAGTAGTATTTTTCCTTTTGTATCTATTTCAAAAGGTGTTCCTAAGGTGCAAGCTATTAAAGATAAGTTTCCACCCACTATTTTCCCCTTTGCACTTCCTGAATTTAAACTTTTAATTTCTATTCCTTCAGGGTTAAAAAGTTTGCCTAAGGGTACTATAGAGCTAATTGCCTTTAAATAACTTTCTTTTGAAAACTCATCAAAGTCTTCTATCATATCAGAAACCGTCATTGGTCCGTGGAAAGTTATTAAATTACAAATTTGATTTAAGGCTATATGAATAGCTGTAATATCACTATAACCAAGAAAAACTTTTGGAGTTTTCCTTATATTATCATAATCTAGCATATCTAGTATTCTAGGTGCACCATAACCTCCTCTAATACAAAAAATTCCGTGAATATTTTTGTCCCTGAACATTTGATTAATATCTCTTGCTCTCAATTCATCGTTGCCTGATAAATGCCCATGCTTTTCTCTACAACTCTGTCCAACTACTACATTAAATCCTTGGCTCTCTAAAACTTTGATAGATTTTTCAATACTATTAGGCTTCCTTGTTGGACTTGCTGGTGCCACTATTCCTATGGTATCACCTTTTTTTAATTGTTTAGGTTTTATCACCTTTCCCATCCCCTTTTCAAACTCAAAAGATTACCTTAGTTCACCGCAAAGAATATAAATTTAAGCACATCCATATAGTCCTCTGCTTCATACTTAATGGTTTTAGCATCTACATGAGTTGCTCCTGGATAAAACCCACCCTTGTATGCAATAAAGTGATCTTTGAACTTAACTTCTACACTGAAAAACTTTGGAAGCTCAATAATATACTTTGATAAATCATCTTTCACAGCTTCATATACTTGTTCTTTAATCTTTGTTATTGCTAAGTTGGGATGAATTGAAATTGATCCCTGTCCAAGCCCTTCACTAACAGCAACAGTTTTTATATTCTTATTTAGTTTTTTCACTGACTGACAAAGGGCTTTATCTCCACTTAAAAATAACACCGGAACATTATAATAAGCTGCTGTATATGCATTTATTAAAAACTCGCTAGCAACTTCTCCATTAATATGCATATGTTGTATGCTCCCATTTAGAGTGTGAGCTAATGGATTCCCATTTTCTCCAGCTGCTGAGTGATATCCCGTAAATATAACCCCTTGAAAGGTCTCATCTAGTCCTGCCATCATAATTAATGGATTTCTTGCCCATCCCCTCATAATTTTAACACTCTCTGGCAACTTTAAAGGATTAATATTTCTTGCTGGTCCATGAGCATCTTTTATGAAAATTTCCTCTGCTCCCCCTGATATAGCACCTTCACAAGCAGCATTAACCTCTCTTGTCATTTGTTCGCAAAAATATTTGCTAAATTCCTTATCAATTTCTGTTTCATCCCAATTTACAACCCCTGTAGTTCCTTCGATGTCTGCACTAATAAATATTTTCATAAAAAATCCCCCTAATATTAAAAATGTGTATTATTCCCTTTTATATTAAATAAAACTTCATAGCTAAGCTCTACGAGTTGAGAGTTTTATCCATAACTATTTCTTATTCAAAAGATTAAGCGTAATTAAGGTGTGTGCAAGCACTCCTAGTGGAAGACACTCCTCATCAATATCAAAACAAGAATTATGAAGTGGCGCAGTAATTTTCTTTTCTACATTTCCACATCCCAAATGATAAAAAGCCCCTTTTGAAGCATCAATAAAATATGAAAAATCTTCTACTCCAAGACTAGGCTTATCCTTAATAACTAAGGCACCTTCACCAAAGTTCTCTTTAACAGTATTAATTATCACCTCTACAACCTCTGAAGAATTTATAAGTGCTGCATATCCTTCTTCAATTTCTACAAACCCTTCTCCCCCAAAGGACTTTGCTACACTCTCTACGATATATTTTATCCGTTCTTTTATCATAACTCTTGTATCAGGATCAATTGTTCTTAAAGTTCCTCTAATTTTCACCTCATGAGCTATTACGTTCCCTTTCACTCCACCATTTATAGTTCCAAGAGTTAGCACCGCAGAATCTAAAGGAGATACATTTCGACTTACTATAGTTTGAAGAGCAGTGATTACCTGCCCTGCAATTACTATGGTATCTGCACCTAAATCAGGATATGCACCATGAGCTTGTTTCCCCTTTAGCGTAATGCTAATTCCATCACTAGCACCATTTAATGCTCCATACTTAGTCTCAATAATTCCACAAGGATGATTTGGCATTACATGCAAACCGATGACATAGTCTACTTTTGGATTTTCCATGCATCCTGACTTCACCATTCTATCTGCTCCACCAACAGTTTCTTCTGCAGGTTGGAAAAATAGCTTTATATTTCCATGAAGCTCATCTTTCATAGTACTTAAGATTTTTGCAGCTCCTAAAAGCATAGTAACATGAGCATCATGTCCACAGGCATGCATAACTCCTTCTTTTTCAGATTTGTATGATACCTCATTACTTTCAGTTATAGGTAATGCATCCATATCAGCTCTTATGCCAACAGTTTTACCCGGAAACTTACCATAGATTATTCCAACTACAGCGGTTTGACCTTCATAAGTTTCATATTCTATATTCATTTCTTTTAAATATTTTTTTATTACATCACTAGTTCTATATTCTTCCAAACCAAGTTCAGGATGCATATGAAAATCTCTTCTAATACTTACAAGCCAATGTTTCATATTCATTATCTGATTTTTTAATAAATCCTTATCCAAAATTCCACCTCCAACCCATCTAAGTCATTAAATAATTAACTTCCCCAATAATTTTTTCATCTTTAATATATACTCTAGGAACTCTTCTGCTTATTACACTTAAAACCTCATTTCTATTTGTATTGCATTTATCAGCTACTTCCATCACATCTACAAAGTTTTCTCCTTGCCCTCCTAAAAGAACCACTTCATCTCCAACTTTTACATTGGATATGCTAGTCAAATCTATCATAGCTTGATCCATACATATTTTACCTATTACTTTAGCCTTTTCACCATTAACACTTACTTCCCCAGCATTAGAAAGACACCTCATGTAACCATCAGCATATCCCACAGGTAAAGTACCAACTTTTGCCTTTTCCTTTGCTATAAAAGAGTAATCATAACCTACCCCTTCTCCATTTTCTATATGCTTAATATGAGAAATTTTAGTTTTAAAGGTTAAAGAGGTTTTTAAAACTGGTGACTTGTCACTAATTCTTGATGGCCTCATTCCATATAGAAATGCCCCAAGTCTTATCATATTCATGTGAAACTCAGGATATCTAACCATTCCAATACTGTCACATACATGTTTAATAGGAATATGAATTTTCTCTTCTTCTATTTCTTCTATAACCTTTTGAAATAAATCAAATTGCTTCTCATCTTCCTGTCTATTAACCAGGGCAAGATGTGTAAATATACCCTCAACTTCAATATTTTTAAGTTTATAAATACTTTTTATAATATCTTTCAAATCTTTACTCCATTTAAAACCTAATCGATTAAAACCCGTATCAATTTTTATATGAACTTTTTGTATTGTTTTTAAAGATGAAGCTATCTTTGAAAGTAATTCTCCCTGCAAAGCACTGAATATAGTTAAGGTTATATTATATTCTACGGCTATATGCAGATGTTCCTCTGACGTATAGCCCATTACTAATATAGGTATATCCTTAAACTCTCTTCTCAGTTCTATAGCTTCTAATAAACAGGCAACTGCTATATAGTCTACCCCTTTGTCAACAAGTATTCTTGCAACTTCAATTGCTCCATGTCCATAAGCATTAGCCTTTAACACTGCCGCTATTTTTGTTTCCTTTAAAAGAAGTTTTTTAGCTTCATTGAAATTCCAAATTATATTATCTAAATTTATTTCTGCCCAAGTATCCCTAAGCCTTAAAGGCATACTGCTTTTAAGCACAATAACTACATCTCCTTTTTTAAGTTTAAATAAATTTTAAAAACTCATTTAATTATATGAATTGATTCTCTAATATATAATTTAAAAGCATATTTTTCTACAAAATAAAAAAAGGAAGGTATCCCTTCCAAAACAATAAATAATTTTAAATCATAGGTTGTTGACTATTCATTGACCAACCTTCATTTTTTATATCTAATAAATCTACAGTATCTGTTCTGATTTCCACCTTCTTTAGCCTTTTAACAATTCCAAAAGGATTTGCTAAAGAAAGCTTGTCACCTCTTCCTGAAATTATCCAAAGAGTATTATAAGCCTTTGGAAGAGCTTTTAATCTTTCTTCGCCTTTGCCATCGGTAAAATATATTAAAATATTAGTGTCTGTACCATTAACATATTGGAATACTGGACTAAACTTAGTGCCACCACCAGTTACTTCTCTTTCCTTTATATCTTTTATTGATTTTATTTTGTAACTTCTTCTTATTTCTGTATCACACTCTAAAATAGTTATCTCATGATTATAATTCTTAACAATACTTAATACTTCCTTCATTGCTTGATGAAATTCTTCGTCACTAATACTACCACTAATATCAATTGCTACTGTTACTTTAGCTATGTGATTCCTCAATTCTCCTTTTAAATCTAATCTATTAGGTTGTCGTCTATTTCTTCTTGTTATAGTCTTCTTTTTTTTACTTTCCAAAGTTCCCATTAGTTTTTTTAAATATATATTCCAAGGTATCTCTCCCTTTTCATTACTTAAAGCCTCTATCATAGAACTTAAATAAACTGGTATTGTACCTTTTACTGCTTCACTTGCAAATTTTTCTGTGAATTCTTTAAGAGTTTTATCATCAATTTCTAAAGACTTATCCCATTGATTATGAGTTTTAGAAATATCATACTCCTTTTCAATGTCACTTTCCTTTGTATCATCTTCTTCGCTATCTTCATTTTCCTCTAATAAATTTAACTCTTCTTGAATCTTATTCACATAGTACTCCATAGAATTATAAGGTTTCAAGTTTAAATTATAGTTTAAATTAACCCATTCAATGGTTGTAGCGTAAGGAGGTAAATAATCTAAGTATTGATTTACAACTATATCCATGGCCATATTAATTGCTAAGGTACTATAAGTATGTTTAAGTTGTTTAGCCCTTATTAAGTGTAAGCTAAGTATATGATGAATTTCATGCTTTATGGTACTTTGCATTTGCTCAGTAGTAAGACCTAAATAAATAAAAGGATTAAAATAAATAACATATTTCGCCTGCTTAAATTCTATTGAAGTTGGTGATGCAATATCATATTTAACCGCTCTTCCCATTTGCAGAAGAAAGTAACCATAAAAATTATCCTTATCCTCCATAAGCAAGAAGTTTACTTTGTTAATGAGACTTAAAAATTTCTCTTCAAAATCCCTCGGAATAGCCTCTACAGACTGCACATTCGAAATAACTTCATAAAGCTCTTCTTTTAATTCATGAAACTTATTCCCCATTATACCACCTAACCTTTTATTTCATCATAAGCAGCAAAATACATATTTACAAAGCCTTCATTTTCTATGGATAAACTATAAACCTTGTTGTAACTTAACTTCATATCCTGCATCAATGCAAGTCTTAAGTCTACAGGGTAAAGTTCTATAAACTTAATAAATCTCTCTATTTCTTTTTCTGTGGGATATCCACACTCTAAAATATGTAGAAGATTTTTAGCAGTTAAATATAATCTTGTGTGACTTTCTGTCTTTATCCTTAGTAAAGTTTCCTTAGATATCTCCGGCCCTTCAAACACTTCTTCAGCGGAGATTAAGGGTTTATTATTTTCCTCATTAAAGGAAATAAATTCTTCTGCTATTTTATTACCTAAGTTTCCAGCTACTATATTAAAAAGCACTCTTTTAGGAATGTCTCTGCTGCTCTCCTTATATAGCTTACAGATTTTAGAAACTCTCTCATAGCTTCTAGGTGTGGCTTTTGCATAAACATTACTGTCCTTACTATGTAAGTATTCTGGGAAGGTAGCTATAAACTCTATTACTTTATTTTCAACCCCCTTTTCTATTGCCCAGTGGAGCCATGCTTTAGTATCACTTTCCATATAAAGCCAAACAAACCTATTTTCCTGTGCTGAGTCCATATCTACTACTTGGTAATCAAAATCTTCTCCGTATTTACTTGAAGGATTCATTGCGGCCAAAATTTTCACCCTATTATCCAAACTATATCCGTTAATTTCTCTATTTAATATCAGATTCATAAGTTCCTGTTGAACAGTGTGCTCACAACGATTAATCTCATCAATAAATAAAAGCACTTCTTCTTCATTTTTTACAAACTCATCAATATCCTGAAGTTTGCTATGAACCGCATAAACAGTTCTTTTTTTATTAACTAAATTTCCATTAGCATCTATGCTTTTATACTCTTCTATGGTTGGTAGTCCCCCAATTTCTCCCTCCTTTAGCAAGTTTCCATCTATAATAACTAAATTCCATCCTCGTTTTTTACTAAGTTCTTTGGCTAAAGCAGTTTTACCTATTCCACTTTCTCCAACTATTAAAGGAACTTCTCCCGTTTCAATAATAATTTCTGCACTAATTAAAGTATCTTTAAAATTCATATATTTTCTTTGAGAAGAGGTTAATTTTTATCTTCTCAAAGTTTCACTTCCTTTCCTTTGTACCTTTACTAAACTTTCAACTTTTCATCCACCGTTATTTTCCTAGCTTTCTTACTACCATACTTATTAATAAAAAGGATTTTATCCATAGATATATTACCTTGCTTTTCATTAATACTATTACAATTAATAAAAGCTCTCACATAGTTTTCCTCAACCTGTTCTTTAGATAAGACTTCTTTTAAAGCTTCTTCAACTTTCTCCTTAGGTATATCCTTAACAAAATACTTCATTACCGAAGGATTATTTTTCAAAAGTATAAGCTTTTTATTTTCATCAATATTTGTTATAAACTTAATAGCTGATTCATTTTCTTTTACGGCCAAAATTTCGGCCTTTAAAGTAGGCTTATCTATATACCTTAAAGCTTCATAATTTATGCTTATAGCCAAAAGCTGAAGCTCTTCACAAGGATTTTTAATGTATTTTATGGAATCATAGTCTTTTTTGATAGCTAGTTTTTCAATTTCTAAACTTGGGTTTTCAGCATATCTTATTGCCCATCCCTTTTGGTTAATACCTATGTTAATCAAGTCTTCACAAGGATTCTTAATGTATTGCAAAGTATTCCATGCCCTTGATACCGCATATTTTTTCATGTCGTAGGTTGGATTATCTATAAATTCTATAGCTCTAATACTACTTTTTAATGCTAATTCCTTCATTTCCTCAGTTGGGTTTTCTATGTACCTTATCATCATTCCATCTCTTTTAATTGCTGCCATCTTTATCTTTTCGCTAGGGTTAGGAATGTTTTTTATGATGATTGGGTTACTTTCTATAATTTCCATTAATTTATCCTCTGTCATAAAATCGCACCTCAATACTTATTAATTAGAATATGTAATTAATAATAATTATTTCTTATAATGTAATTATAAGCTTTTTAATTACACCCAACAAGGCAATTTATTATATAAGAAATCTATATTATTATTGATTATACTATCAACACTATAATAAAGGATATAAGAATTCCTATTTTAAATTCTACTTGAATAATATAAAATATAAATAAAAAAATATGTAATTTCAGATAGCTAAATAATGTCTATTGAAAAATATGATAATGGTTGCAGTAATAATAATCATAGAGTTAAACATTTTAGAAAATGGTGGTGATTTTAATGAAAATTGTAATAGCTCCTGATTCTTTTAAGGGCTCCTTGACTGCTAAAGAAGTAGCTGATGCAATTGAAAAAGGAATACATAAAGCATATAGTCATATTAAAATAGAAAAAGTCCCCATGGCTGATGGTGGTGAAGGTACAGTTCAATCCTTAGTAGATGCAACTAATGGAAAAATAATTTCAACAAAGGTCTTTGATCCACTAATGAAGAAAATTGATTCTTTTTATGGTATTCTTGGTGATAACAAAACTGCTGTAATAGAAATGTCCGCAGCATCCGGTCTTCCACTTTTATCTAAAGAAGAAAGAAACCCTCTTATCACAACTACCTATGGAACTGGTGAACTTTTACTACATGCCCTAGATCAAGGCTGTAGAAACTTCATAATTGGTATTGGTGGTAGTGCGACAAATGATGGTGGATTTGGAATGATGAAAGCTCTGGGAGTTAAATTTTTAGATTCTGGTAGAAATGACATTGGCTTTGGGGGAGGAGCTTTAGAAAAGTTAATGTTAATTGATACTAGTGGGTTAGATAAGCGACTTAACGGTTGTTCAATTACAGTTGCCTGCGATGTTGATAATCCCCTCTATGGTCCAAAGGGTGCTTCTAGTATCTTTGCTCCTCAAAAGGGTGCTACACAGGAAATGGTTTCACTTCTTGATAGCAATCTAAATCATTATTCAAATATAATTGAAAACCAATTAGGAATATCCATTGGTGAAACTCCAGGTTCGGGAGCAGCTGGCGGACTTGGGGGCGGATTAGTAGCCTTTTTAAATGCCCAACTTAAAAAAGGTATAGACATAGTGATAGAAACCACAAATTTAGAAGATTATATATGTAATGCAGATTTAGTCATTACAGGAGAGGGAAACATTGACTATCAAACGCAATATGGAAAGACTCCCTATGGGGTTGCAAAGATAGCTAAAAAACATAATATCCCAGTGATTGCTCTGGCAGGTGGTATTGGTGAAGGAGCTAATATTTTATATGAGGAAGGCCTCCATAGCATCTTTTCTATCACCGATAAGCCTATGACCTTAGAGGAAGCCATGGAAAATGGCAGCCAACTTTTAGAGGATACCGCTGAAAGGGTAATCCGTACAACTCTATGTTTAATGGTAAACAAATAAAGTTCTAATACTTATACCCTTAAAATTTTTAGTAGTTTTCCATTTTAATAATATAGGTTATAATATAATTTATGTATATTTCACAGTGAATTACTTAACAAATTATTAAACTTCTTTTTCAATTAATACTTAGTACTTTCATTAATTATTAGTAACTATCATAGAAATATTAATATAGTTAAAGAACTTGTTTATGAAATAGTTTATTATAATTTTTTTAAAGATAGTTTTTGTTAATTAAACTAAATTACATGCTATCCCAAGTAATAAACAAGAAATATTAGGAGGTGGCAAAGTGAATTATATTATATTGGATTTGGAATTTAATCATCCCTCTAAATCGCAAGATGAAGAACAAAATAAAATAAATAAAAGCTTCCCTTTTGAGATAATTCAAATTGGTGCCTTAAAGCTAGATGAGAAATTTAATACTTTGTCTACATTTGATAAACTAATAAAGCCTGAGGCTTATACAGATATTAAACCCCATATACAGGAAATTACAGGTCTTAACTCAGAAATATTAAGTACCGCTAAAACTTTTAAGGAAATATATGGTAGTCTTTATACTTTTCTTAAAGGTGATAATATTTTATGTGTTTGGGGCGCCGCTGATATTAAGGAGTTATTTAGAAATATAACATATCACGAGTTAAACCACTCTGATATTTCTAAAAAATATATTGATATTCAATATCATGCTTCGAAACATTTTCAATACCCTAAAGGAACAAATATAGGCTTAAGCAAAGCTGTAGACTTATTATATATTCCTGTTAAAGAAGATTTTCACAACGCCTTTAATGATGCTTTTTATACAACAGAGGTTTTTAAAAAGATTTATAAGAAGGAAATTGTGCCTAAAGTTTATAACCTCAATAAACTTAGCACTAATAGGGAGCCATCCAAAAGCACTAAATTAGATACTCATAAATTATTAATGCAATTTGAAAAAATGTTTAACCGTGAGCTCACCAAAGAGGAACAGTCTATGATTAAACTAGCCTATAACATGGGAAAAACTAATCAATTTCAAATTCAGAAAAAGGAATCAAAATAGGTTCGGTTAAAAACTCATGAACCTTTTGATTCCTATAAATATATTCCTAAGATTAACATTAATAATACAAGTATAAAAGCTATAATCAAAAACTTTAATAAATACTTAATCCATTTACCATAAGGTACCCTAGCAATTGCAAGGCCTCCCATGACCACAGCAGAAGTTGGGGTGATTAAATTAATAAGCCCTGAAGCTGATTGGTAAGCTGCGATAACTATAGCCCTAGTTACACCAGCAAAGTCTGCTAGTGGTGCCATAATTGGCATTGTCAAAGTTGCAAGTCCAGAAGTTGATGGTATCAAAAGAGATAAAGGAATATAAAATAAATAGGTTATAATTACAACCCCTGGTTATGAATAAAGCTACTTCTATTGCATCATAGAAGCCACTTACAGGAGCCATTATCACATCAGTAATTCCTTGAGGATTTCCTTCCACTAGATGATAGGTTTCTGAAATTGGTATCTTTTTAATTGCACTTGGATCTACATAGTTATACTGACCTGCTGGTATAATCCAAGTAAGGATAGTTACTACTATGATAATTAAAAAAAGTATAGTATAAACACTAGGCATTTTAAAATTCTTACTCATTTTTTCTCCCATAGTGTTTCTTAAGGTGTCAATTTCTCTACTACTTCCTCAAAAGAAATATTCTCTAGCCCTTCTGGAAGTTTAAAATTTGGATTTTCTAACTCTCCGCCCATATTCTTTATTATAGAATTTACCTTTTCTCTATCTTTTTCATTAACATTCACAACTACCTTGTAATTTACATCTGCAATTTCATCAAAGCCTCCCATTCCACTAGCCATTGGGCTTGCTGCTGCTAGAGGACCTTGCTCTGTTGTATATAGCGAATTTGAAGAATTTAATACTAAGCTAGAAAGACTTGGTGAGTTTACTGCACCGCCTTCATTTCCTTCTCTAGTGTAATCAAGTATTTCATGGGTATTTAAATCGGAGTATGCATTAGCAAACCCATTTTCTTTAAATGCTTCTACTGCTTTATTTGCATTTTTTATTCCACTAAAATAACTTACGATTTTCATAGTTCTTCCTCCCTTCGGTCTATAAATTTATCTTCTCACTAAATTATTAGTATTATTCTCATAAATAAATTATAAATTAACATATATTGTATACATTAAGTGTCAAAATAATATTTATCGTATAGTATAAATAAGGAGTTTTTTTTACACAAGCTTTTATATTTTTGTTTAACAAAAATAATTCTTTCTAAAAAGTCATGGAAATAAAGTAAAATAAATCATAAATTAAGATTAGTAACTCATAAGATAAATAATAGATGCTTAATAGATTTATTTTGCTATTTAAAAGGAGGTTTCATTTATGAATAAAGTTGAAATTTATACTAGCGATACTTGCGGTTACTGCCATCAAGCTATGGATTTTTTACAAGCCAATAATATTGAATATCTAGAGTACAATATTTCTAGGGATTTAGATGCTAGAAAAACTCTTATGAGAAAAGGTTATATGTCAGTACCATTATTAGTTATTAATGGTGAAGAGGTTCTTGGGTTTGATAGAGAAAGAATATGTACTATTCTTGGACTATAAATAACTTTTATTCTATTTATCAATTTAACTTTTCACATGTAAAATTAAGCCACTATCAGTAGATAATGGACTAAATTATAGTCATTAATAAAAAAGAATCCATAGGTATTTTAAAATTGTCCTTTATAAAAGGCATACTTTAATTCTCCTAGGGATTTTTTCATTCTGCTTAAATATTTATATTTTCTACTGTAGACTTTTCAATGATTAATGACAAAACCATATGAAACTTCTCTACTCATTAATAAAGTTTATTATTTTATCATAATAGTTTTCTCCATCCTCATGTCCATTTTCAAATAGATTATAGAGTTTTTCTTTATCCTTTTCAATTCTTCCAACTTTAACTTTTTTTGAAGGTCTGATAACTATTGCCTTGCCTTCTCTCTCTAAAGTTTCTATATAATCTAAGGTTTCATTGTATTTTTTATATCTATTCATTATAGTTTCCACAAGCATTGGGTATTTTTTATACTTAAATTCTATTAATTTTTCAAACTTCATAGGACTTTTTCTATACTCTTTATCTCTTGTTAAAATGATAATATTTTTTTCATTTCCATCTTCAATGGATTTTTTTATAGGAATAGAATCTGAAATTCCACCATCTAAAAGTTCATATCCTTTTAGCTTAACCATAGGAGAAATAAGAGGCAATGAAGCTGTAGCCCTTAAAGCATAAAACCCTTCTGTTACATCTTCTTTATTTAAATACAGAGGTTTACCAGTATTACAATCAGTAACTCCTATAAGAAATTTACTAGGTGATCTATGAAAAGTTTCATAATCAAAGGCTACGTGTTTATTTGGTATCTCTTCAAAAATAAAATTCATTCCAAAAAAGGATTTTTCTTTTATAAGATTTCTAAAACTTGCATACTTCCAATGATTTGCAAAATCAATGTTTACCCTTTTATTTCTGCCCTTTTGTCTTGATATGTAAGAAACTGCATTACATGCTCCAGCAGATACTCCTATAATATAGTTAAAGTATAAGTCTTTTTCCATAAAGTATTCCAATACACCACATGTATACAGTCCTCTCATGCCCCCGCCTTCAAGAACAAGACCTATATTTGCCATGTTAGTTCCTCCTTTTTTATAAATGTAATATATTTCTATTATAACACCAACTTTAAATCTTTTCTAACTACCTTGATTTTTACTGAATATTAAAACTTACAAACTGATTTTGAATTTTTTATTTTATTAAGCAAATACTAAAGTCATAAAATTCTAAGGAGGATTAAAACATGGAAAAGCTTAAAAATTTACTTGATGGAACCCTAAATCAATATGGTGATAAGGCTGTTCCTAAGATTCCTGTATTTGCAGGTAGTGATATTACATCCGAAGTTTATTACTTCAAGCCAAATCAAATATTGAACAAACATAGGCACCCAAGTGGAGAACAGATATTTTTTATTCTTAAAGGTGAAGGTAGAATGATGGTTGGAGACGGCGCTTTTGACATCCAAGTAGGTTCTTCAATTTTTGTACCTGCTGGAGAATGGCATGAAATAATTAATGGAACTGTATCCGAAATGGTTGCGGTTCAAGTTACTAAAGTTGGAGCAGGATTTGAACCTCATAACGGATAATTAATACTCTTTAAACTGCAATATGCAATAAAATATAAGCTAAAGTGATATACTAATCATTTAATTAGTGTATCACTTTATTTTTGAAATTTTCTGAGTTTTTCATCATTTTATAGGTTTTTTTACCAAAGTAAACGTAATCATGTATTTTAAAGATATTACATGAAAAAGTCATATATTCTTTTGTAACCTAATATAAAGGCTAATAATCACATAATTTAAGAGTTTACATATATATGTATTAATGTTATATATATAGTATAGCACATAAATTGGTTTATTTTTTATGTGCCACATTATATAATATCAATAATATAACCTTTAAATACATATATAATAATTTGTAAGATTATGGGAGGAATTTTTATGTGTACAAAAGTTGCTATTAACGGTTTCGGAAGAATTGGACGTTCTGTTCTAAGGATTGCGTCAGAAAGATTAGAAAATGATGTTGAAATAGTTGCAATTAATGCCAGAGCAGAGAGTGATACTTTAGCTCATCTTTTTAAATACGATTCTTGTTATGGAACCTTTAAAGGTGATATAGATACTACAGAAGATTCAATAACTATAAATGGAAAAACAATAAAAATTTGTAGAGAAAGAGATCCTGAAAACTTACCATGGAAAGCTCTAGGTGTAGATATTGTTATCGATTCCACAGGAGTTTTTAAAGATAAAGAAAGCCTTATGAAACATGTTAAAGCAGGTGCAAAAAAAGTAATTCTAACCTGCCCTGGAAAAGATGAAGATATAACTGTAGTTATGGGTGTAAATGAAGATAAAATAGATATTGATAAGCATACCATTATATCTAATGCTTCTTGTACTACAAACTGCTTAGCACCTTTTGCAAAAGTTTTAGATGAAGAATTTGGTATAGTAAAGGGTTTAATGACTACTATACATTCATATACAAATGATCAGCAACTTCTTGATAAAAATCATAAAGATTTAAGAAGAGGAAGAGCTGCTGCAGAATCAATAATACCTACCACTACTGGAGCTGCAAAAGCAGTAGGTAAAGTACTTCCAAATTTAAATGGAAAATTAAATGGATTTTCTGTAAGAATTCCTACTCCAACAGTTTCAATGACTGACTTAGTTTGTGAACTTTCAAGAAATGTAACTGTGGATGAGGTTAATAAGGCTTTAAAGAAAGCTGCTGAAGGTCAAATGAAAGGGATACTTGGTTATTCAGAAGAACCACTTGTATCAATAGACTATAGAGGTGACGAAAGATCTTCTATTATCGATGCACTATCAACTATGGTTATGGATGGAAACATGGTTAAAGTGGTTTCTTGGTATGACAATGAGTGGGGATATGCTTGTAGAGTTGTAGATTTAACTAACTATATGGCTGCTGAAATGAAAGCATCCTCAAACTACACTGAAGAAATAGCAATATAATTAAAAAAACTGGAGAATTAATTTGATACGATTAATTCTCCAGTTTATTATTATAAGTTCATTAGTTTCTATTCTTTTACTTTAAAGGTTGAGTTTAAAAGCT
>NZ_AMQH01000011.1 GCF_000300195.1 Clostridium tunisiense TJ | reverse complement strand
GCTAATATTTTATTAGTTATCATATATCAACAACTCCTTATTTTTTATTTTGCTGCTTATTTCCTTGGGGGTATGTGTAACTCCTTGTGGCAATCAGTAGCTTTTATTGCTTCAGTACATTGCTGATGAACATATCTTAACATGGGATAAAAGCTAAAACAACCCCTGTCCAAGAGTTTCATAATAAGGGTAAGATTATACAATTTAGCTTTTTATATTTTTTTATAAACTATAAAAAGCTAAAAATAAATAACATACTTGCATAAATGAATTAGGTATCTGAAAATAAATAATAAGTCAAAGAGGTGAAGGATATCTTCAGTGCACAAGCAAGCTTGCTTGTGCAGATAAGGAACCTGTTGACGCAGTATAACACAAAATAGACGAGTATACTGACTTACTTATTTTTAGAAGATGCCTTATAAAAAATCTTCAAATCAAAGGGGCTGGGAAGAGGGGTCATACATCTGTGAGTTTTTCCTAAAACATTTAGCTACACTGCATAATACTTTCACTTGAGATATAAGTAATTAGTAGTTAAGGGTAGCTTTTTATATTTTTTTATAAACTATAAAAAGCTAAAAATAAATAACATACTTGCATAAATGAATTAGGTATCTGAAAATAAATAATAAGTCAAAGAGGTGAAGGATATCTTCAGTGCACAAGCAAGCTTGCTTGTGCAGATAAGGAACCTGTTGACGCAGTATAACACAAAATAGACGAGTATACTGACTTACTTATTTTTAGAAGATGCCTTATAAAAAATCTTCAAATCAAAGGGGCTGGGAAGAGGGGTCATACATCTGTGAGTTTTTCCTAAAACATTTAGCTACACTGCATAATACTTTCACTTGAGATATAAGTAATTAGTAGTTAAGGTATATTATTACAGTAATTATATGGTAAAATGGTACTGTTGGAGATTGGGCAATTATAAAACATGGTTATCAAAACAACCTGATGGTTAGGAGGGGTTTTATGGCAAAAGCTAAAGTTATTATCTTTGATTTATTTGAGACAATACTTCATGACATTAAATTTGATTTTAATTCGGGTTTATTGTATTTACATGAAAATATTTTATCAAAAGATACTGATAAAGTTGAATTTCTACATTATGCTTCTACATATTGGAAAGGGCTTTATAATAAAAGAAGTGAGGATAATTCAGAACTGGCATTTGAGGACGAACTTTTAGATTTTAAAAATAAATATGGTTTTAAAGTGAATTCTTCAGTAGAAGAAATTTTATTTAATTGTGTAATTGAAATGAATGCTACTGAATTGTTTAATGACACTATTTCTACTTTAGAGCAACTTAATTTGTTAGAAATTCCAATTTATTTACTAAGCAATTCTATATTTAAAAGGAATGAAATGAAAAAGTTCATTAATCAATATGATTTAGAAAAGTATTTTGTTAATATACATTTTAGCGCAGATTATAAATTAAGGAAGCCACATAAAGATTTATTTAAAGTTGTATTTGATGATATTAAAACAGCTGATACCACAGTTGAAAAGGGACAAGTATACTTCGTTGGTGATAACTTTGAAGCAGATGTTCTAGGGGCTGAAAGTTTTGGATTCACACCAGTTTTTATAAACCGTAAACATAATAGTGATATAAATAAGAAAAATTTTATTGAGATTAAATCCCTAAGTGAATTGCTAGAAGTAATTAAATAAAGTTTCAATTTATAGAGTGGAAGACAAAACAGGAATTTGAAGAGGTGTTAAATATGAAAGTAGTAAAGCAAACTAGGAAAGTGAGAGGCTAAAAGTATGGAGAAGTCTTTAAATAATAAAAGATTAAGGATTAACTTATTAATTTTGCTACTAATTAGAGGAGCTTTATTATTCTTGAATAAGGTCTTTTCTCTATATGTTTTAATTTTTAGTATTAATCAAAATCCAATTAATTTAATATTAAATGCTTTGATTATCATATCTATCTTGAGGTTAATAAATCCAAGATTAAATAGGACTTTAAAGAGTCTAGTGAATTTTATAGCAATTACGTTTATCACAATGAGTTTATTATTTTCATTACTTACCAATACTCAGCCTAGGTATTTTTATTTTCCTTCGCCTAATTCTTCAAAAACTTTGATCGTAAAAGAGGGAACTTTTTTTAATGGTGGAATTATTAGCTTTTATGAGAGAAAAGGATTAATACTAGTAAAGGACTTAAAGGTTATTGAATCCACTGATGATAATTATAGGCCATTCTCAAGTAATGCTTATGGCGTAAACTGGTTAAATAATAGCTCTATCGAAGTTAATTATGGTTTTGGCGAAGGTGTATACAAAAGCGTTTTAATTGAATTGGATTAGCTGTGTAGAAAAAGCAAAATTATAATATAGAGATGCAGGGATAATGAAGTTAGGGGGATTTTATGTTTATAGAAATAAATAAAATGAAACCATTGAATATATGCGTGAATTGTTGTGGAATTGGAGATCCAACTGTTGTATTTGAGTCAGGGCTAGGTTGTACACAGGATGATTGGAAGGTGGTGCAAAATCAAATTTCTAAACATACAAGTACATTTTCTTATGATAGAGTGGGTCTTGGAAATAGTGATGCAGATGACTTGTCAAGAACCAGTTTAGAACAAGTTCATGAGTTACATACTGTTTTAAACAAAGCAAAGGTTAAAGGCCCTTATATCTTAGTGGCTCATTCAATTGGAGGTTATAATGCTAGGCTATTTGCAGCTACATACCCTAAAGAAGTGGCAGGTATTATATTCGTTGATTGTTCACATGAAAATCAATTTGAAGATAGGATGAAGCGCTGTACTTCAAAAGAGATAGAAGTGTTTAAAAGACAATTGATTGGTGAAGAGCAAAATTTTGATGAATTAATAAGGAGTGGCAAGGAAGTAAAAGAAGCAAGAAAAAAGGATACGCTAAGAAATATTCCAATGATAGTCCTTACAGCAGACCATAAAGGTGAAGAATCTTCTGTGATTACAGAAGAAACTTGGCGAAACTATCAAAAGGACTTAGCAACCTTATCAAATTATAGCAAACACATTATTGTAGAGGATTGTGGTCATTATATACAGAAGGACAAGCCACAGGTAGTAATTGATGCAATAAAAGAGATGATTAATGGAGTGAGTAAATAAATTCGGTGGTAGATGAAAGATATAATTGTGTTGTAATAAATAGGGGGGGAATCGATCGATATGAAACTAATATGGGAAAAACTTTATAAAGAAGCGATGAATGTAATAAATCCACACCAAGTTTCAAGTACTATGTGGGTTGGAGGTGTCGCTTCAGCGGTGCTAACGAAAAAGGGAAATATCTATACAGGTATATGCATAGATACAAATAGTTCATTAGGAATGTGCGCGGAAAGAAATGCTTTATCAACAATGCTCACTCATGGAGAAAATGAAGTAGATAAAGTGGTCTCTGTTTATAAAGATGGAAAAGTTATACCTTCTTGTGGTGCTTGCAGAGAATTTATGATGCACCTTGGAGAAGATGCAGGTAATATTGAAATACTACTTGATAATGAAGGGAAGATAATGAAGCTAATTGACTCACTTCCAGAGTATCCAAGATATAAATAGTTTTATAAAATCTATCATTGGCCATAAAAAAAGCTGCACTGCAGTAAACATACTTAAGAAGGGGTAAAGTGAATATGAAAGGCAAAATACTAAAAAGATTTATTCTAGCAACTAGCATATGGACTGTTACTATTATGGCATTTATAGCATATGCTTCAAGTATGATAAGTAACATGGCGAGCTCAATTTTGCCAGTAATCGGACTGGTGATTCTATGGTTATTAGTTAATTCGTTTATTATCTCACATTTTTTTAAAAGAAATGATAGATAAGTTTATGAGCATAATTACTATTATTATAAAAATATGGAATATAGTAATTGGGAAATAATTTACCCAAAAAAATAAGCTTTATTATCCTATGAAAAGATGAAGTAAAGATTATTTGTATACCAAACAGATAAACTATCGCTATTCAATGATTGTTTGATTTAAAAAAGATGAGGTGAAGGGCTATGATTGAAGTAGATTTAGAATATAAAATTTTGGGTAATGGTAAAACAGTGCTTGTTATAGAAACAGGCATAGGGAGTTCATTCTATGATTGGTATTCTATTGTGGAAGATTTAAAAGAAGATTTTACTGTTGTTTTATACCATAGATGTGGTTATGGGAAAAGCCAGGCCCCTAAAACTCCTAGAACTACTAAAAATATTGCAGAAGAATTAAATTGTCTTTTAGAAAACATAGGCATAAGAGATAAATTTATTTTAATGGGACATTCTTTTGGAGGGCTATGTGTACAGCACTTTGCAAAAATGTACCCTTATAAATTAAAAGGTGTTGTGTTACTTGACTCTACTTCCTTCAATTTCGAACAATTGTACATGCTTCATACACCAGTTATGAATTCTCTCATTGCAATTGATAAAATGGTAGAGAGTAATATTGATTCTTCAAAGAAATCAAAAGAAGAATTAAAGAAGCAGAATAGAAGTATAATTTCGGCTTATGAAAATCGTATAAGTGATGAAGATATGATAGCTGTAGAAGAATTTTTCACAAGTTCCATGCTTCATAAAACTATTGCAGAGGAATTCCAAAATTGGCATATAGATTGTAATGAAATTAGGAGTATTCCTGAATTTCCTAATATCCCGCTAATAGTAATAGCAAGGGATAATAAGGTAGCAGAAAAAGAGTGGATAAAATACAATATTCCAGAGAAAGAGGCAATTTTATATGAAGATCAGTGGCGAAAACTACAAATTGAGTTATCAAGACTTTCAAAGCAAGGAAAATTAATAGTTGCTGAAAATAGTGAACATGAAGTTTATTTAGATAGACCAGATATAGTAATTAATAGTCTAAAAACATTAATATATTAATTTTATTTAAGCTATAAAAATGGTAATTTATAGAGGTGAAAATCATTGGTGAAAGTAGAATTTAGTGTTGCGGAAGAAAAAGAGTTACAAGAAATAATTAATATATTTTCTGATGGAATTGAAGAGATGAACAAACATAATATTTTGCAATGGGATGAAGTATATCCAGATAAACACACCATTGAAACCGACATTAGAAATAAACAACTCTATGTTGGTAAAATTAATAGTGAGATAGCTTGCGTATATGTTTTAAATAATGACTGTGATGAAGAATATATTAATGGAAATTGGAAATATCCAAATGCAACTTATGCAGTAATTCATAGAATGTGCGTAAATCCCAAGTTTCAAAATCAGGGTATAGGTGCAGTAACTTTAAATCATATTCAAGAGAAGTTAAAAAATGAAGGTGTAGAGACGATAAGATTGGATGCTTTTTCACTAAATCCATTTGCCTTAAAAATGTACTATAAAAACGGCTACGTGAAAGTAGGAGAAGCAAATTGGAGAAAAGGGAAATTTTATCTTATGGAGAAGAAGCTTTGAAGCAATGGCTAAATTATCATAAGAATTTATACTTAAAGTCAACTAATTAATTAAGGCATACTTGTATAAAAGTGTGCATCTTTTGGTGAAAGTCAAATGTGGCGTAATGTTGAGGAGGTCAAATATGGAATATTTTAATGTATATAACAAATATGGAGAAAAAACAGGTGCAATAATTGAGCGAAACGAAGCTCATAAGAATGGGATATGCCATAGGGTAATACACTTATGGCTCCTAAATTCTCGAAATGAGCTATTAATTCAGCAACGTAGTGCGGACAAAGATGCAGGCGCTAATTTGTGGTATGTATCAGTCGGCGGGCATATTGAGAGCAGTGAAGGCATTGAAAGTACGTTAATACGTGAAACAAAGGAAGAATTAGGGCTGGATATTTCACCTTTCATGAATTCTGTAGAATATCTTTATACGTTCAAGGAAACTATGATAGAAAAAAATGGAGCTTTTTTTGATAATGAATTTTATGATGTTTTTGTATTAAAGGCAAACTTTGATATTGACGAGGTCACTGTGCAGCAAGAAGAAGTACAGGCGGTAAAATACATAAGTTATGATGAATTTAAAAATATAGTAATGAATCAGAATAAATCATTTTGGCAGCATAAGACCGGATATAAAATGTTGCTCATTGCATTAGATGAATTTTGTAAATCACATTAATTCCCTATGTATGGTATAAGCATAATCTACAGTAAACTTATTACACAATATTCTTATAGAACGACTAAAATAAATTTATAGGCAATTTCCATCTAAGCTTTAATTAAATTAAAGTATTAGATGGGAATTGTCTTTATTTTTTCATTTGTGCAGATAACAAAGGATTCCAGGTATATTTTTACATTAACCTCATGGTAAAATATAACTAGTAAGGAGAGTACTTACTAAAAATTTTATAAATTAACGTAATTGAAGTTTTTAAAATTTATTTAAATCATACAAAATAGTAAGTTGGTGAGGAGAAGTTTATTTGAAAAAGTAAAAGTTAGTGTTGGGGAAGAAAAAAGTTTCAAGAAATAATTAATATATTTTCTAATGTTGAGGTGATGGTTTAGTGGTTCAAAGAGTTAATGTGCAAGTATTTGTCTTTTGTAAAAATCCATCTTTTAAAGTGCTTATTTTAAAACGTACTCCTGAGAGGAGTGGTTATTGGCAACCAGTATGTGGTGGTGTTGAGACTGGGGAAAATTTCATAGAAACTGTACTGAGAGAGGTTTGGGAAGAGACAGGAATAAGTAATATCAAGTTAATTAGAGATTTAGAGTACACATTTGAATATGAAGAACCCAAAAACGGTGTATTAATGGATATGCAAGATTTTTGTTATGCAGCTGAAGTTGAAGATATACCTGAACTAAAATTATCTGAGGAACATGAGGAATATAAATGGTGTTCATATGATGAAGCAAAAGAATATTTGAGGTGGGAACATAATTTAATTGCATTAGAAAAGTTAATAAGCAATATTTAAAATAAGTGGGTGAATAACAATGGAATTGACAGCACAAAAACTTTCAGAAGAACAGGCAAGGGAGATTTCAGAATGGAGATACTCTGGAGAGTATTCAATTTATAATCTTCCATCATGGGACAAGATGGTTGAAGAAAATTATTCCATGACTGATGCTGTAAGAAGAGATAGGTACATTAGTTATGTAAATGAGGATGGTCAGTTAGTTGGATTTGTAAACTTATTAGATGAAGGAGACTCTGTATTCTTTGGAATTGGAATAAATCCAAACTGTTGTAATAAGGGAATGGGAAAAATAATAACTAAGATGGCTCTAGTGGAAAGTGAAAAAAGATTTCCTAACAAGCCTGTTGTATTAGAAGTTAGGACTTGGAACAAGAGGGCAGTGAATTGCTATAAATCACAAGGCTTTGAAATTGTTGAAACAAAACAGCAAGAAACATATATTGGATTTGGGGAATTTTATGTAATGAGATATGATTCTAAATAATTTAATTGAATATATATTATTAAGCGTTGAGAGTGTAAAATAGGACAAAGGTTTCTATACATA
Source organism: Clostridium tunisiense TJ (assembly GCF_000300195.1). Taxonomy (GTDB): domain Bacteria; phylum Bacillota; class Clostridia; order Clostridiales; family Clostridiaceae; genus Clostridium_J; species Clostridium_J tunisiense. The sequence continues at coordinate 327,450 of NZ_AMQH01000011.1, read as the reverse complement.
AGTGTGTGGGAAATAGTACCAGTACCTACTTGATTGCAGATGTAAAATACTGTATAATAAATATATAGATTTTGAAATGGAGGTGGATAAAATGATGAAAATTAATATGGCGACGAAATCAGTAGTTATTTTATCCGCATTTAATAAAAAGAATTAATTAGTTCTTCTTTTTCATAGCGAGATATAAACACCTCTGGTTTTGTCGGAGGTGTTTTATTTTATTTTTAGAAGGAGAGGTTCGCTATGAAAAAAATTAAATTTATTCAAATTGATAAGGGAAATGAAAAACAATTTCAACAGCTATTGAGTATGTGGATTCCCTATTTTAAAGAGATAGGAAGTTCAGAAAGTGACTCAATGATAACTGAATATGCCAGGCAAAGAGTAAACATACAAGGAAGTCGAGAGGATATGCACTTTGAGCTTTGTTTTGATGATAGTATTTTGATTGGATTCTGTTTTTATGCTGTTGATTTAGGTGGAATTAAGGATATTTTACCTCCTAATATGGGATATATAATGGAATTTTATGTTTTACCACAATATCGCCGTCAAGGATACGGGAGTGAAATGTTTAAGCATATAGAGAAGACTTTTTTAAGCCATTGTATAGAAGCTATGTATCTAACACCAGATGAAGTTAATGGGAAGCCATTTTGGTGCGGTCTAGGCTTTGAAGATAGTGGTAAAATAGATCCAGATAATCACAGCCCTATATACATTAAAAAGGTTGAAATTAAAAATAATATGAAACAAATTGAAGTTGTATTAGTTAATGCAGATAATCCTGATAGGTGTATGGATTTCATGAAACTAGGATACGAGTATATGAGAGAAGTAGCGTGGGATTGCTCTCTACAAGTACATGAGAGGTTTCTTAGTAGTATCATTAATAAACAAGGTGAAAATAATCGGTGGTTAGAATTGTTAAAGGTTGATACTGTATCCGTTGGGTTTATACATGCTAAGATTGATAAAGATGAAAGGGTTGATTGGGGATATATAATGGAATTTTATATAGACCCATCCTATAGACGAAAAGGACTTGGAACACATCTTTATGATTTTGCCAAACAAAAGTTTATCAGTTGTGGAGTAAAAAATATATGGCTTACTGCTAATAAGATAACTGGGGAGCCATTTTGGTTTTCCATAGGATTTAGGGATACAGGTAAGCTAGAGAATGAACTAAAAGTGCTAGAAATTTCAATATAACATTTAATGAATAATCTTCTTATAGTAAGACTAAAATAAAGCTTGGTAATTATTTTAATACTATTATTATAAGTTTGGCGTAGGTTATTTTTTAGGTTTATTTAACTCATGTTAGGATATAGAAAATGAAACTATAGACAATTTCCATCTAAGCTTTAATTAAATTAAAGTATTAGCTGTGAGTTGTCTTTATTTTTTCATTTATGAAAATAATAAGATAATTTAGGTGTATTTTTACATTAGCTACATGGTAAAATGTAATTTATAAGGAAATTATTTACTAAGGGGACCTGTAAATTAACTTATAAATATCGTAAATATAAAGTGTTTCAGCAGGGGGTGAAAAAATTGAAGAAGGAAGTAAAGGAATTATTGAGTGAACATATTTTAAAAGAAGCTGCAAAGAGATTTGGAGTAGATATTTTAGCTCTAAATTTAATTGGGGATTTTCAAAATTTTATTTATGAATATAAAAAACAAGATAAGTCATACATTTTAAGGTTAACTCATAGCTCCCACCGAAAAGAGGAAATGGTGAGAGGTGAGCTAGAGTGGATTTTATACTTAGGTAATAATGGAGTATTAGCTTCGAAGCCTATCAATTCTATACACCATAGACTAACAGAGAGAATTTATGTAAAAGATTCATATTTTATTGTCACATCTTTTGAGAAAGCTATTGGCAAGAAAATTGGATATCCTGAATGTATTAGTAATGACGAATTATTTGAGCAATGTGGTAGAGCAACAGGTAAAATACATTTTTTAGCTAAGAAATATATGCCTTCAATAAAAGAAATTCAAAGACCAGAATGGACAGAGAACTACTATTTAAAAAGTATAAAGAAATTTATTCCTGTTGATCAATATAAAGTCTATGAAAGTTATGAGGCTATAGTAAATAGAATTAATCAACTCAGTAAAGATTCAAATTCATTTGGAATTATTCATGGAGATATTAATGTTGGAAACTTTATATTAAGTGATGAAGGTATTAATATTTTTGATTTTGATGAGTGTCAATATAGTTGGTTTGTAGAAGATATAGCTATCCAACTATTTTACATTATCTATGTGTTTTTAGATGATAGCATAGATGAGAGACATGCTCAGGCACAACGGTTTATGGAAAGTTTCATGAAGGGCTATTCTAAAGAAAATTCTATAGATGAGTATTGGTTAAAACAAATACCTATATTTCTTCAACTGAGAGAGATAATTGTTTATATAGGAATACATCGTAGTGTTGATTTGTCAAATTTGAATGAGTGGATGAAAAATTACATTTTGCAAAGTAAATCCAGAATTGAACAACAAATTCCTATAGTAAATGAGGTTTTAAGTAGCTGGAAGTGAGCAATATAGTTAATCTATTATATTATGGGGGTATTTATATGGAATTTAAATTAGCATTATTATCTGTTAAAGATGTTAATGTTTCTAAGAAATTTTATAAGGAGCTTTTTAATCAAGAAGTTGTTCTTGACTTAGGGAGAAATGTAACATTTAGCGGTGGATTTGCAATACAAGAGGATTTTGCATGGCTTACAAATGTACCTGTTAATTCAGTTATAGAGAAGTCTAATAATATGGAACTATATTTTGAAGTGGATGATTTTGAAAAATTCATGGAAAAGGTGAAGGCTTATAAGAATATAGAATACGTACATGAGCCTAAGAAATATGAATGGCAACAACGAGTTGTCCGTATTTATGACCCAGACCATCACATTATAGAGATAGGAGAATCAATGAGCGTTATAGCAAAGAGTTATCTTGCTGAGGGTTATTCAATAGAGGAAACTTCAAGAATTATTCAACATCCAATTGAATTTGTTGAAATGATAAATAATGAAGGTATCATTTGATTAAAGTTAACTTAAGCGGAATCTTTCCAACCACCCATAAACACTATATAGTGTTATATTCGTTTATTGTTAAAAATACGAAGGAGGTACAGAAAATGGAGCAGAAAAAAATACCTTTTTGGGAGGAAAGTTATAAAAATGATTCTATTTCGGCATTCGGAATTAAGCCCAATCCAGAAGTAGAACAGTTTATTGATCTTTTTAATAAAAGAGGCAGAGTATTAGAAGCTGGATGTGGGGAAGCAAAAAATGCATTCTATCTTATAGGAAGTGGATTTGAAAATGTTTCTGCATTTGATTTATCAGAAAATGCTATAAATAAGGTGCATAAAATAGCAGAAAAACGAAATGTGGAGATAAATGCTTTTGTACAAGATTTATGTACATTTCAGTGGAAATATAAATATGATCTTATTATTTCCTTTGGAACACTGCATTTTGTTCATAGAGCAGGGTGGCATAAATTTATTAAGGATGCAAAAGAAAATACTAACATTGGTGGAATTCATGTTATTCAAATATTTACGGATAAAGTTCCAGCATCGGATGATATCAAAGATTTCGCAATTGGTATGGCGAAAGAAAGAGAATTGTTAGAACTTTATGAAGATTGGGAAATAGTTAATCATAAGGAATTTGTTCTTGAAGATGAACATCCTGGTGCACCTAAACATTTTCATGCCATTAATAAGATTGTGGCAAGAAAGAGATAATTAAAGTCAAGCTTATAATTCAACTATAGGTCTCCAAGAGAATGATTGTAAGTAGGTTGCAAGTAAGGCTTTGTACATAACAAGGAGGAGAAGGTTATGAAAAGAAAAATATTATTATTTTTAGCAAAAGGCTTTGAAACCATGGAATTTAGCGTGTTTGTAGATGTTTTAGGATGGGCAAGGGATGGTTATGGATGTGATGTACAGGTTGAAACCTGTGGATTTAACAAAGAAGTTATAAGTACTTTTAATATTCCTATAACTGTAGATAGGTTAATAGATGATATAAATGTTGATGAATATGATGCCTTGGCAATTCCAGGGGGATTTGAAGAATATGGTTTTTACGAAGAAACCTATGATGAAAAGTTTTTAAATCTTATCAGGGAATTTGATGCTAAGGGGAAAATTATTGCAACTATTTGTGTTGCAGCCTTACCCTTAGGGAAAAGTGGAGTTTTAAAGAATCGTAAAGCAACAACCTATCATTTGGGAGATGGGAAGCGTCAAAGACAATTAGCAGAATTTTCAGTAGACGTTGTTAATGAACCAGTAGTAGTAGACAAGAATATTATAACCTCTTATTGTCCAGAGACAGCACCTAAGGTTGCATTTAAGTTATTGGAATTATTGACATCTAAGGAGCAAATGGAAATAGTTAAAAAAGCAATGGGATTTTCATAAGAAGAATTGAGTGTTTGATAATTTGAAAGTATATACAATTAGGGGATTGATGAATTAAAAATATTTTGGGGGTGGTATTATGGGTAAAAAGTTTCAATTATGTGGAGCAAGTGTAATTATATACAAAGATAATAAAGTTTTATTGCAACAAAGAAAAGATAATAAATGCTGGGGATATCATGGTGGTTCGGTTGAGATGGGTGAAAAAGTTGAAGATGCTGCAAGGCGAGAATTGTTAGAAGAAACAGGATTAATAGCAAATAGATTAGAACTTTATGGTGTGTTTTCTGGCAGTGAGCAATATCATATGTATCCAGACGGTAATGAGGCGTATATTATTGATATAGTTTATTTATGTAATGATTTTATGGGTGAGGTACATATACAAGAATCAGAAGTTCTTCAGTTAAAATGGTTCGATTATGATAAAATTCCAGATAAGTTAAGCCCACCAATAAAATCAGTATTAATAAAATTTTGTAATGAAAAAATTAGACAGTTAAGTGAACAATAAATTAGTAGGAAATAAGCAATATAGAAATGAGGGGATTAAGATTATGGAGTACGAAATTATACATTTATCAAAGGAAAAATGGAAGGGAACTATAATTCCTATAAGGTACACTACAGATAAGTATTATGATGTTATAGTAAATAAAACAGGCAAAGGTTTTGCTATTGACATAGAAAAGAAAGACTTTGCAGAGCCAGTAACTCATACCCCAGAAGAATATAATTATCCAGATAAGTTATATGAAGATCATTGGGAAAATGCATATGCTTGGGGAGTGTTAGTAAATGATGAGCTAGTTGCAGCTATGGAGACAGATCAAGAGTTATGGTCTAATAGGTTAAGAATTACAGAACTTTGGGTAGCAGAAAATTATCAAAAGCAAGGAATAGGACATGCTTTAATTGAGATGGCAAAGGAACAAGCAAGAAGACAGCGCCGTAGAGCTATTATACTAGAAACACAATCTTGTAATGTTAATGCCATAGATTTTTATCAGCATGAGGGATTTACTCTTATTGGTATGGATACTTGCTGCTACAAAAACAATGATTTACAAAGAAAAGAAGTAAGATTAGAATTTGGATGGTTTCCAAAGAAAAAGAAAAGGTTAAGCCGTGAAGAAGTAGAAACTAGAATGGAAACTGAGGATGATTGGTACAAGGTAGAACTTATGACTCAGCATGCATTTTGGAACAATCATCATCTTGGATGTGACGAGCATTACCTTGTGCATAAAATGAGACAAGATAAAGATTTTCTACCAGAGTTAAGTAGAATAGCAGTAAAGGATGGAGAGATAATTGGATATATAATGTATTCCAAGGCAAAAGTTGTTGATGGTGAAGATACACATGAAGTTGTAACTTTTGGACCTCTTTGCGTAGAGCCTAAATGGCAAGGCTGTGGGGTTGGAGAACTACTATTAAGGGAAACCATGGACATAGCTAAAAATAAAGGCTATAAAGGTATTATAATTTTTGGAGAACCAGACTATTACCCTCGAATAGGATTTAAAACCTGTGATAATTTTAATATCACATCTGCTGAGGGGAGGAACTTTGACGCCTTTATGGGTATTGAGTTATGGGAAGGAAGTATGAAAGGTATAAAAGGAAAATTCTATGAATCTGAAGTTTTTGAAAACCTTCCAAAGGAAGAAGTTGAGGAATATAGTAAAAAGTTTCCTAAGCTAAAAAAACTAAGATTTCCAGGTCAATGGGATTAGGAGATGAACGAAAAGAGAGGAAAAATATATATGTTAAATGAAATAAAAGCAATGTCGCATAAAAAAATCTTTGCAGTAGGTATCACTATGGTATTAATAGGCTGTTCAATGTGGTTTAATCTTTGGACAAATATTGTTGGGGGTATTCTTTCAGGTATAGGGTTTTTGTTAATTATAATTGCGTCCAATAAAAAGTATTCTAATGTAGATAAGACGTAATTCAAATAAAAGACCACGTAATTTTTAAAATTTAAATAATGTAAGACTTATCAAACTAAGCGGTAAATAACTGTAAGTATAACCAAGTAATTACCGTTTACAGAGAAAAACTGAGAAAACAGAGAAGTTGATGTTTAAAGGTAGGACTGTATTTAGCCGTAGTAAGATAGCTTTTCTTAAATGTGGGTAATGTGGAGATGTTTAGGAGGTGTGGAGTGAAAGTGAAAACAATACTACCCTTTGGAATAAAGTATGCACCAATGGAAAAATTAGCTTTAATAAACTTTGAGAAAAAGCCAGATTCAATATATAGAGGCCTTGAGTTACAATATCTAAATGGCAATGAAGTAGGGACGGGATTTCGGGTATTAGCATATCGAAATGATGGATATGTAGATATGTATGACGACATGTCACTAAAATTTGATCCAAATGAGCAGTGCGATGTCGCGGAAAAAGGATTAAATAAGCATATACAAACGGATATGCAAAATATTGTTTTTGAAAAAGTGGATGGATGTGTAGAAATTTCCTTTGATTTTCAGGATTTAGAAAAACGAAGGGTTCATGTATATATAAAGGAAAAGACTAAGAAGAAAAGTACTCCCATGAATATATTGGCACCCATTGGGTTAGGAAGTAAAAGACCATCATGCCTTCCTATATTTTTCCTATATAACTTTGATTTTATTAGAAGAAAAAAAACTATTGTAGATGTTTGCATTGATGACACAGCCTTGAAATTAGATGCTTTTCCAATTCCAGTTCCTATGAATGGACAGATGCGCTACTATTCTAGATATACCATGGAAAGTCAGATCATAGAATTCATTCCAATTGATATGCAAGTGAAAGAAATAGAGTTAGATGAGCAGATGCAATATATTGACCAGGGGATTAAATATAAATTTGTTGAAACAGATAAGGGCATAGGTTTGTCTATAATAGAAGTAGTACAAGATAAAAAGGTTGTGATAAATTTTACCCCAGTATTTGTGATTGGTGATCAGACTGGTGAGTTTTCTATTAATCCATCTGAAGAAATGGGACATATTAAAGGAATATATCAGGTGAAACAAAAAGGGGATTTTCTTGACATTTCTTTAATACCGAATAGGGGATGGGTAAGTGTTCCAAATTCAATGATTACAAAAATAATACTATCACCTAAGTCAATATTTTGTAATTGGTGTAAAAAGTATCAATATTCTGCATTAGTTGATTTGAAAAAGATGAGGACAAGGGCAAAATGGAATAATGGGAATCAGAATAATAATGAATGACTAGTAGTATCTACTCATTAGTGCCACTTGAGGTGGGTATTATTGATGCGTTAGATAAAGCTAAAGGTTTATTTTTCCCATAAATGGTTGAATATTTAAAAAGCCATGGTATTAGTGATAGTTATTATGATATAGTGTTCTGTTCCATGATGATTATGGTTGTCCAGAGTTATAATCCAAATCATCTGGCCATGGACTTCAAGTTTAAAGTTATGGTTAGTTATTGGCTTTACTATGGAGTTTATATTTACCTTAATTCCTTCTATGTATTTTCTTAAAAATATATAGAAAAAGATTAAATAGTAGTTTAATTAATTCTGCCACTGGTTCATTTTGATGTTGAGGTTTGGCATCCTAGTTGGGAAAAACTACCCAAAGAAGATAAGAAAGATTGGTGTAAAACATATGATTTTTGATACCATACTTTTTGACTTAGATGATACATTACATGATAGAAATAAGTCATTGTGCAACTTTATTGATCTTTTTATATTTGAATATTCTCATGCGTTGACCTATGATAGTAAACTAATTATGAAAGAAGTTTTTTTTCAAATTGATTGGCAAGGGTATAGACCACGAGAAGAAATGTTCACGGAATTACAAAGCAGAATTTCGTGGAAATATAAACCTAATTTAAAAGAATTAGTTGATTTTTGGAATAAGGAGTTTCCAAAATGTGCAGAACCTATGGCGAATGTATATAAAGTTTTAGATTTTCTCATACAAGAAAATGTAAAAATGGGGATTGTAACAAATGGTCATTCTGATTTTCAAAATAGAAAAATTGATAAATTGGATTTAAGAAAGTATATGAAAACTATCATTATTTCTGAAGAAGTTGATGTTAGAAAGCCTAACCCTGAAATATTCCATCTTGCTTTATCTAGAGCCAACTCAAATAGTAAAGCCACATTGTTTGTTGGAGACAACCCACAGTGTGATATAAAAGGAGCAATTGATGTTGGTCTAAGTTCTGTTTGGTTAAGTAATGGACAAGGGTGGGATATAAATGAATATATGCCAAAGTATATTATTAATAATATATGTGAACTTATGAATATAGCAACTAAGCCATTTTTACAAAAGAGGACATTAGAGTTTTTAAAATAGAAGAAATAGAGGGAGATATTTTATGAGAGAAATAGTATACGATAACTATTATTGGCAAAAGGATTCAATTAGACTTAGAGCTTGGAGAGAGGAAGATTGGGAATGGGATTATTATACTAATTTTGACAGTATAGCAGGACGATTAGTAGATTATATGATTGAACTTCCTCCGGTAATCTCTGATTCGAAGAAGTCTTCTGAAAGAATTGCAGATTTTTCAAGCAGCAATGGTAGAACATTTTTTGCTATAGAAACCTTAGAAGGAGTACATGTTGGAAGAATAAACATATTATTAGATGATGACAGAAATGGGACTTTTGGAATTGGACTTAAAGTTGCTAGGGAATATAGGGGGAAAGGCTATGGAACAAGTGCTGTGGAACTGCTTTTGAAATACGCATTTATGGAAAGAAGGTTAAATAAGTATTCTATAAGTGTTTTAGAGGGAAATGAAGCCTCTATTAAAATGCATAAAAAACTTGGATGTGAACAAGAAGGGATTTTAAAACAAAATATTTATACAAATGGTAGATATTACGATGAGATATATTTTGGATTAACAAAAGATAGGTATCTAGAAAGTAGATTATCTAAATAAAATAAATATATTTGAGTAACTAAACATCAGACTTACAAGTAATAAATTAGACTATACATATAGGAGGGTAATATGTTTCCAAGTAGAAAAATGGCTGAGAGAGAACTAGAAATAGCAGGACAATTAAACCAAGGACCATGGATAAAACATTCCATTAATGTAGGATTAGCAGCCCAAATCATTGCTGAAAAATTTAGTAATCTTAACCCAGACAAAGCATATGTGTTAGGACTACTTCATGATATAGGTAGAAGATATGGAGTAAGTGCAAGAAGACATAGTTTTGACGGATATAAATTTATGATGGAAAAAGGTTGGGATGAAGCAGCTAGAATTTGTTTGACACATTCATTTCCAGTTCCTGATATTGACAAAGAAATAGGGGGAAATGATATGAGTGAGGAAGAAGGTGAATTTGTAAGAAAGTATTTAAATGACATAGCTTATGATGACTACGATAAATTGTTAATTGTTTGTGATTCAATTGCAGATGCTCAAGGTTTTTGTATGTTGGAAAAGCGGTTTGTTAATACGACAAGGCGCTATGGAACATTTCCATTTACTGTGGAACGCTGGAATGCAACATTTGAAATGAAAGAATATATAGAAAAACAAATAAATTGTTCAATATATGATATTCTTCCAAATGTAAAAGAGACTACATTTATAGATGCACCGTTATGGAAACCCCCAGTAAAAGAGACAAAGTCCAATTTGCATAATTGATTAAATGAGTAGATTTAAAGTTCAGTAATGTCAGAGCGTGATTATATGTTGATTTAGCAATGTGAGGTGTGGTGAGTGTTTAAAGTAAACTTTTATGAATTAAATACTATAGAAGATAGTAAATTAAAATTTGCTGTGATAATGACAAAATTTAATGGACAATGGATTTATGTAAGGCATAAGAATAGGAATACTTGGGAAATCCCAGGGGGACATAGGGAGGGAAATGAAACTATCAATGATGCTGCATCAAGGGAATTATTTGAGGAAACAGGAGCAATGAATTTTAAATTAACTCCAATATGCATCTACTCTGTAGAAACAGATGAAAATATTCATTATACTGATTCATTTGGACAGCTATTCTACGCAGAAGTACAAGCATTAGATAGTGAACTTCATTATGAAGTAAGTGAAGTTAAATTATTTCATCATATGCCAGATAATTTAACTTATCCTTTGATTCAGCCATTTTTACATAAGAAAACATTAGAGTTTTTAAAAGAGATATGATTATAGAACTTTAGGGTGAGATATATAATGGCAAAAGAAAACTATTTTACGAAGGAAAGTTAATCTAGAATATTCTACTAATAGGAGGAATTAAATGCATTTAGGTTCTATTTATTTAATAGTTAGGGACTTTCAGAAGTCAATTATATTTTATGAGAAGTTACTTCAGATGCCTGTTACCAAGAAAAACATGGATAGATTTGCAATGTTTGATTTTGAGGGGAAATGTATAGCTCTTATGAATGGCTATTTTGATTCGGAAAATCCAGATAAAGTAATACATAAGGGAGAATATTTAGAGTACTTTGATGATTTGAAGACAATTTCTACTTTACCAAATTCCCGTAAGTTTGTCTTAAATTTCTGGGATGAAAATTTAAGAGAAGAATATAACCGTGTCAAGGAATTAAATATTACTGATAATATAACTAAAATTAAGTATGTCTGCAATACAAGTCCATACTATTATTTTCAATTAACTGATCCAGATGGAAATATTATAGAGGTTACTGGTGACTATTATCCAGAAGTTGGTGAATTTGATGAATGAACACTGGGGGGAATATTGTTTGTTAAAGATAAATTACAAAAACCAAATAGTTACAGAAGAAGGATTAAGTGAAAATAACTTTAATGATATTAAGAAGCTAGTTGACATATGCAATAAAAAAGATAATACAGATTTAAAGTTTTATTTTGATGGAGAAAGAAAAGATATTACTAAATTTTTATTTTATAATGAAGAAAATGTAATTGCATATTTCGGCATAACTCCAGGGTATAATACAGGAACGTATTATGCATGGGGGACAATTCATCCAGAGCATAGAAGTAAAGAAAATTTTGCAGAATTTTTTCAGAGCGTAAAATGTAAATGTAAGGAGTTAAATATAGGTAGTTTAAAGTTTATAAATGAAAGAGGAGCATATAGTATTGGTGAATTTGTTAAGTGTGTAGGTGGGAAGGAGCAATATTCAACATATATAATGAATTTTAATAAACAATATTACAAAGGAGACTATTCGGAATATACTGATGTTGTCTTGAGTAAGGCTTCACTTGATGATTTAAATGATATTGTTTTAATAGGTATGGAAGCTTTTGGGACAACAGAAGAAGAAGAAAAATCATATAATGAGTCAAATTTAAAGAATCCTAAATGTAGTAACTTTGTTTGTAAAGTTAACAATATTATAGTAGGAATTGTATCTGCAAAGATACATAATAATGAAGGAAGTATTGCTGATTTGGCGGTTCTTAAGAGCCATAGAAAAAAAGGTATTGGAAGAGCAATATTAACAAAAACAATTGATTATTTATTAAGTTGTGGAATTGATAAAATTAGTCTTAGTGTTGAAACAGAAAATAAAAATGCTCTATTGTTATATGAACATTCAGGATTCACAACAGTAACAGCTAATGATTGTTATGAGATAAAAATATAATTTAAATATAACAGCATAAATTAATAGAAACCCTAAATAATTTTTTATGATAATTGTTTTAATGGCATGGTTGTAAAGAAAATAATATCAGCAAGATTCAGTAGGAAATCAGCTTATGCTTATTAAATGAGTAGGGTAAGTTAGTAATTAGCAATAATTCAAATTTAATGGCATTGCAAAGAGCTAAGAATGAATGGATATTGGGATATCATAGAGTCAAAAGTAATTCCTTGTGATGTAAGAAATAAGAAGATGATAGAGTTTTAAAAAAATCTAGTTAGGGGATTTTGGAATGAGAAATATAGTAACTCAAGAAAACTATTTTAAGCAGTTAATGACTGAACAGGAATTAATCCGTTTTAGCATGTTATATGCTATAGGTACAATTAAGGATTCCTTTATTGTAACAAATGATAAAAATATAGTTATTGGGCAACAACGTCTAACATCACCTTTATGGATTTATATTAAAGATAATTTATCTGGTGATGAAAAGGATGCGGTTGTGAAAATTATATGTGAGAAACTTGTACTTAATCCTAATCTTAATATAGACGGAGAAGAAAAATATCTTGAGTCAATACTTGAAGAGGTTTCAAGAATTTCAGGAGTTCCTTTTAAGACAAGTGTTCCTAAAAATTCATATGTTTGTCATAAACTTATAAAGCCTGAATTGGTTTCTGGTTGTTTATCAAAAGCCAGTGATAAGGATTTAGAATCTCTCACTATGTTTTCTAGAGACAATTGGGAAGAACTTGGCTTTGGACTTCTTACACCTGAACAAGCTAAAAAGTCAGCACAACGAAAGCTCACAAAACCTGATTTTCATGTTTGGAGAAATGAAGAGGAAAACCTCGTTGCCATGGCATCTGTACATAAATATGGGAGTATTGCCATGACTGATGGTGTTTTTACTGACAGAAATCATCGTAATAAAAGGTATGCAAAGTTTCTAATGTATAGAATTACAGAGGATTTGCTGAGGGAAGGCTTTACGCCAGTATTGTACGCTGATTGTAGAAAAGCAGCTCCAAATAAAGTATATAAAAGTATTGGTTATGAGGACTGTGGAAAAATTATTGAATATAAATTTTCAAGCAGTAAATAATTTGAATGATGTTCTATTAGAGAGTAAGAGTTATCTTTATTATATTTGAGTAATAATATAATAAAGAGTAAATATGTTGTACTTTTATGAGTTAAGAGAAATTTATAAATTATTATAAGTTAGGCTTTACTTATAATAATTTATAAGTAGAAATTTGCAACATAGAAAAGGAGGCTAGCTATGATTGAGTACAGATTTGATACGCAGCTATTAATTGAAGGTGAAAATCTTTCAGAAGATGCAATAAATGATTATATATCAAAAAACTTTGAAGGTGATTGTTTGCTTGTAGTTGGGGATGAAGAGCTGATAAAAATACATTTCCATACCAATACTCCATGGGAAGTTCTTGAATATTGTGCTTCATTAGGAGATATTCATGATGTTGTCATAGAAAATATGGAGCGACAGGCCAAGGGTCTTAAAGGGTAAATAATAAATAAGATTTTTCAAATTTAACTTATTACAATTCCATTTCATTTTAATAGTAGTGGTTCTTATTTTGAATTTATAATAAGTAAGACCAAGTGTTAATTATAGCTAAAGTGATAGTTTTTTTAAATTACCACTTTAGCTATATATACTTAAAGTTCTTAAACTTGACTTACACAAAAAATAAATTTTTTAAATTATAGTAATCTAAAGAGCGGAAAGTGTTGAATTACACTTTAAAAATAGGGCTAAATACATATTCTTACATAATAGTTATGGTATAATAAGTCTAAATTACTAGGAACTAGTATTTTAAAACAAAGAGGTTTTTAGATTGGGGATGAAAATATGCTACCTAAAAGGTTAGCCAGAACTATTATTTATGAAAATCCATGGGTGAATTTATATGTTGACAAGGTTATGTTTCCTGATGGAAGGTTAATTGAAAAACATCATTATTTACACTTTGAAAGTCAATCAGTGGGAGTAGTGATAGAAAATGATAATGACGAAATTCTCTTGATTCAATCCTATAGATATACTACTAATTCAATTGAATGGGAGATACCAGCAGGAGGAATTGAAAAAGGAGAAAAGCCTGAAGAGGCTGCTAAAAGAGAAGTTCTAGAAGAAACAGGCTATAAGGTAACAGAGCCTAAACTTATATGTACATATAATCCTTCGAATGGCATGTCTGATGCTGTAGTTAATATAGTAAGGTGCAAAGCAATAAGCTGCATTGAGGAATTTGATAAAAATGAAGTTAAAGAGCGTAAATGGATAAAAATTAGTGAAATTAAAAAGATGATAAGAGAAAATAAAATAAACTGTGGGTTGACCTTAACAGGACTGCTTCTTACATTCTCAGGGATTATGGAGGTTGAAAATGGGATTTAAAGATTTTATGAATAATCAGTGGCCGGATCAATGCATGGGATGCTCTATTGGAAAGGGGGACATGCTACCTCCAGGGGGGATAATATATGACACAAAAAACTTTGTTCTTCACCAAGACCCGGATGTTCCACTTAGCGGATTTTTAATTGTTGCAGCTAAAAATCACATAAGATCTATTGCAGAGCTAACCTTAGAGGAATCTACAGAACTTTTTCAGTTAGTTTATAAAACAAGGGTTGCCATGAAACAGGTATGTGATATTAATGAGGTTACTATTATTCAAGAAGAACGCTCAGGTCACTTTCATTTATGGCTATTGCCTAGATATCAATGGATGAACCATAAGTTTAGCAACTCTTTAAATAATATACGAGAAATAATGGCCTATACTAAAGAAAACCTTAAAACAAAAAATAATTTAGAACAGGTTTTATTAGCTGTAGAAAAGTTAAGAGAGGCTTTTAACTAGCTCAGTGATATAACCATAAGAAGACAATTTATAGGTAAAGCTTTAATTACATTAAAGCATTCGCCATAAATTGTCTTTATTTTTGTTTTTTACCAATAAATAGAGTTATTAGGCATATTATTACAGTAATTATATGGTAGAATAGGATTAATTAGAAAGTGGGCTATAGCAATTAGAAACAAACTAAATGTGGGGCTAATAATTGAGAGGGGGAGAGAGTTTGGGACACTTAGATATCTATAAAATTAATCGGGCTAACTCAGAAGAATGGTCAAAGTATCATGCCATTTATAAATTAAGTAATTTTAATGAATGGATGTCATTAAGCTTTCAAAGCGATATAGAACGTTACAAGATATTGGGTAGAAAGAGATGTTAAAAGAGTAGGTGGAGCACTCATCAAACCGAATATGCTAAAGTGCATGTTCACTATACCCACATTTCAAGATAACAAGGAACTAATTGAGGTGTTAACTCTGTATGTTACTTGTAATTATGATGTTAGGTGAAATGTTTATGCATAACTTAAAGTATTTTAATAAAAGATAAAGGAGAATAAATATGATTAGAGATTATAAACAATCTGATATTGATGAAATTGTAAAAATATATACATTAGAATACAAGGCGATGCCAGCAGAAATTGAAAATTTGAAGTCTGCATCTAAAATTTTAGTATACGATGATAATGGAATTAAAGGATTTATTCATTTAGTAATGGGTGGCGGCCATTGTTATGTTGAAATGGGAGCTGCAACTGACGAACTAATAATACCAGTAGGTTTGAAACTTTGGGAAGAAGCTAAAAAACTTTTTATAGAGAGGTCTATAAATTTTATTGAAGTTTCTCATGTTAAAGATAATCTCACCTGGCAACAGCTATTTAATGAAATTGGATTTGAATATTGGTATTCTGTATATCGCTTTTCATATGAGGGAGCTAAATTTAATGAACATAATATTCATGCAGTAAAATATGAAGATAAGTATTACGAGGATAAAATAAGGCTTGAAAGTGAAGCTTTCTCAGTATTGAGAAGAGAAAATGATATTAAGCCATATAATTGGTATTTGAGTGCAAGCAAAGAGGTTATTGAAAACAATAGAAAGGCAACACTAGAGGAAAAAGAATACATATATATCTTTTTTGAAAACAATGAGATTGTGGGTGCCTCAATGGTAAAAAATGCTGAGATAGATTTATTGTTTGTTAATATCAAATATCAGGGAAAAGGCTACGGTAAAAAAATATTAGAATTTACAATAAATAGAGGTTTAGAGCAAAATGCAGCAGGTGTGAACTTAAATGCATTAGCAAGTAATGAGAAAGCCCTTAAGTTATATAAAAATATAGGATTTAAAGTTGTACAAGCCCAAGACTGTAGAAGACTAATTATAAAATGATATATTTCATACACAGAATAGCATAAGCGCTTCACCTAATAATGTACTCAAGTCAGCTTTAGCAGGTTTTGTTCAAGTTTTTAGAGTAGCCAAAGTATATTCCTTTACCTAGCCATACTTGGCTTAGTAAAGGAACGTCTCCAGTGCGAAACCTTAGAAGATAGTCGTATTTTGAAAAAAGTGTGACATAAATGTTCTTTGAAAATTGAATAATACGGTATTTACAAAATATGTTATAATTGAGTCGTGATAGTAATTAATTACGTACTAAAAGTAGTTTATAGAATATAT
The DNA here is from genome assembly GCF_000300195.1 of Clostridium tunisiense TJ. Classification (GTDB taxonomy): domain Bacteria; phylum Bacillota; class Clostridia; order Clostridiales; family Clostridiaceae; genus Clostridium_J; species Clostridium_J tunisiense. Next base: position 310,733 of record NZ_AMQH01000011.1, on the reverse strand, counting down.
ATATGTCCATATATGAGGGGGAAGCTAATTGGAATGTTATATTTGTTCAACTGAAACAAGTGAAGTATTTTTATGCGAAAACTGTTGTGGTGAAGGTTTGGATTATCTTTAAAATAAGATAAATATAATTGAAAATCCAGATTGGAGGTATCATTGTTTGGTATGTGGAGAATATGAGGATAGGATAATAATTAATTTTATATCAGGTCCTGTATGCGATAAATGTATTCAGGAAGAATCAGAGAAGAAAGATATGGCGAATAGGGTATGATAAATACGTATAAACAATTTATCCAAGTAAGAGATAAATATAAACTTATGGAAGCTCTTCTGGAGTATCAGAGTAGAGGATTATGCATTTCTTTTGAAGGAAAGCTATTAAGCTATGATTTCAGTAAAATAGGTGACACGATAAAAGAGGAATATTCAATACTTAGAAGAAACGTCATTGAGCCAAAATCAGATTTTTTTGTTTTTGACTTAAACAAGATAAATATTAACAGCATATTAAAGATTATTAAAGTGGGTGATGTACTTGAGTGGGATATATTTCACATCAAGATTGCAGATACTCATGAAATAGTATTTGAGTCCTATGATTGGTTTAGTGACTGCTATTTAAGTTGTAATTTTTATAATTCAGGTTTCATAAACAATTTAGTTTGCAAGGGGATTATCAAGTTTGCTTAGTTCGCAACTTTCTTATTTAACGACTAAAATTAAAAAGCAAATAATTTTTCTAAATGCCGTATTATTCAGTAATGATTTTTACGGCATTTTTACGTCGTAATCCAAATAAGTTAAGACATAAATGAAAGAAACTACGAAGAAAAGAAAGGAGGATTTTATATGACAAAAATTGAACAGCATAGAGAAATATGTGAAAAATTAAGTAAGGTATATACCGCAAAAAATAAAGACTATGGAGACAGTTTTAGCGAAGGATTTCAAGAATACGGACTTATAATGCCTGCAATTAGACTAGAAGATAAGATACGAAGATACAAGCAATTAATTAAACAAGATGCTGAAGTAAAAGACGAGAGTATTATAGATACCCTATTAGATTTAGCCAATTATTCTATCATGACTATTATTGAAATCGAAAATAAGGACAAAGAATAATAAGACATAATCTTTTTAGAGTGATGAAATCAATATGCAATTAAGTAAATTGCTCATAATACATTATAATTCAACGATAATATGCGATATTTTATGCCTTAATTCAAAAAAAGGTAAAGCATAGTTGTTATAATTAAGCAATAATTGATTATATTTTATACGCTTAAGAAAAGGGGAGAATTAAATGGGATATTTTATGGTACATTTAAAAATTGCTGAAAACTTATTGAAAAATAATATTAATATAAAAGATACTACTGCATTTTATAAAGGGTCTCTTGCCCCTGATGCAATTATGTTTAGAGAAGGATGTCTACGTTCAGAAAAATCATCAACTCATTTCTGCGTTGGTGATGAAGGCTGGGGGTATTATACTAACTATAATCAGTGGGAAAATAGTTTGAATTTTAATATTAGAAATTATACTGATACAGCAAATGCTGATTTTTTATTTGGATATTATGCTCATATACTAACTGATATTGCTTATACCAGTAGGTTCTGGACGCCGACTAGAATTACTGGAGACAAAGAGTATATAGATGCTTATTTAAAAGATATTGCTGAAATTGATTCACGATTATTTGAAAGCCTTGAAAATAAAGAAATACTATGGTCATCACTAAAGAATTCTAGAAATTACTGTTTACATAATTTGTTTAATGATAATGACTTATCAATATTAATAGATGAGATGATAGGTAATATATACTATAATCGTAAGTCAAATCCAAATCATGAATTTAAAGTAGTAACACCTACGGATATGACTGATTTCATAGATAAGATGGTTTCAAAGATTTCTAGCAGTCAATTTAGAGTACAAGCATAGTAGACATTGAATTGAAAGCTTTTTTTCTTATTAAGCCACGTAACTAATGAATTTTAGAGGAATAATATTGTTCTTTGAAAACTGAATCATAGGGTATTAAAACTAAGTCATAAGTAGTGGCATGAGTACATATCAAATATGTTATGGTTTTTGTAATAGTTAGGGCTAAGCAGTATATTATGAAGTTAAATTTGATTTTCAAGAAATCTTTAGCAAAATAGGTCAAGTAGAATTAAATAAACCTATGATATCCTTTATTTAAGAGGTGATAACATGGAAAATTGGGAGAAGATAAATGCGGTACAGCGTATGCAAATTTATATTGAGAATCATATAAATGAGTCAATAACTCTTTACATGCTAGCAAATGCAGCAGGATATTCACCATGGCACTGTACAAGGATTTTTAAGGAATTAACAGATAAAACACCCTTTGAATATATTCGAGCACTTCGTTTGTCTCGAGCAGCTATTAAATTGAGGGATGAGGATGTTAAGATAATTGATGTAGCACTGGATTTCGTTTTTGACTCACATGAAGGTTTTACAAGGGCATTTTCCAAGCAATTTGGTATGACTCCTCAATATTACTGTAAAAATACTCCTCCGCTAAAACTTTTTATGCCCAGTCATATTCGTGATTATTACCTTATGATTGAAAAAGGAGAGGATAATATGACTAAAAACTCTGAAGTAAAAACAGTTTTTGTGCAAGTGGTGGATCGTCCAGCAAGAAAGTTAATCTTAAAACGTGGCATTAAGGCTACACATTACTTTGAGTATTGCGAAGAGGTAGGATGTGATGTATGGGGAGTACTTTCTAGTATTAAAGAAGCTCTCTATGAACCTATTGGAATGTGGATGCCTTCAAACTTAATAAAACCTGGCACATCAGTATATGCCCAAGGTGTAGAAGTTCCAGTGAATTATGAAGGAGAAATCCCAGAAGGATTTGACTTAATTGATCTTAAGCCCTGCAAGATGATGGTTTTTCAAGGTCAACCATATGAGAATGAAAAATTTGATGACGAGATAAATCAGCTTTGGGATACTATGAAAAATTACAATCCTGAAGTTTATGGCTTTAAATGGGCCGATGAAGATGGGCCAAGGTTTCAATTAGCACCTATGGGATACAGAGGATATATTGAAGCAAGACCTGTAAAGCAGTTAAATGAAAAATAATTTATACAACTAATAAAATAAATCAGTTTTAAATGCCGTATTGTTCAACATGAATATGCGGCATTTTTTATGCTAAAATGGAAATGTTTCGCTTGGCACAAGAAGAATAGAAGATTATGTTAGTAGTGAGTTTAATAATTTTGGCCGTTGGTAAAGACAAGAAGATTTATTGATATATTCTCTTAATCATTCCCCTTAATACTCAATATTCTTAAGTATTAAGGGGAGAGATTGAATATTTTAAAATACAAAAATTCTTATTTAACATGATTATCTTGAGGGGGAAGAGATTTGTTAAAGTTATTAAAAGATAAAAATATAACTCTATTATTATTAGGAAGATTAGTATCTATTCTTGGTAATTATATTCAGGAAGTAGTACTTATGTGGTACATCTTAAAAAAATTTAATTCGCCATTTATTGCTTCATTTAGTTTAATGATTTGTTTTATACCTCGTATATTTTTATCACCTTTTGCAGGAGTCATTGCAGATAAGTACAACAAGAAGAATATTATGGCTGTATGTGACTTTATAAGCGGTTTTTTTGTAATTGTACTAGGTATACTAGTATATTTTAATGCAAGTGTATACACTTTGATAGTTATGAGTTTTATAATTGCAATAGTGGATACTTTCTTTCAGCCAGCAAGCTTAAGTATTACTCCTGAAATAACTGATAATATTATGGCTGTGAATTCTATAAGTTCTGCTATTACTCAAATCTCAAGTATAGTGGGGCCAATAATAGGTGGTATTCTCTTTGGTATTTTTTCTCCTGTTATTTGTTTTATTATAAATGGAGTTTCATTTATTGCTTCTGGAATTTCTGAATTGTTTATTGTTCTTAAGGATAGAAACTCTGAAATTATAAATGGCAAAAAGGTTAAGGGTGGAACGCTAAATGGTATAAAGTTAGGATTTCAGACGTTAATAGACAACAAATTTTTGCTTTATACAGCTATTATTGGTGGAGGGTTTATTAATTTCTTTCTTGCACCAATTTCAGTTTATATTCCAGTTTTTGTTGGTAATTATTTAAATTTATCAAGCTTCTACTACGGAATTGTTTCTTCATGTATTCCAGTTGGAGGCGTTGTTATATCTGTTATAGCACCATATATTAGTAGGTACATTGGCAATAAAAGGCTAGCAGTAATAGGGTTTTTAATACAGGGGTCAGCACTTGTACTATTTGGATTAAGTAATTCAATTTACATCCTTGCTATAGCTATGTTTATATTTGGATGTTCTTTAACTATTGTTGGAATAGCATTAAGAACAATATATCAACTAGAAGTTCCTCAAGACATATTAGGTAAATCAACAGCCGCATCCATGACTATTTCTTACATAGCAATTCCATTAGGATATTTACTTGGAGGGTATATTTTAGAAAAAGTTACTATTAATATAATATTATTGATTACTGGTATTTTGGTAACAGTTTTAGGTGTTATACAAGGATTGATTATACGAAAAAAGATATTCATATAGTGAAGGGGAGGGTGCCTGTGGAAGAGGAAAATATAGTATTTAAAAATCCTCAAGGTTGTTTTACTTACAGAGTTGCGGCAATTATTATCAAAGACAATTGTTTGCTTATGGCAAAATATGAGGATTATTCCTGCTATTATACTGTTGGTGGAAAGGTTAGAATGAATGAAACCTCCGAGGAAGCTATTATTCGTGAAGTCTATGAGGAAACAGGCATTGAATTTCAAATTGATAAACTATGCTTTATTCAGGAAAGATTTTTTCAGGTGAAAGGACAAGCGCATCATGAAGTAACCTTTTATTACTTAATGAAAGATACTTCCGATATAGATTTATCTTATAGAAAATTCACGGACCAAGGCACCAAAGAAAGTCTGCATTGGTTATCAGTAGAAAGTTTGGCTGAAGCTAATATAATTCCAGAATTTTTTAAAACTAAACTGTTAATGAATATCGACTCTATTGAACACATTGTTTCAAAAGAATAACATTATTAAATTAGTTATAGCCTTTAGTTCTAATGTTTGATTTGAATGAAGAGATAAGGATTTTGATATGAGAAAGTTAAGCTTTGTATATGATTTTTTAGATTACTGTTAGCTTAGAACTATAAGAATAATGTATGGAGGTAATTATGGAAATCAAGAAACTTATTCCTGATCCTGAGATTAGAAACTGGACTGGGCCTTTTGATGATAAGAATTATTATTTTAATTTGGGAAAGGAGCAGTCAGAAAAAATTATTCAGTGGTTATCTATAAAACCAGACCAAAAGATATTAGATATCGGATGTGGCTGTGGGAGAATAGCCATTCACTTTTTGGATTATTTAAGTGGACAGGGCCAATTTATTGGAATAGATAGCAATAAGGAATTACTTTCTTATTGTGTAGATAATATATCAAAAGTAAATAATAATTTTCAATTTAAACTTATAGATGCATACAATGGTGTGTATTCACAAGATGGGAAATTAAAATGCAAAGATATTATTTTCCCTATAGAAGATGAATCAGTAGATATTGTGATAATGTGGTCTGTGTTTACTCATATGTATTTAGCAGATATAGATTCATATTTAAAAGAAGTCCATAGAGTATTAAAAAAAGGTGGATTTTTTATAGCTTCGCTTAATCTATATAATAAATTTATAAGTAATCAGATTAAAATGGGAAAGTCATATCTTGACATAAAATACAGAGTTAATGAAGATTCATATAGTTTAGATAAAGAAGTGCCTGAAAATGGATTTGCACATAATGAAGAAATTGTAAAAGAATTTTATTGGAGGAACGGATTTATTATTAGGGAAATAAAATATGGAGTTTGGTATTCAAAAGAGCTTGTGGGGGAATTTCATGATTGCATAATTGCTCAGAGATAGAGAGTCTAAATAATACCAAAATAAAAGTCCGATATTTTTGATCCATAATATTTTTATAAATTGAACTAAAAACCGGATTCATTGCTCAGGTTGACTTTACTATTTAAAGTGTTTTAGGAAAGGCAAGGTTAGATAAACAAATAACAAATACAATTAGATAAAATTAACAAGGAGGAGAATAATGAAAGCAGAAATCAATCTTATTACAATTTGGACAAATGATATAGATGCAATGAGAAAGTTTTACAATGAGGTTCTTGGCTTCAAGATAAAAAGTGACCTAGGAAACTACGTTGAGTTTGAAAATATTGGGGTAAGATTTGCTATTTGCATGAGAGAAGTTATGTATGATTATAGTAAGGAATATGAAAAGGAACCATTAGGGCAGGGGTTTGAACTTGCTTTCCCTTGTGAAAATCCAGAGGAGGTAGACAAGTCCTTCAAAGAATTAATTGAAATGGGAGCAGCAGCCATCCAATCACCCAAGAATATGCCATGGAATCAAAGAACGGCATTATTTGCTGATCCAGATGGAAACATACATGAAATTTTTGCTGAGCTTGAGTAAGGAAATGTCATACCTTAAAAAGAGATAATGAAGAAAAATTATCCTATTAGAAAATTAAGTATGATTATTCTTAAGACTGAATGTTGTATTCAGAGTATTGAAAAATAAAAAGGGGGGATTTGTTATGGTGGGTTTTAAAAATGGAAAAGTCTTTAATACAAGTTGCACAATAGCATATATTATTTTGTCTTATATGTTTACATTATGGCATAAGCTTGAGTTTATGATTTTTGATATTGAGGTACTAAGTGCAACTAAGTTTTTCATAGTTTATATAATATTTATGTTGGCAGTATTATGTCTATTAAAAATAAGTAATAGCAAGATATTAAGTGTAACTATAGGGATATTAAGCGTAATATATTTGAAAGAATATGTACAAGGACCCATAGCAACATTAATAAATAATAGAATTAAAATTGGTGATGCTATGCAATCTCAATCGGCATTATCCTTTGGTTTCTTAGCTCAAGTAGTATTTATTATTCTTAATTTAGTCATTCTATTTTGCGCTATTTTAAAACTACATACACAGATAGAAGATAAATAGAATTAATTATAAAAATGAGATAGGAATTTTGATTTGTCAAAGTAAATTAAGCAAATATAGCACTCTTTACAAGATTTATTGCAAAATAAAAAGGAAGTTTTTAAAACTTCCTTTTTTTATGTATAAATTTAAAATTTGTATTTACAATGTGTGAATGTTGTTTTATAATAAAAAGTTAAAAGTTTTTACACCACCACTCTTTACCCAACAATATTATTCTAACCTAAAATCAATAAATGTACAAGATATAATAAGCAAAGGGGAGTATTTATTTGCAGTAGTAAATAGTATTACATTAGTAGGAGCTATACCTGTTTATGTAAGATTTAGTATTACTTGCGGTAATGATATAATATTTCTGGGTAGAGACGTCTTTATACTAATCATAGATACCTTTGGGGAGTGATTTTAATGCAAAAAGTTTATGAAACGGAAAGACTTGTGCTAAAAGTGATAGACAAATCCTATGCAGAGTTGGTTATTGACTATTATTTAAATAATAAGTGTTTTTTAGAACAGTGGGAACCAGTGAAGAAGAAGGAATTTTACACTAAGCAGTATCAGGAAGAACAACTGGATAAAGAATTATCCAGTATTGAAAATAATAATGCTTTAAGATTATGGATTTTTAAAAAGGAAGATGAAAACAGAATAATAGGAACTGTTGGCTTTAGTAACATTGTTAGAGGTGCTTTTCTATCCTGTACACTTGGTTATAAATTAGATAAGGATGAAATTAATAAAGGTTATATATCAGAAGCAATTCAAAAGGGAATTGAAGTTATGTTTAATGAATTTGGATTGCATAGAATTGAAGCAAATATTATGCCGAAAAATAACCGCTCTATGAGAGTAGTTGAAAAATTAGGGTTTTATAATGAAGGGTTAGCCTACAAATATTTAAAAATAAATGGTAAATGGGAAGACCATATACATATGGTTTTATTAAATGAAAAGTTGGAATAAATATTCTTAGTTTTATTCTTATATTGTCTCCTAGTAGCTTAGGATACAATATAAAAATTTTGTAAAGTTTATCTAGCATGGGGGGGGGATTAAATGGAGTATATGGGAAACAAAGAATTTTGGGATGAAAAGTTTGTTAATAGAGGTGCTAATCCACTAAGTCCAGAAAATACTTTAGTACAAAGTATTAGATATTTTAAGAAAGGCACTGTTCTTGATATAGCATGTGGTGACGGTAGAAATACCTTATTCCTAATTGAGAAAGGCTTTAAAGTTACAGGCGTAGATTTTAGTAATAAAGCACTTCAACGTTTGAACATGTTTGCAGAAAGAAATAGTTATACAGTAAATACAATACAAATTGATTTAACAATACAAAATGCTTTAAATCATATGGGGATTTTCGATAATATTTTAATTAATCATTATAGACTAAGTAAACAGCAACTTAAAGAGATTCAAAGCCATATAACTGAGGAAGGTATTCTATTTGTTTCTGGTTTTGGATATAAGCATAAAGCTGATTCTAAAATTAGAAAGGAAGATTTAATCCAACCAACTGATTTTGAAGATATATTAAAGTTCTTTCAGTTAATTGAGTATAATGAAAATCAAGATGAAAGAGGTTTTTTTGTTACTTATATTTTTCGGAAAAGAAAAGATGATTTTAACATGGAAATTAATGTTTAAGTCAGAGGGGAAAGTATAAAAGAGTTAGGATTTTAAATTTATAAAAGTAAAATGCAGATATGAACTGATATTAAAGTTTATATCTGCATTTTTTATTAGGGATCTACTTTAAGATTAAGGAGCTATCATATGAAAACTTCTTCAAGAAGTAATATGACTTTATAAATATTTTAAAGTTATTTTAGAAATATTTAAGAATTACTTTAAGGGCGCTTTATAGTCACCTTGTACAATTACATTATGATAATTAAATAAAAATTAATGGAGGCCCAAATTATGAAAAAGAAAGTAATAACTTTTATATTAATTACAACTGTAATCACAGGTGGAATATTTATAGCGACTAGGAAAGAAGGCAAAGAGGTAGGAGCAACTGTAAAAACTTCAGAGGTAACACAAGGAGATGTGAAGGCGTATCTATCAACTACTGCTACAATTAAATCAAAAAATAGCAAAGATTATTTTGCAATTCAGGGTAAAGTGAAAAAAGTAAATGTGAAAGTTGGAGATAGAGTTGAAAAGGGACAAGTGCTAGCTGAATTTGAGGTAACTGATCCTAATATTGCTGTTAAGCAAGCCCAGCTTAGCTATGATAATGCTGTTCTAACTAAACAAAACCAAGTAAACAGCAATAATGAGGTTAAAGGTACTATTGCAGATTTAAAGAAACAAATATCAGATTTAGAGGCTCAAATTGAAGAAGCTAAGAAAAATCCAGCTGAGGCAGCAAAGGTTCCTCAGTTAGAAAGTCAAAAGGCTCCTCTTATTACAAAAAAGGATTCTTTAAAAGAACCCTTCTCAAGTGAGCAGCTTAAACAATCAGATAATAATATAGCACTACAAAAGCTAAATTTAGATAATGCAAAAAGCAGCCTTTCAAAAAGTCAGAGTACTTTAGTTGCGGACTTTAATGGAGTTGTAACGGCAGTAAACCTTGTTGAAGGCGCCACAACTACTGTAGCAACTCAGCCAGCTATAACAGTTCAAGATGTGGACAATCTTAAAGTTGTATTATCTGCTGGTAAGTATGATGCATCAAAAATTAAATTAGGACAAGAGGCAGTGATTAAATATGATGGCAAGGAGTATAAGGGAGCGGTATCCTTTATAGATCCAATAGCTAAAAAAGCTCCATCAGCAGCAGGCACAGAAACAACGCTTTCAGTAGAAATTGATATTGTTGATAAGGCTGAAGGGTTAAAGGTTGATTTTGATGCAGATGTGGATTTACTACTTGGAGAGGTAAAAAGTGTGTTAAGGATTCCAGCAGAAAGTATTAGAAGTGATAAGGAAGGAAAGGCCTATGTTTTCTCAATTGAAGGAAATAAAGTTGTGGAAAAGAAGATTGTGCTAGGGCTTCAGTCTGATATGGAAGCAGAGGTAGTAGAAGGAATAACCCCAGGAGAGAAAGTAATTTTAAACCCAAGTACTAATATGAAGTCTGGTGAGGTTGTTAAAGAAGCTGGGGGAGAGGAGAAATAATGTTAGAAGTTAAAAACATAGTAAAAAAATATGTTACTGGAGAAATTAATTTTACTGCTCTTAAAAATATAAACTTAAGAATAGAAAAGGGAGAATTTACTTCTATAATGGGACCTTCAGGGTCAGGAAAATCTACTATGATGAATATCTTAGGTTGTCTTGACAAAATGGATAATGGAACCTATATATTAAATGGAAAAAATGTTTCTAATCTTAGTGATAATGAGCTAGCTTTAATTAGAAATAAGGAAATCGGGTTTGTATTTCAAGCTTTCAACTTACTTCCTAGAATGACAATTCTTGAAAATGTAGAGCTACCAATGGCCTATGCTGGAGTACCTAAAGGTGAGCGACGTGAAAAGGCTTTAATAGCTCTAGATAGGGTGGGCTTAAGTGATAGAGTTAAGCATAGACCAAACGAAATTTCAGGGGGACAAAAACAAAGGGTTGCTATAGCTAGGGCTATAGTGAATAACCCAGCTGTAATAATGGCTGATGAACCTACAGGAAATTTAGATACTAAATCATCAGTTGAAATAATGAAAATATTTCAGGATTTAAATAATGAAGGAGCTACTATAATAATGGTTACCCATGAACCAGATATTGCACAGCATACTAAAAGAGTGGTTAGGTTCAAAGATGGGGAAATAGTAGAAGATTACTCAGTTAAGGATAGAATTTTATTATAGAAGGAGTGTGGATTATGAATTTTATAAGTAACTTGTCAGAAAACTTTAAAATGGCTGTAGATAGCATTATTTCAAATAAGATGCGCTCCTTTTTAACTATGTTAGGTATAATTATAGGTATAAGCTCAGTAATTGCTATTGTAGCATTGGGGCAAGGAGGACAAAGTACCATTACAGGTGAATTTGAAAAGATTGGTTCATCTACAATAAATATTTCTGTTGATAGTACCAAAGCTTCTAAAAGTGATTCTATTACTTTTGAAGATATTAAACAAATTAAAAATAATGTAGAAACCGTTAAATATATTGCACCTAGTATATCAAAACAAGGGGTAGCAGTATCAGAGACTCTTAGTAAAAGAGCGAGTATCACAGGTACCAACACTGATGGCTTAATAATACAAAATATGGAATTCGTATATGGAAGACCTTTCAATGAAAGGGAGTATCTTGAGGGAAAAAATATAGTAATTTTAGATGAAGTATCAGCAAAGCTTCTCTTTGGATATGAAGATGCTGTAGGGAAAAGTTTAAAGATAGGTTCAAATGCATCTCCAATTAAAGTAACAGTTGTTGGAGTTACAAAATCTATTATGGGAGACTTTGGGGTTGATATGAGCCAAAGACCTGCTCTTATGTATGTACCAGCGACCTTACTCCAAAATATGTACTCTAGTGAGTTTTCCTTAGATAAAATAAGTGTTATGGCTACAGAAAAATCCACTTCAGAGAATGCAGGCAGTGGAGCAATAAATATCCTTGAAAGTAGGCATAATAATAGGGGTAAGGATCTATATAAGGCACAAAATGCCTTAAATCAATTAGATCAAATTAATAACATATTAGGAATTTTCACCGCTTTCATAAGTGCTGTAGCAGCTATTTCATTACTAGTGGGTGGAATTGGAGTAATGAATATTATGCTTGTTTCTGTAACTGAAAGAACCAGGGAAATAGGAATTAGAAAGTCAATTGGTGCAACAACCAATGCAATTTTACTTCAATTTTTAACTGAATCTGTTATAATATCTCTAATTGGGGGAATTATTGGTATGATAATTGGTATTTCGGGAGCTTATATGCTAGGAAGTTTCGCAAATATAACTCCAAGGCTTTCTACTGAAGTTATTGTGGGAGCTATATTATTCTCCTCAGCAGTGGGAATATTCTTTGGAATTTATCCTGCGAGAAAGGCAGCTAATCTAGATCCAATAGAAGCTCTTAGATATGAATAGTAAAATGGTTTTAGTTAAAATAGAAAGGAAATAATTATACATGACTATAAAATCAAGGTTAAGGCTCACTTATATAGCAATGATAATAATTCCATTTATTCTAATAGCCGTAATAAGCAATATTTTTCTTAATCATGTGGTAGGAAAAGTAGAGGAGGGTAACGCTAGTAAATTTGAAAAAAATACTTACAAACTTTTTACAGAAGTTATAACCTCAAACAATAAGTTTCAAAAAAAGGTAAATAGACAAATATTACAGGACCCTGACAAAATTGTTGAAAGTGAATACTTACTTGAACTGGAGAAAACCTCAACAGTTAGTAACACGGGAATTGTGCTAGTAGTAAATAATAAAATAATTTATGAGTCAGAACTTGTTAAAGATTATATTAAGGTGGAAACTTTGCCTCCCTTTAATTCAGAAAAAAAAGTTCCACCAGGAGAAGGACTATACATTTTAGGACAACAAGATTTTTACTTAAAGGATGGTAGCGAAAGTAGTATTTTTTATATTGTTAATTTAGAGACCTTTAAAAGAATTTATAGAGAAAGTTCTTTTATAATTTTAATTTTTTCTCTAATTATACTAATACTTACAAATATGATGTTAAGCTATTGGACTTCAAGAACCCTAGTAAAACCTTTAAAAGAGTTAGAAAAGGCAGCAAATGAAATAAAACAAGGAAACTTAGATTATAATATTAAGATTAATTCAAAAGATGAGATAGCACAACTCAGTCAGACCTTTGAAGAAATGAGATTAAGACTAAAGGAATCCTTAGAACTCCAACAGCAGTATGAAGAAAATAGAAGAGAATTAATTTCAAATATATCTCATGATTTAAAAACCCCTATTACCTCTATTAAAGGGTATGTGGAGGGGATAAAGGATGGTGTAGCAGATACACCAGAGAAGATGGATAAGTATGTTACCACTATATACACTAAAGCTATTTACATGGATAATTTGATTAATGACTTATTTTTATTCTCAAAGCTGGATTTAAATAAGGAAAATTTTAAATATCAAAGGGTTGATATGGTAAGCTATATAAAAGATTGTGTAGATGAAATTAGCTTTGATTTAGATACATCAGAGGTTGAGCTAACTTCAATTCTGCCAGAAAAATTAATATATGCAGAAATTGATGTGCAGCAAATAAAAAGAACCATAATGAATATTGTTGGAAATTCTATAAAGTATAAAAAAGATGAAAAACTAAAGGTAGATATAATCCTAAGTGAAAGCAAGGATTATATTACAGTTGAAATAAAAGATAATGGTAAGGGTATACCAGAGGAATCACTATCCTATATTTTTGAAAGATTTTATAGAAGTGATGTATCCAGGGGAACAACTGTGGGAGGAACAGGACTGGGCCTTGCAATTGCTAAAAAAATTATAGAAGAACATAAGGGGAAGATTTGGGCTGAAAGTGAGTTAGGTGAAGGAACTTCAATTTTCTTTTCCTTGAAAAGTATTAATTGACAAGGTGGATCAAATTATGAAAAAGATTTTAATAGTTGAAGATGATATAAGCATAGCAGAATTAGAAATGGATTATCTCGAAATCAATGGTTTTTCTGTGGATATTGAAAATAGTGGAGATACTGGGCTACTTAAAGCAAAAAGTGGAGATTATGATTTGATTTTATTGGATTTAATGCTACCTAACATGAATGGCTTTGAAATCTGCAAGAAGTTGAGAAGTGAAGTTGAAATTCCAATAATTATTGTTTCTGCAAAAAAAGAAGATGTAGACAAAATGAGAGGTCTTGGGCTGGGAGCAGATGATTACATAACAAAGCCCTTTAGTCCTAATGAACTTGTGGCAAGGGTTAAAGCTCATATTGCTAGATATGAAAGGCTTATGGATAAAAACAAGTCAATAAATAAAAATCTAGTGGAGATTAAGGGCATTGCCATAGATAAAATAGCAAGAAAAGTATACGTAAATGGTGATGAAACTGAATTTACTTTAAAGGAATTTGATCTACTACTTCTTCTAGTTAGTAATCCCAATAGAGTGTTTACTAAGGAAGAACTATTCGAAAGAATCTGGGGCTTAGACTCCTTTGGTGGTGTTGCCACAGTAACTGTCCATATAAGAAAATTGAGAGAAAAAATTGAGTTTGATCCCTCTAATCCTGAATATATTGAAACTATTTGGGGTGTAGGTTATAGGTTTACCGCTTAATTAACGCTAGGTTTATTGAATAATTTTATTTAAGCTCATCAGGATTACTTAATGTTCATTAAGTAATCCTGATGAGCTTAATTTGATTTAAAGATATTTAATGCCTATTTAGAAATTTACACTAATCTTTAAAGTGCTATGTGCCCTTTAAGGATTTTTCATTGTAATCTAACCTATTATGTTAATAGTGAAATGCCAAGAAGTTTATTATTATGAATTTACTGCTAAAGTTTAACTGAAAACTAGGGGAGAATATATTGAAACTATTTGGGGTGTAGGTTATAGGTTTACCGCTTAATTAACGCTAGGTTTATTGAATAATTTTATTTAAGCTCATCAGGATTACTTAATGTTCATTAAGTAATCCTGATGAGCTTAATTTGATTTAAAGATATTTAATGCCTATTTAGAAATTTACACTAATCTTTAAAGTGCTATGTGCCCTTTAAGGATTTTTCATTGTAATCTAACCTATTATGTTAATAGTGAAATGCCAAGAAGTTTATTATTATGAATTTACTGCTAAAGTTTAACTGAAAACTAGGGGATTTCTTAAGTATAGAATAAATAGAGCCAAACAGCCATGGTAATGAGTGTCAATATTCATAGGAATTTAGTATCAATTGAGAATAAGTATTACGGCTAATATGTTGACGGTACTAGGGTTGTGGGTGTATTATATTTATAATATATTATTAATTGAGAACATATTTTTAAATATTGCATATCAATATTATATATGGTTAAAAACAACAATACTTTAGTAATCAAAAAAAGAGGGGTTAAATTATGTCATATAATAATCTAGAAAGAGTTAAAAAAGTGCTAATTGTTATACTGTTTGCAAATATTTTTGTAGCAATATTAAAAATATTTGTTGGGAGCATGATAAAAAGCACAAGCCTTTCGGCAGATGGCTTCCATTCACTTTCAGATGGTTCTTCTAATATAGTTGGGCTTATTGGTATATGGTATGCAGCAAAACCTATTGATGAGGATCACCCATACGGTCATAGGAAATTTGAAACATTAGCAAGTCTTTTTATTGGAGGAATGCTTACTTTTGTGGGAATTAGTGTTTTAATTAGTGCAGTTCAAAGATTTTTTATTCCAAGAACTCCAGATATAACTTTAGAGAGCATATTAGCTCTAATTTTAACCTTAGCAGTGAATGTATTTGTAAGTGTGTTTGAATACAGAGAGGGAAAGAAATTAAACAGCTCCATATTAATATGTGATTCCTTGCATACAAGGTCTGATATATATGTTTCTATAGGAGTACTGATAACTCTTTTAAGCATACGACTTGGATTGCCAGCAGTGATTGATCCTATTGCATCAATAATAGTAGCTATATTTATATTTCATGCTGCTTATGAGATATTTAAGGAAAATAGTGCAGTTTTAGTAGATAGGGCTGTTGTTGATTCAGAAATAATTAAAAAAGTAGTGCTTAAGTTTCCTCAGGTTAGGGATGTACATCGAATTAGAAGCAGAGGAAGAAATGATGAAATTTTCATAGACCTCCATATTAAGGTTGACTCAAATGATACAGTTGAACAATCTCATAACCTTATACACAATATTGAGGATGAAGTGAGAAGAGAAGTTTGTGAAAATACTCAGGTTATTGTTCACCTAGAACCATACTACCTCTTAGAAGGTTCCAGTGAAAGTATATAGTTATCCTAGTGAGAAGGTAGTATTAATACATTTGTGTTAGGTAAAGATGAAATAAGACACAAAGAATGAATGAAATATTAAAAAATCAGATGAGGTTTATAGCATCTGATTTTTTTATTTAAATTATATTGCTAGCTACTTAATAGCATACTTTCTGTTTTGGCATAGAAATTGCTATAATTATTAGTATAAGTAGGAAATAATTTAAATTTATTTAATAAACAATTTGAGAGAGGATGATGGACATGAATTACCAGGAGGTAATGCTACAAATTATTGTTAATGGGGGAAATGCTAGAAGTTATTCTATGGAGGCAATTCAGCTTGCTAAGGCTGATAAGGTAAGAGAGGCAAGAGAGGTATTAGTAAAGGCTGGTGAAGAATTAGCTAAGGCACATATAGCACAAACCAAGCTCATTCAAGATGAGGCTTCAGGAAATACCGTAGACGTTACTCTTCTTATGGTTCATGCACAGGATCATCTTATGAATGCCATTACCGTAAAGGATCTTGCACAGGAATTTGTAGATATGTATGAAAGATTTTCAAAACAGTAAAACACTATAAAAAAATAAAATGAAACACTAGTGAATTTATTAAAACACTAAATAAAAAGAAAAACACTAGGTGAATTTTAAAGCACTAAGCAAAATTTCAAGACTATTCAGTTAATAATAAGGTATATAGGCATGAAAATTGAAAAATTATCTTAGTTTAGTGTGTTGGCACAGAAATTGCTATTTAATATTTATAGATAAAGGTTTCCAAGTTAAATTTAATACATGAAATTATAAAGGAGTTTAGGGTATTAATTTAGTCTCATTTATTATTAAGTTCTTAAAGATTTTTTAGTGAAATTTTAATTTACTGACTTTGTGGGTTTTTAAGGAAAAGAAAGTAAGCTCCTGTAAAGTTAATAGTTTGACTTTGGTAGCCAATAAAAAAATAGGAAAGGGAGGGATTAAATGAAAAGAATTACTCTAGTATGTGGAGCAGGAATGTCTACAAGTCTTCTTGTGGTTAAGATGGTTGAAGCAGCTAAAAAACTTGATATAGAAGCTAAGATAATAGCTGTGGCTGAAGCAGAGTTAAAACATCATATTGAAGATACAGATGTACTGCTTCTTGGACCTCAAGTAAGATTCTTACTTAGCAAATACAAAGGTGCTTATGAGCCAAAGGGGATAAAAGTTGATGTTATAAACAGCATGGACTATGGATTAATGAACGGGGAGAAAGTTTTACAACATGCCTTAACTCTTTTGAGTCAGTAATTATTTAGCCAGTGGCTAAGGAATTTATAAATATTAATCACGGGGGGAATTTTAATGAAAAGAGTCATGGATTTTCTGGAAAAGTATTTTGTACCTTTTGCAGGTAAAATTGGTTCGCAAAGACATCTAGTGGCTATACGTGATGGGTTCGTTGCTATTATGCCTTTAATCTTAGTAGGTTCGTTAGCAGTACTTTTTAACAATTTTCCAATACCAGGCTGGGGAGACTTTATGAAGGGAATCTTTGGTGAGAAGTGGAACTCCTTTGGAGGTACCTTATGGAATGGAACCTTTGCAATTATGTCCTTATTAGTTGTATTTACTATAAGTTACAATCTTGCCAAATCTTACGAAAAGGATGGCTTAACAGCAGGGGTTGTATCTTTTGCGTCTTTGCTGATGCTTTATGCAGGATCTGCTAAGGATTGGGCAATTCCTTATGGATACCTTGGAGCACAGGGGTTGTTCGTTGCCTTGTTTGTTTCACTTGTGGCAACAGAGCTTTTTGTTAAGCTTATGGGGAATAAAAGGTTGGTTATTAAAATGCCCGATGGGGTTCCACCAGCTGTTGGCAGATCCTTTGCAGCTTTACTTCCATCTTTAATTGTTTTAGCAATCTTTGGTGCCTTAAAGATACTTTTAGATTTAGTAGGAATTCCAGATATACATCAGTTTATCTTTAAGTTAATTCAAGAGCCACTACTAGGACTTGCAAGTAGTTTACCAGCAGCCTTGTTAGTAGTTTTCTTAGTTCACTTGCTTTGGTTCTTTGGACTTCATGGAACAAACATACTTCTACCAATTACAAGTGCTTTATTCTTACCATTAATGGAAGCTAACGTTAAGGCTTTCCAAGCAGGTCAAGCAGCAGAGAATATAGTAACTTCCTCATTCTTTGACACCTTTGTATACATGGGTGGTGCAGGTAGTTCTATTTGTCTTCTAATAGCTATATTAATAATAGGAAAAAGACAAGAGAATAAGGCAAAGGCAAAGCTTGGAATAGCTCCTGCAGCTTTCAATATTAATGAGCCAGTATTATTTGGTATGCCTTTAGTACTAAACCCAATTTATGCTATTCCTTTTATTTTCCTACCTGTATTGCTTACAATTATAAGTTATGGTGCCATAGCTATAGGCCTTGTTCCAAAAACCATAGCTATAGTTCACTGGACAATGCCACCAATCATAAGTGGATTCTTAGCAACAGGATCAGTAATGGGGATAATTCTTCAATTAGTAAATATTTGTATAGGTATTTTAGTTTATATGCCATTTGTTATGGTTGCTGAAAAACATGCTAAGGAATTAGAATTTAAAGGTAATTCAAATTCTATGAATCTATAGTAATCTGTAAAATATAAAAGGTCTAAAAACTCTAACAGGAAACTGTTAGAGTTTTTTACCAACACAAGGACAGTTTAAAACTTCATTTATATAGATTTACCACTTGAAACGTTAAAGTACTTTGCTATCGAAGCATTGAAAAAACTTAATTTTATTTAAAGCTATGACGTGGTATATCTATAGGGTTCCATGATATAGTTTTAACTTATTCATATTCATAACTCCTTAAGGAACCCAGGGGAGGACTCATGTATAAGTTAAGTTTTAATTCTGGTTGCATATAATTAAATAGTTTTTAAGGAGACTAAAAGGAAATCATTTGTGAGACCTTATTAATTTTAGTTTCCTATAAAATCAACTTGTTCATTATTTAATTAATAAAGTAGTGGGTAACACCATAGATATATTAATAGCTACATATTAATAACCATATAGGGTAGGTGATTTTGTTGGATTATATTATAGGTATAGATGGTGGAGGTACAAAGACTGAGGCTGTGGCATATACCTTGGAGGGGGAAGAACTGAGCAGGTCAAACACAGGTTTTAGTAATATCCTTATAAATAAAAAGCAGGCAATGGAAAATATTATTACTTCCATAGAACAGTGCAGTTCAAAGCTTCCTAAATCCATGGAGAATAAGGAATGCAAAGCCATATATTTGGGGATGGCTGGAGCTGAAAGTGAAGATTCAAGTACTTTTATTACAGATACTTTGATAAATAGATATAAGGTGAAGGTTAAGGTGGTTAATGATGCAGTAATAGCCCTTGCTGCTCTTTTAAAGGGTGAAGATGGAATTCTCACTATTTCTGGAACCGGTTCAATAAGTTATGGAGTTAATCAGGGAAAAGCCAAGAGGGCTGGAGGCTGGGGACATCTACTTGGGGATGAAGGTAGTGGATATTTCATTGCCATAGAGGCTTTAAAACTTATGACCTTAGAAGAGGACTTGGAACTAAAAAAAAGTAATCTTTCAAGAGTTTTATTGAAGGAAATGGGCATAGAAAATAGAAAAGAAGTAATATCCTTTGTTTATGGATCAACAAAGGGTCAAATTGCAGCCTTAGTTCCAGCAATAGTTAAATGTGCAGAAAAAGGAGAAGAGTCCGCTATAGAAATACTTAAAAGAAGCGGAAGAGATTTAGCTGATACTACCTTGAGGGTTTATAAAAGTCTTGGATTTAAGGAGTCTGTAACCGTTGGAATAAAAGGAAGTATTTTAACTAAGGTACCAATTGTGAAAAGTGAGTTTGAGAAGGCCTTAAAGGAGAATATAAGATCTGTAGCAATAGTTGATAAAGAAGTATCACCAACTTTAGGAGCTTATTACTTAGCTTTAAAAACATTAATTTAGGAGGGATTTACATGAGGAAGTTAGGTGTTTCAATATACCCAGAAAAAGCAACTTTGGAGGAGAATTTAGCTTATTTGAACCTGGCTCATAGCTATGGTTTTTCAAGAGTTTTTACTTGTTTGTTATCGGTTCAGGGAGACAAAGAAAAAATCATTGGTGAGTTTAAGGAAATAATTAATGAAGCTAACAAATTAGGCATGGAAGTTATTGCAGATGTTAGTCCAAATGTGTTTGGACAGCTTGGAATAAGTTATAAGGACTTAAGTTTTTTCAAGGAGCTTAACGCTTATGGTATCAGGCTGGACTTGGGTTTTAGTGGTATAGAGGAATCCATAATGACCTTTAACCCCTATGGATTAAAAATAGAAATAAATATGAGTAATGGAACAAGATATTTAGAGAATATAATGAGCTATAAACCAAATGTTGAAAATTTAATTGGTTGTCATAATTTTTACCCACATAGATATTCTGGTTTAAGTTATGACCATTTTATAAAATGCAGTAAGCAGTTTAAGGATTTTGGTATTAGAACTGCAGCTTTTGTGTCTTCGAGGAATGCAAGTTTTGGTCCTTGGCCAGTAAATGAGGGGCTTTGCACCCTAGAGCAACATAGAAAGCTTCCAATCACGGCTCAAGCTAAACATTTATTTGCAACTAATTTAGTAGATGATGTGATAGTAGCTAATTGCTTTGCATCAGAGGAGGAGCTTAAAGCTTTAGGTGCCTTAAATCGCAATATTATAACTTTTGATGTAGAATTGGTGGATAATATTCCACCAATTGAGAGAAAAATAGTTTTGGAAGAGTTTCATTTTAATAGGGGAGATGTTTCAGAGTATATGATTAGATCAACCCAAAGTAGAGTGAAGTATAAAGGTCAGGAATTTATTCCCTTTAATTGTCCAGATATAAAAAGAGGGGATTTACTTATTGATACATCCTTATATGGACATTATGCTGGGGAACTTCAAGTTGCACTTAAGGATATGAAGAATTCAGGAAAAACTAATGTGGTGGGAAGAATAAATAAGGAGGAGCTATTTCTCTTAGATTTTATAGAGCCTTGGCAAAAGTTTGGGTTTACTGAGAGTATAAAGGAGCTTTAGGGAAGGTGAGTATATGAAGGCAATAATAAATGGAAACATCATAACAGAAAATGCTGTGCTTAAAAATAAAGCTCTTATTTATGAAGAAAAAATCATAGATATCCTTGATGAGGATAAAATAACTATGGATTCCAATGGGAATTACTTTATGGTGACTTCTTTTAATGATAACTATGAAGAACATAAGCACAAGAAACTAGAGGTTATTGATGCAAAGGGACAATATGTTGGTCCAGGACTTATTGACATTCACATCCATGGTTCTGGAGGACGAGATACTATGGATGGAGAAATAGAAGCCCTTAAGGTAATTAGTAAAACCATAGCTAAAAATGGAGTAACAGGATTTTTACCTACCACTATGACCATGGATAAAGAACATATCTATAAAGCTTTTGAGGTTATTAGAACTACCATGAACAGTGAGATGGATGGAGCAACAGTGTTAGGTTGTCATGTGGAAGGGCCTTTTATCAATAAAAAGTATAAAGGGGCTCAGAATCCTAACCATATAATGAGGCCAGACTTTAATTTTATTAAGAATTACTTAGACATTATAAAAATTATAACCCTTGCTCCAGAAAAAGATGAAAATCATAATTTCCTTAATAAGGTTAGTAAGTATAAGGAGATTGTGCTTTCCATAGGTCATACAAATGCAACTTATGAGGAAGCTATGAAAAGCATTGAAAGTGGAATAGGTCATGCTACCCATCTTTTTAACGCAATGACTCCTTTAAATCACAGGGAACCAGGGGTTGTTGGAGCGGTATTAGGCAGTAATATAACCTGTGAGATTATAGCAGATACAATTCATGTACATCCAGGGGTTTTTCCTATGTTAAAAGCAGTAAAAGGAACAGATAAACTGGTGCTTATAACGGATTCCATGAGAGCAGGGTGCATGAAAGAGGGAATTTATGATTTGGGAGGACAGGAAGTAACCGTTAAAGATAATTCAGCTAGGTTAAAAGATGGAACCTTAGCAGGGAGCGTTCTTACCTTAAATAAGGCAGTGAAAAATTTCTATGAGCACAGCAGTATAGAACTATATGAAGCAGTTAATATGGCTTCTTTAAACCCAGCTAAAGTTATTGGTATTCACAAGGATAAGGGTAGTTTAACCATTGGAAAACATAGCGATATTATAATTTTTGATAATGCTTTTGAGGTTTCAAAAACTATAATTAATGGTAGAGAGTTAAAACTGTGAAGGGTTCAATAGGGAACATCTGATTTTCTTCAGGCATTTTAGAAGAGAATTTAACATAAAGAAGTTGCCTTTGCCATGCAAAATTTAAGATTCTATCTAAAGGGGAGGAAAGAATAATCCTTCCAAAAGGCCATTTAGAGGTAGGTGATATGAAAAGTGAGAATTATAATAGGGGAAAATTATAGGGATATGAGTAGAGTAGCTGCAGACATGATGGCAAGTCAAATTATATTAAAGCCAGAAAGTGTCATTGGATTGGCTACAGGTGGAACGCCCATAGGTTTTTATAAGGAGCTAGTTAGTTTGCACAACCAGGGAAAGTTTAGTTTTAAACAGGTAAAAACCTTTAATTTAGATGAGTATTATGGTTTAGATAAAAACAACCTGCAAAGCTATCATTACTATATGGTGGAAAATTTATTTAAGCACATTGACATAGATTTAAATAATATAAATATTCCTGATGGAACAGCGAAAGATATTGAAGCAGAGTGTAAAAGTTATGAAGCTAAGATAAAAAATGCTGGTGGAATTGATATGCAATTACTTGGCATAGGCATAAATGGACATATAGGTTTTAATGAGCCAGACATAAAGTTTGAAGCTATAACTCATTTAGTAAATCTTGATGAGGAGACTATAGAAGCAAACTCTAGATTTTTTACTTCTATAGAGGAGGTTCCTAGAAGTGCTATTAGTATGGGAATAAAAACTATAATGCATGCGAAGAAAATTATTCTTCTTGCTTCGGGAAACGAAAAAGCTAAGGTTATTGAGAGAATGCTTAATGGTCCTATAACTCCAGATTTACCCGCTTCGATTTTACAACTTCATCCTGATGTAACTTTAATTGTGGATAAAGAAGCTGGGGAGTTAATAAGAGAGTAAAGTAAGGGGGAACAGTTTTGATTAAGGGGATTGGGGCATCAAGTGGAGTATCCATAGGAAAGGCCTTTATAATAAAGGAAGATAAACCTAAAGTTGAGAAAAGAAAAATTGAAAATACAACTTTAGAAATAGATAGATTTAAATCAGCAATAATTACAGCTGAGGAGGAAATAAAAGCTATAGTGGAGCTTACAAATAAAACCCTTGGAGAGGAAGAAGCTGAAATTTTTGAAGCTCACCTTTTAATACTTCAAGACCCAGAGTTCCTTGGTGCAGTTGAGCTGAAGATAAACTCTGAAGGCGTCAATGCAGAATTTGCATTGGAAGAAACCATTAATATGTTTGTTTCCATTTTTGAAGATATGGGCAATGAATATATGATAGAAAGAGCAGCAGATGTAAAAGATGTGGGCGGCAGAATAATGAACCTTCTTTTGGGAGTTAAAACTATAGCTCTAGGAGATATAAAGGAGCAGTGTATAATTGTAAAAAAAGATTTAACCCCTTCAGATACTGCGCAAATGAATAAGGAAAAAGTCTTAGGGTTTGTTACAGGAGTTGGAGGCAGAACCTCTCACTCTGCAATTATGGCAAGAACTTTAGGCATCCCAGCTGTAGTGGGGGTAGGTTTAGCTATAGAGGAAATTAAAGAAGGAGATCTTTTAGTAGTCCATGGAGATAAGGGAGAAGTAATTATAAATCCAGAGGAAGAAGTTTTAGTAGAGGTTAAGAAGCTACAAGCGGAAATTTTACAAGAAAAAACTTATCTTATGACTTTAAAAGCTTTAGAAACCATAACTTTAGATGGAAGAAAAGTGGAATTATCTGGAAACATTGGAAATCCTGAAGATGCAAAACAAGTTTTAGCTCTTGGTGGACAGGGAGTAGGACTTTTCAGAACAGAGTTTCTTTACATGGATAATAATAGTCTCCCAACTGAAGAACAACAATTTAAGGCTTATAAGGAAGCCTTAGAAAATATGGGGGGAAAAGGGGTTATCATAAGAACACTAGATATTGGTGGTGATAAAAAGTTACCCTACTTACCCTTAAAAGAAGAATTAAACCCTTTCCTAGGTTATAGAGCTTTAAGATTATGTCTTAAGGAGAAGGATATATTTAAAACCCAGTTAAGAGCCCTTTTAAGAGCTTCTGTTTTTGGAAACTTAAAAATAATGTTTCCAATGGTTTCTTGTGTTGAGGAGATAAGACAAGTTAAGGGTGTTTTAGAGGAAGTTAAAAAGGAACTAAGAAAAGAGGGGCTAGGTTATAAAGAGTCTATAGAGATAGGAATAATGATTGAAATTCCTTCTGCTGCAATGATTTCAGATTTACTTATTAAGGAAGTGGACTTTTTCAGCATAGGGACCAATGATTTAATACAGTATACCATAGCTGTAGATAGAATGAATGAGGAGGTTTCTTATCTTTATAATCCTCTTCATCCAGCAGTTTTAAGACTTATTAAGTTAGTAATTGATAATGCTCATAAAGCAGGAAAATGGGTAGGAATGTGTGGAGAGATGGCTGGAGATTTAAAAGCAGTACCTATATTAATTGGTATAGGACTTGATGAATTCAGCATGAATGCCCCATCTATCCTTAAAGCTAAGGAACTAATTAGGAAAGTAAGTTATGAAGGTTGTAAAAGGATAGCTGAACAGGTTTTATTAATGGCTACCTCAGAGGAAATTGAGGAATATTTAAGGGAAACAAGGGAAGGTCAGATATAAGGGAAGAGATTACCTAGGTTACCTATAATTTAATATAAGAATACGGGGGGATATTATGTTTAAACAAGAGGTTGTAGTTAAAAATAAGATTGGGCTTCATGCTAGACCAGCTGCAAAGGTTGTAGCAGAAGGTAATAAGTTTAAAAGTGATATGAGAATAAAAAAGGACCATAAAGAAGTTAATATGAAAAGTCTGCTAGGGGTTCTTAGCATTGGGGCTATGTGTGGTGATATTGTAACTATTCAGGCTGAAGGTGAAGACGAAGTGGCAGCAGTAGAGGCAGTGACAAAATTAATAGAAACTCTAGAATAAAAATATTGAAAGTGTAATTAAAGGGACGTTGAAAACAAATTTTTATGAAGTTGTTTTCAATGTCCCTCTAATTTTAGAAAAATAAAAGAGCTACTCACTATACATTTTCATGAATTATGAGGTAGCCACTTGCTTTTTAATTCTAACCCTATAGGGTTAGACTATTTATTTATTATATTTTAATTAAGTTTTCAACTCTTATGATCCTACTTTAAAGTTTGAAATTTATAATAATGGAGATAAAAGCCTACATAAACCTTCTTTAATTTTAGCAATACGTCCTCTTGAGGCATAAGTTTCTTTTGTAACTAATTTGCTTTCAGCCATATCCTTTTCAAAAATATCATTACACTTATTTGAGAACTCAGTGTTATAAATAAAAGTGTTAATTTCAAAGTTAGAAGAAAAACTTCTAACATCCATATTTGCAGTTCCAATGGAGGTAACTTCTCCATCTATTACAATCATTTTTGAATGAATAAACCCTTGATATAAATATACCTTAATGCCATAAGGTAAAACATCATTTATATACGAAGTTGTGGCATGATTAACTATGATATGATCTGCAATGGAAGGTAACATTATTCTAACATCAACTCCAGATAAGGCAGCAATTTGGAGAGCCTCAAGGAAGGGCTCATCTGGAATGAAATAAGGGGTTTGGATAAATATTTTTTCCTTTGCAGAAGTAATCATTTTTATGTATCCTCGTTTAATTTGTTCTCCGCTAACATCAGGTCCGCTAGAAAGTACTTGTAATCCAATATTTCCTTGTGATTGGAATGGAGGGAAGAATTTACTCAAAGTAGCTGCAGCTATATCTTTCATAGTGTTTGAAGCATAACACCAATCCATTAGAAATCTCTCTTGAAGAGCATACACAGAAGTACCTGTAATTCTTAAGTGAGTATCTCTCCAAGGGGTAAGCTTCTTATGAAGACCTAAATACTCATCACCAATGTTCATTCCACCTATATATCCAATCTTTCCATCAATAATAACAATTTTACGATGGTTTCTATAATTCACACGGGTATAAGTTCCAAGACTAAGAGGGAAAAATCTACAAACATTTCCTCCAGCCTTTATTAGATTCCTAAACATTTTTTGAGGAGTAAGAATACTTCCCACATGATCATAAAGAAGACGTACTTCCACACCTTCTTTAGCTTTTTTTGTAAGGAGGTTTACAACTTCACTGCCAATTTCATCATTATTAATAATGTAGTAGAGCATATGTATGGTGTCATTAGCATTTTCAATATCTTTAAGCAAAGAGTTGAATTTATCTGTGCATTTAGTAAATATATCAATATTATTATCTTGATAATAAACACTATTACCAGCGTTATAATTCATTGATATAAGACCTTGGTATTTGTGTGTATTTTCATCTATATAAGAAGCAGTATCCTCATTGAAAAGTAAATTTTTCTTTTGAAGTCTTTCGCTATAGAGAATATCAAATTCCCTTTTTAATTTAAATAACTTTTTCTGATTGGGTCTTAAATTCCTTCCTAAAAAAGGATAAAGGATAAAACCAACTACAGGAAGAAAAGTCATTATAAGAATCCAAGTAAATGCAATGGATTGCTTTTTTCTTTCAACAAATAAGATTGTAAGTATAGTTATAAAGTTTAGTAAGTATATAGCACCAAGAATCCAGGACATTATTTTTACACCTCGAATATTTAATGATTTTACTCTTTAATAAAGCTGTTTATTATGATATATTAATATAATACTTATTTACCGGCTAGTCGGTACGATAATGGTATCAAATTAAAAAAATGGTGTCAAGGAAGCTTGGCCTCATAAAACCAGCGCTATTTCCTGGTAATTATCGCAAAGGATTGGTGAGAAACATAAGGAAAAATATAGATTGATAGGCGGAGTAGACAAAATATAGGCTATGAAGGTGAAAATGTATTTTATGAAACACTAGAAAGCTTTAAGGGAACCAAGATGAGAAGCAGGAATAAGAAAGTCTTTATTTTTGCTGACTGTATGAAGCGTAAAAATGAAGATGTATTAAAAGGAACAAAAAAGTGTAGGGGGAAATATCCATGAGTGAGTTAATTCAAAAAGGTATAAGTAAAGGAAGCAGTGTAGGAAAGCTATTAAAGGCAACTTTTACTGCCACTATTTTTTTATCAGTGATAGTTACAGCTGTTGAGGGTTCAATATTAGCGCTTTTATTAAAAGCCATTACTGGTTCAAAAAACTTTTTAATGATAGCAACAGTTTGTGTTATATCAAATATAGTTTTAGCATTACTTTTATTAGTTATATTTATGGCAGTAATTAAAAAAGCTTCTAGCAATTTTACTAATGTTGCTCATGCTATAAACTCTGGAGATTTATCTATGGATATTGAAAAGAAGGATTTCAAAGCTTTAGGCAAGATTGCAGATCACATGAACTCATTAACTTCAGAAATGAGAAAAATAATACAAGGAAGCTTTGAGCTTACAAAAGCCATGGTTAGCTCCTCTTTAAATATGTCTGAAAAAGTAAGACAAGCCACAGCAACAATATCTGAAATAACTAACACAATTGATGAAATTGCTAAAGGTGTAACTAATCAAGTGGCAGAAACACAAAAAAGTGTAGATAAGATTGAGGCATTGTCTCAACATATAGATGCTGTTAGTAACAGTTATCACGATATGATGACTGAGGCTAGCAGTGTAAGTAGCTTAAATAAAGAAGGACTTGAAACTGTTAAAAGTCTAAGAATTGAATCTGATAATTACAATATATCTTCAGAGAAGATATTTGAGGCTATAGAAAATCTTACTGTTACGTTAAATAATATAAGTTTGTTCGTAGATTCAATACAAAGTATTGCAGACCAAACAAATCTTCTAGCTCTTAACGCTGCCATTGAAGCTGCTAGAGCTGGAGAGTCAGGTAGAGGCTTTGCAGTAGTTGCAGAAGAAGTTAGAAAACTAGCAGAGGAAAGTAAAAAATCAACTGAACAAATTAAAAATACAATGAAAAATATTCAAAAGGATTCTCAACAGGCAATTAATGCTATGAGGTCTATGAAGAATGTTTCTAGTGAGCAACTCGAAGCCGTTGATCAGACTGAGAGTTCCTTTAATAAAATAGCTAAGTCTATTGAATCAATTATACAAAAAATCAATGACACAAACGAAGCAATAAACCACATGGAAAATCTAAAAGAGGATGCTATTTCTGCTATTGAAAACAGTACAAGAGTTTCAGAGCAAACAGCAGCAGCTAGTGAGGAATTAGCTGCAAGTGCAGATTCTCAGTTAGAAATTTTTAAAGAAATGTCAAATTCAGCGGAAGAATTAAATACTTTAGCTAATAATATGGATGAAGGACTTAAAAAATATAAGCTGTAAGGAATGTGGAAGAGGTTTGCGGAGTTAAATTAATTTGCACAATCACAGAAATAAAACTTACTTGAAAATACGTTGTAAATCTGTAGTAAGGAAATACCATTTAGAAGGAGAAATTTAATGAAAATACAAAAAAATTCTAAAAAACCTTTGATTTATTATTATATTGTGGTAATAGTCATTATGATGCTTGCAAATACCTTATTACTACCTATGATATTGCAAAAGGAAATTAGCAAAGTTGATTATGGTACGTTTTTAAAGCAAATTGAGAGTGGGCAGGTTAGAAAAGTTGAAATACAAGAAAACCAAATAGGCTTTAGCGCTGTTAATGAAGAGGGAAAAGAAGGTCTTTATATAACAGGTCGTTTAGAAGACCCTGATTTAGTTAAACGTCTTTATAGTGCTAATGTAAGCTTTGAAAGAGTTATACCAAAGGAAACTTCGCCACTTGTTAGTTTCCTATTATCATGGATTCTTCCAATGGTGATCTTCACAATCCTTGGACAGAGGCTTGTAGGAAAAATACAAGGTAAGATGGGTGGCATGGGAAATGCAATGACCTTTGGGAAGAGTAATGTGAAAGTATATGTGGAAGCACAAACTGGGAAGACTTTTGCCGATGTAGCAGGACAAGATGAAGCTAAGGAAGCTTTACAAGAAATTGTAGATTTCCTACACAATCCTCAAAAATATAAGGAAATTGGAGCAAAGGTTCCAAAGGGAGCACTATTAGTAGGTCCTCCAGGAACAGGTAAGACCCTTCTTGCAAAGGCAGTAGCAGGAGAATCAAAAGTACCCTTCTTTTCAATTTCAGGTTCAGAATTTGTAGAGATGTTTGTTGGGATGGGTGCTGCTAGAGTGAGAGATTTATTTAAACAAGCACAGGAAAAGTCACCTTGTATTGTGTTCATCGATGAAATAGATACTATAGGTAAAAGTAGAAATTCAGCAGGTCCAGGTGGTAATGATGAAAGAGAACAAACATTAAACCAACTTTTAACTGAGATGGATGGCTTCGATGCAGATAAAGGGGTAGTAATTTTAGCAGCTACAAATAGACCTGAAACCCTTGATAAAGCATTATTAAGACCAGGGAGATTTGATAGAAGAGTTCCTGTAGAGTTACCTGATTTAAGAGGCCGTGAAGACATATTAAAAGTACATGGAAAAAATGTTAAATTAGGCGATGATATAGATTTCAATGGCATTGCAAGAGCTACTTCAGGAGCTTCAGGAGCAGATTTAGCTAACATCATCAATGAAGGAGCACTTCGTGCAGTAAAGTTTGGACGTAAATATATAATTCAAAGTGATTTAGAAGAAGCAGTAGAAGTTGTAATTGCTGGATACCAAAGAAAAAATGCAGTGATTTCCATGAAGGATAAATTAACTATTGCTTATCATGAAATCGGTCATGCGCTTGTTGCAGCAAAGCAAAACCACTCTGCACCAGTACACAAGATAACTATAATACCTAGAACTTCTGGTGCATTAGGCTACACCATGCAGGTGGAAGAAGGTGAAAAGGTTCTAATGACAAAAGAGCAAGCATTAGATAAGATAGCTACCTATATGGGCGGGCGTGCTGCGGAGGAAATTGTGTTTAATAGCATAACTTCCGGAGCTTCTAATGACATTGAGCAAGCCACAAAGATTGGTAGAGCTATGGTTACTAGATTTGGTATGAGTGAAAAGTTTGATATGATGGCTCTAGAAACTGTAAACAATCAATATTTAGGTGGAGATGCTTCATTAATAGTATCGGCTGAAACCGCAGCTAAGATTGATGAGGAAGTCCTTCAAATTATTAAAACTTGCCATAAAAGGGCTCTTGATATATTAGAAGAAAACAAAGAAAAGCTTCATGAATTGGCAAAATATCTCCTAGAAAAAGAGACTATTACAGGAGAAGAATTCATGGCCATCTTATCCTAACAAGTAAAGGACATATGATAAGAAAGTTGTTAAGGTTATAATAAAGCTATTTAGAGAAGAACAAAACTCCTAGGTTAATAATGAGATACCTAGGAGTTTTGTTATCTATATTAAAAATTTCAAAAAGTTTTTAGCTAACCCAAGAAAAAGAAAGAATCCGCATACATCTGTTGCAGTTGTTAGGAATATGGAGGATGCTAGTGCAGGGTCTATACCTAACATTTTTAAAACAAGAGGAATTAAAAAACCAAAGAAGCCCGCTATAACTAAATTTCCAATCATAGCAATAAAAATAATAAGGGCAAGATATGGATTTCCATACTTTAAATATAATATAAATCCAGTCACTAAACCTGTAGCTGCTCCATTTATCATACCGAGAAAAACCTCTTTAAAGATGAGCTTCCAATTACTTTTTAAATCAACTTCACCTAGGGCAATACTTCTAATAACTACAGATAAGGATTGAGTGCCTGCGTTTCCGCCCATTCCTGCAACAATAGGCATAGCAGCGGCTAGTGCTACCACCTGAGCTATAACATCTTCAAATAAGCCTACTGTAAAAGAAGCTAAAAATGCTGTAATTAAGTTTATAAATAACCAAGGAAGTCTTTTTCTTACAGAGGTTAAAAGAGTGCTATCTACTCTTTCCTCTTTACTAACACCACTTAAATGAAGCATGTCTTCTGTCTGTTCTTCAACGATAACATCAATAATGTCATCTACAGTAATAATTCCTAAGAGACTTTTTCTGTGATTTACAACAGGAATTGCCTTTAGATCATATTTTGAAACTAGCAAAGCAACGTGTTCTTGATCTATGTCAGGATATACATAAATAATATTTTCTCTCATTATCTCTTCAAGTAGTTTATCTTCAGGAGAAATTAATATATCTCTTAAATCAACAGTTCCAACTAGCTCTTTTTTTTGATTTGTTATAAAAATTGTTTCGATTATTTCTGTTTTAGGACCTATATTTTTAATTTTACTTAAAGCCTCTGAGGTGGTTAAATCTCTTCGAAGGGATATATATTCTGTTGTCATAATACCACCAGCACTATCTTCAGCATAACCTAGTAATTCCTCTAGCTTTATAGTATCACTTTTTTTCATGATTTTAAGCAAAGCTTTTCTCATTTTTATTGGTAGACCCCCAAGAATATCGGCAACATCATCCTTTGACATAAATGAGAAAATATTTACTATTGATTGAAAATCAATAAGTTTAATTAACCTTACTTGAAGTTCTATAGTTGATTGCTCAAAAAACTTAGCCATAAGCTGGCTGTTTACTAAAGAATTAAACTTCACTAAGTTTTCATCATCTAATTCCTCTAAAAGAATAGCAACATCGATAGGATGAGCGTCATAGAGAAACTCTGATAGAAGCTCATATTTATCCTTTGATAAAACATGGATTAAAGTTTCTACTTTATTCATTTTTAATCACCGCCTCTTAAATATACATTTAGATAATCTAAATATAAGAATTCTGTACTGTAATAAATTCCCTAACACCTTCACCTTGTGGTTTAGGAAAAGGAGAATTTAAGAGTTAAAATAAAAACTTCATTGCAATGGAAGCCTTTATTTTACGGCCAGTATAAGGGGAATCTCATAGTTAAGAATAAATGAGGACAGCAATTATATGATTAATAGAAACAATTTAGTTAGGTGGCTTCAAGATGTAAAAAAGAACAGAGCTTGCCTTCAAATGAAAAGTACTATTTAACCATATAAAATTGTCCGTTCCATCCAAACTACTACCGGCTGAGTCCATTCTTTTTCACCTCCGAAAATTCAAAATAAAAAACCTCCGTAAACTTGAAGATAACGAAGGTATTTGCTCAATACTTTCTCGTTCAAGTTTTAGCTCTGCAAGGCAATGTAATTGCATTAGATTAAGCCTTCTTTGTTCGGCAAAACCTGCTAACCAGTTAAGAATGTTTCCATTCTTTTACGGCAGCAATCCGTATCCTTGTAGTAACCTCACCTACCGAGATTATTTAATTATATATAAAATAATAAATCTAATAGTATAATATGTCAAGGTCTAGAGTCTGGTGTAAGGTTATTACTTTAGGTAGAGAATAGTTTAGTGATTATAATTATTCTACTAATATCATATATTTTATAATCGAAACTATATAGGATATAAATAAATTTAAGAAAGTACTGTTATATAGATTAAACATATGATATATATGTTAATAGCGATTAAAGTTATTAGTGGTATCTTTATAATATTTTAGTATTATAAGGGAATCTTTAGGGGGGAATAAATTGAACATGATATTTAAGGGTTTGATAATAGGAATGATTGTTTCCTTTCCTATAGGACCACTTGGAATTATAGCCATTCAAAGAACTATAAATAATGGCTGGAAAAGCGGTTTTTTTTCTGGAGTTGGAGCAGCAGCATCTGATGTAGTGTATTCCTTATGTGCAGTATTTGGTATTAGCTTTATCGATGATATTATACATAAACACAAATACTTAATTAATAATGCAATAGGAGCATTATTTTTAGTCCTTGGATTAAATATTTTTATGAATGCACTTAAGGACAAGGCTATAGTAGATGAGAAAAGAAAATTCATTATACATCCAGGGATTTCTAACTTTTTACTGGGACTTTCAAATCCAATGACATTTCTAGTTTTCCTTACAATTTTTACGAAAATTGGGTTAAAAATAAACACTTTAGAAGTAGGAAAAAATATGTTATTTGTATTATCTATATTCATTGGTTCTACAATCCTATGGATATCAGTGTCAAAATTAATTGATAGTTCAAAAAGAAATTTTAAGATAGAGATATTTTGTATAATAAATAAAATTATTGGAGCCTCTATAGCAATGTTTGGCATGTGCAGTTTGTTTAGAGGAATAATGAAATTTTAGATACTTTTTAGAAGAATACACACAGGTTGATTAGATACAATTTTCTGACTTTATAAACTAGTTTATTTAGACAGATTTTGATTTTTGTGGTATTATTAAATATCATTAAATTTTATTTAGTATTATTAAATAGCAAATGTGGAGGCAATTGTGGTGGAAAATAATTGCAAGGATATAGCTCAAAGAGAAATTGACTTGTTACTTGAAAATTGCTTGGAATTACTTAAGGCTGGGGATAAAAGTGCAATAAGCCTTATTAAAAAAGCAGAAAAACTATCAAGAAAATTAAATTATGAAAAGGGAATTGCCTTAAGCTTCATTGCATTAGCTAGATATTACGGATCTCATAGTAAGTATGCTCAGGCACTAGACTTAGCTAACAGAGGAAATGAGATGGCTATTAGTTCAGGTGATTCAGATGTACAAATGAAGGCTTGCTATGTGTTAGGATACTTATACACTAACTTGGGTAATCTTGAATATGGTTTGCGCTATTATTTAAGAGGAATAGAATTGATTAAAGAAAATAAGTTACAAATAGATCCAACTTTTTTGAATAATATCGGAGTAGTATACTATGATTCTGGGCAATTTGATGATGCTTTAGAATTCTTCCAGGAAGCTTTAAAAGTTGCTGAAGACACTAGGCATAAAATTGAGAGCCTAGTTCTTTCAAATATTGCAGACGTGTATCTTATAAAGAAAAACACCCAGCTTGCGCTAGAATATAATAAACGTGCAATAGAAGTTTTTCAGAATAACAATTCTGAAGGATATTATCTTGGGCAGTGTTATAGTATTTATGGATTAATTTACAAAGAATTAGGACAGTGGGAACAAGCTTTGGAAAGTTTTGAAAAGGCACTTGCCATATATAAGGAAAGTAATCAACAGTATCTAGAGGCAGAGATGCTTTATAATATTGGAAGCCTTTATTTAATACAAGAAAAGGTTGAAGAAGGCATTGATTATTTACTTAGGGCAAGGAATATAGCATCTAAAATAAAAACCAATGGAATTTTAAAAGATATCTATATGACTTTAGCAGAGACCTATGAAAAGAAAAAGGACTATAAATTAGCCTTTAATTATCTTAAATCTTATCATCATTTGAATGAGAAAATAAAAACTACAGAATTAAATGATAAACTTGCTCAACACATGACTGAGTTTAAGGTTGAAAAGGCTCAAAAGGATGCAGAAATTCAAAGATTAAAAACTGAAGAGTTGAAAAGAAAGGCTGAGGAAACTACATTAAAGGCTAATGCTCTTGCTGCATCCTATGAAGATATTAAAATTATTGGTGAAATTGGCCAAAAAATAACTGCCACATTAGATATTAAAAAAGTTCTTAACATGGTTTATAAAAATATAAATAAGCTCATGGCTGCAGATGTTTTTGGCATTTGTTTATACAATAATGAGCAAGCACGTATCGACTTTAAGATCCTTATAGAACAGGGGAAACGGTTACCTCTGTACCACATTATGCTTGATAATGAAAAAAGTTATGCAGCAAAATGCATACGAGAAAAGAAAGAAATTTGTATTAACGACATGATTCTGGATAATAAACAACAGCTTAGAGTTGGAGCTACTGAGAATAAGTTCAAATGTAAGTCTATAATCTATTATCCACTGATTACTGAGAACAAAATAGTTGGTGCTATGACAGTACAAAGCTATAAGTCTAATGCCTACTCTGATAGAACAATAGGAATGATTAAAGCTTTAGCTTCTTATATTGCCATTGCCTTAAATAACTCTCAAAAGTCTGAGGAACTTAAGGTTAAAACAAATGAACTAGAAGCCATTTCTAAAACTGATGTACTGACTGGTATTTATAATAGACGTTATATTATGAGTAAAATTCAAGAGGAAGCTGCTGCTTATGAAGATGTTAAAAGAAGCTTTTCTATTGTTATCATAGATATTGACTATTTTAAAAGCATCAACGATAAGTATGGACACAATTGTGGGGATCATATTCTTGTAAAGCTATCAAAAATATTAAAGGCTAATATAAGAAAGCAAGATGTTTTATCAAGATGGGGAGGGGAGGAGTTTCTTATGCTCTTACCTGACACAGATGAGGAGGAAGCAGTTTTACTTTGTGAACGTATTAGAGAGAAAATAGAGGGTAGTAACTTTAATTATGATAAAAAAAGAATTAAACTTACTGTTACCTTTGGAGTTTCAGAGTATAATGAGAACCTAGGTGTGGATTTCACAATCAACGATGCAGATAAGGCTCTTTATGAAGGTAAAAATAAAGGGAGAAATTGTGTAGTGAGCCGTTAAAACCTAGGCTTTACTGCAATTTTCTCTATAGAAGATAAAATATAGAATAAAAGTTTAGAACTATTACTATAAACATAAAGGTATTACAACATAGATTTAACCCCCTACTTCTAGAAAACAAAAGAAGTAGGGGGTTATTATTTATGACTACATATTAGGTTTACCACCTATTTTTAGCAGTTCTTCCTTAGTTGCAGCCGCATTATTTTCATCAACTAACACATTTAGATAGTCTCCAGAGCGAAGTGTTGTATTACCATTTGGAATAAGTTCTTTAGCTCCTCTTTGAACACAAACAAGTAAACAATGATTTGGTAATTTAATTTTCTTAATTTCTTTTCCATCTATTTCAGAATCTAAGCAAACTGGGACTTCCAATATAACTTTATTATTACTGTGTTCACCAAATTCGTAAGTACCATTGTTTTTAAAAAGTCTTTCTAGTAAAGATTCATATATAGGCTCAGACTTTAATAAATCTGCGGTGGCGTAAGCTACTAGAGAAATAAGACTTAAAGAAAGTAAGTGAGAAAATGATCCAGTCATTTCTGTAATTAAAATACTACCTGTAATAGGAGCTCTAACAATAGCCGTAAAATACCCTGCCATAGCTAGAATTATAAAGTTGTTAATATATCGAGGATTAAAATTGAAAAAGTCCACTAATATATTTCCATAAATTGCACCAGTTAATGCTCCTAACACTAATAAAGGAAAAAATATTCCTCCAGGTGCTCCTGAACCGTAACTTATCATAGAAAAAATAAATTTAACTATAAGAATTACAAAAAGGATTTTGAGAGTAAAACTACCTTCAATCATTGCTTCTATCAATGAGTGACCTCCTCCTAGGACTTGAGGAAGAATTAGGCTTAATACTCCAGCAATTAAAAATGGAATCATAGGTCTAAATTTCACTGAAAGCCACTTTTGCTTACCATAAATATCTTGAGTTTTCAAAAGGCACTTATTATATAGGGCACCGAAGATACCCACAATAATTCCTAATATTATAATGTAACCATAACTTTCAAGAGGCAGAGCTACTACATTTTCGAAATTAAAAACAGGTTTAAGACCAAAAAAATGTTTTGAAATAAAATCTGCGGTTAGTGAGGCAGACATTGCTGATAATAAGATGAGAGGAGAAAAATGTTTGTGGACTTCTTCAAGAGCAAACATTACTCCTGCTAAAGGTGCATTAAAGGCAGCAGCTA
The DNA here is from genome assembly GCF_000300195.1 of Clostridium tunisiense TJ. Taxonomy (GTDB): domain Bacteria; phylum Bacillota; class Clostridia; order Clostridiales; family Clostridiaceae; genus Clostridium_J; species Clostridium_J tunisiense. The sequence continues at coordinate 273,674 of NZ_AMQH01000011.1, read as the reverse complement.
GTCCAGCGGAAGCCCCACTAGTAATTAAGTATTTTTCTTCAATTTGTATTCTTTTAAAAATTCTACTAACACCTTGTCCCATTGCAGCTCCAAGCTGTATAGAAGGGCCTTCTCTACCTAGGGATAAACCAGCTCCTATAGAAATGACCCCACCAATAAATTTTTTTATTATTACAGATAACCAATTCATATTAATCTTTCTAAGAAGTACCCCTTCCACCTGAGGAATTCCACTTCCACTGATTAAAGGCTCCGTCTTTATTAACAAGCCAACAATATATGCTGAAATTATTAAAAATAAAAACCATAGAGGCATAAGTTTATACTTTGAAATATCAAGGTTTAAGATAAAGTGTCTTAGTTCTTCGGCTTTTTCTAGAACAATCCTATAGAGTACTATTAGGAACCCAGAAAAAATACCTACAACAATTCCTTGTAATAAAAGCTTAAGTCTAAAGTTATGCCAATGTGATAATGCAGTATGGGTTTGATTCTTATTACTATTATCCATTACGCATCCCCCTTTTAAATATTGTATACATGTTTATTATATGCCTATTAGCTTAATTATTCAAATATACAAATGGGATGGGCAAAAATAATAAAGGTTCACTATTATAAAGTGTTTTCAGCTAAAATCTTCTTAAAGTTAATAGTAAACATAGTTACGGTGTCGAAAATACAATGTTTTAACACTTAATATGTTAGTTACAAAGCTAATATGTCATTCGCAAAACATATTGTTAAAAATATACAAGTTCCATTATAGAAATTCAACTTATTCATCTTCATAAACCCTTAAGGGGTTATTGATATAGGTTTCCAAGATGAAAATGTATTTCATTCACCAGTGTGGAAATTTTTTTAGTGCTGCATATTATAGGAAGTGAGGAGTTTCATAAAGTTCTATAAATTTATATGTTACAGTATCCTTTTAGGTACTATGATACAAAATAGTGCGTACTTGTGTCATAGAAACTATTTCTCTATAATAGTATAATTAGATATACCAAATTAGGAGGTATTTTATGGATTCGATATTAAAAAGAAGAAGTATAAGAAAATATAAAGACATAAAAGTAAGTAATGAAATTGTAGAAGACCTATTAAAAGCGGCTATGGCCGCGCCTTCAGCAGGAAATGAGCAGCCTTGGGAGTTTGTAGTATTAAAAGACAAGGAAATAATGAAGAACATAACTGAAATACATCCTTACTCTAAAATGCTATTAAAATCTGATGTTGCAATTGTAGTTTGTGGAGATGAGAAAAAAGAGGTATTCAAAGGATACTGGGTACAAGATTGTTCTGCTGCCACTGAAAACATATTACTAGCAGCACAGGATATGGGACTTGGCGCTGTTTGGCTAGGAGTTTATCCAATAGCTGATAGAGTAGAGAAAATACAAGAGATTCTAGGATTACCTAGTAGTGTGGTTCCTTTATCAATAGTGCCAGTTGGGTACCCAGATGAGGAGAAAACACCAGGAGATAGATTTGATAAAACAAGAATACATTATAATGGATGGTAGAGATAAAGTCATAAGAGGATAAAAACAAGAATAGACTAATGTTTACAAGGAGAATTTTATGATGATATTTAAGAAACTTACCATTAAAGATAAGCCAATATTGGATAGGTATTTGCAAAATTATAACTTTATCACTAGCGAGTATTCCTTTACTACCTTGCTGGTGTGGAGAGAAGCCTGTGATGTGCAATATGCCATACACAAAGGTATTCTAATAATAAAGAAAAAAGACTTTAAGGATAATTATTACTTTATGCAACCAATTGGATATAGTAAAAAGAATTTAAAAGAGTTAATTCATGAACTAAAAGAATATAAAAAAGAAAATAATATGAAATATCTATTTAAAGATGTGGAGGATTCTTTCCTTGAGGATCTTAAGGACATATATGGGGAAGATGCTCACATTGAAGAAGATGTAGATAATTTTGATTATATATATCTAAAGGAAAAGCTAGCAACTCTGTCGGGAAAGAAACTTCATGGGAAGAAAAATCACTATAATTACTTTGTAAAAAACTATAACTACGAAGTAAAGGACTTTTCAGAGCCGGGAGTAATGGAAGATTGCATTAAGTTAGCGCATCAATGGCACAAGGAAAACTTTACTGGGGATAAATTTTTAACCTATGAGTTAAAAGGAATTGAAGAAGTTTTATACAATGCTGATAAATTAAATCTAAAGGGTATGGCAGTTTATGTTGATGATATAATTTCAACCTTTACTGTGGGAGAAGTTGTTAATAAGGATATGGCAATAGTCCACTTTGAAAAAGGAAGAAAAGATATCAATGGAATATATGCTTTTACAAATAAGACCTTTGTTGAAAAGTATTTGAATGAAGTGGGGTATATAAATAGAGAGCAGGACTTAGGTATTGAAGGATTAAGAAAAGCTAAAAGGTCCTACTATCCTGTAAAACTTGAAAAAAAATATTGTATAAATTTATAAAGTTATTTAAGTCATCACCATCTGCTAATGGAGGGTTATGACTTTTTCTTTTAATTTTAAAATAGAAAGTAAAAATATTATTTAATATAAGTTAAATAATGGCTGTGAAATAGCTTTGCTGGTGAAGAAAATTCAGTATATAGAAATATTTTTGAAAATTTCTTTAGTTGTGTAGAATTAGGTGATATAATTTTACTTGAGTATTTATGAGGTTTTAAGTGTTAAATTACATATCTATTTAGATACTTAATATCATTGAAAAGAAATGTATACAAGTAGAGAATAGTTAGATGCACTATAGTTATTTATGAAAATAGAAAGTATTGATAATGAATAATGAAACATTCATTATTCAACTATAAAGAATGTTTTGGTAGCACACTGCTTAAAATTGGAAGGACGGCGATAATATGAATTTAAAAAAGGTCTTTAAATCTTACTCAGGGCTTCCTAGAGGAATTTATATTTTATTTTTTGTGAGAGTAATAAACAGTATGGGAAGTTTTGTTTTCCCACTTTTAACTCTGTTTTTAACTGACAAGCTAGCCCTTAGTGCTAAAGAAGCAGGATTATTCGTTTCACTCTCCGCTCTTTCTTATATTCCGGGTGGATTACTAGGTGGAAAACTTTCAGATATAATTGGAAGAAAAAAAGTTATGATTATTTTTCAAAGTATAGCCGCACTTCTATTTCTTCCTTGTGCCTTCCTTGGAAAATCAATGACAATTCCTTGGCTTTTAATTCTCGCAGGAGTATCAACTGGAGCAGTTCAGCCAGCCAATAGTGCAATGGTAGCTGATTTGACGGATTCAAGTAATAGAAAAACTGCCTTTTCACTTTTATACCTTGGTATAAATATCGGATTTTCTATTGGACCAATTTTAGCAGGATTCTTATATAAAAACTATTTTGCCTTAACCTTTATAGGGAATGCAGTGGCAATTTGTATAAATATAATTTTAGTAACTATATTTGTTGAGGAAACTAAACCTTCTACTGAGGAGCAACTGGAAATAGCTGAGGAAGAAAGGGCTGAAGAAGGTAGTATTTTTTCAGTACTTATGAAAAAGCCTGTGGTGTTAGCTTTTGCATTATTATCCTCTGTGTATTCTTTTGCTTATTCCCAAGGAAACTTTGGTACACCTCTTCAGTTTACAGAGGTTTTTGGTGATAGAGCCCCAGAACTTATGGGAGGAATATATTTTACTAATGGCATTATAGTGGTAACTATGACCACATTAATAGTGCATTTAACTAAAAAGAATAAACCTCTATTTAACATAGCAGTGTCAGGAGTATTTTTTGCTGTTGGCTTTGGAATGAACTTTTTTATTAAAGCTTATCCCTTATACATAATTGCAACTATAATTTGGACTATTGGAGAAATCTTAAATGCCACAAATTCAGGAGTATATATAGCAGACCATGCGCCAAGCTCCCATAGAGGAAGATTTAACTCAGTATTAAATATAATTACAGGTGGAGGATCTGCTATAGGACCAGTAATAATGGGTGGATATATTGAAAGAGTTGGAGTGGTATATGTTTGGCCTTTAGTGTTTTCTATCACCATGTTATCTGCAACATTGATTTATATTTTATATTTAAGAGAAGAAAAGAAACATAGAGCAAATATCACTGTATAAAAGATATACCATGCAATATAGCTAAATATATAATAGTGCTAAAGAAAGAAATTAATCATTTTCCAACAAAGAAAATCTTCATTTTATCTACATATGACAAAGGTATAATAAAGAAAAAAGAGGATATGAAAGGAGAATGAAATATGAAATGTCATGGAGATAACAATGGAGGAAATGGTAAAAAACATAGTCCAATTAAACATATGCTTATGATGGCATTATGCTGTGGACTTCCTATTCTCATTGTAGGTATACTTCCGCTTTTAAACATTGGAGGAGGGGCTAAAACTTTATTAGCAACTATTACTCCATTTATTTGTCCTATAATGATGCTATTTATGATTCCTATGATGTTCAAGGGTATGAAGAATGGTGATTGTTGTAGTGATAAGAAAGATCAAAGTAAAGTAAATGAGGTGCTATAGACTACTTTATATGCTTTACTAGGCATCTATGAAGATAATAAGTCCATGCAATAATACTATGAAATATAACCAATGAACATAAAAATTTTATAATAGAAATAAGTTATCCACTTAGATTTAATTAGTTTGAAACTACCTAATTAAACTTAAGTGGATTTTTGATTTTATCAGGTTATAAAAGTAAAATTCCACCTTAAAGTTTATACTATTAAAGTGGAGCTTTTATATAAGCCTAAACAGCGACTAACTGTTCATAGTTTACAACTTTATTTTTCTTTTCCTTAGCTTTGTATAAGGCACAGTCTGCTAGGTTAACAAATTCTTCTGCATCTATTTTCTTAGTTGTAGAACATATTCCTATACTTACTGTTATAGTTAAGGAAGCATCATCAATCTTGAAAGCGTGTGTTGAGATGTTTTCTCTAATTCTTTCAGCAATTATTGTAGCCTTATTAATATCTGTGCTTGGCAATAAAATTGTAAATTCCTCACCACCCCAACGGGCAACTATATCATTTCCTCTAACGCTAGAGTTAAGAATCTCTGCTGTAATCTTTAATATCTTATCTCCATTAACATGTCCAAAAGTGTCATTAATATGTTTAAAGTTATCTATATCAATCATCAGAAGAGTTAATGGTTCCGGTACAGTTGATATTCTATCCATTATGCAGTCAAGTTTTAAGTAGAAAAAAACTCTATTTTTAAGACCCGTTAGAGAATCCTTGTAAAAGTCTATATAAAAACCTTTAACTAAACTACCAAACTTCAAGCCAACAACTATAAAAATAACCATAAGTGCTAACCAAGTAAATTTAGCTATATTCCTTGGAATATAAAAGGTGATAAAATATCCAACTATAGCAAAGAACAATCCAAAAGTTGCAAAGATTAAAGGAGCATATTGAACATATTTAGTATTCCTCATATTTTAATTCCTCTCTAGTAAGATTAACTTTTATAATTTGAAATTATAGTTTATTAAAGAACTCAAGTTTTTAAATTCCTTGAAGTTTATAACTAGCTTAAATTCATATTACTTATTTCGACAAATTTTTCAATTTCTTAATAGTTTTTTTAATATTATAGTTTAGAACTTTATGGTAATAAGAAAAATAATTGTATTACAAAGTAGCAATTAGGAAAAGAGGTATATTATTACCATAGGGTGTATGTAATAATATTCAATTTATGCTACAATTTAACTAAGGGTAAGTAAAGCTACTAACATGCAATATACTTTAAGAAGGTGAAATTTTGAACATTGAAAGAATGATTGAAAATCTAGCGAAAAACTTAGCAAAAACGGTGCTAAATAAAAAAGAAAAAAGCAACGAAAAAATAAACTTAAACCAGCTTGGCTCAACGGATATTCTACAAATTATGTTAAATCGTCTTGTACATGAGGGTAACTATAATAAGGCAGAGAATATACTTTTCGAAGAAATAAATAAAAAAGATTCAGAAGTAATTTATAAAATTGCAATGGAGTTTTATAATTCCTTGCTAGAAAAGAGCGATAAGGAACTGCAAGAAGGAAATTTCACAAGAGCAGAGATTTATCAAGGTTTAGAAGATGTAAGGAGCATATTTGAAAAATAAAGTTTATGCTTTAAGTATTATAATGGAGGTAAGTGATATGGAACTTATAAAATGTACTATGGATGATTTGTCAGTACTTGCAAAGTTAAATAGGGAATTATATGAGGATGAAAAGAATGATAATATACCAGAAGTTGAAGTTTTAGAAGAAAGATTAAAGTATGCTATGGAACAAGGTGCAGTAGCATTTTTATTTCTAGAGGATAAAGAGGTTGCTGGTTATGCTCTAGTACGAACTCAAACCACTCCTTATTATTTATCACATTTTTTTATTTGTAAAAATGTAAGAAGAAAACATCTGGGTACAATTGCATTTAACCAACTTATGAAAGAGCTAGAAACTGATTCTATAGATTTAGATGTTTTCTGCTGGAATCAAAGGGGACAAGAGTTCTGGAAGAGTCTTGGGTTCAAAGAAAGATGTATAATTATGAGAAAATCTAATTAGAAATTTAGAACACAAGTAATTCTGTGCATTTTTGATATAAGATTCAGTTTGTAAAATTAAAATATCTAGATTGGTACGAATAAGAAAGAGGGGTTATAGCATGGACTTTAAATTTGTTCCAATGAATTTAGAATATGCATATGAAATCATTGACAATTGGAAGTATGGCGATGAATACCATATATATGATTATGTAAATGAAAAGGAACTTTTACTTAATGAGGAAAGTTGGGGATTGGGAAAATTTGCAGTATTAGATGAAGAAAATCATCTTGTTGGCGAGTTTACTGTTGAATTCTTTCAAGAAGATGGTGAAGAGCTAGAGGATGAGGGTTACGTTAGTCATGAAGTGGTTAAAAATAGTTCGCAAAATTGTTATGAAATGTGGGTAGGTTGGGGTTTAAAACCAGAATTATGTGGAAAGGGACTTGGAGTGAGTTTTGTTTCACAATGCATTGATTTTGCTGTAAGAGAGTATAACTACAAAGGACAATATGTTAGATGTGGAGTTGCAGCTTTCAATAAAAGAGCTATTAAAGTCTATGAGAAATGTAATTTTGAAATATTTTATACCTGTGAAGGTGAAATAGCAGGTGAGAAATTAACCTTTTTAAGAATGAGAAAGAAAATTAGCTAAAATTAAAGTAAGAATTAGTTTAAACACTGTAATATTCAGCAATGAATTTTATGGTGTTTTGTTTTGGAATATAGATGGAATATGGGCTTAAATCATTGATAGAAGCCATCAGTAAATATTTTTTCTGATATAACGATAATGACAAAAAACAATGAACATTGTAAAAATTAATAAGTTACATAGAATAAAATGTAAATTATGATATAATTTAACTACATGTTGTATGGAAGAGGTGAAATATATGGGACTAATTAAATTTGATTTCAATGAATTTCCAAATCTAGAGAGTAAAAGATTTATTTTAAGGGAAGTGCAGGAAAAAGACTATTTAGCAATATATGAAATATATTCAGATGATGATACAGTAAAATATCAACAAATGGGAGTTATGCAAACAATGGAGCAAGCTCAAAAATCTGTACAAGCCTTTTTGAGAGGATTTGAAAATAAAAAATTTATTAGATGGTGCATTGCTACAAGGGACCAGGATAATGTTGTAGGCCTAATTACGTTACATAGTTTTAATGAGTGTAATTCTCAAGGAGAAATAGGCTTTATGATTAACAAAGCATACTGGAGCCAAAACATTATGGGGGAAGTAGGAGAAGAAGTTCTTAAATTTGCCTTTCAAGTTATGGATTTAAATAGAATTGAAGCATCAGTACATCCAGAGAATATTGCTTCAATAAAGTTGTGTGAGAAGTTAGGCTTTAAACAAGAAGGAATGAAAAAGGAAGCTGCTTATAACACGAGAACTAATGAATACGAGGATAGGGTAATACTAGGCACAACTAAAAATAATAGTAAATACAAGTGTTTCGAAGAATAAACCTTAAATGCAATAATTAAGGATATTCTTAGTTAAATAAGAATACTGCACATTAATGGGGGATATAATATGGTGAAATTATTAAGTCCTAAGATTGTAGAGTTATACAACAAACTTAGCTGTGGTACTTTGGTCATAGAAGAGTTTTAGAATTTTGAGAGAATGATACTCACATATGACTTCATTAAAGTTAAATGTCCATTGAAAGCAATGCTGAAAATGAATTTGTTTAATGTTTAGTAAGAGAAGGTAAGCATTAAATAATTTTATTGAGGGAGGCAAATATGGAGAAGAAAGTGAAGCTAATTATAACAGATTTAGATCAAACATTATTAAAAGGAGATAAAAGTATATCTCAGTATACTTTAGATATAATTAAAAAATGTAAAGAGCAAGGGATTAACATTGCAATTGCAACAGCACGTTCAGAAAGAGCGGCAAAAAGATATATAGATTTAATTAAACCTGATATTGTGATTTCAAATGGAGGAGCACTAGCAAAGCATAATGGGGAAGTAATTTATAGGTCTATGCTATCACCTTTAGTATCGGAGGCATTAATAAAAGATTGTGTACTGCATACAGACATTGGAGAAGTAACTGTAGAAACGGAAATGGGCTATTTCTCCAATAGCCCAAACTTATTAAAAAATGGTGTGGATTACGATCATGCTATATATAATACTTATGAAGAATCACTAGATTGTGAAACCTTTAAAATAACAGTTGAAGCTTTCAATAATAAGGCAGCCCTTGAGTTAGCAACTAAGTATTCTGAGTGCAGTTTTCTTGCTTATAGTGGGGAACCATGGTGTAGATTTGCCCACAAAAATGCTACTAAAGACTATGCCATAATTAAGCTAGCAGAACATTTAAATACTGATTTAAGCCAGGTTGCAGCTTTTGGAGATGATTATAACGACATAGATATGCTGAAAACTTGTGGCTACGGAGTTGCAGTTTCAAATGCAATTGAAGAAGTGCGACAGGTTGCTACCCACATTACTTATAGCAATGAAGAAGATGGAGTGGCAAGGTTTATACAGGAGAACTTTTTGCTTTAGGCATCTAAAAGTAAATAACAAGTCAAAGATGTGAAGGATATTTTGAGTTAGATAAGGAACCTATTGACGTAGTATAACTCAAAATAGGCGAGAATACTGAATTATTTATTTTTTGAAGATGCCTTAATTATCGCTAATAGTAGCCCAGGTTTTATGTAAAAGCTAATTAGCAAAAAAGTCAGTAGCAATAATTTTAAAAGAGTATTACAAAGTATTGTATGGTTTAAAAGGGGGAAGTAAAAATGATTGAAACAATAAATGAAATTAAAACTAATAGACTAATTTTAAGAGAAGTCAATGAAAATGATGTAGAAGGAATCTACAAAGTATTTAGTGACCCAGAGGTTGCAAAATATGATTGGTTTAGCCCTATAGAATCTGAAGAGGATGCAGTGAAATTTATAAAAAGATATAAAGAAGAATTTGAAGCTGGAGAAGAGATAACTTGGGGAATAGAGTTAAAAGATACAAAGGAGCTAGTAGGCATATGTTGTTTAGGTGATTTTGATGATGGAGCTCGTAGGGCTGAAATTGGATATGACTTAGCTCAAGATCAATGGAATAAAGGATATGCCACAGAAGCTGTTGGGGCAGTAGTTAAATTCGGACTAAGTGAAATGAATTTAAATCGAATTGAAGCTTTTATTACACCAGGAAATGATGCCTCAGTAAAGGTACTTGAGAAATTAAATTTCACAAAAGAAGGTGTTGTAAGAGAAAGAGATTTAATTAAAGGTAAGCTTGAAGATGGAATTATAATGGCTATACTTCAAAAGGATATTGTGTAAGGAGAATGTAATTATGCATAAGCTTATAAACGCCTTTCCACTATATAATTTTTTAAAGTACTGTAACTCAAGTCCTCATGAAAAAATAGTTCTTGATTGTGGTGCTGGTGGAAGTAATCCGCCCTTATCACTTTTTTATGAGTTTAATTATAAAACTTATGGTATTGAAGTGTCCCATTCACAGCTGAAAAAGGCTGAAGTTTTTTGTAAGACTAATAAAATAGATTTAAATATTATAAAGGGAGATATGACAAAAATTCCTTTCGAAGCTGAGTTTTTTAGCTTTTTATTCTCCTATAATACTTCTGTTCACATGAGTAAAGACGAATTTAGTATTGCTTTAGAAGAGTTTTTAAGAGTGCTAAAACCTGGTGGGTTGTGCTATGTGAACTTTTTAAGTGAGGAATGTGACTCTTTTGGTAAGGGAGTTGAAATCAGACAGGGGGAATTTATGCACAATGAAGAAGGTGAAGAGGTTTTATATAGTCATTATAAAGAAGCTGAAGTCGAACAATACCTTACTGGATTTAACATTATTTATAAGGAAAAGAGATTAGTAAAAAGAGTTATAGAGGACATTGAATACACATCGGGTTATATAGATTATATACTGAAGAAAAAGTAGTAATAGTATCAAAATATAGTAACTTAAAGTTAAATTTCTTTAACAACATTTTGAAAGCTTCAAGTCTATCATCCTCTTTAAGTGGTAGGTGATCAGCCTAGGTAAGTTGCTGTGGTGTAACAAATTCCATTTATTTGGGATAAATTGGCTTCAAAAGTAGCTCTTCAAAATGAACTTGTTTACTATTTAATGAAAGCTATTAAGTTTCTGTGTTATATAAAAATATAATTGAATTAATTATGGAGAAAATTATGGAGAAAATTATGAGATATATAAGTTTTGAGAAGCTTAGTGAAGCATATTACCAATTAGAGGAAGAAGAAAAATACGAAGAAGCCTTATTAATATTACAACAGGGATTAGAAAGTCTACCAAGGGAAGAAATAGAAAAAAATCTTTATACAATTATGTTTGATAAGTGTTGGTTTGCTTATAGCAGTAAAAAATATGATATAACTATTGAAACACTTAAATATATGATTGAGAAAAAATTCCTATGTCCATTATACTGGTTTGAAGCTTTAAAGGATTATGAGGAATATAAAGAGTTAAAGAAAAACAATGATTTATTACTAATTGAAGCACAAAAACAAGCTAAATTTAAGTATGAGGTCCATACTCCAGAAGGCTATCCAGAAGAAAAGAAGTATCCACTATTCTTTAATCTACATGGGGATGGTGACAATTTAGAATACCATAAGAAGTATTGGAAACCAAATTATCTTCTAGGTAAAGGCTATATTGTAGTTTATATTCAATCATCTCAAATATTAAGACATAATAGTTATGGTTGGATTAAGAACAATGCAATACTTGAAAATGATTCAAGGGATGATGAAACAAGTATAAAGAAAACCTATGATAACTTATATGAAGAGCTTAAAGCTTGTTATGACTTAGTGTCCAAGCAGTATTCTGTGGATGAAACCCAAGTTATAATTGGTGGATTTTCAGGGGGAGCTATTGCAGCTGTAGACATTACCCTAACTAATGTAATTCCTATAAATGGAGTTGTAGCTTTATGTTGCTCACTAAAAACAAATAGGTTCTCTGAGGAAAATATCAATGCTTCTATCAAAAGAGGAGTAAGATGGGTACTGCTGGAAGGGGAGAAAGATCTTCCAGTTGAAAATCTAGAAGATATGGTGAATAGATTTAACAAGTTGAAAGTTCCCTATGAATATTATATTAATAGTGGAATAGGTCATTGGTATCCAGAGGATTTAGATTTAAAGCTGGATAGGGCTTTAAGTTTTATTAAGGAGTAAGAATATGAATAAAAAGGTGAAGTTAATTATAACAGACTTAGATCAAACCTTGCTAAAAGGGGATAAAAGTATATCTGATTTTACTTTAGAAACCCTAAAAAAGTGTAAAGAACAAGGAATTAGTATTGCAATTGCAACTGCACGTTCAGATAGGGCTGCCAAAAGATACATAGATATAATAAAACCTGATATTGTTATAACAAATGGAGGTGCACTGGCAAGGCATAATGAAGATATAATTTACAAATCCATGTTGTCACCTTCAACCTCTGATGAGCTAATAAAAGAATGTGTACAGCATGCAGATTTTGAATATGTATCTGTGGTAACAGAAATGGGCAATTACTCCAACAGTAGAGAGTTATTAGAAAGTGATGGAAGCTATAATGATGTTGCATACAATAACTTTGAGATATCACTAAATTGTCCAACCTTTAAAATTACAGTAGAAGCTTATAATAAGAAATCTGCTCTAGAATTAGCTGCTAAGTATTCTGAGTGTAGCTTTCTTACTTATACTGGTGAAAATTTGTGTAGGTTTGCTCATAAAGATGCTACTAAAGACTATGCCATAATTAAGCTAGCAGAACATCTAAATATTGATTTAAGTCAGATTGCAGCTTTTGGTGATGATCATAACGACATAGGAATGATAAAAACTTGTGGCTATGGAGTAGCCGTTTTAAATGCAATTGAAGAAGTGCGACAAGTTGCTACCCATATTACTTATAGTAACGAAGAAGATGGAGTAGCAAGATTTATACAGGAGAACTTTTTACTCTAGATAGTGTATTTGGAGATTATAAAGTTTCATAAATTATCTTGAAGATAATGAAAACATTTAAAGAACTAGATGTCCTTTTGCATCCTATTATCAAGGGGATAGGGTGTAATAGCTAGGTATTTAGAGTTGAAAGTGGACAAGATTTTAAATTTTATTAAGGGGTATAAAAGATGTTTAAATTAATAGATGTGGGAGAGAAAAAATTAGAATGTTTAATCACTGGTAGTGGAAAAAGGAATGTTGTTATTATGCCAGGAATGGGAGGAAGCATTTATCACTGGTTAAGTATTATAGAAGAAATATCACAACATGCAAAAATTATTGCAATTCACAGATCAGGAGTTGGAAATAGCCAAATTGGCGATGAAGGAAGTAGTACGCTTATAGCCTCTAAAGATTTATATAACTTACTACTCACACTTGGAATCAAAGAAAAGGTTATATTAGTAGGTCATTCTTATGGTGGTTTGTGTGTTCAGCATTTTGCAAGGTTGTATCCAGATTATGTAGAAAGTATATTGCTAGTAGAATCTGCATCAATGAATAGAGGGAATCAGTTTGATGAATTGGATACTCCCATATCCAATGAAACTACCTCAGATGAAGTGTATATTGATTTATGGAAAAAGTACTCTAAGTATACTCGAGATCAATTGATGAAAGAGATAAAGCCGGAACTATCTTCGAATCAGCTTAGTCTTCCTATAGAGATTCAAAAGGAAATTTTGGAATTTTATGTAAGACCTGAAATATATAAAGCACAACTTTCGGAAATACTTGACTTAAAATATAATGTAGCAAATATAAAGATGGCTGGAGCTTTTCCAAAATGTCCGTTAATAGTGTTAGTTGAAGATCCGCAATACTCTGTCAGTGAAATGGTAGCTGAAGGAATACCAAAAGTAGAAGCAGTAAAAATTGAGAGACTTTCACAAAATTTGTCTCATGGATTAAAGGAATTATCCGATAAATGTGACTTTAGAATAGTTAAAGACAGTAATCACTGTATAAATGAAACTAGACCAGATGAGGTAATTAAAGCTATAAAAGAGTTAGTGTATATGTAGTTGATAAGAATTTGGGAGGATTTTATGAGATATTTAAATAAAAAGAATTTAAGTACCCTAGTGTGGGATTTAGGAGTTCTAACAGTGGGATTTTTATGCCTATATTTTTATAGTAGGTATAATATCAATTCTTATTATAAAAGCCCATTAATTTATCCATTACTTATGACTGGTGCTATAGCCGTTACAATTGGGATAGTATATTTATTTCCTATTAGGGGTGATGAAAGAAGAACTATATATGTGAACAAAAGGGCTCTGATTCTATTTGGTATTTTAGAATTTATTTTTCTGATTTGCGTTGTCATAATGACTAACATATTTAGAATTAACAATTACTCTGGAAATGAAGTTAATATTTTGCATTTTTTCATTGCAGCATTAGTGTTGACCTTATCAATTTTCATTTGCTACTTCTTTAAAATAAGAATTAGTGATTATAATTGGAACTTAACACTTAAATCCATTATATTTGTTATTATTTTATATGTAACCTTTAAAATAGTAACTAACATTGTAGGAATTACAAATAGAACTATTCATTTTGAAAATATGGCTAATGGAAAGTTTGTTATAGGTTTTATTATAAATACAATTGTTAATTCATGTTACCCAGGTTTTTATGAGGAAATTCTTTATAGAGGTTTCTTAATATCTGGGCTAAAGGGGTTACGATTAACTGATGAAAAGTGTAATGTTATACAAGCTATAATATTTGGGATAAGTCATGTAGTGAGCCCTATAATAAGCTCTGGCACAGTAACTTGGACTTTTTTAATAGCTACAGCTGCACAGGCTATGGTAGGGTATATGTTTGGAAAATTGTATTTTAAGACTAAATCATTATCTCCGTGTATACTCCTACATGGTTTCTTTGATGTAGCCATGGCATTATAAAATTATAATCTAAAGCTTAAAGCTATAAGTTAGTGAAAAACATAAGTTAAAAAGTATAGTTAGCTACTAAGAAAAATAACACTAGTACAAATTGTGCTAAGGAAGTTTTTTTAGTGGCTTTTTTATTATAGGAAATTTAACTTATCTTAATTTATAGAGGTTTAAATAAAATCTTGTAGATAGTAGGTTCTAAAATATAAGTGAAGAATTATAAGTAATTGTAGTTTTTTAAAAGTTATGTGAAGACATGCAGTTTTTATTTTACTACTTATTTTGAAAATGTGATTCAAATCATATTTTATATTTCTAAAAAAATATAAAATAAAGTCATAGGAAAACACAAATACTAAAAAGCAAGAAACTATTAGTTGTAAAAATAAAAAATGAAAAAATTACAGTAAAAAATAGGAGGAATAATAATGGAAAGAATAATTAATATAAATCAAAAATTAGGTGAAGTAGTTTCAATTTTTCCAGGCTCCAGTGAAATCTTCAACGAGTTAAAAATAGATTATTGCTGTGGAGGTCATGACACTTTAGGAGCAGCATTAAAAGAAAAAGGCTTAAATTCAGATGTGATTGTGGAAAAGTTAAATGAGGAATATGACAAATTTATAAAATCCAATGCTGAGTATAGAGATTGGAGAAAAGAAAAGCCAACGGTGCTCATGAGACACATTGAGCAAACACATCATGATTTCACTAAAAAAGAGTTAAGAGAAATTGATGCTCTACTATTTAAAGTTTTAAAGGTTCACTTTAGCCACCATGCTGAAGAGTTATTAAAGGTTCATAGATTATTTGGTGCTCTTAAAACTGAGCTTGAAGAGCATTTAGTAAAAGAGGAAGAAAATTTATTCCCACTTATCAAAGCTTTTGAAAACACAAAAGATGAAAAGTATAAGGAAGGTATTGAAAAGTTCATAAAAGAAACAGAAGAAGAGCATGATGCGGCAGGGGATATCCTTAAGGAAATGGAGCAAATCACAAGAGACTTCAAAGCTCCAGAAGGAGCATGCACCACTTTCAAACTTGTATATGATAAGCTTCATAATTTAGAGAAAGATTTATTTATTCACATTTATTTAGAAAACAGTGTGTTATTTAAAATGATATAGGGTTTTAAATTAAAAAACTCCTTTATTTAATAAACATTAATATCCATACCTTAAAGTATAAGTGAGTGTGATAAAACTACTTAAAAAAGTAGTTTTATCACACCATTTTTTTGTGGAAAAATAAAGTTGCTGGACAGCTAACAATTAAGTAGGTTGCACAACAGTGCCTTTATATAAGCTCTACTTGAATTTAAAGTGTAGTGTTAAATACTGGTTAAACTTCCAAATTAGTGAACTATATCAGTTGATTACATTGTATAATTATATTGGAATATATTTAAGGGGGAAGAGAATATTATGAGAAAATTCAAGTACATTTCAAGTATATTAACTTTGGGGGTATGTCTTTCCTGCTCAACAAATATAGCTTTCGCTCAAGAGCTCAAAGTTAATGAAAAAGTAGACAAAACATTTATTTCTCAACAATTAGCAGAATTTGAAAGGCTAGATAAACAAATTAAAGAAAACAGGTCCAAAATGGTGTTGCCTGATAAAGCTTCAGACAATGGAACTAAAATACCAACACTAGCTTCAACTGGATCCTATCCTACAAGAAAAGGAGTTATTTTAGTAACTAAAGATGGAAAATTCGGTTCATTAGTTGGTCATGCAGGCATAGTTTATAATTCCTCTACTACTGTTGAATCATTCCCTGATGGAGGTGTCGCTACTTACTCTAACACATGGAATACTAGATATAATACAGTATATGGCGCGACAACATCTGGAACTGATTCAACCCAAGATGCATCTGCAGCAGATTATGCTTACGGATATAGAGGAACAGCTTATAACTGGAATTTCCTTGATATAGAAACTACAGCTCGTTTCTATTGCTCTCAATTAGTATATAAGGCTTATAAAACAAAGACTGGTCTAAATTTGAATCAAGGTGGTGGAATAGTATCTCCTATAGACTTAATTCAATCTAGCAATACTTATACCATATACACTCAAGGTATTTAACCAAAAGTCATATGTTACCATAGCCATGATAACATATGACTTTTTTAATGAGGTGAAATGAAATGAAAAAAATTAGAATATTAATAATTTTATTGTGCATATTTAGTCTACTTCTTTTTACGGGTTGTTCTAGTTTTAAAAATAGTGATGCCGAATACAAATATGGAGTAATATTCAGTGCAAGCAATAATTCTAAATCTACAGTATATACCTATGATAACACCGGTAAATATGTATCAAGTAAATCCATTGATGCTGGTGGAATTACAATGGCAAGTTTCATGAAATTTGGTGAAAGTACTGGTGATTATGTATATTATGCATGTCCTATATCTGAAAATAAGCCTAATAAATACCTACTTCAACTAAATACTAATAACCTGGAGTCTAAGAAAATTAAAAGTACAGATAATATTACACCTACTCATTTTAGTATAGATGATAAATTTGCTTACTCTGGAAGTTCTAGCATAACAACCACATATATATCAAAAACTGATTTGTATGAAAACTCAATTTTAAACTCTACTGAAATTGAGGGTCAAGGTATATTTATGTTGGAAGATACTAAAAACCTATATGTAATTGGAATTATACATAATACTAAAACATATGGGAAAATACATGTATTAGATAAAACTAATTTTAAAATATCCAGCACAGTAGATTTACCTAACTTAAGCTTTATAACTGATGCTAAGATAATTAATAATAATATGTATATATTATCAAATAGAGATGGAAATGATAATTTGACTAACCAAATCATAGAACTAAATTTAAATAATTTTTCTACTAAAATAGTAGAGCTACCTTTTAATAATTTATTTAACTTGCATTATTACGATAATTATATGTATGTAGTAGAGCATAGTTATCATAATGATAAAACAAATAATAGAATTGCAAAAATAAATTTAAACACAATGGAGGTAAATGTATTTAGTAGTAAAAATGATAATAAAACAAGCTATATAAATGAAAATAGGTTTATATCTTCAGATGGGGAAAAAATATATATTTATGATACTAAAAACTTTAGTTTAATAAACCAGTTTGATATAAAAAAAGCTAAAGATCAATTTTTTGTATCCTTCTATATAAAAGAATAATTTTACCTATAAATCAAGACCATACTCAAACCTTTAGAAGCTGCTAACAGTATATTGTTAGCAGTTTTGTTTATGTTGGGAATATTTTGAATATAATTACAAATATGATATAATCATAAATATATCAATTAAACAATTAAAGAAAGGTGTGCAATTTATGGATAAGCCTTTAGGTAAAATATTAGAAAAGAACTATCTCGGAAGTTTTATAAAAGCTAATAGACGTAAGAATGAGATTTCTTTAAAGGGGAAAGCTCTATCGGAGATATATGAAAATAAAAACAATAAAGAAGAGAGAAGGCTTCGCATTTTTAAAGGGATTAAATCCTTTGCTGCTACTACAATTATTTTAAGTTTTGTAGTGCTATTAACTGCCTGCAGTAAAAAAGAGAATCCTCAGGATGCTTTTGAGGCCTATAAAGCAAGTTGGCAGAATAAGGATTTTAAAGCTATGTATACCATGGTTTCACAAAGTTCAAAAGCTGCAATTACTGAAGAGGATTTTATAAAGCGATATACTAATATCTATGAAGGAATAGAAGCTAAGGACATTAACATTACTGCAACGAAGATGGAAGATTTAAAGCAAACTAAAGAAGAAAATGTAAAGATTCCTTTTTCTATTAAAATGAACACTTTAGCAGGGACGGTGGAAATACCAGGATATGAAGTAACACTTGCAAAGGAAAAAGTAGAAAAGAAAAATACTTGGAAGGTAGTATGGAACGAAAGACTTATATTTCCTTATATGGAGCCAGGAGACAAGGTAAGAGCTGAAGTTTTTCATCCTAATAGAGGGGAAATTTATGATAGAAGTGGAACTGGACTTGCTGTAAATTCAAAGATTAATTCAGTAGGGATTCATCCAAGACTTTTCGAGGAAGATAAAGAAAATAAAATTATTCAAATGGCTAAGCTGCTGGATATAAAACCTGAAGTAATTGAAGGTAAATTAAAGGGAAATACTAATCCAGACTACTTTGTGCCAATAGTAAAGGTAGCTTCAAAAGAAAAGGAAAAGGTAGATTACCTTTTACAAATTAATGGAGTGAAAGTTAATGAAGAAATGGGAAGAGTTTACCCTGGTGAGGAAGCCTGTGGAGCATTGATTGGATATGTTGGAGCCATAACTGCAGAGGAATTAGAAAAAGTAAAGGATCAAGGCTATAATGAGTATAGTCTAATTGGCAAAAAAGGATTAGAGCAAGTATATGAAAAACGACTTAAGGGAGAAGCAGGAGGTCGAATTTATATAGAGAGAGGAACCTCAGAAAAGAAAGAAGTTATTGAAGTAGGAAAAAAAGAGCCTCAGGATGGAGAAAATATTAAGGTGTCTATAGACCTACAATTACAAAAGAAGATTTATGAAGAAATGAACAAAGAATCAGGAGCAGCTGTTGCAACTCACCCTAAAACAGGAGAAGTTCTTGCTATGGTGAGTTCACCTTCCTATGATTCTAATGTATTTTCAACTTATACAACTGATACTCAGAAGACAGCTTGGGAAGCAACTCCTATAGATGAATTTGATAACAAATTTAATAATTCTTACTCTCCAGGATCTACCTTTAAGTTAATAACTGGGGCCATAGGTCTTAACAAGGGAGTTATAAAACCAGAAGAGGGAGTAAACATTCAGGGGAATCAGTGGCAGCCTAGTAACTCCTGGGGAAATTATAAAATCACCAGAGTTAAGGACCCAGGAAAACCAGTTAATTTAAGAGATGCTTTTAAGTATTCAGATAATATATATTTTGGAATGGCAGCATTAAATATAGGAAAAGAAGATTTTGCAAAGGGAGCAATGTCCTTTGGTATAGGTGAGGAGTTACCTTTTGAATATCCAATGGAAAATACACAAGTTGCTAATGAAAATAAGATTTCTAAGGATATACTTTTAGCAGATACAGGTTATGGTCAAGGAGAAGTTCTCATGACTCCACTACACTTAGCACTTGCTTATTCTTCTTTAGTAAATGAGGGCAACATTTTGTCACCTGCCTTGGATATTACCCAAGGACATACGGCTAAGGTTTGGAAAGCTAATGCAATTTCCAATGAAAACATAAGTCCCCTAGTTGAGGGAATAAAAGCTGTAGTAGCAGACCCTGAAGGAACAGCCCATGAGGGGACCATAGCTGGAGTTACAATAGGAGGTAAAACTGGTACTGCAGAGTTAAAAAAGAGTGCTGAAGATAAAGAAGGAAAAGAAAATGGATTGTTTGTGGCTTTAAATTTAGATGACCCTAAGATTGTTGTTTCTATGGTGATTGAAGATGTGAAGTCAAGAGGGGGAAGTCATTTAGTAGTTCCTAAGGTTAAGAACATATTAGAATACTACTTAAAAAGAAGTTAGTGGTGTCAAAAATACTAGTTTTGTAAAATAATTTATTTTATAAGTAGTTTTAATAGTTAGTTTAAGTGATGAAGACTTAGATTACATTATGTAGCTATAAAAGAAATAGGTAGTAAGACAATATTTAGAGAAGGGGAAAATACCCTTCTTTTTCTTTTATCTATATAGAATGTAATAAAGATACTGCATAAATACATGGAATTCTATTTTAAATTCTCTTTAATATAAGTTGCTTAAAATTATCTTATAATGTAGAAATAATTTTGCAACTTATATAAGTAAACAAGCTCAAAATTATATATATTCATGAAGTTAATTAAATTAACAAATTATTAGAAAAAATTACTTTTCAGCTATTGACTAAATAGATTAGGAGTAGTATTATAATAATATAAAGATTAGTTGCATACAATTTAATTTTATATATTAGAATTTATAAAAATTGAATTTCATACTAACAAAATGAATAAATTGATTTTTAAATGAATAAGATAAAATGCTGAGAATTTTAAGGAGGATTAACAATGAATATTTATGATTTTAAATTAAACAATATCTATGGAGAAGAGGTATCTCTAGAAGAGTATAAAGGAAAGGTAGTACTTATTGTAAATACAGCAAGTAAGTGCGGCTTTACTCCTCAATACGGTGATTTACAAAAACTTTATTTAGAATATAAAGATAAAGGTGTAGAAATATTAGGTTTCCCATGTAACCAATTTGCAGAGCAAGAACCAGGAAATAATAGTGAAGTTCAAAGTTTCTGCCAACTTAACTATGGGGTATCTTTCCCACTATTTGAGAAAGTTGATGTAAGAGGAAAAAATGCTCATCCACTGTTTAAATATTTAACTGAAAATACAACTTTTAAAGGCTTTGATTTATCTCATCCATCAGGCAAAATTCTTAACAGCTTCCTTCAAGAGAGCTTTCCAGATTACTTAATAGGAAACTCTATAAAATGGAACTTTACTAAATTTTTAATAGATCAGGAAGGCAAGATTGTGGAAAGATTTGAACCAACAACAGAACCAATGGATATAAAACCACATATTGAAGCATTATTATAATTATGAACTACGAACTATTAAAGTTAGATAATCAACTATGTTTTGCCTTATATGCTTGCTCAAAAGAGGTTACAAAGCGTTATAAGCCCTTCTTGGATGAATTAGGCTTAACTTACACTCAGTATATAACCTTATTAGTGTTGTGGGAAAAGGATGATGTCACTGTTAAAGAACTAGGAACAAAACTTCATCTTGATTCTGGAACCCTTACCCCACTGTTAAAAAAGCTAGAGGCTATGGAATTAGTTGTAAGAGTTAGGGATAAACAGGATGAACGTAATGTTTATGTAAGGTTAACAGAAGCTGGAGTTAAGATGAAAGATAAGGCAGTAGAAATACCCGCTAAATTATTTTGTTCTACAGGACTTTCAGCTGAAGAAGCAATACTTTTAAAGGATAAACTTAAGGAAATGTTAAATACATTGGAGAATATATAGGCTTCCAGGATGGAAATTTGTTCACTCTAAGAATAGGTTAGATATTTAGATTACAGTGAGCTTGCCTATGTCATTGGAGAAACCACTTATGGAAATAATGTTTTAAAAGTTAAAGTTGTTTCTCTATATAGAACCCTAAAATTAAGAGAATTATATAAAATATAGATTACGAAAGGTGGTAAAATTATGAAAAAAGTTGAGATTTACAGCAGTGATTCTTGTGGATATTGCCATGAAGCTAAGGCGTTTTTTAAGGAGCAGAATGTAGAATATATTGAACACAATATTTCTAAGGATATGGAAGCTAGAAAAGCTCTAATGAAAAAAGGCTATATGTCAGTACCAGTGATAATTATAAATGAAGAAGAATTTGTTGGTTTTGAAAAGGACAAAATTGCTTCTGCTCTTAATTTATAAGAATTATAAATTAGAGATAAAATTCTAAGGAAAGACCTATAGAGTTAAAAAGGTTCTTAAATTAGTGTTATTAATTTTAAAATCCCTAGGGAACTTTTCCCTAGGGATTTTTGTGTTTTAAATAACCTATTTAAGGTAGCAATTTAACAACATTTTGGGAACTTTAAGTCTGCTAAGGTTTATAAGTAGCAGTTGAGCAGTTTATGGGAATTCCTTTGGTAGCAGTGTAAATCTGCCTTCAAAGCTGTTAAATCTAAGTAAATTGCTACTACTTTAGTAAAATCACTTAGATTATGCTGTTTTTAAAATAGAACTGATAAACTTTTTCACAATAATTGTTAAAACAAGATTTCCTGGAAGCCATGATTTATTTCTACACAGGTAGTATTAGGAAGTTTAAATTTCTCTGCAAAGGTTTTAGTTACCGAAAAATCATCCCCAAAATGCATTGGAATAAATAACTTAGGGTGAAGCGCCTTTAAAAAGTATTCTCCACCAATGTAATAAAACTCTTCAAGTCTTGAATCAACAGGGAAAAAGGCTATATCAATGTTACTTACTTGTGATTTCAAGATTTCTATATTTTCTTTAAAGGATTTTTCAGCTAAGGTTCTCTCCTCTAAGGAATCTTCCTTCCAGTGCCACCAATTAAGGTCACCTGCATGGAAAATAGTTAAGCCATCTACTTTAACAAGAAAGGAAATTCCTAGATCTGTTGATCCATAAGCTTTAACATAAATGTCCTTAATAAGCTTTTCTTCACTTTCAGAAATTATAGTGTAATTTGGTTTCAAGTTACTTATTTCAATATCACTACTTAAGATATATTCAGTGTTATCATTATACTGTTCCCAGTTTAAAATCTGGGGGTTAAAATGATCTCCATGACTGTGAGAGGAGAAAACAAACACCTTCTTTTTAGACCTAAGGTTTTCAGGGGTTAAAATATCCTCAGTTTTTAAACCCTCATCAAGGCTTGGGTGTTTATAGTAATCAAAGATTAAAAAACTATTTTGGGTTTCAAGGGCAAATCCACTATGATAAATATAATGAATTTTAGCTTTAATATTACTCATTTTTTTACCTCCTTAACTTAGAAATTTACAGGCTTTAGGTTTAGTAGGGTGAAAACTAGCTTATTTCATATTTTCATGGAACCTTGATTTGGTGAAGAACCTTTATTAATTTTTCCTTGTTATATTTTACTATTAATTCTTGTATAGTGTATACTATACATAGAAATTTATTTAGAAGGGCGGAAATTGGAATGAAATTTACCTTTAATCATTTTAACTTTAATGTTTTAGACCTTGAAAAAAGTATGAAATTCTATGAAGAAGCACTAGGCTTTGTGGAAGCAAGAAGATATAATGCACCAGATGACAGTTTTACTCTTGTTTATATGGGAGATAAAACTACAGGTTTTACTCTAGAGTTAACTTGGCTTAAAGATAGAAAAGAACCATACAACCTAGGGGAAGCTGAATTCCATTTAGCTGTAGTTACAGAAGACTTTGATGAAGCTTATGAAAAACATAAAGAAATGGGTTGCATTTGCTTTGAAAATAAGGTTATGGGAATATATTTCATAATGGACCCAGACGGTTATTGGATTGAAATACTTCCAGAAAAACACGAGCTATAATACTCATTAAAAAACGAATAATTTCACTTTGTTCAAAGTGCTTAGAAGTATAACTCCTCTTAAAAAAATAGTGAGAAGTTATACTTCTAAGATATGAGTGAAGTGAAAACAATAAATTATAAGGAGCTAGTTGCATAGTTATAAGCTATGTATTAGCTCCTTTTGCTTTATTTATTGAGGTAAAAACATGATTCCGTAAAAGTTCTATGTTAGGATTATAGAGTTTAATCTTCCTTATAGCCTATCTTCATGCTCCATCACAGCAGCATGCCTGTGTTCATTTGCATTCCACTGAGTATATCCTGTAATAAAACCTATAATAGGACCAACAGTAATTCCGATAGCAGCATTTTTTATAAAGTTAAACCAAGAATAATAGTGAAAATTAAAGTTATACTTCAACATAGGAAGTATTAAGGTAATAAATAATAAAAAGTATAAAGTATCTATTAGAACTCCAAATAAGAGGACATATTTTACCTTTCCAAGTTGCCTATACTTATTCCATTTTTCTAAGAAATTTTCAGATTGACTCATTAAAATTTCCACATCCTTTTTTATTAGATCATAGATGAAATATAATATATGATAATTGTAATATACTGGAATAGTATTAAGCAATAGCTTTTAATAAATAGGTATAATTATCCTAGATAAGTAAATCATAACATGAGAGTTGGAAGTTTGTTAAAATACAGTTGAGAACTCGATAATTATCATAGGAGGGATGAATGTGAATGAGGGGCTAGTAGTACTAGTAAGAGGAATTATAGGATTCTTTACGTTATTAATTTTTGCAAGAGTCCTTGGAAAGCAACAAATTAGTCAATTGGATTTCTTCGATTATATATTAGGCATAACAATTGGTTCTATTGCTGCCACTTTAACTACAGACCTATCCAGCAGAGCGTGGCCTCATTGGGTTGGATTAATTACCTGGGCAGCCCTTGGATATCTTATGGAGGTAATCACAAATAAGTGGATTTACATAGGGAAATATATAGATGGTGAACCAACAATTGTTATTATGAATGGCAAGATAATGGAAGGTGCATTAAGTAAAATGAAGTTCAGAGCAGCTGATTTGCTACAAATGTTAAGAAACAAAGATGTTTTTGATTTGAATCAAGTTGAGTATGCAATTATTGAGCCTAATGGGCAATTGTCAGTACTTAAAAAGTCAGAATATCAACCTGTGACTCCAAAGGATATGAAAAAAAAGGTTCAGCAAGCAGCTATAAGCACGGAGTTAATATATAATGGAGTAGTTTTTCATGAAAACTTAAAAGAATTAGGAAAAGATGAAAGATGGTTAATGAAAGAACTTAAAAAATATAATGTAAAGAAGCCCTCAGAAGTTTTTCTTGCTACACTAGATGATAATGGAGTTTTTTATATTGATAAATATAAAGATGAACTAAAAAACATTAAGGATATCGGAGATTACAAAGGACCTTATTAAGGAGGGAAATATGAGAAAGTTTTTAGTTGTGAGCATACCAATTGTAACTATAGTACTTTTCGTAGTGGTTATGCTTAGTGGAAATTATTTAAAAACCACAAGGGTTCATAATAAAAACTTCATGGAACTTGTAACTATTGTAGAGGAGGATATTAATAATGATAGATGGGAAGAAGCTAAACTCCATAGTGAGGAGCTTCAAGAAACTTGGAATAAACTAATAAATAGGACTCAGTTTAGCTCTGAAAGAGATGAAATAAATGAACTAAATGTAAGTTTGGCAAGATTGAAGGGAGCTATTAAATCCAACAATAAGGCTTTAGCAATAGACGGACTCTATGAAGCCTATGAACATTGGGATCAATTGGGAAATTAGGTTAAGCAAATAGATTTAATGGTTAATAATCTTAAAAAGTTAATTCATAAATATAAACTTAAACCACTGAAAAGTAAGGCTTTTCAGTGGTTTTTAAGATTGTTAATTCTAGGTAGAGCTTATATTTTATCTTGATGTTTTGTAATAGATGAATACCTGCCTTCTAGGAGACATTTTATGGTATAATAGATTATAATTGTTAGTAAAGTTTTTAGCCCATTAAAAGTGATTGGAGTTACATAAATGAAACAGAAAAAATGGTTAATATTTTTATTAATAATACTTTTTATTATATTTTTATATTGTGAGAATAATCTAGTTTCTATAAACAAAATTAATATCGCATCAAAAAAGTTACCAAAAAGCTTTCAAGGGTATAAAATTGTTCACTTATCCGATTTTCATAATAAAAGTTTTTTTAATTTTGGTCATAAGGTAGCAGAAAAAGTTAAGGGTTTAAGTCCAGATATAATTGTGTTTACAGGAGATTTAATAGATAGCAGAAGATATAATGAGGAAATAAGCTTAGAGTTTATGAAGGAACTAGTTAAAATTGCACCAGTATATTATGTTAATGGGAACCATGAGATAAGATCAAGGAAATTCTCAGCCTTGGAAAAGGGATTAAAAGAAATAGGGGTTAAAGTCCTTAGAAATAAAAATGAGAATCTTGTTAAAAATGGAGAGGAAATTTATATTCTTGGTATAGATGACCCCCTTCAACAACCATTGGAAGAAACAGTGAAAGCAACAATTAAAAATCTTGAGGAAAGTAAGTTTAAAATTCTATTAGCTCATAAACCTGAATATATATCAGAATATAGCAGCTATAAATTAGATCTTGTGTTCTCAGGCCACGCTCATGGTGGACAGGTGAGACTTCCTTTCATTGGAGGATTAATAGCTCCAGGTCAAGGAATGTTTCCTAAGTATACTAATGGAAAATATGTATTAGATGATACTACAATGATAGTAAGTAGGGGACTTGGAAATAGTCTATTCCCTCAAAGATTATTCAATAAACCAGAAATTGTAGAAGTAACTTTATTAACTGAGTAGCTAAAAATTTCATATATAAAATTAAAGCAATTTTAAATGGGGGTTTAATATGGGGAAGAAAAAAGAAATAGTTAAGAATGGCATAAGCTTTGGTACATGTCTTGCCATGGTAATATCCTTTACTACTTGGAAATCTATATTTTGGGCAATTGTCCATGGGATTTTCGGGTGGTTATATGTAATATACTATATTATAAGATATTAAATAAAAAGCAAAAGTACTATTGGTGTAACAGTAGTGCTTTTGCTTTTTTTATGATTATCACACAAATGTCAACATAAGAACTTATTTTATATAGGAAACCAAAGTTGCCACTTACTTATCCATTACTCTTACCTTAGTTATCTTAAAACTTTATGGTAATGATTAAGCTAAATTTTCATCATGGAAGCCTACCTTAATCACCAAAGGATCTTTTTGATTTTTTAATATAAAGTACTGCAATTATAGCAAAACCAAAGAATGTTAATTCTGCCAGCCAAACATTTGTGAAAAAACCAGTTTGATAAAGTGCAGCAGGAACATCCATAAGTGCATGAAGTAGTATAGCAAGGAGTAGGTAGAGATTCTTTTTATGCCTAACTCCGTAAAGGACTACCATGGTAAGACCAATTTGCATTGCAAAAGCAAAAATTCTTTCTATACCTATAGCTAAAAACATGGAAGAAGGGCCAGTTAAAACACCTTTTAGCTGTGCTAGAGATTCTGAAGGTACGGCAGCACCGAGAGTTTGTTCAAAGGTTCCTGCATTTATAAGGCTAGATATTACTAAATAATTAATGGTAGATAAAACTCCCACAAGAATAGCTTCAATCCCACCTTGGCCAATTCCAAAAGCAATTCCATCCTTCCACTGATGCTTATTTTTCAACAAGGTTTTAAAGGCAATAAATCTTCCACACTCCTCAAAAATACCAGCAGCCAAGGCTCCATAAATAGCAAAAGCTAAAGGATTAGTAAAAACTTTATTATTAATTACAATAGAGTGAAGTATTTTCTCTAGTACCTGAGAAAATAAAATAAAAGTTCCAGCTCCTATAAGTACGGGTTTAATAGTAATTTTTTCTTTTTTGTAAAAATAGATAAAACTTATAATCACAACAGCTAAAGTTGCAATTAAAGAAATTACCATGTTAGCTATAGACATAGTACTAACCATAAAAAGACCCCCTTATTTATTTAATAATTATATATATGTGGTACTGTAAGATTTATATGCAAAGATATTAAAGTACTATACTTAAGGCGTATTTAATGTAAAATCATAAGGATTAGTATGTTCTAGAGTTGCTTAAATTAAAAGAAACTTACATAGGAAAAATATTACAAATAATAATTTAATTATATTAATGATAAGTTTTTTTTACAAGTAAATTATTATTTTAGGAATTTAGATATATTATAAATTATGTTAGATAGTAGTATAATGGAAGTAATAAATTACTTAGGATAAATGAAAGAAGGGAATAAAATGATGGAAGATTCACTAATGAAGGACAGTTCATTACTAAATAAAAAGCCCATATTTTGGTTTGCTTTTCGTGGCAACGACTTATTAGTAAAAATAGAAAATGATAAAGCTATTATCCCTCAAGTTGAGGATTTACAGGAATTAAACTTAACTCCAGTAAGAGTACAAGATTTAGGAGAAAGATATGATAACCAGTATTACTCAGCAGAACTATCAAACGAAGCAGTGGTTCCTGAAGGTATGGAGTTTAGAGGGCTAAGGCAGCTATTTAATTTAGTAGATGAGGAATTTTTCATGTTTATTGGTCGTGCAATTCAAATTATGGCTTGGGATAAAACACATCAGTTTTGTGGACAATGTGGCGGGGAAACCTATAAGCTTCCTAATGAATTTGGAAAAGCTTGCCCTAAGTGTAAACTTATTAATTACCCAAGACTATCACCTGCTGTAATTATGGCTGTGACTAAGGGGGATAAACTTCTTCTCGCTAGAAATGCAAAATCTAATTTCCCATTTTACAGTGTCCTTGCAGGTTTTGTTGAGCCAGGAGAAACTTTAGAGCAATGTGTTGCTAGAGAAGTTATGGAGGAAGTTGGTATTAAGGTTAAAAATATAAAATATTTTGGAAGCCAACCTTGGCCTTTCCCAAACTCTTTAATGGTGGGCTTTACTGCAGAATATGATAGCGGTGAAATAAATATAGATAAAAATGAAATTGCTGAAGCTTATTGGTTTTCAGCTGACAGTATGCCTCAAGTACCTAATTCTATTAGTATTGCTAGATCCTTAATTGATTGGTATGTGGATTTAAATAAAAAATAAATTAATAATAAATCAAGGAGAAGTAACATGTTTATAGAAAGAGCAATTAAAGCAATGAAGGAAGTATTTAAAGAAAATACTTGGTGGATTGAACACACTTTAAATGTACTTAAATATGCAGAGGAAATCATGGAAGGTGAACAGGTTCCACAGGAAGAAAGAGAGCACATAGCAATGATTGCTATACTTCATGATATTGGAGCAATTGATGCAGTCAAAATCCATGGCTCTGATGCGGCACCTAATCAGGAAAAAGAAGGAGCTAGAGTTTCAAGAGAAATCCTAGAGAAAATAGGATATCCAAAAGAAAAAATAGATAGAATTTCTTATGTGGTTGGAAGCCATCACACCTTTTCCAAAATAGATGGTGTTGATTTTCAAATTCAGTGGGAAGCAGATCTTTTAGTGAATTTAGAAACAAGACCTGTAAGAAGTGATAAAGAAAAGCTAAAAGCAGCAATTGAGGACAATTTTAAAACAGATACAGGAAAGAGAATTGCTTGTAAAATGTACCTATAGACCAGTAAATTTAACTTCATTTTTGTGATATAATAAGGTTAAATTTTAAAAGGAAGGGAAGAAGAAAATGATTTACGTATGCGAAAGATGTTCTAATGTAAATATAGAGGAACTTAAAAAGGCTATTCCAGCAAGTGAATTAAAAACTACATGCATAGCTGAATGCTGGAGATATAAAGATAAAGCTTATGGCTTCTTCGGGGATGATTTTGTTGTAAAAGATACACAAGAAGAATTCATAGAGGCTGCAAAGGCTTACTTAGAAAAGTAAGTGGCAATAGGATAGGAAGCTGTTAAATCAAGAAACACTTAATAATTAAATCAGATAATAGTTAATTAGTATATTAATATATTAGTAAAAAGACCTTAAGCCTCTGGCTTAAGGTCTTTTTAGGTGGAAAAACAAAGGAAATCAGTGAGAAATAGGAATCATAAAGGGCTATAAATACAAGAAGAAGTCTTTACAAAGATATAAGAATAAATCTTTATAAAAATACATAAAGAAATCTTTTAAAAAAGATAGGAACAAATATTAATAAAAATATAAGAATAAATATTTATAAGAATATAAGCATAAATCTTAAAAAAAATATATAAAGATAAGAAGATATAGTGTTTATGAGGGTTTCAGGGCTTTGCATGTTTTTTACCATAGAATTTGGGGAGCACTTTTCTAAAATAAGTAACTTCTAAGAATCACCATAATGATCTCTACACTCAAGCTACTCTAACACCATTCCATAGACCACCATCAGAAGGGCTTTCACCATATCCCCAGGTTCCTTTGAAAGAAGTATTGTCCCTAGAGAAAATAAATATAAAAGTGCCAATGGTATTATAGATTCCATCCTTGTCAATATCTTGGTACCAGTTTCCTGTCATTGTATCTCCGTAAATAACACCTAGTATTTTTCCATTATTAAATTCAAACTCTCCACTGACGTTGAAGCCTGTTTGCCTTAGATACATTGTATTAAAGTTTGTATTCCAGGTTCCTGTGGTATCTATTGTTATTTCTTCAATGGCCAAGGAGCTTAAAGAACCTACTTTTTTTCCTGTCCAAGGGCCTTCATTATTTATACTGTCCTTAACACCTCGACTTCCAGTAAAGGTATTGGGAGTATTGAAGGTAAGTCTAAATCTTCCAGTAGTATCAAAAGTGCCAATTTTAAACCTACTTTCAAACCAATTGCCAGTTAAAATATTACCCTCTAAAACCCCTTCCATCCGTCCATTATTTTTATCATATTTTCCTACAACTGTATTATCTCTTTGTTCAAGATACATTCTGCTATAATTACTATCCCAAACTCCTGTTATATCAAAGGACTCCTCCTGAAACTTCCTTCCATACCAAATTCCTGCACCGGTTGAATCTTTACCATAACCCCAATTACCTTCAAAGCGAGTTCCATTATCAAAGAAAGCAAAGCGAAAGTTACCTACATTATCTAGTTCAGCCCAACCCCCTTCTAGAATATTGCCATTTAATACTCCTATTACTTTTCCATCATTGAATTCATAAGTACCAGTAACCAAATTACCCTCTTGGAATAAGTACATTTTAACTGGAGCTCCTTTCCAACCAGTAATCCATGTACCACTAACATCTATCCGTTTACAAGCTAAATTACAATTGTATTTTTCCCTGTAGTTTATATCAGTATTTGAAGATGTTGAAAAACTAGGACATTTAGATAAATTATTCTTATTGCTTGTTAACAACAATGAAAACCTCCCAAAACATACTGTACTTATATACTATGCTTATGAATGCTTCAAAGAAACTGTTATGTAGTATAAATCTACAAAGTTTTTTGGACTTAAATTTATAGTTTTATAAGATACTTATGAAAAATAATAAATTTTTATCTGGGATTTCAGCTTATGAAGCAAAAGAAAACGGCTAATCTATAATTATTTCACATGTGAAATAATATATTTAATATTGGAAAGTAAATGGATATATCTACTTATACAGAAGTATATCTTTGATCACTTACAGAAGACTTAGCAACATAAAACTTACTCTACAATACTAAGACAATTTCGTTTAGAAATTCTTATAAATGTCAAGGATAGTTAATAAAAGTAAAGGAAATTTCATTTTGAAGGGGGTTTGTAATTGGGTGGTGTTATGAATAAAAAGCTGATATTGCTTATAATTGCTATGATGGTTACAGCTACTATGTCTGGCTATAAAACAAGTTCCTTAAGGGATAATCTGTATTATAAGAATAAAATAAAGACTGCTCAGGCTGCTAAGTTATTAAAGAATAGGAAGCTTGAAAGTTCTTATATTGTCATATTAGATTCAGGCATTGATTATAAGTATAAAAGGCAGAATGAAGGAAAATATGTGTATGGTACTAGGTGTGTACCAGCTTGGGGAGAATATCATAAAGATCCTTGGACTAGCTATCAGGTAGGAATTAATCATGGTACAGAAGTTCAGTTTGTTTGTGATGAGATAATTTATGATTTGGGAATTAATAATAATGGAAGATATAGCTTGTCTCAACCTATAATGACCATACAATACAAAATATCTGAGGCTAGCGGAGAATCAGATGTAACAAGGCTAACTTATGCCATTAATGATATAATTGACCATTATGTTTTAGAAGAAAAATTAAACATAGCAGCAATTAATTTTAGCAGTGTTATAGCTTTTAAACATGAAGATAATGAAGAAGTAAAAAAGCTTAAAAGAGAACTGGAGGCAGCTATTAATAGAGCAGCTTCTTATGGCATAACCTTTGTAACTGTAGCAGGCAATGATAATAAGGAAATTACTAACTATAGCGCTAAGCTAAAAAATGTTGTAGCAGTGGGTTCAACAGGTATTAATAATAATAGAGCACTTTGGGGAGAAAAGGGTGGTTCAGCCTTTGGCAGGGAACTAGACCTGGTTGCTCCAGGAGATAAACTTTTAGTTTTTAGTAGGGACAATGAAAGGGTTATAGATAGCGGCACATCCTACTCAGCGCCTATGGTTTCAGCTGCTGTAGGTTTAATGAAGGGAATTAATCCTAAACTTCAGCCAGAAGAAATAGAAGAAATCCTTAAAAGTACATCCACAGATTTAGGTGAAAAAGGTAGAGATGACTATTTTGGTTACGGACTATTAAATATAGAAAGAGTTATTCAGACATTAATAAAGAGAGAAGGAAGTTTTTAAAGAGCGTGCTTTTAATAGATTAAAAATAAGATGCACAGGAGAAACATACTCCAGTGCATCTATAATATACTTTATTTAAATATGATTAATGCAAATTAGGTATTGATTTAATATATACTAAAAGGAGTAAATGTAAACATATTAATCCAAATTATTAACTGCTTCTTCTATGTTAGTTAAAGCTTTCTCTAAAATTTCTCTAGAACAAGCCACATTCATTCTTTGAAAACCTTCACCACCACACCCAAATTCAAGGCCATTATTTAACCCAACCCCAGCCTTACTAATCATAAAGTTCTTAAGTTCTTCGCCATTAAGATTCAAATCTCTGCAATCTAGCCACGCAAGATAGGTTCCTTCAGGAGGAATCAATTTGATTCTTGGAATGCGAGTTTTAAGAAAGTTATCTAAAAACTTCATATTGCCTTCTAGGTATAGGAGCAGCTGTTCAAGCCAATCTTCACCATAGGTATAGGCAGCCTCAAGGGCTGTTACTCCAAAAGTATTACACATAGATATTCCGAGATTATTAAGCACTGCATTGTATTTATTTAATAGCTCCTGATTTGGAATTATTATAGTAGCGGTAGCAAGACCAGCTATATTAAAGGTTTTACTAGGAGCTATACAAGTAACTGTTTTAAGAGCTAGTTCTTCTGAAATTGATGCAATAGAAATGTGCTTGTAAAAAGGGTAAATTAAGTCTGAATGTATTTCATCAGAAATAATAGTGACATCATATTTTACGCACAAATCTCCTAAAAGCTTAAGTTCCTCTAGAGACCATACTCTACCAACTGGGTTATGAGGATTGCATAAAATCATAAGTTTAATTCCAGTTTTAAATTTGTCTTCAAGATCGTTAAAGTCCATGTAATACTTCTCATGAACTAATTTTAGAGGGCTATTTACTAATATTCTCCCATGATTTTCAATGGAAGAAAAGAAAGGATAATAAACTGGACATTGAACCAAAATTCTATCACCAGGATTTGAGTATGCAAGCACACATATATTTATTGCAGGCACAATACCAGGACTATGTGAAATCCAAGACTTTTTTATCTCCCAACCATGCCTTTTTTTCATCCAGTTAATTATTGAATTATAATAGGATTCTGGTTTACCAGTGTATCCAAAAATGCCATGCATTGCCCTTTCTTCAATGGCTTTTGTTATAGGTTCAGCGCACTTAAAATCCATATCTGCCACCCAAAGGGGAATTATATCTTCCTTATTAAATGTAGCGTTAACATAATCCCACTTTAAAGAGTTAGTACCCCTTCTGTTTATAATAGAATCAAAATTATACTTCATTATAGACTCCTTTCTAAATATAAATTTCTAGTATATCAACATAAAATTTCAATGTACAAGTTGGAAAAGTACTAAAATTAATTTGTAATTACGTAAAGGTATGCTTTTCCTAATTAAGAACTATCTTATTTATTTATCATTAGAGTCTTAAAGACAAGCAAGGTAGAATCTTAAATAAGCTTAGCTTTAATTTTAAGTCCATACATAATTATTATACCAAAATTTTACTAATGGTTACTAATGAAAGAAAAAAATAAGGTTGATTTATATGGAATAATTTCCAAATGTTTCCTGTAAAACAATTTTATGTTCTTAGTCTTAATAACAAATTAAATAAATTTTTTTCTTTCAATGTCCTGGACATAAAAACTATAAAAAGTTCACAGTAACAAAAGTGTACAAGCTACATAGTATATTATTAGGCAGTATTATCGTTACTTAAGTAAAGGTTGATCAGCATGAAATAAAGTAATCTTGCTTTGTCTTAATGATTGCTTTTACTTAAAATTTATTAGGGGTGATTAGAATGACAGAAGCGCAAGCTTTGAAAAATCTGCTAAACTCTCCAGAAGGAAGAGAATTACTAAGAAGATTGAATAGTAATGAAGGCTTTGATACTGCTAATTTCAACAATTACAATCCAGGATACTCAGGAGTAAACCCTCAATGGGGTAATAATTCCAACACAGGATTTGGAGACTTAGGTTTACTTTTCTTATTATTCTTCTTATTCGGTGGCTTGGGTTGCGGATGTTGGTGGTAGAAATTTAGAAAAGGAAAAGTTAATATATTTATAGGACATGTGTTTATAAAGATATAGTAGTTATTATAGGCAGGTTATATATGAACTTTCCTATAATTATTAAGGTGCATGATAGTTAGATAGATTCTTTTGGGCCAGGTGTGGACAACCATACCTGGTTTTTGTTATACTTTTAGCACCTTTAATAGGCAGTGACGTATTTATGATTGTAGAGAGGGAAATGGGCTATGAAAGATATTATGTTCCTTATCTCCTGGAACAATTATTATAAATTTTCATATAGCAAGATTTTCAAAAAATTACCTAAAGGATAGAATCATAGGTTGTAGAAATAATAAATGTAGGAGGGATTTAGATGAATAAGCTAAGAAAAAACATAAGTAGTATTACCCTTATTGCCTTTTTAATTACCGCATTATTTGGCTTTAGTGGGTGTGCTAATGGTGGAACAACAAATGATAAAACAGGAGATACCGTGCAAACTCAGGGAGATAGTAAAAATGAAAGCAATGCACCTGAAGGTGATAGTAATAGTGTAACCAACCCAGCTTCAGCAAATGGAAGTACAGGGGTAAAGGGTGAGCTAAAGGTTCACTTTATTGATGTGGGACAGGCGGACTCTATTTTAATTCAGCAAGGCGATAAGGCTATGGTTGTAGATGCAGGAAACAATGACGATGGAAACTTAGTTAAGGATTACTTACAAAAGCAAGGAATAAAAAATGTGGATTATTTAATTGGAACTCATCCTCATGAGGATCATATTGGAGGATTGGATTACGTTATAAATTCCTTCAAGGTTGGAAAGCTATATATGCCAAAGGTAGCTTCAAATACTAAGACCTTTACAGATGTTGTTAATGCGGCAAAAAATAAGGGGCTAAGTTTTACAGCTCCTAAGCCAGGAGAAAGCTTTAAATTAGGAGAAGCAACTGTAACAATTTTATCCCCAAATGGCTCAAGCTATGAGGATTTAAATAATTACTCAATAGTGGTTAAAGTAGCCTTTGGAAATACTTCGTTTCTTTTAACAGGAGATGCAGAAGATGTGCCTGAAAAGGAAATAATAGCTAAGGGTTTTGATGTATCTTCTACAGTTTTAAAGGTTGGGCACCATGGAAGCAATAGTTCTACAACTTCAGAGTTTTTAAATAAAGTAAATCCAAAGTATGCTGTGATTTCTGTAGGGAAAGATAACACTTATGGACATCCAAAGCAAAATATTTTAGATAGGCTAAAAGGCAAAGGTACACCAGTATATAGAACTGATGAGAGTGGCACTATAGTTGCAACTAGTGATGGAAATGCAGTAACCTTTAATACTAAACCAGGAACTTACAATGGTTTTGGAAATTCAACTGGTTCAAGTGATAAAAGCTCTTATGAAGAAAAGGAAGATAATGCAGTGGCTAGTAGCCAGCAGCAAAATACCCCTGCACCAAGTGTAAAGGAGGAGAGCAGTGTAACTACTCCGGCTTCAGTGTCTTCAAGTTCAAATAGAACAGTATATTGGACACCAAATGGTAAATCCTATCACTATGATAAGAACTGTTCAACTTTATCAAGGAGTAAGACCATAAATGAAGGAGCACTTTCATCAAGTCCCAAAGCAGACCCATGTGACAAATGTGTGAAATAATAAAGTATAAAGCTAAAAAAACTTCTTAGGGCTTTAAAGGTTTATATAAGTTCAGGTGAATTTTAAAAATATGGGGAGGATATTATGAAGTTTATAATAGATAGATTTGAAGGTAACTTTGCAGTTTGCGAAGATGAAGAAGGAAAAATGCATAATATTGCAAGAAGCTTTATTGTTGGAAAACCTCATGAAGGGGATATAATTGAAAAAATAGGTAACACATATAACATAAATCCAGAAGAAACAGAAAAAAGAAGAAAAGAAATTGAAGAACTAACAAAGGATATGTGGAGTTAATATTGCAAGGAGTAAAAGTGAAGGCATAACTTGTTAACTAAACCTATATTGATTCCTTAAAGGCTTATTGGAGAAGAATAAAATAAATTTTTATCGTGGGGGTCTGTAGCTCGTATAAGTTTTCAAGCTAATTATAACGTAATGAAAAAACAAAAATAATAGTCATATAATAGGCCCTATAAGTAAAGTAAAACTTATAGGGCTTTGAATTTTACATTAAAGTAGCAGTAAACTGCATAGAGCTAACAGTTTTGGATTCAGATTTAGTCTACCACTTATTGAAGATGAGGGACTTGAAATTATCAAGGTTGTATTAAATTATAAAGTCTTTTCTTCTATAAATAAAGTAAGTTGCAGTAATAGTTACTATTATAATAACTATAGATATTACAACGTTTGAAATATCTAAACCATTTTTAAGAAGCTCCGATGGAACTGCATAGTGGAATGGAGAAAAGTATTTTAAGAATTCTAGGCTATCTATCATACCAGAGAATGTTCCAAGTAGATAAGTGGTAAAAAATATTCCCGTAGAGATTGGCATTGCAAGCCTTAGGCTTTTTATTACCACTGATATTAAAAAGCCTATAGACATAAATACTAAACCTATTAAGAAGAAACCACCAAAGAGAAGTTTCATATCCATCACTAAATCTATTACTTTTAAATCTTCTGGTTTCACAAGTAGAGAAATTCCTATTGAAGCAAGAGCCATTACCATTACAAATAAATAGAATATTACCACAGAAGATAAGATTTTCATAGTAACAATTTTAGTTCTACTAACTGGTTGAGCATAAAGAAATTCTATAGTTCCTTCGCTTTCTTCCTTGATTAAGGCTTTAGAGCCTAAAATACCACCATAGATAGAACCAGCAATTACTATATATTGAAATACATAAGCAAAATACTCATTAAGCTTTGAAAAATCAGGCATATTCTCTAAGTTAAAAGCTTCAAGAAGCGCTTTAGGCATGGCATCCATTTTAGTGTTAACAAGCTCTTGCATGCCACTATCTTTCATTGAAGGGAACATGGACATAAACAAGATAATTAGTAGAACACAAACAATGCTCCATATGGCTAAAGGTTTTAAACCTCTTTTTAGTTCCATTTTAAACATATTCATTTATTTCCCCTCCATTTCGTAATAAGCCATAAATACTTCAGAAAGTTTCTTTTCCTCAATGATTAGATCTTCCACAGGATATTTAACTAAAAGGGAAAGAAGCTTAGTAATGTTCCCATTGTAATTAAAGACCAATACATTATCTTTAAATTGAACAATTTCTCCACCTAGAGTTTTAACTTCTTCAGAAAGATTTTGAGAAAGCTTTAGGGTGATTCTTTTAACCTTTTTATTTGCAAACTCTTCAATATTTTTAACTTCAATGATTTTACCCTCTTTAATTATGGCTACTCTATCACAAAACTCTTCAACTTCAGTTAAGTTGTGACTAGATAAGAAAATAGTGGAACCTGAATTTTTAAGGGCTACCAGCTCAGTGAATAGCTTTTGTTGAACTAATGGATCAAGTCCGTTAGTAGGCTCGTCTAAAATTAAAAGCTTTGGTTTATGAATAAAGGCTTGAATTAGAGCTACTTTCTTTTTATTTCCTAGGGATAATTCAAAAATCTTTTTATTTAAATCCACATCAAAGGTTTTAATTAAGTGATTCACATACTCTTCATCAATGTTTTTCTTAAAGGTTTTGGCATAGTTAATTATTTCTCCAACCTTTACATCATCATAATATCTAACCTCACTTGGTACATAGCCTAAATCTTCTTTAATTTTAGTTGTATCCTTAACACAGTCTAAGCCAAAGATTTTAGCTTCTCCACTATTAGGAAATATAAGGTTTAGTAATAGTTTTATAGTGGTTGACTTACCAGCCCCATTAGGACCGATAAATCCGTAAATTTCACCCTGCTTTACTGATAGGGTAACCCCATCTATACCACGGCTTTTTCCGTAGGTTTTAGTTAAATTTTTTATTTCAATAACATTCACAATAATCCCTCCATACTATGAAAACTATGATTACTTTTCAATATTACTATATTTTTGAGAACTAAAGTCAAGACTAAACTTTTACATAGTGCCTACCTTGATTCTCTTATGGCTTTCTGGTGATGAATAAAATGCATTTGCACTTTGGTAATCTGTACATTAAAGTATAGCCTTAGTTAAAATAACTTATTTTTTAAGATTTTTACTTTGTTTATAAACTGCAAGCTTACTATTTAGCTCTTCTCCCGTTAGTTTATAATATATGTGAAGTGAATTAAGTATTCCAAGGTAAAAAAGTGTGTATCCTCCAGTGTAAAGTCCTAAGGAAGAGATATTTTGTACATTTATCCACTGAAACATATTTAAGAACAATAGTACTATTACATAGCAGAGTATAAAATGAATTAGGAATTTTCCCTTCATAGAAACATTATTTAAAGTGAATTCACCGAAAATTAGATATTGAATTAACACAAGAACAATAGTTAAAATCATCAGTTGCCATACCACTATGAATTCCATAGAGGATTTCCCTAGGAGCATATTTACAATAGTGTAAATTATAATAGCTGCAGCATAGAAAAGTCCCCATACAAACTTAAATTGCATTAGTAATTCCATGTTTTTTTTCATACAATCACTCCTTTACATCCCCAAGATTTCCTTAATTACTGGCACATACTGTCTTGAAATAATAAGCTTTTCATCATTTTCTAGTTGAGCTTCTAGCCTACCATTAAATCTAGGTGCAAGCTTTTTAATTTTAGAAATGTTTATTATGGTAGATTTACTGGCTCTAAAGAAATCTAGCTTTGATAGTTTTTCCTCTATTTCATAGAGTCTTAAATGAGTCTCTAAAACCTGCGCTTCTGTGTAAATAAAAGTCTTTTTATCTACAGTTTCAAAGTAATATATATCATTTGGTTCAATGAGGTAGGAAGTACCATTAGAAATACCAATGATTTTCTCATCATTTTGCTTAAGTAGTGAAATGATTTTTTGTATTTCTTCATTAACTTCCGTGCATTTAATTATTATTTCTATTTCTTTATTTTCTGCAGAACTGTCAATGATTATTTTCAAAGTACCACCTCCTAAAAAGTTATTTTTGTGATTTATTACAAATTTTTTAAAAGTAAATCCTCTTATAAATATTTTTTTAAAGCTAAGCAATTCTTCTAAGTAAGCCTTATAGCTTGCAATTCATCACAAAACTTAAACATGAGTATTTTTATACTTATAAGACTAGCGTAAGATATGAGCTCAGATATAAATAGTTTTTTTATGACCTTAAAAAAATAAGTTTCAAAAATTAACATCTATCTTATTTATATTCCATATTTTTCAATATCATATCCTAATACTAATATAAACCTATAAATAAGCTCTGTAAATAATATGGGGAGTAAGTTGCACTTAAAACTCACTAAGATGCATTTACTAAGTTTTTATATTGGTTAGTGAAAAAACACGAAAAATAAAAAAATAAGTAAAATAAAAAATATACTAATTTTATAAAAAGTTATAATTATACTTTGATTACAATAAATGTAAGTGATATAATGTAAATGGGTAGATATACAATAAGTGAAGGTTAAGTGAAGGTAGAGGAATTAACTCACAAAAGAAGGAGAATTTTAAAGGATGTAATAATCAATATTTGGGGGGATATGAATGAAAAAACCAAAAAAAATTAAATCATTTATTTCTTTGTTGCTATCTTTAACACTTTTACTTGGATGCTTTTCGAATGTGGTACAAGCTAGGGAAATGCCTAGTACTGGGAATTTAAATAACAAAAATCATTTAGACAAAATTGAGCAGAAGGTAAAACAGAAGTTTGATAGTGGGGAGGAATTATTAGAGGTATTAGTATATTTAAAAGATAGAGTTGATACCGCTAAAATTGCAAGCCTAAGTGCTAAAGGGAAGACTTTACACGAAAAAGAACTTTCAGCAAGAAAGAGCGTTATTAATAGCTTAAAAGAGAAGGCTGAAATAACGCAGGCACCAATAATTTCATATTTAGAAAAGCAAAAGACTAAAAATAAGGTTCGGAATATTAAATCTTTTCATATAGCAAACATTGTTTATGTTAAAGCAAATAAAGAAGTAATTGAAGAACTGGCAAAAAGAAGTGATGTAGAAAAGGTTTACTATAATGATACTATAGAAATAGACAAGCCTTTAAAAACTGAAGCAACTAATACTGTTACAGATATGCCTGAAGATGAAATAGGATGGAATATTAAACAGATAGGTGCACCGAAGGTTTGGGAGAATTTCAAGGTGGATGGTACAGGGGTAGTAGTAGGCGTATTAGACTCTGGAGTTGATTGGGATAACCCAGCTCTTAAAGAAAAATGGAGAGGTTATGACAAAACAACGGGACAAGTGGTTAATCCTAAAGAAAGCTGGTACGATCCTATGACAAACTCAGAGCTTCCATGGGATAACTCCGGGGTACCACATGGAAGTCACTGTACAGGCACAATACTTGGACAAGAACCAGATGGGAAAAATACCATAGGAGTAGCGCCAGGAGCCCAATGGATTGCAGCAAAAGCATTTACAGATGCTGGAGGACAACGTGTTCATTTGCTAGCAGGTGCACAATGGTTCCTTGCCCCAGGTGGAAATGCTGAAAAGGCTCCAGATATAATTAATAACTCTTGGGGAGGATCAGCAGGGGTAGACCCATGGTTCGTAGATATTCTTAATGCATGGAGAGCAGCTGGAATATTGCCAGTATTTGCAGCAGGAAATCAAAAAACCGGTGAGCCAATACCAGGACCAGGTTCAATTCAAAATCCATCAAATCTGCCTGGAAGTTTTGCAGTTGGAGCAACTGATATTAACAATAAAAGAGGAAATTTCTCAAAATTAGGGCCATCTCCATGGAATCCTGAGTTAATTAAACCAGAAATATCAGCACCAGGAGTAAATATACGTTCATCGGTTATAGATGGTTATGAGGCAGGCTGGGATGGAACTTCTATGGCAGCACCCCACGTTGCAGGGGTAGCAGCACTTATGAAGTCAGCAAATTTCTCCTTAACAGTAGAGGAAATGGAAAAAATACTTAAAGAAACAGCAACAAAATTAACTGATAACCAATATGCAGAGTCTCCAAATATGGGTTACGGTTATGGGTTAGTGAATGCTTATGATGCGGTAGCAAAAGTTTTAGGGATTGGCACTGGTACAATAGAAGGTCAGGTTTTAGTTCCAGGTGAAGATAAAATAGCACCAGAAATAGTTCATGGACAATTACCAGAAGTGTTTGCAAATACAGCATCAACTATAACAGCAGAAATAAAAGATAATGTAGGAGTAACATCAGCTAAGCTTTTAGTAAAGAATGCTGACATGAGCCAATGGCAAGAAATTGCTATGAAACGCGTATCAGGAAATGCCAAAAGTGGTACTTATGAAGCTATAGTACCAGGAAACTTAGTTATTAAGCAGGGATTAGAATATAAAATTTCTGTTTCAGATTATAGTAAGAATACTTTTACATCAGAGGTTTACAACCTTACTGTTATGTTTGGTATAAAACCAGACAAATATAGTAATGATTTTGAGAAAGATGTTTTAGGATGGAAATTGTCAGGTGAATTTCAATGGGGAGCGCCTACATCTACTTCAGGGCCTAAAGCATTAAGTGGAAGTAAGGTAATTGGTACTAAGCTTGAAAGCTATGATGTATCTCCTAATACAGTTAGTGAGGTTTTATCACCTCCATTGGATTTAAGAGATACAAACTTAAAGGAAGCTAGTTTAAGAATTTCTGAGTGGAATGATATTTCATATTCTCATAACGCAGAAATGCTTATATCAACAGATGAAGGAGCTACTTGGAAACAACTTAGAAAGGTTACTGGTTCAAATAAAGAATGGCATGAGGTTTATTTAGACCTTGCTTCTTATATAGGAAACCAAAAGCCAGTTTTTGTTAAGTTTAAATTCACAACAGGCTCTGCAGGTTTCGGTATCGGTTGGTATTTTGAAAATATGAGCTTTGTTGGAACTGATAAAGAAGCACCAAGTGTTCCAAGTAATTTTACAGCAGCTATTAACAAATCAGGTGTAGCTTTAAATTGGAATAAGGTTACTACCTCGGATTTTAAACAATATAATATATATCGTGGAACTACTCAAGGGGGACCATATAGTAATATTGCAACTACAATTAATCCTTATTACACAGATACTGATGTAAAAACAGGAATGTACTATTATGTGGTAACTTCTGTTGATTTCACAGGAAATGAAAGTGTATATTCACAAGAAGTAGCACTTGACTACAAAGAAATTAAAAAGATATTCTATACAAATTTTGAAAAAGATAATGGTGGATTTACCACTGGAATCTTATCAGATAAAGGTAAAAATAATGACTGGGCATGGGGAGCACCAACCTCTGGACCAAAAGCTGCATTAACAGGAACTAAGGTATGGGCAACTAATCTTGCGGGTAATTATTCCTATGACCATGCAGGATATTTAGATACACCAGCTATAAATCTACCAGCTGATGAAGAAACAGTATTATCTGTTGATCACTGGTTAGATGCTTATAGCTATGTATACAATGGAACTGATGATTTTGCAAATGTGCAAATATCAGAGGACAATGGTACTACTTGGACTGTTTTAAAAGATTCTATGAAGGGGGCTAAGAAGTGGGAAACACTTTCATTAGATTTATCCGCTTATAAAGGAAAATCAGTTAAAGTAAGATTTTATCTATATACTAACGGATTAATGGGTGCACCAGGATGGTATATTGATTCAGTAGCTGTATTACCAAAAGCTAGTGTGTCAAATAATAACACTAACTCAATTGTTTCAATTGCTGCAGCTGCAGAGACTCAAGCAGAGGAAACTCAAGAACCAAAAGCTCAAGCTGATCAGTTTGTTGAAGGCTTTTTACCAGCTGATGCAGTTGTTACAATACTAGAAACAGGTAGAAGTGTAAAGACTGATCCCGCAACAGGAAACTTTACAATAACTCATGCAGGGAACAAAGAAGGGGAAAGTTATACCCTTAGAACTGTTGCTTATGGATATCATCCAAAAGAAGTTCAAGTATCACTTAAAGAAGAACAAACTATTACACAGCAAATTAAGTTAGACCCTATAAAGAAGGGGAATGTTGTAGGTAAAGTAATAGATAAGGCTTCTAATGCACCTGTAGCTAATGCTACTGTAAGAATTCTGGAAGATTCAAATTATGAAAGTGTAACTACTGATGCTGAAGGAAACTTTACAATCAAGGGAGTATTTGCTGGAGAATATACTTTAAGAGTTACAAATGAAAACTTCCATACTGAGAATATTAAAGTAACTGTTGAAGGTGAAAAAGATAATTCAGCTAACATCGCTATGAGAAAGTTCCATAATACTGAGGAAGAAATATCCTACGATGATGGCATAAAAGATGCCTCAACAGCATTTACAAATAGTGGGGCTGGTTTTGGAGTTAAATTTACACCTAAAAGTTATGGAAGAGTTGGGTACGCTAATATCTTCTTCGTAGATGATCACTCAAAAGCTCTTGGTAACAAAATAGGAATAGGTATAGCTTACTTAGATGAAAAAGGAGAAGTACAATTAGCAGGAGACTTAAAAGAAATTACTATAAATAGAGGCCAGTGGAATAAAATAAATCTATTAGATTTTGATTATTCTACAGACAAAGATTTTTATATAGTGACAAAGCAGTTATATCCAGTAGCAGAATCACCTGCTATAGGTATAGACAAAAATAGTACAGCT
The DNA here is from genome assembly GCF_000300195.1 of Clostridium tunisiense TJ. Lineage (GTDB taxonomy): Bacteria > Bacillota > Clostridia > Clostridiales > Clostridiaceae > Clostridium_J > Clostridium_J tunisiense. Next base: position 229,290 of record NZ_AMQH01000011.1, on the reverse strand, counting down.
AATGACAGAAGCTATGTTTATAATGGTGGACTTACACCTATAGCTGAGTATAAAATAACTGGTTCTATGATGGTTAGAGCAATAATGCAATATGAAACAGAAGCACCAGCAGAAGAAGTAAAAACGCCGGAGATAAATAATCTAAAAGAATTAAATTATTTAAACAAAGATACTGTAACTTTAGAAGGCAAAACCAATGTGGATGGAAAAGTGAATATATTTGTAAATGGAGCTTCAGCTTTAAGTGTTGATACTGATAACAAAATGTTTAAAGCAGAGTTAAAGCTTAAAGAAGGGGAAAATACAATTACAGTCAATGGTGAAGCTAATGGAAAGACTTCTGATATGTCAGTACCAATTAAGGTCATTGTAGATAAAACCTTACCTGAATTAAAGGTAACAGTGCCAGCAGATGAAGCTTTAATCAATGCAACCTCTATTGAAGTAACAGGAACAGTTGCAGATAAATATCTTAACAAAGTAGTGGTTAATGATAAGGAAGTAGTTGTAGATGAAAAAGGTAACTTTAAGACAGCTTTAGATGCTGTAAAGGGAGAAAATCAAATTACAGTAACAGCTACGGACTTAGCAGGAAACCAAACTACAGTAACAAAGAAGGTTAATGTAGTAACCCAAAGTGTTGAAACACCTGAAATTACAAACTTAAAAGAAACAACTTATGTAAATAAAGACAGTATAATTCTTGAAGGTAAAATGAATGTTGATGGCAAAATTAATGTATATGTAAATGGAAAGAAAACAGCCTCAGCAGAAACCAAGGATAAAAACTTTGCAATTAATATAGAGCTTACTGCAGAAGTAAATACTATTACGGTTACGGGAGAAGAAAATAAAATAGAAACAACTCAATCAGCACCAGTTAAAGTAATTGTAGACAAAAAACTGCCTGAGCTTAAAGTGAAATTTCCAAAGGATAAGGAGTTAATTAATAAAAAATCAATAAAAATTAGTGGCACGGTAAAAGATAAGAATCTTAAGAATGTAACAGTAAATGGTAAAGAAGTCTGTATAGATAAAAAGGGTAGCTTCAAGATAGATGTTGATTTGGTACCAGGAAAGAATACTATTACAGTAATTGCTACTGATTTAGCTGGAAACCAATCTACATTAACTGAAACAGTTAATGTAGTAATTAAGGGAAATCCAGACAAAGGTAATGATTGGTGCGACTCCATCATAGGAATGATTATAGGAGGTATTTGGGCATTTATTATTGAGCTTCTACCTTAGGTATTTATAAAACAATTTAGAATTTTATAAAAACTGTATTTACAAATGTTTCTAAATATACTATAATTGACTTACTATGAGAGTGCATCTAGGGTTCCGATGGAAACATGTCTGGTCCGAGCGATGCAGGATTTTATCTACACTTTTAGGAAAAAAGCCTAAAGGACGAGTCTCAACCTATGAGATTTGTACTTTAGGCTTTATTTTTTTACAAATTTTTAAGGCTAAATAGTAATCATGAAAGTTGCAATTAAATCAGTGCACAATTTATTGCAATAAGATATTAATTATTAAAAGATTTCATGTATAAACAAAGTCTTAATTATTAATATACAAATAAAAAAAAGGGGGGCGCTTTTATGAGCATCATCAAGGTAAATAATCTATGCAAAACTTTTAAGGTAAAAACAAAAGAACCAGGGCTAAGTGGAAGCATAAAATCAATGTTTGCACCTTCCTATAAGGAAGTGAAAGCTGTAAAGGATATTTCCTTTCAAGTAGAAAAGGGAGAAATATTAGCTTTTATTGGACCAAATGGAGCAGGAAAATCAACAACAATTAAAATGATGACTGGAATTTTATATCCATCCTCAGGAAATATTGAGGTTCTAGGATTAAATCCAGCTAAAGATAGAAGAGAGTTATCTTATAAAATAGGTACAGTGTTTGGACAGAAATCACAACTTTGGTTTCACTTACCTCCATTAGACAGTTTTAATTTACTGGGAAATATTTATGAAATGGATAAGGAAAAGCTTAAAAAGAGAATTGAAATGCTTAAGGAAGTTTTTGAAATAGGAGATTTAATGGATGTACCTGTTAGAAAACTATCTTTAGGACAAAGAATTCGCTGTGAAATTGCAGCTTCAATTTTACATGAGCCAGAAATAATATTCTTGGATGAGCCAACCATTGGACTAGATGTTGTGGTTAAACAAAAAATTAGAGAGCTTATTTTACAGTTAAATAAGGAAGAGAAGACTACAATTTTCTTAACTTCCCATGATGCTGGAGACATTGAGCAGTTATGTAAAAGAGCTATCATAATAAACCATGGAGAAGTAGTACTAAATGAAACCATAAAAAGTCTTAAGTATGATTATCTAAATAAAAAGGAAATCCACATTAAGTACAGTGACACTGTAAATTTACAGGATTCAAATTTAAATATAATAAAGCATAAAGGAAATGCAGTAAAGGTACAAGTTGATACCACAAAACAGGATATAGATGAGGTATTAACAACACTTATAAAATGTGGAAAGGTTAATGATATCACCATATCAGAAGCACCCCTAGAGGAGGTAATCTCACTAATTTATACACAAAAAAAGGGCGGTGAGAACTATGCAATTAATTCGTAAGTATGGTCAAATTTCAAAAATCACCATGGCAAACAGCCTAGTATATTTTTGGAACTTCTTAGGTAAGAATATATTTTTCATCTTTATTATGTTTATATATCTAATGCTTTGGAAAGCCATTTACAGTGAAAAGGGAGCTTTAGTTGGAGGGTTTACCTTAAATCAAATGATTTGGTATTTAGTAGTTACAGAACTAATAACTCTTTCAAGAACAGAGGTACACCTTCAAGTAAATGAAGATGTTAAAAGTGGAAATATAGCTTATCTTTTAAACAAACCCTATAACTATGTATTATATTGTTTTTCTTATTTTCTTGGAGAAGTAGGGGTAAAGCTTTTGACCAATGGAATTATAGGAATTTTAGTAGGATTAATTTATGTAGGAACTTTGCAAGGGTTCAACTTTGCACATCTACCTTTTATATTTTTATCCTTAATGGTAGGTTGCTTTATAAATTTCTTTATTTATATATCCTTAGCCTTAACCTCCTTTTGGTTTGAAGAAAATAGTGCTTTCTTTTGGATTTATTCAAAGCTTATTTTTACTTTAGGTGGAATGTTAATGCCAATAGAGCTTTTTCCTAATTGGCTTAAGAATATATCACAGTATTTACCCTTTGCCTACGTAACTTATGTACCAGGAAAGCTTGCAGTAGATTTTTCCTTCAGTGCGTTTTACAAAGGTTTTGGAATACAAATAATTTATTTAATAGGATTTTTCTTGCTAGCTATGATTTTATACAGAAAGGGGGCAAAGAACTTAAATGTTAATGGAGGTTAAAAAGAGCTTAAAGCTCATGGGTTTTTATTTTAAATTCAATTTATCTGCAGTGATGGAATATAGGGTAAGCTTTTTAATGCAGTGCTTTGGAATGGCATTAAATAATTCTGCTTTCATATTTTTCTGGTGGATACTATTTAACAATGTAAATACTATAGGTGGCTATGGCTTTACAGATGTAATGATGCTTTGGGCAATATCTTCAGCAAGTTTTGGACTTTGCTTCATAACTTTTGGCAATGTAAATCAAATTACTAGAATGATTTTAAATGGAGAATTAGACACCTATTTATTACAGCCTAAGGACCCTTTAATAAACATTCTTTGTTCAAAGACTATAGTTTCAGCTTGGGGAGACACCTTATATGGAGTTATTTTATTTTTCTTTATTAAGGGCTTTAATATTAAAGCCTTTGGGTTATTTTTACTCTTTATAATTACAGGTGCACTAATCTTTGCTTCAGTTTTAGTAACCATACATGCTTTAAGTTTTTATAGTGGTAACACCGAAGGTATTGCACAACTTACCACTGAATTTCTAATAAGCTTTACCATATATCCAGAAGGCATATTTAAAGGTGGACTTAGGTATGTTTTATATACCATAATACCGGCTGCTTTCATGGTATATATGCCCGCTAGAATTATAAGCAACTTTAATTTACCAATGTTATTTTCTGTGCTAGCAGTAGCAGTTATGTGGATAATCATTGCTTATACCGCCTTTTATAAAGGACTTAAAAAATACGAATCAGGAAACTTGATTATAAACAAACTTTAAAAAATATATTACCTTTGAAGGATTAGGAGGCGGGGCTATGGATAAGAAGCTTCAACTAAAAATGGCAGAGTTAAGTGATTTAGGCTCTTGGATGGAACTGGTGGAAGTTGTAAAACATAACTTCCCAGGGTTAGATACAGATAAAGAAATAAATGACTACAAACAGGTTGTAATTAAAAATATTAATAGAAATTCTGCAATTTGTGTTAAACACAAAGAAAAAGTTGTTGGAGTTCTAATATTTTCTTACAACCAAAAATGTTTATCCTGTATGGCGGTGCATCCAGAGTATAGACAAAGGGGCATAGGTGCTGCAATGGTTGAGGAAATGCTTTGTCTCTTACCAAAAGGTGAGGATATTTTGGTTATGACTTTTCGAGAAGATGATGAGAAGGGAATAGCTCCAAGAGCACTGTATAAGAAGTTTGGATTTGTGGAGGATGAGTTACTTATAGATAGAAACTATCCACACCAAAGATTTATATTGCATAGGAATTAATACATGGGGGAGAAAAATGAGAATAGGAATAATTGGACCTACAGAAAAAGAAATACAGCCATTTATAGATAAGATAGAAGATAAAAAGCTTTGTGAAAAAGCTATGTTAAAGTTTTACTCAGGAACTTATGAAGGGGTTGAAGTAGTAGCAGTATTATGTGGAGTTTGTAAAGTAAATGCTGCTATTGCAACACAAATTTTAATTGATAGCTTTGGAGTTACTCGGGTTATTTTAACTGGAGTTGCTGGTGCCTTAAATAAAAGGCTTAAAATTGGAGATACAGTTATTTCAAATGAAATAGCTTACCATGATGTGAAAGGTGGAATTTTAACAGAATACCATCCTTGGATGGAGGATATATATTTTAGAGCAGATGGAAGGTTGTTAAGCTTATGCGAAGAAGTTGGCAAAGAAATAGAACCTCAGAATAAATGCTATATTGGAAGGATAATTACTGGAGAAGCCTTTATTACACACAATGAAAGAGAAGATTTAATAGAAAGATTTAACCCTTTATGTGTGGATATGGAAAGTGCTAGTGTAGCTCATAGCTGCTATGTTAATAAAATTCCCTTTATAGTTATTCGATCTATGTCAGATAATGCTGATGAGAATGGTTCGGAATCTTTTAAAAGTAATGTGGAATTAGCAGCACTAAACTCAATTAAAGTAGCGGAAGAGCTTATTAGAAAGCTAAGTAGCTAATTGAATTATTAAGCTTTATAGCACGTTAGGGGGAATGAGAAATGAGAGTATCGATTTTAACAAGTGGATTTCCATATGGATTTACTGAGGATTTTATTAATTGCATAAAAGAACATTATCATAACAATGGATCTATGTTATTTATTGCATCAGACTTTGCTGAGCACTTAAAAACTGATAAATATCTGCAAGTATTTCTCACCATGTTCAGAGAAAATGAGGTTGTTTTCAATGAAGTTAACACCATAGATTATAGAACTCCCAAAGAAAAAGCTCTTGAATATGTAGAAAATGCTGATGTGATTTGGCTTTCAGGTGGAAATACATTAAAGCAAATTGAGTACTTAAAACAATATAATTTAATTCCTGCTCTGCAGAAGAGAGAAGGGATTACAATTGGAATGAGTGCTGGTTCAATAAATATGGCTAAAAGAGTAGTGCTAGCAAGAGATATAAATGATAACATTCCAGAACTAGCTATTTATGAAGGCATTGGACTTGTGGACATTAATGTTGAACCACATCTAGATTCTGCAAGTGAAGACCATATGAAAGAAGTTTATGAAGCATCACAGTATGGAACTATTTATGGATTATATGATAGTTCATTTATTAAAATTGTGGATAATAACATGGACATTTATGGGGTTTATTTTAAGTATGAAAATGGTGAGAGGATATAAGTTCTGTGGATAACAGTAGGAAATATTAAATTCAGAGGGAGGGGATATTTATGAGTGATATTAAAATGAATGTATGAAATAAAATTTATTCAGACACTGATGGGTATTTAGAGAAACCAGATGAAATAATTGCAAGGATAGTAAGAGAACACCCGATCGAAACAAGTCTTGATGCGGGGGCAGGTAATGGAAGACATTCAATATTTCTTGCTAGAGAAGGAATAAGAGTAAAGGCTATAGATATATCAAGAGAAGGTTTAAAACTTTTGAGCAAAAATGCTGCAAGTATTGGATTGAACATCGAGACAGAGGTTATTTCAGTATTTGACTATTATGATAATAACAAATATGATTTAGTTCTTTCTACAGGTGGTGCACTTAATTTTTTAGATAAAGCAGCATCAATCCAGGTTATTCAAAGACTAAAAAATAACGTACAAGATGGTGGATATATGTATGTTACGGTATTCACAATTCACGATAATGCATTTAGCCGCCAATATGAACTTGCAGAAATAAAAAATGAGGATACCTATTATTCAGATAAGATAGGTACATGGGTAACTGGTTTTAAGGACAATGAATTAAGAATGATGTTTAAACATTGGGAGATAATTAAATACTTTGAAGAAAATATTATAGACGATGGACATGGTGAACCTCATTATCATCATACAGCAGGAATATTAGCAAGAAAGATATAAATAGGATAAAGTTACCAGTTAATATTCTCATATGACGAATTACACACATAGTTATTAATAGGTTATACACAAGCAATAAATCATAGACCACATAGATTATATGTAGTCTATGTATAATGAAAATAAAATCAATCTGTGTCTAGGAATGTACACTAGATATAGAAAAGAGGTGAGTTTTAGTGAGGTTTGGTACTTATTATACACTCTCTCACTAAAGATAAATTATGAGTGAAATAAAAAGTGATAAAGAGTTAAGCATTAGGATATTCTCGGTAGTAATTGACTGTCAAAATGCAAACGCATTAGCTGACTTCTATGCAAAGCTATTGGGGTGGCAAAAGCATAACGATGATCCAGAATGGATATCTGTAAGCAAAACAGGAATAACTCCTTTCTTGATATTCCAAGAAGAAGCTGACTATAAACCTCCTGTTTGGCCGGATAATCCTAATGAGCAACAGAAAAGTATTCATTTGGACTTTGCCGTATCAGACACAAAAAAAGCTATCCAACACGCTATCAACTGTGGGGCTGCTGTAACTCCTGTTCAGTTTTCAGATGATTGGACAGTTATGATTGACCCTGCTGGGCATCCGTTCTGTTTTTGTCAAAGATAGTGTTGACAACTAAGTTAATACTTTAGGCAAAGATTGAGAGAAATATCAGAAGCGAAAATCAACATCAGCAGTTTGCATCATTTTTTTTATGAATTTGCATTTAGAATTCATTTATTAAAATTATGGATGATAACATGGACATTTAGGGGGTTTATTTTAAGTATAAAGATGGTGAGATAGCAAGTTCTTTGGATAGCCGTAGATTACCATCTAGTAGGTAATATTACATTCAGAGGGAGGGGATTTTCATGAGCACATTAATTCGATATGCAAACTTAGATGATTCAGCTGTTTTGGGCAAAATTCTTTCTGAGTCATCACAAGCTGGATTTAAAGATATTATTCCTGACCATATTTTAAGTGACGTTTTTTCTGTTGAAAGAAGAACAGAAAGATTTATTAGTGAATTATCAGAGGGTTCTCCTAAGACTATTATTGCTTTTGATGAAAGTGAACCAGCAGGGCTAATATCTTTTGGAAAACCTAGAGATGATAATAGTGAAAAATTATGTATAGAGATTTTGAGAGTTTATTTGCTTCCAAAGTTTTGGGGAAGCGGCATTTCTAAAGAATTAATAGAATGGGGAATCAACGAAATACTGAAAGAAGGATTAACTAATATAGAACTTTGGGTATTGGAAAAAAATATAAGAGCCAGAAATTTCTATGAGAAAATAGGTTTCAAATATGATAATACTTTTCGAATAACCGATATGGGTAAAGATTTAAAGGAATTACGTTATATCATATCATATGATGAATAGATTCGGAATTTATAAAAAATCAAAATAGATAGTGTTGAGTTTAGTAGGGGAGGATATTATGTTTAGAATTCGCTACGCTAATATAGGTGATGCTAAAACATTGGGAGAAATTCATTCAAAGTCATGGAAGGTAGCATATAAAGGTATAGTACCAGATGAAATATTAAAAAACATTACCGTTGAAAAGAGACAAGCATACTTTGAAAAGGCATTAACAGAGAAGTGGGAAGAAGATGCGATTATATTTAAGGATAATGATGCAGTTGGACTTATATGTATAGGCAAATGCAGAGATGCAGATAAAACTGATACTTGTGGGGAAATATGGGGTATATACTTACTGCCAGAATATTGGAATATGGGGATTGGTTCTGAATTAATTAACTGGGGAATAAATGAATTAAAGAAAAGGGATTATAGTAAAGTTATTTTATGGGTTCTTGAAGAAAATATAAATGCAAGAAAATTTTACGAAAAAGTTGGTTTTAAACATGATGGAGCGATTAAGGAAATAACCATAGGTAAAAAATTAATTGAATACAGATATGAAAAGTCTATTATATAAATTTCTTGTTAAACAACTAATGCCAACTTAATAGATATATAGAAAAGAGGGATAAGTCAATGAGAGACAAGTTCTTATGTGTAATGGCACAGTTTGATAAAGAAACTGAAGAAAAATTAGGAAGGATATATAAGAGGCTTTTGGAAGCAGGTTTTGTAGGGAATCAAACTCCTAACCTACCTTATCATATCACTCTAGGAACTTTTGAGTTAGAAAAAGAAAATGAATTAAAGGAACTATTAAAGAAAGTTGACAGTAATACATCAAAGATACAGGTATCTTTTAACCATATTGGTTTATTTGGAATGGAAGTGCTATTTGCTGCGCCATCAGTTTCCCATGAGCTATTGAATTTACAAGAAAACTTTAATAGTAGTTATGCAAATGATTTAAACTGGGCACCTCACGCTACCATAATTATTGATAAACCAGAGGTTATACAAAAGGCAATACCAATAGTAGCAGAAAACTTTTCTTCTTTCTCAGGATATATTGAAAGCATTAGTTTATATGAATTTTGGCCAACTAGATTTATTGTAGAAGAAAAGCTAGCTGATGATTTTTAAGAATAATTATTTATGGCTTTTGGGGAATAAAGATGATTGAAAAGATTTTTAGATGCGGAATAGATGAAATGAGTTATGTTAAAGATGCCATTAGCAATGTAAAAGGTGAAGAAGATTTATGTTCTTTTAGTGAAGCCGCCATAGAAAAGTTTTTAAGTAGTGGTGATAATTGGTTTTATGTTGCAACAGTAGAGGGTAAGCCAGTAGCTTATGCTATAGCTTATATTCAAAGACGACTTGATACTACAAAAAACATGATTTGTTTATATGAAATTGGAACCTTGAAGTGTTATAGAAAAATGGGAATTGCTAAAAGAATAATTGAAAAAATTATTGAAGATGGAAAGCTACATGAAGCAATGAAAATATGGATTCCAACAAATATAGGTAACGAAGCAGCCTGTGCACTATACAGGAGCATAGGAGCTGAGGAGCCAGAAGTTAAGGATGAAATAATCTATAGTTATAGGTATTAATATAACTATGAGAATTTAAGTAGTTACTTTAGGATATTTTCAATAGGTGTGAATTTTAAACAATCGAGATTAAATTAAACTTAACATATGGGGAGAGAGGTTTATGATTGAATTACGATATCCAATAATTGAAGATGCAGAATCATATTTTAGAATCTTAACAGAAGGTAAATTTGAATACTATCATGCTACCATTACTGAAAGCATTGATTTGGAGAGAGAATGGATTAAAAGGCGGGAGCATAAGAGAAAAAATAACTTAGAATATAATTACTCAATTATATATAACAATGAGGTTGTTGGAGGATGTAATATAAGAATATTTCAAGAAAGTCCTCATATTGGGGAGATAGGTTATTTTATAGATAGAAAGCTTTTTAACAAAGGAATTGCTTCTAAAGCAGTAAAAGAGCTAGAAAAAATAGCCTTTGAGGAGCTTGGCTTAATTAGGCTCGAAATTCGTATAGATCCAAGAAATAAAGCAAGTGAAAAGGTTGCTATAAAATGTGGCTTTGAAAAAGAAGGCTTATTAAGAAAAGTTATGGAGTTTAACGGTATGTATTTTGATAATCTATTATATTCAAAGGTTAAATGAATTTTTAACCTTTGAGTGAGCTTATTGATAGGGTGTGAATGGTAAAAAAAATGAAAGCTAAAATAAGACAAGCGGTGGTAAGTGATTTCAAAAGCATAAACGAGCTTGTTTCAGAAGTTCATAAGCTACATGTGAATAATAGACCAGATGTGTATGTAGATGTTGATACACCAATGATAAAAGGGCAATTTGATGAGTTAATAACTCCAAATGATACAAAACTCTTTGTAGTTGAAGATGTCAGTAATAAAGAGTTGGTAGCATACAGTATTGTGAAGATAATAACTTCTAAAAATATTCAAATACTAATTCCAGCAAAAATTGCATTTATAGATGACTTTTGTGTTAAGTCAAGCTGTCATAAACAAGGAATTGGAAGATTGTTGTTTGAACATGTTGTAAATTATGCAAAGGCAGAAGGCGCTTCATCTTTACAGTTAGTTGTATGGGAATTTAACTGTGCTGCTATTAAGTTTTATGAAGCATTAGGTATGACAACACGAAATAGAAGAATGGAGCTGAATTTGTAGTAGTGAACAAAGGTAAGTTAAGAGGTTAAGTAATTTATTATGACAGAAAATTTTCTTTATATAATGAGGTGATGAGTGTGTGTAGTTTAGTTAAACCAGATATTTGGTTAAAAGAAAAATTCACTAACATGGTTAGTGATTATAATGATAACAATGAAAATATCTTTAGCAGTGATTATTTAAATACTGATTTTAATTTTGAAAATTATATTCAGGACCTTAAAGATTTATCTAATGGCATTGGTTTGTCACAAGGATATGTACTTTCAACTGAATGGTGGCTTATAAACAGTAATAGCGATATTCTAGGTACTGTTAGGTTAAGACATGAACTTGGTAAAAGAAATTTTGAAGAAGGTGGACATATTGGGTATGATATATCACCTAGATACAGAAGAAAAGGATATGGGAAGGTTATATTAAAGTTAGTATTAGAAAAAGCTAAAGAACTAGGATTTGAAAAAGTATTGGTAACATGTGATTTTGATAATATAGGATCAAAGAGAATTATTGAGTCCAATGGCGGTAAACTTGAAAATACCATAGTTTCAAAAGAAACTGGTAAAGAGGTTCTAAGGTATTGGATAGAGTTATAGGAACTATTTTTTTACTATAAATTATATAGAGTCTAGTAGTAATGTTAAAGGAAGCATTCCAAGGGGTGAATTAAGTAATGATTAAAAGTTATAAGTTTGAAAAAACTATTAAGCTTACATTAAATTATATTGTTTATCTACCTGAAAACTATACAACTAATAGTAAATGGCCTTTGATTCTTTCTTTGCATGGTTCAGGGGAGCGTGGCAATAACATAGATGATGTTAAAAAATGGGGTATAAATAAGATATTAAGGGAAGATAATAACTTTCCATTCATTGTGGTATGTCCCCAGTGCCCATCAGGTGAAGTATGGGAAATGCAGTTTAATATGTTAAAGGAATTACTAGATGAAATAGAAAATAATTATAGTATACATAAGGAAAGAGAGTATCTAACAGGATATAGCTTAGGGGCATATGGAACATGGAATTTCGCCATACTTAACCAAGAAAGATTTGCTGCAATAGTTCCCATAAGCGGAGGTGCAATATCACCTAAAAAGGCTATGAGTTTAAATCAATTACCTATTTGGGTTGCACATGGAGATAATGACACTGTAGTTGAATTTGAGGAATCTAAACGAATAGTTGATTGCTTAAGAATTTATAATCCTAATATTATATTTAAAATTTATAAAGGTGCAGGACATGAAGTGTGCACATTAGCATATGAAGAACCTGAGCTTTACCAATGGCTTTTGAAACAGAAAAGAAAGATATAGATCTGATTTTTATTACAGTTTGGAGGATAGAAAGATGAAGTTTATAATACTAGGAAGCGGTGGCTGTGTTGCACTACCTAAACCACTTTGTCAATGCGATATATGCAAAGAAGCAAGGGAAAAAGGAAAACCTTATTCTAGGTTTGGTTGCAGCTTATACCTAGAAGATTTAAACCTGATGGTGGATACACCAGAGGATATTGTTCATGCTATTAATTATAGCAATGTGAAGCAAATAGATACAGTACTATTTAGCCATATAGACCCCGACCACACTCTAGGAATGAGAATTTTTGAACAGCTTCGCATTGATTGGCTAGAGATTTCAGAGGGAAGAGAATGCACAAATCCAATAAAGGTGCTAGCTATGAACCATGTAATGGAGGATATAAACACCATTGGTTTTAAGTATGGCTCTTTCTTAGATTACTATGAAAAGGCTAGAAACTTAATAAAAAGGCAGGTAGTAGAAGAAAGCATTACTATAAAGGATATAAAAATTGCTTTTATTAAAGCAACCTCGGCTACAGTGTTTGTCTTTGAACAAAATGGAAATAAGGTTATTTATGCCCCTTGTGATGTGACGCCTTTCCCAGAACATAGCATTTTTGAGAATGCAGATGTGATGATAATTGGAGACACAGTTATTGGAGAAACGCTTAAGGGTGGGTTTATACTTAAAAAGGATAATTTGCTTAGAGAAGAATTATTTACAATGGAGGAAATAGAAGAACTAAAGCACAAGTATAGCATTAAAGAAGTTATTATGACTCATCTAGGAGAGGATTGGGGCAAATCCTATGATGACTATTTGAAGCTGGAAAAACAGTATGAGAATATAAAATTTGCTTATGATGGAATGAAGATTGAGATTTAATAATCCTTATGAAAATCAGAGGCATAGGATTTTCATATTTAAGATATCAGAAGTAAAGGTTTAGAAAAAATGTTTATTTTACGTATTCATAAGGAAATAAAAGTTAATTAACTTGAAAAAGGCATTAACAAGAGAAGAGCCTTAGAGATGAAAAGTATTTATAAAGGGGATGAATTATATGAAGATAGAATTATTAAGACCTACTTTAGAAATGGAAGAGATGCATTACGATTTTATAACAGAGTGGGATGAAGCTAAGGAAAATATTGTACCTTATGCTGCAAGATTACTTGATATGGATTATAAAACTTGGTTAGAAAACACCTATAAATTTGAAGAAACCTGTCCTGATGGTTTTGTTCCAGCTCATACTTTATTCTTGGTTGAAGATAATAAGAGAATTTTAGGCGCTATAAATATTAGACACTATTTAAATGACTATTTACTTAATTATGGAGGACATATTGGTTATGGCATAAGACCTAGCGAAAGAAAAAAGGGTTATGCATCATTGATGTTGTCACTTGCGCTATCTAAGGCAAAAGAACTAGGAATTAATAAGGCTTTAATTACCTGCGATAAGGATAATTTAGGTTCAGCAGGCACCATAATGAAAAATGGTGGAGTGCTAGAGAATGAGGTTATAGAAGGTGATAAAATAACTCAAAGATATTGGGTAGAGCTTTAAAAGTAGAATGGGGGATGAGAGTATGTTAGTTAAGGAATTTGAAAAGTTTATAATAGATACTTTTACAAAAGAAAAGTTAGATATTGTAGAGGGTAAAGATGAGTATGGCTTTACCAACATAGGAAGCGAACCTATTACTAAAGTAGGTTATTGTACTAATTTAACCATTGAAACAGCAGAAGAAGCAGTTAAAAATGGCATAAATCTACTTATAACTCACCATGATGCTTGGACATGGATGGAGGGAATGAAGGAAGATTGCCTAAAGATTTTAAGAGATAACGCAATTACTCATTTTTATATTCATTTACCACTAGATGATGCTGAGTTTGGTAATAATGTTTCTATATTAAATAAACTTGGCTTTAAAGTTACTGATAAGTTTTCTAATGATGAGGGCATGTATTGCGGGAGAATTGGAATATTAGACAAGCCTATTACCTTTGAGGAATTAGTAAAACAAATAGAAGAGTTACTAGAAGAACCTGTAGGAAGTTGGAAAAACAGTGATAAGTTGATTAAGAAAATTGGAGTTGTTACAGGAGCGGGGTTTTCAGCTATAGATATTAAGACCTGTGTAGATGAAGGCTGCGATGTTTATTTTACAGGAGAAAAATTATTATATACTGTGGAGTATGCAAGATATGCAAAAATAAATTTAATTGTAGGAAGTCATACTTTTACTGAAATCCTTGGACTTGAAACTCTAGGAAAACTGCTTAAAGAAAGGTATCCACAGGTAGAGGTAATCAGAATAAAAGAAGAGCATATTGAGTAAGAAATAGAAAAATTTAAGGTCACTATTTATTAGTGGCTTTTTCTAAAAAAGGGGGGTTATTTATGGGGGTTCAAACTCTCTCAGAGAAGATTATATACCTTGAAAAAAGACTTTTAGATCCTAAGGTAAGAAAATCCGTAGAAGAACTAGATAAATTATTAGCAGATGAATTTATTGAGTATTGTACTTCAGGGTATGTTTGTAATAAGCAGGAAACCTTAGATAGTGTACCTGATAACAAGGAAGTAGAGATAGTTCCAAAGAACTTTATAGTAAGGAGTTTAGCACAAGATGTAGTTTTAATTAATTTTGAAACCTTTAATAAAAGTACTGGGGTAACTTCAAGGAGAAGTTCTATATGGAAGCTTATTGATGGAACATGGCAATTGTTTTTCCATCAAGGAACCAAGGTTAGAGAATAATTTAAGATTAGATTAAGGGGGCAATACAATGAATA
Organism: Clostridium tunisiense TJ; assembly: GCF_000300195.1. GTDB lineage: Bacteria > Bacillota > Clostridia > Clostridiales > Clostridiaceae > Clostridium_J > Clostridium_J tunisiense. Next base: position 214,287 of record NZ_AMQH01000011.1, on the reverse strand, counting down.
TTTTATTAGATAAGTTAGATTTTCATCAGCCTTGGGCTTATGAAACTTTTAAAAATATAATTAAACCTGACCATAAAGTTTGCATAATACCTTTTGCTTTTCATGAAGATTGGATAAAGGATGCAGAACAGTGGGAATCACTTTACAGTAAAATTAATGGAGAAGAATGCTTAAGGATGACTACTCCTTTCCATGCCTATGGTATTAGTGATGACAATATAACATTGATTAATTATTTTACGGATGATAGCCATGGTGCAAAGGAAAAAATTAATGAAAGCCATATAATCTTTTTTACTGGTGGCTTTCCAGAGAAAACAATGAGAAGGTTGGAAGAATTTAATTTAATTGAAACCCTTGAAAATCATCCTGGAATTAAGATGGGGTGGAGTGCTGGTACTATGATGCAGTGTGAGGATTACTACATTTCACCAGATGATGATTATCCAGAGTTTGTTTATGAAAAAGGTCTGAGTTATGTTAAGGATTTTGCTGTGGAAGTTCATTATAAAAATACAGAATCACAAAATGAGAGTATTGAAAAGTACATGAGTGAAAAAGGAAAAAGAGTGTACACTACAGAGCCTCAGAGTGCCATAATTGTAAAGGGTGATGAGGTAGTGTTGCTAGGAAATGCAAAACTTTATAAAGGATAAAGTTAAAAGGTATACTTTAAGGTAAAAACACTAACATAACATTGGGGGGATTCTCTATGAAGGGTACAAAAGATTTTTATAATAAAACTGCTTCAGAGTGGGCTAGTAAATGGTATGACGATGAATCCATGATTCCATATCTAATGGAATTTATTAATTACTTGCCACAAAACCCAAGGGTTTTAGATTTATGCTGTGGAGCGGGATATGAGAGCATGAGATTAGAAAACCTTGGTGCTGAAGTTACTGGACTTGATTTTAGTGAAGAAAGTATTAAAATTGCAAAAGAGTTAAATCCTCATATTAAGTTTGTTGTTGAAGATATGTTAAATGATTATTCTTATCTTGGTAAATTTCATGGTTCCATTATAATAGCTGGTTTAATACACCTTCCAAATCATAAGCTCTCAAAGGCATTCGAGGAAGTTTATAAGGTTATAAATGATAATGGATTTTTATTTATAGCGGTTAAAGATGGCACAGGGAAAAGCGAAAAATCAAGCTATACAACAATTGAGGGTGAGGAATACGATAGAGATTTTTACTTCCACACCTTAGATGAATTGAAGCAGTATTCCAATGAAAAGTTTAATTTTGTAAAAGAGATTCTCTTAGATAAAGATTCACCATGGAAATATTATATTTTTAAAAAATGCAAATCTAGCACAACTTAATGTTACTAGGAATTTTTATAAATACATGAAAAACAAATAAGAATATGGTAAATATAAAAAATTCATATTGAAGAACATAGAATGAATTTTAGGTGGGGGGCACAATGTTACATCATATAGGAACTAAAACCATAGAAACTGAAAGACTTATACTAAGAAGGTTTAAAGAAGATGATGCTAAGGATATGTATAATAATTGGGCATCAGACGACGAGATTACAAAATACTTATCTTGGCCAACTCACAGTGATGTTGAAGTAAGTAGAAGGCTTCTTGAAATGTGGATTGATAAATATAGTAGTGAAGAAAATTATAACTGGGCAATTGAAGTAAAGGAAAATAAAAGTGTAGTTGGTTCTATTGCACTTATGAATGTAGATAATAATATTGAAAGCTGTGAAATAGGTTATTGCATCGGTAGAGCCTATTGGAATAAAGGGTTAATCACTGAAGCTTTTTCAGCTCTAATTAAATTTGCCTTTAAAGAAGTAGGGTTTAATCGAATAACAGGGCGTCATCATGTGGATAATACAGCTTCTGGCAGGGTTATTGAAAAGTGTGGGTTAAAATATGAAGGCACTTTAAGACAAATACACAAGATTAAAGATGGTTCTTTAGTGAATTGCAAATATTATTCTATATTAAAAGAAGAATGTGCAGATTAATGAAGTAAGATAATAAGGGTTTAGCCAAAAACCAATATTTATTAATTTAATATTTATAAGCCATGGATAGTAGAAGAAGTATTTCTCTATATATCCATGGCTTATCTATTGGTTAGAGTATTTATAAATTATAGGGTTTCATGATGAAGATATATTATATACACCCCGAAAGGCTTTAAGGTAAACATAGGAGTACTGTACAAGTTGGGTTTTGTGTATAAAAACCTGTAAATTTCAGCATAATTTTTTTGTAAAAGTAAATTAGTAGATATGTTAAATATATTTACTAGGGTACTGGCTATCATAAAGGTTGTAAGCATAATACATATTTCATAAAAAATTGAAAATAAGGAAAAGGTAATTGAGTATTATAAAAATATGGAGTATAATCTACAATAGAAATTTGTATTAATTAGTCGTATTATGTAGTACTATGTAGTATTATGAAATTCAATGAGAAGGATTAAGATATATTTTTATATAGGGTTCAACGATAGGATTTTAACTTATTCAGATTCATAAACCCTTAAGAGAAGCAGGGGAGGACTGGTGTATAAGTTAAGTTTCAAATCTAATTCCTTATAATTACCATAAACAATGTATTAAAAAGTATCATAAAGGTAGGATAAGTTTAATGAAGCTTAAAATAAATAAAATATTATTTATAGCAATTTTCTTTACAGTAGGATGTTTTTTTAGTGGATGCAGTTTAAATAAAACTGCACAGGAAACAAGAGGGTTATTTTCGTGGAAGGATTCTGAAGTATTAGAGGGCCGTGCTCAGCTTTATGAAACAATGAAAGATTTGAAGCTTAACACAATTTATCAAAGTTTTTCGGAAGATTTACAGGAGAAGGATATTTTGAATTTTGTGAGGGAAGCTACTGATAAAAAAATTAGTGTATATCTCCTTACAGGGGCTCCACAATGGGCATTAGAAGAAAGTGGAGAAACTATGCTTAGTGAAGTAGAAAAAGTAATTAATATTAATAAATCACTAGAGAAAAGTGCAGGAATAAAGGGTGTGTTATTTGATGTGGAGCCTTACCTATTAGATGAATGGGATAAGCAATCACGGGAAAAAATTATGGATGGACTTGTAGCAAATATGAAGAAAACCTATGAAAAGGCACATGAAAACGGACTAGAAGTAATTGCTTGCATTCCTTATTTTTATGATGATTTTGGATTTTCACAGCAAGTTGAAGAGTTAATAAAAGCTAGTTGTGATAGCTTAGCAGTTATGAATTATTATCAGGGGAAAGAGCAAAAACATATTGAAAATGAAGAGGCATTGACTAACAAGTATGGCAAAGAGCTTATCAATATATATGAAATGCAAGCTCCAGGTAAACATGGCTTGATAGATAAAAACACATACCATGAGGAAGGGTTAAATTCAGTGGAGAAAAATTTTGCTGAGTTGAAGAAATCCTTTAATGGAAGGAAGATTTCTATAGCTTTTCATGATTATGCAGCATTAAAGGAGATTATAGGAAATGAATGAAGTTTTAAGGCAAGAAAAGAAGTTTTTAATCTCTCTTGCTCAATTTTATCAATATAGCCATAATTTAAGCAAAATCCTTCAAGTGGACAGTCATAGTCAGGATGATGGGTATATGATAAGATCCTTATATTTTGATACCTTGGATGATAAGGATTATCATGAAAAGGAAGAGGGCGTGGAGCTTCGACGAAAGATTAGATTAAGAATATATGATCCTAAAGCAAATTTTGCCTTATTAGAAATGAAGCAGAAGCAAGGGCCACTGCAAAAAAAACGTTCTTTACGATTAAATAAGGAAGATGCCCAAAGGATGATTCAAGGAAATTATTCTGTGCTTTTAAAGTATAAAGAACCTTTTGCTGCGGAATGCTTTTCATTAATGAATATGCTTTGTTATAGACCTAAGACAGTTGTAACCTATAAAAGAAAAGCTTTTGTTGCAAATGCTAATGATATAAGAGTAACCTTTGATCATCATATTATTGGCACAGAAAGTTCCTTTGATATTTTTTCTGATACTCTTGTGGAAAATAGTATTTTAGACCCTTATCTAGGGGTACTAGAAGTAAAATTTAATGGATTTTTGTTTGCGTATATCAAGGATATGCTTAATGAATGTGATACTAGTGAAGTTTCTGTAAGCAAATATTCTCTAGGAAGATCCGTCAGTAAGCATTACCTATTTTAATATGGGAAGGGATAAGTTTTTATGAAAGAATTATTACTGAATGTTTTGGAACAAAGTGGTACCTTAAGTACTCAGTCAATTTTATTACATATTATCTCATCAGCTTTAATTTCAATTGCTATTTATATTTCCTACTGGTTTACCCACGTAGGTACTGCATATAGTCGAAAGTTCAATGTTTCTCTAATGACATTAACTATTTTAACTGCAACAGTTATGACGGTTATAGGAAATAACGTTGCCCTTTCCCTTGGTATGGTGGGTGCATTATCTATTGTTCGTTTTAGAACAGCAGTTAAGGATTCTAGAGATGCCACCTATATCTTTTGGGCTATCATCGTTGGTATATGTTGTGGGGTTGGAGATTATCTAGTTGCTGGAATAGGTACCGTTGTAGTTTTTGTGGTATTACTTTTAATGGGAAGAGTAAAAAATGAAAATAGAATTCTACTAATTGTTCGTGCAAGTAGAAGTAAAGAAACTGATATTGAAGGAATAGTTTTTGAGTATTTTAACAAAAAGCCTTTGTTAAGAGTTAAGAATACAACTGAGCAAGCAGTAGAATTTATATTTGAAATGTCGCGTAGCACTTATAATCTTTCTTATAAAAAAAGTGAAGGAATAACTCAGAAATTATATGCTCTTGGCAGTGTGGAGTATGTAAATATAATTACACAAAATGATGAAATAAGTGGGTAAAAACAATGAAGAGCAAATTGATATATACGATTACTATGGTATTTATTATAGGAATTTGCGTTGGGTTATACCAATTAAATGGTGAAAGTAAATCCATTAGAGTTCATCAGCATCGTGAAAAGCAATGGCAAGCAACTAATGATGAAAAAAGTGAAGAATTTAAAACACACCTTCCAATTGTTAATATAAATACTGGTGGACAAAAGGTCCCTGGCACACCAATTGTAGAAAATGGTGAAACTGTGGGATATGAGACTGCAGCAGATGAATTACCAAGGATTACAGCATCTTTTTCTGTTATAGACCAGCAAAAGGGTGCTAATAATATTACTGATAAACCTACATTATCTTCTTTAGCAGAAATAAGTTACCGGGGAAATTCATCTAGATTTTTTGATAAGAAATCTTATTCTATTCACCTTGTTTTGGAGGATGGTACGGAGAATAAGAAAGGGATTGCAGGAATGGAACCACATGATGAATGGGTGCTAAATGGGCCATTTCTTGATAGAACCCTTATGCGTAATTATGTTGCTTTGAATATTTCAGGAGAAATTATGGATTATGCTCCAAATGTTAGATACTGTGAGGTGTTTCTAGATGGAAAGTATCAGGGCCTTTATCTACTCATGGAAAGTGTAAGTAGAGGTGAAGGACGAATCAATATTAAAAAACCTGATAAAAATAGCACTATTACTAGCTATATTGTACTTTGGGATAGAGAAGGAAAAGGTAATGAGGAACTAGATAATTATGCTCATTACACCTATCGTAGTGGCATTTCTGCACTAGATGTTAGATATCCAGGATTAACCCAAATTACAGAGGAGCGTAAAGAATATATAAGGAAAGATATAAGCAAGATTGAAAAGGTACTGTACTCTTATGATTTAACTGATGAAAAAAAGGGATATACCCAGTATATAGACTTAAATAGTTTTGCTGAGTATTTTGTAATCAATGAATTTTTCCGAAACGTGGATGCTGGGCACTATTCTACCTTTTACTATAAGGATGTAAGGGGAAAACTAAAACCTTGTGTGTGGGACTTTAACAATGGAGGGGACAATTACATGGAAAATGCCTGGAATGAAGCTGGATTTACCATGATAAATTCACCCTTGTTTAATGCTTTAATTAAGGATGAAAAGTTTGTTACTGCAGTTATTAAAAGATACAAGGAATTACGCAAGGAAACTCTCAGTGAAGCTTACCTTCTTAGTTATATTGATGAAACTAATCAGTGGTTAGGGAGTTCTGTTGATAGAAACTATAAGGTTTGGGGATATGTATTTGATTTATCTAATTATAATCATATGAATTATTTAACACCAGTAGAGAGAAATTATACTAGCTATGAGCAGTCAGTAAAACAGCTAAAGGACTTTCTTGTAGCCAGAGGGAATTGGCTTGATGAGCATATAAATACTCTTTATCAATACTCTCATGAATCTAAGAATATAAATGATTTAGTGAAATAATGAAGGAGAGGGCCAAATGAGAAAATTTATAATTACCGCTGTCATGCTTGTGCTTTCTGTGCTGGGGCTACGCTATGCGGTGTATTACGGTGGTTTTTATATTGATTTCCATCCAGATAGGCCAGTAACAACCCAGTGGAGAACTGAAAACAAAAAGATTTACATTAAAAATGAAAATGGGGAAGACAAAGAATTTTTGGTTAAAGGGGTGGATTTGGAAAGTAATATACCCAGCTACCATGCTACGGATTACGCTGTTGATAAGAATACTTGGATAAAGTGGTTTACACAGATACAAGAAATGGGAGCTAATACTATTCGTATAAATACAATTTATAACGATACTTTTTATAATGCTTTTTATGAATATAATAGCCAAAGAGAAGTTCCACTTTATTTGCTACAAGGAATTCAGGTATCAGATTATGCTAATAATTCTGGTAAAGATGCCTATAGTAATGATTTTTATGAAACCTTGAGGGCAGATTCTAAAGATGTGGTGGATATAATTCACGGGAGAAAAAGCATTTCTATAAATAAGATGAAGGGAAGCGGAAACTATCGAAAGAACATATCACCTTGGGTGCTAGGATATATCATTGGGAGTTACTGGAATCCAGGCACCATGGCTTATACAAATCACAATGAAACTCAAGATAATTTTTATCAGGGAAAGTATTTCCGTACAGATGAAGATGCCACAGTATTTGAGGCAATGTTGGCAAAAATTATGGATGATATGCTTTCTTATGAGAGTAAAAAGTATAAGACACAAAGGCTAATATCCTTTATTAATGACCCTCAAAACGATCCTTTTGTTTATGAGGAGTTTTATGGAAAGCAGCTTGGAAAATATAATTATTTAGATGCAGAAAATATCCTTTCAACTGATGAAGTTATTAGTGGTTTTTTTGCTTCTTATAGATTATATGAATTCTGCCCAGGTTTTCAAGAATACTTTTCTGAAGAGCAGAAAGCTAAACTCTCAGGTATACTTTCAACTTTAAATAAGGAATTTTATTATGAGGGCTATACTCAGCTTCTAGCTACCTATCACTCTATGCCTGTAGTTATTGCAAGTTATGGATTTTCTTCCGCTAGAGGAACTGATGATATAAGTGGACCTATTACAGAAGAGGAACAGGGAAAAGCTTTGGTTTCAACTTACAGTGATATTGTAAATTCAGGTTGTAGTGGAGCAGTAGTTAGTACATGGCAGGATGTATGGGAAAGACGTACCTGGAATACTTCCTATGCAGTAAATGTAAAAGAGTCATATCGCTGGCATGACCTTCAGACTGATGGACAAGGATATGGATTGATGTCTTTTCATACTGGTACACCGGAAGAAACCACCTATATAGATGGGGATTCTTCTGAGTGGGAGGATAAGGATAAGATATTAAGTAGAGAAGAGGTTACTTTATCTGCTAGATATGATGAGAGTTTTCTTTATATTTTAGTTGAGAAAAAGAATATTAGTGAACAGACTTCACTTTATATTCCTATTGATACTACACCTAAAAGTGGTAGCAAAAGAAGTGAAAATCCTAAGCTTAACTTTGAAAGGGAAGCAGATTTCCTCCTTTGTATTAATGGAACTAAGGATAGTCGCTTGTTAGTACAGTCAAGATATGAGTCTTTAAGAGAAAATTATTTAACTCAGATTAAAGGAGAAGATCCTTTTGTAACCGTTCCAGCAAAAGACTCCAGTGAATTTGTGCCTATTTCTATGATTTGTAAGAATAAAGCATTAGTGTCAAAAGGTATGACTGATGAGGAAATTATGACTCAAAGATTCTTTGATACCTATGAAACAGGAAGATTGGTTTATGGAAATGGAAATCCCAACAGTAGTAATTATAACTCTTTGGCAGATTTCTGCTATGGAACAGGTTTTGTAGAGATTAGAATTCCTTGGCAACTATTAAACTTCTATAACCCTGCTGACATGGAAGTTCATGATGATTATTACGAGAATTTTGGTGTTGAAGGTTTGAAAATTTCAAGTATGTATATTGGTGTTAGTGAACTATTAGAAGAAACTCCAATATCTATGACTGAGATGCAGCTAAAGCCATGGAGAAGCAAGGTAATCTATTACCAGCAGCTAAAAAGGTCCTACTTTATTTTAAAGGAAAGCTGGGGGACATAATATGAATTTTAGTATAGATAAGGTTATCTACAGTTACCTTTTTGTTTGCTGTGTGCTTTTGATTTATAATATTATCTACATAGCCTACTCTAAAAGGGAAAAAAAGAAATATAATAAGAAGGTCAATGGATGGAAAAAGGAGATCAGGACACAGCTTCATAATTTAAATTTAGGAAGAGCTATAGAAGAAAACCATAAAAAGCTATTAAATAAACGGTTAAATAATGTTAATGAATTGATTTTTTATGTTCGTGCACTAGATAGTTTGAGAGATACAGGACTTAAGCTGGAGAAATATATACAAGAAAACTATTTGGTTATCCAAGAATTAGCTTATAAATATGCAAGGAAAGAAAGTATGAGTCGAGCTTTCTTTGCATACTTCATTTTCAAAAATCCTCCTCAAAAGGACAGGGATTATAGCCCTCTTATGGAGATACTTATATCCTATATGGATAATTCCACAGTGTACTGTCGTGAAAATGTTTTGAATGCTTTGTATGCTTTAGGAAATTCCCAAGCCATAGAGAACAGTTTGCAAATTATGAATGATAGGCAATGGTTCCACCATAGGAAGCTACTTTCTGATGGATTACTAACTTTTGCTGGCGATAAGTATGATCTTGCAGAGCGATTATGGAGTTATTTTAAAAAATGGGATGATAATATTATGGTATCAGTGATACAGTTTATTACAGCTTATTCAAGTAATTTTAAAACAAGATTCTTTTCAGTTCTCCAATCGGAAGATATAAGTATTGAAATTAAGCTAGCAATCATGAGGTACTACCGTAGATATGTTTACAAGCCTGTTGAGCCTTTGTTAATAGCCTACTTGAATGATGAAAAAGAAGTAGATGAAAATATAAAGATTGTAGCAGCAGCTATTTTAGATAAATATCCTAGTAAGGAAACTATTGATACCTTAAAGAAAGCCTTGCATCATAGAAATTGGTATCTTAGATATAATGCAGCTCTTTCTTTAGTAAATCTAAAGGTTGATATTGAAAAGTTGCAAGATGTTCTAGAAGGCAAAGATCGTTATGCCAAGGAGATTCTTAGTTATATGATAGAGCAACGAAAGGTGGAAGAGGAGCAATGATTAGTTTTGTCGATAAATTTATGGAAGGGGTAGGATGGTTCTATTTAATTTATCTGCTAACCTATGCTTCATACCTTTTCTTATCTGTAACTATTGGGGCATTGCAGCTTTATCAAAGAGATAGGATGATTAAGTTTCGTAATGAGCTAAAGCATAATTATTATGTGCCTGTTTCCATACTTGTAGCTGCATATAACGAGGAAGTTACCATTGTGGATAGTGTAAAATCTTTATTAGAATTAAACTATAGGCTTTATGAAATAATTGTGGTAGATGATGGTTCAAAGGATAATACTGCAAAGAAGTTAATTGAAGCATTTCAGCTAAAGCCAGTGAGTAGACCTATCCATAGACGTTTGGAATGTAAGCCTCATAAGGCCGTTTATGAAGCTATGGTAGGGAACATAAAGCTTACTTTGATTAGTAAGTTAAATGGAGGAAAAGGCGATGCATTAAATATGGGTATAAATGCTTCACGTTTTCCATATTTTCTTGGTATTGATGCAGATTCTCTTTTACAAAGAGACTCACTAGAAAAGATTGTACAACCGGTGTTAGAAGATGATTCTATTGTGGCTGTAGGAGGACTTATTCGTGTAGCACAGTGCGTAGAAATGGTAGGTGGTGAAGTTAAAGGTTATCATCTTCCTCTAAATCTCATCACTTGTATGCAGGTTGTTGAATATGATAGATCCTTTTTAGCATCAAGAATTCTTATGGACCAATTTAATGGAAATTTAATCATTTCAGGTGCCTTTGGATTATTTAAAAAAGATATTGTTGTGGCAGCAGGTGGATACGATAGCAACACTTTAGGAGAAGATATGGAACTAGCCGTGAAGCTTCATGTATTTTGCCGCAATAACAATATTAAATACTCTCTTCGTTATGAACCGAATGCTATATGCTGGAGCCAAACGCCTGGTTCACTAAAAGATTTGATGAAGCAGCGTCGACGTTGGTATCTGGGGCTATTTCAAAGTATGACGAAGTATTATAGAGTTTTTGCTAACTTAAGATTTGGGTTAGTAAGTTTTGTATCCTATATGTATTACTTACTATTTGAACTTTTAGCCCCTGCCATAGAAGTATTTGGCATAGTTGCCACAGTTATTGCATGGAATTTTGGAATACTTAATATTCCTTTTATGATAAAGTTCTTTTTACTTTATTCATTATATGGAGGAATTTTAACAATAACAGCATTTTTTCAAAGAATATATACCCAGAATTTAAAAATAACACCTTCAGATGCCTTGAAGGCAGTATTTATTTGTTTATTAGAGAGTTTATTTTTCCGATATGTTATTTCTTTTGTTCGAGTAACTTCATTTATTGGATACAAGAAAAAAAAGAAGGAATGGGGAACTATTAAACGAGTTAAGCATGATTATAAAAGATAATTGCTCTTTTAGGTCCTTGATAGCTTAAAAAAGAAAATGCAGAAGCGATATTCAAAAAGATATCATCCATAAGTTTTTGATATGAATTTTTATAAACTTAGAATAATTAAGTGCACCCCTAATCTTTGTAAAGGTTAGGGGTAAATTTTTATTTAATATTATTCATTGAGTTTTTCTCATGCGCTTGGAGGAAATCAATATATTTAGTGGAATACATATATAAAGGTTTCTGAAATTTCACATTTTGTTGAGTTAAAATAGATATAAAAGAAAGTGGGGATATATATGGATAAAAATATGATTGCTATGTGTGGAGCTTATTGCGGGGATTGTGAGTGGAGAGAAGGTACAAACTGTCCAGGTTGCCAACAAAGTCAGGGGAAAATGTTTTGGGGACAATGTGAAATAGCAAAATGCTCTATTGAAAAGGGATTTAACCACTGTGGACACTGTAACAAACTGCCCTGTGAAAACCTTCAAGATGCTTTCAATAATCCTGACCATGGAGATAATGGGGAGAGATTAGCTAATTTAAACATCTGGAAAAAAGGTGAGAAAACCTATATGAAATTAACAAAGAAAAAATAGATGAAGAATGATGAATATTAATAAAGGAATTAATAGTTATGAAGCTAAGAACTATAGAAAGTTATATCAATAAATATTTAGAGATTTGGCCATTTTCAGGCACTATAGCTGTTTTGAATAAAGGGGAGGTTATGTTTAATAAATCTTCTGGAATGGCATGTCATGAATACAATATTCCAAATAGTATAGATACATGCTATACCTTGGGATCAATATCTAAGCAGTTTACAGCGTTTTTAATTATGTTATTATATGACCAGAAAAAAATAGATATAGATAAGTCTATAAACTTATACTTACCTAAAGAATTACACATTGATAGCAACATTACAGCTCATCATTTATTATCACATACTTCAGGACTTCACCAATTTTATAATTGGGAAGATGACTTTTTCCAATGCTATGATAGAAATACTTTTAATCGTCAAGAGTTTTTCCATGAATTTATTAAGAAACCCCTAAGTTTTCAGCCAGGAAGTAAATTTGAATATAATAACGCTAATTACAACATGATAGCATGGACAATAGAAAACATTGTTGGTATGAATTTTGGTGATGCTTTAAAAAAATATATCTTTGAACCTCTTGAAATGAAAAACACAGTGCTTGATGATGGACATGTTATTATAAAAAATAAGGCCTTCCCATATCAGATGGATAGAAATGAAGTAGTAAGATGCCAGTATTATAATGAAAAATTCAGCATTGGGGCAGGAGCTGTAGTATCTAATTTTGAAGATTTGTGCAAGTGGTATTACTACCTTAAACATAGATTATATTTATCCCATAACACCTATAACCGCTTCTTTACTGAAAATAAAGAAGGCTATTGCTATGGGTTAACCAAGGATAAGGTGTATGGGAGGACAAGATTCTATCATGGAGGGGATCATTTAGGGGTTATGACATATAGACAAGACTTCTATGATGAGGATATCTGTATTGTGATATTGTCTAATTCAGAATGTGGAAACAATTATCACATTGGTAATGCTATTGCTGAAATTATTTTTACAGGAGAAACTGAGGAACCAAAAAGGATTCCAGAAGTTAAAATAGATAGAGAAGAGCTTTCTAAATACGAAGGTGTATATTACAAAGACAAAATAGCTTTAGAGTTAGGGGAGGAAGGACTGGAATTTGTGCGTTTTAATGGAGAGGTACATTACTTACTATATCCTGCAGGAAAAAATAAATTTGCCAAGAAATGGTTTGCACAAACTAAGCCTTATGAACTTGTAGAAGGTGAAGATGGAAGCTATAAGTTTTTTGGATTTACTAAGAAGTAAATAGCTCTTCAAAGGTTCGTGAGAATGCAATGTATTCTGTGGATACTGAAGATTTAAGAGATATTCTTAAATATATATTACCTAAATAATATAAAAAGAGAATTACTCTAATGGATCAGACTGATGAGTAATGGGACAAGTGTGAATAAGATAAAGCTACTTAAAGTTTATAGGTTATGAAATATATGAATTTCATAGTAAGTTCTTAGTAGATATTATGTACACTTGAAGAAATGAGGTTGAATAATGAAATATATAACAAAAATACCTGCTGCTGACAAAGCGGTAAGTGGTAAATTAGTAGCAGATGGATGGACTAAATTAAAAGAGCCTTCTAATTTAGGTATAACAATTTTACTATCAGTACCTTTTATGATTATAAATGGAATTATATTTGCAGTTATTGCCTATTATTTATATCCTCCTTTGAAGGAACTATTCAATATTAATAATGACTTGAGTATTACCTTTACGGTAAATTTGGTTACTTTTCTATATGTTATTATGTTTTTTATATTTATGACAATACATGAATTCCTTCATGCTAGTTTTATTCCCAAGGCTTTTACTTCAGATAAAGTGTACTGGGGGATCAATGGTTTTGTAGGTTTTGTTTATACTACAGAAAAAATCAAAAAGGGAAGATATTTAATTATATCTGTTGTGCCATTCATTCTATTATCAATGATACTACCTTTTATTCTTAGTATTTTAGGATGGCTCAACTGGTTTACATTATTTCTATGTTTGATGAACGCCATGGGGTCAAGTGCTGATTTTCTCAATATGTGTTTAATAGCAGTTCAAGTACCAAGGGGTTCAGAAATTATAAATAATGGATTTGAAACTTATTTTAGATAAAATAATTCAAAACAAGGGTTAGGTTTTAAAAGAGAAAACAATATCTGTAATAACAAATAATCTTTCACTACAGTTAATTGCTAGTGTTAACATAAAAATATGAGGAGGAAATATAATGAAAAGAGTTTTAATTGCAGGAATGCACCATGAATCTAATTCTTTTAATCCTATAATAGCAGGTGAAAAAGATTTTAAAATTATATATGGAGAGGATATTTTTAATAATCTTCGAGAAAATGATTCTACAACTGGAGTTATAAAGACTTTACAAGGCGCTGGTTATGAAGTAATTCCTACGGTGTTTGCTAGAGCAGTGCCTAATGGTGAAGTTGATTATGATTTTTATATGAAAATTAAGGAAGAAATAATAGAAAGAGCTAAAGCTGCACAGGAAAAAGCACCAATAGATGCAATAACCTTAGCATTGCATGGATCTATGAGAGTTGATAAACAAGGTGAGGCAGAAGGATACCTTTTGGAAGACTTAAGAAGAATGTTTCCAAGTATTCCTATTATTTCTTCCCTTGATATGCACACTACTATGACTGAAAGAATGCACAACAATTGTGATGGTTTTGTTGGTTATAAATGTGCTCCTCATACAGATTGCTTTGAAACTGGTGAGCATGCTGCAAAGATGACCATAGAGGTTCTTGAAAGTAATGCAAAGCCTAAGTCAGCTTGGGTAAAGGTGCCAATTTTAATTGCTGGAGAACAATCACAAACTTCTGTGGAGCCCATGGTAGAACTAATTAATGAACTTAGACAGTGCGAAGAAAAGGAAGGTATAATGGCTGCTTCCTATTTGATGGGGTTCCCTTGGGCAGATAATAAGGATAGCTCTATTGCTGTTTACGTAGTAGCAAATGATGACCTTAAGTTGGCAGAAAGAGAGGCAGTTAGATTAGCAGAGTTAATTTGGTCAAAAAAACATGATTTTCATTTCCATACTGAGACCTATAATGAAAAGGAAGCTTTAGATGTTGCTTTTGAAGTAGTTAAAGAAGGGAAGTTACCTATTTATCTTTCTGATTCTGGGGATAACCCAACGGCTGGTTCCTCTTCAGACTGTACAGACTTTTTAAAACTAATAATGGCGGACGAGAGAACAAATAATTTAAGAAGACCAGTTATATATGGTGGAATATATGATCCTATAGCGACAAAAGAGTGTGAAGGAAAAGTTGGAAAAGAAATAACACTTACCTTTGGTGCTAAGTTTGATACTATTACTACATCACCTATAACAGCAAAGGGATTAGTAAAAGCTTATATTAAAGATTGGTCTAGAGAAGGAATGATAAAAGGGGACTTAGCACTGTTTAATAGTCATGGAGTGGATATAGTTCTTGCAGAAGCTCATGTTGGCTATATAGTACCTGAGATGTTTACAGACTTAGGCGTAGATCCAAAGGAGGCAGAAATAGTAGTATGTAAGCTTGGTTATCTTACTCATCAGCATGAGGTGGTTGCAAAGCGCAGCATAATGGCACTTACAAAGGGGAGTACAAATGAAGATTTAAAAACTCTAGATTATAAATTGGTGAAAAGACCAATATTCCCATTAGATGATGATTTTAAATATAATGCTTTAGATAACCTCGTAGCAAAGGAAGGATAAGGTTATGATATTAGAAGTGTGTGTGGATTCCTATACATCCATGATAACAGCGAAGAAGGCAGGAGCAGACCGAATAGAATTATGTTCTGCTTTAAATATAGGAGGACTGACACCAAGCTATGGATTAATGAAAAAGGCAAAAGAATTAAAGGACATAGAAGTTTTTGTAATGATACGTCCTCGCTCTGGAGACTTTCTATATGATGATAATGAAATTGAAACTATGAAAAGTGATATTATCCTTGCAAAAGAAATGGGATTTCAGGGCATAGTTACTGGTATATTATTAAGTGATGGAAAGATAGATATAGTGAGAATGAAGGAACTTGTAAAAATTGCTCACCCTCTTAAAGTAGTACTTCATAGAGCATTTGATGATGCGAAAGACCCAATAGAGGACGTTCCAAAACTTATTGAAATGGGAATATGCCGAATTTTAACTTCAGGACAAAGAAAAAATGCCCTTGAAGGAGCAAACTATATTGGAGAAATCCAGAAGAATTTTGGGGGTTTTATAACTATAATGCCTGGATGCGGAGTAAATGCTAATAATTTAGAAGAAATATATAAATTAACTGGATGTACTAATTTTCATTTATCTGGGAAGGTAAATGTGGGAAGTAAAATGGAATACAGAGAGTGCACTAAAAGAATGAATACTGCTAATAGTGAATTCATTATAGAAAGGGCAGATTATAGACTTATTAAGAGAGCTAGGGAAGTTCTAGATACCATTGAGTTAATATAAGGAAGAAGAGATTAAGTCATGAACACCGTATCTTAGCAGTATGAAAGAATGGTCGTTTTACTCTATGAATTAAAATCACCTTTTGTAAACATTAATCATATTATGGTGGTAGAACATTATAAAAGGAGTAACAATATGCCTAATTCTAACAAAAAATATCCTTGCTGGCATTGTGATGAAGAGTCAAAGCATGATTATCACTTAATGCATGAGGATTATGACATGAATCATTACCCACATCATAACAAAAAACCAATGCATGACTTAGACTGTATGGAGATGAAATCAAAGGACTATGGTCCAAAGCCTTTTGTAACTAATATTGAAGAGGCTACTAAAGAAAATAAAAATTTCCGTACTGCTTTATGGACAGGAAAGCATTTACAACTTACCTTAATGAGCATCCCTGTTGGAGGAGAAATAGGTTTAGAAAATCACCCACACCTTGATCAATTCATAAGGATTGAAGAAGGGGAAGGCATTGTTATGATGGGAGACAGAAAAAATTGCTTAGATTTTAGAGCAAGAGTTTGTGATGACTTCATATTCATCATACCAGCTGGTACATGGCATAATTTAATTAATACAGGCAAAAAACCAATTAAACTATATTCTATTTATGCACCACCTCAACATCCACATGGGACAGTTCATAGAACTAAAGCTGATGCAGATGCTGCAGAGCATAATCATAGAAATTATTATGAAGCTCAACAAAGTTATCTTAGACAACCTAGGAAATTTACCTTAAATGAACTAGCTCAGTTTGACGGTATAATGGGGAGTCCTGCTTATGTAGCCATTAAAGGCATTGTATATGATGTAAGCAATAATCCAAGATGGAGAAAAGCAATGGACCTTGGACTCGCTGCTGGAGAAGATTTAACTCCACAGCTTTATGGATATGGTGAAATAGAAGAGAAACTATCTGACCTTCCTAAAGTTGGTATACTTATAGAATAAGTACATTATAGAATAAGTAGAAAATCAGATAAAAATAAAATGTGCTAACTTAAAAGCTAAGTTAGCACATTTTTTTCTATAAGAATTTATAGTAATCACATTAGTGAAAATCATAAAAACTACCTTTAATTATATGAAGTCAAAATCAACACTGATTTATATATAACCCTTATCTTGTCTCCCTTAAGACCTTTTGAAAACAGAAAATAAATTTTTCTTCTTCAAGTCTATATTAAAAACTAGGAAGTTTAACTTTGATTTATATATTTATCATAGGATTTGCCTTTAATTTTAGTCCTGTTTTTCAGCAATAAAAACTATATGATTGCTATAGCCTAAAAGTTCTTTCTTTTCACAGGTGTAAAGATGGAACCTAAACCATTCTTTGAACTGTTCCCCATTAAAGGTATTTATTTTTTCACTTAATAACTCAGATAATCCGTCTGCAGCAAAATGTTTTACTTCTTTCAGCTTTGAAAGTTCCATTAAGTGTTCCATGTGATTAACAGTCATAAAACAAAAGGGCATATCAGTTAATTTAAAAGTATTATGGTCATAATGAGGTCCACCTAAATACTCTTTGTTGTAAAGCATTGACTCAGTTATGAATACCATATCATTTGATAAGTAAGCATAAAATATCTTTCCATTTTTCTTGCAAACTCTTTTAGTTTCTTCAATGCACTTTAGTTTTTTCTCGTCAGTGTCCACATGGTATAGTGGTCCAAAACATAAAACAACATCAAAACTTTCGGCTGGTAAATGAGATAAGTCTAAAGCATTACCTTGCTGAATGTTAATTTTAAGGTTCTTTTCTAGTGCCTTAGCTTTAATAACCTCTAAATTTCTTTCCACCGGCTCAACAGCAGTTACATCATAGCCTTTGCTTGCATAGTAAATGCTATAGGCTCCTGTACCAGCTCCTATATCAAGAATCTTCATACCTTCCTTTAAGTATTTATCAATATATGATATGGAAGTTAAAAACTCTATACTATTAGCCTTATTTGTATTTAATCTTTTATCCTCTTCAAAACGTTCATATAGCTCATCTAGCTTCATATGTATCCCCCTATCCCCCAAAAGATATTCCCTTGGAAATATTAAAAGTTTTATTTTAAATTATACAGAAAATATTTACATATTCAAAGTATTTAACAAAATTATATACAATTGTAAACTTGGATTTTCCAACCCATATTTAGCAGGAGTACGAAGTATTATAAAATGAACAAGAATTTATAGGTATAAACAAGTTTAGAAATGTATAAATCTATAAAAAATTAAAAGTTCTACCCTAATAAATAACTTTGATATTTTATACTTATGAACTTGAAAAGAATCAATTTACAACTGTGTTTAACTTTTTGATGAACAAACACCTTTCATTAAAAATATATTTAAAAATCTGCCACATGTTTATATACCGTGCATATGGATTATATAAAAAATGTTTGGTAGATTTTTCATTTAGTGTAAAATTAGTGTATACATATTTGCTCGCTGAACGTCTTAATAATAGAAGTACTTCAGAAACAAATAAGGCATCTTCAAAAAATAAGTAAGTCAATCTGCTAGTCTATTTTGTGCTATACTGCGTCAACAGAACCCTTTGATAGCTCCACTATCTGCGGAACCTGTTTCCTTGTCTATCACAAAATAGTCTTCACATCTTTGACTTGTTATTTATTTTCAGATGCCTAATTAACTAACTTTATGGAAGGAGGATATGATGAGCAATGAATTAATTAATGAGATGTTTGAGAAAAAGATGAATCTCATATATAAATATTTAATTAAGCTTGGATGTAGTGAAGCTAATGCTGAGGACATTGTTCAAGATACCTTCTATAAAGCATTAAAATATATAGATGGAATACAAACTGAAAAGTTATCTTCCTGGCTCTTTAAGGTAGCAATCAACAAATATTACGATTTATGCAGAAAAAACAATAGGCATATTCAGCTTAGTCTCCATGAAGACATTTTTAAAGAAAGCCTAAGAGAGGATAGATTAGTGGAAGATTTCATACTAGATTCAGAGAAAAAAGAAGAAATTCTAAAATGTTTAAATTCAATTAGTGAAATACAAAAGAACTTACTGTTATTTAAGTATGACATGGGATTGTCTTACAAAGAAATAGCTGAAATTTTAGATATTAATGAGAATACAGTAAAGACCTATCTTTTTAGGGCTAGGGAACAATTTAAAAAAGTTTGGAGGGATAATTTTGAAAAGTGATGAGGAAAGATTAAGAGAATTGTTTGAGATGAAAGATAAACCAACACCTAGTTTTAATAACACTATTAAAAGAGCCAAAACTTTTTCTATAATAAGAAACATAATCATAAGCTTAATGATATTTATAACTTTAAGTGCTGCATTATTAATTGCAAACAGTTTTATTTTAAATCATGTAAGAAACAAGAAATTAAATGAATTACATACCTGGTTTCAAGTAGCGATGCCTAATGCTTATATGGGAAATACACAAGAGGATGATAGAATAATGATTGGAGAGATTGAGTACCCAAGGTATAGATTTTTAGGAGAAAAGCCAATAGTGGATGGTATTTTCAAAGAAGATTATTCTTATATGCCACTAATTGATGGTATCTATGGAGACATGGGACATTATTTATTCAGTAGTTCAGGTGAAGGCTTTAAGGACCTAGAAGAAATGAGAAAATATAATAAAGTAGGAAAGCTAGTTATGAAATTTTATCATCCTTTAATAAGCTATGATAAATACATTAATGATTTAGAGGAACTTAACAACATAGAAAAAGATAAACTCATGGAAATATCACTGTCTTTTGATAAAAGCTATAGCCTTGAAGAAGCTAAAGCTCTAATACCAGAAGGTATAACTTTAAATTGGTATTGGGTAGACACTCTAGATAAAAATAATAAAGATAAATTGTCAAAATCCATACTGGAAGAAGATGAGGTATATGGCATAAAAGCTCTGGATAAGCAAGGAAGGGTAATGAAAAATCCAGAAGAAAGTTTTATTGATTCAATAATCTGTGGGAATTCAAATAAAGATACTCATTATAGATATAAAAGTTTATTCAACGTATTAAGTGGGGGAAAAACTGAAATTAATAAAGAGGATTTAAGGATTATTGGAGTAGTAGTAAGTGGAGATGTGGAAACATTAAAAGCCTTAAAGAATTTAAATTATATAAAAGCAGCTACAATTGGGGCTGTAGCTGATAAATACTAGGGGGAGTTTTATATGAAGGCTTATTTTAAGTTAGAACTGAAAAAGACTTTACTATCATGGAAAACTATAATTTCTATGATAGCAATTATAATTTGTATATCTATACCTTATTTAAATAAAGTGGTCTATGAACTAGAGGTTATTAATGGAGTAAGTTATTTTGTTACAATTTATCAAAGGTCTTATATATATATATTTACACCAGTGATAGTTGGATTTATTTATGCTACATCTATAATAAAAGATAAGGAGACAAAATTTTTATTTAAATTATTGGATGTAATAAATGTAAAAACTTATTATGTAGTTAAGATAGCTGTGAATGCAATAATAAACTTTGTTGTATTTTCAGTTAGCTACATCATATTAGCGTTATGCTTTATACTAAAATTTGGACTTGCTAATACAGATCCAATGTATATACCTCATTTAGGACCTTATGGAAATATATATCATATTTCTAAAGTTGGATATATAGCTTTTGTAATATTATGTTTATCCATTTCAGTAGCTGCTTTTTCAACTTTTATCCTTGGGGCAACAGTAGCTTTTAATAATAAGATCATTGCTTATATACTACCTACATTTTATGTATTTCTTACAGGAATTTTCTTCCAGAAGCTTTCACTAAATAATGTAATAGACTTTAGCATTATAAAGTTGTTTAACTTAAGCTATAGACCGCCAATACTAAACTCAATACTTTACGATTTAATTCTGACTATAGCTGGTTTATTGCTAATATACAAGTATGGATATAAAAAAGAAATAAGTTCATGTCCACAAAGTTAAAAAAACTTTTATAGCTTGATTTATAAAAAGAGGAGAAAACATTAATTTTATTAGTGTGTTTTCTTCTCTTTTAAATTGGCGAATAAGATAAAGTAAATAAAAAATAATAGCAATTTTATGGTATAAATTACAAGTAAAAATGTGGTAGAATTAATTAGGCTTAGTTATACTTTGTGCTGTAAAAGGTAAAAGCACATTTTTGAAGGCTTATAATTTAATTTAGAAGATTCATGCAGAAATTATCTATGCTTTTAATATGCAGAAGAATACATAAAATGCAAAGTAAGAATAAAACTGTTTCTTTATAATAGGATTAGGAGGTGAAAAAATGGATTGGCAAAAGGATATGAATATTGCAATGGACTATATAGAAAGTAATTTAACTGGAACTATTGATTTTAATGTGGCCGCTAGGTTAGTTGGATGCTCAACATGGGAATTTCAACGTATATTCTCATTTTTGACTCACATATCCTTGGGTGAGTATATTCGCAAAAGAAAGCTTACACTTGCAGCTTATGACATTAAAGGTAGTGAGTTGAAAATAATTGACATTGCGCTCAAGTATGGTTATGAATCCGCATCAGCTTTTTCTCGTGCCTTTAGTAAACTTTATGGGGTAACTCCTTCAGCTGCTCGTGATACTTTCATTGATCTTAATGCTTATCCTAAAATAAACTTCCAACTTATTGAGAAAGAGAGGTTTAAAAAAATGAGTAAATTTGCTGAAAGAGGTTATGTTGTTAGAGAGAATGGACCAGTGTATTTTACAAAAGATATGGACAAAACTGTAAAATGGTTTGAAGAAGTTCTTGGCTGGTATGGAGACGTGGTTTCAAGGTATAGTGATGGGAGTGGAAACTATGGTTGTGTCACCGATTATCCAGATGAAGTAGCGGTTGCTCACATAACTCCATTTAGAGGGTTTCATCTATTTAAAGGAGAGCCAGTAAAAGATGTGGCTGGATTTCTAATGATTGAAGGAATTGAAGCTTTTCACAAGTTTGTTAAAGAAAATGGGTGGAATCAAATTTCAGACATTGAAGAAGAACCATGGGGAGCAAAGGAATGCAGTGTCATAACCATTGATGACTGTAGATTACGCTTTTTTGAAACAACTTAATAGAAGGAGCTTTAATGTTAATATGTAGCTAAGTTTATTTAATTTGCTACCATTAAGTTTTTAAAGCAATGTGGAATAAGAGTAATAATATGTTATCTAAAAAACATGGGTAAGCTATCATGAAAATTTTTGTTATAAGAAATATTAAGTATTTAGCTTAAATCTATTAATAAGGGAAGAAAACATTAATTTTGATGAAATGTTTTCTTCTCTTATTAATTTCAAACTATAATCAAAAAACTGCATAAGTATTGATAATTTATGGTATAAATTACAAGTAATAATATGGTAAAATAAGTTAGGAATAATTTATTATTCCATTGTTTAAGTCTATGGTGATAACAAATATTATTTTGAAAGGGTGAAGTGATATGAAGTGTAATGTTAGATTTTCTATTATAAATAATGGGAGGAGAGCAACAGCTTGAATAGAACTACTAAAACTTAATAAAATATATTTGTATATTATTATTTTTATGCTGCCATAATATGCATAAAGAGGTGATAGCATGAAGTATTATACAATTGGTCAATTCTCAAAGTTAGTAGGAAAAAGTATTCAAACTTTAAGACTATGGAATAATGAAGGGAAATTAAAACCACACCATATAACAGAAGGTGGACACCTTTATTATTCTGAACAGCAAATTAATCAAGAGGGAAAATAAAGCTAAGGAAATGATTAAGGAGTTATTAGAAAATGATACAGGCGAAGAAAGTTAGAATTATTCCTAACGTAGAGCAAGAACAAAAATTATGGCAATCAATTGGAACTTCAAGATTTATATATAACTGGACACTTGGAAGGCAAGAACAAAATTATAAAAATGGTGACAAGTTTATAAAAGATGGAGATTTGAGAAAAGAATTAACCATATTAAAGAAATTCGAACTTAACTGGCTCAGTGAAGTATCTAACAATGTTGCAAAACAGGCTGTAAAAGATGCCTGCAATGCTTATAAAAACTTCTTTAAGGGGTTAGCGGATAAACCCAAATTTAAAAGTAGAAGAAAAAGCAAACCATCATTCTATAATGATACACATAAATTAAAAGTAAAAGACAATTTAGTATTGATTGAAAAGGTTGGTTGGATTAAGACGGCAGAGCAGATACCAATGGATATTAAATATACCAATCCCAGAATAAGTTTTGATGGGAAGTTTTGGTATATATCTGTAGGTGTTGAGAAAAGGGAACCTATACCTGAAAACACCGGTATATCAATAGGTGTAGACCTTGGACTTAAAGAGTTAGCAATAGTTTCAAATATAGATAAGCCCTTTAAAAATATTAATAAAACTAAAGAAGTTAAAAGACTAAAAAAGAAATTAAAAAGAAAACAAAGACAAGTTTCAACAAAATATGAAAAAGGTAAAATTCAAATAGGAAAGGAATGTGAAAACCACTATAAGTTCACTAAAACTAATAATATAAAAAAACTGGAAAGAGAAATAAAACTTATTCAAAGAAGGCTTTCTAATATACGTTTAAATCATATTCATCAAGCAACAACTGCAATAGTGAAAACCAAGCCAAGCAGAATAGTTGTTGAAGATTTAAATGTAAAAGGTATGCTTAAAAATAAACACTTATCAAAAGCTATTAGCGAACAATGTTTCCATAAGTTTATGAGTATTTTAGAATACAAAAGTAAATTTAATGGCATTGAATTTGTTAAAGCAGATAGGTTTTATCCTTCAAGCAAAACCTGCTCTTGTTGTGGAACAATAAAGAAAGATTTAAAACTTAAAGATAGAGTTTTTACCTGCCCATCATGCAATAGCAGGATCGATAGGGATAAAAACGCATCAATAAATCTTTCAAGATACAAGGAATCAGCATAGTATCAATAAAAAAGATAATGCTGATATGTACTGTTCGTTACACAGGAATTTAAGCCTTTGGAGCAACATAACAAACTGGAGTAGTCTTATGACAAAACAGGTTACGGTGAATAAGGAAAAAATCTCTAAATAGTAGACTTTAGTAGATTTTATGTAACGGGTGAATATGCTGTAGCCCTCAACAAATGGAGGAGTAGTATATGAATTATAACTGGATCAAGCCAGAAGAATTTTCTTTCAACTCGTTTTTACTTATGGATAGATGGATTATTAGAATGATGTGTGAAAATCATTTAAGTGATAAGGATTTTTCTAAAAATTTAGCAATAGCACTGGAATACAATCCAGCAGTAAAATGGTACTTTTTTCATAAGTGCCCTGAGAGTAGAGTTTTCCTTGAAAAGTTAACTCATGAAGTGCCTAAAAATCTTTCTCATCAAGAGGTACGTAAAGCAGAAGTTTTTGTTATAGGAGAAATGGAAACATCAATAGTTTATGTATACCCTGAACTCATGAATAAAAACTGTGATTATATCTATGATTGGGATAAGAACTTTCTATTTGACCTAGCTGATTTTAAGGATAAGGTAGTTCTAGACATTGGAAGTGGTACGGGAAGACTTGCATTTGCTGCTGCTGAAAAGGCTAGACGAGTTTATGCCAGTGAACCAACAGATGCACTACGAGAATATTTACGTGATAAAATAAAGGCTGAGAATATTCTTAATGTCGTAGTTTTAGATGGCACAGTAGAGAAAATTCCATATGAGGATAATACTTTTGATATTGTAATGTCTGGACATGTAGTAGGGGATAATTATGATGCTGAAATTGCTGAGTTAACAAGGGTTGTTAAGGATGGCGGTTATATAATTGATTGTATTGGTGAAGATAACAGAAAGAGAAAACCTAAGGAAGAATTATTAAAACGAGGATTTGAAGCCTTTTACCATGTTAGTAAATCAGGCGGCGATATTTATAGATACAGAAAAAAAGTAATTAAGGTATCTGAAAATAAATAACAAGTCAAAGATGTGAAGGATATTTTGAGCTCACAAGCAAGCTTGTGCCGACAAGGAAACTGGTTCTTTAGATAGTGGGCTATCTAAGGGTTCTGTTGACGCAGTATAACTCAAAATAGACGAGGATACTAACTTATTTATTTTTTGAAGATGCCTAAGTAGGTAGTTTAAACTACATTATTTGAATTGCCGTGAAATAAATTAAGGAAGTTATTTTAAAGGATGTGATAAGAAGATTTTTATTATTACATCCTTTATAATTTCTAACTGAGCAGGAGCATATTAGTTTCATATGATTATTATTAAAATGAGGAGTTTTAGAAATGCAGCAGTCAATTAAAATAATTAAAAATCGCATAGTGGATATTTTACTAGAAAATAAGCCCTCAATATATCTTTATGGTTCAGTTGTCCTTGAAGATTTTAAATTAGGGTGGAGTGATATTGATATATTATGTTTAACTGAAACAGAAATTTCAGATACTCAAGGAAAGGAATTACTTAATTTAAGACAAGAGCTTTCTAGGAAATATAGAAATAATTTGTACTTTCCTTCCTTTGAAGGTGGATTTTTAACACTGGATGGATTCATTAATAATAATCCAGATACAGTGGTATATTGGGGGACTAGTGGTCAGAAAATAACAAATAAATACTGCTTTGATCCTTTTTCCATGATAGAATTAATTGAACAGGGTCATTTGTTATATGGTAAGGAACTAAGGCACAATTTTACCTATCCAAGAAAAGAAGAAGTCCTGGAAGCTGTGATAAAACATTATGATACAATAAGAAGATTTGGAGCCAAAACAGATAAAAGACTGTATTCTGCTGGGTGGCTTTTAGATATTGCAAGATGTATTTATACCCTTAGGACAGGTAAAATCATTTCTAAAACTAAAGCAGGGAAGTGGGCTTTGGATAACAACCTAATTGAAGACATTGAGGTCATGGAGAAGACTATAAGGATTAGGGAAGAGCCAAGTAAGTATAAAGATCATGAGGAAGTTATAAAATGGCTAGAAGGGCTTGGACCTTATATTCAAAGATTTGCTGATGTCCTAGAGAAGGAAATTTCAATGGTAAAATAACAAAGTTTTTAGTAACTAATTAAGAAAAATTTAAGGTTAAATATCCATGTTAAGTATATATTGAGATTAAGGTCTGTAGGGCGTAAAAAAGTCTACAGGCTTTTTGCATAAAGGTAAACAATTTTTCAAACAAACTTATAATTTAATAGACGGTTCTTAAGTGTAAATTTAAGAAATAAGTGGTATAAAATACAAGTAATAATATGGTAAAATAGAGATACATTGGTGTATAATAGAATTTTAAGTATTATTTAGAAGTATAGTAAACTAAAAAAGGATTTGGGGTAAATGAATGGAAAAGGTTAAATTTGCAGTATTTGCTGACTTACACTATGACCATATTCATGATGGAGCTGAGAAGCTCCCAAATTTTATAACTAAGGTAAAAGATAAGCAGCTGGATTTTGTTATTCAACTTGGAGATTTCTGTGTACCAAAAGAGGAAAATAAATTTTTACTGCATATGCTTTTAGATATTGGAAAGCCTGTTTATCATGTCATAGGGAATCATGATTCTGATGCGGTTCCAAGAAAAGATGTGATGAAGTTTTTAAACCTGGACAATAGTTACTACTCCTTTAAAAAGGGCAATTTTAAATTTATTGTACTAGATACCTGTTTTATAAAAACTGATGAGGGATATGAACCATATTATAAGAGAAATTATAACAAAACAAAAGATGCTTATCCAGTTCTTCCTGAGGAACAATTAAAATGGTTAGAAAATGAATTGACTGATAGTAGTGATTATTATGTGATTTTCTCCCATCATAGTTTTGAAAATGAGTTTGCTAAAAGAGGGGTACATAACAAGGCTGAAGTAAAAGCTTTAATTAATAGGATAAATGATAGAGGAAGAAAGGTACTTTTATGCATTAATGGACATGACCATGGAGATTCACTTGAGAAAATTGGACAAACCTATTATTTTGGGCTTAATTCTATGTCTTATATTTGGGTTGGACCTGAACATGAGCATTTTTCTTATTCAGAAGAAATTCACCAGCAGTATCCCTTTATAAAAGACTTAGTTCTATATAAAGATGAACTATATGCTAGTATCACAATTACTGAAAATGGTGGTATTAATATTGAAGGTATTAATGGACATTACCAGAATGATTCTCCAGGGGAACTGGGACTTGGTGATAGGTGGAATGGTCGCTCTGTACTACCTGTAGTAACATCCTTAAAGATAGACTAGAGATAAATAGAGGAATTTATAAATTTCTTTTATGGACAAAATACTGAAAAATTATTGTGAAGGAGAAGATTATATGGAGTTAAAATATACCTTTGATGAGGCAGTCTTAACTTATGAAAAGAGACGTCCAAGTTATGGAACGGAAATATACAAGGATATAATGGAATATGGCAAAATCACTAAGGGTAAGTCTCTTATAGAAATAGGCTGCGGAACAGGTCAAGCAACAGAACCTTTTTTAAAGGCAAATTGTAAGGTAACTGCAGTTGAACTAGGGGAAAATCTTGCTTCTTATACAAGAGAAAAGTTTAAAGCTTATGACAACTTTAATGTTATTCAATGTGCCTTTGAAGATTATGACTGTGAAGAGAATAAGTTTGATATGTTATATTCTGCTACTGCCTTTCATTGGATACCAGAAGAGTATGGGTATAAAAAGGCTTATAAAGTAATAAAAAGTGGAGGTACAATTGCTTTATTTTGGAATAAACCATCACCAAATCACGAGGATAATCCAGTACATAAAAAAATTCAAGCTATTTATAAAGAGCTTTTACCACAGTGGAGTATTGAGGCATCCAATAACCAAGACAAACCAAGATATTCAAGTATAAGCAAAATAGAGGAATATGGTTTTATTAATGCTGAGTTTAAGCTATACCATAATATGAGGAAAATGACTGGAGTTGAATATATAGAATTACTTAATACTTATTCAAATCACATAGCCTTAGAAGAAACAATAAAGTCTCAGCTTTTTCACAGGATAAAATCGGCAATTGAGGAATCGGGAAATGAAATAATTATCAAGGATACAGTAGAATTATTTCTTGCTCAAAAACCTGAGAAAAGCTAGAGCCTTTAGACTTTCAAAATATTGTTAAAATACAATGAAAAGTGAAATAAATGAAAGGAACAATCTGGATTATGGCTAAGAAATTATTAAGTGACACGGAGTTTTTGGTGATAGATTTTGAAACCGTAACTCCAAAGGGACGTTCTCCAGAACCAATAGAATTAGGAATACAAAGAGTACAGGGCTTTAGCATAGATGAAAAAGCTTCTATAAGTTGGCTTATACAACCACCTGAAGGATGTCATCTTACAGAACGAGGTATAATTCAAACTGGAATCAAAGATAGGGATTTAATAGGAAAGCCCTGCATAGATGAGGTTATGAGAAAGGTTAATAATTCATGTGGAAAAAAGGATTATGTATTTATAGCTCAAAATGCAAAGTATGAAGCAAATATCTTATCACATCATACAGAAAAGTATGAAGCTATTGCTAAAACTCCTATAATGGATACCATTTTACTTGGAAAATATGTATTACCTGATTTGCAAAATTATAAACTAGATACCTTAGCTCAGGCTTTAAACTTAGAAATACCTGAAAATAGGCATAGAGCCTTGGCAGATTGCATACTAACTGCCCAGGTATTTTTAGGATTATTAGAGGTACAGAAGAAGAAAAAAGAAATACTTTACTTAGAGGAGTTACTAAAGATTGCTGAGATAAAGACAAAGTATAATCAATCAGTACAGGTTAGTTTGTTTGATTGTATTTACTAAGGTAATGGAAATGAAAATAGATATATGACATTAGCACAAGTTAATTTTATTAGGTAGTGGGGGAAATATGATTAAATCAAAAGCATGGGATTGGGATAAAAATGAAATAGATTATTGGTTAGTGCCAACCACTGAAGCAAGTTTTTTAGCTGAAAGTTGGCAATCAAAGGGATATAGTAAATTTCTAGATTTGGGATGTGGGTTAGGAAGACATTCTATGTATTTTGCGAAGCAAGGATACGAGGTAAGTGCAATTGATTTGTCGGAAAGTGGAATTAATCATTTGAGAAGTTGGGCTAGGGAAGAACAGATGGAAATTCAAATAGAGCAGGGTGATATGCTTAAGTTACCATTTCCGGATGAAACCTTTCACTGCATTATGGCTTATAATGTAATTTACCACACTGACACAGAAGGGTTTATAAAATCACTAAAAGAAATTACTCGTATACTGAAAAGAAATGGAGAGTTATTTATAACTTTAAACTCAAAGAACTCAACAGCATATGAGAATGCTGATAAATATGTAAGAGTTGATGAAAATACAATTTTAAGAGATGAACATGATACCGAAAGAAATGTTCCACACTTTTATGTTGATATAGAAGATATAAAGAAGTATTTCGTAGGTTATGAATTTGTAAAAATACCTGTTGAAGAAATAGAATATTATGATATTGATAATACAAATAAATTTTCAAGACATTTCAAGTTGTTGTTAAGAAAAAGATAGGCTTTGCTTATGAAGCAAAGAAAGAATTTACAATAATCTTTAGGCTTTATAAATAAAAAGATTATTAAAGAGTCTTATTAAAATATTAAAATTAAAGGTGAGAGTATTTATGAAATTTGATGAAGAATTAATAGAAACTTATCTAACAAAATGGCAATATGTTTTAAGGCTAAGAGACTGGGATATAAAATATGAGATTGTTAATACAGAGTGGCGTAAAAGTGGTGATATTAAAATAGATGTGACGGACAGAAAAGCCATATTAATGATAAATAATTACAATCCAAAGCAAACTAATTTAGAAGCATTGATTATACATGAACTACTGCATTTGAAACTATGGGGAATGGATCAAATGATTGAGCAACTTTTATATTCTGTTTTTGGACAAGATGAAAATGATCCTAAATTTAATTTTGCCTATGACCAATTTATGCATGTATTAGAGCCTACCGTTGAGGATTTGGCAAAGAGTTTTTTAACCTTAGGTGGAGAAAATAAGGAAATCTCATTTGGAAGAGTTCAGCAACAAGTAAATAAGGAGTTAAATAAGGATAGTCAATAGGCTGAAAGTTATTTCAGCATTCTAAAATAAGAAACTAGGAATTTATAATAAAAATGCAGATTAATGATTAACTTAGAAATGGATGTTTTTAAGAATTAAAATTAATAGCAAATTAATATAATTTAACTTTTATTTCATGGAGGTATGAATATGGGGAAAGAATTATCAGAAATGACACTGGAGGAGCTTTGGGAGCTATTTCCTATCATTTTAAAAGAACATAACTATAACTATAAGCATTGGTATGAAATTGAGAAGGAAGAACTTTTAAATTGTCTTGATAATAAAAATATCATGCGTATTAGTCATATAGGAAGCAGTGCAGTTGAAGGCTTGATTTCTAAACCTACAGTAGATATTTTATTAGAAGTAGATTCTGAAACAAATATTGAAAAATTCAAGAATATTTTAAGTCAGTGTGGTTGGGCATTGATGTCATCTCAAGAAAGTCCATACCTGCAATTATCCTTTAATAAAGGTTATACAAAAGAAGGGTTTGCAGAAAAGGTATATCACTTGCATGTTCGCAACTTTGATAATTGGAATGAATTATATTTTAGGGATTACCTTTTGGAGCATAAAGAGGTTGCTGATGAATATGGCAAGCTAAAATTAGGACTTATGGATAAATATAAGCATAATAGAGATGGATATACCAGTGCTAAATCAGATTTCATTTTGAAGTACACAAAAATGGCAAAAGAAAAATATGGAGATAGATATAATCCAGCTAAACAAGTATAACTGAGTAAATATTATTCATAGTTGATAAAAGAGGTGTTATTTTGAAATTAGTTTTTATTGTTGGAGATAGTGCAGTGGGTAAGATGACTGTTGGACAAGAACTTACCAAAATTACAGATTTGCGGTTATTTCACAATCATATGATTATTGAACCCGTACTAGATATATTTGGCTATTTCAATGGAAAGGCTATCGGTAAAATAAGACAAGTTATTTTTGAGGAATTTGCAAGTTCTCAGCAATATGGAATGATTTTTACATATATGTGGGCCTTTGACCAACAGGCAGATTGGGATTATGTTGAGGGTGTTTGCAATATTTTCAAAAAATACAATGCAGATATATTTTTTGTGGAGCTTGTGGCGCCTGAAGAAATTAGACTACAAAGGAATGCTACTGAAAATCGTCTGAAAAATAAAGCATCAAAGAGAGATATTGAAGCATCTAACCAAAGATTAATAAACGACAGCATAAAATACAGATGTGTAAGCAATGAGGGTGAAATTCCTTATGATAACTACATAAAAATAGACAATTCAAATCTTTCACCAGAAATGGTTGCTAAGATGATAAAGCAGCGATTTCAACTTTAATTATCTAAGGGTGGTAGCTCTGACACATGAGTAGAGAAATTATAGAAAAGAAATAGTTTACTTAGAGGATTTATGTACACTATATAATTATTTAAAGATATATAGGCGGTGGGGAATTTATGATTAAGAAAATCGAACCTTATAAAGGAATTGCTGAGATATATGATGAAATAAGACCATCATATCCAGAGAAGTTAATTGAAGATATTATCTTTAAAACTGATTTAAGTTTGAATAATAGGATATTAGAAATTGGTGCAGGCACAGGAAAAGCAACTGTACAATTTGCAAAGAAAGGATTTGCTATAAATGCTATAGAACTTGGAGAAGATATGGCTGCAATATTAAAGGATAAATGTACAAGCTATCCAAAGGTTTCGGTAGATATAGCTTCTTTTGAGCAGTGGCAAGTGGACAATGATGAAAAGTTTGATGTGATATATTCAGCCCAGGCCTTTCATTGGCTAGATAAAAATATTAAGTACAAAAAATGTCATGAACTTTTGAAAGATAATGGGTATCTTATTTTATTTTGGTACACCTCAAGCAATGATGAATTAGCAGAAACCATAGGAATAAGAGAAAATATTGATAGCATAGTTAACAAATATGTTTCTAGCTATGCTACAAATAGTGAAAAACCACAAAGAAGAGAGCATGATGGAGTATGTGAGGATGATGAAAGAAAATCAGAGATTGAAGCATCTGGTTTATTTGAACTAGTGGAAAAAATAGAGTACACAGAAGAAACAAAGAATAATGCTAAACAATATTTAAAAGTTCTCAATTCCGTTCCAGCTTTTACATCAAAAGTTGATGGTTTAAGCCAGTTGGCTATTGAAAATATGAATAGAGAAATTGAGGAGTTAATAAATCACAATGGTGGTTATGTAGGAGCATTATTTAACTTTACTTTGTATATAACTAAAAAGATATAATGAACATCATTAATAACAATATATATATGGGGGAGAATTAATTGGGGGATAAAAAAGTGGTTGTGATATTTCCAGGAGCAAATTATAGTGTAGATTGTCCGCTATTGTACTATGCTGGTTTTAAATTTGAGCTTAGGGGATATGAAAAAATAGCTATTAATTATAATAATTTTTTTAAACAGGATAAATCATTTGAAGAGTGTGTAAGGGATATAAAGAATTCAGTTTTAGCCCAATTACAGAACTTTGGCTTGCCGAAGTATGATGATATAGTATTTATTTCAAAAAGTCTAGGAACTGTAATTGCTGGATGGATTGAGGAAGAACTATGTATTAAAGCAAGACACATATTTTTGACACCCATAGAAGAAACCTTACCTTACATTAAATATGGAAAAGGCATTATAGCTGTAGTTGCAGGCACAGAGGATAAGCAGTTAAATGCTGAACTTCTAAAAGATCATTGTAAAAAAGAAAATATTTATTTAAAGCAAATTTATGGAGTTGGTCATAGATTAGAGTTTTGGGGAGATATGGATAAAAATATAGAGATATTAAGAGATATAGTGGCTATATATTAAAATTATCCAAGTTTTAAGATTTCATATATCAATATACTATAGTTAATTCTATAGAATATCAGAGGGAACTATAATTTTGATTAAGCAGATAAATGATTTAACATAAGAAATTTTTAGGTCATTAATGGGGAGGAATTTAATGAATTTTCATATAAGAGTCAGTGCACGAGGTATAGTTATTAACAATGACAAGATTTTATTAAATGAATTTGGAAATGGTGAATACTACAATATACCTGGTGGTGCTGTTGAAATAGGGGAAACTGTTAAACAAGCTGTGGTGAGAGAAATACGAGAAGAATCAGGTTTAGATGTTATTGTAGGTGACTTGATATATGTATATGAGTATGAGCCTAATAAGTCTAACTTTATTTATGGAGAAACACCACATATAAGTCTTGTATTTAGTTGTTTTCTAAATGGAAACTATGAGATTAAGCCACCATCTGTACCAGATATAGACCCTAATAATCCAGCGGTTACAAGTAATACAAAATGGGTGGAAATAGAAGAATTGAAGAATATTAATTATGTACCTTACATTCATGAGAAGTTAATAGAATATATAAAAACCAATAAATTTTATCCAACATTTATTGAAGAGCCATTATACAATGAATAAATAATAAAAAAGTAATTGAAATGATAATTAATATTTTGATATGCAAACTGGTTAATTCGTTAACTAAAACTTATAAGACATGAGGGGGAGAAAAAATGATAAAAGATTTAATAAACAATAAAAATATAATAATTAGAGATGCAGAACCTAAGGATGCTGAAGAAATGATATTGATGGTTAAGCAAGTTATGGAAGAATCTCCATTTTTCCCATCAACGGCTGACGAATTTAATATTACTGTGGAGCAAGAAGAACAATACATATTAAGCACTGCACTTTTTTTAGTTGCAGAAATTCAGGGCAAAATGGTAGGTTCAGCTTCTTTAGATAGGAGCAGCAAGAGTAAGCTAAATCATACTGTAACCTTTGGTATAACTATTTTAAAGGAGTATTCCGGAATGGGTTTAGGTAGTATGATAATGAAAAAGATCATTGAGTGGTGTGACTTAAATCATGTTGAAAAAATTGAGCTAGAAGTTTTTGAGAACAACATACCAGCCATTGGTCTTTATAAAAAGTTTGGTTTTGCTGAAGAAGGTAGAAGAAAAAAATCCATCAAAACAACTGAAGGATATATAGATTCCATTATAATGGGTAAATTTCTAAAGGATTAGTGATTATTGTTTAAATAGTTAACAGTGAAGCAAATAAAGTCCTAGAAAAAATGCTGGTAGCGTTTTTGATAAAAGGGCATGACCAAGTTTAATAGGAAAAAGCCTTAAGATCAAAGATTTATTCTATTTGCTTTTAAAAGGTCTTAAGGGAGTTATGGTAGGTTTTATGTAGATATAACTTATACTTTGACTTTGGTCTGCAATATTCAAGAAATAATACATAAAAATGAAATAAAGGTATGAGTAGTTTAATTATTACTAATCTTATGGGGATTGGGGAAGTTAAAATGATTAATAAAAAACTGAATTTTTATTTTTTCGGAGATGTTGGGGAATATGATGATTATAATCCAGCTTATGTATGCAATAAAAAATATGCTTCTGAAATCTTGTACTTAATTGCTAAAAACAAACCCTTTTCTATAAATAGTCGGGAAATAGCAAAGAGGTTAAATCTAGAAGATGTGGTGGCAATTGATCTAATTAATAGTCTTCAGTTCATTAATGCAATAGAGGCTAGAAACAATGGATATAGAGTTACATTCCCAATTTTTCTAGAAGAAGATGTTATTGACATGGAGAATTACCTTAATGACATTGGTGAGGTTATTGGTAAAAAAGTAATAGAGCTGAAGGATGAACTTTATGAAAAAGTTTTAGAGCTAAAATGTTCAAAACACCATAGTCATCAGCGCATACTTTATCATGTAGTTTGTGACAAGATTTTTGACGGTACAGCATTTGATTTTTTCACAGAAAAAAATACCTTTTGCGCATCAAAATTACAGCCAGCAAACAGAGATTATATCATAGTTGCATATGAAAATAGTGATTTAGTTGAAAATCATAGCAATAAAATCTTGTGTAGTAGCAATAACTACAGAAGCGGTGGTTTTACCTTTAATAGCTTTGGAGATTTAAATGGTTCAAGAAAAGACATGTTTAGATTTCTTAGGCTTGCACAAAAGGGTTTTAGTGAATCAAGTCCTTTTGGAGGTGTGAATATAGCCTATAACAAAATTTTGGATAGGAAAAATAAAGAAATGGCATATGACTGTGGCAGGTTAATATGCAATGTAACAAATAAAAACATACAGTATACTGAGCTTTCACCACAGGAGAAGGATTTAGCTCATTTCTTGGAAGAATTAGAGTACCTTACCATAAAGGAAAGTGATAATAGTATTTCAGTGAAGGTTCCAGTATTTTATGACTTTGAAATGGATACAGTTGTTAAGGAAGTCTCAGATATTATTCTTAACAATATTTTTCCAGAAGTTAAGGAGATTTTTAAAAGCTTTGAAACTAACGCAACAAAGTTAACACCAGTAACACATTTGGTGGATATAAAGGAAATAGCAAATGAGTTATGGCACCAAATTTTCGGGGCAACCAATGAATATTTAGTGAGAGAAGCCTTTGTTGAAGCACCGGATAATATTCAAGGACAAGGCAGGTATTTAAGAAGTATTACAGTTCCTGAAAACTAGAAATTTAATGTTAGCTTGTGGAATTAACAAACTTGGCATAAGAGAAAATCACATAAGATATGATAAGCATAATGGGAAAAATGTTATTAGCCCATTATTTTTACGGATTATTATAAGAAATAGCTTGTAGTTGGAAATGTCACGAGAAAGTGAAGAGGACTAAGTACAAAAGGAGATAAAAATGAGTAAGTGTGAAAAGGCAATAGTAACAGTTTTGTGTATGGTTTATGATGAGGATAAGATTTTGCTTCAAGATAGGGTGAAAAAAGATTGGCATGGACTTACCTTTCCAGGGGGACATGTTGAAAAGGAGGAATCCTTTGTTCAGGCTGTTATCCGTGAAATTTATGAAGAGACTGGGCTAAATATAAAAGACCCTAAACTATGTGGAGTTAAACAATTTCAGACAGATGAGGACGAAAGATATATTGTATTGCTCTTTAAGACAGATAAATATGAGGGCACTTTAGTTTCTTCTGATGAAGGAGAAATGAAGTGGATCCATAGGGACTCATTAGAGGATTATGCATTAGTGGATGACTTTATGGAGTTACTAAAGGTTTTTGATTCGGATAATTATAATGAATTTATGTATGAGAGAAATAAGTCAGGTGAGGATTGGATAGTAAAATTGTATTAATAGGCAATTTAAAGGAAGTCAAAGGTGTGAAGATGCTTAAATATGAATTAGCCCTTAAAGGTTTATGGCTTTTTATAGCTATTTAATTATATTATTGCCTTGGAAATGTAAAGCCTTTATAACCATAAGAAAAAATAAAATAATATGGAGTGTATTATGTCAGATTTAACAATATCAGAAATTATGTCAATGCAAAATGAATTACAAGAAAAATATAAAGGAAAATGGATGCCTTTAATCCCTGAAAATGGACGCAGCAGTTTGTTGTGGCTCATTGAAGAAATGGGAGAGGTTATAGCTATCATTAAAAAGCGCGGGGAAAAAGCTATAATGAATGACTCTGAAGTAAGGCGGGCTTTTGTAGAAGAGATGGTAGATGTAATCATGTATTACACTGATGCTTTAGCTTGTTATGGAATTACCCCAGAGGAGTTTTCAGAGACCTTTATTAAAAAGCATCTTAAAAACATGGGGCGGGACTTTGTCACTGAGCATAAGGAGTTTTTACAAAACAAGTAGAGTATCCTTTTAAGAATAGAGTAAGATAAGGCATCTGAAAATAAATAACAAGTCAAAGATGTGAAGTATATTTTGAGTTAGACAAGGAAAGAGGTTCCTTAGATAGTAGAGCTATCTAAGGGTTCTGTTGACGCGGTATAACACAAAATAGACAAGCATACTGACTTATTCATTTTTTGAAGATGCCTAAGCTAGATTATAGGTTTATTTTTAAAATTACTATGATATAATATAAATAATAAATTTAAAGGCTTAATGTTAAGTTATGTATATATTCTCAGCTTTAAGCTATTAAATTAATTACTGGGTTGAGAGAAGCACTAATCTTAGAGAGATGGAGTGCCTTTTTCTTTGCTAAAAATTCAAAGATACCTTTGTTTAGTCCCAAAATGCTGCCAAAGCAGCTTCACAAAATGAACTTGTTCATTATTTAATTATGAAGAAATATACCTATAGAAAACTAATATAAAAACTTCATATTGCAGTATTATAGAAATTTATACAAAGAATTTTATTAGTAAATGAGGGGAATAAGTTGAAGGAAAAGAAGCTTTTTTTTATTGTACTATTAATAACATTGTTTGCTCAGGTGTACTTTTATCCCTTTCAAAGTGATTTAAAACTTTCAATAGGGGTTATTATTTTCAACTTTGTTATTTTAACAAGAGAAGATATTGAAGAAATTACCTTAGGGGTATTTTGTGGAATAGGCGTGTTATTTGTAAGAACTATTATAAGTGTATTATTGTTTAAAGCTGAAATTTATCAAGGATTGATTTTTAACTTTCCATCATTTTTATATTATTTAATTTTAGGAACTTTAATAAAGGCAACTAAAATTAGACAACATAAGGAGAATATTATCTATAGCTT
Source organism: Clostridium tunisiense TJ (assembly GCF_000300195.1). Lineage (GTDB taxonomy): Bacteria > Bacillota > Clostridia > Clostridiales > Clostridiaceae > Clostridium_J > Clostridium_J tunisiense. The sequence goes on along the minus strand of NZ_AMQH01000011.1, from coordinate 176,389 downwards.
CTTGCTTCTTGCAACTTTAGATTCTTTAAGCAATATTTTTGAAGCTTTAATAAGAAGAAATATAAGTATTAAGGTGCTTAAGGTAATTGTTTTAGCGGCCATTATAAGAAGTTTAATAGTTTATCTATTAAGTTTAGCTCATAAAAAAGAAAAATTATATATTTTAAAAAAAGAGCATCAGGAAAGATATTCTCAATTAAATTTGTTAATGTCTAACATTCAAAGTGAGATGTTCTATTTGAAAAAATCTATGAAGGATATAGAAAAGGTCATGGGAGAAAGCTATAGTTTATACGAAGAATATAGCCATGAAGAAAAATTAAAGGAAAAAACCTTAAATATTGCTAGAGAAGTACATGAAATTAAAAAAGATTATCATAGGGTTACAAGTGGATTAGAAGACTTAATTAATAGTGTGGAAAATCAAGAGGTTATGACCTTATCCACAGTGTTTACAATTATAAGGGATAATACAACTAGATATATTAATGCTAATGGACTTCAAGTAAAGTTGCATTTTTCCTTTGAACAGAATTTTGAAATAATACCTTACTATAGCCTGTTTGCAATATTAAATAATTTGATTATAAATAGTATAGAAGCCTGTGAGGACAATTGCAATATCGATGTCATAGAACAGGAAAGGGACGGAAACATATACATAAAAGTCGTAGACAATGGACGTGGAATTGAAGAAGAAGTGCTGCCTTATATATTCAACCCAGGTTTTACAACAAAATTTCAGGAGGAAACTGGGACCTCTTCTACAGGAATTGGATTAGCTCATGTAAAAAATATTATTGAAAACTTAAAGGGAGCTATTTCTGTAGAGTCAAAATTACAGGAAGGAACTACATTTTTAGTGAGAATTCCTAAAAATTCATTGAGCAGGTGATAAGTATGGAAAAGACTTTTTTAATAATTGATGATGATGTTAACATAAGAAAAATGCTTGGAATTATAATAAAAAAGAATAATTTAGGTCGTGTAATTTGCGAATTAGACAGTGGTGAGCATGGAGCGCAAGAAATCTTGTTTTATAACCCTAGTATTGTGCTTATAGATCTATTAATGCCTGTTAAGGATGGTATTGAAACTATAAATTCTGCTACTAAAATGGGGTATAAAGGAAAGTTCATTATGATATCTCAAGTGGAAGATGAAGCTTTAGTATCAAGAGCCTATGAGAGTGGAATAAAGTTTTTTATAAGCAAACCTATTAACAATATAGAAGTTATAAAGGTTATTAAGGGTGTATGTGAGAATATTGACCTAGAAAATTCATTGAATTTAATTAAAGATGCTGTGTTAAACTTAAAGGACAGTGGAGCTAATACAATTGAACAGTTGGATATAGATAAGAAAATAACTAATATTTTTACGGACATAGGAATTTCAGCGGTAATTGGAAGTAATGATTTAAGAAAGATTATTTATAAAATATTAGAGCAAAGAAGGAAAAATCCTTCTTTGAATTATGTATTGCAAGACATATATGAAGAAGTTGTTGAAGAAGAGGGGATTAAAGAAAATACTGCTGCAAGCAAGAAGGCTCTAGAACAAAGAGTGAGAAGAACAATTCAAAAGGCCTTTACTACTATAGCGGAATTGGGCTGTGAGGATTATAGCAACAGCATTTTCACAGAATACAGTACCTTGATTTTTGATTTTAAACAAATAAGACAAGAGATTAGGCATATAAATAATCCTGCTGAAGAGCCTGGGAAGATTAGCGTGAAAAAGTTTATTGAAGGCATTATTGCAAAACTAAGTTAATTCTACTTTCAAATTTGCTACTAAAAATTAACTTGTTCATTAATTAATAAGAAGGTTGGATTAAAGACCTTCTATAATTCCTTGGGGATTAAATAAAGTTAAAGTATAATACAACCTTTGAAGCCACAGAATATCATATAAACCTCAAATCTCTTTTAAATTAGAAATAAGCTCGTAAAATGGTGTTAAAGCAAATAAAATACTCATAAATTCAAAGCATTTTACCGTTGAATATATGGTTATAAAAATCATATTAAGCCATTAGTCATACCTTGATTACAGATAGTTATCAATAATTAGAAAATTTAAAAATATTTTTCGGAAGTTTCCCGTAGTATTTTGTTATTTGATGTAGTAACTAGCTATAATTAATTTTATATTAATTAATTATGGAGGAGGGAAATATATGATTTTAAAATTGGACATGGTTCAAACAGCAGCAATTGGAGTTATAGTTTTATTTATAGGACAGTTTATAAAAAGCAAAGCAACTTTTCTTGAAAAATATTGTATACCTTCACCAGTTATAGGTGGTTTATTGTTTGCAATAATGACTTTAATTTTGAAACAAACGGGTATGTTAACTCTAGAAATGGATGCAACCCTACAAAAACTATTCATGACTGTATTTTTTACAACTATTGGGTTTACAGCTAGCTTTAAGCTGTTAAAAAAGGGTGGAGTACAAGTTTTCATATTTCTTGCCATTTCAGTATCCCTTGTAACTCTTCAAGATTTTACTGGGGTATTTTTAGCAAAACTATTTAAACTGAATCCACTTATAGGACTTGCTACAGCTTCTGTGCCTATGGTAGGAGGACACGGAACAGCAGGAGCCTTTGGACCGGTATTTGAAAAGGCAGGAGCAGTGGGAGCTACCACTGTAGCCATTGCATCAGCAACTTTTGGTCTTATAATGGGAAGTATGATTGGCGGACCTATTGCTAAGAGATTAATAGATAAGAATAATCTTCTGGCAAAAAAGAAAAGCTTTTCAGAAGTAGCTCATGAAGAAAGTGCAGCTACTGAAGAGGGGAATACTAAGAAATTAGTTCCTAATAACTTTATGAATGCAACAGCACAAATCTTTCTAGCTATGGGAATTGGGACAATCATTTCAGCATTACTTCAGAAAACAGGCATGACATTTCCACCATATATAGGTGCTATGTTTGCTGCGGCTATTTTAAGAAATTTATCAGATTCTACTAGTAAATTTAAAATTTATGGAGATGAAATTGATATCTTAGGAAATATTGCATTATCATTATTCCTAGCCATGGCTTTAATGGCATTACAACTATGGCAGTTAGCGGATTTAGCATTACCTTTAATCATAATGTTATTATCTCAAACAGTACTAATGGCTTTATTTGCTTACTTTGTAACCTTCAATTTAATGGGGAGGGATTATGAAGCAGCTGTAATGGCTTCTGCAAACTGTGGTTTCGGAATGGGAGCTACACCAAATGCAATGGCAAATATGGAGGCTATTGTAACAAAGTTTGGCCCAGCACCAAAAGCCTTTTTCATTGTACCTTTAGTAGGAAGTTTATTTATAGATTTTTTTAACGCTGGTATAATAACAATATTTATGAACTTCTTTGTTAAATAATGGAGAAGATATAAAAGAAATAATTTAACTTACTTTAAATCGCAGATTTTCCCTTGAACAATGGAGAGAAGAGCTAGAGTTTAGTCTAATTAAGACTAAGACTCTAGCTTTTCTCTTTTTATAGTAAATTCTATTTTTTATTTAGATTTCAATTCTTGGTTTACAGTATATGTGATAAAATATAAATAGTGGTAAAAGAAAAATGACTTATACATGAGGGAAAATGCTAGATTTTATTGGTAAAGATAATTTTATATAGAGTAATCTACTATAAATTTTTTTAGAGTAGCAAATAAGAGAAATATTTTGTATGGGGGTATATTGTATGGAATTGATGAATTATTCTGATTTTCAGGAATTGTTGAAGGGTTCTCATGGTAGTTATTATGAAGGGAGATGGGCGTATTTTAGCGAAGTTATAGGTATTATTAAGGAAAATAACCATATACAAAAGGTTTTGGAACTAGGACCATCGGTTCAAACTATAGTGAAAAACTGTGACATTATGGTTAAGCCAGATTACGATGTATGGGGAAGGCCAGAAAAGTATGTAGCAAAACAGTATGAGCATGATGCAACGGTAACACCATGGCCAATAGAGGATAAGGAATATGATTTATTCATTGCATTACAGGTATGGGAGCATTTAGGTGGAAAGCAGAGGGAGGCATTTAAAGAAGTTATGAGAACTTCTAAAATGGCAATCTTAAGTTTCCCTTATATGTGGGATTGCCCAAAAGATAATGCAAACTATCCAGAACACCACATGATTGATGAGAAGATAATCGGGGACTGGACTTTAAATGTAGAGCCAGTGAAGGTAATAAAAATACCTAGGACTGGTGATAGAGTGTCTAAGGGGCCAAGAATAATTTATTTTTGGAAATTTTAAAGGTTAAAATCTTTTGTAATATGATTTTCTTGAAAAGTGTTTTGATATTAATATAAAAATAAGTTTTAAGTAAGGAGTATAAAAATGCAGGGTAAAACTATGGTTAATATAGCTAAAAAACAGTTTAACTTATCATTTTCTATGTTAGAACAAATGATAGAAAAATGTCCAGATGACTTGTGGAATGAGAAAAAGGGTGGATTTGTTTTTTGGCAACAATTATTACATGCCTTTACAGGAATAAACTTTTGGCTGAGAACAAAAAATGAGAATTTTATAGAAGCATTTGCAGATAAGAAGGTTTATCCAGAGTTAGATAACGACCCTGAAAATCAGCTGACTAGAAGTGATATAAAGGAATATAAAAATTTTGTGAAAGAAACTGCTGAAGTTTTCTTTGGGGACAAGGATGATATTTGGCTGGGAGATAATTGCATTTTATATGATAAGATTACAAATTTAGATGTGATCTTCATGCAGATAAGACATATACAATATCATGTCGGACACTGCAATAGTATTTTGAGAGAGAATAACAGGGAAGCTGTTGATTGGCTCGATTATTTTGGGGAGTAGCAATGAAAGAGTCAATAAGAATCCATGAATATAGATATAAACTTTATGAAGATAAATAGCAAACTAGCATTTAATTTGGGACGGTGTTAATTTTGCAAGGGGATTATGAATTATGTACAATTACAAACTATGATTTGCATTTTGAAGTTGAACCAGAAAAGGGTTTCTTTAATTCACAAGGAACTATCACTATACTTAATGATACAAAAGAAGCTTTTAAGAAATTAAGTATAATGTTATATCATGATTTAAATGTAAAGAATATTAGGAATACAGAAAACGAAAGTTTAGCTTTTTTACAAGAAAAGGTTTCATTAGAAGACGAAGAAAATTACCTAGTAAATTACATAACTATAAGTTTAAGTGAAGCTTTGCAACCTAATGAACAAATAAATATATCAATTGAATATGAAGGAAGTCTTAATGGATATTCAAAAGTAATGGCATACGTAAAAGATAAAATTCATAAAGAGTTTTCTATTCTTCGGCCTGATTGCCATGCTTATCCTATTATTGCAGAGCCAAGCTTTATAAGTATTTTAAAGAGTTATGAAAATAAATTTACTTATAACATCTTAGTAAAGGTTCCTAAGGTCTATAAGGTGGCATGTGGGGGAGTGTTGAGAAATGTTACAGAAACAAATGATTATAGCATCTTTAACTATGCAAGTGTTTCCTCTACCTGGAGATTTGATATTACTGCTGCGGATTATTCAATTGTAGAAGACAAAGATAGTAACCTAAAAATATTTGTATTTCCAGAACATAAAGCAAATGCTGAAAATATTGTAATAATGGAAATAAGAAGAACGTTTGAGTTGTTTGAAGACTTGTTTGGAGATTTTCAAGAGGGTAAACATTTTACTGTAATTGAGGTAAAAGAATCTTATGGTTCACAAGCAGGAGATAACTATATTTTAATGGAGGAGCATGGATTTAGTGGGGATGCTAAAAAGTTAACTCATTTATATCACGAAGTTGGACATGCTTGGAATGTTAAAGCAAAACATGATATACAAAGAACTAGATTTTTCGATGAGGCCTTTGCTTCATATTTTGAAGCACTAGCAATTAAGAAATTTTACCGGTATAAAGAATTTACTGCAAAAATGGACCTCTATAGAAATTTATTTATTGAAAGTGTTAATGCAGACAAAATTAACTTTAGTACACCTATATGTAACTATGGGAAATATGAAATAGGTCATAATAGCTACACCAAAGGACCATGGGTACTATATTTACTTAATGAAATTTTAGGGGATGAAGTTTTTTACAAGGCTATAAGAAATTTCTTAAATAAGTTTAGGGATAAAGAAGTTGATTTTGAAGACTTCAGGGAGGCAATTGAAGAAGTTTCAAACATTGACTTAAGTGTGTTCTTTAAAAAGTGGATATACGGAATAGAATCATCTGAGTTTTTATATAGTGATGTTGACGTAAAACATATGATTAATAACTATAAAAGTGTAGAGTGAGGTTTATTAAAGGAGTTACTATAGAAGTGCATAAGAATTCATAAAGGCCTTAAAACCCGCATAAATACTATATATTGTTATATTCTTTTATTTATAACAATATTTCTTGTTATAAATATATAAATACAAGCGGTACTTATGAAGCATAGTAAGCTTTAAAAATTTGTAGTATATTGCACGTTTCTTATGCGTGTAATGGGGAATTAAAGAAGGGGAAGAGAATATGGATGATAGAGTAAAAGCATTAAGTGGTGGAAATTTAGATATAGATTTGGCAAGTGAGGGTGTTGATTGGGCACAGACTCAATGTCCCTGGAACGTTGCTGAAAAAACCAATGAACATAAATGTGCGATAAAAGGGACCTCAATATGCAAATACTTTTGTGGAATTAAATTTTTAGATAGCGTATTGTGTAGTTATCCTTATGAAAATAAAGAGGTACTTACAAGAAGCGATATGGATAGGGATTTATGGTAAAGTTGAAATTTGTTGAACTAAACCAAGCAATATTTATAGGATAACTTTCTTGCAAGGTGATTTAAGGTAAGTCCTTATAATATACCTTAAAATTTATATATTTTTAACGAGATTTTAAAACATAGACTGAAAGTAAGGAAACAAATAGTGTGAAATTGAGTTCAAAGTTAAACTATATTAATGGGGGTTTTTCATGAGTGAGGTTATGCGTTTAGCTAGATATGAAGAATTAAAAGAAATATTAAAACTTTATAGGCAGCTGCAACCAAATGATCCTGAGGTTAGTAATAATAGTGAATTAAAAGAAATATGGGACTCTATTTATAAAGATCCAAATCTTTATTATATTGTGGCTGAAGTAGAGGGGAAGATAGTTTCTTCATGTAACATAGCAATTATAAAAAATCTTACTAGAAATCTAAGGCCTTATGGATTGATAGAAAATGTTGTTACAGATTTGAACTATAGAAAAAGGGGCTATGCAACTAAGGCTTTAAATTTAGCTCTTGATATTGCTAAGAAAAATAACTGCTATAAGGTAATGCTTTTAACTGGCTCAAAGAGAGAGGAAACATTAAGATTTTATGAAACTGTGGGATTTGAAAGAAATGTGAAAACAGGATTTGTAATAAGTCTTTAGTAGCTTTAAATATACTGATACTATTAAATTCTCAACAAATAGTGTGGAGGGATTAGTTTGGGTAAGTATAATATTTTTATAAGTATTTTTGGAGTAGTGTATCTAGTATATGCATTTCTATTTAGAAATAAAGTAACCATCTACAATAAAAGAAGTGGAATGATAGTTTTAAATAATGAAAAGTATTTTAAGCTACAATTATATTTTTCTATTTTAAATTCCTTGTGGATGATAATTGTTGGAGCAATAGCAACTAGAGCGAACTTGGTTACTCCAAATATATTATTACTGCCTATTCTCTTTCATCTAATAAATTGGATTTCAACTTTAGTAGCAAGAAGAAAAGGGTATATTGACTACGATTAATGTAAAACATGGAGGAAAAGTTATGAAAGAAGCATATTGGAATGGAAGATTAGAATTTTTAAAAGCTATCCGCACTGGGTGGTGTAATGAGGATTATATAGAATTTCTCGTTGAAAAGGTTTGGAAAATTAATAAACCAGTAAATGTGATAGATTTTGGGTGTGGCTTTGGATATATTGGATTATTACTAATGCCACTGTTACCAGAGGGAAGCACATACACTGGAGTTGATATTAGTGAGACACTGTTAGAGGATGCAAGAAAGATTTTTGCAGAGTCAACCTTTGTTACTAATTTTATAAAGGCAGATTTAAACGAATATGTAGCAAGGGAAAGTTATGATATAGCTATATCTCAAGCAGTTTTAAGGCATATCCCTAATGCAAAAGGTGTTCTTGAAAAAATGGTTCAATCAGTTGTAAAGGATGGTCTTGTGATTTGTATGGAAGGCGATTTAGAAATTGAAAAGACAGGTCAGTATTTTAGCGGATTAGATTATACTGAACTTGGCATGATACCTTTACATCGTAAAATGTACAAGAAGGAATTAGAAAACGGAGGAAGAGACTATAGAATTGGAGTTAAAATTCCTGTACTAATGCAAGAATTAGGATTAAACAATGTTGGAGTTAGAATGAATGATAGGGTTAAATTTATAAACCCTTTTGGGGATAAAGAAGAACATGAAAAGCATTTTACTGCAGTTACTTCAGCTTGGGGATGGAACAAACAGTTATCTGAAGATGAGGTCGTAGAATATAAAGCTAGTCTTATAAGTAGAGGCTTAAGTGAAGCGGAAGCTGAAACTTATGTTAGGGGTGAGGTTAAAATAAGAGATTATGTTATAAATAATAAGGATAAAGCTTATATTATTCAAAGTCCATGTATTCTGATATCTTATGGTAGGAAGTAGAAAGTTCATTCCATGACAAGGAAGAAACAACTAAAAACTATAAAACTATATAAGTATAGCTTATGAAGCTATTGGGAACATTGGGGGAAAATACTATGAAAAATATACATTTTAAAGCTATTGATAGTACTAATGAAAGCGAAGTTAGAAATATAAAGTTAAAGCATGGACAGGAGAAGTTTATTGAAACTGTGGATCATTGTTTAGAAGAAGCAAGTATTTATAGTCAATGGCAGCCAGTGGCCGTGTATAATGGTGAGGAAGTTGTTGGCTTTGCCATGTATGGATCTTTTGGACCCAATAGGGATACTTGGATTGATAGAATAATGATAGATGAAAAATATCAGGGTAGAGGCTTTGGTAAAGCTGCAATGGTAAAACTTATCGATATAGTTTCAAAGAAATATGAAGTAAACGTAGTATACCTAAGTATAATTGAAGAAAATCAGGTGGCTCGTAAGTTATATGAAAGTATTGGATTTCAATATATCAATGAAAAGGATGAAAACGGAAAGCCTATATTTCAATATGTGATTTCGTAATACAGCATCATGATTACTTTAAAAGAGAAATAACAAATACTTTTAAGTATAAATAAAATTATTCTTAAATTCAAATATATTATCTAAATAAAATAATTTTTATAATTAAATTTATAAAATATTTGGTAGGAGAAAATTTATAATGAACGGGTATTTTAAGACAACAGAAAGATTAGGCTTTTCATTATGGAGAGAAGATGACATAGGAAAGGCTACTGAACTTTGGGGAAATCCTAAGGTTACAAAATTTATAACTGTTAAGGGAAATATGACTGAGGAAGAAGTAAAGCAAAGATTAAAGAAGGAAATAGAAACCTTTGAAAACAGTGAAATTCAGTATTGGCCAATTTATTTACTAGAAACAAAGGAATTTGTTGGATGTTGTGGTTTAAGACCCTACGATTTTAGTATGAACATTTTAGAAATGGGCATACATTTAAAAGAAAAGTACTGGGGACTTGGACTAGCGGAAGAAGCTTGCTATGCAGTTATGAATTATGCTTTTAAAACCATTAAAGTAAGTTCACTTTTTGCAGGGCACAATCCCAATAATAAGGCATCAGAAAAGCTACTTAAAAAACTTGGATTTAAGTATACTCATGATGAGTTTTACCAACCAACAGGGCTGAACCATCCATCATATTTAATGAGTAAAAATGATTTCAAGTTCATATAGTTTATTTTATAAAATTGCCTAGTGAAAAGTGCATAATTCCAGAATGTTTCGTAGAGATTTGGGGGAGATTCAAATGATTTTAGAAACAGAAAGACTTGTTATTAGAGAATTCACTGATAAAGACATTGATTTAATATATGATATCAATAATGATCTTGAATGTATTAAATTTAATGGATGGGATTCAATGTCCTATGAAAGATGTCAAGAAGAAATTAGAAAATGGATAGAAAAGTACTCTTTTAATCCAGGCACTGGAGCCTTTTGTGTAGAAAGCAAAACAGGAAAAGTTAAAATTGGCATGGCATTTATAGTTAGTACAGATAAGGTTGGGGAATACGAAGTTGGTTTTAGGCTGAGTAGGATTCATTGGGACAAAGGGTATGCAAAAGAAATAACTAAAGGTTTTATAGAATACTCAAAAAATAACTTAAAGGCTTCTGCTGTAATTGCAGAAGTATATAAGGTCAACATAAGGTCTAGAAAGGTATTCGAAAAGTTAAATTTTTCAAAGTTTCAGCATCCTCATGGAGAAGATGGACTTGTTTATAGGTATAATATTGAGTAAGGTCAAAGAGTTTTTAGTAAAGGGGATAATTTATGGGGATTAAAGAAATTACTCAACCAGATATTATTGAGATACATATGGAATTAAGATTAAGAACTCCGAATAAGAATCAATGGAAAGTTGCATTATCATGGTATGGAAATCCAAAGGTGCTGTACTATTCTGAAGGAGTTACCGATAAGGTTTATGACATGGAAATAATAAAGAGAATGTATACATATCTAAGCAACGTTGGAGAACTATATTTTATTGAAGTATTAGAAAATGACACTTGGAAGCCAATTGGCGATGTAACTTTGTCTGAAGAAAATATGCCTATTGCAATTGGTGAAGAAGCCTACTGGGGAAAGGGAATAGGTAAAAAGGTTATAAGTACTCTTATTAAAAGAGCCAAAGAGATTGGACTGAAAAGGCTTCAAGTTCCATCAATTTATATATATAATAACCGTTCTGAAAATTTATTTGTGTCCTTGGGATTTTTAGAAGTAAGTAAAAATGAAAAAGAAAAATCCTTTGAACTAGTTTTATAGTAAAAAGTAAGGTTTGAGTGGACAAGATAATAGATGCAACTCAGATTGTGGTTAAATATAAATTCTCTCGATATGTAGCAAGACTGTTTAGTGAAAATAAAATATTTAAGGATACATTAAGTTTTTCTTTAGGAGGATAAATTATGGATCATATTTTTATGAGAGCATTTGTTTTTTGTCAGATAATAGGCATAATAATTACATGCTTTGCACTTCTTAATTTAGTAAGAATCTCAAAGAAACATAAGAGTTTGACTAATGAAGAATATCTATTTAAAAAAAATATAGCAATAAGAAAGAAATATCTTATTGTGGGAATTGTAGGAATGATAATATGCTTATTAACGCAAATAGTTGTTATTTTTATAAGGTAATATTAAAGAGTAGCCGAACAATTTTATTAGAATATAATCACTCACAGCGAAGTAAACATTTAATTTCATATGTAATCTCTTATATTTAGTCTAAGAACTCTAGCTATAAAACTTATTTTTCATAGCTAGGGTTTTTGTTGTAAAAAGAAAAATATTTATTGCATATCAATAAAAAACATTGAAATGATGCTAGAGGCGTGTATAATTAATTGTATAACAAACAATAAATGTTAATTATTTAGGAGAATTGTTATGAATTTTAGTAGAGTATTTTCGTCTTTTAAAAAGGCGCCATATCCAGCGGTAATGACACTAATTACCTTTGTATTATTTACTTGTGTATATTTTTTTGTAACTGTAAGGTCAATTGAGCCTTATTATTTTTCGGGGTTAATCTTTGCTATACCCTTTATTTCCTTTGGAGCAATTACTTTTTTTACTATAAAAGATAAGCTAAAAAGGAAAGCAGCGATTATTCTAACAAGTGTATTAACAGTTATTATGCCAATTGTAATGTGTTTTGCATTTATATTTATGGCTATTACAGCACCACTTTCTACAGTAACTGATTTAAGTAGATATCATAGAGTTTTGAAATTAAATGATTATGAAAACAGCGAACTGATAAAGCATTTCCCAAGTAAAATACCAACTGATGCAAAGAATGCTATTTTTAATTATCAACCTGGTTTTTTGCAAGGAGGCGAGGGGTATAAGTTAAAGTTTTCCACAGATTCAAACTCTATTGAAAATTATATTAAGGAATTCTCACAAGGAGCAAAATGGATAGGAAAGTCGAATCATAGAGAAGCTGAGATTAATGGAGTAGAAATGGCATCCTTTGATAGTTTTGGGTATAATAAATTGCCCATAGACTTTACAATTTATCTAATTATTAGTGAACCCTATAAACCCTTTGATTGGAATCATGGGAAGTTAAGCTTAGTTGCGGTGAGTAAACAAAGAAGTGAAATAATATTCTTTGCGGAGCATTGGTAGGTGGTTTTTAGTTAAGATGAAATTTAATGGATATTTTTTTATAAGAAGCTAAATATTTGCTATATTGAGTTAATCAATATGGCTTTTATTTATGAAAAGTATTGCAATTAATCCTGTTTTAATATAAGATAATATATAAATAAAGGGTGTTTACGAATAATAGGAAAAATATTTTGTTGAATGTTCGTAAATATATAATTTAATAATAAATTTATACTTCGTATATGTTTGGAAATATGGTCCAAGCGTTTCTACCGGGCAGCCGCAAACAGCCTGACTACGAGGGTTATACATAGGCATTGTAAGAATTTCGCTAATTCCATTTTTAACATGGATTTTGAGAATATTATATATTAATATTTTCTCATTGCCTTAACTTGTATTCAACTCTCTAGATTGGAAACCAATTTGGAGAGTTTTTATTTTGACCATTTTTAATGGAGAAAGGATATGGTTATGAAACTTTTAAAAGAAAGAATTGTGAAAGACGGTTTTATAATTGGAACTAAAGTACTAAAAGTAGACAGTTTTCTAAACCATCAAATTGACGTAGAGCTATTTAATGAAATTGGAAAAGAATTCAAAAGGAGATTTAGCAGTGATGAAGTAACAAAAATCCTCACAGTTGAAGCTTCAGGCATAGGTATTGCTTGCATAGCAGCACAGTATTTTAAGGTTCCAGTGGTTTTTGCAAAAAAACATGAGGCAAGTAATCTGGATTCTGAGGTCTTTGAATCAGATGTTTATTCTTTTACAAAGAATAAAAATTACAAAATAAGGGTTTCAAAACAGTTTCTGAAAAAAGAGGACAAGGTCCTAATTATAGATGATTTTTTGGCCAATGGAAATGCTTCTAAAGGTCTTATTAATATAGTAAAACAAGCCGGTGCACATCCAACAGGTGTAGGGATTGTTATTGAAAAGGCCTTCCAAGATGGAAGAAGCAAGGTAGAGGAAACTGGAGTAAAGGTTGAATCACTAGCCATAGTTGAATCTATGTGTGAAGGAAATATAGTGTTTAAGTAAAGGTACATAATTTTCAAGTTTAATATTATAACTTCAACTACAGATAAAATAGTAATGCAAGGCCTAAGGATTTAAGGACTTTGTGGTTAACATTATAAATTTAATTACTAGTTAAATAAGGAGAGTGTAAAAATGAAAAAAGTAATTTCTTTAGTAACGTCTTTATTCATGGCTACTGCAATATTTGCAGGCTGTGGCAATAGTGGGGCTGCAAAAACAAGCAGTAATAACAAGGATGAGATAAAAGTAGGTTTTATTTATGTTGGACCTCCAGGAGATGGAGGATACACTTATCAACATGATCAAGGTAGAAAGTATCTTGAAGAACAGTTGAATGTAAAGACAATTGCAAAGGAAAATGTTAAGGAAGATAAGGCAGAGGTAAGAAAAGTAATAGATGGTATGGTAGATGAGGGAGCTAATGTAATTTTCTCTACAAGCTTTGGATTTATGGATGGTACAGAAGAAGCAGCTAAAGAATATCCAAATGTTAAATTCTTTCATGCTTCAGGCTATAAGTCAAATACAACAAACTTTGTAAATTACTTTGGAAGAATAGAAGAGCCAAGATATCTTGCTGGTATGGTTGCAGGATTAAAGACTAAAACAAATAAAATTGGATTTGTATCCGCTTTTGAAATACCTGAGTGTATAAGAGGTATTAATGCATTTACTTTAGGAGCTCAAGCAGTTAATCCAGATGTAAAAGTAGTGGTTAAGTGGGCTCACACTTGGTATGATCCTGCTATTGAAAAACAAGCGGCTTTAGCATTATTAGATGAAGGTGCAGATGTTCTAACTCAGCACATGGATTCACCAGCTGTACAACAAGCAGCGGAAGAAAAGGGAGCCTTTGCTGTTGGTTACCATTCAGATATGGCGGATAAAGCTCCAAAGGCAAATATGACTTCTGCTGTATGGAACTGGGGTCCTTACTACGTAGATCAAGTTAAGAAGATAAAAGAGGGAACTTGGAAAGCAGAAAACTACTGGGGAAATATGAAAGATGGAGTTGTTGCTTTAGCTCCACTAACTGCTAATGCACCAGAAGGAGCAAAGGAAAAGGTTGAAGCTGCTAAGGCAGATATACTTTCAGGTAAACTTAATGTATTTGTAGGTCCATTAAAGGATCAAGCAGGAAAAGAAAGACTAGCTGCTGGAAAAATTCTTACGGATGAAGAACAATTAAGCATGGATTGGTTTGTTCAAGGTGTTGAAGGTAGTCCTAGCGCAAAATAATTGGAATAGGTGATTTTAATGAATAAAAGAGTACATTTTATTTCCATGGAAGATATAACAAAGTCTTTTGGAAGTGTAGTAGCAAATAAAAATATTAGTTTTCAAGTGTATGAAGGTGAAGTTCATGCTCTTCTAGGAGAAAATGGAGCAGGAAAAAGTACTCTTATGAACATGTTGTCAGGGGTTTATACTCCTGACAAGGGTTCTATATTTGTTCATGGTAAGAAAGTAAGTTTTTCTTCTCCAAAAGACTCTATAAAAGCTGGTATCGGAATGATTTATCAGCACTTTAAGCTAGTTGAGGCTATGAGTGCAAGAGATAATATTGTTTTAGGACAAAAAATTTCCTTTTTTAGAAGCAAAAAGGCTGCGGATGAAAAAATTAATAGTATCTGTGAAAAATATGAACTAAATATAAATCTAGATAAAATGGTCTATGATATGTCTGTGGCTGAAAGACAAATCTTAGAGATAATAAAGGTTTTATATAGAGGAGCAAAGATTCTAATTCTTGATGAGCCGACCACTGTATTTACACCTCAAGATGTAGAGAAGCTCTTCAAAATAATGAGGAAAATGAAGGAAAATGGCTGTGCAATTGTTTTTATAACTCACAAAATGGATGAGGTTATGGAAATTGCAGATAGGATTACTGTACTTAGAAAAGGTGAAACCATAAAAACCTTAGAAAAAGATACAACAAACCCAAGAGAACTGGCGGAACTTATGGTTGGAAGAAGTGTGGATTTATCTATAAAAAAATCTCACTGTGAAATAGGAAAAAGTATTCTTCAGGTTAAAGAGTTAAAGGTTTGTAATAATGAGGGAAATTATGCTTTAAACAAGGTAAGTTTTGATATGTATAAGGGAGAAGTTCTAGGTATTGCAGGTATAGCAGGTAGTGGACAAAAGGAAATATGCGAAGCAATTTCAGGAATCTGCAAGATAAATAATGGAGAAATAATATTTCAAGGTGAAAATATAGCTGGTAAAAGTCCGAGAGAAATAATGTCAAAAGGGATATCCATGAGTTTTATTCCAGAAGATAGACTTGGCATGGGCCTTGTTGCTTCTATGGATATGGTGGAAAACCTTATGTTAAAAGCATATTATAAGGACAAAGGTATTTTTATTAACAGAGGGCCTGTGAGAATCAAGGCTGAAGAAATAAAACACAAGCTAGATATAAAAACACCAAATATATATTATCCTATCAAAAATCTATCTGGTGGTAATATTCAAAAGATATTATTAGGTAGAGAACTAGACTGTAACCCTCATTTACTTATAATGGCTTATCCCGTTAGAGGTCTTGATATAAATACTTGTTATGCAATTTATGATTTAATTAATGAACAGAGAGCTAAGGGGGTATCAGTACTATTTATAGGTGAAGATATAGATGTACTAATGCAGCTTTGTGACAGAATTATGGTGATTTGTGATGGTACTGTCACTGGTATAGTAGATCCTAAAACTTGCGTAAAGGAAGATATAGGTTTGCTTATGGCAGGGGGAACAAAACCACAGACTGAGGAGGGAATAGCATGATAAGATTTAAAAAGAAAAGTGAAATAACAAGAAGAGAAAGTATAATTATTCGTAGCTCAGCAATTATTTTAGCACTTATAGTTTGCTCTTTATTTCTATTATTTCTATCCTTAAATCCCTTTGAGGTTTATGGTTCCATGTTAAAAGGAGCTTTTGGATCTTTATATAAGACTAAGTCTACAATTGTTAAAGCGGTTCCTTTGGTAATCACTTCCCTTGGAATTACGGTAGCTTTTAAAATGAGGTTCTGGAATATAGGAGGAGAAGGTCAAATTTTAATGGGAGCTCTTGCTTCTTCATTTGTAGCTTTGAAACTAACAAGTATTCCAGCCTTTGCAGTAATACCCATGATGATTTTAGCTGGTATTTTAGGTGGAGCTCTTTGGGCTATTATTCCTGCAATGCTAAAAACAAAATTAGGTACAAATGAAACCATTATTACTTTAATGATGAATTACATAGCTTTAAAGTTAGTAACCTTTCTTCAATATGGACCATGGAAAGACCCTAGTGCAAAAGGGTTTCCTAAAATTCCGAATTTTAAGGAGTCAGCGGTGCTTCCTGAGGTGTTTGGAATCCATATAGGTTGGATATTTGCAATATTACTAGTAATAATCATATACATATTTATTAATCATACAAAAAAGGGCTACGAAATATCTGTGTTAGGGGAAAGTGAAAAAACAGCCCTTTATGCTGGAATTAATATTAACAAAACTATACTTACTGCAATGATTATAAGTGGTGGACTTTGTGGACTAGTTGGAATGATACAGGTTTCAGCTGTGTACAATACGCTTTCTATGCAGGTTTCTGGTGGTGTTGGCTTTACTGCAATAATAATTGCCTGGCTTTCACAGCTAAATGCTTTTGCTACGCTTATAGTTTCAATTCTATTTGCAGCCCTTGTGGAGGGAGGCACTTATATTCAAACAGCCTTCAATATTCCTGAAGCTGTTGCATTGATAATTCAGTCCGTGATTTTATTTTTTGTACTTGGATGCGAATTCTTTATAAAATATAAGGTAGTATTCTCAAAAGAGAAGTCAAGGGTTAATTCACTTAAAGTTACAAAGGAGGAGATGTAATGTCTAGTTTAGAACTTTTTCTAGCAGCAGCCATTGTTGCAGGAACTCCAATTCTTTTTGCTACCTTAGGTGAGATAATTACTGAAAAATCAGGGAATCTAAATCTTGGTGTTGAAGGTATGATGCTAATGGGTGCAATTATTGGCTTTACCACAGGATTAAAAACTGGAAACCCTTTGCTAGCACTG
Source organism: Clostridium tunisiense TJ (assembly GCF_000300195.1). GTDB lineage: Bacteria > Bacillota > Clostridia > Clostridiales > Clostridiaceae > Clostridium_J > Clostridium_J tunisiense. The sequence continues at coordinate 158,874 of NZ_AMQH01000011.1, read as the reverse complement.
CTTGCAGCTATGGCAGCAGGAGCAATGGGGGCATTTATTTATGCTTTTTTAACTATTACTTTAAGAACTAATCAGGAAGTTACAGGACTTACCTTAACTATCTTTGGAACGGGATTTTCAAACTTTGTAGGTAAGGGTTTTGTAGGGCAAGTTGCGCCAGAAAACCTACAACGTTTTTTTAGTAAAATAGAGATTCCAATACTGTCTGATATACCATTTATAGGTACTATATTTTTTAAACAAGATATCTTTGTTTATATGGGATACATTCTTACAGTGATTTTAGGAATATATTTGTATAACACTTCTAAGGGGTTAAATCTTAAGGCAGTTGGTGAAAATCCAGCTGCTGCAGATGCTGCAAGTATAAATATAACTTTATATAAGTATGTTCATGTTATAGTAGGTGGAGCTCTTTGCGGTCTTGGTGGAGCATATCTTTCTTTAGTTAATGTGCCTACCTGGCAAGAAGGAGTAACAGCTGGGAGAGGCTGGATAGCAATAGCTCTTGTTATTTTCTCTACTTGGAACCCATACAAAGCATTACTAGGGGCATTTTTATTTGGAGGTCTTGAAATAATCGGGTTCAGACTTCAAGGAACTAGTATACAAATATCTCAATACTTAATTGATATGTTACCTTATTTAGTAACAATAGTGGTATTAGTGTTTGCATCACTTAAAAAGAGTAGAAAAAATAGTGGACCTAAAGCTTTAGGTGGAGCATATTTTAGAGAGGAACGATAAATTATTAAGCTCTAAAAAGGTAAAATAATCTTCGGATTCTCAGTAGGATATTGAAGGGTTTAGTAACCACAAAATCCATATAATCACGAAAAATGAAAAAAACTATGAGTTTATTACTTAAAAGCCATGTTGCTATGCAGCACAGGCTTTTTATTTTTTTGTCCATCTAAATAAATATTCAGCCCAAATTGTTAAATACATGAAAAATTAGATAAAGTAAAATAAATGTAGGGGATTTTAAAATGAAAATCCATATGAGGATGGGAGGATAAAAATGAAAAAATTTAAAGTTGGTGTTATAGGAACTGGAATGAGAACTATGTTTCTTATGAATGAAGTTCTAAAGAGAGAAGAACTTGAGGTAGTAGCTGTATGTGATATAAATAGAGAAAGTCTAGATATGGTTACAGAGAATTATAAGGTAAATTGGACTGAGTATGGTAACTATAAAGATTTATTAGCCCAGGAAGATATAGAAGGAGTTATAATAGCTAGTCCTGATTATTGCCATGAAGAACAAGCAATTGCAGCTTTTGAGGCAGGAAAGCATGTGTTTCTTGAAAAGCCAATAGCAATTTCTATAGAAGGGGCTAAAAAAGTTCTTAAAAAAAGAGATGAATCAGGAAAGACACTTTTGATTGGTTTTGTTTTAAGATACAACAAACTATATAAGAAAATGAAAGAAATTATAGATAGTGGTGTTATTGGAGAAGTTAAGGCAGGTTGGATACTTCACTCTGTAGGCGCAGGAAGTGACTGGTATTTCCATGATTGGCATGGACTAATGGAAAATACCGGAGGGCTACTTCTTCAAAAGGGTAGCCATGATTTTGACATTATTAATTGGGTTGTGGACTCAAAGGTTAAAAGAATTGCTGCTATGGGAAGCAGGGACTTTTTTAAAGGGGATAAACCAAATGATCTAGTTTGTGAAAAATGTGATGAAAGAAATAACTGCACTGAAGCCATAAAAGAGCATAGGATAACATGGAAAACTGCAAATGGAAACAATGCTGACATATTATATAACAGGTGGAGAAATCAATGTGTTTATAGGCAAGAAGTAGATGTATTAGACAATCATCAAGTTTTATTGGAGTATGAAAATGGAGTTAAGGTAAGTTATTTAGAATGTCACTATACTCCTGATGATAATAGAGAATATATTTTTATTGGAACAAAAGGGAAAATAAAGTTAGATGATGCCAATGACACAATAACAGTTCAGATAAGAAATGGAATGTATGATAGGAAAGAAGAAATTGTCTATAAAAATCTCCAGTCTTCAGAAGGCCATGGAGGTGGAGATAAATATATTCTTGATGATTTTATTTTTGCTCTAAAAACTGGCAAGCAACCAAATGCAGGAGGCGAAGCAGGTTATTATGCTATTGAAGCGGGTCTTTTAGCTCACAAGGCTATAAGAGAAGAAAAAATTATTCAGGTGTAATTTAAAAGGCCGACCCAATTATAGGTTGGCCTTTGCTTTTACAGAAGAAGCATATTCAGAGGGTGACATGGTGGTAGCTTCTTTAAAGGAACGAGAAAAGGTGTGGACTGATTTATAACCCAGCATATAAGCAATTTGAGTAAAGTTATGCTGTTGCTCTCTTATAAGAGTTTTTGCTTCATCAATCTTAAGATTTTTAAAGTATGCCATAGCACCAAGATTTGTTTTATTTTTAAATAAAGTCTTTAGATAAGTTTTACCTAAGGAAAAATGGCTACAGATAGCTTCAAAGGTTAAATCAGAAGATATATTCTCACGCATATATTCAATAATATTATCCACTAAACTTTTTTCCATTTTTGCTAAAGTGCTTTCATTGAGCCTTTTAGAAGAGTGATCAAAACTACCTTTTCTAATTAATTTAATTAACAGCAGTTCAAGATGAAGTTTAATAAGCTGTTCTGAGCCAAAAAGAGGATTTTCATGCTTAAGTAGTTTATTGTGACCACCTAGGGCATTGCTGTAAGCCTGTTGAGCTTCTTTTACAATCTCAGCAATTAAGTTTTTTTCAGAAGCTTCTATCTGCATAATTTTATTAGCGAAGTAGTTCATAGCTGGATTTTTGCACTCAAAGCTCATAATCATGAGGTTAGGTGCTACTTTTCCATTGGCCCATTCACTATGGAATTCATTGGGTTTATGAAAAATAATATCCCCTTGGGTAAGTTTGTATCCTTTAGTGTCGGCCATTACTTCTACTTCACCTTTGTCTACATACAAAAACTCCCAAAAATCATGTTTTTCCCCTCTGAAAATATAGTCAGAGGCAAATTCGAAGTAATGAATAGTAACAATTTCATCTATATTAATTACAAGATTAATGGGCGTTTTATAATATTCTTCTGCATAATTATTCATTTATATATCCCCCCCATTACTATATTAATGGTAATCTAAGGGGTTTGTCTAGTAAAATATGGAATATTTGTTTGTTGAAATAAAAATTAATTAAAGGCATGTAAAAATTGATAAATTAAAACTTTAAGTATTTATTACTGAGATTAAAGGAAATAGATAAGCTGTTAGTAAGTTCTACATTAGTGAAATCAAGGAGGAGTGTTAATGAAAAAGTTTAAGATTGGAATTATTGGGGCAGGAATGAGAGCTATGTTTCTTATGAATGAAATTCTAGAAAGAGAGGAACTTCAAGTTGTTGCCTTATCAGATGTTAGCGAATATAGTATGAACCAATTATGTAGTAAATTTGATAAGCAATGGCATAAATATACAAATTATCAGGATTTACTTGCTAGAGAAGATATAGAAGGGGTCATTATATTAAGTCCTGATTATGTTCATGAAGAACAAGCAGTCGCAGCCTTTCAGGCAGGAAAAAATGTATTTTTAGAAAAACCCATAGCCATAACTATTGAGGGTGGTAAAAGAGTAATTGAGGCAAGGGATAAAAGCGGTAAGATACTCCTTGTGGGTTTTGTTTTACGATACAATAAGGCTTACAGAAAAATGAAGGAGTTGATTGATTCAGGCATAATTGGGGAGGTGAAAACCGGTTGGGTAATACATTCTGTGGGAGCGGGAAGTGATTGGTATTTTCATGATTGGCATGGAAGTATGAAAAATACAGGAGGCTTACTTCTACAAAAGGGGAGCCATGACCTTGATATGATAAATTGGATAGTAAATTCTAAGGTTAAAAGAATTGCGGCTCTTGGCAGTCAGGACTTGTTTGGTGGAGATAAACCAAATGATTTAGCGTGTCAAAAGTGTGAAGATAGAAGTAATTGTAGTGAGGCTATATTAGATAGAAATATAAGCTGGAAAAGGCCAGATGGAAAAGATACCGAAGTACTTTACAATCAGTGGAGAAATCAGTGTGTTTATAGAAAAGAAGTAGATGTATTAGATAATCACCTTATGCTATTACACTATGATAATGGAGTTAAAGTAAGTTACATGGAATGTCATTACACTCCAGAGGATAATAGAGAATATATATTTATTGGTACAAAAGGTAAGCTAAAGCTTGATGATGCAAAGGATTTAATTACGATTCAGTTAAGAAATAGTATGTATGATAGGGAAGAAAAAATAACCTATGAAAACCTCCAGATGTCAGAGGGACATGGTGGTGGGGATAAACATATTATTGATGACTTTATCCATGGATTAAAAACAGAAAAGCAACCCAAAGTTGGTGGTGAAGCTGGTCTTAAAGCTATTGAGATAGGTATAGTTGCCCATGAAGTTATAGCATTTGGTGAGGACAACCAACTTATAAACTAAAAACATAAAATATAAAACACAAAAATAAATTAATTAGCAAGATATTACACTTAATATAAATGTCTTTTTAGACAAATTAAAAGTCCATTTTGATAAATATTAAAAATCCTTTGAAAGTTATAATTTTAATATAGACAAATAAAATGAGTTTAAAGCTATAGAATTTATTATTACTAGTAGTTAAGTTTTAATGAGATTGGGGGCTTAAAATGAAGATATTAGTAACTGGGGGAGCTGGTTATGTGGGAAGCCATACTTGTGTAGAGCTTTTAGAAGCTGGTTATGAAGTAGTGGTGGTAGATAATCTTGTAAATAGTAGTGAAGAAACTTTAAAATGCTAGGTGCTGGCAATGTGCTAATCCAAGTGGTTATGGTGACAGTTAAGGAGTAAAGGGGGAATAATGTTATGATAAAACCTACATTAGTGGTTATGGCTGCAGGAATGGGGAGTAGATTTGGAGGGTTAAAGCAAATTACTCCTGTTGGGCCTAATGAGGAAATTATAATTGACTACTCAATTTATGATGCTATAAAAGCAGGCTTTGGAAAGGTCATATTTATAATAAAAGAAGAAGTGTTAGAGAGCTTTAAGAATAGTATAGGAAAAAGAATTGAAGGCTTAATCGAAACGGTTTATGTATTTCAAAATTTAGATATTTTGCCAAGGGGGTATAGCGTACCTCAGGGAAGAAGTAAGCCTTGGGGCACAGCTCATGCAATTATGTGCTGTAAGAACTATGTAGACACGCCCTTTTTAGTAATTAACGCAGATGATTTTTATGGAGCTACTACTTATAAAATCATCCACGATTATCTTGTAAGGTTAAAGGAGAATAAGGAGCCCTACCAATATGCTATGGTAGGTTTTAAGTTAGGAAATACTCTTTCAGACAATGGTTATGTTGCTAGAGGACTATGCGAAGTTGATGACTTAGGGTGTTTAAGAGAAATTAGAGAAAGAACTGAAATAAAAAAGTTTCAGGAGGGAGTAAAATATCGTGAAGGTGAGGATAAATGGGCTAGTATTCCAGAAAGTAGCATAGTTTCAATGAATGCTTGGGGACTTACACCTAGTATATTTGGTGAATTAGAAAAGAAATTCATAATTTTTTTAGAGGAAAAACAGGATGAAATCTTAAAAGCAGAATATTTTTTACCTACTGTAATTGATAGTTTGATCCATGAAAATAAGGCTAAAGTAAAAGTTCTTAAATCTGAGGAGCGATGGTATGGTGTTACTTATAAAGAAGATAGACAGATTATAAAAACTGCAATCTTTAACTTAGTTCAAAAGGGCATATATCCAGCAAATTTATGGGGGAAGCAAGATGAGTAATAATTATAACTTTGAAGAAATAGTAAATCACTTCAATTATGAAGGTGACTTGATTAAGGTAGAGCCTTATGGTTCTGGACATATAAATGATACTTTTGCAGTAACCTTTAATAATTATGAAGGGGAAGCTGTTAGATATATTTTGCAAAGGATAAATACAAATATTTTTAAAGAACCTAAAAAGCTTATGGAAAATATAGAGAATGTAACCAGGTTTTTAAAGAATAAAATCAACGCTTTGGGAGGAAATCCACATCGAGAAACATTAAATTTGATATATACTGTTGATCACAAACCTTTTTACCATAGTTCATCAGGAGATTACTGGAGAAGTTATGTATTTATTGAAGGAGCCAAGACTTATCAGGTAGTGGAAACCCTACAACATTTTTACAATGCAGGAAAGGCTTTAGGAAACTTTGAGCAATTACTTTCTGACTTTCCAGCAGAAAAGCTACATGAAACCATTCCAAATTTTCATAATACTAAAGCTAGATATGAAGAATTTTTGAAGGCCTTAGCTGAGGATAAAATGAATAGAGCTAAGGATATTAAAAAGGAAATTGAGTTTGTATTGGAAAGAGGAAAGGAAACCACTATTTTGGTAGACCTTTTAAATGAAGGGAAGCTACCACTTAGGGTTACCCATAATGATACAAAATTTAATAATGTTATGATAGACAATGAAACCGGTGAGGGAATTTGTGTAATAGATTTAGATACCATAATGCCAGGCTTATCTCTTTATGACTTCGGGGATTCTATTCGTTCTGGAGCTAATCCTGCAGAGGAAGATGAGAGAGATTTATCTAAAGTATCAATGGATTTATCACTGTTTGAGCATTTTACTCGCGGATTTTTAGAAGGCACTAAACACTCGCTAAGGGATATTGAAATAGAGTATTTACCCTTTGCGGCTAAAATCATGACCCTAGAATGTGGGATTAGATTTTTAGGCGATTACTTAAATGGTGATACTTATTTTAAAATTCATAGGGAAGATCATAATTTAGATAGAGCAAGAACTCAATTTAAAATGGTTATGGATATGGAAGGAAAGTTTAGTAAAATGAAGGCTATTGTAAAGAAGTATAGCTGATTCACTAAGAGGTTCGGCATAGGGAAGTTTAATAAAGTTTTAAGCGAAAGTAACATAAAAAAGTTAAAGAAAAACCATGATAAACAGGGGGGGTTGCTATGAAGGGTAGAAATGGAGTTATAGAAGTTTTAGAAAAATACAAAGGAGATAAAAATCTTAAGAAGGCCACTATAGGTATTGACTCCGCAATAGATAAAGTAGTTAGGGTTGTGCGTAATAAATCAACAAATAACGAAAAAGAATTTTTTTCAAGTATCTCACAGTTTGGAGAGCATATTACTTCTAAAAGTGGAATGAGCTGCGGGATAGAGTTAAGTGAAAGGTTTCTTAAGCTTTGAGGCAATGCCCCTATTACAAGCAATGCCCTTGGGAATTTGGGGGTAACGGTTAACTGTATTTGCCCTCTTGGAATTCCAGAGATTAACCCTGTATTCAAGAGTTTATCTTCTAATTGCAATCTTTATAGCATAGGGGAACCAGCATATACTACAGCTATGGAGTTTGAGGATGGTAAGATATTACTTGCCCAAGTGGAGGGACTTGATAGGGTAGATTGGGATAGCATAAAGGACACCTTAGGGCTAGAGAAGTTAAAGAATTTCTTTGAAGAAAGTGAATTAATAGGACTAGTTAACTGGAGTTGTATGATTAATTTCAATAACATACTTGAAGGGCTTTTAAGAGAAGTTCTTTGGAAAAGTAAGATTAGCAAAGAGCAAATAGTATTCTTTGATTTTGCAGACTTTTCTAAGAGAGAAAGAGGAGAAGTTTGCAAAGCTACGGAGCTAATCGGTGATTTCAACAACTATTACAAAGTGGTTTTAGGCTTAAATGAAAATGAGGCTATTTTAATGTTTAAGTCCTTATTTAATGAAACAACCTCAGAAGATTTATTAATTACTGGACGAAAGATATTTGATCACTTAAATATAGATACTTTAGTTATCCATACCTTAAGAAGTTCTATAGCTTGGGATAGGAATAGTGTAGTTCAAATACCAAGCCTTTATGTTAAACAACCAAAGCTCTCTACTGGAGGAGGAGATAACTTCAATGCTGGGTTGTGTTTTGGGCTACTTCTCCATTTAGATTTAGAAAGTTCTTTATTTATTGCAAATGCTACTTCAGGGTATTATGTAAGAAATGCACAAAGTCCAACTATTGAAACCCTAATTGAAACCTTAAAAAATTGGGATGAACTAATGGAAGAAAACAATGGATAATTATAAAAAGAATTACTATGAGGAAGATGTAAGAAAGCTAATTTAGTAACAAACTGTATAACAGTGGCAAAGATTAATGAAGGAAAGTAGTGCTTAAAAGTCAAGACTTATGAGCATCATAGGGGAGGGATCATATGAAAGTTATTATTGCTAGAGACTATAAGGAGTTAAGCAAAAAGGCTTCAAGCATTTTGGCAAGTCAACTAATTTTAAAGCCAGAAAGTGTTTTAGGATTAGCTACTGGTTCCACGCCTATAGGAACCTATGAGGAACTTATAAAGCTACATAAGCAAGGTGTTATTAGCTTTTCAAGTGTTACTACATTTAATTTAGATGAATATTATGGCTTAGATAGTAATAACCCTAATAGTTATAGTTATTTCATGAGAGACAAATTATTCAATCATATAGATATTGATAACAATAGAGTCCATATACCAAATGGCCTAACTAAAGATATACAAAAGGAATGCCAAGCCTATGAGAAAAAAATCATTGGAAAAGGGGGCATTGATATTCAGCTTCTTGGTATAGGTAGAAATGGCCATATTGGATTTAATGAACCTGACATTAAATTTGAAGCTATAACCCATCTTGTAAACCTAGATACAGATACTATTTATGCTAACGCTAGATTCTTTAAAGATGTTAAAGGTGTTCCTAAGAAAGCCATAAGCATGGGGATAAAGACAATAATGAACTCAAAGAAAATACTTCTATTAGCTTCTGGAGAGGAAAAGGCACAAATAGTTTATGATACACTATACGGAAAAATAACCCCCGAAACTCCGGCTTCAGTGCTTCAACTTCATCCTAATCTAATAGTAATAGTTGATAAGCAGGCGGCTAAGTATTTATAAAACTTAACTAAAATATTTTAAAGTGACTATAGAAATAAAGAAAGAAGGAAATCTCCACTTAAAAATAATTAAGTAGCGGTAGAGACTGTTATTATAAAAAAACCCCAGGGTTAAAACCAACTGCTGAAGTTATTTATAAATTAAAGCTAATGAGAGTATTAAGTAAGTGGCTATGGAGAGCTGTGTGTGTAAATGCATGGCTTTTTTTAATTTTTTTGATAATTTTATTATGAATTAATAATTTTCATAACTAACTTTTGCGTAAAAGTAAAAATATCTAGTAAAGATAGTATTAGTATTAATCTTAAACACGACAGTTTTATAGGGTGTAAAGTTATGAAAAAAGTGGAGTTAACAAATATATAATAAGAAATACTTTAAATATAATCAAAAAAGTAAAAAACAATTAACAACAAGGACATAATATTAATATTGACTGTTAGTCGACTAAATGATATTATAAATTATGTTAGACGGCTAATTAATTTTAGCATGCGATACATAGAGGAGGAATATAATAAATGGAGGATAAGGGTTGCTTTAATCCAGATAATTTATACCATGTATTTGGGCAAATAATAAAGTTGCATTTTACCCGTTCTCATAACTTGTTAGAAAAACAAGGGATTTATCCAGGACAGCCACCACTGTTATTTACATTATATTATAAGGATGGTCAAAGCCAGAAGGAACTTGCAGATAAGCTTAGAATTAAGCCTGCAACTGTAACTGTTATGATAACAAGAATGGAAAAGTCAGACCTAGTTACAAGAAAACAGGATGAGCAAGACCAAAGAATCTCTAGAGTTTTTATCACAGAAAAGGGCAGAGAAATGTGTAAGAAACTTAAGAGCATTTTTGAAATTCTTAATGAAGAGTGTTTTAGTAATTTTACGGAGGAGGAGAAGGTGTTGCTTCGTAGATTTTTTCTTCAAATGAGGGATAATTTAACAAAGGCTAGCTTAGATAAATTAGGTGACTAAACAATTATTGAGTTGATTTATATGAATTTAAGGTAAATATTAAGATGTTTACATTTTGGATTTGTATAACATTAGTAGGGATTAACCCATAAGTACCTATATATTTTTAAAATTGGTAAGCAATTAAATATATAAGTTGAAGAAAAAAATAATTAATAAGTAGTAAATAAAAAGAAGTTATTTAATTGTCAGGAGATGATTATCAGTGATTAAGTTATATAAAAACTTAAAGCCATATACTGCTATGGTTATTGCAGTATTATTTTTTGTGGCTTTACAATCAATTGGAGATTTGTATCTTCCAACTTTAATGTCTGACATAATTAATGAAGGAGTTATGCAGGGAGATACAAATAAGATTTTGCAAATTGGAGGCATCATGCTTTTAGTTGCTGGAGGCGGAGTTATTGCGTCTATTCTCGCCAGTTTATTATCAGCAAAGGTTGCAACTGGACTTGGAACAATTTTAAGAAGTAAGATATTTAGAAGAGTTGAAAGCTTTTCCTTAAATGAGTTTGATAAACTTGGAACCGCAACTCTTATCACAAGAACTACAAATGATGTTACTCAAATTCAAACAGTTACTGTAATGATAATGCGTATGATGATTAGTGCGCCAATTATGGCAGCTGGCGGTGTTTTTATGGCCCTTAAAAAGGATAAGCCCCTTACTTGGGTACTAGCTGTTTCAATACCTGTTCTTGCAATAGTTGTAGCTATACTAGCATCAAAAATGATGCCATTATTTAAGCAAGTACAAGTAAAAATTGATAGAATTAACTTGGTTTTACGGGAAAAGCTTACAGGAATAAGAGTTATAAGAGCTTTTAATACAATTGAACGTGAAAGAGTGCGTTTTGATGAGGCCAATGTGGATTTAACACAAAACTATATTAAAGTTAATAGGATTATGGCTTTCATGATGCCTTCGATAATGCTTGTCATGAATTTCACTTCTTTAGCAATTCTTTGGTTTGGTGGAATTAGAATAAGTGAAGGTAGCATGGACCTAGGTGCTCTTGCAGCCTTTACTCAATATGCAATGCAAATAATGATGTCAATGCTTATGCTTGCAATGATGTTTATAATGGTTCCTCGTGCTCAAGCAGCAGCAGTAAGAATTAATGAAGTTTTAGAAACTGTACCAGATATAACAGATGCAGAAAACACAAAGGAAGACTTTAATGGAAAGGGTTATGTGGAATTTAAGGATGTAACCTTTAGCTATCATGGAGCTGAACAACCAGCACTTAATAATATATCCTTTGCAGCAAAGCCAGGGGAAGTAACTGCTGTTATTGGTAGTACAGGTTCTGGTAAGTCAACCTTAGTGAACTTAATTCCAAGATTTTATGATATAGATAGTGGAAGCATTCTTGTAGATGGAGTAGATATAAGAGAGATTTCTCAGGATAATCTTCGTAATAAAATAGGCTTCGTACCGCAAAAGGCTGTGTTATTCTCAGGAACTATTTCTGAAAATATAAAGTTTGGTAATGATAAAGCTACTGAAGAAGAAATTAGACATGCAGCAGAGGTGGCACAAGCAGCTGATTTTATAGCTACTATGGATGGAGGTTATGACCATGAAATTGCACAAGGTGGTACAAATGTATCTGGTGGTCAAAAGCAACGTTTATCTATAGCACGTGCCCTAGTTAGAAGACCGGAAATATATATATTTGATGATAGTTTTTCAGCTTTAGACTTTAAGACAGATGCAAAGCTAAGAGCTGCACTTAAAAAAGAAACTCTAGAATCAACAGTAATAATTGTTGCTCAAAGGGTTGGTACAGTTATGGATGCTGATAGAATTATAGTTTTAGATGAAGGAAGAATTGCGGGAATGGGTACTCACAAAGAATTACTAAATAATTGTGATGTTTACCGTGAAATTGTGTCCTCACAACTTTCAGAGGAGGAGATGAAATAGCCATGAGTGAAGATAAAAAAGTAAGTCGTGGACCAAGAGGTGGCAGAGGCGGTCATGGGCCTATGGGAAGACCTGTGGAAAAGCCAAAGGATTTTAAAGGCACTTTCAGAAGATTAATTAGATATTTAAGACCCCATAAAATAAATTTAATTGTAGTTTTAATATTTGCTATTGCTAGTACTTCTTTTACAATAGTAGCACCTAAAGTTACTAGTAAAGCCATGAACAAACTTCAAAATGCATATATGGCACGTAAAATGCTCAGTGAACTTTCAAAGGGTCAAAATGAAGCAGTGGACCAAATGAAGGATAAGATGGGTGAGGTTCAAAAGAAGGTTGTAGACCAAATTAAGGACAATATGGCTGAAGGTCAAACTAAGGCTGTGGATTCTATAACAACAAGCATGGCAGAGGCACAAGTTAAAGCAGTAGATGAAATTTATAAGGGAATTGCTATACAACTACACCAAGGAGTAGCTAGCGGACAAGTAACAGCAGTAGATAAAATAACTGCTCAAATGGGAACAGTTCAAAAGGGGTTAGTGGCTCAGATTCAGCAACAGATGCAGCAAATGCAACAAGGTGGAGCTCAAGCACCTCAAACTCAGCCACAGCAAGTGGACCCTAAAACTCTTGAAGCTATGCAGAACCTAATGAAGCTTCCGATGATTGAAGCTCAAGGAAGTAGACAAGAAAAAGTTAAAATAACTCTTCAATTTATTGATGTTTTAGAGGCAATGCCAGCTGATGGAAAAATAGATAAGAGTTCTTTAGCAAGCACAAAAGAGTTGTTAAAGCTACCTATGCTTAATAGTGTTAGTGATTCAAAACAAAAGGTTAATATAATTAAAAAGTTTATGAATATGGCAAAAACTATGCCTGGGGGACAAAGTTCCTCTATGCAGGTTGATGCTGCAACCATGGATAAGGCATTAGCTAAGATTCCAGAAATAAAAGACTTTAGCACTAGTTCAAATTCAACTTCAACAGGAGCTATGGATAAAAGTGCAAAGACTTCTATGGAAAAATTATTAAAACTTCCAATTGTTAAGGATATTCAAGATCCAAAGGAAAAACGTGATAATTTAATTCAGCTTGTGGATATATTTAAAAATATGCCTGCAATGTCTAGCGGTAATGCAGATACAGAGAGCAAAATTAAGCCAGAGGATATGCAAACTATTCAGGATTTATTAGCGCTACCAGATATAAAGAGTATTACTGATGAGGCTGAAAAAACAGCTACAGTAAGTAAACTAGTAGATATATTTAGTAAGATGCCAAAGATGAATGAAGATAGTGGAGCTAGTGAAGAAAGTATGACTCCTGAGCAGCTTAAGAATGTTCAAGATTTATTAAACCTTCCGATGATTGATACTATCACTGATCCAGAGGAAAAAACTAAGGTATTAAACCAAATGCTTACTATATTTAGTAACATGCCAGATATGGGAAGTGATACTGAAAATGATAGTTCAGAAACAAAAATGGATGCTGAAGGTATAAAATCACTTCAAGAATTCCTTGGCCTTCCAAAGCTTGATACATTAACCAATGCAGATGAAAAAGCAGATGTAGCAAGAAAAATAATGGATTTAGGAAAGAAAATGCAAGGCACTATGGAGGATGCTCCAGCAAATCCAGAGGATAACATTAAATTTACTGATGAACAAGTAAACTCAGTAATTAGTGCTATAAGAGAAACTAATGGAGAGTATGATTTTGTATATATTGGTCACATTGCTTTAATCCTAATAGGTATGTATATAATCAGTGCAATCTTTAGTTTAGTTATGGGACTTGTAATGTCAGGAGTTTCTCAAAAAACCGTTCGTGACTTAAGAAGACAAGTAGATGAGAAGCTTTCAAGACTACCACTCAAGTATTTTGATATGCATGCTCATGGAGATATACTAAGTCGTGTTACTAATGATGTTGATACCATAGCAACAACACTTCAGCAAAGCTTAACACAGATAATTACAGCGGTTATAACTATAGTTGGATATATCATTATGATGCTTACAATAAGTCCAATACTTACACTAATTGTAATAGCAACTTTACCACTATATGTAATAGCTACTGCTCTTATTGCGAAGAAATCACAAAAATACTTTGCGGTTCAGCAAAAGGAAATTGGACTTTTAAGTGGACACGTAGAGGAAATGTACACTGGACACAAAATTGTTAAAGCTTTTGGACATGAAAAAGATTCTATAGAAGAATTTGAAGCAATAAACAACAGACTTATGGATACAGGTTGGAAAGCACAGTTTGTTTCTGGTATTATGTTCCCGTTAATGAACTTTATCAGTAACTTAGGTTATGTGGGAATAAGTATTGTAGGGGGAATGTGGATTACTAAGAGTATTCTTGGAATCGGTGATATCCTTGCATTTATTCAATACTCAAGATCTTTCACAATGCCAATTGTTCAAACTGCAAATATAGCTAACGTTATTCAATCAACAGTAGCTTGTGCTGAACGTGTATTCCAAATCCTTGATGAGGAAGAGGAAATTCCAGACAGCAGTGATGCTGTGGTTCTTGAAAATCCAAGAGGGGAAGTATCCTTTGAACAGGTGGCCTTTAGATACAAAGAAGATGAACCACTAATTGAGGATATGAATTTACAGGTTAATCAAGGAGACACTATTGCCATAGTTGGACCAACTGGTGCAGGTAAAACCACACTTGTAAATCTGTTAATGAGATTCTATGAAATTAATTCTGGTAAGATAAGTATTGATGGAGTTGACATAACTAATATTAAGCGTAGTGAACTTCGTAAAATGTTTGGTATGGTGCTTCAAGATACTTGGCTATACAATGGAACAATTAAAGAGAATATAGCTTATGGAAAAGAAGGCGCTACTATGGATGAAGTTGTAATGGCAGCCAAAGCAGCCCATGCAGATCATTTCATAAGAACTCTTCCACAGGGCTATGACACAGTGCTTAATGAAGAAGGAACTAATATTTCTCAAGGACAAAAACAGCTTTTAACTATAGCTCGTGCAATCCTTGCAGACCCAGCAATATTAATACTTGATGAAGCTACAAGTAGCGTTGATACAAGAACAGAAGTATTAATTCAAAAAGCTATGGCTAACTTAATGCAGGGCAGAACTAGTTTTGTAATTGCTCACAGACTTTCTACTATTCGTGATGCAGAACTTATTTTAGTTATGAATAAGGGAACAATCATTGAAATGGGAAATCATAAAGAGTTATTAAATCAAGGTGGCTTCTATGCTGATCTTTACAACAGCCAATTTGCTGGAGAAGATGCTGTTTAACAACATTTTGGAAGCTTCAAGTCTACCATCTTCTAAAGTGGCAATTGCTCAGTCTAGATAAGTTGCTTTGGTATCACTGAAAATCTGCTTCCAAAGTTGTTAACAAAATGAACTTGTTCATTATTAAAAAATAATCCTATAGATATAGTTAAAATAATGTATAGAAACTGCTGATAGATTGATTGTCAGCAGTTTTTATTTTTGCACACGGAATCTTGTTATGTATAGATGAAGTTATTAAGTCTTTTAAAGGAAATGAAGTAATAGTGTAGAATATACAAGAATAAAAAATATTGTAGGTTTTATTTTTGTATGAAAAATTGAAAATAGTTATTTAGGGAAATGAGAAATTAACATTTGTGCTATGCGATTGTATAAGAATCACGATTATAAAACTTGGTGTATTCAAATGTTCAAATAAAAGTTCGGAGGAGAAAAAGAATGTTATACAAAGAAGATATAATTAAAATTCTCAAAGAAATGAATTTGCCATTAAATCAGTATTGGATAACCTCTGGTGCTGCATTAGTAATTCATGGAGTTAAAGATACTACAAGAGACATTGACTTAGGGTGTACTACAGAATTAGTGGAAGCTTTTTTAAAAAAGGGCTGTAAGTGCAAAGTAGTAGAAGATAATTCTAGAATTGTTGAAGTAAATGACAATATAGAAATCCTAGAGAATTGGTTTGTGGAAAAAATAGAATTTATTGAGGGACTACCAGTTGGGACTTTGGAAAGTATTAAAAAACAAAAAGCTGAACTAGGCAGAGAAAAAGACATGAAAGATATTAAACTTATAGATGAATTTATTAAAAGAAAAAGGTAGTTAGTGATCTTATATTATGAAAATTAAAAAATCACCTTAGGTAAGGTGTTGCTTGTTACGCGGCGTAATATGGTAAATTTAAGTTGAGGTGATAGATATGAAGGAAACATTTTCAACAGGGGACATTGCAAAATTATGCAATGTTAGTGTTAGAACTGTGCAGTATTATGATAAGGAAGGAATACTAAGTCCTTCTGAGCTAAGCGAAGGTGGAAGAAGAATATATTCTGAAGAAGACCTAAGAAAGTTTCGATGTATTTGCCTTTATAAAGCACTAGGCTTTTCCTTAGGAGAAATAAAAGAGGTTATGAATTCAGAAAATAGTTATAGTCTTTTAGATGAAATAATTACAAATCAACTAACTAAGATTGATAAGGAAATTTTGTCATTAGAAAAAACAAGAAAACAACTAAGTGTGATTTCAGAAGAATTTAGGGAAACAGGAAAAGTAAAAGTTAGGAGCATAAAAGAAATGGATACATTAGTATCAAAGAAAAATCTCCACAAAAAAACTGATGTAATGACCTATATATTTTTAGCATGTTATTTACTCTTACTTTTTACTGGATTTCCAGCAGCAATATCAATTGGTGGGATTACTCCAGTTATTATGATAGTAATAACAATAGTACTATTATTTGGTTTAATTTATTATCATAGTAAGGTTAATTCTTATGTTTGTCCAAAATGTGAAAGTAAGTTTTCAATTAGCTTTTGGAGGGATATGTTTTCACTAAATGGCGGTAAAAATGGAAAATACCTTAAGTGCCCTAATTGTAAGCATAAAGGCTGGTTTAAAGAAACTTATGTAGATTAAGTATTACTGATTATGCAACATTCTAGGATGAGACCTTTGAAGTGAAAACAAAAGAAGCTTGTTAGTCGGTGTGCTATTGAAAAAGGTAATTTATAATTGTTGGTAAAGAAAAGAATATAAATGGGGATTTACTTTATATTTAGTAAAATACTAATAAAGATTCGGGGGAGAGGAAATGAAGAGATTTTATAAAATGGTGGAGGGAAGCTTCAAGCGTTTTCCTGAAGGAGTAGAGCCTTTTCAGATGGTTACAAGACTATTAGAAGAGTGTGGTGAGGTTGCAAGTGAAGTTAATCACTTTGAAGCTAGTGGTGTAAAAAGATTAAAGCACGGTGAACCAAGTAAGGCTGCTTTAGCTGGAGAGATAAGACAAGCGATGGTGGCTTTAATGCAAATAGCAGTGTACTACTCAGCTGAGGAGGAATTAGAAAAGTCGATGAATGAATCACTAAAGAGAATGAAAGATGAAAATCTTATTGATTAGTTGAGTTATATTTATAATGTAGGTGGACTATTTTAAATGGTCCATCTTATTTATTATACAGCAAATTTAAATTTTTTTACTTAAACAAGTGCATGTAAGGTAACAGTTTAAACATAGGAAAGTTAATCTTAACAAAAGAATATAAATGATTAAATAACAAGTATGAAGTTGAACTAGTCTAATTCAAATGATAATATTAGATTAAAAAGCTAAGGCATCTTCAAGATATAAATAAGTATAACTCAAAATATCCTTAACATCTTTGACTTATTATTTATTTTCAGGTGCTAATGAACTGTTAAAAAATGAGGTGTAAAAACTATGAAATCTTTAGATAATAATATAAATAGTAATATGCAAAGAGTTTCTTTTGATTTTAATCGTGATAGTTTAAGAGTAGATTGTGAAAAGTGCTTTGGACTTTGTTGCGTAGCTTTATATTTTTCATCTTCTGAAGGCTTTCCTGAAAATAAAGATGCTGGAAAACCATGTATAAATCTACAACAGAACTTTCAATGTAAGGTTCATAAAGAGCTAACACAGAAGGGATTAAAGGGTTGCACAGCCTATGATTGCTTTGGAGCAGGTCAAAAAGTTGCTCAAGTAACCTATAAGGGAGAACATTGGAGAAAAAGTCCAAAGTCTGCAGATGAGATGTTTCAGGTATTCCTAATACAAAGACAGCTTCATGAAATGCTTTGGTATCTAATGGATGGACTTAAATTTCAGGAAAATCATGTGATTCAAGAGAAACTTAGGGATATTATAAGTAAAACAGAAGAATTAACTAATCTTAGTGCAGAAAAGCTTTTAGCTTTAGATATGGTTCAACATCGAATGGCAGTTAATTCACTGCTAAAGGAAACCAGCCAAATGGTGAGAAAAAAAGCTGGAGGAAGCAATAATAGTACTCTTGGGCGTAAAAAGGCTTTTGGTGGAGGATTAAATCTTATGGGAGCAGATCTTAGAAAAAAGGACTTAAGAGGTCAAGATTTAAGTGGAGCCTTTTTAATTGCTGCAAACCTAAGAGCAACAGATTTAACAGGTGCTGACCTTATAGGTGCAGATCTAAGAGACGCAGATTTACGAGGAGCAAACCTAACTAATTGTATATTTTTAACTCAAGGACAAATTAATAGTGCAAAAGGTGATTTAACTACAAAATTACCAGAGGCTCTTTTGGTGCCAACACACTGGAAAAAATAAAATGTTTTATAAAAATGAGAACATTCACAGATTCACTCATGAGTTTTCTCATTTTTTCATTAACTTAAGGGAGGAGTTAAAATGATTATCCAATGGATATTCTTATGTATCATAGTTTGCTTTTTAGCTTTTTCATACATTAAACAGTTTTCACTTAAAGCAAGGCTCACTTTTCTAGTAACAGTTTTTGTAGTATCCCTAATTTTAGCTTTGCTGATTCCTATATTTAAAATTTCTATTATTACGCTGTTAGCACTATTTTTTATTGAAAACATATGGCTTTTATTTGCTTTGGTGCTATTTATAGATATGATAATAGGAAAGAAAAATAAAGTGATAATGATTGTTTTAGCAATTGTGTGCTTAACTATATATTTTTATCTTCGTACTATGATTTAGTAAGAAGTTTTGTAAGGCTCTAATTTATTGGTGTAGAAAAAAGAAGATTTAAAGATCAATTACTTGTTTATGAGGAATCACTAAAAGTTATTCTTAGACCTGAATCTTAATAAAATATAATAAGAAACAATTTACACTTATGTAAATTAGATTGAGCGTAAAGGAAAAACAGAGTTACTCAAATTATTATTTTGAGTAACTCTGTTTCAATTTTTAATTAGCTTCACTATTAAAGTTTATCCATTCAGAAAGTAAATCTTCCAACTGTTCACTTAATTCTTCTTTTTTAGCATAAAGCTTGGCAAGCTCTTCATAATTATAGGCGCAGTTATCCATAAGATTATGAATTTCACGAAGCTCTTCCTCTAAGAATTTAATGCTATGATCCAGTTTTTCCATATGGAAGTTTGATTTTTTAGAATTATTATCTGGCTTCATAGTTGGCTTTTTTGATGTAACTTTCTTAGTTATGTCACTGTCAACTGACTTGGATAGTAATAATTGGAGTTTGCTGTTTTTATAAAAATCATAGTTACCAGAGTAATTTACCAGTTTATTGTCCTCCAGGGCAATTATTCTATCACAGACTTTATTTATAAAATACCTATCATGGGATATAAAAAATATAGTGCCATTAAAATCCTCTAGTGCAGTTTCTAAGGTTTCAATTGACTCAATATCAAGATGGTTAGTTGGTTCATCAAGTATGAGTAGATTTATCTCATCATATAGAAGCATGCTTAGCTTAAGCCTAACCTTCTCACCACCAGATAAGTGTTTTACCTTTTGATAAACAGTTTTTCCAAAGAACATAAACTTAGAAAGATATTCCCTAGCTTTTCCCTCCAGAATATTTCTATCTTCTCTAAAGCATTCAATAACTGTACAATCTTCATTACTAAAAGTAATTTCCTGTGGTAAATAAGCATGTTTTACATTAGCTCCTATTTCTAAAATTCCACTATCCATATTCATGTTACCTAAAAGCATTTTTAAAAATGTAGTTTTGCCACTACCATTAGGACCTATGAGAGCTACTCTTTCACCGTAGTAAATGTTTAACTGAGCTTTACTTAATATAACTTTATCATTAAAGCTCTTACAGATTTCAGAACCTTTTATCACATTAGAGCCTGACCTTTCTGTATCCTTAAAATCAAATTTAATGTTTTGTTTTTTAAATACTGGTTTATCAATCTTATCAAGTTTATCTAACTTTTTTTGAATACTTGCAGCCCTAGTATAATGTTCCCAAGACCTAAGTCTTTTAACGGCACTTTCCATAGCTCTTATTTTGCTTTGCTGATCTTTGTAATCCTTAAATTGCTCCAGCATATTATCTTCTTTTTGTCTAACATAGTCAGAATAATTTCCATCATACTGTGTATTTTGTTTATTTTCAATTTCAATAACCTTGGTCACCACATTATCTAAGAAGTACCTATCGTGGGAAACCACCATAACAATGCCATTGTAATTTCTAAGATATCCTTCAAGCCATTCTATAGAATCCATATCCAAATGATTTGTAGGTTCATCAAGAAGTAAAATATCAGGGTTTTCTAAAAGTATTTTTCCAAGACTTACTGTGGTTTTTTCTCCACCACTTAAAATATTAAAGTCCTTGTTTAAGAAAGCATCATCAAATTTTAACCCCTTGCATATCTTACTTAATTTCTCATCTATATCATAGCCGCCTTTAGTGATATACACCTCTTGGAGGTCACTATACCGTTTTAATACTCTCTCGAGCTCTTCTCCTTCTAGAGTAGACATAGTATTTTCTAGCTCTCTAAGATTTTTTTCAATGGTATAAACTTCTTCAAAGGCAGATTTTAAAATATGAATAACCTTTAAGTTTCCAGCATACTCTGGAAGTTGATTAAGATATCCAACAGTAACTCCCTTAGGAATTTTAATCCAGCCTTTTAGCCTGCCATCACGTGAATCTAATCTATCATCTCTATCCATTGGTTCTATGCCAGCTAGTAGTTTTAAAATAGTGCTTTTTCCGCAACCATTCCTACCTACAAGGGCAACTCTTTCTTTATCATATACAGTAAAAGTTATATTATTTAATACTAAATTATCTCCAAATCTTTTCATAATACGATACATTGTAAATTCAATCATCTATAATCCCTCATCTCATAAAATAATAATCCAAATACTTAAGGCAATTATTAGATAACTTACTACATTCTAAGGGGTATCCAAGAAGCCTAAAAAGGCTTAATAAACAATCTATGAAAAATAAAAAGACCCTAAGAAAGAATATTCTTACGGTCTAAAAATAGCTTTAATTTATAAAATCAAAGGTATATAAATACAACTAGCCTTAATAAAGATATTATTTAAAATATCTTGGCTAAAGAGTAAATTTATATAAGAACTCTGCTTAAATAATTAAATATATTTCAGTAAAGTAAGTTATCTTCTAAATTGCTAATTTCATTTAAAGAGCGAAACAAATAATCCTAACCTAAAATAGGCAAAGACCATACTCTTTAAAGATATCTATTAATTTAAAATAAAATTAATGTTAGCAATTAGCTGGTGTCATAACTTACTTCCTCCTTTATATTTAACAATACCTATATTTTACATTATATTCATATAATTGTAAATAGTTAAAATTTAATGTATTATTACTTTTATGGGAATGTTACATTAAAAATAAGTAAAATATAAAAAACTTACAAAGTTAAATCATTTGAGATATAAGTTTTAAGCTAATTTAACAGGTATATGTTGTCTACATAGGCCTATCCATATTTTAAATGTTATAAAAAGGTAAAGTTTAAATTTTGAAATAATTTTGTATATATCCAACTGGTGTATTGAGTTAATAAAGGAGGACTTAACATGGAGGTAATTGAAGCCATTTACCAAAGAAGAAGTATAAGAAATTACTTAGATAAGAAAGTGGAAAGAAATATTATTATGACCTTATTAAAGGCAGCCACTGCAGCACCAACAGCAGCTAATTGTCAACCTTGGGAGTTTGTGGTTATTGATGAAGGGGACAAACTTTCTCAGTTAAAAGATAAATTGGTTTTTGCAAGATACAATGCACCAGTTGCTATTGTGGTGTGTGGAAATATGAAATTAGCTTTTAAGGGACCAGGAAAGGAAATGTGGGTACAAGATTGCAGTGCAGCCATAGAAAATATTTTAATCGCAGCTACAAGCATTGGCCTTGGTTCAGTATGGATAGGGGTTTATCCTGTGGAAAGCAATATTAGTGCAGTAAAATCATTATTAAATATGCCTGAACATGTTACCCCTCTTGGTGTTGTATTAATTGGATACCCAGCAGAGGAAAAGGAAGCAAGAAGTAGACTGAACGAAAAAAGAGTATATTGGCAAGAATATGAGCCTGACCGTAAACATAAGAAAAAGGATAAACCAGTAATAGGACATTACTAGAGAAGAAGGGTATAAGAAATATTCCTATTTATGAGGTGATGAACCATAAATAAATAAATAAATAAATAATAACTTTTCTACTGAAGTTCAGTAGTTGAATATTTGCGATAATATGTAGAATATATAATTCTTCCATCATAAACTTTAATGAGGGTGAGTAATTTTTACTATATGATTTATCAAACAATTGAAGTAAGATATAATTAAATGAATAAAATGTTTATTAATAAAGCTTAATATAGTGAGTTATAAAGGGAGGTTACAATGGTTTTACTAGTAGTTGATACTCAAAAGTTAATAACAAATGAGAAATTATATGAATTTGATACTTTTGTATTTAATGTTAAAAAACTAATAAATAAGGCTAGAGAGAATAATATTGAAGTAATATATGTACGTCATGATGATGGACATGGTAGCGAATTAACAAAAGGAACTGATGGTTTCGAAATATATGAAGAGTTTAAGCCAATGGATGGAGAAAAAATATTTGATAAAAATGTTAATAGTGCATTTAAAGGAACTGGATTATTAGAGTATCTATCAAATAGCGATGAAAAAGAGGTAATTATTGTTGGGTTACAAACAGACTATTGTATTGATGCTACTATAAAATGTGGATTTGAACATGGACTGCATATTTTAGTTCCAGCATATGCGAATACAACAGTAAATAATAAGTTTATGTCAGCTGAACAAAGCTATAGATATCACAATGAATTTATGTGGAATGGTAGATATGCAAAATGTATTTCAGTGGAAGAAACAATTAAAAAACTGAATGATTAAATTCAGGTTATAGAATTTAAAGGGGAATATGAATTCAATGGATCCTCTTATCCATTGTGAGGGGGAGTAAGTTATATGAAGGTGCAAGAACTAAGTAATGAAGAACTTAGTGAGTTCTTAGAATACTGTGGGAAATATGGCAGAGAACATGATGAAAGCTATTTGCCAGATGATAAATTTGTTATAAATGAAGATAATCCAACTTATATATTATTAAATCATGATGAAAAAATAGTTGGTGCAGTATCTTTAATTATGACACCACAATTCCGAGTTTCTAGTAAAGCTAGATTTAGAATATTTCATTCAATAGCTAATGATATTGAAGCATATAAACTACTATTAGATGCTGTTAGAAATCATGTTAAGGGTATAGAAACTGTGTATTTATTTTTACCAAAAGAAAAATCTAATACTGGAGAAATATTTATAGAACTAGGCTTCCACATTACAAGATATTCTTATTATATGGAAAGATGCGGCAAGGAATCGGTAAAGCCGAACTTCCCTAAGGATATTCAATTAAGGCCAGTTAGGGAAGGTGTAGATGAAGAAGTATGGTGTGATATTATAAATGAATGTTTTGCTAATTTGGCTGGACATGTACATTGTACCCAAGATAAGGTTATAGAAATGTTAAGGGATGAGGAACTAATTAAAGATGGAATGATGATATTATGGGATGGTGATAAAGCAATAGGAACTTTATGTGTAAGTGCAGAGGAATCTGATGGAAATATGTTTGCATTTATTGGTGGTGTTGCCATAATTCCAGGGTATAGAGGAAGAAACCTTGGAAGAAATTTAATCAGAGCAGCGGTGCAATTTGGAAGAGATAATGGCTATGAAAATTCTTCGCTATCAGTAAATGCTGAGAATACTAATGCAGCAAAGTTATATCTAAGCGAAGGTTTTGAAGAGAAGTCCGTAATGGTGTGCTATAATATGTAAATACGTTTACTTTAAAAAAAGATATGAGAATGGAAAATGTGCTACCTAAATATGTATTAGGCGGCACATTTTTATTTATGAATTAAGTATTAGGTTGGTTTAACAAAAACCGAAATGGTATTATGTGAATAATCATAAAAGTTAACAAATTGAAAATTATCATTCATTGTGGGTGTTACATGATTGATATCTTGCATAATATATTATATAATAAAAGTATCACCAGTGGTAAAATATGACATAATCAACTTCAACCTATTTTAATAATTCTATGCTAATTATGACTTGGGTATCACATAGCAAGAATTATACCAAAAAAATTTTTAACAAATTATAGGGGGTAACAGTATTATGAAAGAAAATTTAAATCCATTTGAAAATGCTCAAAAAATGCTTAAGGAGGCTTGTAACAAACTAGGTACTGAACCAGCAGTTTATGAAATCTTAAGTGAACCTTTAAGGGTAATTGAAGTGTCAATTCCAGTAAAAATGGATGATGGAACTATTAAAGTATTTAAAGGGTTCCGTTCACAGCATAATGATGCAGTTGGTCCAACAAAGGGTGGAATTAGATTTGACAAGGACGTTACAAGAGATGAAGTAAAAGCTTTATCACTTTGGATGACTTTTAAGTGTGGTGTAACAGGAATACCTTATGGAGGTGGAAAGGGAGGCATTATTGTTGATCCTTCAACACTTTCTAAAGGAGAACTTGAAAGATTGAGCAGAGGATATATTGATGGAATATATAAGCTAATTGGTGAGAAGGTAGATGTTCCAGCTCCAGATGTAAATACAAATGGACAAATAATGGCTTGGATGGTCGATGAATATAATAAACTTGTAGGTCATAGTGCCCTTGGAACATTAACAGGAAAGCCCGTAGAGTTTGGAGGTTCAAAGGGAAGAACAGCAGCTACTGGATTCGGAGTAGCGGTTACAATAAGAGAAGCATTAAACAAGTTAAATATTAATATAAATAGTGCTACGGTTGCTATTCAGGCATTTGGAAATGTTGGAAGTCATACTGCTACAATTATTGAAAAAATGGGAGCAAAAGTAGTATCAATATTAGAATATGACAGAGTAGAAAAGAGAACCTATGGAATTTATAATGAAAATGGATTAGCTACTAAGGAATTAGCTGTATATTATGAAAAGAATCATACACTACTTGGTTTTCCAAATTCCAAGGAGATAACTGCAGATGAGTTTTGGTCTTTAGATGTGGATGTTTTAGTGCCAGCAGCAAGAGAAAACCAAATCACTTTAGATAATGTAGATACAATAAAGGCAAAAATAATAGCTGAAGCTGCCAATGGACCTATTACTCCAGATGCTGATAAAATACTAAATGGTAAAGATATATTAGTAATACCAGATATTTTAGCCAATGCTGGTGGTGTAACCGTTTCCTACTTTGAATGGGTTCAAAATCTCTATGGATATTATTGGAGTGAAGAAGAAGTTGAGGATAAAGAAGAAAAAGCAATGATAAGTGCCTTCAATGATATATGGAAGATAAAAGAAGAATATATGGTTTCTATGAGAAATGCTGCTTATATGCACTCAATAAAACGAGTAGCAACAACTATGAAGCTTAGAGGTTGGTACTAATATACTGGTTGTGTAACTTCTGAATTTAAAATGGATAGGGGTAACTTAAATGAATAATGAGAGCATTAAAGATTATAATGAAAGCTCATACTGTTTTGTATTTTACAAAAGAGAAATTCTTCTTAAAGAGTATGAAGGAGAGCCTAAGTTTCTATCTCTAACTGAAGTTGAAAAGCTTGGAATTGGCAACTCGGAAATCATATATGTAGGTACCGAAGAAGGTAATGAATATTATGCTGCAAATTTGCCTTTTAGTGATAATATTGATGAGTATTACCTAAAAGATATAGGACAAATATATGGAGAGGTTAATGAAATTTTATTTTTCCTTGCCTTACGTGGTTTACACTTTGTAAATTGGTTGAAGAAAACTAAATATTGTAGTTGTTGTGGTGAAAAAGTGCAATTGGAGAGTAAAAAATCTTATATGGAATGCTTACATTGTGGACATCAAATGCATCCCTTTATAAATCCTTGTATACTAGTTGCAGTTTTGAAGGAGGATAAAATTCTTTTAGCACGTTCGCCTCACTTTCCACCTAATTTATTTAGTCTTATAGCTGGATTTGCTGAACCAGGAGAATTCATTGAGACCACTGTTAGAAGAGAAGTTAGGGAAGAAGTTGGAATTGAAATAAAGAACATTAAATATTTTGGTAGCCATCCATGGCCTTTTTCTAATTCACTTATGTTTGGTTTCATTGCTGAGCATTCTTCCGGAGAAATAAAAATAGATAATTATGAAATAGAAGCAGCTGATTGGTATTCATTAGATGATTTACCCCATACACCAGATTATAATTTTAGCTTTGCAAAGATCATAATTGACCATGTGCTAGAACTAAGACAAAAGTCACAATTATAATTTTAATAAATATGACTAAAGGTTTCACAAGGGCAAAATTTAAAAAATATATACCATAGTACACACTGAAAAAACTCCTATCCTGCAAATGGATAAGAGTTTTTAATTTAGATAAATAACACAGTAGTATAGGATTCTTTGTTTATATTTAGTGAGAGCATGGAAGTTATTATATTAAATATGAACTTTCCTTAAAACATAAGTTAGAAATAAAGTCTGCTGAAGAAAAGTATGCAACTTTGATGCAATTTTGATTGAAGTTTGATACAGCCCCCTTTTAATATTGAATTACAAGGTAGCCCTTTATGGCAATAAAAGGATGTTATAAAGCATAGCCGTTAACAATTGAATAACCAAAGCTGAATTTAAACATAGAATGAAGAAATAATTCTAGTGTTAGTAATAGTAATTACTTTTCCTTAGAGTTTTGGAGTAGAAATAAAAAGTAGTTTTGAAAGGGGATAATACATTTATGAAAGTTCATAATGAAAAAATTAAGAAACAACATAAAATTACATTAAAGGATGTATTTCAGGCATTAAATAAATTTAACTTAATTAGAGATTACTCTAGAAGGATAGATTGCTCAGAACTTAACTTTGATTATGTGTCTTACAATTCTAAGGATATTAAAGCCACTACTCTTTTTATATGTAAAGGAGGTAACTTTAAAGTTGAATATCTAAAAGAAGCAGCTAAATTAGGAGCAACTGCCTATATTTCTGAAGAGGTTTATCAAGAGATTCATAATAATCTACCATATATTAAGGTTAGTGATGTGCGAAAAGCTATGGCAGTAATTGGAATGTTATATTATGATTACCCTAATAAGGAAATAAATTTAGTAGGTATCACAGGAACAAAAGGTAAAACTACAACCGCATATTTTATGAAAAATATATTTGATGAGTATTATAAATCAAAAAGTGCAATTTTATCAAGTATTGAGGTATATACAGGTACAACCTTGGAGGAATCACATTTAACCACACCAGAATCCCTTGATTTACAACGATATTTTTCAGAGGCACGAGAAAACAACATAAAAAATCTTACAATGGAGGTGTCATCACAGGCATACAAATTAAATCGAGTGTTTGGAGTGAATTTTAATATAGGAATATTCCTTAATATTGATGAGGATCATATAGGGCCATCAGAACATGTTGATTTTGAT
Source organism: Clostridium tunisiense TJ (assembly GCF_000300195.1). Taxonomy (GTDB): domain Bacteria; phylum Bacillota; class Clostridia; order Clostridiales; family Clostridiaceae; genus Clostridium_J; species Clostridium_J tunisiense. Next base: position 131,075 of record NZ_AMQH01000011.1, on the reverse strand, counting down.
GATTACTTATCATGTAAAAAGGAACTTATGAAAAATTGTGACACAGCCATTATAAATGCTAACACAAGAGAGTTTGACAGTGTGTATAATGAAGCTAAGAAGCATTGTGAGAGGGTAATTATATATGGTACCGATAAGAGCCATGATTATTATGTAAATAATATTCGGAAACAAGGAAAATATACTTTGTTTGACGTTAATTCAAAGAACTATAGAAAGACATTCTCAATGTTAATGGTGGGTAGGTTTAATATAGAAAATGCTTTAGCTACTATTATTGCTGCAAGAACCTTAGGAGTGGATGAGGAGTCAATTTATAATGGGATTAAAAATACAACAGTAAAGGGGAGAATGAATATATTTGAAAACAATAAAATTACTGTAATAGTTGATTTTGCCCATAACCATTTAAGTTTTTCTAAACTTTATGAAACTATTAAGTTAGATTATCCAGGACGAAGAATTGTGACAGTTGTGGGTTGTGCAGGGGGGAAAGCCTTCCTGAGAAGACGTGATATAGGAAGCCTTTCAGGTAAATATGCTCAGTATATTTATTTAACTGCTGAAGATCCACAATATGAGGACGTAAAAGCAATATGCATGGATATTGCTCAGTATATAAAGCCATACAAAGCTCCTTACGAAATCATAGAAGATCGTACAGAAGCAATAGAAAAAGCTATCTCAACTGCTAAAAAAGGTGATATTATTATTTTGGCAGCTAAAGGAGAAGTAGCTTATCAAAAGGTAGGAAATGAATATAAGTACTATGAATCCGATATATCCATTGCAAAAAGATGCTTAAAAATAATGGACTAATAAGAAAAGAAGTGATAATATGCCTGTTTTAGATAAAGAGAATTTATTAGAAGTTGAAAGATATGATAGTTTTGTAAAAGGTTCGCCATACTCAATTGTCACTCAAGATTTATCTTGGACAAAAGTAAAAAATCATTGGAAAAATGAACAAGTATACGTGGAGCGTAAGGGGGAAATAGTAGCAGCTATGTCACTACTAATAAGACCTGTAGGAAAATACTCATTAATATATGCTCCTCGTGGACCTGTATGTGATATAAAAGACATTGATCTTGTTATGGAGCTTTTGGACTGTGTAAATATTATTGCAAAACAGTATAAGGCATTTGCTTTTCGGTTTGATCCTGAAGTAGAGAGAACTAAGGAACTTGAAGAGAGTTTTATAAAGAAAGGCTTTATTGTTCGCAATGATAATTTTTCAAAAGAAGATTTAATACAACCACGGTTTAATATGATATTAGATATAAAAGAGAAAACAGAAGAAGCTTTATTAAAGGAATTTAGTCCTAAAACCAGATACAATTTACGAGTAGCAGCTAAAAATGGTATTTCAGTGCGCTATTCTACTTCAAAAGAGGATTTAAAGCTTTTTTATGACCTATTTACAATTACTTGCAAACGTGATGGATTTTTAGGGCGGTCATTTGATTATTTCATAAAAATCATGGATGCATTTGATGATAATAAGTTAAGAATATATTTAGCAGAATATAAGGGACAAGTATTATCAGGAGCAATAGCTATAAATTATGGTAGGAAAATGTGGTATCTCTATGGAGCCAGCTCAAATGAAAAGAGAAACTTTATGCCAAACTATGCTATGCAGATGGAAATGATACGGTGGGGTCTTGAAGAAAAATGTGAAATTTATGATTTTGGTGGTGTCTATGCAATTAGCAAAGAAAATGGACTCTATAAATTTAAAGAAGGTTTTTGTAGGCGAAAGGGTGTCACAGAATTTATAGGAGAAATTGAAAGGGTATATAATAAACCAATTCATTGGATGTTTTCACACCTAGTTCCTTATCTAATAAGGATGAAGAAGAGGATTAAACAATAGTAATAGTGATTTGATTTGTATACCACTAAGAAATCATTAGTTTTTAAGTAGGTTATATTTAAAAAGGGTATTGATTACATATAAATTTTTAAGGGAAGCCATTTTGACTTCTCTTAAATTATTTTAAAAATTAAATGTTTTATAAAATAATTTAGTTGAAAATAGCAAATATGAGGATACTAAGATAATAATAGCTTGGTATCTTTTATTTATCTAAAATATTTTAAATGCAAAGAAAAAATATTACATGTAAATATTATAGGAAGTGTTGGATTAGATGTAAGCTACAATTTATAATATAATTAATGATGCAAGTTGGATGCATCTTTTATGTATTGTTAAGAGGATAAAGGAGTTATATATATGAATAAAATTTTGATTGTAGAAGATGAAAAAGCAATTTCTAATCTAATTAAGATTAATCTTTCTGATGCAGGCTACTTTTGCACTTGTGCCTATGATGGTGCTGAAGCCGCTGATATATTAGAAAAGGAAAGTTTTGATTTAATTCTCCTTGATATAATGTTACCTAAGATTGATGGGTATGAGCTAATGGAATATATTAAATTCCTTGAGATACCAGTAATATTTTTGACAGCTAAGTCTACTGTTCAAGATAAAGTGAAGGGATTAAGACTTGGAGCAGAGGATTATTTAACAAAACCATTTGAGATTATTGAACTTTTAGCTAGAGTAGAAACAGTTCTGCGACGTTATAATAAAAATGATAAATTTCTAAAAGTACATAATTTATCTATCGATACTCTTTCAAGAATTGTAAGGAAAAATGGAGAAATCATAAATTTAACTCCAAAGGAATATGAGTTGTTACTTTTATTTGTTCAAAACAAAAATATAGTTTTATTTAGAGACCGTATTTATGAAAAAATATGGGGTGAGGATTATATTGGAAACAGTAGAACCATTGATCTTCATGTACAGCGATTGCGTAAGAAAATCGAATGGGAAGAAAAGCTTGTAGCTGTTTATAAAATAGGTTATAGATTAGAGGTATAACAATGAACTTTTTTATGAAAATTTTTTTTAGTACAGTACTTATTGCAGCAGTTACATTTAGTGGTGGAAGTTTTCTGCTTATTGATTTTCAGTTTCGCTCCGCATTAAGCCGTGAAGTAACTGCTGCCTATGAAGAAAATGATATTATTCGATATTCTATTAATCATGAGTTAGAAACAATAAAAGATAATAGAGCTTCTGTCTATTCACCTAAATTGGTCACAGATAGTGAGGAAATGCGAAAGCAGTTTATTTGGCAAGTTGCTCAGTCAGTGACAATAAATACTTCGAAAGGAACAATTCCCTTCAGGTTGAACAACAATTTATATGAAACTATTTTTACTAGTAGCAAAATTGGGATTAACAATAATATTCTAAAAGAAATATCAGAAAACAATAGAGGATATGAAATTATACAATATGATTCTCAATATTATATACATGCCGCGGGACCCATTGCTGTTCAAAATGAAACAATGTATTTAGAGAATTTTCATGATATTACTTTTCTGTTTAAAAGCCGTGCTGAACAATATAGAATTTTTTATTATCTAATATTAGCTATTATTGGTTTAAGTGGACTTATAATGTTTATGGTTTCTCATTGGCTTACAAAACCACTTAGTAATTTGTCAAAAGCAACAAAGCAAATCGCTGATGGGAATTTTGACCAACGGATAACTATTAAAACTCAGGATGAATTTGGGAAACTGTCCGAAGATTTTAATACAATGGCAATAAAATTGGAGCAAATGGTAGAAGAATTGAAGGATGCATCACACCGTCAGGAAGATTTTGTGGGTAGTTTCGCACATGAATTGAAGACACCATTAACTTCAATGATTGGCTATGCTGACATGCTGCGTTCAAAAAAAATGGAAACAGAGCAGATAATAATATCTTCAAACTATATTTTTGAGGAGGGTAAGCGGCTTGAAGCTCTTTCAATGAAATTAATGGATATGATTGTATTGAAAAAACAGGACCTTACAATGAAACCTGTTGATGCGCAAGCCTTCTTTAATGCAATACAAGGCGTTATGCTTCCAGTACTGGAAAAGGAAAATATAGAATTTATAGTAAATGTTGAGGATGCAATTTTAAACATTGAGCCTGATCTTATGAAAACAGTATGTATTAATTTATTAGATAATGCCAGAAAAGCAATAGACGATGGTGGAAAGATAACATTCACAGGAAAATGGGATTTGGAAAATTATCTTATTACCACACAGGATACAGGTAAGGGAATGGAAGAATCAGAGCTATCCAAAATTACGGAAGCATTTTATATGGTGGATAAGTCTAGATCAAGAGCAAGAGGGGGCGCAGGCTTAGGACTTGCAATTAGTTCAGAGATTATAAAGTTACATGGGGCAGAAATGAAGTTTCAGAGTGCTCTTAGAAAAGGTACATGTGTTGTTATTTATCTGAAGGGAGCTGAAAAATTTGATAAGAATTAGAACCTTTGGAATATTAATCTTGTTTATAAGTATCTTAATTGCAGCAGTATTTCTCCCTTCAAACATATCTCAAACAAGAGATAATAGACTATTAGGAAAGGTGAAAATACAACCAGTAGACAAAAGGATATCTGTGAATACAGCCAACATAAGTGTGGTGGACAAAATTGCTTTGATTAGTGGGTATAACCGAATTGATAAAAATATTGTAATGGTAAATCAAAATCAGCAGCTTGGAGGAAAGCTTACTGAAGAAGACGCACCAGTTATAGTCTTGAATCAATTAGAAAAATTGAAAGAAAGTGGTATATTTCCAAAGATAGAGTTAAATAATCAATTAGATTGTAGATATGCATTGAAGAATTATACAGACATGAATAAGCCAGATAACAATGTACGAGTGTGGGATGTACAATTTTATTCTGATAAAATTGTTTTAAATGCTCTGATGGATGTTGACACTCATTTAATATATGAGCTCTATATTTGGTCAGGGGACCTAATGGCACCTGTGGACTTTGAAACCCTTCCAGAGAAATTTGCAAATTATATTGGTGTAGAATGGGATGATGTAAGAGATAAGAAGCTTCAAAAGGGAAAGTACTCTGTAGCTGGAGGTAAAATATACTATTTATTTAATGAATTCGTTGAAGGCAATGGTCAAAGAGGGGTAAGAATTGCAATTAGTTCAAATGAGAAAATTTATGAATAATAAGACATAAAAAAAACTGCTTAGAGTGAGCAGTTCTTTTTTATGTTTTTTAATAAGAAGTCTACCTTTCGCACTTTATGATAAGTCATATCAAAGGTAAGTTTAAGATAAGCAAAAGGTACATACTTCCACAGGGAAGAGTTAGCTCAAGTTTAGGCGAGGTTTTTATATTTAATATTAATTGAATTTAGTCCATTTTGAATTTTCTTTTCCAAGCACCACTTTTAAAGCGTATGAAAAGCAAGGCAAAACGAACTACGTTATCTGCTATCATACAAAGCCATACGGCGTTTAGACCCAGGTGAAAAACAGATACGCATAAGTAGGTGGAAATAATTCTTACTCCCCACATAGATAATATTGATATGAATACAGGAGTTTTAGTGTCTCCTATGCCATTAAATATTCCTTCTAATATTATTAGTGCGCCAAACATAGGTTCAGAAACCGCTACAATACGAAGTACAGAAGAACCATATTTGATAACCTCAGGGTCATTTATAAAAATAGACATCATAGTCTCAGGAAAGAAAAACAATATTGCTCCTGTTATAGTCATTATTGTAACTGCAAGCCACATTATTGTTATAGAGGTTTGCTGAAATTTTTTTTCATCTTTTTCACCAAGAGCATTTCCAACAAGGGTTGAAGTAGAGGCTTGCATGCCGTAACCAGGAATGTAAAATGCTTCTTCGGCAGTTAAAGCTATGGAATGCGCAGCAAAAGCTATAGTACCCAGGCTTGTTACAAGAGAAGAAAAAACAACTTGACCTAGACAAGTTATGGTACGCTCAACAGTCACAGGAAAACCAACACTAATGCATCTTTTCATTATGGGAAGGTGAAGTTTTATCTTTTCACCTTTAGGTGATACTAACTTATTTTTATAAAGAGCAAAAAACATTAAAAAACCGCTTATGGTGTAAGATATGGCTGTAGCTATGGCAGAACCAATTACACCTAAACCTGCTCCATAGGTAGGTATTTCTAAGCTTCCAATAGATAAAGTTTGGCTTCCATAAATTAATAGAAAGTTTAATACAATATTAGTTAGATTCATAATCAGATTAATCCTCATAGGTGTTTTTGTATCCCCAGTAGAGCGAAGGACAGCACCAAAAACTATGGTTGAAACACGGAATAGCATAGGCATACATATGATGGCAAAGTAAATGGATGCATCCTTTTGAATTTCTGGAGCGGCTCCTAACCATTTAGGCAAAAATGGGCTGACGCTTAGGGTAGCGACAGATAAAATTATTCCTAATATAAAGGTTATTATAATAGATTGAATTGAGGCTATTTTTGTTTCTTCAAATTTTTTAGCACCTATGGAAAAGGAGATGCAGGATAGCACACCTATGCCCATGGCAAAGGCTGGACTATTTACAAGCCAGTTCACTGTAATAGTAAGTCCAACTGCAGCAGAGGCCTGAGCACCTAGTTGTCCAACCATTGCAGAACCTACATATTGTACTGCAGTCTGCAGAGCTTGTTCAACTATAGAAGGCCAGGATAGAGTCCAGATGTTAGTAATCATTCCTTTTCTTTCAGTAATATTTTTCACAATACTTTCCATAAATATCTCCTTATTCATATGTGCATATATTGTTATTGTTTTACATTTGATATAATAAGGGGTATAGCAACTATATAGTCAAGGGGATTGATAAGCATGAATAGTAAAATATATTTATCAACTGGAGAATTAGCACAAATGCTTGGGGTTACAAAGCAGACAGTAATTTATTACGATAAAATAGGATTAATTTCCCCAATAAAACGTGGTGAAAAGGATTATAGATATTATACTTTAGAGCAGGCAGATGAATTAGACTCTATTCTGACTTTTAGAAATTTAGGAGTACCTATTAATATTCTTAAGGAGTATTTAAGTGTGAGAAATGCAGAAGGATGCATTGAGATGCTCAGGAAGCAAAAGGAAAAAGTTGATTTAGAGATTCAAAAATTAGATAAAATTAGAAGAAAGATTGAGGGAAGATCAAGATTACTAGAACAGGTCTTGGGCATTAGTGACTTTGAAAAGGTGGTATTTTCAACAGAAAGCAAGGAGTACTATATGATAGAACCTTGTATGGAGGAGAATGAAAAGGCATTTATGCAAAGCTTTATTGCTATTTGTAGTAGGTCAAAAGAGCTCCAGATAGATTTTGAAAATCCTATTTGCAATATAATTACAAAGGAGGCTTTAGAACTAGGTCTTTATAAAAAAGTGACTTATTTTGGAATAAGAATACCTGAAGATTTTGAGGGAGAGTTAACTAATAAGTACGAAAAGTCCTATGGAATCTATGCATCAACTTATCATAAAGGTTCTTATGATACCATGTACCTTTCTTATGAAAGATTGTTAAATGGCATAAAGGAACAAGGCTATAGTATATGTGGAAATGCATATGAAGTTGATTTGCTTAGTACTCTTACTAATGCGGACAGTAATGAATATTTAAAGTTGATTTCAATACAAGTTTGTAAGTGAAAATAAATTCATAATAGTTAGGATTAAGTTGTTAAAGAAATTCCATATAGGTGTTCCTTTAAAACATAAAAGTTGAGTTATTACTAGGAATACATTATTAAAGTCTAAACTATGTTACTTATGGCAAGATGTATTATATTTAATTTTCTCGACTTTTTATAAACTCATAAAATTCCATGAGTTGCTTTCTTTGATCCTTTGTAAGAGATGAAATATCTAGAGAAACAATTTCTTTACTAGTAAGTGTTTCTCTCTTTTTTTCATCTGTTTTTGTTATAAAGTAAGTGGAAATTGTACTAGTTAACATACTTAAAAATCCTATACCTGATAGCATAAGGATAGCTGCTATAACCCTCCCGCCTGAAGTAGTTGGACTTATATCTCCATACCCTACTGTGGTAATAGTTACAATACTCCACCAAAAGGCATCACCATAGGACTTTATTGTAGCACTAGAATCCCTTTCTAAAAAATAAATAGCGAAGGAACCTAGTATGGTTATTATACTAGCAGAACCTAAAGAATATATAAATCCATTAGTATATAAAACATCTTTAATGTTATGTATTAGGCGCAATAAATAGGTTAAGACTCTTATAAGTTTCAATAAGCTTCCATAAGGAGAGTTAGTAAAAAAGTGAAGAGGAAGTAAAGCAATTAAATCTATATAATGATTTTTAAACAAAGAACGTTTATTTCTTGAAAGAAACAATCTCACTACAAAATCAAGGACAAAAATAAAATAGATTATATTATCAGCTATGTTTAAGTATTTTAACTGTATGCCAGTGATATTTTTACTAAACTGTAGAACAACAACAAAGGTTGCCACTAATGCAAAAAATCCGATAATTATGTCATAGATAAATTCAATTCTTTCATTGCTAGTAAAATCAAGGTCTCTCATAATAAAACCATCCCCATGTTTTTTTATATTGTATGATACATAAAATATTATACTGTTTTTTATATAAAATAGAAAGGCATCAAAAAGTAATAACATTTAACTACCTTTGAACTTGACTATCTTTTTATAGAAGGTTGTTAACTTTGTGCTTCTGTAGAAGGAAATAACTTGCAATATGTCGAATAGCTAAGGAGTTACAATAATGTAGTGATATACCTATGAAAACAAGATTATATTTGGAAGCTAAGGATTTGATTTTGTTTAGTAGAAAGTGCACCATTAGTAGCTTTTTAATTAAAACTTTTGAAAGGATATCTTCTTAAAAAAATTGTTATAGTTAGCACCAGGTAAAGGACAGATTTTAATAGAAGGTGTAATCATTATGGAACATAAATTGAAAAGAAAGAAATTATATATTTTATTTACATATTTTGCATTTGTACTTTTAATTGGAGGAGCAATTAGTAGAGTAGCTTTAGCTTCTGAAAATACATCAACTTCTGTTATTATTAAAAATGGCATAGAAGAATATGATTTAACAAATAATCTTGTAATTTTACAAGATTACAAGAAGGAGCTAACTATTGACTCAATATTTTATCCTGAAACCCTTAACAAATTTAAGTCTTATAAAGATAGTAAATTGAGTGGGGAAATTTCAGATTCTGCATATTGGGGTAAGGTGGAAATTAAGAATGAAAAAGATCAAGCAGTAAATATGATTTTGGAAATAAGTAAGCCACAACTAAATAATGTGAAGTTTTATAGATTTGATGGAATCCACCTAATTGATGAAGTGGAAACTGGAAGTGACTATATATTTTCTAAAAGAGAAATGAAAAATAGAAATTTTGTATTCTCTTTGAACATGCCTCCAAAAGTAAGTGAAACAATAATATTTAGAGTAGAAGCAAAAAGTTATTTGCAATTACCAATTAAGTTGTACACAGGCCAGAGGTTTATGGAAAAAGAAGAGCACAGTAATTTGGTACTTGGTTTTTACTATGGAATAATGTTTATAATGTTCTCATACAACTTAATACTATACTTTTCTTTGAAAGATAACTCATATATTTATTATTGTTGTTTTATTTTGTCATTTTCAATTATGCAACTAATTTGGGATGGATTAGCTTTTCAATATCTTTGGCCTAATTTTGTGTCATGGAATATAAAATCAAACCCAATTTTTATAGCTTTATCTGGTATATTTTCACTTCTGTTTACAAGAAGCTTTTTAAGAGTTGGGAATGGTTCTAAAGTGTTTGATAAATTAATGAGAGGTATGCTATTTTTAGAAATAGCAGCAATAATAGTTTTTTTATTTATTCCAGTAGCAGTTGCTACTAAAATATCTGTTATTCTCATAACTATAAGTACAATTATGTGTTTTATGAGTATAGCATATGTAAAGGCAAGGGATAGAGCTGTTAATCTTTATGTCATCTCCTGGATTGCCTTATTTTTAGGCTCAATTTTAAATATCTTGGCAGCTTATAAAATACTACCATTAAATTTCATTACTTTATATTCTCCTAGAATAGGAGCTGTGATGAATATAGTGCTTTTATCACTGTCCCTAGGAGATAGGTTTAATATAATTAGACAAGAGAAGGTTATAGCAGAAAAACAAAGAGTACTTCTTGAAAGCTTACATAGTATAACTAAAACTATTACATCTACCAAGGATATAGGAATAATGTTGACCTTCTTACTTAAAAGTATATGTAAAATAACCAAATTTCAAAACGGCATGATAGTGCTGAAAGAAGAACAGGGTTATGTAGTAAAAGCTGTGCTTGGATATAAAGCTGAAGAGTTGATAAATAGACCCCTTATTAATATAAATAAAGATGCTTATTTTAAAAGGATTTTAGATGAAGACAATTTGGTTATATTAAAGGATGCAAAAATGCAGGCTTACGGATTGGACAGAAGTTTTCAATTCTTAATGGGGTTTCCTATTACCTATAATGAAGAAAATGTAGGAGTTATTGTTCTTTATAGCAATACAACTGAGGCTTTAAATGGAATTGAAAACCAAATGATTTATGATTTTACTGGGCAAGTAGGTATAGCTATTCAAAATGCTAGATTATTTAATCAGATTGAGGAAATGGCCACAATTGACGGATTAACTGGTGCATATAGCCGAACTCACTTTATGAAATTGTGTGATGCTGCAATAGAGGAACATGGCAGTACTAATAGGATTTTATCATTGATAATGCTAGATATAGATTATTTCAAGAAAATAAATGATACTTACGGTCACTTGGCTGGAGATAAGGTTCTGAAGAAATTGGTTTCAACTATTAAAGAAGAACTTAATGAAAACTCCATAATTGGAAGATATGGAGGTGAGGAGTTCTTGATTTTACTTAAAGAAACCGATTTAGAAAAAGCTCTTGACTTAGCAGAGAAACTGAGAGTAAAAGTTGAAGGTATGCAAGTGAGGATAAGCAATGGGTGTTGTGTTAAAATTACAAGTAGCATTGGTGTTGTAAGTTATAATAAAAACTTTGAGAATATATCGCAGCTAATTGAAAAAGCAGATGAGGCTCTATACATTTCAAAAGAAAATGGTAGAAACCAGGTAAGAGCGGTACTGGCTATGAATTATTAATATTAATTATATCTATTAATATAGAAGTGAGTTAAGTACTGTCATATTACTTTTAAGGAGTGAGTTATATGAAAGTATCAAGAGAATGTATTCACTGCCTTGCTAGACAAGCTGTTGAAATAGCTGAAGAAGCTACAAGCAATCTAGCAATTCAGGAAGAAATAATAAAAAGGTCATTGAAAGAATTAGGCGAAATGGACTTTAATGAAACTGCGCCAGAAATAGCTTTTAGGATGCATCAACATGCGAAAAACATTACTGGTATTTATGATCCCTATGAAAGGCTGAAAGAACAGTACAATGAAATTGCTAAAGAAATTTATGATAGAATTAATGAAGAAAAGTGGTTAGAGAATGCGGAGGATCCTTTTGACATGGCTTGTAGGCTAGCCATTGCTGGGAATATCATAGATTTCTCCGTTGGGTTAAAGCTTAAACCATCAGATATACTTAAATCTGTTGAGGATAGCATTAACCATGATATTTTTGGAAGAGGAACAACTGCTTTTAGAAAAGCTATAGAAAAGTCAAAAAAGATTATGTATATTGCTGATAACTCAGGAGAGATTATATTTGATAAATTTTTATTAAAAAAGCTTCCAATGGAGAAGGTTACGTATGTAGTGAAAGGTGGCCCCATAGTTAATGATGCAACTATGAAAGATGCAATAAGTACTGGTGTTGTAGACTTGGTAAAAGTAATTGATAATGGACATTCAGCTCAAGGAACTATATTAAAAGATTGCTCAAGTGAATTTATTAATGAATTTAATGAAGCAGACCTTATTATAAGTAAGGGACAAGCAAATTTTGAAACTTTGAGTGACTTTAAGGGTAAAAATATATTTTATCTGCTTAGAGCTAAATGCTCTTCAGTGGCAACTTCCTTAGGATGCAAACAAATGGATTATGTCCTTACTAATTATAATTGTAAATAGTATTATAGATTTTTGTATTAAAAGAACCATGGGTAAATCTAAAATGCACCCTATCGGATAGACACTTGAAAAAAGTCTACCCGGTAGGGTATTTTATATTAAATAGAGTAAATAAAGAAATGGGTGGGTTTATTACTAAGATAAAATAGATATTGGGAAATACAAGTCACATTCACAGTATTGTTTATTACATTTTGCATAGTTTATATACTCAAATCTAAATTTCTCTCTTAAATCAAACTGAATTGTTGGCATCCAAGTATTAAACACATAAGCAAAGATGTGGGATAATTTGTTTGAGTTTATTTCTTCAGGACGGTGAAGTCCCATGTAAGTAAAAACACCATATTTGTGTGGAACTACATTCTTGACCCTCATATCTTCAGGTATAATGCTATTTTCGCTTATTTGAATAGAAGGCTGGTAGAGAGTGTGGGTAAGTATGTTATTTTGTATTGTGGTAAAACCAATATACACATCTTTTTCTAAGGGGTTGAACACCCTTAGTCTATGATTATAGAAAAAATCTAAACCGTATTTATTAGCTATTTCATTCTTTAAGTTTTCTTCAACACTTACCTCATATTCAAGCCCTGCAATTGAAAAGCCAGGAGATACTACAATTGACTGAAAAAAAACAAGGCCCTCTCCACAGCAGTTCATAAAATCAGCGTTAAATTTATCTAAAATATTCAAAGGGAAAGGGTTTTTACGCCATTTTGCAGGAGTAATATTAAATTCTTCCTTGAAAACTCTGTTATAGGTTCTTTCGCAGCCAAAAGAGTACTTTGAAGAGATGAATTCGATACTATTTTGATAATGCAATAAATCACTTAAAGATAATGCGATTCTTCTTCTTCGGACATACTCCATCAATCCTGTAGAAGTAGCACCTTTCCAAATTCTAAGTAAATGAAATTTTGATATGTTTACATTTTCTGATATGTTATCAAGGTTTAAAGGTTCTAAAATGTTTAGCTCTATATATTCAGTTGTGTTTTTAATTATTTCTAATAAATAGTTATCCATATTTCTACACTCCAGCAATTTTTGTCCTGTATTGATAAAAATATACAAGTATAATTATACCATAAGCAAAAGAATGAGAACAATTATTCCTTTATTAACTAGAAGAAAGGATTTGAGAATATGGAAGAATTATTACAGAAAGAGTTAAAGGAGCGCTATAATGCAGCGGTGAATAGCTTTGTTAGTAAAGTTAAAAAGGACCCTAATGTTATAGCAGTTATTGTATGTGGCAGTGTAGCCTATGATGTTGTATGGGAAAAAAGCGATATAGATATGACGGTGGTTCTTCGAGACCAAACTCTTAATAATACCTCTTATTGTATTGTGGAAGATGGCATAACCATTAATGTTGATCTTGTATTAAGAAGTGGTTTTGTAAGATGGATGGGAAAAAGTATTGGAGGTTCCTTTTCTCAGTCATACCTAGCCAAGGGCAAAATTGTTTATACCACAGATGATAGTTTATATGAATGTTTTGAGGATATGAAAAAGATAGGCAGCGATGACATTGCCTTAACAGTATTTTATAATGCCTGTGAACTTGTAGGTATATATGATAAGTGCCAAAAGTGGCTGTATGCAAGGAAAGACCTTTTATATGCACAGTATTATCTATTAAAGGCAGCAGAAGTTATTGCAAGGATAGAGCTTTGCATAAATGAAGAACCCATCTCTCGTGAATCTATTCAAAAGGCTTTTAAGTTAAATCCAGAGGTGATTACTCCTTTTTACCAGGAGCCCATGTCCCATCACTTTAGTGAAGAAGAAGTTTCAAGGGCTATAGAGACTCTTGATAGTTATTTAGAAAATCGTCTTGATATTATTAAAAAACCTGTAATTGAATTTATGGCAGATGAACAAATAAAAACTAGTACTCTTATTTCTAAGCACTTTCATATGGAAGGACATTTTGTTATTTCTATATTTGAATATCTAGCTGATAAAGGTGTTATTGAAAAGGTATCGCAAACAATTCGAATAACCCCTAAAGGTAAGATGGCAGTAGAAGAACTAGGTTTTTTATATATTCCATAAGTAGATTTTAATTACTATGTTTAGGTGTTAACAACATTTTGAAAGCTTCAAGTCAGTGTTCTTCTATGATTACCAGGTGATTAGCCTAGATAAATTTCATTGATAGAAGTCCAAATTTCCGTTTAATGTTGTTAAGCAAAGCGAGGTTATTCATTATTTAAAGAAGAGGGGAGCGAAATATATGTCTATTAGAACAAATATTGAGATTTCAGGAGCTAAGCAAAATAACCTGAAGAATATATCTGTTGAGATTCCTAGGGATAAACTTACTGTTATCACTGGTGTATCTGGTTCAGGAAAATCCTCCTTGGCCTTTGATGTTATTTATGGAGAAGGGCAGAGAAGGTTTCTTGACTCCATATCAACATTTGCTAAGAGTAGGATTAGTCAGCTAAAAAAAGCTAATGTAGATTATGTTAGAGGATTATCTCCTGTTATAGCTATTGAACAGAAGAAAGGGAACAACAACCCTAGATCAACTGTAGGCACTGTTACAGACATCAATGATTATATGAGACTTTTATTTTCAACTGCAGGAATAGGAAGGTGCCCAGAGTGTGGAGAACCACTTAAACAATTGTCTGCAGCTCAAATTGCTGAAAGAATTACCACACTACCTGAAGGTGCAGTCGTAGAACTACGTGCACCAGTATATAAGATGTTTGGCGAAGACTATGAATACATCTTTCATATATTAAGAGAAAAAGGATATAAAAATTTACTGGTTGATGGAAAGCATTTCTCTTTAGCAGAAAAAGAAGAGCTAGATGAGAGTAAGGATTATAAAATTGAACTAATAATTGACAAGTTTACTTTAAAGAAGGATACCTATATTCAGCTTACAAAATCTATTGAAGCAGCTATGGTTTCCTTAGATGAAGATATTATGATAAAGGTAGAAGTTATAGGAGGCGTAGAACCTTCCTTTTATGCTAATTTTGGATGCAAGGAGCATCATTACTTTCTTTGTGAAATGCAACCCTTTCATTTCTCTTTTAATTCGCCTGCAAGTTCTTGTCATACTTGCTTAGGAGTAGGGATGTCCTATGTTGTAGAGCCGAGATTTTTAATTGTGGCACCAGAAAAAAGCATTATGAAGGGGGCACTAAAAAATTCAGTGTTTAATCCTTCTGGAAAGGATAGCTACAAGACTGTGATAATGTACAGTCTATCTCAGAAATATGACTTTAGTCTTGATACTCCCTTCAGGGATCTTCCAAAACATATTCATGAACTCCTGTTTTATGGAACAAAGGGAGAAACTGTAGAAATGTTGCAACCCCCATTTTCTCAGAAAAAGAATTGGTTAATTGGTAAAGCAAGGCCTTTCAAGGGGTTCGTACATGAGTTAGAAAGCTGGTACAGGTATTACATAAGGAAAACCTCTACAACAGAAACCTTTGAACCAACCTTTATAAAAGATTGTATGATAGAAAAGATATGTCCTGAATGTCACGGCGCTAGACTAAAAACTCAAAGACTTCAGATTATCGTTGGTGGAAAAAATATAGATCAGTTAAGTAGAATGCAGTTGCCAGAACTATTAGACTTTTTAAACACTCTAACCTTTCATCAGGATATTAGGGAAGTAGCTAACACAATTGTCCGTGAAATAAGCTCCAGATTAAAGTTGTTAGTAGACATAGGGCTTCATTATATAAACCTTGGAAGAAGAAGTGATAGTATTTCTGGTGGTGAGATGCAGAGAATTAAAATGTCCACACAAATTAGCAGCGAGCTTATGGGGATGCTTTATGTAATGGATGAACCAAGTATCGGGCTTCATCCACGTGATTCTATGAAGGTTATAGATACAATGAAGAAACTTAGGGATATAGGGAATACCGTCATTGTTGTAGAGCATGATGTAGATACTATTAAGAGTGCGGATCATATCATTGAAATTGGTCCTGGACCTGGGGTTCATGGGGGTAATATAGTTGCAGTTGGTACTCTTGAAGATATAATCAGTGAACCCAAGTCAATAACAGGAAGGTATCTATCTGGTAAGGCTGAGATAGCTGTACCCAAGAGGAGAAGAATGCTTGGAGATGATTTTTTATCCATACAAGGTGCAAGAGAAAATAATTTAAAAAATGTGGATATTGATATACCACTGGGAGTGTTTATTTGTGTAACAGGCGTATCTGGCTCAGGTAAGAGTTCACTGATTAATGAGATACTTTATAAGCAGCTTAAGGTTAATAAAACAGGAGCGAGGATTGTTTCTGGAGAACATGATTTTGTTTTTGGAGCTGAACTTTTAAACAATGTAATAAATATTGATCAAAGTCCCATTGGTAGAAATAGTAAGTCTAATCCAGCAACTTATATAGGCCTTTATGATAAAATACGTAAGATTTTTGCACAGCAACCTGAGGCTATTGCAAGAGGGTATAAAGAGATAGACTTTAGTTTAACCCATGCCAATGGAACAAGATGTGAGCATTGTGCTGGAGACGGAATAATGGTGACAAACCTTCAGTTCATGGCAGACATTGAAACTGTTTGTCCAGTGTGTAAGGGAATGCGTTTTTCAGATGAAGGGCTTGAAATTAAATATATGGGAAAAACCATAGCAGATGTATTAGAAATGACAGTTGAAGAGGCTCTTAGCTTCTTTAGTGATAATAGATATTTAAAACATAAACTAGAAATTGTAAATGAACTTGGGCTTGGTTACATGAGACTTGGACAAAGTTCAACAACACTATCTGGTGGGGAAGCTCAAAGAGTTAAGCTTGCTTACGAGCTTTCAAAAATAAAGCGAGGGGCACAGAACCTTTATATATTAGATGAGCCAACTACAGGACTTCATCTTTCAGATATTCAAAAGTTAATAGATTGTTTAGGAAGACTTGTTGACCAGGGACATACAGTCCTTGTAATTGAGCATCATTTGGACGTGATAAAATCAGCAGACTATATCATTGACATGGGGCCTGAAGGTGGTAGTGGTGGAGGATGTGTTGTTGCTGAGGGAACTCCAGAACAAGTGTCAAAGATGAAGGGCTCTTATACAGGGGAATTTCTAAAGAGTGTACTTTAACAATATTTTGGAAGCTTCAGGTCTATCAGCTTATACAAGTGGAAATTGCTCAGTCTAGGCAAATAACTTTGGTGGCAATCTAAATATGCTTCCAAAGTTATTAGACCTAAGCAGCTTGCTGCGAATATAATTAAGTATATCTAAATCATAGGTATTTAATTAGCTTAAGTTTAATTTAGTATAAAAAGTGCTACAGGAGGATATTATGGAGATTATAAGTGTAACAGAAAATAACATTGACAAAGAACATATATGTTGTGTAGTCTCTGATAAAAAAGGGGAAAATTGTGTTGCGTCTAAGAAAGCTTGGATGAAAGAACAGTTAAACAATGGGTTGGTTTTCAAGAAGCTAAATGTAAGGGGTAAAGTTTTTATTGAATATATACCCGCTGAAAATGCTTGGTACCCTTTTGAAGCAAATGGGTATATGGTTATAAATTGTTTTTGGGTGTCTGGGCAGTATAAAGGAAAAGGTATTTCAAATTTACTTTTAGATGAGTGCATCAAAGATAGCAAGGAAAAAGGTAAAAGAGGCATAGTTGTTTTATCATCTAAAACTAAAATGCCATTTTTGAGTGAGGGAAAATATCTAAAATATAAGGGCTTCAAAGTGGCAGATACTGCGACTCCCTACTATGAACTTTTATACTTTCCATTCAATGAGGGTGAGATTATACCTAAATTTAAGGACTGTGCTAAAGAAGGTAAAATAGAAGAAAAAGAGTTA
The DNA here is from genome assembly GCF_000300195.1 of Clostridium tunisiense TJ. Taxonomy (GTDB): domain Bacteria; phylum Bacillota; class Clostridia; order Clostridiales; family Clostridiaceae; genus Clostridium_J; species Clostridium_J tunisiense. Next base: position 113,193 of record NZ_AMQH01000011.1, on the reverse strand, counting down.
ACTTTATACTATACTAATCAATGCCCCTACACAGAAAAATATGTGAGTAAAATAAAAGAAATAGCAGAGAACAGAGAATTAGAGTTAAAGGTGGAAAAGTACACATGCAAAGAACAGGCTCAAAATGCTCCATCGCCATTTACAACATATAGTTTGTTCTTTAATGGCAATTTTGTAACCAATGAAATTCTTACTGAAAAGAAGTTCACTAAATTTCTTGATGAAAATAATTTATAGTTTATAGATTTTATAGTAATAAAACCCTGGACAACTAAGTCCAGGGTTTTTAACGTTCAATTTAAAAAAGCATAAAAATATCATTGACTCAAAATAAGGAGAATGATACTATTATATAATAGCATAATGGCATTAAAGCAAACCTATACATAATAACTATAACACATACAAATACAAATGTCAATAGAAGGTCTTGAAATTTAGGAGGTTAATTTGTGAAAAATTATTTTATGGTTATTCCAAATTCTATAGCAGTTAATCAAATACTTTCTGAAATAGAGCAAATTAACGAAGAGACTTTAGAATATGGATTAAAACTTTCTGAGCAAGATGTAAAAGCAATTGTGGAAACAAGAAATCATTCCTTAAGCTCAACGGGTAGAGTTGAATTTGGAGGAGGAATAATCACAAAAGTTATATCAACCTTTTGTGATTCACCTTATATTTTACAATCAAACTATGTAGAAATAATTAATGAACTCATAGAAAACTTTTATTATTTTAAAAATGAAACCTTGGAAAAAATAAGTGATGATGAATTAATTGAATTTATGAAGGAGTATTTTGATAATAAATGCCAAGGGGATTTAGATTTACTTAGATATAGGTACTTAGATAAAGTAGCCCATAATGTGAAGTATGGAGTGAAGGATTACTTAAATGTAGATGATTATATGGATGGTGATGGGGATGAGGAGGTAGAGGAAGAGTGGTGATGAAAAAACGTATTATTAACAAAGAGGATATTATAGAAGGATTAATAAGCAAAGAGCATTATTTCCAATCGCTGTTGCAAGCTGCCTATTCCAATGGATTGTTAGATTTCAGTGATATTCAAAAGATTCAACTCCAATTATTAAGTGTTATGACGGAAATTGTTGATTATTTTACAAAAGGCACAAGTTCTTCTGTTAGAGAGGAAGTAGCAGAGCAACTTATTTTATCTATTTACTACACCTTAGGACTATCTTTAAAAAATCAGAAAAGCATAAAAGAAAGTATAGATTTAATAAAGAATAAAGATATGAAATTGTTGTTTGCTGAAGGAGAGAAAGTACTACAAGAAAAAGTGGATAAGTGCAAGGGATTACTTGAAATTATAAATAAAACTAAAATAAGAACTGAAAACTATGCTTATATTGACACCATTGATTATGGAGTACCACTATTCTTTGAAAAGTATGATAGAAGATTTGCAAGTCATGAAACTCCAGGTTCTATAGATTACCCCTTAGCTATTGAGGAAATACATTTAGTTGGAATTGAATATATAGAAGATTATTTAAATAAGTTAGTTCTTGAAAATAAATTCTGTGAATACTTTGATGTTTTAGAGATTGAAGCTTTACTAGAAGGCTTTTGCAATAACTCAAAGCATATGCTGATAAATATTTTCAAGCTAGTTCTTACTAACTACTTAGGATGCATTTTAGTTGGGAATAAGGGGAACACCTTAGATATAACTATGTGGAATAGAGAATATCTGAAGAGTATTATTGAAGATCTATCTACAATAGAACTAGAAAGACTATTTTCGGATGCAGTAGAAAAGCTTTGTCATGAATTTTTTATTAAGGATAAAAAACTCATTGAGTATATAAATAAGGTGATCTCTGAAGTCATACCAGAAGTAAGAAAAAATATGGAGAATAATACCCTAGATAGGGTATTTATTACCTTAAGTAAAAAAAGTGAAAATTTAATTAAGTATGAAGATGGTAAGATGTTAGATAATAGTAAGTTTAGAGAGATAACTGAAGAAATTAGAGCTTGTAGTAACACAGAAGCTAAAACAAGGCTTATTAGAGAAGAAATTCATAGCTTAGAGGATTTATTAGATGTGCTGGGAGCAGATTGTATATTTGAGGATGAATATATAGATATTTTTAAAGCACTAGATACTTTTGAGATGGCCTTAATTGCAAAAAATATTTATAATGACGAAGAATTTAAGACTGATTACATGATAGAAAATGAAAAGGAATGGAAGATAAAATTTAAAGAGTATTTTGAGGGATTGAAAGCTGTAGAACGAGAAAATATAGTAGCTTTAGCTAAGAATATTGAGTTTTAGATTAGAAGAAGTAATGTGTAGACTTCATTGCAGTGTAGATCCCTAGCTAGTGAAAGGGGTTAATGAAAACATTGTATGTGAAGTTAGAAAATCACATCTTTTGGGGGATGATATTTGCGAGTGGTATATCTACGAAAAATAATTTGCCTAGAATTACAGGACATGTTTATTAAGTACTAATGTATAAATTTGAAAAATAACTAGTAAATAGATTGGTTGAAATTATGACCTACAGAATATTTTAGAATTTCACAAAAAATTAACTGAAAATCCCTGTAAATATATTGATATATTGGAAAGAAGGCTTTATAATATGGGCGAAGTGTACAGGTGCAATGATATGTGTACCGATACAAAATAGCAATTATACATTTAGGGGGATTAACATGAATACGGTACATTCAAAGGAAAATAAAATTTCAACACGATCAATAGTTTTTATAGGATTGTTTGCTGCACTTTGCTATGTAGCTCTTTACTTTAAAATTCCTATTCCATCGCCAGTAGGAAAGCCATTTTTACACATGGGTAATATGTTTGTAATTCTAGCAGCATTGCTTTTCAATGGAGTAGTTGGAGGGGCTTCAGGGTCAATAGGCATGGGCTTATTTGATATTATGAATGGTTATGGCTCAAGTGCTCCTAAAACTTTTATTCTTAAGTTTGGTATAGGGATAATTACTGGTAAGGTGGCGTCAAAGGGCAGAAAGGCTGAAGCAAAATCACCGGTAAAGTGGCTTTTTATCGCTTCTGTAGCATTTATAGTAGTAGGGGTACTTCTACTTACAACTTCTACAATCAATGGTAATGAAATTGCCGTTGTAGGTATTAAAAAGAAATTAGTTATTAATCCAGTTTTATATATTTTTTCACTTATACTCGGAATTTCTTTAGGCGCAGCAGCAATATCAGCTAAGAAATACTCGGTTGATATTCAGTACGCAATAATGGGAGCAGTGTCAGGTATAGTATTTAACTTAGTAGGAGAATTCTTATTTGGAGTATTTAATCTATTAGTTGCTGGTAGCGGTTTTTATCCAGCAGTATTAACTTCAGCAGTAAGTCTTCCTGCTACACTAATTAATGGAACCTTCTCAATAGTTGTGGCTGTAATTTTATATGTGCCACTTTCAAGAGTAGTTACGAGATCCAATATAAAAATTGAAGCCTAAAATATAATTTATCCATAAATCAGGCATCTGAAAATAAATAACAAGTCAAAGATGTGAAGTCTATTTTGTGTTCACAAGCAGGCTTGTGCAGACAAGGAAATAGGTTCCGCAGATAGTGGGGTTATCAAAGTGTTCTGTTGACGCAGTATAGCACAAAATAGACGAGCAGACTGATTTATTTATTTTTGAAGATGCCTTAAAGCTACTCAGCAGGAAAACTTCTAATAGGATTTCTGGCTGAGTAGCTTTTGTATATAACTTTAATGTGCATAAATTATGGTATAATATGTATATGTAATACCATAAAGAAAATAATGAAGGGATTAATTATGAAAGAACAAATTAAAATTTTAATAGTGGAAGATGATAACAACATTAATAAACTGGTAGCAACCCTTATGAAAAAAAGTGGATATGAGGTAGTACAAGCATTTTCTGGCACAGAGGCTATGATATATTTGCAAAGTAATAACTTTCACTTAGTGTTAATGGATTTAATGCTACCTGGAATGTCAGGAGAAGAGTTAATAAAAAATATAAGAAAAACTAAGACCATGCCAGTTATGGTGATTTCAGCAAAACTTGATAAAGAGGTAAAACTTGAACTCTTTAGGCTGGGAGCAGATGATTACATTACTAAACCTTTTGATATTGAAGAACTTTCTGCAAGAATTGAGGCAAATATTAGAAGATACATGGAATTCAGCAATCATGTTCCAGCAGCTCAAATTTTAACTTACAAGGATATAATACTGAACAAGGAAACTAAAGAAGTTAAAGTAAATGACATAACCTTGAATCTAACTGCAAGGGAATATAATATACTAGAGCTACTTTTAACATATCCTAAGAAGGTATTTAGCAAGGCAAACATCTTTGAAAGTGTATGGGAAGAGGAATATCTAAGTGATGAAAATACAGTAAATGTTCATATGAGTAATTTAAGAAATAAACTACAAAAGGCGAATCCCAAGGAAGAGTACATAGAGACTATATGGGGGATGGGTTATAAACTTAAAGGATAAACTTAAGGTTTTCTTAAGGATTCCTTTAAGTTTTTTTATATTTCACTTTATACAATAATCTCATAAGAGAAAACAAAGAGATATTATTTTGAAATAAGAAGAGTTTAAATAAAAACTTCTTAACAATAAGAAATGTTTTTATTCTTAGTTTAAGCTATTCCGTAATGGAAAAAAGAAAAATAAGATTGTTGAATTTTGGAGGAGATTATTTATGAGTGAAATTTTAAAGGTTAATAATGTTACTAAGTTTTATGGAAAGCAAAGGGTGTTAAATGGTGTTGATTTATCAATAAATCAAGGAGAAATTATTGGACTTGTTGGACCAAATGGAGCAGGGAAAACTACCTTGATGAAGATTATCACAGGACTTATTCCAAAATATCATGGCCAAGTTTTCATAGATAATAGAAATATAGAGGATAGAAAACACTTAAAAACAAAGGAAATTGGTTGCGTAATTGAAGTGCCAGGATTTTATCCAGAACTCACTGGTTATGAAAATTTACTATTCTTTGCAGAGATATCAGGTTTAAAGGATAAAAGTGAAATTAATGAAATAGTTAAAAGTTTAGGTATTGAAGATTATGTAAAGAAAAAGGTAAAGCAATATTCTTTAGGAATGAAGCAAAGACTTGGAGTCGCACAAGCGGTGCTAACCTATCCACCAGTTTTAATCCTAGATGAACCAACCAATGGATTGGACCCTGCTATAGTTCCACAGCTTAGAAAGTTTATAAAGCACATAGCAAAGGAAAAAAATACTGCGGTTCTAATCTCAAGCCACATTCTTTCAGAAATTGAACTTATGTGTGATAAGGTAGTGTTCATACAAAAGGGAGAAATTATTAAGGTAGAAAACTTGGAGCAGGAAGAAAAATCCTCATCAAAGGTAGCTTTTGTAACTAGCAAGTTAGATAAGTTAGAACAGTTCTTTAACTCTAAAAATATAAGTCATCAAGTTACATCTAAAGAGGAACTTCAAGCAAGAGTTGATACTAAAGAGCTAGAAGATTTAATATTAAGTATTAGTAAGGCTGATATACCACTTAGAAGTGTGCATGAAGTAAAAGAGTCCTTGGAAGAGAAATATTTAAAAACTATGGGGGAATAGGAAAATGGATAAGTTGGCAAAAATATCTTATTTAAATGTAAAAAATGTAGTAAAGTCTAAGGAAATGCTAATAGGGCTTATTGCAGCCTATGGTTATTCAATGCTTTGGATTCTTTTTGTCCATCCACCCAAATATGGACTTAATGAATATGGTTTTGAATTTTCAAGATTTTTATATGTGATAATATTATACGCATCAGTATCTATCTTAAGGAATGATATAAGATGGAATACAACAAAAACTATTTTTACAGGGATATATAGCAGAGTAGAAATAATGGTTTCAAAAGCAATCTCTTTAATTCTACTAGGAATTGTTTTTTATATATTTGCAGAAATAAATAATGTTTTAGCCACAGTGGTTTTATTTAATAAAATTGGGTTTTCAAGTTTTTTAACCTTTAATCATCTACAATTATTTATTTCTTATATTTCTATAACTCTTGCCATGGGAAGTCTTATGCTTTTAATAGTTTCCTTAAAATTTAATGATAAAAAATCCATATTATTTTATATTTTATTTTTAAGCATGGTGAACTTTTACACTGCTGCTATAGTTGTTTTAACAACTACCAAGCCAGAACTTGTAGAAACCTTTTCTTCATACATGAAAACACCATTTTATAATGTGGTAGCTATGTCTCAGGGGATAATTACCTTAGAAAGTGTGATAATAAATTTCTTATGGGCTGTAGGTTTTCTTATAATATCTTTCTTTGTAATTAGTAAAAGAGAAATTAAATAATCAGGGGGTGAGAAAAGTGGATAGAGCTTTAAAAGTAATAACCTTGGAGCTTAAAAGAAAAAAGTTCATAAGGGATATAATGTTTTCTTTAACTGGATTAACTGCATTATCCTTCCTTAGTTATTTTCTCATAAAAACTCTTCAAGAATCGGAGCTTTCTGTGGTTCCAATGACCTTCTTACAGTTGGCTCCATATATAATTTTGGTTATTTGTAGTTTTTCCTTAACTCAAGAGTTTACAAATAAAACAGATAAAGTTGTTTTTACAGGAATTTTTACTAGAAATGAAATAGTGTTTTCTAAGCTTATAAGTTTTTTAATAACCTCCTTAATATGCTATGTATGGTATGAACTTTTGAATTGCATTGTTGGTGGGATTAAAGCAGAGTTACTGTTAGTTAATTTAGAAACTTTTTTAATTTATGCTTTTACTTTAGGTTCTTTTATACTATTAATTTCCATTGTAAGTTCAAATTTTATTGTTACTGGAATTGTAACCTATGTACTCTATTTTGATCTGATTTTAGTACTCTTTAAGCAAGCCTTAGAATCTGACAGAAGTGAAACAGTAAAACAAATTATAGTAAATTTGCCTTTTTATATTGCAAACACAGGATTTTCTATAGGTAGCTATACTGCTAAAGAGACTATAATTATGCTTATGTGTGGAAGCTTATTTTTAACTGTAGCATGTGTTATAATTAATAGAAAAAATATGTAAAAGGATAAATTTATGGATAATAATATATTAAGGTTAACTGGTATTTCAAAAAAATATAAAAACTTAAAGGTTTTAGATAATGTTAATATGACAATAAAAAAAGGTGAAATATATGGACTCATAGGCTTAAATGGAGCTGGGAAGAGCACCTTACTTAGAATAATAACTGGACTTTCCATTGCGGAGGAAGGGACTATTGAGCTCTTTGGAGAAAGTGAGCATAATAAACTTCAATATGCAAGAAGAAGAGTTGGTGCTGTTGTAGAAGCACCAGCTCTTTATGACAATAAAACTGTATATGAAAATATGCATATTAATAGATTACAAAAAGGAATACCAGGAGATTTAGCCATTGAAAAACTACTCAAATCATTGGAATTAATAGGTGAAAAGAATAAAAAGGTAAAAACCTTATCTTTAGGTGGAAAGCAACGATTATCTATAGCAATGGCACTGCTTGGAGATCCTGAACTTATAATTTTAGATGAACCTATTAATGGACTTGACCCGATTAAAGTTATAGAACTAAGGGAACTACTTAAAAGGTTAAATAGAGAATACGGAATAACTATTCTTATTTCTAGTCATATACTAGGAGAAATTCATCATTTAGCAACTAGATTTGGAGTAATTCATAAAGGTAAAATTATAGAGGAGCTATCCCTTGAGGAACTAAACAGTAAATGTAAAAAATATGTTCATATTAAGGTAGATAATGCTGCCAGTGCAGCAGTTGTAATAAATAAGGAGCTAGGAACTTTGTGCTATAATGTTTTGCCCAATGATATTATTAACTTATATGATTATTTAGATGAAACAGAATTAGTTACAGAAGTTCTTGTTAAAGCAGGAATAAAAGTTAAGGAAATTATGCCAAGAGGAGAGGACCTAGAAGCATACTTTAGTAAGATAGTAGGGGGAGAACAGAGTGTTTAACTTACTTAAAATTGAGTTTTATAAACTAAGAAAGTCAAAGCTATTTTACTTTTTTATATTTTTATCACTGCTCCAAGCCCTTGTGATTTATTCCCTTTCCCTGAGCTTAAAAGTTAATGGGGGAAAAGATGCTTTAATGTATATGCTTTTTATGCAAAGTAGCTTAGCTTCAAATATAATTGGAGGAGTTTTTGCAGCAGATTATATAGCCACAGAATTCACCTCTGGCTATATAAAAAATTTAATATCCTATGGACACAAAAGGAGCCATATATTTTTAACTAAGTCCATAGCTTATTATTTCAGTATTCTTGCCTTTAATTTTATCCCACCTTTAGTAGTTTTCCTTATAGCAACAATAAAACGGGGCTATGGAGAGGTATTTACCTTTGGAGCTTTCTTATCTTTACTAGGAATGCTTCTGTTTACAGCTATCGCTCAGGGTGCTATAGCTAGTACTAATGTTTTGATTGCTTTTGCCACAAAAAATATGAATCTTACTATAGGGATAGTAGTAGGGATGGACTTTGCTTATAGGATTATAAGCTTTATGGCTGTTCGAAATTCTTCAATAAGGTGGATATATGAAAAGTTTGCAGTATCACAGCCCTATGTTATTGCTGCAAAACAATCAGGAATTAATGAAGTATTACAAATTCTTGCTATATCCTTATTAACTATAGCTTTGTGTATAGTTATAGGTAATCATACATTTAAGAAAGCAGATATAAAATAAGAAGATACTGAGAGGTAGAAGGACAAATGGCATATTTAGTTGTAGTCTTATTAGTGACAGTGTTTTTTCTTGGATTTAGATTGTTTTATATGGAAAGCCAAGTTAAGAGCTTAACAAATCAGCTTGCACATATTAATGAAACAAAAACAAATAAAAGAATTACCATAGGACTTTTAAACAAAAGTATAGAAAAGTTAGCAGAGAAAATCAATGAAACTATAGAAATAAAGCTACAAAGTGAAGCTAATAGGGTAAAAGTTGAAAATGATTTAAGGCAAACTATTGCCAATATGTCTCATGATTTAAGGACTCCTTTAACATCAATTATTGGGTATATTCAATTTTTAAAGTTAGAGGATATTAGTGATGAAGAAAAAGCTGAATACCTAGAAGTTGCTGAGCATAGGGCAAAGTCCTTGGAGATTTTACTTAATGATTTTTATGAACTATCTTTAATTGATTCCTTAGATTATGAGTTAAACATGGAAAAATTAAATATAAATAAAGTACTAGAGCAGGTTGTTTTAGATAGATATGCAGATTTTATGGGGAGAAATATTAACCCAAGTATAAATATACCAAGTGAAAACTTGTATATCATAGGAGAGAAGAAATCTGTAGAACGGATAATTGATAACCTGCTAAGCAATGCAATAAAATATGCAAAGGATGTTATAGACATTTCTCTTCAGGTTGAAAAAAATAATATGATACTTAAAATTAGTAACACTTTTACAAATTTGACCCAACAGGATGTGGAAAATATCTTTGATAGATTTTACATGGCTGACAAGACACGGTCAGGAAAAGGAACAGGTCTTGGACTTGCTATAGCTAAGGGTTTAGTAGAAAAAATGGGTGGGAGTATAAACTGCCATATTGAGGGAAATATGTTTAATATTTATTGTGAATTTAGACTTATTAACAGTTAATTTAGGTTTTAAATTCTACAAGTTTCATAAGTTATAGGCTTTCTTGGTGAAGTTTTAATTTATTCATCATGAATGAAATTCATGTCCCAAAAGCCTTAAGGGAACCAGTGTAGGACTCATGTACAAGTTAAGTTTTAACTCTGGTTCCCTATAAATCTAAGCTAAGCGTCCAATAAAATAGTAATCAAGAGTACTAAATAATTATAATAAGGGTTAAATTCTAGCTTGTAGAATTTAACCCTTAAATTTTTAAGAAACCTTTATTAGAAAGATGTAAGGAAAGCATTAAAGCCTAACCTCTTAATTTAGCTAAGAAGTACAGCGATTTCTATACAATATTCCAGTAATTAAATAACCTAAGAATAATCCATTAATTAAAGTAACTACAAGGCGACCAATGCCAAAATAACCTTGAAAAAATATTGAAAATAGGAAACTAGCCCCTAATATAACTCCTTGAATTAATAAAATAGAAATCCATAGGTTAAATTTGTTTATAGATAAATTTATTGTGCTAGAATTTTTATCTCTAATACTAAAAATGAAAATAAATAATATGAAAAATCCTATGACACTACTGCCATGTTGAAGCAGTTTATATATTGGAACCTTATAATGAAATAAGGCTATCTTGTTTCTGAGAAAAGTTATATGATTTACAAAAAATCCTGAGCTATGGGTAAATCCATCCCAAAACACATGAGTTAGCATCCCAATTATACAAGAGTAGGTAAAGACCACAAAGGATTTTATGCTATTAATTTTATTTTTTCTATTTTTTAGATATACATAATACTTTGACATTGAACCAGGTAAAGTCAAAAATAAAATATCTTGGATGTAGTTGTAGAATAAGAAATTTAGCAAAAAGCAAAGAGGTAAGTTTAAAAATAAAAATCCCCAAAGGGTATGTCCTGTATTACTGCTAGGACTAAAGAGTATAAAGTAGATAAAATCAGGGGCCATGGAACCTAAAATTAAGCCACCTAAGTTTAATAACTTATTTTGTGAAAATATTACAGCTGCTGGATGAGATAATGTAAAAGGCATATTGTCCTCCTTAAAAGTATTTTTGAAATTATAACTCTTATAATTTGAAGAAGATGCAAAACAACTTCTTTCAACGAATTATATATTGATGAAGGTGTTTGACAATATATGGGTTAATAAAGACTATTAGTATTATAACATATAATGAATTTTGGGACACTAATACTATCTATAAATGAAACCATATTCTATTTAAGGTTTGTTTAAGGTTGCCTCTATAAAATAAAAGTAACACAAGTAAAGAAAGAAGATTTGATGCAGAATTCTACAAGATGATATATAAAGGAGAATGAAATTATGAATAGGAAAAAAATAAGAGCATCATTTATGGCTATACTTTTAAGCACAGCAGTTTTATCTGGTTGTGGTAAAAATGCAGCAACAGAGGCGAATAAACCATCACAAGAAGGTACAAAGGAAATTTCTACAACTAGCGGTGAGAGCAAAACTAACTTCATTGTCACAAAAGATATGATTTCCTATGATAAAGATGATTATTACACTGACTGGAAAAGTGAAAATCCAAACTATGTACAACTTGATGGGAATAGGGCCACCCTAAATGGAGCTGGGGTTACAATAGAGGGTAGTAAAATTACAATAAACACAGCAGGTGTATATGTTTTTAATGGTAAGTTAGATAATGGACAAGTAATTATTGATTTAAAGGATGAGGGCACTGTTAAACTAGTACTAAATGGGGCCGAGATCAATAATTCAAATAGTTCGCCAATATTTGTTAAAAAGGCAAACAAAGCTATAATTGCTTTACCAGAGGGTACCGAAAACATTATAAAAGATGGGGAAAACTATGTTTTGGAAGATTCATCAGATGAGCCCAATGCAGCAATTTTTAGTAAAGCTAATCTAATCATAAATGGGACTGGAAGCCTAACAGTCAATGGTAACTATAACAATGGAGTAACAAGTAAAGATGATTTAAAAATTACAGGAGGAAAAATAAACATCTACGCAAAAGATGATGGCATATTAGGAAAAGACATGGTAATAGTTAAAGAAGGAAATATTAAAATAGAAGCTGGTGGAGATGGATTAAAGTCTACAAATAATACTGAAGCTTCAAAGGGGTTTATAGCTATTCAAGGAGGAAACTTTGATATAAAAGCAGGGAGTGATGGAATTCAAGCAGAAACTTCAATGCTTATAGAAGATGGAAAATATACTATTACAACTGGAGGTGGTAGCACAAGTGCTCCTGAAAAAATTAAGGCAGAAGGACCTAACTCAAGGACAAAACAAGAGAGCAACACATCCACAAAAACTGCCCAAACAGAGGGACAAAGCTCTAAAGGAGTTAAAGCTACTTCAAATATCTCCATAGGTGGAGGGAGCTTTAATATAGATTCTGCAGATGACTCATTACATTCAAATAGTAGCATTAATATATTAGCTGGAGATTTCACTATAACATCTGGAGACGATGGCATACATGCAGATTCTAGCATAGAAATTAAGGATGGTAAAATTAATATAACAAAAAGTTATGAAGGAATAGAGAGCACACTTATAACCTTTGAAGGCGGAGAAACTCATGTTATAGCTAGTGATGACGGTATCAATATAGGAGGAGGAGCTGATGGTTCTTCTGTAAATGGGCGCCCAGGACAAAATAATCTAAGCTCCTCAGGTAATAATAAACTTAATATAACTGGAGGTTATATATCAGTTGACTCTAATGGAGATGGATTAGATGCCAACGGATCAATTTATATGTCAGGAGGTACAGTTGTAGTAAGTGGACCAACTGCTAACAATAATGGAGCACTTGACTATGATGGAGAGTTTGTAGTTACGGGCGGAATTTTAGTGTCAGCTGGAAGCTCTGGAATGGTTCAAGGACCTTCTGAGTCGTCAAATCAAAATTCCGTTGCTATGAGTTTTTCAACAATTCAAAAAGCAGGAACTCTATTTGCTGTGAAAGATAGCAAAGGCAATATCATAGCAACTCTTGCCCCTAAAAAGGACTATGGTACAGTAGTTATTTCCTCCCAAGATTTAAAAAAGGGGGAAGAATACATTATTTACTCAGGGGGAACCTCAACAGGAACCTTATCAGATGGACTTTATAAGGATGGCGAGTACAAGAATGGAACTCAGGTAGTAAGCTTCACTATTACAAATAGCATAACTTGGTTAAATGAATCAGGAGTTACTACTGGAAAAAGTGGAAATCCTGGAGGCAAAGGAAATCCAGGAGCTGGAGGGCCACCAAAGACAAGACCATAGAATTCATATAAAGTGCCCCATATAGAGAGCTCATTGCAAAGGACTCTTTATATGGGGTAATTACATTTCTTAAATTTATAATACACCTTTATTACGAAATTGTAAGAAAGATGTAAGAGTTATGATATATCAAATAATCCATTAAGGGATTATAATTAGTTCATAAGATATATCAAAGGAGCTGATTTTTATGAAAAAATTTATTGAAGTAATAAAGGTGATAATACTAGTACTATTTGCTGGATGTAATGAAGAAAACTTTGAAATGGTATAAGGATAGTTTAATGAAAAAATAAAAAGTTGATCAGTTAAAAGTAAAGATAATTTACAGAAAAGGATTATAGTAATGAGGAAAAAAGCAATATTAAAAAGAACTAGTAGCAAGGATAAAATTCTTACACAAATCAAGGACAAGCTATTTGTGACTGTGTAAAAACTTTAAGGAAGCTCATACTAGTTCTTTTTTTAACATCTTTATGTCAAATATTATTTTTTAATACAATATTAAATTCTGTATGCTCATTGTAGAGTGAGGTTACATGTATATGATGCTCAAGTTTTGCACATAGCTCTTTTACTAGGTAGAGGCCGAGTCCCGTAGATTTTGTATTATTCCTACCGTTATTTCCAGTGAAGCCTTTATTAAAGATTCTATTTAAATCTTCTTTTTTTATTCCACAGCCAGTATCCCTTATAGTTATTATAATAGAAGTGCTATTTTTTACACCAGTTATAGATATTGAGCCACCAGTTTCAGTATACTTTAGGGCATTATTTATTAGTTGATCAAATATAAATAAAAGCCACTTCTTATCAGATAAACAAGTATAATTAACATTTTCTAGAGTGAATTTTATTTTTTTTGAAATAAAATATTTGGAGTATCGTCTAATAACTTCTCTTAGTAGCTTTTCTATTTGCACTTCATGAATAAGAAAATCATTATGGAAATCTTCTAGTCTTGATAAGTAAAGTACTCTTTCTACAGAATTTTCAATTCTCATAATTTCATTGTCCATTTTGTCTAAAAGTTCTTCACAAGAGGGATCTTCATTTCTTTCAATTATAAGTTTTAATATAGATATAGGAATCTTTATATCATGTACCCACATATCCATGATTTCTGAATTGGTTTGAGATTTACTTTGAATTTCATTTACAGAATCCTCCCATTGTTGTTGAAAGTTTTTTAGGTAGTCAATATATAGCTTTTCTTCGTTAGTTAGTTTAAATAAATCAGTTTGGGTAAGTCTACTGACATTAATATCTTCCTTTAATGAGTTTAAAAACCTATTTTTCTTATAATAACTAATGCTTAAATAAAGGCTTAAAAATATTAAATTTGTAAGGAATATATATAATATGGTATCAAAGTAAATTTGCTGCAAGGGAGAAAAAATAATAACTAAAGAAATAAAAATTAAAAAAGAGAAATTAAAAATAAGTAGTCCAACTTTATCTTTAAGAAAATCTATAAATTTCATGTAGCCACCTTATACTACATTATTATGTAGCCTAAACCTCTCTTAGTTTCTATAAAACTACCAAGTCCAATTTCCTTTAATTTTCCTCTTAGTCTATTTATATTTACAGTCAATGTACTATCATCTACATACCAATCATTATCCCAAAGTTTCTTCATAAGCTTATCACGACTTACAATTCTACCTTTATTTTTCATCAATTCATGGAGTATTTTAAGCTCATTTTTACTTAACTCTATAGAGTGGTTTTCAAATGAAAGGATGGCAGTAGATAAATACAAGGTTACTTCATTATGGGTAATTTTATCAGAAGAAACTTCACTAAAGTTATAAGTTCTTCTTAAGATTGCATTAATTTTTGCAATTAGCACATCTATTGAAAAGGGCTTTTGTATATAATCATCTGCACCTAAATTAACTCCCATTATTATATCTAGATTAGTGCTTCTTGAAGATATGAATATTATGGGCACTTTAGAAACTTTTCTTATTTCATTGCACCAATGAAAACCATCATAAAATGGGAGATTGATATCTAATAGAACTAGCTGAGGATTAAAGGTGTTAAACTCCTCCATTATATTTTCTAGGTTATTTATTTTATAGATAGAATGACCCCACTTTGTGAGCTCCTCACTAATTTCATTTTTTAAGGTTACATCATCTTCAATTATCATTATCTTAAACATTTAGATACCTCCAAGCATATATTTAAAAAGAGTTTACTACGTTATAGCATTTAACAAATATTTGAATTCTATTAAGCAGTAAACAAGTTTTATTTAGAAATTAATCCCATAAGTAGATTAATTAAAAACCAATATAAAACACTGGTTTTCTGTAGCAAAAGGATTTATATAAAGAGCATAAGCTTTTCAAAATTTTGTTAAAATTATAAACTGGTATTGTATTCAGGTGAATTATAACACTATTTTAGAATTATAGAAATTAAAAAAGAAAAATATATAGATATATTACAAAAGTGTTATATTTATGTTATGTAATCACATCGATAAAGTACTTAGGAGTTTATATAATAGGTTTATAAGTTACAAACCTAGGAGGATATTATGGGAAATATATTAACTGTGGAAAATGTTAAAAAGGAATATGGAAAAAGAGGAACAAAGTATGAAGCGTTGAAGTGCGTTAGCTTTAGTATTGAAAAAGGCGAGTTTGTAGGAATAATGGGATCATCAGGAGCAGGTAAGTCCACATTGCTAAATATTATATCAACAATAGATGCACCAACGTCAGGAAAAGTAATTATCAATAATAAAGACTTAAGCAAATTAAATGAAGATAAAATAGCAGACTTTAGGCGTGATAACTTAGGCTTTGTGTTTCAAAACTCAAACTTGTTAGACACACTTAGCATAAAGGAAAATATAATGTTACCATTATCACTAAAAAATGAAAAACCATCTATAATTGAAAAAAGGGTTGAAGAAGTAGCTGAAGCTCTTGATATAAAGAAAATCTTAGAGAAATATCCTTATGAAGTATCCGGTGGAGAAAAGCAAAGAGGTGCTGTTTGTAGAGCTATTGTAACTAATCCAGCACTAATACTTGCAGATGAACCTACAGGAGCATTGGATTCAAAGGCTGCTAGAAACTTACTAGAAGCTTTTTCAAAACTAAATGCTGAAAGAAAGTCTACAATTCTTATGGTTACTCACGATGCAACAAGTGCTAGTTTTTGTCATAGAATATTATTTATTAAAGATGGAATCATATTTGCAGAATTAGTTAAAGGAGAAAGTAATAAAGAGTTCTACCATAAGATTTTAGATACAGTAGCTTTACTTGGAGGGTGTGATAGAAATGAACTTATTTAATGTATCACTGAAGAATGTAAAGAATAGTGCACCTAATTATATTATGTACTTTGTGTCCATAGTATTTAGTGTATTTATATTTTTTAGTTTTAAATCTATTCAATATAATGAAGCTTTAGCTGCCTTGAGTAAAAATCTCAAGGTGAGCATAAATGCAGCCTCCATAGTTTTAGCATTATTTTCATTTATGTTTATCTACTACTCAAACTTCTTTTTTGTAAATAGACGTAAAGAGGAAATTGGAACTTATAGTTTACTTGGTATGAGGAAAAAACACATAGGAAGAATATTTATTTATGAAAGCTTTATAATAGGATCTTTTGCTATAGTCTTAGGGATAATCCTAGGGTTTGTATTTACTAAAATAATAACTATGATTTTAGTAAAACTCATGGGAGAGATTCTTGTGGTGAAGATGAGTCTAAGCTTAAAGGTTGTTTTGCAAACCATAATTACTTTCTCAATTATATTTATTGCAATTGGCATTAGAAATAATATGATGATAAGAAAAAAGAAGATTATAGACTTATTTAAAGATGAAACAGAAATAACAGGTAATAAAAAGAACTTTGCTATAAAAGGATTAATTGGAATAGTATTAATTGTAATGGCATACATGCTTGCTACAAGTCAGCTGCTATTTGAGGAAAATACGCTGGCATTTGCTATTTTATTACTGATAGTACCTGGTACATTTTTATTTTTCTCCTCTGCAATATCACTTATAGTAAATATTATAAAGAAAAACAAAGGATTCTACTATAAAGGTAGAAACTTAATAGCTTATTCGGAAGTTAGTTACAAGATATCAAGCAATTCAAAAATACTAGCCACAATTGCTATACTAATAGCAACTAGCGTTACTATGTTAGGCTATACTGTATATCTTTATTATGATATAGATAGGAATATTAGGGAAAATTATAAGTTTACCTATAACATTAATGCTGAAAATGAGAAGGTTAATAAGGAACTTAATACTTTACTAGATAAAAATAGAGTCTATCATAGTGTTAAATTTGACAAAACAATAGAACTAATTTATAAAGATGCTAGTTTAGAATTAGTTAATAAGAAGAATAAAACAAGTGAGCAAAGGGAAACATTTACACACCTTATAAAAGAAAGTGATTTTCAAAATATAATGGAATATGAAGGCAAAGAGTATTCTGAGCTAAAAAAGGATACCGATATTTATTATATAAAAGAAAAAGTTGAAAATATGTTTTATGAGACATTGGAAAATAAGCCAATAGAGCTAAAAGAGGATAATAAAATTTTCAATGTAAATAAGGAATATAGTGAATTAATATTAAATATGGATTCTACTTATAACCTAGTAGTTGTTAAAGATAAGATATTTAATGAGCTGAAAAATCAAGAGAATTTATATAAATTAAGAGTAATTGATATTGATAATAAACATAAGGCGCTAGAAATGGCTAGAACTATAGAAAAGTTAGTGGAAGATAATATTAAATTTACCCATCCATTTAACTTTACATCCAATATTATAGAGTATAAGAATCTTATGCAAGTTTATGGATTACTGCTATTTATTGGCATATTCTTATCAATTGTATTTTTGCTTTGCACAGGAAGCATAATTCTTTTTAAACAGCTTGCAGGAATATATGATGATAAGGAAAGATATATAATGCTTAAAAAGCTAGGAGCTAGTAATAAAGACATTAAAAAAATGTTAGCAAAACAGCTGAGACTTGTATTTATATGTCCTGTAATAGTTGGAACAGTGCATAATTTATTTGCAATGTCTATTGCTCAAAAGATTATACAAAGCCCAATTTTAATACCAATTCTTATAACTCTAGGAGTTTATTATGTAGGATATTTTATGTATTACTTTATAACTTTAAAGTATGCAAATGATATGTTATCAAGGTAAGAATACCTCTGTTATAAAGGGCATATTTACAAATTTAATAGCAAATAAAGCCATAAATAAGTTATTTCTAGCTTATCTATGGCTTTGTTACTATCTTAGGTTTTTATGAATTATACAATAGCTTTTCACTATTTTCACTACTGTTATTACTGTTTTTTAGAGAGGTATAAATAAGTTTATAAAAAAATTAGGCTATTTAGTGTCTATACAAATTATAAGTTGTCTCTAAATAGTTAAATTTATAGCCAATCCATTTGCTAACATTTATAGCAGGTATATTGTCAGGATGATGACATACAAGGGCTTTTTCAAAATTAACGGTTTCAAATAATTTTTTATACATGGAAGCATAAAGCCACTTTCCGAGGTTTCTTCCTCTGTAAGGTCTCTTAACCCCAATCATAAATTGGTAAGGAAAGCGAGAATCATTGTTGTTTACAGATACATTTGATTTAGCAACCAGCTCATTATTTGAGTTAAAAATCATATAGCAAAAATGAGAAAGATTCCTTTTCTTATTAGATTCATTAATTTGCCTTTGCTTTTCAGGAGTTATAACATATTGAACATAACCATCTTCCTTAACATCTGTCATGTCTTCCATAGTTTCCATAAATAAATTACAATACTCTTCAATTAAATTCTCAGAAATAATATCTGTAAATCTAATAGATAAATCTGAGTTTTTTATTTCTTGTTCTGCTATGTATTTACTTAGCGAAGATATATCAATATCACTCTTATTTAAAGTATAATAATTACCTCGTAAAGCTACCTTATAAGTATGTTTTTCTATTGTTTGTTGAAGCTCATTATTGTAAGTAACTACTGAAAGTTCATTGTACTTATCTAGCTTATTCTTAATTACTTCGCCAATAAAACTTACTAAAGTTTCATCAGTTACTATATCACATAAAGAGATTGTTAACTTATGCTGTTCATTACCATTCCAATCAAAAGTTTTAATTAATGTTAAAATTCCACATGCTTTAGAATCTTTTTCTATAAGAAGCAGTTGGGTATCAATATTAGTAAAGGATGACAAAAATAAATTTTTATAGTCATCAACATTATTTAAACGATGTAGAAAGTTATATTTGTTCTCTAAAGCTACATTTATTGAATATAGATTTTTAATTTCATTTTCTGTTAAATTATTTGGATTAATTTCATAGATTTTATACATAAGATTTACCCCCTTTAAAATTCCCTCAGGTTTTCCCCAATATAAATTATATCATTAATTATTAGGTTAAAAGGCTAAAAGTTAGTGATTACCAGAAGTTTAAATAGTAAAACTTATAGTTATTATTTAAAAGTACAGAAAAAGCTGTAAGGCTTTAGATTATAAAAGCTCCCTAAAAATAGTAACTAATACTAAAATCCAATATCTGTCCAATAAAAAGTCATGTTAGTCACATAGGAATGAACTTTACAGCTTAAAATACATACATTAGACAAGGCATATCTAAACAGGGAACCAAGGTAAGGTTTCAATTCAAGTGAAACTACATCGATTCCCTGGAAGCTTTGTAAGGTAATGCAGAAATTTTTATTTTAGCATACTAGCAATTTATCTTTTCTTCCCACCATGAGAAATTGACTGTAGCGCTAGCAGGCTCATTAGGAGCTTCGGGATTGGATAGGAATATTATAAATGATCCCCCAGGAGGGAAAATAAACTTTCCAACTTCCACATCCCCTATTGTAACTTCGGACTGAGCTCTTCTAACAAAGGCTTTCACTCCACCTACAGGTTCACCAATAACATTACTTGCTTGAAATAATAATATTTTAGTTTTGGGTGGAGGACAAAGAGCTGTATTACCAGGAACTACAGTTGAAACCATTGTTGGTTGGCCTGGGGGATTACTATTAAACCATATTTGAGCCCTTATTGGTGATGGACCAGTATTGGAAACCTGCCAAGAATAAACAAACAAATTGACGCCAGAATTAATGGGGTTGTACAATGCTGCCCATGCACTCCTACCATTACCAAACTCTAAATTACTTGTAGAGCCTAAAAAATATTTTCCTTGAAGTGATAAATAAAGATCATAAGGCATGGAAGCTACTTGGGTAATTGGATTTGGCAAAACAATAGAATTATTATAGCTATTACAGCAATTCATTCTCTAAACATCTCCTACTTTTTTTGTTTTTAACAACAGATTCTTCACTCCAGCCAAAAGCTATTCGTCCCATGCCAACTTCACTCGGTTCTTCATTATTGGATAAAGTAATAACAAAGGAGCCCCCAGGAGGGATAATAAACTTACCTTGTTCATCACTAGCAATTGTAACTTCTGGAATTACTCTTTGTACAAATACATTGTTGCCACCAACAGGTTCTCCAATGACATTACTTGCTTGAAGCAGTTTTATTTTTGGTACTGGTAATGGGCAAAGCGCTGTATTTGCAGGTGTAACTAATTCTGATTCTGTAGGAATTCCAGGTGGAATTGTATTAAACCAAACTTTTGCAATTAAGGGTGATGAACCAATATTTGTAACAGTCCAAACCTGAACAAAAAGATTAACTCCTGAATTAATGGGATTTATTAATCCAGCCCATGCAATTCTTCCATTACCGAACTCTAAATCATCTGCATAACCTACAAAGTATTTTCCTTGAAGTGATAAATATAGATCATAGGGCAAATCAGCCACTTGAGTTATAGGATTAGGCAAAGTAATTGAGTTATTATAATTATTACATCCTTCTATTTTAATCACATCTCCATTAAAAAGCTTTATTTTAGGAAGAATCTCTTCCTAGTTACATAATATGTAAAGTCCTAGAAGTTTGTGTAGAACCAGTTCTCACCTAAGCTGTTTCTCCTCAAAAGATAGACAAGGTTAACATACTATAAGCATCAAGTTAATTCTTAATATCAACAAATTTTCATACTTAAGAATGTATAAAGTTTTGAGCTAATTCAGGAACAGATTTTAAAAAGCATTGTAAACCTAGTAAAAATTTATGGTTGACAATAGCGACTAGATTTAATATATTGATAAAGTAAGGTAAATATTGTTAGAGAGGTGTATTAATTGAAAAATACAAGAGATTTGATTTTAGTAGCCATGTTTGCTGCATTAACAGCAGTTGGGGCCTTTATTAAAATACCAATACCCTATGTACCCTTTACCCTTCAATTTCTTTTTTGTGCTTTAGCAGGTGTGATTTTAGGATCAAAATTAGGAGCTATGTCACAAATTGTTTATGTAGCAATTGGGCTTTTGGGTGTACCTGTGTTTACAGAAGGTGGTGGCTTTAGTTATATTTTTAAGCCTACCTTTGGATATCTCATAGGATTTATTGTAGCAGCTTATGTTATAGGTAAAATAAGAGAGAGCCTTAAAGAACTAACTTTTATTAAGGCAATATTTATGACCATAGCAGGCCTATTTTTTGTATACTTGTTTGGCGTTATATATTTATATATTAGCTATAACTTCTATCTAGGAAAGAATATTTCTTTATACTTTGCATTTTTTTATGGCTTCGTAGTTTGTGTAGCTGGAGATCTTTTACTAGTAATATTTACAGCTTATATATCAATAAAAGTATTACCTGTATTAAACAGAAGTGGATATAGGGTTTATAAAAACGATAAAGAAGGAGTACAACATGAGAGACTTTATTAAAAAAATGGAGAAAAAAACTTTAGAAGGAGATAGTATAACCTTTGAAGAGGCTATGAAATTAGCAGGGCTTGAAGATAAAGAACATATATTGGAATTATGCAATAGTGCTAATAACATAAGGAAAACTTTTATGGGCAAGGAAGTTGATTTATGCACAATTATGAATGCAAAATCAGGACATTGTTCTGAGGATTGTAAGTTTTGTGCTCAATCGGCTCACTATAAAACTAATGCAGAAGTATATGATTTAGTTTCAAAAGAAGCAGCTTTAGAGTTAGCCAAAGAAAATGAAAATGAGGGAGTGAATAGATTTTCTCTTGTTACCAGTGGCAGAGGAGTTACAGGAGAGGATTTTCAGAAGGTTATAGAAATCTATGAAGATTTAAATAAGGAGATAAAAATAGATTTATGTGCATCCCTAGGAATATTAGATTATGAAGAGCTGATAAAACTAAGAGAAGCTGGGATAACTATGTACCATCATAATTTGGAAACCAGTAGAGACTATTATAAAAAAATTTGCACAACCCATAGCTATGATGAAAGAATAAACACTATCAATGTAGCTAAAAAGGCTGGTATGGATGTGTGCTCAGGAGGAATTATCGGCATGGGGGAAACCTTAGAGCATAGAGTGAAGTTAGCCTTTCAGTTAAGAGAGCTACAGGTTAAATCTATTCCTATAAATGTATTAAGCCCAGTTCAGGGAACACCGCTAGAAAATGCAGAAAGATTAAGTCAAGAGGATATATTAAAAACTATTGCTATCTTTAGATTTGTTAATCCAAAAGCTTTCATAAGGCTTGCAGGAGGAAGAAATCTAATTGATGAATATGGCAAGAACTGTTTTAACGCAGGGGCAAATGCTACAATTACAGGAAATTATCTTACAACATCAGGAAATAAAATATGTGATGATAAGAAACTCATAGATGAATTAAATCTAGAGGTTAGAAAAAATGGCTAAGGGTGTATTTATAGTAGGAACAGATACTGATGTAGGGAAAACTATTGTAACTGCTGGACTCATGCATTTGCTTAGAAGTAATGGATATAATGCTACTTATTTTAAAGCAGCATTAAGTGGTGCCTTAGAAGTAAGGGGCAAGCTTATTCCTGGTGACACCAAGGTTGTAAGTGAAGTGAGCAATCTAGATGAAGCCTATGAAAATATTACCCCCTTTGTGTATAAGGCAGCAGTATCACCACACCTTGCAGCAAAGCTAGAAAATAACCCTATAGATTTAAATATAGTTAAAGAGAAATATAATTACTTAAAGGAAAAATATGATTTTATAATTGCTGAAGGTAGTGGGGGGATAGTATGCCCACTAATAGATGATGAAAGAGGGGTATATACCCTTGAAAATCTTATTAAAGATTTAGGAATAGAGGTTATTATTGTTGCAAGAGCTGGCCTTGGAACAATAAACCATACAGTACTAACAGTAAGAAATATACAGGGTTTAGGAATTAAAATCAAAGGAATTATAATAAACAATTACGAGGAACAGCTGCTTTGTGATGATAATATTAAAATCATAGAAAAACTTACTAAGATACCTATAATAGGAAAACTTAAAACTATTGATAATTTAGAGGACAACATGATTGAAACTATAAAAACAAATGCTGAAAAGGCCTTTAGCCTTGGTAAAGTACTAGAATGTATGGAAGAATTAAAATAAAGGTTGAGGTGTGAATATGAAGGATTATGTTAAAAAGGATTTGAAATATATATGGCATCCCTGTGGACAAATGAAAGACTATGAAGAACTTAAGCCCATAGTTATAGAAAAGGGTGAAGGGGTTTGGCTTTACGATATTCATGGAAATAAATATTTAGACTGTATATCGTCTTGGTGGACAAATACTCTTGGACATAGTAATAAAAGAATTAATGAAGCAATAAAAAAGCAAATAGATAATATTGAACATGTTATATTTGCAAACTTTTCAAATAAACCTGCTATAGAGTTATCAGAAAAGCTTGTAAGTATAACACCAGAGAAGCTTACTAAGGTATTTTTTTCTGACAATGGATCCTCAGCGGTGGAGATAGCTTTAAAAATGAGTTTCCACTATCATGCTCAAAAGGGAAATAGTAAAAAGAAAAGGTTTGTAGCTTTAAGTGATGCATATCATGGAGAAACTTTAGGTGCATTGTCTGTATGTGATATAGATCAATTTAATATGATATATAAACCCTTACTATTAGATACCATAAGAGTAAAGGGGCCAGATTGTTACAGATGTGAATATAACTTTAATAGGGAAACCTGTAATGCAGAGTGTTTTAAGGCCATGGAAAAGTGCTTAGTAAAAAATCATGAGGACATATGTGCAGTTGTAGTTGAGCCTATGGTACAGGGTGCAGCAGGGATGAAGATTTACTCACCCATTTATTTAGGGAAGCTCCGTGAATTTTGCGACAAATACGGAGTGCATCTTATTGCAGATGAGATTGCAGTGGGCTTTGGCAGAACTGGGGAAATGTTTGCTTGCAATCATGCTGGAATAAGCCCTGACTTTATGTGCATTTCAAAGGGACTTTCTGCTGGATATATGCCTATGTCTGTGGTTTTAACAAGGGAGGAAGTATATAACTGCTTTTATGGAGATTATAAAGAGGGAAAGGCATTTCTTCATAGCCATACTTATGCAGGAAATGCCTTAGGATGTGCTATTGCCTTAGAGAACTTAAAGATATTTGAAGAAGAGAATATTATAGAGAGTAATAGAAAAAAAGGTGAGTTAATTAAAAAACTTACCTTAGAAAAGACGAAGCATTCAAAACATATTGGGGATATAAGAAGTATAGGAATGATAACAGCAATAGAAATAGTTAAAGATAAGTTTTCTAAAGAGCTCTATGATGGACACATGAGAGTAGGTTACGAGATTTATAAGATTGCACTGAAAAAGGGACTAATATTAAGACCAATTGGAAATGTGCTTTATTTTATACCACCATATGTTATTAATGAAGAGGAAATAAAGTTCATGGTAAATACCTGTTTTGATAGCATAGAGGAATATTTTGGTCAATATAAATAATAATTTTATAAAACTAGAAGTATATATGTTTCAATATTGAATATTCATCTTGATAGAAGTTGATTTGAATAAAATCTTAATTATAAATGTAGAAATTTTATTAGAACATATATATAACGAAATACCTTGAGTTTCTACGTATATACAACATTGAATTTCAAAAGAGATAGGACATATGCATAAAGCACAAACAGTGGTTTTGCATGTGTCCTTTGTTCTTAAGTTAAGTTAAGGCATCTTTAAAAAATAGATGAGTCAGTATGCTCGTCTATTTTGAGTTATACTGCGTAAACAGAACCCTTAGATAGCTCCACTATCTAAGGAACCTATCTCTTTGTCGGCACAAGCAAGCTTGTGAACACAAAATTTCCTTCACATTTTTGACTTGTTATTTATTTTCAGATGCCTAATAAAATATAATTTGATTTAGTAAGTCTTAAAAAGTCAAACAATATAGTCTGAAAAGGTACCCCAATTTTCTACTTTATTATATTTAGGAAGACTAGATTGAAAAAATACTATTATTGGAACACTATCAAGTTCTCTATGGGCATTAAAAAATTTCTGGTCACCATATCTAATAGCTTGTAGGGCCAGAGGTAATTCTCTTCTAAATATAGCATCTCTTATAGCAACATTGGTTATGACAGACTCACCGTCTACCAGTAAGTATGCGTGATAATAATAGCTTGGTCCTTTTTTTATCCACTCCCCAAGAACTTCGTCCCTTATAGAATTTATTTTGTTAAAAGCAAAATTTTCGCCAACTGTTAGAAAAAGTTCTGCAGTTGAGTCAGAATGAGTAAGGGTATAACGTCTAGGAATAATTGGCTCAGTTTCAGTAACACCTTGTGTAAATTCCACAAGTAGTTTTTCAGGATTTAATTTTCTCATATAATTCACTCCTGTATAGGATTTCTATTACAAACAGTATATGAAATAGGGTGGACTGAAGTTCACATTTCCTTAAGGCCTATAAAAAGCATGGTTTAATGAGTAGTTAAACTAATACTTGCTTATAACTTTAAAATATATAAATAATATGTTGTGAAATTAAAAAAAGTAACTATGGCGAAGAGGAGATTTATTAACTTAATTTTAAAAGGCATACAGCGTGAAGTTATTATTGCTCTGATTATTCACTGCTAAACTGTAATCTTTTTTTAATCTAAATATTACAAAACTGTTATACAAACGTTATATACTTCGATGGTTCACCCATTTTTCTTAATTTATACTATAGATATTAGTTAAGAAAAGGGAGTGATAAAATGAAGAGATTAGATGTGGTTAATTTAAACTTACTGCACTTATAGTAAGGTTAATATGATTCACTTAATATAGGGTGTTGTAACAGTAGAGTTTAACACTTAACTTATATGTGGTAAGTCATAATGGAACCAAGACAGTTCCATATGCAAGTAATGTAGATCCTTAAAATAAAAAGTTAAATAAAAAACATAGGAAAATAGGGAGAAAATCTAATGAGAGTATATTATAAGAGTATATTAGGTAAATTAATCATAGCAACTCTAAGTTTAGCTATATCATTTAGTTTTCTGAATAGTAATAATACTGCTATTGCATCAAGTAAAATTTCAAGTGTGATAAGTATAGAAGAGTTTAAAAACAAGCTAGATCAATCCGTTCCAGAACTACAAAAACATTATGGAGTGGCAGGAACAGCTATAGGGTTAATTGAGGATGGACAAGTTAAATACATATTAAATTATGGATTAGAAAACAGGAAAAAAAATAAATCAGTAAGTGAGGATACAGTGTTTCAAGCGGCATCAATATCAAAAAGTTTAACAGCTTGGGGAATTATGAAATTAGTGGAGGAAGGTAAACTATCACTTGAGGATCCTGTACAGAAATATATGAAGCGATGGCAGTTACCTGAGTCAAAGTTCATTAAGGATGAGGCAACTATCAAAGGGCTACTGAGCCATACAGCGGGATTAACAGTGCATGGATATTTAGGGACTTTGCCGGATAAAAAAGTACCAACCATAGAAGAATCATTATCAGCAAAGGGATTTATTAAGGAGCCTTTAGAAATAACTATAAAGCCTGGAAGTGAATTTAGATATTCTGGTGGAGGATATACTCTGCTACAGTTAATTATTGAAGAAGTAACAGGAGAGTCCTTTGAAGAATATATGGAAAAGGAAATATTAACACCATTAAAAATGAATAATAGTACATTTAGAAATAATTTTCTAGATGATAATATGTCTAAAGCATATGGATATTTTAATCAAGAAATTCCAAACTATAATTTTACTGAGAAAGCTGCGGCGGGACTTAAAACTACTGTTACAGATTTTTTAAAGTTTATGATAGCTACCATGGAGGGGAGAGGTTCCACTGAGAGTAATATTTTAAAAAGTGAAACAATAGAGTTAATACGCAGACCAGTGATGGCAGATTCTGCACTTGGAGTTTTTGTTAAGAAATTACCTAATGGTAGTGAACTTTTGTATCATAGTGGAGACAATAGAGGATGGCATGCTGTTTATGCACTTATTCCTGAAAAGAAGGATGGAATAGTTATATTTACAAATAGTGATAATGGGATAGATTTAAGGCAAGATGTTTATAATTATTGGTTAGAATATCAAACTAATACACTGACTACAGAAAACAATGCTATTGAGAGATATAGAAATACAAATTTAGGTATAGCAGTGTTGTTGGGTGCTGCACTTATAATGTATACTTCCATAGTTATTGTAGGAATAAAGCGAGGCACAAGAATATTCATTTGTAAAAGAGAAAACAAGTTCTTATTAGTATTATTTATAAGGCTATTTATTCGATTTTTCTTAGCTGGAATAACATATTTTATTTTATTTCAGGCAAATACACTTAAACTTCAAGGTGGCGTTAAAAATATTGCTATTACAATCTTAGTGTGGTTAATAGTTTTATTTATTAGTGGACTATTCCCGAAAGATAAGAAAAGAAAGAAAAAAGAAAGGTAGAGGTCACTTTTTTAGTGACCTCATCAAAATAGTTTTTTTAATACTACTTAATAGGAATATATATGTCAAACTCTCCATTGTTCATAAATCTCTCGTCATAAACTTCTAGTTGAGGTCTATAATCCATTTCACATTGTGAAGCAGGAAGCCACTTTGAGAATATGTTTTCATAAAACTCTCCAAGATCTTTTATCGCACCACTATAAGTATATACAAGATATTTACCTCCTGGAACAACTTTAGTAACCATACCTTCAGGCACAGCAGCAAAGGAATCTACTTCTACGCAAGCTGAGTAGTGGAAATTACCTTCTGAATCCATATCACTATCACAGATACCATAGCAAAGCATTGATTCACTCTTCTGCTTAATGTCACCATAGCGAGCATTAAATACCTGCCAAAGTGCTGGGATTTCTCCATTAGCATTGTTTCCAAAGTAACTTAAACCTACAGCCTTAAATTCCTTTGTAATTATAATTTTTCCATTCATGATTATTAACTCCCTTCATTGATTCTATGTATTAATTATAACAAGTAATCCTTGCCAACATTATGTCAGGGATTTATTTGCATTTATATAAATTTAAAATTTTGGCACTTTTTTCTAATATAAAGTTTCTAAGTGCTAGCGGTTCAAAAACCTCTATTTTATCACTCATAGGAAAAATCACGTTGCAAGCTGTTGTAAAACTAATCATATCAATAGTAAGAATCCAGTTATCTTCTTTTTTAAATGAAGAAGTTATATTAAAGCCATCAAGGAGTTTTATGTTTTCTTCAAGGAGTTTAACTTCAACAGGATATATAATAGTCGGTGTATGAGAAGCAGCTTTTTTTACAAATTGTTCTTTACTGCCTTCCCAAAATTCTTCAAGAGAAAAGTTTTCATCCATGATGAAGCCTTCAGAAAGAATTTCAATAGAATCAATTCTACTACATTTAAAAACTCTAATTTCATTTTTTTTCTCACAAAAGGCTGCTACATACCACTGAGAATTTTTTCTCACTGCACCATAGGGTCTTATTATTCTTTGAGAAAGCTGTCCACCATATTTCTTATAATTAATTTTTAGCTTTTTTAAATCTAGTATAGCTTTTTTTATGATATCTATATTTTCATCTTCTACTATTTTGCCCCACCAAGGAGAAGAATCAACAAAAAAACGTTCCTTTGCCTTAAGAATTTCCTGCTTATGTTCTTCAGATAAACTGTTCTCAAGTTTTATAACCGCATTTTTAAGCTGTGCAGAGGTTTCAGTATTTTTTTCAGGACTAATACCCATGGTTGAAAGTAGAATAGTAAAAACATCATCACTTTTTAATCCCTCAGCAGATGAATTAATTTTATACCCCTCCATGAAAGAGTAGCCGCCATTAGGGCCAGGAATTGACATAATAGGAAGTCCAGACTCACAGAGTATGTCAATATCTCTATAAATGGTTCTTTCAGAGGTTTCTAAAATTTTAGCTAAATTTACAGCCTTCATTATTCCACGAGAATCAAGAAGCATTATAATACCTATAAGTCTATGAAGTCGCATAAAAACACACCCTTATCTAAATTTAAATAATAACAAATGTATAAGGAACTAGAATAAACATTTAAATCATAAATCATCCCTATATTGATTCGCTTTAGGTTTTGTGAAATTACCAAATTAACGTTTCATTAAGCAAGCCTATAGTTTTAAAACATTAAGAAGTTTAAATTATAAACAGCACATATTAATACTTTTGTACGTACAAGTATAAAGAAATAGTACTTATAATCATTATAGGGAATTACAGGAATTAATTGAAGGGATTTCTGCAATTATGCATCTTTAAACTTTAACTTCATGTGGAAAGAAATGTGATTGTTTTTAGATGCACTACAATACTTTAGAAAAACCTAATTAGAATATTGCGAACAATTATATGGTAGGAGATATATTATTATAGTAATTATATGGTAAAATAATTAGTAAACAATATTGAGAAAAATATAAGTGAATTTATGGAGGTAATTATGAATTATCCAGTACATATAGTATCAGTGGGTGGCTTAATAGAGAATAATGAAGGGAAAGTTCTTCTTATAAAAAGCCCAGAGAGAGGTTGGGAAATTCCAGGGGGACAAGTTGAACCAGGTGAAGGACTTACAGATGCCTTAAAAAGAGAAATCAAAGAAGAAACAGGAATAGATATTGAAGTAGGTGAGTTAAAGGCAGTACATTCTAATATAACCAAGAGAATTCAACCAGATGGGGTTACTCTTATTGGAAGTATTGTAAGTTTTGGATTTACTGGCAAGGCTATTTCAGGGGAGTTAACAACTAGTGAAGAGAGCCTTGAGGTAAATTGGTTTCGTAAGGATGAGATATTAGCTGTAATTAATGAAGAATTTACTAGAGATAAGGTAAGGCATATGCTAAGTAGTGAGAAAAAAGTTGCCTATGTTGTGTTTTCTCGTAATCCATATCAGATTCATTCAGAGGAGTTTCTTTAGCAGTATAGCTTACTTTTACGAGAGCATCTAATAAGAAAAAGGAGTTAATAAAATATGGACAAGGTTTTAGTTTATGTTACAGGAAATGAAATTAAATTTAATGTTGGCACTGAAACTTTTGTAAACACAGGAATTACTCTTTTGCAAAAGAAATTGGATACACCAGAAATTCAAAGCAAAAGTGTAGAAGAGGTTGCTAAATATTCTGCTAGTTGGGCTAGTGAAAAGCTAGGAAAACCAGTTATAGTAACAGATGCAGGTTTTTTTATAGAAGCTTTAAATGGCTTTCCAGGACCTTTCATTAAGTTTATAAATCAATGTTTTTCAGCAGAAGATTATATGAACTTAATGAAAGGAAAAACAAATCGTAGGATTATTATTCAGGATTGCTTGGCATACTGCTCTCCAAATGAAGAGCCTATTGTTTTTACTGGATCTTATGTAGGAGAGTTGGCAATAGAGCCTAGTACAAAGCCTGGGACACCAATTGATAGGCTCTTCATACCACAAGGTTTCAGTGTACCTATATCAGAAATTCCTGAGGAGCAAATGCTAGCTTATTGGAGTAGTGGAGAGATAATGAGTAAATTCAAGGAGTACATTTTAAATAGATAAAAGAAAAGTCATTAAAAATTCTATTAGGAGTATTGAAGGTATGAAAAGTAAGTGTTTAGAAATGGATAACTTAAAACAAGACATTGAAATAAAGAAATTTTGTAGTGATGAATATAAGAACATCACCATTAGATTAAGGAAATATAGAGAAGAAGACTTTCAGCAAATTAATAAGTTGAATTCGGAAGAAGGATGGACTAATTTGGTTGAAAACTATGAAGATACTAAGAGGGCTTGGGAGAACTCCAATGTTAGTATAGTTGCTTGTATTGATGAAGAAGTTATTGGATATATAAGGGGAATAACAGATTGCTACGTTACCCTTTATGTATGTGAATTATTAATACATAAAAGTCATCGAGGTTTAGGGATAGGAGAAGCACTACTAAAACTAGCACATCAGCAGTACCCAAAAACTAGAGTTGAGCTTTTAGGGTCAAGTTCTTCTCACACTTATTATGAAAAGCTCAATTATAGGGGTTTTTATGGTTTTAGAAAAACAATTAATGAATAAATGATACTTGTAAAATAAGATTTATCTATAAAATCTAATTTAGCCTATTCCGTCTAAAGTGAGTAACTGTTAATCTGTTAAAAATTATAGATAATGTTTAGCACAATTTTAAGCTATACAAGTTTATTTTGATGATAATAGAAGTTAAATTATATATAAGAAAGAGAGATATAAAATGAATAACCAAATGTATTTTGAAAAATTTTCTAGTGAAGATGACTTTGAGTATTTTTTTAAGTTAGTTTCTAATGAAAAGATTATGACCATGAACTTTGGAAGAGTATTCACTTTGGAAGAAGCTAAAAAATATTATGAAAAAGTATTAAGTATTAATGAAAAGAGTAAAGACTTAGGTCAATTTAAGGTGTTTGAAGGCAGTAACAAGGATTTTATTGGATTAGGTGCTATTGTAGCAAATGAGGATGTAACAGAAGTAGAAATTGAGTATTTATTACTTACTGATTATTGGGGAAAAGGATATGGATGTAGTATTGCAGAAACTTTGGTAAGTATGGCAAGTGGGGTAAAAAGTATAAAAAAAGTTACAGCAATAGCAGATCCTAATAATATTGGATCTAAGAAGATACTGCTTAAAAACGGTTTTGTATCTAGTGAGATATATGAAATTGATGATGGTTCATTGGCAGAAATATTCCATAAAACAATTGAGGATATAAAGTAATAAAGACTTTAATGTTTGTACAAATATTACTGTTTGCTTATAGAAAGCTTTTAATAGTTAGTGAATTTAAACTAAGAAATCTGTACATCGGGAGTGTGTAGAAGTTACAAATGGGGGTAAAGTTATGGGAAAGCTCATAGTAGTTAGACACGGGGAAACAGAATTTAATGTAGAGGGTAGATATACTGGAAGAGTAGATGTAAGTTTAAATAAAAAGGGATTAGAACAGGCAAAGATAACAGCAGCAAAGCTTAAGGATATGTCTATAGATATCATAATTTCTTCTACTTTAAAAAGGGCAAAGGAAACAGCTGAAATTATTAGTAGGGAATTACAAGTACCAATTATAGAAATGGAGGAATTCGTTGAAAAATATGTAGGGGTTTATGAAGGACTAACAAGAGAGGAAGCTAAAGCTAAATATCCCCACATGTGGGAAGCTAATTCACCTAAGGGTGCAGAAACTTTAGAAGAAGTAAAGGAAAGAGTGTACAAGGCGCTAAATAGAATTCAGTGCAAGTATTTACATAACAAAAATGTGCTCCTAGTCACTCACGGTTATGTATCTAAGGTTATTAATAGATACTTTAATAATTCTACTGATGAGGAATTTGCGAAATATGTTCTTAGGAACTGTGATTATCACGAATACTCCATGTGCCTTAAAGAAAATCTTTATAAAGAACTAGAAGTTTTAGGGTTAGAAAATAAGGAGTGTATGGCTCTTGAAGAAATTCGAAATAAAGATGGAATTTATTTATATAAAGTTAGATATAAAAATGAGAATTTTGTTCTAAAGTACTTTTTAAACCATGATTATAAAAGAGAAATAAGTAATTATGATTTGCTAAAACACCTTGCAGTGCCAACAATTAAAGTGTTTGGAGGTACTGCTAATAGTATACTTCTTGAGGATATTGATAAAAGTCAGGATTATAGACTAGGAAGGGAAGAGGACTTATCAGATTCTGAATTGGCAAGGGCTATTGCAAAGTGGTATAAGAAGCTCCATGAGAAAGGTTTAGAAA
This sequence comes from Clostridium tunisiense TJ, assembly GCF_000300195.1. Lineage (GTDB taxonomy): Bacteria > Bacillota > Clostridia > Clostridiales > Clostridiaceae > Clostridium_J > Clostridium_J tunisiense. The sequence goes on along the minus strand of NZ_AMQH01000011.1, from coordinate 79,951 downwards.
GACCTATTAAGGATAATGAAAGGTTTTATAGAGAAATAGATTGTATTACTAGAGAAGATATAGAGGTTGTGAAAAACAAATCTAATACTAAAGATAATAGCCTATGGAATTTAATCGAAGACAACTGGAGTTTATTTTTAAACATAGTAACAGGCTTAGAAGAAACTATAAATTACAATGATTTTTATTGGACAAACCTTGTGGTGAGAAAAGATAAGAAAGAAGCCTTAATGTTTGATTATAATTTTCTAGGAGTTGGAACTAGATATAATGATATTAGAAATGTAACAGTTTCCTTATCAGAAGCTGCAAAAGATGCATTTATGGATGAGTATGGTGGTTATAGTCAGAGAGAGAAAGCTGTTGATGATGTGACTACTTCGCTAATAACCTTGATAAGTGCTTATAAAAAGGATACATTTCCTAAATGGGCAGAGGAGGCACAAAAGTCTATTAATGATGGAACTTTAGAGAAAAACATAAGAAATTTGTTGGAATTAAACTGTTCATAAGCAATAAGGCTTAGTAAATAACAGCAGTATGTAATAAACAATTTAAATTTACAGACTATGTAAGGTAATGATATTTTGGAAGGTTTAAGTGTGCCTTCTTCTATAAGGGGAGTATAAACAGCTTGCAGTTCTTAGACTTAAGTAACTTGCTTTAGAACCATTTTAAATATGCTTCTAAATTTGCATTATAAAATGAACTTGTTCATTATTCAATAAATGATATAGATATATAATTTATAAATAAGGGAGAAAAACAAATGTTAAAAGTAAATTTTTATGATTTAAATTCAGTGGAAGAAGATAAACTTAAATTTGCTGTTATTGCAGCAGAATATAAAGATAAATGGGTATTTGTAAAGCATAAGGATAGAGAAACTTGGGAAATTCCAGGGGGACATAGAGAAGAAAAAGAAAATATATGTGTTACTGCACCAAGAGAACTCATTGAAGAAACAGGGGCAAAGGATTTTTCTATGATACCAATATGTATTTACTCTGTAGATAAGGGAGAAGGGGAGTCCTATGGGCAATTATTTTACTCGAAAATTCATCACCTGGGTAAATTGCCAGAATTCGAAATTGATAAAATTAAATTATTTGATAACATGCCTGAAAATTTAACATATCCTCTTATCCAGCCACACTTGTTAAAAAAAGCAGAAGAATACAAAAGTAAAAAAATGAATGTTGAAGCTATTGATAGGTTTAGTAACATACAAAAGGACATATTTGATAATAAGGTGCAAAAGGGGTTCAACATTACTAATGTTGAATTAGAGTTTTGCTTAACTAATGGAGAACTTGCAGAAGCCTTTGAGGCTTATATAAAAAAGTTACCTACAGTTGGTGAGGAATTGGCTGATGTTGCAATTTACTTATATGGAATTGCCGAAATCTTAGGCTATGATTTAAAGGAAGAAATCTTAAACAAGGTAGCAAAAAATAAGAATCGCATATACAAAGATATCAATGGTGTAACCACTAGAATCAGTGAAGGTTAGCAACTAGTATTTTTATGGAGGGATTGGGATGATATACAGACAAGCAGTAGAAAAGGATCTAAAAGAGCTTGCAGAAATTAGATGGGACTTTCAACATGAAAGCTATGAGGTTTCTACAGAAATTTCAAAAGAGGCATTTTTAGAACAGTGCATCCTCTTCTTAAAGGATGGACTGAATAAAGGAGAATGGGTTTACTGGATAGCTGAAGACAGTAACACAATTGTATCCCAAATTTTTGTTCGGAAAATTAGAAAGGTACCAAAGCCACAGTGCTTAATTGACGAGTACGGCTATGTTACAAATGTTTATACAAGGCCACATTACAGAAATAAAGGCATTGGAAAACAATTAATGGAACAGGTTAAACTATGGGCAGTTGACTGTGACTTAGAAATATTAATTGTTTGGCCAAGTAAGGAAGCAGTTCAATTTTACGAAAGAGCAGGCTTTAAGGGAGAAAATGATATTATGGAGTTAGTGATTAGAGAGGATTATTAAAGGTTAGTAGTGATGATTATTATATTACTGATTTAAGATATAGATTATGAATTTAAAAATATGGATAAAAAGAATTTAGAGCATCATTGATAATAATGTTTGTTCTATAGAGCTAAATATAATGCATATTAGTACTACAAATTATCTAAGAATATTGAATGCACGCTCTAATTAACCAAATATTCCATTTTGCAATAAAAAAAATATATTGCAAAATGGAATGTTTAGTAATTATATTTTTGATTTTTATTAAGTTAATTTCTATAAAAGTAATATATCTGACTTTTCACACTCTAGGATCATATCCTCTGGCCACATTGCAGCTTGAACTTCACCTATATGTGCTTTTCTTAAAAAGAACATACATATTCTTGATTGGCCTATTCCTCCACCTACAGTATATGGAAGGCTACCTTGAAACAGTAGCTTATGATACTCTAGTTCCTTGCGATCTTCACATCCCGCAATTTCAAGTTGTTTTATGAGTGCTTCTTTATCAACCCTTATACCCATTGAAGAAAGCTCAACAGCCTTATCAAGTATTGGGTACCAGAAGATTATATCTCCATTCAGTTCCCAATCATCGTAATCAGGGGATCTTCCATCATGTTTCTCTCCTGATTTTAATGTGCCGCCGATTTTCATAATAAATACTGAGCCCTTTTCCTTAGCAATAGCATTTTCTCTTTCCTTTGACGTAAAGCTTGGATATTTATCCTCAAGTTCCTGTGATGTGATAATATAAATCTCCTGTGGAAGTATTTTATCTATATGAGGGTAAAAGTTGCATATATACTCTTCACTATCCTTGAAAACCCTGTATATCCTTTGGACTATACTCTTTAAGACTTCCTCGTTTCTCTCATTCTTATCAATGACTCTTTCCCAATCCCACTGGTCAACATACATTGAGTGAAGATTATCCAGGTCCTCATCCCTTCTTATAGCATTCATGTCAGTATAAAGGCCTTCACCAGTTTGAAATCCATATCTTTTTAGAGCTATTCTCTTCCATTTAGCTAAGGACTGGACTATTTCAAAGTCATAGTCTTTAATAAACTTTGAATCAAATGCTACAGGTCTTTCCACACCATTAAGATTGTCATTTATACCAGTATCCTTTCTAACGAAAAGTGGGGCAGATACTCTAGTAAGATTAAGTTCCTTTGCAAGTCTTGTTTCAAAATAGTCCTTCAACTTCTTTATGGCTATCTCTGTCTCTCTAATGTTAAGTTTAGTTTTATAGCCTGAGGGTACTGCTAATAATGTTTTGTAAGTTTGTTCCATGACAATCCTTCCTTTCAATTAAATAATGTAGTATGAAGTATAGATGTACTGATGAAATTATTTTAATAATTTAGTAAAATAGGCAAATAAAAAAGCCTTTCATCCCTGTAAGGGACGAAAGACTAAACTTCCGCGGTACCACCCAAATTAGCAAAATGCTCTTCTCAATCAGTACGGAATAATGCTTCGATACTGTCCAATCTATAACGGTTTGGCTCCGTCTAAGCCTACTCTCCAGAAGGATTTTGGTTAGAAACTCCGAGATGTTCTTCATTACAATCATCATGTCAGGATTCCACCATCCCCGACTCTCTAAAAATCTTCTTGTAATTACTCTTCTCATCATAGTTTTTGCTTTAAGTTATTAACCATTATAATTCTATCTAGGAAACTAGTCAACATGTTTTTATAAAATTTTGAAAGTTTAATTTTCAAAAGCTTCATTTATTCTAAAAATCAAATTATGAAATAAAAGATGATGAAGGGCGTGATCTTATTATCATAAAATGATGTGTTAAAATCACGTCCTTTTTTATAGATATAACATTATCATATTGTAATATAGAAATTAGGCTTTCGCTAAGTTTATTAGGGTAAGAAAGTTATAGGTATATTATTACAGTGAATATATGGTAAAGTAGAGAGGGAAATGTAAAAATATTTTGTAACTAGTCATAAATACTTAAAACCAATTACTAATATTTTATAATAGGGTATACCTAGGGGAGGCAAAAATGAATATAAAAATTAACACAAGCACAATAAGACCAATGTTAGACATCTGTGAAAAGTACATAGCTGGGGAGAATATTGAAGAAGAATTAAGGGGTATTTTAAATCATGAGGATTACTTAGTTGAATTAGAACGTTACAACGCTTCGGGGGGACCTAGAGGAGGATTCTCAAAAGAAGAATTTATAGATTTTTTTACTAATTTAAATAGTTTGAACTATACAGATATTAATAACATACGACTAAGAGAAAGATTGGCAAGCTTTCAGTATTTACTAAAAAATATTGATAAGTATAAGGCATTAATGCCCCTGATAGAAAGTATCTCTGTTGAAAAGGTAAGAGCTGCTCTTGAGAAAACTAAAAAAGGTTTACCTGAAGATATTGATTTTAATGAAATAGATTTGATTTTTTCTATAGGATTAGGACCGTCACTGGGATGGTTTTATAATAATTATTCTCATTATGATGTGATTGAGTTCTTTAAAGATTTTAATGAAGAAATTTTACTTAGCACGATTGCCCATGAATATCATCATGTAGGGTATAGAATACTTAGTTCTAATTTAGATGAATCAGCATTTACTATAGATGAAACCTTTTATTCCTTATTTTCAGGAGAAGGATTAGCAATTAAGTATTGTAACAATTACAAGGGATTACTGACAACTAATATATATAATGAAAGAGCAAATATAGGTGTAGATGAAAAGTCTTATGCCTACTTCATGGAAGAATTCAAAGCAATATATGAAAAGTTCTTATCAGATATTCAAGATATTAGAAGTGGAAAATTTAAAACTCAAGAAGAATTAGTTCAAATGTTCATAAAATATTGGATGGGCACAAGAACAAATAGAGTTAAAGATAATGAGCCAGATGATCTTGGACAAAGCTTAAGTTATTTTGTAGGGGCTGAAATATGGGGATTAATTCATGATACTTATGGAAAAGAAAAATTATATGAAATATTAAAAAATCCATCACTATTTTTAAGTTATTACAACAAGGCGCTAAGTAATATAGGCAGAAATGACTTGTTAATACCAGAAGTGTAGGAAGAAAAAAATATAAAGTAAACAGCATATAATCCTCATAAAAAAAGTTTGGGTTTGAAGGGGTTTAATTTATAAATTTTATAAAGGAAGTATAAGAGAGATGAATAACGAAGGTATACGAAGAGTTGCAATGGAACAATCAGCTATAGACTTTAATTGTTCTGTTGATTATTTTTTAAGCAATAAGGATAGGGTTGTAATATCTAAATTAAATAAGGGAAGTAAAAAGTGTTATAAAAAGAGGTTATTTTGTGGACTTGCATACTATGGTGAAGGGGTAGTTGCAACAGTAGATGAGAGTATAAAGGATTTTATGGAAAAGTTTCTAAATAAATATCCAGGATTTAGAGCTTTTGATACTCCTGAATTAATTCTTTTAAATAGAGAACTTGAAAAGTACAGCAAAATGGTATGTTTTATAGCTGAGTGTTTTCTTCCAGATGTTGAAAAACAGATTTTAGTTAATAAAGATATAGAAGTAAAGATGCTGTCTGAGGATGAAATACCTTCTTTGTATGAAGATGAAAGGTTTCATATGGCTTTGACTTATAATAGTGACGGTGATAAAAAAGATGTGTTAGCTGTGGTTGGATATATTGATGGAAGAATAGCAGGGGTAGCAGCAGCAAGCAATGACTGCGAAAACATGTGGCAAGTGGGTATTGATGTATTGCCAGAGTTTAGAAAACAGGGAGTTGCTAAAACACTTACTAAGATTTTAACAGATGAAGTCATTAGGAGAGGAAAAGTACCCTATTACTGTACAGCTTGGTCAAATATAGCATCAAAAAATAATGCAATCAGTTGTGGATACAAAACCGCATGGGTAGAGATAGGTGCAATTGATATCGAAGATGCAATGAAAATTGCTGGTGAGTAAACTTTGTAGAAACAGAAAAAGCTTGTATATTAGGTTAAGGTAGGCAACCGTATAAAGAGTATAGAAAATTGGAGGATAAAAAATGAAGTTTTGTCCAGATTGTGGAGCTCTATTAAAGGAACATTTAGAAGATAAACAAGTTATAAAGAAATGTAATTGTGGCTTTACTGATTGGGACAATTGGGTAAATGTTGCTGTAGTTGTGGCTTGTTATAATAGTAAAAAAGAATTTGTAATGGTTAGATTAAAGGGCAATGAAAAGGGAAAGGTAACTTTTCCTGGAGGGTATCGGGATTTAGGTGAAACCCTAGAAGATGCAGCAAAGCGAGAGTTTTTTGAGGAAACAGGGTATGCAATAGATAACTTAAATCTATTTAAGGTTTATACACGAGATGATTTAGGCTTGTTTGGATAGTATTTACAGCCCAATTAGGAAGTGGGGAGTTTATTGAGAATTCAGAAACTGATGAAATGTTATTTTTTTCGAAAGAAAATCTACCGAGAATAGAAGATTTAAGAGGAGAGCTTACTGAAAAATTATTGCAGGATTTATTAGCTTATAAGAATAGTATCTAGAAATTAGAATTGCTAAATTTCTTATATTAAAAGCTGAAGTTGTGGTAATTAATAGTCTAAGCAAGTAGATATTTGGAGTAAACCCTGAAGTTTTCCAGGGCAATAAGGCACTGTTGTTAGGTGCACTTTTAAACTGAAGATTAAATATTAAAAAAGTTGTAGAATTCACTAATAAACATAGAGTATAAGAATGGACTATGAAAATTTTAAAGAACTATATTTTAAGGGAGGGAATATGATGGAGGTTTTTGCAAAACCAGCTGTAGGAGCAATTATTGAGAAAGAAATTAATGGAGTTTTGTATGTTTTAATTCAAGAAAGGTGTAAGGAAGAGCACTCTGAAGATAATGGATTAATTGAAATTCCAGCAGGAAAAATAAGAGAATACGAGAATATTTTTGATAGTTTACGTAGAGAAGTATGGGAAGAAACTGGATTAAAATTAACAGAGATACAGGGAGAAGAAGAGGCTATTGTTACTCAATGTAATGGATATAAAGTAATGAGTTTTAATCCATTTTATTCTTCACAAAATTTAAGTGGTGCCTACTCTATAATGCTCCAGACTTTTATATGTAAAGCCACAGGAGAATTACTAGAGAACTCTGATGAATCAATAAATCTAAGGTGGATTTCACTTGAAGAGCTTAAAACTATCATAGAAGAAAATGAAGATTCCTTTTATCCAATGCATATCAATGCTTTAAAAAAATATCTAAGAGAAAAATTAAATTAGAAGTTTAACTTTGTAGAGGCTTTCAAAAGGAATTTTAATTTGTTTCCTTCAGAGAATTACTAATTGATGTGCTTTGTAAATAGCGAAAGTAAAAGGATGTGCAAAAGCATATCCTTTTACTTTGGAATGGCTTATTTTAATATAATTTTTGGGTTAGGCTTTGTCTTATATTTTATTCAGGAAGAGGATTAAAGGTATATTTTCACAGTAAACATATGGTAAAATGAAAAGACGAGTTATAAAAATATTGCGAAAACAATACTAGTTGAAAAGCAGATGATAGATTTATACATAATTAATTATGGGGGTTAAAGGAATGAAATTTACTATTAATAAAGATGAGTTTTTTAAGGGGATACAAGAAGCTCAGAGAGTTATTTATTTAAAAAGTGGATTTACAACACTGCAAGGAATTTTAATAAAAGCAAAAAAGGATTATCTGTTGATTGCAGGAGGAGATAAGAATTTATATCTAGAAACTGAAGTTAAAGCAGAGGTTTATGAGGAAGGCAGCATTGTAGTAGAGTCTAGATTGTTAGGAGATATAGTAAGAAAGTTACCTGATGCACCAATAGAAATAAGTACTGTCAGTGATAGAAATATTAAAATTATTTGTGATAAAAATATAATAAATTTAGTTTATCAAGATGAAGACAGTTTTCCGAAGATGCCTGAAATTAAAGAAGACATTAAAGTATCTATACCACAGAAGGCTATAAAAAGGATGATTAAGGGAACTACCTTCGCAACAGATCAAAGCGGACTAAGACCTATATATTCAGGAGTTCTTTTCGATTTAAAAGATAATGAACTTAATATGGTGGCATTAGATGGTATAAGAGCGGCTATATGTCATTACCTAAATGAAAATAAAGGAATTATTAGTGTTGTAATACCTGGACGCACACTAAACGAAGTAGCTAAAATTAGTGAAGTTCAAGATACTGAGGTTAAAATTACATTTACTTCAAATCAAATATTATTTAATATTGGTAAAACAAGAGTAATATCCACACTATTAGATGGAGAGTTTGGGAAATATGAAACTTTTATACCAAATGAATATACTTTAAAAGTTGCGATGAATAAACAAATCTTAATTGACAACTTAGAAAGGGCATCAATAATTGGGAGAGAGGGGAGCTTTAGTTCAGTTATATTAGATATGAAGGAGGACAAGATGTATATTACGTCCAGTTCACAAATAGGAGATATAAAAGGAGAGATAGATGTATTATTGCAGGGGCTACCTTTACAGGTAAAAGCAAATTCAAAATATATATTAGATGCATTAAATGCTATAGAAGATGAGGAAGTTATGCTTAAGTTTACATCTAGCCTATCTGTTTTTGTAATTACTGAAAGAAATAATGAGAACTCTACATATTTAATATCACCAGTGAGAATGTAGTTTTTGATTAATGCATCTGAAACCCGGATGAATACTATATATTCTTATCTTCTTATAAAGATAAGAATACAACAATACATGAATAAATATTTATATCAAGAAGTATTTATAAGAATATGTATTTTTGTATTGATAATGGCTATAAAAAATGATGATTGGATGAGAGGAGCTATTCAGGAAGTAGATAGTAAATTAAGGCTCAAAGGAATAAAGCTAATGGGGTGAGGATTTTGAGAAGTGAAAAGGAAATCATGGATTTAATACTAAAGGTGGCTAGAGAAGATGAACGTATTAGAGCAGTTTACATGGGAGGGTCTAGGACAAACCCTAAAGTAGAAAAGGATATTTATCAGGATTACGATATTGTCTATGTGGTAACGGAAACTAAGTCCTTTTTAGAAGATAAGAATTGGATTTCTGTGTTTGGAGATATAGCTGTAATGCAGGAACCAGATTTATTTGATGTAGCTTATGGAAGAAAACATAAATTTCATCAGTCATACACCTGGTTAATGCTATTCAAAGATGAAAATAGAATTGACTTAGGAATAAAAACTAAAGAAGAAATGTTAGAGGACTATTTAGAGGATAAACTTACTTTGCCACTTTTAGATAAGGATAATTGTTTACCTAAAACACAGGCGCCAACGGATGAAGATTACTGGGTGAAAAAACCTACAGAGCTACAATATATTTGTAGTTGTAATGAATTTTGGTGGTGTTTAAATAATGTAGCAAAAGGAATTGCAAGAGATGAGCTGCCGTATGCTATGTGGATGTATAATGTAATCGTAAGAAATATGATTGAAAAAATGTTAGATTGGCACATTGGAACAAACACAAACTTTTCTGTGTCACCAGGAAAGCAGGGTAAGTATTATAAAAAGTATCTTACTAAAGAACTTTATGAAATGTATTCAAAAACATATACGGATAGCAATTATGAAAACTTTTGGGCTGCAATATTTAATGGTTGTGAACTATTTAGAATTATTGCGTTAGATGTGGGGGAAGATCTTGGATACAAATACAATAAAGTTGAAGATGAAAATATGATAGAGTACTTATTAAAAGTAAAAAGCAACTGCTTTGTTTAGGGGGATTAGTCATGGAAAACTTAGAATTTATAACTGGGAGCAGGGAACTATTAGATTTTGTAAAGCCCTTATGGGAAAATTTAAATAGACATCATGGAGAAAATTCAAAACATTTTTCACATAAGTTTAGCAGCTTAAATTTTGAAGTTAGAAAAAGTAAGTTTATAAATGATGAAAATATGCAAGTTAAAATTGATTTAATTAAATATAAGGATAAGAATGAATTTATTGGATACTGTATTAGCACAATTAATGTAGATTTAACTGGAGAAATTGATTCCTTGTTTGTAGATAAGGTATATCGTAAATATGGTATAGGGGATAAGCTAATGACTAGGGCATTACAATGGTTAGATGATAATAAGGTTAAAACAAAAATAATTGGTGTAGCAGAAGGAAATGAGAATGTATTGGAGTTTTATGAAAGACATGGCTTTTATAAAAGGAGAATAATTTTAGAACAAGTTGAAAAATAGAGCCCAAGTTAGGTAACATGCAAGAGCAAAAATCCTGCAGATTTGTACCTAAAATGCAGGGTATCTTAACATTACCTTTGTTAAACTTAATATGAAAGGAGGATGAGGCTATGGAATGGGTTCAAAGAATGACAGCGACTGTGGATTATATTGAAGGACATTTAACTGATGATATCATGTATGATGAGGTGTCAAAAATTGCTTGTTGTTCCATGCATCAGTTTGGACGTGTTTTTTCTTATATTATTGGTATATCTTTAGCGGAATATATCCGTCGCAGGAGATTAACCCTTGCGGCACTAGAACTTCAGAGCAGTGACACAAAAGTAATTGATGTAGCTTTGAAGTATGGATATAATTCACCGGATGCTTTTACTCGTGCCTTCGTTGAAATGCACGGAATAACTCCAAAGGGAGCGCGCACTTTAGGGGTAAAACTTAAGGCCTATCCGCCCATCACTTTTCATATTTCAATAAAAGGAGATGTTGAGATGGAATATCGTATTGAAGAAAAGAAAGGGATAAATTTAGTGGGGCTTGTTAGACAAATAAAGAGGCAGTCCGCAAACGCTACAGCTAACGATTGGAAGGAATCTTCAGGTGAAGCATGGGAGCTATGGAATGAATTTTTGAATGGAGGCATTGATAGGAAACTAGCATGTGATTACAAACTTTATCGCAGCCCTATGTGGCAGATGGGTTTTACTCAGACACTAGAAAATGGAGAAACATTAATGGCTATTGGTGCTGAAGTAGATGAAAATGTTGTAACAGATTTGCAAAGTTATACTATACCAGCGAGCAAATGGGCAGTTTTTACTGTGAGAGGTAGCTTAAGTAGTAAAGAACATCCAATTGATGCCGTTTGGACAAGAATAACAACAGAATGGCTTCCTTCATCTGGATATGAGAGGTCAGCAAACTATGAAATTGAGGTTTATCCACCAGGAAATACAAATGAGGATAACTATACCTGTGAAATATGGGTTCCTGTAAACAAACAAAAGTAGGGTTGCAAAATATAAAAATATGGAATATATAAACAATTTATGGTAAAATATTAGCATATTAAAATTGAATTCGATGATTCTCACAAGTGTGATATTCTCTATGAAAGTAATATTGTGGGGTTTCAAGGCATAATGTATTTAATCCATCACTAAAGATTTTAGGGTAACCAACATAGGAGCAATATAAAGGCTAGAGTTTAGAAGATTTATTATAAAACTCTAGCCTTTAACTAAAGCAAAATTATAAAATCCATGAAAAAAATTATTAGTCATCTAAGGAGAATAAGTATGAAATTAGTGTATCGGTTATTATTTGGCTTACATTTGTTTGTTGGAATTGGTGCCATGGCTGGAGGATTAGCAGCAATTATTAACCCATTAGAGCCTTTGGGCATGCCACTTGAACCACTAAAAAATTCCCCATTTACTAATTATTTAATACCTGGAATTATTTTGTTTGCTATTATAGGGCTTGGTAATATTTTAAGTACTTTGGCACTTTACAGTAAATCAAAATTTCGAGGTTACATAAGTGGTGTTTTTGGTGGGACTTTGATGATTTGGATAATAGTTCAATGTATAATGCTAAGAGCAGTGGCTCTTTTGCATGTTTTATTTTTTATTATCGGATTAGTCCAAGCCGCATTAGCAAGTGTTGTTTTATTTGAAAAAGGATTATTTCCAACAAATATAGTAATAAGACTTTACAAAGAAATGAAAAAAGAAGTTTAAACAAAGGTTAGAATGAATATTTAAGGAGAAGAATTTAATGGAGGTATGTTTAAGAAAAGCAGGATTAGAAGATGCACAGATTATTCATGAAATGCAAGTTAAAGCTTTTGAAAGTTTATTAGAGAAATATGAGGACTATAAAACTAACCCAGGAAATGAATCAATAGAAAAGGTAATTAGAAGGATTAATGAAGAACAGAGTGATTATTACCTTATTAATATGGACAAGGTTACTGTCGGAGCAATTAGAGTAGTAAAGGTTGAAAATATGATTTACCGTGTTAGCCCTATATTTGTATTACCAGAATACCAAGGTAAGGGCATAGCTCAAAAGGTTTTTAAATTAATTGAGACCTTGCATAGTGAGGCTATGGAATGGAGATTGGATACCATATTGCAAGAAAAGGGAAATTGCTACTTATATGAAAAGCTGGGCTATATAAAAACAGGAGAAACAAAAATAGTTAATGAAAAATTAACCATTGTGTTTTACAGAAAGGAATTTTAATGCATTGTATTGAATTTTGGACAAGGAGTGATACCTATGAAAAATATAGAAATAAGCAGACCGAGGATTGAAGATATAGAAGAAATCAATAAATTCTTTGAAATTGTGCTTAGAGATACTTTTGAGAGAAATGGGATTTTAGAATTAGTAGATGTCTTTGAAAATGAAATTATTGATAAGAGAAGATGTTTAAATCAGGATATGGAAAGCCATGGTAAGGACAGGTTTTTTCTTATAGCAAAAGTGGGAGAGAAAATAGTTGGATCAATTGAATATGGACCTTCCAATGAACTAATAGATACCTGCACAAAGGGAAAATTAAAGGCTGTAGTCGAAATAGGAACAGTGTTTGTTCATCCTGAATACCAAAAGCAAGGTGTTGGGAACAGAATGCTAAATGCAATATTTAAAGAACTTCATAGAAAAGGAATAGAGGAATTTTGCTTTGACAGTGGTTATAAAAGTGCACAGAAAATATGGATAAGTAAGTTTGGAAATCCTGAGTATCATTTAAAAGATTTTTGGGGTGAAGGTGAGGACCATATGGTATGGCGAATAAATATAGAAGATGTATTAAAATAAATAATTATAGCTTGGAACAGTGATTAAATAACTACGTGTAGAAGGGAAGAAGTTAAATACAAAATAGTTTAGTGTTTTAGCTATGGAGATGAGATTTATGAAAGAAAATTTAATGATTATAGTTTCAGGGGCTCCAGCTGCTGGAAAAACTACCTTGAGTAAGGATTTAGCTGAAAGATTTAATTTACCAGTAATTAATAAGGATGAGATTAAAGAATTACTTTTTGATACTATAGGAATACGAGACGAAGAATGGGGACTTAAGCTTGGAGGTGCAAGCTTTGATCTTACCTATTTATTTACTGAAAAACTTTTACAAACAGGAAAACCCTTTATTGTAGAAGGTAACTTTGATAATAGGTATTCAACAAAATCTTTCTTAGATATAAAAAAAAGGCATCCATATAAAGTAATTCAATTATTTTGTTATTGTGAAGCTCATATCCTTTACGAAAGATTCATAGATAGAAATAATTCAGGTGAAAGACATATAGGGCATATTAGACCGGTAGAAAGCTTTGAGGAATATAATAAAAATATAAACAATAGAGAGTTTAAGCTAAATATAGAAAATAGCATAACTATAGATATTGATACTACAGATTTTAAGGCAGTTAATTTTGAAGAAATCTATGAAAGGGTTAAGAATACCCTAGATTTATATAAATTTTAAACTTGCACTCTGAGGGATAATCAAATTCTTCAAAGGATTTGGAGAGCGTAGGTTATGAAATAGGTTGTCAGATTTATAGTGAAGAACATAGAGGTAAGGGCTATTGTAGTGCCATAAACAATTTTCAAATATAGATTATTTATACAAAGTGTAGTTAAAGATGCATTTGTAGAAATGGAGAATAAAATATGGAAGAAGAGATATATAATTATTTAGAGAAATTTGAAGAGGAAACCAAGCAAAGGTTCTACGAGCTATATAAGCTTATTTATGCAAGTACTTCTCAGAATATTGAAGAGAAATTATGGGCTAAATTGCCATCATTTTATATAGAGAATAATGTTGTTCGACTTATTCCATTTAAAGATCATATTAATATTCAAGCAAAAGCTGCTGTTTTACATGAAAATGAATTGGAAGAATATAAGATAACACCAAAAGGTATGTTGCAAGTTTTTCATAAACAACAGATTCCCTGTGAATTGTTTAAAACAATATTTAAAGAAAGTTATGAATAAATTATATTAGTTAACTTTATTTTAAAGAGCAGCTAATCTTAAATTTCATATTACGGTAAAGTATAAAAATGAAATTTATAAAGCACATTAAATAAGTTGTAAAGGAGATAATTATGAGTAATCCTAAGATCATGATTCTAGGTACATTTCACTTTGAAACTAAAGAAGGTACTGATATTATTAAGATTCAAAATGAAAATAGGCAAAAAGAATTATCTGAAATTATAAATAAAATATCAGAATTTCAACCAAATAAGTTATGTGTTGAATTGAGACCTAGTGAAGAGGAAAAATATAATAAGATTTTTCAAGAGTTTTTAGAAGATCCTACATTAGATTTAAATGGAAAATTAGGTGAATATAAAATAAAAGGAGCAGATTATAATATTACTGAATCTACGGATGAGCGTATAAAATTTGCTTTTGATTTAGGGAAATATAATAGAATAAACTATATAAATTGTATTGATTATTTTGATGGATGGTCTCAGCCTAAGGTGTTTGAAAAGGCAAAAGAAGATGATGTAGCATATAAAAAGTTAGAAGATTCATATATGAGGTTTGCAAATGCGTTCTACAGCACGTTCAACGAATCAGCTAGTATAGAAAAGATATTTAGATTTTTCAATGATAAAGAAACCAATGAGCTTCAACACTCAACTTCATTTTTACCCTTTAATGAAATTGGAGTAGGTGAGGATTCAGTAGGAGTAGATTTTGTAGCTTCATGGTACAAAAGAAATTTACATATTTTTTCTAACTTAAAAAGTATTTCTAAAGAAGAAGACCGTATATTAGTGCTATATGGTGCAGGTCACTTAAAACTTTTAAGAGACTTTATTAAGGATTCACTTGACTTAGACTATGTTGAAGCTTTGGATTATTTATTTTAAGTAATAAGATTCTTTTAGAGTTAAAGCTCATGTATTCTTCGAGAATATATAAACTTAGTAGATATAATTGCAAATAAGTATTTAAAGGTAAGGTTAATGATTATGGAAAATAAAAATGTTGAACTTATTATTGCTTTAGTCTTTAAAAATATAGAAGAAAGAAAAGAAAATTATATAATTGGTATTGATGGGTATAGTTGTGCTGGTAAGACTTCCATAACTGAGCAATTAGTGAAGCATTTTAAAGAAAAATACCCAGTGCAAGTTTTTCATATAGATGATTATATTACTACTAGAGAGCAAAGATATAGCACAGGATATGAACAATGGTACGAGCTTTTTTATTTACAGTGGAATGAAATTTATATTAGAGATCATTTGTTTAAATCACTTAAAAGTAATGATGTAGAGTTAAAATTAAATTGTTATAATAAGGAAAAAGATGTGATAACTGAGAGGAGCTATAAGATAGCTTCAAGAAGTATAGTAATTGTTGAGGGAGTTTATCTTCAAAGGAAATGTTGGAGAGATTTCTTTGATTATATGATTTTTGTAGATTGCCCAAGAGATGTGAGATTTGAAAGAGAAATAATTAGAAGTCATCATAAGGGTGATCTTAGTCAGGTTATCGAGAAATATAAGGAACGTTACTGGGCAGCTGAGGAGTACTATGATAAAACCTTTGAACCTCTAAGGTCAGCCAATTTAGTTATAAATAATTGCTAATGGGCTGAAACCCGTAGAATCACCATATTTCATTAAGGGAACAGTTGCTGGTTCACCCATAGTTAAGCATTAACTTTTGTTCCCTATAAGTAAATAATAGCATGAATTTTGTGTGGATAATTATTAAACTATTTTTACAACAGTACCTATCCATACATATTTAACTAAATCAAGAATATCTTTATTATACATCCGAATACAACCGTTAGATACGGATTTCCCTATGGAAGAGGGGTTGTTAGTTCCATGTATTCCGTAATCGCCATAGGGGGCATCTAGACCTAGCCATCTCACTCCAAAGGGGCCACCAGGATTTATAGCTGCATTTTCAATTTTAAAGGTGCCTATAGGAGTAGGAGTTGAGGGTTTGCCAGTAGCTATTGGGTAGGATTTAAATATTTTATTGTCTTTTATCAAATAAAGGCGCTTTTCGTTTGGCTTAATAGTTATTCGATAGTCTGCTCGAAAGCCTTCTGAGTAGTACTCGTAAGGGTAGTTTTTTAGCATTAAAATACCTCCTAGTATTGATTTGAGAAAGATGTTGATATTTGACAATTATCAATACATTTTATGCATATATGTAGGAGGCTGTTCTTATAATTTACTATAAGATTTATTGGAGGTGATAAAATGAGATTTGAATTAGCTGTAAAGGAACAACTCAAAATACTCTGTGCAAAGTCTGTAGGTATGACTTTTGGCGGCAATTTGCACAGAGACAAGTAATATAGTCGCTCTTACTAAAGCATATTTCTAAGTATAAATAAAATAAATGAAGATACTGATTTATTTGTTTTTGAAAATGCCTAAGTAAAATTAATACCTTTACGGGCTTTGTTTCCTTAATTTAAATAAAGATTTAAGGAGCTGAGCTTTGTGAAATATGTAAAAGTTGAAAGTGTTTTACCTGATAATTTAATTAAGGAAATTCAAAAGTATATTCAAGGTGAATATATTTATATTCCATCTCCACCAAATACACGAAAAAAGTGGGGAGAGAGCTCAGGTAATCGTGAGTATATAAGAAAGAGAAATGAAGATATATACAATAAATATTGCAGTGGATGTAAGATTAAAGATTTAGCAGAAGAATATTATCTTTCAGTTGAAAGTATTAAGAGAATTGTATATAAAAAAAGTTCATAAGATGAAAGCTACTACTCAAATTTAGAGTGGTAGCTTTTTGTGTTAGGAAAAATATGGAAGTGTTTATAACATTTTTATAACCTAAGGCTAGGCTACATAGGTTACTATTTTAAAAATTCAAGTTGGTAGCTTGGCTTCAAATCCAGTGATGCTCCAAATTTTTGAGAAGCTGTTATAAAACATATAAAAGCTAGAAGTTCAGAGATTTCTTCATCACTAAATTGAGATTTTAATGAATGAAAGGCTTCATCATCGATAATAGAACTTCTTGAAATTATATCTGCAATTTTAGTAGCTATAATAATTTTAGAGTCCGTTATACCGTCTGAAGGCTTACCCTTAGCCATACAATACTCACAGCCATTATTAAAGGCAAGGGTACGTCGTACCTCTTCTTTTAACTGAGAGCTAAAGGTGTTACTTTTAAAAAAACATTCTTCTAAAGCTGACCAATTTTCAAGTATATTTTTATTATGTCCTAACAATTGTTGAAAAGGTGTTAATCCTTCTTGTGAATAATTTATTCTTGCCATGATAATCCTCCTTAAATAGACATATGAATAATTAATTTTCTAAGAGTACTTCGATAAAAATTAACTCAAAGATAGTTAACATAACTTCTAAGTGAACATTGTCACTATAACGGTATAACTTATAAAGTTTTTCCATGGGCTTCAAAATTAAGACCATATTATCCTACAAATATTTTGTAGAATTAAAAAAATCAATACAGTTTCATGTAAAAGGCAAATCTTAATTTTGCTAACCTATAATAAAATTATAGTTGCTATGGAAATAATATTGTATTTCAAGTAGAATATAATTTAAAAATAAATATATCAAGTAAAATAAATTTTAGGAGAATAAATTACAAATGAAATTTGATGAAATTGATATGCTAATTTTGAAGGAACTACAAGAGGATAGTAGATTATCTATAAGGGAGTTAGCAAAAAGAATTAACCTATCACCACCGTCAGTTACTGAGCGGGTTAGAAAACTTGAGGATGAAGGCATAATTGAAGGATACACAATCAAAGTAAACAAAAAGAAGCTAGGATTATCTATAGACTGCATAATCAAGGTTACCATGAAAAATGGAGGCTATGAAAGATTTAAGAGGTTTATCAAGGATTATAAAAGAAGTGAATGGTGTTATAGGATTGCTGGGGATGGGTGTTTTTTAGTTAAGTTATCAGTTGGTGAGCTAAATGAAATAGAAGATTTTATAAATAGTGTTTCTGAATATGCTACAACACAAACCATAGTAGCTTTTTCTGAAGTGGATATTAACAACAGTATTGTTAAGTTCGTAGAAAAATAAAATTCACCTAGAAAACTGAAGTCAGTTGTCTAGGTGAATTTTAATAATTATCTAGATAAACACTCTTACATTTTCCTGTTATAGTACTTAAAGCTAATAACGTAGGTTATTAAGAAACAAGAAACTATAAACATAGGAACTTGAAATAATATTGGATAAAATATGCCTCCTATTAATGCAGTGACATATAAGGTAACATACTATACATTTATTTTTGCAAATTAAATTTAACTACTAGTTAAGTTTTAAGGATGGTATTAAACTAGGGGTCCATTGGTATATAGATTAAAGTGATATATACTAAAACTATAGGATCCTAGAGTAAATTTATGGAGTGATAATAAATGGAAAAGTTATTAGTAGGAGAAGTTATCTACAGGTTAAGAAAAGAAAAGGGAGTTACTCAAGATCAACTTGCAAACTTTATTGGTGTATCTACAGCAGCGGTATCAAAGTGGGAAAGCGGAATTTCCTATCCTGACATTACTTTACTGCCAGTTTTAGCCACCTTCTTTAATATTACAATTGATACCCTTTTAAATTTTAAAGTTGAACTTTCAGAAGATGAAGTTAAGAACTTGTTTAGTGAATGTGAGAAATTATTTAGTAGTGGGAAGCTAGATGAGGCTATATATAAGAGTAAGGGTTATCTATCAAAATATCCTAATAGCTATTATTTAAAGCTAAGAATAGGCTTTCTCTTTACTATGTATTCTTGGAAAAGTTCAAGTGAAGAACAGGGTATGAAGATGATTGGCGAGTCTATTGAACTATTTGAAGATGTTTCTAAAAATTGTTCTAACGTAGAATTGTGTGAGCAAGCCCTATTCCAATTAGGTGCATTATATCCAACAGTAGAAGAGGAGGATAAGGCCGTAGAGTGCTTAAATAAAATTAGAAAAAGCCAACTTGATCCTAATTTAATACTTACAAACATCTATATTGAAAAGAAGGAGTTAAAAAAGGCAAGGGAAATATTACAGAGTAATTTATATAAGAATATTAATGAAATTTCTCTAATTTGTTTAGGCCTTATAAATTCCTACATGAAAGAGGAGAAAAAAGATTTAAATATTATAGAAAAATATCATAACTTAGCTCTTAATGTGAAAAAAGCTTTATCACCGGAAGGAGATTCAGTAATAGGATTATCCAATGAGTATTTATATTATGCTATAAATTATTTAAAGTTTAATGAAACCTCTAAGGCAATTGAAATGCTTGAGCGCATGGTAGAAGATATGAAAAGAAATGATATTAATAAGAGGAGGGAGTTTTCTACAATTTGGTGCTTTAATGAGATTCCCCAAGGTAAGCGTACAATAACTATGAATTTGTATGAGAATATGTTTAAAATCCTTGAAGGAAAAGAATTTGATTTAATTAGCGATAAAGAAGAATTTACTAAGATACTTAAGGAGTTGAAGAGTTTAGAGAAAATCTCTTTAAGTTGTGGTTAAAATCTATAAAAACAATAAATAGATTTATAAGATAAAAGCATTTCTACTAGGAAGTGCTTTTATTGCTATTCTTGTAGTTAGTTTATATTTTACTAAAGTGATATAATTTTATTAGTATACTAATATGTGGGGGATTGAAATTGGAGAATTTAGACATAAAAATAACTAATAAGATTAAAGAAAAGATGAGTATGAATAAAGTAACTACAGAATCTCTTAGGTTAGGAATACTTCTAGCTATTGTAGGAGGATTTTTGGATGCATACACTTACGTTGGTAGGGGAGGAATTTTTGCTAATGCTCAAACAGGAAACATTGTACTAGTGAGCATAGAGATTTCAAAGGGACAATGGATTCAGGCACTTCTTCATATGCCTCCTATTTTAGCATTTATAGCTGGGGTAGTGGTTGCTGAGACTATAAAGAAGTCTCCACCAAGGTTTTTTATAAGGGATTCTGTAAGAACTATTTTATTACTGGAGATAGTAGTACTTTTTATCATAGGATTTGTTCCCAATACGGTACCTAATAGCTTTGTAACTGTTACTATTTCTTTTGTAGCCTCTGTTCAGGTAGCTACCTTTAGAAAACTTCATGCTTACCCATATAGCACCACCATGTCCACAGGAAATTTATATTTTGCCTCACAAGCAGCTTATGTTGCTGTAGTGAATAAAGATAAAAAATCAGCTTTAAAAGCACTAGAGTATTTTACTATTATTTTTTCTTTTATAGTAGGAGCTTTTCTAGGGGGATTAACAACCTCATATATGGGTGTTAAAGCAATATGGGGTGCTGCTATTGTGTTAGTTCTTGCTGTTACTTTACTTAGCATAAGTGAAGTTAAAAGAAGCACTACTGGAAGTAATGCGTTAAGTGACTAAAAGCGATAAGAAGTATTTGCACTTAAAAAGGTAGCGAAGTAATTTTATGTTTTAGGGGTGAGTTAATGTTAAATTGGGTTTTGAGTATTTTATTTATTACAATTATTGTAAGGGACTTTAAAATTACTAAAGAATTATTAATAAGAGCTAAGAAAAAAAACATTGATAAAATATTTCTTTTAATATGTATTGGTGTGTTACTATATATTACTTACAGGTTTGCAAAGATTCAAATACACTATTTTATGGGAATATTAAGTGTGGTTTTAATTATAGCTGGTTATTTAAAAGAAGGAATAACTCTAAAGGGATTTGCTTCTATGTATAGGGGTGCACAGTTTATTTCTTGGAATAAGGTAAGAAATATTAACATAAATAAAGGCGAAACCATAAAGGTTTCATATAGTGGAGAAGGATTTCATCATAATCTTTGCTTTGAAAAAGAGAACTATGATAAGATAGTTGAATTATTAAATGAAAAATTACCTAGTATAGTAGTAAACATAGACTTTGATCCTATGTAAAAAATAGGAATATTGAAATTATAATTAGAACTTATTTATATATGAGTGATATTGGCTGCTTTAAGGCTTTACACAAGAATAAAGTACAGAGTTACCTAAAAAGTCTATATCAGTTAAAGATAATGGGAAAAGATGCCTTCTATAGGTTCAAAGAGTTGAAAGGATAACAATTTAAATATGAGAATAAATAAACTACTTAGTAATTACGGAATTTGTTCAAGGAAAGATGCCAATAGAATAATAAAACAGGGAAGAATAATTGTAAACGGACAGCTTTGTGAACCTGGTCAATGGGTAGAAGAATATGATAGCATTCTATTGGACAATGAACCTATTAAACCAAAGGAGAAGGTTTATATTGTTTTAAATAAACCAGTAGGAATTACATGCACTTTAGCAAGGGACGTTAAAGATAACATAATTGATTTTATGAGTTATCCAGACTATATATTTCCAGTGGGAAGACTAGATAAGGAATCGCAAGGGTTAATATTAATGACTAATGATGGAGACCTTGGAAATAAAATTTTAGAATCTGATAATGGGCATGAAAAGGAATATATAGTAACTGTAAATAAACCTTTTCATGATAATTTCATAAATGGGATGAGTGAAGGTGTTGAAATTTTAGGAGTTAAAACTAGGCCTTGTATTGTAAAAAGAATAAGTAAAGATACCTTTTCTATTATTCTTACCCAAGGGTTAAATAGACAAATTAGGAGAATGACAAAAGCTTTTGGATATGAGGTTATCCACTTAGAAAGGGTTCGAATTATGAATGTAGAGCTTCAAGATTTGGAAATAGGTAAGTGGCGAAACCTAACTGAAGAAGAAGTAAGTGAGTTAAGAAGTTATAATTAAATAAGTAGAGGTGTTGCATAGTGTTATTAGATACATTAAGTTATATAGGTAGCAAATTAAATGGAGAAAACATTACTTGGGCTGTAGGAGCATCCATTTTATTAAACCATTATGGCTTAGTTGATAAACCAAATGATATAGATATTATGGTTCACATAAAAGACATTGAAAAAGCAGATAAGGTTCTGACTTCACTAGGCAAGAAGAAAATACAAGAAAAAGTGTCTACCTATGATACAGAGTACTTTTATGAATATGTGGTTAATGGCATTGATGTGGATGTTATGGCAGGAATGGTTATTAATCATGAAGAAGGGTCATATAAGTACAAGTTTAATAATGAAGCAATAACAAGTAAGAAAATAATAAATGGAATTGAAATACCGCTTACATCTTTGGAAGATTGGTATGTTTTATATCAAGTAATTCCTAATAGAAAAGTAAAAGTAAAACTTATAGAAGATTATATGCTGAACAATGGGGTGAAAAATACAGATTTATTAAAGAGAGCTTTAGAAGGATGTTTGCCTATCGAAGTGAGAAATAGGATTGAAAATTTTATTATACTATAAAGTAAGGTATATGTTTGGATGTCTTATTTTTTATTTTTCGAAGGAGTATACTATTTCTAGAGGAAAGTATGTATTTAGTAGTTATTAATAGAATAATACAATTCATGAATTCTGTACGAAATAAAATTTAGGTATTTGTAGTACGAAAACATAAAGTGAAATAATTGTAAGGAGAGATAGAGATGAATTTAAGGATTCAATATGATTGTCTAGGCATAGATTTTCAGCAGATAACTGATACACTTAAAGCTGTTGGAATGGGATACTTTGATGCTGAAACTCACAGAAAAGCCTTTGAAAATAGCTATACTGTGGTGTTTGTTTTTGATAACGAAAAGTTAATTGGCTTTGGTAGAGCAATTTCAGATGGAGCTTACCAGGCAGGAATTTACGATATTGCAGTTATCTCTGAATATCAAGGGAAGGGTATAGGAAAGGTAGTTGTAGATAATATTTTAAAAACCATTCCACAGTGTAATGTGATTTTATATGCTGCTCCAGGAAAAGATGCATTTTATGAAAAGTTGGGATTCAAAAGAATGAAAACAGGAATGGCATTATTTTTAAATAGTGAGAGAATGCAAGAAAAGGGTTTTATTGAACAATAAACTAGCTTTATTGCTTAATAAATTAGCAGTAATTTTATTTAAGATTTCATTAACAGTGAGGAATCTTAGGTAGAAATTTTACTAAAGATTAATTTCTAAATAGGTAGGTAACTTATAAACATAAATAGTTATTATCAAGTTGAAAAGAGAAAATTAATGCATAAACATAGGACTATAAATATAGGTATGACTATAGGTTTATTATGGGGGGATATTATGTTAGAAATAATTCAAAATAAACTGCCCATTGCAGTTTCAGAGGAGTATAGTATTGACAATATAACTAATGATTTTATAGAGGATCTTTTCAATATTTATAGCAATGAAAAAGTGGCAAAATATATTGCTAGAAAAACTCATAAATCAATTAAAGATACTAAAGAGTTTATAGAGCTAATAAAGGAAAGAATGGAAGAAAACAATAATATATATCTAGGGATTTATACTGTAATTCCTAAGAAACTTGTAGGAGTTATAAGATTACTAAATAAGGAAGAACCCGAGGTTTTAACTATAGGATATGGACTTAGTGTAGAATACTGGGGAAGAGGAATTATGCCTTCAGCAGTAGACAGTTTAATTCCATTTATAAAGGAAGATGGAACATATTCAGTTTTGCGTGCAACAATAAGAGAAGAAAATATAAATTCTCAAAAGTCCATTAAAAAAATGGGCTTTCAGTTAAGTGGAAAGTTAAAAAAAACTGAAATTGTACATGGGAAAGAAGTTGAAAGTGAAAGGTTACTATACTATAAAGAACTTTAAAATTAAGTTGTAGACTAAAGTGTGGTAATATTTGTATAATCATTATATAGGATTATATCTATATAATGATAAGGGACTACTAATGCTTAAGGTAGTTCTTTTTTTAAAATAGGAATGTGAAGGTTTGAAGCAGGGAAATATAAGAAGGTGTACGTAAAGTGTTTATAGTTAGTCTATAGTATTTATTTTCATAGAAGTACTAAAGAAAGGATGTGAACCATTAGTAATAGTTGTTTATAAGATAATTCTAAAACTTACAATAGAAAATAAGATAGGTTTAATGACCTGAAGTATTCTATTAGATCTAATAAAAGTTATATTACAACTATTAGCTAAACAGAGCATATGGACAATAGAGAATTTAGAAATGAACAAGGACTTACTGAAAGTGAATTTATAAGAAATTATGATCCCAATAAATATGATAGACCTAGTGTAACTAATGATGTATTAATATTTACCTTAGATGAGCGTGAAGAAGGAAGCAACTCGCCTCATAAGAAGCTACAGCTTTTGCTTATACAAAGAAGAGATCATCCCTCTATTCACAAATGGGCACTTCCAGGCGGGTTTTTAAATATGGATGAGGATTTAATCCAGGGAGCTTACAGAGAGCTTGAAGAAGAAACTGGAGTAACTGACATTTATGTAGAGCAATTAGGTGCTTTTGGTGAGATGTACATCGATAAGGATAGAACTATTCCAAGAGACCCAAGAACTAGAATTATAACAGTAGGTAACATCGCACTTATTCCTAAAGATAAGTTAAAACCAGAAGCAGGGGATGATGCTGAAAATGTGATGTTGTTTAATGTGGAAACTGAGTTTTTGGGCAAAAAGGTCTATGAAGAATATTTTACCAAAACTAATATCTTACACCTTACCTCTGAGGATAAAAAAACTAAAATTTCTTATAAGGTGGAAGAAAAGATTAGTAATGATGCTATGAGAAAGAAAGAGTTGAATTATAGCCTTTTAGATAGCAGTACTGATTCCTTAGCAGCAGATCATTTTAAATTAATATTTTGTGGTTTGAATAGGATAAGAAAAGAAATTGAATACACTCCTATAGCCTTAAACTTGTTGCTTAAAACCTTTACTTTAAAAGCATTGACCCAGGTTTATGAAGCTATACTTGGAAGAGAAATTGAAAACCTAGAGTGCAAGCTTGGAGATATGGTAGTAAAAGTTAAGGAATGCGAAAATAACACAGTGAGAAGTTCAGAACAATTATATGAGTTAAACGCTAATTGGGAGCATGAGTTTTAGCATTTATAGAAAATCTTCTATAGATTGATTTTAAGTTAAATCTATAGGAGATTTTTAATTTTAGTTAATGTATAATAATTTTTATTATAGAGAACCAGAGTTTAAAATTAACTTATACACGAGTCCTACCCTGGTTCCCTTAAGGGGTTATGAAGATGAATAAGTTAAAATTCTATCATGGAACCCTATAACCTTATTATCTGGAAAGCTTTAAAATATAAGTTGTAATATTATTTTTACATTGCAAGATAATTTTAGACAACTTATATAAAAGAGAATGCAAATTTGAATTAGATATATTTATGCAGTATCTTTATTGCATTCTATAAATTAAAAGTTGATATAAGGTAGCTAGAAAATATAGTAAAGTATTTGGAGGTAATTATGGAGAAAATCAATATTTTAGGTACAGGCTGTGCCATGGTAACTAAATGCTACAATACTTGTTTTACACTAAGCAACGGAGAGGAACATTTCTTAGTAGATACAGGTGGAGGAAACACCATACTGACTAATTTGGAAAAGCTAAATATACCTATAATTAAAATTCATCATGTTTTTATATCTCATAGACATAATGATCATATTACAGGAATTATATGGATTATTAGAGCTATTGCTCAACAAATTATTAATGGAAAATATGAAGGGAATTTGAAGATTTACTGTCATAAGGAGAATATTGAAGCTATCAGAATCCTTTCCAGCTTACTTTTAGATAAGAAATTCACTAACTACATTGATGATAAAATTCTATTTATAGAAATAAATCATGATCATAAAGAACAGATATTAACTTGGGATATTGAGTTCTTTGATATTGGAAGCACAAAACAATTACAATTTGGATTTACAACCATATTAAACAATAAGAAAAAAATTACCTTCCTAGGGGACGAGCCTTATAGAGAAGTATTATTTGACTATGCAAATGAAGCAGACTACTTACTTCATGAAGCCTTTTGCTTGTACTCCCAAAGAGAGATATTCAAACCCTATGATAAACATCATGTCACAGTAAAAGAGGCCTGTGAAAATGCAGCTAGGCTAAAAGTTAAAAATCTAATAATGTATCATACTGAAGATAAGAATATAGTAGAGAGAAAAAAATTATACACAGAAGAAGGAAGAGAATATTTCATGGGAAATATTTTAGTTCCTGATGACTTAGAAGTAGTTAATTTATAAATAACTACTTTTTAATAAAAAGTTAATAAAGTAAAATTTAAAATAAAATGCAATTTTATTGCTTTTCACAGTAAGAAATATTCTAATAGGACAATTCACCTAGCCTTTATTTTAGGGATACTGCTTTATAATTATGATGACAAGGTGAGTTGTAATTTATAAAATTGAAAAATATTGTTTTGGAAAAATTTGAATTTATTTAACAAAAGTAATATACTTATCTAAGAATTAACAATGTTATAATAATTAACATTAGTATATAGGGAGATGAGTTTTTGAGTAGTTTTATCACATTAATGTACCATGAAATTATAAAAAGGGAAGATTTTACACCTACAGTTAATCAGGGGATTTGTGTAAGCGATAACTATGTAGATAAATTGCCTACACCTTTATTTTGCTTTTTAGATGAGTTTGAAAAGCAAATGAAGTATTTATACGAAAATGGGTATAAAACATTAACACTTAAAGAGGTGAAGGACTTTTATTATGAAGGAAAGACATTACCTGAAAAGGCTGTACTTTTAACCTTTGATGATTTATTTAAATCTGTATATATTTATGCCTACCCAATACTTAAGAAATACAACTTCCATGCAGTTGGGTTTATGGTTAAGAATTGGATTTTTTCAGAACCACAGGAATATAGTATTGAGAAATCCATTACTATGAGCCTTAAGGAAGTAGAAGAAATTAGTGATGTTTTTGAATTTGCAAATCATACTGCAAGCTTACATAAAAGGGGAAAAGATTATACAGAAGTTCAGATTGCAGAGAAAGCCATTCTTTACAATGACTTAATGAAATGCGAGGAGGTTGTAAACACTAAAGGAGTTTTTGCTTATCCTTTTGGAGGATACAATCAGGGTGTTATAGATAATTTAAAGGAATGGGGATATTTACTAGGCTTTACTTCTGAGCCAGGAAAAAACACCGCTAAAACAAATCCAATGGAACTTTACAGATATGGTGTTTTTATAAACTATGATATAGATAAGTTCATAGAAATGTTTAATAGTTAAGTGATATGAAAATTTGAGGTAAATTAACATATAAATAAGTTGAATCCCTTAATATTTGATTATATTGCTTTAATATATTTTTAAATAACAATGGAGGAATAACATGAAAAAAATATTATCAATACTTACATCAGTTATAATACTAACTACTAGTTTAGGTTTTGCAGGTTGCCAAAGTAAGCCAAAACAAACTGAGCCAATAAAATTTGGACTTCTTCCAGCAGAATCTGCTATACCTTTTATAGTAGCCAAAGAACAAGGTTTTTTTGAAAAGGAAGGATTAAACGTAGAGCTAACTATGTTCAACTCACCTAATGATAGAAACGCAGCAATTCAGGGGAAGCTATTAAATGGTACAATTGCAGATGTTATGACTGCTTTAAGCCTTAATGATGGTGGCTTTAAAATGAAAATTACTTCGGATATAAATGAAGATTTTAAACTATTAACTTCACCAAACTCTGGAATAGATACTTTTCAAAAACTAGATAAAAAAGATGTATCCTTAGTTCCAAACTTTGTTTTGGAATATATTATGGATAAAATGGCAGAAAAAAATAATATAACTTATTCAGTTGTAAATATACCTTCAATTCCTGCCAGATTTGAAGCAATTCTAGCAGATAAAATCAGTGGTGTTATATTTACAGAGCCGCAAGCTACTCAGTTAAAAGAAAAAGGAGCTAAGGTATTAGCTTCTTCTAAAGAATACAATATAAAAGCAGGAGCAGTAATTTTTGATGAGAATACTATAAAAAATAATGCTGAAGGGGTAAAGGCTTTCTATAGAGCTTATAATAAAGCTGTAGAACTTATTAATACAGAAAGTGTAGAGACCTATGGAAGTTATTTAAATAAATATACCTTCTCAGATACTATTAAGAATTACTTAGGTAGTGGAGCAAAATATGAAAAGGCTGGAGCAATACCAAAAGAAACCTTTGAAGATGTATTAAAATGGACTAAGACAAAAAATACTGTGAAAAATGATTATAAATATGAGGATATAGGAAATTTCAATTTTATTAAATAAGATAAAATATTTAGTATTTTTATAATGTGTATTTTGTACAGAGAGATTATAAAGAATAATTAATACATTAACTAGCTAGTAAGCTAAATATTATAAAAACGCCCTTTGGGGTGTTTTTTACTCTAAAGAGGTGGAGTTATGATTCATGTTAAGAATTTGTGCTTAAATTATGGAGAAAAATTAGTGTTAGATAATATTGAACTTAATATAGAAAGAAACTCAACTTGTGCTATTATCGGACCTTCTGGCTGCGGAAAAACTTCTTTATTATACATATTAGCTGGTCTTATAAAAGAAAGTAGTGGAGAAGTACTAATAGACAATAAATTCTTGCAGGGAACAAGGCAAGAAACAGGAGTTATACTTCAGGATTTGGGATTGCTACCTTGGAAAAATGTATGGAA
The DNA here is from genome assembly GCF_000300195.1 of Clostridium tunisiense TJ. GTDB lineage: Bacteria > Bacillota > Clostridia > Clostridiales > Clostridiaceae > Clostridium_J > Clostridium_J tunisiense. The sequence continues at coordinate 50,984 of NZ_AMQH01000011.1, read as the reverse complement.
TAATATAGCCCTTGGACTTAAGGTAAGAAAGATAGATAAAAACTTAATTAAGAATAAAGTTGAGAACATGCTAGAAGAGTTGTCCATAACACAGCATAAGAATAAGTATCCTCATGAACTTAGTGGAGGAGAAAAGCAACGGGTAGCAATTGGAAGAACCTTAGTTTTAAATCCAGATTTATTGCTATGCGATGAAGCAACTTCAGCTTTAGATGAAATTACAAAGGAGCAATTACAAAATTTAATATTAGAATTATACAAAAATCATCCAATGACATTAGTGTTAGTAACTCACAGTATTGAGGAAGCTGTGTTTTTAGGACAAAAAATAATTGTAATGGAAAACACTAAAATTAAAAAGGTGATTCATAATCCTTACTTTGGACAAAGTGATATAAGAGAGAAGGACAGCTATTACAATATTTGTAGGGAGGTACGGAAATGGTTATACCAAAAATAACACCTTTAAAAACTATATTTAAAAATAAAACTTTACAGGGAAGTATAGTCATACTTTTATTTTGGTATATAGCTCACTTATTAATTAACTCCTCCATAATACCGTCACCCTTTATAACTATAGTAACTTTTTTCAAGCTTCTAAGAAAGGACTTAATGTTACACTTACTCTTTAGTTTTTATAGAATTATGGTAGCATTATTAATTTCCCTTGTCATTGCAATACCAATAGGAATTGCAATGGGGCTTAGCAAAAGGGTAGATGGTATATGCTCCCCAATAACCTATATACTTTATCCTATACCTAAAATAGCGTTTCTTCCCGTATTTTTAATACTCTTTGGGTTTGGGGATGTGCCAAAGGTTATACTTATTGTCACAATAATTGTGTTTCAAATACAAATTGCAGTAAGAGATGGAATTAAGGAAATACCTAGGAGTTTATTTAATTCTATGGAAACCTTAGGACTTTCCACAAGAGAAAAATACATACATTTAATAATTCCTGCTATACTACCAAAACTATTTTCCTCACTAAGAATAACTATTGGAATTAGTATTTCTGTACTATTTTTTAGTGAAAATTTTGCAACGGCATATGGAATTGGATACTTTATAATGAATTCCTTTACCATAATCCATTATGAAGAAATGTTTGCTGGGATATTAGCCTTGAGCATTATGGGGTTAGTAATTTTTAAGTCCATTGATTTGCTAGAAAAGAAATTTTGTCCTTGGATAAATTAATGAAATATTAACCAGGAACAAAGGTAATACTAGAGGTATATTAAGAAATTGTTAGGCAAAAGGATGTGGCGTAAATGAATAAATTTTTTAATGACCCTAGAAATTTAACCATGCTTATGGATTATTATCAATTGACTATGAGTAATGGATATTTAAGCCATGGCTTTAAGGATACAATGGTGTACTTCGATATGTTCTTTAGAAAAGTTCCTGATAAAGGAGGCTTTGCTATAGCATGCGGTCTAGAAGCTGTGGTTGATTACATTAAAAGTTTAAAGTTTGAAGAAAGTGATATAGAGTTTTTAAAAGCTAAAGGGATTTTTAGTGAAGACTTTTTAGATTATTTAAGAAACTTTAAGTTTACTTGTGATATTTGGGCAGTACCAGAAGGTACAGTAGTTTTTCCAAATGAACCAATTCTTACAGTGTGTGGACCAATATTAGAAGCACAGCTCATAGAAACTATGATTTTATTAACTATAAACCATCAAAGTCTAATTGCTACTAAAACTAGTAGGATTGTGAGAGCAGCTCAAGGAAGAAATGTAATGGAATTTGGTTCAAGGCGAGCTCAAGGTTATGACGGTGCAATTTATGGAGCCAGAGCAGCCTATATCGCTGGAGCTATAGGCAGTTCCAATGTTTATACAGATATGGAAATGGGGATTCCAGCTATAGGGACTATGGCACATTCTTGGGTACAGCTTTTTGGAGATGAGTATGAAGCTTTTAAAGCTTATGCTAAAACCTATCCAGATAACTGCACTCTTTTAGTAGATACCTATAATGTACTTAAAAGTGGAGTTCCCAATGCAATAAGGGTTGCAAAAGAAGTTTTAGAACCACTAGGAAAAAGGCTAAAAGGAATTAGATTAGATAGTGGAGATATGGCTTATCTTTCTAAAGAATGTAGAAGAATTTTAGATAAAGAAGGGCTTTGGGACTGCAAAATTGTGGCATCTAATAGTTTAGATGAGTTTATAATTAAGGATTTAATTTCTCAAGGAGCTTATATAGATACCTTTGGAGTAGGCGAAAGACTAATCACCTCTAAAAGTGAGCCTGTTTTTGGAGGTGTTTATAAATTAGTGGCTGTAAAAGATGGAGAAGAAATAATTCCAAGAATTAAACTATCTGAAAATGTGGAAAAGGTTACAAATCCTCATTATAAAGGGTTGTGGAGACTTTATGAAAAGGAAAGTGGCAAAGCTATAGCAGATATATTAACAATTCATCATGAAGTAATTGATGAAACAAAACCCTACGTCTTATTTGACCCTGTTTTTACTTGGAAAAAGAAGATTGTAGAGAATTTTAAAGCAAGAAGGTTGCAAGTTAAAATCTTTGAAAAAGGTGAACTTGTATACAATTTACCTAAAATAGAGGAAATAAAAGATTATTGTAGAGAAGAAGTTAACTCTCTTTGGGATGAGTTAAAAAGATTTGAATACCCTCATAAGTATTATGTAGATTTATCCGAAGAACTTTGGAATATAAAGAATAACTTAATTGAAGAGTATAAAGATAGAATATAATATGCTTAAATAGTAAGAATATTTAGTGTAGCCTACTTACTTTTTAAGAGAGCCTTAAGAGTAAGGAAAGGTTTGAGGTAAAAGGTTCTTAGTGACTTTGATTTTCATAACACATTTAAAAGTTAATATTAATATTTAAAAAGTATATAAGTTAATTGCTTATATACTTTTTTTTACAGTATAAAAGTGGTATAATTTAACTTCGACTAATTTTCTTGTGATTTTTTTAAGAATAAATATGAGATGGTTTCTTAATGAAAAACTAAGAAGGTTAAACAAACTAAACCTTAGCAATAAGCTTTTAAGAGAAGCAGGTTTTTCGTTATAAAACTGATAATTAGATTGGAGGGGATAGTATGATTGAAATGAAGGGCATATCAAAATCTTATAAGGTAGCTAAGCGGAACCCAGGACTGAAAAAAGCAGTAAAGGCATTATTCTCTAGAGAGTACGAAGAAGTAAAGGCTTTAGACAATGTTTCTTTTACCATTAGGGAAGGGGAAATGGTGGGATATATTGGTCCAAATGGTGCAGGGAAAAGTACCACTATTAAGATAATGAGTGGTATTTTATATCCAGATAAAGGTGAATGCAGGATAAATGGAAAAACTCCATGGAAAGATAGAGTTAGTCATGTAAGAGACATTGGAGTAGTTTTCGGGCAACGATCTCAACTTTGGTGGGATGTGCCAGTAGGTGATTCCTTTGAACTCTTAAAAGATATTTATAGAATACCAGAAGATAAATTTAAAAAGAATTCATCCATGCTTTGTGAAATGTTAAATATAAAAGATATAATAAAAGTTCCTACAAGACAGCTAAGTCTTGGACAAAGGATGAGATGTGAAATTGCAGCTTCTCTTTTACATAGTCCTAAAATTTTATTTTTAGACGAACCCACCATAGGTCTTGATGCAGTATCAAAAATTGCAGTGAGAGACTTTATAAAAAACATCAATAAAGAAAATAAAACCACAGTAATTTTAACCACTCATGATACCCAAGACATCGAAGCACTAACAAAAAGAATTATCCTTATTGGCAAAGGTAAAGTTTTATTAGATGGAAATATAGAAGATCTTAAACAGAAATTTAATCAAAAAAGAACAATTACAGTTGATTACCTAGGAAATATAATAAATCTACTACCAGGATTAGAGTTTGTAGAAAAGTATTCATCTCGTGCAGTAATCTCAGTAGATAGTTCTAGAATATCAGTGTCTTCAGCTATAGGTTATCTGACGGAACAAGTAGAGGTATTAGATTTTAGCGTAAACTCTGTAACAGTAGATGATGTGGTAGTAGGGCTTTACAAGGAGTATAAGATATGAAATCATATATTTCTTATTTTAAAATCAGATTTATACAAGGTCTTCAGTATAGGGCAGCAGCTTATGCAGGGATTGCTACTCAATTCGCTTGGGGATTTATGTATATAATGCTCTATGAAACTTTTTATAGTAGTAACCCACAAATGGCTCCTATGGAGTTTTCACAACTTGCTAGTTACATTTGGCTACAACAAGCTTTTTTAGCACTTTTTATGACTTGGTTTTTAGATAATGAAATATTTCAGCTTATTAGTAGTGGTAATGTTTCTTACGAGCTATGCAGACCTTTAGATATTTATAATTTATGGTTTGCAAAAAGCTGTGCCACAAGGCTTTCAAAAACCCTTTTAAGATGCTTTCCTATACTTATCATTGCTTATTTTTTACCTACACCCTATAAATTTAACCTGCCAAGTTCAATTAATGAGGCAGCACTATTTTTACTTGCTATGTTTTGCGCATTTATAGTAGTGGTAGCTTACTGTATGCTAGTTTATATTCTTACCTTTTATACTATATCTCCGATGGGGGTTAGGCTTGCAATGGTTATGACTGCAGATTTTCTGTCTGGAGGACTTGTACCTCTACCTTTTCTTCCGGAGTGGCTTACTAAATATATTTATCTTTCACCCTTTGCAGCTATGCAAAATGTACCTTTTAGAATTTATAGTGGAAACTTAAGTGGATATGGGGCTCTAGAGGCAATAGCACTGCAAGGAATTTGGGCAGTGATTTTAATTCTCTTTGGCAAGTTTTTATTATCTAAAACCATAAAAACTGTCATAGTGCAAGGAGGTTAGGAAGATGAAACTTTATTTAAAATACTTTTCAATTCACTTAAAATCAGCTATGCAATATAAAACCTCCTTTATACTTACAGCCATTGGGCAGGGGCTAACCACTTTTTTCTCTTTCCTAAGTATGTACTTTTTATTTAATAGGTTTGGGAGCATAAAAGGATACTCTTTTAATGAAGTATTACTATGTTTTAGTACTATCTTCATGTCCTTTGCCTTAGCTGAGTGCTTTGGGAGAGGTTTTGATTCCTTTTCTACCATAATTTCTAATGGAGAGTTTGATCGGATAATGGTAAGACCACAAAATGAAGTACTTCAAGTTTTAGGGTCTAGAATTGAACTTTCGAGAGTTGGAAGACTACTACAAGCCCTTGGTGTATTTATTTATGGAATAGCTACCAGTGGAGTAGCATGGAATCCAGAAAAGATACTAACTTTAACACTGATGATTATAGGTGGTACTGTTTTATTCTTCTCATTTTTCATGATTTACGCGGGAATTTGCTTTTTCACCATTGAAGGTCTTGAGTTTATGAATATCTTCACAGATGGAGGAAGAGAACTTGCCCAATACCCCTTAGATATTTATAAGAATTGGGTATTAAAGTTTTTTACCTTTGTAGTGCCCTTAGCTTTTATAAATTATTATCCGTTTTTATTTCTTATAGATAAATATGAAGGAAGTACGGTTTTATATATGTTATCTCCAATGGTAGCTTTGCTATTTATAATACCTAGCTATATATTCTGGAGAATTGGAGTTAGAAGGTATACTTCTACGGGATCCTAAGTAGGTTTATATAATAATATCAAGGAGAGAAAAGTTAAGACTAACTTTTCTTATGTATATAGAATGCAATAAAGATACTGCATAAATATCTCTAATTCTGTTTTGCATTTTCTTAATATAAGTAGCTTTAAATTACTAATAATGTAGATATAATATTGCAACTTATATATAATAAGTCTTATTTAGAAGAGAAAAAGCACATCGTAAAGGTGTGCTTTTTTACTGAGAAATAAATTATATCTAATTAAACTCACTATTTATTTTTTTGTATATGTCTAAAGTTTTAGAATCATCTTTGTAGTTAATAAATACAGTGTAAGATTTAGTAGTAATTTGAATAAAAGGACCATCATTATTTTCCAGGAATAATACTCCTTTATTTATGCCTTCCAATTTGTAATTTCCCTTTTGAATTTTCCCAAGGCCAATACCATTAGTTTTAATTTTGATTTCAGGAATGTTATCAATAAGCTTAATTTCAGTAATAGATTCCTTTGTAATAGTTCTACCATAAGTTCCAGTGATTTTTATGGAGTCTTTTGATACTTCTACATCTGAAGATTTGTTAGCAGCATAAAAAATAGGTATATTAATTGCAATCACCAATACCATAGTCACAACTAGAATAATTTTAGAAACCTTAGCATTAGAACTATGATCATATTTTTGGGCTTTCCACACGTAATAAAAAATAACTATTAACATTAAAAATATAGAAATCAATATTGACTTGGAAGATTGAAAAAAGTAAGCTGCTAAAGCACCTAAAAAGTTGATAGCTGCCACAATATAACTCATTTTAGCAATAATTTTTCCTGTGTTTTCAATATCTATCTTTTGTTTTTTCTCTTTACTTGCAGTATTATATCCGCTAATTAACCAATAACATTTGTACTTGCCTATAGCTACTCCAAGGATTAAAAATATAACCGCCATGAATATTAAAATAAATATGATATCTCACCCCTTTTATAAATCATAGATAAATAATTTGATTCACATTGTTTCCTTATAATATATTATATTACAAAAGTGAGTTTTGTAGGTGGTAAACAATTGTTAAATTTTAACTTTCAAAAATTAGAAGTCTTTCATTAAGAGTATGAATTTATCAGCAAATAAAGAGGAAATATTTATGTTTTTAGGACTTTATGGAACAAGGAAAAGTGCTTTTGGAAAAATATTATAGTAGTGATAATAAACTTTAATGAAAGTGATTAAAGTTTATAGATTCATCTAATAGTAAAGGGCTTATTTTAAATATTATTGAAAAAAGCTAGTAAGGAAGTTATCCTTACTAGCTTAATTAATTATAGATTCTATTGCATTACTAAAAATTCTTAATCTATTAACTCTGTTTTCTATTAATCTCTTTAACTATCTTATCTATCAAATCTAAAACCTGAAATCCACCTCTAGAACTAATCATTTCAAGGGTAGCAACTCCAGCCATAGTTTTAAAAAATGGGGAATTAAGTTTTTCAAACTTTGGGCTTAAACTTATGAGGAAGTCTTTTAGATAAGGATATTCCTTTAGTAAGCCTCCAATGTGAGTATCCTTTGTTATATTGTACTCATTGTTAGGAACAGGAGTAGTTTCTTGTTGATTTGCAGTTTTATTATCTGAATCATTCCAGGATAGAAGTCTTTGACTTCCAGTTAAGCTCCTAATATGAGTGGCATCCTGCATCATTTCAAGAACACCCTTGAAGTTCCCTTTTTCATCTCTAACGGCAGTATAAAGGATATATATAAACTTTCCACCCATTTCTAGCCAAAACTCAGCTTCATTATGAGTTCCGTCCTTGAAGGCATTAATAATTTTCTCAACGGTATCAACACTTTCCCGTGGATGGCAATTTTCAACGGCTCTTCCTATAACTCCTGCACTTCTTGGGAAAACTCTATGCTTAGTATCACTATAGAATTTAACTAGGTTTTCTTCATCTACAAAGGTGAAATCTACAGGCAAATGCTTAAAAATTAAGTTTATTTGTTTCAGGGTAAGGAGACCTTGACTAACATTTAATACTTCATCCTCATTTGATTTAGAAGAAACACCATGTTTCTCTAGAACTGCTGCTAAATCCTTAAGCAAATCTATATTCATGTTTTCTCCATTTTCAAGAGAATTAGTATTCACCTTAGAATTAGGATTCACAAAGGCAGGGGGGGGATCTATTAAGCAGTAACCAATTTCATCATCACTAATTCTCATGTTTATAAAGTCCTCATTTGTAAGCATTTCCATAGCTGTAGGGAATAAGATTTCATTTTCTTTAATCATCATATCCTTAACCATATCTATGACTTCAGGTTGAAGAGCTAAAAATTCTTGGTCTTTATCTTCATTTAAAAGAGTTTTAGATTTTCTAATTATATCTTTGATATTATTATCTAGAGTCCACATAACCTTAGAAGGTTTATCAAAGCCTCTTTTTTCAAGGGAAGGGAACAGCTGATTTTGTTTTCTACTAAAATGAATGCTTATTTGACTAAGCTTATCATATAATTCTAGCCACTGATTCTTAATGAATTTTTTATTAAGCTGCTTACTCATAGAGGTAAGAACTTTTTTAATTTCAATTATTTCATCCATATAGGTTCTAATGGGGTGACCCTTTGGCACATCAACTTCAGTAGATACTAGAATTCCATCGAAAATTTCTAGTATTTCAGCTAATCTTTCTGTTAAAACATCATCAGAAATTCCATGACCTATTAAATGTTGCTCAGCTATAGCAAATTCCTCCGCAGTAATTTTTTCAAAGGAAGCCTTCATTTTATTTTTTGCTTCTTCTAGAGAAATTCTGCCATTGAAATAATCAAGCTTAATATCAACCATTTTCTCAATTTTTTCTTTATCTACGTTTAAGTGATTGTGCATTTCGATATCATGAAGCTTAGGCTTTGGAAAAAAGTAAGCATGATATTCAGTATCGCTAACCTTTTCAACATATTTATCAAAACCCTTACTTTCCATCATTTTATACATAGGAAAGGGCTCAAAATCCTTAATAACATGGATGCCTTCACCAGGTTTTAAATCTTCTATTGCTTTTGTAACACAATCCCTAAAGGATTCATGTTCTCCTCTGCCATCAATTGTGATATATTTTATGTCTTTTTTCATAAACAAAACTCCTTTCAAAACTACAATAAATTATATAGAGGTAAATTAATTCTTAATTAAAGGATTTCTTATGATTGAATCACTTGGTATGTAAGTTTATTTAATAATATTTAAAGTTGAGATAAATATCTCTTATTCAGTTCATCAAATTGTATATATTTTATTACTCTACGGGTTATGATTTTAGGGGTGAATATAGTAAATACACTCAAATGATAATTAATATCAACTATATAAAAATTATACTATTTCTAGTATGCCAATTTATGTGATTAGAATCACAATTTTCTTATATTATTGCCATAAAGGAAGTTTTTTACTAAGTAAAAATAAAAGTACTATATATAGATTAGACTTATAAGATTCAAAATATTGGCATAATGATGAAGATATAGTAAAATTAGCTAAAGGTATTAAATAGAAAGTTAACTAAAAAAAGCGAATTAGTAGTATTAGTGTTGAAGTATATCAGGTAGCAGAATCATATAGAGCAAAGCAAAAGTTTTAAAGCGTAAAAGAGTTTTTATTGGGGAGGAAGACATGATAGTTGATTTATTAAAAAAAAGATGCAGTATGAGGAATTTTAAGCAAATGCCAATTCCTCAAGATACAATGGATTATATTATTGAAGCAGGAAGGCTATCTCCATCTGGAGGGAATGAGCAGCCGTGGATGTTTGGAATAATAAATGATAAAGAACTGATAAGCAACATTGCAGTGGCAGCTTATAATCAAGAGTGGATTGCATCTGCTCCTTTATTAATTGTGTTGTGTACAACCGTTATAGAAGATGAGAGAGGAGCAAGAGACATTCAAGTATCAAGGTTTCCAGAATGGAAAAATGAAATATCAAATATGGACAAAGAACTTTACAGTAGGCTAAATTCTGAAGAGCATCAAAGCAAAATACCTGGAACCAATATGGTTTTAGCAGCATTGGAACAAGGAGTTTATTCAACCTGGGTTTCTTATTTCAATGTTAGTGAGGTTTCAAAATTACTAAACTTGCCTTCATCATATATACCCTCTGAAATACTTGTTTTCGGATATCCTGAAGGTGAGGTAAAACCAAGAGCAAAAAAGAAAAAGAATGAAATTGTATTTATAAATTCATATACTTAATGTCTAATATAGCCATCTTATAAATATATGGATGCACATTAATATTTGGTCATGTATTCAAAATAATTATGAATATGGCTGAAAACATTATTTTACACATAAAATTGGGTGTTATTATAAATGGAAGAGTTAAAATATTTAGAGGACTATTACAATAGTTATGATGAAGAAGGAAGGTTACTTTCCAAACATGGAAAAGTAGAGTTTTTAACTACTATGAACTATATTGAGAAGTATCTTAAACCAGGTGCAAAAATCCTTGAAATTGGTGCTGGAACGGGAAGATATTCTCTTGCACTAGCAAAGAAAGGGTATCATGTTAATGCAGTGGAATTAATACAACATAACATTGAGGTTTTTAAAAGTAAAATTACTGCGGATATGAAGGTTTGTGTGCGACAAAGGAATGCTACAGATTTATCTTGTTTTGAAGAAGAAACCTATGATGTAACCTTACTGTTAGGACCAATGTATCATCTTTATACAGAAAAGGATAAGATTAAGGCTTTATCTGAGGCTATTAGAGTTACTAAAAAAGGTGGTATATTGATTACAGCTTATTGCATTAGTGATGCTTCAATTATGTGCTATGGATTTAGAGGTGGAAATATTGATACATTGCTAAATAAAGGACTAGTTGATACGGAAACCTTTAAAGCCTTCTCTAGTCCAGAGGAAATATTTGAGTTATATCGCAAAGAAGACATATTTAAACTAATGGATAATTTTAGGGTTGCAAGACTCCATTATGTTGCAACGGATTTAATCACCAACTTTATGAGAGATACTGTGGATGCTATGGATGACAAGACTTTTGAATTATATCTGAAATATCATTATGCTATATGTGAGAGATCAGATATGGTGGGAGTGACACATCATAGTATTGATATTGTTCAAAAAATTTAAATGGGTTTTTAAAAGTGGCTTAGTTATAACTTATAGGAAGTTACCCTTGAGAGAAACTTATTTATAAATTCAACAGCTAAGAATAATTAAATTACAGCAAGAAAGAAGGGTTAGTATGAGAGCACCCTATCAAGTTTTGGTTTTTCCTTATTATATAAGCGGCAATGGAATAGAATATGCCATTTTCAGAAGAAGTGATGCAGGCTGGTGGCAGGCTATTTCGGGTGGAGGAGAAGAGGGAGAGACAGTTATTGAATCAGCAAAAAGAGAAGCCTGGGAAGAAGGGGGAATATCCAAGGAATCTCAGTACCTGAAGCTAGATACAGTTAGTTCAATTCCAGCAGAACAGTTTAAAGATAGTGTTAATTGGGATAAAAGTATATATGTAATACCTGAGAATTGCTATGGTGTTAAGGTCATAGAGAAGCAAATTATACTTTCTGAGGAGCATACAGAGTGTAAGTGGGTGAGTTATGAAGAAGCCGTTTCATATCTAAAATGGGATGGAAATAAAGTTGCACTTTGGGAACTTAATAAAAGACTTAGTAAGGAACATGGAATATAAAAATTAACATATTATCTTTGCACCCCGTAAAACCTTAATAAAAATACGTAAGTTTTAATATAAAGAAATATTTATAAAACCTATATAAGTTAAGGTTGGGAGGGGTAAACTGTGAAGTTTTTGACTAAGTACTTAAATAAAGAAGAATTTTTTAATAAGTTAAAAGATGGAGAAATATTTATGTATTCTTACCATGACTTTAAATGGGAGGATATAAGTAACTTTGCTAAGGAATATAAAATTCAGATTGAGCAGATTAAAAAAGGCACAGAGGACTATAAGCAATATGGAGAGTGTGCTGCAAAGTTAATTGGTAGAAAAACTAAGGTTTTCAGCTTTAGTTTTAACTCAAATGAATCAATTGAAATAGAGGCTCATTCAGAAGAAAAGGCTAAGATAAAATTAGTAGACATACTATTTAGTAAAGGTTATATAAAATTAGAAAAGCTTGAAAGTTAAGAAGGGTATTAAGTTGTAACTAATTATTTAGTTTATGGCCTTGATGAACTTCTTTAACTACTAGAAGTTACCTATCTTTAAATTATAAAATGTGCATAAATTGACTTAAAAGTCCATCTTAAAGGTGGTCTTTTTTTTATAGCATAATGTAAATATGTGGTTTATAATTCTAGTATAAGTTTATAGTCAGTGACTTATAAGGGGAAGTTTTAAAATCATAATAAGTTATATGAAATTTAATATAGAAACCTGTTAAAATTTATTTAAATAGAATAGATGACCCCTATTCGGAATAATAAGAATAAAATTATTGGAGATGATTTTTTGAGTCTTAATTTTTATAGAGATGAAGTTGAAGAATTTATGGTTAAAGCTGGATTTTCACCAGAGGTGGAAGAGGATATTTTTAATATGTTAGATGAAGAGTTAGCTCTTCTTAAATCTTCCTGCGGTAATGAAGATAAAATGCAGCATCAGGTATATGATATGCTTTTCTTACTTTTTGAAATAGCTGCAAAGCACAACATGGATTTAGATTCTGAGTGGATTAAAGGTAGAGAGAAAAAGAAAAAATATTTAATAAAATAAATAAGATAAAAGTTTTACTGTGCACTACATAAAACTTTTATAGAAACAATATTATTAATAATTGAAAAGTAGGGCATTAAAATAATTGATGATTGTTTAGAAATTAAGCAAATTAAATAGGGATAGAAGAGGTGGTAAAGAAGTTGGAAAAGTTAATTGATTTAACACAAATAATTGAAGATGATATGCCAGTATACCCAGGAGATATGAAAACAAATTTGGTTCAAACTGAGTACTTAAATGTAAATAGTTATAATAATCATAGACTAGAAATTGGTATGCATGCAGGCACACATATAGACTCACCTATGCACTTAACTGAAAGCGTAGAATATATTTCAGAAATACCCTTAGATTCTTTTATAGGAGAAGGATGTATAATAGATGTTAGAAATCAGTGTATAATCAAAATGAAACCTGAATATGAGAACTTAATAAAGGAAAATAGTATTGTACTTCTTTACACTGGTTTAGATGAAGTTTATGGTACTTCTCAGTATTATGAAGAACATCCAATTATAGATATTGAGTTTTGTAAGTTTTTAATAAGGAAAAATATTAAAATTATAGGTATGGATATCCCTTCTCCAGATAGGTATCCTTTTGAAATTCATAAAATGCTTTTACAAAATAAGGTGTATATAATTGAGAACTTAACAAATCTTCATAGGTTACTCGAAGTACAAGGTTTTGAAGTCATAGCGTTTCCTTTAAAGATAAAAGCTGATGGTTCAATGGCAAGGGTTGTTGCAAGAGTTATTTCATAATTAGCTTTAGAGGGGGATATGGTACAGAAAAAAATTGTTTTTCAACCCTATGTAATAGCTTAAGACCATGGAGGAGGATTTAAAATGTATAGTATAATGATTGTGGAAGATGATAAAAAGATAAGCAGCCTTATAAAAAACCATCTAGAAAGATATGGATATAAAACTTATATTGTAGAAGATTTTTCAAATGTAAAAGGAGAATTTGTAAAAAATAATCCTCAGCTACTTCTTATGGATATTAATTTACCTTTGTTTGATGGCTTTTATTGGTGTAGAGATATAAGAATGATATCAAAGGTGCCTATAATTTTTATTTCAGCTAGAGATTCTGATATGGATCAAGTTATGGCTATTGAAAATGGAGCAGATGATTATATTACAAAGCCATTTTCCTATGAGGTGCTTCTTGCAAAGATAAAAGGAGTTATGAGAAGGGTTTATGGAGATTATGCGGAAGCCACCAGCAATGAGGTATTAGAGGTTAATGGATTATTTTTATATTTAAATCAAAATACTGCTGAGTATAAAGAAAAGACCATAGAGCTTAGTAAGAAGGAGTTTCAGCTTTTATATTCCTTACTTAAAAGTGCAGATAAAATTGTTTCAAGGGAAACTTTACTTGAGGTTTTGTGGAGTGATGTGGATTTTGTTGATGATAACACCTTGTCAGTTAATATGACAAGGGTAAGAAAAAGACTTGAGGACCTTGGAATTAGTGAAGTTATTGAGACTAAGAGAGGTCAAGGGTATAAAATAGCAGTTAGATGGTAAAAAGTAGGTGAAGGTATGAAACTTAAAAAGTTCCTTAAGGATAGAATTGCTTACATAATAGTATGCTTTTTAAGTACTTTAATAACAATTCTTATAATGAGTTTAAGCTTTATTATAAGAGGAAATCATATTTCAATAAATAATGTACTATATGCACTTTTAGTTTCAGCAGTTCTACTGTTGATGTTTTTGCTTTATGAGTATTATAAAAATAAAGATTTTTATAAGCAATTAGATTTAATATCAAAATCAAAGGAAGATTTAGATTATATTTTAAATCTTGGAAGTCCAAACAGTAGTGAACAAGAATTGATTAAAAGAATTTTACTTAACACTTATAAACTCTGTGGAAATAAAACTATAAAGTATGAAGAAGCACATAAACAGTACATACATTTTATAAACCAATGGGTGCATCAAATGAAAACTCCGGTATCAGTTATTAATTTATTACTTCAAGAAGCGCAAAGTGAGGAGAATAGAGAAATATATGGTAGCATAGCTGAAGAAAATGAAAAGTTGTCTCATGGTCTTGATATGATGTTGTATAATGCTAGGCTTAGTGAGTTTAATTTAGATTTTAATGTGGAGACTTTAGATATAATTTCTATTGTGAGAAAAGTGGTAAATGATAATAAAAAATCCTTAATTAGATATCATATATTTCCTAAAATTCATTGCAATGATGAAATAACAGTACACACAGACAGAAAGTGGATTTACTTTGTTATAAATCAAATAGTTATTAATGCTATAAAATACTCAAAAGTTGAGACTGGAGGAAGTAAAAGCATAAGTTTCAAAATTAACTGTGAGGGCTCAAAGATAACTCTATCCATAAGCGATGAGGGTATAGGAATTCCTAAGGAAGATTTAAGTAGAGTATTCAATGCCTTCTTTACAGGAAAGAATGGAAGGAAAACTTCAGAGTCTACGGGGATGGGAATGTATTTAGCAAAAAGAGTTTGTGATGAGTTAAATCATAATATCACTGTAGAATCAGAGAAAGGAAAGGGCACTACCTTTTCTATTGAATTTTATGAAGGCAAGAATATATTTAAATTTTAACCTTTCAATTTTGTAAGGTTAAAGTTATATTTGAAAGAGAAATCAATAGGTTGATTTCTCTATTTTTTTTATAATATATTTAGGGTTTTCAGTTATGCTTTGTATAGGCTTCCAAGATGAAAATATATTTTGTTCATTTTTAAAAAGCCTTAAGGGAACCAAGATAGGGAATTATGTATAATTTTAGTCTTGATTTCGTTCCCTATAGATAAACCCTAAATTTGAAATTGAAAGGAAGGATAATATGTCAATATTAAAGGCTGAAAATATAACTAAGATTTATGGTGATAAAAGAGGAAGTTTAAAGGTAAAGGCCCTTGATAAATTTAGTATTAATATAAATCAAGGAGAATTTGTAGGAGTAATGGGACCCTCAGGAAGTGGAAAGAGTACCCTTTTAAATATTCTTGCAACTATAGATACACCGTCTTCAGGGGAACTTTTTATAAATGGAACAAATCCAGCAAAACTTGATGAAAAGAAGTCAGCATTATTTAGACGAAAGGAACTTGGGTTTATTTTTCAAGATTTTAACCTATTAGATTCACTATCTATAAAGGAAAATATAGTACTTCCTCTAGTACTTGATAAAATGAATCCAAAGGAAATTGAAAAAAGCGTGGAGGGCATTGCTGCCTTACTTAACATAAAAGATATTTTAAATAAAAGACCCTATGAAACTTCAGGTGGACAGCAACAAAGGGCAGCTTGTGCAAGAGCGTTGATTCATAATCCAGCAATAATACTTGCAGACGAGCCAACAGGAAACCTTGATTCAAAGGCATCTCAAGATGTGATGGAGTCTTTAGATAATCTTAATAAGGAAAAAAAGGCCACTATTATGATGGTTACTCATGATCCCTTTGCAGCTAGTTTTTGTCAGAGAATAATAATGATTAAGGATGGTAAGCACTTTTTAGAAATTGTAAAAGGAGGCAACCGTCAAGCTTTCTTTAAGGAAATTATGGATTCATTAACCATGATTGGAGGAAGATATAATGACCTTGCGTAGTATTGCTTTTAAAAATATAAAGGGTAATTTAAATAAATTTGTAATGTATTATCTAAGTAATGCCTTAGTGGTTATGGTTTTCTTTATTTTTGCTAATTTCCTGTTTAATCCGCAAGTGAAAAATGTAAAAACCATGGGACAAATGGGAGGAATGACAGCCCAAGCTATGTTTCTTTGTGAAATTGTAATACTGATTTTTACAGTTGTATTTACCAACTATTCTATTACAAGTTTTTTAAAGTCTAGGGAGAAGGAATTTGGACTTTTATCTATGTTTGGACTTACAAAAGGTCAAATAAGAAGCTATGTAATGTTTGAAAACCTTATTGTTTCTTTATTCTCCATAGGAACGGGATTACTTTTTGGATTATTGTTTTCAAAACTATTTTTCATGGCAGTTTCAGCAATTCTAATTTTAGATGCAGAACTTCCATTAAATATATCAGTTAAAGCTATAGCAATAACCACAGTAAGTTTTTTAGTATTGTTTCAAGGCATTGGGTTTATGGCAAGTTATAAGATTAAAAATAATAATATAATTGAACTTTTAAAAGGAGAAAAAATTGCTAAACCAATACCAGAATTTTCTCCAAAGAAAGCAGTTTTATCAATAGTTCTAATAGGAGTAGGTTATAGCACTGCAGTATTCTCAAACCAAGCTATAATATTTACTATGTTTCCAATTTTAATTGTTACTGTAGCAGGAACTTATCTGCTTTACTCACAGTTTAGCGTGTATTTTACTAATAAACTTAAAAACAATAGCAGCGTTTTTTATAAGGGAACTAATATGATAACCTTGTCCCAAATAATATTTAAGCTAAGAGATAATGCGAGAATATTATTTGCTGTGTCGATACTCTCAGCGGTAACCCTTACAGCCTCAGCAAGTGTATACTCTTTTCAAAAGACCCTTCAACATAGTTCGATTTTAAATTATCCACAGGATATAAGCTTTGTAGAAAGTGGATTAAGTACCCATGAAATAATAAGCACTGAAAAGGTAGAAGAAATTTTAGCTTCCCACAAACATGAGATTCAATATAAAAATAAAATAATACTAATAAAGGGGACTAATGAGGATTTACCTAAAAATGAAGCTATAAAATATAATAGACTAGCAAATAATAAAGATTTTTATATTATGAGTAATAGTGATTATAACTCCTTAGCAAAACAACAGAAAAAACCTACAACTACAATTAATAAGGGTGAAGTTTTAGTACATTCTTATAACTTTACAGGAGGTAAAGGGACAAAAATGTTCCTAGATAAAAAGGAGCTTAAGCTAAATATTGAAGGTGAATCAACCAGCTGGCTTATAAAAGATGAAATTACCTCAGGAATAATAAATGCAAATCAAGAAGCTACTAATACAGCTGTTCTTAGTGACGAGGACTTCAATAAAATTAAGAGTGCGCTAACAGAAGAAAAGCTACAAGTTTATTATGGGTATAACATAAAAAACTGGATGAAAGCTGTAGATGCAGTGGAAGAAATCATAAGGCAAGTTCCAAAGGAAAGAGCTTATGATTTTAGAGAAAGAGTTATAGATATTTCAGGATTGATGACGGGCATGTCACTGTTCTTCTTTATAGGAACCTTTATCGCCATACTATTTTTTATAGCAACAGGAAGCATCCTATACTTTAAAATGTTTAATGAAGTTCAAAAGGATAGACAGGAATTTATAGCACTTAGAAAGATAGGAATGTCTATTGAAGAAGTTAAAAAAATTGTTAGCACTCAGTGTTTTATAATGTTCTTTCTTCCCTTCTTAATAGCCTTTAGTCACACAAGTTTTGCAATAATAGCTTTTAGTAATTTATTAAGAACAAGCCTAAGCTTTTATTTAATGATTATAGTAGGTATTTATTTATTACTTCAAATAATTTACTATAGCTTTGCAAAGTACATGTATGTAAAACAGATTAATAGTTGGAGGTAAGGTGACGTAGTGAAAATGTCACTGACATCATAGGAACGCACTTAAGTAAAATGGAAACCAATAAAAAGCAACAAAATTTGTTTTGATTTGATGTAATCACAATAATTAGATTAGCTATTAAGTGATAAGGAGTTGCATAACCTTATCACTTTTATTTTTATATAGGAAAGGAAGCTTTTTTGACCTATAATAATACCAGTAAAGCCTTGTAATTAGTGGAGATTACAATGAATTCAAAAAAATACAAGTAGTTGCTGATTTTTTTTAAAAGGCTTGTGAATATGCTTATTTTCAATAAAATATATTTATAATTTTAAAAATATATTGAATATTACAAAAACATAGTGTAATATAAATAAATAAATCCATAAATTTACTTAAATGAATAATATGGGGATTGTTCATTAATTTATGAGGATGAAAACATAAAGAGGGGGAAATGGGATTGAAAAGTAAAAAATTATTAGCAACTTTAATTGTTATGTCAATGGTATCAACCACTTTGCTAGTGGGATGCAAAAAAGAAGATGCAAAGGAATCTAATAAGGATAATAGTACATCTCAGGAAACAAAAATGGACAAAGAGCAATTTTTAAATATTGTTCTTGCTGCAGAACCTAAAACTTTAGATCAATCAAAATCTACAGATTCAGTAGCTTCTCAGGTGTTAACAAACACTCAGGAGGCCTTAACAAGAATTACTGTGGACAAGGATGGAAAGGATAAGATAGTAGAAGGCGGAGCAAAGGAATGGAAACAGTCTGAAGATGGATTAAAGTGGACTTTCACTTTGAGAGATGCAAAATGGAGTGATGGTAAGCCAATTACAGCTAAAGACTATGTGTACGGAATTACTAGAACTCTAGATCAAAAAACCGGATCTCAATATGCTTTTCTATTATTCCCTATAAAGAATGCTAATGAGTTTAATAGTGGTAAAGCAAAGGTTGAAGATCTAGGAATTAAGGCAGTTGATGATAAGACAATTGAATTCACACTAAGTTCACCTTGTGCATATTTCTTAGATTTAACATATTTTAAGGTTATGCAGCCACAAAGAGAAGATGTTTTGACACAGCACGGAGAATTATATGGAGCTGAAGCTAATACTATGGTGTTTTCAGGTCCCTTTATTATAAAAAATTGGGTTCACAACAATGCAGTTGAACTAGAAAAAAATCCAGAATACTGGGATGCTAAAAATGTAAAATTAGAAAAAGTAACTATGAAAATTATAAAAGAAGAAACTTCAAGAATGAATGAGCTTTACAATGGTTCCTTGGATAGCGCAGGAGTATCTAAGCAAGAGTGGATAGATAAATTCAATGGAACTGGAAAGTTTGATGTAAAAAAAGGATATGATGGTACAGGTTTTTATACACTTTTCAATCAAAAAAATAAGCTATTTAGTAATGAGAAGGTAAGAAAAGCCTTTATTATAGCAGAAGATAGAGAAGGAGTAGCAAAAACATTATATAGAGGGTTAGCAGAACCAGCATATGCTTGGTGTCCACCTGGAATACAGATAGATGGTAAAGACTTTAGGGAGAAAGTTAATCATAATTTGGTAGAAGAATTAAAGAAGCAACATCCTGATGCAAAAGCTTTGCTATCAGAAGGGTTAAAAGAGCTTGGATTAGATCCAGATCCATCGAAACTCAATATCAAATATTTAGAGTCAGGTACAGATGCAAGATCTAAAGAATTTGCTGAGTTTGCTCAGCAAAACTACAAGAGTAAGCTTGGGATAAATGTTGAGTGTGAATACGTTGAATGGGCGGTTTTCCAAAAGAGAACAGAGCAATATGAGTTTGAAATTGCAGGTAGTGGATGGACTGGAGATTACAACGACCCAAACACCTTCTTTGATTTGTTTATAAGTAATGCAGGAATAACTAATACTGGATGGGAAAGTGAAAAATATGATAATTATATAAAAGAGGCAGCTAAAACTACAGATATGGAGAAGAGAACTAACTTATTTAAGGATGCTGAAAGGCTTCTTGTGTATGAAGATGGTGTAATTTCACCTCGTATATGGAGATTTAAAAATACTTTTATAAGAAAATTTGTTAAAAATTATGCAGCTCCAACCTTTGGAACTATAGATTTAAAATACACCTATACTGAAGGAAGAGAATAATATAAAAGCAGTGCTTAGGCACTGCTTTTATATTATAAAAATGTTCCTAAGTTTACAGAAATTTAAAAAGGAAAATTTAAGTAAGTCTCATTGACATATAGTGGGAGAAGTTTTATAATAAGTACATAACATCAATATGATATTATCTAAATGAAATTAAGTTTGGGGGAAGTTGCTTTGGATAACTTTTTTATAAATAAAGAAGATGAATTCCTAAAAAACTATGATGAAAGTCAGTATAAAAGACCTAGTGTCACCAATGATATTTTAATATTTACAACAGAGGATATAGAGGAAGATAATCTTAGGAAGATACCTAAAAAGGGTATGCAGGTTATTTTAATTAATAGAGAAGATTACCCTTATAAAGATACATGGGCTCTTCCAGGAGGCTTTGTTCAAATGGAAGAGAGCTTAGAAGAGGGCGCGAAGAAAAAGCTTAGGGAGAAGACAGGAATAGATAAAGTGTATACTGAGCAGCTTTATACCTTTGGGGATGTAGATAGAGATAAAAGAACAAGAGTTATTAGCGTAGGAAATCTTGCATTGGTTGAAAAAAGTAGTATAAAAATTAAAGAAATCAAGGATGATAAAAAAAGTCAATGGTTTTGGGTAGATAAAAATCTTTTAAGCTGTGAAAAACACCAAGAGTATATAGAAAAGAAGCATATTTTAAAGCTTAAGTCTCATGACGGAAAAGTAACCATCAATTATGAGGTTATAGAGAAAGTAGGGAGAGATGTTTTTAGAAGAAAAGAAACTTCCTATAAACTAATAGAGAATTCCACAGAAGAATTAGCCTTTGATCACTATAAGATTTTAGATTATGCCATTGATAGATTGAGAAACAAAGTAGAGTATACTCCAATTGCCTTTAACCTTTTACCGAGGATTTTCACAGTAAAAGAGCTTCAAAATGTTTATGAAGCTATTATGGGAAGAGAAATTTTGAATTTTAGAAGAAAAATGGGAGATATGATTATTGAAACTGATGAAAAATTAGAAGGTAGACCCTTTAGGCCTGCTAAAATGTTTAAGTTCAATGAGAACTGGGAACATAATTTTTAAAAAAGTTAGGGTGGTATAAAATGATTTATTTAAATGATGAGAAGCTAGAGGTTAATAAATTTCCTAATGGGGAGTCCTTTATTAAGAGTGAGAGTTTAAAAATTAAAGAAGGATTTAATGAAATAAAAGTTAAATTTGAAAATGATGAAGATATTACTCACTTAATGTTCTTAAAGTATCATTTAGACGAACTAAGAATAAAGTGCAATTTAGTTATTCCATACATGCCGTATAGTAGAATGGATAGAACAGAAGGCGTAATGATTTTTACTTTAAAACATTTATGCAAAACAATTAATAGTTTAAACTTTGAAACTGTGACAATTTATGAGCCTCATTCAGAGGTAACCACTGCCTTGCTAGATAGAGTTAGGGTAGTAAATATGACTAAGGTTTTAACAGAAGAGCTTTTAAAGAATTTAAATGGGGGAAAAGAAGACGTTTATTTGGTTTATCCTGATGCTGGTGCTGCTAAAAGATATGGTAAAGAAATAAACTATGAAAATATATTAACAGCAAATAAAGAAAGAGATTTTAAAACAGGCTTCATAAAAAGTCTTGAAATTAATGGTCATGTGAAGCAAGCGGGTTTTAAGGCAATTATAGTAGATGACTTATGTTCAAAGGGTGGAACCTTTATGATGACAGCTAGTAAGTTAAAGGAAATGGGAACTAGTGAAATCTATTTAGTAGTTACCCACTGTGAAAATACAATTTTTGAAGGAAACTTACTAAATAGTGACTTAGTAAAGGGGATTTATACAACTAATAGTATTTTGAGCAAAAAACATGAAAAAATTAGGGTTTATGAAATATAGGGAGGTATTTATAATGGGGAAATTGTTAGTAGTTATTGATTATCAAAAGGATTTTGTGGACGGAGCACTAGGCTTTGAGAAAGCTACAACCCTTGAAGAAGGCATTTATAACAAGGTGAAGGAGTATTTAAAGGTAGGAAATAAAGTAATATTCACCTATGATACTCACTTTGAAGATTATCTACAAACTAGAGAAGGAAAAAACTTGCCAGTTAATCACTGCCTTAAGGGCAGCGAAGGTCATAAATTGCATGGAAGATTAAGGGGGTTTTCAAATATAGAGAATACCCTTCATTATGAAAAAAGGGGCTTTGGGATTTCTCCAAAGGACATGATTAAAATAGCAGAAGAAATTGGAGAAGAGGTTGAAGAAATTCAATTAGTGGGAGTTGTTACTAATATTTGTGTAATCAGCAACGTGGTTTTATTCCAGTCCCAATATAGAAATGCAGAAATTATAGTTGATGGAAGCCTTTGTGCTAGTTTTGACCCTTCACTTCATGAAAAAGCATTAGATGTAATTGAAGGGTTACAGGGAAAAGTGATTAATAGGGGGAAATAACTATGATAAATCCAATGCTATTAACGGATTTTTACAAGACAATTCACCATATGTGTTATGCAGAAGGCATGACTAAATTAGTAAGTTACTGGACTCCTAGAATGTCTAGAAAAGAGCACATGGATAAGGTGGTTATGTTTGGACTTCAGCCTTTTATTAAAAAGTATTTAATCCAGTATTTTAATGATAACTTCTTTAAAAGAGATAAGGAAGAGGTTATCAAGGAGTATAAGAGAATTATTTCTAATACCTTAGGAAATATTGCAGCTGATACAAAGCATATAGAAGCTCTTCATGCTTTAGGATATTTACCTATACAAGTTAAAGCTATAGCTGAAGGTGCAAGGGTAAATATTAAAACTCCAATGATTGAAATTACCAACACCCATGAAGATTTTCCATGGCTGGTGAATTATTTAGAAACTTTTATGAGCTGTAATATATGGCAGCCTATGACCAGTGCCACAATTGGTTATAGATATAGAGAAATAATAGAAAAATATTTTAATTTAACTGTAGATAATGGAGAGGTAAGAAGGGGTTGTGGAGATTTTAGTATGAGGGGTTTTAGTTCTGTGGAGAGTGCAGAGCTTAGTGGAGCAGCTCATCTTCTCTCTTTTCTTGGAACTGCAACTATTCCAGCCATTGCTTACCTTGAAGAATATTATAATTGTGATGTGGAGAAGGAATTAGTTGGACTTGGAACACCTTCCACAGAGCACAGTGTAATGTGTAGCTATGGAGAGGATGAGTTTTCAGCCTATAAAAGATTAATCACAGAAGTGTTTCCAAGGGGAGTTTTAAGTATAGTTTCAGACACTTATGATTATTGGAGAGTAATAACTGAGATACTTCCAAAATTAAAGGAAGAAATTCTAAGTAGAAATGGAAAGGTTGTCATTAGGGGCGATAGTGGAGATCCTATAAAAATAATATGTGGTGATAGTAGTGCTCCAAGAGATAGTGAAGAATACAAGGGAACAGTGGAGCTGCTTTGGGATATATTTGGAGGAGAAATTAACTCAAAGGGCTATAAGGTGCTAAATAGTAAAATAGGTGCAATTTATGGAGATAGCATTACTATTGAAAGGTGCGAAGAAATTTGCAAAGGGCTTATGGAAAAGGGGTTTGCAGTTAATAATTGTGTTTTTGGAATTGGTTCTTACACTTATCAATATAATACTAGGGACACCTTTGGTTTTGCATTAAAAGCAACTCATGCTGTGATAGGGGAAGAAGAAAGATTCATCTTTAAGGCTCCTAAAACAGATAAAGACAACTTTAAAAAATCTCAAAAGGGAATGTGTTATGTGTTTAAACAAGGGGAAGATATCTTATATAAAGATGAATTAACCATAAAACAACAAGAAAGTTATAAGGATAATTTACTAGAACTAGTATTTAAGGATGGAGTATTAATTAAGGATTATTCCCTATCAGAAATAAGAAATAGACTACACGGAAAATTTTAAGTTTATAAGGAGGAGAAGATAGTGAGAAAAGGTTTTAATGTTGAAAAGGTATGTGGAGAAATTATAACTTGGATTAGAAATTATTTTAAAGCTCAGCCAAGTGCTAAGGGGGCTGCAATTGGGATTAGTGGAGGAAAGGACAGCACTATTGTAGCTAAACTATTAGTTGAAGCCTTAGGGAAAGAAAGAGTATTTGGAGTTTTAATGCCTAATGGGGAGCAGAAGGATATAGAGGATAGCTTAAGGGTAGTTGAAATTTTAGGAATTAACTATAAAGTGGTGAATATAGAAAAGGCATATAAAGGGTTAGTGGAGGAAATTCAAGAAGATTTATCACAGGATGCTAAAATTAATATACCACCAAGGCTAAGAATGACTACAGTGTATGCAATTGCTGCAAATCTTCATTACAGAGTATGTGGTACAGGAAATAAATCAGAAGCATTTGTAGGCTATACAACAAAATGGGGAGATAGTGCTTATGATTTTAACCCAATTGGAGATTTAACTACAGAGGAGGTTGTAGCTGTTGGGGATTATTTAGGATTACCCTATGACTTAGTGCATAAAACTCCTAGTGATGGATTAAGTGGAAAATCAGATGAAGAGAAACTAGGCTTCACCTATAAGCAAATTAATGAATATATAGAAAATGGAAGCTGTGGAGATAAAGAAATAGATGAGAAGATCAAGTTGAAAAATGAATATAATAAGCATAAGCGAGCTTTACCACCAAAATGCGAGATAGAGTAATATAAGCTTAATGATTTTCTTAAGCAGTATGAGTTCATTTTGAGGATTTGTATAGTTAGTTTTAATTTTAGATATTGTGTTTAAGATGAACCTTGTATTTGTGTTCCATACAAACACAAGGTTCATCTTAAATTTTAACAATCCTTAATTTTCTATAAGTTGTAATATTACTTTTATAGAGGGGTTATTTAAAAAAGTTTATACTAGATAAAAGACAATGTATTGTAAAGCACTGCATTTATTCTATTTAGAATATTGAGTTTTAGCGAATATGAGCTCAAAAGTAACGAAGTAAAAAGGTTTTACATAAATAGGTATTTACATGATTATGTGAATGTTGGTAATATATTCCTAGGGGTATTAATCAAGGATTACTATGGATTTAAGAGCAAGATTTAAAAAACGATAAAAAATCATAAGGTATTTAATTTGATTATTATATTTTATGGCATATTTAAGGGGAGTTGGTTTAATGAGTTATTTAAGAAAAATAGTGGGGGAAAAGTGTTACTTATCACCAGTAGATGGCAATGAAGCAGAAAAGGTAGCTAAGTGGAGTAATGATATTGAAGTTGCAATTAGAACTGGTGATATATCGGATATGATTTCTTACGATACACAAAGAGAATATCTTTTAAACATGAATAATAGCAGAGGCTATGCCTTTTACATTGTAAGAGCAGAAGATAATGAAGTCATTGGAATAGGAAGACTTATGAGAATAAACTATATAAACAGAAATGCTGTTATGGGTATGTTTATCGGAGAGAGAAGCAACAGAAATAGAGGCATAGGCTCAGAAGCTACTAAATTAATACTAGATTTTGGCTTTAATGTACTTAATTTAAGAAACATAATGATTGAAACCTTTTCCTTCAATGAGCCAGCAATAAAAGCATGTAAGAAGTGTGGTTTTAAAGAAATTGGCAGAAGAAGAAAAGCAATTATATATGGAAATAATGAGTATGATGAAGTTTACATGGATATTTTAAATGAGGAATTTCAAGATTCAATAATTAATAAGGTGTTAAATAAGTAGGCATGAAGGTAGAGTGAGACAGGGGAAGCAAGCTTTAGGTGAATGAAGTAAGGACTAAAAGTCTATGGGGGTAAAAGATGATTTTGAAATTAAACGCTTCCCATCAAAATAAGTTAGAGAAATTTTTGATGGAAGAAAAGGAACTAAACCTATTTATAATAGGAGATTTAGAGAACTTTGGGTTCAATGAGGAGTTTATAGAGTATTGGGGAGAATTTAATGAAAATAATGATATCATTGCAGTTTTACTGAGATTTTATGATGATTTCACTGTTTACTCTAAGGGTGAATTTGATGCACTTGGGTTTTCTAAAATTTTAAAAGACTATAATTTTAGCTTATTAAGTGGGAAAATGTCTGTGGTAGAAAAGTTTTCTCACCATATAAAAGTTTATGGAAAGCGTGAAATGTATTTTGCAAAGCTAGATAAACTTGATAAATTATATAGTGGAGTATTACTAGAGGTAATACAACCTACTTTGCAAGAAGACGTAGTAAAGCTTTATGAATTATACACTATAATAGATGGAAGAGAAGATATAGAAACCTTAGAAAGACTAAAAAGTAAATTTTCAAGTAAAGGTGGAAGAGGGTATCATATAAAAAATCACAAGGGTGAAATGGTATGTAGTGCTGAAACAACAGCAGAAAATAAGCATTCTGCTATGGTTGTAGGAGTTTGTACAAACCCTAATTATCGCAATAAGGGCTATGCTACCGCAGTTGTTTCTAAATTGTGCAAGGATTTACTCTTAGAGGGCAGAACTCTTTGTTTGTTTTACGATAACCCCGCCGCAGGAAAGATATATAAGAATTTAGGCTTTGAAGAAATTGGTTTCTGGAGTTTATGGGAGGGCAAAGAAGGTAAGTAGAATATCTATAGTTTTTAAAAAATTACAGTGGCAATTTAAATATGCGTTACCTAAGTCTTAAAGAATAGCAAATTTAAAAGGGCAGGAAACCTGCCCTATAATTTTACTCTTTTTCTACCACCACAACATTAATTCCTTGTTCGTCAAAAGCAGCTAGGTCTTCCTCAGAGGCATCCCAATCTGTAATTAAGGTATCTAATCTATTAGCTGGACAAATACTTAATATTGATTCAAAGCCAATTTTTTCTGTAGGAAACAATCCGATTGTTTCTCTTGAACTATCAATTATAGCATTCCAGAAGGTGATTGCTACGGATTTTTGAATTGATAAACCAAACTTAGGAGATATAGAAGCAGAAGTAATGAAGCATTTATCAAATCTTAATCTAGTAATCATTTCAACGGCAAAGGCATCATAACAGTTGCCCTTGTTATCCATTTCTCCTCCTAAAAAAATTACAGATATATTATCCTTTTTCCTGAGTTCTTCTGCAATTATGATAGAATTTGTTACAGCTCTAATACGGATATCACTTGGTAAGTTTTGAGCCATAAAATAACCAAGGGTTGCAGAAGTTATAAAAACTACATCATTGTCATTAATCATGGAAACAGCTTTTAGAGCTATTGAAAGATAGTTATCTTTAACAGAGGTTATATCCTTTGCTGTAGTTTTTGGTGGTTTACCTGATGCAACTTGTCTTGTAGGAATTGCACCACCATGAGTTCTTTTTAAAAGGCCTTTTTCTTCAAGTATTCTTAAGTCTCGTCTTGCGGAGTCAACAGATACGTTAAATTTTTCCTGAATTTCTCCAATAGATATTCTGCCATTTTCAGAGATAATGTCTAAAATAGCTTGGTGCCTTTCTTCAATAAACATAAAAATATGCTCCTTTTTAATAATTAAAGAGAAATCATTGTGCACTATGATTCATCTTTATTAATATTATATCATGAATGTTAACGAATATCAACATAATCTGGAAATAAAACTGAAAAATAATTAATAATAAGGAAATAATGTTAATAAACATTAATAATGTGTAGTTAGAACATTGTAGGTTCATTATATCAAGGGATTGCAACATAATTAAGCTATAAAGACTATGGAAAACCCAACAATGAAAAAGTAAATATAAATTTTAAGGTAAGCATATAATCTAAACCCTAGGTTATATGTTTTTGTTATATCTAGAATATTTCTTAATATCTTTATTAGTAGGTAAGTTAGTCCATAAAGTTGGTGTTAGTTTGTGTATAAACCTAATAAAGATATAGGAGTTACTTATGAATGCAAAGTATTTAAATAAATGCACCATTATCAATAGCTTAAAAGGGATTATTCAAATTCCATTTATTTTGATAACTTCAGAACTTATTTCTAAAATTGTTTATCATGCTGGCAATGGTAGTATAGACAAGGTAAAAAATAAATCTATAACCTTAATAATTTTTATAGTGTCATATCAGATTTTTATTTTTATTAGTAATATATTCAGTCAAAGAGAAGTAGAAAAGGCTAGTCAGAGCTTTCGTGAGAATGTTTATAGTTGCTTTCTCAATAATTCTTTTAATGAGGATAAGTCCACTGGGGAAGTTATTGTGAATTTCACAAAGGATGTGGGAGAGGTTATTAAATTATACGCAAAGATTTATTCAAGTTGTATAGTTAACTGCATTACTACTGTTGCTTATCTTTTATTTATGGGAGTAAGTCATATAGGGTTAGCAGCACTGATTCTCATAATAGGCTTTATACAAATAGTTCCTCCTATTATTGTTAAGAAGTTTATGGTGAAAAATTATGATGCCACTATGGATATTGAAGGGCAAATAACAGACTATATAGCGCAAGGCTATAAAGGAACAGCTACTATTAAGCTTTTTAATTTATACGAGTTTTATCTAAAGGGTTTAGAAAAGCTTCATGATATATATGTAAAAGTTGGTAGTAAGAGTGAATTAGCGGCACAAAGCCAGAACTCCATGGAAAGTGCTATAGATATTGTATTAAGATTTGGTACCTATAGCTTACTAGGGTTTTTTGTGCTAGAAAATGCTATTGCTCTAGATACAGCAACTAAGGTAATAGTGTTATCAAGAAGTTTCTATTCAGCCATGAATGGAATTTTTAATGCTATTCCAGAAATATATGTGGCTAAAAAGGCAAAGGATAGATTATCTTTAATAACTAAGAAGAATAAGAAAAACTATATAAACTTAAAGGTGAATGTTAATAAACCCTCAGAAGAGGCTATTTTAGAAGTTGAAAACCTTTCTTTTGGCTATGAAAATAATATTATTTTAAAGAATATATCTTTTAAAGTAAAAAAGGGTGATTTAGTAGTTATAAGCGGAGCTAATGGTTCAGGAAAATCCACGCTATTGAACATCTTAATGGGTTTACATAAAAATTATAATGGACATGTATATTTTAATGGTATGGATTTAAGAAGCTTAGATTTGGAGAAATATTATGGGTCGATTTCTTGTAACTTTCAAGAAGAAAGTGGTTTTTCCAAATCCTTAGAGGAGTTTTGGAGGCTATTAGAGCAGGGAGAAGTTCTAATAAAAAAAGAAGCTTTATGCCTTGGAAAAACCTTCAAATTAGGTGATGAGTTAATAATCAATGAAAGAATTAATAAGTTTTCTGGAGGAGAAAAAAAGAAAATTTATCTAATAATAAGCCTGCTAAAACAGCATAAACTATTGTTTTTAGATGAGCCAAGCAATTCTCTTGATGTAGAGGGGAAGAAAGTGCTTAAAGAGATATTAAAAAATAGTAAAAACACAATAATTATGATAACTCATGATCCCTATTTTATGGATATTTGCAACTTGAAAATCAATTTATGTGAAGGGGAAATTACAGAAGAAAGGGGAAAGAACTGAGAGTGAAAAGGAAAGTAATAAAAGATATTCTTAAAATTATGTGGCCAGTTATAGCCATGAATATCTTTAATAAAATTATTTTGGGATATTTAGTTATTTTTACAGGAAGCATAATAGGAAGTTTTGCAGAGGCAGCAGTTAATGGAAATAAAACTATAGTCAAAGAAAGTTTTATAGCATTATTAATAGCAAGTGCAATGACTATTCTTATTATACCTTTTATTAGATATATAGCTAATTGTATTTTGTTTAAGGCATCACTTAAGTATGAAAGGCTTATAGTAAGAAAATTTATAAGTAAATCCTATAAAAATATAATTAATTATGATGTTGGAGAAATTTCCTATAGATTAGAAATGGATGCAAATGAATTAATGTGGGCATTGATAATATTTATTTCTACTTCAGTTGCAACTATAGTTGTGGCACTTGGGCTTTTCATGAATTTGTTTAATATCAATGGAATTTATGCAATAGCCTGCATTGTTCTAGGGGCAATACCTGTACTTATAGCAATGATTAGTAGCAGTTTTGAGCAAAGGTATGAGCTGCAAAGAAAAGAGTATGAACAAAAATCCAGAGATATGCAAAGTGATATTTTCTCAAACTTCAAGTTTATAAAAGTATATGGAATTAAGGAAGCTGTACTAAAAGATTTTTCAAACACATTTTGTCTCTACTATGAGAAAACCATAAAAAGAGTTATAAATTGTAGCAGTGTGGTGGAATTATCCAATAATCTATGCAACTTATTATGCCAAGTAGCCATTCTTTTGTTAGGGGCTATTCTTGTTTCAGTAGGGAAAATCAACTCAGGTGCTATAGCGGCCATGATGATATACTTTAGCAAGGTTCAAGATATGTACAAAGACATTTGTGACATAGTTAAGAACTGTAGACTTCTTCCTCAGTGTTTGGATAGGGTTGGAGAATTTTATCTAATGGAAGAGGCAAGTGGAAAGGAGAAGTTAAAGGATTTTTCTGTGCTTCAAGCAGAGAATATTGGTTATAAGTTTCATAACTCAAAGAAGGCCTTTGAAAACATCTCATTTACTATAAAAAAAGGTGATAAGGTTGCTATTATGGGAACTAATGGAAGCGGAAAATCAACTTTATTAAAGATTATAAGCAGACTTTATGATGATTATGAGGGAAGTGTGAAAATAAATGGTACAAAGCTACAAAGTTTTGATTTAAGTGACTTTAGAAATAATATAGCATACATGGAGCAAGATCCCTTCTTATTTACCACAGATATTTATAATAATATTGCTATTGGTAATATAAAGGAATCAAAAGAGGAGTTAGAAAAGTATATAGAAAAAGTTGGACTGGCTGAGATAAAGTATAAGGAAACTAAGGAATTAGGAAGCAACCTATCTGGAGGAGAAAAACAAAGGGTATCTATTGCTAGAGCCTTGATTAGAAATTCCAACATACTACTAATGGATGAACCCTTTAACAATTTAGATAGTAAAGGAAGAGAGGTAATTAAAGAAATTCTTAGAGATGAATCAAAAACCATTATGTT
Source organism: Clostridium tunisiense TJ (assembly GCF_000300195.1). Classification (GTDB taxonomy): domain Bacteria; phylum Bacillota; class Clostridia; order Clostridiales; family Clostridiaceae; genus Clostridium_J; species Clostridium_J tunisiense. The sequence goes on along the minus strand of NZ_AMQH01000011.1, from coordinate 19,830 downwards.
TATAACTCATGACTATGAACTGCTAAAGTATGCTGATTTCATTGTGGATATGGGTGTTAAGTAAAAAAGGACAATATGTAAACCTTAAAATAATTCGGCACAAGTTTGTTAAAAATAGGTCGTTAAAAAGGTTGATTATCTAATTGAATATTCAACCTTTTTAATCACTTGTTTATCTTTACTTGATATAAAATGAAGTAAGAAACATTGTAATTAATGTAAAAATAATACATACTATAACTATATTCAAGTAAAAGAACGTAATTATAGATATTACTTAAAATATAGGGGGCAATTATGCAAGGATATAATGTAATAGTTGTTTATGACAATAACTGTGAAAAGCTACTAATGTGTAAAAGAAGAAAAGAGCCATACAAAGGATTGTTAAATTTAGTTGGGGGTAAGATACAAGCTAATGAAGAAGGCTTAGAAGCAGCATACAGGGAACTTGAAGAAGAAACAGGAATTTCAAGAAGGGACATAAATTTAACTCACTTAATGGATTTTACCTATTATATTCATAATTGTTACTTGGAGGTTTATGTTGGAAAGTTAAATAGAGAATTTAAAGTATTTGAAGATGAAAATGAATTATTATGGACAAATTTTAATAATGACTTTTTTGATATGACTCAATTTGCGGGAGAAGGAAATATTGGTCACATTATTGAGCATGTAAAAATGTCAAAGGATATACTTTTAAGGTAACAATTTTGTAAAGTGGAGGATTCTATGATTAATATTATACATATATGTTTTTCAGACAGTGCGGGAGGAAGCATATTGGAGTTTTAGATAATGAAATTATTGCAGAAAATTTATTGAAATCTAGTTATAAATATAAGAATAAATATTTATAACTAGATTTCAATATTGGTTTTACACATAATGGCACTGTGGTATAATAATTATGTTAATATTGTTGAATTACTTGATAAGTGTAAATAGAAGCCTTATATCTGTTAGGATATAAGGCTTCGTGCTTAAGTAATTAATTTGTATATTTGAATTGAAAGCTATAGATAGGATATTTATAATTTGAAAGGTCGGATAAGTATGAGTTTACAACATATTCAAGAAGCAGTTGGGAGCTTTACTGAGAGCAAGGGAATGAATTCAAATGTTAATGTGAGAATTATTGACTTAGCATCTGAGGTTGGAGAGTTATCAAAGGAGGTTTTGAAAGGAACTGACTATGGTAACAAGGTTTTTAGTAAAACTGAAGAATGGAATAGTGAGGTTGGGGATGTATTATTTTCTCTTATCTGCTTAGCCAATGAAACTAACACTAATTTAGAGGAATGCTTGAATCATGTACTTAATAAATATGAAAAAAGATTTAAAAGCAAAGGTGATTTAGGTTCAGGAAGGTAATTGAGTTTAAATTAATTTTATAGACATGGAATTTGATTGTTAAAGAGTAAGTATATTTTATAAATTTGAGGTGATTAAAATGAATATTTCAGTTTTAGGATGTGGCAGATGGGGTACCTTTTTAGCTTGGTATGCGAGTAAAATTGGTCATAATGTATCTCTATGGGGAAGAGAAGGATCAGCAAATCTTCTTCAGTTAAAGGAAAAAAGAAAAAATGAATATTTAACTATATCTGAGGAAATGAAACTGACAAATTCTTTAGAGGAGGCAGTTTCCTTTGCAGATATAATAATTATTTCAATAAGTGCTCAACAACTACGTAATTTAGGTAAGCAATTAAAGTTATTACCTGATGCGCAAAATAAAATATTTGTTTTATGCATGAAAGGACTAGAGGCTACTAGTGGAAAGAGATTGTCTCAAGTTTTTAAGGAGGAAGTAGGTTCTAGTGTAAATTTAGCAGTTTGGCTAGGACCAGGACATGTTCAAGACTTTGTTAGGGATATACCAAATTGTATGGTAATAGGCAGTGAAAATATAGAAGTAACCAAGACTATTGTTAATACATTCAATAGTGATTTGATTAGATTCTATTATGGGCAAGATCTCATTGGAAATGAAATTGGAGCTGCCACTAAGAATGTAATGGGAATAGCTGCAGGTATGCTAGATGGACTTAACTACAGTAGTTTAAAAGGTGCATTAATGGCAAGAGGCACTAGGGAGATATCTCGACTTGTGAGAGCCATGGGAGGAAATGATATTACTATTTATGGATTAAGTCATCTTGGAGACTATGAGGCAACCTTATTTTCTCCTTTTAGCAACAATAGAAGATTTGGAGAAGATTTTGTAGGAGAGAAAAGATTTAATAAATTAGCTGAAGGAGTTGCAACCATTGAGGCACTTCAACAGTTATCAAAACAATATGATGTGGAATTGCCAATTTGCGATGCTTTAGCTCAGGTGATTTTCAATGAAAAAGAAGCTGCCCAGACACTGTTAGATTTATTTTTAAGACCAGTTAAATTTGAATTTTAATAGGTGGTGCAATAAATTAAGGAGAATTTAAAAGATATGTCCGTAAATAACTATGATAAACCAAAAAGGAAAATACAATTAAGTATTATTGCTATTATAACAATACTAATAATAGCCTTGAGCTACTTTATATATTATAGATATCAGCAAAGTAAAACTATAATTCTGCCTGTTGAAAACTATTTTATTGAGAGTAACACAGAGGGAATTAATCTGATTGGAGAAAAGTGGCTTAAAAAATATATGGGTCAATATCAACAAAAGTATCTATCTCGTAACAAGAAAATTATTAATTATACTATTGATAGCATTAATGTTTTAGAAAACAACATTATTCAAATAAACTTTTCAGTTGTTCCAAAGAAATTAAATGAAAACCTAGCATTTCTTTTAAATGGAGCAGTACAAGAAGATAAAATACAATGTCAATGGGTTTTATGGTTTTCAGAAAAACCAACTTCTAATGAAAATAGTATTTATACTGTGACAAAGTTTCAAAGACCTGCAGGCTATGATTTAGAAAAATATAATACTAGTGGTGAAAAAGAAAAAGATGAATACAAAAATAAATATGTAAATGAAGTTCCGTATAAAGAGCAAAAGTATACATATAAAATTCAAGATAGGATTTTATATGTTAGTTATGATAGTGGAAAGGCGTGGAAGGAAGTCCCAGTTTCTTTAGAAGCCTTAGTACAGGTTGGAGATGGGAAAGCTTATTACAATAAGTTGCAAGAGGGAAGCTATGTGATTACTCCAGAAAAGACAGCTTTTATCTATGGTGGCTCCAGAGAAAGTGAGCTTATGATTACTTACACAGAAGACATGGGGGAAAATTGGAGTACAGCAAAAATTAACTCAGATTTAGATAGTGCAAGAGTGAGATTTTGTAGTTTTCCTAGTGTAAAAGTTGGCTATGCAATTGTAGCAGGTGGTAGAGCTATGTCTCAGGAAGGACAAAGTATTTATCAAACTACTGATGGTGGAACTACATGGAAAGAGATGGGGGCTGGACCAAGAACCAGTTTGTTATATTCCGGAGGATTCATAGATGAGAAGGTGGGGTTTATGAGTTATCCAAAAATTGAGGGAGCTGAAACAAATTTTTATAGAACAGAAGATGGAGGAAAGACCTTTGAGCCAATAGTATTACCTGTAGTTAAAGAACAGTGGATGGGAGTAACTTTGGAACCCTTTATTCAGCCAGAAATACCCTATGTTGAACAGGGCCAATTGTTTCTTTTGGTAGGGCAAGGAGAACAAGGGGATTTTAAAGGTGGTACTGTAATGGCAAAATATAAATCAAATGATGGAGGGAAAACCTGGGTATTTGTTCAGTTAGAAGATCATCCTATTGAAGAGATTGGATAAAATAAAGGGCTAATTTATTATTTTAAGGAACTAACTTCCTATCCCAACTACAAGGGAGGTAAGGTGGTTCCTTTAATACTTTTAGAGCTTATGAATAAATTTCAGATTATAAAGGAAGTAGAAATTTACCTTAACTCATATACTATAACAAATAAAATGTTAGGGTGAGTTTATTTATGATAAATAATTTAGGGTTATTTAAGAGAGCATGTGTTAAATTAAGTTCAATAATAGTTATCTTAATTTATATAATATTTTTATACATAGATGTTATTACTAAAAGTTTGGGCAATGTGCATTCAATATATTTAAAGTACTCTGTTATTTTACTTTGCCTTATTATAACTCTACTCATAGGTAGTGATGGGCATAATAAAAGAGATACTTTTTTACTACAATTAGCTAGATTCTTAACTTTAATTGCAGACTATCATCTTTTGTTAAAGGATAATTATGAACTTGGAATTTTATTCTTTTGTTTAGTTCAAGTAACTTATATAATAAGGCATTCTCTTATGGGATATAAGAGCTACAGAAGTATTGTTTTCATTATTATAGCTTTAGGTTTAGTTTTGATAATTTTACTTAATATTAAACCTGAATATACTAATAGAAAGTTAATAGTATTTGCATTGGTTTATGCTGCATTTTTATTAACCAGTGTTTACTCAGCTTGCAGTCTCCTAAGGAGAGGTAAATATCCCAAAGGGGCTTCAGTATTAATAGCTTTAGGAATGGTCTTATTCTTTCTTTGTGACTTAAATGTAGGATTGCACACTATATTAGGAATGAGTTCACTAAGAACCATGATTTCTCCAAGAACTAGTTTTTTTGCTGGATATTTAGTTTGGTTATTTTATGCACCATCCCAAATGTTTTTAACTTGGAGTGGGCTTAAAAATTTAAAAGATATATGGTGATACTTAATGAAAAACTTGTATAAACATGCAAGAAGTAAATACTAGGAAGAGGATAAATTAGTATTCTATCCATTACCGTTGTTACACATAAGGGTGATAACATAAGAGTTTTAAATAGTAATAAAGCCATGAATAATAAAGAACTGACTTCTTCATTTATCCATGGTTTTAATGATATTGAGTTGTTTAATATTTCTTTTATGACAATCTCATGTTTTAGTTCTACTGCAAAATATGAGATTCACAGGAAAAATCCCACATTATTTTTTTATTATTGGTACATAGATATCCATGGAAAGTTTTTCATACTCCCAAGGGTGACAACGTTCATCATAAAATTCAAAATCTAATTTTGAATCATCAATTTCATAATCTGAATTTGGAAGCCATTCTTCAAGAATATATTTCCAAGTACCTTCAATTGAGACAACAAAATTTTCATCTTCAACGGTAGGTGTAGTGAAAACAGCATAAGTTGCCTTAGGGACTTCCAGGGTATACATATCTTCTTTAGCATTTGTAAAGTCAGTAACCTCCACCCCTAATACATAAGAAAATTCGTCTGAATATGGATTAGTGTTTACACAAATTCCATATTCTCCGTGCTTTACTGTGTTCTGAGAAGCATATAAGTTTTTCTCAGCATCTCCAGTACTACATTTATCCCAAAAGGCAGGAATATCTCTTGAGTGAGCATTGTTTTTTAAGGTAGTTTCAAATTTATAACCAACAACTTTAAAAGCTTGTTTTTCAATCATTTTAGGTTCCATTATAACCCCTCCAATTTTAATTTCTTTTAATTTTTCCAAGTCAACTCTTTGAGGCATTGTTATAGGGGCGTGAATTCGATAAAAATTTGGAGCATATCCAAAATACTTTTTAAAGGCCTTAGTAAAACCAGCATGGGTTTCAAAACCATAATTTAAAGCAATATCTAATACTTTTCCTCCATTACTTAGTTCATATAAAGCAAATTGAAGCTTTCGTTTTGTAACATAATTCATTATGGTTACACCAATAATATCTCGAAAGATTCTATAAAAGTGATAAGATGAAAATCCAGCAAAGCTTGCTAATTCTTCACCAGTAAGTTTTTCTGTTATATGATTATCTATATAGTCTAATACCTTTTGAGTTATATCAATATAATCCATTGAGGCCTCCATTAATTAAGATTATTTCAGTACTGTAAATATATTTTATCATATAGGTAAGTATAGTTCTTTTCCTATTTTGCTAATTGGTCATATTAATTACTGAATTTATTGAAAAAAATTCTTTCTAAATAGCTTTTCAGAATTTAAGCAATTATGTTGTACAGAGTATATACACAGCTACTTTTGATAAAGTATAAGGGTAAACCATTATATATGATATTGAGGCAATTCACAGTTTTATTGAATTTAATAGTATGAAAATCATAGGACATAATAAGAAGAGGCTTTATAAATAAAAAGAGCTAGTAGAAAGATTTTCTACTAGCCTATTTAAAATCAATTAAGATAAATATTACATGATTTATTTAATTCCGTATTTGTTAGCATACTTAGATACCATGTTTTTCCAATGATCATATTGCAAATAGCTCTGTGCATCAGAAATATCTACATAGTCACCATTTATAAGGTTTTGTACTATTATCTCTACAACTAATGCTTCCTTTTTATAAGGATCACTGAAGCATTCCTCTAAATCTATATTCATTTTATTATTTATGCCTTCTACCATGCCGATATAAATAGTATTATCTTTACCAATTAAGCTCCCTATAGTTGATAAATTATCTATGCCAAGTTTAATATCCTTAGTTGATATTTTTTTATTAAAATTCATCAATTTTTCCCCTCCATTTAAAATATTATCTACTGTAGTTTCTAAGATACTCGACAAATCAAGTAGCAGAGAAGTATCAGGAAGAGTTTCTCCACGTTCCCATTTTGAGACAGCTTGATAAGATACATTAAGTCTGTCACCTAATTGAGTTTGGGTTATACCCTTCTTTTTTCTTAGGCTTTGTATATATTCACCTATTTTTCTTATATCCATCCTTATATCATCTCCAATTATTACTTAAAACCGGTTTCTATAATATAATCATAAATTATTATCCATATATATACAATAATCCCATGGTTTACAATAATTATGATAAACTAAACTATTAGTTGAAACAAGTTATCATCTTTGGATGGAATGTTCTTAAATTTCTGATATAATGTAAGAAAATACAGAAATTTATTTAGTAAAGAAATTTTATTGTATTTAAATATATATATAAGTTTGCAATAAGAACAAAGTTAGGAGGCGTTTTTATGCTGGATTTGATTAAAAAGGCAGAAGAAATACATCAGTTGACCAAGGAAGAAATAGTTTCCTTATTAAATAGCAATGAGTATGACAAGGAGCTTTTTGAAGCTGCTGATAGAGTAAGAAAGCAGTATGTTGGAGATGAGGTTCATTTAAGAGGATTAATTGAGTTTACAAATATATGTAAGAGAAACTGTCTTTACTGTGGACTTAGAGCACAGAATAGTAACATAAAAAGATATAGACTTCAACCAGAGGAAATCGTTGACTTAGCTAAAAAGGCTGTTGGTTATGGTTACAAGACGTTAGTGCTTCAAGGTGGGGAAGATGATTATTATAATGTGGAGAGAATGACTTATATAATTAAGGAGATTAAAAAACTTAATGTAGCTATGACTCTAAGCCTTGGAGAAAAGACCACTGAGGAATATAAAGCTTATAAGGAGGCTGGAGCAGACAGATACTTATTAAGAATTGAAACTACAGATAAGAAGCTTTACCAAGATATGGACCCAGGTATGAGTCATGAAGAAAGGATTAGATGTCTTGAGGATTTAAAAGCACTAGATTTTGAGATTGGTACAGGCTGTTTAGTTGGACTTCCAAACCAGACTATGGAATCGCTTGCAGAAGATATACTATTCTTTAAAAGCATTAATGCAGATATGATTGGAATAGGACCTTTCATACCTAACGAAGATACTCCACTGAAGGGTGAAAAGGGCGGAGATTTTACTGTTAGCTTAAAAGTTATGGCAATTACAAGGTTACTACTTCCAGATATAAACATTCCAGCTACAACTGCTATGGAGTCTTTAAATAAGCAGGGAAGAATTATTGCACTTCAAAGTGGAGCAAATGTAGTTATGCCTAATGTTACTGAAGGAGAGTATAGAAAGCTTTATGCTCTTTATCCAGGAAAAATTTGCGTTAACGATACCCCAGGTCATTGCAGAAGTTGCATTACTGGAAAGATAAATGGTATTGGAAGAAGGGTTTCAGGCGAATATGGATTTAGAAATAAGCATAAAAATTAAATTCCATCAGTTCTTCAAAAATAAGCTACAATGAAATATATTTACCAATAAAAAAGGAGATGGACTTATCACCATCTCCTTAAAAATTACCTGAAGTTGTTAAAACTAGTGTTATAAGGAACCAAAGACAAGACTTAACTTATACATTAATCCTACATGGGTTCCCTTAAGGTTTTGGGGAATGAATAAAATACATTCTCACCTTGGAAGTCTAAAGTAAGCTATATATCTGTAATAAAAATTAGCGAGGATTTTATCTGTATATTTTGATTAATCTTGTTGATACATTCAGTAGTTATTCTATGCTATAAACAATCTCGATAACATGGACCTTGGGGTTCAGATCTCCAAACCTCACAACCTTCATAAGGATTTGCTGTTCCTGCATAAAGTCTGCCATCATCAGCTGAGAAGAGTTTTCTAATCCCATAGTTCTTAGGATTACAAAGACCGTTTAAAGAAACGGGTAGCCAACATTCTCCACTTTCAGTAACCCACAGATCTCCTCCCATAGTTGGAAGTGACCTTAAAATAAATTTTAGTATAGCTTTTATTATAGGAATAAGATTACCCAAGTTTTCTTCATTTAAGGAAGGAAGGGTTAAATTATTTGGTAAAACTATATCTAAAGTAGATGGATTATTTCTTAGAAGTTCTATTATATCATCTAAATTGCTAATTATAGATAAAATAATAGTAGGAATAAGCACTGACCAATCCCAAGTACCGCAATAAAGCTTACCGTTATATTCTTCTAATTGCCAGCAGTAGGCATTGGAAATGAATCCAAAACCAGCTGGAATTCTTGGATTTCTAATACCATCAGTTGTAGGGTTAGTAGGGGATAGTGGTGTACTTCCAACTATTACTTCCCATCTATCGTTTTTACATACTCTTATCAAATCAAAGCCCTTTGGAGGGATTATCCTTGGATTAGAAGGAGTACTTGCTATACTGTAAATACCAAACCAAATTCCAGTACCTACATATAGGTGACCCTTAAAGGCTTTCATGCTAAGCGCATGTTCATTATAAGCATCTCCAGCACCTTTATCCACAACTAACTTCCATTGATTCTCTATGGGTTCATACCCTTTAGTGCGCCAAACTTCGAAACCTCCTGGTCTTGAGTTTCCAAGATAAAGATGACCATTAAAGGATTCCATAGAAGCTATTTCTCCTCTTGGATTGTCCACAGTGCCACCAAAGGTCACTCTACGCCAACCAGCTAGAGGATTCTCTGTTTCATATAAAATAGTTTCATCGCTGCCACCTAAGCCAGTCATAACTCCCATAAAAAGTCTACCATTGTGAACTATCATAGCTCTTACGGTATTTCCAGCTGAAAGACCAGTATTTGCTTGTATCCAATCAGTACCATTCTCACTGACTAAAATATTTAAACCAGTAAAGTTTCCTCCAGCAGCAACAAGAATTTCTCTTCCATCCCTTAGAGTGTAGTTAATCATAAATCTAAAGCCGTTACTAAAATTTTCAGGAGTTGACTTAAAAACTCTTTCCCAAGGTTCATTTCCATTTTTATTATAGCGCCAAATTTCCGCATTCATATCAGGTGGAAGAACTGGAATAAAGGCTTTTGGAACTCTATCTGGTGGAATATTAAAAACTCCTACCGCAACTGAGAATACTATATTTCTTCCTGTACCAACATAAATATAATCACCTAATTCAGACATTGACCAAGCGTAGTTGTTTTGCTGACCAAGAACTGGATCTGGATAAAACCCGTTATAGGGGGTGATTTTATTTAATCCTATCATAGTATTAACTCCTTATTATAAAATTTTTTATGCTTGTACCATGTTGTAATATATTATATGTGTAAATGTAATTTCAGTGACAAAGAAGGTTACTGTAAGAGCTATAAAATATAAAAGCATTAATAAGGTAGTTTATGATATAATTAATTGTAAGATTTTTTAGATTTATGTATTTTATGGATAAATAAAAGTAGTATTTCATATAAATGTTACAAGTAATTATAGGAAAATGTTATTTATATTTGGAAAGGAAGATAAATTCATGGGTATTTTTAAAGCAGCTATTAGTTCAATTGGAGGGGCCTTTGCAGATCAATGGCTTGAAACCATCGAGCCTGAACAAATGGATAATTCAACCTTGGCTTCTTATGGAGTTTTTGTTAGAAAGGGAGATTGGCGTAGTTCAAATAGAAGAGGCAGTGAAGATGTGATCTCAAATGGATCAATTATACATGTACCTGAAAATGTATTTATGCTTTTAGTTGATGGAGGAAGAATTATTTCAGCTACTGATGAACCCGGTTATTATGAAGTTGATAACTCTAGTTCCCCATCTATATTCTTTCAATCAGAACATGGGGCAGAAATTTCGGAATATGGAAATCCAGGTGGAGGAGCTATTCAAAGATCTGAGGGACTAATGAGTACTTTAAGGGATTCTTGGGAACGATTTAAATTTGGTGGTATAACCCCAGTAAAGCAAAGAGTTATTTATATAAATAAGCAAGAAATTCCTAATATTAGATTTGGAACAAGAAATCCAGTGTCTTATACTGATAGGGTATTAGTACCAGGAAGAGTAGTACCCTGCAAGGTTACATCCTTTGGAACATACTCAATAAAAATAGGAGACCCTATACTTTTTTATACTGAAGTTTGTAGCAAGTCAGGAAAGAGTACTCTTACAACTAGCCATATGGCAGAACAATATTTAAATGAATTTTTACAAGCATATACTACTGCTCTAGCAAGTTTAGCTGGAAACCAGGTGCTAGTTTCAGATATAGCAACAAAAACCCTGGAGCTTGGCCAGTATATGGCTGAGGTTTTAGATAAAGAATGGCTTACTAAAAGAGGATTTTATATCCATAGTGTGGGTATTGCAGGAATATCCTTTGATGAGAAAACAGATAGCTTACTTGAAAAGTATGCAAATGACTCTATATTATTTGATCCAAATGCAAGAGCAGCTCGTATGACAGGAAGTCTTGCTTCTGGGTTAGAGGCAGCAGGGTCTAATGAGGGCGGAGCCATGCTAGGATTTGCAGGAATGTCTATGGGTATTAATGCTAGTAATGCCATGGGAACTATGAATAATCAGCAAGTGGTGAATCAACAAAGTAATATTACATCAACACCAGTAGGTGGATGGACGTGTACTTGCGGAAATACCATGGCTCCTGAAGCTAACTTTTGTTTTAAATGTGGAGCTAAGAAAGCTGTTAAGGAGCTTAATGAAGAAAATGGATGGCAATGTAGTTGTGGAAGAAAAGTTAGTGAAGGTATGTTCTGCCCAAGTTGTGGGTCTAAGAGACCAGAAGATAAGAAATGGACTTGCTCCTGTGGCAAGGTAACAGAAGACTTATTTTGCTCTAACTGTGGTAGGAAGAAGCCTGATAGCTCAATAATAGAAGTAAGGTTTAAATGCAATAAGTGTGGATGGGTTCCAGAAAACCCTAAAAACTCACCTGCCTTTTGTCCCAAGTGTGGAGATAAATTTGATGATGCAGATAAGCAATTCAATAGCTAGAAATTTGCGAGGAGAGTTATAATGAGTTCAGTAAAAGAGTATAAGTGTCTCAGTTGTAAAGCAGGGTTGGAATTTCACCCTCCAACTCAGAATTGGAAATGTAATTATTGTTTTAGTGAATTTACAAAAGAGCAGCTTGATGATGCGTATCAGCAAGAAGAAAGTAAAACACCAGAGGAGGATAATCTTGAGTTAGATTCCTATAAGTGCACAAGTTGTGGAGCAGAACTAATTGCAGATGGCACCACTTCTGCTACCTTTTGTTTGTATTGTAAAAGCCCAACTATTATCAAGAGTAGATTTTCAGGCAAGTTTAAGCCTAAAAACTTAATTCCTTTTAGATTAACTCAAGAAGAAGCTAGAGATATTTATAAAGAGTGGATTGGAAAACGTAGATTTGTACCGGATGAATTTAAAGGAAAAAGGGAAATTGATAAGATAACAGGAATATATGCTCCCTTTTGGCTTTTTGATTGTCATGTAGAGGGAGTTATTAATGGAGAGGGAACTACGGTAAGCTCTTGGTCTGACGGTGAATATAGGTATACTAACACTAGGTATTATAGAGTTTTTCGTAGAGGAAATGCAGAATATCACAAAGTTCCTGTGGATGCCTCAAAAAAGTTAGATGATAAGTTCATGCATTTAATTGAGCCATATAATTATGAGGATCTGAAGGATTTTTCTATGCAATATATGTCAGGATTTATGGCTGAAAAATATGATGTGGAAGCATGGGAGGCCAGAGGGATTTTAAAGGAAAGAGTTGAGGATTACTTTCAGGAAGGATTAAAAAATACTGTGGATGGATATGCAACTTACTCTACTAGAAGTAGTGATGTAAATATATCTAATGCTAATGAAGACTACTCTATGTTACCTATATATCTATTAATAAATAAATATAAGGGGAAAGAACATGTGTTTATGGTTAATGGTCAAACAGGTAAAGTGGTTGGAGATACTCCTATTAGTGTGAAAAAACAAGTGGTTTTTGCTGGAATTATATTTTTTGCAGTATGGATGATAGCTGTGTTTGGAGGTGCTTTATTTGTTTAAGAAAATTGGCACTATAACTCTTGTATTTATTTTTCTTATTATGATGCCTACAATTAAGGTTAGTGCAGCTGAAGAAAAAAATGTTAAAGATTATATGAATTTATTACAAAATAGTGAAGCTCAAGAAATTCAAACTATGATTGAGGATGTAAAAAAGGATTTAAGTCTTGACGTAGTTGTAGTTATCACTAAAGATACTAAGGGGAAAAGTTCTAGAGCTTTTGCAGATGATTATTATGACAATAATGGCTATGGAATTGGAACAGATCATTCAGGGATACTTATTCTTATTAATATGGAAAAAAGGGAAGCTTGGATAAGTACCAAAGGTAAGGCAATCAATATATTTACTGATGGAAGAATAAAGGATATGATAAAGCAGGTTACCAAGGAACTTGGTAGTAAAAAGTATGGAGAAGGTTGCAAAGTTTTTATTAAAGCTGTAAGTAACTACGGAAAACTAGGGGTACCTGAAGGACAGAAAGTTATAAAAGATCCTACAGCACCCAAAGAACCTTATTTAAAGAGAGTTAAAACAATGATAAAGTTCTTCCCAATGTATTTAATAGCTGCTGGTATAGCTGTAGCTACCACTGTTATAGCCTCCCTGTCAAGCAAAGGTAAAGTGACAATAAATAGCAGAACCTATGAAGGTGGCACCTTCAAGTTGTTAGATTCGAGAGATGATTTCATAAGGGAAGCTATTTCAAGAACTAAAATAGAAACTTCATCTAATAGTGATAATAATAGTAGCACTCACACTAGCAGCAGTGGAGAAACCCATGGTGGCGGTGGTGGAAGCTTTTAAACAGTAGGTTTTAAAGGATAATAAACTTAAAATACAGGGGGATAAAATAATGGACTTAAGTTCTAAGTTAATAATAGTAGAGGGACTTCCAGGGGCGGGAAAATCTACCATAGCTCAATTTATTGCACATCAACTTCAAAGAAATAATATAAAGGCACAATGGTACTATGAAGTAGGTTTATATCATCCCTTAGAATTTTGTAGTGTTGCATGTTTAGATAGGAAAGATTATGAGGAACTACTAAACAAATACTCAGATTTCAGAAGTATATTAGAAACAGAAGTAGAAAAAAAGTATAATAAATATTTTTATAAATATATAGAACTTCAACGTAAATATAAAGGAATAATACCCGAAGAGCTTATTGAACAATTAGAGGGTTTAGATGTAGAAAATAGTAACGTGGAAAGTTATATGGATCTTAAAGGTAAGAAATGGGAAGAGTTTAGTAAGAAAGTAGATTCATCAGAAGAAATTACTGTTATAGAAAGTAGTTTATTTCAAGGTCCCATCGTTACTATGCTTTTAAGTAATAAACCTAGGGAAGAAATTAAAAAATATGTGAGTAAGCTTTTAACAACTGTTAAAGGATACAATCCCACATTAATATATCTCTATGAAAAAGATGTGGAAAATTCCATTAAAAAGATTTTGGAATTTAGGGGAGCTGACTTTACAGAATATATTGTAACCATGGTTTGTGAAAGTAGTTATGGAAAAAGCAAAAACTTAACTGGCATAGAGGGTGCAATAGAATTCTTTAGGGAATATAGATCTATTGGAGATGAACTTTATGATGAACTTGGCATAAATAAGGTGGATATAGAGAATTCAGAAGGAAATTGGGATAAGTATAAGGAAGATATATTAAAGTTTTTAAAGGTGAAACATTTAGAAGATGGAGCTGTCCCTTGTGACATTTTAGAAAATTATGTAGGAACTTATTTAAATGGAGAAATCCAAAGGAAAATTCCAGTAGTGCTAGAAAAGGGCAGATTGTTTTTTTACATTAATGAAACTTACAAAGAAAGACTTATACCAATTTACAACAATAGTTTTCACATAGAAGCAAGTACCTTAGATGCAATTTTCTTAAAAAATGAATCGGGGAAAGTGGATAGACTAGTAATAGGTGGACGAGATACTGCAGCTTCTTATGGAGAGCCTGGTATGATATTTAAACGTATTTAAAAGTATCTTGACATTAAAAATAATAATCATTATACTAATATAAAAATAATGATTTTTCAACTTCGTATAACTCCAATAATATGGTTTGGGGGTTTCTACCAGGAGCCAATAATTCCTGATTACGAAGAAAATACTCTATGTGTATTTTCTTCGTAATCAGGATTTTTTATTATACAAAATTTGTTTATTTCATTATTTAATTGGGTTCCTTTTAATTGGTTAAGGAATAGATTAATAGTCAATAATTTATATATTTAAGTTAGGGGGATAAGAATATGAGTTTATTAAAATTACCTAAGGTTGAACTTCATTGTCATTTAGATGGGAGTGTAAGGCCTGAAACAATAATTGATATAGCAAGGAAAGAGAATTTAAGTATTCCATCTTTTGATATAGATATAATAAATGAACACGTCACTGCACCTTTAGATTGTGAATCTTTAGATGAGTACTTAAAGAGGTTTTCTCTTCCAAACTTGGTAATGCAATCAATGGAGAACTTAAGACGAATTACCTTTGAATTACTTGAAGATTGCGCAAGAGAAAATGTAAAATATATTGAGGTGAGATTTTCACCAGTTCTTCATACGAAAAAAGGACTTACTATAGAACAGGTTATAGAAAGTGTATTGCAAGGAATTAGAGATGGAGAAGAAAAATATGATATAAAGGGAAACTTAATACTAGGATGTATGAGAACCATGGCTGTAGAAAAGGCTTTTCAGGTAGTAGAAGCAGGTAGAAAGTTTCTTGGTAAGGGAGTAGTTGCTATAGACTTATGCTCTTCTGAAGAAGAAGGCTTTTGTGAAAAGTTCTATGAACCAATTTCTTTAGCCAGAGAATATGGGTATAGAGTAACTATTCATGCTGGGGAAACTGGTATTGGGAAAAATGTATTGGAAGCTGTAGAAATGTTAGGCGCAGAGAGAATTGGACACGGAGTGTATATAAAAAATTGCAAGGAAGCTTATGATGTTGTTAAAAGTAAGCAGGTGGTTCTGGAAATGTGCCCTACAAGTAATATTCAAACAAAAGCAGTAAATAGCTTTATTGAGCATCCTATACAGGATTTTCATAAAGATGGAATAAGGGTAACCATAAATACTGATAACAGAACTGTATCAAATACAAACATGACTAAGGAATGTGAAATTGTATTGAAAGAGTTTAATATGAATCATGAGGATTATAAAAAAATATATTTCAATAGCATAGAAGCATGTTTCGCTGATTGTGAAACAAAGGAAAAGTTGAAAAGCTACATTTAAAAAATAATTAGTAATCCTTGAAGTAGTCTTAGTTTTAAGGATTTAGTTAATTAAGTTGAAGTTAAATTTATGTTTATGTAAAATTTATAAGAGTTACCATCATAGTTATATTATATAAGAAATTGTAATAATAAGAGATTTCAAAATATAAAAACAACAGTTAATAAGAGGATAACTATAAGCTTTATGTTATTATCACAGTATTTACGGGAAAATTGTTGTAAACTAATAATTATTGGCATATAATTAATGTAAAGATTTACTAATTGTTCAATAATTTTATAGGAGGATTTTTATGGGGTTTTTATATGGTATTTTGGGCTTGTTTGTGGTTTTAATAGTAAGTGTTTATTTGCTTAATAAAATAAGTAGCAGAAAAGCTAATTCCTTTAATCAAGATAACAATAACAATTTAGCTCAATTTCAAGAAAATGATTCTCAAAATGGACCTACCAACTTATAAAAAGTGAACAAATATAATTGTATAAAAATATCAGTTAAAGTAGTAAGAAGGAATAATTTCTTGCTACTTTTCTTTTATATAAATAAAAACAATATAATTGGTATAGTATATTACTCTAAACAACAATACATTTAAAGAATTATTCAGAAGATACAAAATATTTAATGTTAAATCTATGTTAAGTTTATGTTACTAATTGATATTCTATAAAACAAGTGCTATATTTTATTTGTGACTAAAGGGAATTATCAATTTTCAAAATAGGTGGAGGTTAAAAATGAGTATTACTTTGGGAGATTTTTTGCAGCAGCTAATATCAAACCCGGCATTATTTATAATAGTATTACTTACATTGGGTGTTATTTTGGTAAATGGCTGGACTGATGCACCTAATGCAATTGCAACTTGTGTTTCTACAAGAGCAATTAGTCCAAAGAAAGCCATAATAATGGCTACAATTTTTAATTTTTTAGGCGTATTAGTTATGACTATATTTAATGCTACAGTTGCACAAACCATTTATAAAATGGTTGACTTTGGAGGAAACTCTACTGATGCATTAATTGCACTATGTGCAGCATTGTTTGCAATTGTATTATGGGCAACAGCAGCTTGGGCCCTTGGAATTCCAACTAGTGAAAGTCATGCCTTAATAGCAGGACTATCTGGAGCAGCAATAGCACTGCAAGGTGGCTTTTCAGGTATAAATGGCGAGCAATGGATGAAAGTTATTTATGGATTATTTATGTCCACTATAATGGGTTTAGGATTTGGTTTCTTAGTGGTTCGTATTATACAATCCGTATGTAAATCTATGGATAGACGTAAAACTAAAGTGTTTTTCCAAAATGCACAGGTAGCTGGTGGAGCAGCAATGGCGTTTATGCATGGGGCACAAGATGGTCAGAAGTTTATGGGCGTTTTCATGTTAGGTATATTTCTTGCTAATGGCCAAGCTAATGTTACTAACTTTACAATTCCTATATGGCTAATGGTGCTTTGTTCCTTAGTAATGGCACTTGGTACTTCAATAGGAGGCTATCGTATTATTAAAACAGTGGGTATGGGTATGGTAAAATTAGAAACTTATCAAGGTTTCGCTGCTGACGTAGCAGGAGCGGTTTGTTTATTAGTTTCTTCTGTGTTTGGTGTACCAGTTAGTACTACCCACACTAAAACAACAGCAATTATGGGTGTTGGTGCTTCAAAAAGAATTTCAGCTGTTAACTGGAGCATAGTAAAAGAAATGGTACTAGCTTGGGTTTTAACATTCCCTGGTTGTGGTATCGTTGGATACGTAATGGCCTATATTTTTATGAAAATATTTTAAAAGCGAAAGGAAAGTATAAGAATGAAAAATAGTAGAGATTTTAATTATTTTAAGGCTTTTGTTGAGTTATCAAATTTTTCATTAAAAGCTGCTGAAATTTTAAATGATACCTTACATAATTATGATGTGAAAACTGCAGAACAAAAAGTAAAAGATATGCATAATATTGAACATACAGCAGACCTTGAAAAACATAAAATAACTAATAGATTAGTTAAAGAATTTCTTCCACCAATAGAAAGAGAAGATATCATCAGCATTACTGATAATATTGATGACGTAATAGACTCAATAGAAGATGTACTAATTGGTGTTGAGATGTATAATGTGCAAGTTATTAGACCAGAAATAATTAAGTTTACAGAGTTAATAATGAGCTGTTGTAAATCTATGAACTCTGCATTAGTAGAATTTGAGAACTTTAAAAGATCAAAAACTCTTCATGATGCGATTGTAGAAGTTAACCGTTTAGAAGAAGAAGGCGATATGCTTTATATTAACGGGGTACGTAATCTATACAGAAATTCAAAAGATCCAATTGAGTTAATGATATGGACAGAAATATACCGCTTATTAGAAAAATGTTGTGATAGTTGTGAAGAAGTAGCAAATAATATTGAAAATATTGTAATGAAAAATTCTTAATTAGATAAAAATAGAGTAGCATGGATTTATTCCTGCTACTTTTTTACTATAATCAAATTCTAATTTCTTTTAAGTTACCATTATAAATTTAGGGGGACAACTATGAATTATTTAGATCTAGAACATTATTATGACAGAATAAGGAAGCTTCCTCTAAAAGAATCTTATGAAAAGGCTGAAATACTAACCGCTGACTTCTTTATAGAGAACCAAGGAAATATGGAGATTTTTTATTGCACTCATAATGAATATGTTAATACAAAAGCTAAGATTTTTATAATTGGAATAACTCCTGGATTTCAACAAATGAGTAAGTCCATTGCTGTAGCACGGAAGGCCATTGAGAGAAGCATACCCTTAGAAGAAATACCGTATATATGTAAAAGTGAAGGAAGATTTTATGGAGTCATACGAAAGAATATTATAGATATGTTAAATGAATTAGAGCTAAACAAGGTGCTAGGAATAGAAAGTTGCAGTGAGCTATTTGGAAGCAAAGATTACTTACTTCATACTACTTCCGTAATTCCTTTTGCAGTATTTGTAGATGGAAAAAACTATACAGGCCATAGGCCTAAGCTGTTAAAGAATGATTTACTGTTGAAGTATGTAAAGAACTATTTCTATCCTCAAGTAGAAGCTTTAAAACATGGACTATTTATACCACTAGGCAAATCTGTGGAAGAAGTTCTTGAGGATTTAATTAAATCAGGAGTATTAAAGGAAGAACAATGTCTAAAAGGCTTTCCTCATCCTTCAGGGGCTAATGGACATAGATTTACTCAATTTGAGCAAAATAAGGAAAAAATGAAAAAAATAATAAAGAATTATCTTCAGTAATAACTTTATAGTAGGAATAAGCTATAAAAATGTGGTAAAATACTTTTATGAAAATTACAAGTTAAATAAAGTAATAGTAAATGAAATTGCTAATAAATAGATTTTAAAGGAGATTACTATGTCAGAGAAGAATGTAGAAATGATGAAAAAAATTATCGAAGCTAAAAAAGCAAAAAGCGCAAAACAAGGAGCAGTAGAAAGACCAGCAAAAACTTTAGGTCAAGGACAGAAGGCTAGAAGAAATTCTAATGGAGGAGGACTTTTCGATAAGTAGTAGTAAAAATTATAAAGAAGATGAATGAAATGATTATGAGTTTTTTATAGTGGTAGAGTAATAATTACCTAACATAAAAACAACTAGTGAATAAAAGGGAGCTGTTACACAACTTATAAGTAAGTTGTGTAACAGCTCCTATTATATTCTTAAAAGCTATAATCATTTAAGTTTTAATATTAGTTAGTTGAGAAATGTTGAGTTGCGTAAACATAGTTTCCTTGGCTGCTGAATACTACTCCTGCACCCATTTTAGTCCAGTTAGCACTTAAAATGTTTGCTCTGTGTCCTGGAGAGTTCATCCACTGATCAACTAAGTATTTAGCTGTAGTTGTAGCTTCTGGGTAACCTTGGCTATAGAATATA